>OY969923.1:0-4102735 GCA_963704615.1 uncultured Acidimicrobiaceae bacterium | reverse complement strand
AATCATCGAATTTGGCAGATCTCATGATCAACCGGCTCCACGAGGGTCCCCCGCTTCCCTCGATCAGCTCGAGAGCGTCCTCAAGCCGGCCGATCATGGCTTGCTTGCCTGTTGTTTCCACGAACCGACAGACAGCTTCAACCTTGGGGCCCATCGACCCGGCCGGGAAGTTCATCTCCCGAAGCGCCTTGGGATTGGTGGTCCGGATCACCTGGGCCGATTCGGTGCCGAAATCGCGCTCGATACCGGCCACGTCGGTGAGCAGCAAAAGGGCATCTGCATCGAGCTCGCGGGCCAGTAAGGCAGCCGTCAGATCCTTGTCCACCACTGCCTCGACGCCACGTAACGCCCCATCTATGTTGCGGCACACCGGTATCCCTCCACCCCCGGCACAGATAGCCACTGATCCGTCGGCTAACAGCATGCGAATGGTTGAGATCTCAATGAGGGCCTGTGGCTCGGGGGAGGCCACCACCCGTCGCCACGCTTCTCCGTCCGGCCGGATCTCCCATCCACGCAGCCGTGCGAGACGCTTCCCTTCCTCTTCGCTGTAGATCGGGCCGACGAACTTGGTCGGATGCGCGAACGCAGGGTCATCGGAAGCCACCAGTGTCTGACAGATCAGGCTCACCACGCGTCTGTCCTGGTAGGGCGTTCTCGAATGCTTGCAATAGGAAGTAGCCGATCATCCCCTGGGTCTGAGCGCCCAAGACGTCGAATGGATAGGGGTGCGGAAGAACGGGATCGCTCGCGCTCTCGAGTGCCAACAGGCCGACCTGGGGCCCGTTGCCGTGAGTGATGACCAGATCATGATCGCGGGCTAACGGGGCCAGGGCGTCAACGGCAATGAGAACGTGCTTCTCTTGGACCTCGGCGAGTGGTGTCTCCCCACGCTCCAGTAGAGCGTTTCCTCCCAGTGCTACAACGAGTCGCATGTCAATCGCCGACCATGGCGACCATGGCCGCCTTGATGGTGTGGAGGCGGTTCTCCGCCTGGTCGAAGACGATCGATGCGGAAGACTCGAAGACCTCGTCGGTCACCTCGAGGGCGGTGAGACCCCACTTGTCGAAGAGCTGTCTCCCCAATTCGGTATCGGAGTTGTGTATGGCGGGAAGGCAGTGCATGAACTTGGCGTCGGGATTTCCCGTTGCCGCCATCAGCTCGGCATTGACCTGATAGGGGAGCATCTCATCGATCCGCTCATCCCAGTCGGCTGCCGGCTCTCCCATCGAGACCCAGACGTCGGTATAGACAAAATCGGCACCGGCGACGGAAGCGAGCGCGTCTTCACCGATCGTGATCCGGGCATCAGACTTGACCCCCAGCTCATTGGCCATGCCTGCACGGTCGCTGACGGAAGCAGCGCCTCTGGACCAGCGATCCGGACGTCCATCCCCAGGAGGGCACCGGTCACCAGCAGTGAGTTTGCCGTGTTGTTGCTGGCGTCTCCCACGTAGCACAGAGCCACCCGCTCGAGCGGCTTTTGGGAGTGGTCGCGCATGGTAAGTACGTCGGCCAACATCTGCGTAGGATGCCACTGGTCGGTTAGACCATTCCATACCGGGACTCCGGCGAACCGTGCCAGAACCTCCACGGTCTCCTGAGAGAAGCCTCGGTACTCGATGCCGTCGAACATCCGACCCAGGACCCGCGCAGTGTCCTTCATGGTTTCCTTGTGGCCGATGTGCGACTCTTCCGGTCCCAGATAGGTGACGTGAGCCCCCTGGTCGTGGGCGGCCACCTCGAATGCAGACCGGGTCCGGGTCGAGGCCTTCTCGAAGATGAGCGCAATGTTTCGCCCGATCATCCGCTGGCGCTCGGAGCCGAGCCGCTTCTCCTGTCGCAGCTCCTCGGCCAGGTCGACCAGGTAGAGAAACTCGAACTTGGTGAAGTCCGCTTCCTTGAGGAGGCTTCTCCCCTTCAGATTCATCGCTCTCATCCCTTCCGTGGTGATCGACTACGCCGGATCGCGCTCGATGGGACAGGTCATGCACCGGGGTCCGCCACGGCCTCGTCCGAGCTCACTGCCGGCGATGGAGACCACCTCGATGCCGTGCTTGCGGAGCATGGTGTTGGTGGCCACGTTGCGCTCGTAGCCCATGACCACGCCCGGTGCGACGGCCAGGTAGTTGGTGCCGTCATCCCACTGCTCGCGTTCGGCCGCCCGGATGTCCTCGTCGGTGGTGAGCACGGTGACCTCGGGGATCTCGGAGCAGGTCGGCCAACGTGTCCCACAGATTGGCATTCTGGCTGACGAACAGTTCATTTGGCTTGTCACCATCGGTGACGGTCCAGCTGCGCAGATTCCGGTCGAAGTAGGGATAGAGGACGAACGTGCCCCGGTCGACCATGGACATCACCGTGTCGAGATGCATGAAGGCGTGCGACCGGGGGAGCTCGATGGCCACGACCGTTGTGGCCTGTCCGCGTCGAAAAGTGCGTGGGCCACCGTCTCCACCGCCATCGGAGTGGTGCGCTCGCCCATGCCGATCAGCACGGCGCCGTTCCCGATGACGTGGACGTCCCCGCCCTCGATGGTGGCCGGTTGGTACGACCGATCCTCGTCGCCGTAGTAGGTGACGAAGTCGGCATCGGCGAACAACGGATGGAACCGGTAGATGGCACGGGTGTGGAGCGACTCCCGCTGCCGTGCCGGCTTGGCCATCGGATTGACCGTCACGCCGCCATAGATCCAGCACGAGTTGTCCCGTTGGAACAGGTGGTTGGGGAGTGGGGTGAGTACGAAGTCGTCGGTGCGCAGCATGTCCCACTTGAGGCTGTGGGCCCGCAGCGGTTGCAGATCGGCCTTCAACACTCCGCCGACCAGGTACTCGGCCAATTCTTGACCGTCGAGATCGTCGAACAACCGCCGGGCGGGCCCGACGAGGGACGGGCCCAGGATCTCGGGGGTGCACACCCGGTCGAGGACGAAGGCCCGCCCGTCGGGGAGCTCGAGGGTCTCAGCAAGCAGCTGGCCGTAGAGATGGACCTGTACGCCCTTGTCCCGGAGAGCCTCGGCGAAGGCGTCGTGCTCCTCCTTTGCCTTCTTTGCCCACATCACGTCGTCGAACAGCAGCTCGCCGATGTTCTCGGGGGTGAGCCGGGACAGTTCGAGCCCGGGTCGGTGGACGATGGCCTGGCGCAGCTGGCCGACTTCTGAGGCCACAGTGAACGTCATGGCGTCACCTCGGCGTGCGACGTGACGACCGGCACGGTGACCCCAGGGTGGGCTGTACCATTGGCGGTGCCGAGGTCAACCCCCTCGAGTCCGAGTTCCACCGGCTCCGCGGACTCACCGAGGCGCTGGCGCCGGGCGTTCAAGAAGGCGTAGAGGATGAGCCCGGCCAGGATGACCACGAGGGCCTGGTAGACGACCTGGTATCCCGAGGCGAAGGTCACCCACATCGAGAACAGGACGCTGGCACCGGCAACGGACAGGTCCCGGGCCAGGAGCCACCCATTGACTCGGCGGCGGCGGGACACCAGGTAGGTCAGCTGGGCGATGGCCGACATGAAGTACGGGATGGCCACGGTCACCACGGTCAGGTCGACCAGGTAGGTGAACACGGTGAGACCCGAGGTGGTGGTGTAGCGCCACAGCATGAGGAGCGAAGGCAACGCCGTCCCGACCAGAATGCCGAACCAGGCCGTCCCCTTGCGGTCCTTCCAGGCGAAGGGCCGTGGGAACATGTCGTCCTGGGCCATAGCCCGAGAAGTCTCGGTGACGATCAGGGTCCATCCATTGAGGGCCCCGATGCCCGAGATGACGGCGATGGCGGCGATGAACTTCCCGGCCCATGCCTCGTGAGGGAAGATCGACTGGAAGGCGTTGACGAACGGCGAGCCGGTGTTGACCAGGGTGTGGTGGGCAACCAGGCCCATCACCACCGCGGTGACCAGCACGTAGAGGATGGCGCTGAGTGCGGTGCCGAGCAGCGAAGCCCGGCTGACGTTGACCCGGGGGTTCTTCACCCGCTTGGCCGTCATGGCTGCTGCCTCGACGCCGATGAAGGAGAAGAGGGCCACGCCGGCAGCGATGCCAATGGCGCTGTACAGACTGCCGCCAGATGCGTTGAAGGCTCCGAAGTGGCCACTCTGGACGAAGAACCACCCGATGACGCCGACGAAGAGCAGAGGCAGGAACTTCAGCACCACGGTGACGTTCTGGAACCACGCCATCTGGCGGATTCCCACCAGATTGATGATGGCCGGCACCCACAGGCCCACCATGGCGATTCCCCAGTTCTCCATCCCGCTGACGTGCGCCCAGCCGAACAGGGCATCGACGTAGAACACCCACGACGAGACGATCGCCGCGTTGCCGGCCCACGACTGGATCCAGTAGCACCAACCGACCAGGTAGCCGGCGAAGTCACCGAACTCATGACGGGAGTAGGCGTACAGCCCACCGTCACTGTTGGGAACTCGCTTGGTGAGCTGGCCGAACAGCGTGGCGAGGAGCATGGCGCCCACGGCGATGACGCCGAGCACCACGATGCCCATGGTGCCGGCACCGGCCAGCACGGCAGGCATGGTGAAGACGCCGGTACCGACGATGCTGCCGATGACCAGACCGGTGGCCGAGGTCAGGCCCAGGGCATGGGCCTTCTCCTTGTTGCGCCGGGACAACCCCTGGACGGGTGGCGCTGGCTGAACCGGTGTTGCCGGCTGCTCCACCTGAGGTCGATCGCTGATGAGTGACATCGGGACTCCTTTCCGTGGGAGTCCGATCGACTCCGCGGTTACCGTCTACTTGCACGGTAAGGAAAGGGAGGAACCTGCAGTAGGGGAAAAAGTCCCATAACGGATTGGGCGGATCTGGCGGCGCCCGAGTGACCCCTGAGGGAGGGTTCAGCGGGCGATCCCTACTGGGCGAGCGGGACCTGCCAGGTCAGTATCGTTCCGCCGTCCGGAGGGCTCTGGATATCGAAGCTCCCGTGCAGCTTCTCGGCGCGGCGCCGTAGGTTGCCCAGTCCAAGTCCACCCGTCCCCGATTGGGATTGGGCGATCCCGCAACCATCGTCGACGACCCGCAGTTGGCATTGGCCGTCGGCCACGGTGATGGTGACGGTGGCTTGGGTGGCCTGGGCATGCCGTCCTATGTTGGTGATTGCCTCCCGGACGGTGGCCAGAAGGTGCTCACAGACGATGTCGGGAACTGCCGTGTCGACGGGACCCTCGAATGATGCAGGGACGCCGAACCCGACAACCGGCTTGAGCTCCTCCAAGAGGGTGAGAACGTTGTCCCGAACTCCCCCGTTGAGTCCGTCCGATCCGAGCTCGAAGATGCTGGTCCGGACCTGGCGGATGGTTTCATCGACGTCCGAGATCGTCCTTTTCAGCCGATCCGAGATACCCGAGGCCGAGGCATTGCCAGCCAGGCTCTGAAGGGACAGGCCGATGGCGAAAAGCCTTTGGATGACCGTGTCGTGTAGATCTCGTAGCCAGGCGGTCCCGTTCCTCGTAGACGGCAGCCTCCTGGACTCGCGAATGCAGTCGAGCGTTCTCAATGGCGATACCGGCAGCGACGGCGAGAGCACCGATCAAGGACTCATCGTCGGAAGTGAACTCGGACCAGCCGATCTTGTCGGTCAGGTAGAGATTCCCGTAGACCTCATCTCGCACCTTGATCGGTACTCCGAGGAACGAGGTCATTGGAGGATGATTGGAAGGAAAACCGTAGCTCGCGGGGTCGGAGCTCAGCAGAGCGAGCCGCTTTGGCTTGGGATCAGAGATCAAGAGTCCCAGTACGCCTCGGCCGGTTGGACGGTCGCCGATCCGCCTCTCCTCGTCTGGCTCGAGCCCGACAGTGATGAACTCGGAAAGGGCGTTCCCTTCGTCGTTGAGCACGCCGAGGGCACCGTAGCGGGCGTTGGTCATCGAGCAGGCCTCATCGACAATGTGGCGAAGCAAGGTCGGCAGGTCGAGGTCGGCCTCGAGCAGCAGGGCGGCCTCCAGTACGCGACGAAGCTTGACTGGATCGTCTATCGAGCGGTACGGCATGAGGGCCTCCAATGACCCCGAACAAGTAAGCTGATTGCGAGGCGACTAATTGTGGTGATGCTAGCGCTCCGCCACCTATTGGCGAACGATTGGCTCGGATGAGGGCTACGCCGAGGAGTGAAAGTTGAGTATCAGGGTCTTTCTTCTCGATGATCATGAGATCGTTCGTACAGGGCTCCGTTCCCTATTCGAGGCCGCTGACGACTTTGTGGTGGTAGGTGAGGCAGGGACCTCGGCTGAAGCGCTCGATCGGATCCCGCCAACCCGTCCTCATGTGGCCCTACTCGATGTACGTCTGCCCGACGGCAGCGGTATCGAAGTCTGTCGCGAGATACGTTCGAAGTCGCCGGAGATCGCTTGCGTGATGCTCACGTCCTACGCCGACGATGAGGCACTTTTGGCTGCTGCCTTGGCCGGTGCCTCTGGGTATGTGCTCAAGCAAGTGGGCGCATCGAGCCTGGTGGATGACATACGACGGGTTGCTGACGGACAGTCTTTGCTCGACCCGGAACTCAGCAAGCGCGCCATCGACCGCCTCCGCGATGGTCCTCAAGAAGACCCTCTACTGACCAAACTCACCCCTCAAGAACGGCGCATCCTCGATCTGGTAGCGGACGGACAGACCAATCGGCAGATCGCCGCCACGCTATTCCTGGCCGAAAAGACGGTAAAGAACTACGTGTCCAATCTCTTGGCCAAGCTGGGCATGGAGCGTCGGACTCAAGCCGCCAGCTACGCCACACGGATCAATGAGCGGTCAGCCCAGACGCGGCGAACGGACGCCACAGGCACCTAGCCATCCGTCTCCCCCTTGCTTCTCCCTGGTCGCGCACCTTGCTGATTTGCACCTAGTTCTTCAGGGATTGGTTCGGGCACCGGTCTTTTGTTCGAGTCGTAGGCCGTGCCGTCAGGAGCCTCTTCGGAGGGGGATCAACCGGCACAGGGCACCTTTCCACCGTGAGGCAGGGCGTCACTCCTCGTCCTGGCTGGTGGCAATGGACCGTTAAAAGCCCAGAGTGGCACCGGACAAGACGCGGATGGCGGGACCTTCGGCCCTACATCTCTGACGTGAATCGGGGTCCAATGGGTCCAGCAGCATCTGTTTGTTGCCCGGCGCAAGGAGGAAGCCATGAAGAATTCGAACAGCCATCACCAGCAGAACCCGGGGGGACGTCGCTCAAGCCGCCTGGCACTCAATCCCTACTTCATCGAGGACACAGCGCTGACAGCGGGGGAACTCGACCGGGTGCGCAGTCAACGAATCAGGTTCGTCGAGCCTCGATAGTTCTTCATCGAAACCACCAAAGGGAGTGCCATGCCAAGCATTGATGATCGAGTCCAGAGCGAAAGCGACATGTGGGAGGTCGTCGTGGGAATCGACGGCTCGGAGCATTCCCGCTTTGCGTTGAAATGGGCCTCGGATGAGGCGAAGCACCGAGGGGCGAATCTGAGGATCCTGTTCGCCGAAATCAGTGGTCCGGAGAACGTGCCGAGCTGGTACGAGCCGGGCTCCACGGATCTTTCGCCCGGGCAGGCGATCGTGGACGATGCGGTTGGACTGGTGGCGACTCGGCATCCTTCGTTGCTGGTGCACGGCGAGGTTGTCGATTGGCCACCGTCGCTGGTTCTCACCGTGGCCAGCAGGTCGGCTGATCTGTTGGTAGTGGGAGCACGCGGCAAGGGCGGATTCGAAGAACTGCTCCTGGGATCGGTTAGTGACCAATGCATCCAATATGCCCATTGTCCGGTCGCGGTGGTCCATGGGGACCCGGACATGCTGCCGCTGCGTGCAGTCGAATCGCGCATCGTCGTCGGCATTGATGGCTCGCTCGGCTCCACACGAGCTCTGCGATGGGCGCTTGAGGAGGCAAAGGTTCGCTCAGCGTCGGTCGAGGCCGTTCATGCGTGGCAGTACCCACCGATTGGTGCGTTCGTCTTGGGACCTCGCGACGGCTTTCAGATGTTTGCTCGAGAGATTGTTGACGCCGCCACCGAATATGCACAGAAGTGGGCCCCCGAAGTTCCCTTCGAGGTGGTTGATCGCTCCGAGGCCACGGTCCCGGCCCTCCTCGATGCATCCAAGGAGGCCGATGTTCTAGTCACGGGATCCCGGGGCCACGCTCACTTCAGTGATGCTCTGGTTGGGTCGGTTGCCCATCAGTGTGCACGCCACGCCAAGTGTGTGGTGATCGTTGCCCGCCCGCACATTGCTGAGGAGCACGGCAAGGAATTCAATGAAGTGATGCAGGTGGATCGGAACGCCGGGCGAACATCGGGTCACGATCGTCCTGCGCCTGCGCCCTGCTGACGGGCTCGAGTGCTGCCCGGCATGAATCTCCGAGTGGTCGCAAAAGAGGAAGGAATGACAGATGAATGCAGTTGGTGATCTGGGGCGTCGGGTTGCAGAACGTCGCCGCCAACTTGGCTTGACCGTTGACGAGGTTGCCACCCGGTCCGGAATGAGTCCAACCTACGTCCGGGTTATCGAGTCGAGCCCATCGCCGCAGCTGTCTCGGGCAGCCATGTGGCGGTTGGCTGCTGCGCTCGAGGTGTCGGTAGACGACATCACCGGTGGCGGAATGGAGGCCCCTCCAGGTCGGGCCGATCCGTCCGATCGACCGGCACTTGAATCGCTGACGGTCGACGAGTGTGAGGCGCTGATCGCATCAGGAGGAGTGGGTCGGTTGGTCTTCTCGGACGAACGGGGACCAACGGCCCTTCCCGTGAATTTTCGGGTACTCGAGGGCGACATCGTCTTTCGCACGGAACCGCAGGCCGCGTTCCTGGGGAACCTAGCCAGGGGAGAGGTCTCGTTTGAGGTCGACCATCTCGATGAGGCACTTACTGAGGGCTGGAGCGTATTGCTCACGGGAGAGAGCCATGTGATCGTGGACCCGAGCGAAGTTGACAGTGCCCAATCGCTGTCCATCGCCCCCTGGGCTGGAGGAGATCGCGATGCCTATGTTCGCGTAGTCCCTCGGAAGATCACCGGGCGTCGAATCAGAAGGCGGTTCGGCGATGGTTGACCGTGAGGATCCGGGTGGGCCGAGTAACGGGCTCGGCCGCTATCCGTTCGAACTGGTGGATGACGTTGAGACGACGACAGGGGGCACCGTCCACCTGCGTCCCATTCGCCCAGACGACGGTCGCCTCCTGACTCAATTCCACGAGAATCTGTCGCCGCAATCGGTGTACCGACGGTTTTTCTTCATGCATCCGAGACTGTCAGTCACCGAGACGGAGAAGTTCACCCATGTCGACTATGTCGACCGCTTGGCTCTGGTGGCTGAGCATGATGATGGGCTCGTCGCCGTCGGCCGCTACGAACGAATCCCCGGGACCGCCGATGCCGAGGTGGCGTTTGTCGTTGCTGATGACTTCCAACATCAGGGGATCGGGACGGTTCTCCTCGAACGGTTGGCCGGCGCAGCATGGAAGCACGGGATCACGAGCTTCGTGGCCCAGACCCTGTCAGAGAACGGTGACATGCTCGAGGTGTTCATGAGATCCGGGTTTCACGTGACCTCCACTACCGAGCGCGGAACCGTGAGCGTGCGATTCCCCATCCAGCCCGATGACGCCTATCGGTTGGCGTACGCGGGTCGTCACCAAGGTCGACGCGCTGGACGAGAAGACACCTCATCGTGATGATCGTGAGCGGACCGGCCGGAGGTTGCTCCAGGCCCATCTTGGAGGTCTACTCTGACGTTTGGTGCCCATTTGCCTACGTTGGAATTATGGCTGCGCTCCAAGAACGGTCCTGTCGCGGACGGAGCGACGTTGGAATGGTGATGCGGGCGTGGCCGCTGGAACTTGTGAACGGATCGCCTCTCGACGCAACGACCACGACTCATCACGTCGATGAACTCCGCCTTCAAGTCGCTCCGACGCTTTTTACGGGATTCAATCCGAGCCAGTTCCCAATGACGACGCTGCCAGCCCTCGCTCTCGCCGCTTCGGCATATGGGCGGGATGTCCAGACTGGCGAGGCGGTCAGCTTGGCGCTTCGAAGGGCGCTCTTCGAGGACGGCCTTGATGTCTCGAATGCCCAAGTTATTGATCATCTAGCTACTGTCTGGGACCTTGGACCAGTCGACACGAATGATGACACCGCGATCTGGTCAGATTGGGAGTCCGGGCGTGAGCGAGGTGTTCAAGGATCTCCTCACTTTTTCTTCGGTGAAGAGGAAGCGTTCTGTCCCACCCTCGACATCGAGCGGGATTCTACGGGCCATTTGCTCTTAACTCGCAACGGCGAACGCCTCAAGGCCTTTCTTGAGATCTGCTTCAGTTCGTGACACGATTTGACGCCCCACTGGCGGGCCTTGGTCTTAATCGCCGAGTGGCGTGCTGGTGCCGACCGTGTCGGTGCGACTGCGAATCCTGTACGACTTACTCCGTCGTGAGCCCGCTCCATTTCCACTGAGCAATCTCCGGCGGATCTTCGCCGTGCTCGCGGCCGTAGCGTCGAGCATCAAGGCCGGCATCGATCATCTCTTGGCGCAGCGTCGCAGTCCGTGGACCGAGGTCTGGAACACGGTCGAGCACATCGATGACCAGATGAAAACGGTCGAGGTCATTCAACATCACCATGTCGAATGGGGTGGTGGTGGTGCCCTCCTCCCGGTACCCGTGGACATGGAAGTTCTTGTGGTTCGTTCGCTTGTACGTCAGACGGTGAATAAGGGTTGGATAGCCGTGGTAGGCGAAGATCACCGGGCGGTCGAGGGTGAAGAGGGTATCGAACTCACGGTCGGGCAGGCCATGGGGGTGTTCCGTGTCCGGTTCTAGTCGCATCAGATCGACCACGTTCACCACACGTATGACCAGCTCCGGAAGACGCTCTCGAAGCAGTTGAACCGCGGCCAACGTCTCGAGCGTCGGGATGTCCCCACAACAGGCCATCACCACGTCGGGCAGTGAGTCACCGTCATTGGATGCGAACGACCAGATGCCCAACCCTCGGGTGCAGTGATCGAGCGCCTCGTCCATTGTCAGCCAATCGTGCTGGGGCTGTTTACCGGCCACGATGACGTTGACGTAGTTCCGACTACACAGGCAGTGGTCGGCCACTGACAGCAGGCAGTTCGTGTCCGGGGGAAAGTAGACCCGTACGACCTCCGCCTTCTTGTTGACCACATGGTCGATGAAGCCAGGGTCCTGATGTGAGAAGCCGTTATTGTCCTGTCTCCAAACATGGCTGGAAAGGAGATAGTTCAGCGACGCCACGGGCCGGCGCCAGGGGACCTCGCGGCTCACCTTCAGCCATTTCGCATGCTGGTTGAACATCGAGTCGATGATGTGGATGAATGCTTCGTAACAGTTGAAGAGGCCATGACGGCCGGTGAGAAGATACCCTTCGAGCCATCCCTCACACTGGTGTTCGGACAGGGTCTCCATCACCCGGCCGTCCGGGGCAAGGTGATCGTCACCGGGTTGCATCTCGGCGTCCCACGTCCGGTCGGTGACCTCAAACACGTCCTGCAGTCGATTGGAGGAGGTCTCATCGGGCCCGAAGAGCCGAAAGGTGGAGGGGTTGGCCCGGATAACGTCCCGGAGGAAGTCTCCGAGTACGTGCGTGGCCTCGCGCATGACAGTTCCCGGGTTCGGCTACGTCGACTCCGTAGTTGCAGAAATCGGGTAGCTCCAGGTCAGACAAGAGCAGTCCTCCATTGGCATGCGGGTTGGCACTCATGCGTCGCTCACCCGACGGAGTGAAATCGCCGACGGTCTTGATCGGCTGGCCGTCACCGTCGAAGAGGTCCTCGGGTCGGTAGCTGCGGAGCCACGCCTCCAGTTGGGCCAGATGTTCGGGATTGGTGCGAACCTCGGTCAGGGGAAGCTGGTGGGATCGAAACGTTCCCTCGACCGGTAATCCGTCAACAACTTTCGGGCCAGTCCAGCCCTTTGGTGTCCTCAAGATCAGCATGGGCCAGACTGGCCGAGACCGGGCACCGTGGGAACGGGCTGAGACCTGGATCTCACGAATGTCCTCAAGGGCTTCGTCGAGTACTGAGGCCATGCGTCGGTGGACGTCTATGGGTGGCTCACCATCGAAGCCTCCCTCGATGAGCATCGGGCGGTATCCGTAACCGGTGAAGAGTGAGAGGAGTTCGGGCGTGGGTATGCGGGCCAGTACCGTCGGCGCGGCAATCTTGTACCCGTTGAGATGGAGGACTGGTAGCACAACGCCATCGTGACGGGGATCGAGGAACTTGTTCGAGTGCCATGCAGTAGCCGCTGGTCCCGTCTCTGCCTCACCATCGCCGACCACGCACGCCACAATGAGGTCGGGATTGTCGAATGCAGCTCCAAAGGAATGACTCAGTGCGTACCCGAGCTCACCACCCTCGTGGATGGATCCGGGAGTGTCCGGACTGCAGTGGCTGGGTATCCCGCCGGGGAATGAAAACTGCCGAAAGAGCCTGGCCATGCCCTCGCCGTTCCGTGCTATGTGAGGGAAGCGCTCGCTGTAGGTTCCTTCCAGCCAGGTGTTGGCAACGACGGCCGGGCCACCGTGACCGGGCCCGCAGACGAAGATGGCATTGAGGTCCCGCGCCTTGATACACCGACTCAGGTGTGCGTAGAGAAAGTTGAGGCCGGGACTCGTTCCCCAGTGACCCAGCAGTCGAGGCTTGATGTCCGCAGGAGTAAGGGGCCTTCGCAGGAGCGCATTATCCATCAGATAGATCTGGCCAGCGGTGAGATAGTTGGCTGCCCGAAAGTAAGTGTCGAGTCTGAGGAGCTCGTCCTCTCGGACCGGGGTGATGGGTCGTGCGGTGCCGGTCATCGGCCCCTCCTTAGACAGATCGAGCTTTGTGGTCTGATCATGCTGTCCTCATTTCGCCACTCTCCGGGACTCGATCTGGCAAGGTGGGCAGGTGCGCATTCTTGTCATCAACGCCGGATCCAGCAGCTTGAAGTTGAGCTTGTTGGACGACGCAGACGAACTGTTGGCTTCGAGTGATCTTCCGCGACCGCAACCTTCGGAACTGGAGGGAGTCCTGAGCACATTTCTCGACGACAATTCCGAGGTCGGCGCGGTCGGCCATCGTATAGTCCACGGTGGTTCCTCGTTCGTCGATCCGGTGCTCCTCGACGATCGAAGTGACGCAACCCTCAAGAGTCTCACCGATCTGGCTCCCCTGCACAATCCGCAGGGTCTTGCCGCCATCAACGCCTTGCGATCCTTGCGACCCGACTTGCCCCAGATTGCCTGTTTCGACACGGCCTTCCATGCCACCATGCCGGCCAAGGCATCGACGTATGCAATACCGCTGTCTTGGCGTGAGCGTTGGGGCATCCGGCGCTACGGCTTTCATGGGCTCAGCCACGCCTGGGCCAGCCGGCGGGCGGGGGAGCTCCTGGGCCGGTCGGCTGAACAGTTGCGCCTGGTCACAGCCCACCTCGGTGCCGGTGGGTCGTTGGCTGCGGTGGCCTTCGGTCGCTCGGTGGACACCACGATGGGGTTCACGCCCCTGGAGGGTTTGGTCATGGCAACACGCTCGGGCAGCGTCGACCCCGGGATCATTCTGTGGGTTCAGCATCACGGAGGTCTGTCGGTCGATGAAGTCCAACAGGCGCTGGAGCACGAGTCGGGGCTGCGAGGGCTCTCGGGAGGGTCGGGTGATCTCCGGCGCGTGATCTCCGCCATGGGCGCCGGGAACCCTGGCGCCCGACTTGCGTACGAAGTATACGTGTATCGAATCCAGACCAGTGTGGCCGCCATGTGCGCGGCAATGGGCGGGATCGACGGGTTGGTCTTCACGGGAGGGGCGGGCGAAGCTACCCCTCTCCTGCGGGCTGATACCTGCACCGGACTCGCATTCCTTCAGATCGGACTGGACGATCCGAGCAATTATTTTGGGGAGGGCGATCGTCTGATATCTCCCGAAGGAACCACACCGGGCGTCCTCGTCGTCCATGCCCGCGAGGATCTCGAGATTGCCCGTCATGTTCGGATGGTGCTGGCATAGGCCACTAGCGAACGCCACGGAACAAAAACCCGTGGCGAACGGAGTCGCCTCGAAGTAGCCCTGAACGATCCGGAGCGGGCTCCTCCACACCTCGTCTCACTATCGATACGGCGCTAGATTGTGGGTCGGATATTGAAGCGGCGACCGGTCAGTATGTCCGGGCGAACGGTCAGCACCATGTCCCCCGGCTCCGGGACGAGCGGCTCGGCCGCCGCGCCGAGCTCGGACTCGGTCGGGGTCTCGACCAGGGTTGCCAAACCACGGACCAGGACACTCCACGCGCTTCCTGCTCCTTGGTCGACTTTGTCGACTTCGAACGCCACCAGCTGGCCGGCCGCAGCCTGCGAGAGGTAGCCCGTGCCCACCCGGGCTAAGACGAGACCTCCATCCAGGGTGAAGTTGACGGGAATGACCACCGGGGCTTGGTCGGTCGCAATCCCAAGGCGCCCAACCCGCCCCTCCTTGGCCGCAAGAGCCAGCAATCGCCTGCACTCGGGAGCCGGAAGCACGGTTGAGCCCTTGGCATCTATCCACATAGAGCCAAGCCTGGCACCGATGCGGACCATGAACTAGGGCCATTTGACCCACGTGGTAGCGATGCTTGCCCTGACCGGCCTGGACAGGGGTGCGCAGCAGAGATCTTCCGCGATCCCCGTCCAGGCATGGACTTTTGGCCCTGCCGACAACCTCCCTCCTCCTCCACAATGACTGAGGACCACTACGGGGAGAGAGCGAGCCTGAGGGAGATGATCGATGGCTGAGATCCAGGGAACCGAGGTAGGACAAACGGACCACGCCGTTTCTGGTGATGGCCGCGTGACTACCCGCATCGTGGTTGGCATGGACGGCTCCCCGGGTGCTTCGCGGGCACTTGACTGGGCGGGGGCCGAGGCCGAGCGAAGCGGAGCCGAACTGACCATCGTGGGGGCGTGGGTCTCCGGTGGATTCGGCGGCGACGTTCTCAACGAGGAAGATGCGCAGCTCGTTGTGGAACAAGCAGCGCTGAGTGTCGCCGACCGGTACCCAGCGGTGACCATCAAGCATCTACTCTGCAAGGAACCAGCCGCACATTCCCTCATCGAGGCAAGCAGAGGTGCTGACCTCCTCGTCGTCGGGTCGCGCGGCTTCGGCGGATTCCGGGGCTTACTGTTCGGATCGGTCGGTCAGCACTGTCTGACCCACGCGCCATGCTCTGTGGCGATCATTCGTAGTTCCGATGACGCCGAGGCCGATATCTCGGAGACGAACCCCCAGAAGATCGTCGTCGGAGTCGACGGCTCCGATGAATCGAACATGGCGCTCGACTGGGCCGCCATCGAGGCGTCTCGGACCGGTGCCCTGCTCGAGGTGGTGGGATCGTGGGTGTTCCCCGGGACTTCCGGCTTCGTCTTCGCCGCTGCCGTCGGGGTGCCTGAGGCCGCAGAGCAGGTTGTCCATGATGCCGTGGTCCGCGTCGCTCAAGTGGCGCCGCATGTGGTCACCAAGGGCGAGACCTGTGAAGACCCGCCCGCAGTAGCCCTCGTGAATGCCAGTCGGAGCGCCGACCTCCTGGTCGTCGGGTCGAGGGGTCTCGGTGCTTTCCGGGGCCTGCTCTTGGGATCGGTGAGTCACCACCTGGCCACCCACGCCCATAGCTCCGTCGTGGTAGTGCGAGGAGAGTGACTGGTTCGGTGAGGTCGTCGGTGTTTGAGCCGTTCGTCTCCGTGTACTACCCGAGCCACGCGATGCGTAGCGTTGACCCGAATTGAAGAGGGAATCTGGTCTTGTGAGGACCCATCAGTTTGACGACAGTCTGATAGCGAGCAATGCAGCGCGTCTGGACCACGTGTCTACGCCGCGACTGCCCAGCGCCCGACGCCGCTGGGCCACGCTCTCAGTGCTGTGCGTCACCTTGCTCCTGATCAGCCTGGACAACACGGTTCTCAACGTGGCGCTCCCGTCCATCGTACGAAGCATCGGGGCCAGCTCCAGCCAGTTGCAGTGGATGGTCGACGCGTATGCCGTGGTCTTTGCTGGTCTCTTGCTCTCACTCGGGGCGCTTGGGGATCGGGTAGGCCGCAAATGGGTGTTCATGGCCGGGCTGGTCGTCTTCGGTTGCGGATCGGCATTCGCCGCCTGGTCGGGGAGTCCCGACCGCCTGACGCTGGCTCGTGCGGTGATGGGGGTCGGGGCCGCCGCCCTCATGCCGTGCACCCTCTCGATCCTGACCAATGTCTTCACCGCGGAGCGAGACCGGATTCGAGCCATTGGGATCTGGTCAGGCACAACCGGGCTCGGGGTCGCTTTCGGTCCGATCTTGGGCGGATTTCTGTTGGCCCATTTCTGGTGGGGATCGGTCTTCCTGGTCAATGTCCCTATTGCCCTCATCGGGCTGGTCGCTGCGGTCTGGTTGGTGCCCAACTCGAAGAACCCGTCCTCAACCCGCCCCGACCCGGTCGGTGCCGGATTGTCCATTCTCGGGCTTGGGCTGTTGCTCTGGGGGATTATCGAAGCCCCGGGCCGGGGCTGGTCCTCACCACTGATCATTGGCGCGCTGGCGGGAGCGTCTCTGACAATCGCCCTTTTCGTTGTTTGGGAGCGGCGCATCGACCATCCCATGCTGCCGTTGCGCTTCTTCTCCAACCGTCGTTACAGCGCAGCCATCGCTGCTTTGGCCCTCGTGCTCTTCGCCCTTCTGGGGCTGTTCTTCCTCATGACCCAGTACCTGCAATTCGTCCTCGGCTTCAGCGCCCTCGAAGCTGGCGTGCGGATTGCCCCAGTGGCCCTGGCGCTTCTCCTCATTGCGCCGCTATCGGTGGTAGTGGCCCGTAGGGTCGGCACCAAGTTCGTCGTCGGCTCGGGGTTGGCTTTGATCGCTGTGGGACTTGGCGTATTGTCACGAACCACGTTGGCTGGAACCTACAGCGATTGCATCGGTCCATTTGTGGTGCTTGGAATCGGAGTTGCTCTCGCCCTGGCCCCCTGTACCGAGTCGGTGATGGGGTCCCTCCCCATCGAAGAGGCCGGAGTCGGCTCGGCCACCAACGACACCGCGATGCAGATTGGTGGAGCCCTCGGAGTCGGCGTTCTGGGCACAGCGCTGACTCTGCGCTACCAACACCTTCTGGCACCAGCCATCACTCATGCCGGCGTCTCCGCCTCGGTCCAGAGGCTCATCGAGAGCTCTGTGGGGGCAGCGCTGGCTGTTGCTCAGCATGCTCCGGAGAGGCAGGGCAAGGTGCTCGCAGTACTGGCTCGCCAGGCGTTCGTGTCGGGTATGGATCTGGCTCTCGTAATCGCCACTGTGGTGGTGGCACTGGCCGCCCTCTTAGTACTAGTGCTACTCCCAAACCAGGGGAGTCGTGTTCATGACGAGTGAGGTGAACGGTTGTCGTATCCTGAGTGCCGCGAGAGAACTGGAAACACAAAGAGTCTCGGCGGCCTTGATGCTCAAGAGCCAGGAGGAACGGACCCCATGAGCGAGATCAATGGACCCGACCATGACCACGAATCCTCTGATGCCGCAGAAGGTGTAGCGGCCCAGCCTAATGAGGGGCAGGTGGGGTCCTCCGGCGGTAGTGCACACCCCACGGTGGATGAGGATTCGCTACGACAGATCGACCAGATCGTCGATCAGTGGTCCCATCTGCGCCAAGAGTCTGCTGAGGAGGAGGCTCACCTCGAGGTCGAGAGGGAACATTTCCTCAAGGAGTTTCAAGACATCACGGACTCGGTTATACGACCGACAATGGAGACGGCAATTGAACGCCTCAGAAACGATGGCGGTGGTGGCGTAATCGAGGAGCACCACTTGGACGTTTTGCACAAGCCGCGGGTGACCCTCTGGATGTCGATGCAAGGTGAGGTAGCGAACCCTCGCCAGGATCTGAACCCCTTTCTGCAACTCGATGCTGACGCAACGAACAGACGGATCAATGTCTGGGAGGGTGACATGGTCGAAAATCAGGGGACCAGCCGCGCCACGTCTCCATGGACTCTTTTCGAGGTCACGCCAGAATCCATTATGGACAGAATCGTTGGCGTCCTGCGACGAGCGGGCACTCACGGTGTGGCCTAAGAGGAGATTTCAGTATTGTCACCGACTGGTTCGCATGTAGGCGAATCAGCGCCTCGGCCGAAGGGCCCGGCCAAGAGAATCCCGAGATCCAGGTCCGACCTCTTCGGAACGAGGTGGTCTCGAGGAGTCGAAGCAGTGTGGCGAGAACGTGGATCGAGTGCCGGTCATCTTGCGCCTCCTAGGTCGTCGCGTTGGCGACCCTCGATCGATGGGTCTCGGTTGTAGCAGCCCGACCTGAATAGGGGCGAACTCCACCGCGCCAGCCCTCATCATCGAGGACGGTCACCTGTGGCGCCGATGGCCTCGGGCGCGTCTGATTCGGCCAGTTCCCCTGTCCAAGGCCCGGGAACGGGGCCCGAAGTGACGTTCGGCCCTATTTGGCACCTCACTCGGAGGTCACCATGGTTAGTAGAGCTCCTCATTCGGAGGGTTCGATCGGAGAAGGAGCAAGACAATGCAACGCAAGGTATTTGATGTCCTGGCCAGCGCCGGTGGAATATTGATGGTGGTCGTCTTGGTGGTGGCAGGTGGCCTCCTCATGTGGGGCTATAGCTTCGCCAATTCCAACGTGCACAACCAGCTGGCTGAGCAGCAGATCGTCTTCCCGACAACGGCGGCCTTCGCCCACCCCGTGGCGGGCAGTGAGATCACTCCCTCCATGGTTGGCACGGTCTCCACGTACGCCGGGCAGCCACTGGTGACCGGACAACAGGCTGAGGTCTATGCCAACGACTTCATCGCCGTGCACCTCGCCGAGATCGGTGGAGGCAAGACCTATGCCCAGCTGAGTGCTGCTGCCATGGCACTGCCCAAGGGGTCTGTCGCCTACACCGCGGCGGAGGCCAAGGTGCAGACCGTGTTTCAGGGCACCACGCTCCGGGGTCTGTTGCTCGAGGCCTACGCATTTGGGACCTTTGCCACCATCGCACTCATCGCGGGGATCTCGGCCTTCGTCCTCGCCGGCCTGATGGCAATCCTCGTGGCGTTCGGCCTCTGGCACGCACGCCGCACGGACGAAGCCGAAGAGATGGTGACCCACACCACTCACGTCAGTCGGGGATCTCTCGCTCCTGCCTGAGCCTCCGTTGCACGCAGCACCTCACATCACTTAGTCGTCCGACCATCGCCCGACCCGCCACCAGTGCGGGTCGGGCGGGGTCTGTCACAGCAGGTAGTGCAGAGTCGATCAACAAGGAGTCCGATGAGTGGCGATGTGTCTCGAGCAATCCACCGGCGTAGCAGCACTACGGGAGTCGTATCGACAGGAGTTGACGGTGATGATGGCAAGGTGCTCGGTTCGCTTCGAATGCGCAGAGCCAGCAGACAGATCCTGGCATCGTGAGCCACTTTCAACCCAACGACCATTTGGAATGCCTTGACCAAGCCGAGTGTCTGCGGTTGCTTGCGGGTGGCAGTCTGGGTCGAGTTGGGACCGTTGTGCGTGGCCATCCAGTGATCCTTCCCGTCAACTATGTCGCCTTCGACAGGGCAATCTTGTTTTGTACACGGCGGGGTGGCGAGCTCGAGACCGCCACTGCCACTGGCAACGTGGCATTTGAGATCGACGGAACGGACATCGTTTATCACGAGGGATGGAGCGTGTTGGTCATCGGACGATGCGTCCAAGTCACGGACCCAGTCGAGCTCGACCAGGCCCGGGGATCGAGATTGTCGTCCTGGGCGGGCAGAGATCGGGACCTCTTGCTTCGAATTTCCGTAGATGAGATCAGCGGCCGGCGAATCCGACACTATGGCCCGTAAGAGGCAGCAGTTGAATTGCGCTCCACCCGTCCCGTTGCCCCAGTGGTCGCGGTCGTCCACAGCCTCAGGCCACCACAGGGTGCGAACTATGCATGGTCGACCCGAAGGCCGTCGAGGGCGCCGGGCTTGTATCAGTTGCAGCTCGCTTGACGAACCGAGGCTCAACTTCACTACACCGCCAATCCTTTCGCGGCACTCTCAGCAAAGGGATCGGTCGGCGACCAAACGCTGACTGACACAGATCGGAGGACTAGGAAACGATGCAGAGTGTGACTGGGGTGGGAATCAAGAGTATGGAGCTGTGGGCGGAGGGCGAAGCCTCCGACCTGTCACCTGCGAGTGCGTGATTGAGATGTAGTGCTCGTGGGGACCCGTCACCCACGGTTGACCCACGGAGTCGCGTGCTCTCTCGGCCCAAGGGTTGGCTGCGTCCGTTATCTCTTCGGCAAATCCACGCACTTCGACGACCCAACCTTCACGGGTTTCGAGGTCGATGTCCTCGACCTCGAACGCCACGTGGGCAAGTGAGGCATAGTTCAACTTCACTCCCAGCCCTGTCCTGATGGCAATGATGCCGCCGGAGACGGCGTAGTTCACGGGGAAGATCTCTGGTCGGCCATCATGGACGATGGCCAGTCGGCCCAGATCTTGACTCTGAAGAAGATCGAAGCATTCCTCTTCGCCGATATCGTCCAGTTGTCGAGGTGGACCCGAAAGATCGGCAACCGGGTCTGTATCTCCTGGTTCCGACGTGCTGGGACCATTTCTTGCCATTGACATCATCATGCCACGTGCCCGCGGTATTCATACTCAGCACGTACCGAGATCGATCGGTAGTGGGTCAGTTTTGAAAGCGGCCGTAGCCTTCGACGGTTCCAGCTTTGGTTGGTGAACCGCGGGATCACCCGGCTGTGCTTCGAAGCTCTGACCGGACCGATTACGACGCCGACCCGGAGTGGTCACGCTCAGGGTATGGGCAAGCAGGTGAACATCCAGGTGGGCGGAGAAGCGGGAAGTCAACATCGGTGGTCGTGCCTATCCTGTGGAACGATGGGACCGTGGACTAGTCAGACCGTTGCAGTGGCTGCCGGGCAGGCACACGGAGATCAGCACCGTGATGAGGAGCACGAAGCTCGGCACCGTGATGGGGATCTAGACGAGATTCTCCAGAATCTGAAGGTTCCGATTCACAGTGACCCACCGCCAGATGCCCATTGAAGTCCAGCTGATGCTAGACGGCTCGGCCCCACGGATCAGACTCAAGGGCTCACCCGATGCGCCGCCTCCTTGTGGGGGACCAGGCGGCGCCCAATGTGTCTCGCTTCCTTGAGCGAGGGCCGACGGGTTAATTGGAATCTCTTCTGCTCTCACCCGTGACATCCGATTCGGGTGCCACACTCCGCCGTATCGGTCGAGCCCAACGTCCTATTATCGAGTGAATCACGACGGAGGCACTGAGCGCCCGACACTCCAGCACCCTACGCTGGTGGTGTGCTACGGCGTGGCCAGCGATGAACGAGGTCCGAGTCACGGGAGAGCATGACGCATGAAGTTGGATGCGACCGTCATCGAAGAGCTGACAATCTCATCGGGGGAAGCGGCCAACCTAGAGGGACGAAGCACCGAATCCACTGAGGCCGTTTGGCTGCATGCCACTGGACCACACGGCAAGGAGGTTGCCAAGGATGACCTCCGCTCTTTCGTCGAAGATCTAGAAGCATCTCAGGAGTTGCTGTGGGCGAATGGCTCCCATGCTCTGTTGATCATCCTTCAGGCGATGGATGCCGCCGGCAAAGATGGGACCATCAAACATGTTATGTCGGGGGTCAATCCGCAGGGCTGCCAGGTGGTGGCCTTCAAGCAGTCCTCTGCCGAAGAGCTGGAGCACGACTTTCTTTGGCGATACAGAGAGGCTCTGCCCGAACGAGGAATGATCGGGATCTTCAATCGCTCCTACTACGAGGAGGTGCTAGTCGTCCGGGTGCACCCCGAGCTCCTCGGTGACATGAACGTCGACTCGAGCGCCGGGTCTGCGGAGCGTATCTGGCGCGACCGCTATGAGGACATCAACGCCTTCGAACACCACCTCCACCGCAACGGCACGCGAATCGTGAAGATCTTCCTGCACGTGTCCAAGGAGGTGCAGAAGAATCGATTCCTCGAGCGTCTGGACGACCCATCGAAGTATTGGAAGTTCTCAATGGCGGATCTGGCCGAACGCCAACACTGGGTCGAGTACCAGGCTGCCTACGAGGAGACTCTCACTGCCACTTCGACCCCGTGGGCTCCGTGGTTCATCGTTCCGGCGGACCACAAGTACGCGCTTCGAGCGTTGGTGGGCGGCATCCTCGTTCACGCCATCGATCAGTTGGATCTTCGGCCCCCGAAGCTCGGCCCGGATGAATTGGAGTCTCTGGCCCAGGCTAGGGCCGAGCTACAGGCCGAGTGACGGCGAGGTGATGGTGGTTCTGCCCGCGGGCACTCCAGGATGCATGCAATAGGACCTTCGACCCTGTCGTCTACGTGTGAGATGCAAGACGATAGCGGTGCACCATTCGGACGCAAATGGAGGTTGAGTGATGATCCTGGAGCTGCCGGAGCCGCTTGCCGTGGAACTCCGCGACACCCTTGGAGAGGTACTTAGCGACATGAGCAGCGAGATCGCCGGTACCGACAATCCGGCTTACCGGAGGATTCTAGAGAGCCGCCGAGATCGCCTCAGCACGATCCACTCCCAGCTTGACGGTTCGAAAGCGACCTAGTGCCCTTGGATAAATGACGCGCTGATGAGGAGCAAATGACAATTGGTCGCTGGTCGAACGGTACCCGATGAGCCAGGGCGCGAACACCCTCAAATCAGGCCAGCTCGGCACCGCGGACGTGACGGCCTCAACCGTCGCCAACATCGGGCCTGGGATCGACTTCTACTTCGCCTTCGGAGTGATCGCAGTAACCGCTGGCGTCGCTGCCCCGCTGACGATTCTCGCCGCAGGCGTGGCTGTCACCCTCCTCGCATTCACGGTGGCCGAGTTCACAAAGGTAGAGCCTTCCGCAGGGAGCTTTATCACCTATGTCGAAACCGGACTCGGACCACGGGCTGGCGTCGCCACAGCTCTTCTGGTCACGGTCGGCTACACCGTCGCCATGGCAGCGGTGTTCACCATGTCGGGCGGGATGGTTGCGCTAACTCTTGCCCACTACACATCGTGGCACCTCGTCTGGGGACCACTGACTCTCGTCTTGACCGTCGGCGCCATCTGGCTCACCATGCGCGGCGTCAAACTTTCGACCACTGCGGTCGGCGTGGCCGTGCTGATACAGGTGACCGTCATGGTCTTGGTGTGCGTCATCGTCTTGGTGGATCAGCGTGCCCATCTTTCGGCCGCACCGTTTTCTTGGGCACACCTCACCGGAGGGCTAACCGGCCTCTCCGCGGGCTTCCCGCTGGCCCTCTATATGTTCATCGGATGGGAGAACGGTCCCGCCCTGGCCGAAGAGTGCCGAACTCCAAAGCGCACCGTTCCGAGGGCCCTGTACATCTCGGTGGCGATCGGCGGCGCTCTGTTCGTCCTCTTCGCCTATTCGACCGTCACCGGATTCAACTACGACGTAGCCTCCATCGGGCGCTCGTCGATCCCGTTCCTCAGTGTGGCCGACCACTATCTCGGTGGAGCGGCCATTCTGGCCTGGCTTGCCGGCATCGTCTCGGTGCTCGCCACGCTGGTCGCGGGCACGAACTCGCAGGCACGCATGCTGTTCGACGGCGGTCGAACTGGTCTTCTCCCTGCTTGGCTGGGCCGACTTCGGCCACGGGTCGACACTCCAGTAAACGCGCTCTTGGTCATGGCAACGGCCGGACTCGGAATAATCGGCGTTTGGTGGACGTCCCACCTCGTCACCGGCAACACAGGATCGATGAACCCAGTTGGGCTGTATGCCGAGTGCTCGACCATGGGGACCATCGTGATTCTCTTCGTCTACTTCCTGACCACGCTCTCCCTTCCCATTTTCATGTGGCGCCGGCACCGGGACTCATTCTCGCTCTTCCGGCACGTGGCGATTCCGATCCTGGGGTCTTGCACCCTCCTCGTTCCTTTCGTCGAAGTGTGCAAGCCCGGTCAGCCCGCTCCCTACAGCGTGTTTCCGTTCGCCGCACTCGGCATCGTGGCGGTTGCTGTCGTCGTCGCCTGCCTTGTCGTGCACCGTCACCCGCGCACCGGAACGGGGGAGGGGAGGGAGTTTTCGGATGGCTGAGCCCGGACAGCACTTAGCGCCTGGCTCCTGCTAGTTCGCAATGGATATCCCGGTCGATGTGACGCCGTGAACAGGGATGGATCGCCCATTTGATGGGATCCCGTCAGGACTCTGGAGACGTCTCCAGAAACTCCCAGACGGTCATTAGGGACCGTGACTGGGCCGGTCGCCATCTGTGCGCCGGATCCAACTCTGGGCTCCGGGCGGCTTGCCCTCCTAGTGGATGAGAACCTTGAGCGTGTCGTGCTCTGCTGCATGCCCGAAGACGTCGTAGGCCTCCAGCATCTGGTCGAACGAGAATTCGTGGGTGACGAACTTCTCGACTGGAAGCTTGTGCTCGGCCACCAGTTTCAGCAGCATTCCCAGAGTGTTCGTGTTCACCAGGCCCATGGAAATGTCGATGTTCTTGATCCAGAGCTCGTTGAGGGCGAGGTCGACGGACTTGCCGTGCACACCGATGTTGGCAACGTTGCCTCCCGGGCGGACGATGACCGTGGCCATGGTGAACGTCTCGGGAACTCCCACTGCCTCGATGGCGACGTCGACACCGAGCCCATCAGTGAGTGCGAGCACCTGGTCCTTCCAGTTCGGGTCCCCCGAGTTGACCGTGTCGGTCGCACCGAAATCGTTGGCTCGATCCAGTCGGGCATTGTCCAGATCGATGGCGATGATCTTGGACGGGCCGTAGAGCCGTGCCGTCATGACGGCGGAAAGCCCAACGGGTCCGGACCCGATCACGGCTACGACGTCGCCGGGGCTCACCTGCCCGTACTGCACACCGATCTCGAATCCAGTAGGCAGGATGTCGGAGAGCAGGATTCCCTCGGAATCGCTCATTCCTTCAGGGACCTTGTAGACCGAGTTTTCTGCAAACGGCACCCGAACAAACTCGGCTTGCGTCCCATCGATCATGTAGCCGAAGATCCACCCGATACCCGTCGTACCTTCGGGGTCAAGACAATGGCTGTAGATCCCCTGGCGGCAATAGGAGCATCGTCCGCAGGAAGAGACGCAGGAAAGAATGACCTTGTCACCGACGGCTAGTTGAGTGACCCCTTCGCCGACTTCCGTGATCACGCCGATTCCCTCATGCCCGAGAATGCGGCCGACCTCTACTTCAGGGACATCCCCCTTGAGAATATGGAGATCCGTGCCGCAGATGGTCGTGGCGGCCATCTGCACGATGACGTCGGTTGGCTGTTCGATCTTCGGATCGGGCACTTCGTCCCAGGCTTTCTGACCGGGGCCTTTGTATACGAGAGCTTTCATCACGAACCTCCTACTTACGGTGTTTTCGGACTGCGTCTGTGCGACTCACGAGACCGGATACCGCCTGATGGCGGTCGTTCGGGCTCTGCAGTCCAGGCTAAGGACTGGGGGAATCTCCAACTAGGGCCGAATTGCTCGATTGTCTGCGCACTACTGGTCGCGGCGACCGATCTCCCCAAACTCGTCGTCCACGTATCCCTGCTCCGGGTGGGTCCGGTGATCCCACTCGACGATTGGGACTTTTGGCACTGGGCCGAGCGACCGTCTCTCCCTAGCCTCGACACCAGGAGGTCAATCCATGCAAATGCTTGGAGCGGTGCTCGGAAGCTTGTTCGGCAGTTTGGTCAATCTGAACGGATCGGGCCACTACGTCCACTGGGGATTCATTCAGATATCGGTGGCCAACCTGGTCCTGATCGGGCTGATGGTGGTGGCCTTCATTGCCGCCATTCTCGTCCCCTTCCATCGACACGGGGGTGGAGACCAATGACCGTCGAGACCCACTCCGGTACCGAGGCCCCGGTAGATGTCGCCGTCGACCTGCCTGAAGACGCCGGACAGTGGACAGCCAAGCTGCGTCACGCCGCGGTCGAGGCCTTGCCTCCTCATCGGCTCATGCCCGATCGTCAGCCCGCCTATGTGGCGTCGTGGATCTACGTCTTCGGTGTCCTGACGATCGCCGCTCTTGCCGTGGTAATCCTCACCGGAATGGTGCTGGCCATCTTCGGGCCGACTTGGTGGCATACCTCGTCGACGGGACTCTTCGTCAACTCCCTCCACCTGTGGAGCGTGGAGGTCTTCTTCTTCGCCATGGTTGTGCACCTGTGGGGAAAATTCTTCATGGCCGCATGGCGCGGTCACCGGCGTGCAACCTGGATCACCGGGGTGGTGTCCTTCGTCGTCTCGGTCGGTGCCGCCTTCACCGGCTACCTGTCCCAGCAGAACTTCGACTCCCAATGGATCAGCACCCAAGCCAAAGACGGCATCAACTCAACCGGTGCCGGTGCCATCTTCAATGTCACCAACTTCGGCCAGATGCTCATGTGGCACATCATGCTCCTGCCATTGGTGGTCGTGCTGCTGGTGGGCGTGCATGTCCTCCTCGTCCGCCGACGTGGCGTGGTGCCGCCCTTCGCCCCACCCGACCGGCTCGCCGAGGGCGGGGAGCCTTCCGGTCCTGAGGTAACGGCGACGCTCGGGGAAGCATCATGAACTCCCCGAACGGGATCACCCCCCATCGACGGGGTCGTCGATTCAACCCTGACCGCGACGTCGAAGAATGGCACGGGAAGTACCTGCCCTACGACCTGGTGAAAGAGTTCCTCGTCGCCCTGCTGGTTGTCGTCATCCTGGTGGTTGGGCTTTCGGTGGTCTTCTCATCCCCGGATGAGAGGCCGGTGACCGTCAAGTCGTGGTCGACTTCTGATCCGGTCGACTTCGCCCAAACCGCCATTACCGAGCTCGACGGCACCAGTGGAACCGCAACGTACGGGCCGCCATACAACAGCACGCCGGGGGCCTCCCAGTCGATTGGCCCCTTCTCGCCCGAGCAGTGGCTGGGCGTCCACCATCCGATCGACACTGCCAATGACTATGTTTTGTCACCGCTCAAATCGCTCTCCGATCAGCCGCGCTTGGATGCCGCCATCGCCACCTACTCCGCTTCTTCGTCGGCCCAGCAGGCGAGCTGGAACGCCGCTTACGAGAAGGCCGTGGCCAGCGCCACCTTCGCCCGGGGAAGGCTGAAGGTTCCGACCGGCTCTTACGGACCGGTAGGCACAATTGTCGGTTCGTTGACCTCGATGGCTCGCAGCGGCGCCCTCGATGGTGCCCTGCTGAGCTCCCACCAGTTCTACGGGACTGACTACACCAAGCCGCTGCTGTTCATTGCCGACGGTACCTACCTCGCCAATCTGGCCCAGAACCAACATCTGTCGGGTGACCAGTGGGGCATGATGAACGAGACGGGCAACTATCCGGGCCAGGCGTGGCTGTGGCTCTACACCCTCTGGTATCAGGTCCCTCCGATGAACGCCTCCGCCAGCGGTGACCTTCAGGTCTGGGCCATCATGATGGGGCTCACCGTGCTCCTTGCCCTCGTGCCGTTCATCCCGGGCCTTCGTTCGATCCCCCGCTGGAGCCGCGTCTACAGGCTCATCTGGCGCCAGCACTATCGGGACATTTCTACACGTCCACCCAGTGTCGGGAACGGGCCAGCGACAGTTGGATCTATGGCTTCGCACCACTCTGGAACCGCCTAGCGAGTTGACGCCTACCACGCCGGCAGACTTGGTTCAGAGAACTGTTCGATGCGATTGGGGCGTTTTAGGCATGAGCGACCCTCCTATCGCCACGACGGCATACTGACGAGACCGATCTTGCCCGTTGCGCTAACCATCGGGCCGTTGCACGGGCTGACCAGATGGTTTCTTTCGGTTTTCTTATCCGCCCTTCATGTGTTAGTCAGGACTGCCTCTTACCCTTGATGCATGCCCGATTCGTTCCAGATTCTGGCCGGGCCTGATCCGGCAGTACGAACCGACCGACGCGCCCGCCTCCAGCGCGACGCGGCCCTGAACCGGGTCGCCTCCATCACCCGGAAGATCGCGGTGGGATCGATTGCTGCCGCCGCGGCCATCGGCATCTATGTGAGCCGCGCCCTGCCCGGGCACTCGGCCCGGTCGACCACCTCCGGATCGGTCGGATCGACCGCTGGCGGCGCCGGAGCCGATTCGGGCGTTTCCTCCATCAGCTCCCCCTCCATATCCTCCCCCTCCGGCTCCTCCTCCACCTCGGGTGTCTCGGGAGGTTCGTCGGGCGGCGCCGGCGGGTCGAGCACCCTCACCCAACCGACCAGCCCTCCCCGTCAGACTCAGCAGCAGGCGCCTGTGGTGAGCGGTTCGACGTGAGCAGAAGTGCGACGACGACCGGGCGCTCGCCGGCCCTGGCCGTCTATCGCACCGCGGCCTGGTCGACCCGGGTGGACCTTCTGGTCACTGACCCCGGTGTGGTGGTGGAGGCCGGCCGGCTCCTCCACGCCACCCTCGACCGCGTCGACACCGTGGCCAGCCGATTCCGCCCCGACTCTGAGGTGCGGCGTCTGCAGAAGTCCGCCGACGGTCGCACTCCCGCCGTGATCAGCGCCGATCTGTGCGAGGCGGTGGGCGTCGCCCTCCGGGCGGCGCGCCTGACCGGAGGGCTGGTCGATCCCACCGTGGGTGTAGCCCTGTGCCGAATTGGCTACGACCGCGACTTCTCCCGGATGGAACGCGACGTCACCGGTGACCGCCGCGGTGCCGGACCGGTGCCCGGATGGCGGTCGGTCGACCTCGACCCGGTCGGCTCGACACTGACCATGGCTCCGGGCACGTTGCTCGACCTCGGGGCCACGGCCAAGGCCTGGGCCGCGGACCGTGCCGCCCGCGAGATTGCCGTCCAGCTCGGTTGTGGCGTACTGGTCTCGTTGGGTGGGGACATGGCGGTGGCCGGGCCGGCCCCGGCTGGCGGCTTCTGCGTGGGCATCGCCGACATCTGCATCGACGTGGTTGCCGAGACGACCGTCTCCATCGACAGTGGTGGCCTGGCCACGTCCGGCGTCGGACGCCGCCACTGGACCCTCGATGGCCGACCGGTCCACCATCTGGTCGACCCGACCACCGGCCGACCGGTGGACAGCCCCTGGCGCACCGTCTCGGTCGCCGCCGGGTCCTGCGTCGATGCCAATACCGCCTCGACCGCGGCCGTGATCATGGGGGAAGACGCCCAGAGCTGGCTCGGTGGTTCGGGCTTGCCGGCCCGTCTGGTACGCACCGACGGCGTCGTCCTCACCGCGGCCGGATGGCCGGCCGACCGGATGGACGGGCCCCAGTGACCGCCGTCGCCCTGCCCGTGGCCGCCACCGGCGGGAAGGCCTTGTGGTACCTCACCCGCTCGACCGGACTGGTCGCCCTGGTCCTACTGACCGCCACCGTGGTCCTCGGCGTGGTGGCCTCGGTAGGTTGGACCACCGAGCGCTGGCCCCGGTTCCTCTCCCAAGGCGTGCACCGGAACCTCTCGTTGTTCTGCGTGGGCTTCGTGGCCCTCCACGTGGTCACCACGGTGAGCGACGGCTATGTGCCCATCGGATTCGCCGACGCCTTCGTTCCCTTCCTGACCCCCTACCGCCCCCTCTGGGTGGGGCTCGGGGCCCTGGCCTTCGACCTCCTGCTGGTGGTGCTGGTCACCAGTGCCCTCCGCCACCGCATCGGCTACGACTCGTGGCGGTTCGTCCACTGGCTGGCCTATCTGTGCTGGCCCATTGCCATGTTCCACAGCCTGGGCAGCGGCTCGGACTCGTCGCTCCCATTCGCCCTCGGCCTGGACGCCGCGTGCACCGCCGCTGTCCTGGCCGCGGTGGCCTGGAGGGTGGGCACCGGCCGCACCTTCGGGGCCGGTCTGCGCGTCGCCGCCGCGGTGGGAGCGGCGGTTGTTGTCGTTGCCATGGCCGTGTTCGCCGCCGTCGGTCCCCTGCGCCCCGGGTGGTCGCACCGGGCCGGCACCTCGGCCGCCCTCCTCGCCCAACTGGCCGGCAGGAGCGCTACCGCCCCGTCGACCCTCTCGTCCGGGTCGGCCGGAGCGAGCGCCGTGCCGGCGGTCCCGTTCACCTTCGGCCTGATCGGGTCCCAGACCACATCGGCCCCCGACGCCCGTGGGCAGGTGCAAGACACCCTGTCCCTGCAGCTGCAGGATCCCTCGTCTACCTCGCTCACCGTGATCCTCGACGGGACCCCGGCCCGGGGTGGTGGGATCGCCATGACCTCGGGCTCGGTGGTCTTCGGCGCCTACCGCGGGACGGTCACCTCGCTGGACGGCGACACCGTGGTGGCTGCGATGTCCGCCCCCCACTCGGAGACCCTGACACTCACCCTCAGGACCGGCGCCAACTCGGGTGCCCTGTCCGGCACCGTGACCGGGACCAGTTCGTGACCCCGCCGGCGTCGTTAGGGGGTCTGCGCTCGTCGACGGACACCGTCCCTCTCCGGCCCTCGGTTGCCGCCCCGTCCGGCAGCGTTCGTCTGCTGGCCGGCGTGGCCGCCTCCGGCCGACCGGTCGGGCTGGACGAGCACCTCGAGCGTTGGGGGGCGCTGCCCCACTGGAAGGGCGAGACGTTCATCGAGGAGTTGGAGCGCAGCGGGCTCCGCGGGCGGGGCGGTGGCTGGTTTCCGGTCGGCACCAAGTGGCGAGCGGTCCACCGGGTGGGCGTGCGTCGGCCGGTGGTGGTGGCCAACGGCTCGGAGAGCGAGCCGGCCAGCGGTAAGGACCGGCTCCTGCTCTGTCAACTTCCCCATCTGGTGCTCGACGGGGCGGTGGTGGCCGCTCGCACCATCGGGGCTCCGGACATCGTCGTCCACGTTCCCGGCTTCGCCAGGCCGGCGGTCGAGCGCGCCCTCGCCGAACGGCGGCGTCGGGGTCTCGACCCCTGCACCATCGAGGTGGTGACCGCACCCGACCGCTACTTGGCCGGACAGGAGTCGGCGGTGGTCAACACCATCAGCGGGCAGAACCCAGGGATTCCATCGTTCGTGGGCCTCCGGTCGGTGCGGGAGCGGGGGGTCCGGGGTCGGCCCACGCTCGTGCAGAACGTCGAGTCGTTGGCCCACGCCTCGCTGATCGCCCGGTTCGGGGCCCAGTGGTTCCGGAGTGTGGGGACTCAGGAGTCTCCCGGCTCCACCCTGCTGACCGTCACCGGCCGGTGGCCCGAACCCAGCATTATCGAGGCATCCCTCGGGCGCCCGTTGGGCGCCGTCCTCGGCTTGGCCCCCTTGGCGGAGCGCTCGGTACAAGGGGTCCTCCTCGGGGGGTACGGAGGTGCTTGGCTGTCCACTGCTGAGGCACTGGCCATGCCGTTGACCGAGGAAGCCGCCCGCCACCGAAGCTCGACCATCGGTGCCGGGGTGGTGATCCTCGTTCCCGTCGATGTCTGCCCACTGCTCGAGGTCAGTCGGGTGGTCCGGTATCTCGAAGGTCAGGGTGCGGGCCAGTGCGGCCCCTGCGTCCACGGCCTCGATGCTTTGGCCTCGGCGATGGAGTCGCTGGCCGTCCAGCCCCGGGCGCTGCGCAACGGCGTCTCCGATATTCCCGCACTGTGCGGTCTGGTGGAGGGCCGGGGCGCCTGTGCCCATCCCGATGGTGTGGCCCGGTTCGTCCGGACCGCCCTGCGGGTGTTCGAGGGCCACGTCGGCCTCCACCTTCAGCGGGGCCCGTGTCACTCGACGCACCCCCCGGTTCTCCCTCTGCCAGTGACTCGCCGGCGTTCCAGCCGATGAAGAGGTCACAGTTCTCGCTGGTCGTGGACCCGGTCCGCTGCGACGGTACCGGGGTATGTGCCGAACTTCTCCCCGAGCGCATCAGTGTCGACCCCTGGGGATATCCGATCATCGAGCCGGGAGCGGTCCCGGACCACCTCCTCGATCATGCTCAGCGGGCGGTCACCAGCTGTCCCCGACTGGCCCTGGCCTTGGTCCGAAGGGACATCTGAGCGGGTGGGGGTCCGGCAGCAGTCGATCCACCGGGCGTTTCCAACCAGTGCAGCCAACCAGACGGAATCATGACTGACGCCACCCAGAGATCGGGTGCATGGCTCGTCCTGTCATCGAACTGTCAGGCGGGGTGGCTACCGTGGGGACGGTGTCCGACAGAGCCAGCGCCCGGTCGGGGCGTACGTGAGGGTCCTGGTCGCCGAGGACGATGCCGGCCTCCGGTCCGTCCTCGAGCGGGGCCTCCGTGAGAACGGCTATGTGGTGGACGCGGTGGTCGACGGGGACGCGGCCGGGCTCTACCTGCGCAGCTATGACTACGACGTCGCCGTCCTCGACTGGCGGATGCCCGGGATGACCGGCGTCGAGGTGATCGCCGAGGCGCGGCGGCGGGGCCTCCACGTCCCGGTCCTCATGCTCACGGCACGGGACACCACCTCGGACCGCATCTCCGGGCTGAACAGCGGGGCGGACGACTATTTGGTGAAGCCGTTCGATTTCGGGGAGTTGCTGGCCCGGCTGCAGGCCCTGCAGCGCCGGCCCGCCGTCAGCATCGGACCGCGGCTCGAATGCGGTGACCTGGTATTCGACCCCGGGGCGCGCCAGGCCACGGTCAGTGGGGACCCGATCTCCCTCACCGTGACCGAGATGGGCCTGCTCGAGGTCCTTCTTCGTCGCTCCCCGTCGGTGGTCACCCGCCGGTCGATAGCCGTCCACGTGTGGGACGACGAGGCCGACGCAGTGGGGTCCAATACCATCGACGTCCACGTGGGGAGGCTGCGGTCCAAACTCCGGGGGAGTCGGGCCCAGATCGAGACGGTGCGCGGCACCGGCTACCGGGTCGTGGCCTCATGAACGGATACGGCCGTCACTAGCGGCACCAGAAACCGGCGCTTCCATGCAGCCCGGGTGGCCATCGTGGCCACCGCGGTGGTCATGCTTTGTTACGTCCTCGGGGTGATCGCCCTCAACCTGGTAGTAGTCAACCGTCTGACCGGCCAGGCCGACGTCCGCCTGGCCCAGCGCCTCGCCCAGGAGACGACCCCCTTCTCGCCGGCCACGTCGACGCAAGCGCCCACCGACACCGACCACGACATCGACGACGCCCCCCGGTTCGTCTGGAGCGTCAGCGCCACGGGACGGCCCACCGCCCTCACCTCCGGTGCGCCGAAGCTCCCCGATCGCAGCTGGAGCGGCGGCGACACCACCGTTGCCATCAACGGCACCGACTTTCGCTTCGCGGCCGTCCGCTCGGGGGACGGATGGCTGGTCGCCGGGGAGAGCCTGGCCCAGCTCGAGCGGGTGCAGAGCGTCCTCATCGCTCCCGAGCTCCTCTTCGGGATCCTCCTGTTGGTGGCCACCTTCATCGGATCCCTGATCATCGGGCTACGGGCCTCGGCACCGCTCGAGCTGATCCACCGACGCCAGGTGGAGTTCACCGCCGACGCCTCCCACGAGTTGCGGACGCCCATCAGTGTCATCGAGGCCGAGGTGGAACTGGCGCTCAGCCGGACCCGCTCCGCCCAGGAGTACCGGGAGGTGCTGGAACGCATCGGCGGCGAGGGCCACCGCCTGCGGAAAATCGTCAACGATCTCCTGTGGTTGGCCCGCATCGACGACCAACGCACCTCGGCGGTGGAAGTCGAAGAGGCCGACCTGGCCGTGGTGGCCGCGGCGTCGGTGGGGCGCTTCCACTCCGTCGCCTCGGCCAAGAGCGTGCACCTCCGAGTGGAGATCCAAGAGGGTCGCTCCTTCCGGGTGACCGCCGACCCGGCATGGATCGACCGTCTCATCGGCGTTCTCGTCGACAACGCCTGCAAGTACGCCGGCCGTAACGGGAGTGTCGACGTGTCCGTCCACGTCGCCGGCAACCGGGTGGTCCTGCGAGTGGAGGACACCGGCCCGGGGATACCGGTGGACCAGCGGCAACTGGTGCTCGACCGCTTCCATCGGGGCACCGAGGCGCCGGGCGGCACCGGTCTGGGCCTGGCCATCGCCGACTCGGTGGTCAGGGCCACCGACGGGTCGTGGGTGATCGGCGACGCTCCCGGGGGTGGAGCCCGGATGGAGGTGTCGTGGCGGCAGGCCACCGCCGGTCGCTCCCGATCGGCGGGAGTTGGTGCGCTCGAGGGTCCGTCGGCGATCACCGCGGCCTCAGCGAGGAGCGCGACCTCCCGGTAGCCGGCACCCAGGGGTCCGTCCACCGGGGTGGCGGAGGGAGCTGATCGGTAGGGGAGTGCGGGCCATCGGATCTCCGACCAATTTTGGCCGATCTGTCACGTGTCCTTCAGACAGGGTCCATAGGTTGGCCCCATGGTGTCCCACCGTCATGTTCGGGTGGCCGCACGCGCATCGGTGGGAGGTCGACCTGATCCGACGTGGTCGACCGGGGACCGATGAGCGGCGCCCTCGGTACCGGTCGGCGCACGCTTCCTGGCCAACAGACCCGTCGAAGTGACCCCGGCAAACTCCGAGGCCACCCGCTGCGGACGGCTGTCTTCGTCGCCCTCGCCGCGCTGCTGGTGTGGTTGGCCGTGTCGCTGGGCGGGGCTCTGACCGATCAGGCCCTGGGCAGCTCGGTCAGTGTCCGGTTCGCCGAATGGGCCCGCCAGCACGGCGGGTCCGGAATCGTCAACTGGGTGGAGAACGAATGGTACGCCCACCACCCCCCGCCGGTGGGAGGGCGACCACCGGCCGACGCCATCCGACGGCCCCATTCGCTACCGGTGGTGGCGACCGGGCCAGACCATCTCCCCGCCCCTGCGACCATTGCGCCGGTGGTCAGCCCGACCATCCCCGGCGAGGGGCAGTGGTCGCCCGCCGGGCGTCCGGTCGGCGGCGTTCCCGCCGTCTACGTCACCACGCTCCGACCGGATCCCATCCACACCAGCTACGTGGTCGGCGCCGCCTGGATGGACACCAAGCTGCTCCGGGCCACGCTCTACTCGGGGAGTCAGATCCCTGCCGGGGGACCGTACCTCCACTCCGCTCCCGTCTCCCCGACGGCAGCAAGCACACTGGTGGCCGCCTTCAATGCGGGCTTCCTCATGGCCGCGGCCAACGGCGGGTACTTCACAGACGGCCGAACCGTCCTTCCCCTGCGAACCGGGGCCGCGTCCTTCGTGGTCTATGCCGGCGGTGCGGCCACCGTCGGATCCTGGGGGACTGACGTGGCCATGACTCCGGACGTCGTCGCCGTCCGACAGAACCTCGACTTGCTGGTCGACCACGGGCAGCCGGTCCCGGGGCTCAGTGCCACCGACACCACCCAGTGGGGGGCGACGCTGGGCAACGCCGTCTACGTGTGGCGCTCCGGCGTGGGTGTCACCGCCGATGGCGCCCTCGTCTACGTGGGGGGACCTGGTCTCAACATCACCGATCTGGCCGACCTGCTGGCCCGCGCCGGTGCGGTCCGGGCCATGGAGCTCGACATCAACACCGACTGGGTGAACTTCGCCAGCTACACGCCGAGCATGCCGACCGGGGCGGCCACGCCGGCCAACGGCGCCGACCTCCTCCCCACCATGGTGGGCACCCCCGCCCGTTACTTCGATTCGTGGTGGGCCCGCGACTTCATCACCATGTCGGCGGCGAGCTCCACCTGACGAGTCCTTCATCTCGCCGTCAGGAAGGACCATTAAATTTGGGTGAGCGTCGTCGCCAGCCCGCCCGCCACCGGCCCCACAGACTTCGAACGAGGAGCAACCTTTGATTTCGCACCCCACGACCCTGGAGGAGGCGCTGCGCCTGGTCCGGGTGGACCTGGCCCCTCGTCACCGGCAACCCTCGGCGGTGATGGTGGTGGTGGCCACGGCGGCGTCCCTGGTCGGCTCTCTACTGGCGGATGCGGCGCTGGTGGCCATCGGGACGGCGGTCTTCCCCTCGACCAAGGGCTTCGTCCACTTCCGGTTCTCGGACTACGCCAAGCTCACCGTGATCGGGGTGGTGGTGGCCTGTGTGGCCTGGCCCATCGTGACCCGGATCAGCTCGGCGCCGCGCTGGCTCTACCTCCGGCTGGCCGTGGTGGTCACCCTGGTCCTCCTGGTTCCCGACGTGTGGATCCTGGTGCACGGGGAACCCCTCAAGGCGGTGGCCGTCCTCATGGTCATGCACCTGGCCATCGCCGTGGTCACCTACAACTGCATGGTGCGCATCGCCCGAGTCGGAGAGGTCCGTCACGCCCAGGCGTGACGGTCTAGCCGGGAACGGCGGGTGACCACTGCATCCTCCGCAGCCATGGACAGGGAGCCGATGCCGGACGAGGGCAACCGACGTCGGGCCCAGCGAGCCCGTCGGCTGCACAGGCAGCGCCGTTGGGTGGCCGCCGGTGCCCTCGTCGTTCTCCTGATCACCGGCGTTCTGGTGGTCGCCCTGTCGGGGGGAAGCGCACCGCCCACCACGCGGCAGCACCGGTCCACAGCCACAGCCACAGGGCCCCGGGCCCCGGTCTCCATCGAAGCCGGGATCGAGCCGTGGCAGATGGGCTCCCCGCTCTCCCGTGAGGCCGTGGTGGCCGCGGGCAACCGGTTGGCCGTCCTTGGCGGTATCACCCCGGCGGGGACCTCCCTCGCCCAGGTCTCCTCCATCGATCCGCGCACCGGCGGGGTGACCAGCTCCGGGTCGCTGGCCGCCGCGGTACATGATGCGGCGGCCGCCACCATCGGGCGGACCACCTTCGTCCTGGGGGGCGGATCGCCCGACACCGTACCCACCGTGCAGTCGTTCCCGGTGGGCTCACCGCCCACCCAGGCCGGGGTGACCGGGTCGGTGGCCGGCCAACTCCCTCAGCCGCGCTCCGACCTGGCCACCGCCACCCTCCCCAACCCGACCGGTGACCACGGTGTCACCACCTATGTGGTCGGCGGCTACGACGGGAGCCACTACCTCCCGTCGGTACTGGCCACCACCGACGGGACACACTTCAGGACGGCGGCCAGCTTGCCCGTCCCGGTGCGCTACCCGGCCGTGGTGGCCGACGCCGGTCGCCTCTACGCCTTCGGCGGTCAGGTTCCGTCACCGGACGCCGCCGCGGTGGCCACCGACGACATCCAGATGATCGACCCCGCCAGCCACCGGGCCGTGGTGGTTGGTCACCTGCCCCAGCCCCTGTACGGGGCGTCGGCCTTCCTCCTCGGCGGGAACGTCTACGTGGCCGGCGGTCAGGTCCCCGGGGGAGCGACCCTCACCCAGATCGACGCCTTCGTGCCCTCCTCCGGACGGGTGCTCGACGCCGGGCTCCTCCCCCAGGCCGATGCCTTCGCCGGCTATGCCACGCTGGGCGCCGGGCGCGCCGCCGTGGGCTACCTGGTCGGCGGCGAGGTGGCCGGCCAGGCGGGGAACGACCAGGCCGGCGTGGCCTCCGGTTCCCTCTCCTCGGTGATCTCGCTGCGGCTGAGCACTTACGGGGGACCCGCCGGGCCGCCGGGGGCCGGCTCTCCCTTCTCCGGCACCCTCCTCATCGCCGACCGCGGCAACGACCGGCTGCTCGCCATGAACACCCAGCGCGCCATCACCTGGCAGTACCCGTCGGCCACCATGCCGCCGCCGCCCGGCGGCTTCTACTTCCCCGATGACGCCTTCTTCATCCGCGGTGGCACCGGGATCATCTCCAACCAGGAGGACAACCACACCATCGTCGAGATCGGCTACCCGTCGGGCAAGATCCTCTGGCAGTACGGGCACCCCGGCCAGCCCGGCGCGGCCCCCGGGTACCTCGACCAGCCCGACGATGCCTACCTGCTCAAGTCGGGCACCATCACCGTGGCCGACGCCTCCAACAACCGCATCCTTTTCATCTCACCCCAGGGCCAGGTAACCGGGCAGATCGGCAACGGCGCCGACGCCCACGACCCCCCGGTGTCGATCGCCTACCCCAACGGCGACACCCCATTGGCCGATGGGAACGTCCTCGTCTCGGAGATCAACGGGTCGTGGGTCGACGAGTACACACCGGCCGGCCGGCCGGTGTGGACGGTGCACATCCCCAGCGTCAACTACCCCTCCGATCCCCAGCAAGTGGGTCCCAACCTGTATCTGATGACCGACTACGACCCGCCGGCCGAAGGGCGCGCCCTCGAGTTCACCCGGAGCGGTCAGGTCACCTGGCTTTACGACGCCCCGTCCGGTGATGCCATGTTGAAGAAGCCCTCGCTGGCCGAGCGCCTGCCCAACGGCCTGATCATGCTCAACGACGACTACCGCGACCGGGTGGTGGTCATCGACCCGGGGACCCACGCCATCGTCTGGCAGTACGGCCTCACCGATGTTCCCGGCACCTCTCCCGGACTGGTCTCCATTCCCGATGGTTTCGACAACCTTCTAGGTAACGGGATCACGCCCACCCATCCTGTCACCGGCTGAGCATGGGTCGAACATCGAGTCGGGACCGCTGGCCCTCAGTCACTTCGATCAGGGACGACCCACCATTGTCGGCTATTACGTTGCGCCTCGTGGTGCGGACTTGTCGCTTCACTCAACTGCGACAACAGTCTCAAGGTCGTCTCAGATCGTCACTATCAGGCGTTGCAACTAGCGGATCGTCGAACGCCGGAAGCGCTTCCTGCGGTGCCAAACGTGCACTGCCAAGTAGATGACGAGGGCGAGCCCGGAGTCGAGGTGCCATCGGTAGAAAGGCGCGGGGAGCGGTAGCTGTATTGGTCCGCCTCGGCTCCAGTCCAGGATTCCGGACATGAGCACGTTCAGCGTGATGAAGAGGAGTAAGAGGTCCGAGACTGCGAGCCGGGTCCTCGGTTCGATGAGCCTCCGGGCCCGGACAAGCTGGTTGGCCATGCGAGCGACGGTCCGGCGGCGCTGGACCAGGTGTACGACTGCCAGCCCGACGAACACCAGGCCGACGACAGTGTGGTACGCGATCCGCACATGAAGTAGCTGAAGCGTGCCGATTGAAGCGGCGGCTGAGAACAGCAGACCTAGGTGAACAGCGAAACGGGATCGGGCGTCCCGTACCGTATGCCGGTGGGCTGATGGCTCAAGATCCCGGCCCTCCGCGTCGCCTGTCGTCATATGTCAAACATAAAAGAACTTGGTACTTGCGGGAATGGGGACAACTGGATTCGTCAGGGTGGGGATAGCCTCCCTATGGCGCATCCAGGAGCGGTTTCCACACGTCCACATGTGCGGGGTTGGTGCATATCGGGAAATCGGCGAGAGGTCCGAGAGTAGGGATCCCCGATAAACCCAAACGGAACCAATTGTTCATGAGACGGCGTCTAGGGCCAAGGGTCGCTCCGCGAACGGCAGGGTGAGTGTCGAAGAGGCGGTCGGGTCCTTGGCCAACTGATATCGAGAACCGATATCGTCTACCGTCGGGACATGCGAGAGTTCCTGCGAGGCGCGGTCCGACTACATATCCTCCACCACGCTGCTATGGGTGAGATCCACGGTGCTTGGATGGCTCAGGAGCTCGGGCCGACGGGTATCCGAGGCCTTCACTGGCCAGAACGGCTTGCCGTCAGAACGTCCGTGAACGCACTTTTGCCGGGATCGACGGGGACGACAGAAGCTGTGCGGCTATTTGTTAGTGAGCGGAGCTACATCGTGAAGGGGCTCAGATTCCAAGGCCGACCATCTCTAGGGTCATCTCGCTCCTCATCACGGTCGTTGTTGTCGGGACTTTTAAAACGTGAATATGGTTGCCAATCGATAATCGCGCTCAGCAAGCAGGCGCGGTCTCCGTGCTTCGCGTTCAATCAATCCTGGCCTACAAACTGGCCTACAACTCGTGATCCACTTGATTCCGGTTGCTTCCCCCGCAACGCCGGTGAACAGGGATAACGCCCGATTGCTTCCGGCTGCCATCCGTTATTTCCGGCCCTTTTTCGCACTCGTAATGCGTAGGTCAGGAGTTCGATTCTCCTCCCAGGCTCCAGTGTCGCGGGAAGTTGCGCATGATTGGCCTGCAGATGGCTTCCATTCCTCCGTGGAACGATCGGGTGGCTGGCCTGATTCGGACTTCATCTCGTCTATCTCGTGGGAATCCGGAACAGGCTGACGGTCATCGTCAACTGGACGTGGCGCTATTTGAACTGGCCTTCGGGTCCAAGGATCATTGTCGAGACCCGTCTTGATCCCGTGGACGGGGGAACCACCTATCCTCGTTTCTCGGCAAAGAAACCGGAAGGGGAAGAGCGTATGACCGAAACTGAGAAGTTCACCATCGGGGCTATCGCAAGCTGTTCCGACGCCGTCTGCGGCGATGTAACGCAGGTGGTCGTCGATCCCGTCGCCCGGGTGGTGACGCATATAGTCGTGGAGCCGAAGCACCGAAAGGGTCTGGGTCGTCTTGTCCCTGTGGGTCTCGTCGAAGAAATGAACGATAGTCAGGTGCGGCTCAGCTGCACGGTCGCAGAGTTCGAACAGCTCGCGCACGCCGAGGAGACCCAATTTCTGCCTGGAAGTGGCGGTCATGCCGACTACACGGCAGGAGAGGCGCTGGCCCAACCCTTCTTCGGGTTGACCGACGTCATTGGAGATGTCCCACAGGCCGTCACCTACGACACCCTTCCGCTCGACGAGGTGGCTATACGACGAGGTGAGCAGGTCGAGGCGTCGGACGGCAGGATCGGAGTGGTGCGCGGATTGGTGGTCGACCCCCGGAATCATGGCGTCACGCACGTGCTCCTAGAAGAGGGTCATCTGTGGGGGCGCAAACAGGTTGCTATCCCGATCGGCGCAGTAAAGAGGGTCGATACCGGAGTTCGAGTCGACCTCACCAAGCAGCAGGTGGGGAACCTGCCGCCCGTTGAGGTCGGGTCGTCCTAACGTCCCGTTAAGGGGATGCGGATATGTCTTTCGGCGAGATGGGGCGTCGCAACCGGAGTCCTGAGTGGATCGATTTGGTTTGGTGCGGTCGAGATGGAGGGCGGGGAGCCGGCGCCTTGACAAGCCTGACTGGCTTCATGACTTCAACCCAGCCGGATGCCGGCCAGCTGGGTGCCCTGGGCCACCAACCGGCCGGTGCCGTCCCAGACGAAGCACGACTCATCGACACGCTGACCGCTGATCATCTGTGCGCGTTGCAGGACTCGTACCGGGCCGGGTGCCGGAAGGGCGCGCACGTACGCTGTCAGCTCGAGGGTGGGAACCCATCCCGCCATCTCGACCTCGAACGTGCCAGGGGGAAATCCGTCCACGGCGTAGAGAAGCGACACCGAGTCGAACGGCTCGCCGCGGGGAAGTGCGAGCCAACCGCGCAACTCGCCATGCCCGCTGGGCTGACCGGTCAGGAAGCCGCTCGTGGAAGCCTCGAGGCGGACCTCGACTTGATCCATGATCGCGACGGGGATGCCATCCGGCGTGCGGGGAATGAGGCGGATGCACTCCTCGTAGGGGACCGTGCTCGCCTCCGGCATGCCCCTGTCCCAATAAGGAGAGCCCACTTCGTCGAACCGACTCGTCGTCACCAGGGCCTCCACACACGGCGCCCCGTCCTGGCTCATGCTCACCCGTACCTGGCTTGCAGAACGCCCGCCCCGCAGCAGCGACGCCTTCATGGCCACAGGGCCGGGAACCGGCGGGTGCAGGTAGTGGGCACTGGCGGCGACAACGTGCTCGTGGGCACTCACCGACGTGGCAGCCCGGCCCATCATGGCTAGCAAATAGCCGCCGTTAGGTTTGCCACCGATGGTCCATTGCTCATCGACGACCGCTTCGAAGCAGCCGTCGTCGGTGGTGTGCACCGCGCTCACCTCGGAGAACAGGGGAATCGCCGCGGTGGTCCTCGACTCCTCGACGCCTGGTCCGCTCACTTCGTCCCGATCGCCAATCCCACTACCCAGAGGGTAGTAGGTTGCATAATAGAACGCAAGTTGGGTTCGTGCCATGACAGCACTAACGTCGTCGGCTGCCGGGACCAGCTCCAACGTCGAATGTCTGGATGAGCGGGTCCACCTCGACATGTCCGGCGATGACCGCTCCTTCGGTTCGCTCCGGAGTGAGATTAGGACATCGTTTCGTACGCCAAATGTGCTCGTCCTATTCGGGACACGCACGGTCTGGACAGGCCAGAACGACGAGACCGTCAGGTGCTAGTTCCTGGGAGCCCGCTCACGGGCGCTGGGTCTCGCTTGACCCAGGTAGCGGTTTCGGAATGGTCGAGGACCCATCGGGCGATGTCGCCCTTCCGGGCCCACCATACGTCGTCGCGTTCGCGTAGGCGGCCGAGGATGCGGTCGAGGACGCGCACTCGAGAGGCGTGTCCAGACAGGCGCTCGTGCAGCCCGATCACCATCATGCGGCGCCGGCTGGCGCCTTCGGCGTAAAGCTGCTCGAACTCGTCGAGCATTTGTTGCTCGTAGTCGGCAGGGGAGAAGCCGGGAAAGTCGAAGCTGGAAATGTCGTTGAGATGCACCGAGTACGGCACGGTGGCGAAGGGGCGTCCATTGATGGTCTGCAGGAACGGCTCGTCCGCCGATAGGTCGTCGATGTGGTACGCGAAGCCGAGCTCTTGCAGGATCTCGAGAGTGTTCACTCCCGGGCGGATCCAATAGTTGTTGTATCCAGTGGGTCGGGTCCCGGTGACCTCTTCGATAGCAGTGACGCTGTCCTTGATCCACTCGGTCTCTTGGGGTCGGGCGAGTTGGTATTGCCGTTGCCAGCTGCGACCGTGCGCGCCTGCTTCGTGGCCACGACGGACGATCTCAGCTGCGGTGTCTGGGTGACGACGTACGGCGTCACCGATCATGAACGAGGTCATCTTGATGTCGTGCCTGTCGAGCAGGTCCAAAATGCGGGGCACGCCCTCGCGGGGTCCGTACTCGTAGAAGCTGTTCTGGCCGAGGTCGGGAAACCCGGGGAGGATGGGCTCGGTGATGGGACCGCCTGCACCACTGATGGGCTGGCCTCCGGCCTCGAACTGCATGGATACCGTGACAGCGAGCCGGGCGCCGCGGGGCCAGAAGGGCTGTTGATCGGCCATGGATGTTCCTTTCGGGTTGGCAGGCTAAGGACGTTTCGGTGGACTCGTTGGGGAGTCGAGCTCGCTCCATGGCACCGGGACGAGGGCGGTTATCGACCATGGCTGATCGGCCGCCGGAGATGCCACGTTCACTCAGGCATTCCGGGTGTTGACCGGCCTGCCGACACCCACTCTCGCCGAATGTGTCCATGGCGGTATTGGACTCGCGTGAAGGCTGATGCGTCAAGCGATGGGTTTCGCCCACAGTAGGTGGACGGCTCTTCGACCGCTGTCCGAATCTTAAGAACCTTTCTTAGCGCCGATCTCGATTGCCTTTATCGGATTCGCCGTGGTCGCCGTGGTCCTCGTCGGGCTGATCTTCGGTACCCGGCTCGGCCTCAATGGCGCAGGATCGGAGCACTTCCCTGGCGGATTGCTGCAATCCCCAAAGAATCCCAGCGGTCGGCTCCGGGCGATGTCGGACTCAGCGAGTGACGAAGGGAAGGCAGGCCGCGTACGCGACTAGGAGGACGATCGCTTCTGAGCGGCGCAGTGTTGCCCCCCTCGCCATGGCGAGCCACGACGCGACCACGACCACGGTCATGAGCACGAGGGCGACATCGCCAACATGCACCGACTTGGCCGACGCGAGGACTCCGACAACGGCGCCTCCACCCAGGGCGATGAAGAGGTTGCCCCCGAGCACGTTCCCGACGACGAGGTCGTGCTCGCCCTTGCGCGCGGCCTGGATCGAAGCGGCTATGAGCGGTGCCGAGGTGCCGATGCCAACCAGGGTGAGCCCTGCCACCCCGTCGGAAAACCCGAGATGTTTGGCCACGCCGAGTGAAGAAGTCACCATGACCTCGGCGCCGCCGAGCATGAAGACGAGCATGCCGATCGCTCGAACGGATTCGACAGACGAGCGTCGTGACTCGGCGGAAGCGAACTCGGCCATCTCGGAACTCAGCGGATCTCCTTTACCGCTTCGCTGTCCGATCAGCAAGGCCGCAACTGCCGCACCGAGCGCGACCAGCATGACGATGCCCTTGACCATCGTGACACCCCCAACCGCGAGGATGGCGAAGAGCACGACCGACGCAACGCTGATCGGTGCCTCCCTCCGCACGGTTGCCGAGTCGACCTTCAAAGGGATGATCAGTGCCGCTGTCGCCAGGGCCAGACAGACGTTGGCGACGATCGACCCCACGAGGCTCCCAATGGCCAGGGCAGGCGACTTGGCCGCGGCGACACCCGCCACGATGAGCTCCGCGATGCTGGTGCCGAGGCCACCGACCAGTGCGGCGGCGACCGTCGGGCGGACACGCACCGAGGTGGAGATACGTGCCAGTGCGATCACGAACTGGTCCCCGCTGATGGCCAGCACAACCAGGCTCCCGAGCAACCCGACGAGGTCGAGCCATAGGGGAGCCGTGGAGGGTACGAGGAACGCGAGCATGGTGCCCACCAGGCTTCCCGACGCCCCAGCATGGAGTTGTATTGCGACATCGTACTACGAGAGCCACGGGGACAACCGGCCGTTGAGCTGGGATGACGCCGCTGGTGGCAAGTCTTGGAGGTCGCGTCTCGCGTGGCGGCGGCCGCAGTTTGAACAGCGACCCGCCAGGCTGGGAGCCTCCTGACATCGTTTGAGACCGGCCGGCATTCCGGCGCTTGACGACAAGCTGAGGCTCAGAGGGTCCCTCGGATGCCCGCTTGATCTTCGATGTTGCGAGCCTGGAGCGCGAGATTGCCGTGCATGGGTTTACTGATGCTCTGGAACATCCGGAACTCGGGGATGGCGCGGAGGATGGCCCATGCCTCGGTTACCAAAATATCGCGGTGAACACTTCTCGGTCTGTTGCTGGTCGTCTTGGGCACCGGACGGGCCCGGGCACGTCGCGTCATCGGCGAATAAACCGAGCAGCTCAGCTGGTGGCGCGAATCACCAGATCATCGACCTTCGCTCACATCACCTTGCCGACTGCCACATGGATCTGCGAGTTGCACTGAGCAAGGGAGAGGAACGAGGAGAGCTGCGGGTTGAGTATCAGCCGATCGTGCGGACCCATGATGGGGAGATCGTGGGCTTCGAGGCCCTGATGCGTTGGGACCACCCAGCTCGAGGAGCGATACCTCCGACGACGACCATCCCTCTTGCCGAGCAGTCGGGACTCATCATCGAGCTCGGGCGATGGGTGCTCGAGCAGGCCTGCACCGATCGAAAGGATAGCAGCCACTGCAACAAAGACTCGATGATGTCTATAAATGTGTCCGCTCGTCAACTCATGGCTCCCGACTTCGTCGCGATGATTACCACCACGCTGTCCGACACAGACACCGAACCCGACGTCCTCACCCTCGAAATCACCGAAGGGGCGCTAGTCCGCGACACACAACGAGCCCACATCGTTCTCAACGAGCTCAAGAATCTCGGCCTGTCGATAGCTCTCGACGATTTCGGTACGGGCTACTCGTCGCTCAGCTACCTCAAGCAGTTTCCGGTCGACATGGTCAAGATAGATCAGAGCTTTGTCACGGATCTGGCGTGGGACAGATCAAGTTATGCCATCGTGTCAAAGACGATCGAGTTGGCGCACCTCCTTGGACTCGCTGTCGTTTGTGAGGGCGTGGAGACGAAGAAACAGCATGAGGCTATTGCAGAACTCGACAGCGACTTCTGTCAGGGCTTCTACTTTGGTCGGCCCATGAGCATCGGCAATCTTGATATCTGGTACATGTCGAACACGCCATACGACCAGCTCACGTGACAAGTCGGTGTCCTCCACGAGACCTGGGGAAGAAACGATTTCTGCGTTCGCTCTGTGGTGCACGTGGTACGGGTAGTCGTGGTTTTGTTACCACCTGAACGGCAAACACATTGTCGCCCCGTATCCATCGGACGGGGCGTGGAGGACATCTAACAACGTGACTGAGTGAGTTCGCCGGGGGTCACCGGCTCGCTGGCAAACCCAAGGGCCAGCGGCCCGACTGGCTTCGTCATCGTCGCCGACGCCGGTCGCAACGCGTTTGATCTCGGACGGGCGGAGACGCATCTCCTTCACCGCGGATCGAACGCTGCGTAAGGTCTGAACAGACGCTCGATCGTCGCCTTCCGTGAGCCTCACAAATCCCAACGAATGACATGCTCGCAGTCAGGACAGTGCTCCTACTTGGGGGGTCACACATCGAGGGCCCGATTCTCCTCCCAAGGTCCGTGTTTGGTGGCGGGTGCCGCTCTACCGTTCACCGGAGCCGGGAGCTCGTCCCCTATCCATGCCGGGGAGGTCAGGTGTCGACTGGGCTATTCAAGTTCTTTCCAATGCGGTCGTCTGAAGAGTCGGGCGAATCTGGCATTGAGGGACGGCCCCTCGTCGTAGGTGGCGTCGAGATGAAGAACTGGCGGGCCACTGGGTGCTGGCAATGACGCTGCCTGCTCGTCCGAAAGATCGCATCGGACGAGAGTGGTGGTTATTTCAGTGATCTGCTCCCGATGGATGAATCGATGGCCAGCCTTCGTGGAGACAACGATTCCATCGAATTCGTCCAACTCGGGTATTTGAAGCACGTGGGCCACTTTGCCGATTTCGGACCCGGACGCGCTCAGAACGGGAGTGTCCGTTGCCAGAGCGAGGTATGAGATCGGTTCACCTTCGTCCACGATGGTCTCCTTCTCGGTAGTTGACCCGACTCTACTTTTCGACGGTTCGTCCAGGTTGGCGACGTCCCGGGAAACGGATGGTCGTCACTATCGTCTTCCTCGCTTCGTCTTCGACCGGCACGGCGGGGGTGGGGGGACATCGAAATCGGAACTGGACGCGGGCTCGCTCTGCGCTGTTGTTACTCCTTGGTGCAGAGCTGGTCGAGTCGCTCCAGTGTCGTGGTCATGGCCCCGATCCATGCGTTGCCGTTGTCCACCGCCTTCCGCACCTGCTCGGGGGAACCCGTGCAGTCGTAGGTTTCTGTCACCACGGCTGCGTCAGGACCATCTGGAGCGAGGTCGAACCTCCAGCGTGATCCGTTCCTCATCTGCTCGTCGTTTGCCTCGGCGCTGGTCCTGCCCGGTTCCCAGGCGATGCACCGGTCCGGCTCATAGGCCACGACCCGGTTATGCATTTCGTAGTCGCCCATCGCCGTGAAGTACATCTTCGTGACGAACACGTCCCCCACACCGGTGATGACTCTGTTGCCGGCTCCTGGCCGCAGCATCCCCGAGCCATCGAACTCGGGGTGTCGGTTTGGGTCGGCCAGGAGTGAGAAGACGTCACTGGCCGGAGCGTCGATTCGTCGGGATACCGACACGGGCTTGAGTTCGTCGTCTCCCACGTGGTTCTCCCTCATCTGTTCTCGTCTCGTGGAGCGTTGACCAAGGTAGCCGCCACGACCTCCCTCAAGGTCGCTGCCCCGGACTACCCCCGATTCCCGGGTCAGTACACCTAGATCTCCCGGGCCTCCCGAACGGCTTTGGGCATCTGCCCGAGATAGAGCCGGAATCCTTCTGCCTCGGGCTCAAATCCAAGCGCTGTGTAGAGCCGGTGCGCACCATCGGCAGAGTGCCGCTTGTGGGACAAAAGCTGAACCTTGTTGCAGCCCGCCAACCGCAAGTCGGCAAGGATGTGCTGCAGGAGGGCGGTGGCGATCCCCCGGCGTCGAAACCCATGGGCCACAACGACGGCTTCGATAATCGCAGTCGGCGCACATGCGTAGGTGATGTTGGGGAAGATCAACGTCGACGCAGTGCCGACGACATCTCCACGTATCTCTGACACGTAGACGTGGAGCCCGGGTACCTCAAGCATGTGTGCCCACGTATCGGCCTCGATCGGAGTAGCCGCCGTCGGTGGGAACCCGTCCCGATCACGGCGAGCGTGGACCCCGAGAACAGCAAGGAGGTCCTCAGAGTGGGCAGTCCGAACGACGACTCCCAAACGATCGGTCCTCACTCTTCAATCCTGTCACCCTGGCCCGTTTTGCCAGGAGCGGGGCGTTTGTCGATTGAGTCACTGACCTGCTTCCCGAGGAACGCAGGCCCCGGGAAGTGCTTCAGGCCATTGCCCAAACTGGGAAGGCGCAGGTTGTTGAGACGAAATCGGTCTGGGAGGTTTCTCCCGGCTCAGGGCATCATGGCCCTTACCCGAGGTCGGATCGAAGCCAGATACACGATGGAGAGCACCACTCCAATGATTCCGGTGAAGAGCCAGAACAATACGATCAGAGCAATCCACAAACCCTTTGACGATCCAGCCGCGGTGAATGCACCCGAAGGCCGAGAAATCGAATCGACAAGCGCCCAGATGGGAATGACCAGGGCTACGAGTGCGATGAGGAGAACAAACACACCGTCTGCGCCAAAGATCTCGCCAGTCATAAATGCGCCTTCCGCTCGGATGGCACGAACCTATACCAAGCCCCCTGGAATGCGCCCGATCACGGGTAAGGAAACATGTCCGGCTCTGCCACTTTGATGGCACCCGGCGCTGGGGTTCCGATCATCACACTCCGGCTCCCGTCACTGAGGGCTGAGCCACGCTGACGTAATCTTGACACACCGGCGAGCCACAGGAGAAGCAGGCATGAAACGACTCCGAGCGTCATTTGCTTCTGCCGTCCTCATCGCCTCGGCGACCGTCGTCCCTGTCGTCTTTTCTGGTGGCGCGTCTGCGACTCCGGCCAGTCCCAGAGATGCCAGCTGTACCGGGGTGGCTCTGTGCGTCGCGACACCGGGTCTCTACGGCGCAACCGTGTACCGGCCCTACACGGCGTCGCTGGTCGCCACTGGCGGTGTCTCGCCCTATACCTGGTCGCTGAACGTCGGGCCCCTCCCTGCGAACCTCACCTTGTCACCGCAGGGGTTGATCAGCGGCGCGCCCACCACGACCGGCGCCTACCCCTTTGTCGTCGAAGTCACCGACTCGCTGGGAGCTCACGCCCAAGAACAGCTCACCCTCCAAGTCGACGGCTCCACGGGTTACTGGCTGGCCGGTGCTGATGGCGGGGCGTTCGCCTTCGGCTCGGCGCCCTTCTTGGGCTCTGCCGTCGAAGCCGTCCCGACGGACGCGCCCATTGTCGGGGTAGCCAACCAGGGACCGGATTCTTACTGGCTGGCCGGAGCCAACGGCACCGTGTACAGCTACGGTGCTGCCATCTATCCCGGGTCGCAAGGCGGCTTGCGTATCAACGCCCCGATTGTCGGCATCGCACCCACCCCCGACGGTGGCGGCTACTACCTGGTGAGTGCCGACGGCGGTGTGTTCGCGTTCGGCGATGCGGTCTTCCGGGGGTCCCTGGCAGGAGTGCGCCTCAATGCACCGATCGTGGGCATGGCCGTCAGCACCGTCAGCCAGGGTTACTACCTCGTCGGTGCCGACGGAGGAGTCTTCGCCTTCGGCCCTGCCGCCTGGGAGGGTTCCATGGGAGGCACGCCGCTCAATCAACCGGTAGTTGGGATGGCAGTCGACGAGGCCTCCCCCGGGTACTGGCTGGTGGCACGCGACGGAGGGATCTTCTCTTTCGATGCACCGTTCCTCGGCTCCGTCGGCGGTACCCGCCTCAATGCGCCCATCGTGGGAATGGCTGTCACCAATGATGCCTTCGGTTACTACTTGGTCGGAAGCGACGGCGGTGTGTTTTGCTTCGGGACCGCCACCTTCTTTGGTTCGCTCGGCGGGACGCCTCTGACGAAACCCATAGTGGGGATCGCTTCATCAGGGTTCCCCAACACGGCCTAATGGGATCGGATCGGCCGGCGGGTGGCAAGCTGATCTCCGAGCCACCTCACGGGAGCATGGTCACCGGACACCGACCAGCTGGGCCCACCGGAATCACTTGCACCTACGACGCCTCACTGGACGAGGAACTGCCCATCCTCGGCCGACGGCGCTCCGGAACCTCTCAACTGGAGAGGGCTCCGTCGACGTCACGGAGTTCCTCGACCGCGGCACGCAGCCCCGCCAGTCTCTCGGCAAGTGGACGGCCGGGGAAGTGGACGATCCGCGATGCCGGTGACTGGTCGACGGAGATGCTGTTCCACTCCGTGGGCAGAAAGCGAGTACGACGCGCCATGGCCGTCGGACGCTCGAGGCGCACCTGAGGTTCGAGCTGATACCCGAGTCGGTCCATCACTGCCGCGTTCTCCCACCACTTGTGATCGACGTACTCGGTTGCCCGCCAGACCTCGCCGAGAAACTGTCGGGTCATGCGATGAGGCCGCAGGATCCAGACGCCACAGTTGGGAATGGGCTCTCGGCCCTCCGGTGTGACATGCGCGACCAAGCCCATCAGGTCCCGCCTCGGCAAGAGGTCGGCAATGTCAACCGAGGGGTCGACGATTGCCGCGTCGGCGTCGATCCACAACACCACGTCGAAGCGCAAAAGCAGCTCTTGGATGAGAGGGAGCCGTGCCCAGGAGATGGGCCTGTCGATCGGGGGAGCTTCATTCCTCAGCTCGAGTTCATACCCGTGACGCTCCGCGTAGATCCCAAAAGTCTCGCTGGAAACCGACAGCAACTCCGCGTATGGCCCGCAGCCGATCGAACACAAAACCTTCCGCACGCTACCCATTGCCGCTGACGCTAGTGGCGCTGGCTCTGCTGGGCTGCCTTCTGGGTCCACCCAGCCTAGGAAACCGCATCACGGGAGCCGCCGCGTGGGATGATCTCCTCAAGTATGAAGGGGTTTGCCGCTGATTGGCAGCACCCCGTGCGGAGGGAAGGGAGCGACCGCCAGGATGGTGACCGAACTAGAAGGACATGTGGTTGGCTTCGATCGGTTGCTGACCAAGTCGTCCGCCGTCGACGAGAACGGGCAGCCGCGCGAAGCACTCATCGACGGGTTGAGGTTACGTCCTACTCGTCCAGTGCCCCATGAGGACGGAACCCTGGCCGAAGTCGCTCGAGTCGCTTGGGACGAGGTGGACCAGCCAATCGTCCAAGTCCACATCACGACGACCTACGCAGGCCGAATCCGGGCCTGGGGTCTGCACCAGGGGTCGACCGATCGGCTCTTCGTAGTGAAGGGATTGGTCTCGATCGTCGTGTACGACGGACGGCTCGACTCGCCTACCGCCGGTGTCTGCAACGAGTTCAGGCTGAGCGAGCGAAATCCGGGGCTCTTGGTGATCCCACCGAATTTGTTCCATGGCTGGAAGAACATCGGCGTCGATGAAGCGTTCATCATCAATATGCCGTCGCACCAGTACGCCCATGATCGACCAGATGCCCTCGACCTCCCCTATGACTCCCCAGACGCCGATGAGGTGGTCCCGTTTCGGTGGTGAAATCTGCCAGCGCAGCTCCGCTGGTGACGGTGATCATCCCTACCCACGATCACCCATCGACCCTCGATCTGGCTGTCGCCAGCGTCCTCGGCCAAACCACGGGTGCCCTCGACGTCGTGATCATCGGTGACGGAGTCAGCGACGACACCCGGGATGTTGTCGCCGGACTTCTCGTCGACGACCGGGTCCGTTTTCTGGACACTCCGAAGAGTGCCAGCCGGGCAGAACCTGTGCGACACAAGGTGTTGACCGAGGCGCTCGCACCCTACGTGTGCTACATGGGTGACGATGACCTGATGCTCGCTGATCACGTCGAATCGACGGTGTCCAGGTTGCAGACGTCTGATTTCACCCATCCGCTGCCGGTCAACCTCGATCGGAGCGGCTCACTGCGAGCCCATCCAACAGACATCGCGGAGCCAGAGTGCGTGGCGTGGCACATGCATCCTCAGCGGAACGCCATCTCTCTGACCGGCGCCGGGCACCGTCTCGATGCCTATCACCGCTTGCCCCGAATGTGGCAGGCGCCACCGGCCGGGGCGTGGTCCGACCACTACATGTGGCAGCAGTGGTTCAGCGTCCCGTCGTTACGGTTCAGCACTGGGGATCGACTTACGGTTCTCAAGTTTGGGGCCGAGGCCCGGACAGACATGAACGACGAGGAGCGGCGCGTCGAACTGCTTGAATGGATCGATCGCAGCCGGCAACCCGGCTTCGAAGCGTGGCTGGCAGCCGCGGTCGCCGCCGCCTATCGGCGCTATGCCGTCCGGTCGCGTCTCGACTTGGACGCGCTCACCGACGAGGTGAGTGACAAGTGGCGGGCCTGGGAGGAGGAGCGTTCGGCCCTCCTCACGGCGAAGGAGGGACTGGAGGCCGAAATGGGTGTCATGCGATCGGCCCTGGCGGCGGCCGAGGCGAGGGCGGGCAACGCCGAGGCGGAAGCCCGACAGACACGAGAATTGCTTGACGCCAGTAGGGCGACCCGAACGTGGCGTGTGCATGACCGTTTTGCTCGGTACGCGATCGCGCGGTGGATCGCCCGTTGGTGAACGGGGTCGATGAGACGATGTCTTTGTCCGCAGAGACAGTCGTCCATCCTGCGACTTGGCCCAGTGGTCCTGGTTTCTATCCTCCCTGAGTCGGCCGTTTCATCGATGGATCCGGCCAGGACCCATCGCCCTCGATAGAATTGCGGGATGCCGACAGAACTACCTCCTGCTGCCTGGTATCCGGACCCGAGCGAGGTCGGCTATCTCCGCTATTGGGACGGAGCCGCCTGGACCGAGCATCGTTCGGCCACCACAGCCACGCCGGGCCCCCCACCGCGGGGAGGGGCACCGACCGGAAAGCAACTTCTGCGGGCATCCCTGGGCTTGTTCCGTCAGAACCGCAAGATGATCTGGCTGCCGGTGCTTTCCGGTGTGACGTCGGCCGTGACCTTTTTGGCCATCTCGGGGCTGGTGGCTGTGCCCCTCTTGCGGACCTACGGCCCCTCTCCGTTGACTGTTCTCTACTTCGTCCCCGGCGTCATGGCCATCGCCTTCGTCAGTGTGTACTTCAACGTGGCCCTGGTGTTCGCGGCAAACGAGCAGATTGAAGGACGGACGATCAGCGTCCGCGTCGCGTTGGCCATGGCCTGGTCTCGCCGCCGGGTGGTCTTTAGCTGGGCACTGCTGGCGGCAGTGATTGGGACGCTCATTCAGCTCGTCGAAAGCCGCCTCGGCATTTTCGGGCGGCTACTGGGCATTCTCGGCGGACTGGCCTGGGCTGTGGCGACGTTCCTCATCGTCCCGGTGCTGGCCTTCGAGGATCTTGGTCCGATCGAGGCGCTCAAGCAGTCTTCGCATCTGATGAGGACGACATTTGGCACCATCGCCCGGGGAGCTCTGCGATTCGGTTTTCTCTTCCTCGGGTGGGGCCTGCTTGCTCTGGCGGTCATCGGCGCTGGAATCGCGGTGGCGTTGTCGGGCGCGCCTGTGCTCGGTGTACCCATCGCCGTGATCGGAGTGATCGGCTTTTTCATCATCACCATGTACTTGGCAGCGGCGGGCATGTTCATGCGAGCGATCCTGTACCGCTACGCGACGCACAAGCCGTTGCCCGATCTCGGGCTGGATCTCTCCCGTACCTTCCAGCGCTGAGTTGCGGGTCGGGTGGAATGCCACCCGCCCGTGGCAGGGGCAGCAGAATCTGCTTGTCGCCTGAGCGAGGAGATGCGCATCCTGCGCTTATCTTCGCCATGTCGTCCCGAGGACAGTCTGTGGCTCGTGCTCGCCAGCTCCCGCCGATGGCCTTGGGCGGGGAGCTAGCCTTCCGGTGCTCGACTTTCGATGTGGCGAGGGGGCTTTCGTGGCGACCAAGCATTCGATCCCGACCGTGGTCCCGAGGCACTACGGGAGGATGCTGGGCGTGGCCCTCGTGTTGGCGGCGATCGGTGCGGCACAGAGCTTCGCTGGAGCTGCCCAGCCCTCCGGACCGAGCCAGAACCCGGCAACCGGCCCCGCCGCGCCTCTGGCTGCACCCGGCGGTCAGTTCCTCACCGATCGTTACGGGCGAACGGTGATCATGCACGGTGTCAACCTCGTCTACAAGGTCCCCCCCTTCGAGGTCGAGGTGCAGGGCTCGGGTCCGAATGTCTTGACGGTGCCGGAAGTGCAGCGGATGGCCTCGTTGGGCTTTGACGTGGTCCGGCTCGGGATCATCTGGAAGGGGCTCGAGCCGGGAACGTCACAGATCAACGATCCCAAGATCTGTCAATCGGGCAAACCGACGGCCTCGGATCTCACCGAGTTCAACCGCACCGTGTTCGATGCGTACCTGAAGCGACTGGATGCCACGATCGCCTTACTGGGCAAGTACGGTATCTACTCGTTCCTGGATATGCACCAGGACGTGTACAACCAGGCCTTTGCCGGGGAGGGCGCGCCGAACTGGGCCGTTTGTACTGACGGACTGACCCCGCATCCCCACTTCAACGTGCCCGACTGGAGCGAGAACCTCAACGACGCCGGTGTTGTGCAGGCTTACGAGCATTTCTGGAAGAACGACGTCGTCGGCAACCTTCAGGGTCAATTCGATGCTGTCTGGACACGGGTCGCGGCCCACTATCGGACCAATCCTTGGGTGATCGGCTACGACCCCTTCAACGAGCCCTATGGGCAGGGCTTGCCGCCCAGCGCCAACGGCGTTGCATTCGACGGCGAGCTGCAGTGTTTCTACGTCGGTCGGGCACTACCGGTGGTGAACCAGGCCGGCCAGAGGGTGTCGTGTCCACCCGACGACCTGTCGGTGGGATTGATCCCCCAAATCGAGGCGGCTGATCCGACGCACCTCGTTTTCTACGAACCGAACTACACGACCGATTCAAGCTTCCCCAGCAACATCGGGCCAATGCCCTTTCCCCGACTCGTCTTGAATACCCACGACTACTGCGTGCTTCACGTACCCAACGGCCCCGAGCCGCCTGACTTTGGCAAGGTCTGCGCCCCACTGGAGAAGGCCACATTCACCCAGCGGAAGCGCGAGCTCAGCAATGATTCGACGCCCGAACAGCGCGGTGGTCCGGCGCTCTTCCTCAGTGAGTTCGGTGCCACCACCGATGCAGCCGATCTGGGTCGGATCACGGCCGACGCGGATTCCAATCTGGTCGGTTGGACCTACTGGCAGTGGATCCACTACAACGATCCGACCGGCTCCCACACATCCGGACTGTGGCCACCGACAAAGTCAACGCCGGCCCAGCTTCAGGTGCTGTCGCGCACTTACGCCAGGGCGGTGGCGGGCACGCCGACCTCGATGTCGTTCGACGTGGACACGGGCGCGTTCAACCTCGCGTATCGTCCCAACCCTCGCATCAGCCAGCCGACGGTGATCTTCGTCCCGACGTCCACCCATTACCCGCACGGATTCTGCACCCGCGCCTCGGGCGGAGTTATCTCGAAGCCCGCTGCCAACATCGTGGACGTCCACAACCGAGCGAACGCGGCCACCGTGACAGTATCGATCGTCTCCGGCCACTGTTAGACGGACGACGCCAAAGAGGTGTGAGAGTTCGGAGTGTGGCGGGGTCATGCCGCAGTATGCAGCTATTGGGATACGCCCCCATGACCAACCACCGTCCTACTTCTTGGTAGTGGGTCAGGGCCCAACTCCGATACTCGGCGCCATTACCGCATCGAGCTTTCCTGCGCAATGGGAGGAACGTCGGTACTCAGTCAGTTAGCCATGGGGCCGGCCGCCCAAGTGGTTTGGAACTGCCCCGACCAACCGGGATTGGGTGGCTTGCCAACCGTGGTCTGCCGGCCTGTTGCGAATAGTCCCAGCGGTACCCGGGAATCCCGGTCTGTTTTGGCGCGACATCGTGGCATCATGCAGGCGGCTCTACCGGTGACTTGCGAAGGAGTGCTCATGAATACGTCTGGGATTGTGGCGGCGCCGGCGGCACAGGACCTGGCCCGAGTCAAAGCGTTCTACATTGAGAAAGTGGGATTCCAGGCAGCCGAGTCTCGCTTTCTCGAGGCAAGCGATGGGCGTGTGGGACTAACGGTCGGAGATGGTGTCAACCGGCTCTTCGTCTATCCCGCTCGGACGAGGTCGTCAGGAGAGTTCACGCAGGCGGTCATTCAGGTCGGCGACGTGCCCGCTGCAGTCGAAGAGATGGGGGGTCGTGGCGTGGAGTTCGAGGAGTGCGGCACCCCAGAGACGCGGACAGAGAATGGCATTGCTCGGACGCCGGATGGAGCGCGAGGGAGCGTGGCTCAAGGACTCGGAAGGCAACTTGGTCGGCGTCGTTCGCGCCTCGGTCGGCTAGCCAGCGATAGGTGATCGGGCGATTCGCACCCCTGCGGAGGCTGTGGAAGCGGCCGCGTGGCCATGGCCTAGGTGCCGATACCAAGCGAGCCAGCAGGTGCCCCAGTTTCGCCGGCTCAGCGGCAGGTCGTCCCGTGAGCGACCTGGCTCGTAGAGGGCGAAGTCATAGGCCCTTTCTGACCGTTCGCTCCAAGATTCCCAGCGTGGCGCGCAGGGCCGACTCGGGCACGATCGGGAAGCGTTCCTTGAGGTCGCCGGTCACCTTCGACCAGTCGTAGTAGGACGTCACATTGGTGACCCCGTCCTCACCGGTCTCCAGGCGGTAACCATAGAAGTGCGGAACCGGAATATCGGGCCCGAGATCCCACGCGATCTCCTTGTCGCGCTCAAAGAGGATGATGTGCACGGTCACGTCGTACTTGCCAAGCGGGACGTCATTGAGCGACTCGCGGTCCATGTGGATGACGAACGTGTCGCCCACCTTCTCCGCCGGTTCGCCGGTGAAGTCCTGCAGCATCCCCGAGGCGTCGATGGCCACATGGCCCGCCGGGCTGCGCAAGACGTCGAAGATCGCGGCGGGCGGCGCCGGGATGGGCCGGGTCACCTCGATGCGGTCGGGCAGGAAGACGGTATCGGGCATGTGGGACTCCTCATGGACGTGAGTGGGCTTGTCGGCCGACCCTTGAGGTGACCAGCATCGCGCGCCGACGCCCCGGCCGACTGCCGTAAGCGGCGAGAACTTTCCGTCATCAACAAATGGGGTCGAGCCCTTCGGACGGGAGTCGCTCGGGGTTGCCGATCACTCCGCCGAATTTGAGGGTCTCAGGAACGGGTGATCCGAACGTCGGGAGCGGGGCAGTGTCCGACAGTGGGTTGCGGCCCTGCTCGGGCCCGGCCAGGCTGGAGCGTGCCCGAAAATCGATTCGTCGGCGAGATCGCCAGAACCTACGACCAACCGGGTACGGGGATGTTCGCTGGCAATGTCCTCGAAGCGACCGTCGATTGCCTCGTCGAGTTGACCGACGGCGGAGCGGCGATGGAGTTCGCAATCGGTACGGGCCGGGTCGCTGTCCCTCTGGCTGCTCGGGGCGTTCCGGTGACCGGGATCGAGTTGTCAGCGGACATGCTGGAGGTGTTGCGATCGAAGCCTGAAGCGAGCGATATCACGGCCGTCGAGGGCGACATGGCCATGACACACGTGGAGGGTCAGTTCTCCCTCGTGTACCTGGTCTTCAACACGATCACGAACCTGACGTCGCAGGACGAACAAGTCGCTTGCTTCGAAAACGCTGCCCGTCACCTTCGCCCTGGCGGTCGCTTTGTTATCGAGACCGGCGTGCCCAGTCTCCGTCGGCTACCTCCAGGCAGTGCCGGTGTCCCATTCGCAGTGACGGAGGACTACATCGGCATTGACGACTTTATTGATCGCACGCACAAGCAGATTTCTCGGTCGCGGCACTTCTACCGAAGGCCCGATGGTAGCTTCAGCGAATTCACAGCACCGTTCCGATATGTGTGGCCCGCTGAGTTGGATCTGATGGCTCGGATCGCGGGCATGACGCTGGAACACCGATGGGCGTGGTGGGATCGCTCGCCGTTCACCGGTGAGAGCCTTTCGCATGTCAGCGTGTGGCGCCTCCCGGAGGCATAGACGCCGTCGGCGGTTCAGACAACTCGTCGCTTGCAATCCAACACAGAGCATCGGGTCGCCACCATCGACCACGGCACCAAACAGAGGCTCGTCTCGATGGACTGACCACCGCCCCCTATGCAAACGTGGCCGCATGAACCACCAAAATGTCATGACTGCGGTCTTGGAGGCCTCTGCGACATTGGCCGGGCTACTTCTGGTCTTCCTCGGATTCATACTCACTGCGGCTGCTCGACGACGATGTGCCTCTTGCCGTCCACACGTCGCTCCAGAGAGTGTCGTTGGTTCTCCTCATTGCCTTCGCGATCGGACTTTCCAGTGTCGGCGTCTCAGCCGCCTGGCTTGTGACCGCACCGGGAGGAGATCCGCTCTATGACATAGCGTTGAGTTTGTTCGCTCTGCAGATTGCCGGTCTCGCTGGAGCGACCGGCTGGACCGTCCGAGGGCTCTTGTGGGCAGGGCGACGTAAAAAAAAGACGCCGAACAGCCGGAGTTGAATCAAGAGGACCAGTGCCCGTCCCTTGCTCGCTTTGGTGGACGCCCTGACTGACGGTCGCGGCGTTACCTGCACGCGCCGGGTAACGACACCGTCGACGTGATCCCTGCCTTGATCACGACTGGTTGCTCTTTGGGGGTGGATCCAGAAACCGAATAAGACCCTGGTGGCTCGGTGAAGGAAAAGATCTGATCAAGGGTCGGCTCGTCAGCAGCCTGCGTGTCAAGCACCGTCCTCCTTGCGATCACCGTTGGTCCCCGCCGCAGTATGACCTGAACCTCCCAGGCGTGCGAAGTGGTACTCGGGGCTGCTCCGGCGCACGGCGCGGCTGTTCCCTTCAACGTGCCCGTTGACGCGCTCGAACTGCTACTACAAGCGCAAGCAAGAGCGCTCACTACAAACGCCATGAGCACGGCACGCCACTGCGAATGGAAGCCTTTCACTGAGTGATGTGTTTGGCGTTCAGTCATTTGCTCTCTCGAATTGACTCTTACAACGCATGGGCCGCGAAGGGCTGTTCAGGCCCAGCCTCGTGGCACCAGCTCGGCGGCGACCGGCCGACAATGACAGACCCGAATTGGCCACATCGTTCGAGGGAGGTGGGATTCGACCGAACTCACTCAATTGGTGAAGAAGGAACTGGCGATCACTCGGTTCATCGGATATCTAAGTGAGCGGCGCGATCCCGATCATTGCTCGAAACTCATCTGTGGTATTGGTGACGGGGAACGCCTCGGCTGGAACGTCAAGGCCGAGTCGATCACAGATGGGGTCCCATCCGTCCGCAGGAGTCCATTCCAACAGCCTTGTCGAAGGAATGGTCTGTCGCACGGCCGAGTTGTGGCGATCGTACGCATCCATCATCGCAGTAGCATCGTCGAAACGGGCGCTGAATCGATCATGGAGCAGCATCCGCACCGCCTCCATCCAAGGCTGCAGTTCGGGCGGGACCTTGTCGAACGACTGAAATATCGTGTTTGAAGCGCTGCGGTACCACGATTCGGGATCGCGCACTGACAACAGCACCAGCGCATCGGGATTGGCCGCTGACAGTTCGCTCCAAAATGAACAACCGGGCCAGTCAACGAGCGATCGATAGCCGACGGGCATGGTGGACCAATCGACGGGTCGACCTTCGATGGCGTCGATCCATACCGGCACTTGAGTGGGATCGCCGAGGATCTCGACCATGTGGTGGCATCGTCCGCCCACCAACTGTTCAAGTGCGATCTTCAGCGAATGGGTACCTGTCCGACCGACACCAGCACCTACGACCTTGAGCGTCATCGACCCGATCTCCCGCCTGACTCATCACGGACCGACGGCATGTCGGCACGCCACATGATGGCGCACGGATTCCGAGCCGTCCACTGACTTCTGACATCGCGTTCGAATCGGTTGTCCACGGTCGGTGGTCGCGGCGTGGGCACATCCGGTGACCCCGGTGGCAAGGTGATGCACTTAACGTGGGGAAATGGTCCTCGCCGTCCTCGGGGTTGTCGTACTGACATTCATGATGGCGATGTACGGATTAGAGCGACGTGGTCCCGGATTCGTCCTTGCTTTCGCTGTGGGTTGTGGCCTGCGCCTACGGATTCCTGTCCGGGGCATGGCCGTTTGGGGTGGTCGAGGCGATCTGGACGCTCATCGCCATCCACCGCTTCTGGGAAAAGACCCACGGAAGCGTGGACACCGCTTAGTTGCCCATGGGCGCCGCCGCCCGGTCGGTCATCGATATGCCCCGCTTCCGCCCGCCAGGAAGTCGAGTTCCGGTGGATGACGGCGAATCGGGACAGCTGGCGGTATGGCGCCACTTGGGTACGGCCGTTGCCAAGTGTCAAGGAGTCTTGAGATACGCCACTTCGAGCTCGGCCCCATCGGGATCTCGAAAGAAGACGGAGAGCAAGGCCGGACCGAACTGGGTCACTTCTCCGGGTGATGCCCCCCTTGCCACCAGACGATCCCGGATGGCAAGGAGTTGTTCCTCTGAATCCACCGCCAATGCGTAGTGGTCAATCGGGCCCCGACCACCCATCGTGGTTCGATCGCCAACGATTGAATCAGCAGGTACTTCGAAGACATTGAGGGCGGCATCCCCGCCCATGTTCACGATGGCCATCCGGGGATGATCGTCTCGCGCCTCCGTGATCGTGATCACCTCGGCCCCGAATGCGTCTCCGTAGAACTCGACGTACCGATCCAAATTCGCCGTCATTGTGGCGACGTGATTGAAACCGCACGTCTCTGGTGGTCTGGACATGGTCACCTCCGATTGGCAGCCTGCCCCAAGGCTAGTGAGGTATCGCTCCCGCCCCGTCGAAGCATCCACGCGTTCGCCGCCATTCCCGTGCCGGGGTCATCCGGTGAGGACGTTGCGGACGACATCGCGGAGCAGCCCGTCCAGCTCCTCATCGCTCGTTCCCGCGAAGGCATCGCCAGTCATGAACAGTCCTGCGAAGATGGCACCGAAGGAACACGCCATCTTGACCCGGTCATGCAACGAAACAGCAGGATCGGCCAGAATCTTACGGAACCGATCCTGGATGTCTTCGTGTTCGGCGTCGTGCTCCTCCCGATGGAGCTTCTCGAGGGCAGCCTGGTTCCGCTCGTGCATCAGGAAGATCCTTCGTTGAGACAGCATTTGCCCCAGCACTTCGTCGAGCAGGGATCCCCAGAGTTCGAGAGTGACGGGCTCCTCGGTCATCCGGGCCAGGGCGACTTTGCCAAATTCGTGGAGTCGCATGTGCAACGCCATGAGGATGTCGTCCTTGGATGCGAAGTGGTAGTAGAGCGCAGCCTTGGTGAACCCCAGCTTCTCGGCAATTTCCCGCAGCGAGGTTCGGTCGAACCCCTTCTCGATGAAGAGATCGAGAGCGACATCGAGGATGCGGTCCCGGGTGGAGGCCGCTTCCGGGGGTTCGTGATCGTCCGCGCCGGACTCCACTTCCGCCAGGTCGGGCTGCAAATCCTCGGGATCGGGGCTGGCTGGGGCGTTTCCGTCGGCTGGGTGGGTCACGTGTGGTCGCTCGTTTTCTAACTTACTTGACAGCCGGTAAGTTCCGACCTTACCATCAGCATATCGGAAACCTACTAACCGACAGGTAAGGATACACAGCCGATGACGACCGACGTGATGATCGAGGCCGAGGGGCTCGCCAAGTCGTACGGCGAGACCCGGGCCCTGGACGGTGTGGACTTCTCGGTCCCGGCGGGGACGATTCTCGGGCTGCTCGGACCGAACGGTGCGGGCAAGACAACGGCCGTACGGATCTTGACGACCTTGGCCCGACCCGACGAAGGCCGGGGGAATGTGGCCGGGTTCGACGTGGTGAGCCACCCCGCCGAGGTGCGCCGTCGCATCGGAGTGGCGGCCCAGGATGCCACCTTGGACGGGCTCTTGACGGGGCGCCAGAACCTGTTCCTGGTGGGGGAGCTGTGTGACATGGGCCGGTCCGCGTCCCGGGCGCGGGCGACCGAGTTGTTGGCGCAGTTCGAGCTCACCGATGCGGCCGACCGGGTCCTGAAGGGCTACTCGGGCGGTATGCGTCGGAGACTGGACCTTGCCGCCAGCCTGATGACCCGTCCCCCGGTGCTCTTCTTGGACGAACCGACGACGGGATTGGATCCTTCCAGCCGTCAACGAGTGTGGGATGCCATCCGAGAGCTGATCGGCGAGGGCGTGACCGTGCTGCTCACGACGCAATACCTCGACGAGGCCGACACCCTGGCCGACCGGATCGTCGTCGTCGACCACGGAAGGGTGATCGCCAACGGCACTCCTCAGGAACTGAAAGAGGCGAGCCGGAGCGCGCGCTTGCAGGTGACACTGGCCACGTCCCATCCCCAGGCGGTGACGGCCATCGCCCCCCTGGTCGAGGGCCAGGTCCATGTCAGCGAGGACGGTCGGAGACTGAATGCCGGGGTGGACGTCACCCCCGGGTTGGCCACCTCAGTGGTGCGGGCGCTGGACGAGGCGGGGGTTCTGGTCGACGACATCGAGGTGCGCCAGCCGTCGATGGACGACGTGTTCTTCTCGCTCACCGGGGACCACATCACACCGGACCAGGACGACGGGGAGTCGAGCCCGGCCACTGTGGGCTCCTCCGGTCCCGGCCAGAGCGAACTCGAAGGAGTCGGCGCATGACGACCACCACCTTGACGCAACGGCCGGTCAGTTCGACCCTCCGGAAGCCGTCGTCGGCTGTCTGGAGTCGGATCCAGAACGTTTGGGCGATGACCTGGCGGAACCTGGTGCACATCTCGCGCGAGCCGATGCAGCTCTCCGACGTCACCATCCAGCCGGTGCTGTTCACCGTTCTGTTCATCTACATCTTCGGAGGGGGGATCCCCATCCCCGGTGGAGGGAGTTACAAGGACTTCGTCCTCGCCGGCCTCCTCGCTCTGAACCTGGTCACCTCCACCATGGGCACCGCAGTCGGCCTCAGCACTGACCTTCATGAAGGCATGATCGACCGCTTTCGGGCGCTACCCATGTGGCGTGCCGCCGTCCTCGTGGGACGCTCGATCGCCGATCTCATGACGGCCTGCCTGTGCGCGGTCATCGTGGCTCTGACCGGCCTCGCCGTCGGATGGCGAGCCAATGCCAGCTTCATCTCGGTGATCGGTGGCTTCGCCCTGGTGCTCTTCTTCGCTTACGCCCTCTCATGGATCGCCGCCTGTGTGGGGATGAACAGCAAGAGTCCTGAGTCGGCCGCTTCGTTTGGATTCATCGTGCTCTTCCCGCTGGCCTTCGTTTCCAACGCCTTGGTACCCACCCAGCACATGCCCGGTTGGCTCCAGGCCGTAGCCGACTGGAACCCGGTGAGCGCGGTGACTGCCGGTGCGCGCAACCTGTGGGGTAATCCCAACCCGTCCTCCACCATCCAAGCCTGGCCGATGCAACATCCGGTTGAGGCCGCGTTGATCTGGTCCGCGGTGATTTTGGCGGTGGCCGCCCCGTTGGCGTCGTACTTCTTCAAGCGGCGGACGACGGAGTGAGGACCACGGGGACTGAGAGAGCACCACACCTCCGTGCCAAAACGAGTTCTCTGACGAGTCAGCTCGCCCGGATTGGGTAGATAGCTTGTGGCGCCCGGGCTGTCCTGCCCCTCGTCCCAAAGGCGAGCCCACAGCCCGGGCGTTCCCATGCCCAGGTTCGTCTCCGTTCCGTGAGAGCCCGGCCGCAGAGTGTGGCGTTTCGTCGCTCCGGTTCTCTGGCGCCGTCCTGGTGGCGACTTCTCCGCCACGCCAGCAGAGCGGGAAGGCAGCACGACCGCTCGATGGCATAATCGGAGCGTGGAACAACGGAGAGTGAGGCGGGCCGTCATCGCTGCCGTTGCCGCTGTGGATCTGGTCGCCGCCGTCCTCGCCTGGCGGGACCTCAAGCATCGCTCCGAGGACGACGTCCGCGGCACCAAGCGGTTGTGGCGTGTGGTGATTCTCGCCAATCCGGGCAATTCGTTCGGCTACTGGCTCTTCGGCCGCAAACGAGCGGACTGAGACCGGCCGGCGTGGACATGGGCTTCGTGGGTTTCGGAGGCCGGCCTCGCCGAATCTCAAGCTGAACTTCCTAAGTCTCTGGTGGAGCCGAGCCTCCTCGTCAGCTCTGTTCCCACGGCGGCTGCGCTCCCACTGAGGCCGCTGTCTCGGCCTTTCCGCGCACCCCCGGGTTGCGCCGGGGCGGTCGGAAGTCGGGCGGCGCGACCATCCGCAGTCCAGCCACCAGGGTCCGTACAATGGAGGCGTGTCGAGTCCGTCCGTTGCGGTGAGAGCAGCGATCGAGGAGCTGATCAGCGCCAACCGGACTCTTCGCAACCAGCTTCTCGTCAACGAGCGAACCCTCACACAGGCACTCACCCTGCTCAACGGTGGAGCTGGCATCGGCGAGGTGCTGATGACGGTACCCTCCCTTCACCAGCGCCGAGCTTCCGAAGACGCGGTGCGGGCACTCTACGATGCTCGGCACAAAGTGCGAGAAATAGTCATCCCTTCCGCCGTTGCCGAGGGTTTGTCACTGGCCGACATCACCACTGCCTTTGGCATCCCGTTGGAAGAGGTGGTCGGCTACGCCAACGAGTCGTTGATCGAGCGCTGATCGGTCCGGCTCAGCCGAAAAACCAGCTCGACCAGGTCGTCAGCTGTTGATCAAGGTCGCCAGTGCGTCGGGGTCGAAGAGCAACCGCGAGTCGACCTTCTTGGCGTCGAGGAGTGCGGCCGGGGTGCCCTGGGGGTCCTCGGTCTGGTACAACCTCTCCATCTGGACCACCCACGGCTCGTAGCGCCGCTCCCGGAGACCGGTCAGGTAGCCCGAGCCGGTCAGCCCGGCCCGCTTCCCCAGCTCGATCAGGTCGGCCTGGGTGAAACCCCCGCTGCCCTCCGGCGGCTGAGCAGCGAACAGCTCCCGACGCAGCTGGTCGAACCGGCCGGCTTCGGCCGCCAGAGCCAGGGCGTTGTCGGCCCGGACCGACTCCTCGCCCAGGAAGCACCGCATCCGGTACTCGACGGCCACCGAGCCCGAGGCCACTGCGTCACGGAGGAGGTCACCGGAGGTCTCTTCGAACTGGCGGCAGTACGGGCATTGGGGGTCCTCGAACAGAACCAGGCGCCGTCGGGCATCCTCGGAGCCGATGACCACACCACCGTCCGGGGTGTGGTTCGCAGGAGCGGGCGGGGTGGTGGCCGAGTCCATGCCATGGTCTACCCCGGCGGCACCGCCCGGAGCGAGCGCGCCGATCAGGACTCTCGATCGATCAGCTCACCACCTGGGCACCTTCCAGCCTTCCGGCGGACTCCTCGAGGAGCTGGTCCATTCCCTCGACGTCGACCGGCCGGGCGAAGAGGTACCCCTGCCCGGCGGTGATGCTCTCCGCCTGCAGCCACCGTCGTTGGTCGTCGGTCTCGATGCCCTCGGCCACGGTCTCGAGTCCGAGCACCTTGCCCAGCTGGACCAGGGTGTGGACGATGGCCGCCGACTCCTCTGAATCGGTCACGCCGGAGATGAAGGACCGGTCGATCTTCAACACGTCGATGGGGAACTGCTGTAAGTAGGCGAGCGAGGAGTATCCGGTGCCGAAGTCATCGATGGCGAGCCGGACCCCCAGGGACTTCAACCAGTTGAGCCTGACCAGCGCGGCTTCCACGTCGTGCATCAGGGTGGTTTCGGTGAGCTCCAGAATGAGCATGTCCGGGTCGAAACCGCTGGTCGACAGGGCGCAGTGGACGTCGTCGATGATCCGGTCGCGTTCGAGCTGCACGCCGGAGATGTTCACCGACATGCTCACCCGGTGCCCTTGGCGATGCCAGGCCGCACCCTGTCGGCAGGCCTCGAGGAGGACCCAGTCGCCGACGGCCACGATGAGCCGGGTCGACTCGAGGACGGGGATGAAGTCACCGGGCTGGACGACCCCGCGTTCGGGGTGTCGCCAGCGCAGAAGGGCCTCCACGCCGTTGATGGTTCCGGTGACCAGGTCGTAGGTGGGCTGGTACACCAGGAAGAACTGGCCGTCTTCGAGGGCATGGTGCAGATCGAGCTCCACACCGCGCCGGTGGTCGACGGCCTCCTGCATCGACGGCGAAAAGGCCACGGCGCAGTGCTTGCCGGCGGCCTTGGCCTGGTACAGGGCGATGTCGGCATCTCGGAGCAGCTCCCCGGTGATGGCCCGGTCCCCCTCGGCGATGCCGATGCTTGCTGTGACCTCGAGGGGGACGTTGCTGGCCGGGATGGAGAAGGGGGGAGCGAGGACCTCCACCATGCGCTCGGCGACCACATTGGCCCCGGCGGCCAGCGAGGAGCCCTCGACCAGCACGACGAATTCGTCCCCTCCCAGTCGGCCCACCGTCTCACCTTCGCGGAGGGCACCGGCCATCCGGGTCGCCACTTCGGCCAGAAGTTCGTCGCCGGCCTTGTGACCGAGGGTGTCGTTGATGTCCTTGAAATTGTCGAGGTCGAGAAAGAGGGCGGCGACCTTGGTGTGCTGGCGCCGGGCGCGTGCCAGCATCTGTTCGACCCGGTTGAGGATCAGGGTGCGGTTGGGAAGGCCGGTGAGAGCGTCGTGGAGGGCGGCGTGGGCCAAACGATCCTCGGCGTCCTTGCGGCGGGTGATGTCGCGGAGGTCGGCCACGAAGCCGTTGACGTCGGGGTCAGCGGTCAGATTGGTGATGGCCGCCTCGAACCACAACCACTGGCCGTCGGCCCGCCGGAGACGGATCTCTTCGTTGATGCTGGAGCCCGAACCTCCGGCTGCGGCCATGGCCACGGTCAGGGCCGGCCTGTCCTCGGGATGGAGCAACATCTCCGCCGTAAAGGTGTGCGCGATCTCCGGGGCGTATCCGAGCACCGACTGGAAGGCCGGGCTGGCGTACTCCAGCACCCCGTCGGCCCCGACCACGACAACGATGTCGCTGGAGCTGTTCACCAGGGCCGAAAAACGTCGCTCGGATCGTCGCAGTTCGGCCTCGAGGGTCTCACCGCCGGTCGTGGCCTGACCGAGGAGCCCGATGATCAAGAGGGCGCCGACCAGGCTCAGTCCCGCCACCCCGAACACGGTTGGTTGGTGGATGATCGTGGGGGCCAGCCCCAGGGCGATGGCCAGCTGGGCCAAAACCATGGCCACGGTCGTCCACACCAGGCAGGGAAGCGTGGCCTTCGATCCGAAGAGCTCGAGTGAGGTGGCCGCGCCGAACAGGAAGCCGATCGACAGGATCGGTCCCCATCCTGTGCTGTAGGCCACCACGGCGATCACCGCCATGCTGCAGGCGATGTAGGCGTTGCTGTGCCACGGGCGTCGTGGCTCCTCCCACAGGGCCGAGAAGATCACCCGGACCACGGCCGCACCGGTCAGGAGGGCGATGTAGACCCAGTAAGGCTCGACAGCGATGAGTCGCAGCCAGCGGAAGAGACAGAACAGAGCGGCGATGAGAGGAACGACCAGCATGGTGGGATCGACCATGCTCTTGTGGAGCCGGGCCGAAAAGGGCATGGGCAGGCCCGGATCGCCCCCCTCCGGTAGTTGCTCCATCCCATCGATATCGGCAGGTGAGGCCCACTTCTTGATGTCCCGCCCAGCGCGGTCTCCGGACTTGGTGACCAAGGCTCGGCCGAACGTCCGGGCCGCACCTCACCGCACCAGGGCTGCGCAGGTTGGCTCGCGCCGACCGCACTGACGTCTCCGGGTAAGGTCGCCGACGAGGCCGGTCACGAGTCGGCGGTGCCGCCGCTCGAGGCGTTGGTCTGACTCGTGTACAGCCGTTTCGACCCGAGCCCATCCCGACTCTGGAAGCCGGAGCACATCCCGACCCTCGAAGACACTGACACCGCCCCGGCCGGCGTGCATCGCGCCTTTCGGGGAGTCTGACGATCACCAAGGAGGATTCCCGTGTCCCTGCGCATGTCTCTCCGCGACATCCCACCCCGGGTTGCCACCGGCGCCTACATCCTCCATGCCGGCCTCGAGAAATGGAACGGGCCCGATGAGCGCGCCGAAGGCGTGCACGGTATGGCCGCCGGGGCCTACCCGATCTTGAAGGGGGTCGAGCCCCCGCGTTTCCTGCGTCTGTTGGCCGCCGGTGAGATCGCCACCGGAGCCCTTCTTCTCAACCCGCTGGTCTCCAACGCGGTGGCCGGGACGGTGCTGACCGGTTTCGCCGGCGGCCTGCTCGGGATGTACGCCCGGACACCGGCCCTGCGCAAGCCGGGCAGCATCTGGCCCAGCCAGGCCGGCACCGCCGTGAGCAAGGACATCTGGATGCTGGGCATCGGCCTTGGTCTCATGGCCAGCGGACGTTCGAAGCGGCAAGACGCCCGTTGACCGAAGTCGAAGCCGCTCCGGCACCGACCACCCAGGGACCCGAAGGAGGGGAGCCCACCAGCGCCCACTGGTGGATCCTGATCGTCATCGCCTGCGCTCAACTGATGGTGGTGCTCGACACCACCATCATGATCATCGCCCTGCCTTCAGCACAGAGGTCACTGGGATTTTCCAACGTCGATCGCCAGTGGGTGGTGACCGCCTACACCCTGGGTTTCGGCGGCCTGTTGCTGCTGGGTGGCCGGATCAGCGACATGGTCGGCCCCAAACGCACACTCATCGTCGGCGTGGTCGGCTTCGCTGCCGCCTCTGCGGTGGGCGGAGCGTCGCAGAGCACCGGCATGCTGATCGGCGCCCGGGCCCTGCAGGGGATGTTCGGCGCCTTGCTTGCCCCCTCGGTGCTCTCCATCCTGGCCACCACCTTCACCGCCGCCCGTGAGCGCGGACGGGCCTTCGGGATCTACGCCTCGATCGCCATCGGTGGCGCCGCCTTCGGCCTCATACTCGGGGGTCTGCTGACCCAGTACCTCAGCTGGCGCTGGTGCCTGTACGTGAACCTGCCCATCGCCGGTGTGGTCGCCGTGGGGGCGTTCACCCTCATCCCGACCCGGTCCGGTCGCACCGGGGTGACGCTCGACATCCCCGGCGCCGTCCTCGGGAGCGCCGGACTGGTGGCCCTGGTCTACGGCCTGGGCGAGGCCGGCACCGTCGGCTGGAGCTCGCCGCGGGTGGTCGGACCCCTGGTGGCCGCGGTCGGGCTGTTGGCGGCCTTCGTCGTGGTGCAGACCAAGGTGGTGAGCCCGCTCCTACCCCTACGCATCCTGGCCGATCGCAATCGCGCCGGGTCCTTCCTGACCATCATGCTGGCCGTGCTCGGCATGTACGGGACGTTCCTCTTCCTCACCTACCTGCTGCAGACGGTCGACGGTTATTCGCCGTTCAAGACAGGCGTGGCCTTCCTCCCGCTGATGGCGGTCAACGGGGTGGCGGCCACCCAGCTGGCCAGTCGGCTGATGCCTCGTCTCCCCACCCGGGCGCTGGTCGTGCCCGGCCTGATCATCGCCGCCCTGGGCGTGGCCCTTCTTACCCAGCTCACCCCCGACGCTTCCTACGTGAGCCACATCCTGCCCGCCGAGATCCTGTTGGGACTCGGGCTCGGGCTGGCCATGGTGCCCTGCATCAGCACGGCCACCAACAAGGCCGAGCCTCGTGACGTCGGCATCACCTCGGCCACGACCAATACCTCCCAGCAGATCGGCGCCTCCATCGGAACGGCACTGCTCAACACCATCGCCGCCACGGCGACCGCCGCCTACCTGGCCACCCATGTGCGGACACCGGGAATCGTGCCCCAGGCCACCGTGCACGGCTTCTCGGTGGCCAGCGGGTGGGCGGCCGGATCCCTGGCTCTCGGAGCCGTCGTCGGCGGGCTCCTGATCAACGCCAATCCCCGCCGCGACGTCGTGGCCGAGATGGCGACGGCCGCGGCCGGCTCCCCCGGCCCCAATGGAAGCCGTCCCGGCTCTTAGGGCGCTGCTCAGATGATTGCGCCGGCGTCCTTGTGGGCGATGATCTGGTCCCAGTCGAGGCCCAGTTCGAGCAGGATCTCCTCGGTGTGTTGGCCGTGCTCGGGGGCGGCGGTCAGCTGGTCGGCGGTCTCGTTCATCTGGACCGGATTGACCACCAGGTCGTAGCTGTTGCCGTCGGCTCGCTGGACGTTGGAGAGGTAGCCGTTGGCGATGGCCATGGGATCGGCGGCCAGCTCGGATGGCATCTGGCCCGGAGCCCAGACGCCCGACAGGGTGGCCAGCGACTCCTTCCATTCGGCGAGGGTCTTCGAGGCGAAGACGTCGTCGAGCACCTGGATCAGCTCTTTGGCGTTGGCGTACCGAGCACCGCCGTCGGTGAATCGGGGGTCATCGATCAGGTCGGGTCGTCCGATGTGGGTACAGAAATCGGGCCAGAAGCGATCGGACTGCAGCATCATGAGGGTGACGAACCGACCGTCGCTGGTCCGGTAGTTGCCCACCAGGGGGTTGGGGGACGAGCTGCGATCGAACTTGGGCATGGGATCACCGCCGTAGAGCCCGGAGGCCACGATGTCCGGTGAGAGCATCCACATGGCCAGGCCCAGCAACGACACGTCGACGATGGGCGCCTCGCCGGTGGTGGCCCGCTGCAGGAGGCCGGCGGCGATCCCGCCGGCGATGGCCATGCCCCCGGCCAGGTCGCCGAAGGCCGGCCGCCCGCCGATGGGCCATTCGCTGTCCGCCGGTGTGAGCGCGTTGGCCACCCCACCTCGACCCCAGTAGGAGGCGCCGTCGTATCCGCCCTTTTCGCGGTCAGGACCCAGAGGTCCCTGTCCCGACCCCCGGGCATAGACGATCCTCGGGTTCACCGCCCTGATGTGCTCGACGTCGATCTGCAGTCGCTGGCGCACCGCCGGGAGGAAGCTGGTCAAGAAGACGTCGGAGGTCTCGGCCAGGCGGTAAAGAAGGTCACGGCCTCCGTCTGTGCTGATGTCGAGACCGATGCTGCGCTTGCCCCGGTTGGGCTGCTCGATGATGTAGTTGACGGCACCCTCGCCACCGGGGATGAGCCCCATCGAGACCAGACCCCGCTGCGGGTCGCCCATCTCGGGATGCTCGACCTTGATGACGTCGGCCCCCCAGTCGGCCAGCACGGCGCCGGCGGCGGGCACGAAGGTCCAGGCGGCCACCTCGAGGACGCGGAAACCAGCGAGTGAATCAGCCATGGCTGCTTACCCCTTGATCAGTTGGCGGTACGGAGGAGCCCGTACCGCGCCGGCCGGCCGGTGGTCACCGGTACCCGCGAGGCAGGGTGCATCAGGACGAGGAGGAGGCGGAGAGTAGGTCGACCGAGCGGGTCCCCTTCTTGGCGATGCCCGCCTGGGTCCGGCTCTGGATCGAGACGTCGTGACCCACCGCCCGTTGCCGCAGGGCCCCGACGGTGCAGTTCTCCTTGCCGCCCAGTGCGCTGAAGGGGTCGTAGTGGAAGTGGCGCATGGCGTTGAGATGGGAGATCCGGTCGATGTCGTGATCGGTCATCCCACCCAGGCCCTCGGCCAGGGTCTCGGGGGAGGTCGGCCACGTCGAGTCGGAATGCGGATAGTCGCACTCCCACATCACGTTGTCCATGTCGAGGTACTCGCGGCTGGCGACACCGAATTTGTCGTCGATGAAACAGGTCAGAACATGGCGGTTGAAGACCTCACTGGGAAGCTGGTCGCCGTAGTCCTGTCCCGTCCAGGCGTGGTGGCGGTCGTAGTTGTAGTCGACCCGCTCGAGGAAGTACGGGATCCAGCCGATGCCGCCTTCCGACAGCGCCACCTTGAGCTCGGGGAACTTGCGCAGGACCGGGGACCACACCAGGTCGGCCGCAGCTTGCACGATGTTCATCGGTGTCAGGGTGATGAGACAGTCGATGGGGGCGTCGGCCGAGGTGATCACGATCTCCGAGGACGATCCGATGTGCATGCACACCACCACGGCCTCGTCGCTGCACGCCTGCCAGAACGGGTCCCAGTAGTCCGAGTGGATGCTCGGCCAACCGAGTTTCGAGGGGTTCTCGGAGAAGGTCACGGCGTGGGCGCCCTTGGCCGCCGTCCGGCGCACCTCGGCCGCCAGCACCTGAGGATCCCAGATGGCGGGGAGGGGGCAGGGGATGAACCGACCCGGATAGGTCCCGCACCATTCGTCGATGTGCCAGTCGTTGTACGCCTGCACCATGGCCAGGGCCACGTCCTTGTCCTTGGTGCGGGCGAACAGCTGGCCGCAGAACTGGGGGAACGAGGGGAAACAGAGCGATCCCAAAACGCCGTTGGCGTCCATGTCCTTGATCCGCTGGTCGATGTCATAGCAACCAGGACGCAGCTGCTCGAAGGAGGTGGGCTCGAGCCCGTACTCCTCGCGGGGCCGCCCGGCCACGGCGTTCAACGCCACATTGTTCAACACCTGGCCCTCGTACAGCCAGGCGTTGGTGCCGTCCTCGTTGGTGGTGAACGTGGGCGCCAGGTCTGCGTACTTGGCGGGGAGGCGCCCGGCGAACAGCTCCGGTGGCTCCACGACGTGGTCGTCCACGCTCACCATCACCATCTCGTCGATCTCCATCACGGCTCTCCCTCTGCTTTCTCCTCATCGAAGAGTACAGAATCGGTCGAACATCCGCCGCACGGATGCCTGCCCCCGGGCCCTTCCGGGCGGGACGAAGGGCCACGTCGGGGGCTCGCGGCCCAGGATGTCGCTCCTGCTGTGTAGGGTGCTTCCATGGCCGATCAGGCGGTTTTCTCCGATCTCGCGATGGAGTTCATGCCCGCCCTGTACACGGCCGCTCTGCGCATGACCCGGAACCCGGCGGATGCCGAGGACCTGGTGCAGGAGACCTATCTCAAGGCCTACCGGGCCTTTGGCAGCTTCGAGTTGGGGACCAACCTCAAGGCCTGGCTCTACCGCATCCTCACCAACACCTACATCAACAGCTACCGGGCCAAGAAGAGGCGCCCGGAGATCGCCGATGTCGAGGATGTCGAGGACCTCTACCTCTACCGCCATCTGGCCGGCGACCAGAACTCGGGCCTGGGCCGCAGCGCCGAGGACGAAGCCCTCGACCGCTTCACCGACACCGACGTGAAGGCCGCCATCGAGGCCCTCCCCGAGTCGTTCCGGATGGCCGTCCTGTTGGCCGATGTCGAAGGATTCTCGTACAAGGAGATCGCCGAGATCACCGATGTGCCCATCGGGACGGTGATGAGCAGGATCCACCGCGGAAGAAAAGCGCTCCAGAAGGCGTTGGTCGATCGTGGAAGGTCACGGGGCCTGGTAGGGGCGACCGACAAGGCCAGGTAGGGAGAGCGCCACCAGTGGGAGATTCGGAAGTAGCGAGCGGTCCGGTAGGTGCGGCGGACGATGACGACCGGCCGGCGGGTTTTGTCGACTGCGACGAGACCATCGAGCGGCTGTATTTCTACCTCGACGGCGAGCTCACCGAACAGAGGCGGGTGGAGATCCAGCGGCACCTGGATCTGTGCGGGCCCTGTGTCGGCGCCTACGGATTCGAAGCCGAACTGCGCCGGGTGGTAGCCAGCCGTTGCAAGGACCGGGTTCCCGAAACCCTCATCGAGCGGGTGGCCGCCGCGCTGCGCGACGAGCACAGCCACCAGGGCAATTAGCGACCGCCCGGATCGGACGGGCGTCGCCATGACGGCCGGTTGTTTGCCGGGGTCCCTACACTGGTCGGCGTGACCGAATCGGGAGGGGCGTCGGGCGGGTCGGGCGCAGTGGCTTGGGACACCGCCGAGCGAGTGGCCGGATGGGTCGGGAACCGCAGCCGGCTACCCGTCCCTTATCGCCCCGACCTCCTCCAACGGGACTTCGAAGAGTTGACCCGTCAGGCCGAGGAACTGGTGGCCGCGTCCACCGGGTTGCGGTCCGCATCGGGCCCGGCCCGGGCCCGGGTCACCGACCGGGCCGGATGGGTTCATGCCAACGTCTCCAGCTTCCAACGACTGGTCGGTCCCCATCTGGACAAGCTGGATCCGGCTCGGGTGGCCGCCACCAATCCGGTGACCGCACGCCTGGCTGGACCGCTGGCCTCGGCGGGACGGGCTGTCACCGGCACCCAGATGGGCCTGGTGCTCGGTTGGCTGTCCACCCGGGTCCTCGGTCAATACGATCTGCTGCTCACCGAGGACGCCGTCGAGGACCAGGACTTGGTCTACTTCGTGGGACCGAACGTGGTAGCCCTCGAACAGCTGCATGGATTCGAGCCCCGTGAGTTCCGCTTGTGGTTGGCCCTCCACGAAGTGACCCATCGTTGTCAGTTCACCGCCATCCCCTGGATGCGCGACTACTTCGTCTCGCTGGTCGACGAGGGCATCGGCTCGCTCGAGCCCGACCCGTCACGATTTGCCGAAGCACTGCGACGGATGACCGAGGAGATCATGGCCGGGCGCAACCCGCTGCGGGACAGCGGCGCCCTCGGCCTGGTGGCCACGCCCGAACAGCTCGAAGGTCTCCACCGGATTCAGGCTCTGATGAGCTTGCTGGAGGGGCACGGGGACGTGACCATGGACCGGGCCGGTGCCGCCGACATTCCCAGCGCGGCGCGGTTCTCCGAGGTGCTGCGCCAGCGTCGCAAGCAGACCCGTGGACCGGCCCGCCTCCTCCAACAGCTGATCGGCATCGAGGCCAAACTGCGCCAGTACGAGGAGGGCGAACGCTTCATCGCCGCGGTGGAGGATTCCGGCGGCCCCGAGCTGCTCGACCGGGCCTGGCAGGGTCCGGAATGGCTGCCCTCGCTGGTGGAGATCCGCAATCCTTCGGAGTGGATCTCCCGTGTCGGCGCCGCTCCCGTGCTGTCCGGCTGAGCTGACAAAGGGCGATGTCCCTGACCGTCAGCCTGCTCGGGCGGTGCACGTTCCCCGAGCCGGGTACGCCCCTGGTGTGCGGCGTCTCCGGGGGCCCCGACTCCCTGGCTCTGCTGGCCCTGGCCGTGGCCGCCGGCTGCCGGGTGACCGCGGTGCACGTGGACCATGGGCTGCGGTCGGGCTCGGCCGCCGAAGCCGAGGTGGTGGCGGCGGCGGCCCGGCGGCTGGGCGCGGCCTCCCGGTCGGAACGGGTCGAGCTGCGTGACGGTCCCAACCTCGAGGCCCGGGCTCGGGCCGCCCGGCACCAGGTGCTCGGACCCGATGCCGCCACCGGCCACACGGCCGACGATCAGGCCGAGACGGTGCTGGCCAACCTCCTGCGCGGTGCCGCCGTCAACGGTCTGGCCGGGATGCGGGCCGGCCCCCGGCATCCTCTGTTGGCCCTCCGCCGGGCCGACACCGTCGCCCTGTGCGACGACCTCGGGCTGGTACCGGTGCACGACCCGACCAACGACGACCCCCGCTTCGTCCGCAACCGGATCCGCCACGAGCTCCTGCCCCTGTGCTCGGCCATCGCCGGGCGCGACGTGGTCCCGGTGCTGGCCCGCCAAGCCGGAGTCCTGGCCGGGGATGCCGACATCCTGGGCGCGGTGGCCTCGTTGATCGACCCCCACGACGCGGCCGCGGTGGCCGCCTCGCCTGGTGCCGTGGGCCGACGCACCGTTCGGGACTGGCTCGCCGGGTCCGGCCCCTATCCACCTCCGCTCGACGCGGTGGAGCGAGTTCTGGATGTGGCTCGCGGCGAGCGCCGGGCCGTCGAGACGTCGGGCGGTCGGCGCGTGGCCCGCTCGGGCGGGCGGCTGACGGTGGCACCGGTGACGGCGGTCGATGACGACGGCGGATCGGACGGACGCGACACTCCGGTACAGTCGCACCGTGATGACCGGAGGTGATGAGGCCGTCGCCGCGGACAACCGGGCCTCGGTGGGTCTCGAGCAGGACCCCGCGGTGGGCCGGGTGATCGTCTCGGAAGCGGACCTCCAGGCGCGCATCGCCGAGTTGGGCGTTCGGATCTCCGCCGATTACGCCGGGCGACCGCCACTGCTGGTTGGGGTGCTGAAGGGTGCCTTCATGTTCATGAGCGACCTGTCGCGGGCCATCACCCTTCCCGTCGAGGTCGACTTCATGGCGGTGTCCTCTTACGGGAGCGCCACCCGCACCTCGGGGGTGGTCCGTATCGTGAAAGACCTCGACGTCGACCTGGCCGATCGTCACGTCGTGGTGGTCGAGGACATCGTGGACAGCGGGCTCACCCTCAATTACCTCCAGCGTTATCTGCTGGCCCGTCGACCGGCCAGCCTCGAGGTGTGCGCGCTCCTGGTCAAGGACGGACAGCAGCGCACCGAGGTCGACCTGGCCTACGTCGGGTTTCACATCCCGGCCGAGTTCGTGGTGGGATATGGCCTTGACGTCGACGAACGCCTGCGCAATCTCCGGGCTATCCATGCTCACGCCGGTGTCCCGGCCTAGAGACGCGACCAGCCGGTGACCGTCGACACGGGCCGCATCGAGCGAGCCATCCACGAGTTGCTGGCCGCCTTGGGCGAGGACCCGTCGCGGGACGGGCTGGTCAGGACGCCGGCGCGGGTGGGGCGCATGTACGTGGAGCTGATGGAGGGGTTCGGCCAGGACGGGTCCGATCAGCTGGAGGTGACCTTCGCCGCCGAGCACGACGAGATGGTCATGGTGCGCGACATCCCTTTCGCCTCGCTGTGCGAGCACCACCTGGTGCCGTTCATGGGCCGGGCCCACGTGGCCTACATCCCCGGTGACGACGGTCGGATCACCGGGCTCTCCAAACTGGCGCGTCTGGTGGACGTGTTCGCCAAACGACTCCAGGTCCAAGAGCGGATGACAACCGAGATCGCCGACGCCATCGAAAAGGCCCTCGATCCCAAAGGGGTGCTGGTGGTGGTGGAGGCCGAGCATCTGTGCATGTCCATGCGGGGCGTGAAGAAGTCGGGTACCTCTACCGTCACCTCGGCGGTTCGCGGCCTCTTCCGCAGCGAGCCGGCCACCCGGAACGAGGCCATGGAGTTCCTCCGCGGCCGCTGATCGCGCCCTCGGCACGGCTGCGGGGCCCTGTGGGCTGGTTTACGCTGTGGGCCAATGCCCGAACCCGACCGCGAGGACCGCCCTTTGGTGATGGGGATCCTCAACGTCACTCCGGACTCGTTTTCCGACGGCGGGCAATTCTTCGAGGGTGATCGGGCCGTGGCCCGGGCCTACCAGATGATCGAGGAGGGCGCCGACATGATCGACGTGGGCGGCGAGTCCACCCGCCCCGGCGCGGAGGCGGTTCCGGTGGACGAGGAGTTGCGGCGGGTCATCCCGGTCATCGAGGCCTTGGCCGGGCGGGTCCGGGTGTCGATCGACACCACCAAAAAGGACGTGGCCGTTGCTGCGGTGGACGTGGGGGCCTCGCTGATCAACGACGTGTCGGCCTCGCTGTGGCCGGTGGCGGCCGAGCACGGCGTGGGATGGGTGGCCATGCACCGGAAAGGAACGCCGGCCACCATGCAGGTCGATCCCCACTACGACGACGTGGTGGCCGAGGTCACCTCTCTCCTGGTCGAGCGGGCCGGTCGGGCCCGCCGGGCCGGGGTCGAGGAGGTCTGGATCGACCCAGGCATCGGGTTCGGGAAGACGACAGACCACAATGTCTCGCTGCTCGCCTCGATCGGGGATCTGGTCGACACCGGGTTCCCGGTGGTGATCGGGACCAGTCGCAAGAGCTTCCTTTCGGCCTTGGCCGCCGGCAACGGCGGGGATCCCCTTCCCGTCGGGGACCGACTGCCCGGGTCGTTGGCCACGGCCACCTGGGCCATGACCCAAGGGGCGCGGATGGTCCGGGTCCACGACGTCCCGGCCACCGTGCATGCCGCCCTGCTGGTCGGCGACGTCGGTTTCCGTGCTCGGGCCGGAGCCGAATCCGCTGGCGTCTTCGGTGCCGGCGGCGATGGCCTGCACCCGAAGGTGGAGAAGTGAAGGGCAAGTGGGCGGCGGGGATACCGCCGCGCAACTTCACCTGGGTGATCAAGGATCGCTTGGCCATGAGCGAGAGGCCGGGGGGCTTCGCCCCCAACCACCGCAAGGTGCGGCGGCAGGAGGAGATCATCTGGTTGCAGGTTCAGGGCTTCACCCGGGTGATCTCGCTGTTGCCGTCGTCGCACAATCTGCAGGCCTACGAGGAGAGGTCGATGGCCAGCGTGCACTTCCCGCTGCCGCCGTCCGGCGACGCCCGCCCCGTGCTCGGTGATCTCTACCGCGAACTGCACACCCGGCTGACCCGCGGCGAGCGCCTGCTCGTCCACCAAGAAGAGCTCGGTGACCGGGTCACCGGGGTGGTGGCCGGGTACCTGCTGTGGTCCGACCGGCTCCCCAGTGGTCCCCAGGCCATCACCGTCCTCGAACACATGACCGGTCATCCCATGGGCCCGAGCGGACGGGAGCTGGTGGCCTTCGCCAGCGAGGTGTCACCGGCGTCGGTGCCGCCGGGGAGCGGTGACGACCCGCACCCGGGCGGGTGAGCGGGACGGCCGGGTCCTCATCGGGGGAGGCGGCCGGCGGCCGGGGACAGTCGGGTGACCGGATCCAACTCCGGGGGCTGCGAACCGTCGGCACCCACGGAGTCCTCCCCGAGGAGAAGGGGCGGGCCCAGCCCTTCGAGATCGATCTCGACCTGGCGGTCGACCTGGCCCCGGCGGCCAGCAGCGACCGGCTGTCGGACACGGTCGACTACGGCGGTGTGGCCGAGGCGGCGATCGGGATCGTCGCCGGTTCGCCCTCCTACGAGCTGCTCGAGGCGCTGGCCGGCCGGGTGGCCGAGGCCAGCCTGGCCACCGATCCCCGGATCACCGCGGTGACCGTGCACCTCCGCAAGCTGCACCCGCCGTTGGCCCTGGACATCGCCACCGTCGGGGTCCGTCTCACCCGGGTCCGGTGACCGACTCCCGCAGCGACCCGCCGACCGTCCGGGCTTTTTTGGGGCTGGGCTCCAACCTCGGGGACCGCTGGGCCCACCTCCGTCGGGCGGTCGACCAGCTCCGGGCGGGTACCCGAGCCCCGGTGACCGCGGTGTCCCGGGTCTACGAGACCTCGCCGGTGGGCGGTCCCCCGGGCCAGGGCCCCTATCTCAACGTGGTGGTCGAACTGGCCGTGGACCCCGGGGCCGACCCCTATCAGCTGCTCGAGGAGTGCCGGCGCCTGGAGGCGGCCGCCGGTCGGGTGCGGGCGGCCCGGTGGGGACCGAGGACCCTCGATGCCGACGTGGTCTGGATCGACGGCGTCGCCGTGGACGACGCCGAGCTGACCGTGCCCCACCCCCGCTTTCGCCAGCGGCGGTTCGTCCTGGCGCCGTTGGCGGAGCTGGCCCCGGATCTGGTGGGCGATTCGGATGTGGCCGACGCTGGTGGCGAGGTCGTCGTCGTGGGTACACTGTGACCTGCACCACCAAGATTCTCTGACGCGAACGGCACCCTCCGGGGGCCGGAACGAAAAAAGGGGTCTCGTGACCACATTCCGTGTCATCGGGCCGGGCCGGGCCGGCCGTTCCCTGACGGCTGCCCTGGACGCGGTCGGGGACTTCGAGTGGAAAGGCGCGCTCGGTCGTCACGACCCGGTCGTGGACGCCGCCGCCGCCGTCGACCTGCTGGTCATCGCCACCCCTGACGACCAGGTGGCCCGCGTGGCGGGCCTGGTCGCCCCGGTGGACACCACCGCGGTCATCCACCTGTCGGGCTCGCTCGGGCTCGAGGTGCTGGCCACCCACCCGAGGCGGGGATCGCTCCATCCCCTGGTGCCCCTGCCCGACCCGGACATCGGAAGTGCGCGCCTGAGGACGGGGATCACGTTTGCTGTGGCCGGGGACCCGATCACCGCCGAGCTGGCCACCGCCCTCGGTGGCCGGGTGGTGACGGTCGACGATGCCGACCGGGCCGCCTATCACGCCGCCGCCTCGATCGCCGCCAACCATACGGTGGCCCTGATCGGTCAGGTCGAGCGGGTGGCCGCCTCGATCGGGCTGCCCCTGGACAGCTTCGCCGGCCTCCTCCGCGCCGCGGCCGACGACGCTCTCGCCCTGGGCCCGCGGCAGGCCCTGACCGGGCCGGCCGCCCGGGGGGACTGGGAGACCGTCGAGCGACACCGGACCGCCCTCGGGACGATGGCCGGACACCGGACCGAGCTGGCCGCCTACGACGCCATGGTCGGACTGGCCCGTCGGCTGTCGCTGGGCCCATCGGGGGCCGAGTCGGGCCCGACGGTTCGGGCTCAGGGTGAAGCTGCCGCCGCCGTGGCAGACGTCGTCGAGGAGCAGGTGGCATGAGCACGGTGATGACCGAGGGGTCCCCCGCGATGGCGCCGTCGCCCCCGGTGGAGACCGGGACGCGGCCGTTGGCGGTGTTCGAGACCCTCGACGGGTACTCGCGGGCCACCGAGGCCATCCGGCTGTCGGGGCGGACGGTGGGAGTGGTTCCCACCATGGGTGCCCTGCACGAGGGCCACCGGTCGTTGATCGAGCGGGCTGCCGACGAATGCGACGTGGTCGCCGTGTCCATCTTCGTCAACCCGACCCAGTTCGGGGACCCGGCCGACCTGGACGCCTACCCGCGCACCCCCGAGTCGGATCTCGAGGCCGTGGCCTCGGCCGGCGGACATCTGGTCTTCGCCCCGTCGGTGGCCGAGATGTACCCCGACCCGCCGGCCCCGGCCTCCACCACCGTGTCGGCCCCCGACCTCGCCCGTCGCTGGGAGGGCGCCTCTCGGCCCGGGCACTTCGACGGGGTCGCCACCGTGGTGGTCAAACTTCTGGCCGCGGCGGGCCGCTGCCGGGCCTACTTCGGCGAGAAGGACTACCAGCAGCTGGCCCTGGTGCGCCGCGTGGTCCGTGATCTGGCCCTGCCGACCGAGGTGGTCGGGTGCGCCACCGTCCGGGACCCCGACGGCCTGGCCCTGTCCAGCCGCAACGCCCGGCTGTCGGCCGATCAACGCCGGGCCGCCCTGACCTTGTCGGCTGCTTTGCGGGCCGGGGCCGCCCTGGTGGCCGGGGGTGAGCTCGGCCCGGCCGCGGTGGAGGCAGGGATGAGGCGGGTGGTGTCCGACGAGCCCCTGGTCGACCTGGACTATGCCGCCGTGGTGCACGCCGACGACCTCGAACCGGCCCGCACCTGTTCGCCCCCCGCCCCCTCCGTCTCCTCATCGCCGCCACCGTCGGTCCGGTGCGCCTGATCGACAATCTCGACCCCCACCTCGCCGTTCCCGTTCCTGTGCCGGCCGCCGCCGGCCGATAGCGGCGTGACGGATTCCGTCGGCCGGGCCGAGCTCGACGTCCTCGTCCTGGGCAGTGGGGTGGCCGGCCTGTCGGCGGCCGTGCGGCTGGCCGCGCCCCTGGCCCCGTCGGGCGGGAGCGGGGCCGGAATCAGTGGGCTGCGGGTGGGCGTCCTGACCAAGGCGGAGTTGTCCCAGTCGGCGACCCGCTGGGCCCAGGGGGGGGTGGCCGCCGTCCTCGGGGGCGACGAGGACTCGACCGACCTGCACCTGGCTGACACCTTGGCCGCCGGAGCCGGCCTGTGCGACACCGACGCGGTGCGGGTGCTGGTGGACGAGGGCCCCACCCGGGTTCACGAGCTCATCGCCATGGGTGCCGTCTTCGACCGCCAGCCCGGGGGGGCGCTGGCTCTGGCCCGGGAGGGAGGGCATTCCACCGCCCGGGTCGTCCACGCCGGCGGCGCGGCCACCGGCGCCGAGGTCGAGCGGGCCCTGGTCGATGCCACCCGGGACACCGCGGCCGCCGTTCTCGAGGAGTGGTTCGCCCTCGATCTGCTGGTGGAGGGCGGACGGTGCTTGGGTGTCCGGGCCCTCGGACCCGACGGCACGGTGGTGGATGTGCGGGCCACCCACACCGTGTTGGCCACCGGGGGCGCGGGCCAGCTGTTCGCGGTGACGACCAACCCGGCCGAGGCCACCGCCGACGGCCTGGCCATGGCCCTCCGGGCCGGGGTGCCGGTGGCCGACGTGGAGTTCATGCAATTCCATCCGACCGCCCTGCACCACCCGGCCATGCCCCGCCCCCTGCTGTCGGAGGCCCTGCGGGGCCACGGCGCCCTGTTGCGCGACAGCCGGGGGCAGCGTTTCGTCGACGAGCTGGCCCCACGCGACGTGGTCAGCCGGGCCATGGCCGAGCGGATGCGGGCCGAGGGGGTCGACAACCTCTGGCTGGACGCCACCGGTCTGGCCGGCTTCGACGACCGCTTCCCGACCATCGCCGCGTCGCTTCGAGCCATCGGGCTCGACCCTTCCCGCGACTGGCTGCCCATCGCTCCCGCCGCCCACTATCTGTCGGGGGGAGTGCTCACCGATCTGTCGGGGGCAACCGCCCTCCCCGGTCTGTGGGCCGCGGGCGAGGTGGCCTGCACCGGGGTGCACGGGGCCAACCGCCTGGCCTCCAACTCGTTGCTGGAGGGGATGGTGTTCGGTGCCCGCCTGGCCGAGTCGATCCGGGCCGGCGAGGACGGCCCCCGCCCGCAGGGGGTGATGGCCGGGTTCCTCGAGCGCGACCTCGACCGGACCGGGGGGAGGGTTGAGCCGGACCACCCGAACCGCAGCGAGACCGGTGCCCGACCGGCTGGGGCCGCGGCGGTGGCCGTGCCGTGGCCCGACGTGGCCAAAACCAGGGAGGCGTTGCAGAAGACGATGATCGAGGGTGCCGGGGTGGTCCGCAGCGCGGGGTCGCTCGAGGGGGCCCGACGCACCCTCGATGCCATCGGGGACGCCATCGGTCCCGGCACCCCGGCCGACCGCGGCCACGGCGAACTGGTCAACCTGACCACGGCGGCGGGGGCCGTCCTGTCGGCCGCCTCCCTCCGTCGCGAGACCCGAGGGGCCCACGCCCGCAGCGACTACCCGGAAGCCTCGGCCGGGTGGCGCCGACGGATCGTCCACCTGAGCGATGAGGTCATCATGCTGCCCGGACCTGCCTTTCCGGACCCTGGCGGCCACCGGGCCGGCCCGGACTCCACCCGTCGGTGACCACCGCGCCGGGGGACGACATGGTGACCGACGCGGCATCCGTGCTCGACCCTCCCCGGGCTGCGGTGGTCGAAGCGGTGACCCGGGCCATCGCCGAGGACCTCCTTCCCCTCGGCGACCTCACCGCGGCACTGGTCCCGGCCGCGACCATCGCCTCGTTGTCCGTGGTCAGCCGGTCGCCCGGGGTCGTGGCCGGACAGGCGTGCGTTCGGGAGACCTTCGCCCAGATCGACGGGTCGATCGAGGTGGTCTGGAGGATCGAGGACGGCGCCGGGGTGGTCAAAGGGGACGTGGTGGCCGTGGTCACCGGGCCCTTGCGCTCGGTCCTGACCGCCGAGCGGACCGCCCTCAATTTCCTCGGGCACCTCTCGGGGGTGGCCTCCCTGACCGCGAGGTACGTGGCCGTCGTGGGTCAGGCCAACCCGAACACCCGGGTGCTCGACACCCGCAAGACCACCCCCGGGCTCCGGGCCCTGGAGAAGGCCGCGGTGCGGGCCGGCGGGGGCTACAACCACCGGGGCAGCCTGTCCGAGGCGGTGCTGGTCAAGGACAACCACCTGGGAGGCGTGCCCATCGCCACCGCCGTCGAGCGGGCCCGCTGTCTGTGGCCCGGTCGGATGATCGAGGTCGAGTGCGAGCGGCTCGACCAGGTCGCCGAGGCGGTTGACGCCGGGGCCGGGGTGGTCATGCTCGACAACATGGGTCCCGAACAGGTGGCCGCCTGCGTGGCCCGGGTGCGTTCTGCCGGTACCGGGGCCCTGGTCGAAGTGTCCGGGGGGATCGATCTGGTCCGCGCCCCGGCTCTGGCTGCGGCCGGCGCCGACCTGCTGTCGGTGGGGGCCCTCACCCACTCCGCGCCCGTCCTCGACCTGGGACTCGATCTGCCGCCGACTGCCGGCGGGAAAGGCTGACCATGCTCCTCGCCATCGATGTGGGAAACACCGAGACGGTGGTCGGACTGTTCGCCGACGACCCAGATGAGCCCCTGGGCCAGACCGGACCCCGGGACGGCAACGAACCCACCGGGCTGGCCCACCACTGGCGCCTGTCCACGGTGGCGGAGCGCACCGCTGACGAGCACGCCCTCCTCCTGACCCAGCTGCTCGACCTCGACGGTCTCGACATCGACAACGCCGTGTCGGGGGTGGCGGTGACCTCCTCGGTCCCGTTGGTCACGGCCAATCTCCGCCAGATGGTGGCCCGGTGGTTCGACGTTCCCGCCGTGGTGCTGGAGCCCGGGGTGAAGAGCGGGATGCCCATCCTCTACGACAACCCCAAAGAGGTCGGGGCCGACCGCATCGCCAACGCCGTCGGGGCGTACGACCTCTTCGGTGGCCCGTGCGTGGTGGTCGATCTGGGCACGGCCACGACCTTCGACGCCATTTCGGAGGCCGGCGAGTACCTCGGTGGAGCCATCACCCCCGGCGTGCTCATCAGCCTCGACGCCCTGTTCGCCAACGCCGCCCTCCTCCGCCGCGTCGAGCTGGTCGAGCCCCGGAGCGTCATCGGCAAGTCGACGGTGGAATCGATCCAGTCGGGGACCCTCTTCGGGTTCGCCGGACAGGTCGACGGCCTGTGCCGGCGCTTCGCCGCCGTCCTGGGCGAGTGCACGGTGGTGGCGACTGGCGGTCTGTCCGAGCTCATCTCCCCCTACTCCGAGGAGATCGAGTACGTCGAGCCCTGGCTCACCCTCCACGGGCTCCGGATCATCTTCGAGCGCAACCTGCCCACCCGTCCCACCCGCAGCGACTGAGGTCGGCTCACACCGGCGCCTCCAGCGCCAGGAGGGGTCGGTGAGCCCGAGGCTGGTGGTCCCACAAGTCAGCTACCAGGTCGTCCCGGGTCGACCGCAGCGCCGGATCGTCCCAACGGTTGTGCCGTTGGAGGGGATCGTCCCTGATGTCGTAGAGCTCACCCTCGGTCCCGTCGTGGGAGGTGCCCGGCAGGTAGGCGGAGCAGATCCAGTGGTCGCGCATGATGGTGCGCAGGTGGACGTCGATGCCGAAGAGGTCGCTGTCCCACTCGGTGAGGACCCGCTCGAAGCCCCGGCGGTCGGCGTCGGCGTCGTCGACCGGAAGGGTCGCCCCCTCCATCCACGGCGGGAGGTCCAACCCGGCGACGGCGCACATCGTCGGGGCCAGGTCGACCAGACCCACCGGACGGGTGACCACCGCCGGCGACCGCCCGGACGAGGGCGCCGGGCGCCAGACCAGGGGCAGGCGCATGAGGGCGTCGACGTGGTAGGGGCCCTTGAACAGCAGGCCGAAATCGCCCTGCAGCTCGCCGTGGTCGGTGGTGAAGAACACGTCGAGGTCGTCGGACCACCCACGTTCCCGGGCCCGAGCCAGCACCCGACCCAGGGCCTCGTCGATGAGCTCGCACTCGACCGCGTTGCGGGCGTTGACCTCGCGCACCTGGTCCGGGGTGAGGGTGGCCGGTACCCAGTCGGCCGGCGCCTCGTAGTTGGAGACCAAGGTGCCGTCGTACCAGAGGCGCCAATGGCGGGGCTTCTGGTCGAGGATGGCCTCGCGCTCGGCGGCCCTCTCCGGGTAGCCGACGGGCAAGGGCACCTCCCGCCAGTCGATGCGGCCGACCTCGGACTGGGGAGGGTCCCAGGGATGGTGGGGGTCGGGGAAGCTCATCCAGCAAAACCAGTCGTCGGCCGCGGCCAGGCTGTCCAGCCAGGCGATGGTCCGGTCCGCCACCCAGTCGGTGTGGTAGATCCCCCGCTCGATGGGATTGACGCCGACCTGGGGGGCACCGGTGTCGCCGCCCCCGGCCGCGTTGACCTGCAGGGCCCCGTCGAGGGCCGGGTAGAACCCCCCGACGGCCTCGGGGTGCTCGGCAGCCAACCAGCGGGCGTAGTGGAGGGGGCCGATGGCGCCGTGGGTGGCCAGCTCCATGTGCTCGAAGCCGCGGTGGGTGCCCCCCGGAGGCTCCGACCCGGTTCCCGCCAGGGCGTTTTCGGGAAAACGGAGGAACGGGTCGAGGAACGGCTCGAAGTGGGCCTTGCCGATGAGGGCGGTGCGGTACCCGGCACCGTGGAGCACCTCGGCCACCGATGGCGCGTCGATCGGCAGGGGGACCCCGTTCATCCACACCCCGTGGGTGCTGGGGTGTTGTCCGGTCAGGATGGTCGAGCGCGAGGGCATGCACACCACCGACTGGGGATGGGCACGCTCGTAGCGGGTGCCTTGGGTGGCCAGCCCGTCGACGACCGGGGTCCGGGCCAGAGTGCCGCCGTTGCACCCGAGGGTGTCGTATCGCTGCTGGTCGGTGGTGACCAGGAGGATCTTGCGTCCCATCAGGGCTCCTCGCTCACCGGGCCGACGCCACGGGCACGGCGAGGACGGCGGCCAGGTGAGCGAGCGCAGCACGGGTCGCACCCCCGATGACCAGCGCCAGTGCCGCCGGCTCGGCATCGGTGCTGTAGACCACGAGACTGGTGCCGTCGCCCAGGTCGTGGACGTCGATCGTGCCCAGATGCTCGCGGAACATCGGTGCGGTGATCCGGTATTGCAGGCGCCGGAGGGTGGCGTCGACGGTGAGGATCCGCTCGGGCATGGGTAGGCCGGACGAGGTGGTCACCACCCGCTCGGTGCCCTGGACGGTGCTCGACTCGATCCCGGGAAACCACTCGGCCAGCCGGACCGGGTCCCCGACCAGGGTCCAGACCACATCGGCGGGGCAGACCAGGCGCACCTCGTGGCGGACGCTCCCCCTGGCGGCGGTCACGACTGTTCCGCCCGTTCCGCCGCCGCTGCCCGGGGGGCACGGGGCCGGGCTCTCACTGGGCGTCGGTCCGTCGCCGCCCGGCCGAGACCGGCCTCGTCCGGCGGGGCATAGGACGGCAGGCTAACAGTTGGCACTTGGTATGACAATTATCCCTCGCCTCGCCCATCACGCACCCCTAACATTCACCTCATGCATCGCACATGCTTGCCGGCGATAACAGGGGGAAGAGATCGGAACCACCGACCCCTGTGGAGGAGGTGCGCCAGCATGATCGGGAACTTTTCCGCAGCGACCAGGTTGGCCGTCGCCGTGGTGGCGGTCGGAGCCCTCTCCCTGGGGACGGCCGGAATCGCCGGGGCCAGCGCGGTGTCCGTCCCCAAGGTGTCCGGGCACTTCAACTGCGCCCGCGCCTCCAAGGCGCTGGCCCGCATCCAGAAGGGCGAGGCCCGGATCGCGGCTGGTCTTCCTGGGCTGACCGGGGCGGAGGCCAAGGCCAAGGCCGCCGGAAACACCGCACGGGCCACCCACATTGAGAAGCGGATCACCCGGCTGGAGAGTCCGACCTTTCATGCCCGCCTGACCAGGGCAACGACCGCCATCGAGGCCAAATGTCACGTGACCACCCCAGGGACGGCCGGCGGGTCGAGCGCCAGCTCGACGACCCAGGCCTGATGTCCCGGGTGCGATCGGCCGGTCGTCGGCGGCCGCCGAGTTCGGCTGCCCTCCCGGCCCTGGTCGAGAGGCCCGAAAATGGGCGAATCCCGCCCGAATTTGGGCGAATCCTGCGTGAAATTTGGCGAACCCCGCCCGAGAAGTAGGGAAACTAAGCTCACGTTGGGTGCGTGCCGATAGTGGGTACGGGTCGGTTGTCGGCCGAGACCGAAATACCGAAATATCGATATGAGGAGCAGCACCATGCGAATTCAGAATTCCCTCGTGAAGCGAGCGGTGATCGTCCTGGCCCTGTTCGGAGCGCTGTCGGTGGGCGTGGTGGGCATTTCCGGTGCGGCGGGTGCCGCGACCACGACGCCCAAACCCGCGTCTGCGGCGGCCACCCACAACCGGGCCCTCTTCTGCTCCATGGCGCAGAAGAGGCATGTCCCGAAGAGACGGACGGGCGCGGGGTTCGCCAAGCAGGCCTCCAAAGTGGGCGCCAAGTCCGCCAAAGCGCAGACTGCCGGGCACAAGAAACGGGCGGCCTGGCTGTCGAAGATCGCCTCACAGGACAAGAAGAACTCGTCACGTCTGGGCACCCGGCGCGCAAAGATGGAGGCCAGGCTCCAAGCCGAGGTGGCCAAGTTGTGCGGGACGTCTCACTAGACCTCCTCGCACCACACCACTGAGCGGGGACCACTCCGATCCTCGGCCCACATGAGCCGTCGGCCTCCGCTCGAGCAGATCAGTCGGTCGGAAGGTCGTCGAGCAGTGCGTGGGCCAGGCCGGCGAATCCGGCGGCCAGTCCGGTCGTCGGTCCCGCGTTGGCCGCGGTGACGGCCTGGTCGGCGTAGTCCCTGGCCACCCGCACCGCCCTGCCGATGGCGCCCGAGGCGGCCACGATGGCCCGGGCCTTGTCCCGCTCCGGTTGACCGAGTGGCTGGCCCAGCAGCGGACCGAGCTCGGGGCCCACGACCGGATCGCACAGGGCCATCAGGACCGGCAGGGTGTAGATGCCCTCGGCCACGTCCTGCCCCGCCGGCTTCCCCAGCTCGGCCTCGGTGGCCACGATGTCGAGGATGTCGTCGCGGATCTGGAACACCATGCCGAAGTGCCGTCCGAACTGGGTGACCGCCTCCACCTGCTGGCGTGGGAGCCCGCCGGTGAGGGCTCCGATCCGACAGGACGTGGCCATGAGGGCGGCGGTCTTGCCGGCGATGGCGCTGGCGTAGCTTTCTTCGCTCCTGGTCACCTGGAAGGCCGCGTGCACCTCGGTCACCTGGCCCTGACAGAGCTCCCCGAGGGTCGCGGCCAGGAGGGCAGCGATCTCGGTGCCCAGACCGGCGGCGATCTCCGCCGAGCGGGCCAGCAGGAAGTCGCCGGCCACGATGGCCACCAGGTTCCCGAAGCGAGCGTTGACGCTCTCCACGTTGCGGCGGATGGTGGCCTCGTCCATCACGTCGTCGTGATAGAGGGACGCCAGGTGGACCAGCTCGACGGCCACCGCCCCCAGTAGGTCTTCGACAGTGGCCTCCCGGGCACCCGACGTGGCGGTCGCCAGGGCCAACACCGGTCGCAGCCGCTTGCCCCCGGCGGCCAACAAATGGGTCGTGACCTCGTCGAGGAAGCCGTCTCCGGTGACCACGGAGTCGACCAGCAGGGGCTCGAGGCGCTGGAGCTGTTCTTCGAGTGCGGGAAGCCCAAGGAGCTCTACGACGTTCACTTCCTACAGACGATAGGCCAGGATGCCGATGAGCGGAAAAGCGATCCGAAAATGGAGATGTGCGGGTGCGGGGTGCACCGGCGCCTGTAGACTTCGTGTCAGTTCCCGACCGCGGATGGAGGCGGTGGAGTGTTCGAACGATTCACAGACCGGGCTCGACGAGTTCTTGTGCTCGCACAGGAAGAGGCGCGTCTCCTCAACCACAGCTTTATCGGGACGGAGCACATCCTCCTCGGTTTGATCCACGAGGGTGAGGGCGTCGCGGCCAAGGCGCTCGAATCACTGGGCGTGTCGCTGGAGGCCGTGCGCGAGAAGGTCGAGGAGACCATCGGGCTGGCCGGCACGGCACCGACCGGCTCCCCGCCGTTCACGCCGCGTGCCAAAAAGGTTCTCGAGCTGTCCTTGCGCGAGGCTCTCCAACTCGGTCACAGCTACATCGGGACCGAGCACATGCTGCTCGGTCTGGTGCGCGAAGGCGAGGGCGTGGCGGCCCAGGTCCTCCAGAGCTTGGGCGCCGATCTTCCGCGTGTCCGCCAACAGGTGATCCAACTGCTTTCCGGCTATCAGGGCAAGGAGTCGGTGGGCGCGGGTGCGCCCGGCTCGCAGTCCTCCGATGCGCCCACCGGATCGCCCGTGCTCGACCAGTTCGGTCGCAATCTCACCGCGCTGGCCCGGGACCACAAGTTGGACCCCGTGATCGGTCGCGAGAAAGAGATCGAACGGGTGATGCAGGTGCTGTCGCGCCGAACCAAGAACAACCCGGTCCTCATTGGCGAGCCCGGGGTCGGGAAGACCGCCATCGTGGAAGGCCTGGCCCAACGCATCGTGGCCGACGACGTGCCCGAAACCCTCACCGGCAAGCAGCTCTACACACTCGACCTGGGCGCATTGGTGGCGGGCAGCCGTTACCGCGGCGATTTCGAGGAACGCCTCAAGAAGGTGCTCAAGGAGATCCGGACCCGTGGTGACATCGTCCTGTTCATCGACGAGCTCCACACCCTGGTCGGCGCCGGCGCCGCGGAGGGGGCGATCGACGCCGCCTCCATCCTCAAGCCCATGCTGGCTCGCGGCGAGCTGCAGACCATCGGTGCCACCACCATCGACGAGTACCGCAAGCATCTCGAGAAGGACGCGGCGCTCGAGCGACGCTTCCAGCCGATCAAGGTCGAACAGCCCAACGTGGCCCTCACCATCGAGATCCTGAAAGGCCTGCGCGACCGTTACGAATCGCACCACGCGGTGACCATCACCGATCAGGCGCTGGTGGCCGCGGCCAACCTGGCCGACCGCTACCTGGCCGACCGCTACCTGCCGGACAAGGCCATCGACCTCATCGACGAAGCCGGCAGCCGGCTGCGCATCCGCCGGATGACCACACCGCCGGCATACAAGAAGTTGGAGGAGGAGATCGCCCGCCTCCGCGCCGACAAGGAAGCAGCCATCGAGAAGCAGGCCTTCGATCAGGCCAAGAAGCTCGCCGAGCAGGAGAAGGATCGGCTCGACAGCAAAGAGGCCATGGAAGCGGAATGGCGTGCCGACGGTGTCGACCTGTTCGACGTGGTCGACGAGGAAGTCATCGCCGAGGTACTGGCCAACTGGACGGGCATTCCCGTCTATCGGCTGACCGAGGAGGAGACGGCCAAGCTGCTTCGCATGGAGGACGAGTTGCACAAGCGGGTCATCGGACAGGAGCCGGCCATCGCCGCCCTGGCCCGTTCGATCCGTCGCACCCGTGCCGGTCTCAAGGATCCGAAGCGTCCCAGTGGCTCGTTCATCTTTTTGGGTCCGACCGGCGTAGGGAAGACCGAGTTGGCCAAGACGTTGGCCGAGTTCCTGTTCGACGATGAGGACGCTCTCATCCAGCTGGACATGTCCGAGTACATGGAGAAGCACACGGTGAGCCGACTGGTCGGTTCGCCTCCGGGTTATGTCGGCTACGAAGAGGGAGGCCAGCTGACCGAGGCGGTGCGACGCAAGCCGTTCTCCGTGGTGCTCTTCGACGAAGTCGAAAAGGCCCACGCCGACGTGTTCAACACGCTTCTGCAGATTCTGGAGGACGGTCGCTTGACCGACGCCCAGGGCCGTTCGGTCGACTTCAAGAACACCGTGTTGATCATGACCTCCAACCTGGGGACCGCCGATCTGCGCAAGACCTCGGTGGGCTTTGCCAAGTCCTCCGAGGCGGTCACCTACGAGCGGATGAAGGCGAAGGTCAACGAGGCGCTGAAGGCCCACTTCCGGCCCGAGTTCCTCAACCGCATCGACGAGGTGGTGGTCTTCCACGAGCTGTCCCGGATCGAGGTGGTCGAGATCGTCGACCTCATGATCCAGCGGGTCTCCAACCAGCTGGAGCTGCAGGGGCTGAGCCTGGTGCTCACCCCGGCAGCCAAGCAACTGTTGGCCGACAAGGGCTACGACCCCCAGCTGGGAGCGCGGCCCTTGCGCCGGGCCATCCAGCAGATGATCGAGGACCCCCTGTCCGAACGGATCCTGTGGAAGGAGTTCCGGGTGGGCGAGACCATCATCGTCGACGTGGAGACGATCACGCCCGAAGCTGCTGACGCCTTCGACGTCAAGGGAGCCGAGCCGCTGGTTGCCGGTGAGCAACAGCTGACCTTCACCGCCATGGAGAGCATCGAGCCTCCTCCGGTGGAGTTCGCCGACTCATCTGCTGACTGATCGCCCGGTTCATCGGCGGGGTCACCCCGGTTGGCACACCCGCTCCCTACCATCGGGGCCATGGCACGAACGGCCAAGCGCCACCGCTGCATCGACTGCGGATCGACCACGGCCCGTTGGGTAGGTCGATGCCCATCGTGCGGTGAGTGGAACACCTTGGTCGAGGAGGAACAGCTCGGGCCCCTGGTGCGGGCGGTGGACGCCCTGGACCTCTCGGCCATGCCGGTGCCGCTGTCCTCGGTGGATGTGGCCGACGCCGTGGCGGTGCCCACCGGACTGAGTGAGTTCGACCGGGTCCTCGCCGGTGGACTGGTGCCGGGCTCGGTCACCTTGCTCGGCGGTGAACCGGGTATCGGCAAGTCCACCCTCCTGCTCCAGGTCCTGATGGCCCGGGCCGCCGCTGGTCACCGGGTGCTGCTGGTGTCGGCCGAGGAGTCAGCTCACCAGGTCCGGTTGCGGGCCGAGCGCCTGGGCCCCATTCCGCCCGGACTTCTGATCCTGTCGGCCACCGAGGTCGGGGCGGTGATCGGGGCCGTGGTCGAGTCGGCCCCCGAGCTGGTGGTGATCGACTCCATCCAGGCCGTGGCCATCGGGCCGGCCGCCCTCGGGGAGCGACGGGCCAGCGGGGTGCCCGGCAGCGTCACCCAGGTGCGCGAGTGCGCCGACCAGCTGATCGGGATGGCCAAGTCGCGCCAGGTGTCCACCGTGCTGGTCGGACACGTGACCAAGGACGGATCCCTAGCCGGACCCCGGGCCCTCGAGCACATGGTGGACACCGTGCTCAGCTTCGACGGGGATCGTCACCATGCTCTCCGCATCCTGGTGGCGGTCAAGCACCGTTTCGGCCCCACCGGCGAGCTCGGGCTGTTCGAGATGGGCGACCACGGGCTCAACCCGGTCGACGATCCCGGTCGCCTGCTCCTCGGGGATCGACCGGTGGGGGTCGCCGGCGGGGTGGCCCTCCCGGCCGTCCAGGGACGGCGCACCCTGGTGGTCGAGCTGCAGGCTCTGGTCACCCCCATGGGGCAGGCCCAACCCAAACGGTCGGCGGTCGGTCTCGACAGCGGCCGGCTGGTGATGACCCTGGCCGTGCTGGCCCGGCACGCCGACATTCCGGTGTTGTCGATGGATGTGTTCGCCTCGGTGGCCGGGGGCATTCGAGTGACCGAGCCGGGCGCCGATCTGGCCGTGGCCCTGGCCGTGGCCTCGGCGGCCGTCGGAGTCCCTCTGCCGGCCACGACGGCTGCGGTGGGCGAGGTGGGTCTGGCCGGTGAGGTCCGCCAAGTCACCAATCTGCCCCGGCGCCTCGAGGAGTCGGCCCGGCTGGGCTTCGAACGGGTCGTGGTGCCGGCGTCGTCACCGCCCGGACCGCCGGGGCTGGAGCTCATCCGGGTGGGGACGGTGGTCGATGCCGTGATCCGGCTCGTGGGCGAGTCGGACGCCTGGTAAGAGCACCGCCGGATGCCGGTCCCACCGGGCCCATCGGGCCAGCCGGGGAGGCCTTTCCGCGGACCGGGCGGGGCGCCGACGGGTACCATTCGTCTGTGAAGACCCGCCAGAGCTCACCGCTCAGTGACGCTCTGGCCATGGTGGCCCCGGGGCGCCCCTTGCGGGACGGACTGGACCGGATCCTCCGGGCCAAGCGGGGTGCCCTGGTGGTCATCGGCGACGGCCCCGGCGTTCTGTCCATCTGTTCGGGCGGCTTCCTGCTGGACGCCGAATTCAGCCCTCAACGCCTCTCTGAGCTGGCCAAAATGGACGGAGCCATCATCGTGGCTGCCGACGCCTCCCGGATCGCCCGGGCCAACGTCCACCTGATGCCCAATGCCGCCATTCCCACCACCGAGACGGGTACCCGGCATCGCACGGCCGAGCGGGTGGCCCGATCCATCGACGTCCCGGTGCTGTCGGTGTCGGCGGCCATGTCGGTGATCGCCGTCTATCGCAACGACCTCAAGCACACCGTCCAGCCCACCGGCTGGCTCCACGATCGCACCGACCAGGCCCTGGCCACCATGCAGCGGTTCCGGAGCCGGTTCGATGTGGCCGTCTCCGGGCTCTCCATCCTGGAGGTGGAGGACACCGTGTCGGTGGGGGACGTGGTCGGGGTGGTCCAGGCCGCCGAAATGGTCCTGCGCATCGCCGAGGAGGTGGACGGATACCTGGTCGAGCTGGGGGACGACGGCCGCCTGGTCGGGCTGCAGTCCGCCGAGCTGGTCGACGGGGTGGCACCCGCCCTCCACCTGGTGGTCCGCGACTACTACGGGCACGAGCCGGACCGTGAGGCGGACCGTGTGGTCCGAGTCGACCAGGCCGTCCACCAGCTGTCCGATCTCACCTCGGAGGAGCTCCAAGACGCCCGCCGGGTGGCCGAGGTCCTGGGGCTGCCGGCGTCGTTCAGTGACACCGAGTCGGGCATCGAGCCCCGGGGCTACCGTTTGCTCTCCCGGCTGCCACGATTTTCGGACGCCATCATCGAGCGGATCGTGGGTCGTTTCGTCAACCTGCAGCAGATCATGCGGGCCTCCCTGGTCGACTTGGAGCAGGTCGAAGGGGTCGGGCAGGCCCGGGCCCACTCGGTCAAGGACGGATTGGCCCGACTGGCCGAGGCCAGCATCTTCGAGCGCTATCAGTAGTACTGCGGATGGGGGCACCGCCCGACCGTGTACCATTGCGTGCTTCGCCAATGAGGTCCCGATGTCGCTCCACCAGCCCGGGATCAGCACGCAACGCCAGGAGGCACGGTGTTCGACATCGGTGACAAGGTCGTTTATCCGCACCACGGCGCGGCAGTCGTCGAACGTCGCGAGACCAAAGAGGCATTCGGCAAGAAGCAGGAATACCTGGTTCTGCGCCTGGCCTACGGGGATCTGACCCTGATGGTGCCGGCCGACAACACCGAGGGCGTCGGCCTGCGGGAAGTGATCAATGACGAAGAGGTCGAAGAGGTGTTCGCGGTGCTCCGGAAGAAGGAGGCCCGCATGCCCACCAACTGGTCCCGCCGCTACAAGAACCACTCCGAGAAGCTCCGCTCCGGGGACATCTACCAGGTCGCCGAGGTGGTCCGGAACCTTTCCATCCGGGACAAGGACAAGGGCCTCTCGGCCGGTGAGAAGCGGATGCTGCAGAGGGCCCGTCAGATCCTGGTGTCGGAGCTGACTTTCGCCCTCGGTGTCGACGAGGAGACCGCCGAGGTTCGGCTCAACGAGGCGCTGCCCTGAGCCGACAAGGGCCTGTCTGGGCCATCGTGGTGGCGGGCGGAGCGGGCCGCCGGTTCGGTGAGCCCAAACAGTTTGTCCAACTCGCCGGGCAACCGGTGGCCGCCTGGTCGGTCGCCGCCGCCCGGGCTGTGGCCGATGGGGTGGTGTTGGTGGTTCCCGGACCGGGGAGGGATGGGCCCGGCCCCGGACCCGGTACCGAGATCGAGTCGATCACCGATCTCGGCGTCCCCGACACGCACGCCAACCGGGTGGTCCGCGGCGGCGCCACCCGGGCCGAATCGGTGCGAGCCGGTCTCGCCGCGGTACCCGACGACGCTGACATCATCGTGGTCCACGATGCCGTCCGGCCGCTGGCCACGCCCGCACTGTTCAGCGCCGTGGTCGACGCCGTCCGGGTCGATGGGGTCGACGGCGTGGTGCCGGTGCTGCCGGTCACCGACACGCTCAAGCGAGCGGCCGGGGGGACGGTGAGCGCTACCGTCGACCGTGATGGACTGGTATCGGTGCAGACACCTCAGGCCTTCGTGGCCACCATCTTGCGGTCCGCACACGCATCGGGGGCCGAGGCCACCGATGATGCCTCCTTGGTCGAGAACATCGGGGCCACGGTGGGCACGGTGGCGGGCGAGCCGCACAATCTGAAGCTGACCCGTCCCGAGGACCTGGTCCTGGCCGAGGCACTGATGCGTGCGCTGGCGGGGACCGAGCGGTGACCGGTGGGTTGCCGTCTCTGCGCATCGGCCAGGGGTTGGATGTCCATCGATTCTCCCCCGACCCGGGCCGGCGGCTGGTCTTGGGCGGCGTCCACATCACCGGCGAGGGCGCCCAGGGTCTCGACGGGCACAGCGACGCCGATGCCGTGGCCCACGCCATCGGCGATGCCGTCCTGGGCGCGGCCGGTCTGGGTGACATCGGTCGTCACGCGCCGGACACCGATCCGCGGTGGCTCGGGGCTGACAGCATGGCCATTCTGGCCCGGCTGTGCGAGCTGGCCCGCGGCGCCGGATGGTCCGTGATCAACGGGGACTGCACGGTGGTGGCCGAGCGGCCGAGGCTGGCGCCGTTCGTGGACCGGATGTCGGAGACACTCGCCGGGGTGCTCGGCGGCCCGGTCAATGTGAAGGTGACCACCGCAGAAGGGCTGGGTGCGCTGGGCCGGGCCGAAGGTATTGCCTGCAGTGCGGTGGTGCTGATGTCGTCGGTCGGCGGTCGGGGTATCGATCATCCCGGTGCCGAGTGATGAGCCGGTCTGCAGGTGGTAACCGGCGCGCGGGCACCGCTCGAGGAGGGAGCACCCGCCAGGGCGGGGTGCCCGGCGGTGGCTCACGCAAGGCCCGGGGCGTCGGGGGTCGATCGGGAACCGGACGATCGGGAACCGGGCGATCGGGAACCGGGCGATCGGGAACCGGGCGATCACGGGCGACCGCGGTATCCGGTCAGACCGGGGCCGGTGGGCACCGGGGCGGCGGCGCCTCTCCCGGGCTGGGCGGGGAGCAGGTCGAGGGTCGCCATGCCGTGCGCGAGTTGCTCAGCGCCAACCGCCGACCGGTCCGGTCCGTCTTCCTGGCCGAGGGCATGGAGACGGCATCCATCCTGGACGAGATCGAGTCACTGGCGGCCGCCCGCAAGGTACGCGTCGACCACGTCTCCCGGCGCCGCATCGATGCGCTGGCCCGAACCGACGCCGCCCAGGGTGTGGTGGCGCTGGCTCGGCCCATCGAGGATGTGGCGCTCGAGTCCCTGTGTGAGGCGAACCGGCGAGGGCGGGTGCCCTTTCTGCTGGTGTTGGACGGTATCACCGACCCCTACAACCTGGGCGCCCTGCTCCGGAGCGCCGAATGCGCGGGTGTGACCGGCGTGGTCCTCCCGAGGCACAGGTCGGCCCATCTGTCCCCGACTGCGGCCAAGGTGGCGGCCGGCGCCATCGAGTACCTGCCCATGGCCCTGGTCGCCGGGGTCCCCGCCGCCCTCCAACGCCTGTCGGCCCTGGGGATCTGGACGGTGGGGCTGGTCGGCGAGACCACCGACTCGCTCTACGATCTGGCCGTCGGCGACCAGCCGCTGGCTCTGGTCCTCGGGTCCGAGGGCACCGGCCTGGCCTCCCTGACCAGGAAGCGCTGCGACGCCCTGGCCTCGATCCCTCAGCACGGATCACTGTCGTCCCTCAACGTCTCCATCGCCGGAGCCATCGCCTGCTTCGACGTCGCCCGCCGTCGATCGGAATAACCCCAAGGCGTGACCAGCGCAAGTCGGCGACCTTAGAGGACCTCCTCGACGGTGACACCCTTCCAGAAGGCGACCCGGTCGGCGATCTGATTGGCCGCCTCCTTGGGGGTCGGGTAGTACCAGGCCGCGTCGTCGTTCCGAGCACCATCGACCACCACCGACCGGTAACTGGCCTCGCCCTTCCACGGGCAGAGGGTGTGGGTCGGGCTGGGCTCGAAGTAGACGGCGCTCACGTCCTCAGGGGGGAAGTAATGATTTCCCTCGACGACGACGGTGTCGTCGCTTTCGGCTAAGACCGCTCCGTTCCACGTTGCTCGTACTTTCATAGCGGGCACAACCCCGTCCCGTCGGTGGGTGTTCCCGCCGGAGCCGGCGGCTCGGTCCGCACTCAGAGGAGCGGGCGATGAGCGAGCACGCTGAGGTGATCGGGATGAACCGTGCCCAGTTGTCGCCCACTTCCCGCGCCTTTGGTCTCGATTTCCCAATTGTTGCTTGTGCCGCCAATCTGGGTCTTTGCCTAGTCAGGCGGCTGATGCCACCCCGGGGCGGAGGGAATGGTTGGGCACTTCGGGCTGGGCCTGAATAGGCCAGATGGCAGAGGTTCCCTTCCCCTCGTTGGTGAATCATGGCCCCTATGCGAGGTCATGAACTTCCCGTGTCAGAATTCCGCGATGTGGCGACCCCCTCTGCCAATCGGGCGGACCCACTGCCTGTGATGGCCGACCTCATCCAGGCTCCATCGGGGACCGTGACGTTCTTGATGACCGATGTTGAGGGTTCCACTCGGCACTGGGAGGCTGACGAGGATCTCGCCAGTGCCGCCATCACTCGGCACTATCAGTTGCTCCACACACTCATTGCCGAGCATCGGGGCTTCCTGCCGCTTCAGCAGGGTGAAGGCGACAGCGTCATTGGGGTGTTCGCAGCAGCGTCCGATGCGGTGGCGGCGGCCTCCGAGATCCTGAAGGAGATCGAAGTGGAATGTTGGCCAACAGCGTCGCCTTTGCGAGTCCGCCTGGCCCTGCACACGGGCGAGGCGCAACTCCAAGGTGACGAAAACTACCACGGTCGTACGATCATTCGTTGTGCGCGATTGCGCGCCGTCGCCCACGGGGGTCAGGCTCTGGTGTCCGACGCAACCCACGATCTCGTGGCTGAACTTCTGCCAGCCGACGTCTCGCTTCGTTTACTGGGAGTGCATCGGCTCAAGGATCTCGGTCGATCGGAACGTGTGTGGCAACTCTGCACCCCCCTTCTTGACGGTGACTTCCCGGCACTTCGGTCCCTCGATTCAGTGCCAAACAACCTTCCGATACAACTGACGTCGTTCGTCGGTCGATCAGTCGAGCTCGCCGGGATTCGGGAGGCGCTTCACGATGCCCGACTCGTGACGTGTGTAGGAGCCGGGGGCTCCGGAAAGAGCCGCCTGGCTGTGCAATCGGCTGCCGACCTCGTCGACGAGCACGGTGGCGGCACCTGGTGGGTTGACCTCTCACCGATCTCAGATCCCGATTGCGTCCCCGAGGCCCTGGCCCGAGTGCTGGGATTGCGGCCCGAACACGACCGGGACCTGGTCGGAATGTTGATTGGACAGCTTGCGGACCAAGAAGCGCTGGTTGTCGTCGACAACTGCGAGCAGGTTGTCGATGCCGTCGCCCAACTGGTTGACTCCCTTCTCCACGGAGCCCCCACTCTTCGCGTGTTGGCAACAAGCCGCGAGCCGCTTGGTGTGTCCGGCGAAGTGGTTTGGCGCGTTCCTTCGCTCGATGATGATGCCGCTGTCGAGCTTTTTATCGAGCGCGCCCGACAGGTCCGACCGGAATACGAGGTGCCAGCGCACGACGTCGGAATCGTGACCGAGATCTGTCACCGTCTTGACGGCATCCCCCTCGCCATAGAGTTGGCCGCCGCCCAGATACGGGTGATGCACCCGAGTCGGATCGCCCTGGCACTCGAGGACCGGTTCCGCTTGCTGACCGGGGGGAGTCGTACCGCGATGGCACGTCAGCGGACTCTGGAGGCATCAGTAGCTTGGAGCCATGACCTACTCGAAGAGCGCGAGCAGGTGCTCTTTCGTCGGCTGTCAGTATTTGCCGGTGGGTTCACCCTCGGCGCTGCCGAACACGTGTGTGCTGACGAGATCTTGGACGACTTTGCAATTCTTGATTCCCTCACCCGGCTCGTCGACAAGTCCCTCGTTCAGGCCAATGTCGATGAGAGGGGCACTCGCTATTGCCTCTTGGAGACCATCCGCCACTATGCCGGGGTCCGGTTGCTCGAGGCCGAAGCTGCTGACATCGTCCGGAAGCAACACTTCGATTACTTTCTCGAATTAGCAGAGCAGGCTGCGCCCAGGTTCGTGGGAGCCGATGGGCCACGCTGGCTGGTTGGCCTGGAGGCTGAGCATGAGAACCTGCGCGCCGCTCTTGAGTGGGTGGATGGCGCCGGACTCGGCGATCTGTTCTTGCGCATGGCTACTGCGTTGACGCTGTTTTGGGAGCTGCACGGTCATCTGGAATCCGGCGGTCGTTGGTTCGCCCGTGCGCTGGCGCGTGACGAGGGGCCCTCGGTCCTCCGAGCTCGAGCGCTATGGGGTTCGGCGCACGTGGCTCTCTACGGAGACGACCACGAGACTGCGGAAGTACGCGCCCCCGAGGCCCTGGCGATGGCAACTGCGGTCGACGATGACTGGGCCCTCGCCCGCTCCTTGAACACGATGAGTTACAGCCAGCTTTGGCGTGACGCTTCAGGAGCCAGAGCGGCCCTTGAGAAAAGCATCGAGTTGGGCCGTTCGATCGGAGACGACTGGGCGGTGGCCGATGGGCTGAAGATGATGACGATCGCCTGGCAAGTCGAAGGCGGTCTCGACGAGGTCAGTGAACCTCTCTCCGAATTGTTCAGGGTCGCGACGCAGCTCAACAATAGGTTCTTCCTGGCATGGTATTTCTACGTTGTCGGGTTCGTGGCGTTCCAGCGAGGTGAGTGTGCAGCCGCTCGCCGCGAGTTCGAGCATTCGCTCGAGTTCTGCCGTGAGGTGGGTGACCCAGCAACCGGAGGCATCTCGCTCGCTTTTCTCGGTCAAGTCGACGTGCTCGCCGGCAACATTGAATCAGGGCGGGCCCGGTTCGAGGACATCTTGCAGCGAGCTGACGGGAGCCGCGCTATGGGCGGCCCTTTTGCCTTGTTGTTCTTGGCCGATCTGATGACTGCTCACGGTGAACTCGAAGAAGCGCAGTTTCTTGTCGACATCGGAGTTGGAGCCACGGAACTTCCGCTTTTCCGCGCTTGGTTGGGCTGTCGGCAGTGCGCGCTGGATCTGGCGAAAGGTAACTGTGACGCTGCCGACGAGTCGGTCGCTCAGGCAAGGAAACTGGCCAATCAGACTTCCAACCCCTGGTTGGTCGGCATGGCGGCGGACCAGGCGGCTCGTGTTGCTCGTCAACGAGGCCAACGCGAAAGAGCGGAAGATCTCCACCACGATGCCCTGGCCCACCAGTCCGCATTGGGGCTTTGCCCTGATGTCGTCGCTTCACTTGATGCCCTCGCCGCTATTGCCGCCGAGGCTGAGAGCCCGCTCGAAGCCGTGCGCCTCTTCGGGGCCACGGACGCAATTTGTGCATCGACCGGGCTCATTCGACCGCCCAACCATGAACAGGAGCGGATTGACGGCATCGATCTCGCTCGACGACAGCTCGACGCTGCGTCGTTTGAGTCGGTATTCGCAGAAGGCACAGAGCTCTCGATGGACGAGGCCGTTGCCTACGCATCTCGGTCCCGTGGAGAGCGAGGTCGTCCCAGTTTTGGCTGGGAGAGCCTTACGCCAACGGAGTTGCGAGTCGTGGAACTTGTTGCCGAGGGTCTGACGAATCCACAGATTGCTGAGCGAATGTTCGTCGCTCGTGGAACGGTCAAGGTTCACCTTGGACACATTTTCCCAAAGCTCGGAGTCGCCACCCGCTCCGAACTCGCAGCTCAAGCAACAAGGCGCTCTGCTAAGAGCTGAGCGAATCCGCGGTGGAGCCTGGTTGAGTGTGTGTGAAAATTCCGGCCGCCCAGGCCGAGGGGCCCGACTGTTGTTCTCCGCGTCCTTCCATGGCGCCATCGGGGTGCCGTCATGGACCTCCCCGGGGAGTAGAGGTCGCTCAGCGCGAGGGCCGGGCCAGGGTCAACAGGAACTCCTCACCCGCGGAGGTCCATGCTGCCTCGACCACGAATCCGCACTCGCCGAGCTCGAGCTCCAGAGCAGCGGGCGAGAACTTGGTACTGATCTCAGTCAGCATCTCCTCGCCCGATCCGAAGGCCAGATCGAGTCCCAGATCAGCAACCTGCACTCGTTGCTCCTCCGTCGAACGCAGCCACATCTCGATCCGTTTGTCGCCCTCGTTCCACTTGGCCACATGGTCGAAACGATCGGGCGCGAAGTCGGCTCCCAGCTCGCGGTTGAGGACGTGGAGAACATTGCGGTTGAACTCGGCGGTGATCCCGGCCCCGTCGTCATAGGCATCGATCAGCACGGTGCGATCCTTCACCAGGTCGGTACCCAGCAGCAGCCGGTCGTCTCCGGCCATGACCTTGCCCAGCCCGATGAGGAAATCGCGGCGCTGGTCGGGGTCGAGGTTGCCGATGGTACCTCCGAGGAAGGCGAACAACCGACGACCATCGGTGGGCAATTGATCGAGGTGGCGGTGGAAGTCCCCCACGACGGCGCTGACCGTCAGCCCGGGGTACTCCTCGGACAGGGCGTTTGCCGCTGTCCACAAGGTGGACTCGCTCACGTCGAGGGGCACGAACCGGTGCAGTCGCCCCGAGGACTGCATGGCGTCGAGGAGGACACGGGACTTGTCGCAGGTTCCCGCGCCGAGCTCGACGAGGGTGTCAGCCTCCGAACGGTCGGCGATGTCGGTGGCGTGGGAATCGAGGATCGATCGCTCGGACCGGGTCGGGTAGTACTCGGGCAGCCGGGTGATCTCGTCGAACAGCCTGCTTCCCCGGTCGTCGTAGAAGTACACCGGCGGAATGTTCTTGGGCACCGTGGTCAGCCCGGTCCGGACGTCACGCTCCATGGCGTCTCGCAGATCGCTACCGGAAAGATGGATGTCGATGGTGGGGGGGATCACGATTGTCATGGTCTCGTGGCTTGTCTGGCCAATCGGTGGGGCGCGGTGGTGGAGTGGAACTTTGGAACGGGGTTCAGCTGTCTCGGGCCAGCCGCAGTCCAGTGAACGCCCAGCGCGCCGAGGGAGGAAAGAAGTTGCGATAGGAGGAGCGGATGTGATCGGGCGGGGTCACGCATGATCCGCCCCTCAGGACGTACTGGTTGACCATGAATTTACCGTTGTACTCGCCGACGGCGCCCGGCGCCGGGGCGAAGCCCGGGTACGGGCTGTAGGCCGACGTCGTCCATTGCCAGACGTTGCCGAACAGGGCGGGCCCGGCGTCCGCCTCGTTCGGAATGGGGTGCAGTTTGGTCTGATCGAGGAAGTGGCCCTCCACCGGCTGTCCCTGGGCGGCAACCTCCCATTCGGCTTCGGTGGGCAGGCGGGCTTCGGCCCAGCGGGCGAAGGCGTCGGCTTCGTAGTAGCTGACATGACAAACCGGCTGAGCGGGGTTCAGCGGCGTCGTTCCCCCCAGGGTGAACTCCTGCCAGCCACCATCCACCGGTATCCAGTAGAGGGGGCATTGCCAACCCTCGGCCTGCACCGTCGCCCATCCGTCCGACAGCCACAGCTCAGGCCGGTGGTAGCCCCCGTCGTCGATGAAGGCCGACCACTCCCCATTAGTGACGGCCTGATCGGCGAGGGCGAACGCTTCCAGGTAAGTCCGGTGTCGGGGAAGCTCGTTGTCGAAGCAGAATCCGGGGCCGGCGTGCCCGATCCCCGAGATGCCCTCGGCATGCTCCGTCCAGGTCGGCGCGGGCGCCGAGGTCGGTGCCGGCAGCCGTACCGCGTCGTAGGCCGGGAACAATGGATTGAGCGAGAGCACGTGCTTGATGTCCATCAGCAACAATTCTTGATGCTGCTGCTCGTGCTGGATTCCCAACTCGACCAGATCAGCTGATGCTTGGCCGGAGGAACTTCCGAGCAGTATGGCCATGGCCTCATCCACGTGGGCGCGGTACTCGGCGATGGTGGCGATGCCGGGCCGGGACAACAATCCCCGATCACAACGCGGGTATCTGGCGCCCACCCCTTCGTAGTACGAGTTGAACAGGTACCCATAGTCGGGGTGGAAGGGCTGGTAGCCATCAAGGCTGGGCTGGAGAAGGAACGTCTCGAAGAACCAGGTGGTGTGGGCCCGATGCCACTTTGTGGGGCTTACGTCCGGCATCGACTGGACGGTTTGGTCCTCGGCCGACAGAGGCGAGGCCAACGATTCGGTGAGCGATCGGGTGGCGAAGAACCGATCGGTGATCGTGAGATCTCCCACGGTCATCAGCAGATCGGTCATAGCGCTCCTCCCGCACCACCTGGGATCGTCGACACGGCCCCGGTGGATCGGGAAACCGTCGACGACAGAACTTACCCGGTAGCCCCTCAGCATAAGCGCGCAGCGGTCCGGGGCGTCCGGTCGCCAGGGCGGTGGGGCGGGACGACGGCAGCAGGAGAAATGGACGATGAGTGGAGAAGAGTGACGGGCCGGAGAGGAGGGTGGACAGCTGGGCGCCGTTGCCACTGAGCCCTCGCCACCAGGCCCTTTCGTGTCCGGTTGTCGTCGGTCGTGTCCGGTTGTCGTCGTTTTGTGTTCCTTCACCGGCCTTCATCCGATTGCCGATCGGAACCGAATACAACGAGGACAAAAGGAACGAGGGAGGGCCATGCCATCGGATTCGACATCGGGTGTCCATCGGCGGCGGCGATGAGCGCATCCCCGGCCGTCTCCCATGAAACGCCCTTCACTGATGAGGGACCGGGCGGCGCGCCGGAATCGCTGGTCCTCGACATCGGTGGCCAGGTCGGCGCGCTCATCCTGTATGCCGACGAGGAATGCCTGGGTTGCGAGATCGACGTCACCCCGGTGGGTCGTCCCCGCAGCCACCACGTCCACACCATGATCCGGCGCCGTTGCGCGGTCGACAAGGAGTTCGTCGCCGGCGTCTACCCCGAGTTGCCGGCTGGCTCTTATACGGTCTGGGGGACCGACGGAGAACCATTGGGTCAGGTGGACATCGCCGGGGGCCGGGTCGCCGAGTTCGACGGTGGCCACTGCCGCCGATCCTGACCGGGCCCGACCCGACCGTGGCCATCGCACGGCGGGCCGGCCCGTGTGCGGTCAGGCCAGGAGCTTGGCCTTCTGCGCCTCGAATTCAGCGTCGGTGATCACCCCTTGATTCTTGAGGTCGGCGAGCTTGGCGAGCTCGTCAGCACTGCTTCCCCGACTCCCCGCGGCCTGCTTGACGTAGGAATCGAATGCCTGCTGTTGCCGCTGCGCCTGGGCGATGGCTCGCTCGTGCATGCTCCCGCCTCGTGCAATGAGGTAGATGAGGACACCGAGGTAGGGGATGAACACAACAAAGATCACCCACAGGGCTTTGGCCAGACCGCCCATGTCGTGACTGCGAAATATGTCGCTGAACACGACGATGAGAAGCCAGATCCAGATGATGAACACGAAGATCTGCACTATCGTCCAAAAAATGTCGAGAACCGGATAGCTACTGGCAAGCATGCTGATGTACTCCTTCTGTCAGGGGTGTCGACCGCCGACGCTCGTGGTCCTGTTGGTCGTGACCCTCAGAGACGGGGGAGCCGACGACACAGCAGCACCGGTGCAGTCTGACCTGCATCCCTGGTCCTGACAAGGATTTCGCCACCGCATCGGCCTTCAGCCCGGCACCTGGGTCGTCCGACCGTCGATCTGAGCAAACCGGTAGAGGCGACCGACAGCGGAGAGACGCCTGTCCATGGTGGAAGGGGAAAAACCCGCTCCTCCATTGCAGCGTGGTAGAGCCCGATATGGGGTCGCTTTGCCTCCAAGACGGAGGTGTCGATGAGGGGATTTTCTGATGAGTGCCAGGGCCGTCTGATTCGTCTCGAGTACAGATATGGTTATGGTTCTCCTCTGGATATTGGGAGAACCAGCCAACACCGCACCACCGAGCCCGTGATGTGGGGCAGGCTGGCGTACGTGAATGCCAACGAACGCGATCGTTTGGTAGCGCTCCCTGTGGCCCTGCAGCGCTCGAGATTGTTCGACCAGCAAGCCGAGGCATATGACCGGTTCCGGCCGGCCTATCCCGATGCGGTGATCGACGAGCTGCTCGGTCCGGTGCCTGAGGGCCTGGACGTTCTCGACGTGGGCTGTGGCACCGGGATCGCTTCAAGGCAGATGGCCCACCGCAGCGCCAAGGTGCTGGGGGTGGAACTTGCTCCACGAATGGCGGAGATCGCCCGCGGCCATGGGGTCGAAGTAGAGATCGCGGCCTTCGAAGCCTGGGACGCTGCTGGACGCACTTTCGACCGGGTGACATCGGCGCAGGCCTGGCACTGGCTCAACCTCCCTATCGCGACCGCCAAAGCGGCCTCTGTGCTGCGGCCGGGCGGCAAGCTCTGTCTGATCTGGAATGCGGGGTGTCAGCCCGATGATCTGGCCGATGCTCTCGAGGAGGTGTACGCGAGAGTCGTGCCGCCCGGCGGTCACCGTCTGTTCCGGGGGTACGCGGCCAGCCGGCCATCCGACGTGAAGACCGGACTCGAATCGGAGATGGACGCCATCTCAGCGCTGCCCGACTTCGGTACGCCGAAGGAGAAGTGGTTCCCCTGGACACGGGCGTACAAGCGGGATGAGTGGCTGGACCAACTCGTCTCACGGAGCGATCACACCGCCCTCGAACCAGCAGTTCGAGACCGTCTGTTCGAAGCCATCGGCGCGGCCATCGACCATCACGGCGGCTCGTTCGTCATGAACTTCGAGACAGTCCTGATCACGGCGACTCGGCTGGGGTAGTCCCGGGCCGCGGTCTGGGAGTGGCACCCGGACCCTAAAGGCCATTGTCATTGGTCAGGGACATTCACCCACGATCTGTGGGAGACGAATCTGTGGCCGGACGAGCGCTCACGCGTCCGACGCCGCACGGAGGATTACACGGCTCAGCCCCGTGGTTCCTGGGACTACCCGGGTGATCATGGAGCCTGAGGATGGATCGTCTCACCTCGGGCCAACATCTCGACAAACTGACCGATGCGCCTGGAGCGGGTCTCGGGTTTCTTGGCGCTTCCGATCCTGTAGAGGATTGCGTACCGATTCGCACTTGTGAGCATCTCAAACGTCGCCTTTGCGCGAGGATTGGCACTCAGAGCACTGACGAGATCCTCCGGCACCTCAATGCTGGCTTGCCCAGCGTAGGCGGCCTCCCATCGACCGTCCTCTTTCGCCCGCCGCACCTCGTCTTCACCGGATCGATGCATTCGGCCGGTGGTGATCAGCCTTTCAGCAATGGCAGCGTTCCGTTGAGACCACGGGCTTCGAGCTTTTCGGGGCGTGAAACGTCGACGGAACGTAGCGGCGTCACGACGCCCTAATCGACCATCAATCCAGCCGAAGCAGATCGCCTCGTCAAGCGCCTCGTCGTACGAGACGGTTGTCGGATCGCCCGTTCCCTTTTTGGCCAGTACCAGCCAGACACCCTGTGAATCGGCGTGATGATTGCTCAACCATCTTCGCCATTCGCCCGCGTCCCCGACCAGTAGCTCTGGGAGATCCACGGCTTCACCGTATCCCCATGTGCCGATTCGCCACGGTCTACAACCACCCACGACCCGGTGATTAGGGGGTGCGTCCAGCAGCTTGGACGCCATGACAACAAGGAGGTACGTGTTGTGATGACGTAACCAAGCGACAAGCTGAGGTCAGCCAGCCGGTGCGAGTCCGGTCCGGGGAGACGCCAAGGTCCCCGGTAGTGAAGCCCCCGTGCGTGGTCGAGAGGCCGGGTTCGAAGCGGGGCGGAGCAAATGACCAGTCCGTAACATCACGTGAAGCCTGCAGCGTCGTTACACCGGTCCGCCGTCATGGCGGATTAGGAGGAGTCGAGCCTCTCCCCTTAAGGGCGAAGACCACGGACGACACCAGAGATCTTGGAGCGGGTGTCCAGGAACCTCCCGGCGCAGGGGGCTCGGAATGGCCAGAAGGTTGTCCTCGGAACTGGAGAGATCCTCCTCGGCCCCGGATCTGCGGTCCGGGTAGCAGCCCTGTCTATAACCGGTGATCCCGGGAAGTGCCAGGCGGCCGAGAGGAAGTCGGAGGGGGCCGTAGTAGTGATGATGGACAGGACAACACAACCTGTCCGGAGCGAAGGGCCCCTGCTTCACCGGTGCACGACGGAGATGTGGAGGAACCCTGATGAGTGCCGAGTCTTCGGCTAGAGCCATCAGCGAAACCGAGAAGGTGGACAAGGTCCGAGCCCTTCAACGCGTGCTCTATCGCAGTGCCAAGCAGGATCCCACTCGACGTTTCCACGCCCTCTACGACAAGGTCGCCCGCAGCGACATCCTGTGGAGGGCATGGGTCGAGGTGGCAAGAAACCAGGGTGCCCCCGGCATCGACGGCGTGACCATCGCGTCGATCGAGGACGGGGGCACCGACGGGGTGAGGGTGTTCCTCGACGGACTGGCCGCAGCGCTTCAGGACAAGACGTATCGTCCTAAGGCTCTCCGGCGGGTCCATATCCCGAAGCCGGGCAAGCCGGGGGAGACCCGGCCGCTCGGTATCCCGACGGTGGCCGACCGGGTAGTCATGTCGGCGGCCAAGATCGTCCTCGAGCCCATTTTCGAGGCCGATTTCTCCCCGGTGAGCTTCGGGTTCCGCCCGAAGCGGTCCGCCCACCAGGCGCTCGAAGCGATCCGGGTGGCGGCCAACCGGGGGGCCAACTGGGTGCTCGACGCCGACATCAAAGCGTGCTTCGACGAGATCGACCATGACGCCCTCATGGGTCAAGTCGGTCGCCGGGTCATCGACCGGCAGATGTTGAAGCTGCTACGCAGTTGGCTGCGGGCCGGGGTATTCGAAGGCGGGCTGGTCGCCGACACCGAGTCGGGGACACCGCAGGGTTCACCCATCTCCCCGTTGCTGGCCAACATCGCCCTCCACGTCATCGACGAGGCCTGGGCAAAGATGGCCAACCTGGGGACGTTGGTCAGGTATGCGGATGACTTCGTTGTCCTCACCACCAGCCGGAGCCGAGCCGACGAGGCCAAGTGCCGGATCGGAGAGGTGCTGGTCGGACTCGGGCTGCGTCTGCATCCCGACAAGACCCGCATCATCAACCTCCACGGTGGCAAGGACGGCTTCGACTTCCTGGGCTTCCATCACCGGATGACCCCGTCGAGGTTCGGAAGTCGCCGTTACCTGTCGAAGTGGCCGTCGGACCGGGCCATGGCCTCAATTCGGGCCAAGATCCGGGACCGCACCAGTCGCCACCTGGCCAGCCGTGAGCTGCGTCACGTTGTCGCTGATCTCAACGCCGTGCTACGGGGTTGGGGAGCGTACTTCCGCTACGGAAACTCGAACCGGAAGTTCGCCCTCATCGACAGCTTCGTGCATTTGCGGCTCTCCAAGCTGGCCAGCGTCAAATACGCCACCCGAGGCCGTCTTCGGGCCAGCCGGTTCAACTATGCCTGGCTGACCGAACTCGGCATCTATCGACTCAGTGGAAGAGTCAAGCGATGGACACCTGCGCATGCCTGACGATGAACGGTGTCGGAAAGCCGTGTGCGGGAGAACCGCATGCACGGTTTGATAGGGGGCCGCTGGGGAAGCTGACTCACCCTGCGGGGGCTGCTGGTCCCGGGCCGGTGCGCTGGAAAACGCCACCCGATGGCCTGGTCGGGACCTCAACCGCAGAAGTGAACGGTCGAACCAGCGGCCTACCTCACCACCCCCCGCGAGGTCTCGGACCGTGAAAGCGCGATTCAGTGCCAGTATTTCTCTCAGATGCTTTCAGCGATCTCCCCCGTACTACGCTCCCTGCTTCCGATCACTGCCATCGTTTGGGCCCTGTTTGAGATTCGCCAAGCACTGCGGCAAAGGCCAGAGGCGAGAGTGGCCGATCGGGGCAGTCGACTGGCGGTTCGGCTCTCAACGCTTGCCGGCGTGGTTGGTGCCGTCATTTGCAAGAGGTCCTTCCTCTCCGCAACGATCGGCACTCAGACCACAGTGGAGTGGATTGGACTCGCCTTCTTGTGGTTTGGCCTTGGTCTACGAATATGGAGCTTTCAGGCGCTGGGTCGTTACTTCACCTTCACAGTGCAGACGAGCGAGGACCAACCGGTGATCTCGGCAGGTCCGTACAGGGTGATCAGGCACCCCGGCTACGCCGCAATCCTGCTGGCTGTCATCGGTGTTGGGTTCGTCCTCAACAATTGGGCTTCGCTCCTTGTATTGACCGGGGCGGCTACCGCGGGCCTCATCTATCGCATCACAGTAGAAGAGCGTGCACTCTCCTCGGACCTTGGAGGCAGGTACCAGTCCTACGCCCAGGACCGAAAGCGCCTTGTTCCATTCGTCTGGTGAGGTCGCCTCCGATCCGGTGGTGTCGGGCAGGATCCTCTCACCCGAAAAGTTAGGATTCTCCGGTGATCCTGTGGCTCAACGGAGCATTCGGTGTGGGCAAGACCACAATCGCTGAAGCGATTCGCAAACGCGCACCGGCATGGCGACTTTTCGATCCCGAACACGTAGGGCTGCTCGTTGCGATGAACCTTGCCGGAGTTGAGTTCGCCGACTTCCAAGACCTGCCACCGTGGCGCTCCCTAGTTCCCCTAATCGCCTCCGAGATTTCGGACTTCACTGGCGACGATCTGCTTGTCGTACAGACCGTTCTGGTCCGGGACTACTGGAAAGAGATACAGGCCGGATTTGGAAACCGCAACCAAGAGGTCGTCCACGTTCTGCTCGATGTCCCGGCGATGGTCCTGGAGGCAAGGATAAGGGACGATGACGTCGAACGGAGTGCTGAGAAGTGGCGACTCGACCACGTCAACACTTACGAATCCGCCAAAAGCTGGCTTTGGCGAGTGCAGATCTGGTCGTGGACACCGACGATCTGAGCGTTGCCGACGTCGCCTCCTGCATTCTTCACTCTCTGAGTTAGCCCTCCGGCGTGGTGCCTGGGCGAGGGTGACACTCTCCCGGCGATCTGGCGCAGTGCGACACCAGCAGATCAAAGACCGTTGAGGATCGCCGCTAAGGCCCGCTCGTCTTGACCTTGAGTGAGGCTTAACGAAGTCAACATCACTATGACGTTGCCCTTTTGGGGCTGATTATCCGCCCGGCAGCCCCAGCAGTAATTGCCGACCATCTCATCTTCGATCGCCTTGCCCGTCACGTTTTACATACTGCCGCTCGGTTGACGAAGACCAAGCGATCGGCCACGGTCGATAACCGCTCCGCTCCAGGCGTTCGGGCCCCTTTTGCACCGGTGCTCTGGTGTAAGGATATCTGTGTGGGCCAGAATGACGAAGTTGTCGGATCGACCGCAAGCGAAATCGACATAATTGTTGCTGGACAAGGCCATATTCCTGAAGTGGAACGGATGCTGTCGGCTGCCTTTCATCGAGCGGGAGCCCTCGGGTACCAGCAATGGTGGGATCCCTTCCCGGTCGCAATTCTCGAAGACTCAGTGCTGCGTGGCGAAACGTATGTCGCAGTCGAGCGAGGTGCTGTGCTCGGTACGTTCGCCCTGTCCTGGGACGATCCGATGTTCTGGGGTGAGCGCCCACCTGATTCTGGGTACGTACATCGACTTTGTACCAATCCAGATGTCGCTCGCCCGGGCTTCGGGGTCGAGATGCTCACCTGGGCGGACATAACAGCGGCCGACCGAGGTCGAGACTGGTTACGGCTCGATACCCCAGCCTCGAATGCACGCCTCCGGGCCTATTACGAGACCCTGGGGTTCCTTTTTCAAGGTGAGGTTGACGTGGCACTCAGCGGTCCGACTGGCGAACCCGAGATCTGGCGCGCGGCGCTCTACGAAAGAAGAACTCGGGCCAATCGATGAATTGATCTGGGGCAGTGCCCCACCTAACCGGCGATGCGGACCACCCTTATGGAGTAGCGATGACTGGCATGCCGTCGGGGTCCAGCACGTACCACAGCCCCCCGGAGTCGTTGAGCCCTTGCCCGGTCGCCTGGCCGGGCTGCGAGTCGCCGTGCCACAAGTAGAGGGGCCATCCGTTGTAGGTGATCTGCTCGATGCCCCCGGTGCGCACCGTGGTGCCGAGAAGTGACGCGTTCACGCCAGCCCCGGCCACCGGGGCCTTGACCCCGTCCACCAGCAGCACAGGCGGCCACAAGTTCTCGCACTCGCCGTAGCAGGTGGAACTACCGGACTGCTTGTCCGGCTCGAACATGTACAAGGTGAAGCCTTCCCCGTTGACCAGGACCGTCCCCAATCCCGCCACGAAAGCCGTGGTCACCTTGTAAAAGGGTGGTGGCGCAGTCGTCGGTGGGGACGTCGCAGGGACAGTGGTTGCAGGCGCCGCCGTTGTCGTCGTGGTACGCGAGGTGGCGGACGGCACCGGCGAGGTCGAACACGCGGCCGCCAGCACGGCGCAGGCGGCGAGGGCCGATGGCACGGCCAGGCGGGTAAGGCGCGGCCCGAAAGGGCGGCCGCCGAGGTCAAGGGGGTGCGGCACTCGGTCAACATCCTTGCACCCACGGGGCACGGGGCGGCGGGTGCGAGAGCGAGCGGCGATCTCGAAGGTGGGACCGCTTACTCAGGAGAGAGTCACTCCGACGGTATTCGTCCACGACCGTACGCCGCGCCACCACGGGTGCCTAAGTATCCCAGACGTTGAGGGACGCTCCGTAACCGGCCCGCTTCTGGTCTTCCTTGGGCAGGCTGTCGCTGTGGAAGTTCTGCCACACTGAGTACATGGCGGAGGGACACACGCCTCATCGGTGGGAGGACTGGGTCTGGGACGAGAGCGTTTTCGAGGGTACGGCCGCCTATTACCGACGGGGTCGCAAACCCTATGCGCCTGCTCTGGCCTACGCTCTCGCCGAGCACATCAGTCTTGATGGCCGCGACCGACTCCTCGACGTCGGTTGCGGGCCAGGCACCGTCGCTCTGCTCTTCGCCCATCTCTTCGAGAACGTCATTGGACTCGACCGTGATCCCGGAATGCTGGCTGAGGCCAACCGCGCTGCTGTGGAGGTACAAATCACGAATGCCAGCTGGGTCCAGATGCGAGCCGAGGACCTCCCCGGAACCCTCGGCACGTTCCGAGTCATCAGCTTCGGTCAGTCGTTCCACTGGATGGACCGATCTCGGGTGGCTTCCGCCGTCCGGGAGATGCTTGACGCCAATGGCGCCGTCGTCCAAGTCGACCTTTGGCACACCGACCCGCCGAACCAGGTGCCTCCCGGGGGGCCATACCCACGGATACCCGAGGCGGCAATTGATGAGCTGCGTCGCCGCTGGCTCGGTCCCGACCGCCGGGCCGGCCAGGGGTTCCGGAACACATCGCCTGATGGAGAGGACGCAGTATTCCAGGCCGCCGGGTTCGCACCCGAGGAACTCGTGGTCGTCCCAGACCACCGGGTTCTGGAGCGCTCCGTCGAGGACGTGGTGGCCTGGGTTCTCTCCAGCTCATCAACCGCACCTCACCTTTTCAGAGACCGCCTCGACGATTTCATACGGGACCTTCGTTCCCTCTTGCTCGATGTGTCTCCCGAAGGTCGTTTCAGTGTGGCGCTTTTAGACAACCGACTTCGCATTCGCAAGCCACACTGACTGGGTGGCGAATAGCCGCAGAGCCGGTGATGAGCGACACTTCCGGATCTGGATGAGATCATGTCCAGATGGCCGCGCTTCCCGAGGTACTTACAACCGAATCGGTGCGGCTTCGATGCTGGAGTCCGAGCTTTGCTGAAGCAGTGCTCATTGCCATTGAGGAGAGTTTTGCCGAACTAGAGCAATGGATGGACTGGGCACAGGAGGTGCCAACTGTCGGCGGATTACGGGAAGTCCTCCGCCAAGGTGAACTGGACTTCCGCGCAGACCGAAGTTGGGAGACTACACAATCTTTGATGTCGAATCGGATGACGTCATGGGAGGGGTCGGACTGCACCCAACTGAGGATCCGGGCAAATTCGAGATCGGCTATTGGGTGCGGACCAGCCAGACTCGCCGAGGTGTGGCGACTCTGGCCGCCCGAACCGTTGTCAGCGCTGCATCGACCTGCTTGGACTCGGCAAGACAGATCGTGATTCGCATGGATCAGGCCAACCGGACCAGTGCCTCAGTAGCTCGAAAGTTGGGGTTCACGCTCGATAAGCAAGAACATCGGAAGATTGCTGCTGCGGGACACACTGGTCGCGGCTACGTGTGGACCCTCGATCTCCCGCGGTGACTCACCGTAGGAGGTTGTCCACACGCCCACGTATGCCGCTCACGGGCACTAGCTGACCGTGAACACCGATCGCGCCGGACGAAAACTGGTGGCTTGAGAAAGGCCTTCGCGTTGCACCTCCCCATGATGTCTGATTTAGGTCGCTGCCGCTCAGTTTGCAGGCGGTGACGCTCTTTTCGTTATGGGCACGGCATGACGCTCCGACGTAACATTTAGGCATGGCGACCCGGCAGTTCGAGATCATCTGCGAAATCGAACCGGCCACCCGGCCAGACGTGATGCACGTTCGTCACCAGATTGGTGTCCTCAGCGAGGTCGCAAGTGCCTACTTGATTCCTGACAATCACATCGGGCGGGCGACGGTATCGAGCATCGCCGTTGCCCACGAAGTTCGCTTGATGGGAGGTCGGTCCATAGCATGCATCAATGCTCGTGACCGAAACGTCCTGGGGTTCCGGAGGGATCTGCTCACAGCGGCGGCATACGGAGTGAAGGAGTTCTTATTCGTCTACGGGGATCGGCCTGAGACTGGCGCCCGCTCCGACGACTTGACCGTCAAGAAGATGATCAAGGATGCACGGCAGTTTGCCGAGCGAACAGAACTGGATGGGTCGTTCCGAGTCGGGGTGGCAAGCGGTCTTCGACCCCTTCCAGACTGGAAGCAGGGCGCCGACTTCCTTCTGGCCCAGGTTGCATACTCGATTGACGAGTTACTTCGTTGGCGCTCATCGGTCACCTTTGGGGGTCGGATCTATGCAGGCGTCATGGTGCTCCCCAGTTCAACAATGGCTCGCAAGCTGTCGGGAGACGTGCCCCAGCTGGCGGTTCCCGAGTCGATCCTCGACCAACTCGACCGGGACCAGGGGTCGGGTGTGGACATCGCTTGTGAATTCATCAAAGAAATCTACGAATCCGAAGCTTTCGACGGCATCCACCTGATCCCGGTTACTCGGTACAGAGAGATGGCGGCGAGACTAGAGGCGCTGCTGTAACGGCCCACCCATCCGGTTCGGGGACACGCTCCGGAGTCAGCCATCCCAGTGGTAGCGAAGGTCAGGAGCCCCCTCCTCGTTGTTGCCGCTGGTCTGGTCCACGAGAACAAAGCCATGGACCTCGTAGAAGTGTTGAGCTCGAATGTTGCTCTCAAAGGTCCACAGATCCAGACCTCCAGGGAAGAGCTTCTTTGCCTTCCCGAGGAGTCGCGCTCCCGCTCCCCGACCAGAGTGGGCGGGATCGACGTAGAGCTGTTCGATCCAACTTTCCCGTACGGTCATCATTCCGACGAATCCAGGCGCTCCCTCCAGCACCCAAGTCCCCCCGTTCGGTATGAGCCGCTCAGCAACCCACCAATGCACCTCTTCGTCCGAATGAACGGGTGCTGGGATAGAGGGGATCGCAGTCCGCCGTGACCTGAGCCAGAGGGTGGCGATGGCCTCGGCATCTGAGTCAACAGCCAACCTCAGGCGCTCTAAGCCATCGTCTTCGACCCGTTGGTCAGGGTCACCTCTGTCGGCCCGAGGTTTGGGATGGTCCCAATCTCCGGCGGAGCCCATGGTTCGGCGATCGCGTCGGATGAGCCTGCGCCTAGTGGAGCGGATGGGCTCTAAAGAAGCTCCACATCCTGGCGTTCGCTGAAATCTGGAATGTTGTGTATCCGATGGCGCTGCGGATGGCAGCTGACCCGATGCTCCCCGGCCAGGCGTGACCACCTCCCTGTATGCGATAGAGGTTGACTTTGGCACCATGAGGGCACGACCAAGAAAGGAGTGCGACTTTGCTTGCGATGCGAGAGGTCGTCATAGTTGGGGAGCAGCCGATCCGTTTTGCCCACATCTCTGCTTGCTGAGGAATGGTGGGTGCCTTCTTGAAAGGATCATTCGCGCCAAACTGCTTGGCATACTGCCCCTCGGTTTCTCCTGAGCCATTGGGGGCAGGTAGTTTTTCCGCCGGCTGTGAAGGTGTCCCGTTGTAGTGAAGCAGCGGATCGGCCGTGCCCTGAAACGCAACCAGCGAAACCGGGCGTGATGGCCTGCAATGTGGACCTACAGAGAGACCAGCCACCGGAGCAACAGCCGCGATCCGTTGCGAGAACTGGCAGGCGACGGCCAACGCCATGAACCCGCCGTTCGAGTAACCGGTCACGAATACTCGGTTCTCGTCGATGCAAGACGTGAGCTCGATGTGGGTGAGAAGGGACCCAAACCAATCCGCGTCCTTACTTCCCGCATTCGAGAGCCACTGCGGAATGGGTTGGCTATCGACCCAGGGGGTGATGGTTACAAAGCCATGCGACGATCCGTAGCTGCTGAGACGAGAAAGAGATGCTTCAGCTTGGCCAGACTGGGCGTAGCCATGAAAATCGAAGACGACCGGCAATGGGTTCTTCTTGGATCCAGCGTCACCGGGGAGATGCTCCAAGTAGGAACCGGTGTCACCGTCGGCCGCAAGGCTAAGGGCCTGCGCTCCCGCGGGGAGAGCACCCTCGGTGCAGCCTGGCGACGGTCGGCTCACCGACTTGGCTGCCGTCGACGCGGATGCAGATCTGACTGGCGCGATCGTCACCAGAATCGTCGCCGCCAACAGTGCAAGGGAAACGGCGAGGTGGGAAACGCGAACTCCGTGCGTCGCACCAACAGCTCGGGCTCTTGCCATGGACAAAGGTACCCAATCACGGGAGCGCCGTGGAGGGGGTGGCGGGAACAGAACTCTTGGGAGCTTGCCGTGGCCGCCTTAGTCCTCCGCCACTACGCACAGCAGAACTGGGTCCTAATCGGCGCATTATCCACACGCCCGAAAGTGATGCGGTAGGGGATGCTTTCACCGCGCAATCGCCTTATTGGGACGCAATGGAGAACTCCGCGGTCGCAGTCCTCCTACCAGCCGATTTGCCCGTGCATCACCGTCACCTCGAACATCTGGAGTAACTAGGCGTTCGCCGCTCGGGACAAGAGCCATCCCCTGGGCCCGCGGATCGACAACACCGGCTACAGGGTCCGCAATGACAAGGTCAACACGAACGGCACGGTGACCCTCCGTTACCGTGGGCGCATCCATCACATCGGGGTGGGACGCCCCTACGCCGGCTGGCGGGTGGTGCTTTTGGTGGCCGGGCGCGAGGTCCGCATGCTCGGCGCGGGCGGGTCACCACGGCGACAGCTGGTCCTCGATCCCAATCAGGACTACCAGCGCATGCCGTGAGCTGGGCGTCTACTATGTGGCGCGACAGAGTTGCTTATGTCGCGCGACATCACACTGGAGCCGGCGGTGGGAATCGAACCCACGACCTGACGATTACAAGTCGTCTGCGCTACCAACTGCGCCACACCGGCCTGGTGCCGGGACTTTGCCCGGTGCCGCGTCCATCCTACGGGGCCTGCTCCATCCCCCCGGGCTCTTCGGGCCCGCCGCACCCCCTCGCATGTGACTTTTGGGAAACGCTTGCTTCTCCCACCTGCGGTTGGCAGGCTGGCAGCCAGTGGCCGACACCTCGGACAGCGACGGACAACCTTCAGGAGATTCAGGATGGCGGGCCGGCGGTTTCCCTATTTTGCGAGCCTGTATCGTCCTCGTCCTTTTCGTTGCGGCCACAGTCGTGGTTCTGAGCGAGCTCCATCCCACATCGAACAAGTCCGGTTCCGGGACGGCGTCGGCGGTCACCTCCTCCACCTCCACCACCAGGCCCACCACCAAGAAGTCCACCCACTCGACCACCACGACCACCACGATCCCCCCCAATAAGGTTCCGGTGGTGGTGGCCAACGCCTCCGGGGTCACCGGCGCCGCGGCCACCATCTCCACCCAGCTCGAGGCGGGCGGGTGGGACTTACTGCCGCCGGTCAACGCCACAGCCGACGTGCCCACCTCGCACGTGTACTACGTGGCCGGGTTCCTCGAGTCGGCGGCCGTCATTGCCTCGTCATTGCACCTGCCGCCGACCGCGGTGGCTCCGTACACCACAGCCGTCCCGATCAGTTCGATCGGCACGGCCGACGTCGTAGTGGTGGCCGGACCGGACCTCAACGTCACTCCCACCACCAGCACCACCACGACGGTCGCGACCACCGCGACCACCGCCCACTGATCGGCTGATCGGCGAACGGATGTCTTCTCCGGGCGATGGCGCCGTGCCGGTGGCGTCCGCCGTGCGACGTGTTCTGGCTCCTCTGATCGCACAACCGGCCACGTCGGCGATCGTGACCGACTTCGACGGCACCCTGGCCCCGATCGTCGACGACCCGGCCGGAGCCCGGGCCCTCGAGGGCACCGCCGATCTGCTGGCCCTTCTCGCCCGCCGTTACGCCGTGGTGGCGGTGGTCTCGGGCCGCTCGGTCTCGTTCCTGTCCGAGCGCCTGTTCCCGGTCGGGCAGAAGGCGCCGGAAACCTGGGCGAGCTCGATCGGCTCGCTCGGGATCGTGCAGCTCGTCGGCCTCTACGGCCTCGAGTGGTCGGAGGCGGACGGCACCATCATTGAGGCACCGGGCGCCGGTCGGTGGCGTTCGGTCGTCGACCAGGTGGCCAGCCAACTGGAATCCGCCGCCCCCACCGGGGTGGAGGTGGAGAACAAAGGGCTGGCCGTGACCCTCCACTGGCGCCGGGCGCCCGAGGCGGCGGCGTGGGCGGCCGACGAGGTCGCCTCCCTGGTGGCTGACAGTGGGCTCCGAGCCCACCCGGGCCGGATGTCGGTGGAGCTGCGGGCTCCCCTCGATGTCGACAAGGGGACGGCCACCCGACGGTTGATCGAAGGGTGCTCGGCCGCCTGTTTTCTGGGTGACGACATCGGCGATCTCCCCGCTTTCGCCCTCCTGGCCAACCTGGCCGGACAGGAGGGTATGGCGACCGTGGCCGTGGCCGTGGTCGACAACGAGAGCGCTCCGTCGGTGGTCGAGGCGGCCGACGTGGTCATCGCCGGACCGGAGGAGGCTCTGTCCGTTCTTCGCTGGCTGGCCGAGGGAGCAGGGGAGTCCGATGGCGGGTGAGGGTGCGCGGTCAGCCGGCGGCGTCGAGCTGATCCCGGAGCCAGTCCGCGGGCTGGCGGGCGAGGATCTCGCCAGTGAGTTCGTCCGATCGTGCCGTCCTCTCGCTGAGGTCCATGTCCAAGGCCCGGGACAGAGCGTCAGCCGTCCCCGAGACATCGAACGGGTTGATCCCCAGCGCGGCCGGGCCGAGCTCGGCGAAGGCTCCGGCTTCGTGTGACAAGACCAGGACACCCTGCCGGGTGTTGATCAGCGGCCCTTCCTTGGCCACCAGGTTCATCCCGTCACGCACCGGATTGACCAACAGGATGTCGTAGCGCAGGAGGGCGGCCAGGGACCGCGGATAGTCGTCCTCGATCTCGAGGATGATCGGGGTCCACCCCGGCGTCGACCACCGCCGGTTGATGCGCTCCACCGTGGATTCGACCTCGTTTTGGTACGCGAGATAGTCGGACAGGCCTTGGCGTGTGGGATAGGCGAAAGCCACCAGCACCACCCGCTCGCGCCGGCGCGGCTCGCGCTCGAGCAGCTCCTCATAGGCCCAAAAGCCCCGGAGCAGGTTCTTCGACAACTCCATCCGGTCCACCCGCACGATGACCTGCCGATCGGGACCGCCGATCCGCTCCTCCAGGTGCTCCCCCGCCGAGCTGACCGCGGGATCGTCGGCCGAGGCGTGCAGTCGGGCCGGATCGGGCGACAGCGGCGAGATGAAGACCGAGCCGGGCACCGCGTCGGTGCCGCCGTCGGATGGGGACAGCGCCAGTCCCTGCCGGTAGGCCGCGGCCCAACGCTCGGTGTGGAACCCGCAGGCCTCGAAACCCGCCATGCCGGTGAGGAGCTCGGTGCTGACCGCGGTGGGGAGCATCCGGAGCACCGACGGATCGGCGAACGGGGTGTGCGTGAAGTGCACGGTGCGAAGATCGGGTCGGAGCCGGCCCAGGGCCGAGCCCATCAAGGCCAAGTGGTAGTCCTGCACCAGGACCCGGCCGCCTTCGGGGGCAACCTTGGCCACCTTGCGGGCGAACTGTTCGTTGAGCTCCCGGTAAGCGTCCCAGGCCTCCCACCACCGGCGGTCGGCCCGCGGTCGCCGAGCAGCATCGAAGAGATGGTGGTGGCAGTACCACAGGGTGGCGTTCGACACCACGTTGTAGGCCATGTTGTAGATGTCGGGCTCGGGGTCGACGAGCTCGATGTCGAGGCCGTCATGGGTCATCAGCCCGGCGGCGGCCGCCTCTCGATCGGCCTCCCCCAGTGCACAGGCGACCCAGATGGCACCGGTGCCGGCCACCATGGGGTAGAGCGATCCGGCCAGGCCGCCTCCGGCCGTCCCCGCGACCGGTCGTCCGTCCTCGAAGTGGAAGGCGAGGGGGCCGCGGTTCGAGACCAGCACGGTGTCGGCCAGGGGCCCGGCTCCGTTCCGCGGCGAGCGCTCGGGGGCCATGATTCGACGCTACCCGTTGGTTCCCCCACCCACGCGGGATTGACCCTTGACAAGTTAGTGAGTAACCACTTACAATTGACCCATGGTTCCCAACCGGCAGACCGCTGACGAGCGTCGCACGGCAGTGCTGGCCGCGGCCATCACTGAATTCGCGCAGTCGGGCTATGCGGGAACGTCGACGGAGTCGATCGCCAGGCGGGCCGGCATCTCCCAGCCCTACCTGTTCCGCTTGTTCGGCACCAAAAAGGACCTTTTCGTCGCTACCTACGACCTGGTGGGTGACCGGATCATCAATGAACTCACGTCGGTCAGCGAGGGTCTCGAAGGTCAGGAGGCGCTCGAGGCCATGGGCGCGGCCTATGTCGAGTTGATGCAGGACCCGGACCTGCTCCAGGTCCAGTTGCACGGCTTTGCCGCGGCCCCGGCCGATCCCGACATCGCCCGCAGCTGTCGTCGCACCTTCGAGGTGTTGGCCCGGATGGTGTCCGACCGCACCGGGGTTTCCGATGACGAACTTCGTCAGTTCTTCGCCATGGGGATGTTGATCAACGTGATGTCCGCCATCGATCTTCTGTCTCTGCCTGACCACTGGGCGCAAAGCTTGTGCCCGGTGACCGAGAAAGCCCAGGCCATTCGCGCCGCCAGCCAGGCCCTTCACGCACAGCACCGTGCCGCGGGGGCTGCCAACGAGGAGGTCCCCGCATGAATCAGCCCGTCATCCCTCTCTTTTTGCCTCGTGTATTTAGTGATCAGTCACATACAAGCCGCTGGCGCACGGCCCGTGCTGTCCCCGCCGTCCGACGGGCTTGGGTCCGGATGAGGGGCCAGCGATCGGTTGGCGGTCCCCACGGGCAAGGATCTGGATCCGAGGCGCTCGGTTCGGAACCGAACGGATCGCCGTCGAACGGCTCGCCGTCGAACGGTTCGCGATCGAACGGCTCCGGACCGGTCGCCCCAAGCAGCCGGGTCGAGCCGGTCCCTTCGACCCCCGCGACGACCAGGACGAGGGCGATCTGGGCCGTGGCCATCACCGGGTTGGCCTTGTTCATGGCGTCGCTGGACAACCTGGTGGTCTCCACCGCTCTTCCCGTGATCCGGGTCCACCTCCACGCCGGCCTCTCCGGGTTGGAGTGGACGGTCAACGCCTACACCCTCACCTTTGCCGTCCTGTTGCTGTCGGCCGCGGCGGTCGGCGAGCGCTTCGGACGACGGCGCATCTTCGTCCTCGGCATCGTCATCTTCACCGGTGCATCGGCACTGGCGGCGTTGTCCCCGACCATCACCATGTTGGTCGCGGCACGGGCTCTTCAAGGCGCCGGCGGAGCCATGATCATGCCGCTGTCTCTGACGCTCCTCAGCGCCGCGGTGCCACCTGAGCGTCGCAACATGGCCCTCGGATTGTGGGGTGCCATCGGGGGCGCCGCGGTCGCCATTGGACCCCTGGTCGGCGGCGCGGTCACCACCGGATGGTCGTGGCAGTACATCTTTTGGTTGAACGTGCCGGTCGGGGTGGTCCTGGCCCCGTTGGCCTGGTGGAAGCTGTCCGAGTCGCGGGGCGCGGTCCCGGCTCGATCTGGTCGGAGTCGGCCTGGTCAGCGTCGGGCTCTTCGGGATCGTCCTTGGGTTGGTACGGGGCAACGCGCACGGCTGGACCAGCGGATCCGTTCTCGGTGCCTTCATCGTCGGCGCCGTTGCGTTGGCCACCTTCATTGCCTGGGAGCTCCGGTCCGACCACCCCATGCTGGACATCCGACTGTTTCGTCTGCGTGGCTTCGCCTCGGTGAACGTCACCGCCATGCTGTTCAGTTTCGGGATGTTCGGATCCATCTTCTTCTTGACCCAGTTCCTCCAGACCGTCCAGGGCCTCACTCCGCTGGCCGCGGGGATCCGGGTTCTGCCCTGGACGGCCATGCCCATGCTGCTCGCACCCGTCGTGGGCATGTTGGCCGAACGGTGGGGCGGGAAGCCCCTTGTGGTGAGTGGCCTGGTCCTCCAGGCGGTCGGCCTGACCTGGTTGGCCCTGCTGATCACCCCCACGACGCCCTATGCCGACATGGTCGTCCCCTTCGTCATCAGTGGTCTCGGCATGACCCTCTTCTTCGTGCCCCTGGCGTCGCTGGTGCTGTCGTCGGTGCCCAAATCCCTCGAAGGCATCGCCTCGGGAGCCAACAGCGCCTTCCGGGAGCTCGGCGGTGTGCTCGGCATCGCCGTTCTCGGGGCGGTGTTCAGCGCCCGCGGTGGCTACAGCTCGGGCCAGGACTACGTGAACGGTATGAGCCCCGCCGTCTTGGCCGGGGCCATCGTGGTCGTCCTCGGGGCGGTCAGTGCCGTCCTCATCCCCGGTCGTCGTCGCAGCCAGAGGGTCGAGGCCGAGCTCGGCCTGGTGGAGCCGGCCGACCCGCTGCCGATCGCCGAGGGGGAAACCCTTCGTCCTCGCCCTGGACCCCGTCGCCAGGTGGCCCGCGTCCCGGCCTAGGAGTGCCGGAAGGCCCGGCCGGCTGGGCGGGTTCGTGCCACCCCCGGCCGGTGGCGGTCAGGGAATCAGTCGGGGGTGATCAGGGGGGCCCGGGCCAGGGCGGCCCGCAGGACGTCGGTGGCCTGAGGCCGGAGCTCGGCCAGAGGTCGATTCCTGTGCACCCGAACCCCCAGGTCGACTTGGGCGATGGTCCGCACCCCGAACAAGGCGGCGACATCGATCAGCAGGGCCAACTCGACGGCATAGCCGTCGGCCAGCCCGCATTTCTCGAGGACCCACCTCGGGGCGGCCGTCTCGCCGGCCAACGGTTGCTGGATTGCCGCCAGATGGGGGAAGAGCAGGTCGATGACCGGTTTGGCCACCAGCTCGGTCACCCGACCTCCCCCGTCGGGCACGCCGTGCAGAGGCCGTCGGTAGAAGCCCTTGACCAGCCTGACCGAGTCGTCGTCCAACAGCGGCCCGAGCAGTCCGGTCACGAAATGGGACCCGAAGTTGGTCACGTCGGCATCGACGAAGGCGACGATGTCACCGTCGGTGGCCGCAAGGGCCGTGCGCATGGCCTGGCCCTTGCCACCGTGGGGCGCTTCGGCAGGAATGACCCGGGCCCCGGCTTGTCGGGCCACCTCGGCCGTCTGGTCCCTGGATCCGTCGTCCACCACCACTACGTCGTCGACCAGGGGAACCCCGCCCGCTCGGGTCAGAGCCGTCACGATCGACTGGACGACGGGACCGACGGTTCCGGCCTCGTTGCGAGCCGGGATGCACACGGCGACGCGCCGGCCAGCCTTGGACTGGGCGAGCGCCTCGGCGTCGAAATGCGTGTGGGAATACCGACCGGTGTCCTCCCCTGGCGTGAGCGCGGTCGCCATGCCGCCATCATCGCTCACCCGGACCCAGCGTGTGAATGCGACAGCCGGAAGCGGCGAGGGTCGGGCAGGAAATGTCGGCGGGGAAACCGACCACGGGCCGACATTGACGAGGGGCTGCCTTTTCGTCCACAATGGATGCCATCATCCAGAGCGGCTGAGGGACCGGGCCCTGCGACGCCGCGGCAACCAGAATGTGATCCTGATCTTCCAGACAGATCGGGATCCACGCCAGGTGCCAATGCCCGAGCGATGAGGAGATTGCCGTGGATTTCGTTTCTGGGCTGCGCTGCCGTGAATGTGGCCGTACCTACCCTGCCGAGGCCTTGCACGTCTGCGACTACTGCTTCGGACCCCTCGAGGTGGCCTACGACTACGAACGGGTCGCAGCCACTCTGACCAGGGAGCGGATCGCTTCCGGGCCGAGGTCGATCTGGCGCTACGCCGATCTTCTCCCGGTGTCCGATGCGGCCCCGGTCGACCTGGGCGCCGGGTTCACGCCATTGATCCGGGCTGATCGTCTGGCCGCCGAACTGGGACTGAGCGAGCTGTGGATCAAAGACGACACGGCCAACCCCACCGGGTCGTTCAAGGACCGGGTGGTCTCGGTCGCTCTCACCAAGGCCCGCCAGCTTGGATTCAAGATCGCCGCCTGTGCCTCCACCGGCAACCTGGCCAACTCGGTGGCTGCTCACGCTGCGCGCGCCGGTATGGAGTCGGTCGTGCTGATCCCCTACGACCTGGAGGAAGCCAAGGTCACCATGACGTCGGTGTACGGCGGTCGGGTCATCGCCGTCGAAGGCAGTTACGACGACGTCAACCGACTATGCGCCGAGCTCACCAGCGAGCAGCCTTCGTGGGCCTTCGTCAATGTCAACGTGCGCACCTACTACGCCGAAGGCTCGAAGACGCTGGCGTTCGAGGTGGCCGAGCAGTTGGGATGGCAGGTCCCCGACCATGTCGTGGTGCCCATCGGATCGGGAAGTCAACTGACCAAGGTGGCCAAGGGATTCGACGAGCTGTGGACCGTCGGATTGCTTGACGAGGAGCCGTCGGTCCGGGTGTCGGGGGCCCAGGCCGCCGGGTGCTCGCCGGTGGCCACGGCCTTCGCCGAAGGGACCGATGCCATCCGACCGGTGAGGCCGGACACCATCGCCAAGTCGCTCGCCATTGGCAATCCTGCCGACGGCTGGTACGCCCTCGACGCCATCCGCAAGTCCGGGGGCGCGTGCGCCTCGGTGACCGACGACGAAGTGCTCGAGGGCATCCGGCTGTTGGCCCGGACCGAGGGAATCTTCGCCGAGACGGCCGGCGGCGTCACCATCGCCACGCTGGCCAAGCTGGCCGGGCAGGGGGTGGTCCGCTCCGACGAGCGAGTCGTTGCCCTGGTGACTGGTCACGGTCTCAAGACCGTCGAGGCCTTGTCGGGATCGGTCGGACTCACCGCCACCATCGCCCCGACGCTCGAGGCCTTTGCCGCGGCCATGGGGGACGAACCCACCCCGCCGGACGGCCCCACGCCGGGGGAGAGGAGCACACCATGAGTGTCACTGTCCGCGTACCCACCCAGCTGCGCCCGCTAACCGGCGGCGCCGGTGAGGTGACGGTCGAGGGTTCGACGGTTGGCGAGGTGCTCAAGTCACTCGACGTCACCCATCCCGGTTTCGCCGACCGGATCTTCGACGAGGAGGGTGGCCTGCGCCGGTTCGTCAACGTGTTCCTGGCCGACGAGGACGTTCGATTCCTCGACGGCTTGGCCACGCCGGTGGGCGACGGTCAGACCCTGTCGATCGTGCCCGCCGTGGCCGGAGGCTGATCGGCCACCAGCATCACCGTTGATTGTCGATCGCCCGGCGGTCCAACACCGTCGATCGCCGGGCGGTCAGTGGGCCCAGGGTTCAGGACCCGAGTCCGTGCAAGATGAAGGCGCAGGTCCGGGCGGCGGCCTCCGCTGCCGGTCGGGGAAACGGCTCACCGGCCCGGACGGCCACGGCACCGTAGATCTGCTGACCGATCAGTTCGATGCCCTCGTCGGGGTCGACATCCCGGAAGACGCCCGCCGCCACTCCGTCGACGACCAGGTCACGCATCAAACGTGCGATGTTGAGGCTGATCAGGGCCAGTTCGGAACCCACCGCTTCACCCCCCTGGATCACCGTTCCCTGGGTCATGAGGGCCAAGCGGAAGAAGGCCGGGTCGTCGTCGATTCGCTCCAGCATTCCCTCGATGAGACGCTCCAGCCTGCGGACGGGCTCGGCCTCGTGTTCCCAGGTGTCAGCGATGTCCTCGAGGAGTTGGTTGTGCATTCCCTTCAGGCAGGCGCGCAGCAGCTCGTCCCGATTGGCGAAGTACACATAGACGGTGGAGCGGGCCACCCCGGCTTGAGCGGCGATCTCGTCCATGGGCACGTCGGTCGTGCCCCGCTCACCGAACAGGCGCCGGGCCACGGCGATGACCTGGTCCCGCCGAAAGTCCCGGATGACCTCCTTCAGGTCTTCGGGTGCCCGCCGAGCTGGCATCTAGGCGGAGAGGCGGGCCGCAGGGGGGAAGGCGACCGGGATGTGCTTCACCCCGTTGATGAACTGCGACTGGAGCCGTTGCACCTTGCCGTCGAGCCGGATGTCGGGCATCCGGTCGAGCAGGTGCTCGAACATAACCCGGATCTCCATCCGGGCCAGATTGGCTCCCAGGCAGAAGTGGGGTCCTCCCGCCCCGAAGGCGATGTGGGGATTGGGGTCGCGGGTGATGTCGAACCTCTGGGCATCGTCGAAGACCGCCTCGTCCCGGTTGGCCGAGATGTGGAAGAACACCACCTTCTGGTCCTCCTCGATCTGCTGGCCGCCGAGCTCGAACGAACTGGTGCTCTGGCGCCGGAAGTTCATCACCGGAGTGACGTAGCGGAGCATCTCCTCCACCGCCGAGGGTAGAAGCGAGCGGTCATCACGGAGTTTCGTCCATTGATCGGGATGATCGAAGAAGGCCGCCATCCCCCCCGAGATCAGGTTGCGGGTCGTCTCGTTGCCGGCCACCGTGAGTAAGAGGAAGAAGAGCTCGAGCTCGAGATCGGAGAGCTTCTCGCCCTCGATGTCCACCCCGGTGAGAACGCTCATCAAGTCGTCATGGGGATCGGCCCGTTTGGCGGCGAACAACTCGGAGGCATAGGCGTACAGTTCCATGGACGCCTGGAGGGGGACGTCCTCACCGATCTGGTACTCGGGGTCCTGGTTGCCGATCATCCGGTTCGACCAGTCGAACATGCGATGGCGGTCCTCGTGGGGGACGCCGAGAAGCTCGGCGATCACCACCAAGGGGAGTTCGGCGGCGATGTCGGTGACGAAGTCGGCCTCTCCCGTTTCGATGACCGAGTCGATGATGCTGTCGGCGGCAGCGTTGATCCGATCGTGGAGCTGGTTCACCATGCGCGGGGTGAACCCTTTGTTGACCAGTCGGCGGTAACGGGTGTGGAGGGGCGGATCCATGTTCAACATGAGCATCTGCTGCTGGGCGAGGTCGTCTTCGAGCAGCTCCCAGATGTACGTGGCCTTGCGGGCCGAGGAGAAGTGTTCGAAGTCGCGGTTGACCTGGGTGCAGGCGGCGTGGGAGGTGACGGCCCAGAACCCCGGTCCATCGGCTTCCTCGTGCCACCACACCGGGGCGTTCTCCCGGAGGAAGGCGAACAAGTCGTGGGGCACGCCGTCGGCGAAGGGTTCCGAGTCGGTCAGGTCGATGTTGCCGAACTCGATCCCGGGTACGTCGGTCTGGGTGTGTGACATACCGGATGCCCCCTCCATTTCATCGGACACCGTGTCCGATGAAATGGATAGTACGTCCGGCTTTGACTCGGTGTCAAGGGTTTCCGGGACCGCAGTGTCTGGCGGGGCCGGGTCGGGCCGCGGTCAGGCGCTCCAGTCGACCCGGCCGTCGATGATCACTCGTGGCTCCTCGGTGAGGACGAACTCGAGGTGGTCGGGGTCGAGGAACTTGGGGATGTCCGCGAACATCTGGGGCGAGTCGTCCTCGCTCATGTGGCCGTGGTACTCGTCCATGGAGGCGAACCACTGCTCGGTGACCCCGTCGTAGCCGGAGCGGTCGTCATCGCCGTCGTAGTCGTCGAGAGACCGCGGGTTCTGCTCGTAGCGGATGACGTGGCGGCCACATCGGCCGTTGGCGATCAACGGCCCATGATGATCGCGCCAGTAGGCCTGGAACTCGGCCGGGGTCATCCCCTCCCGGCGCTTCAACAGACAGGTCAGCTTGACCATCGAAAGGATCCTCTCTGTGGCGTGGTGTCCGATCGGGCGCAATCTCCGGGGCCAGCGGCACCTGAGGCTCCCCCGTCCGCGGTGGTAGTGGCAAACCGGAGGACACCGCGGACGTGCCCCGTCCTTGGGACGGTGGGCGATTCGTTGGTCAACCCGTTGGTCATCCTGCGACCCGTGCCCAGAAGAGGTCGGTGACGTAGGGCACGGCGATCGGATCGCCGAGTGTCGATCCGAAAGCAGCAACCGCGTCCAGGAGGGACCGTCGCTCCGGCTCAGGCAGGACCTGGACGTAGCTGCGGGTGGCGACCTGCTCGACGAAGGCGGTCGGGTCGAGCCATTGGACGAAGGAGAACTTGGTGCGCTCCACCGGTCCGAACAGATGGCTTTCGTCGATGTCGGTCCCGAAGTCCTTCCCCATCGGATAGGGCTGGCACTGGTCCCACTTGGTGATCCGGACAAGCTCGGCCACGGCCGGGTCGGACTCGTCCCGCTCGTTCCAGATGAGCGCCAGCCAACCCCCGGGGCGGAGCACACGGGCGATCTCGGGGAGCGCCCGGCCCGGGACGAACCAGTGGAAAGCCTGGGCCACCACCACGGCGTCCATCGATCCCGTCGCCAGCGGGATCATCTCGGCTGTACCCCCGACCACCGGCACACCGGGAACCACCCGGGCGAACACCTCTCGCATCGATGCCGACGGCTCGACGGCTACGCAGTCGGCTCCATCGGCGTGCAGCTGTCGGGTCAGCTTGCCGGTGCCGGCGGCGAGATCGAGAACCCGCGATCCGGTTCCGGTCCCCGTGATCGTCTCCAAGTGGGTCACCGCATCGAGCGGATAGCTGGGCCTGGCCCGCTCATAGATGTCGGATCCGGTAGCGAACCCGGCCCGCCCCAGCGTCTGGCGGGCAGCGGCGACAGACGGATCAGTGCTCGACATGGGCCCACTCTATTGATCCACGTTGGCAGGCAGTGACCTCCTTTGACGACGCCGATCGATGCCTCCGGTCGGCGTCGGTGCATCGCTCGCTGCGGTGAGCGATGGAACGATCCCCGACGGCTATCCCCTCGTCCCCGACGGTCGAGGACGAGGGGATCAGATAGCGTGCCGAAGTGACCGCTGGCCGCCCCGGTGTCGACCGTCCCTCGACTCTGAGCCCCCCGATCCCGGGCAACGGTCGGTCCGAGCCCCCCAGGGAGCTCGGGCTGGACGCTCCGGTTCGAGCCAAGACGACCCCACTCCACCGTGTGATCAATTCGTGCATCCACGCCGGGTGGGGGTGGGTGGCCCGGCACGGGGCCATCGGACCCGACGACGGGCCGGCAGGCCGGTTCGGTTCGTTCGGCGCGGGAAGCTGTCTCGCCTTCCCGCCGGGAGCCCTCTTCGGCGAACGCTGGATCCACGTAGGGCGCGACACCCTGGTCGGACCCCACGTCAGCATTTCGGCCGGCATGGTGCCGGGCCAGAGGATGGTCACCGACCCGGTGGTGCGCATCGGCGACCGGTGCATGATCGGGCGCGGCAGCCACATCGTCGGCCACTTCCAGGTGGAGGTCGGCGACGACGTCCACACCGGCCCCTACGTGTACATCACCGACCAGAACCACGGGTACGACGACCCCGACCAGGTGGTCCACGCCCAGTGGCCCACCGACGTCCCGGTCCTGATCGGCGCCGGCAGCTGGTTGGGAACCGGGGTGGTGATCCTGCCCGGCACCGAGCTGGGCCGGAATGTGGTGGTGGGGGCGGGAGCGGTGGTGCGAGGATCCTTTCCCGATCACTGCGTGATCGCCGGGGTCCCGGCGCGGGTGGTGCGGCGTTACCTCCCGGGCTCGGGATGGGTGCCGGGCAACGGCTCCGCCGGAACCTCCTCGGAGGCCGGCACCGGTGAGGCGACCGCGGCGCCGTCGCTTGAGCGGGGGGGGCTTTCGGACCGCACGGGGGCACTGTCCTCGGTGAGCGCACCGGGCCGCCCGAGGCCATAGCGGCGCACCACCTCCGAAGCCTCCTCTCGGCCTTGGGCAATGAGCGACTCCGTGGTGGAAAAATCGTCGAAGTCCCGGGCTCCGTCGAGGGTCCCGCTGCAGACGATGACCTCCACGCCTGATGGAAGCTCGGACATGTCCCGGGCGAAACGAGCGTGGATCGAGATGAGCAGGGCATTGAGCATGGCTTCGACGGGCCGTTTCGACACCACCGGGGTGTAGATCGGCGGCGTGCACAGGAGCACCACGATGCGGGTCGCCCCGGCGTCGATCGCCCGCCGGACGGGCACGTTGTTGACCACCCCCCCGTCGATGAACCGTTCACCGTCGATCTCGACCGGCGGGAATATGGCGGGAACGGCCGACGAGGCCAGCACCGCGTCCACCGTCGATCCGTAGGTGAACCAGCGCTCCCGACCGTCGGTCATCGAGGTGGCCACCACCTCGATGGGGATGACCGCGTCCTCCAATCGTTCGAAGTCGATGCCATCGGCGATGATCTTGCGCAATCCGGTGTTCGGGTAGACCGAATCGCGTTGTTGCAGGTAGAGCCAGGGCCCGTGCAGCCGCCCCTGCGGATAGACGGTGTCTCGGGTGAGGCCGAGCCAGATTTCGGTCATGCGCTCGACCCCATCCCGGGTCGGGTCGCCCGCGAAGGCGACTCCGTTGACAGCCCCGACCGACGATCCGTAGATCCGATCGGGTACGAAGCCGTGCTCGGTGAGCACTTGGAGCATCCCGATCTGGATGGCGCCCCGGGTCCCTCCGCCCGCCAGCACCAGGGCGGTCACCTGGCGGTCCTCGTCCTCGTCGGTCCCGTCCTCGGTGCCCTCGGGCTCGGCGTTCTGTTTGGCCAACCACTCCGCCCGGTTGGCCGATGCCCGCTGCAGGATGAAGCGGATGACCAGCACCAAGAGGACCGCGGTGACGACCACGAAGACACTGAAGACGACGTCGAACAAGGTGATCGCAGCGTCGAGCATCATCGGGAGAAGGCTATCGGTGACTCCGCTGGTGACCTCGGACACCTCATTGGATGAGACACCCACCGGTCACACTGTCATGGTGCTGGTGATGGACGCTGATCGGGCTCGACGAGGAGCCTCCAGGGTGAAGGTGCCGGGCCGTCCCCATAATCAGGGAATGGCCTCGGCCCACATCCCCGATGACGCCCACAGCCCCGATGACGTCGTCCGCCTCGATCCTGGGGACAGCCACAGCTGGCAGCCGTTGGCCGGCGCCGCCCTGCTCGAACGACTCCGGATCACCGGGCGACCCCGTCCCAAGCCGGACCCGGAGTTCGCCGCCACCTTCCGACAGAACCTCGAGGACGGGCTCCGGTCTGACGCACCAGAGGACGGAAAGACTCGGGGGCGACCGGCGGCGGCCCGTCCGGCCGGAGACGGGGGACACGAGTGGGCGGGCGCCCCGCTGGTCGTGACCAAGGATCGTCTGACCCGGGTGCTGACCTGTGAAGCCCACCACGTGGCGGCCGAGTTCGGCGAGCGGCCGCCGACGATCGCCATGGCCTGCGGGGCCATGATCGACGTCCTCTTCCGGCAGTTGGTCACGGTCGGGTCCATCGGGGATCCGGTGGCCGACGGGATGTCGGCGCTGGCCGTGGACGACCGGCAACAGGATCTTGTCTCCTGGATCGGGCATCTGCCCGAAGGGGAACGGGCTGGGCTCTTTGCCGAGGTCCAGCGCCAGGTGACTGGCCTGATCGGTCGGTGGCCGGCGCTGGATCCGGGGTGGATGCCGCGTACGCAAGAAACACTGCGGGTCGATCTGGCCGACGGCGCTGTCCAGCTTTCGGCCCGAGTCGACCTGGCCGTGGGCCGACCGGCAGACGATCTGGCCTCCGTTGCCATCGTGGAGGTCAAATCGGGGGCGCGGCGGATCGAGCACCGCGCCGACCTCCACTTTTACGCCCTCGTCGAGTGCCTGCGGAGTCCGGCACCGCCATTCGTCGTGGCGACCTACTACACCCGCACCGGCGAGTTGGACGTGGAACCGGTCTCGACCGACCTGTTGGTGGCGGCCGGACGGCGCACGCTGGCCGGCATCCGCTTGTTGCGCGACCTGGCCGCTGGCGCTGAGCCCCGGCGCACGCCGAGCGGGCTGTGCGGGTGGTGCGCGGCCCTGCCCGACTGCGATGTCGGCCAGCGCCACGTCGGTCGAACCCATCTGCGCTCGGCGCCGAAAGGAGGGGTCCGGTGATCGGGTCGGCCGAGCTGACCACGACCCTGGTGGGGGCGCCGTCGACCGCGGTGGACGAGCGGATTTGGGCCGGGTTGCGCCAGAACCTCTCCACCCGCATCGCCCCTCTGGTCGAGGGTCGTGCTCCTGGCGACCAGGTCGAGCTCAGTCTCTCGCTTCTCCGCCAGGCCCGCTCCCGGCCCGAATCGCTGGCCGATCCCCCCGAGCCCTTCGCCTGGAAGCCGGTCTTCGTCCGCCGATCGCTGGGCTTGGCCGTCGTCCGCGCCTGTGCCACGCGTCGTTTCCGGTCCCCGGCCGAGGCGGTCGGGCCGGTGGCCGACCAGGCCGTGGCCGACTGGGAGCAGACCGGGTGGCGTACGTACCACTGGGAGCCCTGGCTGGCCGGGCTGGCCCCCGGAGCACGGGCCGCAGTGCTGGCCGAGGCGACCACATGGGCCACCTCGCTGTGGTCGTCCCTCGACTGGGAGGCCTTCGGTCCGGTGCCGGAGATCGGGGGACCCGATGACACGTGGGTCTGCCCGGCCAGCCGATCGGTGCGTCTCAAGGGTCGTTGCGAGATGCGGGTCCCTCTGGGCGATCGGCCCGGCACGGTGGCCGGCGCCCCGGCTGGTGGTTCGAGGGGGCTGGTGTCGGTGGCCAGCGGATCCCCGGGGGCGACCTGGGGAGAGGAGCTCGCCTACCTGGCTCTGGTGGCCGGGCTGCGGACACCGATCCGCCCGCGGCCGGCCCGGGTGGTGGGGCTGTGGCCCGAGGCCGGGGTCTACCGCATCGTCGAGACCGACGAACAGGTGCTGGCTGCTGCGGCCGATCGGGTGGTCGCCACCGTGTCGGTGTTGGCAGAAAAGGCGCGGGCGCGGGTGTCCGCGGGCGAGGAGCGGCCCGGACCCGGTCCCGGCCGAAGGTCGAAGGGCGGCCAACCCCGAGCGGTCGCCGGCTCGACGGGGTCCGATCCCTCAGAACAGGGCCCGGGCCGCCTTGGCGTCAGGCTTGCCCGCCGCGGTTAGGGGGATCTCCTCCACCACTAACAGCTGCCGCGGGATCTTGTAGCCGGCGATGGCGCCGCGGCAGTGAGCCTGGAGATCCTCGAGCTGTGGCGGGTGTCCCGGTTGGCGGGGCTGCACCACGACCACTACCCGTTGGCCAAAGCGGTCGTCGGGCAGACCGATGACGATGGCGTCGGAGACATCCGGGTGGGACTTGACCACAGCCTCGACCTCCTCGGGGAAGATCTTCTCGCCCCCGGAGTTGATCGACGCCGAGCCCCGGCCGTGCACCGTGATGGTGCCGTCGGGCTCCACCGAGGCCAGGTCACCAGGGATCGACCAACGCACGCCGTTGGCATCCACGGGGAATGTCGCCTCCGTCTTGGCCGGGTCCTTGTAGTAACCCAGTGGGATCCTCCCGGTCCGGGCCAGACGCCCGATCCTCCCGTCCCCCGGGGCCAGCGGGCGTAGGTCGTCGTCGAGGACGGTGGTGTCCTCGCCCATAGCGAAACGCGGCCCGCGGGCTCCGTCGTCGACCGCTCCTTGTGCCCCGCTCTCGCTCGATCCGAAACTGTCCATGATCAGGACGCCCGGCAGCAGCTTCTGCAGCTCGCTCTTGACGGTCGACGACAACATGGCGCCGCCGGACCCCAGCACGGCCAGGGTGGACGTGTCGTAGGTGGCGGGGCCGGCTGCTGCCAGAGCGTCGGCCAGGGGTCGGGCCATGGCGTCCCCGACCAGGCCGATCGACACCACGCCCTCCTCAGCCACCAACCGCCACAACCGATCGGGATCGTAGTGGTGTTCGGTGTAGAGCACGGCGGTGCCGGCCATCATGAATGCGTTCCACATCACCCATTGGGCGTTGCCGTGCATGAGAGGACCCACCACCAGCATCACCACGCGGCTGGCATCGTCGGGGTTGAGCCTGCCGGCCAGTTCGTCGGCCGAGGTGATGGGTGTCGACCCCCAACCTCCCCCACCCATGGCCGAAAAGAAAATGTCCTCCTGCCGCCACAGCACGCCCTTGGGCATGCCGGTCGTTCCTCCGGTGTAGAGAACGTAGACATCGTCGGCCGACCGGGGGTCGAAGCCACGCTCGGGAGGGCACGACGCCAGTGCTGACTCGTAGGCGATGGAGTCGACAGAGGCGATGGAGCCGACCGCCGGGGTGCCGTCGTCGATCTCGACCAGGCGCAACTGGTCAGCCCCTTCCCGATCGGCGATCGATTGGGCCACCAAGGGGGACAGTGCCCGCTCGTAGACGAGCATCTCAAGGTCGGCGTCGTCGATCACGTAGCGGAGCTCGGAGACCACATAGCGGAAGTTGAGGTTGACCGGGACGACCCGAGCCTTGTAACAACCGATCATCGTCTCGACCCACTCGGCGCAGTTGTGAGCGAGGATCCCAACGTGGCTGCCGGCGGGCATGCCCTCGGCGGACAGGACCCGAGCGAAGCGGTTGGCCCGGTCGTCGAGCTGGCGGTAGGTCAGACGGCTCGCCCCGGCCACCAGGGCCAGCCGATCGGGGACGGTGTCCACGACCACTTCGAACAGGTCGGCCAGGTTGAACTGCCTCGAGCTCACTGCTTCTCCCTCATCGCACCCCATCTCCTCGACATCTCTCATCCGCCGTCCCCGGGCATCTTCTGCGGCTCGTCCCAACTGCCCGGGTGTGCCACCCGACCCTTAGCATGCTGCTGGCGACCGGACACTCTGTAGCACGCCGGCCAGTACCGGCGAGCGCAGACTGGTACCGCACAGACCAGGACCGAGTAGACCAGGAGAGTGGAACAGTGGAGAACGAGGGCAACCCCACCGGCGGAGTCGTCGGGTTGGCGGCGCTGGTCACCGGAGGTGGCAGTGGCATCGGGCTCGGTGCGGCCACCCGCTTGGTGCGAGACGGCGCCCACGTCACCATCTGTGGCCGTACCGAGGATCGACTCCGGTCGGCGGTGGCTTTGCTCGACGAAGTGGCCCGGTCCTCGGCCGCTCAGGGTACGCCGACCGGCACAGCCTCCTATGTGGTGGCCGACGTGACCGTCGAGGAGGAGATGGCCGAAGCGGTGGCAGCCTCGGCTGTCGAGCGGGGCCGTCTCGACATCCTGTTCGCCAACGCCGGCGGAGCGATGCACATGGGCCCGATCGTCGATGCCGACCTCGGCCAGGTGCGGGCCACGGTGGATCTCAATCTCATCGGCACCTTCCTCTGCATCAAGCACGGCGCCCCGGTGATGGCGGCCGGGGTGGGCACCGGCACCGACGGCGGGGAGGCTCCCGGGGGATCGATCATCGGCATGTCCTCGGGAGCCGGAGCTTTTCCTCACCGCTATCTGTGGGCCTACGGTTCGGCCAAGGCCGGCATCGACATGCTGTGCCAGTACGCGGCCGAGGAATTGGGATCGTCGGGCGTGCGGGTGAACACGGTGCAGCCCGGGATCGTCGACGACGAGTTGATGGCACCGATCACCGCTGGCGGCCCATTGCTCGAGGACTATCTGGCTCAGATGCCGATCAGCCGCTTGGGGACGGTGGAAGACATCGCCGCCGCCGTTCGGTTTTTGGCCGGTCCGGAGTCGGCCTGGATCACCGGTGCGTGCCTGCCGGTGGACGGCGGCCATCATCTGCGCGGAGGAGCGAACTACGGTCTGCTCTTCGGCCAGTAGGGGGCGTCGTCGGATGGCCGGCGATCACCGGCGCCGGCCGAAGGAGCCCGCCGCCATCGGTCGGGCTGTTCGGGATGGGGCACGCCGATAAGGTGAATCGCGTGGATCCGCCCGACCGGAGCGATCCGGAACACAAGGGTGAACGCCTGACCGGGGCGGAAGCGGTGAAGCTTCACGTCACCCTCGTTGCGGGACTCACCCTCTGTGTCGCCGCCTTCCTCTTCGAGGTCAAGCGGGCCCTGGGCGGCAACGAGCTGAGCTGGGCTTATGTGTTCGAGTGGCCGATGTTCGCCGTTTTCGCCGTCTACATGTGGTGGACCACCCTGCACCAGAACCGGCGCAAGCGCCGGACTGCGGCCAAACCGAAGGTGGTTGCGCCCGAGCACGCCGACATGCTCAGGCGCTGGCAACAGCACCAGCGATCCTTGGCGTCAACCGAGGCGGAGGCTCGCCGACCCAAACCTGATGCGGGACCGGCGTCCTGATCCGACGAACGCTCAGTCGGGTCCCTGATCGAGATGGCGGGGCGCCGGGAGAGCCCCTGGGGGGGCACCTACAATCTGGCTTCGTGACTCCGTTGGCGAACATGACCGGAACACCCGAGGCCCGAGGAGTCGTCGCCTGGCAGAGGGGTCGGTAGCGCCATGCCCGGGATGGGACACGGGCTCCAGACCAACAACCCGGTGATCGCGGCGGCCTTCCGCGCCGCCCTCGACCACCAGTTCCTGATCATCGTGATCCTCGCCGCGGTGCTGGCTCTGGCCTGGAATGTGGTCCGAACGGTCCAGTACCGGCGAGCAGTGGCCGCCGGCACCTTGGACGCGACACCCGCCAACCCTTGGCCTTCGGCCGAGCCCGCCGGCCGTCGGATGCTGCGGATCTCCTTTGGGATCATCTGGGTCTTCGACGGCCTCCTCCAGGCCCAGAGCTCCATGCCGGTCGGACTGCCCGGGCAGGTGCTCACGCCGTCGGCCACCTCCTCGCCCGGATGGGTTCAGCACCTGGTCAATGCAGGGGCGACCATCTGGACCAACCACCCCGTCTCGGCGGCCGCCGCCAGCGTCTGGATCCAGGTCGGCATCGGGGTGTTTCTGCTGGTCGCACCCCGCGGTTACTGGTCGCGGGCCGCCGGCGCGGTCAGTGCCGGCTGGGGTGCCGTCGTGTGGGTCTTCGGCGAGGCCTTCGGCGGCCTGTTCGGCCAGGGGAACAGTTGGATGTTCGGATTTCCGGGCGCCGTTCTCTTCTATCTGGTGGCCGGCGTGCTCATCGCTCTGCGGGACTCCAGGTGGGAGACACCCAAGCTGGGTACCAGGGTGCTGCGGGGGATGGGGGTCTTCTTCATCGCCATGGGCGTGCTCCAGGCCTGGCCCGGACGGGGGTTCTGGTCGGGTCAGGCCCACGCCGCCTCGACGCCGGGGACCCTGACATCGATGGTCGACCAGATGGCCCAGGTCTCCCAACCATCGGTGTTCTCGTCGTGGGTCCGGTCCTTCGGTTCGTTCGATGCCGCCCACGGATGGGCGGTCAATTTGGCGGTGGTGGTCCTCCTGATCGGGATCGGCGTCTGCTTCGTGAGCGGTCGGGTCCGGCTCCTCCGCGTCGGTGTGATCGTGGGCGCGGTCACCTGCCTGGCCGACTGGATCCTCGTTCAGGACCTCGGCTTTTTCGGCGGGGTGGGCACCGATCCCAATTCGATGATCCCCATCGTCGTCGTGTTCACCGCCGGCTACCTGGCCGTCGTGCGACTGCCGGTTCGGGCCATGAACAGGGAGTCCGTGGAGACTTCTGTCTCCGTCGGCGCCGTGTCCGCGTCGGTGGCGGGAGCGTCCGCCGGTTCGGGGGGGATCATCGACCGGCTGACGCCCTCCTATCTGATCCGCGCCATCGCCGCCATCGGGGCGGTCGGGGTGGTGCTGGTGGGGGCGGCCCCCATGGCCATTGCCGCCACTAACCCCAATGCCGATGCCATCGTCATCGAGGCGAACAACGGATCACCCGACGTCGTCAATATCCCCGCGGCCCCGTTCATGCTGATCGACCAGGCCGGCCGACCGGTCAGTCTCACCTCGTTGGCCGGCCACACCGTGGTGCTCACCTTCCTCGACCCGGTGTGCACCACCGACTGTCCCCTCATCGCCCAGGAGCTCCGAGTGACCGATCAGATGCTGGGAAGCCAGTCGTCGTCGGTCGATCTGGTCGCCGTCGTGGCCAACCCCCTTTACACCAGCCTGGCCCTGACCAACGGCTTTGACAAACAGGAGGGTCTGAACAAGGTTCCCAACTGGACCTTCCTCACCGGTTCGCCCAGCCAGCTCGAGAAGGTGTGGAACGCCTACGGCGTCGAAGTCGATGTCGAACCGGCCGGGGCCATGGTCGATCACAGCGACATCGTGTACATCATCGACAAGCACGGCCGTGATCGCGAGATCCTGAACGCCGATCCGGGCGATGGCACGTCTTCCAGCAAGTCATCCTTTTCTGCGCTGGTCACCAGTCAAGTGCAACGTTTCGCCAACTCGTGACCTCGGCGACAGCGCGGCGGCCAGACCGCCGCCGGTTCCCTCTCCGGAACCGGGCGATCGCCGTGTTCGGCATCGCCACCCTTTCCGCCGGCGTCCTGGCCTCGTGCTCGTCGTCGGGGGGCAACGCCACCGCGCCCGGCCGGCCCGGACCGCCCCCGATCCCGCTGACCAGCTCCTCGTCGTCGTCCGGGGCGACGTGGGCCTCGCTGGCCATGGGCCACCTCGGTGACCCAGTCAACACCTTCTGGCAGCTGGTCACCCTTCCCGCCGGCGCGCTGGGTTGGAGCTTGGCCACCCCGCCGGGAGTGGCCAGCAACGGCGGCCTGGTCGTCGCTCTCGGTACCGATGGGTCGGTGCTCTCGGGCTTCGGTCCGACACAGGACCTTCTGTTCTCACCGCTGGCCCAGAGTTCGGACCAGGGGACGACGTGGACGACGGGTGTTCTCCCGGGTGGCCTGGTGCTGGCTCCGGACACCCTGGCCTCGTCGGGCGACGGGTCGATCGCTCTCCTCCGCAAAGGGGGCGGGACCGTCGTCCAGGGCTCCCCCGACTTGACTGGGTGGAGTGACGTGGTCACCGAGCAGGCCCTGGCCCACCAGTCCTCCGGATCCGGGTGCGGTGTCATCGGTCTGACCGCCGTCGGGACCTACGGCGCCCCCGGTTCGGGTGGCGTCGGCACTCTGTTGGTGGGAGCAGCGTGCCAGCGCCCGGCGCCGCCGGGGATCTTCGAGCGTTCCGGTCGCGACTGGATGTCGGTGGCGCCCACCCTTCCGGGAGCCCCGCCGGGACCCACCGAGGTGATCCGTCTCGTCGGCCTGCCCACCGGAGCGGCCGCCTTGGTCGGTGTGGGCTCGGGCACCCACGTCACCGTGTTCGCCCTGTGGAGCACCGACGGTCTGCAGACCTGGACGATCTCGCAGGGACTCCCCCTGGACGGGGTCGGACTCACCTCGACGGGTGGGACGGCATCGGGAGGCTTCGTGGTCGGAGCCGCGGGCCGGAACGGCCAGACGTTGGCGGCGACCGTCGGGCCGTCGTCTCCCGTCTGGCAGCGCCTCCTTCCTCCGCCTGTCGGCACGTCGGCGGTGGTGGCGACCCCCCAGGGGGGATTCGACGCCCTCATCGTCGACCAGTCGACCCTCGACGTCTCCTCACTCGGAGGCACAGGCTGGAAGCACACTCAGGCCCTCGCCGTCCCGATTCAGTACGGATCGTCGAGCTGACGAGGGCCGGTGCGGCCGAGCTGACCGAGGCTGACCCGGGCTACCGTTGGGCCGTCCCCATCCCGCCGCCGGGCCGAGGAGAACCACCGTGAACTACGTGACGGAGAACTGGTCGTTCGACCCCTTCGTCATCGTGGTCGCAGTCGTGGTGGTGGCGCACGAGCTCGGTCTGGCCCGGCTGCGTCACCGCTCGGACCCCAAGAGAACCCGCCTCCGCCGCCTCCACTCCATCGCCTTCTACGCCGGGCTCGGCGTCCTGCTTCTCGCCATCGACTCGCCCATCGACTACTGGGCCAGCGACTACTTCTTCGTGCACATGATCGAACATCTGCTCATCGCCTTCTACGCGCCGATCCTCATCGTGTTTGGCGCGCCGTGGCTCCCGCTCCTGTTCGCCCTGCCGGTCGGTGCCCGCCGGAAGATCGGCCGCTTCGTGATGCTCGGCCGGTGGTCACGCTTTCTCCGGCCGGTGGGCCGGGTGCTCGCCGGTCCGTGGTTCGCCCTCATCTCCTTCAACGTGGTGATGGTGGCTTGGCATTTTCCGGTGCTGTTCGATCTGGCCGAAAACAACCAGACCGTCCACATCTGGCTGATGCACGCCAGCTTCTTCGTCACCGGCATCCTCTTCTGGCTGCAGATCATTCCCTCCTACCCCTTCCGGCTCAAGACCGGCCCCCTGTGGCAGGCCGGGGCGGTCATCGGCACCAACGTGGTCATGTTCATCCTGGCCATGGCGCTGAGTATCTTCAGCGCCACGAGCTGGTACTCGGTCTATGCGCACGTGCCCGGCGTGACCCTGGCGCCGTTCGCCGACCAGCAGATCGGGGCGGCCATCCTCTGGGTCTGTGGCGACTTCTGGGCGGTGCCGGCGCTGATCGTCATCCTCAAGAGGGCCATCGACGAGGAGGGGTCCATCTCCAACGTGCTCGAGAGGCTCTCGCACCGTGACCCGGTCGCTGGTTCGCACCCGCTGGGGCCGGGCCGGGCCAGCCCCAGCCACCCGGGGTAGGCCTGAACGCAGCGCCCGACCCGGGGTCTCGACCGAGGCCGCCGGGCCGGGAACCCTGACAAATTCAGGGCCGCCCCGAAGTACTTGACCGTGCTCGGAACTGGTCATACCCTCAGAATTGCCTGCGAAAGTTTACGTGGTTCTTAGGAAGATCCGGGCATCGGATCGAGGGGCGTGAACTGGGGGTGGAGACGATGTCCTTCGGGGCGAGGTTGTCCATAGTCGTCGGACTCTTCGTGGTGGCTGCCGGATTCGCGGTGTGGGGCGTGGTGGGGTTCCTCCTCCCCCAGCCGCAAAGCGTCGACTTCACCTCGGCCCAGCCCCCGGGGGCGCCGGTCAACCTGACGGTGCAGACAGTGGGATCCATCGGTTTCGGGCCCCACCCGACCTGGGTCTCCTATCTGGTCAAGAATCCGGCCGGTCAGTGGATCCACACCACCATCTGGAAGGTGCCGGCCCATACCCGGATCAACCTGACCATCGAGCAATTCGACTCGGGCAGCCCGCTACGCAACCAGCAATGGGGCCAGGTGCAAGGGACCATCGGAAACGTGGCCGTCCTCAACGGCAAGCCCTTCCGTGTCTACAACTCGAACACCGGCAACGGGGTCGGCCACACCTTCGCCATCCCCACCCTCGGGATCAACGTCCCCCTGATCGGGAACCCCAGCACCGCCACCCTGTGCTCGGCCGCCCCGTGCTCGTTGAACGCAGCCCACAACATCATCAGGGCGTCGTTCATGAGCCCGGGCCCGGGTGAGTACCCCTGGCAGTGCTTCGTGCCCTGCGGTTTGGGCTTCCTCTACGGGAACGGCGGCCCGATGAGCACCGTCGGCTACATGGGCGGGTTCTTGGACGTCGAAGCGTGACCGTCCAGAGCGAACAGGCGCCCGATGAGCAGTCGCCCCCTGGGGGGGTGAGCGGCCCGGCGCACCGGGAACCGCGCCACATCTGGCGCATGGTCGCCATCTGGGCGGTCCTGTCGGCCGTTCTCGATCCGCTCTTCTACTACCTGGTGGGGCCCCACATTCCGCCCGGGGACATGACCAACGCCGCTGTCTCCAACCAGTTCGACTTCAACGTCCTGTTCCTGGCCGCCCTTCCGGTGATCCTGGCCGTGTGGGTCTACCTGGCTTACTCCCTGATCATGTGGCGAGGTTCCCACGCCCCGGATCCGGTCGGTGGCGCCCAGGCCCGGACCCACCTCGGCGTGCAGGTCGGATGGATCGTCACCACCACGGTGATCGTGCTCGCGCTGTTCGTCTTCGGCACCGTCGAGCTCATCGCCAACAACGGCTCCGGTGGAGGCGAAGGCCCCAACCCGATCTGGACCCCCGCTTCGGCCAGCATCCTGCCAGTGCAGGTCATCGCCCAGCAGTGGAAGTTCACCTACCGCTACCCGACCTTCGGTGGTTTCGAGAGCCAACGTCTGATGCTTCCGAACCACACGACCATCGCCTTCCACGTCACCTCCCTCGATGTGATCCACGACTTCTGGGCCTATCAGTTGAGCATCAAGGCCGACGCCAACCCCCAGTTGGACAACGTGGCCTACGCCACCACCGAGCAGACGGGGAGCGTGACCGTCCGGTGTGACGAACTGTGCGGGCTGTGGCACGGCGCCATGTACAACTACGGCAGCGTGGTGTCCAAGGCGGCCTTCTACGTCTGGGCCAAGACCACCGAGAGGGTCAACGCCGCCAACACCAAGGCCTTGCCCCCCTTCTCGTACACCTACGTTCCCGATGCCAACGGCGCCGATGGCGGCTACTACCCCGACAACGTCGATCCCTACAGCAACTCTGAGGTTTACGGGGCCACGCCCGCGAAGTCATAGAAAGTTGACGCCATGACTCTTGCCACCGAACGAGAAGCCGAGACCGAGGTCGCCTACCCGGACCCGACCCCACCCGTGCTCGGTGGGTTCCAAGGGCTGCCATCCCGGCCGGGCTGGTTCAGCCAGCACCTGGGCACCGCCATCATCGGCGGTGTGGTCGGCTACCTGATCGGCCACTGGCTGGGCAACGTCGTGGGCAGTGGCTACATCAACATCGCCAACAGCGGGGCGAACTCGATCGCGGTGACCGGCGGGCTCCTCCTCGGTGTGCTCGGCTGGCTCCTCGGGATCGGCGCCCTCAACTACCCACTGGCCAAGATGGTGGGCTTGGAGCCGCGTCCTGAGTACCAGCAGACCAGCTGGACCCGCTACCTGCGCTACACCACCGACCACAAGGTGGTCGGCCTCCAGTACGTCATCGGCGTGCTGACCTTCTTCTTCACCGGTGGCTTGCTGGCCATGGCCATCCGCACCGAGCTCTTGTCGCCCACCAGCCACGTGTTCGGTCCGGGCACCTACATCGCCATCGTGAGCGAGCACGGGACGATCATGATGATGATGGCCACCTCGGTCATCGTGGGCCCACTGGGCAACTGGTTGATACCGCTGATGATCGGGTCCCGCCGCACCGCCTTCCCTCGGGTCGAGGCCTTCAGCTTCTGGGTGTTCTCCGCCGGCTACTTCGTCATCCTCTCCGCCCTGTTCTACGGAGGCTTCCCGACCGGCTGGACCGGCTACGCCCCCCTCCAGACCCAAGCAGGCGTGGGGATGATGTCCTACCTGGTGGGCTTCGCCGTCATCGGGCTGGGAATGATGGCGGCGGGGTTCAACCTGGCGGTGACCATCATCAACTACCGGGCGCCGGGCATGACCTGGAGCCGGATCCCCATCTTCGTGTGGTCGATCCTGGCCACCTGTGCACTGCTCACCCTGGCCACCCCGACCCTGGTGGCCGCCGGCCTGTTCGGCATCCTCGACCACACCGTCCAGACCGCCTTCTATGTGACCGAGCACGGGGGGAGCTCGTTCCTGTGGCAGAACCTTTTCTGGTTCTTCGGACACCCCGAGGTCTACATCATGGCCCTGCCCGGGTTCGGCATCGTGGCGGAGCTCCTCCCCGTGTTCACCCGAAAGCCCCTTTTCGCCTACAAGGTGGCCGCGGCAGGGATGGTCGGGGTGGCCCTCCTCTCCTTCTTCGTGTGGCAGCACCACCTCTTCCAGAGCGGGATCAACCCGGACATGCGCCCGTTGTTCATGCTGACCACCGAGTTGATCTCGATTCCCACCGGATTCATCTTCCTGGTGGGGATGGGGACGCTCTACCGGGCCAAGATCCGGTTCGAGGTTCCGATGTTGTTCTGTCTGGCCGTGTTCTTCAATTTCCTGATCGGCGGGGTGACAGGCGTGTTCCTGTCCGACGTCCCGGTCAACGTCACCGTCCACGGGAGCTTCTTCGTCCTGGCTCACTTCCACTACACGATCATGGGTGGGCTGATCTTCGCCTTCTTCGCCGGCCTCTATTTCTGGCTGCCGAAGATGACCGGCAAGGTGTTGAATAAGAAGCTCGGGAAGATCCACTTCTGGCTGATGTTCGTCTTCTTCAACCTGACCTTCTTCCCGATGTTCCTGATCGGCCTGCTCGGCCAACCCCGGCGGGTCTTCGAGTACGCCCAGAATCTGCAGACACTCAACGATTTCGCATCGATCAGCGCCTTCTGCCTGGGTGCCTCCTTCTTGGTCTTCATCGCCAACTTCGTGTGGTCGATCTTCATCAAGCCCGAGCCGTCGCCGCTCAATCCGTGGAACTCGCTGGGCCTGGAATGGCAGACGCCGACACCGGTGCCGTACTACAACTTCGAGCACATCCCGGTCGTCCTCTCTGACCCGTACCACTACAGCGAGGACGACCCACCCGCGGTCGCCGATCTGGGTGAACCTCCACGGGTGACGACGGGGGTCTCCTCGCCGGGAGGTGCGGCCGAAGACGCCGGTTCGCAGGCACAAAGTGGAGAAGAGCGGTGACCGAGACTGCCGACAAGCCGACGTACTCGGACACGCCCGAGGAACGAGAATTCGAGCTGCGCTCGGCGGTCGGCGCCTACTGGACCGGCGGGCGCCTGCTGATCGGGATGTTCACGTTCCTGTTCGCCTCGCTGGCATTCGCCTACTTCTATCTGAGGTCGAACAACTCGGGCAAGCTGTGGCGTCCCGACGGGATCACCGCCCCGACCGGCATCGGCTGGACCATCTTCGCCGTCGTGCTGGCCTGCACCCTCCTCGCCATGTACGGGCAGGCACGGATGCGCTCCGGGTCCTTGCTGGACTGGCAGGTGAGCGGGTGGGTGGCCGTGTCCGGCCTCCTGCTGGCCATCGGGCTCCAGATCTGGCAGTACACCCAGTTGCCGTTCTTCCCCGGTTCGAGCGGGTATGCGTCGTGCTTCATCGGCTGGGGGGTGTTGAACATCATGCTGTTGCTTGGGGCCGCCTACTGGCTCGAGACCAATCTCGCCCTCAGCCACCGGTTGCGTCGCACCCATCCCGACGAGGGTTCCCCGGCCACCTCGTCGAGCCCGGCCGCCCAGCTGTTCCGGGCCAACGTCGAATCCTGCACCTACTTCTTCGGGTTCATGGCCGTGGTCAGCGGGCTGTTCTGGGTGCTCTTCTACCTGATCTGATGCCCGCCAGTGCCTGTGAGTGCCTGTGATCTGTGGATGGTGGCCCAGGTCGCCGAGCACTAAAGTGGAGGTCGAGCGACAGTGAGGTGGGTCGTCTGATGACTATTGCTACCGACCCCTTTATCGGGCCCGAGGTGCTCACCGTGGCCATCCCGCTGGGCACGCTGTTCGTGGTCATGCTGTGGGGGTTCTTCCAGCGCCGTACTAACAAGAAGTGAGTTCGGGGGCCGTGGCTCAACGGTCCTGGCCACGGCATCCACCGCCGGCACGCCAACCCGGGCGGCTGTTCGTTCTGGTTGCGGGGGTCCTGGCGTTGGTTGTCTGGCTGGCCCCGCCTCTTGCCTCTTTGGCCCGCCGATTCGAGTTCGTCGAGGCCATCCAGTTCGCCTTCTTCGCCGTTGTCGTCCCTGCTCTGGTGGTGATGGGATCGCCGTGGTCCCTGCTCGGGCTGGCCTCGCCTCGCCCCCCACTCCTCGATGACGACGGCGGCCCGCATCCACCCACCGCGACCCTCCGATGGGCAGATCGGCTGGCCTCGGCCCGCCGCCGCCATCCCGAAGCGGTGCGAAGCGCAGGTTTCGCCGGTCTCGCCTTGGCCGGCGCCATCTTCTGGCGAACGCCCTTCGCCGTCGATGCCCTGGCTCGTCACCCGTGGGCCCTGCCCCTCGAGGCCGCCTCCTTGCTGGGGGTCGGGGTCGGCCTCTGGCTCGAACTGGTGGAGTCACCACCGCTCACCCCGCGACTGCCGCGGCCGAGCCGGATCGCCCTGGCCGCCATCATCATGTGGACGATCTGGATCCTCGCCTACCTGGTGGGCCTGTCCCATGGCTCGTGGTACCCCGCCTATCCCCACCACCCGGGCGGCACCCTGAGCCTCTCCGCCGACCAGCAGCTGACCACCGGAGTGATGTGGTTCATCTCCGCGTGCGCATTCGTTCCTGTCGTCTTCTCCAACCTGATCCGTTGGTTGCAGTCCGAAGAGGACCCCGACGAGGAGCTGCACCACCTGATCAGACAGGAGCGCATCCGGGGCCGGACCCTCGGGCCCGACCCGTCGGCCCCCTGGCGACCCGAGATCGGGTGAGCCGGGGCTGAGTAGTTGGGGCCGGTGAGCCGGGCCCCTTCCCAGTGAGCCGGCGCTGCTCAGCTGGTGCCGGCCAGATGGGGCAGGTCGGGCAGGTCGGGCATGGGCAGGTTGGCCTTGAGCATCCGGTCGGCTGCGGCCACGTCGCCGTCGGCCTGGGCCCGGTCCCTGCTCAACGCCCCCTCCTCGGTCGAGAGGTTGGCCACGGTGGCCGCGCTGCCCCCATGGCTGGTCAGGGTCTGGATGTCCTCGATGGCGGCGAGGGCGTCGGAGGTGGCCCACAGGGTCACCACGTTGACCACGTTGCCGACGTCCTTGCCGGCCGGTGTGCCGGTCCCCTCCACGTTGGACAGGTCGTAGATCGAGCTGCTGGTGAACGAGCAGGCGGTCTGGTCATCCCGCATCATCGAGGGCGCCTCGGCCGCGTCGGACGAACTCAGCGAGCCCGCCTTCCAGTCCTGGTAGATGCCAAAAGTCTCCTTCGCCGCGTAGGAGCACCCGGCGATGTCGCTGTTGATCTGTTGCATGATGGTGGTCTGGTCGGCGGTGTCGGCGGCCACGGTGGTGTGGCTGGGTAGGTCCGCCACCACCGAGGCGATGATCACGGCGGCGACGGCGGCACCCGCCAGTACCCAGCCCCGCTTGTACCAGACGGGCTTCTCGGGGCTCTCGACGAGAATGGCGCCGATGGTGAACGGGTCTTCGGGACCGTCGGCGTCGGGGTCGAGGGGCCCGGGACCGTCGGTGGTCATCGTGCTCCCCGCAAAAGGGTCGTGGCCGATTCGGCGACACCCTGGGCAAATGTGTGGATGACGCCGGGCTGCAGGCTGTAGATCCCGAGTGAGTCCTCGTTGGCGAACGGGGACGCCGTGAATTCGAGTGCACCGGTCGGAGCGATGAAGTCCATGACGTCGTTGTGGGTCACGATGCGGTTGGTGTTGTCGACGGCCACGGTGATCCCATAGCGGCGCCAGACCGCGCTGAGGTCAGTGAGGGGGCCGGTGAGGAAGATCACGTTGGGCAGTGCGGCCAGGCCCGTCTGGGTCAGGGCCGGAGGCGGCGGGCTGAGTGATGTCTCCTGCGGATCCGAGTTGATCACGACGAAGTCGACGCGTGCGCTCCTGGTGCCGAGAAGGTGATCGGCCGTGCTGATCTCTTGGGCGAGGACGGGGCAGATGTCGTCGCATTCGGAATTGAAAAAGGTCAGGACGACCACCTTCCCCCGGGCGTTGGCCAGAGTCCAGGGTATGCCGCTCTGATCCTGCAGGGCCAGGGCCGGGGCCTGATGGCCGGTCAGGCGGGTCAGCCCGATGACCTGGCTCGGCGATGCCCCGACGGAGGATTGGCTCGGCGGAGCAGGAGTGGGGGGAGCCGTACCGCTGGTGGTGCCGCCCACCGGGCCGCCAGTCCCGGCCAAGGTGGTCACCGGAGTCGAGATCAGCGCCCCCACTCCGGCATTGCCGATGACCTTTTCGGCCAGGATCCCCCCCAGGCCGAGGACGGCAAATCCGATGGCGATCCAGAGGATGAACTTGCGGGGAACGGGAACCGTTCCGTCCCGGAGGGCCGCGGCTCGGTCGATGGGCGCTCGGTCGACCGGCGCTCGGCCGGTGGAGAAGGCCTCGGCCCGTTCGGACGCGGTCAGCGAGGGTCGTTCCGTGGGTGGACGTGAAGCGGAGTTGGGCGCCGTGATCGGGCCCTCGGTCGGGCGGTCGGTCATGACCCCGTCCCGTGGGTGAGAGCGGCCGTCCAGTGGTCGAGGGCGTCGAGTGACTGGGCACCGAAGGCCACATGGACGACCCGGTCGTTGGCGTCGAGGAAGTAGGTCACGGGCAGGGCGGTGAGGAGATAGGAGGTGGCCACCGCGGCGTTGCTGTCCACCCCCACCGGATAGGTGGCTCGGGCTCGCGCCAGCAGCTTTTCGGCGGCAGACCCATCGGCGTCGTTCGAGTCCACCCCCACGATGGCCACGGCACCGGCCTTCTGTCTGGCCAGGGCCGCGAAGGCCGAGAGCTCGCCCTGGCAGTCCCTGCACCACGAGGCGAAGAAATTGACGACGGTCGGGCTGCCCCGGCTTGCGGCCAGCGAGACCGGCGGCCCGCCACCCAGGCGAGGGAGGGCGAAGGGGGGTGCCGCACTGCCGATGGCCAGGGCCGGCGGTGGCGTGACGGGGTAGGCGGGCGGGTGCGAGGAGTGCGGACGGGTGGCCACGTAGGCGATGAACCCGATCAGAGCGACGGTTGCCGCGACCGCCAACACCTTCCAGATGCGCTCGCCGTCAGCAGAACGCCGTTGCCCAGCGCGGTCGTGACCCTCCAGTGCCGATCGTCCGGTCTGGTTGGTCACTGCCATCCTGGGGCCGAACGTCAGGTCAGGCGCTGATCGACAGGATGGACGCCCGAATTCGTCGATCGGGCAGGAGGAAAGCCCAGGCCAGGGCGGAGGCCCGACGATCCGACGAACTCGTCTCGAGGGATGACCACTGACCGCAGGTTACTCGACCGTTGGCGAGGTCGTCCCTTGTCCTCGGGCTGTCGGGTCGGTGCGGTGTCGACTAAGACGGGGGCGTGCACCACCCCCGCCGGCCCAACCTCGCAGCGGTGCTCGTGCCTCCGCACCGCCGGCCCGCCGCCGGCCGCTGAGATGCCGGCCCTCCTGGCGGCCCCGGACAAGTTCCGGGGGACGGTGACCGCCCGACAGGCGTCCGAGGCCATGGCCCGGGGTGCCTCGTCCCTGGGCTGGTCGGTGCGCCAGGTGCCCCTGTCCGACGGAGGGGAAGGGCTCCTCGACGCTCTGGGTGCGCTGGGAGGAGTCCTGGAGGTGGCCGACGTCGAGGACCCGCTCGGCGTCCCGGTCAAGGCCGAGTGGCTCCGCCTACCGCGCCTCGCCGTCATCGAGATGGCCCGGGCCTCGGGCCTGGAGCTGGTCGGAGGAGCAGCCGCCAACGATGCGCTGGCGGCGACCACCCGGGGTACCGGTGCCCTCGTGGTGGCCGCCACCCGCGCCCTGTCCGGGCCGCCGCGGACCGGATCACCCAAGGATGCGGCCGCCGCGGCTGGCGTCGTGGCCGGCGACCCGGGGGAAAAAGCGACCATCGTCGTGGGGCTGGGCGGCTCGGCCACGACCGATGGCGGGTGGGGGGCGGTCGAGGTCATCGCTGAGGCGGGCGGCCTCGGTGAGGTGGAGCTGATCGGCGCGTGCGACGTCGATGTCGGCTTCATCGAGGCCGCCCGCAGGTTCGGGCCGCAGAAGGGGGCCGACCCGGATCAGATCGTCGCCCTCGAGGCCCGGCTCGAGCTGGTGGCCGAACGGTACGAGCGGGAGTACGGGGTCGATGTCCGGGAGGTCGAAGGCGCCGGCGCGGCCGGGGGGCTCGGTGGGGCGATCGTTGCCGTCGGCGGTCGTCTCCGGTCGGGGTACGAGGTGGTCACCGAGTTGCTCGGATTCCCCGACTTGCTCGGTGGGAGCAAGATGGTGGTGACCGGTGAGGGTGCTCTCGATGCGACCTCGATGATGGGCAAGGTGGTCGGCTCGGTGCTCCGGGACGCGGCCAGACGCGGTGTCCCCGCCCTCGTCGTTGCCGGTCGGGCGGACGCTGATGCGTCCGCAGCCGCCTCCCGATCTGGTGCCGCAGTGGTGTCGCTCAGCGATCGGTTCGGCGAGGAGCGGGCGTTGGCCGACACGGCACAGTGCATCGAGTTGGCGGTGGCCGAGCACCTCGGGTCCTGAGCCCGGACCCCGATGGGCGGGGCCGAGGCGGCGCGCCCGGCTACACGAACTCGAAAGCCGAGGGGTCGGGCTCCTTCATCTGGTCGCGGAAGCGGATGAACGACCATGGCCAACCGGTGGGGATGCCACGGTCGTCGAGGTACCAGCTTTTGCAGCCGGTGACCCAGACCGTGCGCTGAGCCGCCTGCTCGCGGTCCCGTTCGAAGGCGGCGAGAGCCTCGTGGGTGGCACAGGCCTGGCGACAGTGACCGGCGCGGATGCGCCCGATGATCTGCATGATGTAGTGAAACTGGAGCTCGGCCACCTCGATGAGGGAGAAGTTCCCGACCGGTCCGTTGGGTCCGTTGAGCATGAAGAAGTTCGGGAAGTCGGGGATGGAGATGGACAGGTAGGCCTCGGGGCGGGGGTCCCACGCTCGCTCGAGTGAGGTGTTGTTGCGCCCGATGACCTCCATCGGGCGCATGAAGGAGTTGGCCCGAAAGCCGGTTGCCAGCACCAGCACGTTGAGCTCGTGGAGGCGGCCGTCCGAGGTGCGCACGCCGGTGGGTTCGATCAGCTCGATGGCGTCGGTCACCAGTTCGGCGTTCGGTCGTTGGATGGCGGCGTAGAAGTCGGGCGAGATGATCAGTCGTTTGCAGGCGGCGCGGTAGTCAGGTCGGAGCTTCTCGCGCAGCTCGGGGTCGTGCACGTTGGCCTCGAGATTGGTCAGGCACGCCTCCTCGATCATCTTGATCTCGGGCGATTCCGAGTCCACGACGGCGTTGGCGAAGAGGTCGAACATGTCCGAGAGGTTCCGGTAGCGCTCGGCCAGCTTGTCGGGGTGCTCCCGCAGATCGGCGCGCTCGTCATCGGAGTAGGGGGGATTCTCCTGAGGCATGATCCACTGCGCGGTGCGCTGGAACAACGACAGGTTGGCCACCAGGTCGACGATCCCCGAAACGACCTGTACCGCCGTCGAGCCGGTGCCGATGATGCCGACGCGGGCACCGTCGAGCCGGGCACTGTGGTCCCAGCGGGAACTATGGAACATGGCGCCGGCGAACGTGTCGAGTCCCTCGATGTCGGGAAAGCGGGGATGATGGAGGACGCCAGTTGCCGCGATCACCACGTCGGCGTCGTCGGTGTACCCCGACGCCGTGGTGAGATGCCAGCGGCCATCGGAGAACTCGCATCGGGTGACGGCGTCGCCGAAGCGAACCTTTTCGATCACGCCGTGCTCCTCGGCGACGCGCTCGAAATAGGACTGGATCTCCGGACCGGGGGAGAAGTGACGGCTCCAGTCCGGGGTGAGGGCGAAGGAGTACGAGTACAAGTGCGACGGTACGTCGCAGGAAAGCCCCGGATAGGTGTTCTCGCGCCAGGTGCCACCGACCCGGTCGGCCTTCTCGTAGACGGTGAAGTCGTCGATGCCGGCCTCGGTCAGCTTGATGGCGCTGAGGATGCCGGCCATACCGGCACCGATGACCGCGCATCGCAACGTGCCCGTCTGGTCGCTCATGGCCTCGAGCTCGTCACCGGCCGGGGGGCCTCGACCGAATGCGTGGATGCCGGGCCTGCCCTCACAGCGGGTACCGTACATCGATGATTCCCGACCGGTACACCTTGGGTGGTTCCGATGTCTCCATTCCCCCGCTGGGGGTGGGCACCTGGGCGTGGGGCGACCGCTCGACATGGGGCATGGGCGGGTACGACACCGACCTCACCCGTGACTCGATACGCGAGGCCTGGGACGCGTCGATCGACGCCGGCGTCACCTTCTTCGACACCGCCGAGGTCTACGGCCACGGCGAGAGCGAACGGATCATCGGCGGGCTGCTGGCGGCGGATCCCGGGCGGGCCGAGGTGGCCGTGGTGGCCACCAAGTTCATGCCCAGCCCGTGGAAGATCGAGGTACGCGGCGCCCTGCTCAAGTCGCTCCGTGCCTCGCTGGAACGGCTCGGTCGACCGGCGGCCGACCTCTACCAGATCCACGGTCCGGTCAGCCTCCGGTCCCACGCGGCGATGGCCGACGCCCTCGCTGCCGCCCATCAGGCCGGCCTGGTCAAGGCGGTCGGCGTCTCCAACTACTCGGCGTCCGAGACCCGCTCGATCGCCGAGGCGCTGGACCGGCGGGGCATGAAACTGGCCACCAACCAGATCGAGTTCTCCCTGCTGCGACGTTCGCCCGAGACCAGCGGGCTCATCGCCACCTGCGCCGAACTCGGGGTGCTGCCTCTCGCCTACTCGCCCATCGGCCAGGGGCGTCTCACCGGCAAGTACTCGGCCTCCAACCCGCCTCCCGGAAAGCGGAACTTCTCCAATCACCCGATGGAGATCGTGGACCGCGTGGTCGACGAGCTCCGGCGCATCGGCGACAAGCACGGGGGAAAGGTGCCGAGCCAGGTCGCCCTCAACTGGGTGATGACCAAGGGCGCCGTGCCCATTCCCGGTGCCAAGAACCGCCACCAGGCCGAAGAGAACGCGGGAGCGCTCGGCTGGACCATCGACGACGATGACCGTGCCCGTCTTGACGAGGCGGCGCTGCCCGGGATCCGGAATCTGTCGAGTCGGTTCTGGCAGCACGGCTGATCGGCATCGCCGGCCATCGGTGAATCGCCTGCCACCGGCGATGTCAACCGAGGAGGAACACCGGGTGACGGGGTGCGATCGCCGCGAACTCGGCGTCGGTGGAGTCCGGACCCACGCCGTCGAAGAACATTCCCACCTCGAACTTCCAGCGCCGTAGATAGGCGCGCAGCACGGGAATGCAGTCGGGCGCGGTGATCTCGGTGGCCGTCAGGGTCTGGCGGTGTCGGCCCAGGATCAGGTCGAGTTGGCCGCCCGCGGCGCGCACGTTGCGAACCCATTCGGTCTCACCCCGGGCCGCCACCAGGTAGTCCGCCCCGTCCAGTCGGAGGAGGTTGACCGGCGTGCGGTAGGTCTTGCCGGTGCGCCGACCCCGGTGCTCGAGGACGCGGGATCCCCGCACGCTGATGCCCAGCCGCATCAAACCGGTGAGTACGGGGTTGAGCACGGTGCGACTGAACCAATCCGGTCGCCGGTACTGCGCCTGCGCTGGGTCTGTTTGGTGATCGGGTGATTTCATCTGGTCGTCCTCCCCGGCTGATGAACTGGCTGTGAGCAGTGCTCTCATCTGGGATCAGTATTCTCCGGTTCGACGGCAAAGTCAAGAGCATTGCTCACAAAAGAGTCAAGTGCTCTCGTATTTGTGCCAGACTGGCGCGGTGGTCCAGACCATTCCGACCGCCCGGATGCGGGCCCGCGCCGAGGTCAGGGCCGAAATCGTCGCCGAGGCCCGTCGCCAGCTCGCCGTCGAGGGTGCCCACGCCCTGTCCCTGCGAGCCGTGGCCCGTGAGCTCGGCATGGTGTCGTCAGGTGTCTACCGCTACTTCCCCTCGCGTGACGAGCTGCTCACCACCCTCATCGTGGAGGCCTACGACGCTCTCGGTGAAGCGGCCGAAAAGGCGGCCCTGGGGGTGACCGGCGGGACCCATGGGGAGGCCGGCTTCGGCGGACTCGCCGTCGAGCGGTGGCGGGCGGTGTGTCGGGCCATCCGCGCCTGGGCCCTCGAGCATCCCCATGAGTACGCACTCATCTACGGATCACCGGTTCCCGGCTATCGGGCCCCACCCCTGACCGTCGGTCCGGCCAGCCGGGTCACCCTGGTCCTGGCCGGGGTGATGGTCGACGCCTACCGGACCGGCCAGCTGGCCGAGGAGGACGAGGCGCCGTCCCTGTCGCCGGCCATGGCCGCAGAGGCCGAGCGGGTGTCCCAGGTCGCCATGCCCGGGGTTCCCCTGTCCTCGGTGGCCCGGGGCCTGGTGGCGTGGACCCAGCTGTTCGGCATCATCAGCTTCGAACTGTTCGGACAGCTCGAGGGTGTGATCCACGATCCGGCTGTCGTGTTCGAGCACGCCATCACGGTCACGGCCGACCTGGTGGGCCTGCGCCCCGAAGGGTCGCCCACTCGCCTCTGAGGAAGGCCGCGTCGGTGTCGCATCGCGGGTGCGACGGGGGAGTCGCCACGGTACTGTCGAAGGGCACGGGGCGCCGACACGGACAGGGGGCACCGACAAAGGAGGGCGATGGTCACGGATGACGACGGCGCCACGGCCGTCCCTTCGGTTCCTCTCAACGATGGTCACGCCATCCCCCAGCTCGGGTTCGGGGTGTTCCAGATCCCGCCACCGGACACCGAGGCCGCAGTGGCCGCGGCGTTGGAGGTCGGCTACCGGCATTTCGACACCGCCGAGATGTACCGCAACGAGAAGGAAGTCGGACAGGCCGTCGCCAAATCAGGACTTGGCCGCGAGGACGTGTTCGTCACCAGCAAGTTGAACAACGGCTTCCACCGGCCCGACGACGCCCGGGCGGCCTTCGACCGGACGCTCCGTGAATTGGGCTTTGACTACGTCGACCTCTTCTTGATCCATTGGCCCCTTCCGACCCTCTATGACGGGGACTTCGTCTCCACGTGGCGGACGCTCGTGGAGTTCAAGGGCGACGGACGAGCCCACTCGATCGGTGTGTCCAACTTCCAGCCCGACCACCTCGATCGCCTTCTTGTCGGATCGGACGTGCTGCCCGCCGTCAACCAGATCGAGATCCACCCTTACCTGACCCAGGAATCCCTGCGCGAGTACGACGCCAACCATGGGATCGCGACCGAAGCGTGGTCGCCGATCGCCCAGGGCAAGGTTCTCGACGACCCCACGATCGGAGCCATCGCCAACAAGGTCGGCCGGACCCCCGCCCAGGTGGTGTTGCGCTGGCACGTCCAGCTCGGCGACATCGTCTTCCCCAAATCGGTCAGCCCTTCTCGGATGAGGGAGAACTTCGACATCTTCGACTTCGAGCTGGGCTCCGACGACATGGCCCACATCACCGCCCTCAACCGTGACGAACGTACCGGGCCCGACCCGGACACCTTCGCCTACATCCCCCGCTGAAGGTGGTCCGGCAGTGACCTGGGTGGCCGCCCACGGAAGGCGAGCGCACGACCATCGTGCCTCTGATCGGATTATCCGAGGGGCGCCCACCGGCTCCCTACGATTGACGGATCCCTTAGGCGGGGCCGCAAAAAATGTGATCAGATTGCAGCCCGCAGCGAATTGGGGAGACACAGCGGATCGGGGTGACAGCGTGCAGCGCACCGCCCACGGGGTGAATGGCGGGATCGACCGGGGGCTCGATGCCGCCCGGCCCGCCCGGGGCCCGAGGAGACCGACTCTGCCTTTGCCGAGACGGGGCGCGGACTGAATGAGGAGGGGACGCCAGTGACGAAGCCTTCGGTACGTAATGTCGCCCTGGTTGGGCACAACGGCTCGGGCAAGACCACACTGGCGGAGGCGATGCTGTTCTCCACCGGGGCCATCACCCGGCCGGGCAAGGTGGATGACGGCTCGACAGTGAGCGACTTCGAGCCCGAAGAGATCAAGTACCACATGTCGTTGTCGCTCGCCCTGGCCCCGTGCACCGTGGGCGACGTCAAGCTCAACATCATCGACACTCCCGGGTACGCCGATTTCTTCGGTGAAGTGCGGGCGGCGTGCTCGGTGGCCGACCTGATGGTCTTGGTGGTGAGCGCGGTGGAAGGCATTGAGGCACAGACCGAGGCCGGTTGGGCCCTGGCCGACGAGCTGGGGCTCCCTCGCCTCATCTTCGTCAACAAGCTCGACCGGGAGCGGGCCAGTTTCGATCGCACCCTCAACGACCTGCGCGAGTCCTTCGGCGCCGGGATCGCACCCCTGGAGCTGCCGGTGGGCGGTGAGGCCGGCTTCCGAGGGATCGCCGACCTGCTGACCGACGCCGCCATCACCTATGAGGACGGAAAGTCGCACGCCGGGCCCATCCCCGACGATCTGGCCGCCACCGAACACCAGGTGCGCGAGCAGCTGGTCGAAGGGATCGTGGTCGGCGACGACGATCTCATGGAGCGCTACCTCGAGGGTGACATCCCCTCGAGCATCGAGCTCGAGGCCACCCTGGCCTCGGGCGTGGCTCAAGGTGTGGTCTACCCGGTGGTGTGTGGGTCGGCGCTCACCGGGATCGGGGTTGACCGACTGGCCAGCCTGTTGGCGGAGATCGGTCCGGCCCCGGAGACCCGACCGCCGGTCGAGGTCCGGGTGGGGGACACCGTACAGGAGGTGCCGTGCGATCCCACCGGACAGCCACTGGCCCGCGTGTTCAAGACGATCTCCGATCCGTATGTCGGCAAGATCTCGCTGATGCGGGTGCTGTCGGGAACCCTCCATCCCGACAGCGTCCTCACCAATGCCCGGACCCACACGGACGAACGGCTCCACGTCCTCCAGCTCCTGCAAGGGAAAGACGCTCACCCAGCCGACGAAGCGCCGGCGGGCGACATCGTGGCTGTCCCCAAGCTGGCCGACGTGGCCACCGGTGACACCCTGGCGCCCAAGGGCACACCGCTCCGGATCCCCTCCATCGACCCCGAACCCGCCCCGTTGTCGGTTGCCATCAGGCCCAAGTCCAAGGGCGACGAGGACAAGCTGATGACCGGGCTCCATCGGCTCCAGGAGGAGGACCCCGCCCTGCTCGTGGAGCGGGTCGACGAGACCCACCAGACCATCCTCCGGGGCACCGGCGAGACCCACCTGACCGTCACCGCCGAGCGGTTGGCCCGCAAATTCGGGGTCGAGGTGGCCACCGAGGAGGTTCTCATCCCCTACCGGGAGAGCATCACCTCCACCGTCGTGGCGGAGGGAAAGTACAAGAAGCAGAGTGGTGGGCATGGTCAATTCGGCGTGGCCTCGATCCGGATCGAACCTCTCGAACGCGGCGAGGGCTTCCAGTTCGTCGATCAGGTGGTCGGGGGTGCCATTCCCCGGCAGTACATCCCTGCTGTCGAGAAGGGGATCATCGAGGCCATGGGACAAGGAGGACTCCACGGCTTCCCGGTCGTCGACGTGCGGGTCTTCTGCCTCGACGGCAAACACCACCCGGTCGACTCGTCGGAGATGAGCTTCAAGATGGCGGGCTCGCTGGCCTTCAAAGAGGCCATGGCCAAAGCAGGCCCCGTACTGCTCGAGCCGATCTCCCTCCTCGAAGTGACCGTGCCCGCCACCATGCAAGGCAGCGTCCTCGGTGATCTCAACTCGCGGCGGGGTCGGGTACAGGGCACCGATACCGAGCCGACGGGCGCCCAGAAGATCATCGCCCTGGTGCCGACGGCGGAGATCCAGCGATACGCAGTGGACCTGCGATCACTGACCGGAGGCCGAGGTCGGTTTCGGGCCGAGCACGACCATTACGACGTGATGCCTTCGAACCTGGTCGACAGGATGATGAAGGCCAAAGCGGGCTGACTCGGGCGCCGGCGGTCCCTCCCGGCGCCGGCGAGGGCTGGGAGATCGGCCACCGTCTGGCTATCCGGCCCCTCCCTCGCCACTGTCCCGCCACCGGGCGACGGCCTCGACGGCGCTGGCCTTGAGCGCGGCGGGAGCGCCGCTGTGCTCAATCGACGCCTGCGCGCACCGGGCCAGGGTGGTGTCGTCGAGGTGGAGCGCGTCGCGGCACGTCGTGTACTCGTCGAGGAGGCCCACTCCGAACAGCAGAGGATCATCGGCGTTGATGCTGCAGACGACCCCGCCTGCCAGTAGATCAGGAAGGGGGTGGCTGGCGAGGGCGGGAACGACCGACAGGGCAACGTTGGAGGTCGGGCACACGTCGAGGCAGATTTGGTCGTCGGCCAGCCGGGTGACCAGCCCGTCATCCTCGATGGACCGAACGCCGTGTTGGACGCGGCTGGCCCCGAGCGCATCGAGGGCGCTGAGGACCGAGTCGGCGCCGCGGTGCTCCCCGGCATGGGGAGCGGCGATCAGACCGCCGGCCCGAGCGATGGCGAACGCCTCGGCGAACAGCTCGGGTGGCGAAGCCTCCTCGTCGTTGGCCAATCCGAAAGCGACGATGCCCTTGTCGTCTGTGCCGACGGCAATTTCGGCTTGCTCGGTTGCCCGCTCGGGGTCCAGCGTGCGATCGGCCGTGATCAGCCAACCCACGCCGACTCCGGTGGAAGCCTCGGCTTGGCGACCGGCCGAGAGGAGCACATCGAGGACCTGCTGTGATGAGCCCAACCGGGCGTGGTTGGGAAGGTGCACCGCAGGCTCGATCCACACGGCGCCGTCAGCGGCCGCGTCCTCCACCACCTCGGCGACCAGACGGTTCAGGTCGTCGAAGGTGCGGACCAGGCTCGCCGCGGCACGATACAGTTCCAAGAAATCGGCGAAGGTGCCGAAGCGGCGGCGCGGTTGGGGGACGGGCGCTCCGTAGCCGGTGGCCAGCTCGTCGAGGGTGGCCCGCCGCATGGCCCCTTCGAGGTGGACGTGAAGATGAGCTTTGGGCAGGTCACGCAGGTCGGGGACTGGATGTGCTGTCATGAGTGGCTCCTCGGACGCGTCGAAAGGTGGGTTCCTCCCGCCGCAAGCCGGGGCCATCTGGCCCTTCCCATCAGGTCAGCTCGTGACTGCCCGGCAAATTACATCGGGCACGGGTCACGGTCAACGAACCGACCGGGCTCGGCCGTGGTGCGGGGTGGTCGGTGTTGGCGTCGGTGTTGGCATCGGTGTTGGCGTCGGTGTCGGTGTCGGTGTCGGTGAACAGCGATCGTGGACAGACGGTCAGCTGGTCATCCGATCGCCAGACTCCTGGGACTGCCGCAATCCGTCGAGCAGAGCGCTCAAGCCGAAGCTGAAGTCGTGTCCGGGGTCCGGCGTATCCGCGAAGGCGCTGAACTTGAGCACGGTCGGGTACTGCCGGCTGGGAAGCAGATCGAGCAGCTCAGTAAGTCCGGAGCTGGTCTCACCGTTCCACGCGGTGCTTCCCCGTTTCGCAGCGGCCGCGGCGAACACCGCTGATGAGACGACGAAGTGCATGACGGCGGCGTAGGTCTGCACGGCGAACTCGGGCGTGCATCCGTCACGGTCCATCACGCTCCAGAACAGCTCCCGCACCCGCATGGCGTTGGGACCGAGGAGCGGGGCATCGGAGGCAACCACCACCAGACCTCGATGTCCGACCAGCACGGCTCGCAACGCGTGGGCGAGCTGTTCGACGGCGTCCCGCCAGGGGAGATCGGGGTCGGGAGCTTCGAGCTCGCCGAGGACCAGGTCGGCCACCTCCACCAGCAACTCGTCCCGGCTGGAGACGTAACGGTAGAGAGAGGCGGGTCCGGTGCCCAGTTCATCCGCCAATCGCCGCATGGTCAGATCCCCGAGTCCGCCGTCATCGACGATGCCCAAGGCCGCTCGACAGACCTGCTCGATGCTGAACTCGCGGCCGCGGGCACGAAGCCGTTGCAAGTAGCGATCCCGCCACCATGCGGCCGAACCGGGAGGGGACACTTCCTGATTGACGTCCGCGATCACCGATCATATGGTAGCGAACTATGTTCGCACCGAGGGATGTCGTAGCGGGGACCGTGCCGGCCAGGAAGAGGATTGCGTCGTCGGCCATCGCCCTGGTGGGTGCCGCGGCCCTGCTGTCGAGCTGTAGCACGAGCTCGTCGGCCAGCTCGACGACCGCGGCGTCCTCGGCTCCGCTGGGCGTCACCTGGATGGCCGGTTATTCGGCTCCGGGCACCCCGACCCGGTACGACAAGGTGGGGGTCATCAAGGTCGGTCCCAGTGATGCCAAGAACGTCCTGGTGCTCGAGCCGGGCACCTCTGCGGGCAGCGCCTATTTCGTCCCGCTGGCCAAATGGATCGTGTCGAAGACCACTGGCTGGCAGGTCTGGTCCGTCGAGCGACGGGAGAACCTGCTCGAGGACCAGTCGGAGATCAACCTGTTCAAAGAGCACAAGGCCACCGCAACCCAGTTGTTCGACTACTACCTCGGCTATATCAAAGACCCAAGCATCACTCACCACATGCAGATGATCCCGAACTCATCGGTGGCGTTCGCCAAACAGTGGGGGATGAACGTCGCCGTCCAGGACCTGCACAACGTGATCACGACGGCCAAGAAGCTCGGCGGCAAAGTCGTGCTCGGCGGCCACTCGCTGGGTGGATCGGTGGTCACCGCCTACGCCACCTGGGACTTCAACGGACAGGCCGGGGCCGATGACCTGGCCGGTCTCGTCTACATCGACGGGGGGAGCACGGCCACGCCGATGAGCGCCGCGGCCGCGACCCAGGAACTGCAGGCACTCGACGCTCCGACGGCGAGCCCCTGGCTGGCGTTCGGTGGCATCACCGCCCCCTATGCGGGAATCTTCAGTGCCACAGGCTCGGTCAGCGCCCTCTTGGACCCGAATGCGCCCTCGCTGGGTCAGTCGTCGGGACTCCTGCCCGCGGACATCGTCCCGCCCGTGAAGGTCACCAACGTGGGCCAATACGGATACGCCCTCAATGCCTCGACCTCACCGCCGAGCTTGCTGGCCGCCCAGGCCCACCTGGGCCAGGGTCTGACTGCTCAGGGCCCCGTCCACGGCTGGAATGGAGCGGGAGCGCTCACGCCCATCACCCGCTTCGCCACCATGTTTTCGGGTTACCCGATGCTGAACGTCGACGGAACAGAGTGGTACTTTCCCCAGCGGTTGACGGACGACACCGGGGCGGTCGACAACGGGAATGCCAATCCGGCCCAGAGTGTCCTCGGTCTGGACGCCACCATGGGCCACAATCTGCCCAAGAACCTGCTGATCTATGCCTTCGGCGCCCGCTTGGGAGGGGCGAGCGTGCCCGCCGACGCACAGATCCTGGCCCAGCAGTCGGGGATCCCCATGAGCAACCTCACCCTGGCCAACTACCAGAGCACCTACTCCCACAATGATCCGGCCGGCGCTTATCCCGACAACGCCTTCTTCAGCCGTCTCGTACCGTTTCTGGACAAAGTCAACGCAGACGGATAGACGTGTCCGCCCCGCCCCGCCCCGCCCCGCCCCGCCCCGCCCCGCCGGGCCGGCCGGATCGGTGAAGGGTCGACCGACCGCACCCCAGACGACCACGCGGGCGCCGATCGTTCCTCCGTTGCCGTGGATGGAGGCCTAGGATCTGCGGTCATGGCCGCCACCCTCGCCCAACAAGAGCGCGGCTCTCTGTGCGATCTCTTCGCCGAGTTCGGTCCCGACGCCCCCACCTTGTGCGAGGGCTGGACCACCGCCGACTTGGCTGCTCACCTGGTGGTCCGGGAACGCCGGCCCGATAGCGGGCCTGGCCTGGTCTGGCCTCCGCTGGCTGGCTATACCGACAAGGTGCGGCGCTCGGTGCGCGAACGGACGCCTTGGAACGATCTCATCACCAAGGTGCGGAGTGGACCGCCACTCCTCTTACGCTCCTTCGACGGCCCGATGAATACGGTGGAGTTCTTCATCCACGTCGAGGACGTCCGACGAGCCCAGCCCGGCTGGCAGGCCCGCCCGCTCACCCCCGACCTGGCCGATGCGCTGTGGGCCCGGCTCGGGGCCGGCGGCATGGCCAAGAAGGTTGCCGCCACCGTCGAGCTCACCTCATCGGGGCGCGAGAAAGAGAGCGGGAGCGGGTCGCGTCTGGTCATCGACGGAGATCCGGGCGAGCTCACCATGTTCGCCGCCGGGCGTCAGGGTGCGGCACAGGTACAGATCACCGGTGATGCCGAACTGGCAGCTCGTCTGCGGAGCGCCTCTTTGGGCATCTGATCGGCGGGATCGGCGATCTTCTCCGAAGCCTCGTCGCCCTGCCGGGAGGCCGATGAGAAATCGGCCGGGGTAGTAACCTCCGGTTTCGTCGCCCGTTCGCCTCGTCGACAGTGAGTGCTGTCGACCGGGCAAAGCGCGTCGATCAGCAGACACCGACCTTCAAACGGCTCGAGCCGGAATTGGACTCTGTGACGTCGGACATGGAAGCGCGCACAGGACTCGTCGACTGGCCATCGATCCATCGCCCCCTCGATCTGCCCGAACCCATGAGCGCTCTCCGCCGCGTCTGGCTGGTTGGCGCCGGTCTGTTCGGTCTGCAGTTCATTGCTCTCGTGCTGTGGAGTTGGCACCTGTGGACGCGGTTCGCCCTCACCAACGACATGGCCACCTTCGGACAGGCCTTCTCGCAGATCGGCACCGGGCATCTCAATCCGTACGAGACCACCTTTCCCTACTACTACCCGCACTGGGGATATCCGTTCTACCAAAGCCACTTCGAGGTGTTGATGTGGCCACTGGCGCTGCTCTACACGTTGACCCACAGCCTGTTCACGCTGCTCGTCGTCCAAGACCTGGCGTTGGCCGCCGCCGGCGCGGGAGCGCTGCGGTGGGGCATCGATGTGCTCGAGTCCCGTTGGCCCACCCGCCGCCGCGGAGCATCGATTGTTGCCGCGGGGTTGATCCTGTTGCTGCTGGTGAACCCGTGGACCTACTGGGCGGCGTCTTTTGACTTCCATTTCCAGACGATTGCCGCATGTTTCGCCGTGCTGGCCGGCCTCGATGCGTGGAACGGGCGGAAGCGGGCCTGGATCTGGATCGTCTTGGTGTTGGCCTGTGGTGACGTGGCCGCGACCTACGCCATCGCGGTGGGCCTGATTGCCATCGTCACCACTCGGAAGAGCCGGTGGATGGGCCTGGAGTTCATCGGTGCCTCAGTGGTGTGGTTGATGCTGATCACCCTGGTGCACTCGGGCAAGGGGTCCGACCTGAGTGGGGGCTACGGATACCTGGCCGGCCACCCGGTGCGAGAGGGATTGCCGGGGGTCCTGGCCATCCTGGCCGGCGTGGTGACCCACCCGTCCCGTCCCCTGTCGGTCCTGCGGGGGCGATGGCATCCGATCTACCAGTATCTGGCCGGGTCCGGATTGATCGGGGTCGGCTCGGCCGTCGGTCTGATCCCCGTGCTCGTCGTCCTCCTGGCGAACGGTTTGAACTCGTCGCCGATCTATGTCACCCACTTGGCCGCGTTCCAGAATGTGTTGATCGTCTTCTTCATGGGCGTGGGCGCGGTGGCCGTGCTGGTGTGGCTGTCGCGTCGATCGTGGCGAGGGGCCATGGTGTTGGTCACCGCCATCGGACTTGCTGCGCTCGTCCAGGCCTGTGTGGTGAGCGTCCATGTGACGCCACAGTCCCGCACCATGTTCGCGGCGGTCAGCGCTCCCACCTCGGCTGAACTGGCCCGGGTGGAGGGCCAGGTCCCTGCGAGCGATGAGGCGGTCGTTTCGCAGGGAGTCATCGGGCGGTTCGGGGCGAGACAGTACGTCTACCCGTTCGGGTCCCCGTTCGTGGGCGGCCAGTCGGTCCCGATTCACGGACACACCATCTTCTTCGTGTTCACGCCGACGGCCGGCGTCGAGATCGCCACCCCGACCGCCACCGATCACGCAGTGTCCGACCTGCGGCATCTGGGCGCCCGCACGATTGCCAACAGCCATGGTGTCATCGCACTCGTCTGGCACCCGCCCCAACACACCACACAGTTCCAGCTGGCCGATCAGTAAGGACCGGTGACAACGGCCAATCGGCGGTGACCGCATCGCGTCACGAGCGGGATGCTGTCGGCACCCGTCCGCATCCCGGAGTGGTCAGAGCTGGCGCCTCTGGATGATTCCTCGGACATAGGCGGCCTGACCGACGTGTTGAAGGTCGTCGGCGATCACGCTGACGAGCCGAATGTCCATGGTCACCGGTGGATCCCAGCGACGGTCGACCACCCGGCTGAGGTCGGCTTCCTCGAGGGAGCCCAGGAACTCCAGAGTCCTTTCGTGAACGGCCTCGAAGTACCCGAGGAGCATCGGAGCGTCGGCCACCACCACTGCCACCGTTTCGGGGTCGTGACCGTAACCGGTATCGGCAACGTCGAGCGGCAGATCGAAGCGACCGGCCCATCCGGCTGACGTCCACACCTGTTCGCTGCCGTCGATCGCGGCAATGTGGTCATCCTGAATCCGAGTCAGGTGCCACACCAACCAGGCGATAGAGTTGGACTCGCTGTCCAGGCGGAACATCAGATCCTCGAGCCCGAGGCCGTTCACCGCGGGATAGACGGCGTCACGAATCCTCTCGAAGGCGTCGACCAGAAGATCGGTGCTTGTCATGATGTCTTTCTCCCGCCTGAGTGGGCCGCTCTGACGGCACGGGGATGAGGGCGTCGTCGTGTCCGGCGATCCTAGTCAGGGCGGCCAACCGTGTGATCGGCCGATCGGCCGATCGTGGCGGGGCGGGTGTCCAGTGAGTGGGCGCGACCGCTGCCACCCATCGGATAGGGAAGGATGGACGGCATGCGTGATGATGTCGTTTCTTTGGCCAACCGTCCCGTCCGCCGCGTGGGTTTTGGTGCCATGCAGCTCCCCGGCCCGGGAGTCTTCGGTCCGCCGAGGGATCACGCCCAGGCTGTGGCCGTTCTTCGGCGGGCCGTGGACGCCGGCGTCAACCACATCGATACCGCCCAGTTCTATGGCCCCGACGTGGCCAACGAGCTCATCCGCGAGGCACTGTATCCCTACCCCGAGGATCTGGTTCTGGTCTCGAAGGTGGGTGCCTTCCGTGACGACCGCGGTGGTTGGGTGGCCGCCCAACGCCCGGAGGAACTGCGGTCTGGGGTCGAGGCCAACCTGGCTTCCCTGGAGTTGGACCAGGTTCCCGTGGTCAACCTGCGGCGCCACCCGGACTCCGACGTACCCCTTGCCGAGCAGCTGGAAGCCATGCTCGCTCTCGGTGAGGAAGGACTGATCGGGGGCATCGGCCTCAGCACGGTGACTCTCGAGGAGTATCGCTCGGCCCGCTCCCGGACCAACGTGGCCTGTGTCCAGAACCCGTTCAACCTGGCCGATCGTGCCGACCAGGACGTCTTTGATGCCTGCCTGGCCGATCAGGTCCCGTATGTGCCGTACTTCCCTCTGGGCTCTGCGTTCCACGCCGAGAATCCCGTCCTCGGGTCGTCGGCGGTCAAGGAGGCAGCTTTGCGCCTCGAGGCCACGCCGGCCCAGGTGGCCCTGGCCTGGCTGCTGTACCAGGGGCCCACGGTGCTTCTCATACCGGGGACATCCTCCTTGCCGCACTTGGAGGAGAACCTGGCCGTCGCCGATCTGGTCCTGGATGAGGAGGCCCTCGATGCTTTGGCCTGACGACGATCGGTGACCGGGTTCTCCTGTTGAGGAGCCTCGCAGTGTGGCCGCGAACGAGGGGCGGGCTCCGTGACCCGTATGTGCTCCCCATCCCTCTATGTAACGGGACGATGAGAACGGGGACTGCCTAGGCGAAGGGCCGGACCGTTGGCCCCATTCCCAAAGGAGCAATCCCCCATGTCCAGGTCATCATCTCCTCGCCGCGCTCGGCGGCGGCTCACCTCTCGGGGCCGCCCCGGCGTGGTGGCCATCACCACCGGTTTGGCTGCCGCCGCCGCGCTCGTGACTCTCGGCGCGGGCACCGCCTCTGCCGCACCCGCCTTTCCCTCCTTCCATCCCAGCACCGTCTACACCGAGACCAACCAGGTCGCCGGCAACTCCGTGCTGGCCTACCGCGCTGATCCGGGTGGCGGACTGACGCCGATCGGCTCCTCTCCCACCGGCGGGACCGGGACCGGGGTGTCTCCGAGTTCACAGGGTGGGGTGACCCTCGGCGACAACGGCCAACTGCTGGCGGTGGTCAACGGTGGTTCGAACAGCGTCAGCGTCTTCCTGGTCGAGCCCTCGGGGAACCTGCAGTTCATCGAGACGACCAACTCGGGAGGGGTCGACCCGATCAGCGTCACCGTGCACGGTCTCTCGATCTACACCCTCAACGCGGGCAACGCCACGACGGCAGCCAACATCGCCGGGTTCAATCTGTTCGGGGGCCTGTTCTCACACCATTCGATTGGCGTGCAGTCCCTCAATCCGGCAGCCAACTCGCCAGAGCAGATCAGCTACACGCCGAGCGGGCGCGATCTGGTCGTCACCGAGAAGGGGAGCAACACGATCGACGTTTTCCCCGTCGACTTCTTCGGTCTGGCTCAGCCGCCGGTGACGACCACACTGGCCGCCAACGCCGGCCCCTACGGGTTCGCATTTACGCCGAGTGGGGTTGCCGTGGTCTCCGAGGCCGCTTTCGGCGGTGTGGCCACCTTTTCGGTTGAACCTGATGGCGCAGTCAGCCAGATCAGCCAGGTCGCGGATGGTCAACTCGCACCGTGCTGGATCGCTCTCACGGCCAACGCCAACGAGGCCTTCACCGCCAACGCACACTCCGGGACGATCTCCGCATACACCGTTGCCCCCAACGGGACCCTGAGCCTGCTGAGCCCGGCCGTGCAGGCCAGCCCCGGCGTCGGAGACACCGATCTGGCCGTGACCAACTCGAGTCTGTACATCTCTGACCAGCCGGACTTCGATGTCTCGGCCATCACCCCGTCGGGGTCCTTGAGTCCGTCGGTTCCCGTGGCCAGCGCCCTACCCGCCGGGACCTTCGGGCTGGCGGCGACCGACTCGACGGGGTTCGGATTCTGAGCGGCCCTCTGCGGGTCAGGCACACGCCGGCGTACCGATGACCGAAAGGGCGGGGCCGGAGGTTCGGGCCCCGCCCTTTCGAGCGTGGCGAGTGGCGACGTGCAGGACCGGTCGCCTCGTTGCTTGACATCTCGCATCACGGTGTCCTACAAAGACAGAGTCAGAGAAAGCGGGCACCTGGTCGTCGGCGGAGTTCGACCTGGCACTCGCAACATTGTCGGGCGTGAGCTCCGGCACAGAGGATCGAGCGACCATGGGGGAACACCGGGGGAGCTGGGTTTGGCCGGCGGCGCTGGCCGTGGTCATCGCCGTGGTTCTGGCGGGCTGCTCGTCGAACAGCAGCAGCCCCACCACCACCGGAGCGAGCACGACATCTCCCCCGACGACCCGCGGCTCGTCGTCAGGCACCCAGGGCCCCGGGGTGACGCCGACCTCGATCAACGTGGGTGCCATCTCGACCCTGACCGGCTCCATCGCCTCGGACTTCAACGGACTGTCCCCGGGCGTGCAGGCCTACTTCGACATGGTCAATGCCCAAGGGGGCATTAACGGGCGCAAGTTGAACCTGGCCTGGAACCTCGACGACGGCGGATCCCCCAGCCAGTTCACCCAGCTCACTCACACCCTCATTGACCAGGACCACGCCTTTGCCGTGATGGTGGCCTCGTACTGGTTCACCCCCAACTACTTCGTCGAGACCAAGACTCCGACCTACGGCTACAACGTGAGCGGCAACTGGGCCACTGCGCCCAATCTGTACGGTGCCGGAGGAAACTCGGTGCAGGATTACGCCGCCGGCGCGCCCGGATTCGCCTACTTCGTGAAACTGACCCACTCCAAGGCGGTGGCCGTTATCAGCTATGGGCCCGCCATCACCTCCTCCTACGACGCCTGCAACACCACCGCGACCATCCTCAAGCAGAACGGGTACCACGTGAGCTATGTCGACGTTGAAGCCCAGCTCGGGGGCAGCTACTCGTCGGCCGTGCAGCGGATGCAGCAGAGCGGAACCGACCTGGTGATCTCCTGCATGCAGGAATCGGACAACATCACCTTGGCCCGGGACATCCAGCAGTACGGGCTCAAGGTCACTCAGCTCTGGCTGAACGGTTACGACCGGTCGCTCCTCAGCCAGTACAGCAGTCTGATGCAGGGTGTCTACCTGGGCCTCTCCGGAACGGTGCCCTACGAGGTCGGCGTGAGCGAACCGAGTTTGTTTCCGGGGATGGCGTCGTATCTGGCAGCGATGAACAAGTACCAACCGGCCTTCACCTACAACGGGGTGGCCGTCCAGGGCTGGCAGTCGGCGGCTCTGCTCGCCGACGCCATCCGGGCGGCGGGGAACGACCTCACCCAGGCCAACATCATCAACATCACCAACCACTTCACCGCCAACAACGGTGGGGGACTGTCCACCGTGACCAACTGGTCGACTGCGCACACCACCGTCACCTATCCACTCTGCAGTGCCACCGTCCAGGTCCGAGGGAAGAAGTTCGTGCCCCTCACCATCAAGAAGAACCAGATCTTCGTCTGCCTCAACCAGAGCGTGAAGAATCCGGTGCCGGTCCCTCCACCGGCGGGAACACCGGGCACGTAGGCAGCTCTCGCTGGGGGGCGCACGACTGACCAGTCGGCGAATTGGAGTCCGCGGCATGCTGTCACCGTCGAACTCGCAGACCGGTTACACCCCGGTCTGCGCGGAGAGCTTGCCCGTTTTCACCGCCTGGGCGAGGACTTCGTAGTCCCGTTCGTTCTGATCCGCGTACGCCGCCGAGAAGTCGGCAATGGCACGGTCGAAGCTCTCGCCCTTGCCCAGATAGGAGGCGATGGCGATCCGATCGCCCCATCGGGCATGGGCCCGCGCCAGCGTCGCCGCGCAAATGCGCGAGTAGACGGTGGCCCCGGACACCAGCATCTCGTCCACTTCGGTGATCCCCTTCCAGTCATGGAGCTGGCGCACATAGAAGTCGCGCATCTGACCGTCCAGGCCCTTCATTCTCTGGTAGCCGAGGAAGGCGTCCGAGGCCCCCTGCATCAGACGCTGCCCGGCCACGACTCGCTGGCCGTGGTGGGGATACTCACTCCCGCCGACGAAGCTTTCGAGGACCGAGGCCTGGGCTTCCTTCAGTTGCAGGATCAACGGATCGGCGTCGTCGCGTCCGACCAACAAGAGGATGTAGCAGCGGGTGCCGACGCTTCCCACTCCGACGACTTTGCGGGCAGCATGCACATACCGGAACTCCTCGATCGGATGGTGTTCGACCCCGAGGGTCTGCCGATAGGAGGAAAGCATCTGTTTCATCAGGACGTCGGTGTGCTCCCACTCCGACCCGGGCTCGACGATGTCCTCGAGGGGCACAATGAGCGGAGGATCGGCGATGAAGCGAAGTTCGTCCCGCACCTTGCCGACCCGACGGGTGAAGACCCGCACGCTGTCCCGGGTCCGCGCCTTGGCAATCTGACCTTGTGCCGCCCGCTGCTCCTTTTTGCTCAACTGGCCCTGTTTGACCTCTTCTCCCAACAGGTCCAGCAGCTCTCCGGCCTCCAGATGGTCATACCAGGCCTCGAGGGTTCCGCTGGCGGCGGCGGCGCGCATGCGTTGTCGGTATTCACGGACCCCGGCCATGACGATGTCTCTGCGGTCCACGCGTGAGAATCCTCGACTGCGTCCCATGATCTCGATGCTCGTCGACAGGCGTTTGAGGTCCCATTCCCATGGGCCGGGCAGTGTCTCGTCGAAGTCGTTGATGTCAAAGATCAGTTTGCGCTCGGGTGTCCCGAAAAGGCGAAAGTTCAAGAGGTGTGCATCCCCGCACAGTTGTACCGTCACGTCTGATCGGGGGGTGGTGGCCAGATCGGCGGCCATGATCAGCGCGGCACCCCGATAGAACGTGAACGGTGAGACCAGCATCCGGCCATAGCGGATGGGGACGAGCTCAGGGACCCGGCTCGTACTTTGTTCCTTCAACAGGGTGACGGGGTCGGGCCGATCGCTGCTCGGCGAGTACCTTCCGTGGGTCGATCGGGGAGCCGTTTGACGGGCCGCCAGACCTCGAGCGGCACGCTGCTCCACGGTCAGACGCCGACGTCTCCACGACGATGCGAACGAGCGTGGGGGCTCCGTCGCCGAACTCCAACCACCGCCGGAAGCCGAAACCCTCGCGTCCATGATGCTCCTCCCCGGGAGTTTCACCCTGCCATTGTCCTACGAACACCGTCCAACCGCCACCGTCCAATCGCCAATCGCCTCAGACCGACCTCATCCGAGTGACAACTCCCGTACCACCTCCGGCCGTGCAAGTATTGCCGGCAGGTGCCAGACAGAAGGATGTGATCCTGTGCCGACGCGACGCGATGTGCTGAAGGGGGGCGGAGGCATCGCACTCACCGGACTGGCGGTGTCGTCGGTCGGCGCCAATGAAGCAGCGGCCGCGACCCCATCGAGCACCGACCAAGTGCCCGCATACTGGTCAGGACTTTCACCCGCGTTCCGACGAGGTGGCGCCGGTCCCCTCTACTGGAGCACGTATGGCTACGAAAACGTCACCAACACGCTCATACCCGAAGATGTGTGGAAAACCAACGTCGATTGGGTGGCCGATACCTTTCGCGACTACGGCTTCACCATGGTGTGTACCGACGGCTGGATCGACCACACCCAACGGATCACACCGCATGGGTACATTCTGAGCCAAGCCGACGACTGGGAGCACGACTGGGCCTGGTGGGCCAACTACCTGAAGGCGAAGGGCCTCGAACTCGGCGTCTACTACAACCCACTGTGGGCGACCCGATCCGCGGTCACGAATCCGTTGGTGACCGTTATCGGTCGGCCCGACATCAAAGTGGGGGACATCGTCAATCCGGGCGACTATTTCGACGGAGGGGGATTTCTCCAGTGGGTGGATACCACCCGCGACGGGGCCGAGGAGTATGTGAAGGGCTACGTCGCCTACTTTCGCCAACTTGGTGCGGTGTTCCTTCGGATGGACTTTCTGGCCTGGTACGAGGTGGGGTTCGACCAGAGCGACGGCACGGTCGGGGTGGCCCACGGCCGAGACTCCTATCTACAGGCGCTTGAGTGGATGCGCGAAGCGGCCGGCGACATGCAGTTGAGTCTGGTGATGCCCAACCTGTTCGACCACGGATCGGGCGAGCGACAATACGGCGACCTGGTCCGGATCGACAACGACGCCAGCTTCGGTACCTGGTACAACTTGAGTGACGGCCGGCAGACCTGGCAGCCCGAGTGGTCCCAGTGGAACAGCCCGTTCTTGGGGTTCACCGGATTCGCGGACATCTCGGGTCGGGGCCAGGTGATCCTCGACGGCGATCCCTTGATCATTCAGTCCTTCGCCGCCGACGACGAGCGCCAGACCGCTATCAATCTGTTCGTTATGGCCGGAGCTCCGATCGCCATCACCGACCGTGTCGATACGATCGGCGACAACGCCCGATTCTTCCAGAACGCCGAGGTGCTGGCCCTCCGACAGAGTGGTTTGGTCGGAAAGCCGATCTTCAACAACAGCCATGGATTCGAGTACGACACCTCGAGCCGTGACCCGGAGCGCTGGATCGGCCAGCTACCCGACGGGAGCTGGGCGGTGGCCCTGTTCAACCGGGACGACGACGCAGCCCAAACCAAATCAATCGACTTTGCCGACACCCTGGGCTTCGCCGGTCCAGCTACGGTGCGCGATCTTTGGGCTCACGAGGACCTGGGGTCGATGACCGGGTATCAGGTGAGTTTGGTGCCTCATGCCTCGGTCCTCTTGCGGGTGGTGCCGAAGGGCTCGGCACCGTTTCAGGCCGACGTCGGGGCCTGGGCGGGATCAGCCCGCTTTGAGAACAACTTTGGCGGCCACACCGGCATGGGCTACGTCACCGGTCTCGACACCCCAGGCAGCAGTGTGGCCGTGGCTATTTCGGTGGACAGCGCCGGGAGCCGCCGTCTTCTCTGCCGCGTGGCCAACTCGACCGGCAAGGATTCGACGCTGACGGTACGTGCGCTCGACCCGGCGACCGGCGACGTCCACGGCACTTCCTTGCTCGAGGTGCCGAGCACGCCGGCTTGGACGTCGTGGCAGATGAGGCCGGTCACTCTGGCCATGGCGGGTGGCACGAACCTGGTGGTGTGCGCCGTCGAAGCGCCCGGTCAGGGCGGCGTCAACCTCGACTCGATCGCTCTCACCTGAAGCCGGACAACTGCGTCCGTAATGCCGCCGCAGGGGCCCCGTGCGACGTCGGGTCAGGACGTCCGGAGACAGTAGAAGATGGCGAATGGCCCGGTGGCGGCGCCTTGATTCGGAGGTTGCGGTGCCGTCAGGCAATGCCGGGCGATCCAGACCAGCCGGGGATCGGTGGTCTTCGGCGACTGAAGTACCAGATGGAAGTCTCCGGCATGCACCATGGACTTGATCGCTGGGAGGGTCGGTTCGGGGATGGTGCCGGTGAAGCCACCGATGGGGAGGACCTCCTGGCCGCTGACGTAGATGAAGGGCGCGGCCAGGGCCGAGGTCTGGTTGGCCATCAGGAATGGCGCCCTCCTTCGGTACTTCTCCAGGCCGGGGATGAGAGAGGCGGTGTGGGCGGTGATGTCGAAGAGGGTGCGCACACCAGAGGTCACCGCCTGTGGTTGGAATGGGGTATCGAACGGCCCCAGATGGCTGGAGGCGATCGACACCGAGGCGACGCTCGGAACCACCGCCACGACGAGGAGCGACGCAGCCAGGCCGACCGGAAGGAGGAGGTGGGCCGTCGGGCGCCACAAGGCGACCAACAGTGCCACGGTCACCACCGCTCCCAACGCCAGGAGCAGCGGTTCGAGCCATCCCGGGAGACCCGTTCCCGATGTCGGCAGCAGCCAGGCCTGGTAGGCCACTGTGACCAGCACGACGATGAGGGAGCAGAGCCTGGCCCACACGGTTTGCCGATGGCTCCACAACATGATGGAACCTGACCCCACCAGGCCGGCGATGGGCGGCGACAGGGCGGCGAGGTAGTAGGAGTTGATGCTGGTGCTCACGCTGAAGGTGACCATGAGCGCCACCAGCCAGGCGCCCCAGAGCCCGAACCCGGCCCGCAACAAGTCACCGGGCGGCCTGCGCCAGGTGACGACCAGACCGGCGACGCCCAGGATGAAGGCAGCGGGCAGCAGCCATCCGATGTCGCGGCCGAATGATCCGACCAGGAGGCGGTTCCAGGCTGCTGGAGGCGGGAGCGGAAGGCGGAGCCCGATGGACTGACTGAGCAGCTGGTTCGGGGAGACTTGGTCCAACCGGCCGAATCCGTTGTACACGAACACCTGTTGGAAGAGGGAGTTGTGTTGGCTGCCGTCGACGTAGGGCCGAGACGAGGCCGGAATCAACGTGACCACTGTCATCCAACTCAGCGAGACCACCCCGGCGACGACCCCCATCACCCCGATCCGCAAAAACCGCCGGAGCCGGTCGCCCGTCGCCGCCAACAGGTAGAACAGGCCGAGGGCGGGGAGGACGATCCACGCCTCGATCATCTTCGCCTGAAAGGCGAGGCCGACCCACAGGCCCGCCGCCACGAGGTGGACCCACCTGCTGGTGGTGGCCGCCGTCACCGCCGAGTTGGCGCCAAGGAGGAGGAGCAGGATCATCAGAGTGTCGGAGATGTTTCCCCGGTCGAGCGCCACGTTGGCCGGCGACAGCGCCAGGATCGCCGCCGCGATCAGCCCGGCGCCGACGCCGGAAAGCCGGCGGACGATCCGGTAGACGACCAGCACCGACAGCGCCCCTTCCACCACCTGGGGAAGGATGATGGCCCAGGTATGAACTCCGAAGATCCGGACGGACAGCGCTTGGACCCAAAAGGCGCCGGGCAGTTTGTCCAAGGTCACGGTACCGGCTGGGTCGAAGGCGGCAAAGAAGAAGTTATGCCAGCTCATCGACATGCTGCGCACGGCCGCGGCGTAGTAGAGCTCGAGGTAGGTGCCGGCCCGCCACGTGGAAAGGACCACCGACAGAATGGCGACAAGCAGGAGTACCGGTCGAGCCCAACCGGGCTGGTCCTCGGGAGAGAGCCAGAACATCAAGCGACGTGGCCACTGCTGGTCCGCCGTCCGGCTCGTATGGGTCGGCACGTCGGTTTCGTTGGGGCCCATCATGGCGTGATGTCGTGGTCGCGGTGGCCGAGTGCGGGTCTCTCGGCATCGCCTTCGATGAGCGATGCCAGCGTGGCCAGCGTGTTTGCGAAAGACTCGGCGCCCACCCGTCGCACGAGTTGGGCATCCACCTGATCGACCGTTGCCCTGACCACTGCGGCCGCACTGTGTCCTCGTTCGGTCAAAGTGATGGTCAGACGCCGACGGTCGTCGGGATCGATCGAACGGTTGAGATAACCCCGGGTGACCAAAGTGTCGACGAGCTGCCCGCCGGCCTGCTTGGACACACCCATCTGCTTGATCAGCTCACCCAGTGGTGCCCCGGTGTGGGCCACCCCGCCGACCACGTAGGCGCCGTTGGGTGGCATGTCGTCACATCCCGCCTCAACCAGAGCTTTTCGGATCGCCGACCGGTAGACGTCCCGCGCCCGACGAAGCAGTGCCGGGGTGGGCCAGCTCTCGTACCAATTGCCCACCTCAGTCATAAATGCACTTTACAAACCAGAAGCTGGACAATCAATAATACGTACTAAATCTTCTTTCCCCGACAGTCACCCTCGTCATCACTCGGCGTCGAGAACCCAGATGCGGGCAGTGCAGGCAGTGGTGAGGGGCCAATCGATGCCCCGATGGACGAGGTCAGCACCCCGCCGCCGTTCCGCGCCCGGCGCCGAGGCCGGTCCGGCAGCCAGGTCGACGGGTGTCACCCGGTAGGTTCGGTCCGGAACCAGCCCTCCCAGGCAGAGCGGACCCGTCTCCGTCGTTCGGTCTGTGATCTGGTAGGCGAAGAGGACAGCCCGCTGGCCGTCCCGGGCTACGTAGGCGAGGGAGGCATGCTCATCCGGTGGGATCAGTCGCCACAGATCCCCGTGTTGGATGATTGGTCGGACCCTGCGATACAACTCCACCGCACGTCGGCAGACGGAGAGCTCGTCGTCGGTGAGTCCGGCGAGGTCGAGGTCGAGCCCGAACCGAGCGTTCATGGCCACCGCGCACCCAAATGGCACCGGTCGGTCGCCCAACCGGGTGACGTGGGCGGCTACCACCATGGCGGGAAGGAAATAGGAGGCGGCCCACTGCATCCGCAGACGGTCGACCGGATCGGTGTTGTCCGAAAGCCAGACCTCGTGGAACCAGCGCAGCGACCCGAGGTCGACGCGCCCACCACCCGAGGCACACAGCATCAGGGTCTGCTCGGGGTGACGTTCAGCGACCGCCTCCATCAGAGCCCAGGTGGTCCGCACGTGGTCGACCCAGTAGTTGGCCTGCCGGTCGGGGGACAGAGTGGGTGATCCCGGATCAGTCAGGCAGCGGTTGGCATCCCACTTGAGATAGCTGATGTCCGGATTCGAAGCCAGGACTCGCTCGACAACTTCGAGCACGAAGTCGCTGACGGCGGGCTGCAGGACATCGAGGACGAACTGGTGGCGGATGTGCCGCGGGCTGCGTCTGGGCTGACGGACCACCCAGTCCGGATGATCGGCATAGAGGGTGGAGCGGGGGTTCACCATCTCGGGCTCCACCCACAATCCGAACCGGACGCCCCGCTCGCCGGCTCGTTGGATGAGAGGACTCAGCCCGCGGGGCAACTTGGTCTCGTTGACCTGCCAATCGCCCAGGCCGGCCGTGTCGTCGTCGCGGGGGTGGGCGTTGCCGAACCAGCCGTCGTCGAGCAGGAAGAGTTCGGCCCCGATCTCGGCCGTCTGATCGATGAGTCCAAGGATCCGCTCGGTGTCGAACGAGAAGAACGTGGCTTCCCAGTTGTTGACCACGATCGGGCGCAGGTCATTCCCGTCGCGCACGACATGCTGGCGCACCCAATGGTGAAGACGTCGGCTGAGCGGGCCGATTCCGTCAACGGACCAGGCCCAGATTTGCTCGGGAGTGACGAAGGTCGCACCGGGCTCCAGCTTGTACTCGGCAGCAGTCGGGTTGTGACCACACCATGCTCGCACCGTGGGGGTAGCCGTCCGCTCGAAGGCAAAGCGGACGTTTCCACCCCAGGCCAACGCACCGGCGACGACAGTTCCGCTCGTCTCGTCCGGTGGCCCGTCGGGAGCGAGGAGAAAGAAGGGCGAGCAGTGTAGGTGGGGTTGTACGCCACCCCGCGAGTCGACGACCTTGATCCCGGGCGTCAGCAATTCTGTGGTCGTCGACCATTCAGCGGACCAGTCGCTCCCGGCGAAGTGGGTCAGATGAGGTGAGGAGGCGCCGAACAGGGGCGACGCGGCCGCGACTTCGTAGAGAGTCACCGCCCCGGGCTGGCGGTTGGTGACAGTCGCCCACTGACGCAGGACGCCGTGCTCCTCCGAGCGAAAGCACAGCCGTACCTCGAGCGGGCAGTCGAGGTCGATGAGCAGTACTTCCGTGTCCGCCCCGGTAGCCCGGATGTCCTGCACCTGGAGACGGGTCGTCGTGGTGCCATCACTGTGGGTGATCCGCAGCGCCGGGGTCCGGAACGGCTCGTCGTCGTAGACCGGATAGGCCAGGGGGTAGAGCGCCTCCGGAACCCGGGGAGGGAGCTGCTCCATATGGGCCTCGATGTCTGGTCCGAATCCCGCCTGGTGGAGGCGGCCCTTGTCATCGACGAGGAAGGCGTAGCCGGCGCTACCGGAGGACACCACGAAGCTGTTCACGCCATCACGATGGCATAGATCTTCTCGAACGCACGGGGCTGACGGGTCATGGACAATGGCGTTGCTGACGCCGGTCGATCAGGCGCCCGGTGGGCGCCGCGTCGGCTACGGCACCGCGGGCTCTACCCTTCTTGGTGAAGTAGCGACCGATGGCGATCGATCCGACGATGCCCAGTGCGATCGCAACCACGGGCAGCAGTTGGTCGTAGTTGTAGGCGGTGGCGTACTCGGACTGGCGGATGATCAGCGCGGTTCCGGCCGCTTGGACCAGGAACAACGCCGCCCACAGGTAGCTGGTGACGTACATGCCTCGGCGGAAGTCGGGGTAGTTGTCCCACATGGTGTCGAAGGTCGACATCCCATCATGGGTACCGTCGGTACCATACCGCTGAGCCAGGTAGAACACGACGGGTTTGCGTGTCAGGACGCACGATCCCAAAAAGACCAGACCGATCAAGGCCGTCGCCGCGCAGTCTTTGTAGAGCAGCACCTTCGGGGTGGTACTGCCGATCAGGGCGATGACCGCGGAAATGAAGGTGAAGGTGAAGATGGCGGCCGAGGCTCCGCTGAACTTGCGGGCCCTGATCCAGATTGCCAACCCGCCGAGGACCGGGGCGATGCTGCCGACCAGGTAGCTGACCACGTCACTGGCGCCCATTCGTTGAGCGAGGTGGAAAAACGCGAGACTGCCGCCGATCTCGAGCACCGTGATGAGGAGGTTGAACGGCAGCCCCTTCCGGGCCGGGTGCTCCCTGAGCCCTTGGGCGATCTGGTCGTGCACCGTCGGCGCGTTGGGGGCCACCGACCAAAGTGTACGGGTACACATGAACAGGCTGGGGCCGATCCACGACGGAGATTCCGTCGACCCAATAGGGGCTTGTCGTCCACGTTTGCTGACCCTTCGCTAGCCGGATCGACAGCCGATACCACCACGGCGTCTCCAGACATGCCCGTTCCCGGAGATGCTAGAAACGCACAAGGAACAGCGGAGGAGGTGCAGGTGACCGCGGAGGCGACTTACGACGCCATCGGCCGACGTTACGCCCGGTACCGTCAGCCTGATCCCCGGATCGCTTCCCAGATCGAGGCCGCTCTCGGGAACGCCGAACTGGTGCTGAACGTGGGCGCCGGTACTGGCTCCTACGAAGCCAGCGACCGCCGGTTGGTGGCCGTGGAGCCGTCGCCGGTCATGCTGGCCCAGCGCTCGCCCGATGGTGCACCCGCGGTGAGGGCGGTTGCCGGTGCTCTGCCCTTCGCCGATGACTCCTTCGATGCTGCCATGGCCATCCTGACGGTCCATCACTGGCCAGACGCCCCCAATGGCCTGGCCGAGCTCTGTCGGGTCGCCGATGGGATCGTGATCTTCACGTTCGATGCCGAAATCCACGCTCGACATTGGTTGTTTGAGGAGTATCTGCCCGAGACGATCACGCTTGATACGTGGCGGACGCCGCCCGTCGAGGTGGTGGCCGAAGCTGTGGACGCTGACCGGGTCGAGGTGGTTCCGGTCCCCGCCGACTGTGTCGACGGGTTCAACTGGGCCTACTGGCGGCGGCCCGAGTCCTACCTCGATCCCGTCGTCAGGTCATGTATCTCGGGGTTGGCCCAACTGCCGGATGCGTTGGTGGCCGGTCGAATGGAGCAACTGGCAGCCGACCTCGCCGATGGGACCTGGCAGAGCCGTCACGCGGCACTCGCTCAGCTCGATTCCGTCGACGGTGGCCTCCGGTGATCCGATCCCGACGGCAATGAAGAAGTTGCTACCGGGGGGGGTGATCAAGAACCCACCGAGTTACTGGCTGCAGGAAATTGATCGGAGTTGGCGTCGTCTCATGTGTGAACTGATAGGTGAATCCGGCCCGCTGCAGAGCTCGGTTCGGCGCCACGTTGAAGGCATTGGGCTCACAGAAGAGCCTCTTCAGCTGGAGAGTGTGGAAGTAGATCTGAGCCGATAGCCCGACGAACGTGGCCCCCAGACCCCTCTGGCGCTGGGCCGACTCGAGAATGTGCAGGTGCATGAACGCACTCTCTCCGAAATCAATCCTGTCGGCCGAGCTGAATCCCACGGCCACCCAGTCCAGTTCCCAGACGAGCGAGTAGTTCAGCCGCTCCCGAATCGGACGCCCATAATCCTCCTCGTAGGACACCAGCCAGGTTTCCCGAGTGGGCAGCAGTGCCCGATCCACCCCCAACAGGCGAAGGTGGTCATCCGACGCACCGTGGAAGTAGTCGATCCGCATTCCTACTTCATCAAGAGCCATCTCCCGCACGGTCAGCTTCTGCTCCGTCATCATTGAATCTTATTGACTCGAGAAGCAGCTGCGGGTAGGTCCCTCATTACCTCACCCGAGGGAGTTGAGCCATTGACCGTCTCTACTGGTCAATCGTCGCGGCCTTCGAGTTCCGGAAGGAGCTCCTTGCTGGCGAGACCTTCACCGGCACTTGGTCACTGCCGCCGCGAGGAACCGGCTGTTGGCGACGATGAGACCGACCAGAACGCCGTCCCGAGGCCTACGGCGGTGGTGAGACCAGCCCGTAGTCGTAGGCGTACCGGACGGCCTCGGCGCGGCTGCGTGCATGGATTTTGGCGAAGAGGTGATTGATGTGGCTCTTCACCGTGACTTCGGAGATGAAAAGCTCCCCAGCGATCTCGGCGTTGCTGTGCCCGGCGGCGATCGCCCGCAGCACATCTGCCTCCCGTGGCGTCAGGTCGTCGGGCAGGGATGTGGGCGCAGGAGAAACCGGCGAGGGGTCCGCGACCGGCGACGATGCTGCGCGCAAGAGGCTGGCCTGGACGATCGGGTCGAGCACGGTCTGGCCGGCAGCTGCCGAGCGGACCGCCAGGGTGATCTGTTCACGTCCCGCGTCCTTGGTCAGGAAGCCCGAGGCTCCGGCTTCGAGCGCGGCGAGGATGTTGGTGTCGTCGGCGAACGTGGTGAGGACCACGACCTTGACATCGGGGAGTTCGGTGGCCAACCGCCTGGTTGCGGCCACGCCGTCCACATTGGGCATGCGCAGGTCCATCAACACGACTTCCGGGGAGAGACGGTGGGCCAGTTCGACGGCTTCGCCTCCGTCGGCCGCCAGTCCGACGACCTCGAGGCCGGGCTCGGCGTCGAGCACGGTGGCCAGGGCTTCGCGCACCGCCCGCTGATCATCGGCGACCACAAGCCGCAGCGGCGGCGCGTCGTCACTCACGGAGCCTGCCGTTCGCCGAGGCTCTGATCATCGGGAACCCGGAGCGTGACCTGCCAGCCGGTCCCCAGTGGGCCGGCCGTCAGTGTCCCGCCGAGCAGCTCGGCGCGTTCCCGCAGTCCCTCGATACCGTAGCCACCCCCGGTAAGGGCCAGTGATCCCGGCGCGCCGTTGTGGTTCCCACCGGCGTCGGTCACCGTCAAGACGACCTCGGCGGGTAGAAAGGCGAGCTGCACCTTCGGTGCCCCCCCGGGCGCGTGCTTGGCCGCATTGGTCAGCCCCTCCTGGGCGGTCCGCCTCAGGGCGACCGCACCTTCGGCCGAAATCGGCCTGGGTGCCCCGCTGATCTCCAGCTTGGTGCCGCCAGCGCCGGCATCGACCAGCTGTCGCAGCCCGTCGATGAGAGGAGGCGCGTCCGTGCGCAAGGTGCCGACGGCTTGCCTCGCCTCACTGAGCCCTTCGACCGCCAGGGACCGAGCTCGAGCCAGGAGCTCGGCGGCGCGCCCGCGGTCCGTGGTCTCGGCGTCGAGGACGGCATCCAGCGCGTCGAGCTGGAGCACCAGGGCGCCCAGACTGTGGGCCAGGATGTCGTGAATCTCCCGGGCCGCATTGGCCCGCTCGGCCAAGGCAGCGGCCCGGGCGTGCTCCTCCCGGGCCCGTTCCCCGTCGGCCAGGCGCAACTCCGCCTCCTCGGCCCGCAGCATGTACTGCCTTCGGCCGGCCGCGGCCAGGAAACCCACGACGACCACCGCACCCAGGCTGATGTTGCCTGTCCCTTCACCAGAGGCCAGGACGCTGAGTGCGGTGGTCGCCACGGCCAGGGCGGTGAGCACTCCGCCGGTACCGAGGCTGAAGCTGCCACCGGCACTGAGACCGATGAAGATCAGCAGGATGGCTGTGCCTACCGTCGGCTCGTAGCCGGCCAGGATGCCGCAACTCACCGCGCCGAGAGCGGTCCACCTCAGCGCCCAGGGTCCGGCCGGGTTCACAGTGATCGCCACCTGGGTGACGATGGCCACGATGAGGCTGATGAGGATCACCAATCCATGGCCGTGGAGCGATGCGTGGGGCTTGCCGATGAAGGCCGTGCCGAAGATGACCGCCAGGGCGACCAGCCGCGCCACCCGTACGTAGCGGGCTTCATACAAGAACAGGTAGCCGGCCCCGGCGTTCGTGCTCACCGGACCGGGGGCCAGACGGTGGGCCGACCATGTTGCTGCACAGCCCCACGGTACTGGCCCCCTGCGGCCTGCTCCGCGGGAAGTGACTGGGTCCGTCGCCAGACGACGACGGCCTCGGCGAGCAGAGTCAACCCCAGGCTGAGCAGGATGGAGCTGCTCAACGCGGAGGAGGTCCCTCCTGCGGCGACACCGCCAGCGTCGAGAGCCAGTTTGGCGACGATGCCCAAGGCGAAGAGAGCGACCGATCCGGCGGTCCAGGTCATGTAGGGCATCCCATCCACCAGGGAGACCTTGTCCAGGCGACCACGCCACAGGCCGAAGACCAGTGACAGTGCGCTGCCAACGGCGATCACGCCGATGGCGACGGCGTTGGGCTTGGTGTGGGTAAGGCTCTGCAGGCTGATGGCACCCACGACCAGGGGCAGGAGGAACAGCTTCTGCGGTGCCGTCACCTCTTCGCCCCGCATGCGCCGAGCCACGAGGAAGACGATCAGGGCGATGGCGATGGCAGCAGTGGTCAAGGTCATCTCAGACCGCCAGCTCGTGAGAGGACTGGCGGCGCACGTGGGTCCGGCCGACGGCCAGGCGAAGAGTGCGGGTGACGGCCATGGCCACAGCCATGAAGATCAGTGCGTCGGTGAGGGCATCGACGCTGACCCCGTTGGTCGCCATCCAGTGGCCGAGTTGGGTGTTGAACCAGTGGTTGGCGCCGTAGGTGAAGAGGAGTCTGGTCCCGATGACCGCGACCCAGAATGCCCCGTAGGCGGCGCCGGCAGTGCTCACACACCTCTGCGACGGGTGATCGAAACCGATCGTCATGAGGCGACCGGCGGCGACCACACCGAGGAGCGCTCCCAGCCCGGCCAGGACGATTTCGATGATCTCGCCATTTCCGGCGGTGGCCGGGTGGGCGATGAAGAGTGGGATGATGACCACGGCGAGGAACAGGGGCCGGAGGATGCGGAAGGTGGTGATCTTCCGCCGACCGAGATCAGCTTCGAGCACCGCGAAGAGCACGGCGATATTGACAATGAGAACGTCGGTTGGCATGGCAACCACCTTTCCTTTTTGGGTACCTATCAACCGTCACACGGGCCGGCTTCGGGCGAATCGGCCCGTAGGTGGGATCGGCAGGTGGATTCGGCATTCCTCGTTCTCCACCTGTGGGTGGAGAACGAGGTTCGACCAGGCGGCGAGAGGAGCAGACGGCCACCGTCTTCGGTTCGACAAGGTCGAGACGGCGGCACACATCAGGATCGGGGCCGCCTCCAAGGGTTGGCGCATGGCCACGTTCTTTTACGGCGGCAAGGTCGAAATCGTCAGCCACAACGGATCCCGCTGCGCCGACCTGCTCTCGATCCCATCCGGGACCACCATCCACAGGCCTGACCAGCGGGTTTCGCCGGTCGACGATGTCTTGACACATCGGCCCCGAATGTCTCTCGACATCACAGCGCGGACCTACTGGGACACCGTTCGAACCCTCCGACAAACCTCCCTCATCTGTGAGGTCGCTTCCGGCGCGGCTCCCGGCCGAGCGATCTCACTGCCCGCTCCCGGCCGAGCGGCCATGGTTTCCGATGGCGGCGCTGCACATCTGCACCAGCCAGGCCTCCGTTTTTTCGATAGACCAGCCCCTGCCTTCGGTGAGATAGGTGTAGTCCGAGGGACTGACGAGAGCCCAGATGGCATCGACCACGTCGTTGGGAGGTTCGCATCCAAGGATGAGCACAAGACCGGCGGCCGTCACCTCACGACGATCCTCGTCGTACTGGGTCAGTCGAACCCGAGCCGCTTCATCACTGGCGGCCGCCTCTTGCAGGGCCTTCAGTATCGGCACCGACCGTTGGTACACACCGACGGTGAAATGCACTCCTGTCCGCAGGCGATCGATTCTCCGTCCTTTGGCGAAAGGGCGAACTCGGGCCGATCGACCATGGCGGCCTCGTCGTCATCGCCCACGATGGCAACGTCAATCACCGCCATCATCAAGGCGGACTTTGTCCCGAAGGTGGAGTAGATGGTGTCGACCGCCGTTCGCGCATTCGCCGGTGTGGATCCCCATCCGGATCCGCAGGCCGATGTTGCCAGGCCAAGCCTGAGCCCCCAGCTCGCGCTGGGCGGTGGCAGCAGCCTCAACGGCCGATGTCGTTCGCTGAAAGGCAGCGGCAAATCCATCTCCGCCGGTAGAGAACACGTAGCCGCCGTGAGCGTCGATTGCCCGGCGCACGATGTCGTCGTGGCGGGCCAGGGCCGACCTCATAGCGTCAGGAGCTCGCTCCCAAAGCTGGGTCGAACTCTCGACGTCGGTGAAGAGGAAGGTGACTGTTCCGGTGGGGGCCGCCGCCATGATCAAAGCTTTGCACGGACCGCCGCGGCCTGCCCTTGCCCTGCTGTCCGGCTTCCGGCCGCTTCCGTTCCCGGGACTTCGATGTTGTGCTCGCTTGTGGCTTGTGGCGGGGTTCCCTTCAAGGAGCGAGCCGTCCGCGGTCAGTCGGGGTGACTCTCAAGGCTAGGAGGGGTTAGGTGGTACGCCCTCTGGGCAAGGTTGCTGAGCATGGTGGCACACCCTCACCACCTTGATCGCGGCGCACATCCACTTGCGGTCCCCGTCTTCTGGTCGCATACGCTTGGGGGCTGTGAGGGCGGCGGCCGGAGTCCAGCGACCATTTGGGACGGTGACGTTCCTTTTCACCGATGTCGAGGGCTCGACTCGCCAGTGGGAGGCTTCCCCGGACGCGATGCGGAGAGCATTGGAGCGCCACGATGATTGCCTCAGGTCGTCGATCGACGAACACTCGGGGTATGTGTTCGCCACTGGTGGTGACGGATTCGCCGTGGCTTTCGATCGGGCTGGCGATGCGTTGGCTGCGGCTACGACAGCTCAGGAGAAGCTTGGCGAGGAGTCCTGGCCAGAGGGAGTGGCAATCCGGGTGCGCATGGGCCTGCACACTGGTGAGGCGGCCGAGCGGGATGGTGACTATTTCGGCACAACCGTCAATCGAGCGGCCCGACTCATGGCCACGGCACATGGTGGTCAGATTGTGTGCTCCCGGTCGACGGCAGACTTAGTCGACGGCATGGTCGGACTGCACGGCTTGGGTGAACATCGCCTCCGGGATCTATCGGCGGCCGTACAGGTGTTCCAAGTCGGCGACGGGACGTTCCCTCCACTGAGGTCGGTCGATGCCGTGCCGACCAACCTACCGACGGCCCGAACCGAATTGATCGGTCGCTCCGAAGAGGTGAAGGTCTTGGCAGCCCTCGCTGGACGAGAGCGACTGGTGACCCTCACGGGAGTGGGCGGGGTGGGGAAGACCCGATTGGCCCTCGGAGTGGGTGCAGCCATCGCTCCTGACTATGCGGACGGGTGCTGGCTGGTGGATCTGGCGCCGGTGTCTGACGGATCGGAGGTTCCAGTAGCGACTGCATCCGCTATCCGGGCTCCCGTGACCGATTCCGACGCGCTGGTGAAGTATCTATCTGACCGGCGCATGGTCATCGTGTTGGACAATTGCGAGCACATCATAAGCGATGTCGCAGACCTGGTAGATGCGTTGCTCGAGGCGACAACCGACGTCCACGTAATCGCTACAAGCCGTGAACCGCTTGGCCTTGATGGCGAGATAGTGCGTCGAGTCTCGTCCCTGGTAATCGCCAAGGGAGATGCCACCCCGGAGGAGGCACTCGACACTCCTGCAGTCCGTCTGTTTGTTGAGCGGGCGTCAGCAGTGGTCGATCAGTTCACGCTAGAAGACACCACAGTCGCGTCGGTTGTCGAAATCTGTCGACGGTTAGATGGGATCCCGTTGGCCATCGAGTTGGCTGCCGCCCGGATGCGGTCCATGCCGGCAGATGAGATTTCCCGACGATTGGACGAGAGATTTCGACTTCTGAGCGGAGGATCTCGTCGAGCACAGGAACGCCACCGAACCCTCGCGGCCACCGTCTCGTGGTCGCACGATCTACTCCTTAAAGAAGATCAGACCGTCTTTCGACGCTTGGCCGTGTTTCCTGCTTCGTTCGGACTGGACGCTGCTGAAGCGGTTGCGGCTGGGGACGAGATGCTTGAAGACGTCGTCGACTGCATGCTCCGACTGGTTGACCGGTCACTTGTCCAATACGACCCCGAGCTCGGACGGTATCGGCTGCTCGAAACGTTGCGTCAATATGCTGCAGATCGACTCGCCGAGACCGGGGAGACGGAAGCAACTCGGGAACGACACGCTCGACACTTCCTCGCACTCGCCGAGCGAATCGGGCCAGATCTGCTCGATGCCCACTTCTACTCGGCTATTGCGACCCTGGTTGCGGAGCTCGACAATCTTCGGGCGGCAGCCACCTGGTGCGTCGACCTGAATAACTGGGTCGAACTGACCGCGCTGTGTCGGCAAACCTTCTTGTTGGCCCATCAGGAGGCTCCTGTCGACGGCGCTGACTGGCGTCGGCAGGTCGTCGAGCATGAATCAGAAGTCCCCATTGAGGAAGTGGTGGCGGTACTTGGCGAGCATGCGTTCCTAGAAGGCCAGTCTCTCGGTGACTTTGCGGAATCGTTCCGCCTCGCAGAGGCCAGCCGGGTCCTGGCGGATCGCGCTGGACTACAGCGCTCCGCGTGGGAGGGAGTTGCATGTGCGTCGGTCTTTGTCATGACTGGCCGATTTGCTGACGTCCTGCCGGCTGCAGAGCGCGCAACTGAAATAGCAGAAAGTGCGGAAAGTTTCGGGCCTCAGGTGACTGCACTCCTCATGCGCTCTTCGGCACTCTCCAGCCTTGACAGATCCGAAGAGAGCGCCGCTGTCGCTGCGGAAGCTCTTAGGCGAGCTGAGATTTCTGGAAGCCCGCTGAACATTAGCGCCGCAGTCACTACTGTCGCCGCCAATTACCTGAATCTCCGGAGCGGCCCGGATTTCGAGGCCAGTAAGAGGGTCATCGACTCCCGGCCGGACGTCTTCAAGGTGACAGGTACGTCTGAAATGTGGCTCTCACTCATGAGGGGATGGACCCTCATAGGCCTCGGCGAGCCCAACGCAGAGGGCTATGTCTCTCGAGCATTTCGATTGGCCGACCGGTTGAATGCTCCACACGTCAGCGAATCGGCCCTGCGCCTTCTTGCTCTTGCGTTCGTCCAGAGCGACCATGTCGATGAGGCCGCGTGCCTCCTGACGTATGTGGAGGATCGTCTTGCTCCATTTCGGATCGGGTCGCCCGGTCAGCTATGGGTGCAGTCCCAACTCGATAGGGCCAGGATTGGGGCTGCCAGCTCCGCGAGAGTCTCGTTGAGTAGGGGAGAGTTGTTGAGTCTGGTAGCAACAGTGGAGGGCTCTATCAAACGGGACCTTTGATCCACGGTTGTGCTCCAACAACGTCCCGTTTCGCACTTACGGACTGAAGCTGGTGCAAACACTGTGCCTATCAGTCACGGTTAATACCCCGCCCCTGCACTTTGCCGAGCAGTGCTCCGGTCAGAGCTGATGGAGATGTCATCGATACCGGGGAGCCCCCAGCCGGGTTGGGTGTGGTTGACAGCGTCAGTCACGACTCAACCGGTTTTACCGTGTTTGCAGTCTGGGCTACGCGATCCGAGAGTTCGATCCCCGACTCCACCTTCGGGCCGACGAGGCGGTCATGGAAACTTCCTCACCTCGGTCATTCACACGCCTGGATGTGCCGCCGTGGGCGAGACAACTGCCGCGAGAACGACTTCGTCACGCTACCAGTGCGTAGGCCTGAGACGCTATTCGTACCCTTCGCCAGCCGCCCTCACGCTGCTGGAATAGGTTCCTTAGCTCCCGTTCTCCGGACTATGACGCCGTTGACCGCCGCCTCGTGCCGGCGTTGCGCCTCCTGTCGGATGTCCACGGGCTCCTTGATGGGAGCTGATGATTCCCAGTCGCCCCACTCGGCCCGCGGCAGGACCCAGGTCAACTCGACGGTGTTGTTGTCTGGGTCATGCCCGTACACAGCCTTGGTGGCACCGTGATCGGCCTCGCTCTCGAGGCAGCCTGCAGCGGCAAGGCGGTCACGAGCCGTCACGAGGTCGTCGATTGCCTCCACCTCGAGCGCGAAGTGGAACAGGCCGACGGAGTGCGGGCTGTCGTCGACCGCGTCTGGCCCAATCTGCAGCAATGCCAGGTCGTGATGGTTCGTGGAAAGCGGCGCCCGGAGGAGGGCCATGATGCCCATGGGCCGATCGACGTCTTCGGTGAAGCCCAGTAGGCCCTTGTAGAACCCGGCCGATGTCTCGACGTCGCGCACCCGGAGAGCGACATGGTTGACGCCGGAAATCTTGATGCTCTCGTCCATCTCCAACTCCCTTTTGTCTTAGTGTGTCACTTTATTGATACAGTACCACTGTATCAATAAAGGAACGATACGCTGATGGGGTGGACGATGTCAAGACCCCGCGTGACCGGCGAGCTCGTCGCGCCGCCGAGACGCGGCTTCGCATCGTCCAGGCTGCGGCCAAGCTCTTCGTGGAGCGCGGCTATGCCGCGACCACGATCGACGCCGTGGCGTCGGAGGCCGACGTCGCGGTCGAAACCGTGTACGCCCGCTTCAAGAACAAGCGGAACCTTCTCGAGGCATACCTCGATGTGTCGATTGTCGGTGACGCCGCACCCGTGCCGTTGTTGGACCGCCCCGAAGTTCAGGCCGTCGCTGCCGCTGCTGACCAGCGAGAGCAAGTGCGGCTGGCGGCCGGGATCATGCGTGGCGTTCTAGAGCGAAACGCTCCGGTCCACGCTGTGCTTCGCACTGCGATTGCTGTCAGCCCCGAGTTGGACCCGCTCATCGACGAGGACGAGGCACGCCGCAACGCGTCGCTGCGCGCGTTCGTGAAAATGCTGTCGAGCCGGGGACCTCTTCGTGATGGGCTATCGATCGCCGATGCGACCGACAGAGTGTCGGCGCTTGCGAATCCCGAGACCTATGCGTACCTGACGCGCCGGCGAGGGTGGACCGCAGCGCGCGTCCAGCGTTGGCTCGAGGAGAGCCTCACTCTCCTCTTGCTGCCGACCTCTTGACCGCGGGCCGAGGGGACCTACTGGGACACTATTCAAACCCTGCGTCAAGTCTCCCTAATCTCTTCCGGGAATTGGGTTTGGCCAGGGACAAGGAATAAATCCGAAATGTCCGATCGAGACCGTCCGCTCGCCCCCAATGACGAGCCATGCTTTCGTTCTCTCATGACTGTCTAGGGACGAGAAGTGACCGCTCGGTGTCCGATCGCTTACCCCACCCGTACATCCCATTCCTGTGAAGTGTTGTGCTGATACACGTACCGACGGTCAAACACGACCGCCGTCACGGCAGACGAATCGGCCGCTCCCTGGGTCTGAACATCACCATTTGCCTCGATCCGCCGGGATGCGATAATTGCGGGATGGGCCGCACGTACGAAGGTATTGACGGACGATTGGCGGAATGGCTGATCTCCCAACCGGTCTTTTTCGTGTCGACGGCTCCCCTCGATCGTGACGGTCTCATCAACTGTTCGCCGAAGGGCAATCGGGATGAACTCGCTGTCCTGGGCGAACGGACCGTCGCTTATCTCGACCAAACGGGTAGCGGGATCGAAACCATTGCTCACCTGCAGGAGAATGGGAGAATTGTCCTCATGTTCTGCGCCTTTGCCGGGCCACCCCGTATCGTGCGTCTCCACGGACGAGCGCGGCCGGTCCCGCGCGATGCCCCCGAATTCGCCGAGCTGGCCACGCACCTCGTAGGGGGAGACGGTGTCGGCGTGCGTTCCGTCATCGTTGTCGACGTAAGCCGGGTCGCTGACTCCTGCGGTTACGGCGTGCCTCTCATGTCCTTCGAACAGCACCGGTCGACGATGGACGAATGGTCCAGCCGAAAGGGACCAGAGGGGATCAGGGACTATTGGGCCCAACAGAATGCCGCCAGCATCGGCGATCTTCCGGGTCTCCCCGGCCGGTGATGAAATCAGCCGTGCCGGACTCGGGAGAGATGACGACGGCGCCATGAATTTCACCCGAGGATTCCAAGGACGCGGAAAAGCGTCTCGCGATCCCCGCCTGCCGCCGGGCCAGTATGACGCGGGCGCAGAGTGGCCGGTCCTCACCGCAGAGGCAACGCCCACGCTCTCCACCGACACATGGACGTTCTCGATCGGCGGGCTGGTTGACCAGCCGATGACCTGGTCGTGGGACGAGATCCACGCGCTCGCGGGTTCAAGCTTCTCCGGGGACATCCACTGTGTCACGACTTGGTCGAAGCTCGGAGTCACATTTCGGGGTGTATCGGTTGACACACTCCTCACCCTCTCGCGGCCGTTACCCTCGGCGAGCCACGTATTGGCCATGTCCCAAACCGGATACACGACCAACCTTCCGCTGGCTGATGTCACCGGTGGCCAGGCCTGGGTTGTTTGGGAGTACGAGGGCCAACCGCTGGCCAGAGAGCACGGTGGACCGGCCCGATTTCTCGTTCCCCACCTCTACTTTTGGAAGAGCGCAAAATGGGTCTCCGGGCTGGAAGTCCTGGACCACGACGAACCGGGGTTCTGGGAGCGAAACGGCTACCACGACCGCGGCGATCCGTGGAAGGAACAGCGCTATCAGGGTGACTGAACGCCTCCCCGCGGTCCCGCGACCAAAAAAATGGCAACGGGCCACGGTCGTCAGCATCCGACCGGAGACCCCGACAGCAAAGACATTTCGACTGGCGCTCGACGAGCCGGTTAGCTACCTGGCCGGGCAGCACTACGTGGTGCGTCTCACGGCCCCCGACGGTTATACGGCGTCGCGGTCCTACTCGGTTGCCTCCGCTCCGGACGGAACCAACGAGTTCGAACTGACCGTCGAATACCTGACTGGCGGAGAAGTCTCGACGTTCCTGCACGAGGGGGTCGCACCGGGCGACGAGCTCGAAGTACGGGGACCGATCGGTGGCTGGTTCGTCTGGGCGGGAGAGACACCCGCACTGCTCATTGGTGGAGGATCCGGCGTGGTACCACTGATGGCCATGCTGCGGACGGCGCGTCGCCTGGGGCGCTCAGACCTCGTGCAACTCGTTGTCTCTGTTCGCACCCCTGCGGATCTCTACTATGCCCACGAGCTGCCCGGTCCGGAGACGACCATCCTCTACACCCGCCAGATTCCGGCAGATTGGCCTCGGCCGGCGGGACGACTCACCAAAAATGATCTTCCCCCCTCGGTGCCGAGCTCGGCTACGGCTTTCGTCTGCGGTTCGTCGGGGTTCTCCGACGCCGCCACCGATGCCCTTCTCAGTAATGGCGTCCCCTCAGAACGGATCCGCGTCGAGCGCTTCGGTCCAACGCAATAGGGCGCGCGATCAGGGTGGCGGCCAATCCGGGTAGACGCAGACTGCTGCGGTCGGAGATGAAGAGTGACGAGGCGAGCCTGGTTCCAGGCGGCTGGGGGATCACTAGACCTCCAGCACTCTACAAAGGACCGTCTTTCCTTGACGTCCCCCATGTTCCGGACCACTGCACCCTCGTCGTCACTCCAGCGATATCAGAAGCCTGAGCAGGAGCGACGCGATATTCAAGGCAATTCGTAGTTCACAGATCTGCCGCACTCACATATGTGAATTTGGATGGGCGACCAGAGGCTTAGGGACTCGACATTCCTACCTGCTCAAGGTTCCAGCGAGGGTCAGCGTGCGATGTGCTCGATCGACACGTTGGTCGCCTTGACTACGGCATTTACCATGACCCCAGGGGCGAGGTTCATGTCCTCCACCGCCTCCCGACTGATGAGGGACACGACCCGGAACGGACCCGCTTGCACCTCGACGTGGGCCATGACCTTGTCTGTCACCACCTTAGTTACGATCCCCGCAAAGTGATTACGAGTCGATTCACGAGCGGCTACAAGCGGGTCGGGGTCCTCATAGATCGATTGAGCAAAACGAGCTAGCGCCGGTCCGTCGATCCGACGATGTCCTGCTGGTGTCCGAGCAGCATCAAGTTGGCCGTCGTCGATCCAGCGCCGAACCGTGTCGGGACTCACTCCCAGTAACCGGGCTGCCTCGCTGACGCTGTAGTCGTCCATGCGACTGGGAGCTTATGCGTTCGCAAGTCTCTGCTCCACGGACTTGGCGACGGTCGACTGGTCGCTCTCTTGCAAACGCCGCCGCGATCGATGAGCCGTCAACCAACCAACTCGAGTTCGTCGGTACATATTTCTCCTCGAGTGCCCGATCCTTCTGGGGCAGCTCCCATCGGGCTAGGACACACAGACGTGAGGGGAGCTTGAGGCTGGCGCAGCTGGCGGTGCCGACACCCAGGTCCCAGGGCCAAGACAGGAGCGGGCTGGCCACCTCCTGCCCACACCGTGCTCCCCTCCACTCCTCGCACACGCGACCTTCGACAGCCGCTATCATTGGCAAATGCGAATGATAGCTGCCAGACGAGGCCATATCCTCACCTCGAGACGAGTGCTTGGGTTGACGCTTGCGGTGACAGCGCTGGCGGTAGCCGCTTGCGGGAGCTCGTCGGCGACCTCGGCCAGCACTTCAACCACCTCAGTCAAGCATTCCGGTGACGTCGACGTGTTCTCCGCCGGGTCACTCAAGTCTCTGATAACCGGCTCGGTGGCGCCGGCGTTCCACGCGGCGACGGGCTACACCCTGGTCGACAATTCGGCCGGATCGTCGGATCTGGCCGCCGACATCAAGAACAAGGTTGCCGTGGCCGACGTCTTCATCAGTGCCAGCCCGACGGTGAACACCACCCTCGAAGGCACGGCGAACGGCGACTGGGTGTCGTGGTACGCATCGTTCGCCTCGTCACCGCTAGTCCTCGGCTACTACCCTCAAAGCACATTTGCCACGGACCTCAAGACCATGCCGTGGTACGACGTGATCACCAAGCCTGGGTTCCGACTCGGTCGAACCGACCCAACCCAGGACCCCGGTGGCGTCCTCGCCGCTGAGGCCCTCGAGGATACGGCGAAATCCAGGAACCTCCCGGCGTTGAAGACCCTTGCCAGCGAGACGTCGGACGAGTACGCGGAGAACCCGGAGGAGGCCGACGTCCTGACCGGGCAGCTCGACAGCGCGTTTATGTACCTCGCCGACGCCAACTCGCAGGGCAGCCCGCACGTCGATCTCCCCGGCGTCAACCTCGCCGGTCAGTACACCATCACGGTAGTGAAAGGCGCCCCGCATCCGGCCGCGGCGGACGCCTTCGTCAAATTCCTCCTCGGCGACACCGGGAAGGCTGTGATGAAAGCCGACCAGTTCGTAATCATCTCCCCTCCAAAGGTGACTGGAACCGGCGTGCCGAGCGGCCTGGCGGGCCTCCTCGGATGAGTTCCGGCAGCCTCTTCGGGTGAGGCCTGGCAGGTCGCCGCGCCCGCTGCAGTGGCTGGGCGTCCTGCTGGTCCTCTACCTGGCGTACCCGGTCGGGGCGTTCGTCTACCGCGTCGTCGACGGTCACAACGAGGGTTGGAACGTCCCGGGACTCTGGCCGGCCCTGCTGGTATCGGTCGAGGGTGCCACCATCTCGTTGCTGATCGGGATCCTTACCGGCATCCCGCTGGCCTATGTCTTGGCCCGCCGGCGGGGGTGGCTGGCCTCCGCGGTGGGCCTGATCGTCCTGCTCCCCTTGGCCGTGCCGCCCCTCGTGAGCGGCATCCTGTTGATCTACATCGTCGGCCCGTACACGTTCCTCGGCCAGCTGTCGGGCGAGCGGCTCACCGAGACCATGTACGGGGTCGTCATCGCTATGACGTTCGTCTCGTTGCCTTTCCTGGTCGTGGTGGCCCGGAGCGCCTTCGCGGCCGTCGATCCTTCCCTTGGCGATGTCGCCGCCACCCTCGGCCACGGTCCGTTCGCCCGGTTCCTCCGCGTCGATGTGCCGGCCGCCGGGGACGGTATCCGGACCGGGATGATCCTCATGTGGTTGCGGGCCTTCGGCGAGTACGGAACCACCGTGGTCCTCGCTTACCACCCTTACAGCCTCCCGGTCTACGTTGACAACCTGTTTTCCTCCTCGCCGCTGTCACAGGCCGAGGCCCCGACGATCCTCGCCTTCGGGATTGCCGTGCTGGCCATCGCCCTAAGTCGTATTCGGCGCCCGCGCCGTGTCCGGCACCGGTCGCCCCCGGCACCGCTCGCCCCGATGTCGACGGCTCCGACGCCGATCGGCTTCGACATCGATGTCAAGGTCGGTACCTTCTGTCTGCGGGTGGCCCACCCCGAAGGCAGCCAGCGCCTGGCCGTCGTCGGGCCGTCGGGTTCGGGCAAGTCCGTAACACTGCGGGTCCTCGCCGGGCTCCTTGGGCCCGATGCCGGGATGGTTACTTATGGCAGCGCGGACGTGAGCCGCATCGCGCCCGACCGCCGTCGGATTGGCTACGTCCCTCAGAGCCTGGGGTTGATCCCTGGACGAACGGTATGGGAGCAGGCCCTCTTCGGTGTCCACGCCGACCCTGCTCGGGCGGCCTGGTGGCTGCAGACACTCCACTTGGACGACCTCCTCGATCGCTATCCGGAACAGCTGTCCGGCGGGCAGAGCCAACGGGTAAGCCTGGCACGTGCCCTGGCCAGCGGGCCGGAGGTCGTGCTCCTGGACGAGCCCTTTTCTGCCCTGGACGCGCCCGTCCGCCACGAACTGCGGCGCGAGGTGCGCCGGCTCCAGCACGAGACCGGCCTGTCCACCGTGCTCGTAACTCACGATCCAAAAGAGGCGGCCCTCCTCGCCGACGAGATCGTCATTATCACCGACGGGCGGGTGCTCCAGTCCGGCCGGGTTGTCGAGGTCTATCGCCGGCCGGCCTCCCCACAGGTGGCGCGTCTCCTCGGCATCAGCAATCTTGGCCGCGGTGTGGTCGCGGCTGACGGCACGGTACTCGCCGGCGCGACATCCTTCACAGTGACGGCACAGCTACCACTCGGAGCCGCCGTGTTGTGGTCTGTGGCTCCCGAGCGGGTCCAGGTCGGCCCACTCCAGGAGAACCTCGGGGTATTGCCGTCGCAGAGGGCGCGCCGGTCCAGCCAGGACGAGCGATCGACACACCCCGCGGTGGTGAGCGATGTCGTCGACCTGGGCACGAGCGTGGAAGTGACGGTGCGCCTCGAGGGTGGGCCGGAGTTGACGTCTCGGAGCATCGACCCGGTCATGGTAGTGCCGGGAAGCCGTTGCCTCGTGCGCTTCGACGCCGAGGCCGTCATGGTGTGGACCACACCGGTGGAGGAGGACGGCCCGCCCTCGACGACAGGGCTCGCGGTGGCGACCAAGGACAGTGACTGATCCCCGCCCTTCGCCGCGAAGTTGAAGAAAAAGACCGTTCTGTGGAGCACGAGTGCCCGCTCCCCATTGAGACTAAGAGCGGATCCTGAGCAGCTCACAAGTTCGTCAAGACCGGGATCCCGAAGTGCTCCCTGGCCTCCGCCACCTTCAGCGCCAAGCGCTTGTCGATGGGAATACATCGAGTTAACTCGGAACGCCCGGCGATTCCCGAGATTCAAGCCGAGAGCAGTTGGTTGGTCATTTTCTGATCGACGTCAAAGCACGTCCACAGACGATCGCCGCGCTCGCCTGCGACTTCGTCCGGTCCATAACTCCGTAGTCGCTCGTCAACTCGGTACTGGCGGGGGTTCAGGACCGTCAGACACCTTCCGGTCTCAAACCCGACATTTCTGCTGCGACCAGTGCCGCTCCGGCTCCCCCATGGGCCAGCTGGGCCTTGGCGAACTGGGTCACCGCCTCTCGTCCGATGCCTCTTACCGGCCTGGCCACAAGCGCAATCCGCCCCTCGAATGGCGGCGACCAGCGATCGCCGCCGGCCCGTAACGGCGACTGCGCATCGCCGAAGGGCCATTCTCGCCCATCGAGAGATTGGCGGCGGTGTTGATCAGAGCTACGTGTGAAAAGGCCTGCGGGAAGTTTCCAAGCAACCGGCCTCTCTTCGGATCGTACTCCTCGGAGAGGAGACCGACGTCATTGCAGAGCGCGCAGAGCCGGTTGAACATCTCCTTTGCCTCGTCGCGGCGTCCGAGCAGAACGAGATTGTCAACGAGCCAGAAGCTTGTCATCAAGAAGGCGCCCTCGGCCCCCATCAGGCCGTCAACCTCCTCGTCAGTATCGGTCTGATACCGGAGGACGAGGCCGTTGCTGACGAGGCCCTTCTGGATCGATTCGACAGTGCCAACGATACGCGGGTCATCGGGCGGCAGGAAACCGACAGGTGCGAGCATGAGCAGGCTGGCGTCGAGCAGCTTGGCACCGTAGTACTGGGTGAACGACTTGAGCTCGGGGTCGAACCCCTTCTGACAAATCTCGGTGTGGATTTCATCACGCAATCGCCGCCAATGGTCTATCGGGCCCTTCTGCAAAAAACCCTGCTCTGCCAGCGTGACCGCCCGATCGAAGGCGACCCAGGCCATGACCTTCGAATGGGTAAAGTGCCGCCGTGGGCCGCGAACCTCCCAGATCCCGCTGTCGGGCTCGGGCCACACTTGCTCGAGGTGCCCTAGGATCGCCAATATCTGATCCGGCGATACGTTGGCCTCTTTGGGAATAGGGCTCTGCCAATAGGTGACAGCAGAGTCGAGGACTTCGCCATAGACGTCGAGCTGGAGCTGAGTGACCGCTTTGTTGCCGATACGGACGGGCCTTGATCCTTCGTAGCCGGCGAGATGGTCGAGTTCGAACTCTGGTAGGCGCCGCTCTCCGTCGATGCCGTACATGATCTGCATCTCGCCGGGGTTCCCCGCAACGGCGCGGCGAAGCCATTGCACCCACGCCGCCGCCTCGTCGGTGTAACCGGAGACCAGTAGCGCATGGAGAGTAAAGGTCGCGTCTCGGAGCCAGGAATAACGGTAATCCCAGTTTCGGGTGCCGCCAGCAATCTCAGGCAACGAGGTTGTTGCTGCCGCACAGATGGCGCCGCTGGGGCCGTATGTAAGGGCCTTCAAGGTGATGAGCGAGCGGACAACCAAGTCGCGCCAACCGCCGTTGTAGGTGCACTGTCCTACCCAGTCGTGCCAGTACTGGCGCGTGTGGTTACGAGCCGCAAGGCTGTCGATGGGGAGAGGTGAGGGTTTCTCCGAGGGGAACCAGGTGAGCGAGAAAGAGCGGACAATGTCGTCCGACACGAAGAAGGAGACAGCGGTGTGCTGGTCCTCGCCAGCGAGCCGGACGGGGCTATGGAGGCGGAGGCCGTCACGGCCGGCAACAAGGACGAGTCCATCACCCGTAGCGGTGGCCCAAGGGGTGATCGCGCCGTAGCCGTAACGTACGATTAGTTCCATCTGCATCTCGACAGTGCCACCACGACCCTCGACGATGCGATGGATCATTGAGTGGCCTTCGTTTGGGGGCATAAAGTCGCTGACAGACACCGATCCCGTCGATGTCTCAAAGATCGTCTTGAGAATCAAGGTCTCTGGTTCGTAGTGACGGACAACCTTGGCCACCTCGCCTTTCGGGGCGATCAGCCACCGTCCATTGCTCGTGTCGCCAAGCAGCGCGGCAAAGGCGGCAGCGGAATCGATGCGCGGCGTACACCACCAGTCGATCGATCCCGTAAGATCGACGAGGGCGGCCGTTTTCGTGTCGCCGATTATGGCGTAATCGTCGATGTTAGACGCCATAGCGTTCCTCTCGACTTCAGCTTCGTTGACGCGGTTGCGGCTCGACTAAGAACGAGGCGCCGCCGGTTCAGACCCCGAATGGATCACTAATGCGCAATGAGACTCTTAAAAGGATCTGACGGCCTCAGCGATCGCATCCACATCGGTTCGTGTGGTGTAGTCAGGGTGAACGTCGGACCACCGAACTATCCGCTGGTCGTCTACGACTACGACGGCCGGCATCGGCAGCCGGACGTCTTCGCCTTCGTTGACTTCGGCCAAGTCCAAGCCCAGCACAGCCTGGGTCTCCCGCACCTCGTCGCTCCCATCATCAATGATGCCGAGAAACACTGACAGGACGTTCTGCGGATCGGAAAGAATGTCGAAATCCAGCTCCGCTTTTGCCTGGGTCATCAGAGACCCATCGGGCCGCTGCGGACTGATCGCCACCAGCTTGAAACCCAGGTTCTTGAGTTTGGGCAGGAGTTCGTCCTGGTATGTCCGAAGAGTCAGGTTGCAGTATGGACACCAACCCCCTCGGTAGAATACGAGAACAGCGGGAGAGCCGTCGAGCACTTCGGATAGGCGAATCGAATTGCCGGTGACCAATAACAGTGAAGCATCCGGCACCTCAGTCCCGGAATGAACGGATGGAATGGCCATGCGGGCCAACTGGATCTGCTGCGTGCTAAAGGTCGCCGCGGCCTCGGGCGGGAGTTTCTGGGCCACAACGGCCTTAGCGGCACTGAGTTCGTCCGGGAGGGTGGTCACATTTCATACTCCTCGTCTCCCGTCACTGGGTAGCCTTTGATCAGTTGGTCGGCCACAACCTCGAGATCGTCGCCTATATAGGTCGGCTGCGGCCCGACGGGTAATGGGGCATTCCCTTTGCGCAGGATCAGTCCGGCCTGCCACCCTGCAGCAAGAGCACCGATGGTGTCCCACACATGGCAAGCGATGAGGCATAAGCCGGATGGATCAACTCCGAACTCCCGCGTAAGTGAGTGATAGGCGTCCTGTGAGGGCTTGTGCTTCCTTACGGTTTCGTCGACGCTGAAACGACGCTCGAATAGATCAATCAGGCCACCCCGGTCCAGCTGGCGCCCGGAGATCTCCAGCGTATTGTCAGTCAACGTAAACAACCGGAACCCATGGTTGCGAAGGCGGCGCAGTGCAGCCGGGACTTCTGGGTGTGGTGGCATGGTCGCAAAACGGTCAGTGAACTCCGCTGCCATCTCGTCCGAGATCGTCAGACCACGCGTGGCCGCGAGCATCTTGAGAACCGCGCCGCCAATGTCTGTGAAGGGGACATAAACCCCGGATAGCGTCAGCGCCTCCGAGTAAGTGATCAGGTTTGCAAACCAAAGGCGCATCATTCTGTCGTCGCCGAATATAGTCTCGAATGCAGGAGTAAGAGCTTCAAGATCAAGCAACGTCTCGTTGACATCGAATACGACTAGTGGCTGCATCGGCATACCTTCCTCTGTGGTCACCGCGTCAAAGACCCGTCGTTCCTTGTGTCACGGTCGGCGTGATGAGGTATCCACTCCGGATACTCTTTGGCAGAGCAAGTGGGCCTCTTAAAAAGAGGCGTGTTACAGCGTCGCTCTGAACGAAAACTCCTGTGCCCTTGCTTATCGAATCGCCTTCCCTTCACGGTCGTTTTTCTGGCGACTGAACGACGATCAATTCATCGCATCCACGGTGAAGCCGAGACCCTCGAGGACCGATACCGCACCGGCCTTCCCGCCTTCAAAGTCGCCCGGACTGAGCCGATTGTCGGTCGCGAACTCGTACGCTGTGCCCAAAAGGGCCTTATGCGGGTATCGTCGACCGCGCCAGACCAATTCGTAGCTGCGTGATGGACCGTATCCGTGGGCAGCAAAAAACGCTTCGGGACCGAGCCGGTCGTATTCCTTGATCGCTCGAACGACGTCCGAGTGGGCCACGTCTGACCGAAGTTTGGCCAACGCAGTGGTCATACTGTCCTCCTTTTTGGCCCGGCTTCGGGCAGCCAGGCAGTTGGTCGAATTCCTGACGAACTTGGTCCCGAATCTCGGCCTTATCACTCGGACCACACGCAAGACCATTTTGGGTAGCCCGTCTCAAGACATCGTCTTTTGTAGGAATCGACGGACGTGCTCACTCGTGGCATCCAATTGGCTCTCCAGCAGAAAGTGACCGCCATCGAGAAGATGGATTTCGGCGCTGGCCGCGTCGTCGGTGAAAGCAGCAGCACCCGCTGGTCCAAAGATCGGATCGTTACGGCCCCACACGGCGAGGACAGGGACTTCACTTTCTCTGAGGTAGCTGTGGAGCTGCGGGTACAGCGGGGGATTGGTTGCGTAGTCACCTAGAAGCTGTAACTGGATGAGGTCGTTGCCGGGGCGAGACAGCATCGCGTAATCGTGGTGCCAGCTGTCCGGGCTCACCACGCTCGGATCCGGCACTCCGTGGGTGTATTGCCACTTGATCGCGTCAAGGGTCATTGCCTCACGCAGCGGGGCCTCAGTGGCAGGGCTACGCTCCTCCCAGTACTGGCGAACGGGCTTCCAAAACGCTTGCTCGAACCCAGCCTCGTAGCCATTTCCGTTCTGTGTGATTATTGCGAGAACGGCTTCGGGGTTCTTTAGTGCCAGCCTCCAACCCACCGGAGCGCCATAGTCCTGCACGTAGATAGCAAAGTGATCCAGCCGGAGCTGGGCCAACAGACCTTCAGTTAAGTTGGCCAGTGCATCGAAGGTGTAGCCGAACTCATCAACCGAAGGTGCGTCGGAAAGGCCGAAGCCGAGGTAGTCCGGCGCAATCACGTGGTACTGGTCCGCGAGAATGGGAATGAAGAACCGGAACATGAAGGAGCTGGTAGGAAATCCATGTAGGAGAACTAGAGCTGGTCCGTCGGATGGGCCCGCCTCACGGTAAAACAGCGATTGCCCCTGGACCATTGCATAGCGGTGGTGGACAGTTGTCACCTGCTTCTTACTCTCCTCGCTGCGACACCAATCTGACTGAGTCGGCCTGGCAGACCACTTGTCATTGTGCGACATGTGTGGCATGGCGGGCATCCCCGAATGGGTAGGCGGCTGGGTAGTTCTCTGATTCTCGGATGCTTTGATGTCACTCCCGCCGACAGGTCTATGCGGATCGGAGGCAGCACTCGAATTCTTAGGTTCCTTCAAGCGGCTCGTATAGCGTCCGATCGTCGGGAATCTTCGACATGTCAGAAGGAGTGGCTGATGATGGAGTGTCCCGATTCGTCGCGGGAGGCGGAGGAAAGAACTCATGTCGTGACAGTGCAACAAGAGACCGGGCCGCAACACTCGCCACAACGAGAGTAATCACACTCACGACAATCGCCGTGCAAGCGGAAAGCCCAGTAGGTCGAGTGGCGAGGAGCCAGGAGACGCCGTCCAATCCCACCGCCGCTGTCGGGAAGGTGAACGACCAAAATCCCGCAGAAAAAGAGAGTCGGGCGTAGAGAGGAGCGAGTCGAAGCTGGAGAACGACCATGAGAATCGCGTAGCCACCCAGCGCTGCGGCAAAGGTGTCCACCGACGCCCCATGTAGTTCGAAGTAGGCGACTCCAGCCACCATGGGAGGGCCAGCCTCTAATGCAAGGGTAGGAGTGAGTGCAGGTGACAGTCGGGGCCTGATAAAGAGCCGATTGAGGACGATCGAGGCAACCAGCAACCAGCTAATCATCCCCACCCCGAACCACATCCCCGCCAAAGGATGGAGGTGCGCCTCGGAGGCCGCGATAGAGCCGACGAAACCGCCGGTTGCGGTTGGCAGCAAGTACCCGGGGTGCATGCACTCGTCGTAAAGGTCGTTGATAACCCACTGTCCGGTCGACCAACCTCCGAAAGCAATCGTCATGGTCGAGAAAACAGCCACGAGGATGCGCCCCGGCAGAAGCTCTACGGCGCAAAGCTGTCCGGCCAACAGCGTCGGAACTATCACAACAAGGGCGAGGAATGGTGAAAAGATGGGATTGCGCCAGTCCTCTTGGACACTCTTCAGGCCCTTTGAGAAGTAGATCATTGCTAGAGTCAGCCAGACAATGGCAGCCAGAATCGTGAGCCCTCGCCCAATGACGTCCGTTACTCCCATCGGCCGCGCTGCGAGCACCCATACCTCGGCGAGTCCCGCCAGACCAAAAGAGATCCCAAAGAAGTTCGGGGGGATCACAGGCAGCCGAATTCGGCTCTCCGAGTTCATGGCGAATTTGCCCATTGGGAGCCCAGTAAATTGTCGTTTGGATGAATCAATTCTTCAAGGTCGGTGGAGCTACCGCTGGTAACCTCGCACTGCCCTATTGCGGTGTGTCGGACGTCATAGAGCGCTGAGAGTCGTTCACCTTGTGTTCCCTTGCCGCGCCAGGCGGCGCAACTGCAATCAGGCACAAGATTGGGATAGCCAGCTACCAACTCAACCCTTGGATCTGAACTCGTGGTTGGTTCGGTCCCTGAGTGGCGATCTGACCCGCGAGATCTATCTCCGAGATGGAATGCAGGTCGCGTTCGCGTTCTAGCCGTTGAGCCCTGTGGGCGCAGACGAGCGAAACGGACCGACTCAGCTGCTCCATCGCAGCATCGGAGCTCAATGCACCCGCATGCCAGCCGAGATACACGTGTAGTGACATCAAGGCCAGATGCAGCGAGGCAGACGTAACTTCACGATCCGACAAGGTTGCCTCCTTCATTCAGGTCGCATGGCAATGGTCGAAGGGTTTGTGCAGTCCCTCGTTGACGTCGACCCACCAATATCCAGAGGTGCGACGGAGGGGGGACCCGCGGGATTCAAGCCCTGCTGGTCCCCCCTCCAATCAGCTTCCCCCCGACCGCATGACCTAACTTGCCGCGATGCCTTCCATAGGAGCCGTTAGCCCAGTCAGCTCCCCGATCTGGGTGAGCGACCCACCTGGACCGATCTGGAATTCATTGACGGTGCCAGCACCGCCTTCTTCGACGTAAAGGAATCGTCCGTCGGCGCTTGCGGCCGAGTCGGTGGCACCGGAGACCGTAGAGGTTGGGGACCCGACAAGTTCCGGCCCTCCAGAAGAACTCTCCGCGAATTCACTGACATTCGCGCTGCCAGCATTCGAGCCATAGAAGTAGCCGTCTGCCTCGGTCACCCAGCACAGTGCTGCCTGCCCGTCGTTAGCAGTCCCAATCGCAGTGACGGTTCCGTTTGCATTGACCGCGTATGAGGTCAGATCATTCTCCCCCGCTTCCGTGACCATCAGACGACCTGCCGAGTCGAAGGTAAACCCGAACGGCAAGGGCGCGGCCGCCGGATTCGCGACTGGTTCTGAACTGGGAAGGCCCCAGTAGCCAATCGAGAAGACGTCGATGTCGCTCCCACTCTCCTTGGTGGTAACGATCAGCTGGCCCCCTTCCGGTGTAAATCCGACCTGCCCAGGAGCGTCCAAGAAGAATGGCGGGGTTGTGTTGTCCAATCCGAGGCTGCGGTTAGAACCCGGAAGCGGCCAAAGCCCACCAGGGAAGAGTACAAACCCTTGGATAGCGCCGGCGCCACCAGTGTTGAGAACGTAAACAAGATTCCCGTGGACTGCGATTGAGGACGGGAACTGCCCACCTGACGGAACTACGCCTGCCAGGAAAAGGTTGCTTCCGTAGACTCGGAACATTGAAACGGTGTCGCTGCCGGCATTCACCGCCAGAAGGACCTGGCCCCAGTCTGCGAGGGTCAAAGACCCTTCTGAGGCCAACGGGTCTACCGCTGACCCGGCTGCGATGGCTCCGTCGCCGCCGGTGTTATAAGTACCGGTCTTCACTAGGGTGCCGCTGGGAGTCCGCTGATATGCGACCACCTGATTCCCCGATGGATTGTCAGTCTGAACAAAGACCGCCCCTCCCCCAGGCGAATGGAAAAAATTGCCATAGTTATCGGCGGACGCGGGACTTGAGACAGCAAAGACCGAGCCCGCTAGTGCCATCAGGGCGAGTAACCCCGCCACCCTCATGTGTCTAACAACTTTGTAGGGCCCCATGTGTGATCCTCCTCTATCTGCTTGGTTGTGCTTATGGTTCAATGTCATTGCAGTCCAACTGACCTCGTTCTCGAGCTCTCTCTCAAAAGCCAGCCAAGCTGTGCGCGCTGTTGTGCGGAATGTCGGCACGGGTGACCTCAATTAGCTCGCCGTCCGACTGCACGGCGTAGCCGATGACCTTCGATGCATTGGGATAGATCTGATAGAGGTACGCGCCATCCGGGGTCATCCACATGTCGATCGGTCCAGATCCGACGGTTCCGCTCAGATCTCTGAAGGTTCCGTCTCCCGGAACCTTCAGACACGCGGGATCCCTTGCGACGTGGAGTGCATCATTTTCGAGACGCCAGCTGGTGATGTAGCTATGGCCGGTCATCGTCGCGAACACCAACCTGTCATCCGGAGTCATTGACATCCAGCACGGAAATCCATTCCCCATGCTCGTGTCTGCTTGCACAGCTGGCCCCGGTACCACCTTCCCGTCCTGCTCGAGTGCTGCTAACGAAACGGAATCAGCGGTAGCCAATGCGATCACGAACTGATTCGGTCGGTGGTTCAAAAACAACGGGCACCACGGCGAACTGCCTCCCCCATTCTGAAACATCGGCTCGCCTAATGAGCCATGTTTGTCAACAGAGAAGACGGCAAGACCATCTGGATCCGGAGCATTGGAGAAGATCGAGTGGGGCATGCCATTTCGTTGGACCGAGAGAATGGGGCTGCCGTCTGGGTTGGCGGATGGAGCTTCGTCGATCGATGAGCCCACCAACAGGAACCGCTCATCGGGTGCAAGCGTGAGCATCGTCGTGATACGACCAGGCTTGTCCTGCGGCACTGCTGTGTAAGCCTCGGGCCGAGCGGTCAGCATTCCCTCACTGTCGACCGAGATCAGCCTGATGTGGCCGGGGCCGATGGTGTGAAGAACGTAGAGCGTTCCGCTCGACGATGAATAAGCCAAGGACTTGGCGGTACCCGGCATGCCAGAGACCATGTTGCCCGTGGGTTTGACATCCAAAAGGGTCAGCTTGCCCTCCTCGCCAACGCCAAAGCTCGAGACTGAATTGTCGAAATTGTTCACCGCGAAGAGGAATCGGTGGTCTGGCGAGAGAATCAAGCGTTGGGCCCCCTCAAGAATTATCGCCCGGGGATCAGCTCGGTAATTAAAGGCGCCGGATCCAGCGCCGCCCGTCGGACGTCGTTCCACCTCGGTGAGCCTGCCGTCCTCGCCCCTAAAGAAATGGATGATGCGATTTTTATCCTCGTTGGTCTGGATGTAGACACACCCCGCTGCGGTCATTTCGTCCTCTTTATCCGCGTGCATCGGCTCGGCAAGGTCAAGTTGTGATCCTTAGGACGCCATGGGCTCCATTGGTCAGGCGCCTTGGTAGGCCAAATCGGCAGCTGTCAGGCCTTCTAGTGCCATGCCCAAGCTCAGCCCATCTCTCATACGGGCCAGAAGCGTCTGCCGCAGGGCGATCGGCGTGTACCGGAGGAACATCTGCGGCCGGTTGGCGAGCTGCTCAGCCAACTCCATGGCTCTCTTGTAGACCGTTTCCTTCGCAACGACTTCGTTGACCAGCCCGAAGCGCTCGGCATCGGCAACGCTTAGCTGCTGCTGGGTCAGCGCGAAGTAGCGAGCTCGGTTGATACCCAAGAGCGCTTCGTAGATGACCTGAACTCCATCCCCCGGAACGATGTTGAACCCGAGATGCGGCTTATCCATGAAGACCGCGTCCTCGGATGCGATAACAATGTCGGCGAGCAACACGTACTCAGAATGGACGGTCGCCGGGCCATTGACGGCCGCGATGACTGGCATACTCAGTTCAAGTAACCGCTGGAGAACCTTGCGACCCTCCCAGTAGAGCTTGTCCCACTCGGCCGGCCTGAAGATCTCGCCGAGTGAGGGCCCATCGATCTCGTCCATGAAGGTGTCACCTGTGCCGGTAACGATTAGCACCTTATTGTCTCGATCATCTCCAATCTCTGCTAGGGCCTTTGGCATCTGGTGGTGCGTATCGCCGGTGAAGGTGATTGCGCCGCCATTTGTGTGGAAGCGGAGCGTTAACACGCCGCTGGGCGTTCGCTCAAGGTGGAGGTTGCCGTATCTTGTGAAGTAGTCAGGCTGGTCGTTCATGGGGGTCCGATCCTGTTTTCGTAGTTAGGGGGTTGTGCTCACTGGGCCTCTCAAGGTCAGACGGATGAAACTGTGCAGCCAAAACCTTCGCTGAGAATGCGCCACGAGGGTTTAGGCCACATCTGGGCCCCTTGACACAGAAGTTGGAAGCGCTAGTCTTTGGCTCGGCATAGCGAGATTGTTTGTCTCGATATCGGGGAGCGGCGAGTGCCAGATCATCGGTTCTCACCTACCAAGTCACAAGGCGGAAGTGCTTTAGGAAGCATCGATATAAATCGAGCTGGTGGGGGAAATGACGGTGTTGGGAAATGAGGAGAGGTGGAGTGAAAGCCCGCAACACCTATAAGACGGCCGGAAAGCGAAGAATGGCTAGGGGGCGGTGGCCGGAGGGTCTGCCGTGCCCAAACGGACCCGCCACTCTTTGCGTCACCACCGCCACTCATCTCTCCGCCGATAGAAATGGCGGCTCTCACGGCGTTGCCTCGCTAGCAGATGCTGGGAATTCATCGCCCACCCTTCACCATGACCTGGCCATAGCCTCATTATCAATCCCCGACCGGGTAGCGCGATTGGTAGTTACCTGGTGGCACCGGATGCTGGCCGGGTAGCGACGCTCGTGGCGACTCCAGAGGATTCACCGCTTTGGATCGGTCCGACACACTTGATCGACCGCCACTCGGAGCGAAAGGTCCTCGATGAGCTCCTCCTGGCACTGAGAGGCGGCGAGAGTCGTGCACTCGTACTCCACGGTGAACCAGGGATCGGCAAGACTGCGCTACTTGAATATGTCACCAGCCGCGCCGAGGGATTTGGCGTCCTGCGCACATCAGGAGTCCAATCTGAGATGGAGCTGGCCTTCGCAGGTGTTCACCAGCTGTGCTCCCCGATGCTGGAGCGGCTTAGCGCAGTCCCAGGTCCCCAGCGTCGAGCACTTCAAACGGCCTTTGGCATTCGCGATGGCACTGCACCCGATGCCTTCTTGATTGGTCTCGGAGTCTTGAGCCTGTTGTCCGAGGTAGCGCAGGACCGACCGCTACTCTGCGTAATCGACGACTTCCAGTGGATGGACTATGCCTCGGTGTTGATTCTGGCCTTTGTTGCCCGAAGGCTTGGGTCGGAGTCCGTCGGAATCGTGTTTGCGACTCGGCAGGCGAATGACGCTATCGGTGGGTTGCCAACTTTGCCGATTGAGGGACTCCGCCCGATGGACGCCAAAGCGCTCCTCGATTCAGTGCTGCAGAGTTCGATTGACTCACGCATCCGGGACCAGATCGTAGCGGAGACCCGCGGCAATCCGCTTGCCCTTTTGGAGCTTCCCAAGGGACTTACCCCGCTCGAAATGGCCGTCGGATTCGAACTTCCGGGAGCTGTACCACTAACTGGGACCATCGAAGAAAGCTTTCTGCGACGTATCACCGCACTCCCAGAAGACAGTCGATGGCTACTGCTCCTTGCTGCAGCGGAACCCACCGGTAATCCAATATTGATATGGCGTGCCGCCGCTGAGCTCGGAGTGGAGCCTGAAGCAGCAGCACCAGCAGTGGAGGCGGAGCTCGCCACCTTTGAGTCCCGCATTCGATTTCGTCATCCGCTCGTGCGCTCTGCCGTCTATGGCGCGGCTACTCCTGACCAACGCCGACAGGTGCATGCGGCCCTAGCTGAGGTGACCGACCCTGACACCGATAGCGAGCGACGGGCATGGCACCGAGCCCAGGCGGCCGTTGGGCCCAACGAGGACGTAGCTGGTGAACTCGAGCGGGCAGCGGGGCAAGCGATTGCGCGGGGGTGTCTGGCGACATCGGGCGTGTATCTAAAGAAAGCAGTGGCTCTCACCCTTGATCCCTACCTACGAGCCACTCGAGCCGTAGCAGCAGCCGAGGGTTCGATTCGCGCTGGTGCACTCGATGTCGCCGCTGAATTGTTGGGCGTGGCTGAGTACGGGCCACTTACCGAACTCGAGCAGGCTCACGTCGATCTCGCCCGTGCTCAGCTTTCCTATGTGACAAATCGGAGTAATGAGGCATCCGGCCTATTAGTGAAGGCAGCCGAAAAACTCGAAGGCACCGATCCGCAACTGGCGCGATCGACTTATCTCGACGCGCTTTCGGCCGCAATTTTCGCCGGCCGACTGGCTAGTCCAGGGGGAAGCGTGCTCGACGTCGCGTTGGCTGCCGCGAATGCGCCAAAGCCGACCGGTCATCCAAGCGCACCCGATCTCCTTCTGGAGGGCCTGGCCGCGAGTTACAACAAGGGATACAGCGCTGGCCTGCCTGCGATACGCGAAGCCTTAGTCATGTTCGACAGCAGTCCTCCGGTGCCAGAAGATATGCACTGGATGTGGCTGGCGGCCATCATGGCCATGCGCGTATGGGACGACGAACTATTGGACTCCTTCTCGGTCCGTCATGTGCAACTCGCCCGTGAGACGGGATCGCTTAGCGAGCTTCCTTTAGCTCTGACGTCGCGCACCTTTGCCCTGCTCTTCGCCGGTCAGTTCACCGAGGCCAGCGCCCTAACGCAGGAAACGCTTGCGGTTATGGAAGCAATCGGAAGTACGGTTTCTCCCTATGGAGCCTTTGCCCTCGCCGCCCTGAGGGGCGACGCCGAGACCGCAACCGACCTCATCCAGACGACATTAAGGGACGCCACCAGACGAGGTGAGGGTTCCAGTTTCGAAATCGGCGAGTGGGCGAATGCCGCGCTCCAGAACGGCCTAGGCAACTACGAGGAGGCGCTGGCCGCCGCCAAAAGGGCGACGTCGTACGAATCAGACATTGCGACGACGATTTGGCCACTCGTTGAGCTTATCGAGGCCGGGGTTCGCGTCGGCGAACTCGACTCGGCTACCCGGGCCTATGAGCGCCTAAGGGGTATGACAAGCGAGAGCGGGACGAACTGGGCACTTGGGCTTCAAAAACGGTCCTCAGCGCTCCTTGCTATCCCCGGCGAAGCGGAGCATCTCTATCGCGAGTCCATCGATCATTTGGGCCGCACGCGGCAACGGTTCGACTTGGCCAGGGTTCACCTGCTTTACGGTGAGTGGTTGCGTCGACAGCGACGACGGCTTGAGGCGCGAGAGCAGCTGCGCACGGCCTTTAGGATGTTCGAAGCTATGGGGGCGGCGGCCTTCGCCAAGCGAGCAAGCCACGAACTAGAGGCCGCGGGCGAGATGATTCAATCAACCGCTACAAAAGGCGAGACCAACCGGCTCACTGCCCAAGAGGCCCAAATCGCTCGCATGGCCCGGGAAGGGCTTTCCAATCCGGAAATTGGTACCAGACTGTTCATCAGCGCACACACTGTCCAATATCACCTGAAGAAGGTATTTGCGAAGCTCGGAATAAGTTCGCGCAGCCAACTTGAGAAGGCGTTGCCCCCCGATCCTGAAGTCGCCGCTTACGAGTCAGGAGAAGACCGAGACTCCTAATGGAACACCAGGCCAAGGTGTTGACGGTTTAGGATCCAGTTGGCGAAGGAACTCAAGAGGACGGTGCCTTGAGGCAATTGTCTTACTCTGGTCCTCGGGCCCAAGCACTCACGAACTCAACCAGAAGCCCCAAACTTCTCGATTCTCAGCTGATCCGCCGCCACACCGGACTCAAGAACCAGATCAGCAGCCGCTTCCGCAAAGCGCTCCGATCCGCAGATATACACGAGTCCGGAATCTGGGACGGGAGGAAGGTCAGCCGATTTAATTCGCCCTGCAGGGCGGGAGCTACCCGAAGGGGATTGTGAGGTGTAGAGAACAGAGGTCTGCGGTCCGGGAAGCTCTTCGGGATACCACAAGTCATCAGGTTTACGCACGGACACGATGAGTCGAAGAAGATCGGCAGATCCGTTGCGCCGAGCGAGCCGCAGCATTGCCATGAGCGGTACGACTCCAGACCCTCCGCCTATAAGCACAGCCGGCTCATCGCCTCGCCAGACGAACCAACCTCCGATCGGTCCCCTAATTTCGAGGGTGTCGCCGACGATCACCTCGTCGTGAAGAAACTCGGAAACCTCACCACCCACAAGACGCTCTATTGTGAGTTCGATCTCGGCCGAACCATCAGGAGGCGATGCAATCGAGTAGGACCGGACGGCCGTGTACCCGTCGGGTGCCGTCAGACGCATTACGCAGTGTTGACCCGCCAAGTGCATGGATGGCTCGGGCAATCGAAGCCGGAAAGTCTTAGCAGTTGGATTTTCCGACCTAATCGAAACCACGGTGGCGGCTCGCCAGCCCGTGGCACTGGTAACAGTTCCCCCTGGTTCAGTCACCGCTATAACGTTGCTCGCGCCAGGGGTCACCGTAGTTGTTGTAGCCTCTGGTCTCCCAAAAGCCTGGTTCGTCGTGGTCAAGGACGCGTATGCCGGCGACCCACTTGGCACTTTTCCAAAAGTACAGATGGGGGACGATCATCCGAGCAGGCCCGCCATGTTCTCTCGGGAGTGGCTCGCCATCTGCGTCCCATACAACGAGCGCCTTTCCATCCAGGACGTCAGCAATGGGTAAGTTAGTGGTGTAACCAGTGTGGGAAAAGGCGACCACGTGACTCGCCGACTCAAGCGGTCTTGCTATCGCCAACAACGTATCCACCGACACGCCGTTGAAGGTCATCCCTAATCGGGACCACGTGGTCACGCAGTGAATGTCCCCGACGAACACGGACTCCTTCAGCGCGTGTATCTCGTCCCAACTCCAAGTGACCGGATTATCTACAAGGCCCTCGATCTTGAAGGTCCATGACGCGAGATCAAGTCGAGGGGTTGGCTCGGCAGCAAGGACCGGCCATGGTTCACTTTTGTGTTGACCCGGTGGTAAACCCGAATTCCGGGCTTCGTGCGGACGCCCCGTAAAACCCCTCGTGATGATAGCCATGGCCGGGCTAAGTATTAGCAGTAGTCGTGGTGCTCAAAGGAACAGTTGGCCTAGTCGTTATCCATCCCCATCTTGGGGTCGCCCATCTTCGGGTCATCCATCCCCATCTTGGGGTCGCCCATCTTCGGGTCATCCATCCCCATCTTGGGGTCCTCCATTTCCATCTCCTCGTCATCACCCATATCCATCTTGGGGTCGTCCATGCCCATCTTGGGGTCGTCCATGTTGTGCTCCTTGGGGTAGTTTGGGCGTAACAAAGCGAGTGTAAGTCTGATGGGTCTCGCGTCATATCCCCCGGTGGCTAGCCGAGTGGGTAGTTCGGATCACTCACTGCAGATGTGTGGGTTTGCTTGTCGGATGCCGAGAACCGTGCTCATGGGGTATTGGGCGGAGCGTAGGTCATGCTTCGATCTACTGGTCAACGCGGTTCTTGCTGGTTGGTTCGGACTTGCTTACCCGGCTGGCCTGTCCTCGATCCTGACTGCTCTGCCACGATTACTTTTGTGGAATTGCCCGACACCCATTGACCTGCTCGAATTCTCGATGATGGTCGAGCCATCCACCGGAGCTTCCACAAGAAAGGGACCATCTTCGAGCTGTGGACGCAGATCCAACCCTCTCGCCGAATGGCCTCCGAAAGAAAGCCGACAAACGCTAGCAAACCGCCACCCGGCAGTTCATGATCTTGCCGAGAACCCAGCCGCAGGCCGAAAACAACCGATCGCGCCTGGAGTAGTTTTGAGAAGATGGTTCGCACAAGGGATGAGGCGGCTCGTCGGCGGGTACTCGACAGTGCACGCGATCTCGTTTATCAGTTGGGTCCCAGAGCGGTAACCGTAAACGACATCGCTGTTTCTGCCCGTGTGGGGAGACAAACCATCTATCGGTGGTGGCCGTCGAAGTCCGCCGTCATCATGGACGCGCTCATCGAATTGACCGACCCAGTCCCAATCGACTTGCCCGATTCGACCTATCAAGCGATCCGTTTACAGATGCATCGAGTGGCGAGGATGTTTGCCTCCAGAAACGGCGATCTAATCCGAGAGCTGGTCGCCGATTCGCAAGGCGACCCAAAAATCTCCGACGAGTTTCGCAGTCGCTTTTTCGCCCACCGACGAGAGCGGGGGGCAGCGACGCTGAGGAGGGGAGTAGCCACAGGCCAGCTACGACCTGATCTCAACGTTGAAAACGCGCTTGACCTTCTCTACGGGGCTCTTTGGCTCCGACTGCTTATCGGTCATCGACCCCTGACGCGGGCCGCGGCTGACCAGATTCTTGACTTGGCCTGGCCGGGTTTAGTCAGCCAACAATCCGCTGTCGACCGAAATGGATCCGGTCCGGCTGCCCAACGCGCCGGGCGCAGCACGCCAGGAAAACGGGGGAAGAGATGACCCGTTTGATTGTTACGAGCGCCTCGGGCGCGAACGGGGATGGCTACGGTGCAGCTTTGAGCTTTACCGGCGAGGGGGAGTTAATCGGACGGTTCAGTGATGACGAACGAATCACCGACCCCCGAGGCCTCGTTCTCCACCCGAGTAACGGTCTTATCTATCTCAACTGTGGTCCAGATCGAATCCTGGGATTATCTCAACACGGAGCAGTCATTCTGGACTCAGGGAGGATCGATGACCTCGACCCGGGTGGCGCGATCTTTGGCCCCGACGGGCGCTACTACGTGACCGTGCGTCGACGTGGAACCGTGCTCGCTCTGTCTGAGAACCTCGATGATCAGGGATCCTCGCTGCTCCCCGACAGAGTTGTACCGTTTCCGAGGGGGATTGGCTTTGGACTGGACGGTAGGTTCTATCTCAGCTCAGGTATCGGACCTTCAGGTGTGGGCGACAATAGCATCGCGGTGTTCTCGCAAGATGGAACGCGAATTGAGTCTCATCTGGTCGATGACCCTGAACTCAGCCCCCTTGATATGACGGTGGCACCAAATGGAAATCTTGTGGTCAACAGCGAGTGGCCCTTTGGAGATCCGCGCGCGCATGTGACTGTTCGAGAATACGACCCCCTCAGCGGACGGCTGATCCGCGTGCTCGCCCCTGCTCAAGTGGTTGACTTCACTAAACCACGCGGATTGCGGCTAACGCATGATGACCGGCTCTATTGCGTCGGCAAGGATCATGTGGTGGCGTATGAGTTTGCAACCGGAAGGTTCCTCGGGGTCGTCGCAGAACTTCCTGGCCTCAACGGCCAGGCCATTGTCGTGCTCCCGTAGCCTTCGGCGCACATTACTCGGCCAAGTAAGACCAAAAACTATCGAGGAAGCGAGGTTCCACCTAGTGCCCGCATCTCGCCGTCCTCGGCGCGCTGCCAGGTGCCTGAGCGGCCCCCGGTCTTTCGCCACAGGGTGAGGTCCTCGACGGACGCGAGCGGATCGACGTCGAGCAACGGTTGGAGCAACACCAGGGCGGCGGCCGTGCAGGCAGAGAGGGCCTCCATCTCCACCCCGGTACGGTCATTAATGGCAGCCTCGGCGGTGATCCGAAAACCGTCCGGAACCTGGCAGACGTCGACAGCCACGCCGTCGAGGCGGATTGGGTGGCACAGGGGGAGGAGGGACGACGTCTGCTTGGCGGCAAGGATTCCGGAGAACTGGGCCACTTCGAGCAGATCGGAGCCGACCGTAGGATCGGCGAGCAGGCCAGATACATCGGCTGTGGTGCGGACGGAGCACCGGGCCTCGGCGATCCTGAGGGTGGGCACTTTGCCGCTGACATCGACCATGGATGCCTTGCCGTGCTCATCGACATGGGTCAGCCGGGTGTCCTCGGCGCCAGATGGTCCAGCCACCGTCATCCGCCCGACACCGGCGGGATGACGGCTACTTCGTCGTCGTCGGCCACCGGCAAGGCGGCGGTAGCCGATTCCCCGTTGACCCAGATCTTCGAGGTGGACAGCACGCTGGTGAAAGCCGCTCCGTAGAGGGACTCGGCTGCGGTCAGCACCTGCCCGACCGTGTATCCGGCGATGTCGGCACGGGCCACCCCGGCGGCTTCCCGCGCCGGCCCGAAGAGCCGGAGGTGGGCCATGGCTAGCCGCCAATCATCGACATGGATCGAGCAGGTCGGAGGAATCCCGGATCGTTGATGCCGTGTCCGGGCTGCTTGCTCCAGACTGCGGCTCGTAGGTGGAACTCGAGATCGCTGTCAGTACCCTCGTTGCGCAGGAGGTCTCGGAGCTCGTGCTCGTTGTCGGAGAAGAGACAGTTGCGTACGGCGCCGTCTGCGGTCAGGCGGAGACGGTTGCAGGTACCGCAGAAGGGCTGTGTCACGCTCGAGATCAGACCGATCTCTCCCCCGCCGTCGACGAACCGGAAGCGCTCGGCGGGCGCCTGACCGATGATTGCATCGACCGGTCTGACAGGCCACACCGCCGAGATCCGGTCGAAGACCTCTTGTCCGGGCACCAGCCGGTCGCGGGCCCACCTACCCTGAGCATCGAGTGGCATGAACTCGATGAACCGGACGATCCGGCCCGTCTTCCGGGCGAATGCGGCAAAATCCAGGACCTCGTCGTCGTTCTCTCCGCGGACTAGCACCACGTTCACCTTGAGCGGGCTGAGCCCCGCTTCCTCGGCAGCGTCCATGGCGGCCAGGACCGTGTCGAGATCACCACGACGCCGGATCTCGGCGAACCGATCGCGGCGCAGTGAGTCACAGCTGATGTTCACCCGGTGGAGCCCGGCGCCGGCAAGGGCACCGGCATGAGGGGTGAGCAGCATGCCGTTGGTGGTGAGCGCCATGTCCTTGAACCCCAGCACGGACAGGCGACCAACCAGTGCGGGGAGCCCTTTCCGTACCAACGGCTCGCCGCCGGTGAGCCGGATCGAGGTGACTCCGAGGGACCGGGCCACCCCGGCCACTCGGACAATCTCGTCGAAGGACAGCACGTCGGTCTTGGAGAGGAATGTCATCCCCTCTTCGGGCATGCAGTAGGTGCAGCGAAGATTGCAGCGGTCGGTCACCGATATTCGTAGATCATCGTGGACCCGGCCGAACTGGTCGACCAGTGGGCCGTCGGTGGGCATCTCTGACAGGACCGAGCGCCCGGTGCCGGGCCCCGACTCGACCCGGTGGGGGGGAGGGGTGATGCCGACGGGCACAGCGGTCACCATGGTGGATTGACGTCTTCTCTCCCCGCGGCGAACCCCTCAGGGTCGGTGAGCAGTGCGGTCACCGTCCCGCCGACGGCGACACCGCCGCCGTCGGGGAGGACCGCCAGGGCGTTGGCCTCGGCCATGGCCAACAGCTGGTGGGAGTCTTGGCCGGCCATCGGTCGCAGTCGCCACTGTCCGTCCTCCTCCAGCCTCACTGCCGCCCGGACGAAGTGGATCTTCCCGTCAGACGTCCGGGGCAGCCTGACGTCGGTCACCGCCGGGACGGCTACCCGATGGAGGACGCGGTGGCCGGCGATGCGACGGACGCCGGGTCGTACGAAGAGCTCGAAGCTGACCATGGCCGAGACCGGATTGCCAGGTAGCCCAAAGACCGGCGTCAGGGATCCCTCGAGGGTGCCGAAGGCGAACGGCTTGGCCGGTCGGATGGCTACCTGCATCCACCGCATTGTCCCTCCGCTTCGCTTCTCCAGGACCACCTTCACAATGTCGAGGTCCCCCACGCTAACTCCACCGCTGGTGACGACGGCATCGCAGCCCACGGCAGTCCGGTCCAGAGCGTCGCCCAGTTCGTCCTCGTCATCTGCCACTATCCCGAGGTCGACCGCGTCCCAACCTTCACGGCGCACCAGGGCAAGGAGCGTGTGGCGGTTGGCGTCGCGAATCTGACCCGGGGCCAGCGGGCCGGGACCCGAGACGAGCTCGTCGCCGGTGGAGAGGACGCCGACCCGCGGTCGGGGGTGGATGCCGACCTCGTCAAGTCCCTGGTTGGCCAGGACACCGACGTGACCGGGCGTGAGTACGGTGCCAGCCTCGGCTAAGACGTCGCCGACGCGTACGTCCTCACCGGCGTGGCGCACGGCATCCCCAGTGGCCACCGGGTGATCGATCACGACCACGGTGCCGTCGTCCTCGTCCGAGCACTCTTCGAGCATGCACACGGCATCGGCGCCGGTAGGCAGGGGTGCGCCGGTCATGATGCGGGCCGCTTGGCCCGTCCCTATCAGCCGGTCGAGCGAGGAGCCAGCCATGATCGATCCCACGACGTCCAGGCGTACCGGGATACGCGAATCGGCCGCGGCAGTGTCACCGGCCTGTAAGGCGTAGCCGTCCCTCGACGAGTTCACGAATGGCGGGACAGGCTCGGAGGCTGTCACCACCTCGGCCACCACGCAGCCCAAGGCCTCGTCGATGGGAACCGACGTGGGTGTCCCCCTCCTGCAGGCTTCGAGCACGAGCTCCTGCGCTTGGCGTAGGGGAATCATGTCCAGACGTCCTGGGTTTCGTGGGAGCAGAGGCTCCAGTCGGTGCCGCCTGCCCATGTCTCGCGTTTCCAGATGGGTACCGTGTGCTTGAGGGTGTCGATGCAGTAGCGGGCCGCGTCGAAGGCCTCGGCACGGTGCGGGGTCGAGGCGGCAACTACTACAGAGACCTGGCCCACCTCGAGGTGGCCGATCCGGTGGAGCAGAGCCAATCGACCCACCATCGACCACCGCTGGCGGGCCGAGCCGGCCACATCTTCCAGGCGGGAGATGGCCTGCTCGGGGTAGACCTCGTAGTCGAGGGCGGTCACTCCGGGGCGGTCATCCGAGAAGTCGCGGACGGTGCCACAGAAGATCACGATGCCCCCGCAGTCCGGGCGTGACACCCAGTGGAGGACATGCTCCACAGGGAGCGGCGCCTCGGATAGGGCGATCCAGTCTCGTTGGTCGGGCGACACTGGCGACCGTGCCACGTCCTCTCCGTCTCCGTCGATCACGCTTTCACCCTAGGGCGGTTGCTCGGCAAATGGGGCGTGGGTATGCGTCAATGACCAGTGCCTCCGTGTGCCGGTTTTGGTTGGGCTGATTCATGGCACCGAAAGGAACGCCCTAGTGGGGATGGTCTCCAGCCAGGAGCTCAAGTGCGTGGGGGACGATGTCGAGGATGGCTTCGATCGACTCGACCGCGCCCTCGGGTGAGCCCGGAACGTTGACGATTAGGCATGAGCCAACGGTGCCGGCGACGCCACGAGACAGCCGACCGAGGGGGCTGGCCGCTCGCATGGCTTCGGCGAGGCCCGGAGCCTCTCGTTCAAGCACGGTGCGGGTCGCCTCGGGGGTGAGATCGCTCGGCGAGAAGCCGGTGCCACCCGTCGTGATGATCAGACCACCAAATCCGGCAGCAAGTGTGGTGAGGGCCTCCGCAACCGGAACCATGCCGTCAGGCACCGACACGCGATCGACCACTCGGAAGTCCTGGGCGGACAAGGTGGAAACCAGGGCTGCACCGGAACGATCCTCCCTAGTGCCCGCGCTCACTGACTCTGAGATGATCAGCACCTTGGCCTGATGTGCCATGGAGGTGATGGTACAGCGGCCTCCCCACTGACGGCCGGGCCCGAGCGGCAATGGCGATGGGCGTGATTCGGATCTCATGAGTCGACCACCGCTGCCTCGCCATTGGCGCTACGTTGCCAGGAAGGGGGACGTTGGTACGCCGTGTCCGGATCGGAGCAAACCATGTGGACTCGAGGCATCATCGGCATCGTGCTCTGTCTCGTCGGGTTGGTATGGATCGCACAGGGCACCAACGCCCTCAGTGGATCCAAGCTGATGAGCGGACATGGCCAGTACACCCTCCTTGGCGTCGTCGTGCTGCTGGTCGGTCTGGTCTTTATCGTCTGGGCGGCTTGGGTCCGCCGTCGGCAGTTCGGAGATCAGCCGGACCGGTAGTCCGGCGATGGTCTGAACCACTACGTGGGTGAGACCACTCCTTCTCGCTCGAAACTGCGTCTTCCTGCTTCAGCCATCCGGAGGCGTGCTTTCTCGCCCATGACTCGGTAACCCAGCCCTTGAAGATCGATCGCAACGCGTCGCGGTGGGTGAGAGCGAAGATGATGTGGCCAAACACCACGATGAAGATGGCCAGGGCCAGCACGTCATGTACGAAGGTTGCACCGGTGCGCCAGTCGAGGGGAAAGAATCGATACCACTTGAGGATGGACCCGCTACCGAGCATGACCACGATGGACCCTGCGATGAAGAGGGCGTTGAGCTTCTGGCCTGGGTTGAACTTGTCTGGTTCGGGTATCCGTCGGTGCCCGAGTGACCAGAGCCAGCGAACCTCGCTCGCGGTCCAGAGGTTGAATCTTCGCACGTCATCGCGCAGGCGTTCTCCCCACGGACCCGCCAGCGAGATGATCAGCGGGATGGGCAGTGCCACTCCCGACCACGTGTGGATGTTTTCTACGAGGACCCTGCGCCCGACGAACCGGTCTACCTGCACGAAATACAGTGGGAGGGCGGTGGCCATGAGGATTCCGAAGAGCACGGCATTGGCCCAGTGGGCGGCCCGCTCCACCCGATCGAACCGGAGGATCCGACGCGAACCGATGAGGGATCGGCCTGCCTGAGCAAGAACCCGAGAGCCGCTGGCGTGATCAGTCAACGGGCTGCTCAGTACCGCCGTTGGACCGGCCGATCCAGCCGTTGACGGCATAGCCGTTCTGCTCCCAATAGCCCGGTTCGACACGGTCAACCACCCGTATGGCCGACAGCCACTTCAGCGACTTGTAGCCGTACATCGGCGCCACGTAGAGACGCACAGGCCCCCCGTGCTCGCTGGTGATCGAGGCCCCGAGCATGCGATAGGCGACGATGACGTCGGGACGACGGGCCTGGTCGAGGGTGAGGCTCTCGGTGTCCAGACCATCATAGGAGTCGAAGGCGAGGGCCTTCGCTCCGGATTGGACCCCGGCAATGTCCAGGACGTGGGACAGCTTGACCCCCTCCCAGTGGACATCCGGCACCCTCCAACCGGTTACGCACTGGAAGTCCTTCACCAGCTTGGTGCTCGGCATCGACTTGAGGTCTCCGAGCGTGAGAGTTACCGGGTGATCAACCAGCCCATCAACCTGAAGGCGATACTCCGAGTCGGGGATGTCCGGAAACGAATCGGTCACGGTGTAGATCCGAAAGCGGTCGCCTCCAGGCAGCAAGCCACCGAGGCCCGAACCGAGCGCGCTCCCGACCACGTTCTGGATGCGAGCCCCGAAGACGATGCCCGCCGCGCCGGCAGCGATCATGCCGACAAATACCCGCCGTCCTACCCGCTTCGGACGATCCGATGGGAGGATCGGGGACTCAGCCACAGGATCATCGTACGAGACGATCCGTTGAAACCGGTGTCGCCAACTGGCTGGCCGCCGGAGGGCGTTTGAACACCATTTGAGCTGTTTGTGGCCGGCCGTGCTAGCCCCACTCTCGCCATCTTGGGATATAACGTGTCTGGAGTTCAGTCTTGAAGCCCATGGACCAGCCCGTACATTCCTACATGGACAAGAGATGACCACCGAGACAATTCGAGCAATGAAACCCGTCGAAGCGCAGCAGACGACCGCCGCCTTCGCTTCGACAAGGTGGACAAGACCGGCTCGGTAACCCTTCGCTACCGGGGCCGGCTGCACCACATCGGGATCGGGGCCGCCTACAAGGTTGGCGCATCGCCATGTTCATCGACGGCCGGAAGGTGGAGATCGTGAGTCTCGACGGCTCCCCTCTGCGACGTCTGGTTCTCGATCCCACCCGGGACTACCAACCACAGGTCTGACCAGCGGGTTTCGCTGGTCTACGATGTCTTGACACATCGGTCTCCGATGTCTCGCCACATCACATCCAAACGGCGGAGGGAGTGGGATTCGAACCCACGGAGGCTTTCGCCTCACGGCTTTTCAAGAGCCGCGCATTTGTCCGCTCTGCCATCCCTCCAGGCGGTAAGGGTAGTCGCCGTACTCCGTGGTTCGAGACTACGGGCCGACGTTGATCGTGATCTCGGCCCGAAGTTCGTCGACCCATTGACCGGCCCGACGTTGCGATGAATCGGCTTCTTTTCGGATGGCCGGTCCCGCGGGCCCGGCCGCCGGGTAGGAGCCCAGGAATTTGAGTTCGGCGAGCTCGGAGTGGAGGTCCCGCAGACAGTCACTGACCACGGCGTCGGCAATGTGGCCTTCGAAGTCGATGATGAAGCAGTAGTCGCCCAGAGCCGTCTTGGTGGGGCGCGATTCGAGCTTGCTCGAAATTTATGTTGCGAGCGGCGAACTGGCCGAGGATGCCGTACAGACTGCCCGGATGGTCGGCGCGCTGGAAGCAGGCGATGCTGGTCCGGTCGTGGCCGGTGGGAGCCGGGATGCCTGACCGGGCCAACGATACGAAGCGGGTCTGGTTCTCCGGATGATCCTCGACGTCCTCGACCAGGATCTCGAGGCCGTAGAGCTTGGCCGCAAGCCTGGGGGCGATGGCCGCGGTCGGCCGTGATGTCATCATCGGGTCCCCCTCTCCCAACAGCCGGGCCGCCTCGGCCGTCGAGTTCGTAGCCAGTAACTCGACAGAAGGAAGCCGTTGCCCGAGAAAACCCCGGCACTGGGCGGTGGCCATGGGGATGGAGGCCACCCTCTCGATGTCGTCGAGCTTGGTGCCCGGCGGCGCCATCAGATGGAGGTGGACGTCGAGCACGACCTCCCGCTGGATCCGCAGATCGACGTCGAAGACCAGGCTGTCGATGATGTCCCGCACGGTACCTTCGATGGCGTTTTCCAAGGGGACGAATCCGAGGTCGACGGCTCCCCGGCCCACGGCGTCGAGCACGTCGTTCAGCGAACCCATCGGAATGATCTCCGCCGCGGCGTAGTCGGGTTCGCTGAACAGCGCCTCCTCGGTGAACGTGCCCTCGGGTCCGAGGAACCCGATACGAGGCGACGAGACCGCTGAACTGGACTGGGGTGCCGCGCGGCCATAGCCAGGCAGGATAGTGAACATCATGGACGAACTCGCACTGCAAAGCCTGTTGGCCGACGTGCGCTCAGGGGCCTGCTCTCCTGACGAGGCGGTCCGACGCCTCCGACGCCTGCCTTTTGCCGACCTCGGATTCGCCAAGATCGACCACCATCGCAGTTTGCGCCAGGGCCTTCCGGAGGCCGTCTATGGACAAGGGAAGACGCCGAGGCAGTGCTCCTCGATCGTGAGCGAGTTGCTCGGTGAGCCGAGCGGACGACCGACCCCCGACCGGGGGGCCCGGCAGCCGTCGCCCGGCGATGATGGACGTCCTGACCCGGGTGCATCTTCCCACCCGGGCGGTCCGGTCATCCTGACCCGGGCCGACGCCGGCCAGGTCGATCTGGCCATGGCCGAGAACCTTGGGGGTTCCCGGACAGCCACCGGCATTGCCACGGGGGCGGACCAGGTTCGGGGAGCGCTCGCCACCGTGGTCTGGCGGCCGGCCCCATCCAGACCGACGCGGACGCTCGTGATCACCGCCGGGACCTCGGATCTGCCCGTGGCTCGTGAGTGCCAGGCGACACTGCATGCTCTTGGGCTGTGTCCGACCCTTCTTCCTGACTGCGGGGTCGCCGGTGTGCACCGCTTGCTGGCATCGGCCGACGAGTTGGCCGACGCCGACGCGGTTGTCGTGGTGGCTGGGATGGAAGGGGCGCTCGCCAGTCTGGTCGGGGGCATCACCCCGGCTCCGGTGGTGGCCGTGCCCACCAGCACCGGTTACGGTGCCGCTCTCGAGGGGGTCACCGCGCTGTTGGCCATGCACGCGTCGTGCGCCGCGGGAATCACGGTCGTCGGGATCGACAACGGCTTCGGCGCCGCCTGCGCCATCGCTCGGATCCTGCCATGACATCAGACGCATCGCCGGCACCCACCCGGGGTCGTGCCGTCGCCTGGTTCCACTGCTTCGCCGGCATCGCCGGGGACATGGCGCTCGGGAGCCTGCTGGATGCGGGTGCCGACCTCAGCGAGGTCATGAGCCTCCTCGAGCGCCTCCCCCTGCGCGGCTGGTCGCTCGAAGTCGAGCCGGTGCTTCGGGGGGGTGTCGCCGCATCGCGTGCGGTGGTCAGTGTCCAGGACACCGTGGTCGTCCGCACCCATGCGCACATCGTCGGCCTGGTCGAAGAGGCTCGCCTACCCGACCGGGTGGCCGGTCGGGCGCTGGCCACCTTCGCGGCCTTGGCTGACGTCGAGGCCACCCTGCATCGTCGACCCGTGGACCAGGTCCACTTCCACGAGGTGGGGGGACACGACACCATCGTTGACGTCGTGGGAACAGCGGCGGCCCTCGAAGTGCTCGGCATCGACGAGATCCGGGCCAGTCCGGTTGCCACCGGCCTCGGCATGATCAGGGCCGCACACGGCCTGTTGCCCAACCCGGCCCCCGCCGTCGTCGCCCTGCTGGAGGGGGTCCCCACCTGGGGCCGGAACATCGGCGTCGAGCTGACCACGCCGACAGGCGCCGCATTGCTCGCCGCGCTGTCCTCGGGATTCGGTCCGATGCCGGCGATGAGGGTGACCGGCCAAGGTTTCGGCGCCGGCACGCGGGAGCTCGAGGAGCTTCCCAACTGCACCCAGGTCGTCACCGGTGTTCGGGTCGAACGGCGAACGGGGTCGAACCTTGGTCTGACCGATGCCGACATCAGTGGACTCGATGCCGAAGCCGATGCCGACGCTGACGCCGGTCAGCCCGTTGCCGTGCTCGCCGCCAATCTCGATGACGCCACCGGGGAACAGCTCGCGCACGCGGTGAGCTCCCTTCTCGAGGCCGGTGCCCACGATGCATGGTTGACTCCGGTCGTGATGAAGAAGGGACGTCCGGGAACCGTCATCCAGGTCCTCTGCGAACCCTCGATGGTCGCCTCGCTCCGCAGCGTTCTGCGGGAGACGACGGGATCACTGGGGGTGCGGGTGACGACGGGCGAGCGGTGGCCCGAGGCCCGATCGATCGACTCGGTGTGGATCGACAGGCAACTGATCAGGCTCAAGGTCAGCCGCGGGCGGGTCAAGGCCGAGCACGAGGATGTGGCACTGGCGGCACGACGCACCGGTAGGCCGCTGCGCGAGGTTGCCTTCCGGGCTGAGGCGCTGTGGCGGTCGATCCAGGTCGGACCGGTGATGGCGGTCACCGGGGACACGGCGAGCACCGCCGAATCGGCTACTGACAGTCAGCCGATCCCCATCTCGTCAGGCTCGGACCCGACCCCCTCTGGCAGCCCCGGTAAGGGGGAGGACGACTCAGCCTGAGCGTGGGGGCGCCGCCGCCCCATCTTTCTGTGCGTTCTCTGTGCGCTCTCTGTGAGTTCTCTGTGCGTCTGCGGCCCGATGGGGCCGGACCGAACCGGATAGGAAGGAGGGTTTGCTCGATAGACGGGAGGTGTGACTCTGTACTCAAGCGTCGCCGTCAACCGACCCGCATCCAACGGGTGGGTGAAACTACCCTTCTCGTGCATGGGCATTCCCGAAGCATCCCTTTCCGGAATGCGCATCTCTCTGTGATCTCGCCTTGATCTCGGAGACCTGCCAGCGAGCGAGCCAGTCGCCCGCCAGGCCATCCACGGTTGATTCTGTGGGCCAGAGGATCAAGATCCTGAGCGACTCACCGTTCGCCGCCGCCGCCGTGGCCGGTTTCGGCGGCCTCACCTTTGTCGTCGCCAGACTGCTGGTTGCTGCTCACGGAAATGTCTCCGCCTTCATCGTGGTGGGGAGCGAGCATGCCTCACCAGGCATGCTGCCGCCGGGCATCGACATCGTCAGGGGTAGCGGATACGACGGGCAGTTCTACTACCGCATGGCGCTCGATCCTGGCGATCTGGCCCGTTCTGCATTCGGGATCCGAGTCGACACCGTCTCTCGTTTCGAACGCATCGGGTATCCGGCTGTCGCCTGGCTGATCGCCGGTGGGCGACGGTCCCTTGTGCCCGACACCTTGGTCGTGACCAACGTGCTCGCCCTGGGAGCTCTCGGGTACGGAGGCGCTCTGCTCGCCCGAGACAGCGGCCGTCACGCAATGCTGGGCGTCACTCTTGCCGGGTTCTGGGGCTACCTGTGGAGCGCCGGACGGGACCTGACCGAAATAACGGCGGCTGCCTTCTTGATCCTGGGGCTGTACGCCTACAGGCGACAGCGGTGGCTGCTGTCCGGTGTGCTCATGCTGGGGGCGGCGCTGAGCAAGGAACCGGCCGCCTATGTGGTGGTGATCATCGCCGCCACCCGGCTCGTCGGCTGGATCGCCGGGCGCCGTCGGCGGCCCCTCGGCGCCCCAGATGTTGCCTGGGGCCTCCCTCTCCTCGGATTCGTCGGGTGGCAGGCTGTGGTCTTTGCGTATACCGACTCCCTACCCATTCTGAGCAGCGGAAATGCAAACCTTGGGCCACCGTTCGCCGGTCTCGTCGACGGGCTTCGTCACTACATCGGGGCCCTACCCTCGACTGCCTCGTTTATCTGGATCGGTGAGCTTGCAGTGCTGGTGGTGCTGGCCGTCGCCGCCGGTGCATCGGTCCGCCGCTCCTCCGTGCCCATTCATGAGCGTTTGGCCTGGGTTGCCGTCGTGCTGCTGGCTGTCTGTGCGGCGTCGGGGATCTGGGTGGGCGATGTCGGGTTCCGCAGCCTCGACAGCGTGTACCTCTTCAGCTGGATCGTGCTGTTCGGGACTCGGCGGCGCCTCTGGCCCCTGTCCGGTCTGGTCGGATGGACGTGGGTGCTCGTCGCCATCGAGTTGGCAGCATTCGTGTAACAACCACCTCTCGGCGGTGCAGCTGAGCATTGACCAGTCCGCGCTGATTGTGGCCGGGAAAGCACCGGCGTGGTTCGGTAGGCAGTCGATCGGCGCCTTTGACATCCGACGTTCGCAGCTTCGGCGATGCCGCGCCCGATCGCCGGGAGGTCTGTGGTCGGCGCGGCTCCGTCGTGAACGTCGCCAAGATTGGCAAGGAGATGCGAGTCGGGCTGCTAGCCCGATCGGTGAAGAATGGCGGCCTGATGCTGCCTGTCGCCCGGTGGGGCCCACAGCCAGCCATCCTCGGTGCGCTCCAACCGATGGCGCTGATGGGTCTTGAGGTAGTGGTGCCAGTGGCAGAGCCTGACCAGATTGTCGAGAGAGGTCGCGCCGCCCTGTCCGAACGGCTCGACGTGGTCGATTTCCAGACCCTCACCGATGCTGCATCCCGGAATCACGCACACCGGGTCCCGCTCGACCAGGGCTCTCCTGAGCGAGGCGGGAATGGTGCGGCCAGCGTGGGCCACCGCGGTGACATCGACTCCGTCAGTGACCAGGATGCTGAGGATCGAGTCGACGGCCAGACGGCGGGCCACGTCAACCGGGATGGGTCCGAGGCCCGGGATCTCACAGATCTCTCCCCGTTGGACGCGGCCCCGCATCAAGGCCTTGTGGTCGACCCGGACATGCACCATGGCCGAAGGACCGACGTGGGCGCATCCGGTGTCATCGGCGCCTCCTACTCCCTGCACGCCGGTCGTCGGCCGGCGGCCTGCGCTGCCCGCCCCGTTGTTCGCTCCCGTGGCGTCCTTCCGACCTCGACCGATTCCTGGGGCGGCCTGGCTCCGGCAGGCGTCTCCACAGGCAAGACGGACAAGGGCGTCGGCGGCCAGGGCCCGCAGAGGTTCATGGACACCCGCTCGCTTCGCTTCGGATGCCAGCCGATCGGCCTCGGCTTTGACCGCGGCGAGCAGCTTGGCCCCGACGTCAGGCGTGAGCCTCGCATCGAAGCGCACGGCCCCGTCGTCATCCGTCCAGTTGCGCAGCGATCGCCCTCGATGGATGGCTTCGTACGTCGCGTTCTGATCGGCACCGGTCGCCCGGACTCGCCGGCAGCGCAGTTTGAGCAGGTTCAGTGGCTGTTTCTCCGCCGTTTGCACCAGCTCGCGCTCGGCGGTGGGCTGGACGATCGCCGCTCCGGCAATCTCAACGACCTGGGTCTCCGAAAGACGGCCCTTGCGCATGGCGTCTTCGGTGGCAGGGAGCGATCCCAGGCGACGGGCTGTCTTGAGTGCGTTGATCGCCGGTCCTAGGCCGGTGCCGGTGGCCTCAGCAACCAGGGATGCTGCTGAGCGGTGGCCCTTTCGTTGCCACACGTTGGACGACTCCACGCGCCGGGCCGAGAGCAGCTTGCCGCCGGACGCCAACTTCTCGATCTCGGAGAAGACGTCGAGCATCCGGGCGGCGTCGGGGCCGCTCAGTCGCTCTGGCTCGTAGTCGGCCAGCGTGGCCCGCAGGTCGTTCGCCACCTGTCGGAGTGCCTGGAGCGTCATGGGCCGAGGATGCCAGGGGGGTGTATCGGCGGGGGCGACGTCAGCGAGGGGCACAGGGAAGAGGCACAGGGGAGCGGCACAGGGAAGAGGCACAGGGAAGAGGCACAGGGAAGAGGCACAGGGAAGAGGCACAGGGAAGAGGCACAGGGAAGAGGCACAGGGGGCACCGAGGGGCCAGGTGCCGCCTCCGCGGCCGCTCGCCGACTACCGTCTGGCGTGCGAAGTCGGCGGCAGAACTCCGCCCGTACCGATGCCCGTCGTGACGAATTCGGAAAACGAATTCGGAAAGGAGCCTCATCCATGCATCGTCTGAGTAGGTGGTCCCTGGCCGCCCTGATGGCGTCGGCCCTGGCACTGGCCGGCTGCAGCAGCTCGTCGACCAGCTCATCAACCACGGCTGGTACCAGTGAAACCTCCTCGACGACAGCGGCGTCTGGGTCGACGGCGTCGGTGCAGGACCCGTCCCCGGCGGGCACCTTCGGCACCGAGCCCACGGTGACCGTGCCACCGGGAGCTCCCCCGACCCAGCTCGAGAGCAGCGACCTGATCGTCGGCACCGGACCCGCGGCCAAGCCTGGCGACACCGTCACCGTGCAGTACGTCCTGGCCACGTACTCGTCGCGCAAGGTGATCCAGGCGTCGTGGACCAGCCAGCCATTCACCTTCGTGTTGGGTCAGGGCCAGGTCATCAAGGGTTGGGACCAAGGTGTGGTGGGTATGAAGGTCGGCGGTCGTCGTGAGTTGATCATCCCGCCCGCTCTCGGCTACGGATCGGACTCCCCGGGGGCCGGGATCGCGCCGAACGACACCCTGGTCTTCGTCGTGGACCTGCTCAAGATCGGCTGAGGCCGCTTCTCGACGGACGGACCACGCGCCGTTACCATCGTTGGCGTGGCGAACATCCGGCTCGGATCGGTGTCCCTGGACTGTGGCGACCCAGCCGAGCTGGGCGCCTTCTGGGCCGCGCTCCTCGGCGGCGAAGTGGCCTTCAGCAGCGATGACTTCGTCGCTGTCAAGACGGGTGGATTGTGGATCTCGGCTGTGCGGGTGCCGAACTACCGGGCACCCGACTGGCCCGAGGGGGGGACGCCCAAGCAGATCCACCTCGACCTGGTGGTGACCCACTTAGCCGAAGCGGAATCGGAAGCCGTCGCCCTGGGGGCGGTCCGGGCTGTCGAACAGCCCTCGCCCGATCGGTGGCGTGTCCTCATCGATCCCGCCGGTCATCCCTTTTGTTTGACCACACAGATTCCCGACTAGGCCGAGGGAGCCGTCCTAGAGGCTGAAGCGGTAGACGTTGGTCGACCGGGCCTCGAAGCCCAGGCGCTGGTAGAGACGGTTGGCATCTTCCCGACTGGGCCGCGAGGTGAGGTCGATCGAGCGGGCTCCCGCCGTCTCGGCCCGTCGCAGTGCCTCCATCACCAGCGCCTCACCGACCCCTGCGCCCCGGGCTGCCGCGTCCACGACCACGTCCTCGATCCAGGCCCGGATGCCGGTCGGCACCCGAAACAGCACCAGGGTCAACGATCCCACGATGGCGCCGTCGCCGTCATGCGCCACCAGGACCACCGATGCCTCTGACGCCACCATCGCCTCGAGCTCGGCTTGGTCAGGGGGAGGGGACGACGACGAGAGCTGGGGGATCAAGCGGGCGAAGGCGTCGAGCAGTTCGTCAGTGGCATCGGTGATCTCGCTCACCGCCACCGGGGGGGACGACTCGGCTCTCACCGCGGAGCCCTGTGGTGGGGGGCCGAGTCTGCCCATAGCGCGGTCACAGGGTGGGAGTGTAGCCATCGACTGCCGACCCGAAAGTCGGGATCTGACCGGCGCGACACTCAGGTCTTCTCGCTGTCCCCTCGCCAGATCGGTGAGCGCACCGGGTCGTAGAGAACTTCGATGGGATCCCCCTGGAGGGCCGCGAACACGTGCCGGCCCCAGCGTTCGGCCCCGGCCAGGGGGAACGGGAGCTCGTCGGGAGGGAACCATCCGACGTCGGAGCATTCGAGGGGGTGGGCCACCAGCTCACCCCCGATCGGGCGGCACTGGAACACCAGTGAATAGAGAGGTATGCGACTGATGCCGATCCGGAGCCCGTCGAGCACGGCGATCAGCCTGACTACCTCGACGTCGATCCCGGTCTCCTCCTGGACCTCCTTGACGACCACCTCGGCTGCCGAGTAGCCCACATCGGCCCAACCGGTGGGGTAGAGCCAGACCCCGGAGTCGGCCCGCTGGACCAACAGGATCTCGCCCTTGTCGTTGCCCACCGCGGCACCGACCGCCACTTTGGGGGTGACATAGCCGGGAACGCCCTTGCCCACCGATCCGAGCCACTCCTCGACGAGACCATCGGCGTCCTCGGCGCCCACTGATCCGAGGTCGACGGCCACCCTGATGTCAGCGGCGACCCGGAGGATCTCTTCGAATCGTTCCTGCTCGTAGAGGGATTCTGTGAACCCGAGGCCGGTGCGTGCGATCCCGGCCAGCGCTTCGCTCCACCGCAAGAGCTGTTTGGTGGAGGGAGCGGGATCCACGTACCCGACGCTACCGCACTGCCAACGCGGAACGCGATCCATCAGGCACAATGGACTGTGGCCGTACACGAGGATTGTCGTCATTACGTCATGCAGACCACCGCCCACGAGGAAAAGCTCGAGCGGTGCCGGGTGGGGGCCAACGAGCAGCTGCCCTTTGCCTGCCCTGACGGGTGCCTGTTCTACGAACCCCGCAAGGTGTCCGGTGCCGGATGGACCATCCGGACACCCGACCAGCCCTGAGACCCGGCCACCAGGGTGCCACCCGGCTGGCCTCCGCCGGGGCTCCGGCTCTTTCCCGGTGACGTCGCCCGGGCCCTCATGAGGTCCGGGTGGCCACCACCGTGTAGGTCAGTGGCAGGCGCGGCTGACCCGGACCGGCGGTCCAGTGCTTGGGCGAGGACTCGACCAGCCAGGGGAATTGCTTCTCGACGGTCCAGTCGTGCTCGACGAGGCGGTCGATGCGCATGCCCCGCTGGATGAGAGCGGTCGTCACCTCCCCGACGCTGTGGTTCCACTGGTAGTTGCGGGAATTGGCCATCCGACGGTCGGCGTCGGCGTAGGTGTCTCCCGTGTCGTCGACGAACGGCTCGGTCTCTTCGAAGTAGGTGTACATCAACGTCGGGACCTCCCTGTCCAGGGACCAGGCCGCCGGGTGGATCTCGTGGAGGTAGAGCCGGCCTCCCGGTCGGGCCAGGGCGACGACCTGGTCGGCCCACCGGCCCACGTGGGGGAGCCAGTTCAGGGCGCCGAGGCTGACGTAGACGATGTCGAAGGTCTGGGGGGCCAACACCTCGGCGGCGTCGTAGACATCGGCGCAGACGAAGCTCGAGCGGTCCTCCAGCCCGGCCCGCTGGGCCAGGTCCTCGGCGGCCCGGATCGCCTCCGCGGAAAAGTCGAGCCCGGTGACCCGGGCCCCGGCATCGGCCCAGGCCAAGGTGTCCAGTCCGAAGTGGCACTGCAGATGCACCAGATCGAGGCCGGCAGCATCGCCCAGAGCGTCGACCTCGCGGGGCCGGGGGCCGGGCCGTCTCGCCAGCCAGCCCTCCACGTCGTAGAAGCGTGACGCGGTGTGCACGCCGACCCGCTCGTCCCAATTGCGCCGATTGGCGGCCAACCGGTCCCCGAGGCCGTCGCCGGCCAGTTCGCCGGTGTCCGAGGTGTCCGCCGTCACCGACGTCGGTCCCCAAGACGTCCGCCGTCGTCCACGGTCAGCTCTCGACGACGTCGCCCAGCAGGTCCACCTGGACGCCTTCGACCCGGAGCCAGGCCACGGCCCGGTCGACGGTCCCCCCGTCGCCATCGAGCTCGCAGATGATCCACCCGGTCTGCTCGCCGACATCGGCACGCCGGATGTTGGGCACCACGTCCAGCTCCTTCACCATGCGGGCGATGATCGGCTCGCGCACCAGCTCCTCGGGGAAGGTCAGCTTGACCCTGACCTTGATCACCGGGGCCCGCCCGGCGTCAGAGCAAGGGAGCGATCGGCCAGTGCCCCGTTGAGATTGCCCGACCGAAAGCCGTCGAGATCGAGGGTGACGTAGTGGTAACCGGCTCCGTGGACCGCCGCGCTCACCTCTTCCCGCCGAGCTACCACCGCGGCCAGATCCTCCGGCGGGACTTCGATGCGGGCGGTGTCGCCGTAGTGGCGCACCCGCAGCTGGCGGAAGCCCAGGGACCGCAGTCCTGATTCGGCTTCGGCCACGCAGCGCAGGATGCCGACAGAGACCGGGACGCCGTAAGGGACCCGGGAGGCCAGGCAGGCGGCGGCCGGTTTGTCCCAGGTCCGCAGGCCCAGGCTCCTCGACCACGCTCGCACGTCCGCCTTGGTGAACCCCGTGCTCACCAACGGGAAGAGGGCACCGCGTTCCTCGGCCGCCCGCTGGCCCGGTCGATGATCACCGAGGTCGTCGAGGTTGACCCCCAGGACCACCGACGGCGCCGGCCCGCCCTGCTCGACGGCGGTCAGGGGACCGAGCGCGGCCAACAGCGACGCCTTGCAGTGATAACAGCGCGATCCGTCGTTGGCGGCGTAGGCGGGGTCGGCCAGCTCGTCGGTCTCGACCTCGGTGTAACGCAGACCCCACTCGGCGGCCAGGCCCCGGCAGTCGGCCAGTTCTTCGGGGGCGAGGGACGGCGAGACGGCGGTCACGCAGCGCACCTGGTCCGCCCCCAATGTGTCGGTGGCCACCCAGGCCAGGAAGGCCGAGTCGGCCCCGCCGCTGAATCCGACGACCACGGGGCCGATGCGTTCGAGCTCGGCACGCAGAGCGGCGAGGGCGCCCTGTCGGTCGGGGTCACTCAACATGGGCGACCTGCTCGAGAACGATGTGCACCGGTGCGACCATACCGGTGTAGAAGGGACCGAACTCGGCGAACCGGGCCGAACCTTCGTCGAAGCGCATGGTGTAGACGCAATCCTTGAGGTCGTCGGGGTGGACGCCGAACAGGGTCACCCCCCACTCCCAGTCATCGATCCCGGTGGAGCCGGTGATCAGCTGAACGATCCTCCCGGCAAAGGCCCGCCCGGCAGTGCCGTGCCCGTGCATGATCGCCTTGCGCTCCTCGAAGGGCAGGGAGAACCAGTTGGAGCTTTCGCTGTCCCCTCGGCGCTTGGACATCGGGTAGAAGCAGAACGCCGACATTCCCGCCGGTGGGAGGTCGGGGTAGAGCCGGGTCTGCTTCATCTCTTCGGGGATTCCCTGCGAGTACTCGGAGACCTCGGTCAGCGACACGTAGGAGTCGGCCACGACCAGTCCGGCCGCCTGCAGATCGGACTGCAGCCGACGGAGGTGCCAGAGGTCGGGGCCCAGGGCCAAGAAGCCCACATCGGCCTTGTGCCCGAGCATGGCCATGCAGACCACCTGCACACCATGCGACTCCGCCGACTTGACCGCGTGGATGACGGCCTGGTGATCGACGCGGCCCCCACCGCGGGTGGAGGTGGGCGGGGCCAGTTTGCAGAACAGGTGGAGCACGCCCCAACCAGTCGACGGAGCCAGGGGTTCGGTCACAGTGACGAGTCTAGAGAATGGGAGAAGGGCGCCCGATGGGCGCCCTTCTCCCATTGACTGATGAGTGGAACGGTCTAGTAGTCGTCCATACCCCCGCCGGGCATCGCCGCGCCCGACTCCTCGGGCTTGTCCACGATGACCGCCTCGGTGGTCAGGAACAGGGCAGCGATCGAGGCCGCGTTCTGCAGCGCCGACCGGGTCACCTTGGCGGCGTCGATGACGCCCGACTTGAACAGGTCCTCGTACTCGCCGGTGGCGGCGTTGAGGCCTTCGGTCGGCTTCTTCAGGTTGCGCACCTTGTCGACGATGACCCCACCCTCGTAGCCGGCGTTGACGGCGATCTGCTTGAGGGGCTCCTCGACGGCCCGGGCCACGATACGCGCCCCGGTGGCCTCGTCACCCTCCAGCTTGTCGGCGGCGTCGAGCACCGCGGTCTGGGCCCGGAGCAGGGCGACGCCCCCACCGGGGACCACACCCTCCTCGATGGCCGCCTTGGTGGTGGACACGGCGTCCTCGATGCGGTGCTTCTTCTCCTTGAGCTCCACCTCGGTGGCCGCTCCGACCTTGATCACGGCCACCCCACCGGACAGCTTGGCCAAGCGCTCCTGGAGCTTCTCCCGGTCGTAGTCGGAGTCGGTGTTCTCGATCTCGGTCTTGATCTGGTTGATCCTCCCCTTGATCTCGTCATCGGAGCCACCGCCTTCGACGATGGTGGTCTCGTCCTTGGTCACCACCACCTTGCGGGCAGTGCCCAAAAGGTCGAGACCCACGTTCTCGAGCTTGAGGCCGACCTCCTCAGTGACCACCTGGCCGCCGGTCAGGATGGCGATGTCCTGGAGCATGGCCTTGCGGCGCTCGCCGAAGCCCGGGGCCTTGACCGCCACGCTTCTGAACGTGCCGCGGATCTTGTTGACCACCAGGGTGGCCAGGGCCTCGCCCTCGACGTCCTCGGCCACGATCACCAGCGGCTTCCCGCCCTGCATGACCTTCTCCAAGAGCGGGAGCAGGTCACGAACGGCGGTGATCTTGGATCCGACCAGCAGGATCTGGGCGTCCTCGAGGACGGCCTCCATCCGCTCGGGATCGGTCACGAAGTAGGGGGAGATGTAGCCCTTGTCGAAGCGCATCCCCTCGACCAGGTCCATGTCCATGCCGAACGTCTGCGATTCCTCGACGGTGATCACGCCGTCCTTGCCCACCTTGTCGATGGCCTCGGAGATCATCTCGCCGATTTCGGGGTCGGCGGCCGAGATCGATGCCACCTGGGCGATCTGGCTCTTCGAATCGGTCTCCCGGGCGATGCCCCGTAGCGAGTTCACCGCTGTTTCGACACCCACCTCGATGCCCTTCTTGAGGGACATCGGATTGGCTCCGGCCGCCACGTTGCGCAGCCCCTCGTGAACCATGGCCCAGGCCAGGACGGTGGCGGTGGTGGTGCCGTCGCCAGCCACGTCGTCGGTCTTCTTGGCCACTTCCTTGACGAGCTCAGCCCCGATCTTCTCGAAGGGATCCTCGAGCTCGATGTCCTTGGCGATGGACACGCCGTCGTTGGTGATGGTGGGCGCACCCCACTTCTTGTCGAGGACGACGTTGCGGCCTTTGGGCCCGAGGGTGACGCGTACGGCGTCGGCGAGCTTGTTCATGCCGCTCTCGAGGGACCGGCGGGCCTCCTCGTCGAACGTGATCAATTTGGCCATCTGGTGTTCCTCCGTGGTCGTTAGCACTCTGCACTGTCGAGTGCTAATAGCAAACCACGTGTGGGGCCCGGGCGCAACACCGGGCCCGGGGAGCTCCGGGGAGCACCCAGCCGTCCCCGGGCGCCCTCCAGGGCTCGTCGCCCGCCCACAAGCCGGTGACGAGGGAATTCATGCCCAGCCACCGGTGTTCGGCCCGTGCCGGTCCCCGGTCGAGGCGGTGAGCCCGTCCGGGAACCTCGAACCCGCTCTATCTCTAGCGAACCACTAGGAAATAGGAGATCGAGAGCGGTCAGATGGCGAATCCGCCCCGTTCCAGAAAGCCGTCGAACAGGAGTCGGGTCTGGTCCTCGGGTCCGCGTCCGTGGGGGTCGAAGCCGGCGAGCAGCTCCCGGGCCGCAGCCGGGTCCAGGCTCTCCTCGGCGCGAGCATCATCGATCCAGGACCCCACGGTCCCGGCGTCGACCTCGGGATGGAACTGGACGCCGGTGTGGACGCCGTCAACGAAGGCATGAAGGGAGACGTCGGTGCGAGCCACGATGTCGGCCCCGGGCGGGGCGGTGAACTCGTCCTCGTGCCAGACCAGCCACGGACCGGGTGGGATCCGGATGGGATCGGCGGAGTGGAGCCGACGCCAGCCCATTTCGGGGACCGGCAGGCGGCGCACCTCGGCGCCGAGGACCTGGGCGAGGAGTTGGCCGCCGAAGCACACACCGAGCACGGGAGTGGCCCGGTCCACCGCGTCGGCCACCAGCCGGCGCTCGTGACCGATCCAACCGATCGAGTCGTCGCTGACCGACGCCGCCGATCCCATGACCACCAGGAGGTCGAACGAATTCGGCGGGGGCAGTGCTTCCCGACCCTGGTCGGCGCGGTGGACAACAGTGGCCAGGCCGAGCTGACGGGCCCGAGCTTCCAGCGAACCGGGGATGTCGTGGTTGCCGTGTTGGAGGAATGCCACCCGTCCGGATCCCAACGGCTCTCCCCGTCCCCTCTGGTTCTCCCTGATCATGGAGCCCGATCACGGAGAACGTATCGTGCCCCCGGCTCGGGCAGCCTTCCTCGCCCGAGAACCGCAGCGGGCCGGTCGGCGGTGGCAGACTGTGGGCGACGGCGGAATATCTCGAGCGGTAGCGGAGGGATGGACTCGGCGAGGTGAGCCAAGGAGTGGGGCTGTCCGATGGGCAGGTGACGCCTGGCCGCCGGGAGCGCAAGAAGGCGGAGACCCGGGCCCGGATCATCCACGAGGCGGCAGCTCTCTTCCGGCAACGGGGCTATCAGGGGACGTCCATCGAGGACATCACCGAGGCCGCCGATGTGGCACCCCGGACCTTCTACTCCTACTTCGATGCCAAGGTCGATGTCGCTCTCGTCCAGTTCGACCAGTGGGTCGACTCCTTGTCCGCGGTCATGGAGGATCGCCCCGAGGGAGAGACCCCCGAGGAGATGTTTGCCGGGGCGCTGGCCGTGCTCAACGATCAGGGCTTCGTCACCGGCCGGCGCCTGCGCGACGCCTCCGGCCAACCGTTTCCTCCACTGGCCGTGGGGATCCTGCTGGCCGAGACCGAACCCGAGGTGGCGGGCCGGATCTACCAGACTCTGGTCCGCTTCCAGGGTCGCCTCTCGGTCCTCTTCCGTCGTCGGTTGGGCTATCCCCCGGGCGCCATCGAGCCGCGCGTGATCGCGGCAGCCATCACCGCGTCATGGTTCGTGGCCGTCCACGGTTTCTCCGACGTCACCGAGGTCGACCTCGATCCACCGTCGACCGACGAGCTCGGGCTCGAGGCTCTGCGCTGGTACGCCACGGGCATGACCGGCATGTGGGAGACGCTTCCCGACCGAGGATGACATCGTGGCCACCGGCGGCACGGTGATCAGCCCCGACCGGTGCCTCTGGTCCCCGTTGCGCCCGCTGTCGATGCCGCCGTCGATGAGGGCTTCGATCCCGAGTGACGGGACTGTAGGTTCGTTCCGATGCGGCTGAGCACGGTCATCCTCCCCACCTACCGTTGGACCGAGGGTCAGCGGGTGTGGCGGCGGGCCGAAGAGCTTGGTTTCCACGCCGCCTACACCTACGACCATCTCTCCTGGCTCAGCTTTCGGGAGCGCACCTGGTATGGCGCCATCCCGACACTGACGGCTGCCGCCGTGTCCACCGATCACATTCGGCTCGGCACCCTGGTGACGTCCCCGAACTTCCGGCACCCGGTCACCCTGGCCAAGGAGTTGATGTCGCTGGACGACATCTCAAACGGGCGGGTCGTGGTAGGCATCGGCGCCGGCGGGACGGGATTCGATGCTTCCGTTCTGGGGGAGACGCCGTGGTCCCCGAAGGAGAGAATCGACCGATTTGCCGAGTTCCTGATGCTGTTGGACGAGCTGCTGACCAGTCCCTCGACCACGGCCCGCGGTGATCACTACTCGGCCGTCGAGGCACGCATGATCCCCGGTTGCGTGCAGGAGCCACGAGTCCCCTTCGTCGTTGCCGCCACCGGCCGGCGTGGGATGGAACTGGCGGCCACATACGGTCAGGGTTGGGTGACCTACGGTGATCCGAATCGACCGGCGGGCGTGCCGGTCGAACAGGCTGCCGCCATCGTCAGGGCCCAGATGGAGCTGCTCGAGGCGGCCTGCGCCCAACGCGGCCAAAACTACGGCGCCATCGACAAGGTGCTGCTCCAGGGCATCACGTCGGAAAAGCCTCTGGCCTCGGTGGATGCCTTCATCGACTGGGCCGGGAGATACAAGGACATCGGTATTACCGAGATCGTCATCCACTGGCCCGTTCCCGACTCGGTCTTTGCCTGTGACCTGGGAGTCTTCGAGAGGATCGCCATCGAGGGATTGGCCCAGCTCTGAGGGATGTCTGTCACCCGCCTTGCAGCCGGGGCCGTTGTGGGTGAGGATCGCCGGGCGCGGGCATAACCGACGCAGACCTGGCTGGCGAGACAGGAGGGGACTTCGTGCCGGCATTGACCTGGGTGACACACCATCGACTCTTGGCCACCGGGGTGGGGGTTGCCGTCATCATCGTGGCCGTCCTCGCCGGCGTGTGGTTCTTCCTGTTGCGGAGCCCCGGTACCCAGCTCGACCTGCGCCAAGCTCTGCGTCTCTATCGACAGGGCCAGGATCACGATGTCGCGGCCCGGAACACTGAGCTCCCACCGCCCGGCGTGTATCGCTACCGGACGACCGGAGGCGAGCAGCTGAGCTTCGGTGGCATCAGCCGGTCCTTTCCTGCCGCCACCGACATGATCGTGACCGACGCCCGGTGTGCCACTCTCAAATGGGAGCCACTCGAGGAGCACATCGAGGGACTAGTGGAGTGCCCGACCGAGGACGGCGGCCTCAGCATCAGCTCGGCCCCGTCCTACGAGTCGATCGCGGGGACCCAGACCACCAGCGACGTCCACTGTCCGGCCGGCACCTATCTGGTCCCCCCGGATGCGAGCGCGGGGGAGCGATGGCACACGACATGCCACGGGCAGGGCCAGAATGTGGTCTTTTCCGGGCAGGTCATCGGGTTGTCGTCGGTGGCTGTGGGTGGCCATCGGGTGCCGGCCCTCGAGACAAGCCTCACCCTCTACTTCTCCGGGTCCGAGTCGGGAACCAACCCCAATGACTACTGGGTCTCGTTGCAGGACGGGCTCATCCTCCGCCAGCGGGAGACAGTCGATGTCTCGCAGGGAGCCGGGCCCTTGGGCTCGGTGCACTATGCCGAGCAGATGGCGATCACCCTCAACTCGTTGACCCCCATCCGCTGATTGGCCGCCTCATCGCCGGGCAGCTGATCCTCAAGCACGGGGTACCGCGGGTCAAGCCACAATGCCCGCCGGCCGCTCCGGTTTCGCGGCAAGGGCGGTCAAAAAAAGGCGCGCCTGACGGTTGACGACAACGCACCGAGGGGGCCGCGTCATCCCCACGATCAGCCTGATGAACTTGAGTCGGTCACCGGCCCCTGGCCGCGCCTCTGGCCGATGATCCTGCGCACGGAGTCGGCCCGACCGATCCCTGTCCTGGCCACTTCAGGTCACGGGTGCCTTGTCGTCGAGGATGCTAGGCACTATCTTGTGGTGCATGGCAAACGCGGAGGGCCGACGCAGTCAGTTACTTCGGGGCGTCCTCGATCTGTGCCTGCTGGCGGTAATGAGCGAAGGCCCAGCGTACGGCTATGAAATGACCAAACGCCTGCGGGCTCGGGGACTGTCGATCGTCGGGGAAGGGTCGATCTACCCGCTCCTCGGCCGGCTGGAACGTGACGGCCTGGTTGAGACCCGGCGAGCAGCCAGCAATGGCGGCCCGCCCCGGAAGTACTACAGCCTCTCGCCGGAAGGTGAGCGTGCGCTCACGAGTGGTGTGACGGAATGGGAGGCGGCGCGTGACGCAGTCGATGGGGCTCTCGATCTGCGGAAAGAGCGGAAGGTGGAGGTGACGCCATGAACGATTTCGTCGCCGAGTGTCGTCAGGAGTGGCGACGGCTTGGAGTACCCGACCCCATCGCCAACGAGATGGCCGCCGACTTGTTGGCCGATATCGATGAGGCTGAAGCCGAAGGCGGCTCGGCCGAAGACGTGCTCGGCACCAGTGTCTTCGATCCTCGATCCTTCGCTGCGGCCTGGGCTGATGCTCGAGGTGTGATTGCACCGTCAGCCCCCGATCGCCCGGCTCGACGAAGGCCGGTCCTCGCACTGGCCTTCATGGGCCTCGCCGTCCTCGTCGCTGTGGGCGCGGCTGTCCTGCTGGCCGGTCGTCAGAGTTCGGCGGTCGCCGTCCAACGAATTTTGGCAGGCCCGGGGTCGATCCACATCGTGCCTGGTCCCTCCTTCCCGTTGCGATCCTTCGGGAACGGGCAGGTGTTTGCCGTATCGAATGTCCCGGCTTTCGGAGTACTGGCCCTCATCCTGCTCCTGGTCTGCGTTGTGGCCCTTGCCCTAGCCGTCTTGTACTGGTCCCCGTGGTCGTGGCGCCAACTCCAATCATCAGCTCGGTCGAAATGGCACCCCAGAGGGTCGGAGGATTCGAACCGATGATCGCCGTAGGCCACGGTGGGCTCACACCTCTGATCGATGCCTCGCAGCGTCGGAGTCGATAGCGTGATTTCGTGGCCCACTACGCCGAAGCCTTCAGTGTCAATCCCGGCGTGTGCTTCCGCTTCACACGTTCCAGCGTCGGTCACGCTGCCCACTGCCGAGAGCCGGTTGTCCGGAGGGGCGAGTTCGTCGACGGCGCGGGGAAGAAGTGGCAGGTCGAAGCCTGCGCCGAGCACGCCGATGAGTTGAGCGGACCGCCGATCACCGCCGCCAACATGGCCCCGCCCCCGAATCGGGTACGTCGGTGAGACTTGGCCGCTTCGCCGACGTCTTTCACCGATGAGGTGGACGTAGCCTCTGAATAGTGAGGCTGGGGCTCAAATGCGGACGACGGTAGTTCTGGGCGTGGGGTCGTTCATTCTGTCCCTTACCTGCGCCGCTTGCGGGGCCAGCTCCTCTGCACCGACCACTACGACACCCCGGCTGGTGGGAGTCGTCACCGGCTATGCCGACCCCTGCATAGGACGGTCAATCACGGAATACGAGTACAACCGCATACCCATGAGGGTCGCCCTCACTCGAGAAAATACTGTGGTTGCCCAACAGACCGGACACGGCAGCCTTCATTTCCGGCTCACCGCTCCCCCGGGCACTTACGTGGTCTCGGCCAAGGGGGCGGGCCAATCGAAGACCGTCACCGTCCTCGCCCATCAGACGACCACGATCAACCTCGATCCCGGGTGTCTGTAGAAAATCGCGCTCGGCACCGGGATAGACGGAGCACTCTGCGGTGACAGACCGGAGTAGCTTCTCCGATCCCGTCACCGTCACTCGTGGGATTCCCGTCGATCCCGGTGGGTTCGAGGCCCACTCGGAACGGTTCGCTCAGCTATCCACCTCACTGAGCCGGTCGACCAGGAAGGTCCGCTCGACGGCGTTCTCGCAAAGCAGCAGGGCCTCCTCATAGGCGACGCGGGCCTCGCCGGTCCGGCCCAATTGTCTGAGGAAGTCGGCCCGGGCCGATGCCATGTAGCTGTATGTCGCCAGCACAGGCTCGGCGGACAGTGCGTCGAGAGCGGCAAGCCCTGCGTCAGGCCCGACCGCCAGGCCGAGAGCAACGGCTCGGTTGAGGGCGACGACCGGGGACGGCCACAGTTCCACCAGCAGGTCGTAGAGCCCCACGATCTCACCCCAGTCGGTTGCGTCCCACGACGGAGCCTCGTCGTGGACCGCAGCGATGGCGGCCATCGAGCGCGAAGCGGCCCGGAGGCCGGCGGCAGAGGGCCTCGCGCACGAGCTCGAGGCCCTCCCCGATGGCCGCATGATCCCAGCAGGATCGATCCTGGTCGGCAAGGAGCACGAGTTGGTCGTCACCTCCGAGCCTCGATCGCCTGGCGGGCGTCGGTCAGCAGGATGAGGGCCAGCAACCCGGCGACGTCGGCGTCACCTGGCAGCAGCTTCCGCAGCAGGCGAGCCAAGTCCAGCGACCGCTCGACCAGATCGCGTCGGCTCAGATTGGCGCCCTCGGGTGCCGTGTGGCCGGTCGAGTAGAGCAGATGCAACACGGTGAGGACGGCGTCGATGCGGGTGGGAAGCTCCTCGATCGACGGCACCCGGTAGGGGATGCGGGCAATGGCGATCTTCTTCTTGGCCCGGGTGATGCGGGCGGCCATGGTCGACTCGCTGACCAGGAACGCCCGGCCGACCTCGGCGGTGGTGAGCCCGCAAACCAGGCGGAGGGTGAGCGCCACCTGCGCGTCGAGGCCGATCGCCGGGTGGCAGCACGTGAAGATGAGCCGGAGCCGATCGTCGACGATCTCGGGCTCGTCCAGCTCACCGGGGCCGACCACGGTCGACCGGTTCGACCAGCAACGGCAGCGCTCGGTCGTGGGTCCGGCTCCGCCGGACCACGTCGATGGCGCGGCGCCGAGCGACGGTGGTCAACCAGGCACCCGGTTTCAACGGGATCCCCCCGGTGGACCAGGTGGCCAGCGCCCGGGCGTAGGCATCCTGGACGCATTCCTCGGCCAGATCGATGTCCCCGGCGACGCGCACCGTCGCGGCGAGCACGAAGGCCCACTCCCGCCGGTGAGCGTCGGCCACCGCCGCCTCGACGGACGCGTGCGCCAGGTGGTGTTCGCCGCTCAGCTGAACGTCCTGATCGGCCTGACCTCGACCCCGCCGGCGGGCATGGGCACCTGCTTCGCCAGCGCCAGGGCCTCGTCCAGGTCGGCGGCTTCGACGAGGTAGTAGCCCCCGAGTGCTTCTTTGGTCTCGGCAAACGCTCCGTCGGTGACCACGAACTCCCCGGAGGAGTCCTGGCGTACCGACGTGGCCGTCGCCGTGGACTGCAGTGCGTTCCCGCCCCGCAGGGCGGAGGCGTTGCGCTCGCCGAACACTTGGTGGCCCTTCATCATCTGGTCGAACGACCCAGGATCGGGATTGTCCAATGCAGCCTCGTCCCCGTAGATGAGGATCAGATACTCGGCCATGGTGATCTCCTCTCGTTGTCGGCCCGCCTTCGGGGCCACCTACTGACTACGACGGTCGAGAACGGCCCCGATCGACAACTCTGCACAGAATTGTCCTCCCGTGCCACCTCGACGATGAAATGTCGGGACCCGAATCGCGATCAAAGGGCGAACGGGTCGCTCCGGTGGCCTGATCGGTTGATAACGGTGCACACCGACCCCTGAACAGCCCCGTCCCTGGTCAGAGTGGAGGGTCAGCCATCCGGGCTCACCCTGACCGTCTGTTCCGAGGATGGACGTAGACTAGAACGTGTTCTAGAATCGAGTTCTACCGCCGGAGGTCTCCTATGCCCGGACCCACAAAGTCATGACCGCACCATTCGCATCGATCCCCGACGCGCTTGAGGACTTGCGCCGGGGCCGGATGGTGGTGGTCTGCGACGACGAAGGGCGAGAAAACGAAGGAGATCTCACCCTCGCTGCTGAGTTCGCTTCGCCCGAAGCCATCAATTTCATGGCCAAGGAGGGTCGAGGACTCGTCTGCCTGGCCATGACCCCCGAACACTGCGACCGGCTGGGGCTGCCGCTGATGGCCGCGAAGAACGAGTCGCGGTTCGAGACGGCATTCACCATCTCGATCGAGGCACGAGAGGGTGTCACGACCGGTATTTCGGCAGCTGACCGGGCCCGCACCATTCAGGCCGCCGTCCACCCGGAGGCGGAGCCGGGTGATCTGGTCCAACCCGGCCACGTGTTCCCGCTCAAGTCCAAGCCCGGCGGTGTGCTCGAGAGGGCCGGGCAAACCGAGGCCGCTGTTGATCTGACCCGGCTCGCGGGCCTCATTCCTGCCGGGGTTGTCTGTGAGGTCATGAATGACGATGGGACCATGGCCCGGGTCCCGGATCTCGTCGCCTACTGCGACCGCCACGGGCTCAAGATGGTCACCGTTGCCGATCTCATTGCTTATCGGCGGAGCCACGAGGTCCTCGTCAATCGGGTTGTCGAGACCTCGCTCCCGACGCGCTTCGGGATGTTCTCCATCGTCGGTTACCGAAGTTCAGTCGATGACAAACAACTCGTCGCTCTCGTCAAAGGTGAGGTCGATGGCGCGTCGGACGTACTGGTGCGGGTTCACTCGCAGTGCTTGACCGGGGACACCTTCCACTCGCTGCGCTGTGACTGCGGTGAGCAGCTCGAGACGTCACTGGCCATGATCGAGAACGAAGGGAGGGGCGTGGTGCTGTACTTGGCCCAGGAGGGGCGTGGGATTGGACTCCTCGACAAGCTGCGGGCCTACGAGCTCCAAGACGGAGGGCTCGACACCGTCGAGGCCAATTTGGAACTTGGGCTGCCGGTGGACCTGCGGGACTACGGCGTCGGGGCGCAGATCTTGGCCGACTTGGGGCTCAGCTCCATTCGTCTGCTGACAAACAACCCCAAGAAGATTCACGCCATCGAGGGCTTCGGTTTGAGAGTGACCGCTCAGGTATCGATCCCGGTCCCTCCGAACCCCCACAATGCGCAGTACCTGGAAACGAAGAGGCAGAAGCTCGGACACAAGTCGGATGTGCATGCGTCAGACGCGGACGCCTTCTCCGGAGCCTAAGGCCCTGCCTTCCGGCAACGGGGCGAAGATGGTCTGAGTCTCTATCGCCGCCGGCCCCGTCCCGCATCCGGGTTCACCGGCCTCCCGGGATGCCAGGCCGGTTCACCCGTCCGACAAGCTCACTTTGCTTGGGGGCGTTACGCTGCTGAGAGCCTGCGGGACTGAAGGGATGAGCGTGGTGGATTCCACCATGTGCGTGCTCGGTTCACACGTTGGGCGCTGTGTCCGATGGTCGATGTGCGGAAGGGGGTCGTCATGCCTGACCCGGATTCTGGTCCCGGTAGCAAGAGAAGCTCCCGACTCAGTGGCGGAGCGATCGCATCGCTGAGCGGAGTTGGACTGCTTCTCATATTCATCATCCAAAACACCGAGAGGATCAGACTTCACTTCTTGGTCTGGAACTTCTCTTGGCCATTGTGGCTCTATACCATCGTGGCCGCTGTTTTCGGGGCCTTCGTCTGGTTCGGACTTGGTGTCATGCGTCGACACAGACGCCGCAAGGAGCGCCGCGAAGACCGACGGGGCTGACCAGAGAGACGACCAGGTCGTGGCGCTCGACGCAAAGAGATCGATGTCAATGCCGACCCTGAGCGAGTGCGCACGGTTGCATCGGCCCTCAATGCCGGGTACCACAGACCATCGTCTGTTCGGGTCAGCGAACTGTGACGCCTGGCGACTACCCGTTGGGCCGCTTTCCCAACAGTCTCAGCAAATACGATCCCGCCCGCCCCGGTTTGCCTGCGTGGTGACCATCCGAGCTGTGCCCAGAGCGGCCAAATGAGCCTCCGGTAAATCCTTCGGGTTGGTTGGGTTCCTCATATTTCGGCACCTTGGGCATCCTGCGTTTCTGTTTGCGTGGCTTGCTGCCGTCAGATCCCATCTCCCCATCATGGTCGATAGGCGGTTGCCTGTGGAGCTTGGTCCAGGTTCGGCCTTTGGCTCGTACCCCGTAATCGGAGCGTCGCCATGGCCCCATCCAATGGCTCTCCGGACTGCATAGGATTTCCATGTCAACGATTCGGGATCGGAAGAGCCACGGTGCCCAGCTTGCCTCCTAACCAACTCACAGAGCTCCTCGGTCTCATGCCATTCAGCGAAGGTCTCGGCGTCAAGCTGGAGATTGCAGAGCCCAGCACAGTGGCGGGCATCCTGGCCTGGTCGGTGGAGCGATGTACTAGCGACGGAATTCTTCATGGTGGCGCCATCGTGACTCTGGTGGACACCCTTGCCGGTATCTGTGCATACCTGAATCTGCCGGAGGAGCGACGACATCCACGATCGAGTCGAAGACCGACTTCTTCCGTGGCGTGCGCTCCGGTTTCGTATCGCACCGTCGTCGTTCAGACCGACTTGGTTGATGACCAGGATCGATCGGTTGCTCTGGTCATCCAGACCCAAGCCGTGTTGCAACGGGACTAGGAGGCTCGATGGCGAACCAATCTGGGGACGAGATAGCCAACCGCCACCTTCGTATCTGCCGCACATTTGGTGACGAAGTCGAAGTCGTCGGTGAGAACTGGCAATCCCAATCGCCGTGCCCCGACTGGGACGCCAGAGGTGTCTTGGAACACGTCATCGGCTTTCATGACGTGCTCCTTCTCAGGCCTTTGGACGCCAAGCCACAGCGTCCAAAGGACGATCCCCCACGGCGCTGGCAAGCCACACTGGAGGCGCTCGATCGATTGTTCAGGCGCCCTGGCCTCTTTGACGAAGTGATCGAAGTTCCGGCAGTCGGTGACAGTCAGCCGTCGCAGATCAACGCTGCTCGACTCGTTCCTCTTCTCAGCTTGGACGTCCTGGTTCACACCTGGGACCTCGCTCGGGCAGCAGGTCACGAGATTGCTCTTGACCCGGAGACATGCACGGTGTTCCTGAGTGGATTTCCCGTTGAGAATACGGCGCTGTCGAAAACCGGCATGTATGAGGCTGCGCGGCAAGTACCAGCCGATTCAGATCCCCAGACCAAACTTCTGGCCCGTTTGGGGCGGAATCCTGACTGGACCCCGTAAACCGGATCGAGGCGGTCAACCGATTCAGGCCGATGGTCAGGATGCGGGAGCCTCACCGAGCCGGCGGCCGTGGTCATCTGACGGACTCCGGGATGACTTTTGCGAGGGAGCGACCCCGATTGGGCGCCGCATTCATCACCGTCTCGGAGCTGGCGGCACAGACCGAGGAGTCGTCTGCTCATCGAGTAAAGCAATGAGCCACGTGGGCCTTGCCACCTCTGCTCCCAGGTCCTGGGCTTTCTGGCCCAAGGCACGATCCGCTGACACGAGTGTGACTTGACTGGGGGAATCGGCGGTGGCCACAAGGAGGGCATCGTCGCCGCTGCCCGTCGCATGAAGGACGGTGACGCCGTCGGCAACCCCCGCCGCCGCGCCACTCCGAGCAGCCCCTTCGAGGACCACGACAACGGGCGTGGGAAGCCGACCTGCCACCGCTGCAGCACGAACTCGTTCGACGAACTCTCGAGCTGCTCCTGGGCGATCCCGCCACCAGCCGTTGGGGCGAGACCCGACCACATTCGCGGCATCGATGAGAAGCACTCGTGCAGTATCACAGTGATCTGGAGGGACTATCGACGGAGGCGCCTGACCGCGCAAGCCGGTACCAACAGGGTGGGCCTCAACCGTCCACGGCGTACAGACGCCAGACCCCGGGCACACCTTTCAGCTCGTGCTCTCCCCGCTCGGTGAACTCGACGTTCGATCCAACAACCAGGTCCTTGACCGTCGACGACACCAACACTTCACCGGGACCAGCGAGCGCGGCGATCCGTGCACCGATGTGGACGGCCATCCCGGCGACGTCCTCGCCGCGAATCTCGATCTCCCCGGTGTGGATACCGGCGCGCACGCCGATGTCGAGATCAACCAGTGTCTGCCTGATGCCCAGGGAACATTCGATGGCACGACCGGGACTGTCGAAGGTCGCCACGAATCCGTCTCCGACCGTCTTGACCTCGCGACCCCGAAAGCGCTCAATCTGGGTGCGGACGCTCTGGTCGTGGCGGTCCAGCAGGTCCCGCCATCGTCCATCCCCAAGCTCCGCGGCCCGGTCCGTGGAGCCCACGATATCGGTGAACAGCACCGTGGAGAGGACTCGCTCTGACCCTGATCCCCCACGGACACCGGTCAGGAACTCCTCCACCTCGTCGAGCATCGGCCCGGTGTCACCCACCCAATACAGGATGTCGGCTCCCTCCAGTTCGACGTACCGTGCTCCAGCAATGTGCCTCGCCAGGTAGCGACCATGTTCGACGTTGAAAATACCCATGTTTGCCCGGTGCAGGATCAGGGTTGGCACCTGCACCCGATCGAGGATGTCGCGGATGTCGATGGCAAGCGTCCCGTTCACGACCCACCGGGCCATTGCCGGGGTCGCCCCCAGGTTGCCTGACCTATCCCACCAATGACGAAAGCCCGGGTTGGAGGCGACGGTCGGGGCGAACATCGCCAAGGTGTCATAACCGTGCTCGACTTCGTCGGGATCGCCGGCAACCGCGGTGGCGGCGTCGACCACCTCCTGGGATATACCCGCGGGATAGTCCGGCGCCCAGGTGGCCCGGGCGGCACCGTTCACAACGATCAGGCTGCTGACACGCTCCGGGTGCATCGCTGCCAACATGACGCCTTCCACGATGCTGGCGAAAGGGGCGAAGATGGCCGCTTGTTGTGTGCCGACGGCATCGAGCACAGCCAAGGCGTCCTGCACCCAGTCCTCGTGGGTCGGAAGAGCGGTGGGGGATCCTCGATCCGATAGTCCGACCCCCCGTCTGTCGAATCGGATGACCCGACTGAACGAGGTCAGGCGACGCTGAAAGCGAGCTATCGACGGTTCGTCGTCGACGCACTCGATCGGGATTGTCGATCCCGAAAACACGAGCAGATCAAATGGCCCTTCACCGAGGACTTGATAGGCGATATCCACATCGTCACATCTCGCGTAGCGAGTCCTGGTACCCGGTGCCACGCAGAAGACAGTATCGGTCCGGCTGAACGTTGGCCGTCTGGATAGGCTTTCGTCCGCCCACCAATGAGGTCAATCATCGCCAGATCGGAGGGTCGGAGCGTGCGCCGGAACTGCGAAGCAGAGGTCACCGTGGCTTCATCGCCAGAGGCGGTGTGGGCCGTGATCTCGGATGTGACGCGAGTGGGCGAATGGAGCGGCGAGTGTCGCGGATGTGCTTGGGTAGACGGCGCTGATGCTCCGAAGCCCGGAGCTCGCTTCAGGGGCCGCAACCGTCGGGGTGGCTTTCGATGGACCCGTCTCAACGAGGTGGTTCTGGCGGACAGGCCCCACACGCTGGTTTGGCGAACAGTTCCCCGTGCTCCGTACTTCGACTCGAGCGAGTGGCGTGTGAGCCTGGTCGAGGACGGACCGGGAACTCGAGTGAGCGAGTCTTTCCAGGTGCTCATCCTGCCGCGACTGATGGAGCGATTGTTGTGGTTGGCGATGCCGGCTCATCGCGATCGCACTGCCGATCTTGCCGACGATCTGGCCCGCCTGAAGGGCGTCGTCGAGTCAGGCGATCGCAAGCCGGCCGTGTGAAATGAGTCCGCCCTGATCGGCAGCATCAGTGGTCACACACGGTTCCCAACCGGCGGTGGGCGGTACGAGGCGCTGAGGACGATGGGTATGGGGATGATCCCAGAGACTGGGTGGCTCGGGCTACGGTCGTTGTGTTGGAGCCATTGGTGAGCGGAGGCGGAGCAATGACGGACCCCACGGCAGCTGGCTCACCGTCGGTCCACATCCAGACAACCGAACACCGGTTGACCCAGGACGAGGTCGTTCCGATCTTCTATCGGCAAGTCTTCCACCGCTGGTACAACTGGATCCTCCCGGCCGTGGGCATCTGCTTGGTGATTGCGGGTGTGGCGATCTTGGGGCTGGATTCGGTCAATGAGGTCGCCTGGGTCGTGACGCTGACCCTGGGAATCGTCATCATGGTGATCTTCGTCGCACTTGTCCCCCTCACACCACATCGGATCTGGAATCGGATACAAAAGCAGTTTGCGGTGAGGACCCTGCAGATCTCGGAGGAGGGGATCTCCCGACATACGGAGCTCAACGACAGCACGATGAGGTGGGCGATGTTCTCGGAACTCCGGCAGCGGGACGATCTCTATCTTCTCGTTGTCGGAGATGGGCCAGGGTGCTTCATCATTCCCCGCCGAGCGTTCACCTCCGAGGCTGATGAAGTTACCTTTCGTGAGCTGGCTGAGCGATCAGTGATGGCCCAATCCGATGGCAGCACGTCCCCGTAAGCACGTCCCCCAGGTCAATCGGACAAGGAAGACGTCGTGATCCGTTGGGGGACCATTCTTGTCGGCGTCCTCGTCGTGTGCGCCACGACCCTGGGCGGTTGCTCGAACCCGAGTAGCGCAATCGTGGAGCGACCCGATTCTTCGGGAACCGTGTGGCTGTGTCGTCCCGGGATGCCTCATGACCCGTGTACTGCTTCGCTCAAGACGACGGTGATCGACGGGAACGGATCGAAACAGGTTGTGGACTACGAGCCGGCGAGCGCTCCTCCCATCGACTGCTTCTTCATCTATCCGAACATCACCCATCAGACCAGTGACAACGCCAATCTCGATGTCGATCCCCAGGAGACTGCTATCGCCGAGTTGGAGGCCTCTCCGTTCTCACAAGTCTGTCGGGTGTTCGCCCCTGTCTACCGAGAGGACACCGGGATTGAGACCAGTGCTTCGGCGGAGGCGAACGCCTCACGGATCGCCTACGACAGCGTGGTGAGCGCATGGAACGACTACCTCGCCCACGACAACGACGGCCGAGGCGTCGTGCTCATTGGCCACTCTGAGGGCTCCCGCTGGCTCGCCCAGCTCCTTGGGCAGCACATCGACCAAATCCCTCGGGTCCGCAGTCTCCTGGTGTCCGCCATCATCACCGGCGCCAACCTTCCCGTGTACAGGACGGGGTTCGGCCCGCTCAAGACGATCGGCCCGTGCCAGTCCACGACGCAGACGGGCTGTGTGATCGATTACAACGCCTTCTCCCACCCACCTCCTTCCGACTCGTTTTTCGGAGCACCCCCTCAGCCCGAGTTCAACGGCCACCCAGTGGAAGATGTCTGCACCAACCCGGCCAACCTCGAAGGAGCCAGCGGACCGGTGATCTCCATGTACAGGACCCAGTTGACTACTCAGCAGGTGGCCGGAAGCACGGCTGAGGGAATCTTTGGATCAAAGCCCCCGACCTCGACGACCCCGTGGATCGAATACGACGGTCTCTTTTCCGCTCGCTGCGTCATGAAGAACGGCTTCAACGTTCTTCTTGTTGAGCCCACGTCGCCCGACGCCCCTGATCTGACGGCGACCCCGACTGCGGCCTGGGGGCTCCACGTCGATGATCCGAATATTGCTATGGGAAACCTTGTTCAACTCGTCCGCTCCGAGACGGCCTCCTACATCGGTGACCATTCCTCTGCCCAGTCGTCTTGAAACCTGTCCATCGAACGTACTGAATGGATCCACCGCCCCCGGGGACGACGACGGTCGTGGCTCCGACCATTTTCCGCCCGAAACAAGGGCGCTGTAGGCTTCGGTCGCAAGGAGAGGTGCGAGAGCGGCCGAATCGGACTCACTGGTAATGCGAATCAGTAGCGCAAACGAGACGGCGGCAGACGGCAAAACAGAAGGCCAGACGGCATTTCTGGAATTGCACCCGGGTGGCCGTGCCTGCAAAATTGCCGAAACATTAGGGCAGAACTAGGGCAGGAATCGGACTCATTGAGGATGAGTCCGAAGGGCCGTCACTCCCATCCGCCATTCCCGCAAGTCCGGCACGATAGTCGGTTTTTGTGGCTCTTCGGATTTCGGCGGGGTCTGGTGGGTCTGGCGCAATCGAGGGTGGAGTAACACTGACAAAAAACCACCACCTCGCGGAAATGGCACTCCCAGAAACCCCGTCGTCCTCAGCTGTGCCTACGCCCATGCGCCGGCATGAGGCGAAGAACTTGAGAATCTCCGGTCCGTTGAACGCCACTACCGTCTTGCAGCAGTCTCCCCACCAAGGGTGGGACGATTGCCGGCTCTGCAAGCCCAACAAGCACCGAGCGAACGGCGAAGCCGCCCGAAAGCGGTTCTCCGAACTGCGATTCCTCGGTCGTACCCGCTGGGTCTCCCGACACGAGCTCGGAATCTCAGACTTCAATCAGGCTCCATCAGGCGACAACGGCTTTCATAAACGTGGATTCTGATGCAGAATCCAACGGTGGGCACTCAAAGGAGCATGGACGTTCGAGGCGGGACTGGGCGCAAATCGCCCGTGAGTCGAATCTGGTCGTCCGTTCTGGCGCTCGTTCCAGCGCTCACGTTTGGACTGGGATCTGCCGTTCCATTTCTCTACTGGGGCTTTCGGCTGCACATTCGAAGATTCGTGAATCTGGGCGCAATCTACGGATTGGTTGCATGCACATGCCTCATCCTGCTTGGTAGTTCGTCATCGAGCAGTACTTGGGAGGCTGTCTTGGGCGGCATCACTGCTCTCGCCCTTGCCTCCATCGGCACTGCCCAGGCCTTTGCCGTCCGGAACGAGATCCTGGGCGAAGTCTTGGATCTGGGTCACCTTTCTCGAATGGACACCCCCGAGCGCAGAGCGCTGGAGAGAATTGGGCGGCGTGAGCACGCTAGAGAGCTCTTGCGGAGCGATCCACTAATTTCCTATGAGTTGCGTATCGGTCGACCGGACCTACCGAGGGATTTCGATGACGGAGGCCTCGTCGACATCAATCATGCCTCTGCCGCCGCAATTGCCCAGCTACCGGACCTGGGCGTCGAACTGGCCTCGAGGATCGTCTCCGCCCGAGAGTCGGTCGACGGGTTCTCGATCGGTTGACGAGATGAGCGTCGTACTGGGGTGCTCCCCTCAGACGTTCGATCGTCTTCGTGATTTCCTCGTGTTTGTCCAGTAGGACATCGGCATGTGGCGAGAGCCAGCCCGCCGCCAGAGGCGGACAGGCTTTCCCCACGCTGGCGAGTGCACGTCCTTCATCGAACGGCGCGTCGGTTGAATTCCGATTGGCGACTGGGCAACACGTCTGTCGTGCCTCGCGCCCGACCGGGCGTGTCCTCCGCATTGCGTCTGCGTGGCCGCGCAACTCGTTCGCCACGTTGCCTTGCCGCCATAGCGTACCGCTTGATCTCATCTCCCTCGGCATAGTCCCGCCTGCTCGGCCTGCGCTGCTTCCGCCTCTTTGGTCTTCCACACGACGCAGGTTTCGTCGGCGCTATCGCTCAGTAATTTGTATTCCCCTTCGTTATCTTGTATTTCGGCACTTCCGGGTTCTCCGTGAGTAACTTCAGCCCGGATCCCGCTCTGAGCAGCATGATGTGGCATGCGCGACACCGAGATCTACCGCCATCTTGAATGCTGCTTGTCGGGTCTTGGAAGGCCTCAAGGTGACAACGATCGCCATAATCCTGGCTCAAGTCCACCGCGACTGCTGTGAACCGTCTGCCCTGCCTCCCAAGGCAAGATCGATCCCCTCCCCTTCGCCACGGGGCATGGGGGGGGTGACAGCCTCTACCCCTTCGCCCCGGGGCATGGGGGGGGTGACAGCCTCTACCCCTTCGCCCCGAGGCATTGGAGCGGTGACAAAGCCAGTCTGTTTCACATTTCCGCTCCCGCTGCCTCCATTTGTCGTTTGGTCAATCGCACATCGGTCAAATCTGGAACGCTCACTGACAGCGACATCTAGCCTGGATCGGAGGCGCCACCACCCCCGGAGCCGCCACCCCCTGCGCCACCGGTCCCTGCGCCACCGCTCCCGGCGCCACCGCTCCCTGCGCCACCGCTCCCTGCGCCACCGCTCCCTGCGCCACCGGTCCCTGCGCCACCGGTCCCTGCGCCACCGGTCCCTGCGCCACCGCTCCCTGCGCCACCGCTCCCTGCGCCACCGCTCCCTGCGCCACCGCTCCCTGCGCCACCGCTCCCTGCGCCAGCAGACCCGGGGCCGCCAGGCGCGGGGGCTGGAGTACCCGGCTCTGCGTAGTTTGACGCGCCTCCGCCGTAACCAGCATCAGTATCAACCCCGCCGACTAGTTCAGCCAGGGTAGGGCCTGTACTGCTGGACGTCTCCGTCGAAGCTTCCCGGCGTCCGTCGGCACCCCGCCATCGAAGGCCACATTGGACCCTGATCCACCAGTTGTCAGATCCGCCGACGAACCGGCTAGAACCGCACCCTGTGTGGTCGGGGAATAGGCAGAGCTCCCGGAGGTGACTGGTGGGCCCGGAGGTCCGAATCCTTGTCCTACCGGCACCCCGGCGTCCAAGGAAGCATCGCCACCCGGTGCTCCCGTCGTCAGATCTGCCGACGTATTTCCCCGGTATATCTCCCCCGGTATCGACGCCTCGTACGCATTCGCATTCCCACCTTCTTTAGCTTCGGTTTCGGCCTTGTCCTGCTCTTTCTGCTGCTCGACCGTTGCCTGCCCTACCTCAAACGCAAGGGCCAACAAATCGCCATCCTTTGCGCCGACCCCTACGAAAACCAGAGCCCCCATGTAAGCAGCCAATAGAGGTCCCGTCCATTCTCGAAGGCTCATTGTGCTACCAGATCAAGTCGAACCACGCCGGCGCGCACTAATGATGGAAGACTCTCAAACAACATCTCAACGCAGGGAGAACGACTTACCTCGGGACGAGCTCGATCGAGAAAGTCACATATCTCCAAAACAGGACCAACACCATCAGAGCGAAGCAGGAGTTCGTAGATCACAACGTTGACTACAACCGGATCGACTGTATGTCCGCTCACCCAGAATGTTGCATCTCCAGAACCTCCATTTCCAAGGCACGATCCGGTTAGTCGCACTGCGATGCGGCCAGCCTGGAGCGGCGCATTCGGACCTGGTTCAATGAGTAGTTCGCTGTCCTTGAGCGTGCGGACCAGGCTCTCCCCATTTGCAATACCCTCAGAAATGGCCCACTTAGTCAATTCGTCTGCCTCTAGCGCAGCAGACGCTGCCGCCCAAATGCGATATCGATCGGAGTCAAGCACCATAATCTTCGAGCCTAAGCGGACGACTCCTGATCCATTGGGCAGTCCCGAGAACCCAGACACAATTCCTCCCGGCGTTCCGACCGGAACAATCGAACCCATCTACTGAGTCCTCCGATACTCATCAATCGGGAAACAGGAACGGAGGTCCAGTTGGCAGACTCACGATCGCTTCACCTACCCCGAGAGTGGAGATCGACCAGTCCTCGATGACCTGACCTAATACCACTTCCTGTTGAAGGCCCTGGGAACGGACCGTCAATTCGCTGGTGATCTGCTTACGGTTTGCACCAAACCTTTCGCTAACGAGTTCCCGGCTCACTCGATCCATCAGTCGGAATGCAATCACGGTTCCGAAGCCCGACAGGATGCTGTTGCCGACATCTTGGTCGTAGGCGTTATATATCTGCGGCACATTCTGAGCACCGACCACGAATTTCAATCCCAAGGATCGTCCAAAATTGATCCCATTACTTACATGCGAAAGCCGTGGGAGGAGAGCGAACTCATCCAAGATGACGAACACGCTTCCGGCAGTTCGCTGACGACCAAGCGCTTCCTTTATGGCAAGGTCAATGAGGACCCGGTATATGGGCAGCAAGAGCTCGCCCGAGGCAATGTCGTACTCGACAAAAATGGCGCGGGCACCTTTCGATCGGACGAATCGCCTCACTGAAAAATCGCCGGGCATTCGAAATGCGCCGAGAAAGCCGCGCGAACAGATTGTTGCAGGAAGGCCATTACAGCTTTCGGAGCGTTCCCCTCACCTATTAGATAGTGGCGAGCACCAGCCAGATCCTCGTATCGCGAAATCAAATCGACGAGCTCTTCGGGCGAGGTCTCGATGCGCCGCCGAAGCGAATCATTGGAATGGTCGACTCCCTCTCTTGCCATGGCGTCCACAACAGCGGCAAACACATCGCGGGCACCTGCAGCGAAGAATATGTTTTCCCCGGCTGAATCCAATTGCTCAGCGAAAATGGTCGACGCTATTTCGAAGATCTCATCACCGCGTTCGTCGAGGTCAGCGGATAGAAGGTCGCTAAACATATTCCAGATCCTCCCACCCAAAGGCGGTTCACGTTGGTTTGAGAGGACTACGTCATCACCACGAAAGAGTTCTGCGAGGTAATCGCCCTTTGTGTCAAAGACAATGAACACGTCATCAGGGCCAGCAGTTTCGCGCAACTCTCGCGTGACGTGCATCATTGCGTTGGTTTTGCCGGAGCCGATGCTTCCTAGGAAGAGCAGGTGCTTCGAGAGTAATGTATCGTCGAATCGAACGACGCCGTTAGGTCCAGTCAGAATTGCGAGACACCGTTGGCCTGGAGCGGCCCCGGCTACACGAGGCGTCGAACCGACCGTCTGACCCTCGAGGATCGCCACCTCTATACCGGTGCCGATCACGCTCATCGCAATAAGATGGCTGCTATTGAACCTGGGGTTCCCACTGCGTGCCTTCCAACGTTCCTATCCGGTTGAGGTCAAAGACCAGGGCACCCAGTTCGGTGATAATGTCCTCGGCATTTCTTTCAGGAAAGCAATAGAGAATATCCTGCGAATTAACACCAAAAATCATCCGAAACAAGGTCGTAACGGGTCCGAGCACTCCGCTGATTCGAGTTGAATGCCGATAGCCAAAAGCAATTGCACCTGGATTGACCTGTTGCGTGTAGAGCTGCAATCCGATTCTTCCATAGTAATACGAGATTAAATAGATCAAGCTCAGGAAGAGCAGAAGCACGATACCGACAATGATAACGCCTTTGATGATCGTGAAGATACAGGCCAAAACAGCAAGGAAGTATATGATAGTTCCGACGAGGCCTAGACCCGCGATCGATGTACCCAGTAACGCCCTTGACGGATTCAATCCGAACTTCATCCATCGTCGATGTTTGTCCTGACAGTTTGTGGGCTTCGGAGTACATGACAATGCGTGAATCGGTGACATACAACGTGCCTTTGGCTCTGTTCCGGAAAGGCCGAAAATGCAGTAGAGGGTAGGCGCGTATCAGCTTCTCACCTTCGCTGAGAGCAATCCTCGTCCCCGGGATAGTCGGTACGGGTCGAAAAACTTGGCTCGGCGCAATCGTCGGTGCTGCCAGGGTGTTTGAGGTGACGCCCGAAGGCACGACTGGAATGGCACGCGTGCGGTCGCGCCCAAGGGTTGCCCGCATTGCTCACAGAATTGACTGCCGGCGGGATTGGCATTTCCACAATTGCGGCAACGCAATCCCGCTGAGTTCGATTTCTGGAGTGCTTGAACGTCGGATTGTGTTTCCGGGGGGTACCACTTTCCATCCGCTGCAAGCCACCATCCTGGCCCCGGGGATATGTCCGTCATTCTTCCCTCCCGCGAAACGTTTATCCGCCTTCGGGAAGGGTAGCGCCGCTATGAGGTGGCGGCAATTCGCATTCGGGCGTAGAGGCGGGCTCTTCCTGATGAGCCGCCCAAAGGCATCAACCAGCGAGACACGTCGCCCCCGATTCGCGCAGTCGCGAGACCAGTGAGAGCGCATCAGACATACGCGAGCACCGGACATAGTTGAACGGAGTGGCCACGCGACCACGTTGCGTGGGAAGGACGGATTGGTAATTCTGATCAAGGGCCAGGTACGGGTCAATTGGTGGCTGCTTGTACGAAACGACGGAAGCTGTCGTGGTGAGTGATCCACAAAACCATTGGTCCATTTGGACTGACACCCTCGCAAAGGCTCGGCCCTCATCCAGCGTGGTTCTGTCGCTCTTCTGCATCGGATGGTGTTTGATCCTCGAAACTGTTGTGTTGATCCGACGCAACCGGTGGGAAGATCGGCCAGATCATGGTGCTCCGGCACCACGTGCCTGTTCTAGAACCTCTGGCGTGTGGGTGTCGACCATTACAACCATCAGTGGCCCGTATTGAGCATTGTGGGTGGCACCCCGCAACGGGTCCCGATACTGTTCGCCGAGTGAGTTCATGTTCGAACTGCGGCGGCCAAATCAGTCCCGGCGGACGGTTTTGCAAGAATTGCGGCACGCCGACTTCCTCGGCTGAACCGGTGCCACCGAGTGCCTCCGTTGTTACTCAAGGAGTTGCAACCGGCTCAAGCCCGATGGTGCAGAGTGGGCAAGTCCACCCGTACCATTCAGTGCCCCAGCCACAGAAGCCACTTTGGCGGAATCCGATATCACTGGCAGTGGCGGGGGTGGTGTTTATTGCGATTGTCGGAGCCGTTCTGATCTTGATCCGCCCTTCAAGCAGCGCTCAATCGACGGCATCCACAGCGGTGGCATACCTACAAGCCGGCAACTGGGCCAAGTTTTGCACATTGGTCGAGCCGGCAGAGCGGACAAATTGCAATGTGGCCATAAAGGAACAGACGGGGTCCGCATACCCGAAGTTGGTCCTGGCATCGGTTACGACGAGCGGCGACCAGGCGACGGCGACGGTGACCTGTCGTGGAGCTTCGTACTGCACCAGGTTCACCGGGTCCAACGCCACGGCCCAATTGGTCAAGGTGAATGGCACCTGGTTCCTCGCCGGTGACTTCAGCGCCTCGAGCGCCGGCAGCTCAGGCACGACCGGTAACTCCGAGGGGGAAACGACTACAACCCAGAACTTGGGTGGCTCAGGCAACTCGGGGGGTGCGGGCACATCAGGCAACTCGGGGGGTGCCGGCACATCAGGCAACTCGGGCGGCTCAGGGATCTCCGGAACCACTGGGAGTTCTGGCAATACGGGGGTACCCGGTAGTTCAGGAAGCGCCTCGACGACGACCAGTCCTTTTGGTAACTCTGGTAACTCTGGTAACTCCTAAGCCGTTTCAAGGGCGCTGGACGGATGCACGGCCAGGTGACTGAGGCAGAGGTCCAGCTGACTGTAGCTAGTGTTGACAGCTCGGGTCAGCAGTTTTGGCGGCGTCTATCGAACCGGAAGTGGCCACTTGTCGTCGTGGCCTCCGTTGCCTCTTGGTCTCTGTGGAGCATCCGTGCAGCCCTGCTTCCCGTCCCTTACCTGGATGACGCATCTGTACACGAACAGATGGTCCGCTACGCCACCCGCCTTATCCAGTTGGGGCACGATCCACTCACCGGCTGGTTTCCGTACCTGGGCGAAGGTTCTCCGCAATTCCTCCATTACCAGAGTCTCGGGGCAATGATCACGGGGCTCGCCGGGACCGTGGTTGGTGCTGACACCGCCTTCAGGTGGAGTCTGTTCCTCCTCGTTGGGCTCTGGCCATTTGTCATCTATCTATCGGCACGGTTGCTAAACCTCGCCCCTTGGGCTGCCGCGGCGGCCGGCGCTCTATCGCCCCTCCTCACCAGCGTCCCGTCTGTCGGCTACGAGAGGGGCGCCTACCTTTGGATCGGCTATGGACTCTGGGCCCAACTTTGGGCTTCCTGGACTTTGCCATTGGCATGGGCGCTCTCCTGGCGAGGCTTGGATGACTCTCGCTATCTCGCTCCGGCTGCCCTCCTCGTCGCTCTGACTATCGGCCTGCACTATGAAACCGGCTACCTCGCCCTGCTGGCGATCGTGGTGCTTCCCTTCTGCTCATCGCCCTTCGGACCCCGGATCCGGCGAGCCGTGATACTTGTCACTTCGGCGCTCGTTGCCTCATCCTTTGCTTGGTTGCCCCTGATCGTCTACGGACGCTGGGCGGCGATCAACCAGGTACTCCAGAACACCCCGCTCGAAAACGGATACGGTGCTCGGCGTACGCTCTCGTGGCTCGTCAGCGGTCAGGTCTACGACGCTGGACGCTTCCCGGTCATATCCCTCTTGGTTCTCGTCGGTGTAGCGGTTTCGATCAGGCGGTGGCGTAGCCAACCGCTCGGTCGGGCACTCGTAGCCCTCTGGTCGGCCTGCCTTCTTCTTTCGTTCGGACGCACCACGTTTGGCCCGCTGACGAAAGCCATCCCCGGGGCCAGCGACCTTTTCTTCCGCCGGTTCCTCATGGGCGTCCAACTGACCGGGCTCTTTCTGGCGGGACTCGGTTTCTTAGCCTGCGTTACGGCGATCTCCCATGGCGTGCGCTGGGTTTCGGATCGGATTTACCAAACCGATAGCGATAGACGAATCGGCAGATGCATTTTATTTGGCATGGTGGGAATCCTCGCGGTCGGTGCCATATTTCCGGCGGCAACACAGATCAGCAGATTCGACGCCCGCAATTCGTTGGAAATCCGCAACCAGCGTGCAAGCGGTGCCATGCCAAGCCGCCAAATCAGCCCCTTGATCGCTTACATCAAGAGCCACGGAGGTGGCCGAACGTATGCCGGGCTCCCCAATAATTGGGGCTCGAGATTCACGGTCGGGACCGTCCCGGTTTTCAAGTATCTGGAAAATGAGGACGTCGACGAGGTCGGCTACACGCTTCGGACCGCGTCTCTTATGACGGACGCGGAATACTATTTCGACCAGACCAACTCAAGCGACTACACGCTCTTTGGTATTCGGTACCTCCTCCTCCCATCGGGCATGAGCCCACCCATACCGGCGGCGGCGGTTCTCGCCAATGGACCGTTCCGATTGTGGTCGATTAGGTCGAACGGGTACCTTGACGTCCTCGAAACCATCGGAAGCTTGCGAGAGACTCGCGCCGATATCGCATCGACCTCACTTGGGTTGCTCCGCTCCGACCTCATCCTTCACCACGAGGATCTGAGCGTTAGGTTCGCAGGCACTTCGCCGATCATTACCTCAAAAGGGAGGCGGCCACCCCCAGAGGCTCCCGGAGAGGTGACTAGCGGGCCGATCAGCATCGCCAACGGGACAGCCCGAGGTGAAGTACGTCTCACCCGACCCGCCATTGTCATGTTGTCTGCGTCTTACGATCCCGGATGGCAGGTGACCGTCGACGGACGAATGGAGAGAACTTGTGTGTTAGCGCCAGCTGTCGTCGGCGTGTTCGTAACGGCTGGTACCCATGACGTCGTCTTCACGTACCGGGGGTTCTCTTATTACCGTCAACTGATCTTGGTCGGGATACTTGCCATCCTCATTCTCCTCGGTTTTACGTGGCGTCGCCGTGCCGTGGCGCAGCCGGAGCCGACAACGATGGAGGGAGCATCAGCAGCGATCCACTTTGGACAAAAGGGGGATCTTGAGTCCCGGTAGACACCGCTTCAGTCGATGCCAACTTCAAGTTCGCGGCATGCGTCGCCGATCGAGGATCTTGGATTGTTTGCCGTGACATCGGCGCAAGCGATTTGGGCTGCCTGTCCTAATGCTGCCGGCTGAGCGGCACACTTAGCGGAGTGGAGCACCGTCTGCCTAAGATCAAGCCTGTCAGGTTCTGGCGCATGGAATGTGACAACACCATCTTGCCGACGAGGAGGCGGGCGTGGCATCCGAAGAGAAACCGATCTACTGCGAGGGGTGTGGCCTCGCCCTAGCGCCAAGTGCAAAATTCTGCAAGAGCTGCGGACATAGGGTCGAGGTGGTTTCAGATTCATCAACTCCTATTGGCTCTGCCGTACCGGCTGCTTCGAGGGCTGATGAATATCCGAGTCTCGAGCACACGAGTGCGAAGGTGATGAGTCCACCACCGCAGCCTGCGCCGGGGGAAGCCACCGCCTTTATCCCCGTTGCGCCGAGCGCGCCGCAAAAGGAGCCCGATCGATACTCCAACCTGAAAGACAGCAAGTGGGTGATTGTCGCCGGGGCCGTTGCCCTTGTCATCATCGCGGCTGTCGTGCTCGTCGTTCTTCACTCTCGCTCATCGAGCACGAATGCCGCCGTCACCATTCCTCCACAGTCGACACACGTGCCGACCACTTCGAGTTCCGCTCCTGCTTCTACTACCACCTCGACCGCTGCCAGTTCACCTCGTCGAGAGGCAATGGCCATCAATGCTCTTCTCGGTCAGAGTTCCAGTGATCGCAGCGCTATCGTCGGTGCCACCAACGATATATCGAACTGCGGGAATCTCACCCAGGACGAATCCACACTTAATGCGGCAGCACAATCGAGGCGGCTGCTCATAGCTGAGCTACCTCAGCTCAAGACCGCGCAGCTCGTAGGAGCTGATCAGCTGATTTCTGCCCTGACGTCAGCATGGCAAGCGTCCACGCAGTCCGACGCCTCGTATGCGGCATGGGCGGGCGATCTCCTGAGCTCCGGTTGCACTGGTCAGGCGAGCACGAATGACCCTAATTGGCAGGCGGCTCAGGTTTCCGACGCTCAGGCAACGGCAGCCAAGCAGCAGGTCGCAACGTTGTGGGGGCCGATTGCGTCGGCCTACGGACTCCCGCAATACACGTACACCCAACTCTAGATTTGTCGCACTTTCTACCTGAAGTGCTGTCGACTTCCCGTCATGGGTCTCTGATTTCGGCGCTCGGAGAGGCTCAGCCCGATGTGGTCCTCGAGTGGAACTGAAAGTGTCACAGCCGGCCGCAGGTTTCGAGGTGGTTCACCTGAGGTCCGAGATAAGCTCGGAAGGAAAAGCGGGATCGTGGCGGATCATTGTTGTTGCATTAGTCGCCCTATTCGTCGCCAATTGTGGTGGGCCAACCGCAAATGAGTCCGCTCGTTCCCCGGATTTTGAACCGCCCCAAACCGCCGTCTCAACCACTACCACCTCCACGACCATCCAACAGGTCTCGCCGATTGCAGCACTCGGCTCCTTGTTGGATGGCAGGTCTGGTGAGGTAACGGTCGCTGTCCTCGATGGCACGACCGGCAGAGTTTGGACCTACAACCCTGGGTTGATCCAGGACACTGCCAGCATTGTGAAAGTGGAGATCATGGGGACGGCCTTGCAGGAGGCTCAGAACGCAGGTGGGCCTCTCCCGGAAGCAGAAAGCGCTCTCATGCCATCGATGATCGAGAATAGCGACAACGATTCGGCAACCTCGCTACTAAGCGACGTCGGAGGTGCGAGCGCGCTTGCCCGCTTCGATCGATCAGCAGGATTGACCCAAACTACCCCCTCGAGCCTTCCCCTTATTCCTGGGACATCTTTACCCGGATGGGGTCTTACGACGACCAGCGCGTTGGACGAAGTTACCCTCGTATCCAGATTCGCATACCCCAATGGGATTCTGTCGACGAGCTCCCGCGAATACGGCCTCAATCTGATGGAACAGGTGGAGACCGACCAGGACTGGGGAATATCCGCCGGGGTTCCCGCTGGAGCAACAGTGGCGCTCAAGAACGGCTGGCTACCCCTCGGTCCCAACGACTGGCAGGTGAACAGCATCGGCTGGGTCAGCGGTGCTGGACACAGTTATGTGCTGGCTGTTTTGACGACCGGAAGTCCGACGGAGGCCGACGGAATCGACACGATAGAGGCCGTCTCCACTTACGTTTTCGACCACCTCGGATAAATGTGAGCAGTATGACCAAGTCATCCAGGCGCCCGTGCACCGCGAGCGCTCAGATGACCAAGATTGGAGTCCGGCGCCTTTCTTGGCCTCACCTCTGTGGGTGCCGATTATTTCACTCGGAGTGATCGAGTAGGACCCTTGCATTGCGCCTTACCTGACCGGATGGGGGAGCTCCGGCACCCGCACTCTGGGAGTCAGTACTGCGGCGGCTTCCGGCCTGCTTCTGGGGATTCACGATTCTACGGCGGCCGACCGTTTATCGGAGTTATCGGACCCTCCAGGTTATAATTCACGGGACCCTCGGAGCCAACTAATGTGGCTCTTCGGATATGAGCGGGGTCGGGTCTCTCGGCCAGCTACGCGCTCGGGACAGCTCCAACTGCCGAGCGGCGCAGTCCGTGGGACCCAGTGGCTCGTCGGGGCGCTGTTCTGGGCGCACGTTCTGTCCGCGTCGGGTCAGTCTTTGCCGGGCGCCGAACGGCAGATCGGGCGCTACGGCGACGAGGCCGCAGGCGGAAATCTGTAGAAGATATGGGGACGGAGCCAGTGTCCCGTTGGAACGTTGGGGTGCTCGAAGTCCGACGCCGGATCACGAATCATGCCGAGGCGTTCCATTACCTTCCACGACCGGACGTTGTCTGGGTTGGTAAAGGAAACGATCTCGTCAAGACCGACCTCTTCGAGTCCGTAGCGAACCGCACTACGAGCCGCCTCGGTCACGAATCCATAGCCCCAGTGCTCGCGGGCTAGGCGCCATCCGACTTCGACCGCAGGCGTGAAGGGAGCGTCAAACGGCACTCGGTGCAACCCGACAAAGCCAATGAACGGCGAGTGGTTCGGCGCCTCTACGGCCCACAGACCGAAACCGCAGTCGTCGAACTCCTCCTCGATGCGCGCCACGAATGCGTCGCTTTCCTCTCGGCTCATGGTCTTCTGCATGTGCGCCATTACGTCGGGATCGGCGTTGAGTTCGGCAAAGGGTGCTAGGTCTTCGGCGCGCCAACGCCGCAACACGAGGCGTTGAGTCCGCAGTGTCGGGCCCCTCGCATCGGACGCGAGGTCTCGATCGGGATACACGAGCGCATATTGCCCGGTCGGGGCGTGATACGCAACAAGGCCGAGCCGCACATAATTCCGCCCGGCAGACCCCAGTCTGGCAACGGCGGCAGGGCCCGCGACCCCGCTCATATCCGAAGAGCCACTAATGTGACGGGCGGCAGTGAAGCGGTTTACCTCGTGGCGAAAGGAGAAGAGGCATGGCGGGTTGGGTCTTTGTTCTGGTTTTGGTGGCTATCCCGGTCGTGTGGCAGATACCGAGAACCTTCTGGCGTGTTCACCTCAACGCTTCGGGATCGGCGTTTACCGGGCTGTATCGCCGCTATTCCGTCAGGACTGTCACTGGCTATGCGAGCGGCATCTCCAACTGGACGGGATCACAGACTTTTGGCAACGTAACCGGTTCTACAAGCGGCATCGTGACCGGCGGCGGCTACGTCTCCACCACCACTTCTGTGCATGACAATCGGCGTACTTTTGTCACCACGCACACGGGCTTCTTTCTTACCGACTCTGCGGGGGCTTCCCACCCGGTTGACGCAGCGAACGTCGACCCTTCAATCGGAGAGGGTCACCTCGTCTCCGTTGGATGGCTCGTTCACAACAGGAAACCCGGCAACGCCTTCTTTGTCTATAACCACACTACAAACGCTGTATATGTCGAGGACAGCAGGCGAGGACTCAAAAACCCGAAGCATGGCCTCGTCAAGATGGTTATGAAGCTACCTCTCGCATGGCAGGTCCTCCTCTTTCTGGCGATTGTGACTATTCCTTTGATCATCATTCTGGGGCTCGGGGCACATTGGCAGGTGAAGTGGTTCAGAAAGCGGGGAGTAAAGCCCTTGGTTGCCTCACTGAGTAAGCAGGCGGCAGAAATGCCTCCGGTTCAACCGACTGCGGCTAGTACCCGAAGTTCCGCAGCAGTGGGAGACCTCGCGTCCCAGATGAGGGAGATCACGGAGATGCACCAGTCAGGCGCTCTGTCCGTTGACGAATTCCACGCGGCAAAGGCGAAACTGCTCGAAACTTGATTGAAGTGGCTGGGCCACGGTGCTTTCTTCAAGAAATGATCCGTGCCGAAGCCGTCGATATTCTGCGCCGTTCGGAGCGCCATTTATGCCCGCGTGACTCCCGAAGCGTCGCGCCCACTCACCAACAGGTCACCGGAGGTGCATATGCCTTTTGACAGGGGCGCCGGTTGCACGTCCAACGCGCGTAGCGCTTTTTTTGTGCCGCAGCCTCTGTTCCTCTGAACTTTCGTTCCACTTGCTTGCCGTCGACGATGACGCGCAACCGCCAAACACCGGGTTCTAGTTCCGACGTGCTTCCAGCACCGTATGATTACCCTGTCATGTCCTGGTCCGGTTTCCCGGTTTGTGGTCCGTCTAGCGCCGACCATGTCAGCCGGATTAGGGCAGGAGTAGGGAATGGCAGATATCTGGCTAGTCGGTAGACGGGAAAAAGTACCGCTGACCAGGCACGGAGAGGTGCGAGAGCGGCCGAATCGGACTCACTGCTAATGAGTTGACCTGGGTAACTGGGTCCGAGGGTTCAAATCCCTCCCTCTCCGCTCTGGTGTGTCGACAGTCGCGAGACATCCGAGGGTGTCGCGAGACATCGGAGACCGGTGTGACGCCGACCTCCCGTCGGTCACCGTGGCTCAACGCCATGTGACCGGCGTCCTGGACTGAAGGGCCGGGGCCGGTGTGCCCCGGGTAGATTGTCCTGGTGGCCGAGCGTTACTGGATCGAGACGTTGGGCTGCCCGAAGAACCAGGTGGATTCCGACAAATTGATCGGGACCCTGGTCAGTGGCGGCTTCGAGGCGGCCGACTCGCCCGAGGAAGCCGAGCTGGTGGTGGTCAACACCTGTGCCTTCATCGAGGCGGCACGCCAGGAGTCCATCGATACCGTGCTGGCCCTGTCCGATGCCCGACGAGCGGGGGCCCGCCTAGTGGTCACCGGCTGCATGGCCGAACGGTACGGCGACGAGTTGGCGGAGGCCCTGCCCGAGGTTGATCTGGTTGCACCCTTCGGGGCATCGCTCACCCGACCGCATGAGTTAGCGGGGAACGCCGGAGACCATGCCTCCGACGGTGGTCATGCTCGGATCACGCGGGCGCCGGTGGCACTGGGAACAAAGCCGGTGAATGCCCCAGCGGGATCGCCAGTGCCGTCGTTCGACCTGCTGAACCTGCCTCGTCCACCGACCACCGCTCCCTGGTCGTATGTCAAGATCGCCGAGGGGTGCGATCGGAATTGCGGGTTCTGTGCCATTCCTTCGTTCCGTGGCAAACAGCGGTCGCGGACGGTCGAGTCCATCGTGACCGAGGTGGACCAGCTCGGCGCCCGGGGGGGCGGTCTCCACGAAGTGGTCCTGGTCGCACAGGACCTCTCGTCGTTCGCCCTGGACCGGTCCCACCGAGCTGGCCGATCTGGGCTCGATAGTCCGGTCCCCGGAGGCCGGCGCCCCATCGTGGACCTGGTGTCCGCGGTGGCGGAGCGGGTCCGTTGGACCCGCCTCCTCTACCTCTACCCGTCGACCCTCGACGACGCGTTGGTCGAGGCCATCCTCGCCACCGGTGTGCCGTACTTCGATCTCTCGCTCCAACACGTCTCTCGGCCATTGCTCAAGGGCATGCGCAGGTGGGGTGATGGCGAGCGGTTCCTCGATCGGATCGCCTCGATCCGCTCCACCGAGCCGACCGCGGCCTTCCGGTCGTCTTTCATCATCGGTTACCCGGGCGAGACTGAGGCTGACCACGACAGGCTCCTCCAGTGGATCACCGAGGCCCAGCTCGATTGGGTGGGATTCTTCGCCTTCAGCCGCGAAGTCGGCACCCACGCCGCCAGCCTCGACGGGCAGGTACCGGGAGAGCTGGTGGCCGAACGTCTGATCGAATGTGGCGAGCTCCAAGATGCCATCACCGCCCGTCGTCGGGAGGCATTGATCGGGAGCACCGTCGAGGTCTTGGTCGATGCTCCCGGCGTGGGTCGGACGTACCGGGAGGCTCCCGAGATCGATGGGATCGTCACCCTGCCCGACGATCTCGCCGTAGGGTCGTTCACCGAGGTGGTCGTCACCGGGGCCGACGGACCGGATTTGGTCGCCGCCCCGACGGCTGGCGCCGAGTGTGGTGGATCCAGGTTCTCAGCCGTGGGGCCCGGGGTGGCCCGGTGAGCGACGCCGCCGCCCACCCCGGTGCGCCGGTGCCGAGCGCCTCGGTCGGGTCCTCGACCACGTTCGGACCCTCGGCCCTTCTGACCCCGGCCAACGGGATCACTGTGTTACGGCTGTTGGCGACCCCGGTGATGATCGCCCTCATCATGCTGTGGGGCGCCAGCTGGGTGACCTTCGTCTTCGGGGGGTTGCTGGCCATGTCTGACGGCGTCGATGGTTGGTTGGCCAGGCGTCAGGGAACCACCCGGTCGGGTGCCTTTCTCGATCCGCTGGCCGACAAGGTGGTGGTGCTCGGGGCCCTGTTCGCTCTGGTGGCCAAGGGCATCGTCTGGTGGCTGCCGGTGGCCATCATCGCCGTGCGTGAAGTGGCCATGAGCGTCTATCGCTCGGTGGTGGGCCGCCACGGCGTGTCCGTCCCGGCCCGCAACACGGCCAAGGTGAAGACACTTCTCCAGGACGTGGCCATCGGCCTGTGTCTGGCGCCTCCACTGGCCGGCCACCACGGGTTGCTGTCGGCGGCGATCTGGCTGGCCGCGGCCATGACCGTGTTCACCGGCGGGCAGTACTACCTCGACGGTCGCCGGGCTGCCCGTCGAGGCCAGGCGGATCTTTCCGGCACCACCATCGGCTCGGCCGACGGAACCAGCTCGGCGGCCTGAGCAGCGATGCGCGTCGAGATCGTGGCGGTGGGCACCGAGCTGCTCCTCGGGCAGATCACCGACACCAATTCCCAGTGGCTCGGCGAGCATCTGGCCGCCGCTGGCGTCGACTCCCACTTCCACCAGGCCGTCGGCGACAACCACGAGCGCATGGTGCTGGCCTTCCGGACGGCACTGGCCCGCAGCGACGGTGTCATCGTGTGCGGGGGACTGGGTCCCACCCACGATGACATCACCCGTGAAGCCATCGCCGAGGTGATAAACGTGCCCCTTCGAAGGGACGAGAGCGTGGTGGATATGATCCGCGCCATGTTCGCCGGCCGGGGTCGCCCGATGCCCGATACCAACCTCCGGCAGGCGGACGTACCTGAGGGGGCCACCATCATCCCTCAGACCAACGGGACCGCACCGGGGCTCATCTGTCCGGTCGGGCACAAGGTCATCTATGCCGTCCCCGGCGTTCCCTACGAGATGGCCGACATGTTCGAGCGGGGCATCGCGCCTGATCTGCACCGCCGGATGGCCGAGCGTGGCGAGACCACCGGCGTCATCGCCAGCAGGGTGATCCGCACCTGGGGTATGAGCGAGTCCGGCCTGGCCGAAACGCTGGCCGGACACATCGGGTGGCTCGATGCCGAGTCGGGCCGATCGTCGACGGCGCCGACCGGGACGAGCGGGGTCGCCACCATCGCCTTTCTGGCCAGCGGGATCGAGGGGATCAAGGTGCGGGTCACGGTCCGGGCTGACGATGGCAAGGCGGCGGCCGACCTGTTGGACGAGGAAGAGTCCGAAATCAGGCGCGTCCTCACCGAGGCCGCCGGCGACGTGGTGTTCGGCGTCGACGACGAAGCCATCGAGGACGCGGTGGCCCGGGTGATGACGGACGGTGGGCTGACCCTCGGGTTGGCCGAGTCCCTGACCGGGGGGCTGGCCTCCTCGCGGTTGGTCAACGTTCCCGGGGCCAGCCGGTGGTTCCGCGGCTCGGTGGTCTCCTACGCCTCGGAGGTCAAGTTCGCTCTTCTGGGTGTGCCGGAAGGACCCGTCGTCTCCGAGTCAGCCGCCCGGGCCATGGCCGAGGGGGCACGCCGGGCCCTGGGGTCCGACGTCGGGCTCTCGATCACCGGGGTGGCCGGTCCCGACACTCAGGACGACCAGCCACCGGGAGCGGTCTTCGTGGGCCTGGCCCGTCCCGACCATGACACCGAGGCGTTCGCCTTCAACGTGCCCGGCGACCGCGATCGGGTCCGCCAGTACGCAACCATCGCCGCCCTCGATCTGTTGCGCCGCACGGTGGGCGGAACGTCGGCCGGTTAGATCGCGCTCCTCACGACTTCGCCGGGGTGGGTGCGACCGGGGTCGCCGCCGTCGGAGTCACGACGATGCCGTCGGGGACCAACTCCTCCCAGGTGTTGCCCGGCTGGAGGGTGATCGGGGTCCCCGCGGTGGTGGCGAAGGTGGCCGGTTGGGTGAGGCTGGAGCGGCTCCAGGTTCCGGTGATGGCCACCCCGCCGCGCATCACGACCACAGGCCCGGTGCCGGTCGAGGTCACGTCGACCTCCTGGCCGCCCTCGCTGTTCTCGACCCACGGACCGATGGCCGTCTGGACGGACATGATGACCACGTTGGTGGCTGCGCTCTGGGTTCCGTCGAGCAGCTTGTCCGGCATCCCCGAGTAGAAGCGGAGATACTTGCCGGCTGGAGCACTCCACTCCCATGTCACATCCGATGTGGACGAGAAGGGAATATGGACGCTGGCTCCCGACCCGGGGACCGACCCCGCCGGCAGCGCCGCCGAGTACTGGAAGATCGGGGCGGGCGGTGTGACGTCGGACGGGTCGAAGGCCCACAACGAGGCGGTGTTGACGAATGTCGAATAGGGAGCGACCCGCCCGGGCTCTTGGATGATGGCCGAGTCGTTGTTCCCCTCGTAGAGGTTCTTGTCGATGAGTGGGGACTGCGCCAGCAGGTCGATCACCGGAGTGATCCCCCCGGCGTGGACGAACAGGGGGTCGGAGAGCTGGGACAGGATGCCGACGTCGGGCTCGCGGGCCGATCGCAGGTCCCCGACCAGCGAGGCGCCTTGGCACTGGAACACGGCGACCAGTCGGGTGATGGCGCCCTCGACGGGCTCCTCGAAGACGATGTCGGCCTGGTTGAGGCCTGTCGAAGGACGGTCGCCGGTGTAGTTGCCGATCTTGACCCCGAGGGCGGGCCGAGGGGGCACGACCCCACCGGGCGCCGGGGTCCCGGTGAGCGGGCAGGTGGCAACGTGTGCCGGGGCGGCCGTCGTGGTGGTGACCGCGATCTTGGCTGCGGTGGCCTTCGGTCCGTGGGTGACGGCGAGGGCCACCACCGCAACGACCAGCAAGATCGCCACGCTGCCGATCGCGGAGGTCCAGAAGCGCCGCTTCTTCCCCTGGCCCTTCCCCTGCTGGCGGAGTTCCTTGCGCGACATGACGGCCGGGACCCCGGCGGAGGACGCAGAGATCAGAGGAGAGTTCGGGGACGGACCGGGCCGGCCTTCCGATCCGGATCCGGATGACGATTCGTCGTCGGGCACTGTGGGGTGAGGCTACCCCGCGGCGATCCGGAAATGGTGGTTATCGAGCGCCGGCCACGCACGGTGCCGTCCGTGGCGCAGACCCCATGGCTCCCGGCGACCCCGCCAATCGATGGTCGGCGAATGTGTCCTTCTAGGACCCGGACCAGGGTGGGAGCGACGGTTCACCCTGGGCGGTCCCCGAGGCGAGGGGATCCATCATCGAACATGCGTTCGGGTCTAAAGTGATCTCGCCGACGCAGCACAGTCGGCAACACAGCAGTCGGCAAAACAGCAGTCGGCAACACAGCAGTCGGCAACACAGCAGTCGGCAACACAGCAGTCGGCAACACAGCAGTCGGCAACACAGCAGTCGGCAACACAGCAGTCCTGCGGTACCAGCACACCATCGATCAGCCAGCACCCCGGGTCGCCGGGCCACCAGCCGAGTGTCACACCTGCTCCGTAGGGTCGGCACGGTCAAGTGAGCAACAATCTCGAGGAGAGAGACATGGAACGTGACAAGGCCCTCGACATGGCCCTGGGCCAGATCGAGAAGCAATTCGGCAAGGGATCCATCATGCGCATGGGGGAGAACCTCCACATGAACATCGAGGCCATCCCGACCGGGGCACTGGCTCTCGATCTCGCCCTCGGCATCGGCGGCCTCCCCCGTGGCCGCATCGTGGAGATCTTCGGTCCGGAATCCTCGGGCAAGTCGACGTTGGCCATGCACGTCGTGGCCGAGGCCCAACGGAACGGCGGCATCTGTGCCTATGTGGACGCCGAGCACGCCATGGACCCGGTTTACGCCAAGGCCATCGGTGTCAACATCGACGATCTGCTCATCTCGCAACCGGACACCGGCGAGCAGGCACTGGAGATCTCCGACATGCTGATCCGGTCCGGAGCGCTCGACGTGCTGGTCATCGACTCGGTGGCTGCGCTGACCCCCCGGGCGGAGATCGAGGGAGAGATGGGCGACTCCCACGTCGGCCTCCAGGCCCGTCTGATGTCCCAGGCGCTGCGCAAGCTGACCGGCACGCTGTCTAAGTCGCGCACCATCGCCATCTTCATCAACCAGCTCCGCGAGAAGATCGGTGTCATGTACGGATCGCCCGAAGTCACCCCCGGGGGCCGGGCGCTCAAGTTCTACTCGTCGATCCGGTTGGACATCCGCCGCATCGAGACCATCAAGGACGGTGCCGATCAGGTCGGGAACCGGACCCGGGTGAAGGTGGTCAAGAACAAGTGCTCGCCGCCGTTCAAGCAAGCGGAGTTCGACATCACGTTTGGTCGGGGCATCAGCCGCGAGGGATCGCTGCTCGATGTCGGGGTCGAGCTCGGGTTCATCAAGAAGTCCGGCGCCTGGTTCACCTACGAAGGCGAGCAGCTGGGCCAGGGACGGGAGAACGTCAAGACGTTCCTGATGGAGAACCCGCAGTTGATGGCCGAAGTCGATGAGCGCATTCGCGAGCACCTCGCCGCCGCCAACGCGGCGGTGGCCGACCAGGGGACCGCCAACGCGGTCGGGTTGCCTGACGATGTCGACAGCCTCTCCCTCGACGATCAGCCGATCACCTTGAGCGAGTGAACCGAGCGGCCAAAATCCGCATTTTCCGCTCAAGGCGGCCGGGCTACCTGACGACAAGGATGAGGCAGATCCGCCTACTTTCGCCGGCCCGGGACGCAACCATGCGTCCCGGGCTGCTGCGTTGGTGGGCACGTTCAACTCCGGCCGTCCCCCTGGAGAGGACTACTCAGGCGGCGTTGATCGTGTTCGGTGCGGCGCTCGAGGGCGATCCGGCGGCGTAAGCGATCGGCCAGTTGCCCTGGGAGGGGCGGGTGATGCTGGCCGGGCCCATGCCGATCACCGAGTACACGTTCATCATGACCCGCAGCAGTACCTCGTTCACGATGGGCGATTCGTCGGGTATCACGTTGGGTGGGATCAGCAGGCTGTCCGAGAGCGCTCCGATCCACGAGGCGTTGCCGGTGGCGAAAACCCCGCCACCGCCCGGCACCGTGTACCAGGTCACGTCGGAGTAGTTGTCACTCCGGTTGGGAACGACGGAATGGGCGATCACGTCCAGATTGGTCGGGCCGGCGCCTCCGGGGACGTAGCGATCGAATTCCCCTTGGACAACATTGGGTAGACGCTGGTTGGCCGAGAGCTCGAGGCCCTCGAACACCCACGATGTGGGATCGGTGATCACCATGTCGGCCATCGCCTCGATGTCCTGATACGTGCTCCCGATGAGCTGGCACTCCGGCCGTGACACCGGCGCTTGGGGCCAGTTGACGGTGACCAGGGAATCGTCCTGCCCCGTCAACGGATCCTCGGCGGCCGACTTGTAACACACCTGATGTCTGTTGGCACCGAGCGGGGACGGTTCGAAGCGAATCTGCCGGTAACACGCATTGGCCCCGAGGAACGCCAGGTTGACGCCAGCGGCCAGCGATTGGGCGGCACCGTCGCGCATGGGTGACGACCAGTACTCGTCGTGGCCCAGGCTCAAGAGGGCCTTGTGGCTGTTGAGCAGCTCCGGCTGGTTGTGCAGATCGACGTCGGTCCAGTAGGTGACGTCGAGGCCGAGTTGTTCGGCGTGGTAAATGACAGGGAGCTCGTTCCCCACGAAGTCGGCTGCGCCGCTCGCCCAGTCGTGGTCGTAAGGCCGGTCGAACGAGACGATGCGGGCACGGTTGGCGTAGGTGGCCTTCACCGGAGCATGGGTGTAGGAGAGCGTCCCGCCCTGGTTGCCGTAGTAGAGGCTGTAGCCCCCCCAACGGTTGTAGGCCTGCCAGGTCGTCACGCTGTGCTGGATGACGAGCGCCGACCGCGAGGCGTCGTCGCGTACGCACAGGGGCACGAACTGCTGTTGACCGGTGGCCCCGACCAGCTTCAAAAGATAGGCACCGGGCGGCCACGTCTGGTCGATCGTGAAGCTGAGGGAGGGGGACCACTGGCATTCGATGGTGTTGGTCGGCGGGATGAGCACGGGGGGAGCCTGGGTGAGGCCGGGTAGCTGTGCCGACTGCCACACCAGGCGACCACCGATCCCCTGGTAGTAACCCATGCGGTACGCCTCCACATGGAATTGGGTGGCCATGGTGCTGACGTACAGGGTCACCGTGTCGCCGATCACGGCACTGACCTGGTCGGCGTAGCCCTCGATGCCACCGGGGTACTGGGTTGTGGTCACCCACCAGGCATTGCCGGTCTTGGCGTTCTCGGCCACGATGGCGGGTGAGACGGGCAGCTTGACCCCGTCGAAGTCGTGGATCACGGTCGCGGTCACCGAGTGCGCGTCGCCGCCCGGCCCGATCAAGGTGTCGGTGGGCGTACGTCGGGTCCGGGCGGCGTGGGTCGTGGGCCGCTCGCCCGCCGTCGGGGTGGTTCCTCCCGACGATTCGGCGATGCCCAGGGCCACCGCTGCGGTGGCCACACTACCGGCCGCGGTCCAGCCGATGAATCGACGCCGGTTGAGGCGCGCCGACTCCGAAGTGCTGTGCGAATGCCTGTTCCTTGGGGGTTCGTTGGCCCTGTCTTCGGTCGGTTCCCTCATGGCTGCTCGCGATCGTGACCCCGGGATGGACCCGACTGCCGCCTGCGGCGAACCCCCCCTGGGGTGTGGTCATCACCATCCAACACTACTGACGCCGCCTGATGCCGTCGCCGACCCCCGCCGGCATTGGCGCCGGGGCGGGGTCACGCTTACGCTCGGCTCTGCCGAGGTCGCAGCCGGGCATCAGGCCCCGCCCACCTCGAGGGCAAGGACGAAAGTGAGCAGTCATGCGGTTCGGAATCATCCCTCCGGTGCGATCCGGGGTCGGCGCCGATCCGGCGTGGATGACCTCGTTCGCTCGGCATGCCGAGTCGTGCGGCTTCGAATCGGTGGTCCTGGTGGAGCACGCCGTGGTGGTCTCGGACTACCAGAGCACTTACCCGTATTCTGCCTCGGGGAAGATGCCTCTCCCCGACGACTGCCCGATTCCCGACCCGCTGGATCTCATGGCCTTTCTGGCCGGCGTCACCACCCGGATCACGCTGGCCACCGGGGTTCTCGTCCTCCCCAACCATCACGCCGTGACCTTGGCCAAGAGGATCGCCACCGTCGACGTTCTGTCCGGCGGCCGGGTCCGGATGTGTGTCGGGGTGGGGTGGATGGACGAGGAGCTGCTGGCCGCGGGAGCCGACCCTCGGACCCGGGGGCGCCGCACCGACGAGACCATCGCCGCCATGCGGGCCTTGTGGGCCGACTCCGGACAATCCGGCGCCAGTTTCGCGGGTGAGTTCTTCTCGTTCCAGCATGCCCACTCCTTCCCCAAGCCCGCCCAACCCGGAGGGGTTCCCATTCACATCGGCGGCCACAGCGAGGCCGCCGCTCGTCGGGCGGGGCGGCTGGGGGACGGGTTCCAGCCCCTGGGCCTGTCCGGCGCCGACCTGGGGGCGCGATGGAGCCAGGTACGCGAGGCGGCGGAGAAGGCGGGGCGGGACCCCGACGGCATCGAGCTCTCCTCCTCGGGCTACATCCCGACCCTCACCGAAAAGGATGTCCTCGATGCCGAATCGGTGGGGGCGACACGGCTGGTGGTGTCGGCCACGGTCACTGGGGACCTGGACCAGGTCCGCGATGAGATGTCCGCTTTCGCACTGCGATTCGGGTTGTCAGACGACGGCGCCACCGGCGACGGTCGATGACCGTCCCGGCGCCCGGCTCGGATCTGGCCACGGCCGAGGCCCAGGCCGAGCTGCACGCTCTCTCGGTCGAGTACGCGGCGGCGGTCGACGACCGCGATGGTGAGCGGCTGGCCCAGCTGTTCGTGGCCGAGGGGGAACTGGTCGTGCCCAAGTTCCCCGTGGATCTCCATCCGGTGATCACCCGTTCCGGCCATGAGGAGCTCCGGCAGGTGCCCGACCGGCTCGCCGTCTACGACCGGACTTTCCACGAGGTGTCGAACACCCGGTACGCAGTCGACGGCGATCAGGCCTCGGGCCAGGTTCAGTGCGTGGCCCACCACCTCTCGCCGGCGCCGGGCCCGACGGGCGTCGGAACAACCGCCACCGACATGGTCTGGTACATCCGCTACCGCGACGACTATCGGCTCACCGGGGCCGGATGGCGGTTCGCCCGAAGGGCTCTTCACCTCCAGTGGGTGGAGGAGCACGTCGTGGCCGTGCTGGGCCCGTCGGGGGACGGAAGCTGATCCCTGGCGATCGACCGGTTCAGGGTTGGGGCACGGGCTGGGGAGGCGGCGGCCCGACGTAGCGCGCCGCCGGACGGATGAGTCGATTGTCGGCGGCCTGCTCCATGACGTGGGTGGCCCAGCCGATGGTGCGGCTGGAGGCGAAGGTCGGGGTGAACATCTGGCGGGGGATGCCACAGGTGCTCATGACCACCCCGGCAAAGAACTCGACGTTGGTGTAGAGCTGGCGGCCCGGCTTGAGCTCGGCCAGCACGTCGACCGTGGTCCGCTCCACCTGCTCGGCGAAGTCGACCATGTCACCCCCCAGGTTTTCGGCCACCTGACGGAGGAAGAGGGACCGGGGGTCGTCCGTCTTGTAGACGCGATGACCGAATCCCATGATCCGATCGCCGCGGGCCACCGCGTCGCGGACCCACGACTCGGCCCGCTCCGGGGTGCCGATGGCGTCGAGCATGTCGAGGGCCCGGCTGGGGGCGCCGCCGTGGAGCGGTCCCGACAATGCGCCGATGGCACCCACGATGGCCGCGGCCAGGTCCGCCCCGGTCGAGGCGATGACCCGGGCCGCGAAGGTCGAGGCGTTGAACCCGTGATCGATGGTCAGCACCAAGTACTCCTCGATGGCCCGCACATGGGCCGGAGGCGCCTCGTGGCCCAGAAGCATCCAGAGGTAATTGGCGGCATAAGAGAGGTCTCGGCGGGGCGGGACGGGATCGTCCCCCTGCTGGAGGCGGTAGAGCGCGGTGAGCAGCGTGGGTACCACTGAGCACAGCCGCAGGGCTTGGGCCCGGAGCTCCTCGTGGTCGATGTCGTGGGTGGGCCGCCAACCCAGTTCGGCCCCGAGAAACGACACGGCGGTGCGCAGGCCGTCAAGCGGAGCCTCCACCGAGGCGAGGGCGGGAAGCATCTCGGCCAACCCCGCCGGTATGTCGCGTTGGCCACCCACCTCGGCGGCGAAACGAGCCGACTCGTCCCGGCTGGGCAACGATCCGTCGAACAGCAACTGCCACACGTCTTCGAGCGAGCGTCGGTCGGCCAGCTCCGTGGCCGAGTACTGCCGGTAGTGATAAAAGCCCTCCATCCCACGGACGTCCCCCACCGCGGTCTCGGCCACCACCACGCCCTCCAGCCCGCGCGGCATATCGACGCTGTCTTCGGCAGCCGGCCGGATCTGGGCCACGGCCAGGAGGTCGCGGATGGACACCACGCCTACCAGACGGCCATCGTCGACCACCGGAAGGTGGCGGTAGTGGTGATGGGTCAGACCCGACCAAGCTTCGCCGACCTCGTCGTTCAGCTTGAGGACGTCGGGATTGGCGGTCATCCACCGTCGGACCGACTCGTGGACCGGATCGACGTGGGCGGCCGCGGCCCGCATCAGGTCGCGCTCGGTGAGTATCCCGACGATGGCGAGGTCGTCGGTGACGACCACCGAGCCGATCTGTCGGCTGTCCATGAGGGAAGTGGCATCGGTCAGGGAGGTATCGGCGTGGCAGGTGATGGGTGGTGACGACATGAGTTCTTCGACGGCGGTGGCCATGGTTTCTCCGGTTCTTCCTGGGTTCGGGCGGCCCCTGCCGCCCCCTTTGGGATTTGGGTGTCTTCCTTCAGTGTGACGCTCGGTCCAGTCAGTTGTAAATATTGATCAAGTCAATGTCATCGGATGTAGGCTGCACTGGTGGTGCGCATGCTCGAGAGCGACGAGGCGGCCCGACGCCTCGGCGTCAAGGTGAGCACGCTGTACGCCTATGTGAGCCGGGGCCTTCTCGTCTCGCATCGGGCGCCTTCCGGGCGCAAGAGCCTGTTCGAGTTCGAGGAGGTCGAGCGGCTGGCCCGCCGATCCCGTCAGGGCAAAGTGGTCGAGACCCGCATGGCCACCATCACCACGGCCATCACTCAGCTGACCGATGACGGCCCCCTCTACCGGGGCCGGCGGGCCACCGACCTGGCCACCCGAGCGACGTACGAGGACGTGGCCGAGTGGCTCTGGACCATCGATGCCGGCACCGAGGGCGACGCCGCCGGCTCCGAGGGCGACACCGAGGGCCCTACGGGAGCGGATCCCCCGACGGCAGCAGGCCCGATGGGAGGTGCGGCGCCGGGGGTGGTGGAAGAGCAGGGGTGGGAGCCCCTGGCCTTGGGTCGGCCACCGGACATCGGGCCGTCGGATCGCATGCGATGGGCGGTGGTGATGGCGGGAGCCCGCGATCCCCTCCGGGCCGACCTACGGCCGGAGGCCGTCACCCGCACCGCTCGACGGGTGGCGGCATCGATGGTGGCGATGGCGGCCCCTTCCGTCAGGGGAAGGCGAAGGCTCGCTGAGGATGACACGCCCGATGCCGTCGATCCCCGCTCGAGCCGACTGGTGCTCGACGACGGCAGGATCGTCACCGACTCGGTGGCCGCACGCCTGACGGCGGCGCTGGTTCCTTCTCCGACCCCGCACATGGTCCGGGGGGTCAACGCGGCACTGGTCCTGATGGCCGACCACGAGCTGGCCACCTCGACTCTGGCCGTGCGGGTCGCCGCCTCCACCCGGGCCGACGTCTACGACGCGCTGCTGGCCGGCCTCGGCACCATCGCCGGCCCCTTGCACGGGGGAGCCAGCCAGCTCGCCTATTCCCTTCTGGTCGACGCCGAGCGTCTCGGGGTGGAGAGAGCCCTCGATGACACCCTCCGGTGGCAGGGCGTTCTGCCCGGATTCGGGCACTCCGTGTACAAGAACGGGGATGCGCGATGCACGGTGTTGCTTCATCTCTTCGAGGAGCTGGCTGACCCGGACCGGGTGGCGTTGGTCCGATCGCTCATGGCGCTGGCCGCCGAACACACGATCCCTCTTCCCAACGTCGATCTGGCCATGGCGGCGATCGCGTGGTCCACCGGGATGCCCCCGGACGCCGGTCGCACGCTGTTCAGCGTGGCCCGAGTGGCCGGATGGGTGGCCCACTATCTCGAGGAGCTCACCGAGCGACCGCTGCGGTACCGGGCGCGTGCCGTCTACGCCTCCACCAGGCGTCCCTGAGGGGTAAGCCGGGCGGGCCCGGCTCGGCGGCCACCGTGCGAGCACGGGCCTACGCTCGGGGCATGGCACTCCCCGCTCCCCGCCCCGATCGCACCTGCGTGGTCACCGGTGCCTCGTCCGGCATCGGGGCCGAGATCGCCCTCCTGCTGGCCGCCCGTGGTCTGGGGGTGACCCTGGTGGCCCGCAATGAGGCCAAGCTCGTCTCTTTGGCCGATGAGCTGACCCGTCGGTACGGTGTCGAAGCCGGTGTGATCGTGGCTGATCTGGCCGACGAAGAATCCCGGACCGCCATCGCCACCGAGCTCGAGGCTCGATCATTGTTGGTGAACGTTTTGGTCAACAACGCCGGGTTCTCCACCACGGGACCGGTCCACCTGTCCGATCCGGGTCGAGAGGTGGCCATGGTGCGGACCGACGTCGAAGCGGTCGTGCACCTGTGCTCACTTTTTGTGGCCGGGATGGTCGAACGCCGCAGTGGAGCTGTTCTCAATGTGGCATCGACCGCGGCATTCCAGCCTCTGCCCGGACAGGCCGCCTACGGGGCCTCCAAGGCCTTCGTGCTTTCCTACAGCCATGCCTTGCGAGGTGAGCTCCGCGGGAAGGGCGTGACGGTCACCGTTCTCTGCCCGGGGCCGGTCGCAACGGGGTTCGCCACCACCGCCGGGTTTTCCGAGGAGGAGGCCGTCGGCTCCATGCCGAAAATGATGTGGGTCCCGGCGGGCGAGGTGGCCAAAGCGGCGGTGGCAGGTATGGACGCCGACAGGGCGGTGATCATCCCCGGCCTGGCCAACCGGATCGGGGCCGCCGTCGGATGGCTCTCGCCGCGCAGCATGGTCGTCCCGATGGTGGCCAAGCGGCACCCGGCCCTCAGTGACTGATCAGGTCGATTCGACGAGGGGCTGCCAGCACGGCGGCGGTAGCGCCCGACACCGGCGAAGGAAAATGGCGATCGCCGGCGAACGGGGAATCACCGGTGGGACTCTTCGCGAAGAATGTAAGACGTCAACCCGGTGCGCCCAGTGTCGCCGCCGCGATCTCCTGGGTTGAAGCGCCGAGCACGAGCAGCGCCTCCGCCGCCACATCGTGGTCCTCGTCGTCTCCGGCGAGGTCGACGATGGCTCGTATGGCGGCGAGGCGGGTGGCCTCCTGGTCGACGGGTTTGCGGAACCGAGCCTTGTTCTTGGTGGTTGTCATCGAGTCCCTCCTGATAGTGGACGGTCGCAGGGACGACTGTGCGGACACTCTGTGGATACCCCGATGGAGGGTCCATGATGCACGCGAGGGGGAGGGCCGCAAGTGGATACCCGTGTTCTGGCAACCTTTTTGTGCCTGTCCAACGTGTGACACTGGTCGCATAAAGTTAGCGACATGTCCGACTATGTGATTCCCGAGCCTGAGCCCAAGGAGATTGACGAGAAGCTGTCGATTGAACTGCGGCACCTCGCCTCCAATGCGGTGCTCAAGGGCAAGCCATCAGGCAAGGAGAAGTGCGAGAATTGCCGGTACTATTTGGAGCCCTATCTCGACGTCTCGTACTGCTGGCATCCCAAGCTGCGGATCCTCGTCGGCTCGGAGTGGTGGTGCCAGTGGTGGGATGCAATTCCCGAGGAGACCCCGTAACCCTGTCTGGACGACCCACCACCTCAGCTGGAGACGGCACTGCCACCACCGGGCCGAGGTTGTGGAGGTGAATCCCCCGGGCGACCTGCTCGCTTCCGGGCGGGACTCGGACATCTTCGAATATGGCAGCGGTCTGGTGCTCCGGCGTTCGCGCGAGGGAAAGTCCATGCATGCCGAGGCCCGGATGATGGAGTACGCCCGCGAGCATGGCTATCCGGTCCCCGCAGTCCATGAAGTGAGCGACGACGGGGCCGATCTGGTGATGGAGCGCATCGATGGGTCCTCCATGGTTGCCGTCATGGGTAGCCGCCCTTGGACAATTGGCCAGCAGGGAAACCTGCTGGCCGATCTGCACCAGCGGCTCCACGAGATCCCCGCACCCGACTGGGCGCGGGATGCGCCCATTGGTCGCGGTGACCGTCTGGTTCACCTCGATCTGCACCCGCTCAATGTCATGCTCACCAACACGGGGCCCGTCGTCATCGATTGGCCCAATGCGTGCCGCGGCGACGGTGACACCGACGTCGCACTGACGTGGTTGCTCATCTCGGCGGGGGCGATTCCGGCCGGTCGCATCCGCGCCGCCATGATGGGATGGGGCCGGGGCAAGCTCATCCGGGCCTTCCTCGAACGCTTCGACCCCGATGTCCTCAGGCTCAGGCTGCCCGAACTGGTCGAGTTGAAGTCGAAGGATCCTCACATGAGCGCCACGGAGACGAAGGCCATGCGGGCCATGCTGGACAGCAGCAACTCACCACGTCCGTAGCATCCACCGGGCTTACCTGGCGATCGGACCATCATCACTCTCCTCCGGGCCGTCAACTGCGATGATGGGCGCGATGACGGCACCGAGTGTGTCCGATCTGCGTGCCTTTGAGCGCTCTCAGTTGATCCTGACCGCGCTGCGTGCCACGGGAATGGCGGTGCTGCTCCTGGTCGCCTACTACCTCGTGCCCATCGAGCACCGCGCCCACCAGTCGGTGGTCGTGCGCCTCGGCGTGGCCTTGGCTCTGTTCATCGCCGTCGTCATCAACGAGGTCCGGTTGATACCCAACCATGATCAGCCCATGCTGAGAGCGGCTGTGGCCATGGCTACCATCATCCCGCTTTTCCTCGTCGTGTTCGCGTGGATCTATCTGACCATGTCCCATTCGGATCCCGCCGCGTTTGGGGGTCAACTCACCCGGACCTCATCGCTCTACTTCACGGTCACTGTGTTCTCCACCGTGGGATTCGGGGACATCGTTCCCAAAACTGACGGCGCACGCCTGGTGTGCACTGTCCAGATGCTCGCCGACCTTGCCGTCGTGGCCGTGGTCATCCGCCTGATCCTCGGCGCCGCCACTCGCGGCGTGAGCCGTCAACGTGGGTCGGGCGCCGAGCCAACCGGTTGAGAATCACGCCGGGAACGTCGAGGCGTTCGATCGACAACACCTGAGGGTCCGGTTCCTTCCCGTCCATCGTTCTTCTGGTGGTCGGGTATCTCGACGGACAGGCGTTGACGCCGCATCCATCCATTGTGGAAGACGCGGTCAGCCGCGGTCGTGCTCGATGAGATCGCGTAGGGCGGCCATCATCTCGGGGTCGAGGTGGTTCCTGCGGGCGATGTCGGTGAACAGCGCGTCCGCCCAATCGTGGAAGGTGGCGATCTCCCTGCCGGCCCCTGCTGGCGGCGTCGAGGATTCGGCACCGCATTGCGTCGATCCCTCGGTCACATCCACCCAGTACCGGGAGGAGGCAACGGTGACGACAATGCTCCGGATGGGGTCCGACGTCCGATGGAGGTCGTTGACGAAGGGGATGTCACCGGTCACCCGTCGGAGGGTTCCGTGGCGATAGGTCACCCTCGTCCGCAATCCGGGAACCTCCGAAAGCCTCTCGACCAGAGCATGGAGAACTGCGTCCAGGTGGACCCAGTCCGAGCGCAGAAGTGTGCTCGATCCCCGGTCCCCAGTCGCATCGCTGCGTCGCTGTGTTTCGCTCACGGAGCATCTTCCTGACGTTGCGCTGTCCACATCCCCTATCGGCGGACGGGTTGGCAAACTTGACCGGGCCCCCTTCACCGGGCCACACCGCGAGTGGCACCTCGTGCTGCGTCCCATCGTGCCGGCGCGGTGTTCCGGTGTCCCCCCCCGGCGTCGGCGACCGACGGGTGATCGTGCATATCTGGATAAGAGATAGTTGATAAAAGATGATGCGTTTAACAGATATGGCGTCTATGCTGGGCTGAGGCGGCTAGGGGAGACGGAAGGAGCACCCGATGGGAACATCACAGATCGGTCGCGTTCACGACCTCGAGCTCTTTGCCGATTGCCGGAAGGCGGAGCTGCGGAGAATCGACCGGCTGACCACGCTCCTTCGCGTACCGAAGGATCAGGTCTTGATGCGCCAAGGCGATATTGCCCAGCAGTTCATCATCGTTGGCGACGGCACCGCACGGCTCACTCAGGCGACCGACAGCGGCGTGGCCGAAGTCGGGGACGTGGGGACCGGGGAGTTCATCGGCGAGTCGGAGCTGTTGTCGCGGGGCAGACTGGCGACAACAGCGACGGCGACCACCGACCTCACTGTCTTTGTCAGCTCTGCCGTCGAGTTTCGCTCCATCCTGCGGCTGGCACCGTCCGTGGAGCACAAGGTGCGTCGGGCCTCCCTCATCCGGGCCGGGCTCAGCGACGCCGCCTGAGCGCCGCCGCCCAACGGCCGCGCTGTTGGCGACTGTCTGACGGGCGGGAGTGGGAAGGAGTTCCGCACCAGCCATTTCTCGGTGGTGAACGGGTCGTGAGCGGTGCTCGACGCCGAGACGAAACGACCGAGTTGTCCGGTCAGGCGCGCTCACCCACCCGCACGAACGAGTTGACATAGATGATGCGGAGCGCCTCGTGAAAGGCCCAATCCCTCATGGAGGTGGTGAGTCCTTCGGATTGCAAGAGCCGTCGGACCTGTGGGGTCATGGTGCTGAACGCCACCTCCGGTTCATCCGTGTCCATCTCGTAGAAGTGGAGATAGAGGGGGTCGCCACCGCTCACGTTCTGGTACGGGGTGATCATGGTGTAGCCCGGCACGTTCGCCTCGGCGATAAAGCGAATGTGCACGAAGTCCGCCCAATCGCGGAGGTCTTGGGCTCGGGCTGGTTCGGTGGGGCAGATGAGGACGAGGGACAGGCCCAATGTCGGACGGCCGGTGATGCGGCCCTGGCCCGGACGTGGGCAGTGGTCGAACTGGTAGCCGGTGACATCGCCCGGAACGGCTGGAGCCGTGAAGTCATCGCCGACTTCGTAGACCGCCAGATGGTCGAACTCGGGTATCTCCCGCGGGAGGTCGGCGCGGTCCCGATTGACATTGCGCCACCAGGTCGCCCGGGTCGTCCCGTCACGCCGGAGTATTTCGGGCACCCTCTCTGTGACATAGGTTTCCAGAGGGCGGTTCGTCATCTCGAGGTAGAGGCCTGGCGTGATCCTGTCCTCCATGGCCAGCGTCTTAACACGGCCCTGAAGCAGCCGTCAACGAAACGGTCGGTCGCCGAACCGTGCGACACAGATCCGGGTGGCCGGTTTCTGGTAACGCCGTCAACGGGATGCCACAGCCAACTGAGTCGTCCGTCGTGAGTCCGATGCGAGTCGTTGGACTCTCTCGGGCTCGGTTGTGCTCAGCTGTTCAAAATGTTCACAGCACGCGAGATGACGACGGCCACGGTGACGAGGGATGCCAGCGCTTGGAGGGACATGAGCAGCTTGGCCCAGGCCGTGAGCGGCATGGTGTCGGTCGGGCTGAAGGCAGTGGCGTTGGTGAACGACGTGTAGAGGTAGTCGAGAAAGGCCGGCCTCCACCCGGGGCTCGAACCCGGCGTCGACATCTGGGGGAAAAGGAAGTCCGGGCGGGGATGGTCGGGCACTTGACGCTCGGCCGGTCCACCGCGATCGAGCTCCCAGTACCAAAGGCCGAACACGATCACGTTGGTCAGCCAGATCGGCAAGGACGCGTAGATGAGCGGTCGGCCGGTTGCCTTCGTGCCGTTGAGTAGCGCGCCGATGAGCTCGAGGAGCGCAACCACATTGGCGAACGAGATGAGGGCGATGAGCGATATGCCGACGATCCGGAGACGTGACTGCTCCTTGGAGATTCTGCCGGGGTTGGCAATGAGCAGCAGAAGCATCAGTGCTGCTTCGAGGGCCGGAATCGGCCACCGGCCGCCCATTCCCCGGACCAACCTTTGGGGCAGGACGAGCTGCAAGACAATGGCCGCCATCACGGCGACGAGCGCGGGCCATCGAGCCTCGTCGTGACAGGGGATACCCCAGGCCACGGCGTCGTCCCGCGTGCGCATCGACGCATCGTCCACCGATTCAGGCTACTGAGGCGACCCGCTCGGCTCAGGGATATCCCGAGTAGCTCGGAGTCTCCGGGTGCATGGGGTGGCTGGCTTCGTCCAGCTGTTCACCGCGAACGGCGATCAGTTCATCAGCGCTCCACGGCAGGTGACGATCACCGTCGGTGGGCAGCGCAAGGTCAATCTCACGGACGACGTCGGCTCTTTCTGACCACGCTGCTTCAACTGGGGCTGGCGCAGGTTCCGGTTCCGTCGTTTCAATTCCCGAATCCGATGGAGAGATGTCCATCGGATGCACCGGCTTTGCCGCTCGCCGACGAACGCCCTATCCGGACCGAAGGGCGGCAACCACCTGGCTGGGGGCGGGGTTGACGATGGGGTGCCCGTCCACGACGACGGTTGGAACCGTCTCGTTGCCGTCAGCCACCGACCGGACGAAGGCAGCTGCGTCGGGGTCCGCCCAGATGTTCACCTGGTCGACCGAGAGATGATGCCATCGTAAAACAAGGCGCATCCGCAGGCAGAACACGCAGCCCGGTCGCCAGTACAACGTGACCTTCGGACCGGCGGGCGGTGGCTCGGCGGGACCGTTCACGGGAGCCAGTCAACCATGGTCTGCGACTCTGCCTGACGGCAGCCCCGTCGCTGGCGGCGCCTTCGACGCGTAGGGTCCTGGTGGCCAGTTTCACGGCGGCCTCGGTGACGCCGCTGACGCAAGGTGATCACCCTTGTGATTCAACCGTGGTTGTGGAAGAGAAGTGGTCTCGAAGATGTTCACTTGGCTATGAAGCGCATCGGATTCTTATCTTTTGGCCACTGGACACCTTCACCACAATCGCAGGCCCGCTCGGCGTCTGACGTCCTGCTGCAGTCGATCGACCTGGCGGTCGCCGCTGAAGAGCTCGGTGCGGACGGGGCGTACTTCCGGGTGCACCACTTCGCCAGTCAGCTTTCCTCGCCGTTTCCGTTGCTCGCGGCTGTCGGCGCCAGGACCAGCAGGATCGAGGTCGGAACTGGCGTTATTGATATGCGTTACGAGAATCCTCTCTACATGGCCGAGGATGCCGGCTCTGCCGATCTCATCTCGGGAGGTCGTCTGCAGCTCGGCATAAGCCGTGGATCGCCCGAGCAGGTCATCGATGGCTTCCGATACTTCGGCTATGTCCCGGAGGAAGGCGCTGATCCGGCAGATATGGCTCGCGAGCACACTCGGGTCTTTCTCAAAGTCCTCGAGGGCGAGGGCTTCGCCGAGCCGAACCCGCGGCCGATGTTCGCCAACCCACCTGGGCTGCTTCGGATCGAGCCGCACTCCGATGGTTTGCGCGAGCGGATCTGGTGGGGGGCTGGGACCCGGAAGACCGCCGAATGGACTGCAGAGCAGGGGATGAACCTGATGAGCTCGACGCTTCTCGGCGAGGACACCGGTGTGCCCTTCCATCAGCTGCAGGCTGAACAGATCGAGCGATTCCGTAAGGCCTGGGCCAACGTCGGCCACGATCGCGAGCCCCGTGTCTCGGTCAGCCGCAGCATTTTCCCGATCGTCAGCGACCTCGACCGCGCCTACTTCGGCCACGAAGGCGACTCGCAGGACCAGGTCGGGTTCATCGACGGCGGCAAGGCGCGCTTCGGCAAAACCTACGCCGGCGAACCCGAGGTCCTTATCGAGCAACTGGCCCAGGATGAGGCCATCGCCGCCGCCGACACGTTGTTGCTGACGATACCCAACCAGCTCGGTGTGGACTACTGCGCCCGTGTCCTCGATTCAGTCCTGAGCGACATCGCACCGGAGCTGGGCTGGCGCTGAGCGGCGCGACATTCACGGTAGATGAGAGAGTGCCCACTTGCGTAGTCCGCCGAGTCGAGTAGCAAGGGGAGTAGCAAAGCTGGCGATCCCTGCCTCGGCGGTAGGATGACTCCGAGTGGAGAGAAAACAGGAGCGAGGTGTTCGGATGCCACGTTGGCGCTCGTTCATCCTGGCGCACGAGAAATTGAGGACTCCGACCCGCAGTGATCTCCTTAGTGTTCGCCCAGACCGCTGCACACTCGGAGGTAGCGTTGAGGCGATGCCCTTCAAGCCTCTGGGTAGAGACACATCCACCGCGCTCTGCGGGCGTGGGCATATCTCGGTCAAGCTGAACTCGAGCGTGGGCGGACCGTACGGTTCCTTCATCCAAAGACAACGTGTCGTCGACGACGATCCGTCCTGGGTCTCCGTAGGGCCGTGACGCTTCCCGGCAATCCTCGGCCGGATCCGGGCGCTGAGTGGCGTTGGGCCGTGACCCCAGAAGGCGATTTCCTCGGCAGAGGGGGTTGTCTCACGTTCGCGAGAGGGACCTCGGAGAGCGACATGCTGCGCGCGTTCGAGATGGACCCCGACTCGGCCCGCCCGATGACGGCCGCAGAGCTCCCCGAAGCCCCTCTACTCGGTCAGCCCGGCTTCGACAACGGCCCGACTTGGGTCCGGGTCGGCAAAGAAGGCGAGTGGGCATTCGGAATTGAGGACCGGACAGTCAAGGCGTTTCCCGAGAACATCGTTGCACGCGTCTCACTCGGAACGCAGTCTGTGGCCGTCTCTTGGACGACGAGGGGAAACGCCACCATCATGTACCACAGGGATGGGTTACGAATTTCGACCTTCTCGACCGGTCTCCTCGACTCGCGAACGGGACCCGAGCCCGACTACTTCGACGAGGCGCTTGCGGCGAGAGGGTTCGCAGAGTCGGGTGCTGCCAAGGTGTCCGATCTGCCCTTAGCCGAACGCATGGTGGTGCTGTTGGGGATCCTCAGCGAGCTTTTCGGGATCCGGCTATCGCAGGAGACCTACAACAGCCCCCTCCTGACGGCCCACCGGTCGACGCCGTACGCCTACCAACCCTGGAAGAACCCAGGGCCCACCGGACAGGTCACAACAGTGAGAGGAGCCACGGCGAGACTCCGACCCCGGGGGACTGGGCCTCGGAAGAACGCCGAGCGAGTGGCCAGTCCGTCAGCACCTTCTGGTCGGCAGTCTCATGACAAGGCTCTCCCCCAACCTCGGTCGGACCGTCAAGATTCCGAGGAGGGTACTGGTCCCGAGTTCGAGTCACCTGACTGGCAGTGGTGGGTCCGGGGGGAGATCCTCTGCCAGGGTCTCACCTTTGTACGAGGCATCTCGGAGCGAGAGATGCTTATCGGCTTCGAGACCGACCCTGATGCCGCGCGCCCGATGACTCCTACAGAGGCGTGGCAGGACCCGGCTCTCGCCAACGCCGACTTCGACAACGGCCCATATTGGGTACGTGTTGCGAGGGTTGGTGAGTGGGCATCAGCGATCGAGTGGAGTCGAACGATGAGTTACCTCGACAACATCGTTCGGCGGCTCTCGGCCGGTACCGAGTCCATCTCGATCTCCGCGACCGCAAATGGAACCGGCAATCTTTCCTATTTCGTCGACGACATCTGGACGTCTGGCTTCGAGGTCGGCCAGCCCTATGATTCGAGAGCAGGTTCCGACCCAAACTACTTCCACGATGCGTTGGCCGAAGTCGGACTCAGCGGCATGGATGACGGCACCATGGTTGATCTGCCTCCGTTGAGACGGCAGCTTCTCGGGGTCCTCGAGATGCTTACTCGGACCAAGGGGATCCGCCTCCCGGAACAGGTGTACATGAGCCCTCTTCTCACCGGCTATCGGACCGAGCCCTACTCATACGTTCCTCAACAGGTATGACACTGACAAAGCGCCGATTAGCGACCGACCACATGCACGAACGCAGCTGCGAACGGGAGGCGTAGAGGGGCCCGCTTGGCGACGATGAGCACATCGGCTCTTCGGACTCTGGCGGCGAGCCCTTCTGACCTGGTGTGGGCGGTGCGAGTCTCGATCTCGCCACCTTGTGATTCATCGTGTCGACGGCTCCCATTTGTGGGACACCCGCCCCTCGGCAATCGCCTAGCTCGAATGCGAAATGATCTCTCGGACGGCGTCCACTAAAGAGCTGACGGTCACGTCCGGGGGATCCCCGTCGTTGGGGTTCCATCTCCGCCCTCGGTGGAGCCAGATCGTCCGCAGACCGACCGCCCGACCCCCAAGGATGTCCGGGATGGGCGCATCTCCAACCATCCAGCATGCTTCCTGATTCAGTGGATCGCCCCCCGTACTGCGCCGGATCACCTCGTCAAAGATGCGCCGGTCGGGCTTCTCGACACCGAGTTCCCCCGATCCGCAAAAGGCGTCCACGACCGGAAGGAGACCTAGGCGATCGGCCTTTTCAGCCTGATGCGGCATAGGACCATTGGTGACGATTCCAATTCGCCAACCTCTCCCTCGGAGTGATGCGAGCGCTTCAAGCACTGCGTTATCGGGCTTGCAGGCGGCGAGATAGGCAGATCGGTACGAGGCGAGCAATTCGTCAACCGACTCAGGCAGGCCGAACCTCTCCTTCGCCTTGGTCCACACGGTCCTCCGATCGGCGAATCCGTCCTCGTCCATTTCGCAGAACCACTCGACCTCGGCTCGCCCAAGTCCCACCATCTCGACATACCAGTTGGCCCACGCCCGGTAGGCGTTGGTTCGGTCAAAGAGCGTGTTGTCGAGATCGAACAGGGCGAGCTTCATCACGGCGCTGCGTCGGAGATCCTCCGGATTCATCTGAGTGATTGTGCCAGACCGTCTGAAGCGAGCGATCAGCTCGCTCCTATGGTTCTCGTAAGCCTCTACATCCTCCGGCGCGGGAGGATCCTTCGGTGCCATCTATGTACCGATCGGCCACAGTCGGCAGGAGCCTCCTACCCGACAGGGGGCATCCCTATTGATGGTCGAGAACCATGCCGGTGTCTGGTTCCCTAGTTGCGATCTGAGTCCGAAGTGCATGTCCATGTGGTCAGTCACGGCTGCGCCCCCGATCGCTTCGCGACCGACGCGAACGTCGGTGCACCCGGCTCGAGTGGCACCCGAGCGGCCCGCGCCACGAAGCTGATGGCGTGATACCAGCCGGCCAGGAGCAGGAGGTCGAGCAGGTTGGCGTCGCTCAAGACCTCGGCCAACGCCTGCCACAACCTGTCGGGGATATCAGCTGTCTCGTGGAGCGCGTCGACAGTCTCGATGAGCAGCCGGTCGCGCTCATCGGTCCAGCAGGCGTCCTTGGCGCCCCCCGATGTCAACGAGATGATCTGGTCCCGGTCGAGACCGACTCGCTCGGCGAAGAACGCCACATGGACGCCCCACTCGTACTCGCATCCGCAACGGGCACACGTTCGGTCGATCACGATCTCCCGGTCCCGCATCGACAGCGACAGCCCGCGGCCCAGTTCGTAACGCCCCCACGTACCCATCGCCTCGGCCATCGGCATGTTTCGCACGAATGTGCGGAACAGGGCGATGGGCGCCACGCCGGGCGGCATCATCTTCGTCAGCTGTGCTTCGATTTCCGGGTCGTACGGCGGCTCAAGCGGAGCCACCCTCGGTGTTACTATTTTCGTAACCATGAAGGAGAAGCGTACGTTACGAAAACCAAAACGTCAACGAGCCCCTCTGCCCGGACGACCGGTCCGAGGTTCCTCGACCGGTCGCCCCCTCATGGCCGCATTGGACCTCCTCGGCCGTCGGTGGTCACTCCGGGTGATGTGGGAACTTCGGGAAGGACCCCTAGGTGCCCGCGCCCTCCGAGAGCGGTGCGACGACATGTCGCCGAGCGTCCTCTACGAGAGGCTCGGAGAGCTTCGCGACTCGGGTCTCGTCACACAGGACGGCGGCCAACGCTACGAACTGACCGACGTTGGCGAAGAACTCGGTGCGGCACTTGAACCGCTGGACCGATGGGCTCGTCGGTGGGCAACCGAGACGTAGGAAACCTCGTGTGAAGAGCACAAGGTTGGGTCGGTCCGTTCGGCACGTCCGCTTTCGGGGACCCGGCAACGTGTTCGGTTTGCCGATCCCTCTGCGGGCATCCGGACGGTGCAAGTAGGGATGAGCTCGGCACTGCCGGATGCCGTTCGCCTTATGGGATAGCCCGCAGGCAGAGTCGGGATGCCGCGCGACCCCATGATCGAAGGGCAGCAGGATCGGCCCCGGGACCGCGGAGGTGGGTCAGGAGACCGGCAAACACAGGGCTTTGGTGATCCCAAATCGCAAGGGCGTAAGCGGCTGGGCTCGGTAGACCTCTTGACATGACCTATCACTAATAGGTAGATCTGCCTATCGATGATAGACGAACCGGCGAGTGCTGGCTCTCGGCCAAGGCCGGGCAAGGTCGCACAGCGACGAGAGGCCAAGGTGGCCGCGATCGTCGAGTCGGCGTGGAAGCTCGCCCGAGAGCACGGGATCGCTGGGGTGTCGTTGCACGCCCTGGCCCGTGAAGTCGGGATGCGCCAACCGTCGCTCTACGCCTACTTCGACTCGAAGCTTGCGCTGTATGACTCCATGTTCGCCGACGGCAACCGGCGACTGCTTCAGCGGCTCGACCTGGTCAAACTCCCTCGAGACCCGCGTGCGGCTCTGAAGAAGTTCTTGGCCGAGTTCGTGTCGTTCGCGCTCGAGGACCCGGCGCGCTACGAGCTGCTCTTCGAGCGTCACGTACCGGGATTCACGCCTTCACCGACGTCCTACGTCCTCGCCGAGGAAGTACTGGGACGCGTCTACAAGTTGATCAACGAGGCCGGCGTCACCAAACAGGGCGACATCGACTGCATCGTGGCCATGGTCGCCGGCTTGATGGAGGCGCAGCTGAGCAACGACCCCGGCGGCAACCGTTGGATCCGTCACCTCAACCGTCTCGTCGATCTGTATGTCGACGACGTGCTCGAAAGGAGCAGACGCTCATGATGGCAAACCGAATCACCCGTCCCGAAGCTCGGGTGCTGGCCGAGGAGGAGTTCACCCGCTTCGCAGACCTGGTCGCCTCGCTCACGCCTGAGGAATGGGCGACGCCCACCGACTGCACCGGTTGGGACGTCCGCAAGATGGTGCTGCACGTCCTCGGTTCAGGCGAAGCCCAAGCGTCAGTCCGAGAGTTCCTCCACCAGTTGAGGCGGGGCATACCGCTCAACAAGGAGATCGACTCGCACCACTGGGTCGACGGCATGAACGAGCTGCAGATTCGCGAGCGCAACCAACTCTCGAACGACGAGCTCGTCGCGCAGGTCGCTGCGGTGGGCCCGAAGGCAGTCAAGGGCCGGTGGCGCACGCCGCCTCCGGCCCGTTACATCCCCCTTCCGTTCGGGCCGCCGATCGGATGGGCACCCCTCAAGTACCTGCTCGACGTCGGGTTCACGCGGGACGTCTGGGCCCACCGGATCGACGTCCACGCGGCCATCGACCGCCCGATGCAGCTCACGGCCGATCACGACGGCCGCCTTGTCGCCGACATCGTGGCCGAGTGGGCCGATATCCATGGCCAACCCTTTGAGCTCGTGCTCGACGGCCCCGCCGGCGGGAAGTTCACCCAGGGCGTCGCCGGCGAGCGCGTCGAGATCGACACGCTGGACTTCATTCGCACCCTCTCCGGCCGACTGCCTGGCGTGGGGGTCCTCAGCCATCCCCTCCCTCTGTAAGTCTCGATATCACGTCTCCCCTTAGAGCCCAACCGAAAGGAACAAATCCATGGAAACCCGAGTCGACGAGATCGCCGAGCGCATCTACCGGCTGTCCACGTTCGTACCCGACATCGGCCCGACTGGCTTCACGTTCAACCAGTTCCTCATCGACGCCGACGAGCCAACCATCTTCCACACCGGCCCGCGCGGCATGTTCCCGGCCGTATCCGAGGCGATCGCCTCGCTGATGCCACTCGACCGCCTGCGCTGGATCATGTTCGGCCATCTCGAGGCAGATGAGTGTGGTGCGATGAACCTCTTTCTCGCGTCTGCGCCGAACGCCGAGGTGGCCCACACTGCGATTGGCTGCATGGTGTCCATCGACGACCTCGCTGATCGACGGCCGGTTCCGCTCGGACCGGAGGGTTCACTCGATCTCGGTGGTCGGCGCATCCGTAGCATCGATACCCCGCACGTCCCTCATGGTTGGGATGCCCACGTACTTTACGAGGAGACCACCGGCACCCTGTTCTGTGGTGACCTCCTGTCGCAGGTAGGAGACGGGCCGGCGTCGACGGGGGACGACATTGTCTCCGCGGCCATCGAGACCGAGAACATGTTCGGTGCGAGCTGTTTCACACCTCAGTCGGCGCCCACCATTCGTCGCCTCGCTGCGCTCGATCCTGCCACGCTGGCCATCATGCACGGATCCTCGTACACCGGCGAGGCGAGCAATGCACTTATCGCTCTCGCCGACGACTTCGATCATCGGTTGGCTCCAGTCAGTTGATCGAAACCAACGGCGCGGAACGAGCACAGGCGGCTCACCTTGGACGCAAGTCTTGGGCTGGCAGTTGTCACGAAACTGGGTTCCCCCAGCCGGCTGTGCCCGGATTAGTTCTTGCCGAGAGGCTCCCGAGCGGGCGGGAACTCCCGCTCCCGAAGGGCCGGCGGCCCAGGGTGGCGCGAGGTTGGCAGTGGGATCCGCCACGCCAACGCCGCGTCCGCAACACGATGATCGATCATCGGACCCATAGCGAGACTCGTCAGGCGCCCGATGATGTCCTGACGTTCTCTGCAGGATCGGAGGATTGGAGGTCCGGATGAGGGACGGCTCTCAGTACATTGAGTGCACCCACGACCAGGATAAGGATGGCCCAGATCCTGGGTATATCCCCGCTGGTGAGACCAAAGATCGCGATGGCGACGAGAACGACACCCAAAACTACCGCCAGCGCCGGATGATGGAGAGACCTCGCAATGCGCGGAAGAAAAACCATTGGTTTGGTTCCTTTCTGATTAATCCTGGCCCGGGACATCCCTGGCGTCCCTGCCAGCATCGGCAAGGTACGGCCCATCCTGAAGGAGACAAGCCCAGCTCTGGGTCGGATTCGAGTGGCACATGACATTCGCATTTGGAAATTCGATGAACTGACTCGCGTCCCACCAGTGGCCGCAACGGTGGGTACGCTGGCGCCAAGGAGGCGGCGAGCTCTGCGCTCATGCCGAAGCCGACCTCGCCCTCGAGTGGGCCACCGGACTCGGGCGCCGACTTCAGGACCCGGACCACCCGGGCGAGGCCCCTTCGCTTGGACGGACGCTTGTCCGTTGGCAACGGCGGATCGCCGTCTGGCACGAGGGCAATGTCACCAACAGACCCACCGAAGCGGTCAACAACTGATCAGCGGATGAAGCAGGCCGCCTTCGGGTTCACCAGGTTCCGGAACTACCACATCCGCTCACTGCTCTACGCCGGCATGCCCAACTGGGACCTGCTGGCCACGGTCACACCCCGCTGAAATCCGAAGCGCCGGTTTAGTAGCTCTTCGTGTATGTGCAGGTAGCGGCCCATTGACCGCGAGGATGTGTGTCTCAAGGGGATCCCCTCCGGACCACGGGACGCTGCCCTGAAGGACGAGTCGCTCATTGTCCAATGCCGTTCCCGCTACGGGGACTTCTTCGCACCGATGCGTCCGGTTTCACAGTTTGATCTCCGGATAGAGGCGGTGGTGGGCGAGCAGATCGGCGCACCGGGCCCGGCAGGCCTGGGCAACCCCAGGATCGATCGCGTACTTCGCCTTGGCGGTGAACGTAGCAGGGGTCGTGGCTCGTAGCGCATTGACTAGGACGTCAGCGACCTCGTCGAGCTCGTCTGCCCCGAATCCGAGTGTGGTCAATGCCGGTGTGCCGAGTCGGATGCCGGAGGTGTACCAGGCTCCGTTGGCGTCACCTGGTACTGAATTGCGGTTTGTGACCACGCCCGCATCGAGCAGAGCGGCCTCGGCCTGACGACCGGTGAGGCCGAAGCTGGTGGCAACGTCGATGAGGACAAGGTGGTTGTCGGTGCCACCGGTGACCAGCTCTGCTCCTCTGCGTACCAACCCTTCAGCAAGCGCCCGGGCATTTGCCACGATCTGGGTCGCATACGACGCGAATGAAGGCTGGCGGGCCTCGGACAAAGCGATGGCCTTGGCCGCCATCACGTGGGGTAGCGGTCCGCCGAGGACCATTGGACACCCCCTGTCGACGTACGGTGCGTATTCCTCGGTGCAGAGCACCAGCCCACCTCGAGGACCGCGCAGTGACTTGTGGGTGGTGGAGGTCACCACATCGGCATAGGGGACCGGATCGAGGTCGCCGGTGAGGACCTTTCCGGCCACCAGACCAGCGAAGTGGGCCATGTCGACCATGAACGTGGCCCCGACGTCGTTGGCGATCTCGGCCAGGGTGGCAAAATTAGGGTTCCGGGGGTAAGCGGAGTACCCGGCGACCAGCACCAAGGGACGGAACTCCCTGGCCAGTGCGGCGATGGCGTCATAGTCGAGGAGCCCGGAGGTGGGATGGACCCCATAGCTGGTCTGGTCGAAGAGCTTCCCGGAGATGTTGGGTCGGAATCCGTGCGTGAGATGGCCACCGGCGTCGAGCGCCATGCCCATCATGCGCTGAGAGTGCAGCTCGTTTCGCAGCTTGTCCCAGCTCACCGCGTCGAGGTCGTTCACATGATCCACGCCAGCCTCAACGAGAACAGGCTGCTCGACTCGGTGGGCAAGAATGGCCCAGTAGGCGACCAGGTTGGCGTCGATTCCCGAATGAGGCTGGACGTAGGCGTGTTCGGCGCCAAAGAGCACCTTGGCGTGGTCGCTAGCCAACGTCTCGATGCGGTCAACCATCTCGCATCCGGCATAGAAACGATGGCCCGGGATGCCTTCGGCGTACTTGTCCGACAGCCAGTTGCCCATGGCGAGCAGCACGGCTGGTGAGGCGTAGTTCTCTGAAGCGATGAGCTTCAATTGACACCGTTGGGACTCCAGCTCACCGACGATGGCTCTGACTACATCTGGTTCGGCGGCGGCGATGACTTCCATCGCCGATCGAGTGGCGATGGACACGGGCGAGTCGGGCATCATGCGCTCCTTGGGGACGACTTCGAATGTTCGCCCAGGCGCACGGCTATCTCCGACACACTGCCGGCGGGTCGGTCCCCGGTGGTGCTCCACCCAGACGCCAGTAACGACCCGCCCAAACCATAGCCTTACCGAGCTACGAAGGGGCAGGGCAACCGGTAGACGGCCTTCGAAGCGACCGTCGATGGATCCCTTCCGGCAGTGCCCTACGGGCATGAATTTTGCCTCGCTATAGAGTATGGAGGTGCCGCGACTGATCCTCATCAATGGCCTCCCTGGCAGCGGTAAGTCGGCGCTCGGGCGCCGATACCTTGAGATCACCGGCTTGCTCTGGCGCTCGACATCGACGTCATCCGTTCGATGCTCGTCCGTTCCCTCGAGGAGCCGACACTGTCGGGGCTCGCTGCCCGGGATCTGGCTCGGGCCACGGCCCAGGCCCATCTCCAGGCTGGCCACGATGTGCTCGTCCGTCAGTTCCTCGGGCGAGTCGAGTTCGTGGAGGTCTTGGATCACTCGCGGCTGCTATCGGAGTTCCATTCGTCGAAGTGGCCCTGGTCACCAGGGTCGACGAAGCCCGCAGAACGATTCCAACGCCGCTCTGAAGACGGTAGGCGTCCAGAACACTGTGACGCGGCCGTCCTTCTCGATCGGCGCTGGCGGGCCATTGGCACTCGCAGAGATGCATTCCCGCTTGGAGGGCGTCGCTAGTTCCCGCCCGAACACGCTCAAAGTTGACGTCATCGACGGAGACCTTGAGGAGACCTACCACGGCCTCCTTCGGGCCATCCACGGTGGGTGATCGTCCGCTCTGGGCTCTTTTGGGGGACAACCCGCTGCCGCCCGTCAGCGACTTCGGACACACGCGATAGCCGTCGGGTCTGCGTGCTCGGGATCCCGGAACGATTCCGGCTGCACTGACGGAACACGATCGGTCACGCGCGGCAAGTAAGCACTCTTTAGCCACCAACAGTGAGTAGAGCGACCCGAAGCCGCTGTTCAGGTTCGTACCGAACACTCCGACTCTGATGAACGGCAGGTAACGCTGGTTCGGTCCGCCCGATTGGCTCACGTTGCTTCACGGAAGGTTTTCGATAGCCGGTGCCGGTCACCTACGAGACAGTTGTCCTGTTGTGGCGAGCCGGATGCATTTGAGTGCGCTGACCTCATGAGACGACAGCTCGCCGGCTAGAGCGTTGGGCCGACTACCTCAGTGACCACGATTGCGAGTCGTCGCCATTCGGCACAAGACCTGGGTGCATTGGCTCGTTCCAATAAATCCCGACGTGATAGCTTGCCCACCAGCCCAGGAGCGTGGGTCAGGACCAACTCGCGGACTCGGGGCTCACTGAATCCTCCCCACAGATCCGCCGGAGAGCCGCTGAAACACCAAGGGTGGACGAAATGACTTGCGAACTAGCGGCTTCGGCCCGCTGGATTGGGTTCTGACCCACGTTCCTAGATATCGACGATTGGATTGAGATGGTCCGTGCGAGGCGATGGCGGCGAGGTGGAATCGCCGTGTTTGCCCTCCTCACGTCGCTCTCAGCGGTCTCATGCACCTCCTCGAATGCGTCACCTCAAGGGCATGCGGCTACGCCACCCCAGGTCGGACCCGTGGGCCACGTTGGTCGGTGGCTTACTGATCCGTGGGGCCGAGTGATCACCTTGCACGGACTCAACCTCGTGTGGAAGACGGATCCCTATTACCCCCCAGACTTTTCGGCTCAGGACGCACGCTTCCTCGTCCAAGAGGGGTTCAACGTGGCGCGGATCGGCTTCATTTGGGCCGGTGCGGAGCCCCAGCCAGGGCACTATGACACCACCTACATCAACCACATCGCCGAAATGAATGCGACTCTGGGAAGGTACGGCATCCGCACCCTGGTTGATTTTCACCAGGACAACTACTCCGCAAAGTACGGAGGAGACGGTGCGCCAATTTGGGCTTCCGTTGACTCGAACTGCTCGCCGCCAGTGGACGCCTGCAACAAGACGCTGCAGGCGTTCCAGAACCTGTGGGATGACTTTCCGGTCGGAGGTGCCGGACTCACCCAGCAGTTCGAAGGGGCCTGGACCCGTGCCGCTGCGGCATTACGAGGTGCGCCAAATGTGCTCGGATACGACGTGTTCAACGAGCCCTACGCTGGGTCCGCTACGGGCTGTGCCATATTCAGTCCGTGCCCGAGCTTCGAGCAAGGCCAATTGGCACAGTTCTACCGAAACCTGATTTCGACTATCCGAAGCCAGGACAAAACTCATTTGGTGTTCTACGAGCCTGTTCCCCAGCTGGCTGCCAATGCCACGTCCCTTCCTGCACCCTTGAATACTGACCCGAAACTCGGATTCACCTTTCACTATTACGCACGGGACTGCGACGACATTCCCCAGCCCACGACACCGGACGGCGCGGTGAGCCAGGACCTCCGCTGTACACCCGAAGAGAGTACGGGCCTCGACAACGGGATCGCCTACGCAACCCGTGCTGGTCTCCCAGCCTTCCTTGGCGAGTTCGGCGACAGTACCAACGACACCGACAACGCCAACATGGTCGACTTGGCCGGCGCACGGTTTCTCAGCTGGACCTACTGGGAGTACTACACGACCAAGGACAGCGTGTCGCCCGGCCTGTTGACGAACGATTCAAAGCCCGGTTCGGAAGCCAACGCCAGCCAAGCCCGTCTGAACGACCTGGTCGTACCGTACCCTGAGGCCATCGCCGGAACTCCCGGGACCTATTCGTTCGATCGGGCGCAGTCTGTGATGCATCTGTCGTACAGCACGAAGCCTGTCGCACCACATCTGCTCTGTGCCGGTGCCGTAACGGAGGTGTTCGTACCACGCCGCGTATATCCCCACGGCTACCGAGTGCAAGTAACTGGAGCCAGAGTCGTGTCACCCCCCACCTGGCCGTGGATCGAACTCGCCACGCTGTCTGGCTCTCAATCGGTGACGGTCACCGTAAGTCCAGCTTCGGGCTCCACGACCCAGATTCCCACCACTGCGATAGACCCGCGATCTCCGATGCCTCATTGTGCTGCACGGCCGTATTGAGGGATCTTGCGAGGAACCTGCTTCGGGTCGTTTCGGGACAATCTTCGGCAATATTGGACAGTCACCGATGGGGGATCCTCTTACGGAGATGTCGATGTGAGCGAAACGATGCAACCGGACCGCGTGGACCTATCAGTTCCCTTTTCAAGTGCGACCTGCGACGCTGACTTTATGGCTTGCATAATGGCTCGACAGTCCTGTTGTCGGCGAGATCGGAGCGCGCATCTGGGCCGTCACGGCATCGCCTGCGTTCCTTAGCGGTTGGTCGCCTCGACGGCCTCGATCAGTCCCTCGAATGAACTCGACGCCTCACCATGGAAGCGACGAGTGATCCTTCCTGCTTCACGGGCTGCCCGACCGGCGCTGACCCCTTCACGCATTGCCCGGGCCATCAAGCTTGGTTCGTGGGAGCGCGTGATGGCCGAGGCCACAAGGACGGCATCGCAACCCAGCCCCATAGCCATACAGGCAACCGAGGCAGTTCCCATACCGCCGTCCAGCACCACCGTTACCCCGGCTTGGTCCACAATGAGGGCGATGTTGTGCGGGTTGCGGATGCCCAGACCGCTGCCAATCGGTGCACCAGGTGGCATGACCGCGGCACAGCCGACCTGTTCGAGTCGGCCGGAAACTTCCGGGTCGTCGCTGGAGTAGGGAAGTACGACGAACCCGTCGTGGACCAGTACCTCCTCCGCCGCCACCAACTCGACCAAGTCGGGCAGCAGCGTCCGGTCATCTCCGATGACTTCGAGCTTCACCCAGTCGGTTTCAAAGGCGTCCCGGGCCAGCTTGGCCGTCAAGATGGCGTCCGAGGGCGGTGAAGCAACCGGCGGTATTGGGGAGGATGCAGATGTCCAGCTCGTTGAGGAGGTCGACGAGCGAATGCCGGGTGCTGGGATTTACTCGCCGCACGGACACCGATTTCGAGCACAGCGGCTCCCCGCCAGAATCCGAAGCACCGGTTTAGGCTATGCGCTGGGCACGAGGAGACCAAAAACCGCCACTACCAGGTGGGCCGTGCGAGTCTCGATCTCGCCACCTTGGGATTAAAAGGGCGTTCCTTGATTTCGCTGCCGGTCCGCCTGCGTCGCAGCGGGTTCTATCCTCGCAGATCAGACACGGTGAGTGCGAAGAGGCCCGCGACGAGGCACGACGCGCTGCGACGCAGATGGACGGAATTGTCGGGTCAATTGTCGGGCAGAAACTGCTGCACAACCCCCATGCCCGAATATCGCGGTTACACGGGTGAAAGTGAAAGTGACCCCCAACGGCACTTACATGGGTGATCCGCCACCTGGACTGAGCGTCCGGGGAGCCTTCTTCGGACGTAGGTCCGACAAGGAGGTGTGCGGTGGTGTGGTGTCCGTCGTTTCAGAGTCGCCTTCGTGCAGACGGCGTGCGCGAGTACCGGGTCGGTCACGAACTGGTCGACGAGTTCTTGGAGTTCGCCTCGGGACGTGCCCGGCCGAGCACGGTGCGGGCCTATGCCCATGACCTGAGTGTGTTCTTCAGGGTCATCGGCAAGGAGCCCGCCGACGTGACCCCAAAGGACGTGCTTCGCTTTGTGACCTCCCAGCGGCGACCGCAGAAGGGCGCTGAGAAGGTGGTGCGGATCTCTGACGGCGAGGCGGGTCTGTCGCCGTCCACCATCAAGCGACGGTTGGCCGCGCTGTCGAGCCTCTATGGCTATCTCGTCATCAGAGGTGACACCGGCGTGGTGACCAATCCGGTGCCACGGGGTCTGCCCACCCGGCGCAACCGTCATCGGGGCCAGACCGGTGCGCCGCTCGTGCGGGGCGTCCGACGTCTGCCGCGCATCTTGAATCCCGACGAGGTCGAGGCGCTCATGGCGGCGCTGCGCACCGATCGGGACCGGGCCATGGCTCAGGCCATGCTGCTCGGCGGTCTGCGTCGAGGTGAGGTGCTGGGGCTGCGACTCGAGGATCTTCGGCTCGGAGAGTGGCGTGTCTTCATCGCCGAGGGCAAGGGAGGCCACCAACGGCTCGTCCCGATCTCGCCGACCTTCTTTGCCACGGTGGCGGACTACATGAACAAGGAGCGACCGCCCGATGCTCCGACTGATCGGCTCTTCGTCTCGCTCAAGGGCCCGAGGCGGGGGCAGCCGCTCTCGACCGAAGGGATCATCGAGATCTTCAGCGCGGCACGTGAACGAGCGGGTCTCACCCACGGGACCTGTCACGAGCTGCGCCACACCTGCTTCACCAGATTGCGTGAAGGAGGCATGGCGATCGAAGCCGTCCAAGCTCAAGCCGGTCACCGCTCCATCGCGTCGACGAGGATCTACCTCCACCTCAGCATCGACTGGCTGGCCGAGGAGTACCGCAAGGCCATGGAAGCTCTCCACGCACCGGTCGAGGTGGCCCGATGAGCGCTCTCCCGAAGGCAGCAGACGTTCCCTCGCCATGGTGGAGCCCGATCGAGTTCCCCTGGGCCGAGACCGCCCACAGAGCACCGGTGATGGTGGCCACCATGGCCTCCTACCTGGATCAACTCAGCGTCTCGGCCCGTCCGATGACGGTTGCCGCCGTCGAGGGGGCGCTCCGTCACTTCGCCGGCCAAGTCACACAGGCAGACCCTGGGTGCACCTCGATGGCCGCCGTCGAGCGGCGCCACATCGAAGCGCACAAGCTCTGGCTGGCCGCTCGACCCGGCAAGAGCGGAAAGCCTTTGGCCAGCGTCACCATCCGGCACCGACTCGGCTTATTGCGCACGTTCTTCGAGCGACTGCGCGATTGGGACTACGACGACGCGCCGAGCCGCACGCTGATCTTCCCCGGTGACTTCCCCCAGGCAGACGAGCCGTTGCCGAAGTTCCTCGACGACCCGACGATGGAGAAGTTCACCGCGGCACTGGCCAGCGACCCCGATCCTCGTCGACGGGTCATGGTCGAGATTCTGGCCCAGACAGGCATCCGAGTCGGCGAGCTCTCGGGACTCGACGACAAGGCCGTGACCTTGCTCGGTGACACTTTCTCGTTGAGGATCCCGGTCGGCAAGCTGCACAACGACCGCTACGTGCCGATCGGGCCCGACCTGGTGCGGCTCATCATCGACTACCAGAAGTTCCGGGGACCGAGCCGCTCAGGTCGCTTGGTCGAGCGCGACGACGGCCAACCCTTCGACCGGCGCACCATCCACCGCTACGTCGATCGGGTGGCCAAGCGGGCCGGCATCGGCCACGTCCATCCCCATCAGCTCCGCCACACGCTCGCCACCCGGATGATCAACCGGGGCATGAGCCTCGAAGCGATCGCCGCCCTCCTCGGTCACCGCTCCATGCGCATGACGCTCACCTATGCCCGCATCTCGAATCGGACGGTGGCCGAGGAGTACTTCCGGGTCACCCAAGCCGTCGAGGCGAGCTACGAGAGCGGCGATCGCGCTCCCGGCCAGCGTCGAGGGGGCCAACATGCGCCGCATCGCCGCAGAGCACCGTCGCCTGTTGGGGAACGGTCACTGCACCCGGCCGAGCGGGCTCGACTGCACCTTCGAGTCGGTCTGCGAGCGCTGCGGCTTCTTCGAGACCGGGCCTCAGTTCCTCACCATCTTGCGCCGGCAACGAGACGACGCCCTCGGCCACAGCCAAGACGACCGGGCAGAGCTCCTAGACGGCTTCCTCAAGAAGATCGACGGGGTTGGCTGAGTGTGCTTCCATGGCTTCAGCCCAGGTCCAACGGATCACCCATGTAATCGCACAAGTGGGGCAACCCTGACCCTTCTCCTTTCATCCAGGCATGACTGTTCCGAGCACCCGCTCGCGCCCCTCGTGGCCACGAGAACGCGAGGAGCGCACACTGAGCACGACGGATTCGCGGCGGGCTAGCCTGCTCGCAGGAAATGGCGATATGGAGGTGATCCCAATGGCGGGTCCCGGTTCATTCAATGGCAGTTTTGGACGTCGATTCGCAGTGGTGCTGGCAGGATGCGCAGTTATTGCCGGAGCGTTGGTAACCACCCCCGGCATTGCATCGGCGAGGGTCATCAAACCAACCATCACCCACTTCACCGCTTCGCCGTCGAAAGTCACGAATAGCGACGGGACGGTGACTGTCTCCGCCACAGTGACGAATGTAAACGACAACTACTATGGTTGCACCTTGTCGTCCACTCCCTCCCTCAGCAATCTTCCGGTATCTTCCAACTGTTACTCCGGTAGTTTCAGTCAGACCGTGGTCGTCCCGCTGAACTCCGGCAAAAAGACGCTGAAGTACAAGTTCACCCTGACGGCGGTTGGGCAAGCGTCCAAGTCAGAGAACAAAACAGTGACCGTGGCGAAAGGCGATGGTCGCCCGCCTCTCTCCGGCGTCGAGAGCGTATACGGAGCGGCCACAAACGGCACCGATTCCCCCAACACCTACTGCGCCGTACTCGCCGCCAACGGGGCGGTGGACTGCTGGGGGGACAACGAATACGGAGAGCTGGGTTACGGTTCCCTGAGCGGACCACAGAACTGCGGCGGCACTGCCTGCGCGCTCGCTCCTCAATCGGTGGTAGGCGTTCTCGGTTCCGGAGTCCTGACCGGAGCGCAGTCCTTGGCCAGCGCCGGGAACCTCACCTCCTTCTGTGCGCTCCTGACTTCGGGTGGTGTGGACTGTTGGGGTGACGACTCCCGTGGCGAGCTTGGCAATGGGACCTCCACCGGCACAGGCGTGGGAATACCCAGTCCCGTCCAGGTTCTCGGGGTCGGAGGACCCGAATACCTTTCGGGAGTGACCAGCCTTGTGGGAGGCAACGAGGAGTACTGTGCCCTGCTCAATACGGGCAACGTGGTCTGCTGGGGTTACGGGGCAGACGGCACTGATACCGACAACGTCGACAGTCCCGTTCTGGTCGATGTGGGTCTTGGCACGCCGCTCACCGGCGCGGTTGGCCTAGCGAACGACGGGGGTTTTGGGAGCTACTGCGCCGTCCTGACCGGCGGTGGCGTCGACTGCTGGGGGAGTAACACACAAGGCGACTTGGGAAACGGCACCTATGGACCGGATGACTGTGGCGGTGACGGTTGCTCCGTCTTCGCAACCCAAGTGGTCGGCGTCGGCGACACCGGGACGCTGTCGGGCGTGGCGACCGTTGTGGGCAGCTACCTGGGCTTTTGCGCTGTCTTGTCCAGCTTGTCTGGCGGAGGTGTCGACTGTTGGGGCTACAACAACGATGGGCTGCTCGGAGACGGGTCGTACGGTGGATCGTCCAACTCACCGGTGGCTGTCGAGGGTGTGGGGGGTAGCGGCACGCTTAGTGGGGCCAGTTCGGTGGCCACGGCCGTGGACGCGGAGAGCGACTGTGCGCTGCTCACCTCCGGGCAGGTCGATTGCTGGGGTCAAAACGAGCCCTACGGAGCCTTGGGGGATGGTAATGACGACGAGAGCGATACACCTGTCTCGGTGGTCGGCATCGACGGCTCGGGCACCCTGTCGGGGGTCGCCAGTCTCACCGCCAATCTCGACGGTTTCTGTGCCGTGCTGAGTTCGCACAACGCGGAGTGCTGGGGAGACAACTTCGAAGGTGAACTTGGTGCAGGGCCAAGTCCTACTTGCGTCGCTGCTCTCGATGGGTGTGCATCACCTGTCGAAGTCCTCGGAGTCGGGGGTAGCGGCGATCTTGCGGGTGTGCAGAGCATGGCCATAAATCAGTTCTCGTATTGCGCCGTCGTCACATCGGGCGAGGTGGACTGTTGGGGCGAGAACACATTTGGCGAGCTGGGTGACTGGGCGTGGAACGTTCAGAGCGCCGTACCCGTGTCGGTGTTCGCACCAGCCTGACTGGTATTTGCCGCCGCCCGGACCGAAGCTCAGTGACATATAGGCCGTCCTGGATCGGATCACGGATGCTCGCCCAGTGAGCCTCCGGCCCTGTCACATAACACCGGCTCGGGGTCGATATCTGCAGATTTGAATCCTTGGATCTAGCCTTGCAGTGATGGCGCCGAGGAAGCAGCCCACGGAGGATCGAAGTGATGCCGTTCAGCTCGTCCTCGCCGGCCTGGCTTCTGGCCAGGACGTTGATCCGATACTCGAGAAGCTCGGGGCGTCACACATTCGACACAACACGTTTCCGGCCGAAGAGCTGCTCGAGCTCGCTTCCGATGCCATCGATGAGTCCGGGGCCACCACGGCTGAACCGATCGATTTCGAGAACATCCGGGATCGATTCCTTCCGGAGCACCAATTCTCCGGAAAGAATCAGCACTACAAGAGCAAGTACGCCATCTCCGCGGCCGCCATGATCCATGGTGGCGTCTATCCCGACCTGCTGGCTGATGCCGCTTGGTGGCAGACCGATGATCTCTGGATCTATTCGTTCTATGCCCTGCTGATCTTCATAAGAGCTGCCGCCGAACGGACGGGGCGCTCGGTCGAGGAGGTTGCTTCCTCGATTGCCGATCGTCGGCTCGTCCGGTTGGTGCCGACCGAAGGCTGAGACCCTTCTATCCGCCTGCCACGAAGGCCACCACGACGTAAGCGGCATGGCGGTCGAAGTTCTCCCGCCTTCGGTCATAGATCGTTGTCGTCCTGGGATCGGCGTGGCGAGCCGCGATCTGGACGTCGCGAAGGGGAACTCCGGCGTCGAGGGCGGCCATGATGAAGGCTGACCGGAGCATGTGGGGATAGACGATCCCGAGCCCGGCCCGCTTACCGATGGACCGAACCCAGCGGTGTGCGGTGCGCCGATCCAAGCGGCTCCCGTCCTGTCGTCGAAGGATCGGACCGTCTGACCGCTCCCCGATTACCAGGTCGATGGTCCTGGCTGCCCTCGGAACCAGGGGGATGACCGCCGGCTTGCTTCCCTTGCCCATGATCCTCAGGGTCCGGTGCCCGCGGTCGAAGGCGAGGTCCTCGATGTTGGTCCCACAGGCCTCGCTCACCCGGAGGCCATTCAGCCCGAGCAGCACGGCGAGGGCGGCGTGGTCCCGATCGAACCGCTCGGCGGTGAAGAGGAACGTCCCGAGCTCCCGGCGGTCGAGGCCTCGGCCCTCCGAGGGGTGAACCTTGGGCCGTCGGACGTACTGGGCCGGATTGGCACCAACCCGGCCGTCGATGTGGGCGAATCGGTAGAAGCCACAGACCGTCGACAACCGACGGTCGATCGTCGACGGCGCGAGATTCCTCTGTTCCATCGAGGTGCGGTAGAGCTCGATGTGGGGGCGTGTGGCCTCGAGAACTGCCACATGGGAATCCGAGGCCCACTGGAAGAAGGTCCGTAGGTCATAGCGGTAGGCGTCCAAGGTCCGGCCGCTGTACCTGGCGAGGAAGGCCGCTGCCGCCACCTGGGCTTCGTCGAAGAGTGGGTCCTCGATAATGATGGTGAGTGCGGCCGAGGGCGAGTCGAGAATGGACATGGTCTTCCTCCTATTGGTGGGAAGACCAGCCAACAGCTACCACTCGGGGTGCCCCACTATGACGCTTGCAGTCGTTAGCACCCTGTCACCCGAGCGATCGGATAACGCGCCCACAGCCGGCGGTCGGGGATACCCCACGATCCGATCGGGCCTGGCTCTTGTTGGTTATTAGCATATTAGCTAACATGGGAAGATGGATGACGACGCTGGAGTGTTCAAGGCTCTTGCTGATCCCACTCGTCGACAGATATTGCAAGACCTCCAATCTGGTGAGCTGACTGCCGGAGAGATCGCATCCCGTTTCACTATTAGTGCTCCTTCAATCTCACGGCACCTTGGCGTCCTGAGGTCCTCGGGACTCGTCGTGGAACGTCGGGATGCAAATCGAATCTTTTACTCTCTTGTCGAGGATCGGCTGGCGCTTTGCGTTGGGCAGTTCCTTTCGACGGTTTGTCCGGAGCAAGTTGTTCTTCGCCAGCGTCGTAAACGCCGGTCCAGTGCGACTCAGCGAGTGACGGAATAGGGACCGGATCATGAGATCGGTCGGCCAGATCACCGAGCATCGTTTTGGTCTTCGTCGGTTACCCCATGCGGTTGTTCAGTGGCTCTTGCTCATCGCCGCCACGTTCGTTGCAGGCTGTCTTGCGATCGCCCTGCTGCCTGGCTATCAGGCGACGGTCGTCAAGATCGGTGTCTGGGGCAATGTGGCTATGGCGATCGGGATGGGGCTTGTTCTGGCCTGGAAGCGCCTCCCCGAGCGTCTATGTTGCGCTGCCTGGTTGGGAGCCGTCGTAACGGTCATTGGTTGGGACTTTCTCTCGTTTACAGTTGAAGAGGTTCATGGCGAGGGAGGGTTGGGGGCAATCCCGTTCGATGTGGTCGCCCTGCCAGTAGCCGCTCTGGGGATGCTGATTCTCGTCGGAGTTGGTGCGGCGCTCGGCGGAATCGGTCGAATGCTTTGTGCTCGATGTCCGTACGGGAGACGGCTTCCGAGGCTCGACTCATTCTTTCCGTAGGTGCCTCACCCAACCGGTGGTATGGGGGTGCGTCCAGCAGCTTGGACGCCATGACAACAAGGAGGTACGTGTTGTGATGACGTAACCAAGCGACAAGCTGAGGTCAGCCAGCCGGTGCGAGTCCGGTCCGGGGAGACGCCAAGGTCCCCGGTAGTGAAGCCCCCGTGCGTGGTCGAGAGGCCGGGTTCGAAGCGGGGCGGAGCAAATGACCAGTCCGTAACATCACGTGAAGCCTGCAGCGTCGTTACACCGGTCCGCCGTCATGGCGGATTAGGAGGAGTCGAGCCTCTCCCCTTAAGGGCGAAGACCACGGACGACACCAGAGATCTTGGAGCGGGTGTCCAGGAACCTCCCGGCGCAGGGGGCTCGGAATGGCCAGAAGGTTGTCCTCGGAACTGGAGAGATCCTCCTCGGCCCCGGATCTGCGGTCCGGGTAGCAGCCCTGTCTATAACCGGTGATCCCGGGAAGTGCCAGGCGGCCGAGAGGAAGTCGGAGGGGGCCGTAGTAGTGATGATGGACAGGACAACACAACCTGTCCGGAGCGAAGGGCCCCTGCTTCACCGGTGCACGACGGAGATGTGGAGGAACCCTGATGAGTGCCGAGTCTTCGGCTAGAGCCATCAGCGAAACCGAGAAGGTGGACAAGGTCCGAGCCCTTCAACGTGTGCTCTATCGCAGTGCCAAGCAGGATCCCACTCGACGTTTCCACGCCCTCTACGACAAGGTCGCCCGCAGCGACATCCTGTGGAGGGCATGGGTCGAGGTGGCAAGAAACCAGGGTGCCCCCGGCATCGACGGCGTGACCATCGCGGTCGATCGAGGACGGGGGCACCGACGGGGTGAGGGTGTTCCTCGACGGACTGGCCGCAGCGCTTCAGGACAAGACGTATCGTCCTAAGGCTCTCCGGCGGGTCCATATCCCGAAGCCGGGCAAGCCGGGGGAGACCCGGCCGCTCGGTATCCCGACGGTGGCCGACCGGGTAGTCATGTCGGCGGCCAAGATCGTCCTCGAGCCCATTTTCGAGGCCGATTTCTCCCCGGTGAGCTTCGGGTTCCGCCCGAAGCGGTCCGCCCACCAGGCGCTCGAAGCGATCCGGGTGGCGGCCAACCGGGGGGCCAACTGGGTGCTCGACGCCGACATCAAAGCGTGCTTCGACGAGATCGACCATGACGCCCTCATGGGTCAAGTCGGTCGCCGGGTCATCGACCGGCAGATGTTGAAGCTGCTACGCAGTTGGCTGCGGGCCGGGGTATTCGAAGGCGGGCTGGTCGCCGACACCGAGTCGGGGACACCGCAGGGTTCACCCATCTCCCCGTTGCTGGCCAACATCGCCCTCCACGTCATCGACGAGGCCTGGGCAAAGATGGCCAACCTGGGGACGTTGGTCAGGTATGCGGATGACTTCGTTGTCCTCACCACCAGCCGGAGCCGAGCCGACGAGGCCAAGTGCCGGATCGGAGAGGTGCTGGTCGGACTCGGGCTGCGTCTGCATCCCGACAAGACCCGCATCATCAACCTCCACGGTGGCAAGGACGGCTTCGACTTCCTGGGCTTCCATCACCGGATGACCCCGTCGAGGTTCGGAAGTCGCCGTTACCTGTCGAAGTGGCCGTCGGACCGGGCCATGGCCTCAATTTCGGGCCAAGATCCGGGACCGCACCAGTCGCCACCTGGCCAGCCGTGAGCTGCGTCACGTTGTCGCTGATCTCAACGCCGTGCTACGGGGTTGGGGAGCGTACTTCCGCTACGGAAACTCGAACCGGAAGTTCGCCCTCATCGACAGCTTCGTGCATTTGCGGCTCTCCAAGCTGGCCAGCGTCAAATACGCCACCCGAGGCCGTCTTCGGGCCAGCCGGTTCAACTATGCCTGGCTGACCGAACTCGGCATCTATCGACTCAGTGGAAGAGTCAAGCGATGGACACCTGCGCATGCCTGACGATGAACGGTGTCGGAAAGCCGTGTGCGGGAGAACCGCATGCACGGTTTGATAGGGGGCCGCTGGGGAAGCTGACTCACCCTGCGGGGGCTGCTGGTCCCGGGCCGGTGCGCTGGAAAACGCCACCCGATGGCCTGGTCGGGACCTCAACCGCAGAAGTGAACGGTCGAACCAGCGGCCTACCTCACCACCCTCTTGCTTGCCCCTTTCGGGGCGACCTCAACTCGCTACGAGTGCAGCGTTATCGGAACGATGACAAACGCACCGGCGGTCGTCGTGTCGTCGATGACAACGTCGGCGTGGCCACCTGGGAGCACGGTTCCACTCCCAGACTCGGTGTAGGAGGCTCCGTCCACAACCGTGACGCCCGGTGACGAGAAGGCCACCTTGCCCTTGACGCTGGCGCTGCCGGTGATCTTCGTGCTCGGGTCGCAATCAGACGCCAACGTGGTCGGAACCGTGACCGACGAGTCACACTCCTCGGCGATGACGGTGTCTCCAGCCGGGAAGTACGCAGCTGTGGGCTTGTCGACGGTATTGGCTACGACGTTGCTCGCTGACTTCAACGTTGCGGATGGTGGCTTGAAGGCTAGAGCGAGACTCGCACCTTCATCGCCCGTCGATCCCACACCGACCACGTAGCAAGCAGCCGACGTGGCCAGTCCGCAGGTATCGCCTCGTGTGTCGATGGGCCCAGCAGTGAGGTGGAGCTTGGCCTTCTTGAATGTGCCCGCCTTCTTTCCGGTGCCAACGGTAGCGGCGACTTTCGTCGCCTGATCGCAGGTAGTGGATTGGTAGGTCTCGGTTGCGCACTGGTAAAGGGTGACTCCGGTATCGCCATTCACGTTCCATCCCGACCCGGCAACCTGCATCACCTCGCCGCCGTAGGCCTTCTTGTTCTTGCTCAGGGTCAGGGTCCCTCCGATGTTGGCCACGGTGGTGTCGTCCTCATCACTTGAAACAGCGGCGTACTGGGAATCGCCTCCAAAGGATGCCGTGGCCCGCCACAAACCGGCAGCCGCGTCGCTCATAGTGCAGGTGTAGGTAGAGACATTGCCCGTGCTCACTGGTCCCGTCGTCGACGAGCATGGCGGGAATCCGTCCGACGAAGACAGCACATTCCAGCTAACGGCGCCCGTTGGAGCAGGAGCGTCCGTCCCCGCCACGGTGGCCGTGAACGTCAGGTCATGGCCGACCAGTGGGGCGTTATCGCTCACAGTGACCGTCGGTGTGTTGGTGATGGTGTAGATGCCGGTGCCCACTGCCGTGCAGTCGTTGGCGCTGGTGCAGCTCACGCTGCTCAGCCAGCCGCCCTGCCCTTCGACAGGGATGTCACTCCACGCGCCGTCGGTCTCGACCTCGTACTCACTGAGGCTGCTGTTCCCGACCGCCGTACAGTCGTTGGCATCCACACAGCTAACACCGTCCATAAGACCTCCATCGCTTCCGGGAAGGTCGATGGCTGGGCCCCAGGAGCCGTCGTGGTAGGACGTGGCGATGGTAGCGTCAGGAGCTTGTCCGACCGCCGTGCAGTCGTTGGCGTCGGGACAGCTGACACTCTCCAATATGGTGCTGGACAGGCCCCAGTTGAGGTCAAATGTATACGGGCCCCAGACACCATCAGTTTCGATGGCATACGACCCGCAGACAGAGCAGTTGGTCGGCGGAGGGGTGTAGCCGTCACCGACGGCGACACAGTTGCCGGCGCTGATGCAGCTCACGCTGTTCAGGTATGCCGGGGGAAGCGTCTCGGACGGATAGGGGGTAATGGCAGTGGCTGGACCCCAGGTGCCATCGGTCTCGGTGAAGGCAATGGGAAAGGTTTCTCCTTGGGCTGATCCGTAGCCCACGGCTGTGCAGTCGAGTGCGCTCGTGCAGCTCACCGAATTGAGGGTTCCTCCCTGATCAAGGGTGCCGACCTGGACCACCGGCCCCCAGGTGCCATCGGTCTCGGTGATGTATGCCGGCTGACCAGACGTGGTCGTAGCGCCGACGGCGGTGCAGTCGAGGGCGTCGGTGCAGCTCACTGCTGAAGATTGGTACTCAGTGAACTCGATGCCATTAAAGGCGATCGGAGCGGACCACACCCCGTCGACCAGGGTCTGAGCATCGGTGCCGCCAACATCGGTGCACGTGGTCGGACCCGTACAGCTGACCTGGCCTGTGTTGATGTTATTCCCATAGGCGGTAATGCTGGTGATGCTGGCAGCCGCCGGCGAAGCACCCGTCATCATCACGCCCGTGCCGATCACGGCTGAAACGACTCCACCTGCCACTAGTACACGAAAGAGTTTCGTCCGCAAGGCGCCCATGGCAACCCCCCTCTATGGCACGTCATCCCGCCGTGGGTGACCAGTAGTGAACATTAACAAGGTCGATAAATCGCTGCATGTGCAAGCTGCATCACTACTGTCCTCGATCTGGCAACACAGTTGTGTAGGGGACACAAATGCGGTGGCGTGGCTCAATCTTCAACCACGTGTGGTGGTGATTCCATCGCCGACCGAGACCACCTTGGAACAACCTGAGTACCGTCAGATAGTTTTTTCGGTGGTGCTGCGGGGTTGCTTGTGTGGGTCTTGCATCGAGCACCACTGAACGGACGAGGCCTCTGGAATGGAGATGGAACCTTCGTCGGAGCCCAGGGGGATGCCATCAAAGTGCCGGTCGAGGGCAGGGGCCAACGCCCTGCTGATCCGGTGTTTGGGGATACCCAGCAGCAAGATTTACCTGCGGTGGCGCAAAGGCTCCGCCTAGCCTGGGTCAATGGGCTTCTGGGTCAGATCACCGAAACTCGCTGGAGGTGAGCGGGTGGTGTGGAAGCAAAATGCCAACCGCACCCAGGGCGGACGTGCCGTAGGCGGTCGTCTGTACATGACCGATTCGAGGCTCTTCTTCCAACCGAATCGGATTCACGCTGCGACGAAGGGCCAGTTATGGTCGGCGCCTTTGGCTGCCATCGAATCCGTCTCAACCGATGCACCCGATGGCGGCCTCTTCACGGGCGGCCTGAGGACTCGGCTCCAAATCGTTGCTTCTAGTGGCGACTCCGAACTCTTCGTTGTCAATCACGTCGGCGATACCGTGCAGGCGATTCAGCAGGGCATTGGCTCAAGGGTCTAGCGTCAGGTTTTTCGCCCGCCCTGAGGTGCTGGCCGGAGCGTGACACCCACCCGGCGGTCAAGGGCACCCTCACTCGGTTGGTCCACGGCCTTTTCCGGGGCGGGGGGCCAAACCATCAACACCAGGTTGACGTGGTGGCCACCACTAGGCTGTCCCGAATGGCGAACCTCCGTATTCCTGGTGTCCTTCTCGCGCTCGGTTACCTTGGGATTGTCGCCGGTCTCGTGGCCTGGCTTGTAGCTCTCTACTCGCAAAATCCGTGGGAGGTCTATGTGGATGCGGCTGCCCCCACGACTGGTTTTGGGCTAGCAGGGTTGGCTTGCTGGCGGTGGATTGTTGGCCACCGGGCTACCAACGCCGACCCGAGAGTGCGGACAGTCCCCTCCCGACTGATGACGGCTGGCTCGATTGTTGTGGCGGCAGGCTGGGCTGCGTCTACTTACTTCTGGTACCAACAGCACAAGATGCTGGTGGGGTTGGACTCCCACGCCACGGGCGTTTTTGACCCGCACTACCGGCTCCGTATGGCTGCTGGTCTTTCGCTCGTCGTCGGGTTGTTGTTGATTGGTGCGGCGTTCTGGATCGTGTCCACTGGTACCCGCAAGGAAAGCAAGCCCGCACAGGTTGCGCTTCCGGTTCCCTAAATGTGGACTGCCCCCTGCAGCCGCTTCTCCGTCACATCAACCCGCATACCACGGTCACACTCTGGGTTTGGCCCGCCGTGACCACAATTGGCTTCAAACCGTTACATGCCATTTCGTGGGAATCGGCACGGACCATCGGACTATGTCCCACCGCCGTATACGTTCCGGCTGGAAGGACAGTTGCCAAGGTTCCCGAAGTACCTACAGCCACGGAGACATGGTCGCCCTTGGAATCGCTAAAAACAACACGTCCCGGGAGGCGGTGAGGCTGGGAGCCGGGTGCACCTCCAGAGGTTTCGAATATCCCGCTGACTGTTCCAGTCCCAGTTGAGGATGAGCAGCTGGTCAAGGCAAATACACCGACTACCAAGAGAGCAATAGGCCACCGCACGGCACTTCGCTTTAGTAGCACCACTCAACTATGACGTAAACAGCGTCTAGATGCTCGTCGTTCTGGCGACCTACGCAGGCTGAAGTTGGTCGACGAGACCCAGAAGGACACTCTTTTGCGCCTCAGTCGTGATGGTGCGCCCACCATTCAAACTGATCTGATAGGCAAAGCCCGAACGGAAGAACGTGACGAAGCTGCCACTCATCGCGGTGTCGATGATGAAGCACACGTTGGTGCCACCGGGCGAGATTGCGGTATTGCCCGATGGGCAGGGCTTTAGATGCAGACCAGGGAAGGCATTCTCTTGGAGCTGAAAGTTTCCTTTCTTGTCCAAATAGTTGAGTACGAAGACTCCGCGCCCAAAGGCATGGCCGGGAAGGACGTACCAGCCGGTTTGGAACTCGTCGGCAATGTTGGGAGGGGCTTGCAGGGTGGAGGATCCGTCGAATCCCATCTCCCTTGCCAACTTGAGACAGTTGGCTGCGGTGGCGCAGGGCTGACGAGGAACCTCGGTACTTGATGTGGCGTGGTCCACAGCAGATCCGCAGTCGGCAAACAACAGCGTCACCAGGACCATGGAAATGGTGAATATTCCCGTACGAAAGAGCCTAGGGGGCACCTAGTCAGCATCGGCTGATTCGCCGCATCGCTTGAAAGCCGCTCTCCGTGGGTGGTATCCCCGAGGTGCCGTTACGGGGTCACTTTCACCCGTATAACCGCGTTATTGGGGCGGTCGCGATTGATCGCAGCTCAGCGGTCTTTCGATGGGCCGACTCGCCCTCGATCCAACGTCACCCTCCAACGTCACCCTCCAACGTCACCCTCCCAGCTGAAGCCGCTTTTTCTTGTTCTGAGACGGAAGACTCTCTGGCGGTGACAGAGGTGATCATGGCAATGCCTAGGTGTAGTGCGATCCGGCTTCCCAACGCCAGGGCAACGCATGATTGGGTCAGCATCGCCGGCCGACTGCCCCGCCTCCTCGTCCGTGCGAATATCCACCTCCCCCAAGGGCTGCTCCCGGGCTTTGCTCGCTCGTACAACGCGATGCTGCCATCCATCTCTTTTTCTATCCGAGTCCGATCTGTAGCTTCTCCGACGACGGCGCGTCACACCCCCCGAATACCTTGAACACGATTGCAAGGGGTGCCCCTTGCCGGTGAGAGGGAGTCGGCGTGGCCTGGATGCGGATGATGGGGGCGGACTCTGTTGCTTATCACCGCGAGACCATCATCGAGCGCGGCGACGACTTCCCCGGCGCCGGACTCGAGTACTACGCCTCCCGGGGTGAGACCCCGCTTCTCTGGGGCGGGATGGGTGCCGAGTCCCTCGGCCTTGTCGGCCCCGTCGACAACCCTTCCTACGACGCCATCTATGGCCCCGGCGGAGCCTGCGACCCGGCGACCGGCGAGCGACTGGTCAACTCCCGGCGACCGGGCATGGAGTTGGTGATCGCCGCCCACAAGTCGGTGGCCGAGTTGGGTGTCCTCGGCCAGGTCGAGGACATGCACGCCATCATGGATTCCGAACGGGACGCCACCCTCGCCTACCTGGATCAACTGACCAGGGAGCGGGGCGGCAGACGAGGGGTGGCCGCCGTCCCCACCCCGACCACCGGCCTCGTCTACGCCCACGCCCGCCACGCTACGACACGAGCCGGAGACCCCGGCCCCCACGACCACGTGCTCATCGCCAATGTGATCGAGATGCTGGATGAGAAGGGCGGCACCAAGGCCCCCGACACCACCCTCTGGCGGGAGCACCTCCACGCCGCCACCATGGTCGGACGGGTGGAATCCGCTGCCAGAGCCGTCGAGCTTGGCTACGGCATCGAGGCCGATCCCGGACCATCGGGCAAGCTTGGTCACTGGAAGATCGCCGGAATCCCTGACAAGGCCGTGGCCGTGCACTCCAAACGCTCTGCCGAGATCAATGAGGCCGTGGCCGAAAAGGGCTTCGACTCCTACCAGGCCCGCCAGGTGGCCGCCCGTGAGACCAGGAAGACCAAGCGCCACACCCCGGTCGACGAGCTGTTGCCTCGGTGGCGAACCGAGCTAACCGAGGCCGGCTTCCCACCCGAGCAGCTGGTCGCCGACATCAAGCGGGCCGATCTCGAATACCGGCTTGAGCACTCGCCCACCAAGGTCCTCTGGGACAAGGAGCTGGCCGAGCTGACCAACGACGTGCTGGGACCTGATGGGACGCTGTCGGCCCGGAAGGTCTTCTCCAAGCGCGACGTGATCGTGGCCGTTGCGCCCAAGATCTTCGGATTGCCCGCCCGTGAGTTGGAGAAAGCCACTGAACGTGTGCTCCGAGATCCGGATGCCATCCCGCTGGTCGGTGTGCCTCGGGCCAGCGAGAGGGCTTTTGCCACCGCTCACGTGCTGGCCACCGAACAGGCCATCGAACGGGCGGTGGAACGGGGTGTGGAGAACCTGGGGGCAGCCAGAGTGACCCCCGAGGTGGCAGCGGATGCGATGGGCCGCCAGAGCGCTGTCCTGGGGTCTCCACTGACCCCCGGCCAGCAGGCGGCAGTGCTCGGGATCGCCATCTCGGGTCGGGGAGTGGAGCTGGTTGAAGGGGTGGCCGGATCGGGCAAGACAACCGTCATGGCCGCCGTCCGGGACGCCTTCGAATCCGGAGGGTTCACGGTCATCGGCACCTCGACCTCCGGCCAGGCGGCCAGGACGCTCGGTCGGGAAGCAGGGCTCGAGGAGTCGAGGACCCTCGCCTCACTCCGGTGGCGCATCCAACACGATCGGATGCACCTGACCGAAGGCCACGTCCTCGTCCTCGACGAGGCGGGGATGGCCGGAGATCGGGACATCGCCTTCCTCCTCGACCATGCCCGGATGCGCGGAGCCAAGGTGGTCATGGTGGGTGACGATCGCCAGTTGGGTGCCGTGTCGGTCGGCGGAGCCGTGGGGGCCCTGGTCGAGCGCCACGGAGGGATCGTCCACGTCCTCGAACAGAATGTCCGTCAGCACAGCCAGGCCGAACGAGAAGCGCTCGGCCAGCTTCGGGCCGGCGACGTCACCCGGGCCGTCGAGTTCTATCTGGTAGTGGATCGGGTGACAACCGAGCGGACCCGGGACGAGGCGCTGGCAAAACTGGTCGATCAGTGGGCCAAGGACGCGCTTGATGGTCGGGACGCCGCCATGTTCGCCTGGAGGCGGGCCAACGTCACCGAGTTGAACCGAATGGCTAGGGAGCGGATGGTGGCCGAGGGACGGGTCGGAGGGCCGGAGTTGGTGGCTCCCGGGGGGACCCGCTTCGCTGCCGGTGATCGCATCGTCACCCTGGCCCCTCTGGCCCACGGTCAGATCGTCACCTCGGAGCGCGGAGTTGTCACTGCCGTGGGGCAGGACCAGGACCATCTGATGGTCCGCCTGCAGGACGGCCGCCAGCACCGCTTGGAGCGCGAGGAGATCGGAGCAGACCAGCTGGCCCACGGGTACGCCGCCACCGTCCACCGCAGCCAGGGGGCCACCCACGACCTGGCCCACGTCTATGAGGACGGGGGAGGCAGGGAGTTGGCCTATGTGGCCATGAGCCGGGCCCGAGACGAGACCCACGTCTATCTGTGTGCCGACGATGTAGACCAGGCCCGAGAGGACCTCTGCCACAGCTGGGCCACCGAGCGGCGGTGGAAGTGGGCCATCGACACGGGTACACCCGAGGTGGCCGGACGGGAGTCTCAGCCCAAGGCGCTGATCTCCCTCGAGCGGGAAGCCCTCAAGCAGGAACAGGCCGGACTCTACGCCGCCCTGCCCAGGTATCTACGCGACGACATCCGGGCAGCCAGGGACCATTCTCGTGACGCCGAAGCCCAGCTTTCCAGGCTGCAGAGCCACAACGGGACCCACTGGGGCGGCGCCATCAGGGAGGCAGGCGACGAGCTGTACGCAGCGCACCGGGTCCATAGCGATCACCAGTGGTACGCCCACTCGTTTATAGCCCGCGTGCAGGCCCGTCTGGCCAGATCGGCCGACCTCGAACGGATCGCCGAGGCCCAACAGAAGTTGGACAAGCTCCGCCAACCCGAGGAGCCTCGCCTCCTGCACGCATGTGAGGGGGCGGAGAAGAAGCTCGCCGATCTACTCCGCGACGCCACTGACGGAGACAGGTGGCGGGCCGAGCATCCCGAGGTGCTTGACCGGATGGGCGAGATCGGCAGCCAGATCTACAACCTGGACGCAATGGTTGATAGCAAACGCTTGACCGTTGATAAGGAACTGAACCCCCGACCGGAGCCGGAGAGGTCACTGGAGCGCTCTTCGTCTTACGAGCACAGCAGTTCGATCGAGCATGATCGTGACTACGGGTTTGGGATGTGAGTCCAGGCCTGGACCGTGCGTGTTCAACCGATGAGCTGGTCAGACGTCCGACCCGTGGCCGGGCGCTTGAGACCGGGGCGCCGACCCTGCCATCGACCAGGCCGGCGCAGGTTGCAACCGTTGACAAGTCGCCGACCAGGGAGGGTGACGTGTCAACCGGACCCGGGGGTGACGTTCGGCGCGGTCATTGGGCAACGTCACCCTTCAGCGCGGAATGTCTCCGGTGGTCCGGGGTGACGTTGCGGGTGATGTCGATCCGGAGGATGGACTGCGACCACGGCAAACCGCCTGGCACTGAGCACGACCGGAGACTGTCCATGCGAACCAGCCCACCAACCAAGGCTCCCAAACCCCTTCTGAGCGTCGAGGAGGCCGCCAATCTGTTGGGCGAGACCCGCTCCACGCTCTATCGGTCCATCAAGGAGGGATCGTTTCCCCTCCCAGTTTTCAGGATTGGTCGAAGGATCCGGATTCCGCGGCGTTCAGTGGAGAGACTGCTGGACGGACTGCCGGTGACCTCGCTCGAGGAACTCCCGCGGACTATCTCCCATCCGAGTATGTGGATGCGGCCTCAGCCCGGCTCCGAAGCCGCGCCGGCTTCGCCTGAGGACAGCAACGCTCCCACGTGAGCCGCAGCTCTTCTGTCCTCCTCGGGCACCGAGTCGGTGTAGTGCCGGGCCATCTTGACGGTGGACCAGCCGAGTCGGGTCTGCTTCTGTGCCTCGGAGATGACCGGGTCGAGCACGGTGGCATGGAAGTGTCGCAGCGAGTGCATGTGCACGTCGGGGGCGACCTTCGCCTTGGCCCGGACGATGGCGAAGGTATGGCTCATCGCATCCGGGTGAGGTGCTCCGAGCCCACCGGGCTCGGAGGAAAACAGGAAGGCCTCCTGCCCGAGAGTCAATCCGCACGCCATGGCCAGGGACCGTTGCGTGAGCTGCAGTCGCTTGAGCATCGAGGCGGTATCGGAGTCGATGGCGACGGTGCGGATGCTGGCTCGGGTCTTTGGCGATTTCAGGATGGCGCCGCCTTTGGCTGCCACCACGCTCTGGCTGATCCGTACCGTGCCGGCAGACAGGTCGATGTCGTTCCAGCGGAGGGCACAGACCTCGCCCCTCCGCATGCCGGTGGCCGCCACCAACCGCAGTACTGCCGCGAAGCTTGGGTCGAGCTTGTTGGCCGCGGCGATCAGCGTGCGCACCTCCTCGAGGGTCGGTGCTCTCACCTCGTTCCGCTCATCCAGCGCCCACGTTGGCAGTTCGGTGTCGGCGATCGGGTTCGGCAGCGCGCCGCCGCTCCACTTTCGAGCCAATCGGCAGGCCCGATGCATCAGGGCCCGGATCTGACGGACGCTGGCCTCGGCCAGCCCGTTGGCCTTCAAACGACGAAAGTACTTCTCGACGTCGTACGGGCTGAGGGCTGTCAGCCGCTGCTGGCCGATGGACCCGTGGATGTGCTTCATCCACATGTTCTCGTAACGTCGGACGGTCGAGGGGGAGAGGTCCTCCCAACCGTTGTCCTTCCATCCCTGGATGGCGTCGTTGACGGTCGTCGACTGGCTCCACCGGGGTGCCTCGACGACCGGCGGCGGCACCGGCTCGTCCTCCGCCGCTGCGACCAATCGGGTGAGCTCACGCTCGGCCGCTCGTTTGCCACCGCGGAACGTCTGGTTGCCGTGTCGAACTTTGCCGTTGTCGTCGCGACCGAGGAACACCCGCAGTTCCCACACGTTCGGCTGCCGTTCCCGCAAGCTCCCCGGCATCGAGCCCTCCAGACCCTTCCCAAAATTGTTGGGCAAGCTGTTGGGTTTAGGCTATCCGGAGGGTGTGACTGGACCAAAAACTGCCTCTGACCAGGTGGGCCGTGCGAGTCTCGATCTCGCCACCTTGGGATTAAAAGTCCCCTGCTCTACCCGATGAGCTAACGGCCCATCGGGGAGCGTACCGGCTCCGTCAATGCCGCTTCGACGGTGGCTGCGTTCTCGAAAACCCGGATGCTCCGCCGGCGCCACTCCGGCGCCATGGATCTCGACCAGCGGATCGGGTTTACTGTACGCAGAGCGGAGCCAATCGTCGTCCTCCGGTCTCCCGGGCCGGGCTGACGGCGACATGGGCGGTTCGTTCGTCGTGCTGCCCGACCAAAGTCAATCGGAGGGGGCTCGACCGTCGGCGATGACCACCGCCGACGGCTGGTTGCCGACGCCAACCCGTCCGATCACCGAGCCGGTGGCTAGGTTCACGTGCACAAGGGTTCCGTTGCCTCCGCACACCCAGGCTGTCGAACCCCCGGGAGCGAGGACCAGCGCCTCGGCGGTGGTCCCCACGCCGATGGGTGCTCCCGCCTGTCGAGTGTGCAGATCGATCGGAATGACGCTGTCACCGCCGCTCACGTAGGCGATCGCCGCCGACACGCCGGCGATCCCCGTCGGGTTGCCCCCCACCGGTATCGCTGGTGCCGCGACGAGGCTGGGCAGACCGACAGGTGTGACCTCGCTGGTCTGGAAATCGGCGACCAGAGCCGTGCCACCGTCGGGGGTGATGAAGACGTCGAGAGGCTCGGCTCCGACAGCCACCGGCGTACCGGCCACCAACCCGGGCAGGGTGATGGGCGTCACTGTTCCGTCCTCGTAGTTGGACACCAGGGCCAGGTTGCCGCGGGGGGAGACGGCGATGGCCACCGGTTGCCGTCCCACCGCGATCGGCGTGCCGGCCCGAAGTGAAGGGAGGCTGAGCGGCGTCACGGTGTTGTCGTCGAAATTGGCGACCAGGGCGAGAGCACCGTTGGGCGTGATGGCCACGGCATCGGGCTCCACGCCCACCGTTGCTGCCCCGACGACTCTTCCTGTGGCCACATCGATCTCCGAAACCGTGTCCACACCCTTGTTGGTCACGAGAACGTCCTTGCCGTCCGGGGTGACGGCCAAGGCAGCCGGCAAGGTGCCGGTGATGATCGATGTCTGTGCCCGGGAGGTCGCGGTGTTGACCACGGCCACCGTGTTCCCCGGATTGGCCACGCCGGCCCCGGTGGCCACGTAGGCGGTTGGGGTGGTGGGGGAGGCCGAGGCCGATCCCGAGGTGCAGCCGGCCAGCAGGCAGGCAGGAAGAGCCAGCGAGAGGGCCGAGCAGGCAGCGACGAGTCTCCGTGCCCCGAGCACCATCACCAACCGTCCCCGGCGCGAAATCAGTCGATTGTCCGATAGGCGGAGCAGCGCGCGGCTAGGTCGGAGCACCGGCTGATCGTAGGCGTTGCCTGTCCTCATCCCCGGGCGCAGGCGGCGCCGGGCTCGAATGCAGCATGACGCCACGCAGGCTGGTCAGTGACCGGGAAGAAGTCTCCGGTGGCCGGGTCCTGCTGGTAGGGCACCGGGGCGGTTGCGCCGCCGGCCAGATCGGCTACCGCTGCCAGCAGAGCGTCGACGTCGTGGCCAGATGTCCCCAGTCCTGCGCTGGCCCGCACCGCCCCGGGGACCTGACGATGATCGCCCTGGAGCACGTCCGAGCGATAGGCCTCGACCGCAGTCTCGCTCAGTCCGAGAAGCCGGACCACATAGGGATGGGCGCAGAAGCACCCGTGGCGAACGGCGATGGCGTACTCGGCGCTCAGTCGAGCGGCCACCAGGGCATGGTGCATCCCCTCGACGGTGAACGCCGCCACCGGAAGGGTTTCGGTGGGTTCGCTCCCCGCCACACGTCCCCCCTGTTCGGAGCCCCACGGCCCGAGGAGCCGGACACGGTCGATGGATGCCAACCCGTCGGCCAGTCGACGGGCGAGGGCGCGCTCATGGTCGATGATGGAGTCCCATCCCAACCGGCCGAGGGCGTCAATGGCGGCATGGAGGGCGACGGCGCCGACGACATTGGGTGAGCCCGCCTCCTCACGATCCGGCGGGGCCGTCCAAATCACCTCGTCCAGCCCGACCAGGTCCACCGCGCCTCCCCCGGCCAGGAAAGGGTCGCCGGACTCGAACAGTGAGCGCGGTCCGATGAGGGCTCCGGAGCCGAAGGGGGCGTACAGCTTGTGGCCACTGAAGGCCAGGAAGTCGGCCGACGCCGGCAGCGGCCGATGCGGGGCCAATTCGAGCAGCATCCACGACCACGGGGACGCCACGATCGTGGGCTGCGGCGATGATGCCCTCGAGAGGCGGCAGCCACCCGGTCACGTTGGAGGCACCGGTCACCGCCAGCAGTGCGGCCGGACCGTCCCCGGCTTCGAGCGCGGCGCAGACGTCATCGACCGTGAAGGTCCCCGCGGGCGAGCATTCGACATAGCGCCGCTCCGCCACCCGACCCCAGGGCAGAAGGTTGGCGTGGTGTTCGACCACCGTGGTCACCACGACGTCCGTTTCCTTCAGGCGTAGCCGGTAGGCCAGGTGGTTGATGGCCTCAGTGGCGTTCCGGCAGAGGATGGCCACATCGTCCCGCTCGGCGCTTCGGCCGGCGAAGGCCAGCACGGCACGCCGGGCGTTCTCGTAGGCGGCGGTGGCGTGCCTCGAGCGGAAGCCGGCTCCCCGGTGCACACTCGAGTACCACGGGAGGAACTCGGTGACCCGGGCTGCGACCTCCGGCAAGGCCTGGGTCGAGGCGGCCTGGTCCAACTCGACAGCCCGGCGATCCACGCCGTCAAGGCACGGCACCCGCTGGCCCGAGCCGATCAGTTCGGCCAAAGGCTCCGCCGGATCGCCGCGGTGTCGGGTGTCGGTGTCGGGCGTGCGCTCCACGACGCCACCCTACGGGGTAGTGCCAGATCCGGCGGATACGATGCCGGGCATGGAAACCCGGGTTCCCCTCGCCGACGCCGCCAACGGGGAGACAGACGCGAGCGTCGACGCCCCGTCATCGGGGGAGGGCGAACCTCTGTCGTCCGAAGCCTCCGTCGACGAGGTCGATCGTGTCCTCGACCAGGTGGAGTCGGCCCTCGCCCGCCTGGACGAGGGGACCTATGGACTGTGTGTCTCGTGTGGCTCGGCCATCGACGACGCCCACCTGTCCACGGCACCGACAGCACAAACCTGCCAGGTCTGTGAGGCCATCCCTGGTGATGACCATGGGTGGAGCGGTGACACCTCGACGTCGGAACACAACGGTGGCGTCTAGCGATGAGGCCACCGGGCGACCAGGGTTGCCCGACCGATAGCCGACATCTGACGTTCGACTGACAGTCCGGCCGGAGCCGCTTCGGGGGGCTGCCGGCACAGGGCCGATCCGAAGTCGGGTGCGCCTGGTTGGCGACCCGTGCTCCCGGAGGGAGGCCCTTACTTCTTGGTCTCCCAGAACATCTTGTCGATCTCGGCGATCTGGGCCAGCAGCTCGTCGGCCACCTTGACATCGGTCGTCTTCTTCACTTCGCCGGCCTTTTTGGTGGCCTTCCAGAAGATGTCGTGGAGGTTGGGGAACTTCTCCAGGTGCTCGGGCTTGAAGTAGTCGGTCCACAGCACCCAGAGGTGATGCTTGACCAGCTCGGCCCGCTCCTCTTTGATGATGATGGCCCGAGTCTGGAACTCATGGTCGTCCGATGCGTTGAACTTTTCGATGGTCCCCTTGATCGACTCGGCCTCGATGCGAGCCTGGGCCGGGTCGTAGACGCCGCAGGGCAGGTCGCAGTGGGCATGCACCACCTTTGGTGCAGAGATGCGGTCGACGGTGGCCAGCAGGTGGTCTGCGATGCGCATGATGGTGCTCCTTATTGTCGATGGGCGATCCAGCCGTGCACGGAGCACCCAGGTCATCTGGTACAGAGTGGGTCGTGTTGCGGTATCGGGTCACATTACCCACGTTCCGAGATCGCCGAACCTTGGGACCCGCCCCGCACCAGGCCAAGGCAGGGGCGAAGGCACCGGCTCGCCCGTGATCAGTGTTGTCAGGCGCGGGTCGGTTGTTCTCGTTCTCGCCCTGTGCGTGGGTGCGGCGTGGCGATCGATCCGCCGGGTCGAGGTGGCCGGCACGTCCATGGCGCCCGCCCTCCTGCCCGGTGACCGTCTGGTGGTGCTGGCCCTGCCCTGGCCCCGACAGCCCTGGCCCCCACCCGGGGCGGTCGTCGCCGTGCGTGATCCCCGGCGTCCGGACCGCATCCTCGTCAAGAGGGTCGCCGACCTTCACCAGCAGGAAGGCACCCTCGAGGTGGTGGGCGACGCCCTCGAGGCCAGCACGGACAGCCGGTCGTTCGGCTCCGTGCCCCGTTCCTCCCTCGTCGGCCGGGCGGTCTACCGCTATGCACCATTGGGACGGAGCGGCCCTGGGCCCTGGCCGGCGGAGTACCATCGAGGCTGATGCCAAGCCCCCGGGACGACCTTGACCGCATTCTGACCAGCCCCTATCTCGACGGCATCGGTGCGCGGTCAACCGAGGAGATCCGGTCCATGCGCACCGAGTGCCAGCAGGCCGAGGTGGGCCTGTCCTATCTGCGCCGGCTGATCCAGGGTCGTCTCGACATCGTCCACACCTACCTCGAGCACCTGGGTTCCGATGGACCGCCCGATCTGGCCTCCTTGGTCAACGACCTGCCGGGCATCCTCGCCTCGGGCCCGGGCCGTCCTCCGGGACCCGAGCACCTCCCGATGCTGCTCGCCCCCGACACCGAAGAGTCAGACCTCACCACCGAGCTCGACGCAGTGCTGGGGATCGATGAGATCGGCGCGCTGCCCGACCTGGAACCGAACCAACTCCGCGACCTGGCCGCACGTCTCGAGGCCCTCGAGAACCGGGTGTCGCTCGACCGTCGAGCGCTTCATGTGCGCATCGACACGCTCCAGGCCGAGCTGGTCGAGCGGCACAAGACCGGGCGGGCCTCGGTCGACGGCCTGCTCTCGTGAAGGAACCGGCCCGCGCCGAAGGCACGCAGTTCGTCAAAGATCTCCCGGAACGCTTCAACGAGCTCGGATCGTTCATCCGCGAACAGCGGAACTCGGCCCGGCTCTCGCTGCGAAGGCTCTCCGAGTTGGCCGGCATCTCCAATCCGTACCTGAGCCAGATCGAGCGGGGCCTTCGGCGGCCCTCGGCGGAGATCCTGCAACAGATCGCCAAGGCCCTCCGCATCTCGGCCGAGACCCTCTACGTGCAAGCCGGCATCCTCGACAAGCCCGACGGCGACACCGACCTGTCGCGCCACATCTTCGCCGATCGTCATCTCACCGACGAGCAACGTCAGGCGATGATGCGGATCTACCTCTCGTTCCGGCACGAGAATGAGGACCAGGCCGGGGCCGACCGGGCGTCGGCCGCCGATTCGGGCGAAGCCACCGGGGACTCGGGAGCAGACGACGGACCGGGCGATCCCCCGATCGCCGGCGTCGGGACGGCCGGGGGGAGCGGTCCGGTCGGGTCCACGTCGATCGCAGGATGATTGTGACCGACCGGTAGGATCGGCCACGCATGAGGCGTCTGGCCGTCCTTTCCCTCCATACCTCACCCCTGGCCCAGCCCGGCACCGGGGACGGCGGCGGCATGAACGTCTACGTGCGTGAGCTGTCTGCGGCCCTGGCTCGGACCGGCGTGGTCTGCGATGTGTTCACCCGAGCCGGGGCCGACGACCTGCCGGTCACCGTCGATATCGAGCCCGGATTCCGGGTGCACCACATCGCTGCCGGCCCGCCCATGCCTCTCCCCAAAGAGAGCCTCCCCGGGGTGGTCGAGGAGTTCGCTGACGGCGTGCTCAAGCGCATGGGGTCGACCGAGGGATTCGGCGCCGACGCCCTTCCCTTCGATGCCGTGCATGCCAACTACTGGCTGAGCGGCATGGCCGGCCACGTCATCAAGCACGAGATGAACCTGCCCCTGGTGTCGACCTTCCACACCCTCGACCGGGTCAAGGCCGAGTTCAGCCCCGAGGAGGTCGAGGCCGATTCGCCCCACCAGCGGGCCGAAGCCGAGGCCACCATCATCCGGTGCTCGGACACGGTGCTGGCCTCATGCTCGGTCGAGGCGGAACAGATCTCCGACCTCTACCACGCCGACCCCTCACGGATCCGCATCGTGGCCCCGGGCGTCGACCACGCCTTTTTCGGTCCGGGGGACCGTCGACAGGCCCGCCGGGCCCTCGGCCTGGGTCACGATGGCCCGCTGCTCTTGTTCGTGGGCCGGATCCAGCCCCTCAAGGGAGTAGCCATGGCCGTGCGCACCCTGGCCGACCTGGGCCCCGATCATCCCGGTGCCCGGCTGGTCGTCGTCGGCGGGCCCAGCGGGCCTCAGGGCGAGGCCGAAGTCGAGCGACTGGCCGTGCTGGTCGACGAGCTCGGACTCGGTGGCCGGGTCGTCTTCGTGCCGCCCCGACCCCACGAGCTGCTCTCGACCTACTACCGGGCTGCCGATGTGTGCCTGGTCCCCAGCCGGTCCGAGTCGTTCGGCCTGGTTGCCCTGGAGTCCGCTGCCTGCGGTACTCCAGTTGTGGCCTCCGACGTGGGTGGCCTGCGTAGCCTCATCGACCACGGACGCACCGGCTACCTGGTCGAAGAGCCCGCGGCCGAGTCGTTCGCGGCGCCGGTGCGCCAGATCCTGGCCGATCCTTTGCTGGCCGAGCGGCTGAGCACGGCCGCCGTGCTGCGGGCCCGCCGGTACACGTGGGCCCAGGCGGCCCGCCGTCTCCGGGCCATCTACGCCGAGCTGACCGTGGGCCGCCTCGTCGAGTGCTCGTGACCGAACGGTGGGGTGGCATCCTCGGTCCGGCCGAGCGAGATGCGGTGTGTGCCCTCATCGATGCCTGGGGGGAGCAGGAGCTGGCTGCCGACAGCGCCCTGGTGGCGGTCGATCGCCAGCCGGGAGGGGACCCGGTTACCGGTGCTCCGAGGTGGTACCTCCGCTTGCGCGGGGACGAGAAGGAATACGTCACCGTCTGGTTGACCCTGCGCCAGCGCACCCTGCACCACGAGACCCAGTTCATGCCCGGTCCCGAGACGAACGTGGCCTCGACCTGGGAGTACCTCCTCAAGAAGAACGCCGACCTGCTCGGCATGTGCTTCGCCCTGGGGCCCGAGGATGCGGTCTATCTGGTGGGCCGGGTACCGGTGGAGCGGGTCGACGAGGACGAGTTGGACCGCATCATGGGGGCCTCGTTGGCCACCACCGATGCCTGCTTCCCCACGGCCATGGCCATCGGCTACGAGGGGCAGTACCGCCGCCGGCGACCGGCATCGCCGCGCCCGGCGGGGTGAGACCGCCAGCCTGACCGAGCTGGTCACCACCGGGCGCCCCGAGCCACCGGGCCGTCGATCGACCCGCTGGTAGCGTCTGCGCGCATGGCGCCGAAGCTTCTGGTGGTCGGGGGCGGAAAGATGGGGACCGCCCTGGTCACCGGGCTCCTCGCCGCTGGTTGGGCGTCGGCCGCGGATGTGGCTGTCAGCGATCCCGACCCGGAGCGGCGGCGGCTGCTGTCCGAGGCCCTCCCGGACCTGCAGGTGGTCGACGCTCCCGTCCCCGCCGACGACGCTCTGCTCGCCGTCAAGCCCGACGTGGCCGAGGCCGTCCTCCGGACCCTCGGAGCCAGCGGGATCTCCCGGGTGCTCTCGATCGTGGCCGGCCTGTCGACGACCCGCCTCGAGGCCGCCCTCGGTGCCCGAGGTGTGGTGGTCAGGGCCATGCCCAACACCCCTGCTCTGATCGGAGCCGGGGTGGCGGCCATGTCCGGCGGTAGCGCGGCGACGTCAGCCGATCTCGACTGGGCCGAGGGCATCCTGTCGGCGGTGGGCATCGTGGTCCGACTGCCCGAGCGCCATCTCGACGCGGTGACCGCCGTGTCCGGATCGGGCCCGGCTTATGTCTTCCTGGTGGCCGAGGCCATGGTCGAGGCCGGGGTGACCGCCGGTCTCACCCGCGAAGTGAGCCGGACCCTGGTGGTGGGGACCATCCTCGGATCGGCCCGGATGATGGCCGAGACCGATGACGAGCCCGGCGATCTCCGTGCCGCCGTGACCTCCCCGGGAGGCACCACCGCAGCCGCCCTGCGCACGCTCGAGTTCAAAGCCGTGCGCTCGGCCTTCATCGAGGCGGTGGCCGCCGCCGCCGAGCGCTCCCGACAGCTGGGGCGCTGAGCCGGGTCCGCGGTGAGCCCGACCGGAGGCGGAAGGAACCTGTTGACGGTCGGTGAGCCTCCGGGGCCGGCTGTCTTCTTCCTGTCCGATTACGGGACGGCCGATGAATTCGTCGGCGTGGTCCACGCCGTCCTGCATCGCCTGGCCGCCACCGTTCCGGTCATCGACCTGTCCCATCAGATCCCCCCGTTCGACGTGGCCGCCGGGGCCGCCCTGCTGGTTCGGGCTGTCCCGTACCTGGGTGCGGGCGTGGTGCTGGCCGTGGTCGATCCCGGAGTCGGCACCGCTCGCCGGGCCGTGGCCGTGCGGACCGGTTCCGGTTCCGACCGACCCGGTCCCCACCGGTCAGACATTCCCGCACCGCCTGGGGGTCCCCGCCGCGGCCCGTCGTGGTTGGTCGGACCCGACAACGGCCTCCTCGTCGGGGCGGCCGAAGTCCTCGGGGGGGCCGAGGCGGCCGTCGCCCTCCGGGTGGGCCGGGACGCCGGGCACGGTGCCGACGGACGGGACGGGGGGGACGGAGCAGACGGGGGGGACGCAGGTCCCGGCCCCACCTTCGATGGCCGGGACGTCTTCGCCCCGGCTGCCGCCCACCTGGCCCTCGGTGGTGACCCGACCGTCCTGGGGGAGGCCATCGACCCCGGGTCACTGGTCGCCGCTCCCGGCCTGCCCACCACCAGCGTGGATGACGAGGGTGGCCCCGACCGGTCGGCGGTGGTCGCCCCGGTGGTGTGGATCGACCGGTTCGGCAACGTCCAGCTGGCGCTGGGTCCCCGCGGGCTCGATGCCATCGATCTCCCGCTGGGGGCCACGGGGGAGCTCACCGTCGACCGGGCGCCGGGGAGCGGCCCGTCGTCGGGGCCGCAATCGTCGTCCGGACCTCACCGAGCTCGGCGGGTGCGGGCGTTCGGTGAGCTGGCCGAGGGCGAGTTGGGCCTGGTGGTCGACAGCTCGGGCCAGGTCGCCGTGGTCCTCGACCGGGCCTCGGCCGCCGAACGCCTCGATCTGGCCGGGACCGGAGCCGCCATCCGGATCGTCCCCGGGCATGGCCGCCGGGGCTGAGCTTTCCGCAGCCGACCCCCCGGTCCTACGATCCGGTCAGTGCCTGACCCGTCCCCGCACGTCCCGAGCCCACGATCCGGACCGCCGGCGCCCGGCCGACGCATTCCCGAGGCCACCGTGACCCGGTTGCCGGTGTACCAACGCATCCTCGAGGAGCTCCTCCGTGCCGGCACCACCACCGTCTCGTCGGAGCTGCTGGCATCGTCGGCCCAGCTCAATGCGGCCAAGGTGCGCAAGGACCTGTCGTTGTTGGGCTCCTTCGGTACCCGGGGTGCCGGTTACGACGCTGCCTTCCTCATCGAGCAGATCGACCGGCAACTCGGGCTGGACCGGGTGTGGCCGGTGGTGATCGCCGGCATCGGCAACCTGGGTCGCGCCCTGGCCCGCTCCCAGGGGTTCGCGGCCCGCAATTTCAGCGTGACCGCGCTGCTCGACACCGATCCGGCCATCATCGGGGAACAGGTGGACGCGGTTGTAGTGCGCCACGTGGACGACCTCCCGCTCATCGCCGTCGAAACCCCGCTGGCCATCGGGGTCATCACCACCCCCGCGTCGGGGGCCCAACGGGTTGCCGACATGATGATCGGAGCCGGAGTTCGCTCCATACTCAACTTCGCCCCCCGGGTGCTGGAAGTCCCTTCCGACGTGTTGCTGCGCTACGTCGACTTGAGCATCGAGCTCCAGGTGATGAGCTTCTACCAGTCCCGGCAGAGTGACGCCCAGGGAGGAAGCCGCATGCCGATCATCCGGTCGATCGGACTGAGCTCCAAGTCCTCTGACTGAGAGCCCTGGATGGGAATCTCGCCGAGGCCGCCCTACTCTTGGGTGGTGGACGCGCTGGCACCCTCACCCGCGATCGAGGTCGGACGACCCGATCGATGCCGGTCGACCCCACTCCGGCCGGCCGATCGGCCCGACCAGCAGGGTGACTCGGTGAGACACCGAACGAACCGGTCTGCACCCGAGGGGGTGGCCTGGTGTCGGTGATCGTCGTGGGTCTCGAACAACGCCATTCCCCCCTCACCCTGCTGGAGCGGGTGGCGGTTCCCGAGGGCTCCCTCCCCAAGGCCCTCGGACGGCTGCGGGACAAGTCCAACCTGTCCGAGGCGGTCATCCTCTCCACCTGCCTGCGCACCGAGGTCTACGCGGTGGTGGAGCGCTTCCACGACGGCGTGGCCGAGCTTCAGGAGTTCCTGGCCGGCATCAGCGACAGCCCGGTGGAAGCATTGTCCGACCATCTCACCGTGCGCTTCGACGACGATGTCACCAGCCATCTTTTCTCGGTGGCCGCCGGTCTCGACTCGGCCGTGCTCGGCGAGTCGGAGGTCCTCGGGCAAGTACGGCGGGCCTGGGAGCGGGCCCGCAGCGAGCAGGTCTCCGGTCCGGTCCTCGGCGCCCTCTTCCGTCATGCGGTCGAGACCGGCAAGCGAGTCCGGTCGGAAACGGCCATCGCCCGAGGCATCACCTCCCTGTCCCATGGGGCGGTGGCCCTGGCCGCCGACCGCCGCCCCGGTGGCCTGGCCGGGGCTCGGGTCCTTGTCGTGGGGGCCGGGGAGATGGGGGAAGGGGTAACCCAGGCCCTGGTCGGCCACGACGTCGCCACCCTGGTGCTGGCCAATCGCACCTCGGACCGCACCGAGGGCGTGATGGCCGGCTTGCCCGCCGAGGTGGCCCCCAACCGGACGACGGCCTCGCTGGACGATCTCGAGGAGCTCCTCACCGCGGCCGACGTCGCCTTCACCTCGGTGGGCACCACCCACCCGATCATCGAGCGCGCCATGCTCGAGCGCGCCATGAGCGGTCGGGGATCCGGGGCCCCGTTGCTGATCGTCGACCTCGGCGTCCCCCGCAATGTGGACCCGTCCGCCTCGGCGCTCGTAGGGCTCGACCTGTTGGACATGGAGGTGCTGCGCGCCGCGGTCGCCGATGCCCTGTCCGGTCGGCGTGAGGAGGTGGCCGACGCCAACCGGATCGTCGACGACGAGGTCGAGCGCTACCGTGTCGCCTCCCGAGCTCGGGATGCCGCGCCCATGGTGTCGGAGCTCAGGTCCCGGGTGGAGGACGCTCGCCGGGCCGAATACGAGCGGCAGAGGTCCAAGCGCACCGACCTCACCGAGGCCCAGTGGGAACAGGTCGACACGGTGACCCGGGCCATGATGGCCAAACTCCTCCACCAACCGACGGTGGCGCTCAAGGACGCGGCGGGGACACCCCGGGGTGAGCGACTGGTCGAAGCGCTCCGATCGCTGTTCGACCTCTAGCCGGTGGCCGTCCGGTGTCCGCCGTGACCGAACGATCGGCGCTCCGGCTGGCGACCCGGGGGTCGCCGTTGGCCTTGGCCCAGGCCCGACGCATCGCCGGGCTCCTCGACGGGGTCGGTCTGTCCTCATCGCTGGTGGTGGTCGAGACCCTGGGTGACAAGAGGACCGATATCCCCCTCGACCGCATCGGAGGCCAGGGCGTCTTCGTGAAGGAGGTCCAGGGCGCAGTGCTGCGGGGAGACGCCGATGCCGCGGTGCACTCGGCCAAGGATCTGCCCGCGTCCTTCGACCAGCAGGTGCCCAGCCTGGTTCTCGCCGCCTTCCCCGAGCGGGCCGACCCCCGCGACGTGTTGGTGGGCGGACGGCTGGAGTCCCTTCCCACCGGGTCGAACGTGGCCACGGGCTCGGCCCGACGCCGGGCCCAGCTGGCCCATCTGCGCCCCGACCTCGCCTTTGCCGATCTGCGGGGCAACCTGGCCACCCGCCTCGCCGCCGTCGGGCAGCGGGGGTTGGCCGCGGTGGTGGTGGCCAAGGCCGGCCTCGACCGCCTGGGCTGGTCGGCACCCGAGGACCTGGCCATCGAGGTCCTGGAGACCGAGGTGATGGTTCCCCAGGTCGGACAGGGTGCCCTGGCCGTCGAATGCCGGGCCGACGACGCCGTCGCCCGCACCGCCCTGGCGGCCATCGACGACCTCGGTATTCGGCGCCTGGTGGAATCGGAGCGGGCCTTCCTGGCCGAATTGGGAGGCGGGTGCACCCTGCCGGTCGGCGCCCACGCCGAGTGGACCGATCCCGAAGCGGACGCGCCGTCTCCAAGGCTCCGGTTGACCGGGATGTTGGCCTCGGCGGACGGGCGGGTCCTCCTCCGCCACGGCGTGATCGGGGAGCAGCCCGACGAGGTGGGGCGAGCCGTGGCCCGGTATCTGCTCGACGAGGCCGGGGGTGACGTGCTGGGCGATTGGGAGCAGCCCATCGCCGACGCGGCCGGGCCGAAATGGCGGGTCACGTCATGACGGTGGCGCTGATCGGAGCCGGGCCGGGCGACCCCGGCCTCCTCACCCGGCGGGGTGCCGAATTGCTGGGCGACGCCGAGGTGGTCATCTACGACCGGCTGGTCGCCCACGAGCTCCTCGAGTTGGCACCCCCGACCGCCGAGCTCATCGATGTGGGCAAATTGCCCGGCGAGTCGAACCGGCAGTCGGCCATCAACGCCCAACTGATCGAGCACGGTCGTGCCGGCCGCCGGGTGGTCCGGCTCAAGGGAGGCGACCCCTTCGTCTTCGGCCGGGGCGGTGAGGAGGCGGAGGCTCTGCGCCAGGCCGGGGTCGGCTACGAGGTGGTGCCCGGGGTGAGCTCGGCCTTCGCCGCCCCGGCCGCGGCCGGTATTCCGGTGACCCATCGGGGCATGGCCACCTCGGTGAGCGTGGTGACCGGCCACCTGGGGGACGGGTCGGCCGCCGCCGGTGTCGACTGGGACGCCCTGGGCCGGTCCGGAGGGACCCTGGTCATCCTCATGGGGATGTCCGAGCGGGCCGGCATCGCCGAGGCCCTGTTGGCCAGTGGCCGCCCGACCGACACCCCGGTGGCGGTGGTGCACTGGGGAACGACCCCGGACCAGAAGGTGGTCCATTCAACCCTCGGCCAGCTGTCCACCGTGGACCTGCCCGCGCCCGCGGTGATCGTTGTGGGCCCGGTGGCCGAGCTCGACCTCGGTTCGACCGATCTGGCCCCGGGGCCGCGGTGACCGCCTTCTCCGCATCCCCGGTCCCCGGTTCTCCCCTGACCGGACGCACGGTGGTGGTGACCCGGGCCCGGGCTCAGGCCTCGGGTCTGGTGGATCGCCTGGTGGATCTGGGCGCCACCGTCGTCGAGCTCCCCGTCATCACCATCGAGGACCCCGAGGATGGCGGCGCCCGCCTGTCCATCGCCGCCCACCGACTCGCCTCCGGCGCCTACCAGTGGGTGGCCCTGACCTCGGCCAATGCCGCGGCCCGGCTGCTGGCCGCACTGGGCGGACGGGCCGTCCCGGACACGGTGCGGTGGGCCGTGGTGGGGGTCGGCACCGCCCGGACTCTCGTCGACGGCGGGTTCACACCCGACCTGGTGCCGGCCGTGTCGGCCGCCGAGGCTCTGGCCGAGGCCTTCCCCGCCGTCGACCCCTTGCACCCCGGAGCGTCGGGATCGCAGTCCGGGCAGGCAGGGACGGGGAGCGCGGGGACGGTTCTTTTCCCCCGGGCGGAGACGGTGGGCGGCGCGCTGGCCGCCGGTCTCCGGGCCAGGGGTTGGCTGGTCGACGAGGTGGTTGCCTACCGCACGGTGCCCGCTGATCCGGGACCGGAGGCCACCACCGCGGCCCGAGCCGCGGATGCCATCGCCTTCACCTCGTCGTCCACGGTGCGACGGACGGTCGAGCTGCTCACCCGGCGCGGGGTGCCTCCGGTGGTGGCCTCGATCGGACCGTCCACGTCGGGCTCGGCTCGCGCCGCGGGCCTGGAGGTGGCGGTGGAGGCCGACCCCCACACCATCGAGGGCTTGGTGGGCGCCGTGGTGGACGCGCTCGGCGGTTCCCGCGCCCCGGCGCTGCCGTAGGCTGGGGGTTCGTGTCGAGTGAATCGTCTCCCCGGACCGCGATGCGGATGCCGCGGACCGGCTTCCCGGTGACCCGCATGCGCCGACTGCGCACCAGCTCGGCCCTCAGGCGTTTGGTCGCCGAGTCCCGGTTGTCCGTCGACGACCTGGTGGCCCCGTTGTTCGTGGCCGACGGACTGGAGGAACCGCGCCCGGTGCCGTCGTTGCCGGGCGTGGTGCAGCACACCGTCGACTCGTTGGCCGTCGAGGTCAAGCGCCTGGCCGGTCTGGGCCTTCCCGGGGTCATCCTGTTCGGGTTGCCCACCGCCGCGGCGAAGGACGCAACCGGGTCGGCCGCCCTCCGGGCCGACGGGATCACCCAGAGGGCGCTGTCCGCCACCCGTGACGCGGTCGGCGACTCGGTGGTGGTCATGGCCGATTGCTGCCTCGACGAATTCACCGATCATGGTCACTGTGGCGTGGTCGACCCCACCACCGGGGACGTGGACAACGATGCCACCCTGCTCCTGTATGCCGAGCTGGCCGTGTCCCAGGCCACCGCCGGCGCCGATGTGATCGCTCCCAGCGGGATGATGGACGGTCAGGTGGGAGCCATCCGACAGGCGCTGGATCGATCGGGACTGGAGAACACGGCCATCCTGGCCTACGCGGCCAAGTACGCCTCGGCTCTCTACGGTCCGTTCCGCGATGCCGCGGCGGTGACCATCGTCGACGGCGGCGACCGCAAGGGATACCAGCAGGATCCGGCCAACCGCCGTGAGGCGCTGGCCGAGGTGGCTCTCGACGTGAGCGAGGGCGCGGACATGGTCATGGTCAAACCGGCCATGACATCGCTCGACGTCATCGCCGAGGTGCGGGCCAACTTCGACGTTCCGTTGGCCGCCTATCACGTCAGTGGTGAGTACGCCATGGTCAAGGCGGCAGCCGAGCGGGGTTGGATCGACGGGCCCGCTGTCGCTCTCGAGCAGTTGACCGCGGTCAAACGGGCCGGAGCCGACTTCGTTCTCTCCTATTTTGCCGGCGAGCTGGCTGAGCTGATCGGTGGTTGAACGCCCGATCAGCTCGGAGCTGTTCGAGCGGGCCCAGCAGGTGATCCCCGGAGGGGTCAATTCACCGGTGCGCTCCTTCCGGTCGGTCGGCGGCCACCCGTACTTCGTAGCCCGGGGAGAGGGTGCCTACGTGTGGGACGCCGACGGGAACAGACTCCTCGACTACGTGCAGTCCTATGGCGCCTCGCTCCTCGGCCACGCCCACCCGTCGGTGGTCCGGGCGGTGAGCGAGGCGGCGCAGCGAGGGACCACGTTCGGCGCTCCCACCCTCGGGGAGGTGGTTCTGGCCGAGGCCATCTGCGCTCGGGTGGAGGGTTGCGAGAAGGTCCGCCTGGTGTCCTCGGGTACCGAGGCGTCGATGAGCGCGGTACGGCTGGCCCGGGGCTTCACCGATCGCTCCCGGATCGTCAAGTTCGCCGGGTGCTACCACGGCCACTCCGATGGCCTCTTGGCCGGCGGCGGCAGCGGCGTGGCCACCCTGGGTCTCCCCGACTCGGCCGGGGTTCCCGCCGCCATGGTGGCCGAAACAGTGGTGGCACCGTTCAACCAGGTCCCCGAGCTCGACGAGCGGGTGGCGTGCGTCATCGTGGAGCCGGTGGCCGCCAACATGGGCCTGGTGGCCCCAAAGCCCGGGTTCCTGGCCGACCTGCGGGCCGCCTGCGACGCCGCGGGCACCCTCCTGATCTTCGACGAAGTGATCACCGGTTTCCGCCTGGGCGAGTCGGGTGCATCGGGTTGGTCGGGCGTTCTCCCCGACCTGTGGTGCTTCGGCAAGGTGATCGGCGGCGGCCTACCCGTCGGTGCCTTCGGGGGCCGCGCTGATGTCCTCTCGTCGCTGGCACCCGACGGGCCCGTGTACCAAGCAGGGACCCTCTCGGGCAATCCCTTGGCCACGGCGGCGGGCCGGGCCGTGCTCGACGCGGTGGACGCGGCGTCCTATCGGGACCTCGCCGAGCGGGTGGAACGCTTCGGCGCGGCGCTGTCCGAGGTGCTGTCGGCCGCCCTGTGGAAGGCGGGCACCACCGATGGCCACGGCCGTCCTCTCGAGACGCGGGTGCCGGTGGTCGGCCCCCTCTTCGGAATCTTCTTCGCGCCGGCGGGGTCGGCCCCGGTCGACGATTACGACGGCGCCATCGCTTCGGCCGCGACCGGTCTCTATCCTCGACTCTTCCGGTCGATGCTGGATCGTGGCGTGGCACTGGCCCCGGGGCCCTACGAGGTGGCGTTTCCGTCGATGGCCCACGGTGACACCGAGTTCGAGCGCACCCTCGACGTCGCCTCCGAAGCCATCGTGGACGCAGTCCGCCACTGACGGGGAGCACCGAGGGGAGCCGATGAGCCCACGCCACCGCAGAAGAAACCCGGAGTCGGGGGATCGGAGCCGCCCCGACGGTCCGACCCCTGCGCCGGGGTCTGGGACAGTATGGAGGGGTTGATCGGCGTTCAGGAGCCACCGTGGGCGGGACTGGCCCGGGTTTCCCCTGATCCCGACCCGCGATAAATCCTTGCCGACCTGAGGTCGGGACGGCAGGATGACAGAGCCGATGTCCATCACGGACCCGATGACCGCAACGGAGCCGATGAGAAGAGCCGGGGAAATCCCTCGCCAACGGAGGAGAGTTCCATGACCGTCGGAATAACAGAGCTGCCTCCCGAGGGCATGCAGCTCGGAGGTGTCGCCCTTGCCGGCGATGCCGAACGGGGGACGAAGACGACCGAGGGGCTGAGCCTGCTGTTCACCACCGCGGGCATCACCGTGCAGGGACCGCAGCCCCAGATCGAGCGGTTGTTGGTGTGGACCGGTCTCGACTCGGCCAGCTGCCGGGAGAAGATCGTCCTTCCCGACGGTCGCAACGCCGCCGTCATGGAGCTGACGTCGGGAGGGCAGTCCATCCGCTTCCTTCTCCCGATGGACACGGTGACTCCGGGCCAGGCCGCATACCTCGATCAGGCCCTGCCGGCCTGGCTGTCCCGTTACCGGGGTCCAGCCACCTCCTCCGCGCCATCGCCCTCGGCCTCGGCACCGGAGCCACCGAGCTCGGGGACTTCGAACGGGGGATCGGGGGCCGCAGCTGCGGGCGCAGCGGCAGCCGGCGCCGCCGGTGCCGCGGCCGCCTCGGCGGCCAATGGCTCGACACCGGGTGCATCCGAGACGGTGGCCGCCTCCCCACCCACCATGACCCCGCCGTCTTCCGCCGCCTCGGCGACCCCTCCGTCCTCGACCGCCTCGGCGCCCCCACCGTCCACCGCCGGCGAGCCCCTACCGCCACCTCCCGGCTCGGCTCCCCCGCCACCCCCGCCGCCCCCTCGGGCCACGGGTGCGACCGGTCCCGGACAGAGCATCCCCGGTCCCGGACAGAGCATCCCCGCGCCCGGACAGAGCATCCCCGCGCCCGGGCCGGGCCTGCCTGCTACCGGGTCGCATCTGCCCCCTCCCGGACCGGGTGTGCCGGCACCGGCGGGCACTCCGGGATCGAGTGGGCCAGCACCGGCGGGTACCTCCGGATGGGACGTGGCGTCCAGCACCCTTCCGGCCGGAGTGGCCTGGGCCGCCCAACCGACGGACGGGGGAGCGTCAGCCGACGCCGGAGCCGCCTCCATCAAGAAGACCAGGGGCTGGCGCAAGGCGAAAGCGCCCGCCTCCACACCCGTTGCCCCGGGCGCCGCGGCCCCGGTGGCCCCTCCCGGTGCCGTGGCCCCCATGCCGCCGTCGGAGCCACCCGCCAATCCCGTGCCGCTGCGGCTGGACACGCCCCTACCACCACCGCCGCCGGAACCGCCCGGCAGGGCCGATGCCGGACCGGTGGTGTGGAAGCCGCCCATCGACCCGGCCTCCGGGGTTGCGTTGTGGGACCAGACCCAGGCACCCGCCGACGTTCCGGCCCCGAAAAACCGGGGCCGGCGGAAGGGGTCAAAGTCCGATGCCGCGGTTGCCGCCGGCGCCGCCGGTGCTGTCGTCGGCGTCGCTGCCAGCCCGGCGCCTCCCTCGGCGCCCTTCAGTGTCGTGGAGACCGCCGCTGCCACCTCCGAACCGGCCCGGAAGAACAACCGCACCGCGTTGGTGGTCCTGTTGGTCGTTCTCCTCCTCGTGATCGGCGGCATCGCCTATTTCGCCGTCTCGAGGAACTCGAACACGCCGACGACCACGCCTCCGGCCCCGAGTCCCTCGCCCGCGGCCGTCGACGCCACCCTGGCCGCCTCCATCAACCTCCACCTCACCGACCTGCCTGCCGGGTGGGCCCTGTCGACCGCCGCTGCCACCGCGGGCCAGTCGCCGAGGCCGCCACTGGCACCCCCCGCGGCACAGGTGCGGGCCAACCAGGCTCTGGCCTCGTGCTTGGGCCAACCGCTGGCCGTGGTCACCGGTCTGTTCGACAACGGCGCCCTGCCCGACCAGATCGTGGCGGTGAGATCGCCGACCTTCGCCAACGGCACCGACCCGGGCATCCAGATGTCGTCTGACACCACGGTGCTGCAGACCGACGCCAATGCTCAGGCGCTGACGGCCCCCTTCGCCGCGGCCAATTTCGCCACCTGCTACGGCCAGTACCAGTCGGCGTTGGCAGCGGCGGCCGTCGCCGGGTCGACCGCCCAGGTGCAGCCGGTCCAGCTATCGGCACCGGCCGGGGTCACGAGCTTCGGGTATCTGACCACGCTGACCATTCCCAACCAGGGAAGCCAGGTCATCGGGCAGGCCTTCATGATCGGGGGTCGCATCGAGTCCGTGCTCGAGCCCACCACCAACGGACCCCAGGTGCCCTCGGCCCCCTTCACCGCCGCCTATGACGCCATGACCGGCCGGATCGCCCAGGCCACCTCCAAGTAGCCGGTTCCGACCCAGAAGTTGCCGGGCCACGACCCGGCGGTGTTCGGTGAGGCCGGCGTATGCCGACCCGCCGATCAGGCCCCTTCGGGGGCCAGGCGGGCGATGAGGGCCAGGGCCCGGTAGGCGGCTTCGGCCGGCCCCGTCTCGTCCGGCCGCAGCAGGTTGGCCATGATGGCCAGGATCCAGCTCATCAGCGACTCCGAGTACATGCCACCACCGACGCACAGTTGCATGAGCTCGGGTCGGCTGATGACCCGGATGAACGCCCGGGCCACCCGGAAGTAGAGCCCGTAGGCCTCCTCGAGTCGTGCCTCGTAGCGCATCAGCGCCGCGGTGCCGTCTCCGCACAGGGCTTCGCCCAGCGACGCCGCGGCGAGGCGCCCGCTCTCGTAGCCATAGGCGATCCCCTCGCCGTTGAACGGGTTGATGGCCCCGGCGGCGTCGCCGATCACCAGGGTGGTGGCGCCGACCCGCGGGCCGACGGCCAGGCCCATGGGCAGCTTGCCTCCGGTGGGCGGTCCAAGGCGGGTGGACGGCGACAGCTCCCATTCGTCGGGTGCCCAGGCCACGAAATGATCCATCAGGGTCGACGTGTTGACGCCCTTCCAGCGCTTGTCGGTGGACAAGAGGCCCACACCGACGTTGACCCGACCATCGCCCAGGGGGAAGATCCACCCGTAGCCGGGGACGACCTTGCCGTTCTCGTCGCGGATGTCGAGGTGGGATTCGATGAAGGGCTGGTCGTGACCGGGAGAGGTGTAGTAGCCGCGCAACGCCATCCCCATCGGCTGGTTGCGGTCCCGGGCCGTACCCAGCACCCGACCGAAGCGGGAGTTGGCCCCATCGGCCACCACGACGTAGCGCGCCCGGACCGAGCGGGTGGCACCGGTGGCCTTGTCGGTGACCACCGCCCCCACACAGGCGGGCAGCGCGGCTGATCCGGACCCGACCGCGGAACGAGCGGCAGAACCGGCGGCAGACCCGCCGACGCCCCGCCCCCCGATCGCCGGGCCACCACTCTCCTCGAGGATCGGCTCGATGGCCTCGGTGCCCTGCCACACCGTGGCCCCCGCCTTGACCGCCCGCTCGTTGACGATGGCGTCGAGATCGTGCCGGGTGATCACATAGCCGTAGCGGGGGAAGCTCGGATGCTCGGGCCAGGGCAGGTCCAGCACCCGGCCGTAGGCGTGGGCTCGCAGTCCGGTGAAGCGGTGGGACCCGGCCAGAGCCCCCTCGATCCCCATGTCCTGGATCTGGCGCACCGAGCGCGGGGTCAGGCCGTCGCCGCAGGTCTTCTCGCGTGGGAAGACCTTCTTCTCCACCACGGCCACGTCCCAACCGGCTTCGGCCAACCAGTAGGCGCACGAGGAGCCGGCCGGGCCGCCCCCCACCACCAGCACGTCGTGGACGTGATCGGACCCGGCACCGGGCGCACCACCCGACCGGGCGCCGGCGTGGCGCGGCATCGATCCCGGGGTGGCGGTGGGGTTCACGGGCTCAATCGTAGGTGCTCCGGCCGGGTCGGAACGCCCGGGTCGGGGCCGTTTGCCACCCGCCCCCCGGGGTTCCATCGATGTGCTTCGCCGGAGGGCTGCGTGGTAAAAACAAGTCCCTGTGGACGATTACCTGCCCATCCTTGTCCTCCTCATCCTCGGTTTTCTGTTCGCCGCCCTCTCCTTCGTGGGATCCTCGATGCTGGCCCCGAAAAAGAAGCCGACGACGGCAAAGACCGCGCCCTACGAGTGCGGCATCGTGCCCGCCCTCGAGCCCCCCACTCGCTTTCCGGTCCGCTTCTACCTGATCGCCATGATCTTCATCATCTTCGACATCGAGATCGTGTTCCTCTACCCGTGGGCGGTGATCTTCCACCAACTCCGTTCGTTCGGTCTGGTTGAGGTGGTGGTCTTCGCCGCGGTGGTGTTCATCTCGTTCCTCTACTTGGTGAGCAACGGCGCTCTCAGCTGGGGGCCGCCCAAGCGTCTGGTCGGAGCCATGCCCTCGCGCACGTCCGAATCGACCATCAGCCGTATCACTGCCGGATCGGGGGGTCCCGGCAGATCGGTACACGGGATCGGCCCGCAGTCGCCCTCCGATCCTTCTGTTCCTGTCATCACCGATCCCGACGCCCCGACGACCGGAGATCCGGCCCCTGTGCCGACCGGGCCCGGTCGAGCCGCGTAGACGGGGAGGCGCTCGTCATGGGTCTCGAAGACCTGCAACACAACTTCCTCACCGGACGCCTCGAGGATCTGGTCAAGTGGGCGCGTACCTACTCGATGTGGCCGGCCACCTTCGGGCTGGCTTGTTGCGCCATCGAGATGATGTCGGTGGGAGCGGCCGACTTCGACCTCGCTCGATTCGGCATGGAGGTCTTCCGGGCCTCGCCGCGGCAGGCGGACCTGATGATCGTGGCCGGCCGGGTCTCCCAGAAGATGGCGCCCGTGCTCCGTCAGGTCTACGACCAGATGATGGAGCCCAAGTGGGTCCTGTCGATGGGTGTGTGCGCCAGCACCGGGGGCATGTTCAACAACTACGCCATCGTGCAGGGGGTCGACCAGATCGTCCCCGTCGACGTGTACGCCCCGGGTTGCCCGCCGACCCCCGAGACCCTCATGCACTCCATCCTCACCCTCCACGAGAAGGTGCGGACCGGGGACATCACCCACCGGCACCCGGGAATCCCCCTGGCCGCCGACGAGGGGGGTGACACCGATGACGGCCGCACCCATACGCCCGAGGTCACGTCAGGCTGGACCCCGGACCGGCCGGACGCCGTGCACCTGGGCACCCCCAAGCGCAATCCGGTGATCGCCCGCAGTGTGGGTGAGCCCCTGTGACCGTTGACCGCCCTGACGTGGTCGAGGGAGGGTCACCCACCAGTCACTCCGGAGGCGGGTCGCCGCGGGCCGTGGGCCACCCCGACCAGGAGGTGGTCTTCCCCACCCGCGACCAGTACCTGGGTGTGGTGGGTGAGTACCGCTCGAGCGGCTTCGAGATGTGCGCGGACCTGTGCGCCGTCGACTACCTGAGCCATCTCGGCCGTCGACTCCCCGAGGGGGTGGCGCCGGAGCGGTTCGAGGTGGTGGTCAACCTGCTCTCGCTCAGCCAGGCGAGGAGAGTGCGGATCCGGGTGCAGGTGCCCGAGTCGGACGCGGCGGTCGACTCGCTCTTCGATCGGTACCCGGGGACCGAGGCCATGGAGCGGGAGGCCTATGACCTGTTCGGCATCGTCTTCGCCGGCCACCCCGACATGACTCGCATCCTCATGCCCGAGGACTGGGAAGGTCATCCCCTGCGCAAGGACTACGGGGTCGGCCGGGTGCCGGTCCAGTTCAAGGAAGCACCAGGACCGAGATGAGCGACGTCACCGAGGCGCCCCACGGTCAGGGCGCCGAGTCGAGCGCCGAGTCGACCAAGCCTCACCCCGACACGGTGTTGGCGCCGCCGGTGACGGGCAAGGACTTCTTCAGCACCGTGCCCGGCGAGGACGACCCTCAGGGACTGATCGCCGAGACGTCCGAAGGCGAACAGGAGCTCTTCCGTCGCTCCGAGACCGACGCCAGCGAGCTGCGCCGAGAGGTGGGGGCCGTCCTCCGTCTCCCCGAGGGCGTGGTCATCGACGCATCGGACATCGACGTCGAGCAGACCGAAGACCAGACGATGATCATCAACATGGGGCCACAGCACCCCTCCACCCACGGCGTACTCCGGTTGATGCTGGAGCTCGACGGGGAGACGGTCCTCCGGACCAAGCCGGTCATCGGCTACCTGCACACCGGCATGGAGAAGACGGGCGAGGAGCTCACCTACGTCCAGGGGTCGACCAACGTGACCCGGATGGACTATCTGGCCCCCCTCCACAACGAGCTGGTGTTCTCGTTGGCCACCGAGGCACTGCTCGGGGTGGAGATGCCCCCGCGCGCCGATTGGATCCGCATGTTGATGGTCGAGCTGAACCGGCTGTCGTCGCACCTGATGTGGCTGGCCACCAATGGGATGGATCTGGGCTCCACGTCGATGATGATCTACGGGTTCCGCGAGCGGGAGATGGTGCTCGCCTTCTTCGAGAAGGCCACCGGCCTGCGGATGAACCACAACTTCATCCGCCCAGGAGGGACGGCCGCCGATCTCCCCGACGGGTGGGAGGACGACGTCTCGATCATCTGCGACACGGTGCTGGCCCGGACCGACGAGTACGACGAGCTGCTCACCGGCCAGCCCGTCTTCCGTCGGCGGAGCGAGGGAGTCGGCACTCTGTCGGCCGAGGAGGCGCTGGCCCTCAGCTTGACCGGTCCCATCCTGCGTTCGACCGGGGTGCCCTGGGACCTGCGGCGCTCGATGCCCTATCTCCGCTACGACGAGGTCGAGTTCGACGTGATCGTGGGGACCTACGGCGACAATTTCGACCGCTACTCGATCCGCCTCAACGAGGTCCGCGAGTCGGTGCGGATCATCCGCCAGATCATCGAGAAGATGCCGGCCGGCGACTACCGGGTGCAGGACAAGAAGGTGACCCCCCCTCCCCGGGCCCGGATCGACGAGTCGATGGAAGCCCTCATCCACCACTTCAAGGTGTTCACCGAGGGGTTCAGGGTCCCCGAGGGCGAGGTGTACGTGGCTGTCGAGTCGCCCCGGGGCGAGCTCGGCTGCTATCTGGTGTCGGACGGCTCGCCCAAGCCCTACCGGATGCACATCCGCGGCCCCAGCTTCGTCAACCTCCAGGGTCTGCCGCTCATGATGCGGGGCGGGCTGTTGGCCGACGCGGTGGCGGTGTGCTCCACCATCGACCCGGTGATGGGGGAGGTGGACCGGTGAGCGACACAGCTCCCATCCGGGTGGGACCCCGGCCGCGGGCCGGATCGCCGTCGGCCTCGCATCCCAGCCATCTGTCGGCCGAGACCGCCGAGCGCGCCCGCCAACTGATCGCTCTCTATCCGCAGCCCCGCTCGGCCCTGATCCCCCTCTGCCATCTGGCCCAGGAGCAGGACGGCTGGCTCACCCCGGGCGCCATGCGCGACATCGCCGACCTGGTCGGGATCACCCCGACCGAGGTTTTGGGCACCGCCTCGTTCTACGACATGCTGCACACCGAGCCGGTGGGTACCCACCTGGTGTCGGTGTGCACCAACATCGCCTGCCTCCTCAACGGGGCAGAGGAGCTCCTCCAGCACGCCTCGGCCAGCCTCGGGGTCAACCCCGGCGGCACCACCCCGGACGGGACCATCACCCTGGAGGAGGCGGAGTGCCTGGCCGACTGCGACCGGCCCCCGTGCGTGCAGGTCAACCACCGATTCGTGGGGGCCCAGACCCCGGCGAGCTTTGACCGGCTGGTGGACGACCTCCGGTCCGGCGGACGGGTCGCTGACATCCCCGACCACGGCACCCTCAACCGGGTGAGGCGGACCACCGGCCTGCAGGCCGATCCGGCCCAGGTGGCCGAGGAGCGAGCGGCGATGGCCCAGGCCATGGCGACCCGGGCCGCCGCGGCCGAGACGGAGAAGAAGAAGACGGCCTCCGGGCAATCGGGGGGCGGCTCGTAGTGGCCATCACCGACGCCCCCAAGATCATCACCGCCCGGCTCGACCATCCCGACTCCTACACCCTCGAGCGGTACCTGGCCACCGGTGGTTACGACGGTTTGCGCAAGGCCCTGACCATGACCCCCGAAGCGGTGGCCCACGAGGTCGACACGGCCAGCCTTCTCGGCCGCGGCGGCGCCGGTTTCCCCGCCGGCCGCAAGTGGGCCATGCTGCGCAAGAACCCGGTCACCTACCTAGTGGTCAACGGGGACGAGAGCGAGCCGGCCACCTTCAAGGACCACCTGCTCATCGAGCGGGACCCCCACCAGCTCATCGAAGGCGTGCTCATCGCCGCCTACGCGCTCCAGGTCACCCAGGTGTTCATCTACATCCGCGGCGAGTTCGCTCTCGGCCTCGAGCGGGTGGCGGCCGCGCTCAACGATGCCTACGCCCACGGCGCCGTCGGGGGCGACATCTTCGGATCGGGTTTCTCGGTCGATGTCGTCGTCCACCCGGGTGCCGGCGCCTACATCTGTGGTGAGGAGACCGGGCTGCTCGAGTCCCTCGAAGGCAAGCGCGGTTTCCCCCGCATCAAGCCCCCTTTCTTTCCGGCCGCCATCGGGCTCTACGGCGATCCCACCGTGGTCAACAACGTGGAGACCATGTCCAACCTCCCCTGGATCGTCCTCAACGGCGGTGCCGCCTTCGCCGCCCTCGGCGAGGGCCGTTCGACCGGGACCCGCCTCTTCGCCCTGGCCGGCCACGTCAAGAACCCGGGCGTGTTCGAGCTGGAGATGGTCAAGACCACTTTCGACGACCTGATCAACGCCCCGGTGCTGGGCGGGGGGATCCCCGGCGGGCGCGCCCTCAAGGCGTTCATCCCCGGTGGGGTGTCGGCCCCCTGGTTCGGTCCCGACCAGATCGACCTCCCCCTCGGCCAGGACGAGGTGGCCGCGGCCGGCTCCATGCTCGGGTCGGGATCCATCGTGGTCATGGACGAGAGCACCTGCCCGGTGCGGGCGGCGTGGCGGATCACCAAGTTCTTCTTCCGCGAGTCGTGCGGCCAGTGCACACCGTGCCGGGAGGGGGCGGGCTGGCTCGAGAGGATCCTCGAGCGCATCGAGACCGGGGAAGGTCGCGAGTCCGACCTCGACCTGCTCTTGGACGCCAGCGACAACATCTCCCCCGGTCTGGCCTGGCCACCTCAGCAGACCACCATCTGCGTTCTCGGGCCGTCCATCCCCTCGTCCATCGTGTCGGCCATCGAGATGTTCCGCGACGAGTTCCTCGTCCACATCAAGGACGGAGGCTGCCCCTATGGCTGAGGACACCGCTCCCGTGGCGGCCAGCGCCCCGGCCGAGCCGGAGGACACGGTGGCCTTCACCCTCGACGGCCGCCCCGTGGCCGGACGCAAGGGGGAGATGCTCATCGCCGCCGCCGAACGGGCCGGTACCTTCATCCCCCGCTTCTGCTACCACCCGCGCATGCGATCGGTCGGGGTCTGCCGGATGTGCCTGGTCGAGGTGTCCGGTCCTCGCGGTCCGTCGCTGCAGCCCAGCTGCTACGTCGAGGTGCAGCCCGGCTGGGAGGTGGTCACCGACTCCGAAAAGGTGAAGAAGGCACAGGACGGGGTGCTCGAGTTCCTGTTGATCAACCATCCGCTCGACTGCCCGGTGTGCGACAAGGGCGGAGAGTGCCCCCTCCAGGACCAGACCCTGGCCTACGGCCCCGGCGAGTCGCGCTTCATCGAGGAGAAGCGGCACTTCGAGAAGCCCATCCCCATTTCCGAGCTGGTGCTGTTGGACCGGGAGCGCTGCATCCAGTGCAGCCGCTGCACCCGCTTCGCCGACGAGGTGGCCGGCGAGGCCCAGATCGACTTCATCGGCCGGGGCGAACAGCTCGAGGTCAACATCTTCCCCGAGCTGCCCTTCACCTCCTACTTCTCCGGCAACACGGTGCAGATCTGCCCGGTGGGCGCGCTCACCGCCGCGCCCTACCGGTTCGCGGCCCGCCCGTGGGACCTCGACCAGGTCGAGTCGACCTGCACCACCTGCGCCCTGGGGTGCCGGGTGGCCGTCCAGTCGTCATCCAACCGGGTGACCCGCCTGCTCGGCATCGACGCCGAGCCGGTCAATCACGGGTGGCTGTGCGACAAGGGCCGTTTCGCCTTCGAGACGGTCAATGCCGAGGATCGACTGGTCGAGCCCCTGGTCCGCAAGGACGGCGCCCTGGTGCCGACGTCGTGGCACGAGGCACTGGGCGTGGTGGCCGAGCGACTGCAGGCCGCGGCCAAAGGTGACGGTGGGCCGGAGTCGATCGCCGTCCTCGGCGGGGCCCGACTGACCAACGAGGGGGCCTACGCCTGGGCCAAGCTGACCAAGGGGGTGCTCGGCACCGATTCGGTCGACGCCCAGATGGGTGACGGGCTGCCGGCTGAACTGGCCGTCGGGTTGCCCCGGGCCACCATCGCACAGATGGCCACGGCCGAAACCGTCATCCTGCTGTCGGGCGACATCCGCGAAGAGCTCCCGGTCCTCTTCTTGCGTCTGCGGGCCGCGGTGGTGGACGGCGGGACCCGGCTGGTCGAGCTCTCCCCCCAGTCCACCTCGCTCACTCCCTATGCCGAGGTCTCGCTCCGCTACGCCCCCGGTGAGGCCACCGGGCTGGTGCAGGCCCTGGTTGACGCCGGTGCCCCGGCACCGGCCACCGTGGACGCCGACTCGCTGGCCCGGGCCCGTCAGCTGGCCGGTGCCGGCACGGTGGTGGTCATCGCCGGGCGGCCCTCCCTGGCCGAGGACGGGGCCCTGGTGGGTGAGGCCATCCAGGCGCTGGCCGAGTCCCTGCCCGGTGCCCGCTTCCTGCCCGCCCTCCGGCGGGGCAACGTCCACGGTGCCCTCGACATGGGCCTGGCTCCGGGGCTGTTGCCCGGTCGGGTCTCTCTCGAGGCCGGGCGGGACTGGTTCGCCGAGGCGTGGGGGGCGGTACCCGGGGCCCGGGGCCGGGACGCCGAGGGCATCCTTCTGGCCGCGGCGGGCGACCAACCGGGCGGGCCCCGCATCGACTCCTTGATCGTCCTGGGCGCTGACCCCCTGGGCGATTTCCCCGACCGGCGACTGGCCGAACGGGCCCTGGCCGGGGCGGCGTTCGTGGTGGCGGTGGCCTCGTCGCCCGGGCCGGTGACCGAACGGGCCGATGTGGTGCTGCCCGCGGCCGAGGCCCACGAGCGGCCCGGGACCGCCACCAACATCGAAGGCCGGGTCAGCCGTCTGGGCCAGAAGCTGGTGCCCCCCGGCCAGGCCTGGTCGGACTGGATGATCGCGGCCGAGCTGGCCGTCCACCTGGGTGCCGACCTGGGCCTCGACTCGCTGGCCGCGGTGACCGACGAGGTGGAGCGGCTGGCCCCGGCCTACCGCGGCATCACCCAGGCCGCGCTCGACGCACCGGCCGCGGCCGATGGGTTGATCGCCCCGCTGGCCGGGGGCGGGGTGACCACCGCCGGGCGGGGTGGACCGCCTCCGCTGGATCCGATGGCCTTCCCCGGGGTCGAGTCCGTCGAGCGCCAGGGGGCCCCGCCGCGGGCCGGTCTGGCCGAGGAGCCGACCGGCGGCCAGACGCCCGTGTCGACCGGAAGCGCCGGATCGGTCGGCGCCCCGGCCCGCCCGACGCCGATCGCCCTCCCCGTCGAGATGGGCGTTCCTCATGTCACACCGGTCGACAGCTACTCGCTGCGATTGGTGGCCTCGCGGTCCCTCTACGACCTCGGATCGGCGGTGAGCGCGGTGAGCGCCCTGGCCGATCTGGTGGCGCCCGGGGCGCTCCGGGCCAACCCCCAGGACCTCGATGCCCTCGGGGTGAGCGCCGGTGGACTGGTCAAGCTGCTCACCCCGTCGGCCACCATGGTCGTGCCCGTCGTTCCTGACTCGTCACTGCCCCGCAAGGTGGCCGCCGCCGACTTCAATGTCCCGCTGGGCCAGGGGACCGTGGCCGACCTCATCGATACCGGCTCACCGGTGGTCGCCCTGCGGATGGAGACCCCGTGAGCGCGCTGATGGCGGTCATCCATCCTCTGGTCGCGGCCGGGGACCCGCTCTACGACAACGGCGTCGGTTGGGTGGTCTTCCTCATCGTGGTGATCAAGGTGCTGGTCGTCTTCGCCGCCTTGATGGTGTCGGTCATGCTGATGATCTGGTTCGAGCGCAAGGTCATCTCCGACATGCAGAGTCGCATCGGCCCCAACCGGGCGGGCCCCTTCGGTATCGCCCAGACCCTGGCCGACGGGATCAAGCTGTTCTTCAAGGAGGACCTGATTCCCGAGCACGCCGATCGGACCGTGTTCCTGCTCGCTCCCTACATCACCATCATCACCGCCTTTTTGGCCTTCGCCATCGTGCCCATCGGGGGAGTGGTGACCATCGCCAGTCACCACTTCGAGCTGCAGCTGGCCGATCCGCCCATGGGCATCCTCTTCCTTCTGGCCATGTCGTCGCTCGGGGTCTACGGGGTGATGCTGGCCGGGTGGTCGTCGGGCTCCAAGTACCCGCTGCTCGGTTCGGTGCGGGCGTCGGCCCAGATGATCTCCTACGAGGCCGCCCTGGGCATGACGGTGGTCACCGTCGTTCTGATCACCGGATCGCTGAGCACCCGGGCCATCGTGGACGCCCAGGCCCAGCACTTCTGGCAGTGGAACGTTATCCGCCTGGTCGTGGTGCCGTTCGTCATCTTCTTCATCGCCGTCATCGCCGAGACCAACCGCCCCCCCTTCGACCTGGTCGAGGCCGACACCGAGCTGGTCGGTGGCTTCGTCACCGAGTACTCGTCGATTCGCTTCGCCCTGTTCTTCTTGGCCGAGTTCATGAACACCATCACCATGTCGGCCATCACCGTGACCCTCTTCTTCGGGGGGCCCGACGGCCCCATCCCCCACATCCCCCACCTGTACTGGCTGTGGCCCATCCTGTGGTTCCTGGGCAAGACCATCGCCTTCCTGTTCGTCTTCGTGTGGCTGCGGGCCGCGCTGCCCCGGCTCCGCTACGACCAACTTATGGACGTGGGCTGGAAAAAGCTGATCCCCCTGTCACTCGGGTGGCTGCTGATCGTGGCCGGGTTCGTGATCGACGGGTGGTGGGGGTTGGGGATGACCGCGGCGGTGGTGGTGGCCGCGGTGACCATCACCGTGGCCTTCTCCGTTGGCAACGAGCGCGAGGAGAACCGGGCCATCCTGCCCGCCGTCGGCCTGCGTCTGTGGAACCGCCCGCCTGATCCCGCGGCATCGCCCACCGGGCCGAGCTCGCCCGCACCGATCGGAGGTGACAGCTGATGGCTGTCCCCGAAGTGCCACGCCAGAGGCAGAACTTCCTGGGTGGGTTCAAGCTGACCCTCGAGCACCTGGGCCGGCCGCCGGTGACCCGCCAGTACCCCGAGGAGAAACGACCCAAGCAGCCCCGGCAACACGGGCGCCACGTTCTCAATCGTTACGAGGACGGCATGGAGAAGTGCATCGGCTGCGAGCTGTGCGCCGGCGTGTGCCCGGCCGACTGCATCTACGTGCGCGGCCTCGACAACCCGCCCGACCATCCCGTCTCGCCCGGCGAGCGGTACGGCTATGTCTACGAGATCAACTTCCTGCGCTGCATCCATTGCGATCTGTGCGTCGAGGCCTGCCCCACCGAGGCCATCACCGAGTCGAAGCTGATGGAGTTCTCCTTCACCAACCGCAACGACGCCATCTATACCAAGGAGGAGTTGCTGGTCGACGACGACGGTCGGCCCCGACACCAGCCCTGGGAGGACTGGCGGGAGGGGGACGACCTGCACACCTCGGGCTGGATGCGGGCCACCTCGCCGTCGGGGAGCGCGGCGTTCGAGGGCCGCGTGCAGTGGTCCGGCGACCTCGGCTACGGGATCCGGGCCCCCGAGAGCGGCCAGTCGGCCGTGCCCGACGAGGCGACCACCGGAAGCCGGCAACTCCGCGACACCCTGGAGAGGCACCTCCGTCCCAGCGACATGCCGCCGGCCAAGCGGGGACCCCGGGGGGCCATCGGGCGGATGATCGAGAAGATGGAGCGGTTCGCGCCGGGCGCCGGGAAGAAGTACCACGAGAAGGCCGACGCCGACTACGCCGAGGCGGTGGCGCAGGGGAACGTGGAGCTCGAGGAGCCCGGCGATGCCCGCCCGCCGACGGGGCCGGTCGGGAACGAGGGGTCGGACACCGCCACCGGATCGAGCGCCGGCTGATGCCCGAACTGATCGGAGCGGTGGTCGCCGCGGCATCGACGGCCACCCATGCATCGTGGGTCGACGTGGGCGTCTTTTCGGTGGCCGCCGCCATCGTGCTGTCCGGGGCCATTGGGGTGGTGGTGGCCCGCAACCCGGTCCACGCTGCCCTCATGCTGGTCATGACCCTGTTCGGCGTGGCCGTGCTCTTCGTCCTCCAGCGCGATCCGTTCCTGGCCGCGGTGCAGGTGATCGTCTACGCCGGCGCCATCGTGGTGCTCTTCTTGTTCGTCATCATGTTCCTGGGCGTCGACCGCGAGGAGAACATCGCCGCCGAGCCCCTCCACGGCCAGCGTCCCCTGGCCATCGGGCTGGTCGTCCTCGGGACCACCGGCCTCCTCCTGTTGGGACAGGTGTCGCACTGGACGACCGGGGCACCCCATGTGGCCGGAGTGGCCAACGGTCGCTATTCCAACGTGTACCTGTTGGGCAAGTCGGTGTACACGACCTACTTGTTTCCCTTCGAGGCCACCGCCGCCCTGCTGATCATCGCCGTGGTCGGTGCGGTGGTGCTGGCCCGCCGCCCCCCGACCGCCACCAATGCCCCCATCGAGGAACGGGTCTCCGGGGCCACGGACCCGGACGAGGGCCAGGGAACCGGCTCGGTGAGCGGGCCGAGCCCGGCCGGCGCACCGGCCGCCGACGCCGACGTCGAGTCCGATGTCGAGTCCGTGGGCGATGGCGGGCCCACTGCCGATGCCGGGGCCACCGTGAGCGGGTCGGCCACCGTGAGCGGCGAGGAGGGGCGTCCGTGACCATCAATCCCGACTGGTACCTGGGCCTGTCGGTCATCCTGTTCGCCATCGGGGCGCTGGGTGTGCTCGTCCGGCGCAACGTGCTGGTGATGTTCATGTGCGTGGAGCTGATGCTCAACGCCGCCAACCTCACCTTTGTCACCTTCGCCCGGGTGCTCAACGACATCGGCGGTCAAGTCCTGGTGTTCTTCGTCCTGGTCGTGGCGGCGGCCGAGGTGGTGGTCGGTCTCGGGATCGTGGTCGCCATCTTCCGCCGCCGGGCCAACGCCAACGCCGACGACCTCCACATCATGAAGGGCTGAGCGGACGATGCTCCACGTGACCTACCTGATCATCTTGCTGCCCCTGATCGGGTTCGCCGTCCAGGTGCTGTTCGGCCGGAGGCTCGGCGATCCGGCCGCCGGTGCGGTGGCCACCTTCTTTGTGGCCGCGTCCTTCGTGGTGTCGATCGGGGTGTACCTCGACCTGCTCACCGTGCACGCCCCGGTGCGCTCCTACACCCAGAACCTGTGGACGTGGGTCCCCGTCGATCAGTTCCAGGTCCACGCCAGCCTGTACGTGGATCCCCTGTCGATGACCATGGTGCTGTTCGTCACCGGTGTCAGCGCCCTCATCCACCTGTACTCGATCGGCTACATGAAGGGCGACAAGGACTACCCGAAATTCTTCCTGTACATGAATCTCTTCGTCGCCTCGATGCTGATCCTGGTGCTGGGGAGCAACATGCTGGTCACCTACGCCGGGTGGGAGGGGGTGGGCACCTGCTCCTATCTGCTCGTCGCCTTCTGGTTCACCCGGGAATCGGCGGCCAGCGCCGGGAAGAAGGCCTTCGTCTACAACCGGATCGGTGACGTCGGGTTTCTCCTGGCCATCTTCTTGACCTTCGAGAAGGTGCACTCGCTGGAATACACCACCATCTTCGCCCGCATCGGCTCCATCGGCGCGGGGAACATCACCGCCATCTGCCTTCTGCTGTTGGTGGGGGTGATGGGCAAGTCGGCCCAGATCCCGCTGTTCCCCTGGCTGGCCGATGCCATGGAGGGCCCCACCCCGGTGTCGGCGCTCATCCATGCCGCCACCATGGTCACCTCCGGCGTGTACCTCCTGTGCCGGATCAACCCCTTGCTCCACGCCTCGCCCGCCGCCTCGCTCACCGTGGCCTGCGTCGGTGCCGCCACCGCCTTCGTGGCGGCCACCATCGCCTGTGCCCAACAGGACATCAAGAAGGTGCTGGCCTACTCGACGGTGTCCCAGCTCGGGTACATGTTCTTAGCCATCGGATGCGGCGCCTACGTGGCGGCCATCTTCTTGATGGTGGCCCACGCCTTCTTCAAGGGGCTGCTCTTCCTGGGCGCCGGCTCGGTCATCCATGGCCTGCACGACGAGCAGGACCTCAAGCGGATGGGCAATCTGCGCCGCTTCATGCCCATCACGTTCATCACCTTCGGCGTCGGCTGGCTGGCCATCGCCGCCATACCCCCGCTGTCCGGTTTCTGGGCCAAAGGCGACGTGCTGGAGAATGCCTTCGCCGCCCGCCCCGCGCTCTACGCCGTGGGTTTGGTCACCGCGCTCCTGACCGCCTACTACATGAGCCGGCTGACCGGGCTGGCCTTCTTCGGGACCGATCGGTGGGCGAACAAGGTGGCCATCGACGCCACCCACGACATGCCCGGGGCCCACCATGCCGAAGGGGCGATTCCCGAGCCCCACGAGTCGCGCCCGATCATGACCGCCCCCCTGTGGATCCTGGCTTTCTTTGCCGCCGTGGCCGGGGTCCTGGCCCTCTCCAACAGCCATTTCTCGCTGTCCAACTGGCTCGACCCGGTCTTCGGGTCCAACCTCTACAACGATCACTTGAGCACCGGGGCCCTCTGGGCCCTGGGCATCACCGACGCGGTCATCGCCGTCGTCGGGGTGACCATCGGGCTCCGCCTGTGGATGGCCAAGGCCGAGAGACCGGATCTCGAGGCGAGCTTCCTCCAGCGCTCGTGGTACATCAACGAGCTCTACGACACCGTCTTCGGCCGGCCGTCGGAGCGGTTGGCCGCCTTCAGCGCCGATGTCATCGACACCAAGGTCATCGACGGCGCCGTCAACGGGGTGGGGACCTTGGTGGGCAAGTCGGGCTCTGTCCTCCGGCGCACCGAGACCGGTTACGTCCGCAACTACGTGCTCGGCATCGTGATCGGTACCGTGTTGATACTGGCCTTCATGCTCAGCCGGTTGTGGTGGGGCTGATGGGGACCCCCGCCTTCCCCTACCTCACCGTGCTGGTGTTGGTGCCCGCCGTCGGCGCCGCCGCCGTGGCCCTGGTGCCCAACCGGGTGGTGCGCCCGTGGTTCTACGAGGTGGCCGGAACCGTGGTGGGCGTGGCCACCCTGGCCGTCGCCGTGGCCGTCGCCGTCGAATTCAAGGTGGGCGACGGTGGCTACCAGCTGGTGTCCGACCACATCTGGGCCAAGGAACTCGGCATCCATTGGTCGCTGGGCATCGACGGCATCTCCCTCTTTTTGGTGGTGATGACCGCGCTCTTGTTCCCCCTGTCTCTGCTCGGAGCCCGGGTTCGGCGCGACCCTCGCTCCTTCGTGGCCTGGGTGCTGCTCCTCGAGGCGGCCTGCTTGGGCAGCTTCGTCTCGCTCGACCTGGTGCTCTTCTTCCTCTTCTTCGAGCTCACCCTGGTTCCCTCCTACTTCATCATCGGAGGTTGGGGCTACGCCCGACGGGGCTATGCCGCCATCAAGTTCTTCATCTACACCTTCGCCGGCTCGGCCTTCTTGCTGGTCGGGATCCTGGCGGTGGCCTTCCTCCACCAGTCGCAGACGGGTGTGCTCACCTTCGAGCTGCCCGCCCTCATGCACACTCGCCTTTCGGGGACCGAGGGCGTGCTCCTCTTTTTGGCCTTCACCGCCGCCTTCGCGGTCAAGGCGCCGATCTTCCCTTTTCACACCTGGTCACCGGATGCCTACGCCGAAGCGCCCACCGCCGGTGCCGTGTTGTTGGCCGCGGTGATGGCCAAGATCGGCACGTACGGGATCGTGCGCTTCGATCTCAATCTCTTCCCCCAGGCCACTCGGACACTGGCGCCGTGGTTGTTGACCCTGGCCGTGATCGGCATCCTCTATGGGGGACTGGTGGCGTGCGCCCAGCGGGACATGAAGAGACTGCTGGCCTATTCCTCGCTGGCCCAAATCGGGTTCATCGTGCTCGGCACTTTCGCGCTCAACAGCCAAGGCCTGGCCGGCGGGGTCCTCCAGATGGTCAACCACGGCCTGATCATCGCTGCGCTGTTCATTTTGGTGGGGTGGATCTACGAACGGCGCGGCACCTGGCAGGTGACCTCGCTCAAGGGCCTGCAGGCGTCAGCACCGGTGATGGCCGGGGTCTTCACCGTGGCCATGCTGGCCTCCATCGGGGTGCCCGGCCTCAACGGCTTCGTGGGGGAGTTCCTGATCCTCATCGGGACCTTCCTGGCCCACCGGTGGTGGGCGGTGGTGGCCATCATGGGGACCATCGTCGCCGCCGTCTACCTGCTGTGGGCCTACCAGCAGGTCTTCCACGGGGCGCCCACGCCGGTGGACACCAAGACCCGTGACCTCGGGTGGAGCGAGCGGCTCATCATCGCTCCCCTGATCATCCTCATCGTGGCCATCGGCGTCTTCCCCAAACCGGTGCTCGATCGGATCACACCGTCGGTCGATCAGCTGGTCATCCATGTGGACCGGGTGACCCATACCCGCATACCGGCCGGGCTCCATACCGGTTACGCCTCGGTGGCCCCACCCCGTCACCTGTCCGGGTTGGCCCTGGCCGGCCCGCGGCCGGTGACCGCCACCGCGGCCGCCCGCCCATCGGGGGAGGCGCCGTGACCGGCTCCTCGATCCAGATGTTGGCATCGGCGGCACCTACGATCCACACGCCGCACGTCAACTACCTGAGCATCCTGCCCATGCTCATCATGATCGGCGGGGCCCTGGTCCTCATGACGGCGAGCTCGCTGTTCCGCAAGGTCATGGGAGTGGGAGCGGGCACCCTGGTCGCCTCGGCCGTGTCGGTTGCCGCTCTGGTCGCCGCCCTCTTCCAGTGGGACCAGATCAGCACCCATGGACCCCAGGTCACCATCGCCGGCGCCATCGCCTTCGACGGATTCGACGTGTTCATCCAGATCGTGGTGGCCATCGCCATGCTGTTGACCGCGCTGGTGGGCGACGGGTACCTCAAGCGAGAGGGAATCGAGGGCCCCGAGTTCCACGTCCTGGCCATGATGTCGGCCTCGGGGGCGATGATGATGGGGGCGGCCAACGATCTCATCGTGGTCTTCCTCGGTCTCGAGATCATGTCGATCGCCCTCTACGTGCTGGCCGCCTTCAACCACAAGCGAGCCGAGTCCGGCGAGGCCGCGCTCAAGTACTTCGTGCTCGGGGCCTTCTCCTCGGCGGTCTTCGTCTACGGCATCGCCCTGGTCTACGGGGCCACCGGCTCGACCAACCTGCCCCAGATCGCCGACTACCTGGCCAAGAACGACATCGCCTCCAACGGGGTGTTGCTGGGCGGCCTGGCCCTCTTGCTGGTCGGGTTCGGGTTCAAGATCGCCGCCGTCCCCTTTCACATGTGGTCGCCCGACGTCTACCAGGGATCACCCTCGCCGGTGACCGGGTTCATGGCTGCGGTGGCCAAGGCCGGGGCCTTTGCCGCTCTGCTGCGTGTCTTCGTGTCCTCCTTCGGCACGGTGCGCACCGACTGGCAGCCGATCATCTGGGTGGTGGCCATCCTCAGCCTGCTGTTCGGCGCCGTCGTGGCCCTGATGCAGAAGGACGTCAAACGCATGATGGCCTACTCGTCCATCAACCACGCCGGCTTCATGCTGCTGGGCGTGGAGGCGGCCACCGCCCGCGGCGTTTCGTCCTCCTTGTATTACGTCTTCACCTACATGTTCATGGTCATCGGCAGCTTTGCCGTCATCACGGTGATGTCGGGTATGGGGGACACCGGCAACCAGATCACCGATTACCGGGGGCTGGCCAAACGACAACCAGTGTTGGCGCTGGCCTTCGCGGTGTTGCTGCTGGCCCAGGCCGGCATCCCCTTCACCACGGGATTTCTGGCCAAATTCGGAGTGGTGGGGGCGTCGGTGGCCACCCATGCCTATGTTCTGGCCACGGTGGCGATGGTGTCCGCGGCGGTGGCGGCCTTCTTCTATCTGCGGGTGGCCGTCGCCATGTACTCCCCGGTGGGCCCGGCGGGGGACGTGGCCGCCGGAGACGATCCCGCTGAGGGGGCCACCCCGACCGCCCCGGCCGGTGCCGTCCCGATCCCGCCTCCGGGGAGCACCGTCGACGATGACAAGGCGACCGCCACCGGCCGGGCCCGGGAGGCGGCCTTCTCCGATCCGGTGTCCGGACTGACCGTTCTCACCGACGACCCGCCGGCCGAGTCGGTGACCGAGCGGGGTCGTGTGCCGGTGCCCCAACTGACCGTCCTGGCCATCGGGTTGTCGGTGGCCTTCACCGTGGTCTTCGGGATCATCCCCGGCCCGATCCTCGATTTCGCCCACCAGGCCACACTGCTGTTCACCTGATCCTCCCTGGTGGCCCGGTCCCTGCGGCCGGGGACGACCCCGGGTACTCTCGTCGGCGATGGTGCTCGACAGTTGTCGGGCGAAGGGAGCGAGCCATGGCCAAGTCCGCACAGGTGTCCAGTGGTGGGTCATCGGCCGCACGGCGCGACAACCGGGACGTGGCCGGGATTGTTGGTGCCGTGGTCATCCTGGCCCTGCTCATTGCCTTCGTCCTCGACAACAGCAACACGGTCCGGGTGGGCTTCGTCTTCTTCCATGCCGATGTGAGCCTGATTTGGGTGCTGCTCATCGCCGCCTTCCTCGGCGGTGTCATCGACCGACTGGTGATCATGCTGCGGAGGCGCCGCAAGGCGAGGCCGTCGCCCAACGGTTGATTCGCCAGCCGCCGGCGCGGTTCGACGGGCAGAGTGGAATGATGGGACCGTGCGAGAGGCCACGCCGGCAGAGCGAGCTGGGTTCGGGCGCCAGGCCCGGGCCAAGGTTCCGCGCCGCCGCCATGCCGCCTGGGAGCCCGCCCCCGACCGCACCGATCCGCTCGAGATATTGGCCCTGCAGGGCACCACCCGGGTCCCCGATCTGCTGCCGATCCGCTACGGCAGGATGGCCGCCTCCGCCTTCGCCTTCTTCCGGGGCGCCGCCGCAGTGATGGCCGCCGATCTGGCCCACGGCGATCACACCGGGCTGAAGGTCCAGCTGTGCGGGGACGCCCATCTGGTCAACTTCGGTGGTTTCGCCTCCCCCGAGCGCGACCTCATCTTCGATGTCAATGACTTCGACGAGACCATCCCCGGCCCTTTCGAGTGGGACCTCAAGCGCCTGTCGGCCAGTCTCGAGATTGCCGCCCGCAGCCGCGATTTCGACACCGCCACCCGGCGGTCGATCGTGGCCCAGGGGACGTGTTCGTATCGCACCGCCATGCGGGAGTTCGCCGGCATGCTCGACCTCGACATCTGGTACTCCCGGCTCGACGCCGCCGCCATCGCCGCCCGCTGGGGTGCCCAGGCCGGACGCAGGTTGACGGACAACCTCGGGAAGCAGGTGGCCAAGGCCCAGTCCAAGGACCGTCTGGCCGCTCTGACCAAGCTGACCACCGAGGTCGACGGCAAGCTGCGCTTCGTCGAGAACCCGCCTCTGGTGGTGCCGGCCGAGTCCCTGTTCACCGATGTCTACTCCAAACAGACGGTGGGCGACCTCTATGAGGCGCTCGGCCAGTATCGGCACACCCTGTCCGGCGACCGCCAACGGTTGCTCGACAAGTACGAATTCACCGATCTGGCCCGCAAAGTGGTCGGCGTGGGTTCGGTGGGCACCCGGTGCTGGGTGGCCCTCTTCGTGGGCCGGGACAATTCCGACCCTCTGTTCTTGCAGATCAAGCAAGCGGAGGCTGCAGTGGGGGAGGCCTTCCTCGGCCCGAGCGAGTACCCCAAGCACGGCCAGCGGGTGGTCGAGGGACAGCGCCTCATGCAGGGGGCCAGTGACATCTTCCTCGGTTGGGACAGCTTCCGGGGCGACGACGGTGTGACCCGTGACTTCTACCTGCGCCAGCTGTGGGACTGGAAGGCCTCGGCCGACGTGGACGCCATGTCCCCCGAGGCGATGGGGATCTACGCGCAGATGTGCGGATGGACCCTGAGTCGGGCCCACGCCCGCTCCGGCGATCCCATCGCCATGGGCGCCTACCTCGGAGGTGGTGACCGCTTCGATCAGGCCATGTGCGAGTTCGCCGCGTCCTACGCCGATCAGAACGAAAAGGACTTCGCTTCCCTCACCCATGCCATCGCCGATGGTCGCATCCAGGCGGTCAGCGGGGTGTGACCACTCAGTCCGTGCCCCCCTGTCTGTGATCAGCAGCCCACCCCTAGCCCAAAACGAGAGACGAGGTCAGTCACAATGCCCCTACACAATCGCCAGTCGGTCCGCGACGAGGTTATCGGCTCGATCTATGCCGGGCACGACCTGCTGACCACCCTGCCGGCCAACCGGTTCCCCGATCGGGAGATGCGGTGCGAGGTGGCGATGCAGGCCATCATCGACGAGCTGATGCTCGATGGCAACGCCAGCCAGAACCTGGCCACGTTCTGCCAGACCTGGGAGGAGCCCGAGGTCCACAAGTTGATGGACCTGTCGATGAACAAGAACCTGATCGACAAGGACGAGTATCCCCAGACTGCCGAGCTCGAGCGGCGCTGCGTGCAGATGTTGGCTGATCTGTGGAACGCCCCGGAGAACGGCGACCCCGTGGGCTGCTCGGCCATCGGGTCCTCGGAGGCGTGCATGCTCGGCGGCATGGCCGCCAAGTGGCGCTGGCGGGCCAAGCGCCAGGCCGAGGGCAAACCCTCCGACAAGCCCAACATGGTGTGCGGCCCGGTGCAGGTGGTCTGGCACAAGTTTGCTCGGTACTGGGACGTCGAGATGCGGGAGATCCCGATGTCGCCGGGCAAGTACGCCATGGACGTCGAGCAGATGCTGGCCCAGGTGGACGAGAACACCATCATGGTGGTTCCCACCTTCGGGGTGACCTACACCGGCGCGTACGAGCCGGTCGTCGAACTGGCCAAGGCGCTCGACACCCTGCAGGCGGACACCGGGCTCGACATCGATATCCACGTCGACGGGGCGTCCGGCGCCTTTCTCGCCCCTTTCTGTGCTCCGAACGTCGAATGGGACTTCCGGATCCCGCGGGTCAAGTCGATCAGTTCCTCCGGTCACAAATTCGGATTGGCTCCCCTCGGCGTGGGCTGGGTGCTGTGGCGCGACAAAGAAGACCTCCCGGAGGATCTGGTCTTCCACGTGACCTATCTGGGTGGTGACATGCCGGTGTTCCAGATCAACTTCTCGAGGCCGGCCGGACAGATCGTGTCCCAGTATTTCAACTTCGTGCGGCTCGGGAGGAAGGGATATCAGGACGTTCACGACGCCTGCTACGCCACCGGGAATTATCTATCCGAGGAGATCATCAAGCTTGGTCCTTTCGAGCTGCTGTGCGACTCCAATCCCCAGACAGGGATCCCCTCGGTGGCGTGGAGGATCCGTGAGGGTGAGGACCCCGGCTACACCCTCTACGACATCGCCGACCGTCTGCGAGTCCGGGGTTGGCAGGTTCCGGCCTACCCCTTGACCGGTTCGGTGTCGGATGTCTCCGTTCAGAGAATCCTGGTCCGCCAGGGCGTCAGCCGCGATCTTGCCTTCTTGCTCCTCGACGACATCGAAGGGTCCATCGACCACTTCGCCAAGCACCCGGTGTCGGTGGCCATGACCAAGGAGGAGTCAGGCGGCTTCAGCCACCTGTAGCGCCACGTACCGGGGTGGGCCGATCGCGCCGATAAGCACCAGACTGCGGGTTGGGCCCGATGATGCCCCACCGGTCCGACGGTCGGGGACGGTCCTCAGCCGGTCATTGGTCGATTCCGTCTATGCCTTGACGGCCACGCTGTCGAACAGCCCCGAGGCGGTGAGCGCGTCAGCTATAGATTCCGCCTCTGCTGCGGTTCCCCGAATGGTTATGTCGAAGGTCGTCTGACCGGCGCCTGGTACGTCGGGATCCGAGAATGCCGAGTTGCCGTCTCCGAGGAACGGATCGAGTACCGTCGACTCCTCTTCGCCAGTGGTGGTTGATTTGGTGATTGCTTCGATGACGTGGAACGTGCTGATCCATGTCGGCACGTCCCCCTGGCCGATGATGCTCGTCCCACCCACGGGGTCGATCCACTCGGTGTTGATCCCATAGCCGACCCCGCTGTAGACAGGCGCCGAGGGACTGCCGACGAAGTCCTGAGCGGCGTTTTGCAGCACCGGGATGGAAAAATTGCGAGCCTCGAGGAGTGTCCCGGTCCTTGAATCCAAGATGACCGTCGGACCCGACCATGGTGGGATCACCGCTCCGGTCCTTGGATTCAATGTCGCCTGCTGTTCAGTGGAGAAAGCCAGGCCGGTGTGGCCGGAGTGAGAGGTTGCGTGGCCCAATGAAATCACGCCGGGGAGGAGAGCCATTGTCCGGAGCATCTCCTGTGCAAACCCGGACCACCCGCCAGTGGTCGGACCGACAAGGAGAACCGTCAGTCGAACGAAGCCAGCCATGTGTACCGATTCTCCGATGCCAGTCCGGTCAACCGACGAAATGCCAGTGGTGCCGGCCTGTAGCTGTTTGGCCAAGGTCGCAGGATCGTGAGTGAGAGTTGACACGTCCATGGCCGTCATGGTCGATCCGGCACCCGCTGACACTTCGACACCGGCGGTGCAGTTGCTGACCGGTTGATCGGTCGGGGTGTCAATCAGGCCGATGGAGTGCCAGGCCTCGGCGTTCGCCGGACTGGCGAACTGTGCCGTTCCGAACTGCTGGGACGTGCAGTTCGTGCCGGTCGAGTTTGACCACACCCGCAGCCCAATCGGGATCGCCGCCTTGACGTCTGGCGTGGGCGTGTTGCCGACCTCGGTGACAGCCACAGCAAGCTCACCCCTCATTTGGTAGGACGACCATTGACCTGCCTGCGGTTGAGGCGCCGGCTCTACAGAGTCAGCGAGGCGGCCGATCTGGGCGGCCGCAGCGAGAGGCGTCCCGATCTTCGAGGACGGGAGAACTAGGACGATCAAGATGCAACTTGCGGCAAATGCGGCCAAGACACCGATTGACCATCGGGTACGCCGACCAGTGCTCCGCTTCCTTCGCCGGCGGGGACGACCGACCAGGACGACTTGGTCGCTCTTCCCGATCTCGGAAGCAATGGCCTCTTCGAGGATGGAGCGCGCCACCAAGAGCTCTTGTGCCGGTCCTTCCTCACCATTCATGTAGTCATGGACGAGGTCGAGGTCGATGCTCATGTCGAGCCTTCCTTGGCAACCGGCAGCCGGCCCGCCGACGAGTCTTCATCGAGGTATCGCCCGGAGTCACCAAGGAGTTCTCGGAGTTGTCGACGAGCACGGGACAACCGCGATCGGACCGTGCCGACCGGAATTCCCAACGCGATGGAGACTTCTTCGTAGCTGAATCCCGGTCCCGCCACCAAGAGCAAAACGTCGAGGTAGGCGGCGTCGATCTGACCGAGCGCCCGGGAAATTTTCGCCGACTGGCCTTGGAAGAATACGTTCGAGATCGCTACTTCGCCGTGGTCAACATCGACGCCAGTGATGGAAGCCGCTTCGTCATTCCTCCTCAATCTGCGACCCTCCGTCCGCCAGTGACGATGGGCGAGATTGGTGGCGATGCCAAAAAGCCAGGGACGGGCGTCGGGGCGAGTCAGGTCGTAGGTCCGCCGAGAGCGGAATGCGGTGGCGAACGTCTCGCCAACCAGGTCCTCGACATCGGGCTGACCAGCCCGTTTGCACATGTACCGGTACAAGGGTCCTGCGTGTCGGTCGAAAAGAGCTGTAAAGGCCTCCGGATCGGTCAGAGAAGCCTCGATGCGCTCAGCATCCGTCGGCTCGGCCCGCTCGATATCCCTCATCGACTGAGTATTGCCCGATGGCGGAGAACAAGTTCCCGATGGGGACCAGTCCTACGTCACCAACGATCGACCAACGGGTGTCGGAAATGACCACAGACCGTCACCTCCGTACGTGGAGTCATCCCAGAGTGGCTCTCTAGCCGTCTCCAGACCACGTCCACCGAGGAACCTCGCGCAGCGGGTGGAGATCGTCGTCGGTCTCGGCATGTGAATTCTGCATGGCGACCTTCGATCCGAACTCGACGTGTGATCGGACCGCCTCCCGGAAGTCTTTGTCGCCCGGGAGGCGTACCGCGTCCATCGCGTCCACATAAAGCTCCACGAACCTTTGTCGCTGCTCTTCAGTGATCTGAAGGTGTCGGTGGACACCAATCAAATGGTCGAACCCGAGCTCTCGGGTGAAGCGGTCAGGACCACCGAATGATTCGGCGGTGAACGCGGTCAGGTGATCGACATGCTGGGGCTGGCCTGCTCCGAAGAGTGGTTGGAGCAGCGGATCCTTGAGGACACTGGTGTAAAAGGTGTCTTCGAGGCGATGGATCACCTCCTCGCCACCTGCGAACTCGTAGAGAGACGGCACCCTCCAATCGTACGGGCAACGATGCACGTCTCCAACATTGGTCCGATCCCGAACACCCGGCCCGCTTTCCTCGCCTGATGTTCACGACGGATCCCGTTTTCTCGCCGTCGGCCCGGTTGGTGAGGGCTCAGCGCTCCTCGATGGTCCGCTTGAAAGCGAGCGTGCCGCCCCTCGGCCATCCGTCGGGCAAAAATCCGGTGATTGGTGCGGCGTTCGCCACGGGATCCCACTTGCGACCCTCTCCGTCCTCAAGTTGCACTATCAAGCGAGGATCGTCGTTTTCCGGGTTGGTCTGCCACGTCAAAACGACGGTCATCTCCGTCTGCTGGGAGCCGTCGTCCATGGGGTGAGCCTATTGCAGTGGCCCCCAGGGAATCCGCCGCCTGAGCTCGCTGAAGCGACGGTCGACGTCGGGGATGTGGCCCGGATGTCATCATGCCCTACCGACCCGGCGACCAAGGCACCCGTCGTCAACATCCGAGTTTCAGCCGTCGGGGTCAGAGCCAGCTGGGGTGGCAAAACGGGGTGCCAGTCCGAAGGCGATTCGTTGCTGGTCACGTGCCCGTGCGACGTTGGCCAGGACGATCACCGCTCGACCGGAGTGGGGGGCGAGACCCAGAAAGGACGAATATCCACCGGTCTGGCCGTTGAGCCAGACCATTTTCCGGTTGGTCCGGGGATCCGATTCGATGACCCAGAACATGCCTCTCGCCCGGTTAGACCCGCCGCTGGCAACGCCTTCGATCGGGGTCAATGAGCCGCTTCCCGGCGCCGAGCCGTCCAACAAGGCCGCGGCAAGCCGGGCCATATCGCCGAGGGTGCTGATGACGCCGCCTGCCGGCGCATAGCCGCCCATGGTCCAGGGCGGACGCCGGCGGCCCATCGATGACCAGCCGGGCAGGGCCGTCTGCTGTGGGCTGGCGACGGCCGAGGCAGTCATCCCAAGCGGCGCGAAGATCCGCTCGGTCATCAAAGGCCCGTAGTCGGCACCGGCGCCGAGAGCGAGGAGTTGTCCGAGGACGGCGGCGCCCAGGTTTGAATACCTGAACTGGCCTCGGCCCCGGAGCCGTTGGCCAGCGGCCGACCTCAACATACCCGAAACCGTCGTCCCCTGATAGGGATCCGTTCCCAGCGTAAGGAACCGCCCCCACCGGAGGAGCATGAGCGGACCCCGAGGCAGCCGCGGCAGGCCGGAGGTGTGGGTGCACAGCTCTCGAAGGGAGATAGACCCGAATCGGGTCCCGGCACCGCCGGGGAGAAGAGTCCCGGTCGTGGTGTCCAACGAGACCTCGCCGCGATCGACGGCGTCGGCAAGCAGCATGCCGGTCAGCGCCTTCGTGAGCGAGCCGATCTCGAATCGCGTCTCGGGCTGCGCGTCGCTGAAGGTGACCCTGGTGTTCGGCGAGGCGTCGAGATCGACCAAGGCAGCGGCGACGCTTCTCACCCGACGCCCGGCGAGCGCGATCAGGTCATCCGCAAGCTCCCGATCATCCTGGCCCTCAGGTCGGTGGTCCACCACTGCCCGAATCTACTGACTTCCAAGCACTCGGCTCCGGGATGCGCTCAAGCCTTCACTCTGACCAAAGGCGCCGCGAAGCAGCACAGTGCGGGGATCAAAGGGAAGTTTCACGTCTCCTTTTTCTTCTCCAGTTCGGCCGACATATGCCTGGGTCCCGGAACAAAGATGATCAGTGAACTTGGCACTGACGTGCGGTTCGTCGCCCCGGTCCCACGCCTTGTGATCGCTCGCACAACCAAGTGCGGCACACAACATTCACTGTCGCTGGTTGATTTCGAGCTGCCCCTTCCTCAGACTCAAAGTTTCCATTGGAACGAGCGGGCAGGTGAAGGTTGGTCCTGGCGGAAATGGCCGTCACACTCCCGATAGCACTCCTTACGACCGTCAGGTCAGGCGTCGCCTCGGCAGCATTTCCCGCCGCTCACATTCAACGGCAACATCAGTTGCAATCTGTCGGGGACGATGACGTTTAGCCCGCCACCCACCAGCACAAGCACCGGGCCCTACACGGTGAGCTTCGCAGGCAAGAACAAAAATACGTCGGTCTCTACGGCACGAGCCTCACCCTTCATGTTGCTTCAACAGGTCAAACAGTGAAACGCACCAAGAGCACCGAAAGTTCAGCTTTACCGTCCCGGCCCAAACGGACCGGGGGCCTTGTGCAACACCCTCCTCAGTGGCGGAACCACCCCTGCCATCAACCCCTTCCCCATCAGTTGGCTCGGCTCGGGAGGCACCATCGTGCCGACCACCACCAACTTCCCGCTGGGAGGGAGCGTAGTTCCGGGCATCATCACGTGGGTCAACGGGACAAACCTCGCTGGATGTTTCCCGGGTACGACTGATTTGTACCTCGGGCACAACCTCGCGATCGCCATCGCTGGGTGCGCAGCGACGGGGCCCGGTATAACGACCCTTGCGTTGAACGCCCTGGGCGGCGACAACCTGATGGTCGGGACCGCTTTCTAACGGCGCCCTCTCAACGACCGATTCACGTTGGTGTCCTCGGATGCGGGGTTGTGGAACCGCCCCCGAGGACGTCGCCACCCCTTGCTCGCCGATCAATCACAGGTCGATGGGCAGGGCGGCACCGGCGAACGGGGGCAGGCCAATTCAACCGAACGCAGACCGTTTGGGAACAGCCGAAAAGCTATTCAGGGTGGCTTGTGACGTTGACAATCGTGCCATCGGGGGCACGAACGAAGAATCTTCGCAGACCCCATGCCTCTTTCGTAAGCGGGTAGACGATCTCGTAGCCACGCCGCTTGGCCTCCTCATAAGCCTCTTCCACACCGGAGCCGACATGAATCGAGATAGCTGAATCTTCGGGGGCCGTGGCATCGCTGGTGACAAGTTGAACATGGGCCTTGCCGTCCGGGGATTGGTAGTGCGCAACCCACCCCATATTGAATCCCTCGACGCTCAGCCCGAGATATTCCGTGTAGAAGTCACGGGCCGCTCCAATGTCAGCGACTGAAAGGTTCGCAACAACGCCGGATACTTGCATCCGTCCTCCTCAATGGAATCGGGTGTCGGGCAGGCACACACTCGAATCGATGCCTCTTGTCAGGTTGTGTACACGCCGGAAGTGCCGGAGTCTGACACCCTCTTGCTTCTGTGCCGGCCGGACCCCGAACCAAAAGCGTTTCGACAGCTAGGGGTTGGTCAGTACCAAACGCATGTCGAGGTTGCGGAAACGCGGCGGTCCACTCATTACTTTGGCCAAGCTTGCCGACAACTCCGAGCTTGCAGGATTGCTCTGTTGTTCCATCGCCGTTTCATAGGAGGGGAACTCAACGATCGATATGTAAGTCCCGGGGCGATCGCGGTCTTCAGTGATTGTTGACGTCGAAGCTGTGAGTACACCTGGATGCTCATCTCGAAACCGCTCCAGTGCCGCCACGACCGCATCAACGTCGATCGCCTCAAACTCGACGAACTGAATGAACCCTGCCATGTTCCGCCTCCTCTTCGCGGTAGCTACCGGCTGCCATGATACGGCCACGGAGGGGAGCCGTTCGGGTTGTCGCGGGACGCCACCAAAAGCGATGCCGCGCTCAGGAGTTCGCCACCCTGGCCAGGGTCCATTGCTGGCCGTTCCAGGTTTCGGCCAGGTTGTAGGTGGTGTCGCTACTGGCGCCGATGGAGTAACCCACCGCGTTGCAGCTCGACGGGCTGGAGCACGACACTCCCGACAGGGTGCTGGCCGACGCTCCCCTGGGACTTGGGCTGGGGAGCACCGACCATCCGGGGCCGTTCTGTTGCTCGGCCAGCGTCCCCGGGACCGAATCGCCCACGGCCATACACTCCGAGAACGCCGAACAGGACACGCCGTTCAGGAACCCACTGGCTCCTGCCCCTGCCACCAGGCTCCATTTGGTGCCATTCCACGTCTCGATGAGGACCACCGTCTCGCCGGGAAGAGCCCAGTAGTCACCCACGGCGGTGCAGTTGGTGGTGCTGATGCACGACGCGCTACTGAGGGTGTTCTCCTGGCCCTTGGCGGGGTTGGGACTGGGCACGATGCTCCAGGTGGCGCCGTTCCAGCTCTCGGCTAACGTGCGGCTGTTGCCCACGTTGTTGAACGAGTCACCGACGGCCACGCAGCTCGACGCGCTGGTGCAGGAGACACCGTCAAGCTCACTACCGGTGGCGCCCGACCGATTCGGGCTGTGGATGAGGCTCCAGGTCGAGCCGTTCCACTCCTCGGCCAATGTTGCGGTGGCGCCGGATCCGTTCACAAAGGAGCCCACGGCGGCACAGCTGGTCGAGTTGGGACACGACACACTGATCAAGTCGCTCGAGTTGGCTCCGGTCGGAGCCGGACTGGGCACAATCGTCCAGGCCGTCCCGTTCCAGCTTTCGGCCAGGGTGCCGTAGCGCGACGTGCCCACCGCCATGCAGTTCGAGGTGTCCGGGCACGAAACGTCGGCGAGCTCGCTGAAATCTGAACCGGGGGTCTGGACCGCGCTCCATGCTTTGCCGTTCCACTGCTGGCTCAGCGGGAGCACCACACCCGAGCGGTTGTCGTAGCCTCCCACGGCCAAGCAGGTCGACGGGCCGGGACACGCCACCCCGTCGAGCGAGAAGTTGCTTCCCGACAGTTGGGGACGAGACGACCCGGTCTCGGCGGCCCCCACTGTTGGCACCCATAACAGCAGGTCTCCCAATACCACTGTGCCGACCAGGGCGGTCAGTACTACTCGACGGGCCAGTTGTGGCCGATGGGATGGTCGCATGACGTCCCTCGATTCACTGGGAGATGACCGGTCCGTTGTCGAGAGTAACTCTCGACCCAATCGGGCGAGCCACTCCCGGACCCACCAAATCTTAGGCATTTGCGTCCGTCGATGACGGCCTGATTCGCCGCGCCCGAAAGACCTGAAATTATCCTCTTGGCTCAAAGGGGATTCGGTGGCTGGGATCCTGCTCAGGCGCGGAATGGGCACCATCGGGGTTGAGGAGCGCAGCGCCGCGTGCTCCGGCACATCCAATGGCTGCCAGTACCCCATCCGAGGCGTCCAGTGGTCAATGGAGGCTTTGCCGAGTCATGCGCGCTCACCGTCGCCAGTCATGCCCGGATGCGGCCCAGGTGAGACCTGACCTTCCGATTCCGGGTGCATCACTGTTGATCGACCATCGGTACTCAATCGCGATTGCGGTTGAATCGGATGGTCTCGACGGCTGGGTGGTTGGGTCCCCAGCGGAGGTGGTGGCTGCACGGAGCAGTCACAGGATGGTCGCAAGCGGCCCACAGGGACTTCACAAGTATGGCGGGCACCCTTGTTAGATATCTCACGAGAGGAACGCCACCGTGAACGATTGCGAATCGCCAGGCCCGGACGAGATCTTTTCAAGTCGGCCCGTATCGAGTGCAGCGTCAGAGCAACCTGTCGCCGGAGCCGTTGCACCGCCGACCTCGCCGTCGAATCCTCCACCAGACCAGTCCGCCGCGGCGTCCACAGACGAGCATGACCGTTGGCCGAGAGTGCAGCGACTGCTAGCGAACAGAAGAAGGGTTTGGATCCTTGGTGTTGTGCTCGTCTGCTCGGTGACCGGACTTTCGTTCGGTCTCGCCAATTCCTCATCGGCAACGGGGACTTCTTCATCGGCAACGGCGACAACCCCTCCCTCAACAGCGGGGCAGTCCGCGCCGGGTAGCGCCGCTGGCGGAATTGGACCTGGAGGTGGGGGATCCAACGCTCGGTCAGGACCTGCCGCCGGCGGAGCATCGGGCACGGTCACCGCTGTGTCCACGTCGGGCTTCGCGCTGACAACATCAACCGGTCAGAAGGTGATCATCGACGAGGGGACCTCGACGGCGTACTTGAAGGGGACGACCGCGACCTCGTCGAGCGCCGTTGCCGCAGATGAGCCCGTCCTCGTGCTGGGAACCACCGACGGGACGACGATCACGGCAGCGGAGGTCATTGTTCAACCGCCTGTCGGATCAGCGACCTCATCGACAGCAGTAATTCCATTTCAACGGGGTGTGCTGACCACGTCAAAACAGGTTGGTCAAATCCCCGCCAACTGGAGCGAGGGATCGGGGACGATCATCAGTGGAACAGCAGCCAATGAGGCGACAGAAGCCGCGCTGGCCGCTTATCCGGGCGGAATCGTCGACCGAGTCGCGAAGTTGAGCGACGGCGAGTACAACGTTCACTACATCGGCGTCAACTGGCCGCATCACGTCTTCGTCAATCAGGACTTCCAGGTCGTTGGCGCTGAGTAGTCGACGACCCACACCGCGCCTCCGTAGTGACAGTTGCCGAGTTGGCTCACCATGAACCGACGAGACGGTGACCGCTCCACCGCTCCACAGATGAGGCGCCCGGCGATGGTCAGCTCCCTTAATCTTGGATTTCCCCTCGCCGGGAAGCACCAACCAGCCTTGGACGATAACCCTGCCCCGGGAGTCGGAGCGCCCCGGGGCGGGTGACCGAAGAACGGTCTGGGATGAGGAGTCGTCGTCGCTTCCCTACAACTCACGCAAGGCGCTGGCCAGCGGTTCGAGCACGCCGGGATCCAGGGGCGGCACGAGGTAGACGATGCCCAGCTGGGCGCCGACCTCTGCCAGTGCGGCGGCCTGCTCGGCAGTCGCCTTCGGGTCCCCGGCGAATCGGACGTGAGTGGAGAGGAGAATCTCCGTGGGGTCGCGGCCGAGGTCCTCGCAGTGCTGATGCAGGACGTCGCGCTTGCGGGCGAACTCGTCCCGCGTGCCACCAACGAAGTTCCAGTGCTGGGCGAACCGGGCTGCGGTACGCAGCGTCCTCTTCTCGCCACTACCACCGACACAGATCGGTGGGTGCGGGTGCTGAACCGGCTTGGGCTCGTTGCGGGCATCGCTGAGCTGGTAGTACCGGCCCTTGAAGGTCGTCGTCTCCTGGGTGAGGAGCCCGATGATCACCTCGCAGGCCTCCTCGAAGCGGTCACTGCGCTGGCCCGGCGTGCCCAGCTCGATCCCGTAGGCCCCCGACTCCTCCTCGTTCCAGCCAGCCCCGAGGCCAAGCTCCAGTCGACCTCCGGACACAATGTCGAGGGCGGTCGCCATGTTGGCCAGGATCGCCGGGTGGCGATAGTGGATGCCGGTCACCAGAGTTCCCATGCGCAGGCGGGTCGTCGCCTGGGCCAGCGCCGTCAGGGTGGTCCAGCCCTCCATGCAAGGACCGGTGCTGTCGGAAAAGATCGGATAGAAGTGGTCGAAGGTCCAGCCCGACTCGAACAGCTCGATGTCGTCGGCCGCCCTCCACACGGCAAGCATGTCGGTCCAGGTCGTATCCTGCGGCGAGGTCTTGAAGGCGAAGCGCATGGCCTAGATTACGTCCGGCCGGCGAGCGACCGTACAGGCCTCCGTCCTCCGGCTACGAGAGCAGGCGGGGGAGCGCCGATCTGCCGTTCATCGGCAGCTGCACGCACCACTCGATGCCGGTGTCGGAGGTGGTAGCCGGAACTCGGTCCCCCAATCCCGTGAGCGGCTCCACACCTTCGCCGGCCACCCATCGTGGGGGTCATGAGCGACCACCTGGTTGAGTACCCAAGTTGTCGAAGCCTACGAAGGTGAATAGTCGCTTTCCAGGCACAAACGGGCGAGGGTGGCCACGAAAGCGACTGACGCCGACACCGAAGAAACTGTCAGCTTCATGGTCCACCGCTTGGACCTCAAAACCAGCATCGCTGAACCACTGCCTGATCTGCGGTGTCACATCGGGAGGTCCTCGGTGACGCGTCCAGATGACCGTGGCATTCGGGGTACACAAGGAGGGAAGAGTGGCCACGGTGGTCTCGATGTCGGCATCGGAGATGTTCCCGAACACCCCGCAGACAAGGACGATGTCCGCCGGAATGGGGCTGCGGTAGGAATCAGTCACTCCGGCGTCACTCCGAACAACCTCGACGTTCACGAGGCCCAGGTCGATCGCTGATTGCTTGGCGATGCGCACGTTCCGCTCATCGAGCTCCACGAGTACGGCCGTGACATCGCGTCCGCGAGCGTGATCTCCCAAGACACCGAGGACATCTCGACCCTGTCCCGCGCACATGCTGATCAGCTGGATGGGCCCCTCTCGACAACCATCGAGAGCAGTACGGAGGTGGTTTTGGACGCTCGCCAGACGTCGGGCCAAGGGTGAGGAGGGGTCATCGTACGGCTCGTGCCAGGCCAACCAATCTCGCTGCGCCATGGGCCGATCATACGAGTGCCGTCGAACGATCTCGGGCACCTTTACGATCACCTGACAGCTTTGAACTGCGAAAGATTTTGATGGGGTCTGGATGACCGGTCGACGCGACCTGACTCGTCCACCGGTCATCAGGACTGCTTCTGTTCGTCGGTTGCTTCGATCCGAAGCGCCCCCGGCGCCGGTGGCCGGTCCGTAAGCAGGACTCAGCTCGGATTGGTGATCGTCCAGTCGACCGTGACAGGTCGACTGAGCAGCAACCGGGGTCGAGAGGTGTGGGCCGGCCGGTCGGTTGTCCATGGTGCCGGCGGAGCCATGGTCAGACCGGCCAGCCCCCTCAGTGCCTGGTCGTAGCCGGAACGGACCCAGGCGAAGCGATGCCAACACGCCTCGCGCTGATCGTCGGGCACCGGCAGAAGCGGGTGCAGGCGGTCGAGCGCGGCCACGTACTCCTGGCGGGTGATGGAGATGGGCGGGGGCTGTTGGCTGGCGGAACCGATCAGTTCGATGAGTCTCGTCGCTTCCTGAAGGGGCAGCGAGGCGGCCACACCGATCTTCACCATGGCGGGGGTGCCGTAGGCCAAGACCATGAGTGGCCCCTTGGCCTCCTGGGCGGCATGCTCCTCGGTGCTGAAGTCCGATGCCGACACCAGCAGCGCCGCCCCGTCCAGCACCGCCCCGGCCGAGGCCACCCACGACTGGTCGTTTCTCGATTCGGGGAAGTAGCACAGAACAGGGAACGCGCAATGGGTCTCGTCCAGGTCGAGGAGCCAGTTGGTTGCCGTTCTCCACATGTCAGGATTGTCCAGGGCGCCCAACCGCTGAAGGCTGGAGAGCAGGTCCACCGGCGAGGGAGGCGTGCCGGCGAAGGGTCGCATCACGCCGATCCCTTTCTCCCGCTGGTGGTAGGCGGCGTAGATGGTGGGCAGGTAGCTGATCAAGAGCGCCACCAGGCCGAGCCCGATGGTGGCTTCCACGAAGGTAACCCAGGACCGGCCCGCGCCCGGTGGTGCCGCGAAGCCCAGCGTGGTCAGGGAGGAGCCACTGATCTCGAATGATCGCGACGGCGCCCCCGACTTGATGCCCCAGAAGATGAAGGCGAAGCCGAACGTGACGGTCAGCATCCACACCAGCGGGAGACTGACCAGGGAGAGGGGCGCATACAGACCGCGCAGGTTGTCCCGCACGCCCCGGCTCCGCCACTGGTGGATGAGGAGCCGGTCGGCCACTGCGAACACGGCGCGGGAAATACGGGTGAAGCCGTTACGGGGGAGGACGACCGTCTCCACGGCCGAGATGAGCACGGCCATGGTCAGGACAGTTCCGAAGACGACAGCGGCGATGCGGAGGGTGATCATGGCTCGCCGGTCGGCGCCGACACCGCGGGCGAACTCACTTCGACGGCAGGTGATGGTCGGCCGGAACGGATGGTCGCCAATTCGGCCGGAGTCTGTGGCAGCCACGCGGTGGCCACGTAAGCGACCACCACGGCCACGATGACAAGGGGGACGACATTGATGCCGTCACTGGCCAGGAGAAGAGTGGCCAGAAGTGTCGAGGTGAGCGGCAGTTTGAGCATGACGGTGGCCATGGCCCCGATGCCCATGGCCACCCCCGGTACCAGTGACATGCCCGGGAGGTGGGACGCGGCCACTCCGGCGGCGGCCCCGACGAACATGGCGGGGAACACCGGTCCGCCCCGGAACCCGGACAGCGACACGGCGTAGGCGGCCGACTTGCACAGCACCAACAGAGCCAGCGCCCCCACCGTCCATCCGGCGGCGTGGAGCACCAGGTCGGGAAGTTGTGTCTGCCCGGAGAAGAGGACATCGGCGCTGGCCCGGCCCGTCGCCTCGGCGAAGGCGATGGCCAGGCCGGCCACGGCCAGGCCGAGCACCGGGGTCAGCGCCATCCGGTGGCGATCGACCGCCGGCAGCAGGGCCAAGGCCGCCAGCCGGATGCCGGTCCCCAGGACCGAGGCCACCAGACCGAAGACGATGGCCCATCCGAACATGGCCCCGGTGGGATGGCTGAAGGGGGGGAGCCCGGGGATGGAGAGCGAGAAGGTCCCGAAACCGGTCAGCGAGTTGAGTCCGACGAAGATGAGCGTCCCCACCCCGGCGGCGAGGAGGCCGGGCACCAGTACTAGCCCGAGCACCGGACCTCCGACCCCCGATGCTTCCATCAAGAGGAAGGCTCCGAGGATGGGCGAGCCGAACAAGGTGCTGATGGCGGCGAAGCTGCCGGCCGAGGCGATCACCACTGCCGCGGTGGGAGGCGCGTCCTGCTTCGCCAACCGGATGGCCAGGAGGCCCAGTCCGCCACCGATGGCGATCAGCGGCGCCTCGGGACCGAGAACGACCCCGAGGCTCAGTGTGGCCAGCGCGGCCACGATGACGCCGGGGAGCTCGGCAGGTGTCGGTGCGCCGCCCGCCTTGAAACCCTCGGCGGGCACGTGCCCCCCGGTGCCCGGAAGGAGGTTGATGGTCGCGGCCACCAGCACACCGGACAGGGCGAGGAGCGGGAGCGGCCACCACGCCGGCGCGCCGGCGAACCCGAGCTCCTTGGGTAGTGAGGCATACGTCCACATCTGGAGCAGGCTCACCAGCTTGAGGAATCCGTAGGCCAAGGCCGAGACCGGGACCCCAATGATGGCGGCGATGACCAGCAGCTGGAGATAGCCCTTGGTCTTGAGCATGGCCATCGGATCGGGTTCGTCCGGCGCGTTCCCGTCTGCCACCGCCCCGGATGCCGGTGCCGAGGTGGTCACCGCGGGCACCCACCGCGCATCGACAAGCGGCGGAGCCCCGGTGCCGCTTCATCCCACCGTGGCCGCATTGGGGCGACACTAATGGTGGCACTCCGCCTCCGCGGGGGACCCGACCGGTCGCCACCGGATGAACCGGACGACGGACCGGCGATCCCGGCAATTCCATCCGACCCCCCACTAGTGTTGCCGCCAGTCCCCAAACCAAGGAGCAAAACACCATGTTTGCGACTTACAACTATCCAATCCTCAACATCTTCTGGACGATGTTGGAGTTCTTCCTCTTCTTCGTGTGGATCTATCTCCTCATCATCATCTTCAGCGACATCTTCCGGAGCCACGACATGGGCGGGTGGGCCAAGGCGCTGTGGGTGATCTTCATCATCATCCTTCCCTTCCTCGGCGTGCTCATCTATCTCATCGCCCGCGGCGGGAGCATGCATGAGCGTGCCGCCGCCCAGGTCGCCCAGCAGCAGAAGGCGTTCGACGCCTATGTGCGGGAAACGGCGGGCACTGCGGGCACCAGCAGTGTGGACGAGTTGGCAAAACTGGCCGACCTCAAATCGAAGGGCGTCATCACCGACGCCGAGTTCGAAGCCCAGAAGGCCAAGCTGCTCAGCTGACCAATTGGACGTGCCGCATGACGGCCCGTCTCCAGACAGAATCACGCGGCCCGATAACGGTCGCCCTCGAGCGCCAAGCGCGTCGGGGGCGACCGTTGCCGCGTCCGACGCGTCCGACATGGGAGAACGACGCGGGTTCCCACCGAGGAAGAGAGCCGGTGGCAGGACGGGCCCGGATCACATGCGTTCGATCAACGCGGAGCGCCGGCTCGGCGCGGTCAGAGGTCCGTACCCCTTCGGCCGGACGCGACCGGTGGCCGATCGTCCACGGCCGGTGGGTTGGCGCCCTGCTCGTTGTCGAGTGGGTCATCGGTCACGCCGAAAGCAGTCAGGTGCGTGAGCCGACGCCGGTCGGCACCCGCATCGGAGTCCGTGTCGAGGTCACCAAAAGAGGAGGCGATGAACTCCTCGGTCTCTTTCTGTGCCGCCAGCATGCGCTTCTCCGCCCCTGCGGCCAGCAGCTTGCCGATGACCGGGATCTCCCACACCGACTCGGCTCGCAGAATGGCCATGGTGACCGGAACCAGGTGCTCGGCGGTGTCGAACACCACGTACCGCGGCAGCCACTCCGGTTCGTACTTGGCGTTGAATCGCCACAGGGACTCGATCTGGGCGAAGTTCGACAGCCTCTTGAGAAACCACCGCTCGGCCCTTTGCACCGTCCCGTCGCCCTTGTCCCCTGACAGGGTCGAGCGCATGGTGGCGAAGTTGAGGCTGAGACCCTCATAGCCGCCGGCCCGGAGGTGCTCGATGGTCGAGCACAGGGCGAAATCCAACAAGCCGTTGGGATGATTGCCGGGATCGCGGCGCATCAGATCGAGGGAGTAGCCGTTAATGCCCTCGGCAGGCACGAACTGGCACATGGCCGCCGGTGTCCCGCCCGGCTCGCGGACCACGGTGAGGAGGAGACCGGTGTCCCGGGGGTCGAACACCCGTCCCAACATCATCGAGAAACCCCGCTCGTGCTCGCCCTGCCGGCTCAGGCTCATCAAGTTGGCCAACTCCTTGGACAGCTCGGGATCCAGGCGGGCGGGGTCGTGGAAGGTGGCGGAGTATCCGCACTTCCGGATGCGGTTGTGGGCCTGGCGCAGTCCCTTCATGGAGCCGCCGGACAGGCTGAAACGTTGGACCTTCACCACCGCCTCGTCCCCGAGGTAGATGTCGTGCATGCCGGAGTTGCGGTAGATCTCGAGCCAGTCCTCACCGGCGCCCATCACCGAAGTCACCCACCCATGGCCGTCGGCGAAGCGTCGGAATGCCCCCCAGACCTGCTCGCGCTCGTTGCGCGGCCCGATCGGATCGGGCGAGATCAGGCACACTCCCCCGTAGACCGCGTAGGCGACCAGGCTGTCCCGGTGGAAGAACCACTTCTTGTCCGAGCGGAGGGCGAAGTAGTCCAGGGTGGAGACGCCGTGTCGGCGCACGATGTCGCGGGCCCGGAACTCGGCGGCCCGACCCGAGCTCAGTCGGCGGTCGACCACCGGTCGGGTCAGGAGGAACAAGGTGATCGCCACCAGCGAGAGCCCGATGGCGAGCAGGGCGGGGGCCACAAAGCGGTCCGGCCGGTGGGGCAGTGGCAACGTTTGGATGCCGACCAGGCGCTCGGACACCGCCCACAGCGTCGTCCACCACGCCAGATGCATGTGATGGTCGCGATCGATGTGGGTGAACAGCTCGAGGGATGCCGTGGTGAGAACGATGATGCTTACCGCCCCGGCGACCAGGGCGAGCAAGGCCATCCGGAGTGACGACCAGTCCGAGGCGGCCTGGAAGTCTCGCCGATTGGTGACCAGAAGGATCAAGACACCCAGCGCCACCAGTGACTCCTCGAAGTCGGCCCCGGCGACGAGATGCAAGACGATGGTGATCGAGAGGAGTGCCACCGCCACCCGCCAAGCCCGCCTTTGGCCCCGCAGGATGCCTCGGCCGAGAGCCACCAGGGCCAGTCCGGCCATGGCGATCAGGGCACCGGCAGCCTCGCTGGCCCGGAGGGGGAGGAACTCGAGCACCAGATGCAGTCGGTCCCGCAACGGAGGCGTGATGGCATCGAGCAGGTCGATGATGCCGGCGAACAGGATTGCCGCCGACGCCCACCGGCGCACCCGCCGCGTTCGGCGGTGGGCTTGGCGGAGGTCGGGGGCGGGAGGCCACGATGCGCCCATCGGATAGGACGCCACCAGGGCGGGGCGGAGGCTGCGCCCGCCCCGTTCGCGGGTGACCAGGCGCTCGAGGACGCTGGGTGAGCGCAGGTCGTTCCGGGCCAGCAGCAACCGCACGTGCAGTTCGGCGCCGGTCTCGAGCTCCACCCAGCTCACCCGCTGGTGGTGCACGAACACGGGGGGGAGTCCCAGACGGCCGCGGTGCTCCTCGACCACCTCGGTGGTCGCACCCACGTTGGCGTAGAAGCCGACGCCGAAGTGGGTGAGCTCCGACTGGAAGGTGGCCGCGGTGATCAGCCCGGCGTAGCCACGCCCGATGAGCCGGCGACCGGCGTCGCGGGCGGTGTCGTTGGCTCTCGCTTCGGACCGCACCCCTTCGAGGGCGCCGCCGCCCAGGATCGACCACATGCGCCGGCTCAACAGTCCGAGCACCAGCGCCAGCACTGCCAGCACAACGACGGCCACCAAAAGGGCGATGACGACCTGGTCGCCGAGGTCGGCCTGGTGGGCATGGCGGATGGCCCGGGCCGGCAGGCCTGATCCGATGTGGCCGAGGACCCACGGCGTCACCGCCAACCGGAGAAGGGCGGCCACCACGAAGGGAACCAGCAGCCACCACGCGTACCGCCCCAGTCGCCGGTACAGGGTGCGGGAGACCACGAACCGCGACAGCGCCGAGGGGTCGCTGAGGCGGTTGAGCCCCACCAGCCACGGGGCGTCGTCGGTGGATTGGGCGGCCAGCGACCGCCAGCCTCTTCCCGCCGGCGACTGGCCGATGATCCCGGGCTTGGCGTCGACGGCCGGGTCGAACTCGGTCTCTGTCCCGCTGCACCCCGAGGCATAGGCGTGTTCGCCCGGCTCCACCCGCACCACCCTGACCCCGGCGGCCGTGTGGAGGTGGAGATCGATCGGCCCCCGTTGCTCGACCCCTTTGGCGGCGAGAGCGGCCACGGTCTCAGGGTCATCGTCGTAGCCGGGCTCGTGGGTTCCGGACTGACGGATGACCCGTCGCTCGTCGACGTTGAGGAACCGGGTGAACGCCCGGTTGAGCGCAGGGTGCGCCTCCAGCGACCGCTGGGACTCGGTCAAGGTGGAGACGGTACCGGTCAGATCGAACAGGTTGCCGGCGATGATCAGGATGCCCGGGCCGTCCCAGGTGTCGAGCGCCCCAGCCAGCTCGTTGGCCACGGCGGTGGACGACGGGGTGGCGTTGGGGGTGAGCAACAGGTCGCTCACCACCGTGACCCGGCGGCCCAGAGGAACCTCGATCCGGGAGGCGTCCTGTTCCGATGAGAAGTGTTGTGGCGCGGTGTCCGGATTCCGACCGTCGGTCCCCACCCTTTCCGACGGTTGTGCGTTCACAGTCACAGCCCCTCCATCGTAGAGGCCCACCGGCGTTAGGCTGAGGCGCGTCGAGGCGGAGCGTCCGACCGCCAGGATGAAGGAGTGGGGAGCGATGCCTGACGCCACAGCGGGGAAGCAGGGGGGAGAGGCATCGTCCCCGGTCGAGGCCACAATCGAGGACTATCTGTCCGAGGAACGTATCTTTCCGCCCTCCGAGGACTTCACCAAACGGGCGGTGATCGGCGACCCCGACATCTACCCGAAGGCGGAGTCGGACTGGCGTGGGTTCTGGGCCGAACAGGCCGGGGCGCTCGACTGGTTCCGCCCCTGGGACTCGGTACTGGAGTGGGAGCTGCCCTTCGCTCGTTGGTTCGACGGCGGAACCCTCAATGTCTCCTACAACTGCATCGACCGGCATGTGGCCGCGGGTCGCGGCGACAAGGTGGCATTTCACTGGGAAGGCGAGCCCGGCGACACCCGCACCATCAGCTACGGCCAGTTGCTGGTCGACGTGTCGCGGTTCGCCAACATCCTGCGGGGGCTCGGTGTCGGGCGCGGCGACCGGGTGGCCATCTACATGCCGATGATTCCCGAGTTGGTCGTGGCCATGCAGGCCTGCACCCGGATCGGAGCGGTCCACTCGGTTGTCTTCGGGGGATTCTCCTCCGACGCCTTGCGGGACCGGATCCTCGACGCCGAGGCGCGGGTGGTGATCACCGCCGACGGTGGATGGCGGCGAGGCTCGCCGGCCCCGCTCAAGCCCAACGTCGATGCTGCGGTGCTCGAGTCACCGTGTGTCGAACACGTGGTGGTGGCCCGCCGGATCGGGGAGAACGGCACCGAGGGCGCGACGATGACGGCGGGACGCGACCATTGGTGGCACGAGCTGTTGAGCGGCGTGGACACCGCGGCCGGCGGCCCCCCGTCGGAGCGGTGCGAACCCGAGCACATGGCGGCCGAGGACCTGCTGTTCCTCCTCTACACATCGGGGACCACCGCCGCCCCCAAGGGAATCATGCACACCACCGGCGGCTATCTGACCCAGGTGGCCTTCACCCATCGGGCTGTCTTCGATCTGCACCCCGAAAGCGACGTCTACTGGTGCGCCGCCGACATCGGTTGGGTGACCGGTCACAGCTACATCGTGTACGGACCCTTGGCCAATGGGGCCACGTCTGTCATGTACGAGGGGACGCCCGACTTTCCTGATCGGGACCGCTGGTGGTCGATCGTCGAGCGCTACGGGGTGACCATCCTCTACACGGCCCCCACCGCCATCCGGACCTTCATGAAGTGGGGGGCCGAGTACCCCGGACGCCACGATCTGACCTCGTTGCGCGTGCTGGGCTCGGTGGGCGAGCCGATCAACCCCGAGGCCTGGATGTGGTACTCGACCACCATCGGTGGGGGACGGTGCCCGGTGGTGGACACCTGGTGGCAGACCGAGACGGGCGCCATCATGATCGCCCCCCTTCCCGCTCTGGTCACCACCAAGCCGGGTTCGGCCACCTTCCCCCTCCCCGGTATCGGCGCCGAGGTGGTGGACGACGCCGGGGCGCGGGTCGACGAGGGTGGCGGCTACCTGACCCTGACCCGACCGTGGCCCTCGATGCTGCGCGGGATCTATGGCGATCCCGAGCGTTACCGGCAAACCTATTGGAGCCGATTCCCCGACTGTTATTTCGCCGGGGACGGGGCCAAGGTCGATGACGACGGCTACTTCTGGCTCCTCGGACGGGTCGACGACGTGATGAACATCTCCGGCCACCGCATCTCGACCACCGAGGTGGAGTCGGCCCTGGTTGATCACCCGGCGGTGGCCGAGGCGGCCGTGGTCGGTGCCTCCGATCCCACCTCGGGCCAGGCCATCGTGGCCTTTGTCACCCTGCGGGCCAATGCCGGGCCGGCCGACGACGAACGGGGTCACGAGCTGCGGGCCCATGTGGCCCAGAAGATCGGGCCGATCGCCCGGCCCAAGACGGTCATCTTCACCAGCGAGCTTCCCAAGACCCGCAGTGGGAAGATCATGCGCCGGCTCCTGCGCGACGTGGCCGAGGGCAGAAATCTCGGTGACACCACGACCTTGGCCGATCCCGCCGTGGTCGATGAGATTCGGCAGCTGGCGGCCACCGCGTCAAGCGACGAGTGAACCCGGTCACCTGGCCGGCCAACTGGGCGTGGCACGACGCGCCCATCGAGTCGCCGGGCCCGGCGGTGGTCTTCGACGTGGACGGCGTCTTGTCCGATGCCGTCGGTCGCCAGCATTTCATCGAACGCGGGCGACGGGACTGGGACGCCTTCTTCAACGCGTGTGGCGACGACCCGGTCATCGAGGAGCTGGCCCGTGTCCTCGAGCTGCTCGACTCCCGCCTGCAGGTGATCCTGCTCACCGGTCGGCCGATGCGGGTGCAGCCTCAGACATTGGCCTGGCTGGACCGGTACAAGCTGCGGTGGGACCTGCTGGTCATGCGATCGCGGGGGGACTACTCACAGGTGACCTGGTACAAGAAGGACAGCGTGGAGGAGTTGCGCTCCTTCGGGTTCGACCTCAGGCTGGCCTTCGAGGACGACCCCAACAACTTCGCCATGTTCCACGCCGAGGGCATCCCGTGCGTGTACATCCACTCGGGGTACTACGAGTAGACACGGGCGACGGACGGCCGACCGTGGTCGGACCCTGCCGGTTCAGGCGGGCGCACGGGCCAGGGCCAGCAGATGGGCGCTCAGGCCGAGGACCGAGGGCTCGTTCTCGACGACCCGGGCCGCGTAGAGGATCAGGTCCCGTCCCTCCCCGGTCTCCCACCGGGACGCCAGGTGCCCGAGCCAACCGGCGAGACCCTCGACCCCGACGAGATCGACCACCGCCAGCCCGGCCTCGTCCATCTCGGCCCTGAGCTGGTCGGGCCGGTGGAAATAGGCGGTGGTGAACCAGCCCGGGCGGTCATCGGCATTGCGGTGCTGGCCTTCGGCCAGATCCCGCTCGACGATGGCCAAGAAGTCGGGCTCGAACAGGTAGCCCCGGGACAGACCGTCGAACAGCGAGGCGAACCGGCTGATGGCGGCGACCGCGACGATGCCCGAGGGCCGGAGCACCCGCCGCGCCTCCGAGAGGGCCTGCAATCGTTCGGACCGCTCCGTCAGGTGATAGAGCGGACCGAGGAGCAGGACGGCGTCGAAGGAAGCGTCGTCGAGGTCGAGGTGTCTGGCGTCGCCGACCTCGGCGGTGACCCCGAGCGGTCCCAGGACGGCGTTGGCCGTGTCGACGTGCCGGGGGGCGAGGTCGACCAGGTGGACCCGGTAGCCGTCCTCGGCCAACCAGGTGGCGTGGACCCCGGTGCCGCCCCCTACGTCCAACACGTCCGCCGGAGGAGGGGGCAGGTGACGACGCAGGATCTCCTGGGTGCGCGTCAACTCCAAGCCACCCAGCCCGGTGATCAGGCGCTCCTCCTCGCGACTCGACTGGTAGTGCCCGATCACGGCGTCGGCGTCGTCCACTCCCGGAACGCTACGTGAACCACGGGTGTCGCCCCGCCTCGTTTCGGTGATGGCCGTCGTGGATCGTCATGGCGGTCGTTGATGCCGACTCACCGTCGTGGACCGGTGGCCGCCCTTCGGCCGCGGCGTCCGGCCACCAGCCACCCGGCCAGAACGGCGAGGGCGCCAGCCACAAGGATGGGCAGGTCCCCGTAGCGGACGTACACCGTCAGGCCGGTTCGGCGGGCGAGGGTGGTGGCCACGATCTGGCGGGCGCCGAGCACCGAGCGCTCCAACAACTGGCCGCGATGGGTGATCGCCGCGCTGTAGCCGGTGGGCGCGGCCAGGAGCAGATCGCGTCCCTGCTGCACTGCTTGGATCTCGGCTGCGGCGATCTCCTGGCCTGGCACCTGCGACGTGGCGTAGGACGACGTGTTGGTGGGAACGATCAGCAGCTGGGCGCCGTCGCGCACCGACGAGCGACCCCGGTCGGCATAGAACACCTCATAGGAGATCATGGCCCCGAGAGGGGCGGCCGGCGTGGGGAGGAGGCCGCTCCCGGTGCCAGGGATGGCGTCGAGGGGGACGCTCGAGAGGTTGGCCAGGTGGGCGAAGAAGCTGCGGTAGGGGACATACTCCCCGAACGGGACTCGATGGACCTTTTCATACCGGGACACCAAGGTCCCGTCCGGCCCCCAGGCCACCACCTCGTTGCGGAAGGCGGTGGAGGAGACGTTCTCGGTGACGCCGACCACCAAGGTTGAGTGCAAGGAGCGGGCCAGGTTGGACAGCACCGCCTCCTCGGGCGACTCGGACAACGGGGTGGGCACGGACACGACGTCCTCGGGCCACAGCACCAGCTGCGGGTTGACCCCGTGGTCGCGTTGTTCGAGGCTCTGGGTGGCCGCCATCTGGGCGGCCAGGACCACCTGGGGATCGATCTGGGACTTGCGATAGCCCCGGGCCCCGCCCCCCTGGACGGCGGCCACCGCCACCGTCCCGACCGGCGCCCCTCCGTCGGGGGCATGGTCGCCGGCCACCGACGCCAGGACCACGGCCACCAGGGCGACGATGCCCACCAGGGCCAGCGGACCGAGGCCGGCCACCGCATCCGGGACCACGCCGACGCGGGGCCTCACGCCTGCGCTGCCGGCCGGCCCCTCCCCGCCGGGTCTCGAGGAGGACGCCTCCGGGCCGGGCGGGAGCGAGGTCTCCAAGTCGGTGCGAGCGAATCGCCGGGCCCGTTGTCCGTCGCGAAGGGCCCGCACCGACGCCTCGACCAGCGCAGCCACCCCGACGCCCCCGATGTAGACGGCGGCGGTGAGGGCCAGGGGACCACCCAGACGGGCCACCCCGAGGACCGGGCCGTCCGCTTGGCCCAGGAACACACCCCCAAGCGGGAGGCCCCCGAACGGCCAGGTCATCCGCGCCGCCTCGGCCAGGGTGAGCGCCGCCGGGTACACCAGGGCCCGGGCCAGGGTCGGACCGGCGGGCACGGCCAGACAGGCCACGGCGGTGAAGGCGGACTCGACGGCGATGAGGACGATGGCGCCGGGAACAGTGAACGAGCGCGTCCACATGAGGCCCGGGATGTAGCACCCGAGTCCGGCCAGATAGCCGGCCCACAGGCGGGTCCGGGGCCGGAGACCACCGAGCCGCCACCAGAGCAGTCCGGCGGCGGGGAAGGCCAGGATCCACCAGCCCCAGGGCGGAAGCGAGAGGGCCAGCCCCACCCCCGAGGCGAGAGCGGGGAGCGCCACCATCCCCCGGCGGGGCACGACGGTGGACCCCCGTTTGTGGGTCATGCGCACCCGGGACGGACGCCAGCGGGGGGTGACCGTGGACTCGGCCAGTGGCGGGGAGACCGGGGCCGGGGCGGGGGGGCCCGGTGTCATCGAGCCGGTCCGGTGGCACCCGGCCGGCCCCCCGGTGCACCCGGTGCACCCGGTGCCCCGGCCTCGCCGGTCACCGAGGCGAGGACCCGCCGCGCCGCGGCCCTGCCGCTCCCGATGCAGGCGGGGATGCCTACACCGGAGAAGGCGGCTCCGGCTACGGCGACACCTCCGAGCTCGGCCACGTCCTGTTCGATGGCGCCCACCCGGATGAGGTGGCCCACCGCGTACTGCGGGAACGATCGGTCCCACCGGGTGACCCGCGTCTCGAGCCGGGTGCCGTCGATGCCCACCATGGCCGCCAGTTCGCCGAAGACGGAGGCGCCCAGCTCGTCGTCGTCGAGTTGGCGATGACGGTCGTCGCCGAACCGACCCACCGAGGCCCGGAGGAGCTCGTCGCCGGGACGGGCCAGGTGCGGCCACTTCCTGCCCAGGTAGGTGCACCCGGTGATCAACGCCGCTCGGCCGTCGATGACCGAGGTGCGGGGGACGAGGAAGCCGGTGCCCGTCAGCGGCGCCCGGATGGTTCCCGCCGGGAGGGACATGGTGACCACGGCGACCGACGCGTACTCGATGGTGCTGAGCATGCCGGCGGCAACCGGTGCATGGGGGGCGAGGAGCACCGCCGCCTCGGGAGCGGGCACGGCGAGAACGACGGCGTCCACCTCCAGAGAGCCGCCCTCCACCGGCCCCTCGGCCCGATGACCGGCACCGCCAGTGCCGCCGATGGACAGGATCCACCGCGACCCACCGGCGGGGCCGGGTCGGCCGTCCTCGATGGCCTCGACCGGGGCGCCGACATGGATGCCTACTCCCCGATCGCCGAGTGCCGCGGCGAGCCGGTCGACCAGGTCGGCCGTGCTTCCGCTCAGGGACCAGAAAGGAGGGCCGGCCTCCACCGGTCCCGAGGCCGATGGGGGGGCCGAGCGGGCGTGCCCCATCCGATGCATGAAGCTCCCGGGCTGGCGGGCCGCGGCGATGAGGAGTGGGAAGGTGGCGGCCGCGCTGAGCTCGTCGACCCACCCGGCGTGGATCCCGCCGATGAGGGGATCCACCAGGCGATCGACCACCGGTCGCCCGAGCTTGTCGCCCACGATCTCGCCGACCGACCGGTCACCGATGAGGCCGGTGGTCCCGAAGCGGGGCAGGACCACGTCTCGGGAGACGCGCAACGACTCGATCGGGCTCAGGATCCCCGACAGGGCGAGGGGCCACCACTGGGTCGGGACGCCCAGGTTCAGGCCGTCGGGCATGGCCCGCAGCCGGCGGCGGGCCCAGATGGAGGCGCCGGTCGCTCCCACCGGGACCAGCTCATCCGACAGGCCGAGCTCATCGCAGAGCTCGGTGGCCTCGGGGCGCCGGGCCAGGAAGGCGTCGGCCGCCAGGTCGACGGTGCGGCCGGCGAACTCAGCCGAGCGGAGCTTCCCTCCGATCCGGTTGTCCGACTCGAAGACGTGGACGATGGGACCACCCCTTCCCTGGTGGTCCGACCCCGCCACCAGCTCCCAGGCCGCGGCCAGGCCGGCGATGCCGCCGCCGACCACAGCGACGGCCGGTCTCTTCCGCCGGATCACGCTGGGGGTGTCGGACCGGTGGTGGCAGACACGGCCGACACCTGCCCCGGTTCGGGCGGCGAGGACGTCGCCGTCCGGCGCACCACGTCGGCCAGCACGCCGATGAAGCGCGGGTCGTCATTGAGGGACGGGGTCCGGGCGAATGCCACCCCGGCGTTGCGCGCCACCGCGGCGGCTTCGATATCGAGGTCGTAGACGATCTCGAGGTGGTCGGAGACGAACCCGACCGGGCACACGACCACCGCGGTCGCTCCGGCCTCCGCCACCCGACCCATCTCCGAGAGGAGGTCGGGGCCCAGCCACGGCTCGCCGGTGCGACCCGGGCTCTGGAAGGCCACTCCCCAGGTCAGGCCGCGCCAGTCGGCCAGCCCCGCCAGCCCGGCGACGTCGGCGGCGGTCTCCCCCACCTGTTCCGGGTACCGGTCACCCTCGGCCACCACCCGGGCCGGGAGGCTGTGGGCGGTGAAGATCACCGCGGTGCGCTGGTCGTCGCTCCCGAGCGACCCGAGGGTCCCCACGATCCGATCCGCCAGCAATTGCGCGAAACCAGGAGCTCGGTGCCACGAGGGGACGGCGGTGAACGCGACAGGTGCCGATGCCGGTGCCTGTCTTTGTGCCGCAGCTGCAGCCTCCTTGGCCCGGCGCAGGTACTCGCCCGAACCGAGCGACGACTCGTGAGGTGTGAGGACGATGCCGATCACCCGCTGCACGCCGGCACCGGCCAGGTCGGCCATCCCGTCCTCGATGAATGGTGCGGTGTGCTTCGCCCCGTAGCGCACCAGGTAGGCGCCGGGGTCCGATGCGGCCAAGGCGGCGGAGAGCCCGTCGACCTGGGCTCGGGTTCTCTCGGTCAGGGGCGAGGTGCCCCCGATGGCCTCGTAGCGGCTCACCAGCTCGGCCAGGAGATCGGGGGTCGGCGGCCGGCCCCGTCGGATGGCGGTGTAGAAGGACTCGATGTCAGCCGGGTCGGACGGCGTCCCGTGCGCCATGACCAGCACACCGGTCGGCGGGAGAACGGTCACAGCCGTGCGCCCACACCGGCGCGACCCTCGGTGTGGACCAGCTCGACCACCCGCTCGAGGATGGCCGGGTCGGTCTCAGGAAGGACGCCGTGGCCCAGATTGAAGATGTGACCGGGAGCATCCCCAGCCCTCGCCAGCACCTCGCGGGTCTCGGCTGCCGTCACTTCCCAGGTGGTCAGGCACACGGCCGGGTCGAGGTTGCCCTGGACGGCGATCCCGGGCCCCACCCGGCGCCGGGCCTCGTCGAGGGGGACCCGCCAATCGACGCCGACCACGGTGCATCCCGAAGTGGCCATCGAGGTCAACAGCTCACCGGTTCCGACGCCGAAGAGGACGGTCGGAACGCCGGGATGGGAGTCGGCCAGCTCGGCGAAGAGTCGGGCCGTGGCCGGCAGGACCAGCTCCTCGTAGTGCCGGGGGGTGAGGATTCCGGCCCAGCTGTCGAAGACCTGGACGGCCGAAGCCCCCGCGTCCAGCTGCGAACGCAGCGAGGCCAGCGCCAGGTCGCAGAGCCGCTCGACCAACTCGTGCCAGATGATCGGTTCCTCCAGCATGAGCGATTTGACCCGGGCGAAGTTCTTGGAGGGGCCGCCCTCGACCAGATAACTGGCCACCGTGAACGGTGCTCCGGCGAATCCGATGAGCGGCACCGCCAACTGGGCCGACACGAGGCCCACGGCTTCCACGACGTAGGGCGTGTCGACGGTCGGCTCGAGAGGCCGCAGGCGTTGGAGGTCGTCCTTGGACCGGAAGGGCTCGGCCACCACCGGACCGGTTCCGGGGGTCACGTCGACGCCGAAGCCGATGGCCGCCACCGGCACCACGATGTCGGAGAAGAGGACGGCGGCGTCGGTGCCGTAACGGTCGACCGGTTGGCGGGTCAGCTCGGCGACCAGCTCGGGTTGGGCGATGGCGTCAAGGATGCTGCCTTCGCCGCGGGCGGCGCGGTACTCGGGCAGCGACCGACCGGCCTGGCGCATGAACCACACCGGCACCCGGTCGACACTGAGCCCGCGGCAGGCCCGGATAAAGGGAGAATCGTCGAAGCGTTCCCGTTGGGTCGGTGAGCCCGACGAGTCTGCTGAGCCCTGCGAGCCCGGTGAGGATGAGCCCACGCGGCTGCGCTCCGTCATGCTCTCAGCGGGTGGCCGTGACGGTGCCGGCGGGTGCCGCTGCACGTCGGCGTGCCCCACCGTCCGTGGTCGGGGCCACGTCGGCACGAGGTTCCATCGCCTGAGTCTACGAGAAGGGGCGCGGCATCCGGCGTCGATCCACGAGTCACGCCGGCGTGACCGGAGGCATACAATCGAGGGTTCCCCTCAGCCAGGGGAAGCAGATTGGAGGTGCGGGTGGAGACGGAGCTTCAGGGCGAGCAGGAGTTCGTGGACTTGGCCTACGCACGCCTCGACGCCATGCGAAGCGACGCCAATTCCATGCTGGAAGGGGTGCTCGACCTGGGCCGGGGCGGTACATTCCAGTCGCGCACCGAGCGAGACGTAATCGTCCGCACCAGCATGGCCCGGCTCGAGCAATTGGACATCGGGGACCAGGCCCTGACCTTCGGCCGCATCGATCGTCTGAACGACGGGGAGGACGGGGCGGGCGGCACGCCTGGTGTCGAGACCTTTCACATCGGTCGCCTGGCCATCCACAGCGCCGACCACGATCCCCTGGTGGTGGACTGGCGAGCCCCGATCGCCGAGCCCTTCTACCGGGCCACCGGCCGGGATCCCCAGGGCCTGGTGCTGCGTCGACACCTGGCTCTCGAAGGTCGCCGGGTCGTCGGCCTCGAGGACGAGCGCTTCGGTCTCCCCGGATCCCCCGGATCACCCAGCTATGAGGAATCTGTCGAAGGTCAGGACCTTCCCCCGAACCGGGCAGGAGGAGACAGCGCCGAGTTGATCCTGAGTGACCTTCCCATTGGGGGACCGGCCGCCCTGCTGGCCGCCATGGATCGGGCTCGGTCCGGGCGGATGACCGACATCGTGGCCACCATTCAGCGCGAGCAGGACGAGATCATCCGGGCCCCGTTGGCCGGCGTTCTCGTGGTCCAGGGGGGGCCGGGCACCGGCAAGACTGCGGTGGCACTTCACCGGGCCGCCTATCTGCTCTACACCCACCGGTTTCCCCTCGAGCGGCAGGGAGTACTGGTCGTCGGGCCCAATCCCCTCTTCCTCCGCTATATCGAACAGGTGCTCCCCTCACTGGGGGAGACCGGGGTCAGCCTGTCGACTGTCTCGGGCCTGGTTCCCGAGATCCGCATCCGCGACAACGGCCCGGTGGAGGTGGCCCGCCTCAAGGGCGACGCCCGCATGGCCAAGGTCGTGGCCCGCGCCGTCCGCACTCGCCAGCGAGCCTTGGCCGACGACGTGGCCATTCCCTATGGGGCGCTGATGTTGCGGCTGACCGTCGAGGACAGTCGGCAGATCGTGGATGTGGTCCGCCGCCGACCGGGCAGCCACAACGCCCGGCGCCGGCTGGTCGAGAACGCGGTGGCCCAGCTGTTGGCCGACCGCGCCCGCCAGACCCAACAGACGCTGGGCGTGGGCCTGCCGGCATCGGTGACGGCCTTCCCCGGCTACGAGGACATCGCCGAGCTCGGCGAGGACGAATTCGATATCGAGGACTTCTCCCGCAAGGTGCGGAGGGTGCCCCAGTTGGCCGAGGCGCTCGACCGCATGTGGCCCCGGCTCTCCCCCCACGAGCTGATCCATGATCTGTTCGGAGCCCGGCCGTTGATCAGAGCAGCCAGCCGCGGTTTGCTGACCGCCGACGAGCAAGAGCTTCTCGTCCGGCCCCGCTCGGCATCGTTCGGGGACGTCGATTGGACACCGGCCGACGCTGCTCTGGTCGACGAGGCCCGCCACCTGCTCGGCCCGAGGAGCGGCAACGCCGAGGACGGTGTGCGCAAGTACGGGCACATCGTGGTCGACGAGGTGCAGGACCTCTCCCCGATGCAGCTACGGATGCTCACCCGTCGCTCGTTGTCGGGATCGATGACCGTGGTCGGGGACATCGCCCAGGCCACCGCGCCATGGTCTCCCCGCACGTGGTCGGACATCACCGACCACCTGCCACGGCGGCGGCCGGCCCGTACGGTGGAACTGACCGTGAGCTACCGGACCCCGGCCGAGGTTCTGGCCGTGGCCAGCCAGGTTCTGGCGGTGGCCGCCCCCGAGCTCTCCCCACCCCGACCGGTGCGCCGGACGGGGTTCGAGCCGAGGATGATCGCGGTGCGCGACCCGTCGGGGTCGCGGCGGAATGCGAGCCAGCAGGACCTGGGCCGCCTGGTGGCTCAGGTGGCCGGCGAGGAAGTGGCCGCGGTGGCGCCGGGTAGGGTCGCCATCATCGCTCCCGAGGCGATGGTGAGCTTGTTGTCCGAGGCGCTGGCCGCCGCCGATCTCGCGGTGGTGGACGCCCGGGACATGCGCAAGGGCGGGCTGTTCGAACCGCTGGTGCTGCTGGCCGCCGAAGCGGCCAACGGGCTCGAGTTCGACTCGGTGGTGGTCGTGGAGCCGGGGGTCATCGCCGGCGAGACGGCTCGGGGTCTGCGGACGCTCTATGTGGCCCTGACACGTCCCACCCAGCGCCTCAGCGTGGTGCACCTCACACCTGCGCCGGCACCGTTGGACGCCGGAGATTGAGCTGGTCGTAGGGGTCGGCGCGGGTGCCTTCGGCTATGACCGTTCCGAGCCAGTTTGGGCCCTGGATGGGGGCGGTCGGGTGCTGACCGGATGAGTTGGCCCCCAGCGCTGCCCATCGACTAAAAAGACGGCGTGACCCAGGCCCTCGCCGCCGAGCCCGCGGCCCCGCTCCGCCAGCGCCACCGGCCCGACAAGCCGTCCATGTTGGCCGTGGGGGTGATCATCTGGTTGGGATCCGAGGTCATGTTCTTCAGTTCCCTGTTCGCGGCGTTCTTCACCATCCGAGCTCACGCCTCGGTCTGGCCGCCACCGGGAACCCACCTGGACACCATCCGAGCGGGGATCTTCACGTTGATCCTGGTGTCCTCGAGTTTCACCATGCAAAAGGCGGTCTGGGACCAGGAGAAAGGCAACCGACGCAGCGCCAAGATCATGGTGATGGCGACTTTCGTCCTCGGCGCGCTGTTCGTGGCCAACCAGTTCTACGAGTGGATCACCCTGTCGCACAACCCGGCCACCGACCCGACCCACACCGCGTACGGTTCGCTCTTCTACATCATGTCCGGCCTGCACGGCCTCCACGTCACCCTCGGGTTGGTGGCCATGATCTTCCTTCTGGGCCGGCTGAAAGGCCCGAAAGGGGACCCGGGGGAGACAGCAGTCTTTCAGGGGGTCAGCTACTACTGGCACTTCGTGGACATCGTCTGGGTCGGCCTCTACTCCTGCCTCTTCCTTCTCAAATAGGTGGGACACGGAATGCGCCGTCTGTTCAGGGCCCGATATGCGGCACCGGCCGCCCTGGTCGGCTGCGTGGGGATCATCGGGCTGCTGGCCTTCTCGCCGGGGGCGGGGCCCGCTGTCGCCTCGCCGACGACGACGGCACCCGCGCTCACCTCCACCACCCCGACCACCAATCCGGTCAGTCAACCGTCGACGCCCAGCGTGTCAGCCGCGCTCAAGTCACAGGCCCCGTCCAACCAGTCCGGCATCTCGTACGTCCAGTTGCCCCAGGCGTTCGTCGCCCCCGGGCAAGCCCTGTTCGCGGCCAACTGCTCGAGCTGCCACGGACCCGAGGCCCTGGGGACGGTGCGGGCACCCCCTCTGCAGGGGCTCGGGGCGGGGACCGTTGACTTCTGGGTCTCGACCGGTCGCATGCCTCTGGCCAACTCGTCGGTGCAGGCCACCCGCAAGCCACCCCGCTTCAACCGATTGCAGACCCTGGAGATCGCGGCCTGGGTGCAGTCCCTGACGCCTGGTGAGGGTGTACAGGTGCCTGTGGTCGACACCACCAATGCCGATCTGGAGTCGGGCAGCACCCTGTTCACGCTCAATTGTGCGGCCTGCCACACCATCACCGGGGCCGGCGACGCGCTGTTCGAAGGGGCCTTCGCACCGAGTCTCCACCTGGCCACCCCCACCCAGGTGGTCGAGGCCATCCGGTCGGGTCCGGGCAACATGCCGCACTTCGGCCCGGGCGACATCACCAACACCGAGGCCCGGGACATCTCCGCGTACGTCACCGGTGTCATCCAACATCCCGCCGATCCCGGCGGCGCCGGCCTGGGTGGGATCGGCCCGGTCGGCGAGGGCTTCGTCGGCTTGCTCCTCGGGGTCGGCGCGCTGATGCTGGTCTGCTTCTGGATCGGGGACCGCTCATGAGCGACGAGTCCCCCCGCCTCGAAGGGCCGCTGCCCCCGGCCGCTCTCGACGACCCTCACCTCGAGCCTTTCGCCAAGCACCCGGAAAGGGCCCAGGTGGCGGCGGCCGTGGCCATGGTGGTCGGTTTCGTCGGATTCATCGGCTTCGGTGTGGCCTACTGGGTGGCCGCCAACACCCAGTGGGAGGCGGCCACCCTCGGTATCGGTCTGTTCGGGCTGGGCTTCGGGGTGACCGCCTGGGGCAAGTACCTGATGCCCCAAGGACCGTTCGTCGAGGAGAGGCACGGGTTCCACTCCACCGAGGCCGAGCGCGAGGCGATGACCGCAGCGATCACCGAGCGCGGCGGTCTGGTGGTCAAACGGCGCAAGCTCCTCGGAGGGCTGTTCGTCCTCGGATCGTCGGCCATGGGGATCGTCTTGTTGTTCCCCCTCGTCCGCTCGCTCGGGCCCAAGCCGGGGGCCACGCTGTTCAAGACCAACTGGAAGAAGGGTTCCCAGCTGGTCACCCTCGACGGGCGCGAGGTCACCGCCAACGACCTCGAGGTGGGTGGCGTGCTCACGGTCTTCCCCAAGGGGTACACGGGTTCGTCGCCCGACCAGGTCATCCTGCTCCGACTGAGCGAAACGCTGCAGCCGCTCAAGCCTCCCGGGAGGACCGACTGGGGCGTCCAGGGCTACGTGGCCTACTCGAAGATGTGCACCCATCTGGGATGCCCGGTGGGCCTCTACCAGGAGCAGACCCAGCAGCTGGTGTGCCCCTGCCACCAGTCGGTCTTCAACGTGTTGGCTGGCGCGGTGCCTGAGTTCGGGCCCGCTCCCCGACCTCTGCCCCAATTGCCGATCACTGTCGATGCCGCCGGGTACCTGCGGGCACAGGGTGGATTCAACCAGGCCGTCGGGCCGGGATTCTGGGAGCGCCCATGATCGACGAGAGCATCGACAAGTCGCTGCGTTGGGTCGACGACCGGTTGGGAATCGCCAAGGGCGGGCGAACCTTTCTCGACAAGATCTTCCCCGACCACTGGTCGTTCCTGCTGGGTGAGATCGCCCTCTACTCGTTCCTGGTGCTCATCGTCACCGGGATCTTCCTTTCGCTCTACTTCGTCCCCTCCGCTCACGAGATCGTTTACCACGGCTCTTACCTTCCTCTCCCGCGGCGAGAAGGTCTCCGAGGCCTATGCCTCGACAGTGGGCCTCTCCTTCGATGTGCGGTCCGGCCTCCTGATGCGCCAGGCCCATCACTGGGCCGCCGACATCTTTTTGGGCTCGATCGCCGTGCACATGGCCCGGGTCTTCTTCACCGGGGCCTTCCGCAAGCCTCGCGAGTTCAACTGGATCGTCGGGGTGACCATGCTCATCCTGGGCATCGTCAATGGCTTCCTCGGCTACTCCTTGCCCGACGACCTGGTCTCGGGTACCGGGATCCGCATCGCCTACTCGATCATCGAGTCGATTCCCCTGGTCGGCAGCTTTATCGCCTTCTTCCTGTTCGGGGGCAACTATCCCGGTAACGGGGTGATCATCCCTCGCTTCTTCATTCTCCACGTGCTGATCGTGCCGCTGATCCTCATCGGTTTGTTGGCCGCCCACCTCGGTCTGTTGGTCAAACAGAAGCACACCCAGTTTCCGGGCAAGGGCAAGACCGAGCACAACGTCGTCGGGTCCCCGATGTTCCCCACTTTCATAGCCAAGACGACCGGGTTCTTGTTCATGGTCAGTGCGGTGATCTTCCTTTTGGGAGGCTTCGCCCAGATCAACCCGATCTGGCAGTTCGGCCAGTACGAGCCGTACCAGATCTCCTACGCCGTCCAACCGGACTGGTACATGGGCTGGCTCGACGGAGCGCTCCGGATCATGCCCAGTTGGGAGTGGGTGGGATGGGGTCACACCTTCCCACTGGAAGTGTTCCTGCCGGCCGTCATCTTCCCCGGCATCATCTTCAACATCTTCATCGTCTGGCCGTTCATCGAGTCCCGTTATACGAAGGACCTGGCGTACCACAACATCCTCGACCGACCCCGTGACCGCCCCAAGCGAACCGCCACCGGCGCAGCCATGCTCACCCTTTTGGGCATGACGTTCTTCGCCTCGTCCACTGACGTGATGGCCAATTTCTTCCAGCTGCCGCTCAAGGACGTCTTGTGGTTCTTCCGAATCGCGGTGATCGTGGCGCCGATCATCGCCTTCTTTGTGGCCTACAAGATCTGCATCGAGATGCGGGCGGCCGAAGGCATCGGCAAGCGCAAGCGGCCGGTGATCGTTGAGCGGTCGGCGACCGGTGAGTACTCGACCGTCGAGTCGGCCCCCCACCCCGGTGACGGCGAAGCCGAGCTCGACGCCATTCCGGTGCCCACCTTCATCGATCTCGTGCCACCCGAGCTGGCCACCGGTGAGGGTGTGCGCAGGGTGATGCGCTGACCTGGTCACCGGACACCCGACCGCTCGGGGTGCTGCGCTAGCGTCCCCTGCGTGACGCCGCACGTCGAGGACGTCGTCGACCTGGCCCGGTACCCGGTCATCGAGCTGGACAGTCCCGCTGCCCGTGCCGTCATCGAAGAAGCACGGGCCCAGCTGGCCCACAACGGAGCGGCCGAACTGCCCGGATTCGTCACCGATGCCGGCATCACCGCGTTGGTCGACGATGCCGAGACACTGGTTCCGCGGGTCCACCACTCCGAGGGTGTGGGCACTGCCTACATCGAGTTCCCCGACTTCGGTCTTCCCGAGGACCACCCGCGCCTGACATGGGGTCACTACGCGGTAGGGGCGGTGGCCTATGACCTCATGCCCGAGACCTCCCTGCTGCGCAGGATCTATGAATGGACCCCGCTTCTGGGGCTCCTGGAGGCCATCTTGGACCGTGGACCCCTCTACCGTTATGCCGATCCTTTCGGGGCGCTCAATCTGGCCGTCATGAGGGAGGGCGACGAACTGCAGTGGCACTTCGACCAGACCGATTTCGTGGTCTCGTTGGCCATCCAGACCGCCGAGAGGGGCGGGGACTTCGAGGTCGTCCCGAGGATCCGTTCGGCTGACCACGAGAACTACGACCGAGTCTCCGAGGTGCTCGCCGATAACAGGACCGGGGTGATCACCTTGGCCATGACGCCGGGCACGCTGCTGGTGTTCGAGGGACGACACTCGCTGCACCGGGTCAGCCCCATTGGAGGGACACGGTTGCGCCACGTCGGCTTGTTGGCCTACGACACCGTCCCTGGGACCCAGGGCAGCGAACTCCTGCGCGAGAACCGGTACGGACGGACCGTGCCCTTTGCCAGTGCCCCGGTGGCGTGGCCGGCTTCGTAACCCAGGTCGGCGAGTCGTTTGTGGGGTCGGGCGCCGAGGCGGCCCACCTCAACACGGTGCTCGGGGCCAAGGGAGGACCGGTGGAGACGGCGTGGGTCACGGCCCTCGCCACCCCCCGGTCGGGACACGCCGCCTTCGTGACCATCCTGCAGCCCGGTGTGCCGGCCAAGCCGATGACCCTGTTCGTGAACAAGGCGGAGCTGGTCGGTCCGGACCACTCCCGGCTCACCTGGGGCCCGGCTCAGGCCGGTGTGGCCTCGGGGGTGATGGACGCCGTCGCTGAAGGAGTCATCGAGGAGGCTCTGGTCGACGACCTTCTTCTCATCGCCGCCGTCTGGGTGAACCCCGAGGCCGCCGACGAGCACGTGGTCTACGTCAACAACCGTGAGGCCACCCGCGCCGCCCTGGAGGCCGGCCGAAATCGCACCCCGTCGGTGGACGGGGCCCTGGCCGTCCGGGACGCCCCTCTCAACGCCTACTACCTGCCGCCCCCGGCGCCGCCCGGCGCTCTCTGAGCCGTTCCTGCGTCCGGCTCTGGCGTCCTTGGGGTCCGTGACCTCCTTGGCGTCCTTGGGGTCCCCCAGATCCTTGGGAACCGCTCCCACCGCAAAAGGCGCCGCTCGCCGGCCGCCGGGGCTCCTCGGGAGCGCGCCGGCAGGTCACAATGAGGTCATGGCATCGTCCCAATCGATCGTCGTCGCTCACCGCCCGGCCTGGGAGCAGCAGGCGGATGACCTCAGGGCCACGCTGCGCGACCAACTCGGGGAGACAGCAGCTCGCATCGAACACATTGGGAGCACTTCCATTACCGGGATGCCGGCCAAGGACGTCATCGACCTCCAGATCAGCGTGTTCGACCTCGACCGGTCCGACACGGCGTTCGGCCCTCCTCTGGCCCACCTCGGATTCGAGCGTTCTCCGCACCAGTTCGACCATGTTCCCGCCGGCCTGCCCGACGATCCGTCGGAATGGGAGAAACGGCTGTGGCTGCGTCGGGAATCACCCGCAGGCGACGTCAATCTGCATGTTCGGCGCATCGGCTCCCCCAACGAGCGCCTGGCTCTCCTTTTCCGTGACTGGTTCCGCGCCCACCCGGGAGCGGTCCCCGCCTATGGGGCGTTCAAATGTGCTCTGGCTGGGATTGTCCCCGACACTGCCCTCTATTCCGACGTCAAGGACCCGGTGGTGGATCTCGTCGTTGTCGTCGCCGGGTCGTGGGCGGCGTCGACGGGATGGCAGGTGTGATCAACGCCGCCACCGTCGACGCTCACATCGCGCTTGGCCTCCCGGAGGAGCGCTCGCTCACAACGGCTTGCGGGCGACCCCCTTGTACAGGTAGTTCCATGGCCTGAACCAGTTTGGGCCCCTCATCCAGTCGTTCTTCAAATCGACGATCTCGAAGTTCGCATTCGTCACCAGCCGGTCGATGGGTCGATCGAGGTTGCACCCCCCGGCCACCCGTTGCTGAAACCTGTTGAACCGGCGCTGCTTGTCGGCGATGGTGGGATCAGGCGACAGCCCGTGTTCGAGGAAGTGGAGATGACCGCCAGGGCGCAGCACCCGGTGCACCTCGCTGAGGGCCCGCGCCACATCGGGGATGGTGCACAGCGTGAACGTGGTGAGCACGGCGTCCGCGGGTTCGTCCCCCAGTGGGATCTCCTGTCCGTCGAGACCGACATAGACAACCGGGATGGGCGACGCTTGGACTCGCCGTGCACTGAGCCGGCGGCCGATCGAGGCTGGTTCGATCGCATAGACATTGCTGATGGTGGCCGGATAGAAGGGCACGTTGAGGCCCGACCCGAACCCGATCTCGACGACGGTTCCTTGGAGACCGGTGACGACCTCCCGGCGGTGCCGGCTCGCCTCTTTCGTCGCCAGCAGGACGTTGATGACCCGTGGCAGCAACTGGTCCTCCCACAAACCCATGCCCGAGCCTACGTGCGGTGCGCTTTGGCCCTGTGTCCTTTGGCCCGGTGCGCTTTGGCCCTGTGTCCTTCAGCTCAGTGGGTGGTGGCTTTCCCGCCCCGGCGGCTCTCGACAGTGGCGCCGATCGCACCCGAGAGGATCAGGGTGGCCGCCAGCGGGGCCATCCACAGGCCGAACACGAAGGTCAGCACGGTGAAGAGTGCCCCCATGCCGAGGATGAACGGCCAGATGCTCGATCCGGGAAACGCTTCGATCTCGCCGGCCCCCTCGGCGATGTCCGCACTGGGGTCGTCGTCGGCTTGGGGCTTCATCTTGGACGACCACCACAAGTAGTACGAGCCTGGGAACAGGCCGAGCAGTGCCGAGCCGATGAGCATGAGGAAGCCGCCGTCTTCGTAACTGGTGAACCAGTAGACGAGGCCGATCGTGGCGAAGAACACGCCGATGCCGGCCAGAAAGAAACCGTAGATCCTCATGCGTCCGTCCCGACAGTCTGGGACTCGCGTTCGGGCGCGTCCGTTGGCTTGACCGGCTTGCCAGAGTGGATCGTCCTGTGCTCGGGATGGTTGTAGTCCCAGGTGGGACGCTCCGAGCGGATCGGAGGAAGGCGGGTGTAGTTGTGATGAGGAGGTGGTGAGGAGGTGAACCATTCGAGGGCGTGGCCGTCCCAGGGGTTGTCCCCGGCCGGGATCGGGTCCCGCCACGAGACCCACAGGTTGGCCAGGAAGAAGAGGAACGAGGCACCGATGATGAAGGCCCCGACCGTCGAGATCACATTGAGGGTGGTCCAGCCGTTGCTGGGCAGGTAGGCGGCCACCCGTCGGGGCATGCCGTCGAGGCCGAGTTGGTATTGCGGCAAATAGCACACCCAAAAGCCGATGAAGAGCCACCAGAAGTGGAGCTTGCCAAGGTTCTCCCGCAGCATCCGCCCGAACATCTTCGGGTACCAGAAGTAGAAGCCGGCGAACCCGGCGAACACCGCAGTCCCGATCAGCACCTGATGGAAGTGGGCCACCACGAAGTAGGTGTCGTGTGTCATGAAGTCGACCGGGGGCGAGGCGAGTAGCACCCCGGTGACCCCGCCCATGAGGAAAGCGAGAAGGAATCCGATACAGAAGAGCATCGGCGTCTGGAAGCTCAGTTGCCCACCCCACATGGTGCCGATCCAGTTGAAGAACTTGATCCCGGTGGGAACGGCGATCAGGTAGGAAAGGAGCGAGAAGAAGGGCAGCAGCACGACCCCGGTGGTGAACATGTGGTGGGCCCATACCCCAGTGGACAGAGCGGCGATGGACATGGTGGCGAAGACCATGCCCTTGTAGCCGAACAGGGGCTTGCGCGAGAACACCGGGATGATGTCGGTCACCATTCCGAAGTAGGGGAGGGCCAGGATGTAGACCTCAGGATGTCCGAAGAACCAGAAGAGGTTTTGCCAGAGGACGGGCACACCTCCTCCCTGGACGGTGAAGATGTGGGTGCCGAAATGGCGATCGCAGAACAGCAGGACCACCGCACCGAACAGGACCGGGAAGGCGATCAGGATGAGGATGGCGGTGACCAGCATGTTCCACGAGAAGATGGGTATTCGGAACATGGTCATGCCCGGGGCCCGCAGGTAGAAGATGGTGGCGCACAGGTTCACCCCGGTGAAGATGGCGGAGAAGCCGGTCAGGGCCAGGGCCATCAGCCACAGGTCGGCGCCGGCCCCGGGTGAGTTGGTGGCGTTGGACAGCGGGGCGTACGACACCCAGCCGAAGCTGGCCGCGCCGCCGGAGACCAGGAACCCGGACAGCATGGTGATCGAGCCGCCTAGGTACAGCCAGTAGGAGAGGGCGTTGAGGCGGGGGAAGGCCATATCGGGAGCGCCCACCTGCAACGGCACGATGTAATTGGCCAGCCCACCGAAGGCGAAAGGACCGGCGAACAGGTACATCATGAGGCTGCCGTGCATGGTGAACAGCTCGTTGTAGGTCTGGAACGAGACCAGGGACGCCGTCGGAGTGGTCAACTGGGCCCGGATGACCAGGGCCATGATGCCGGCGATGAAGAAGAGCACCAGCGAGGTGATCATGTAGCTCTTACCGATCACCTTGTGGTCAGTCGAGGTCAGCCAATTGAGGATCCCAGTCGGACCTTCGTGGTGAGCATGGTCCCCGGCGTCGTGCTGGAGGCCCGGACCGTGCCGGTCGGGTCCACCGGGTTGCTCCGGGGTGACCAGATCAGGGGGCTCGATCGTGGTCGTCATCGGTCTCCCTTTGCCTCAGAGGGTGTGTTGTAGCCGCTGCCGTTGGTGATGTGGGTGTCGATGGGCGGATTGTCCTGGGCCGAGGAGCCGGACCGCTGCAGGACATGACCGGACCCTGCCTCGGTGCTGACCCACTGGGAGAATGCCGCCGGTGTGACAGCTTTGACGGTGAAGAGCATCTCCGAGTGGTAGAGGCCACAGATCTGGGTGCACTGGCCGTTGTAGGTGCCGGTGTGCAGGACATCGAGGTCGAAAAAGTTGCGCACCCCAGGGAGTGCGTACCGGCTGAAGTTGAAGTCGCGCACATAGAAACCGTGGATGACGTCGTCGGACACCAGCAGGATCTGCACTGTTTCACCCACCGGCACCACCATTTGGGGTCCATGGTTGCCGGGCCCATTGGTCGTCTCGCCGGCCACGCCCACGTTGAGCCCGGGGTAGTCGAACCGCCAACCCCACTGGAAAGCGGTCACGGTGACGTCGACCACCGGCTTGCCTGTCGAGGTGAAGCTGGCGTTGACCGGCTGGACGGCATCGACGTTGTTCTCGGTGAGCACGGTGAAGAAGAAGAGGACGAGGACGATCACCACAGGGACCACCGTGTAGAGGATCTCGATGGGGACGTTCTCGTGAAACTGACGGGGCATCTCATCGGAGCGTCGGCGGTAGCGGAAGACGGTCCACATGATCAGGAGAAAGACGAAACCACCGATGATGATGCCGGTGGTCACCATCCCCGACCACAGCCTGAAGGTCTCCTGGCCCTGTTTGGTGGCGCCTTGGCTGGCTCCGTAAGTCGGGTAGAAGTTGCATCCGCCCAGCACGAGCGGTGCGGCGATGGCCAGGGCGAGGATTCGGCGGCGCCACGTCCGGGTCCTGTGTGCGTCGCCCGCTTCGGAGGCCCCCGGCGCCAGCGTCGCGGCCCGATCCGAGTGGCGCGGCGAGCCCGTCGACTCGCTTGTGAGTGCCTTCACGGCGATGACACTAGTGGGCACGGGAGCAGAATTAGAAGTTCAGACCGGCCCTGGTCCAGCGTCTACAAACTCCCTGTTCACAGACGTGGCCAACCGGGCGGATCCTGCTCGCTCACGAGCTCCCGTCGGATTGTCCGTTCCCCGAGGAGCGCGCCGCCCACGAGAACACTCCGTGGGCCATGGTCGAGGTGGCGGAATCGGCACGACGGCTGAAGACGCCGTGGCGCGCTTCTTGAATGGCGGGGTCATCGGGAGCGGCCAACCAGGCCAGCTCGACCAGGTGTCCGGCCAGCCGCATGGCCGCATCCGGCGGGGTCTCAGGACGGGGGTCGGTCGGCCCTCCGGTCTCCTCGGAGCCGCCACCCTCCAACAGGGACAGCGCTCGATCGGCCAGGGCGCCTGCCCCCCCGGCCAGGTTGGCCAGCTCCCGGGCGATCGCGTGCTCCGGCGCCGGCTTGAGGGTCGCCGGATTGCCATCCCACCACCCTCCGTAGAGGCGCCACACCGTGCGGACGACGAACTCGGGTTCGTCATAGACCGGTCGCAGGTAGGGACGTTCCATGAGGGCAGGAGGTGGGACGACGGTGTGGATCACCTCGTCAAGCCGGGCGCCACTGTTCATGAGGGCCAGCGTCTGCTCCACCAGTGACTCGAGAAGCTCCGCGGTATCGCCCAGGGCCTGACGCACCCGGTCCGCCCCGACCACCGGATAGCCGTGCCCGGGCAGAAGGACGTCGGGCCCCCCGCCGGGGGAGTCGTACAACGAGAGCATGGCCCGCAGAGCCTCGGCCCACTCCAGGGGGTAGCGCTGGACCTTCTGGGGGTTGCCGGCGTTGGGCGAGGCCCAGATGAACAGGTCTCCGCAGCAGAGAACCCTCACATCGGGGAGATAGGTCCAGGTATGGTCGTCAGTCTCCCCTCGGGCATGGTGGAGCTCGGCCCGTCTTCCCCCGATCTCCAGCTCCAGATGATCACGGTAGGTGCGGTCCGGGTACCGGTACTCGGTGGGCCATTCCAACGTGTCGATGTTGAACTGACGCCTGTTGATGATGCCGTTGTACCCTGCGGTCATGATGTAGCGGTCGAAGCGGGCGGGCAATGCCTCGTGGGCCACGACCACCGGCTCGGGCCAACCCGCCTCTTGGGACTCGGCCGCCCACACGGGAACACCGAAAACGTGGTCGATGTGTCCGTGGGAGTAGACGGCGGTGTGCAGACGACTCGATGACCAGGTCCGGAGGGTCCGGTGCACGTCGGCGGCCATGAAAGCGCTCCCGGTGTCGACGAGCAACAGGCCCTCGTCGGAGTCGATGGCGGACACGTTGGCGAAAGAGGGGACGAACGCCACCTTGTCGGCGACCTCGGCTAAACCGATCGACGGGCGCAGCGGGTGGATCTCGGAAGTCGTGACCTCGCCTCTCCACAGGCGGTCCGCCACGTCCAACACGTCGTGCGACTTGGGCATCGTGTCCCCCTTCGATCACCGGCAATGTAGCCGTGACCGAAGGGCCGGGCTGCCCCCCTCGTCAGTCGGGGGGGTTGTCGCGTGGCGTCAGTCGGGCCGCCATCTTGCCGGCCAGCCTTCCGGCACCCCTGATGCCGCGTTTGACCTGTGCCTCGGCCTCGGGCCCGTATTTGGCCGCAACCTGCTTGCCGGTGGCGGCCGCCGCGCCGGTGGTCCGGCCGGCCCATCGGGCCGCGTACGCCGTCGCCGGTGAAGTCCTCTGGGAGCCGGGGGCCTGTGAGCCCCCGGGTCGCCCGGCTTGGGGTGCGTTGATGTCGTCGCTGTCCACGACGGTGGCTGTGGTGTCGATCACCGCCGATCCGGATCGCCGGGCAGACGTCCTCCCACCGGTCGAGTCGGCCGTCTGGGTCAGGGTGGCGATGCGGATCAACCCCACGGCCCCGAACTCGAGAACGATGATGCCCTCGATGTCGGGGCGGAACCCGGGGATGATGGGCATCAGGCCGACCACAACCGCCGCGGCGACGATCAGAATCAGGTGAAGTCGTTTTCCGCAGATACGGACGATGCCGAGAGGGCCCTGGGCGGTGACGGCCAAGGCCGTGAAGGCGATGGCCGATGCCACCAGGAGTCCGCCCTTGTGGACATGGACAGAGATGTCGACAAAGACCAACGCCACGGCGATCTCAGAGAACTGCAGGGCCCAAAACGGAAGCCAACGCCGGTGCGCCGCCCGGCGCGCCCGCGGGATGGCCGATCCCGCATTCCCCTCGGTCATCAGATCGGAGTGGGGTGGCTCAGGAAGTTGATCCCGCGGACCCGTCGCCATTGGTCTCCGCAGGGGCAACCGCGGGTCCTGGCGGGTTCATGGCCGCAGGTGGGGCTGCGGGCGGCAGCGGGCTGGCCTGGGGGTCGTCCGCTGACCCCTCGTCCAGACCCTTCTTGAATTCCTTCTGGGCCGAGCCGAGGGACCGAGCCAACTTGGGAATCTGGGTGGATCCGAACAGAACGAGCACCACGACAACGAGCACGATGATGCCGTCTACGCCAAAGATCTCTGCGGGGGAGCCGAAGTGCACGGTGGTGTCTCCTTTGTTTGCTGCTGCCACAAGGTTAGACGTGTCCGTCTCCACCCGCTGCACAGCCGTTAGGCATGTCTTCGATTCTGCGATAGGGGTCGGATGACCTGCACCTGCCGCGCCCGGCCCCGACGCCCGATGGCCGGTGGCCGGTGGCTGGCGCCACTGGCCCGTCGGGGCTCGACGCTTGCCCTGGCCTGGGCTGCCCTGGGCTCAACCGGCCAGGAAGACCCCGAGGCACAGAGCCGCAACCGACGCCAGGGCTCCGATCGCCCCCCAGATGGCGGTGGCCTGTTTCGTCCTTGCTCGCTGGTGGAGAAACACCGCCAATCCGGCGATGACGACCACCACGATCTTGACGATCAGCACGATCTTCCAGGCCGTCGATGCATCCTTCACCGTGAGGGCGCTGATGTTCCAGAATCCCGTCACCACCAGGACCGCATAGGCGGGCCACAGTAAGCGTCCGAAGGCCTGGGCCACCTTCTTCGGGGCATCCTCGCCCAGCGTCCGCAGCGTCGGCAGCAGTCCAGCTACCGTGAATTGCCCACCCACCCAGACAGTTGCGGCCAGAACGTGGAGGATGAGCCGGAAGCCACCGAGGGCATCGGAGAGGGTCGGCACGTTGCTCCCCGCCTGGGCCACGTGTCCGGCGATCGTCACGCTGATGACCCGCGCTGTCGAGGCCGCCAGGACGGCGAGACCTGGCCTACTTTCCTGACCACACCGGTTCGCGCTTCTCGGCAAAGGCGACGGGGCCCTCCATGGCGTCTGCCGAACCGAACACGCCGGGCACGGCAGCGTTGTTGATGGCCCATCCTTCGGCGTCGGGCAGCTCGCCGGCCTCCTTCATCACGCGTTTCGAGGCCCGCACGGCCAGAGGGGCGTTCTTGGCGATGGTGTTGGCCAGGTCCAGCGCCTCCTCCATCAGCTTGTCCTGAGGAACGACCCGGTTGATCAGTCCGAGGGCCAGTGCGCGCTGAGCGTCGATCGACTCGCCGGTGAGGGCAAGTTCGAGAGCGATGGTCGGAGGAATTCTCTTGGGGAGTCGAATAAGCGCCCCGGCTGCGGCCATTAGTCCTCGCTTCACCTCGGGGATGCCGAAAGTGGCTCCTTCGACCGCGACAACCAGGTCGCAGGCAAGCATGATCTCGCACCCGCCGGCCAGGGCCGAACCGTTGACGGCGGCAATGATCGGCTTGGAGAAGCCGCGCTGGGCGATACCTCCGAATCCGCCCTTCGCCCCCATGATGTCGCCCGCCTCGCCGGCGGCGAAGGCCTTGAGGTCCATCCCGGCGCTGAACGCCTTGTCCCCGGCCCCGGTGACGATCACCACCCAGCAGTCGTCATCAGCCTCGAGTTCGTCAAAGGCGCTTGCGAAGGCCAGAGAGACTGCTCCATTGATGGCGTTGCGGGCCTCGGGGCGGTTGATGGTGAGGATCTCGATATGACCCCGGCGTTCACGAAGCACTTCGGACATGGCAGCCTCCCTGACGATCGTCCCTACGGCAGACGGTAGCGCGCCGCCCCGCTCTGGACGACAACGGCGGAGCCGACCCTGCCGGGCACGTCGAGTGCGCCGACTTCCTCGACGACCTCGTCGTCTGCCGCAGCAAGCGCCATGTGGCGGCCGTCGGGCAGACGGGCGATGACCGGAGCTCCCGTCGGGGCGCCGTGTGCGTCGCGGACCACAGTGGCGGCCACGACGGAGGCCGCAGTGGGACTGTCGACGTCGAGGGCCACTGGTACTGCCGAATCCTCGATCAGCGACTGTGCCACGGTGGTATCGCCTCGTCGGTATCCACGTTTCGGTGGGGACGTGGCGTAGATGCCGACGGAGTGCTTGGTGATGAACCATCCGAGCCCGGTGACGAGTCCCAGTCGGACCCCCGCCCCTTTCTCGCTCCTCGAATTGGGCGTCGAGCCCCGCAGGATGTCCGTCACGGTGGCGATGGCGTGGGTCGTGTAGTTGTTGCCCGGCCCCCCGAAGTAAGGAAGGCCGCCGGTGACAGTGAGCCGTCGCCGGTCGCCGGGGCCGATGCCCAAGGAATCTGTGGCCAACTCGACGGCCGAAGGAAAGCACGAGTAAATGTCCAACACCTCGATGTCGTCGACTCCGATGCTCAATGGGGCGCCTGAGGCCTCCGTGGCAGCAGTGAACGCGGCCTGGCCTGCAGCGGCGATGGCCGGCGAACGACCCGGGTCGGGGCGAGCGGTGGGAAAGCGCACGTCGGTGGCCTCCGCTCCCGACCAGATGAACACGGCCCGATCGGCGACTCCGGCGCGTCGGGCTTCGGCCAGAGAACAGACCACGAGCGCGGCTCCCTGGTCGGAACCGAGAAAGGCGGTCATCCGCTTGGTGTAGGGCTCGCACACGACGCGATTGTCAGGCGTCGGTGTTGCGATCTCTTCGGCGGTGCGGGCTTCGGGGAACCATGCGAATGGGTGGCCCGCGGCAACCTCGGTGAACGGCGCCAACAGTTGTCCCATGGACCGCCGGTGCTCGGGACCATCGTGCCCGAGCCGTGCCGCCACCACGCTCTCGAATAGCGGGTACATGTGGACCGGGACGAGCAACCCGATCGCCATCTCTGCCGGGCCCACCCCGGGGAGGTCGTCTCCTACTGACGGGTCCGCCGCCACGATGTCCCCATCGCCGAGACGGGGAAGGCCTTGCGCCCGGCGGTCCCGGGATGATCGGATCGCCTCGGCTCCGGCAATAACTGTCACCGACAGCAGCCCCTTGGCGATGTCGGTTGCGGCCCGGTTGACCAACCACTGCGGGCTGTTGCCGCCGATTGTGGTGACCTCGCGCTCGGGGACGTCGACCCCGATCCTCACGGCCAGGTCGGTTGCCGGGGCGGGCCCGCTCCGGGTCATGATGTTGACCACTGACAGCCGATCAACCCTGTCTCTCAGCTTGGGGGCCGAGTTAAAGGCTTCGTCACAGGCCCGTGCCATGAGGTCGACAGGCGTCACCAGTTCCCGACGTTCGATGGATTGGCCTGAGGCAATGACTACCGGGATGCGCTCAGGGTCGTGGTCGGCGGCGCTCATGGGAGATGGGGACGCGGGCGCGTTCCGGGCCGCAAGCTACCATCGCCATCCGGCAGGCACCGGCGTGGTGTCATGCCCGACTTCAGCCGGACCGACCCTCACCAGAAAGGGTGGAGAGTGTCCCCAATGGGAGACCGACCGACGAACGGACAACCGGACGGAGAGGGAGCGTTCGAGGGATTCCTCTTCGGCGTGTCGACGGCCGGGTTCCAGATCGAGGGGGGCTACAACGGGCCCGGCCAGCCGGCGAACAATTGGCTGGCCTGGGAGCAGGTGGGCCGCGTCGAACCGTCCGCCAATGCGGTGGGCTTCTGGCACCGACCTGAGGAGGTGCTGGATCGCGCTGCCGACCTGGGCTGTACGAGCATCCGCCTGGGAGTCGAGTGGGCCCGGGTCGTCCCCGACCCTCACACGATCGATCGGGGGGCGCTCGCCCGTTATGGCGACATCGTCGCCGGGTGCCTCGATCGTGGTCTCGAGCCGCTGATCACGCTGCATCACTTCACCCATCCCGCCTGGTTGGGTGAAGATTTCTGGCTGCGGCCGGACGCTCCGGACCGCTTTCGGTCTTGGGTGGAGCTGGCTGTCGAATCACTGGCCCCCTCGGTGCGGTACTGGGTCACGATCAATGAGATCAATGTCCTCACGTTGGAATCGTGGCTGCTCGGCACGTTCCCGCCTGGTCGCTTTCTCGCTTTCAACGACATTGCCATCGCGCTCGACCATCTGCTGGCCGCTCACGTGAAGGGCTACGAGGTCATCCACCGGGCGCGACCGGACGCAGTGGTCACTACCAACAACTCGTGTGTGAACTTGTACGAGCACGACCGATTGCTCACCGACGTGCTTCTCGCCCGAAGCATGGGCGTGGATCACGCGGACGTCGCGAACTGGCTCCGTGAGCGCCGTCGACTGCATGACTCACTGATCCCCGCGCCCAAACCAGGCGATCAGCTGTTGAGGCGGATCAGCGCCGCCCGATCGCCTTACGGAGCTCAGCCCAGGCCGCCCCGAGCTCGGATGGGAGGCGGACGCGAAGCCCCCCATTCTCTGGTGCCCTCCCGAGCGATTGACGCGGTCTATGCGAGTCCCTACGAGCGGACGCTCGACGTTGTCGGCCTCGACTACTACCAACCGGTGGCTTCTCGGCACTTCCGCCTGCCGGGACACCGCACGGTCGGGGGCCGCAATCCGCGTCCGACTCGGGAGCTCTGGGACGACACCCCTTCTCCTGGTGGGCTCACCGACAGGCTGCAGGCAGAGCGCTCGCTGGCCCCAGGCCTGCCGATCTGGGTGGTGGAGAACGGGCTGTGTAGCCGGGTCCACAACGGTCGGTTTCACGCCCGATCGGACGGATGGGATCGCCCGCGTTATCTGCGTGAGAACGTCGCCGCGGTCGTCGCCGCCATGGCGGATGGGGCCCCCGTCAAGGGGTACTGGCATTGGTCTCTCGTCGATAATTACGAGTGGGGATCCTATGAGCCGCGATTTGGCATCTTCGGCGTCGACCGGGACCACAGCGAGGACGGCGTGGCGTGGCTCGAAACCGACGCCATGGGCGAGGACTCCGCCGGTTCCTTCCGACGGATCATCGCCGGATTACGGTCAGGCGACCGCTCGGTGCTTGCCCCCGACTGATGGCAGAGGTCGGGCTCGGAGCTCCGCCGGCGGTCGATCCAACCCATCCCGCTCCATAGTTTGTTTTCTAAATTCGTCCGAATTATCGAATTGAGTCGATACAGGGAAAAATCCAGTTATGGTCGCCAGTCGATAATTCGACCAATTTCGCGAATTGAATATGTGAAGGGACGGGTTCCTCGGGCCAACCCCGAGCTGGCGCGGTCGTTGGCACTGCCCCGGCGCCCCGGACGACTCGGAACGCCCACACCGACTCGGCTACAGCAGATCAATCCTCGGCGACCCGCCCGAGGTCGGTCAGAACGGACTCGGCTTCGGAGACGATCTGATGGACGAGGCTGGCTGCCGGCATCAAGGTCTGGATGGCACCGACACCCTGGCCACTGGGATAGCACTCGCGGGCTGGATCGATGTCGGGGGTGTTCTCGCCTCCACCAAGGTGGAAGGCCCCGTCCTTCATGGAGCGACCCAGCTGAGCGGGAAACGGGCTCAGCTCGCTCGGGTGCTCATCGAAGAACGTTGTGTACTCGTTCCGCACCACCCGCATGGTCTTGCCGGAGAAGGCCCGGCTGATGGTCGTCCCATCCTCACCGGTGCGGATCAACGCGTCCTTGTATCCGGCGACGCTGCGAGCTTCGGGGGTGGCAATGAATCGAGTGCCGATCCACACCCCGTCGGCACCGAGGGCCAGGGCTGCGGCCAGCCCCCTCCCGTCGAAAATTCCTCCCGCCGCAACCACCGGGATCTGGGCGCCGACCGCGTCAACGATCTGGGGAACAAGTGGCATCGTGGCCACTTGACCGGTGTGACCGCCGGCCTCGGTGCCCTGGGCCACCACGATGTCGCACCCCGCGTCGAGGGCTCGACGGGCGTGATCCACCTTGCCGCACATGTTGACGACCAGGATGTCGTGACTGTGGCAGAGCTCGACCACGTCTGCAGGAACTCCTAGCCCGGCCACGAACACAGAGGCGCCCCCCTGGATGATCTCTTCGACCTGTTTGACCAGGTCACCCGGCATAGCAGTAAGAAGATCGACGCCGAATGGCCTGTCGGTGGCATGGCGCACGGCAGCGATCTCGGCCACCATCCGTTCGTTGCTCATAGTGGAAGCGCCGAGACATCCGAAACCGCCTGAGTCGGAAACGGCAATGACCAGGGGCGCGTAGGACACGCCACCCATGCCGGCCAGCATGACCGGATGGTCGATCCCTAGAACTTCCGTGAGCCTGGTCTTCATCTCGCAATCCTCCACTGGTCGTGGCGCCATCGCTGCTGCGCTGGCCGAACCCTACTGTCACTCTGCAGGGTTACCGCGGGCCTGAGGATGGATTGAGCGACCGGAGATCGAGTATGGGAACCGCCGAGGCGGGGCCCCTGCCGGTGGCTGTCCCGGCAGGGGTGAACCCGTATCTCGACGTTCCCTAGGTGCTGCTAGGCGCGTCTCAGAGTCCCAAGCCGCGCAAGGTGCTGCTCGTACTCGACGTCGAACCGCTGGCGGGATCGGCCGTGGCTGATCCGCTGTTGCCTGAGCTGTTCGACGAGGTGTTCCCGGCGGTGGCCGGCCCGGTGCTCCCGGTGTTACCCGACTCGGTGTTGCCGGAGGTATTGCTGTTCCCCGACTTGGCAACCGAACTGGAGTTCGAGTTGGTGGTCACCGAACCGGACTGTCCACCGTTCCCCGAGTTGCCCGACTTGGCAACAGGGTTCGAGGTGGCGTTTCCGGTGTCGGTGGAACCGGTCGAACCGGTGTTCCCCGAGGTGGCTGCGGCGCTTCCGTCGCAGGTGCCGGTGATGGCGATGCAGGGAGCCACTGTGATTGCCGACCCCGAGTTGCCGGAGTTGCCGGAATTGCCCGAGTTGCCCGACTGCGCCGACCCGTTGGCCGTGGCCGCACCGGTGCTTCCGGAGTCGGCGTTGCCCGACGAGGCATTGGTGTCGTTGCTACTCGTGGAAGTGGCCGCTCCCGTATTGCCACCAGTGGTCGTGCCAGTGGCGGTGGAATTCCCACTCTGGCCCGACGTGGCGGTGGCAGTGGAGTTGTCACTGGCATTCCCGGTGTTCCCGGAACTGGCGTTGCCGTTGGCTTTCCCCGACTGGGACGATCCAGAGCCCTGAGACCCCGATCCGCCCCAGTTGTCGCCCGAGCCCTTAGGCGAGCCGGACGCAGAACCGCTCTTGGGATCGGACTTGGCTGATCCGCTGTTGCCTGAGCTGTTCGACGAGGTGTTCCCGGCGGTGGCCGGCCCGGTGCTCCCGGTGTTACCCGACTCGGTGTTGCCGGAGGTATTGCTGTTCCCCGACTTGGCAACCGAACTGGAGTTCGAGTTGGTGGTCACCGAACCGGACTGTCCACCGTTCCCCGAGTTGCCCGACTTGGCAACAGGGTTCGAGGTGGCGTTTCCGGTGTCGGTGGAACCGGTCGAACCGGTGTTCCCCGAGGTGGCTGCGGCGCTTCCGTCGCAGGTGCCGGTGATGGCGATGCAGGGAGCCACTGTGATTGCCGACCCCGAGTTGCCGGAGTTGCCGGAATTGCCCGAGTTGCCCGACTGCGCCGACCCGTTGGCCGTGGCCGCACCGGTGCTTCCGGAGTCGGCGTTGCCCGACGAGGCATTGGTGTCGTTGCTACTCGTGGAAGTGGCCGCTCCCGTATTGCCACCAGTGGTCGTGCCAGTGGCGGTGGAATTCCCACTCTGGCCCGACGTGGCGGTGGCAGTGGAGTTGTCACTGGCATTCCCGGTGTTCCCGGAACTGGCGTTGCCGTTGGCTTTCCCCGACTGGGACGATCCAGAGCCCTGAGACCCCGATCCGCCCCAGTTGTCGCCCGAGCCCTTAGGCGAGCCGGACGCAGAACCGCTCTTGGGATCGGACTTGGCTGATCCGCTGTTGCCTGAGCTGTTCGACGAGGTGTTCCCGGCGGTGGCCGGCCCGGTGCTCCCGGTGTTACCCGACTCGGTGTTGCCGGAGGTATTGCTGTTCCCCGACTTGGCAACCGAACTGGAGTTCGAGTTGGTGGTCACCGAACCGGACTGTCCACCGTTCCCCGAGTTGCCCGACTTGGCAACAGGGTTCGAGGTGGCGTTTCCGGTGTCGGTGGAACCGGTCGAACCGGTGTTCCCCGAGGTGGCCTTTTGGGAGCCCTGACCCGTAGAGCCATGGCCCTTCTTGCAAGGAGGCCGACCCTGATTGCCACCGTCCCAGGTGGACTGTCCGTTTCCGAGCGAGTAGCTAGGGGCGAAAACCTCGGCTCCACCTGAGTTCCCCGAATTACCGGAGCTCCCAGAGTTTCCAGACTGGGCTGAACCTGTCGCTTCAGCCGGCCCGGTTGAGCCTGAATTGGCGTTGCCCGAGCTTGCGCTCGTCTGATTGGAGCTACTCGACGTGGCGTTGCCCGTCGATCCTCCCGTGGTCTGGCCAGTTGCGGAGCTGTTTCCGCTCCCACCAGAAGTGGCAGTGGCCGTCGAATTGTCGTTGGCGCTGCCAGTCCGGCCAGTCTTGGCCGAGCCGGTCGCGTTCCCCGACTTGTCGACGTGATGTGAGCCGCTCGGCGGCTGCCACGGGGTGGACGCCTGAGCAGTGCCGAAGGACAGCAGCAGTGCTACTGCCACCATTCCGGCGCCGCACAGAGTGTTAGTGAGACGTTTACTCATGGTTTGTTCCTTTCGAAATAGGTACGTGCCTATCTGGCACGGGATCGGGCCGGTTTCGGCCGATCTGTTGGAGTGCCTCCTCCGAGGCCCGGCTGTCCAGCTGCAGGGCGGTGCGAAGGGGATGACAGCCCATCCCGCGGCGCGGCCAAGGCTGAGAGACGAAAAGCAGCCAGGCTTATCTCGGAGTCCAGCCCACTACGACGGCGTCGTAGTGGTGCTCACAAGAACCAGGAGGAGGTTTAGCCGGGGGGGACGGTGATCGTCACCGGACGGGTGACAAGCCGATCGGCGCCGACGGCAAGGCGGCCCGTGAGGTCAAGCAGTCTCCATCGGTCCACTCCCTCGCCGATGAATCCACCCACACTGAAGCCGCCGTCATGGCTGGACGAACCACCCGAGCCCGCCTCCGTAGGACCCGACGGTGCCGCAGGACACGGCGCGGGGAGTGGCAGCGGGGTAGGCGGCGTGAAAGGCAGGCCGAGCGGAGCCGGAGCACCGGTCAGGGATGTCGAGTCCAGCAGCTTGAAGGTCGTCCCGAACGCCTCAGAGATGACGGGAACGGGGCTGCTGGTGGCAGGACCTTCGGGCACCGCCAGGGGAGGCACTGATCCTGCCATAGGCCCCTGCGTCATTGAGCCGGTCGGCATCGAGGGGGTCGATCCAGAGCTCGTAGGAGCCGAAGGCGTCCCAGGATTGACCGGCGTTGCCGGATTGGGAAGAGCCGGACTAGGTATGGCCGGGAGGGCTGGCCCAACGCCCTGGGACACCGTTTCCACCGCAGGGGCCAGGGCCCCGGTCACCGGGGCCACGATCTGCGTGAGGGAGGACACCAGCGGCGCCACAGCCTGAGTCACAGGGGCCACCAGTGCGGTCACTGATCCGAGCACTGGCGCGACCGATGCGATAACCGGTGCCACAGCCTGAGTGACAGGGGCCACCAGTGCGGTCACCAATCCGAGCACTGGCACCACCGACTGGACCAGTGGCGCCACGGCCCGAGTGACAGGGGCCACCAGTGCGGTCACTGATCCGAGCACTGGCGCGACCGACGCGATAACCGGCGCCACAGCCTGAGTCACAGGGGCCACCAGTGCGGTCACCGATCCGAGCACTGGCGCGAACCGGCGCGATAACCGGCGCCACAGCCTGAGTCACAGGGGCCACCAGTGCGGTCACCGATCCGAGCACTGGCACCACAGCTTGAGTCACGGGGGCCACGGCCTGAGTCACGGATCCGAGCACGGGGGCCACGGCCTGAGTCACGGGGGCCACGACCGCAGTCACGGGGGCCACGACCGAAGTCACGGATCCGAGCACAGGGGTCACGGCCTGAGTCACCGGCGTGACTGCTGAAGCTACCGACGACGTGGCCGGGGATTCGACCGCCGACTCCACAGGAGTGGTGGGCACCACCGACTGGGTGACCGACGAGACCGCGGAGGCGACTGGTGCGACAGCGGAGGCGACTGGTGCGACCGCGGAGGCGACTGGTGCGACCGCGGAGGTGACTGGTGCGACGGATGCAGTCGACGGAGTCACTGACGGAATCACCGAGGTCGCCGCAGGAGCGGCAGGAGCGGCAGGAGCGGCAGGAGCAGCGAGAGCGGCGGCCTGAGTTACCTGCACGGTGGTCGGAGCCAAAGTCGAGACCGACTTCGAAGTAGCCGGGGCTGCCGTCTGATTAGCGGAAGGTGACGTATGAGTGACCGATGCCGACGTGTGGCCAACCGGCGCGGCGTCCTGGGTGATTGGCGCAGCAGCCTTCACGGGAGCAGCAATTGCACTACTGACGGAACTCGTCAACGTGGTGGTCAAGGAAGACACGGGCGATTTCCCCAGCAACGTTGTGGCCGATGCCACACCCTGGAAAAGCACTACGAGCGCGAACGCACCGATCGCCCCCAAAACCACGCGGATCCCCCACCGAACAAGGGGCCTGTGCCGAACCACGACGCGCCCCCTACCCCGAGGCTTATGACCTAAACCGTGAACCCACAATAACTTTCTGTGACACTCTCCTGACGACTGCGCACACCCACAGATCGCTCACTGAGCGAAGGCGAACAGCCGCGCCATGTGACGAGTGGACGAGAGTGGAACTGGTTCCTTTCTACTGCTCGGACATGATCCGTTCGAATTCCACCAACGGGTTGGGGGGCACGTGCTCTCCGAGAGTGACGGTGGCATGGTGGATCGTTGCGTTGCACCGGAAAGGGGCTTGGTAGTCATCGCCAACCGCCGGGCCGAATTCGTATCCACAGGTCAACCCCACACCGGTGGCGGAAAAGGCGGCAACAGTGAATGTGGGTATGGCACCTTCGGCCACCACGGCTCCGTCGACTTCGAGCGTGGCCGAACCACCCAGGCCCCCGCGCTCTCGTCGCGCTGGAAGCGGAAGGTCAGGCGGCGTCGGCCGGCCGGCACCGGCTCGGTGGCGGCGATCACGTGGCGTTCCTTGCCGTAGAGGTTGTGCACGTATCGGGGGCAGCCCCGGTACAGGTGCAACGAGAAGCCGCCGAGCACCGAGCCCTGGGCCAGGAGAACTCCATCCACAGGTCCCTGCGAGGGGATGGTGACATCGACTTCGATGGCATGGCTCCTGTTCTTGACGTTGGCAGCCACCGGCTCCGGCACCGGAGACGTTCCCGGGTAGTAGGTGGTGCTGAGCCGGGGGTGTCTCCTGTCCGGCTTCGGATTGTTCAATGTGTGCAGGACCCGGTTGTCGAGGGGGAGCACCTGGTTGCGGCGGGCCTCGACCCACCAGCGCTCGACCATGTCGGCCAGCCTTTCCGGGTCCTGATCGGCCAGGTCGTGGATCTCGGCCGGGTCAGTGGCCACGTTGTAGAGCTCCCAGCGGTCCTCGCTGAAGGGAGCATTCCACTTGAGGCCGTCGTCGTAGAGGGGTGCGATGGGATGGAAAGTCACCGCTTTCCATCCATCGTGGAAGAGGGCGCGACTCCCGAACATCTCGAAGTACTGGGTGAGATGGGGCGCCGGCGCATCGCCGGCTCCTGGCGCCAGCAGTGGAGCGAAGCTGATGCCGTCGACCCGGGACTGGGGAACGTAGTCGATGGTTTCGGGGACTCCGACGCCCACCAGTTCCAGGACGGTCGGGAGAATGTCGACAGCGTGAGCGAACTGCTTCCTGACGCCACCTTCCGATCCGAACCGGGCCGGCCAGCTCACAATGCAGGGATCGGCCACCCCTCCTTCGTGGACCTCCCTTTTCCACCGCTTGAATGGGGTGTTGCCGGCCATGGTCCAGCCCCAGGGGTAGTTGTTGTGAGCGCTGGGACCACCGAGTTCATCGATCCGCCGGGCCAACTCGCCGGGGCCGGCAGGGTCGAAGTTCTCCAACCGATTGTCGTTGATCGACCCATTGGGGCCGCCTTCGGAGCTGGCCCCGTTGTCCGAGACCAGGATGACCAGGGTGTCATCCCGGTCGCCGGTCTCCACGAGGAACTCGAGCAGCCGGGCCAGTTGGGCGTCGGTATACGACAGGAATGCGGCGAAGCACTCCATGAAGCGTGCGGCCACCCGTTTCTCCTCGTCAGGGAGGCCGTCCCACGCCGGCACCCAGGGTGGGCGCGGTGCCATCTCGGTGCCCGGGCCGAAGAGACCGGCCTCGATCTGGCGGGCGAAGATCTCCTCTCTCCACTGGTCCCAGCCCTTGTCGAAGTGTCCCTTGTAGCGCTCGATCCATTCGGGTGGGGCATGGTGTGGCGAATGACAGGCGCCCGTGCACAGGTAGAGGAAAAAACGGCGGTCGACGTCGACGGCGCGGAGGTCAGCCAGTTGGGCGATGGCCTGATCGGCTAGATCGGCGCTCAGGTGGTAGCCCTCCTCGATCGAGCGAGGGGGCTGGATGGCGTGATTGTCGTGGTAAAGAGCGGGCACGAATTGGTGGGTCTCACCCCCGTGGAAGCCGTACCACCGGTCGAAGCCCCGGGCCAGAGGCCAGCTGTGCCGGGGAGCGGCCATGTTGGTCTCGTCGTCCGGCGTGAGATGCCATTTGCCGACCGCGTAGGTGGCATAGCCCTGCTGGCGCAGAATCTCGGAGAGGAACCCATTCTCCTTAGGGACCTCGCCGTTGTATCCGGGGTAACCGACGGCCAGATCAGCAACCCTTCCCAGGCCGTTGCGGTGGTGGTTCCGCCCTGTGAGCAGGCAGGCCCGGGTGGGCGAACAGAGCGCGGTGGTGTGAAAGTTGGTGAGGCGCACCCCTCCCGAGGCGAGCGCGTCGATGGTCGGCGTGGCGATGTCGGATCCGTAGCAGCCCAACTGGGCGAATCCCACATCGTCGAGGACCACCAGCACCACATTGGGAGCACCCTCCGGGGGCCTCGCCACATCGGGCCACCACGGGGTGGAGTCCCGCCAGTCATCACCGATGACTCCTTGGAACGGGGCAGACTCCATGACGACCTCCAGATCGTGTCGCGGGCTCGCTCCGGCGTCCGAGCCGGCCGGACCTGCATCTTGCCGGGTCTTCCGGGTCCACCGAAAGCCGAAAGCCGGCCACCATCTCCCGCAACGGCGACGAGAGTCCTGGCGGGGGCGTTATACCAGGTAAGGGCAGTGACGACACCCGGATTCACAGCACTCCGACCGCTCGGCCAGGTAGGCCGCAGTGAGCACGAAAAGGCCAGTGACCGGATCGGTGTACCCGGGGTCGCCGCGAATCAGGGCTGCCTGGTGAGCGGCCATGATCTCGTCGCGCCGCGGATGATCGGGAGCCAGGCGCGAGGGGTGGGGATCATCCAGTGCTCGCACCGGCTCCCCTTCGTCCCGGGTCATCGGCTCCTCGTGGGCCGCCTGTTCCTGCTCCGCAGCGATCCCGGCAAAGCCGATTCGGCGAAGTCCGGGAGTTCGGGAACGAGCGCCGGCGCCGGCTCGGGACCGGTCAGTCGGGGAGCGTCCTCGACCGGTTCAGTGGAGGCCGCGACCGCCACCTCGTCGGCGGGGGAGATGCTGGGGACGAAGTCGCGCTGGCGGACGAGAGCGAGTGCTCCGACCGCGCCGATGAAGGAGACCACCATGGCGATGGTCATCAGGTGATTGAAAGTGGTGGTGAAACCCACCCGGTAGGCGCTGATCAGTGCCTGGCGGTACGCCGTCGAGGGGATGGCTCGGGCCGCCTGCCGCACGCTGCCTTCGGCGACGGCTCCGAAAAGGCGCGACCCACCGTGGGCCAGGAGCGCACGGCCATCAGGTGTGGCGGCGAGGGCGTTGGCGGTGTCGGAGTGGATCTGGCTGAGGAAGATCGCTCCCAGGCCGGCGACACCGGTGGCGATCCCGACCTGGCGGAAGGTGCTCGATGAGCCCGAAGCCATGCCGCTGCGCTGGGGCGGCACCACAGAGACGGCAGCCGAGGCCAACACCGGATTGGTGATGCCGATGCCGATGCCGGCCACGATGAACCCGGGAAGAAGCACGGTCCAGGTCGAATTGGGCTGGACGTTGCTCCCCAGCTTGCAGGCCAAGGCGATCAGGATCAGCCCCAGTCCCAGCATGTAGCGAGAATGGACCCGGACGGTGAGCTTCCCGGCGAAGGGAGCCACGATGAAAGAGAGCAGGGTGATGGGGAGGAATCTCAGGCCCGCGGCCAAGGGTCCGTAGCCGAGAACGTCCTGCATGTAAAAGGTGATGTAGAGGAACATGGCGAAAATGGATGAGGCCAGGACGAACGCGGTCAACGACACTCCCACCATCGCCGGTCGTTTGAACAACGCCAGATCGAGCATCGGATCCCTCCCGCCCCATTCGGCGACGAGGAAAATGACCATGAGGAAGCCGGACCCGGCCAGGAGACCCACGATGGTGGGACTGCTCCAACCCTGGGAGTTGCCCTCGACCAAGGCGAGCACCAGCAGGAACAGGGACGCTGAAAAGGAGACGAACCCGATCCAGTCGATATGACGTCTACTGGGATCCTTCGAGTCGTTGACTTTGGCCAGGGTTATGGCGATTGCCGGCACCCCGATGGGTACGTTGACGAAGAAGATCCAGCGCCACCCGACTCCGCTGGTGAGGGCACCACCGACCAGTGGGCCGATGGCTACGGCCCCGCCGACCACGGCGCCGTAGATTCCGAAGGCGGTTCCCCTCTCCTTGCCGGAGAAAGCCTGGGCGATGAGAGCCAGGCCGGTGGCGAACATGATGGCGCCCCCGATCCCTTGGACTCCTCGGGCCAGATTGAGCATCAGAGGGGTGCTGGACAACCCACACACCAGCGACGATGCCGAAAAGACGGCCAGGCCGACGGCGAACAGCCGGCGCCGCCCGAACATGTCGCCCACGACTCCGGCGGTCAGAAGGAAGGCGGCCAGGGTGAGGGAGTAGGCGTCGACAACCCACTGCAGGTCAGCGAAGGAGGAATGGAGCGACTGTTGGATCGCGGGCAACGCGACGTTGACCACGGTGATGTCCAACAGGAGCATGAAGGAACTGGTGCAGACGGCAATGAGGGTCCACCACCGCCGGTCCATCGCGCCTCCTCCCCTCATCGATGGTCATGCACCTTCGGCGTGCCGACCTGGTCGGAAGACGCACTTCCTGAGCGCATCCGGAGTCGGCGCGCAGCCTGCGGACGGGCATCGGAGTGTCACCACGCCCGACAGGCTCTGGAGCAGGGAATCCTTTGGTCCATGAAGCCAACGGGGCGGTGTGACGACCGACACCGAATGTATAGACGAGGTGGCAGCCCAGAGCAACGATCCCCGAGGTCAGCGAGCACCCGAGGCCTCACCGGCGAGAGGTCGTCGGAGAGGCCGCCGGCCGAGGTCAGGTGATGTCGCGCCGGGTCAGGATGGCCGAACCGATGGCCGCGAACACCAGCCCGTACGCCAGCATCAGCAGGGTTCCCTGCCACCAGTTGAAGAGCCCGAAATTGGCCCCCCGCCCGCGGGTGAGGTTGGAGGCCGCCGCAGCCGCACCGGTGGGAACCCACCTCGCGGCCCCGTTGACCAAGCTGACCAGGATGCCCTCGAGGATGATGAACCAGCCCAGGCTCACGACGATGGCCGCCACCTGATTGGTCAGGACCGAACCCACTCCGACCCCGAGGATGGCGAACAGGGCGAAGACCAGGATCATCCCCGGCGCCACCGGCGGGATCTGGTGTACCAGGGCCGAGAAGGAGCCGCCCTGGGTGACCAGAGTGATGCCCCCGCCGATGAGGGTGGCCACCAGCATGATCACGGCCAGCAACGCTCCGAGGATGGCGGCGGAGATCAGCTTGGCCCCCACGAACTGGGGACGGTGTGGCGTCACCAAAAAGGAGGTCGTGACCGTCTTGTGCCTGAACTCGGTGGTCACCATGAGGACCCCGAGCAGCAGGGCGAGCAGATAGCCCGTGAACCCCGCGCCCAGCAGGTTTCTCAGCTGCTGGGTGGTGTGGGGGTAGTCGGGGATCCCGAACGTCCCATTTCCACCCCCACCATTCCCGCTGCCACCACCACCGTTTCCGCCTCCGCCACCCCCGTGGCTCACGAAGTAGACCAGGATCAACAGCGCGTTGATGACGATGGCGATTCCGCCGAGGACCCACGGCACCGCGGTTGTCCGGATCTTGATCCACTCCGCCCGGATGCCGGCGATCACGCCCCTCCTCCGGCGGCCGGTCCAGGTCCGGCGGGCATCGATGCTCCGTCGGCGAGAGAGCCGGCCCCGAGGGTTGTTGCTTGACCCGAGGCCAAGCGGGGGTCGGCGGCGTCGAAGCCGTGGGTCAGGCTGAGGAACACGTCCTCGAGGCTGCCTCGTTCGTAGGTGAGCTCATAAAGGACGATCTGGTGCTGAGCGGCCAGCGGGCCGAACCATTCTGGGGTTGCCTGGTCGATCACCATGGTGTCCGACGCCACGAAGCGGTAGGCCACGGGTATCGCATCCAGGACCGCGGCCAGTCGGGGTATCTCGGGGGATCGGATGCGCATTCCCGTGCTGGTTCCGGCCTGGGTGGCCAGGTCGGCCAGGGTGGTCTGGAGGACCAGCTTCCCGTGAGACACGATGACCACGTCATCGACGGTCTCCTCCATCTCGGAGAGGAGATGCGAGGACACCAGCACCGCATGCCCGATCGATGCCTGGTGACGGATGAAGGTGCGCAGCCACTGGATTCCCTGCGGGTCGAGGCCGTTGGAGGGCTCGTCGAGGATGAGGATCTCAGGGTCGCCGAGCAGTGCGGTCGCCAGTTGCAGTCGCTGGCGCATGCCCATGGAGAACTTGCCCACCCGCCGCCGGGCCACATCGCTGAGGCCGACCAGCTCGAGTGCCTCTGGCACTCGGGAGAGCGGGATGTCCGCTCCGACCGCCACCATCTTGAGGTGGTCCTCGGCCCGCCGGCCGGGGTGGAAGCTGGTTGCCTCGAGCACCGCGCCCACATGCTGGATGGGCTTGGCGATGTCCACGTAGCGCTGCCCACCGAAGGTGGCGGTGCCCTCGGTCGTGGTGACCAGGCCGAGCAGTATGCGCAGCGTGGTGGTCTTGCCCGATCCGTTGGGCCCGAGGAAACCGGTGACCCGACCTTCGGCGACTTCGAAGCTCAGGTCGTCGACGGCGTGCACAGGACCGAACCGCTTGGAGAGATGGTGCACTTCGATGGCGGACGGCATGTCAGACGGCATGTCAGACGGTACGGTAGTCCGCGGGAGGGCGGTCCTTGTGTCAAGACAGCCGGTTGGCCGTTGTCCCCGACGCTGAAGAATGCCCCAAATCCGGCAGAGGCAGCTAGTTGGGCCCCACGGCCTCGGCGTAGATGTCGGCAGGAAGAAGGAACCCCACGGCCACAACCAGTTCGTCGTGGACCCGGCCCATGTTGCTCCACCCGTTCACCCATCCCACGAGGGCCGAGTACCAGACGTGTCCGAGGATGCGCGCCCGGTCGCCGATATCGGGAGGGTGCGGTTCACCGATGGCCCGAGTGATGATCCCCTCCATCAGCAGCGAAACCTGTTGCTGGCACTCGATGGCGGCCGGGTCCGGGGAGGCCAATGCGGTGAACACGGCCCCGACCAGCTGGGGCTGTCGGCCCATGGCTCGCAGCGCCCGGTCGAGGACATCCACCACCCGGGCGGCAGCCGAGTCCCCCTGGGCTGGGAGCTGGGCCAGACGCGTGTCCAACTGCTCCACCCAGTGGACGAGTGCCGCGGCCAACAGGTGGTCCTTGCTGGTGAAGTAGCGATAGACGGTGCCCATGGCCACATCGGCCCTGGCCGCCACGTCCCGCATCTGGACGGCTTCATAGCCCCCGTCCAGCCCGAGCACCATGGCGGCATCGACGACGCGCTGGCGACGGGCCTGTTGGGCTCGCGTCAGGGTGCGTGGCACCGGAGCGTTCGCCATGCCTGATTACCCTACTCGTCAGGGGTTTCGTCCTCGATTCTGACGTTCCGTCATGTTCTGTCGGCCCTCGGTACGATTATCCGCCATGCACCTGGCCGAGGACCCCGAGATCATCGCTACCACCGATGGCCGAGTTCCAGGCCACCGCGGCCGAGCCACCCGCCAGCGGCTGTTGGAATGCACCGCCGAACTGCTGGTGGCCACCCCGTGGCGATCGATCAAGGTCATCGACATCGCCCGGCGGGCCGGAACCTCGCCGGCCACCTTCTACCAGTACTTCGAGAACGTGGAGGCGGCCATCACCATCCTGGCCGAGGAGCTGGTGGAGGGGGTCGGGGTCCTGGCGGGGCTGGTGGACGGCGATTGGTCCGAGGAGGCCAGCTGGAGCACCGCGGTGGCTGTGGTGCAGGGCTTCATGGATTACTGGGAGCGCAACCGCGCCGTCCTACGGGTGGTCGAGCTGACCACAGTCGAAGGTGACCTGCGGTTCCAGGGCCTCCGGGTCCGGGCTCTCAACGCGGTGACGGTGACCCTGGCCCGGGTCATCGCCAGCAACGGCGAGGCCTCGGGGTCACCGGCGGGGTCCGACCCGATGGCGGCCGCGGGCACACTCATCGCCATGCTGGCCCAGGTGGCCAGCCACCGCTACGGGTTCGAGTTCTGGGGCATCCGCACCGCCTCGCTGGTGGATAGCCAGGCCCGGCTCCTGCACTGGTCGGTGACCGGCCGGGCTGCTCCCACCGGGGCCAAGGTGGTCGGCGCCGACGCCCCGCCCCCCCGCACCGGTCCGGTGGTGGGCGGGGGAGCGGCCTCGGCCCGTACCGCGCAGGTGAAGGTGGCCGCGGCCAAGGCGGCAACGGCCAAGGGGTAGGCCGGTTAGCGCACGGCCACCGGGTTCACCGGTGAGCCCAGGGCGTTGGTGAAGGGAAGAGGGGTGGCGTCCAGCAGGAATTCGTATCGGCCGTCGACCGCGCAGGCGTCGGCCAGCTCATCGAGGAAGAAGTTCTGGCCTTGGGTCATGCCCATCTCCACCAGATGGAGCAGGTGGACCGGCAGGTAGAGATCCTCCGACTCGCAGGGGTAGACCTCGAGGACGAAGGTGTCGGTGGCCACCGCGGCCACGTCGCGGGCGTGGAACCACTCTGCCGTACCCATGGTCAGCCCTGGCGAGGGCCATGTGTAGGCGACCAGGTCCCGGACCGGCTCGGCCCCGGCCAGACCGGGCCGGCCCGGCAGGGCCAGGTGGGCCATCTGGCCCGTCCGCACCAGGACCACGTCGCCGGTCTCGATGGTCATGCCCTCCAGGGCACAGGCGGCGTCGAGGTCCTCGGGTGAGATGGGATGTCCCGGTGGGAGGATCTCCTCGCCCCGGGCCCGGGCGACGTCGAGGAGGACGCCCCGCGAGACCAGCGATTTGACCAGGTGGATTCCCAATTTGCCGGCACCCGTCTCGGTGATCGTCGACGCCGGGAAACCGTTGTAGAGCAGGCCTCCGGCGGGACCGGCACCGTAGGAGACGTGGGCCAGCCCGTCCCAGTGGGTGGCGCACTGCATGGCGAGGGTCACCACGTCCTCGGAGGAGGCGATCCACTCCGGGTCCGCGCTGAGGGGGGTGTTCACGCTTATCATCGTTCGATTCGGGTTGACGCGGCCGGCCACGAAGCCCATCTGGATGCCCTCGTCGGACGAGAGGGGGAGACCCAGAGCGAAGGTGGCTCCCTCCCGCACCGAATTCACCCCTCGCAGCCTCGCCTTTTCGTCGATGAAATTGAGGGTCCCGACCTGGTCTTCTGGCCCCCAACGGCCCCAATTGGAGACCCGGGAGGCCAACTCCACGTACGAGGTGGGTATGGAAGGGGGCAGGGGCACCGGCACCCACCTTTTGTAGCCCATGGAGGCAACAGTTTTTGCCGGTTCGCGCCGATGGGATGGGGTGAAGTGCCTATCCCATGATTGGAGTCCGCCCGGGCTCAGGTGCGAGACTCGGGTCCGAAAGGGGCAGCTGACTGTGTCTGACAAGCTCGTGAACGTCGGTCCCGGCCAGGCCATGCGGCCGGCCCGATCGGTAAAGCACCTCGGCGGTTCTCTTCGACAGCGCACCGCTGCTTCCTCGATGTGGCGTCGAGTGGGCGCGGTGGTGGCCGTGGGGTCACTCCTCACTCTGATGGGTTGCACGACGGCCTTGCATGACGCCACTGCGAAAAGTCCGAAGGGGCGGAGCACCGACCTCCCCTATACGGCTCCGTCGGTGGAGACGCTCTACTCGGAAGATCTGGTGGCGCGCGTCAACGCCGAGCGGGCGGCGCGATCCACGTCTACCGTTCCCATTCCCCAACTGCAGGTCGACCCCGGGCTGCAAGCGGAGGCTCAAGCGTGGTCGGCTCAAATCGCGTCCAGCGGAGTGGTGACCGATCCCGCGCTTTCCCCGTGTAGCGGAGATGGCTCCGAGGTGTGCGCCCTCGCCGCCAACTCGGGGAACTCGGGATCCGGCTTCTGGCCGGGCGACGGGTCAGACGGGATGGACAACGACTACATGCTGTCCGCCTCCCACCGGCAGAACGAGCTCGGGGCCGCCTACACCTCGGTCGGGGTGGGTGTCACCTGTAGCGGCAACCAGGCGTGGACGGTCGAGATGTTCGGCTACTCGCCCAACATCCTGCCGTCGGCCAGTGCCCGAGAGAACGCCCAGAATGCCGTCGACGGCAATCCTGTCCCGCAGGATCCGATCGTGGCCGGTACGCCTTCGGGGGACCCGGTGTACTGCCCCGGTCAGACCGACGGCCCCAACGGCGAGGTGTCGGTCTCCGGCGGCCAGGTTCCTTATCCCTACCCAGTGCCGGCGGTGCCCGGGGAGCCCGGCAACGGGTCGGCCCCCGTCGTGGGCATCGCCGCCACGCCGGATTCGGGAGGGTATTGGCTGGCCCGGTCAGACGGGTCGATCTCCACCCATGGTGATGCGGTCAGCTACGGATCGATGGCCGGCGTCAACCTGGTGGCGCCCGTTTCCCACGTGGTGTCCACCCGGGATGGCAAGGGGTACTGGGAGGTGGCCGCCGACGGCGGCATCTTCGCCTTCGGCGACGCCGGGTTCTACGGGTCGATGGGGGGCAAGCCCCTCAATGCACCGGTGGTCGACCTTGCCCCCACCGCTGACGGCAAGGGCTATTGGCTGGTGGCTGCCGACGGGGGGGTCTTCGCCTTCGGTGATGCCATCTTCTATGGATCGATGGGCGGTCACCCGCTCCGGGCCAGCGTGGTGGGGATGGCTCCTGACGACGCCAACGGTGGCTACTGGTTGGTGGGCGCCGACGGGGGCATCTTCGCCTTCGGGAACGCACCCTTCGAAGGGTCCACCGGTTCCATGCAACTCAACGAGCCGGTGAACGGGATGGCCTCCACCGCCGACGGCAACGGCTACTGGATGGTGGGCTACGACGGTGCCATCTTCGCCTTCGGCGATGCCGGCTTCCACGGGAGCACCGGCGGCATGACCCTCAATGCGCCGGTCATGGGGATGACCGCCGATCTGGCCACGGGCGGGTATTGGCTGGTGGGCGCGGACGGCGGCGTCTTTGCCTTCGGAGCCCCGTTCTACGGCTCGGGCTGAGCGTCTACGGCTCCGGCCAGGAGTTCAGCCGGCCCAGATGATCGACTGCATCTCGGAGTAGGCCTCGAGGCTGTAGTCGCCGCCGTCCCGTCCGATGCCGCTCAACTTGAACCCGCCGAAGGGGGCGTCCATGTTGCGCTGGGCGGTGTTGATGCCGACGTGTCCGGCTCGCAGCCGCTTGGCCACCCGGAAGGCCCGGGCCGTGTCTGCGGAGAACACGTAGTCGTAGAGGCCGAAGTCCGAGTCGTTGGCGATGGCGATGCCCTCGTCCTCGTCGTCGAAGGGGATGGCCACCACCACCGGTCCGAAGATCTCCTCGCGGGACACGACCATGTCGTTGCTTCCGGTGATCAGGGTGGGCTCCACATAGAACCCGGTGGGGAGGTGATCGGGGCGGCCGCCGCCCACCACGATCTCGCCTTCGGACCGGCCCGTCTCGATGTGGTCGAGAACTCGCTGTCGCTGGGCAGCCGAAATGAGGGGGCCGACCACGGTGTCCATTTCGGTGGGATCGCCCACCTTGAGACGGCCCGCGAAGGTGGTCAGGCCGCCCACCACCTGGTCGAAGATGCTGCGGTGGACGACGGCCCGGGTGGGTGCCGTGCAGATCTGGCCGGAGTGGAAGGCCCAGGTCGAGCCGATGGCGGTGACGACCGACTTGATGTCGGCGTCCTCGAAGATCACGGCTGCACCTTTTCCGCCCAGTTCCATGAGCATCCGCTTCATGGACGGCGCCCCGGCGGCCGCGATCCGCTGGCCGACGGCGGTGGAGCCGGTGAACGAGACCATGTCGACGTCGGGTGAGGAGGTCAGCGCCGAGGCCGGTTCGGGATCAGCCGAGTTGACCAGGTTGACCACGCCCGGCGGGAAGCCCACCTCTTCGAGGATCCGGACCAGCTCCACAATGGCCAGCGGGTCCTGCGGGGCTGGCTTCAGGATCACCGTGTTGCCCATGGCCAGCGCCGGCGCCACCTTGCCGGCCATGTTGGTGAGGGGAAAGTTGTAGCTGGCGATGGCGGCCACAACGCCCACCGGCTGGCGGTAGGCCAGGGCGCTGATCAGGCCACCCGGTGCCAGTGGGGTGGCGGCGGTGGCGATGGGAGGGAGCATGGACTCCTGGACATGACGGAGATCCCGTGAGTAGCGGTCGAAGCGATCTGCGCACACCGGCACCTGCATCCGCGATCCGACCGAGGCGGTGGCGCCGCACTCGGCGATGACCAGGGGAACCAGCTCCTCGCCCTTGGCACGGATGGCGGCGGCGGCCGCCTTCAGGAGGGCCAGCCGCTCGTCAGCCGGGGTGGCCGCCCAACCGGGGAACGCCTCGGCGGCGGCGGCGGCGGCGGCGTTGGCATCCTCCACTGACGCGTTCGGGGCCTGGCCCACCACCAGCTCGGTGGCCGGGTTGATGATGTCGTAGGTTCCGTTGCCGGCTTCGATCCACTTGCCTCCGATGAGGAGCTGCGTTTCGTCCCTGGTGACTTGACTGCCCATGGCGGGTCCCCTTTCGCGGTGGCGCGGCGGTTGGCGGCGATCGCCGGTCGGCGACTGGTCCGCGATTCTGACGGCGCGTCAGAGTGTAGGTCGTGACGGTGTGATCGGACAGATCGGCGGCGCTGATGAAGCTGTTGAAGGGGCCGACATCGGGGAGTTCACCGGGCGAGGTCGGGGAGCTTCGACGGGAGGTTCAGACCGGCGAGGCTGACGGGTCCACCGTCTCGGTGTCCCGACCCGACCGCAGGAGGGTGCCGGGACGGTTGCCGGTGGGTTTGCCGTCGGCGATGGTCTCGACCCCGTTGACCAAGACCCGGACCACACCGATGGCGTCGGCCACCAGCCGGGGGCTGCCGCCGGGGAGGTCGTTGACCAACGTGGCCGGTTCGGAACCGACCGTCTCGGGATCGAAGACAAAGAGGTCGGCCCGCATTCCCTCGGCCACCCGACCCCGGTCGTGGAGCCCGAACAGCTCCGCCGGGGCCTCGGTCATCAACTGGACCGCCCGCTCCACGGGCACCAGCTTGCGCTTGCGGAGGCAGTCGCCGAGGAACGAGGTCGGGTAGTTGGATCCGCACATGCGGTCGAGATGGGCACCGGCGTCGGAACCGCCGACCATGGCCCCGGGGTCGTCCCACACCTCGACCCGGGCCTGCCAGGAGGCGTCGTCCCCGTCGGAGGCCTTGGGCCACAGCACGGTCCGGAGGTCGTCGGCGATGACCAGATCGAGCAGGGCGTCGAAGGGGGGCTTCCCCTGGTCGGCGGCGATCGAGCCGACGTCGCGCCAGCTCAGGCCGTCGTTCTCCGGGGCGAAGGTATCGCCGATGATGTAGTTGGCCCAGTTCGACAGGCGACGGAAGACGCCGGCCCCCTCGGAGTGGGCCAGTTCGTCGAGACGGTCCCGGACCAACGGGTCGCGCAGCTTTTCGATCCGCTCTTCCAACGGGAGCCCCATCACGTCGCCCCACCCAGGGATGAGGAAGAGAGCGCAGTGGGTGCGGAAGCTCATGTTCATCGGAACCAGCGTGGGCATGGTCAGGGCTACGATCCGCCCTCCGGCCTCCGCCGCCCGCGCCGAGGCTTCCAACTGGCGGGCGGTCTTCTCCGGCGTGCGCGAATCGATGGTGAGCAGGTTCCAGTTGAGCGGTCGGCGGGCGGTCGTGGTCATGGCCACCATCAGGTCGATCTCCTCCTCGGTGAAGGAGTCGAGGCAGCCGTTGGTGATGTACTCGAGGGTGGTGCCGGGATGGTCCCGCACCACCTCGCAAAAGGCGAGCATCTCGCGACGGTCGGCGTGGCGGGAGGAGATGGGGTTGCCGTCGCCGTCGGAGTGGGTCCTCGATTGCGACGAGGAGAACCCCAGCCCACCCGCTTCGATCGACTCGGCGAGCAAACGGCTCATGGCCTGCACTTCGTCGTCGGAGGCGACTTCACCCCCCCGCACGTCGCCCATCACCCATCGACGCAGGGCGCAGTGGCCGACCAGAAATCCGGCATTGACCCCCAGGTTGCCCTCGAGGCGGGTGAGATACTCGCCGAAGCTGGTCCAATCCCAGGTAATCCCGTCTTCGAGAGCCACCAGGGGCATGCCCTCGACCTTGGCCATCATCCGCCGGATGTAGTCGTGATCCTGGGCCTTGATCGGCGCCAGGGTGAAGCCGCAGTTACCCCCGATGACGGTGGTGACCCCGTGCAGGTTGGAGGGCGAGGCCGAGGGGTCCCAGAAGAGCTGGGCGTCGTAGTGGGTGTGCGGGTCGATGATGCCCGGGGCCACCACCAGGCCCTGGGCATCGAGCTCGGTGGTACCGGTCTCGTCGACCTGGCCGACGGCGACGATCATCCCGTCCCGGATCCCGACGTCGGCCCGACGGCCTGGGCTGCCAGTCCCGTCGACGACCAAGCCGTTGCGGATCACATAGTCGAGCATGCGGTGTCCTTCCTCGGGTCCCCCGGGCACTGCGGCGCTACGCCCGGTGGGCGGCGTCGCGGGCCAGTTACGGTGCGCCATCAGGTGCGGGTCACCGACCTGACAGACCGTCAGTTTACGGTAGTTGTGGGTATCCCGCTCGGGCGCTCCGCCATCGGAGGGGGTCTGCCGAGCGGGGAGGGCAGCGGACGGTCGATGGTAGTTTCCCGGTCATCGACCACCACTGGTTCCAGAACCACCTCCTCCCGGTCGTCGTGCTCCTGTTGGGCGCCGGCCTGCTCGTGCGCTTCGCCCACTGGTTTGGGCGGCGTCGGCGCCACTGGATCGACGGCCAGATCCGCCGTCAGATCGAGTCGGGTTCGGTTGCCTCCGAGAGCCTCAAGCGGTCCCGGGCGGTCAGCGAGGCCATCGAGTGGGCGGTGGTGGCCCTCACCTACTTCGTCGCCGGGATCGTGTCTCTGGATCGTCTGGGCCTGCCCCTCACCACGCTGGTGGCACCGGCCACGGTCATCGGCATCGGTCTTGGATTCGGGGCCCAGCAGATGGTCGGAGATCTGCTGGCCGGCTTCTTCCTCTTCGCCGAGCACCAGTTCGCCTTTGGTGACGTGATCAGGCTGTCCCTTCCCGGTCAGACCACCGGCATCACCGGCACGGTGGAGGAGCTCACCCTACGAGTGACCAAGTTGCGGACGGCCCAGGGCGAGCTGGTGGTGGTGCCCAACAGCGCTCTGCGCCAGGTGACCAACTTGTCCAAGGACTGGTCGAGAGCGGTGATCGACATCCCGGTGGCGGTGACCGAGGACCTCGAGAAGGTGACCGCCCTTCTCAAGCGGGTGGTGGACCAGATGGCCGCCGACCCCGAATGGAGGGATCTTCTCCTCGGACAGCCGGTGGTGGCCGGGGTCGAGGCCATCGATGTGGGCTACGTCCAGCTGCGTCTCATCGCCCGCACGCTTCCGGGGCGGCAGTTCGAGGTGGCGCGGGAGATCCGGCTCCGGGCGGCCACCGCACTCCGGTCGGCCGGGGTGACCTCACCTTCGATGGGTGACCCCGCCCCGCAGGGAGCGTGATGAGCAAGGGGGCCGATGAGCCTGACCTGACCGAAGAGGTCTTGCCGCCACCAGGCGGTGGCGGAGAACACCAGTCCGAGGAGCAGCGGCACAGTTCCTTGGTGGGCTTCATGTCGGTCCCGGTCAACCGACGTTTTCCGATCCGCCGTTCCACGCTCCTGATGGCCGTGGCCTTCGCCGGGTTCGCCACGCTGCTCTACTTCTACCCGCCGGAGAGCACGACCACCACCGGCGCCGTGGTCCACACCTCGAGCGGCGATTACCTGATTCCCGGCGCCGTCAAACTTCCGTCGACGACCACGACCACCACGACGACCACCACCACCCGGCCCGTCGCCGTCTCGACCACCACCACGTCAACGGTGACCGGACGACCGTCGTCCGGGCCAGGCACCACCTCACCGTCGGTGCCGTCGGTGCCGTCGTCCACCACCACCACATCCTCGACGACGGGCTCGTCCACGACCACCAGCCTGTCCGGCTCCACCACCACGTCGACGCTTCGGGGGGTCGGCACCGGGCCCACCACCACGAACCGCTGAGGGCTTCGTCCGTCAACCCCGAGGGCTTCGCCCGTCAACCCCCGAGGGGTGGCCCGGGTGAGGATCAGGCGTTGACCAACGGCGCGACCTCGCGGCCGAAGGCAGCGATCTGTTCGCCGAGTTCGTCTGCGGTCCGGGCCGGAAAGCGGATCTGCACCTGACCCACACCGGCGTCGGTGAAGGTGCGCAGGTATTCGGCCACCCTTTCGCCCGGCCCCGCCACCGTTCCTCGAGGCAGCTCGAGTCCACTCGGCGGACTACCCACGTACAGGAAGTCGGCGATGCCACCGACATCGATGGGCGCCCCGCCGCGGTGCTCGTCCCGTAGCCGGCGCAGGGTGCCGAGCAGCTCGGGATCGGGCCCGAGTGACTGGGGCAGCCAGCCGTCCCCGAAGCGAGCGGCGCGCCGGAGGGCGGCCGGTGACGACCCTCCCACCCAGATCGGTGGCCGGGGGGACTGCACGGGCCGCGGCTTGAGCCCGTCGCCCGACGCCTTCCAGCGCGGGCCGTCCAGCTCCGGAAACTCGTGGACCAGGCCTTTGGCCAGGCCGGTGATGGCCTCATCGGTGGCTGGACCACGCTGGTCGAAGGATGGGCCCATGAGGTCGAACTCCTCAGCGACGTGCCCTGCTCCCACGCCGCAGATGACCCGACCGGCCGACAGGACATCGAGGGTGGCGAACTCCTTGGCCGACCGCAGCGGGTGCCGCAGCGCGACCACGTAGACGTGGGACAACAGGCGGATCGTGGTGGTGAGTCCGGCCAGCCAACCCAGGGTGGCGACGGTGTCGTACCAGGTCGTGTTCATGGCTCCGGCCAGACGCTCGGGAATGAACGTGTGGTCGCAGACCCCGACATAGAAAAAGCCGGCGCGTTCGCAGGCCAGCGCGATGGCGGCCATTTCCGCAGGACCGGCCGTCGGTTCCCAGGGCTGCGCGTAGATGGTCGACTGCGACTGGACCGGAAGCTGCATGCCGAAGACCGTCCGGCCCTCGGGGAGGACCGTGACCACGTCGTCGGGAGGGGGAAAGGGAGTGGCGCTCACCGGATCAGACTACGTTCTCGCCCGGGTGGGTCAGCGACTGAGCCAGCGCCTCGGCCAGACTGTCGCCGGTCCCGAACTGGGTGCTCCGCACCCGGGCCCTCTTGTAGGCCAGGTGCGCAGGGACCTCCCAGGTGAACCCCATCCCTCCGTGCACCTGAATGCACGATCGCCCGTTGGTGACCGCGGCCTCGTCGGCCAGAAGCTTGGCTCCCAGTGTGGCTGTGACGGGATCACCGACTCCCGGCTGGTCGACGGTCACCGCGGCGGCGTGGACGGCGCAACGGGCGAGCTCGGTGCGCACCGCCATATCGGCACACAGATGCTTGATCGCCTGGAAACCGCCGATGGGCCGGCCGAACTGCCGGCGCTCCTTGGCATAGTCGACGGCCAGCTCGGTGGTCCACGCGGCCACGCCGATCTGGAGGGCGGCGGTGAGTACGCTCCCGTCGCGACGCCACCAGGCGGCGATGTCCGGCCCCGCGATGGGTGTGCCCTCGGGCAGGGAACCGACCGACCAGATAGGGGTGAGGGGGTCGAGCGGCCTCTCCAACCGTCGGGCGTCGAGTGAGCGCGGATCGATCGAGTCGACCCCGTGCTCGGAGAGGACCAGAAGGACGTCGAGATCGTCGAGATGTTCGATGAATACGGGAACGGCGGCATCGCTCGACGCCGCCGCCTCGACCAGTCCGACCACCACCGATCCCTCGGCGGCGCCATCGACCAGCCCGGCGGCCAGGTGCGAGGCAACCAGCGGGCCCGGCACCAGCGCCCTGCCCAACTCCTCGAAGACGATGGCCGCCTCGGCCAGACCCAGACCCGCACCGCTTGCCTCCTCGGCCAAGCACAGATTGAACACGCCGGCCTCGCCCAGGCGCTCCCAATCCTTGCGGTCCACGACGCGGTCGGCCAGCTCGACGGCACGCACGTGGTCGAGGGCAAAATGAGCCTGACAGAGTCGACGGACGCCCTCGGCCAGATCGACCTGGGACGGTGTCAGTTCGAAATCCACCGGTGCCGGCCTTCCTGCCCCGCCCGCACCCGGCCATACGACGGGCACGAACCGCAGAGGCACCGGCACGGACCACAGGAACCGATGTTCATGGTGCCGACGCCGCCACCGGAGCAGTGGGCTCCTTGGGTAGTCCGAGGATGCGCTCGGCGACGATGTTGCGCTGGATCTGCGAGGTCCCCGCGGCGATGGTCAGCGAGATCCCCCGCAGCCAGTCCGCCACCATGGTCTCGGCCGGGAGGACGCCCCCGTGGTCGGTTCCCTCGATATCGTCGGCGGCCAGGCCGGCACGGCCCAACAAGGCGAGTGAGAACTCACCGAGCTTGCTGCGAGTCTCCGAATAGGCCAGTTTGAAGAAGGTCCCCCCAATGCCCGGCACACCGGTCCGCGCCGCCTGGGAGACGTTGCGCCTGGTGAGTGCCCACAGAGCGTCGAGCTCGGCCCGTAGGTGCCCGGCCTGACGCCGGATCCCCGGGTCTTCCCAGGCACCGGTGCGCTCAGCCAGGGCCACCGATGCCGACAGCAACTCGATCGCCTCGAGCAGATCCCCGACGAAGGCCGTCCCCCTCTCGAAGCTGAGGGTGACCATGGTCACCCTCCATCCGTCGTTCTCGTCCCCGACGCGCAAGTCCACCGGTACCCGCACCTCGTCCAGGAAGAGCTCGGCGAACTCGGTGGAACCGGCAATGGTGGTGAGGGGGCGTATCTCGACGCCGGCGCTGTCCATGGGCAGGATCAACCAAGTGATTCCGCGGTGGCGACTGTCCGGGGTGCCGGTGCGCACGAGGAGCTCGCAGTAGTCGGCAACCGAGGCGAACGAAGTCCAGATCTTCGATCCGGTGACCACGTAGTGGTCCCCGTCGCGGACGGCCCGGGTGCGCAGGGAGGCCAGGTCGCTCCCGGCATCGGGCTCGGAGAACCCCTGGCACCAGACTTCGTCGCCCTTGAGGATGGCGGGGAGGAAGTGTCTTTTCTGCTCGGAGGTCCCCTCGGCGATGATGGTGGGACCGGCGTGCAGGAGACCGACGAAATTGACTCCCACATAGGGGGCGTGCGCTCGTTCGAGCTCCTCTTTGAAGATGAGCTCCTCAACCGGAGACGACCCGCGGCCGCCGCCTTCGGTGGGCCAGTCGATCCCCGCGTAGCCGGCGTCGAACAGCAGCCGCTGCCAGTGCGTGTCGTAGGAGCGCCGCCCAGCCCAATCGTCGAGTGCGGGCTTGGGAGGCAGAGCGGGCAGAACCTCGGCGAGCCAGTGTCGAAGCTCGCTTCGGAACGCCTGCTCAGCGTCGGTGTAGCGAAGGTCCATCGGTGGCGGTGCGGCTCAGGCCCGATGGATCACTTGAAGTCGAGGTCGTAGAGCTTGATGGCGTTGCCCCGCACGATCTTGTACACGTCGTCGTCGGAAAGGTCCTTCATCTGCTTCTCGGCGATCTGTCGGGTGTGCGGCCAGGTGGAGTCTGAGTGCGGGTAGTCCGATTCGTAGGTGATGTTGTCCACGCCGATGGACTCCACGTTCTTCAGACCGAAGGCGTCATCGAAGAAGCACCCGAAGATCTGGCGGTGGAAGTAGGTCGACGGGGGCTCGGGCACGATGTCGGACACCCCACCCCAGCCGCGGTTCTCTTCCCAGACGTTGTCGGCCCGCTCGAGGATGTAGGGGATCCAACCGATCTGTCCCTCGGCATAGGCCAGCTTGAGGTCGGGGAAGCGGACCAACACGCCCGAGAACATGAAGTCGACCATCGAATAGGTGGCATTCGAGTGGGTGAGCGTGGAGCCGACGGCCGGCGGCGCGTCGGCTGAGGTCGACGGCATCTTGGACGAGGAGCCGATGTGCATGTTGACGATGGTCCCGCTCTCCGCGCAGGCCCGGAAGAAGGGGTCCCAGTAGTGATCGGGATCGTGGACCGACGGCAGCCCGAGGAACGGGGGGATCTCGCTGAAGCACACAGCGCGCACCCCGCGGTCGGCGTTGCGGCGGACCTCGGCCGCAGCCAGCTCGGCGTCCCACAACGGGACCAGCGTCAGTGGGATCAGCCGGCCCTTGGCCTCGGGTCCGCACCACTCCTCCACCATCCAGTCGTTGTAGGCCTTGACGCACAGGAGGGCGAGCTCTTTGTCCTCGGCCTCGGTGAAGGTCTGCCCGCAGAACCGGGGGAAGGTGGGAAAGCAGAGGGAGGCCTCGAGGTGGTTTACGTCCATGTCCTCGAGACGAGGTGCCACCTCATAGGACCCGGGACGCATGTCCTGGTATGTGACCCCCCGCATGGTCACCTCATCACGGGGAACCCCTACTGCGGAGTCCACCCGGAGCAGCGGGCGCTTCAGGTCCTCGTAGTACCACCAGTCGGTGGGGAAGCCCTCGGACCCGGGCACCACGGTGAGCTTTCCGCCGACGAAGGTGATCTCCCCCATCGGGGCGCGCACGATCCGCGGCCCGACGTCGTGGTACTTGCTGGGGAGGCGGTCCATCCACACGTTGGGTGGTTCGACCACGTGGTCGTCGACGGAAATGATCCAGGGCATGTCGGCCATGGGCCGAGTGTACTGGCTGGTCTGACGGTGCGTCAGGTGGCTGATTGTCAGTGGGAGCGACCGGAAGAGGTGGTAGGAGGGCCCGAAGGGGTTCTCCGGCTAGGCGGCTGGTGGTGGCCGCTCGTTGCGCAAACGGTTGTGGAAGCCGCAGAGCAGCCGTCCGTTCTCCTGGGTCGTGGGTCCGCCCTCGGCCCAGGGCTGCACATGGTCGATTTGGCACGACCTGCTGGGCACGTCGCAGTACGGGTGGGTGCACTCGCGGTCGCGCACCTCGATGGCCCGGCGGGTGGCCCCACTAAACAGGCGCGCCGTGGCGCCGATCTCGACTCGTCGGGCCGGTGCGAACACCGCCCGCTCCAGATCGGCCTGATCCAACCAACGGAGCAGCGAGCCCGGGGCCAACACATCACCGTCGCCCAGCTGGCAGATCCGACCGTGCAGAGTCTCGTAGCCGACCATGACCGTGAACAGGGGAGCCGGGCGCCGTCCGTCGCGGGGACAGGTCCTCGAACGTGTGGCCATCTCGACCAGGGCGTCGGCTCGGCGCTGGGCAGGCGTGCGGGCGAGATCGAGGAGGTTGGGGTCGCGGCCGATTGCTTCCCGGGCCTCGGCCCATTCGGCTTCGAACAGCTCGGACTCCAGCCGCTCGAGTTCTGCCGACACGATGGACCCGGAAATCGGGTCGAGGGTCATGGCCCCGAGCCACATGCCGGCGAAGCTCTTGGCCAGATAGACGTCCCGCCGGGAGCGGCGTTTCTCGGCATCCTCGTCGGCCGAGTCCGGATCAGCCAACTGCTTCCAGTAGGCGCCGGCACGGACGAACCCGTCGAACCGCAGAGACCGGGCCTGGTCGATGAGCATGGCCTCGTCACGAGCCAGAGCCTCTTCTGTGGCCTCGTTGCGCAACGAGGCCACGGCATCCACGTGGGAGCCGGTGATGTCGCCGTCGGCCCAGGCCCGGGCGCACTCGGGCAGGTGGCGCAAGTCGCGTCCCCGACGCACTTGGCGTCGGGCCTGGCTACGGGGAAGGTGGCAGCTCGTGGTCAGCCACGCTGTGGCGTTGACGGCACCGTCGGCCACCCAGTTGCCTGCCTCATCGAAGGCCGCCGTCGCCTGGGTCGTGAAGGCTTCCAACTGGGCCAGCTGTCGCTGGAGGACCTGGATCGACCGCTGGTCGGCGTACGCGGAGGGATCCGATCCGACCAGTTGATCGAGTGCCGCCGCAAAGGCATCGAGCTCCACGGACCAAGTCAATCACCCGACTGTGACGTTCAACCTTGGGGGCCTGCCGTTGGTCCCAGGGAAGCCAATGGATGGAAGAAGTCCCTGGTCAGGCCGCCGATCAGACCATTGCGACGCCCCCGTTGGGGCGAATGACCTGGCCGGTCATGAACCGCGAGGCGTCCGAGGCCAGGTAGAGGACGGCGGCGGCGATGTCCTCGGGCTCGCCCACGGTCCGCAGCGGGACACCCTTGCGCATGGCGGCGATCAGCGATTCCTGCACCTCCTCGCCGTAGAACCCGGTGGTCATGCCCGTGATCACGAAGCCGGGAGCCACCGCGTTGACGCGCACGTGCTTCTTGCCGATCTCGATGGCCAGCGTCTTGGTCATCTGGACCACCCCGGCCTTGCAGATGGCGTAGCTGGCAATGTTGGGGCTCGGCGTGTCTGCAGCAGCCGAGGACGTGTTGATGATGCTGCCGCCCTCCGGTTGAGCAACCATGATGCGGCCGGCGGCCTGGCAGCCGAAGAAGACCCCCTTGAGGTTGACCGCCATGATCCGGTCGAGGTCCTCCTCGGACTCATCGAGGAACGGACCTCCGAGCATGATGCCGGCGATGTTGCACCAGATGTGGATGCCGCCCCGGTCAGCGGCCACCCGTTTGGCCAGCGTGTCGACCTCGGTCCGCACCGAGACGTCGAGGGCGGCGGGCAGGGCCGACCCGCCGTGGCCCGTGATCTCCTCGGCGGTGCTCTGGGCGGTGTCGCCGCGGATGTCGGCGCACACCACGGTGGCCCCGGCCCCGGCCAGTGCCAGAGCGGTCGCCTTGCCGATCCCGCTGCCCGCCCCGGTGACCACCGCCACCTTGCCCTCGACGCGGAACGAGTCAATCAGCGTGGTCGCATCCATGGTGGAACTCCAACCCCTTTTACCTGTTGCGCCGGTGTCCGGCGGACGGGAGCGGCCGGTCGTGTGCTCCCCTCGGGGGGAAGAGTAGGTCAGCTCACCGAGGAGGCGGCCGTCCTCTCGGCCGTGGGCGCATCCACGAGGTCGTCGGTGGCGTCCTCCAGAGGACCGATCTGCTCCTCTGCGGGCTCCATGGTTTCCAACAGCTCCGTCCGCTCCACCGTCTCGATCCGCTCCACTGACTCCATGGGCTCCACTGACTCCATGGGCTCGGCAGACCGTGTGCTCTCAACGGACCCGATGGGCTCGATGGCCCGTGTGGACTCCAGGGACCGTGTGGACTCCAGGGACCGTGTGGACTCCAGGGACCGTGTGGACTCCAGGGACTGTGTAGACCCGGCGGGGTCGATGGGCGGCGTGGGTTCCATGGACCCGATGGGTTCCATGGACTGCGTGGGCTCGCCACTGGGGCGCAAGCCATGGACGCTCTCCCGCAGCAGGTCGAGGCTGTCCGACTCGCCCGACGGGTTCATGGCGGCATTGAGCGCCTTGGTCACGCTGGCGGCGATCCGCTTATGGCCCTCGTCCCCGGGGTGGATGCCGTCGGCCAAATGAGTGGCATCGATGATCGCCTCGCCGGCGACCAGCGAGAGGGTGTCGTCACCGGACAGGATCCGATCACGGGTCACCGACTCGATGGCATGCCGGATGTCGGACAGGGTGGCACCGAGCTTGTTGGGCACGTCCTCAGCGTCAGGGCGGAGCACCGGGCTGATGATCACCAAGGGCGTGGTCGGGTGTCCCTGACGAACCACGTCGAGGAAGGATTTGAACCCCTCTCGGACCATGCCGGCGCTGTGGGGGATGCGGGACCAGCAGCTCTCGCCGTAGGCGATGGTCACGACTTCCGCCGTCAGCGACGCGATGTGCTCAGCCGAGACGATCTCGCCGCGGCCGGCGCCGGCGTAGCCCATGTTGACCAGGTTGAGGCCCGACTTGCGGGCGGCGATGGCGGCCCAGCCCTGTGAGGGCCCCGATGCGATCCAACCCTGGGTGGTCCAATCCCCGTAGGCCAGCCAGCGGGGAAGGGACGGAGCCGGGGCAATCTCACCTTTGACCGCGGTGAGGGATTGGACGAGCGGCTGCATGCCTTCGGGCAGATAGATGATGGCCGGCTTGTCGGCGGGTGAGGCGCCGAGGGCAACCCGGACCAGACCGTCGCCCAGAACTGCTTCCTCCTCGCACACCTTGCGGCCGTTGCGCCAGACCGAAAAGGTGATGCCCGCCCCGTCGCCCCGATATCCGAGGTTGCCCGAGGTGGTCCGATAGGCGATGTCGACTGCCTGGGCGTCGCCCACCAGCTCGAGCCGTACACCGACGGGAACGCTTGCCGCATGCCAGACGTCGGCCGGCAGTCGTGCCGTATCGGTGGGGTTGGCACGGGGGTAGGGGACATTCCCGGCCGCAGGGTAGGCCGCCCCCCGGACGAAGGGTTCGGGTTGCTCCGGACGCGCCGTCACCGCTGTGCTGCCTGCATCGAGTGCCCCTCTCAGCAACCAATACCACTCTCAGTAGTGGTACGGCCACAATACCACTCAATCGGCCCATATCCACCTGTCCGAGAGACGCTGACCACGGTGAGTGGTCGATGACAGGGAAGTGGACTGACCTGTCCCCCCGCACGCCGTTCCGCCGCCGATCAAAGCCGATCAGAGAGGATCACAGAGGCCGACAAAGTCCCCCAACTGCGGTAACCGGTCCGGCGCCAACGGCCCCAAAAAAAATCGCCCAAAGCCGAGGTGGTGTTTGTACCATGGGCACAATGCGGTGGGATCGGGCGTTACTCGTGTCGCCCGGACAGGGTGCGACCGGGCCCACGGCTCTCCGAGCGACCGTCGGACTGCTGGCCTGCATATCGGTCCTTTGCCTGGGGCTGGTGGTCGCGGCCCCGACCTCCGGTGCCACCGAGACAGCCAACATCAGCCAGGCGCTGGCCCGTCCCCATGTGTACGCGGGAACCGGGGTGATCGGATTCGGGGACGCCCAGCCGATCAATCCGGCGCAAACCTCGCCGCTCAACTCGGAGATGGTAGCGATGGCCACGAACCCGGCGTCGACCACAGCTGACCAGGGCTACTGGTTGGCGTCGGCCGACGGGGGGGTGTTCAGCGAGGGCGACGCCGGTTTCTACGGATCACTCGGTTCGCTCCACCTGCAGGGCCCGATCGTGGCCATGGCGGCCGCACCCGATGGCAAGGGCTACTGGCTGGCCGCCATGGATGGTGGGGTCTTCGCCTTCGGCGACGCGCCCTTCTACGGTTCGATGGGCGGCACTCCGCTGAACAAGCCCATCGTGGGCATGGCCTCCACCCCGGACGGGAAGGGCTACTGGCTGGTGGCCGCCGACGGGGGCATCTTCTCCTTCGGCGATGCCCGGTTCGACGGATCGATGGGCGGGAGCCCCCTGGCCGAGCCGGTCACCGGTATGGCCGCCACCTCCGATGGAGGAGGTTATTGGCTGGTGGCCGCGGACGGGGGCATTTTCGCCTTCGGGGACGCACCCTTCGACGGGTCGACCGGGGGAACGGCGATCCCCGACCCGGTGGTGGGCATCGCGCCTTCGCCCCACGACCGCGGATACCTGCTGGTCTCCACCGACGGCAACATCTACGGGTTCGGATCCGTCAACGACGAGGGCTCCCTCGGCGCCGGATACGGAGGCAATCCGGCCGACGTCCCGCCCGTGGCTGCCATCGCCCTCACCCCTGACGCCCAGGGATACTGGCTGTTGGAACCGGACGGGTGGAACTACTCGTTCTCGAACCCTCCGGACCCCGCTCCCTCGCCCACGGCCTCGGCCATTGTTTCGGTGGCCGACAGCCAGGTCAACAGCGATCCTGATGGCGGCTCCTTCTGCAATCCCTACGGGCCGTGCGAGGAGTGGTGTGCCCTGTTCGCCACCTGGGTGTGGGAACAGGCCGGCGTGCCCATTCCCTCGTACCCCTTCACCGGCAGCATCTTCGACTGGGCCGCAGCCAACACCGCAGTGTTGCCCCCGACTGCCGCCCCGACTCCCGGCGACGCCGTGCTCTACGGAACCGGCCCCGGGTCGACGTCGACCTCGCTGCACGTAGGACTGGTCATGCAGGCCTGGCCCGACGGAGCCGTCATCACCATCGAGGGCGACGCCGGGCCGGCGCCGTCGGGTTCTCTGGCCGTGGTCGTCAACGGCCCCTACCTCCCGTCACAGTCGCTCGCCTACAACGGGATGCCCGTTTACGCCTTCGCCGCACCCTGAGGTCGACGACCGGCGTCACTCAGACGTAGGACGACCGGTCAACGCGGCCAGTACCGAGCGCCGGTGGTCGGTGGCCGACCCCCAGGCCGCCGACAGCGCCCACGCCCTCTTGAGGAACAGATGCAGATCACATTCCCAGGTGTAGCCGATGGCCCCGTGGACCTGAAGCGACACCCGGGCGGCTTCGGTGGCAGCGTCCGAGGCGTAGGCCTTGGCCGTCGATGCCGACCGTGAGGCAGTGGGTTCGCCCTCGTCGAGCGACCATGCCGCGGCGTAGACGAGGGGTCGGGCGAATTCCAATTTGACCTGGGCCCCGGCCAGCAGGTGCTTGATCGCCTGAAAGCTCCCGATGGGCTTGCCGAACTGATGGCGCTCTCGGGCGTACTCGGCCGCCATGCCGATCATCCGGTCGCTCAGACCGAGGAGCTGGGCAGCGACCGCCACCGCGGCGCGATCGCCGGTGCGGGCGATGCTGGCGGCCGCCTCGGCTCCCGAGGCCACCCGGGTGTCGGGGTCAGGTATCCATTCGAGGAGGCCGAGGCGACGGGTGGGATCGAGGGAGGACACCGGGCTCACACGCACCCTGTCCCCTCCGGCCAGGTGAATCTCCGGCCCCTGGCTGCCCTCGGCCGGAAGCACGAAGAGATCGGCGCCCACGGCCCCGGCCACCGGCACCGATGCCGGCGGACCCTCGGCCACGGCAACGGCGATCTCGCCTCGGGCAATGCCGGTGAGCCACGCGGCCAACGCCGGGGCTCTGGCCGAGTCTGCCCCCGCCATCTCGGCCAGCAGCGGCGCGGCCAGCGCCGTCGACTCGACCAGCGGTTCGGGGAGTGCCACCCGACCGCTCTCCTCGAGCAGGAGCACCAGATCGACCAGGCCCGACCCGAGACCCCCGAGGCTCTCGGGGACGGTGAGACCGACCACCCCCAGTTCGGCCAGGGTCGTCCACCTTCCGGTGCGAGCCGCAGGCGCGTCGAAGGCCGACCTCAGGTCACCGGCCGTGCACTCCTTGGCCAGCACCTGGCGGACCACGTCCCTGAACTCGCACTGCTGAGAGGAGAAAGCGAAGCGCATGGCTCTCCGGGACGGTTCAGCCCCGCGGCAGCCCGAGCATGCGCTCGGCCACCACGTTGCGTTGGATCTCGTTGGTGCCGGCGTAGATGGGACCGGCCAGGGCGAAGAGATAGCCGTCCAACCACGAGTCGTGGTCGCCTCCGCCTCGGATCTCCGCCTCCGGACCGAGGAGGGCGAGGGCCGTCCGGTGGATGGCGAGATCGGTCTCGGACCAGTGGATCTTGTTGGCGCTGGCCTCGGGCCCCACCGAGCCGCCCTCGAGCACCCTCGTGGCTGTCCACAGCGTGTGCAGGCGGTAGGCCTCGGCGTCCATCCAGGCCCGGGCCACCGCTTCACCCTCCGGCGCGGCCCGGACCGGGTCGACGGCCATGCGGTCGGCGAAGAGCGCGACCAAACGGGAGGCGGCCTCGGTGTAGCGGGCAGGGCTGCGCAGGCTCAGGCCGCGCTCCGAGCCCGCGGTGGCCATGGCCACGCTCCACCCCTGGCCCACGCCGCCCAGGACCTGGCTGTCGGGGACGAACACTTCGGTGAAGAAGATCTCCGCGAACCCGGTCTCCCCGTCGATCTGGGGTATGGGCCGCACGCTCACCCCCGGGGCGCTCGTCTCGACCAGGAAGTAGGTGAGGCCTCGGTGGCGTTCGGCCTCGGGATCGGTTCGGAAGAGTCCAAAGCACCACTCGGCGAAGGCGCCCCGGGAAGCCCAGGTCTTCTGGCCCGAGAGCAGCCACCCGTCATCGGCGGCCGAGCGCACGGCCCGACTCCGGATACCGGCCAGGTCGCTGCCGGCGTCGGGCTCGGACCAACCCTGGCACCAGATCTCCGCCCCCGAGGCCATGGGCGGGAGGAAGCGGTGCTTCTGCTCGTCGGTCCCGAACTCGAACATGGTGGGGGCCAGAAGAAAGATCCCGTTCTGGCTCACCCGGAGAGGGGCCCGGGCCCGCCAGTACTCCTCTTCGAAGACGAGCCACTCGAGGATCCCCACCCCTCGTCCCCCGTACTCCTCGGGCCAGGAGACCACGGACCACCGGTCGTCGAACATGGTCTGCTCCCACCGGCGATGGGCCTCGAAACCGGCCGCCGTGTCCAGGGAAGGGAGGGATCCGGGGGCGGGCGCGTGGGCAGCCAGCCACGAGCGCGCCTCGTGACGGAAGGCCTCCTGGGCCGGAGTGAACCGCAGATCCATCGGCGTGTCCCTGGCTCTCGTGGTGTGGGACCCGAAATCTGACACACCGCCAGATTTCCGGCAACCGGGGCCCATCGGTCACAATGTGTGGATGCCGAACGCAGTGATCGTCGACGTGGTGCGGACCCCGGTGGGCAAGAAGAACGGCCGGCTCTCCGGTTGGCACGCCGTCGACCTGGCTGCCCAACCCCTCATCGCCCTCCTGGAGCGCAACGATCTCGACCCCGCATCGGTGGAGGACGTCATCTACGGCTGCACCATGACGGTGGGGGAACAGGCCATGAACATCGGGCGCAACGCCGCGTTGGCCGCCGGGTTCCCCGACACCGTGCCGGGCACCACCGTCGATCGCCAGTGCGGTTCCGCTCAGCAGGCGGTCCATTTCGCCGCCCAGGCGGTCATGTCCGGGGCCATGGACGTGGTTATCGGGGGTGGCGTCGAAGCCATGAGCCGGGTCCCGATCGGCTCGACCACCGAACCCGGTCCGGGTGAGGCCTACGGTCCCACGGTGCATGGGCGGTACGACTTCATCCACCAAGGGCTTTCCGCCGAGGCCATCGCCAACCGGTGGGGGATCACCCGCGAGGCGATGGACCGGTTCGCCCTCGAGTCCCATGACCGGGCGGCACGGGCCATCGCCGAGGGCCGGTTCGACAAGGAGATCGTCCCCTTGGCCACCAGACGAGCCCACCTGGAGGGCAAGATCGCCCAGGCCGGAACGGACGAGGGCGACCCGGGCGGCGAAGGTCTGCTCGCCGTCGACGAGGGCGTGCGGGCCGGCTCGACCTACGAGAAGCTGGCCGCCCTGCCGCCCTGTTTCGTGGCGGACGGCCTGATCACCGCGGCCAGCTCGTCCCAGATCTCCGACGGTGCCGCCGCCGCCCTGATCATGTCGGAGGAGCGGGCCGGTCAGCTCGGCCTGCGCCCGCGTGCCCGCTTCCACACCTTTGCGGTGGCGGCCAACGACCCGGTGCTCATGCTGACCGCGCCTATTCCGGCCACCACCCTGGTCCTGGCCAAGGCCAAGCTCTCCTTGGAGGACATCGACCTGATCGAGATCAACGAGGCCTTCGCCTCGGTGGTGCTGGCCTGGGCCAAGGAGCACCATCCCGATATGGACACGGTCAATGTCAACGGGGGTGCCATCGCCATCGGGCACCCGACCGGGGCGTCAGGAGCGCGCCTATTGGCCACCCTCCTCAACGAGATGGAGCGATCGGGCGCCCGCTACGGGCTTCAGACCATGTGCGAGGGCGGCGGCCAGGCCAACGCCACCATCATCGAGAGGCTGGGCTAGGCGACGACACCGCGCCATTGCGGCCGTTAACACCCCGGTCGACCACAGCGGCCCCCACCACCCGGTCAGGCCGAGTGCTTGGCCCTGCTGCGCCGCGCCGCGACGAGCGACGGGTGATCAGGAGGGCTCGACGACGGTGTCCACCGACACCTGCTTGGTGAAGTCGACCCGATCGGCCCGGGTCGGGCGGGACATCAGATAGCCCTGGTAGAGATCACACCCGAGCTCGGTGACCCGCTGCAACTGGATCGGCGTCTCCACCCCCTCGGCCAGCACGACCAGGCCGAGGGCCTTGCTCAACTGGACGATGGCGGCCACGATGGCTTCGTCGTTCTCGAAGGTGCCGAGACCATCCACGAAGGACTTGTCGATCTTGAGGATCTTGACCGGGAACCGCTTGAGCTGGGCCAGCGAGGAGTACCCGGTTCCGAAGTCGTCGATGGCGAGACCGACCCCCATTTCGTGGATGCCGCCGAGCATGGCGATGGTCGCCGCAGTGTCGCTCATCAGCATGCTCTCGGTCACCTCCATGACCAGAGCCTCGGGGGGTAGCCCCGAATCGGTCAGCGCCGACGAGATGGTGTCCAGAAGCTCGGAATCGCTCAGCTGGTGGGCCGACAGGTTGACCGTGATGTAAGCGTCCTGGGCTCCGGGCAGCTCCTTGCGCCAGGTGGCCATGGTCTGGCACGCCTCGCGGAGCACCCACCGCCCCAGCGAGAAGATGAGATCGGTCTCCTCGGCGAAGGGGATGAACTCCATCGGCCCGAGCAGCCCTCTCGAGGGGTGGTGCCACCGGACCAGTGCCTCCATGGCCACGATCCGGTCGTCGAGCACCGAGGCGATGGGTTGGTAGTGGACGGCCATCTCGTTGTGATCGATCGAGTGGCGCAGGTCGTCGTAGATCTCGAGTCGGGCCACCGACTTGGCCCGGAGCGACTCGTCGAACACTTCGACCCGACTCCGGCCCTTGTCCTTGGCCTGAAACATGGCCACGTCGGCCTGCTGAAGGATGTCCTGAGCGGACTGCCGGCCTCGCATGACGAAGGACACTCCGACGCTGGAGGTGACCACCACGTTGCGTCCGGTGGACAGCTGCACCGGTTCGGAGAGCAGACGCGAGTACTCGGTGGCCAGGCTGACGGCCACGTGCACGTCGTGGACGTTGCGGCACAGGACCACGAACTCGTCTCCGGAGAAGCGGCTGACCACGTCGCCGCCGCGCACGGCCGACTTGAACCGCTGGGCCAGAGCCAGGAGTACTTCATCCCCACTGGCGTGCCCGAAGGAGTCGTTGACCAGTTTGAAGCGGTCGAGGTCGATGAACAGGACGGCCAGGTTGGTCCCCCGCTGCATCGACACCAGTAGCTCGCGCTCGAGCTCGTCGTTGAACAACGAGCGGTTGCCGAGCCCGGTGAGCGAGTCGTGATAGGCGAGCCAGTGAAGCTGGGCTTCGGCCGCCTTGCGGTCGGTCACATCGGTGAAGGAGCACACCACCATGGGTACTTCCACCTGACCGGCGCCGGAGAGGAGCCGTGAGCTGAGGGACAGCCATTGGCGCTTTCCGGAGCCGTCGGTCACGCCGATCATGACGTCGTCCTGGGACTCGCCGGTGAGCAACGTGTGGGTATGGGGGAAGGTGTCGGCGGACAGCGGGTGACCGTTGGCCTCGATGGCGATGGTTGCTCCGGTGAAGATCTGGTGCCCACTTCCGGTCACCAGACGGCTGCCGAGGATGCGGGAGGCCGCCTCGTTGTGGGCGCTCACGTTGCCGTACTCGTCGAAGAGCACGATGCCCTCGCTCAGGGATGCCACCACTGCCTCGTAGCGCTCTTCGGCGGCCCGGCGGCCGGCTTCCGCCTGGCGGGCGTCGGTGAGCTCGGTGCAGACGACGACCCACCCCGAGGGCTGGGTGTCGTCGTCGATCAGGGGATCGATGGAGACCAGGACACTGACCTCGGAGCCATCCTTGCGGCGATGGGTCCGCTGCCCACGCTCGAGGACGGCGGCGCTGTCGGTTCGGTTGGCGGTGACCACCGCGCCGATGGACAGGCCCGCGACCTCGTCCTCCCGCCAGCCGTAGATGGCCTGAGCGGCCTCGTTCCAGCTCTCGATCTTCCCGTCGGCGTCGATACCGATGATGGCGTCCGACACATGGGCGACCAGGCTGGCTCGGTAGCGGTTGGCCGCCTCGGCCGCCCGACGCTCCGACATGTCCCGGGCGATCACCTGATAGGCGGGCTCGCCGGCCCAGCTGGTGCGGATGCTGGTGATCTCCATCATCTTCACGTCGCCGTTGGGAAGGATGAAGCGCACTTCGCCGTGCTCGAAGAACTGCCCAGGCTCGGTGAGTTCGGCCAGGCGCTCGGCCACGTCGGCCAAGTCGGCGGGGTCGGTGAAGTCGGTCATGTTCGCGCCGTAATACTGGGCGAAGGCCTGTGCGTACTGCTCGTCGGTCTCCGCTCCGATCAGCCGGCCCATGGCGCGGTTGCCGTAGACGAACTTCCCGTCCTGATGGACGAACACCACGTCGGGGGACACTTCGGTGAGCAGACGGTACCGGTCCACCAGCTCCCCCAGCTCTCGCTCGAATCGCTGGTGGGCGGTGACATCGACAACGACTCCGACGTAGTAGACCGTGGTCCCTTCCGACGGAGAAGCAGAAGAAGTACCGGGGAGGGGTACGGGCGAGGCCCGGACCACCACGCTGTGGGTGACCCCGTCGGGGCACTCGACCTCGACGTTGAGGTCGAACTCGGCCAAGGGCACGCCGAGCCGGATCGGGGCCAGGATGGGCTCCAGCAGTTCGTCACCGGTGTCCGCGCCGGTGGCGAACCGGGTGTGCACATCGCCTCTGTCCTCGCCCCCCTCGTGGGCCTGGTGACCGCCCTGATCGCCGTCACCGTTCCGGTCCCCGCAGGCGAAGGCCACCGAACGATCCCGGAGCACGGTGAAGCCGCGCACGCCTTCCTCGAAGCCGAACAGCCTCTCGATGGGGGATGACCAGATGACAACGTCTTTGGCCAGGTCATAGACCCAGGTGACCGATTGGAGCTCGCTGCTCGCCAGCTGGACCGCCTCAGACAGTTCGAAGGCGCGGTCGCCGAGGGGTTTGTCGTCGAGTTCGATTCGATCGAAGGAGACCCTTGAGCCCCGCTCGCCGAAGCTGCTCGCAGTGGCCATGACGTCAGATATCGGCGCGATGCGGGTGCACCTTTAGCTGGCGGCCCGCCGGATCAGCGCCGTGTCCGGGGGACATATCCCCAGGACAGAAGGGCGGAAGCGATGCCCGAGCCCGGAGAGGGAGGCGCCGGCGCGGGTCAGTCGTCGGGTTCGGCGATGACCACGACGGTGTTGTAGCCACCCATCCCGATGGAGGACTTGACCACCAGGCCGGGCTGGCGCGGGGTCAGGCCGTCAACCAGCCTCGGGTGGCCGGGTGCCACCTGCCGGGGCGCCGGGATGAAACCGGTCTGGAACGAGTAGATCGTCGCCAGGGTCTCGACCGCGGCCGCGGCCGACTGGCAGTGGCCGACTAGAGGCTTGACCGAGAAGATCCCCTTGGCGTTGGGCATCAGCTCGTCGAGGACCTTGGCTTCCGCGGAGTCACCCCGGCCGGTGCCGGGTCCGTGGGCGTTGAGGTAGGCGACGTCGTCGAAATCGACACCGGCGGCGTCCATGGCCAGACGGAAGCACCGGAACAACTCCTCGAGATCGGGCGCCACCCCCACCAGGTTGGAGGCGTCCATGGTCATGGCCCCGCCGAGCACTGATGCATAGGCGCCAGCAGGCCGGGACGACAGCACCATGGCCACTGCGGCCTCGCCGCCGACGAATCCCCGGCTTCCCTCCTGGAAGGGGCGGCAGGCTTCGAAGGGTGGCATGGAGAGGATGGCTGCGCCGAGGTCGCTGAAGCCGCGCAAGACCTGGGGGACGCCGCAGAGATCAGTGGCCAGCAGGATCACGTCCGAGGCAACCCCCGAGTCGAGCCACGCCTTGGCGGTGATCATCGCCGCGTTGGACGAGGCGCACATGGCCGACACCGACATGGTCGGCCCGTGGAAGTCGTTCTCCTTCATCAACTGCGAGAGCACCGTCGACGGCAACATGTTGACCCATGTCTTGGGTCGGACCCTGCTCTCGCCGGATCGGTAGAAGTTGCTCCACGTCTCGATGTCTCCCGCCTCGAGACTGTGGACCAATCCGACCACCGGGCCGGGTTTCCACCCTCGCTCGAGGGCGTCGCCGATCGCTTCTCGGGCCGCCGCTCGGGCCGCCCGCATGAAGCGGCTGGGACCGTCCCGTCGGTCCCCCTCATCGGCGATCAGGGACAGATAAGCCTGACCGCCGTCGACGAAGCCGTCGAGCCCGGTCACCAACTTGACCGCGCTCTCCCCGAGGAGGAACCCGTCCCACAGGTGTTTGGCGCCCCAGCCGTATCCGGTGACCGCTCCGACCCCGGTGATGGTGATCGGGTTGCCGCGCCCGCTTCCGCCCCGTGACGAGGGGCTCGAGGACGGCTGCGGTGCATCCGACATCAGTACTCCTCGAATGGTGGTGATTCAATGAACCGCTCTCCCGCTTCGGGTGGTTCATTCATGGTGGGCAGAAGCAATGCAAGCGGGTAAACACGGGCTCGGGCTGTTGGGAAACTTCTGTGCAGATTATCGCCGAAGATTGGACCGAGCACAATGGGCAAATGCGTGCACGACCCGGAAGCCGCTATTGACCATCGGTGGCGCCTTCATGGGGGGAAAGCCCCAGGTCAACTTCCATTCCCGCCGGGGTCCGTCAGGATTAAGGAGTGGATGGGGGCCGGTACCCACGCCGCTGATTTGGCGGTGAGAGCCGGATTCTCGCCCGATGATCTGAAGGTCGCCGTCCCCATCTGACGCCAGAAAAGCCTTTCGGGTCGGGCCGGCAATGGCACCCGCCGTCCTCCGCTTTCACCTCTTGGGTCGTGGCCCGGCAACGGTCGACGCAAAGGACACCGCGGCCGGACGCCACGCTTCCAGAGGACCGAGCTCTTTGGCCATGCTCACCAGCATGGCGGTGTCCTCGCCGACCAGGTTCGACACGGGGGCGGTGGGATCGGTGGCCACCCGGACGATGGCCGACGCCACCTCGGCCGGATCGCCGCCCCGGTCGCGTACGCTCCGCTCGTAATAGCGACCCAGCCACGAAAGGTCGCTGGCATAGGGATCGGACGGGTCGATAGCGAGGGACCCCATGGACTTTTGAACCATGTCCGTCTTGTAGAACCCGGGCTCCACCGACACCACCCGAACGTCGAACCCGTCGAGCTCGATGTACAGCGCCTCGGTCACGGCATTGAGGGCATGCTTGCTGGCCGAATACCAGCTCCAGTACGGGGTTCCCGGCATGTGGATGGTCACCGATGAGACGTTCACGATGACCCCCCCGCCCTTCTTCCGCATCGCCGGAAGGGCGGCACGGATGGTCCGGACCGGACCCCAGAAGTTGGTCTCCATGACCGCCCGGGCCTTCTCGAAGTCGATGGTCTCGACCGGGCCGCGGTGGTCGGTGCCGGCGTTGTTCACCAAGACGTCGATGGCACCGTGTCGGTCCTCGACGGAGCTCACCGCGTCGGTCACCGATTGGTCGTCGTTCACGTCGAGGGCAAGGAGCTCGATCGTCAGGTTCTCCGCCTTGGCCCGTTCGACCAGGTCACCCCCTTTGGTCAGGTCGCGCATGGTGGCGTAGACGGCATCGCCGCGGCGGGCGAAGGCCAGTGCCGTCTCGAGACCGAAGCCGCTGTTGCACCCGGTGATCAACACCACACTCATCGCTTGCGCCTCCTCACCCATCGTCTCCGGTCACCCATCCGTCTCCTCACCCATCGTCTCCGGGCCCACGTCGTCTCTGGTCCCGCGCTCTTGTGGCTCGGTGATGCACTCCGGCCGAGGTGCCACCTCGACAGGTTACCGAGGGTCGGGCCGAGGCCCCGGGTCAGCGACCGGCCCCCGTGCCGCCGGTGACCGACCTTCTCGTCACGCCGTGCCTCCGGTGTCGAGGCGGTGGAGCACAGCTGTGGCCTCGCTGATGATCCGCTGGATCAACTCGGCCACCGTCGGCAGCTCGTCGATCGCTCCGACGACCTGGCCGGTGGGGAGGACGCCGACATCGGTGCGGCCGTCGACCAACGCCGCCTTGGTCATCATCGGGGCGTTGGCGGCCATCACCACCTGTGGCCAGGACAGCTCGTTGCCCCGTTTGAGGGCACGTCCCTCCTTCAGAAGGGCCAGGAGCGAGGTGTCGGTCTGCCGGCGGAAGTCGTGGGCGTTGATCAGGGAACGAGGCAGGTTGCGCAACCAACCGGATCGCTCGAGGTGGTCGACCAGCTTGGTGCGGATGACGCGCTGGGGGGCGCCGTCGACGGCCACCGAGACCACGGTGCCGGTCACCGGCGTCTCCACATAGATCTTTTTGACCTGGTCGGGGACCCTGCTCTCCTGGGTGAGGAGGAACCGGGTGCCCATGGCGATCCCGTCGGCGCCGTAGGCCAGGGCAGCGACCAGGCCGCGGCCGTCGAAGAAACCCCCGGCGGCGATCACCGCCACCGTGTCGCCGACCGCGTCCACCACTGCCGGGGTGAGCAGTGAGGTGGGCACCGATCCGGTGTGCCCGCCACCCTCGCCCCCTTGGGCGATCACCGCGTCGACACCCCACGACGCCACCTTTTCGGCGTGGCGGCGAGCCCCGATGGTCGGCATGACCACGAGACCAGCCTGTCGACAGCGGTCGACGAGTTCCGGTTGGGGAGCCTGAGCGAAGCTGGCCACCTTCACACCGTTGTCGATCATCAGGGCGACCCGTGCCGACACGTCGTCGACATCGGTACGCATGTTCACGCCAAAGGGACGGTCGGTGCGCGAGCGGACCTCGGCGATGGCGGCGGCCAGTTCCGGGTAGGTCATCGTGGCCGAGGCCAGGATGCCCAGTCCCCCTGCATCAGCTGTCGCGGCCACCAGTCGGGGTCCGGCCACCCACCCCATGCCGGTCTGGACGATCGGATACCGCACGCCGACCAGTTGGCAGAACCGGGTGCTCAGGGCGGGGTGCACCGACCCATCGACTGCCGCGGTGGGGACCGGACGGGAGGGGTCGTCCCGTCCCGATGGGGCGGCCGGTGCGGGGTCGGTCACGTCCGGACCTCGCGGTCCCTCAGGTCGCTGGGATCAAGCACCGTGCGCAGGAGTTCTATTTCGAGAGGGGTGGGCATGCGGGTCTCGGGCACATCGGTGGGCACCACCAGCTCGAAGCCGGTGGCCTCGGTGATCTCGTCCGCCGTCACTCCGGGATGAACCGATCGCAGGCGCATGACCCGGTCAGGAGTCTCGAAGTCGAAGACCCCGAGGTTGGAGATGACCCTGCGGATCTCGTGGAACCGGGTGGCCGCCGGCCCGGCCGCCGCCGCCCGCTCGTAGCCCACGCCGCAGACCACATCCACGCGCTCGACGAACGAACGGGGCGAATGGTTGGGCACCCAATAGCTGGTCGAGTGGTTGACCGTGTTCCCCGGGGCCCCGCGGACACCGACCAACTGGGCCTTGGGTCGTGCCCAGTCGCCGATGGCGCTGATGTTCTGATTGCCGGTGCGGTCGATCTGCGAGGCCATCATGATCAGGTTGCGGCGTCCGGACCACACCACGTCGAAGACTCGTCGGTAGGGCATGTGCGACTCGATGACCAGCGACGGGGCGGGAGCACCCAGGGGCGGAGCGCCGGCCACCAGGAGGGCGTCGCCGTCGGTGAGCACGAGGTCGGGGGCGAAGGTCAAAAGGGCCAGCCGGGCACCGAGGGACGGGGCCGTCCCGAAGGCGCTGGCCATCACCTCGCCGTCGCCTCGGAACACGTCGGCACAGGCGATGGCGCAGTACTCGGCTCGGGTCACGCCGGTCGAGGGGTTCACGACCCGCTCCCCTCGGCGGCGCGCACGGCCGACTGATAGTCGTCCTCGGTCACCTCGAGGAACCGCCGGGAGAAGTCGGCCCAGGCCTCGGGCTCGCTCGCCGCGGCCACATAGGCCCTCTGGAAGTCCTCGTCCCTCGAGTAGTCAGGGACACACGCGGTGAAGTGCGCTCCTCCGGCGGACTCGACCACCCCGTCGGTCAGCAGCCGGCTGATGCACATGGTCTGCACCGGACCCTCGGCCGCGAACTCATCGGTGCCGATGATCCGCTCGGTGGTGAGGAAACGGCGATCGGCGGCGCCGAGGAACACCTCGTCGAAGAAGGGGTCGGGTCCGAGTATCTGCCCCGAGCCGGAGCGGTCGGCCCGGTTCACGTGGACGATGGCGGCATCGAGTCGCAGCGCGGGCACGGCCACCAGCTCTTCGGCATCCTCGTACGGCGATCGCACCGTACGCAGCGAGGGATTCACCCGGAGCACGTCCGAGCCCAATCCGGCCCGGGTGGGCAGGAAGGGCACTCGTTGCGATGCGGCCAGCAACCCCAGGTAGAACATGCCCTCGTCGAGCTCGGTCGACTGGATGGCCCCGGCCTGCCGGGCCGCCTTGAAGTGGGGGTCGGTGGGGATCGAATCGAGGGTCACGAACCCGAAGACGACCCGGGCCACCTTGCCCGCGGCGCAGAGCAGGCCGACGTCGGGCCCGCCATAGGAGACCACGGTGAGGTCGGTCAAGTCCGACCGGAGGATGGCCCGGACCGCAGCCATCGGCTTGCGTCGTGAGCCCCAGCCACCGAGGCCGAGGGTCATCCCACTGCTCAACTCCCCGATCAGGTCGTCGAGCGACATTTGCTTGTCGGCCATGGACCTCTCCCTACTTCGAGGTGTCGGCGTCGCGCTTCTCGACGAAAGCGGCGCGCTGCTCGTCGGCCACACCGGCCACATGGAGCTCGTAGGTGAATCCTTGCTCGAAGCGATAGCTGGTCTTCACGTCCACCGGATCGATCCCGTTGAGGGACTCCTTGGCCCTGCGGAGGATGGTCGGGCTCTTGGCGGCGATGTCGTCGGCCACCTCGTAGGCCGCCTCGACCAGTTGGCCGGCGGGGACGACCCGGAGCACCGAGCCATACCCGTGCAACTCGCCGGCGGTGGCCGGCTGCGCGGTGTAGACCATCGAGCGCATCCGGTGCTGAGGAACCAGCCGCGACAGATGGGTGGCCGCCCCCAGAGCCCCACGATCGACCTCGGGCAGTCCGAAGGTGGCGTCGTCCGAGGCGACCACGATGTCCGCATTGCCGACGATGCCGATCCCTCCCCCGAGGCAGAACCCGTGGACGGCGGCGATTACCGGCACCTCGCACTCATAGACGGCGGCGAAGGCGGCAAAGCATCCCCGGTTGGCCCCGATCAGAGCCGAGTCGCCCTGAGCCTGGATCTCTTTGATGTCGACCCCGGCGCAGAACCCCCGGCCCTCGGCCCGGATGATCACCACCCGGTTGTCCGGGACCCGGCCGGCGGCGGTCACCGCATCGGCCAGCGCGAACCAGCCGGCGACGTCGAGGGCGTTGACCGGCGGATGAGCGATGACCACCTCGGCGATGCCGGGTCGACTCTGGTGGGACGTGATGGGCATGACCTGCTCCAGCCGTTGGGAGGCACTTTCGGACCGTGGCGAAGCCTGCGGGCTCCGGGCATCGCCGGCCGTGGCGCAGGCACGCACTCGGCGTGATCTGATACAGCGTCAGGACAGTACCAGTCAGAGACCGGGAGGCAGCTGTGGCCAGGATCGATTTCGCCCGTCCGGCGGAGGCGCTCGACTTCACCGGCCGGGCCGTGGTGGTGACCGGAGGATCGCGGGGGATCGGCCGGAGGATCGCCGAGGCATTTCTGGCCGCCGGAGCCGATGTCCTGGTGTGCGGGCGGAGCGACAGGGCCGACGAGGAGCTCCCGTCGGCCGCCGACGCCGCCGGGGTCGTGCGGAAGGCGGTCTTTGCCGTGGCCGATCTCCGTCGTGCCGACGAGGCGTCGTCGATGATCTCGGCGGCCGCCGAAGGGTTCGGGAGGCTCGACACCCTGGTCAACAACGCCGGTGGTTCCCCGAAGGTCGATGCCGACCAAGCCTCGGCCCGCTTTTCGGAGTCGGTCGTGGCCCTCAACCTTCTTGCTCCTCTCTACTGTGCCCAGGCGGCGAACGCAGTGATGCAGGGCCAGGACGAAGGAGGGTCCATCGTCAACATCACCTCGGTCAGCGGCCTCCGGCCGTCGCCGGGTACGGCGGCCTACGGCGCCGCCAAGGCGGGCTTGATCAACCTCTCCCAGTCGCTGGCCATCGAGTGGGCTCCAAAAGTCCGGGTGAATTGCCTCGAGCGCGGGGTTGGTGGCCACCGAGGCGGCGGACGACCATTACGGGGGTCCCGAGGGCATGGCCGACGTGGCCGCGACCGTCCCCCTGGGCCGGTTCGGCACGCCCGACGACGTGGCCGGGTTGTGCCTGTTTCTGGCCTCGCCCCTGGCCGGATACGTGACCGGGGCCAACCTGGTGGCCCACGGGGGTGGGGAAAGCCCGGCCTTCTTGTCGGCGGTCGAGCGTGCGACAGGGGGAAAGTCCACGTAGATCTGCCAATTGGTTTCCCGGTGGGGAAAAGACCCTGGCCGGCCGGCCCGGCGGCCCTGGCGCCTCGATGGGCCCGGTCGGAGCGGCAAAGCGCTCAAGTGGGGGCTCCGGGCGGTCGATGTTTCCTCTGTGAGCCCCGAACCTTCGAGTGTTCTGAGCACGGGTGGCGGCACGGCGGAGACCCACGCGGCGGTCAGGCGGTGGTGATGGACACCGAGCCGACCTTCGCCCTGGTCGGTGCTCCCTACCTCGAGTACCTCCCCGTGGTCGACCTGTCCAACGGCCGGCTGCTCGGCATGGAGGCCCTGGTCCGTTGGGAGCATCCGACCCACGGGCTGATCTCGCCCACCCGTCTCTTGCCCCACGCTGAAGTCAGCGGTGACATCGGTCCCCTGACCCGGTGGATCTTGATGGAGGCGTGCGAGAAGGCCTGCAGCTGGTCGTCGAGCGTCCAACTGGGTGTCAACTGCACGATCCACCAGCTGCGCCGCGCTGAGGTGTCCAATGCCGTGGCCGTCGCCCTCGAGCGCACCGGATTCTCGCCGGGACAGCTAACCCTCGAGGTGACCGAGGATGCCATCGCCGACTCGTCGGCGTCCGCCGATCTCAAGACCCTGTCGGAGATGGGAGTCCAACTGTCGGTGGACGACGTGGGCACCAACTGGTCGTCCTTCGAGCCCTTCAAGCGCAATTCGATCAGCACGGTCAAGATCGACGGCTCGTTCATCGCCGGACTCGAATCGACCCAGGGGATCAACCGGTTGGTGGTGGAGACGGTGATCCACATGGCCCACTCCTTGGGTATGTCGGCCATCGTCGAGTGGGTGGAGACCGCTGCGCAGGTGGAGATCGTGCGGTCCTTCAATGCGGACGCGGCCCAAGGGTTCTTCTTCTCGCTGCCCATGTCGAGCGAGGACGCGGTCGCTTTCGCCGCCGGCCCCGACGCTCCCCAGTTCTCGCGCGCCGAGGTGCGCACCCTTGTCGGCCATCGCCCCGGCGGAGGTGTACCCGCCTTCCTCGACGTCGGGTCGGACAAGGTGGACGACGACGCCGCAGTCGATGGCGACAGTCGTGACCGGTTCGGAATCGATGATGCCGATCCGGACGAGGACGCGAGGCTGACCGCCGATGCCATCGACGATGGTCTCGCCGAGCCACCGCCGAACGACCCGGCTGACGAGGCGGACGCCTCGACGCATTCCTCGACCGACGCGGCCTGAGTCTGACTCCAGCCGGTCGTCGGTCCCCACGGCGTGCTTGACCGGGCTGGGGGACGGGCGGTCCGCCAGCGGGGGGACGGGCCGGGGAGTGGTCGGCCAGCCTGATTGGCTGTATACCTCTGGCCGTGAAACTCGCTGTCGTCAGAGAGTCGCGACCGGGCGAGACCCGTGTGGCGGTCGTGCCCGAAGTGGCGGCGCGGCTGGCCGCCACCGGTATCGAGGTGGTGGTGGAGTCCGGGGCGGGAGAGGCGGCCCGGTTTGCCGACGAGGGGTACCGCGAGGCCGGGGCCACGGTCGAACCCGACGCCGCCTCCGCTCTGGCCGGTGCCTCGATCGTCGCCCGGGTGCAGCCGCCAACCGTCGAGGAGGTGGCCGGCCTTCCCCGCGGGGTGTCCACGGTCAGCTTCCTCCAGCCGGTGGCCGCCGCCGACGTGGTCAAGGCGCTGGCCGAGAAGGGGGCCACGGTCTACAGCCTCGATCTGCTTCCTCGGATCAGCCGTGCCCAGTCGATGGATGCTCTCTCCTCCCAGGCCACGGTGACCGGCTACCGCGCCGGCCTGTCGGCCGCGGAGCACCTGGCCAAGTTCTTCCCCATGTTCATGACTGCTGCGGGAACGGTGCCACCAGCCAAGGTCTTGGTGATGGGCGCCGGTGTGGCCGGATTGCAGGCCATCGCCACGGCCCGTCGCCTGGGCGCGGTCGTGCGTGGTTATGACGTGAGGGCGGCGGCCAAAGAGGAGGTGCAGAGCCTCGGCGCCAAGTTCGTCGAGCTGGACCTCGAGACCCAGGAGGGAGCGGGCGGGTATGCCCGGGAGCAGTCGTCGGAGTATCTGGCCAAACAGCAGGAGCTTCTGGCTGCCGAGGTGAGGGCTTCGGACGTTGTCATCACCACGGCCCAGATACCGGGCCGGCGAGCTCCAGTGTTGGTGACCGCGGACATGGTCGCGGGGATGGCCGAGGGTGCGATCATCGTGGATGCGGCGGCCGACTCGGGTGGCAATTGTGAGGTGACGGTGGCCGGCCAGACGGTGCAGGTCGGAGGGGTGACGGTCGTCGGGCTGGCCAACCCGCCGGCGTCGATGCCCACCCATGCCAGCTTTCTCTATGCCCGCAATATCGCCAACTTCCTCGGGTTGCTGGTGACGGACGGCCAGCTGGCCCCGGACTTCGACGACGAGATCGTGGCCGGGACGTGCGTGGTCAGGGACGGGACCGTCGTGCACGGCGCCACTGCTGAGGCGCTGGGCCTGGCTCCGGGCCGGGCCACCGGGCCGCACGGCGGGGGCGAACCCGAGGCTGGCGCCGGCGGTTCCGGTGCGGAACCCAAGGAGGAGGATCACTGATGACCACCGGGATCGTCGAATTCATCACCATTTTCGTGTTGGCCGCGTTCGTCGGCAACGAGGTCATCGGCCGGGTGCCCAGCATCCTGCACACACCACTGATGTCGGGCAGCAATGCCATCCACGGGATCGTGCTGGTCGGAACCATCCTCATCATGGGCAGCGCCCACGGGACGGTGCAGATCACCCTGGCCTTCTTCGCGGTCGTGTTGGCCACCCTCAACATCGTCGGTGGCTTCGTGGTCACCGACCGCATGCTGGAGATGTTCAAGGCCAAACCGGTCGAGCGCGACCGGGGAGCCGACGGCGCCGACGCACGCGATGAGGGCAGCTCCGGAGACGCCCGGTGACGCTCCAAACGGGGATCGACCTGGTCTACCTACTGGCCGCCATCGGGTTCATCCTCGCCCTCAAGGGGTTGAGCTCGCCGAAGCACGCCCGCAACGGCAATCTCCTGGCCGCGGCGGCCGCCGCGGTGGCGGTCGGGTTCACCTTCGCCTACCCCGAGGTCCGTGCGCACACGCTGAACCTGGTGCTGACCCTGGTGGCCATGGTGGTGGGCGCGGTCATCGCCGTGCCCGCGGCGCGCAGGGTGAAGATGACGGCGATGCCCCAGATGGTGGCCATGTTCAACGGGGTGGGTGGTGGCGCCGCGGCCCTGGTGTCGATCGTGGCTTTCCTCATCGAGGCGCCGGCCAAGCCGGCTGTCTACCGGATCGCCGAAGTGCTCTTCGGGGTTCTCGTCGGGTGTGTGTCCTTTGCCGGCAGCGCCATCGCCTTCGCCAAGTTGCAAGAGCTCATGCCGGGCCGCCCGGTCACCTATCCGGCCCAACAGCTCATCAACGCGGTGGTCGGCGCGGCCATCGTGGCCTTGGCCATCGGAACATTGGTCACCGGGAGTGTCCCCTTGCTGGCGGCCACCGCCGCCCTGTCACTGGTGTTGGGCGTGATCTTCGTCCTCCCCATCGGCGGCGCCGATGTACCCGTGCTCATCTCCTTGCTCAACTCCTTCACCGGCCTCGCCGTGGCGGCGTCGGGCTTCACCCTCGACAACAACTTGTTGATCATCGCCGGGACACTGGTCGGAGCGTCGGGCATCCTCCTCACCCGGATGATGAGCAAAGCCATGGGTCGATCCCTGGCCAACGTGCTCTTCAGCGCCTTCGGTTCGGTGGTGACCGCCACCGGGGGTGCCGACGGCTCGGGGGAAACCCGACCGGTGAAGGCGGGCACTCCCGAAGACATCGGTGTCCTCCTCGCCTATGCCCGGAAGGTGGTGATCATCCCGGGCTACGGGTTGGCCGTGGCCCAGGCCCAGCACACGGTGCGGGAGCTGTCCGATCTGTTGATGGCGCGGGGCGTGGAGGTGTTCTACGCCATCCACCCGGTGGCCGGCCGCATGCCCGGGCACATGAACGTCCTGCTGGCGGAGGCCAATGTCCCCTACGACGAGCTGAAGGAGATGGACGAGGCCAACCCCGAGATGGCCTCGGCCGACGTGGCTCTGGTGGTCGGCGCCAACGACACCGTGAACCCCGCGGCCAAAAACACGCCTGGGAGCCCCATTTACGGCATGCCCATCATCAACGCTGACGAGGCGGAGAACATCGTGTTCCTCAAGCGCTCGATGCGACCCGGATTTGCCGGCATCGACAACGAGTTGCTGTTCGATTCGAAGACGACTCTGCTGTTCGGCGACGCCAAGGACACTCTGGCCAAGCTGGTGGCCGCGGTCAAGGACGCGTGACCACTGCTTGTGAATCTGATCCCACAGGCGTGAGAATTGTGGTGATCCAGTCACGAAGCGTCGCAGTCGATTGCAATTCACTCCACTGTCACCTACCCTCGCGGCCACGATTGACAAGGTTCGTTTGATGCCCTCTCCGTGATGGCAAAAATCGTGCCGTGGACAACTAACGGGGGGATCGGCCGATGGGAGCGATGCGTTCAGTGGGATTCCGCATGAGCAGTGACGAGGCAGGACAGTCCGGCGAACTGAAGTACCGACGCAAGACTCGGGCTCGGGGAATTGCCGCCGTTGGGGCCGCGGTCGCCCTCACCTTGGCCAGTGCGGCAGTGGTCGTGGCCAGCCCGGGGATCGCCAGCGCGGTCAACAACAACCCGCCGGGCAACCCGACCAGCCCCGCCATCTCCTACGAGGCAGACTGCTCCACCGGCCTCGAGGCAGGCGTGGCCGCTCCGTTCGTCACCTCGCTCGACGGCGACACGACGGTCGACGACGCCGCGCCCACCGGTGCCACCTTCGGCTTCAGTGGCACGGCCAACACCACCATCATCGGGGCCTTCGTGGCGAATCTGTTCGTCGCCCTGGGCGGGATCGCCGCTTCGACCAGCCTGAGCGTCAACTGGGAAGACACCATCGCGTCCACCAACGTGCCGGCCAACGCCACCGGAAGCTATAGCTACGACTCGCCGGTGATCACCGAGCCTGACGGCGGTGGCACCGTCAAGTCGGTCACGTGGACGAACGACTCGGAAACTCTCACCGGCAACTTCTCGAAAGCAGCGGTCGGCGACGGAGTGGCCACCGAAGATGCCGTCGGGATTCCCGCGGGGGCGACCATCACCGCCATCACCGGAAAGACCTCGGCCACCATCAGCGATTTCACCACCGAGGCGTCGGCCGCCGCCACCACGGTCGGCTTTGGGGCCACCACCCAGTTCGCCGACCCCTCATTGAACACCGGGGCCACCGCCTTCACTACCAACGGCGTCAACGGTGACACCGCCGGCGTCGGTGTGACCAGCATCACCGAGTTCGTAGTCAAGGCCGGCCTCACCATCACCTTCGGCGGCACCCCCGGGGACGGCGGTAACAACTGCCTGGAGACGGGTTGGACCGGCGGCGCCACCCCCAGCCCCGGGCCGGCACAGACCTGCGGCACCACGCCGGCGTGTTCGACGGCCCCGGTCTTTCCGGCCGACACCACCACCGCACTGGTGAGCGCCTCGCCCCTCCAGTTCCCCTCGGCCGCCTTCGTCAACCTGCAGAGTTCGGAGTCGGCACCCGGCGCCCCCACCATCGGGGTGGCCACTGCCGGCAATGCCAGCGCCACGGTCAACTGGACGGCCCCCACCAATGACGGCGGGTCGCCCATCACCGGGTATGTGATCACCCCGTTCATCGCCGGCGTCGCCCAGACCCCGGTCGACGTGGGCGACGTGACCACCGACGATGTGACCGGCTTGACCAACGGGACGGCCTACACCTTCACGGTGGCCGCCACCAACGCCATCGGCACCGGAGCCGCGTCGGCAGCATCGAACTCGGTGACACCCGAGGCGCCGACGGTACCCGGCGCGCCTACCATTGGCGTGGCCGCGCCCGGCAATGCCAGCGCCACCGTCAACTGGACGGCCCCGGCCAGTGACGGCGGGTCGGCCATCACCGGGTACGTGATCACCCCCTTCATCGCCGGCGTCGCCCAGACCCCGGTGGACGTGGGCGACGTGACCACCGACGACGTCACCGGACTGACCAACGGGACGGCCTACACCTTCACGGTGGCCGCCACCAACGCCATCGGCACCGGAGCCGCGTCGGCCGCCTCCAACTCGGTGACTCCCGCATCCCTGCCCAGTGCCCCCACCATCGGTACGGCCACCGCCGGGAACGCCAGCGCCACCGTCAACTGGACGGCCCCGACCAGTGACGGCGGCTCGCCCATCACTGGGTACGTGATCACCCCCTTCATCGCCGGCGTCGCCCAGACCCCGGTCGACGTGGGCAACGTGCTCACCGACGACGTCACCGGCCTGACCAACGGGACCACCTATACCTTCACGGTGGCCGCCACCACCGCCATCGGCACCGGACCGGCGTCGGCCGCCTCCAATGCGGTTACCCCGCTCACCGTCCCCGGCGCCCCTTCCGGGGTGAGCGCCACCGCCGGCAACACCAGCGCCACGGTCAACTGGAGGGCCCCGACCGATGACGGCGGCTCGGCCATCACCGGGTACGTGATCACCCCCTTCATCGCCGGCGTCGCCCAGACCCCGGTGGACGTGGGCGACGTGACCACCGACGACGTGACCGGCCTGACCAACGGGACGGCCTATACCTTCACGGTGGCTGCCGAAAATTCCGTCGGCACCGGACCGGCGTCGGCCGCCTCCAATGCGGTGACCCCGTCGGTTCCGACCGCGCCCGGCGCCCCCACCGGGGTGAGCGCCACCGCCGGCAATGCCAGCGCCACGGTCAGCTGGACGGCCCCGGCCAGTGACGGCAACTCGCCCATCCTCGGGTACCTGATCACGCCGTTCATCGGGGGCGTCGCCCAGACCTCGATCGAGGTGGGCAACGTGACCACCGACAACGTCACCGGCCTGACCAACGGGACGGCCTATACCTTCACGGTGACTGCTGCCAACGCCATCGGCGCCGGCCCGGCGTCGGCACCCTCCAACGCGGTGACTCCGTCGGCTCCGGTCCAGGTCGGTGGGTACTGGTTGGTCACCTCCAACGGGGGCGTCTTCCCCGAGGGCTCGGTGACCTCCCATGGATCGGCCGCCTCCATCGCCCTGAGCCACCCGATTGTGGGCGCCGCGGCCACCCCGGACGGCCAGGGCTATTGGTTGGTCGCCTCCGACGGCGGCGTCTTCTCTTACGGCACGGCCCGTTACCACGGCTCATTGGGCGGCGTTTCTCTCAACGCACCCATCGTCGGGATGGTGGCGACCCCTGACGGCAACGGCTACTGGCTGGTCGGGGCCGACGGCGGCGTCTTCGCCTTCGGTGACGCCCACTATGAGGGCTCGATGGGTGGGACCCACCTCAACGCTCCGGTGGTCGGTATCGCCGGCAACGGGACCACCAACGGCTACTGGCTGGTCGGGTCCGACGGCGGCGTGTTCTCCTTCGGGAGTGCTCGCTACCACGGTTCGACCGGCGGTGTTCAGCTCAATGCTCCCATCACCGGTATCGCCGCCGCCCCCGGTGGCCAGGGTTACTGGTTGGTGGGTTCGGACGGCGGGGTGTTCTCCTTCGGCGCCGCCTTCCACGGATCGGCTTCGGGATCGACGTCGGGATCACCGGTCACAGGAATGGCCGCCACTCCCACCGGATACGTCCTGAGCTCGGAAAACGGAGGGGTCTTCGCCTTCGGTACCCCGTTCTTCGGATCCCAGGTCGGGAATGGGGCCCTCGGTGGTCCGGTGGTGGCCATCACCTCCTGAATGCGTGCCGGATGGGGCGGGCGGTGAGCGTCCGTCCCATCCGAAGCGCATGGTCGGCGTCACCAGCGCCCCAAGTGAATCCTCGGCCGTCCGACAGTTCAGCGCAGGTTGCCGACCTCGCGCCGGGGGCGTCCGACGCCTTCGGTGTCGCCGGTCAACCTGGCGAAGACCATGACCCCCTGTGTTGTGGGTCGGGTCGAGAGAACGGTGACGTCCACCGGTCCCTGGTCGACGAGATGGGTGGCGTCGTTGACCACGACCATGTCGCCGTCCGGTAGGTAGCCCACGGCCTGCCGGGGTTGGCGTCCCTCCTTGATCAGGTCGACCCGCAGCTGCTCGCCGGGAAGGTGGTCCGGGGTGAGCGCCTTGGCCACGCCGCGGAGGTCGACGGTGGGCAGCTCCCAGCGGTTGGCCTCGTCCATCACGGCCGAGGAGCAGGTCCCGATCCGCAGTCCAAGACGGCGCCCCACCGTGAGCAGCTTGATGATCGGGTCGTCCACCTCGGGGACCTCGTCGGGAGCGAGGTGGACGGGCACGCCCATCTCCCGGAGCGCCTCCACCGACTCGAGCCCCCGACGAGCCCGTCGCGAGGTGACCGGGTCCGGAGCGGCGGCCACCGAACGCACGTGGTCGACGACGAACTGGGGGATGATCAAACCACCCGGGAGCAAGCCGCCTCGGCCGAGCACCAACAAGAAACGGTCCATGAGGGCGCTGTCGTCGACCAACAGGGCGTGGCCTTCGGGCGGGGTTGTCGGCGGAGCCAGGATGCGGGAGAGGCCGGCCGCGGCCACCACCTGCCTCCCCTTCACCGAGCCGAGCCTCCATCCCAGGGTGGCCAGGACCCAGGCGATGAACGCGGTGATGAGCAGGGCGACTCCGGAGCGGAGCAGGACGACAAGAGGCAACCCGATAACCAGACCCAGGAGCATCCCGGTGGTGGAGATGATGGAGGCGGCAAAGATCTCCCCGGAGGGGGTGTGGCGGAAGAGGAACACCGCCTGCTGGAGGCCCCGGTCGACCAGACGTCCGGCGACGCCACCCAGGACGTAGCTGATGGCCGCCCCGAAGAGCAGACCCACGACCGGTGCATGACGGCTGCCGTTGAGAGCCCGACCGATCTCGTAGCCGGCCAGCGATCCGGCCAGGACGAACAGGAGGCGGAAGCCCTCGACGAAGATCAAGCCGCCTCCGACCGACTTGAACCTTGGGATGGGTGACTTCATGTGGGGACCACTTTGGTTTCGCCGGGAATTTGCCGGGTAATTGTCGGCGCGTAGTAATTGTCGGTCCCGTGCGCTAAACCTTTAGGTCTGACTCCACGGTCACGCTGCGGACCCCGGACTTCACCGATGGCGTCAGAAAATGTCCTGTCCTTTGGCCCAAAAGCGCGCAGAGTGGTAAGATGACCACAGACCGTGCGGAACGCCGCCGTCGCCACCAGCTCCCCAGCCTCACGACGACAGCTCATGAGATCCCTTCGCCGTCCGACCCATCCGAAGCGGTACGCCCGTCGCGAGCCGTCCCCGCACGAGGTCGCGCTCGAGGGGGTCGTCGCTCTTTCCGGGGGTCCGAACTCCGGTCCCGTCGGCCCGTGTTCCGATCCCTCGGGGGAGTGGGCGACCGGTGCCCGCTACGACCTGACTGCGGGCGGCGAGGGCCTGGTCTTCCGATGTCTGTCTCTCGCCGACCGTTCCGTCCCCGCTCTGGTGCCGTGGTCCGCGGTGAGCAGCGTCAACGCCGACGCCCTCGCCGTACTGACCGACGGATCACACAGCCATGTGCTCGAGGTGGAGATGGCGGACGAAAGCTGGCTCGGTGGTAGTCGTGTCCAGAGGTTCGCGGCTCCAGCCCCCCGACTGGGAGACTTCCTGGTGAGCACATCAGCAGGTCTGCAGTCAGCTGACAGCCCCGACCCGGTGGACGGTGAGGACACGCCGCCCGCCGTTGCCGGCGTCGGCCTCGTGGCCGGTATCCGATCGCTCGCATCCCGATGGACCGCGCCCCGACAGGAGACGAGCCCTTCGGGTCATGGAGTCGGTCGTCGGCGGATCGGGCCGATCGTCGTCGCCGTCTTGGCCCTCTTCCTGTTGGCCGGGAGCACCAGCGCATCGCACCTCGCCTCGGCCAGTGGCCCCGGTCACCGGGGGCATCTGTCCACCGATCTGGGCAATCGGTTCCAGGCGTCTCAGGCCCACCCGGTGGCTCCGCTCCCCCCGGCGACCTCGTCCCCCGAGCCGGCACCGCCGTCACTGGCGGGCTCAGCCCCGTTGCAGTCCCACGAGGTCTTCGGCTACGCCCCCTATTGGACGTTGCCACAGTCGTCGGGATTCGACGTCCAGGATCTGACGACGCTGGCCTACTTCAGTGTCGACGCCAACCCTGATGGAACCCTCGACGAGAGCGGGTCGGGGTGGAACGGCTACGAGAGTCAGGACCTGGTCAACCTGGTCAACCGGTCCCACGCCGCCGGTGACCGGGTCGTGCTCACCGTCACCGACTTCAGTCAGAGCTCCCTCGATGCCATCACCTCTGATCCCAACGCGCCGGCCCGGCTGTCCGCCGCCCTCATCTCGGCCATATCGGCCAAGAATCTCGATGGTGTCAACTTCGACTTCGAGGGGGAGGGGAGTGCCGACCGGGCCGGACTGACTTCGCTGATCACCCAGGTTTCGGCCGCGCTGCACGCGGCCAACCCGCACTGGCAGGTGACCATGGCCACCTACGCCAGTGCCGCGGCCGACAGCGGGGGCTTCTATGACATCGCCGCCCTGGCCCCGGCCGTAGACGCATTCTTCGTGATGGCCTACGACATGAACGACCCGAACTCCCCGAGCGCCACCGCTCCTCTGATCGGCGGCAATTACAACGACACCGAAGCCCTCCAGCAGTTCACCGCGGTGGTGCCTCCCAGCAAGATCATCCTGGGCGTCCCCTATTACGGCTACGACTGGCCCACGACTGATGGCACCAGTACGGCACAGGCGACCGGCAGCGAAACCCCACTCAGTGCCGGAGTCATCGCCTCGTCGGGCCACCCCACCTACTGGGATCCCTCGACGCAGACGGCCTGGACGTCGTACCAGGTCGGTAGCCAATGGCACGAGACCTACTTCGACAATCCGACGTCGCTGGCTCTCAAGGCACTCCTGGCCAACTACTACCACATCGCGGGGGTGGGAATCTGGGCACTGGGAATGGACGGCAACAACCCCGCCATGCTGGCTGCATTGCTGGGCAACGCGCCGGCGGCGAAGGATTATCAGACGGGACCGACCACGGTCTCGCCGTCAGCCTCATCGACCACCCTTGGGCCACCCGGTACTGGTTTCACCACAACGGGAACCTGGCAAGGCAACCAGGTCACGTTGAAGCCGGTGAATCCGCCCGCCTCGACCGGGTCGGCCCAGTATGAGGGCACTCTGGGTCAGTTCACCACCACCGACCCTGCGTTGAGTTGCCTCGACAGCGGGCCGCCGCCCAGCGTGTGGGGCTACAGCTCGCTGCCCGGCGTGTTCGTGGTGGTCGCTGCCCAACCCCAGGACTGTGCTTCAGCCCTATGGACCTTTACCCCAACGGCTGCCAGTGGCGGCGGGGGGAGCCCGCCCACCACGACCACCACGGTGCCACGGACAACCACGACGACGACGACGGTGCCTCCGACCACGACCACCACCACGACCACCACAACGACCACGACGACCACAACCACCACAACGACGGTTCCGCCCACCACGACGACCACAACAGCTCCCTGACCCCAGTGCTGCACTAGACGACGTGTGCCCCGTTTCGCGGGGTTGGCCTCCCGGCTCGCGGTAATCTGCACACCTCGGGGGTGTAGCTCAGCTGGTAGAGCGCTACGTTCGCAATGTAGAGGCCGACGGTTCGAGTCCGTTCACCTCCACCCCGTAGGTGCAGGTCAGCCGGGGTGCATGCCCCGGCTGACTCACGCTCGGAGATATTTCGTGCGCGATTCGTGCGCGTAGGAGCGGTTGACAAGGGTTCAACAGCCGTAAGTAGCGGACGTGGCGGCAGCCAGATCGAGATACGAGGTGAGGGCACTTGGGCTCAGTCGGCTCAGCCGGCAACTAGGGACTCGCTGCCGATTCCACCCCGAGGAGGACCAAAGAGCGGATCTCAGGGATTGGGAGTGCTCAGCTGGAGCCAGCGCTTCGGGGGCAGGTAGACCGACCGGTCGATGTGGACGAAACCCAGGCAATGCACCAGCCGGCGAAGACGAAGAGCACATCATGGGTGGTCGAGGTGCCTCCAAAGGCTGCCACACGTGCGGCCAGGATCACTCCCCACACAACGAAGCAGCCCGATCGAGTACGTCCAGTAGCTCCGGTACTTCTTCATGACTTTCTCCTTACCCCGCCCGCGGTGCAAGCAGACTGCATCGAGTAGATCCAGAACGTCGTCCATCCGGTGCTAAGGACGAGCTCTTCTACGTGCCTGACACTCATCCTCCCACCTCGGCGGCCCGGATCAGTTTTCCGTGGCTCACGGTCCGACGGTGTCGAAAGTGCGCCATCTCGCACTTCCTCGAGACCTGTCCGGCCGCCAAGAACACAACTCGATTCGCCCACGAATTGGCGAGGACATGCCGCATGCCGAGTCGACTCACTCCGCAGCGATGGCCGCGAGAACATCGAGCTTGGCCGCCCGCCGTGCTGGCCAACTCGCTGCGGCCAGCCCGAGGAAGGCGGCGATGAAGACGAAGAGGACCAGGCTGGAGAAGGGGATCGAAACGACGGTGATCTCCTGGGACTTCTCGAGCGAGTGCGATAAGGCGGCGCCCAGGCCGGTCCCGATCACGGTGCCGACGACCGCCCCGAAAACAGCAAGGATCACCGCTTCCGAGCGGATCATTGCCCGGATCTGTCGTCGCTTCATGCCGACCGCCCGCAGCAGTCCGATCTCGTGGGTGCGTTCGAAGACCGACAACAAGAGGGTGTTGACGATGCCGATGAGGGCTATGAGGACGGCCAAGGCCAGGAGGGCGTAGACGATGCCCAACAGCTTGTTGACGCCTGCCACCTGAGACGCTTCGTACTGTGCTCTGGTCTGGACACCGACGTTCGGATAGGGGGTGGTGGCGTTGTTGACCGCGTTGTACATCCCTGGCCTGCCATCGGTCTTGAGCAGAACCCCGATCGGCAGCGGGTTGAGGAAGTGAGAGAGGAAGTAGCCGCTGCCCACCAAGTAATGGCCGATCAGGGCATTGGGCTCGAAGATGCCACCGATGCGGATCGTGCTGGTGCCGGTCAGGGCGAACTTCACCCGGACCAACGACCCGACCGAGAGATCGTCGTTCTTGGCCGTCGTCGCATCGATCAGCATCTGGCCGGCCGCCAGCGCCGGTTGTGACGGTCCCGTCTGCATCGACAGGATCACTGTGTCAGCCAGATGGTCGGTCGAGACGCCGACCACGCTGGCCAGCGACCCCTTGAACTCGAACTGACCCTTATAGACGGTCACTGACGCGGTCACTCCGGGCACGTCGGAGACAGCTTTGACCGCCGAGTTCGGGAACCCCGAACTCGGACCCGTTACGACCAGATCGGCGCTGACCGCGTTGTCGATGCTGTTGGTGGTCGATTTGGACAGTGACGCCCCGAAGACCGACATCGCTGACACCAACGCCAATCCGACCATGAGGGCTGCTGCGGTCTGAGCGGTCCGGCGCGGGCTGCGCATGGAGTTCCGCCGGCCCAACCGTCCCGAGACTCCGAACAGACGAGCCACGGGCCGCCCGATCAGGCTGGCCATGGGCCGCGCCACGATCGGTGCGAGCATGCCGACCCCGATGAAGATCCCCACCGCGCCGAGTCCGACGAGAGCAAGAATAGATGCCGCCAGCCCAATGCCGAGTACCGCGATGCCGAGGACCACGCCGCCACCGCCGATCGCGCCGCGCCGGCCCGAGGAGACTTCGGACTCAGCGTTCTGGGCCGTCAGGGCCGCCACCGGTGGAATCCGCACCGCTCGTCGCGCCGGGCCGATGGCTGAGACCACGGTCACGCCGATCCCAACGACCAGACCGACGATGACGGTCCGGAGCGAGAACACCAAGGCGCCCGAGGGCAACGAGACGCCGAAGCCGCTCAGGAGGGCTACGAGGCCCTTGGCCGCCAGTACGCCGAGGCCGAGGCCAATCAGAGAGGCCACCAGTCCGACGATGGCCGCTTCGGCGAGCACGGAGCGAAACACCTGGCGCCGGCTGGCGCCGACGATGCGCAGGAGTGCCAACTCGCGAGTGCGCTGCCCAACGGTGATCGAGAAGGTGTTGAAGATGGTGAAGCCCCCGACGAACAGGGCGATGAGGGCGAAGATCACCAGTGTGGTGGAGAAGACCGACAGACCCTGGTTGACGACGCTCGTCTCCTCATTGATCAACGTCTGCCCGGTCACGACCTCGACACTGGCGGGGAGAACCCGGGCGATGTCACGCTGCACGGAGATCTGGTCCGCTCCGGGCGTGGTCACGACGTCGATGGTGTTAAGCCTTCCGACCAGGCCGAAGAGCTTCTGGGCTGTGGGCAGGTCGAAGGCGGCGACCGTCGTCCCGGCCAGATTGTCGGCCGTGCCGAACTTCACCAGACCCGTGATGGTGAAGGTCTGCGGACTGCTGGGCAACAAAATCCGAACGCGGTCGCCGATCTTGAAGTGCTCCCTGCGCGCGGTGGCCACGTCCATGGCGACGTCTTCAGACGACGTCGGGGCCTTCCCCTCAGTGAGCTGGAAAGCGGAGAGCTGCTTCTCTGGCTCGAAGGAGATTCCGACCGTCGAACCTCCGTTGCTGACGGCATTGCCATCCGAGACGTACTGGGCGTAGCCGCTGACCGACCCGGCCGCCTGGGACACGCCGGGAGCCCGGCGCACCTTGGCCAACAGCGACTCGGGGATCGGGTTGCGTACCGCGTTGGCGCCGGTATTGAGGACGGCCTGACCCCGGACCTCGAAGTCGATGTGCTGATAGGCGTTGGAGACGACACTCGTGAAGGTCTCATGCAAGGTGTCCGTCAGGACCAGGGACCCCGAGATGAACGTGACGCCGAGAACGATGGCTAGGGCGGTAAGGGCCAGACGCAGCTTGTGAGCGAGGAGACCCTTGAGGGTGACTTTCCACACGTCAGCTGCCCAGCTGCTTCATCTGCTCCAGAACGGAGTCGGCTGTCGGATCCGCCAGATCGCCCACCACCTGGCCGTCGGCGAGGAACACGACCCGATCGGCGTAGGCGGCGCCGTTGGCGTCGTGGGTGACCATGACGATCGACTGCCCGAACTCGCCCACCGATTGGCACAAGAAGCCCAACATCTCTGCCGTGGCATTGGAGTCCAGGTTTCCCGTGGGCTCGTCGGCGAAGATCAGATCCGGTCGGCCCACGAGCGCTCGGGCGCAAGCGACGCGCTGCTGCTGGCCACCGGACATCTCGCTCGGTCGGTACGACAAACGGTCGCCGATGCGCAGCTGCGCCACAAGATAATCGAACCACTCGGCGTCCACTTTCGTCCCAGCGAGATCAGCTGGGAGGAAGATGTTCTCCCGGGCAGTGAGCGTGGGGACTAGGTTGAACGACTGGAAGATGAAGCCGATGTGGTTGCGGCGAAGCTCGGTAAGCCCGGAGTCGTCGAGCTGGGCGACGTCCTGCTCACCGACATAGGCGCGTCCCGACGTCGGCACGTCGAGTCCCGCCATGCAGTGCATGAGAGTCGACTTGCCTGAACCAGACGGTCCCATGACCGCGGTGAACTGGCCCTTCTCGAAGCTGACCGACACCCTCGCTAAAGCGTGAACCTCGGCTTGGCCGACGCCGTAGGTTTTGACCAAGTCGATCGCCTGCGCAGCCGCAAGCCCTGGTGTTGGAGCCTCCTCCGCTTGCCACTCCGCTGTCGTGACGCCAGCGCGGACAGAGCCGTTAGCCAGGCGCTTCCTTCGATCAGTTGGTCGCATGCCGACGAGCTTGCGGCACTGGCGCGCCGTTGTCGTCAGCTCGCCGGTTGGTTCTTGTGGGTCAGCGGTACCAGATAGGTATGAGTTGGAATGCGCGTAGTACCAGGGATCACACCTTTGGGCTGAGGCGGAGCTGGCGCCACTGAGCGATACTGGGAAAGTGTCGAATAGCCTGAACCGGGTCACATGGACGGCGATCGTGCTGATCTTCACCGCGATCGGTGTCTCGACCTTCTCCCAGCCTTACGGTCCTACTCGGAACCTCATCGACATGGTCGACGCGTCCGTCGTCGGGCTGTTGACCCTGGCGTTGCTCATAGGCGTTCAGCGTCTCCCGTCACGTCCGATCCTTCGCCGGATGCTGCCCTTCGCACTCGCAGCGAGTGCCGTCACCTGTGGGTGGGCAGCTCTCACCCAAAGCGGACCTCCCTTTGTCGTCCTTGCCGCCATGACCACTTGCGCCGCCGCCTACAGCTTCGGTCTGCCAACCGCCTGCGTTGTCACCGCCGTCGGTGTCATCGCCGTCGTCGTCGGTGGCCTCGCATACGGCGTGGGCACGTGGGGAGTGTTCGGCGTCCCGCTGCTTATGATCCTCGGACTCCTCTTTGGCCGGCTCCTCCTCGGCTATCGCCTCCAAGCCGAGCAGTCGGCGGCGCTTCTAGTTAATGCCGAGAAACTTCGAATGGAGCAAAGCCGCGCCGCCACCCTTGACGAGCGCAACCGTATCGCCCGCGAAATCCACGACGTGCTCGCCCACTCGCTCGGTTCACTCGGCGTCCAGATCCAAGCGGCAAGAGCGTTGCTCACCGACCAAGGTGACGTCGAACGGGCCGTCGACCTGCTCACCCGAGCCCAGCGATCGGCCGCCGAAGGTCTTGTCGAGACCCGCCGGGCCCTCCAGGCGTTGCGCACCGACACTCCATCACTCGCGAGCGCTTTGGACGGCCTGGGCGCCGAGCATCAGAACCAGTACCTCACTCCAGTTAGCGTCGCAGTGACCGGACGTCCGCGGCCCCTGACTCCCGACGCCGCGCTGGCCCTCACCCGCGCCGTCCAAGAGTCCTTTGTCAACGCCGCGAAACATGCCCCTCTCCAGCCGGTCGTCGTGCGGCTCGACTTCACCGACGGCCCGACCACACTTACGGTTCTCAACCCGCTGACCGACGGCCGATTGACCGAGCCCCCACTTGAAACCGCCAACGGAGGCTATGGCTTGGCCGGAATGCGGGAACGCCTCCGACTGATCGGAGGGTCGCTCGAGGCACATACGAGCGAGGGCAACTGGGTGGTGACCGCCCAGGTCCCCCAATGACCGATCAGCAGACACCGCTACGGATCATCGTCGCCGATGATCAGGCGAGCGTCCGGGAAGGCTTGGTACTGCTGCTCGATCTCCTGCCCGACATTGACGTCGTCGCCGCCGCCGCCGACGGTCAAGAAGCCATCGACCTCTGCGACCAACACCGACCGGACGCCATCCTCCTCGACCTCCACATGCCGGAGGTAGATGGCATCCAGGCCACCCAGCATCTGAGCGAGCACTACCCCGACATGGCAATTGTCGTCCTCACCACCTATGCCGACGATGACTCTGTCCTCGCCGCACTGAAGGCCGGCGCCCGCAGTTACTTGACCAAGGACGCCGATCGAGTCGACATCGCCCACACGCTGCGCAGCTCAGTTAATGGCCTTGCCGTTCTCGATCCAACGATCCAAGCTGCGCTCGTCGTTGCAGCTACCCGCACCCAGCTGCCCGATACGACGCCTTCTGCACTTCCCGAGCTCCTCCCTGACGGCCTCACGAAGAGAGAAGCAGAGATCTTGGCCTTGATGGCCCGCGGCAGGACTAACCCCGAGATCGCCGCGGCGCTCTATCTCAGTCCGCACACGGTCAAGAGCCACATCAACCGTATCTTCGCCAAGACCGGCTCTCCCGACCGTGCGACCGCGCTCCGCTACGCAAACGATCACGGAATCGGCTGATCTGAGGACCGCGGCGAACCGCGGCACGCTGTGTGCTATCAGGGGTCGCTAGCGCCCTGGGGACCGCCGGCAGGCGTTTGACCTCGACAATGATTGAGGTGTGGGTGCCGAAATGTCATCCGGACCACCGACCTGGACTTTCGTTGGCGTGAGCCCGGCGACGACGATGGAGCGTGGCACTTTCCTTCGTCTCGTCTCCTTCGTTCGCCTACTTCAGTTGGTCCGTCGGCTTCTGTCGGCTGCTCGCCGGGGACGCTTCTTTTGTCCAGCCAGCGACCCTGCTGCGCTCGCATCGAGATTTGGTGCGCCGTAAGTGGACCTATCCGCATCGACGACCCGGACGACCGGCGATCTCACCGGGGACGGTCTCGATGGTCCGTCGCCTGGCAAGGGAGTACCCGACCTGGGCTATCGGCGAATCCACGGGGAGCTGGCCATGATGGGAGTCCGGCTCGCCTTGTCGAGCGTTTGCGAGATCTTGTGCCGTCATGGCTGCGAGCCATCACCGGGCGTTCTGGTCCGACCTGGTCAGAGTTCCTGCAGGCCCAAACGACGAGCATGCTGGCCTTCGACTTCTTCACCGTCTACACGGTGCTGCTCAGATGCCTCTACGTACTGTTCTTCATCGAGCTCGATACTCGAAGGATCTATCTCGTCGGAGTCACCGCCAACCCAGTAGGGGAGTGGGTTCTCCAGGCTCGCAACCTCATCTCGGACCTTATGGAGCGCTCCCGAGCGACCAAGTTCCTCATCCGGGACAGAAATACGAAGTTCACCACCAGTTTCGACGCGGTGTTCCGCAGCGAGGCATCAGAGTGATCAAGACGCCTATTGGAGCTCCACGAGCGAACGCGTTCGCCGAGCGATTCGTGGGCACCATCAGGAGAGAGTGCACCGATCGGCTTCTCATCTTCGGACGCACTCATCTCGAGCGGGTGCTGGCCGAGTACACCACCCACTACAATGGCCATCGCTCACATCGCCCACATCGCCCACATCGCCCACATCGCCCACATCGCCCACATCGCCCACATCGCCCACATCGCCCACATCGCCGACATCGCCCACATCGCCCACATCGCTCTCTTGAGCAGCGGGCGCCGAAGACCTGAAGTTCGCGCCAGACCCGATCGATAAGCCCGATCCGAAACAGCTAGGTCGCAACGCGGTGCTCGGCGGCCTCATCCACGAGTATCGACTCGTTGCTTGACCGTCGGATTATCCGGCATTCACAGGCCTGCCGACAGGTGATCCGGTGGGCGTGACCCGATAGGTCGTTGACACGGCCCCGCTCCTGTCAGACATGCCGTTCGGCCAAGGTCGAGAGCAGACGCCGACCCGGTACGGGCCAGCCTTATCATCGCGAGGTTGGGTCTACCGCGACCATGGGTAGATCTATCCGATGGCCGTACATCGCAACCGGGCGGTTCGACGACTGGAGGCTAGGCAATGGCTGGACGGAGCAACCAGATGACGGGCTTTACCTACCCGATCTACATTCAGGCCACGCCTGAGCGCGTCTGGCAGGGCCTCACCGACCCCTCCCTCATGAAGCGCTATTGGCGGCACCAAAGGGCTGGTGAGAAGACCTTTCAATCGGACTGGAAGAAGGGCTCCACCTACGACATGACACACGAGGAGATCGGGCTTGTGGTGAGCGATCCCGAACAGGTGATCCTTGAGTCGGATCCCTACCGCCGAATGGCTTACACCTGGCACACGATTACGCCCGAATGGGCCGCCGAGGTCGGGATGGACGAAGCCACCGCTGATGCGTGGCGGGCTGAACCCCGCTCCAAGGTGGCCTTCGACATTGAGGACGTCGGGAACGGGGTCGTGAAACTCACGGTTGTCCACGACGGGTTCGAGCCCGGTAGCGATGTTCTCCGAGCCATCTCTGAGGGCTGGCCGGCCGTTCTTTCCAGTCTCAAGACTCTCCTTGAGACTGATTCGACGCTGCGGACCTCGTAGGGGTGCGCACCCAGAGCGAGGGCCACTTGGTCTCAGACGGTCGGGGTGGCATCGCCCTCAAAGCCAAAGCGACGATGAGGACGAGACGATCCCAATGACTGAGTCATCCGATGAGTACAACGCCAAAGTGATCGGTGAATTTCGGGCCAACGGCGGACGAGTCGGCGGCATGTGGGAGGAAACTCCACTTCTTTTGCTCCACCATACTGGCGCAATGTCCGGTATGAGCCGCGTCAACCCGGTCGCGTACCTACTTGACGATGGGCGCTACCTAATCTGGGCCGCGAACGGAGGAGCGCCCAAGCATCCAGCCTGGTATCGCAACCTAAAAGAGCACCCGGTCACCAGGATCGAAGTCAGTAGCGAGACGATTGACGTCGTAGCGGAGGAAGCTACGGGAGACGAGCGGGTCCGCCTCTTTGTGAGAGCAGCAGAGCGTTATCCGCAGCTCGCAGACATCGCGGGCAAGACCCAGCGCATTATCCCCCTGATCGTCCTCTCGCCGACACACTCCTGAAGGGTGTAGCGAAGGCATTACAGTCGCGCATCTGCTCGGACCGGCGGGGTGCCCTCAGAGCGCCCTTCAATGTCCGTACAGCACCCAGCAAGGCCAACACTTGTCGATAGTGGCCCTGCCGGTGATATGTGCTCGTCCTACTGTCCGGACTTGTAAGCGTCGTGGTAGTTCCACCATTGATATGGCGCAGTCTGAGGGTACCCCTCGGGCGAGTCCTCCCACTCTTCCTGACGACCAAGCGCCGTGATGTCGAGGTAGTTCCAAGTCCCACCCATCTGCTCGTCGCCACGAAGGTCGATGAAGTAGGTGCGGAAGATACGGTCACCTTCTCGGATGAACGCGTTGGTACCGTGCCACTCGTCAATGTCGAAGCCCTTGTCGAAGTCGTCGGTGATTGTGTACCAGGGGATGTGCTCCCAGCCGTGGCGCTCCTTCAAGCGCTCGATGTTGGCCTGAGGGGCGCGCGATGCAAACGCAAGCGCGGTATTCCTCGCGCGTAGGTGGCCAGGGTGCGCGACTTGGTCGGCGCCGAGGAAACAACCCACGCACGCACGCTCGGGGTACGAGCCGCCCTCTGCATATGTCGTCACTTCAGGTTCGTAGAAAACGCGGTAGACGATCAGCTGACGCAGTCCCTCGAAAAGGTCAGCGAGGCTCATCCGTCCGGCGGGGCCGTCGAACCAATATTCCTTGTTAATGGCCATCCAGGGCATCCGTCGGTGTTCAGCCGCGAGCGCGTCCCGGGCGCGGACCAACTCCTTCTCCTTGGGGAGAATCTTCTCTCGAGCGGCGAACCACTCCTCCCGCAAGACGATCCGCGGTGTCTTCATGGCTCTCCCTTCTTGGGTCATCGCTACAGGCTCGCGCGAAGGAGCCTCCAAGGAACGCGGACCCTCTGTGGGACGTGTTACGTGACCTGCCCACCCGCCTTCCAGGGAAACGGCCGGGTGCCGCGCTCGTGCCGGGCTCGTTCCGGGCGCATGCAACTTTCGCGAGCACTGCATTGCCGGAGTAGCCAGCGACGAAAGTGACGGCCTTAGCGACCTTTCAGCTGGGCGAGCCGTGGGCCATCCTCTGGCGCTATCCCCGCGATCCTGAGGTTGCCGAGCATGGCCCACGTCTGGATTGGCGTGAGCTCCACGGTTTCGTGTGCGATCCGTGCGCGATGGAGCGGCAAACCTTGGTCAATAAGGGAAACCAACGGTCAATCAAAATGGCCACTTAGCTGGATTTATTTGTAAACATCCTGGTCTGTGAAAGGCCGTTCTGAATTCGCAATGTAGAGGCCGACGGTTCGAGTCCGTTCACCTCCACCATCGTTTCATTATTCAAACCCCGACCAAGTTGAGCAACGGCATCAAGGTCAAGCTTGTCCGGTCGTGATCTCTCCTGGTCGAAGCCGGTGGCGACCAGTCCGTGGATTACCTCCTTCACGTCCCGGCGCCGCTTCTGCTCGGCCCGGTCGACAGCTCCGCGGAGGCCATCGCTCAGGAGAGTGTCGAACGGCGGAGCAAGGTCACCTGAGACGGTGTGTTCATCGTCGATCAGAAGACGGCCGTCGGATCTGCGGGAGTGTTCGGCGTCACGCTCCTTCGACCCCGAATGTGGAGCGTTCGGTCATGGAACGTGTCCCGTGTCGGGGCTGCGTTGGTGGGCTGAAGGTCGAGATCGGCCTCGAGAAGCAGGCTGGCTTCGAGCACCCGCCGTAGCTTGACTGGATCCTCAATCGACCGGTATGGCAATGATGCCTCCAATGACCACGCGAATCGGTTGAACCACGGCCCTTCTCCGCCGTTTTGTGGGAGGCTAATGCGGCTGGTAGACGCACGCAATGGCACCAACCAGGTCAAAGGTCAGAAGGTGAGTATTCCTCTTGGCACCGCTGCTTAAGTGGTCGAATGTGACAGGAATGAACGCTTGACGGTGAAGGTGTTTCTTCTCGATGACCACGAGATCGTCCGGGCCGGGCTACGGTCGCTGTTCGAATCGGTCGAGGATTTCTCCGTGGTAGGTGAAGCAGCGACCGCCGAGGAAGCACTCGACAGGATCCCTCCCACGCGGCCTGATGTGGCCATTCTCGACGTCCGGCTCCCTGACGGGAGTGGAATCGAGGTCTGCCGCGAGATTCGCTCGGCTTCGCCCGAGGTCTCCTGCGTCATGCTCACGTCCTATGCCGACGACGAAGCCCTGGTCGCCGCGGTGATGGCTGGCGCCTCCGGCTATGTCCTGAAGCAGGTAGGTGCGTCGAGCTTGGTGGACGACATCCGAAGAGTGGCCGCCGGGCAATCGTTGCTCGATCCCGCCTTGACGGAGCGCATCGTCGAGCGGCTACGCAATCGAGGTGATGACGACCCCCTGTTGGCCACCCTCACTCCACAAGAAAGGCGCATCCTCGACCTCATCGCCGAGGGCCAGACCAACCGGCAGATTGCCGGCGCCCTCTTCCTGGCAGAGAAGACAGTAAAGAACTATGTGTCCAATCTCCTGGCCAAGCTCGGCATGGAGCGGCGCACCCAAGCTGCCAGCTATGCCGCCCGGGTCGCCGAGCGCTCCGATCAAGCACGCCGCACCGATTCCACAGGTACCTGAGGTTGCCTCGTCGCCAGTAGATGCAGTGGCTCGCCTCGTCACTCCCGAGCACGGACGCCTCGTCGACCGCGGCTGACACGACTTCCTATTACCGAGCAAGGAGTCGAGTGCCCGGACGTTCGGGGATTGGCCCGATAGGGCCTTGTGGCCCTATCGGGTGGGGTCGAATTCCGTTGTAATTGAGTGATGACCCGCGGAGCTGCCAAAGCCGAGACATGTGACGAACGTGCAGCGCGCAACAGATTGGGCTGGGCGCCTCCGGACGCTTGGGCCGGTTGGCAATGGACCCGTCCCTTTCGTTGCTGCGTCTGACCGGGTTTGCTACCTCTCAGGTCAGATAGCCGGCTGCTAAAAGTAGGAAGCACAATGACACCGAATTCGGAGGGGCTAGACCCGGAACCCACCATCGTGGTGGGCGTAGACGGCTCCGATCATTCTCGGTTCGCGCTCAAGTGGGCCGCCGACGAGGCGAAAAAGCACGGGTATCTCTTGAGAATTCTCTATGGACGCATCGACGAGCCGAAGCATGTGCCGGCCTGGTATGAGGCCGGCTCGTGCGACCTCTCGCCGGAACAAGCAGTGATTGACGATGCTTATGGGCTCGTGGGAACCCGACATCCTTCGGTACGAGCTCAGAGAGAGATCGTCGAGTGGCCTCCTGCCATGGCGCTCACCGCTGCCAGCAGATCTGCGAGGCTCTTGGTGCTCGGAGCCCGGGGGATGGGGGGGTTCGAGGAGTCCTTCTCGGGTCGGTCAGCGATCAGTGCATCCACTACGCGCACTCTTCTGTCGCCATCGTTCATGGCGATCCCGACGCACTACCGCTGCAGGCAACTGAGTGCCGAATCGTGGTTGGCATCGATGGCTCGCCGGGGTCAGGGATTGCGCTGAAATGGGCCAGCCTCGATCGAGGCCATCTATGCGTGGCAGTACCCTCCGGTCGGTGCCTTCGTGGTCGGCCCCAGACATGGATACGCTGAGACGGCCCACGAGATCGTCGAAGCTGTGGCCACCTTGGTTGCCGCGTGTCCTGATCTTCCGATCAAGGTTACCGAGCGCTTTGGAGCCACAGTCCCGACTCTGATCGACGCATCCAAGGATGCCGACCTCCTCGTCGTCGGATCCCAGGGTCATGGAGATTTCAGGAAAGTGCTGTTGGGCTCGGTCTCACACCAGTGCGCTCGCCACGCAAAATGCACCGTTGTGGTGGCACGTCTAGTCCAGGACAAAGGCCTCGCGGATGGCTCTTTGGCGGGAGAACACAGTCAATCTGGTCAGGATCGACAGACCGAAGACGAGGGCGACGCACTTGCGAAGGCGTCAAGACGATGAAGGATGCCCATTGTCTCGAGGTCGAAAGACCCTCCTCTCGCCACGAAACATCCAGAACCGGCAGAAGTGTAATACCCGAAGGGGAGCCGGCGCCCTCCCCAAAGGGGATCGGTGCCGATGTGCGTACAAAACAGGGGACGGTTGTGTACCTGCGGCCCATCAATGCGGAGGACGCCGCTGATCTTGTTCAGTTCCACGAACACTTGTCTCCGCAGTCTGTCTACCGTCGCTTCTTTTTCATGCATCCGCACCTCTCGCCACGTGAGACCGATCGGTTCACCCATGTTGATGGCGTGGATCGGGTGGCCCTCGTTGTGGAAAATGGAGAGCGTCTCATAGCTGTGGGTCGATACGAACGACTGCCTGGAACCACCGACGCCGAGGTGGCATTCGTAGTGGCGGACGAATCCCAACACCAAGGGATCGGCTCGCTGTTGCTCCAACGATTGGCTGATGCCGCGCTCGAGAACGGCATTACGACATTCGTCGCTCAGACTCTGTGTGAGAACCGCGCCATGCTCGCCGTCTTCGCGCGATCGGGATTCCCTATGAGCTGCAAGACGAAGTTCGGAACCGTCAGCATCCGGCTTCTCCTGATACCGACCGGCGTGGTCGAAGGATCCTTGCCCAGTGCCGATCCTGCGGCGGGCCAGAAGCAGCCATAACGAAGGCGGGGACATTGGCAGCTGAACAATGGCTTGCCTGTGCAGACGTAGCCCGCACCGATCCACCCGTCATTGACCATAGGGTCCGAGCGGCGTCATCACCGCCGTGGCGGTTGGCGTCCCTCTGCTCCACGAGCGCAGGTGTCCGGAGCGATCGACAACGATATGTTCGAACCGGAAGGGGAACGACTCGTGGCTGTGAAGTCGCTCGATATCTACTCTTACAAGATTCTTGACGAAGAAGCCACCAACGCCGTTGTGGCTGGGTTCCAGACTCAGTGAGAGTCTGTAGGACAATCGTAAGATAGCGTTACGATATACAGCTGCTCGCTAAATTCGTGATGCACCCTGTCCAGGCTCAAATTTGTCTGTAGCGACGGAGTCCACTTCGTCGATCTGGATCCCCTTCTCCAATAGGGCGAGCTCCAGACGCGACCTCTCAGTTTGCGGTACGTCGAAGGAACGAATATCGGTCGGGATATCGAGAAGCCGCGCAAGGGCGATGAGCGCAGTGTCGTATTCCAGCTCGTTGGACAAGGCGCTTGGGATCCCCGAAGAGGATTCATTTTTAGGGCCGAGAAGGCGGTTGCGCCGTTGCAGCAAAACTGTCAGCGCAGCTTCAACGGTAAGCTTGTCGTCCGACCGCGGTGCTTGTTCAAGGGCGATTTTTAGGAATTCGGCGTACATGGACACGGGTTCAACACCCAACTCCTAAAGACCTCAGATGCACCGGCATTTTGTGTCTCCTTACACGCATCTATGTCCAGCACAACCCCGGTTAAAGCATGGCCCGGTAAGAATCCGTCCGCCAGAGGCGACGTGATTGCTCGTGAAAGAAATTAGGCTCACAATTCCGTGACCGGTCGGCATGCCACACGTCTGTGCTCCGGATTCGGCTCTGCGCTGCTGCGCCTAGTGGATGAGAACCTTGAGCGTGTCGTGCTCTGCTGCATGCCCGAAGACATCGTAAGCGTCCAGCATCTGGTCGAACGAGAACTCGTGGGTGACGAACTTCTCGGCGGGAAGCTTGTGCTCGGCCACGAGCTTCAGCAGCATCCCGAGAGTGTTCGTGTTCACCAGACCCATCGAGATGTCGATGTTCTTGATCCAGAGCTCGTTGAGGGCGAGGTCGACGGACTTGCCGTGTACGCCGATGTTGGCGACGTTGCCTCCCGGGCGGACGATGACCGTGGCCATGGTGAACGTCTCGGGAACCCCCACCGCCTCGATGGCGACGTCGACTCCGAGGCCGTCAGTGAGTGCGAGTACCTGGTCCTTCCAGTTTGGGTCCCCCGAGTTGACTGTGTCGGTGGCGCCGAAATCGCTGGCCCGTGCCAGTCGGGCGTTGTCCAGATCGATGGCGATGATCTTGGACGGGCCGTAGAGGCGCGCCGTCATGACGGCGGAGAGCCCAACCGGTCCGGACCCGATCACGGCGACGACATCGCCGGGACTCACATGCCCGTACTGCACACCGATCTCGAATCCGGTCGGCAGGATGTCAGAAAGCAGGATGCCCTCGGAATCGGTCATTCCTTCGGGGACCTCGTACACCGAGTTCTCTGCAAACGGTACTCGAGCGTACTCGGCCTGCGTCCCATCGATCATGTAGCCGAAGATCCACCCGATACCCGCCATACCTTCTGGGTCAAGACAGTGGCTGTAAATCCCTTTGCGGCAATAGGAGCACCGTCCACAGGAAGTGACGCAGGCGAGGATGACCCTGTCACCGACGGCCAGTTGGGTGACCCCTTCGCCGATTTCCGTGATCACGCCGATACCCTCGTGTCCAAGAATGCGGCCGACCTCCACCTCAGGTACATCCCCCTTGAGAATATGAAGATCCGTGCCGCAGATGGTCGTGGCGACCATCTGCACGATGACGTCGGTCGGCTGTTCGATCTTCGGATCAGGCACTTCGGTCCAGGCCTTCTGGCCAGGACCTTGGTAGACGAGTGCTTTCATGATGGACCTCCTATGTGCGACTCGGAGACCGGGTATCCGCCCGTTGCTGGGGGACCAAGCCCTACAGCCGAGGCTACCGACTGGGGAAATCGCGGACTAGGGCCGAATTGCTCGATTATCTGTTTGATCACGGGACCGGTGGTCCCAAACCCGACCTACGAGCGAGTGGTTGGTGGTGGCTCAGTCGGTGAGACGGACGCGCCGGTCGGCCCGGCCGAACGTTGCCGAGACCGAATCCATCAGATTGCTCGCGACAGCGTGGCTAATCGAATCTGGTACGCGGTGGTGAAGCAAGGCCAGGAGTTGATCCCGGACACGAAACGCACGACGCGAACGGCGGATGTGACCGACGAGGATCCCAGCCTCCGGCCTGCTATCCGTGGCGATCCGTCAATACAACGTGACTCTTCCCGCCCCATTCGGGCCTTTGGACCCTAGTGACACACTCTGTCGAAGCGGAGACTGGAGCAGGGACCTCCTACACGGGGGGCGACAAGCAAAAGGAAGTCCAATGCAACGAAAGATCTTTGATGTCCTGGCCAGCGCAGGTGGTGCCCTGGTCGTGATCGTGCTGGTGGTAGCTGGCGCGCTGCTCTTGGTGGGTTACAACTTCGCCAACAACAACGTGCACAGCCAGCTCGGAGAACAGCAGATCACCTTCCCGGCCGCTGCGGCGTTCGCCCACCCGGTCGCTGGCACTGAGATCACTCCCTCGATGGTGGGCACGGTGTCGAAGTATGCGGGCCAGCAGTTGACCACTGGCCAACAGGCTCAGGTCTACGCCAACGACTTCATCGCCGTGCACCTCAACGAGATCGGAGGCGGCCGGACCTACGCCCAGCTGTCGCAGAAAGCCATGGCGCTCCCCAAGGGCTCACCGGCCTACACCGCGGCCGAAGCCAAGCTGCAGGAGGTGTTCCAGGGGACGACATTGCGAGGACTGCTGCTCGAGGCCTATGGCTTCAGCGTCTTCGCCACCATCGCCCTGTTTGGTGCGATTGCGGCTTTCGCCCTGGCCGGCCTCATGGCCCTGCTTGTCCTCTTCGGGATTCTCCACGCCCGCGAGACGGATGATGCCAAGGAGCTGCTGGCTCACATCACCACCGTGAAGCGAGGGGCAATCGCGACAGCCTGATCACGTCGCCTCAGCGTGTCGCAACGGTCCGGCCCACTTCTGTGGCCCGGGTGGAGCCGTTGGAGGTGTGGGGTGAGACAAGCCCCTGGCATCGATCCCCGGGCGGCGGCATGCTTAGGAGGACCCTGAGCTAGAAGGAGAATCACCGGTGACAAGCGCCTGTTCCAAATGACCGATCGACCACTTGACGACCATGAGTTCCAGACTCTTGATGCCTACTGGCGTGCCGCTAATTACTGTTCGGTCGGCCAGATCTACCTCATGGACAACCCGCTCCTTGCTGAGCCACTCCGAGCCGAACACGTAAAGCCTCGGCTCCTCGGTCACTTCGGAACCACCCCAGGGTTGAATCTCATTTACGCCCATCTCAATCGGGTGATCAAGGCTCGCGAACTTGATCTGATGTACGTGATCGGACCGGGTCACGGAGGCCCTGGCATCGTGGCCAACGCCTACCTGGAAGGCACCTATTCCGAGGTCTATCCGCACATCAGCGAGGACACGCAAGGACTCCAGAGACTGTTCCGACAATTCTCGTTCCCTGGCGGAATTCCAAGCCATGTGGCGCCCCAGACGCCTGGATCGATCCATGAAGGAGGAGAGCTCGGCTATTCCTTGGTCCATGCCTACGGCGCGGCACTCGACAATCCGGATCTCATCGTTGCGTGCGTCATCGGGGACGGGGAGGCAGAGACCGGCCCATTGGCTGCGAGCTGGCACTCGAACAAGTTCCTCGACCCAGTGGGCGACGGCGCGGTGTTGCCCATCCTGCACCTGAACGGTTACAAGATCGCCAACCCCACCATCTTGGCCCGGATCGGCGACGATGAGTTGTCCAGCTTGCTGACCGGATACGGGCATCGCCCTCTGTTCGTCGAGGGTGACGATCCGGCCGACGTCCACCAACAGCTGGCCGCAGCGCTCGATGACGCCTTGGACGACATCTACCGGATCCAGAGGGCGGCTCGCAATGACAGAAGCTCGTCTCGGCCCGCATGGCCGATGATCGTGCTTCGCACGCCAAAAGGCTGGACATGCCCCAAAAAGGTTGACGGGGTCCCCGTTGAGGGCACATTCCGCGCCCATCAAGTACCTGTGAGCGACGTTCGTGGCAATCCCGAGCATCTCAGGATCCTCGAAGAATGGCTGCAGAGCTACCGCCCGAAGGAGCTGTTCGACGAATCGGGCCGGCTACGAAGCGATTTGCGTGATGCAGCGCCGACCGGGGTCCGGCGAATGAGTGCCAACCCGCATGCCAACGGAGGCCAACTATTGAAGGAGCTGGACCTGCCGGACTTCAGAAACTACGCCGTCGACGTCGAGCGTCCGGGCGTGAGTTCGGTGGAGCCGACCCGGGTGCTCGGCTCTTTTCTCCGCGACGTCATCGAGGCGAATCCCCGGACGTTTCGAATCGTCGGTCCCGACGAGACGCTCTCCAACCGGCTTTCAGCGGTGTTCGAAGCGACCAACCGGGTCTGGGAGGCGGAGACACTGGCGGGGGACGAATTCCTGGCCCCCCAGGGTCGGGTGATGGAGGTCCTCAGCGAACATCTCTGCGAGGGTTGGCTGGAGGGGTATCTCCTGACCGGTCGTCACGGGCTCTTCAACTGCTACGAGGCGTTCATCCACATCGTCGACTCCATGCTCAACCAGCATGCGAAGTGGCTCAAGACGTCGAAAGAGATCCCCTGGCGACGGCCCATTGGGTCCCTCAACTACCTCCTGTCGAGCCATGTGTGGCGTCAAGACCACAATGGTTTCTCGCACCAGGATCCCGGATTCATCGACCACCTAGTCAACAAGAAGCCGACCATCGTTCGCGTCTATCTGCCGCCCGACGCCAACACCCTCTTGTCCGTGGCCGATCACTGTCTACGGAGTAAGGACTACGTGAACCTCATCGTCGCCGGCAAGCAGCCGGCCTTGACCTACCTGACGATGGAGGAGGCGGTGGACCACTGCACCCGTGGTATCGGGATCTTCGAGTGGGCCAGCAGCGATGGGGGAGACGAGCCCGATGTGGTGCTCGGCTGTGCCGGCGATATTCCCACACTTGAGGTGCTGGCTGCCGCGTCGATCATCCGCCAAGAGATTCCCGATCTCAAGGTGCGCGTGGTCAACGTCGTCGATCTGATGCGGATGGCGCACGAGACCCAGCATCCTCACGGACTGCCGGAGGCCGAGTTCGACGGGTTGTTTACAACCGAGAGGCCGGTCGTATTCGCATACCACGGCTACCCCTGGCTCATCCATCGCCTCGCCTATCGGCACACCAATCACCCTAACTTTCACGTGCGCGGCTATATGGAGGAAGGGACAACAACCACTCCTTTTGACATGGCGATCATGAACGACCTCGACCGATTCCACCTAGTCATGGACGTCATCGATCGAGTGCCGGGGCTTGCAGGCCGAGCAGCACACGTTCGTCAACAGATGGAAGACGCGCGGCTCGACGCCCGGGCCTATGCCTGCGAGCACGGCGAGGACGAGCCGTCGATCGCCAACTGGATCTGGACTCGGTAAAGCCATCGATGCGGGTGCTCGTCGTCAACGCCGGGTCATCGAGCCTGAAGCTTCGCCTCTTGGACGAGGACAACACTCTGCTCTCCGCCGAGGACACTGCATCCGAACACGGACTCTTCGACTTGGCGACGGCCCGTGCCGCCATCCTGAAGATGTCCCCCCAGGCCGATGCGGTGGGGCATCGGGTCGTCCACGGGGGCACGAGGTTCACCGAGGCCGTCGTCATCGATGAAACCGTCGACCGCGAACTGCGCGATCTCACTGCCCTTGCCCCCCTTCATCAGCCAAAGTCCCTCGCAGGAATCGATTTGACGCACAAGCTACTCCCCGACCTTCCTGCGGTTGCTTGCTTTGACACCGCCTTTCACGCCCACATGCCAGCCGAAGCGACGACTTATGCAGTACCGGAAGATTGGCGAAGACGACTGGGCGTTCGGCGTTTCGGGTTTCACGGGCTCAGCCATGGATACGCCAGCCGGCGAGCGGCTGATTTGATAGGGCGCCCGCTAGAGGCGCTGCGCGTCGTCACCTGCCACCTAGGAGCAGGTGCTTCGCTCGCTGCCGTCGTGAACGGTCGATCGGTGGACACCACGATGGGCTTCACGCCTCTCGAAGGACTAGTCATGGCCACCAGATCCGGCACGGTCGATCCTGGCGCGGTGACCTGGCTGGTGGAGCACGCCGGCGTCCAAATCAATGACGTTTCCGACGCATTGGAGCATCGATCTGGGTTGGTCGCCCTGGCCGGCACCCCCGACATGGTCACGGTGCTGAACAAGGCGAAAGACGGGGACGGTGGATCCCAGCTGGCGCTAGGCGTCTATGTGCACAAGCTCCGCGCCGGGATTGCATCAATGGCGAGCGCGATGAACGGGATCGATCTACTCGTCTTCACTGGAGGAGTCGGGGAGAACGTACCCGCCATTCGATCCCGAGCCGTACAAGGCCTTTCTTTTCTGGGAGCATCACTCGACGAGGAGGCGAACATCTCTCGACGCCCCGACACCGAGCTGACTGATTCCCGTTCGACGGTCCACATTGCCGTCGTGGCCGCAAGAGAGGACATCCAGATTGCTTCCGAGGTTCGTTCTCTCTTGTTCCTGGGCTGATCCCACCCACGAGTCGCTCACCGACGATACGTACTCAAGAACTGGAGGTTTGCGAGTGCACGTCGTCGTGGCCTCAGTAAAACGTCCGCGGGCGAGAGATTCGGTTCTCTGGTGGACAGTGAGATCATTCGGGCGCCCGACGGCACTACTGCTCCTCGCTAACCACCAGCACGGGGCAATGGGCGTCGGTGAGACAGTGCTCACTCACTGAGCCCAGAAGCAGACCGGCGAATTCGCCGCGACCCCTGCTACCGACTGCGAGAAGGTCTGCTCCGTATGATGCCTCCACGAGTTGGTAGGCGGGGTGTCCTTCGATGACTGTCGTGTTGATGGTGATGTCGGGGTGCGCTGATCGAATTGAGCGAAGAGCCTCATCGAGGATTATGTGGCCGTCGCGTTCTGGGTCGTAGTCCGAGGGATAGATCGACCATCCGTAGCTGCCCGGCCATTCCCAGGTCGTCAATGCCTCGACGTCGGCTCCGGTGAGCCTGGCCTGCTTGGCAGCCCAGTGCGCGGCGGCGACTGAGGCCGGTGAACCGTCGATACCCACGACAATCCGATGACGAAGCTCATCTTCTGGAGTCGCCCCTGAGTCATTGTCCCCTCCAGTAGTCCCTCCGCTAACGACGACCACAGGACAACTGGCCAGGTGGATACATTTTCGGCTCACTGAGCCCAACAGCAGGCTTGAGAAGCCCCCGCGGCCTCGCGAACCCACGACGAGAAGCCGAGCCCCCTTGCTCTCCTCAATAAGAGGGATAGCCGGTAAGCGATCAAAAATCTTGGTCGTGATCTCGAGTCCGGCCGCCACCTTCTCGGCGCGCCGAATCGCCTCGTCAACATCCTTCTGCATGAAATCCTGCGCCTCATTCTGGTCGACGAAGAGGTAATCCGGGCCGAAGGCCAGGACGATTTCCAAGACGGACTCGGTCAGTTGCGCTTGACCGGCCGCCCACGCAACGGCCCGAAGGGAGTTCTCCGATCCATCGGCTCCTACGACGATCCTGCGCTTGATGCCGGCACTGTCGTGGACGACAGGGTTTGTGACCATCTAAGCTGACTCCCATCTGGCTTCGCTTACCGTTGAACTCCGGCCTGAGTTGAACGGGCACCGCTGCCGCTCCCAGCGAGGGCCCAGGTCAAGAGTTAGCCGGCCGAAGATCCATTGACACTCCTATGGTGAAGCCATCAGCGGTAATCGACCAGGGTCTTAGGTCCCAGACCGTCAACCAGGGCGCTAATACGTCATAGACCCGATGCTCTGGGAGGCGCCTAGAGGCTTTCGCACGGGGAGCTCAGAGTCCGGGCTGGGCCAGTCCGTCGGAGACGGAGGTACTAGACGGTCGTTTGAGCCGAGGAGCGGTAGTGCTGCCGCCAGATGAGGCGGTAGACGCGGCTCCATCGCGGGATCGATCGGAGCCCGGGGATGAACGGAAGAAAGATGAGTGCGACAGTGAGCATCATCATGATGGCCCACACCTGCAGGTCGCCGCTGGATGACGAGTTCATAGGAGGGACCTGGTACCAGAGTGTGTAGAGCCAGAGCCAGGCCTGACCGGGATAGTTTCCCGTCTCGTTCATCATCCCCCACTGGTTCCCGGTCAAGTGCTGGCTCTGAGCCAGATTGGCGAGGTGAGTGCCGTCGGCGATGAAGAGGAGTGGCTTGGTGTAGTCCGTGCCGTAGAACTGGCGGGAGCTGATCAGCGCCCCGTCGAGCGCCCCGCTCTGGGCCATGGAGGTGAGGGAACCGATGATGGGGCCGACTGGCCCGTACCGCCCAGGAGGCACCCTCAAGGTCGTGCCCATGGAACTGGCGCCGGCCACGGCCTTCTCATAAGCCGAGGTCCATGTGGCCTGCTGAGCCGGAGAGGCGGTGACATATCGGTTGATGGTCGACTGCAGCGCTGTCGTCCCAGGAAGGGTCCGGAGCGGTCCGATGACGAAGTCCTGAGCCGTGTCGATCGGATGGTGGACCCCCAGCCACTGCTCCGGCGAGAACGGACCGATCGACTGTGAAGAGCCAGCCGTGTTGTTGTACGGCGGTCCGTACGTGGCTGTGGCACTCGTTCCGTCGAGTTCCGTGATGGCCGTCTGAGCGAAATCGACGGGATCTGACGTCGCCCACGATTTGACGGTCACTGGATTCTCGTCCGGGGACGATAAGACAACGGCAAGGCCTACGACGAGCACGACCACGGCCACGAGGGCGATCAGGAATTCCTTCACCAAGTCGTAGGGCCTGTAGGAACCGTGCCACTCGACCACGTCCCGATCGGGGTTGAACCCGCGGCGATCGCGCCGCCACCCCTGAACGGCTGTCACCGCTCACCTCCGTCGTCCGCTCCGCTTGTGGCAGAGGCCGCTTCCGGAGGCGGTTCGCCATGGGGTGGATCGGCAAATGGCGGGACCACGCCGCGCAGCCGCACGAGAAGGACGTGCAAACCCACCAGTAGCACCACCACAAGCGGAAGGAGCACAATGTGCCACATGAGCATCTGGCCGAAGTTGGTCACGTTGAAGATGGCTCCTGCGCCTGTCGAGTTGATTCCATCCTTGGCCTGCGTGCTGATCCACTGTGAATCGAAATTCTGCTGGGACAGGTAGCCGGTGAAGGCGGCGCCCACCGAGACCACGAATGAGACGACCCCAGTGATCCACGTGGCCCGGCGGCGGCCACGCCACGCGGCCATGAAAAATTTCCCCCAGAGATGTATGACCATGGTGAAGAAGAAGACCTCGACGCTCCAGAGGTGCAACGAGTTGACGAACAGGCCCACACGAGAGACGTGCCACCATGTGGGCCCGAAAATGGCCAACACGCACCCCGTAGCGATGACGACGGCGAGAGCGGCCAGGGTCAGGACTCCGAATACGTAGATCCACGACGCTACGTAGGCCGGTTGGCGGTCAGGAAGGAGGCGCGAAGGCGGCAGCGCCTCGACAGCGGACCGCCGCAGCCGAGCGGTGAACATATCGGCGTCTTCGGGCAGATCAGCACTGGCGCTCGACGAGGCCTCCGGGGAGGCATCAGTATCAACGGTCATCGTCGGCCGCCTCCTTGCCGACGGAACGGAATGAGGATGGCAGCAACGAAAACAACGATCATGAGACCGATGACGACCAGATTGGCCGCCGATATCTGGATGAATCCCCAGTGCACATAGTGACCGGGGTGATTGAGGTCGACAAGGGCGCCGATCAGTAAGCGGTTTGGCAGGATTGACGACATGGCTGCAGATACCTCCCTTATCGACGGGTACGTTGAGACCGAAATCGCAGTTGCGCCCTACGGAGCGCTCCGGCTAGGCCGTACGTGCGGTTGTCCTTCTGCAGGAAGCGGAGAATGGAGATGTGCTTCTCTGTGTCCGACCCCATGAGCTCGACCAACAGTCCCCAGAAAGGCGCATCGCCGTAGCTGCGAAGTCGACGTCGCAGCTGCCGGAGCTGTTTCCGATCCCGCAACTCCTGGCGGAGCAGGGCCCGCGTCTCAGTGCAGAACTCACGGTCGTAACTGGAACGTAGAGGCACGATCGGAAGCTCTGGCAGTGTCGGGTCTCCCAGGGAGCCCCAAGCGATGGTGTTGGCGAGTTCTTCGAGTATCCGATGGTGCCGCCGTTCCTCGTCAAGGATCAGCCGAACGAGGTACTGAGCGACGGGTGATTCGGAATGTTCGGCAAAACGCTCATAGCGGGTAAGCAGCTCGGACTCCTCTTTGCCGTGTCGGTCGATGGCTTTCACCACCTCAGTGGCGGACACGCTTGCACCTGTGGCTCGCAAGCCGGCTATGGCGTCTTCAAACTCGGACTTAGTCTCCACGTCACCATCATGTGACGCTGACTGACCCCATGGCAGGGCCGAAGGTCCCGAAATCTGCGTGATGAGTCAGGCGCCGTGGAGGACGTGGTGCAAGGATTCGTGGTTTGCGTACCTGAAGGGTGTCATAGGCAATGCGTGCGCTCTGAGTGGTGATGACTTTCGCGCAGGACGTGGGAAGCGGCCAATCGAGGGCGTAACCTGTCAGAGAATGGTCGAGTTCTGGGGCAGCACCCGTGGTGCATGTGGTACAAGATGTTGTAGTTCGCTCTCCACAAAAATCGCACGCACCATTGATAACTATGGTCACTCGCGGCTCATTCTGGTCAGTCGAAATTGCCGATCGTGCTGAATGAATTTGTAAATGCGCAGGCAAGGGAGTTGGGCATTTTGTTTTTGCGAAGGTGAGGGTCGCGGGTCACGGCGTTTGTCGGGCGGACTGATCCTCAGTTGGGATCGCTGAAACCCGTGCGAGCCCTCCTCACCAAAGGATGCTCTGGCTCTCCAGGGTTCGTGAGGGTGCCTCGTATAAGGCCCCTGGTTAGGGCGCTCCATTGCCATATATCGATCAAGGGTTCTATGTGGCTCGCGGCCGCCCTGGTTTGCGCATTTTCACGCCAACCTTAATGAGCGCCTGGCGGACGGTCTCGGGGCTGACTTCGAGCTCCTTGCCGACGGAGAACATGATTTTCCGGAGCGATAGAGAGCGACCGCTCGATCAATGAGATCTGGCGTCTGGACGTGTCCTCGTCTGGAGACGTTGCGGCGCTCGAGATGCGCTAAGACGGTCGCCCGATGAATCGAATGTTTGCCAGCGAGAGCAATGGCAGTCGCTCCGGCAAGGTAACTCGCGACAAGCTGGTCAACTTCTTCGGGGGGAAGCCGGCGCTGGACCTGCCTCGAACCTGCTGGTCGGACTTGACCGGCCCGACGCCGAGGCCCGCCAGCTGAACCGCCAGGAGACGGGTCGACAACTCGCGCGTGAAGCCCAGCAATGAAGTTTCGAACCCGTGGATTGGACTGGATAACTGCCAGCGAGCAGATGGCCCTACTCATGCGCTCAGCCGACATGCGGCCGGTGTGCACCTTGAAAAAAGGCGACGCATCCAGCCTCCCAGTCATCAACATTGTCTCCGCCAGCATGTGGCCTAGCGAGAACGACGCGCATGAGTTGACTGGATCGAGCACATCGTCACGGTGCGAGTGGCTATGCCGGGCCGGGAGCGGCGGCGGGACCCAGCTCGACCAGCGCCAGCGCATAGGAGATAGCACACAGGGGCGTGCTGGGGGCGCGTGAAAGGTCGAGGGTGTCCAGGTGGCCGGGAGGCTGATTCGGAGGCCCTACGGCCGGCGAGGATCAGACATGAAGGACTCGCCCCTGGAATGGCCTGATATCGAGGCGCTCTCGATCGTCGATCCCGATGCGTCCAGGCAAGACGTGATTGCCTGGGGTCAGCTACCCTCAGAGGTTCCGATTCATCGCCTCAGGGACTTGTATAGCTGACATTGGCGAACGTCGCCGTGCCCAACGCGTTGGTGTTGTGGGAGCACTCGAAGAGCCCCACCGTCGCCGGGCTGGTGATGGATAAGGTCTTATGCAGGACCTGTGTCCAGGTAGTCCCGTTGCTCGACAGCGAGGCGTAGAAGATGCCCGCGGACCAACTCAACTTAACCCAGACGTTGGGGACCACATAGTCGGAATACGAGAACGACCCGTTGAAGTCGTACTCGACCTTGACCAGACCGGAGGGAGACGCCGCGATGAGTATGTACGGGCTCCCCGCTGTGGTCGACTGCTTGAACATGACCCCGGCCTTGGCGTTGGAACTGGTGTCCGTCTCGGAGGTGACCTGGGCCTCGATGGTGCCACTCCCGGTCGCCGGCTGGTTCACGTAGTTGAACTGGTCGTTGGTCCCCCAGATGTCGGTCCCCGCCCCATTCACCGTGAAGATCCCGTTGGTGTAGCCAGCCGACCCGGCGATGGCCGGCGAACCGACGTCGCTGTCGACCCAGGGGCTCGGGAGCGGCGGCGGGGTGACGGGGGTCACCTGGACGTTGTCGAAGGCCGCGGTGCTGTCCTCGCCGATGTTGTGTGCCGTGACGAACAGACCGATGGTGACCGGACCGCTCATGTCGACCGTGACGACGCCGATCTGCGTCCAGTGCGCCCCGTCGGACGACAACCACGACGTGAACGTGTTCCCCATCCTCTGGAGCTTCAGCCACTTGTCCGGGTCGATGAACCCGGCCGGGTAGGACGCCGGTGTTTGCGATCCGGAATTCGAGTACTGCATACGGGCGCCGTAGCCCATGGCCGGGGTGACCGGTGGCAGCGGACTGAAGCACCCGTCGGCATCACAGCCCACGCCATTAATGTTCGGCGTGTTGGGGCTAACGTCCGGGGTCACCAGGGCGTCCACGAACGGCGCTCCGGCCGTGGCCGACTGCGTGATCATGACCCCGGCCTTGGCCCACGCACTGGTGTTGGTCTGGTAGCGGACCCGGGCGACGATAGTCCCGTCACCGTCGAGGGTCTGGTAGACGTAGTGGAACTGGTCATTCACTCCGAATGCATCAGCGCCCGAGCCGTTCACATAGAAGGTCTTGGAGCCGGTGGCGTAGGCGGCCGTCCCGGCGGTGATCGGTGCGCCGACATCGGTACTCTCCCACGGGGAGGGCACCGTGGTCAGCACCGGCTCGTACTCAGCCGTGTAGGTGCCCGGCCCCGATCCCGCGGTGATGGTCTCGGTCAGGGCGTTGCCGTCGGCCCAGCCCAGGAACCGGTAGCTCACCCCGCCGACCGTCTGTGCCATGGGCAAGCCGGTGAGCACGTGGACCACGCCGACTACATCCTGGCTGCTGTACGGCCCGGTCTGCCAGGCACCGTCGACGAAGTACCCGGCCCCGGGCACACTTGTCCCCGCCGACCAGCTGGTCAGGTTGGGCTGGAGGTCCTTGGTCACCACGGTCTGGAGCCCCAGCGAATCGGTGACCTTGAGCGTGATGCGGTAATAGCTACCCGGCACCTGGGAGGGGTCGGTCGGAATGGTGACGCTGCCGCCGGTGGCACCGGTGACCGGACCGTAGAAGGGGTCGGCCACCTCGGCGAAGTAGGTGGGTTGCAGGACCCCGTGGCTGAAGAAGTCCACCTGCCAGGTGTAGTCGCGGGCGGGCAGCACCCCATCGATCGGGTCGGTGGCGGTCCCGCTGAAGGAGACCGTCTGCCCGGCGTTGTACGTGCTCGGAGCGGTGATCGAGGCGGTGGGAGGAGCCGGCCCGACCGCCACCTTGGTGGTTGTCTTGCCGGTCTGGCTGCCGTTGTTCACGGTCAGGGTCGCGGTGTAGGTGCCAGCGGTGGTGTAGGTGTGCGACGGGTCGGCAGCGGTAGAGACCGGCGACCCGTCCCCGAAGTTCCACGAGTAGGTCAACGTCTTTCCGTTGGGATCGGACGAGGCGGCGGAGGAGAACTGGGTGGTCAGCGGCGCCGCACCCGCACTCGGGGTGGCGGTGGCCACCGCGGTCGGGGCAAAGGGCCCGGGTGCCGAGATCTCCGAGACGCTGCCCCCGAAGACGCTTGCCAGGTAGAGATTGCCGTTCGGTCCCTCCTCCAGGTCGGCGATGGTCCCCGCGTTGCTGTCGAAGACGGTGTCCGAGATTTCGGTCTGGTAGGTGGGGTCGAAGGTGACCGCCTCGATGTCCTGCCGGTTGTAGTCGCCGAAGAAGACGACGTTGTCATAGGCCTTGGGGAAGGTCGAGCCGGAGTAGGCGGCAATGGCGGACGCGGCACCGTCGGTCGGATAGTGGCCATAGGCGTAGGTGGGGTTGGCGTAGCCGCAGCTCCCGCAGTTGCCCTCTTTGATCGGCCAGCCGAAGTTGGTCCCCGGCTGGATGGTGTCGAGGTCCTCCCAGTAGCTGGAGCCGGTGTCCTCGGTCATGGCCTTGCCGTTGGGCAGGAAGGTGAATCGCCAGGGATTGCGGAGCCCGTAGGCGTAGATGTAGGGCACCGCCCCGGGCACGTCGACGAAGGGGTTGTCGCTCGGGACCGAGCCGTCCAGGTTGAAGCGAAGGATCTTGCCGTAGATGTTGGACAGCGCCTGGCCGTTGCTGATGGAGGGGACGTTGTCACCGACGCTCCACCACAGCTTGCCGTCGGGGCCGATCTTCACCTGGTCACCCGGGTGGTCGTAGCTTCCGCCGTCACCGTCCTCGTTCTGGATCTGGTTGCCCTGGTAGTAGACCACCTCACTGGACGGACTGGCGACCCCGTTGACCACGGTGAAGCGGGACAACCGAGCGTAGGGCTCCACCGCCCCAGCGACCGTGAGGGGGACGGTGTAGGAGACGTAGATATAGCCATTGGTGGCGAAGTTCGGGTCGAGAGCGAATCCGAGCAGTCCGGTCTCCCCCATTTCGAAGACGTTCAGTGTGAGCACCGGGGTCGCCAGGAGTGCTCCATCGTGGTAGTCGAGGATCTTGCCACCCTGCTCGCCGATGTAGACGTCCCCGTCGGGAGCGGGCGCCACCACGACCGGCCTGGTCAGGCCCCCGACCAGCTGGGTCTGGACGAAGCCGGGTGGCAGGGTCGGGCCGGCATTGGCCGTGGTGGTGGCCGTGGCCCCGACGGTGGCGCCTGATTCGGTGCCCGAGACGGTGGCCGTGTCGGAGTAGGCCGCCGCGGTCACCCCGACGGTCATGGTCACGCTCCACACCTGACCGGCGGAGATAGTGGGTGCGGTGCAGGTCTCTGCCGGGTTGGCGAACGTGCAGCTCCCGAGGTCGGAGGTGGTCACCGGTTGGCCGTCATCGGGCAGCTGCACCGGATAGGGGCCGACCGGACTGGCGCCGGTCATTGTGTTGTTGAGGGTCACGCCCGTGGCTGCGGCTCCTCCAGTGTTGGTGACCGAGATCCGGAAGACGACGGCCTGGTACAGCGCCGCAGATGCGGGCGACGAGGTGACGGTGATCGATAGCGGGCTGGCCGCCGAGGCAGAGGGTGCGGCGGAGAGGATGATGGCCGTGGACATCAGCATTGCAGCCGCGGCGCCAATGACGGCCGTGGTCTTGATTACCGAAGCCGCCCTTCGAGGACGTTCGGGGCCCACTCCAGGCACGACCCGGCGTTCCAGACGCCTGAGGAGTGAATCTCGGTTCCGACCACCCGTGCTTGTGTCCATCGCCTGCCCCACCTCCTGGATGATCGATTGCCGATCAGATGAGAGATGCTCGTGCCAGTATCGCCGTCCGCCTACTGACAACACCACAATGCCGCCAAGCCCATGCTCACAGTCAGCCGCAAACGACCAACCAGACTTGCACCTTGACACGCACGGGAGCTGCCTGTCATAAGGCGTCACTGTGAGTGATCGCGCCACCTCGCGCTGCGCTCGAACGATCATTGAGCAACACCGGGGCAGATTGGTCACGACCACCGGGGACGGGGCATTCGCCACTTTCGACGGTCCGGGTCGAACAATCCGCGGTGCCTTTGCCTTGCGAGACGCCTTGCACTCCTTGGGCATCGAGATTCGGGCTGGGTGCACACCGGTAAGATCGAGCTTCGAGAAGGCGACGTCGGGGGAATCGGCGTCCATGTCGCGGCGAGAGTGGCGGACTATGCCGGCGCAGGAGGGCTAGTGGTATCGGCTGCGTCCCGCTTCTCGTGACTGGATCGGGCCTGACCTTCGACGATCGAGGGAAGCACGAGCTCAAGGGCATCCCCGGAACCTGGCGACTGTTGACCGTGGAGGGCTAACAGGCCGATCGGTATGTGCCGTTACCAGGCGGGAATGGGTGCCCCCGATAACACCGGCTCGGAGGCGCTTATTACCGTGGCCTTACCGGCACGTTGAGGACGCTGCGAAGTCGGCATCCTGCACACTCGGTCCTACTCTCTCATCACGTCCTGGGTCAAGCCCAGGACGTGATGAGAACGGGGCCCGAACCCCGTCCTAATGGGCGTAGCACGCCCGGAGTTCCCAGGTGCGAATCTGCTACTAGCTGAGGCTCACCGCGGGACCCGATGCTGGGGTCGTTAGGTGAATGATCGTGAGGCCGTACCTGCCCTCGCAGGTCGCGATGATGGAGGCCGCGGACTTCGTGGTCTGTGCGGACGTGGTGTCACCCGCTCCACCGTCGATGCCCTGGAAGGAGCCGGACGGGGTGCCGTTGGGGGTACTCCCGGGAATCGTGAAGGTGGCGTTTCCGTCTCCCCCAATGCTGCCATCGATGGAGTTGACCTGGACCACACTCTTGCCCGATGAGAGCTTGGGCATGGTCGTCCACTTGGTGCTCAGTGCCCCGGTCGCAGCGATGCTCCCAGCGAGAGCGCTGCAACCATCCTCACCGGCTGTTCGCGTCGATGTGAGCGTGCCTGATGCGCTGGCCTGGGTGACAGCTACACCGTCATTAGTGGTGCACCCGGTCAGCTTGACCTTGATCTTCGCCGTGGCGGTTCCCGGGGATTCATCAGCCTTTACTGCTGGGCTGAACTTGGCGTAGCCAGAAATCCCTGTACACGACACGGTGGCCATGGTGGCATCGACCTTGGGAGGCATTGCAGTGGCGGTCCCGGCGCTGGCAGCGATCAATCCCAGTGGCATGGCGGTCGCCGCAGCGACCAATAGCAGCTTGCGAATCATGTGTGCTCCTTTCGACCCAACTCCACTGGGTGCGAGTCAGGCGATCGGTCCCCCCAGTAACGATGTTCCTTTGGCACCACGGCGTCAACCCACAACACCAATGATGTTGTTGGGCTTCCGTGAGGGTCCACCGCCGAATGGCTGGTCCTTTGTAATTTCGGGAGCACCGGGGTCCTCGACCTGACTTCAGATCAAGTGGATGCACCCCTGCATCTGCGCCCCGTCGGTCGGAAGCTCCGGGACACCAGAGTCGAAGCGCGGCGCGCCCCGTTCCAGAGGGGGTGATGGGCCGGTCTGTTACGAGCAGATCGACCCGCACCGTCACTCCTTTCCGGGACGGCCGAGCCGCCCCTCAACCCGCTAAAGGAAAGGAAGGGATGGCATGACCATCGTAGAAGCTGCGCGCGCTGTTACTGGCGGAATCGACACCCACGGCGAGGTCCACGTGGCCGCCGTCTCTGGATGAGGTGGGCGGTCTCCTCGGCACCGAATCGTTCGATGCCACTCCCGACGGCTACTCGGCCCTGCTCTCGTGGCTGGCCGGCTTTGGGGCAGTCGGGAAGGTCGGCGTGGAAGGGACCGGTTCCTACGGGGCCGGACTGGCCCGGTTCCTCGCTCGAGCGGGTGTCGAGGTGATCGAGGTCGATCGGCACAACCGCCAGAACCGCCGTCGCCAGGGCAAGTCCGATCCGATCGACGCCGTCGAGGCCGCACGCGCCGTCCTGTCGGGAAGCGTGCGGGGCAAGGCCAAGTCGAGAGACGGTGCCGTCGAGGCCATCCGGGTCCTGGTGGTGGCCAAGCGGTCGGCCCGCCAGGCCGGGTGAAGGCCCTCACCCAGATGCGACAACTGACCTTCACGGTCCCTGACCAGCTCCAATCTCGGATCAAGGGCCTACCCACCCCTCAGTTCATCGCCGCCGCCAAGGGACTTCGACCGACACGGTCGGCCGATCCGGTCACAGCGGCATCGAAGGTGGCACTGTCGTCGTTGGCCCACCGCATCGGTGAGCTCGATGAAGAGATCGCCCAGCTCGACGCCCGGATCACCCCACTCCTCGAAGCCCACGCTCCCGATCTGCTCAGTATCTATGGCGTCGGCATCGACACGGCGGCCACCTTGCTCGTGACCGCCGGCGACAACCCGGAACGTCTGCGGTCAGAGGCAGCGTGGGCCCGCCTGTGCGGTGTCTCACCGCTCCAGGCCTCCTCGGGCAAGGTCACCCGTCATCGCCTGAACCGAGGCGGAGACCGCCAGGCCAACCGGGCCCTGTGGACCATCGTCATCTCCCGACTGGCGTCCGATCCTGAGACCCAGGCCTACATGGAGCGTCGAGTGAAGGAGGGTCGCTCCAAGCGCGAGATCATCCGCATGCTGAAGCGCTATGTCGCCCGCGAGGTCTACCGCCAGCTGCCTCGCGGCTGAATCCCCGGACCATGGACCTGGCTCACCTAACACCTGCCGTCGATCGAGACTGGCCTCTAACCGATCTGCCGGTCCATGGTCCGGGCTCTACCGACTTCTCTGAGACGCGTGACCTAATAAGAGCTTGCCCTCTCGCATCGAGTGGCCCATCATTGGTCTGTCCGCTGTCTTCTTCTCCGAAAATCCCTCAGAAGGGCTTGACTTCATCCATAGGAGCTTCGGTTGAGCAGGGCGTTATCGACCCTGGCTGATCGGCACTTCTGCCATACCCCCCGAATATGGAAACTTCGGTCGGACCACCCGTAACTGAACGGACGCTCCTTAGATATGGATCGAGCCGTCAGGGTGAAATGTCCAGCCAGGATTGTGTGCCACCTCCCACACGTATCCATCAGGGTCAGCGAAGGCCCCAGTCGTGCCGCCCCAATCGGCGACGGCAGCGTGGCGGATAATCAAACCTCCAGCCTGCTCGGCATCGTTCAACACCTCGGTGACCTCTTCGGGCGAATGCACGTTGTGGGCCAACTCGATCCCCGGGGCCCCGTGGCCGCCTAGCGCCGTCCACAACCCGAACACCATTCCGCCAGCTTGGAAGAAGCACACCTCCTCATCGGGTTGCTGAGCACCTGACCAGCCGAGGGCCTCGTAGAAAGTTCGAGCCCGGGCGAGATCGGAAACCCCGAGAGTCACCAAGCTGATGCGTTGCTCCATCTCGCGATTATGGCAAACCGAGGACTGCACACGATGACCCGGGTAGCTCCGGAGTGTGCCCCACCTCACCGGGAAGAGGATAATGCCAGTCAGGCTTGATCGGATCAGTTCCAGAACGGGCTTGGTGGCATGATTTGTGCGATGAGCCTCGAACCACCCGAGCGAACCCGCGAGTACCGCAATCACCACCTCGACAGCACACGTTGGGACCAGTTCGCACCACGCGATGACGACATCTTCGTTACCACCGCATACAAGGCTGGCACGACATGGACGCAGCGCATCCTGGCTGCTCTGATCCTTGGACCAAAACCCCTGCCTTCCAGATTGAGCGAAATATCCCCGTGGGTCGATGCTCGGTTCATGGGACCTCTTCAGCCGATTCTCGATCGCCTAGATTCACAGCGTCATCGCCGGTTCATAAAGAGCCATCTGGCTGCTGACGGGCTTCGGTTCTTCCCACAGGCCAAGTACATCGTCGTCGGTCGCGACACCCGGGACGTCTTCATGTCGTTGTTCAACCACTATTCGTCCTATACGGACATGATGTTCGAACTGTTCAACGACCCTGATCGGCCTGGGCCGGAATTTCCCGCGTTGCCCGGCGACGCCGGGCGAGTTGTGGCCAGTGTGGGCAAAAGAAGGATGGTTCGGATGGGAATCTGATGGCTGGCCATTCTGGTCACATCACCACCATCTCTCGACCTGGTGGGCGACACGAGAGCTTCCTAATGTGTTGTTCGTCCACTTTGGTGATCTCAAAGCCGACCCTGAAACCGAGATGCGTCGGATTGCTGAGTTCTGCGCCATCGATGTCAGCGAGGGCTCGTGGCCTGCTCTGCTCGCGACGGTCGGGCTCGACGCCATGCGCGACGAAGCACGCCACTTCGATGACCCCATGGCCATGGTCTGGAAGGGCGGCGCAGACAGCTTCTTCTACCAGGGCGACAGCGGTCGATGGCGCGGGGTGTTGACGGCCGACGATCTTGCACTCTATGAGACCTCCGCGTCGGCTCTCGATCCGGCGCTTCGACTGTGGCTCGAAGGCGGGCGCCATGCAGCCGGGATCAGAGTGTAAGGACGGTTCGCGGGTGCCCCCTATCGCCGGGAAGGTGACCCACTCCGGCACCATAGGGGCAGGATTTCGCGGCGGCAGGCAGCCCGGATCCGGTGCAGTGGGCCGGTTCCTAGACCCAACAGACCAGCGGCCCAACCAGTGACGGACCTTGCAGCCCCACCGACGCTAGCCTGCCAGTGACGAGCGAGGCTGACGTCGGTGGCGCGTCGGCAACCGGCGGCGAAGGAGAGGTCCGGACGTCGCGTCGGGCCCGTTATCTGCACGAGATCCAGTTCGTCCTCGTCGCTTCGCTCGTCTTGGTCTGCGCGGCGACTGGCATCGCAGCGTGGCACCTTCATCCGGCATCGAGTGGATTTCCGGCCATTCCCCAAGACCTGCGCATCGTCACCTCGGGATCGAATTTCAACATGACGCAGACGCTGACACCGACCGCGGACGGAGGCGCGACGCTGCAGGTTGACGAGCCGTTCGACGGCGCGACGACGGACGAGAAGCAGCCGCGGCCGCTTCTCGACACCGGGGAGTTACGGAGGCTATACGACTCCCGGCTACACGGCCGCGTCGGTGGAGCTCGGTCCGACGGTAGCGTTTGACGGCAGCGCTATCCCCAACCAGAGCTGGAGCTACTTGTCCTGAACTCTGGCCCAGCTCGACTCTGTCATAGCGCCCCGGTGCCGGGGGAAGGCTTCACCACCACCTACAAGGCGGGCAAGGTCGAGCTGCCGTGGTACGACGACAAGCCTGTTTCCGCATTCGTGGTCGCCGTCACTTTCCGTGCCTCGGTCGAAAACTTCCCGGTGCCCGTCATCTGCCTGCACTGGTCGTCGGGGAGCCCTGTAGCGGCCGATGGCGACGTCCGTGAGAGCACGTTTTCCTCCCGTACACGGCATCGCCGTCGATGCGAATGGGCGGAAACGCCCAAGCGGACGGGGGAGGCGACCTGGCCACCGGGACGGTCACCCGGGTACTCACTCTGACCGACGCCACCACGTATGACTTCAATGTTCAGAGTGACCCTCAGGCCACCGTGTCCGACGAACGGTCATGGACCTGGGTCAGAAACGACCTCCCCCAGACACTCCAGCTGGCTGCAATCAACTCGAGCGACCTGCAGCGGGAGAACAATGATGCCTTCTACGCCGGTATCCTGTTCGGAATCGCCGGCGGGGCTCTGGTGGCCCTCATCGCGGAGCTCGTCCGACCCTTCAACCGCCGGAAGCCCGCCGACTGAGTGAACCTGCACGTCACCAGCGGGGAACACTGCCGGAGTGCGGAATGAGAGCCGCCCCTTTGCCTGTGAGGGCCACGCCATTGTGATCGCACTGTGCCGATACCGAGTGGGTGCGAAGGGTGCCCTATACCACCGGTTCAGCAGGGCATTATCGCTTGTAGCCGAACGGCAAACTCGGGACGGCCCTACCTGCCTTCAGTTCCCATCGTCGCTCCCGGTATGCCGCCAACTTCTCTCCAACGTCTCCTGCGCTGGAAGTGAAATAGCACGCCGATGCCAGCGAGAATGACGAGGCCGACCCCAATACCGATTCCCCCGAAGGCGACGCACACAGCACCGAAGACCACCAATCCAGTGAAGATGATCCGAGCCACAACGCGCCGCTTGAACCATGGGGAAACGATTCGGCGACGATCCGGGTTTTGCCGAGTTGAGACTCTGAGCACGCCCTTAGTCTACCTAATGATGGCCATGCGACGCCTGTCTCTGATCACCGGCTCAGTGGGGGTTATCGAATGTGGCCAAATGGTCGTGACTCGACCCCTCGGACGATCAGATAGCCCAGCGCTGCCCGACAGATGGCAGCGCTCGATTTATTGGTTGATGAACGCGATGGTCTGGTCGATCGTCTCGGGCAGCGAATCGTTCATGGCGTCTGCAGTTAGGACGTTGGCTCGTGGCACGCAAAGCCTCGCTGAAGAAGAGTTCCGGCATGGAGCTGGAACGCAAGTCAGACTGTATGCCTCATGAGCCGTCCGGATACCAAGTACGTGGCCGTCGGGGATGCTGACGTTGCCTACCAAGTCCTCGGGGGGGACCTTCCGACCTCCTCTTCTTCAACGGGCTTGGCAGCAACGTCGAAATGGCGTGGGAGGACCCCGACATTGCCGACTTCCTCAGACGGCTGGCGTCGTTACGCCGCTTGATCTTTCTCGATCGACGAGGCACAGGCGCATCTGACGGTGTGCCGCGTCACGCCATACCAACATGGGAGGAGTGGACGGAAGACATCGAGAGCGTCCTCAACGCGGTCGGGTCGGAGCAGACATCCATTCTCGCCACGGTCGATGCTGGCCCGATCGCGATGCTCTATGCCGCTGCACATCCCCAACGGGTCGATTCCCTGGTGCTGTGCAATACCACTGCCCGATATCTGGTCGCTGACGACTATCCGATCGGTTTCACACCTGAGGCGCTCGATTTCGTCATCGAGTTCCTCCGGACCCACTGGGGCACGCCGGAGTTTCTCTCGCTTGCTGGTGCCGCTGGCCCGGAAGACCCGGTTCGCCGCGATGCTCTTGCTCGGCTCTTCCGGTCGTCGGTCACCCCGAGAACCGCGGCCGCACAGTACGACTACCTGCTTCGGAACCTCGATGTTCGCCCGGTGCTCCCGCTCCTCCGGGCGCCCACGCTGGTCCTGAGCGCCGACAATCCAAGCTTCCTGCCCATGGCTCATGGGCGCTATGTGGCTGAGCACATTGAGGGCTCCATGTTCGTCGCGCTGCCGGGAGACGACATGTTGATCTTCAGTCAGCAAGACGTGATCTTCGACGAAGTGGCCGAGTTCTTGACCGGCACGAGACCAGTAACCGATATCGACCGAGTGCTGGTCTCCGTCCTCTTCACCGATATCGTCGGATCAACCGAACGCGCAGCCTCGCTAGGTGATCAACGGTGGCGGTCCTTGTTGGATCGCCATGATCAAATTGTCCGCGAACAGCTTCGGATCTTCCGAGGTCGGGAGGTCAACACGACGGGAGACGGATTCGTCGCTTCCTTCGATGGTCCGGCTCGAGCCATCCGTTGTGGCCAGGTGATCATCGACGCCACCCGAGCACTCGGAATCGAGCTGCGCATGGGTCTCCACACCGGTGAATGCGAGGTAAGGGGCGACGATCTGGGTGGCCTCGCCGTTCACATCGCAGCTCGCGTCGGTTCTTTGGCCTCACCGAGCGAGGTTCTTGTCTCGGGCACCGTCAAGGACCTCGTGGTTGGCTCGGGCGTTGAGTTCAATGACCGAGGTGAGCACGTGCTGAAGGGGGTGCCGGGGAGCTGGAAGCTCTACGCAGTTTCCGGTTGAACCGCAACTGCAAACAGGTTCGTCTTCGATTCATTCACAGATTGAGACAACCGAATAGCCCAAGGAGTCGTCTCATCTTTAGAACCCACAACTCCCTCAAATCGTAAAGGCAGACTGCCCCCCATCGCCGGGTCGGTGAGACACCCAGCGACGCGCCGGGCGCCTAGAGCGTTTTGGTCAGCTCCGGCGTGCCAGGTCCTGACTAGGCTTTGGGAGTGATCCATCGCCGAATCCTCTGTGCAGCGGCCGTCGCTACGACTGGGCTTCTAATCGCGGCGTGCGGAAGTGCTGCCTCGACCTCCCCGGATGTGCAGCAACCAACGACGACCAGTGCCGCGGTAACGACGACCACATCATGTCCTCTGTCAAGCACGTCTGGCACTTCAGATACGGTTCCAGTGAACAGCGTGTGCTCTGCAGTCGGCAGTCCTCACTTCGCCACACCCGAGGTTGCGATGCACTATCTCGTTACTGCGTGGAACTCAGGCAATGTGCAGGAGATCGACTACGTCACCGACCCTGCGGGGCGCCAACAGATGGACTCGATGGCTGCGCAGATGGTGAATCTCCGGTTTGACTATTGCTCACAAAATCCTGCCGGTGACTACACGTGTTACTTCACCCATGACATCGCAGCATCGGACTCCTCGACGACCTATCCGAACCCGATGAACTATCTACCGGGGGAGGCAGTGTTCACAGTGGCCCCGGCCGAAGCTCCGGGTTGGTACTTGACTGAAGTCATCCACTGCGGTTGAACTCAGAGGGCGACCCTGAACGCCTCGTCGTCGGTGGCGGTTATCGTCCGGGGTGCGCTTGCCGATCGCTAACTGGCACTGACCGGCACATTCGGGCGACTGGATAACCCCCTGGGTGCCCGAGTTCCACACACGAAAGGCCCCCGGCCGGAACCGGTGGCCATCGCAGACGTGATAGTTGGCTCACGTGATGATCAAGGCCACCGGGCTCGACGGGGCAGACGCTGGGCCTGGCACGTTGTTGTTGTTGAACGCCGTCACCGTGAAGGTGTAGCTGTCGCCGTGGGTGCCTGGGGCGGTGACCTCACTGGCGGTCACCATCAGCCTCAAGTTCGAGTGCGAGGCCTGAGTCGTGCCGACGCAGCCAGCTGAGGTCATCCGACGGTGGGCCCGGTGGGCAGTTCAACGGTGGTTGCTGGACGCCGTTACGGACGTTATCGGACCCGAATGGGACCAATGCCGGATCGGCTACTACGCCTCTGCATGTGCGCCAGACCGCCAGAGCGACTTCGCAGCACTGCGCACGCGGATCCGGAGGTACGACGACCTGTCACGTGAGTTTTCGAAGGCGGCCCGCCGCCGTGAGTTGCGCGCCCTCGAGCGGGCGGCGAGCGGGCATCCAGCGGGCGCCCGGGAGAGCTCGTTCACGGCTGCCATTCCCGAAGGGCCTGCCGTGCCTGCGGCGGGCGAGACGAGTTGCGTGTCCAAAAACATGATGCGCCTTCCAACGATTCGCGTCCAGGGAACTTGTCACAATGTCAGGCGTTTCGGGGACAGAGCAGAGCGACTTCACTGCCATGTATTAAAGAGGTTCGCCTAATACCCCGCTAGCGGTCCGTGGAGTGGAATAATTGGTGCATGTCCACGCCCAAGTCATCAGCTGGTGCAGCACGCACGAACAAGGCACCGCCCCGAGTCCGTCCGCGCCGGGATTTCGCGGCCATGGAGGCCACTCGGATGCGTGCCGCCGATCTGTTCGCCAAAGGGATTTCCCAGGCCGACATCGCCCGTGAGGTCGAGGTCTCCCACCAGACGGTCTCCGACTGGCATAAGCAGTGGTTGGTCGGGGGAAAACAAGCCTTGAAACGCACCGGAGATCCTGGTCGTCCTCGCAAGGTGACCGACGCCGACCTGGTCAAGGTGGAGCGGGCCCTCCAAAAGGGTCCGAAGGCCAATGGGTTTCCCACCGATCTGTGGACCCTGGCCCGGGTGGCCGAGGTGATCGAGAACACGACGGGGGTGAAGTACCACCCCGGACACGTCTGGAAGGTGCTCCGCCGGATGGGTTGGAGCCGACAACGGCCGGCCCGCAAGGCCATAGAGCGGGACGACGAGGCCATCGAACGCTGGGTCAACGACCGCTGGCCCAGGGTAAAAAAAACGCTCGGGCCAGGGACGGGTGGATCGTCTTCCAGGACGAGAGCGGGTTCAGCCTCCTCCCCTCGGTGAGAGCCACCTGGGCACCGAAGGGCAGAACGCCTGTCCTCACCCACCGCTTCAACTGGAAGCGTCTGTCGATGTCGGCCGCGGTGTGCTTCCGTCCTGACGGCAGCCAAGCCTTCCTCGTGTTCGCAATGCAGCCCGGCTCCTACAACGAGGAGTCGATTATGGAGTTCCTGCTCGAGCTCCATCGCCATCTGGACGGCGACAAGGTCACCCTCGTTTGGGACGGACTTCCGTCCCACCGCAGCAGAGCCATGCAGGCCTTCATCAAGAGCCAACGGAAATGGCTGGTGGTCGAGCGACTTCCCGCCTATGCCCCCGACCTCAATCTGGTCGAACAGGTCTGGGGCAACCTGAAAGGCGGCGATTTGGCCAACCTTTGCCCCGACACCATCGAGGAGGCCGAGGACATCGTCGACCAGGGACTCTGCCGCATTGGCAACGACACCAGACTCGTCTTCTCATTCCTTCGCCACTGTGGCCTCAAGCTATGAGCCGGGCCGGCGCGGTATTACGCGAAGCTCTTTAGGTGTTCCCCGAATTTGTGTCATCAACGACGACCGGTGTTCCGGCCAGGACGGGAAAGGAGGTGAGTACCTACGGACCGAGAAGAATTGACTGCCAGAGGGCGTCTGTCCTGCTGAGGTACCGGGCGTTTGCTTTGCCGGTTGCCCTTCTGTCTGTGGCCTTCGCTTCTGGTTGCGTACATGCCGTGTCAGCGCGGCCAGGCCTCGGTGGATTCTCTCAAGATACGACAATTCGACCCTCGGGTATCTACGCATGCCGGTTGGCAAGCACCGAGCGAGTGTCAGCTGCCTACGGGACAAAAGCAACGGAAACCGCAGCTGAAAACGCGATCGAGGACGGATCGAGCGTATGTTGGTACAGCATCTCGCCCACGGATGCCACGCTCACCGTCAAGTTCTTCACGCAGTCGTCGGCATCTCGGTTCAATACAGAGGTCAAACAAGCCAAACAGGCGGAAGCGCCAGCCGCAACGGAGCGCCCCACTGGCCTCGGTAGGGGGGCCGTTGCCGTACAGGCCTCAGCCTGGGGTCTCGTCGCGTTCACAAGGGAACAAGAAGAGGTCCTTCTCTCCTTTTCTCCCGGTGACCGCTTCCATATGAATCCGAGCCTGTGGGCTTCGACCCTCTCCCTGGCACATGCGCTCTACCGGGGCGCTTGACCTTTTGTGGTTGCGGACGTCGATCGACGCGACATCGAATAGAAGCTCACCAACGGCATCACGGAGTCCAACAACGCTTCGCTACGAAGACTTCACCTTCGAGATTCCCCATGGAATCGGGGCGATGGAGGTCCAATGTCGGAACTTGCCATCCAGATCGATAAGGATCACATACCTGGCGACGCCGCCGACGTCAGCAGGAGCTGGACGAATGATCGAGGCTAAGTGGCGTACAAGCGCGCCGGTCGAGCTTTAGGGTATAAAGAGACCAGAGCGCAGTAGAGGAATTCATAGGGCGCCACGGGGGAACAAACTTGACCGGTCGAACGCCCAATGTGAAGCTGATCAGAATCGGATTGAGGGTGCTCGCTCTGATTCTTCCGATAGTCATATTGGCCCCCTTGGCCCCGGGGTCGGCGGCTCATGCGGCCGGACGATCAATCCAACGGACGCGGGGGGTGCGCCAAGACGGTGGAGTTCGCACGCCGTTCAAGGCTACCGGTTACTTCTCGATGGGCCACAAGAACGGTCACTCGTTCTTCGTCACCCCGACCGGCGAACCCTTTTACTCCACCGGCATCGACCACGTAGCCATCGATCCGGGCTCCAACACCGACGAGACCACCGGCCAGTGCCCGTGGTGCGAGACCGTCGCCACCGACTGGCCGAGCACGGCAGCCTGGGCTACGGCGACTGTCTCCGAGTTGCGATCCTGGGGATTCAACAGCCTCGGGGCATTCACTGACAACGCGACCTTCGCATCCCAGATGCCCTACAGCGTCCAACTCTCAATGGCCAGCGGCGATGACTGGTTCGCTCCCTCGTTCACCACCAACGCCGACAACGTGGCAGCCACACAAGTGGCGCCACTGGCCGACGATCCGAATCTCATCGGCTGGTACACCGACAGCGAATTGACCTGGGGACCGGACATCGACAATTCCAACACAGAGCTGCAGGACTACCTCGACCTCCCGGTAGGGTCTCCTGGCCTGGCCGTGGCTGAGCAGTACATCGGAAATCCCGACGGGTTCCTCACCGCCCTCGCCACCCACTACTTTCAGGTGACGACGGCTGCCATCCGTATGTATGACCCCAACCATCTCATCCTCGGGGTCAAGGCGGAGGGCCAGTACATCCAACCGGAGCTGCTGGAAGCGGCCAGCCACTACGTCAACGTGTTCAGCATCGACGACTACGCCCTGATGCCCGGCTTCGCCCAGATCATCGACGAGATCTGGCCCGAATACCTGCCCGTTACCCCCACCTACTCCAACTTCGAGAAGTACCTCAATGGCACGCCCATCATGGTTGCCGAGTACTCCTTCATCGCCTCGACACCCCAGACACCAGACACCGTGCCGGGAACCCTGGCCGTCGCGCCCACCCAGCAGGCGCGGGCCGCCGCCTATACGAATTTCATCTGGCCCCTCTACGAGGACGCGCCTTGGGTGGTTGGCGACGAGTGGTTTGAGCTGGTGGACGAGCCGGCGGGGGGACGGTTCGACGGGGAGAACAACAACTTTGGTGTTGTCAACGTCGATGACCAGCCGTACCAGGATCTTGTGACCCAATTGGAGATCATGCACTCCATTGCCCCCGATCGCACCTACCAGACGGGACCGACGTGCGACTCGTGGGCCGACAGCTCCAGCGGAGTGGTGTGTACCGCGACGATGCCCGAGGTCAACTACCCACTGAGCGTCTTCACCGCGTCACTGACCCCTGCCACCCAGGGCACCAAGTACTCGAACTACGTGATCCCCATCGGAGGAACGCCCCACTACACGCTCTCGTTGCCGGCCGGGCAATCGCTGCCCGACGGGCTCAAGCTCAATGCGAAGACCGGGCTGGTCTCCGGAAAGCCGAAAGTGTTCGGCACCTTCATGTTCACCGTCAATGCTGTGGACTCGACGAGCCCCACGCCGGAATCGGCATCACAGTCGGTGTCGATCACCGTCACGCCGAAGCCCATCACCATCAAGACGACTGGCCTGCGTGCCGTGCAGAGTCATCCGTACTGCCATGTCCTGTCGGCCAAGGGGGGCGACGCCCCATACACCTGGACGGTTACCGACGGGGCGCTGCCCTCAGGTCTGACGCTGAATAACGACGGCTCGTTCACCGGTAGCCCCTCGGTGTCGGGGACGTTCACCTTCACCGTCCAAGTGAGCGACGCCTACGTTCCGGCAGACACGGCCAGTCAATCGCTCACAGTGAAGGTGGCGCACGGGACACCTTCCCACCGCACCACCTGCTCCTGAGCTGAACCGGCGAGGGGGCCCCGTTCGGCCCACCAATAGCTCGTGAGCGGACCGATCTGAAGGGCATGGGCTCTGGCCATATGGCCGGCAATGGGTGTCCGAAGCGACGTGATCAGCTATCGGCCGAGTCAAGGGGATCAAGATCGATCCTTACGGTCAAGGGGTCGCCGGCCATGGCGCCCGAGGCACCTACGCAGAGCTGGCGCCAAAAATCGCCCTGACTCAGAATCCGCTTGCGTTCGCTGGGATCGTCGTCGTCAACAATCGTCGCCGTTCCGCTTCGCCACCCACTTCGTCCGGTCCGGACCTTCACGTGGGGGTTTGACTCGATGTTTCGCACAAAGTCTGATCGGCGTCCATTCTGTGCGACAAGCCAAAACGTCTCTCCCTCTAGGCCATTGCAGATTGGTGTGTGCCGGGATTGACCTGTGCGTCATCCAATCGTCTCAAGGAGCGCGTCCCCGGGAGGAGGTAATCCCAGTTCCCATGCCAGTTACATTGTGACGAAGTCAGCCTCCTGGAAGTGCGTGCCGGCGCTGGTCCTTGCTGGACGGCGTCAGGACCCCGACGGCTATCGGGAGTCGGCCGACCCGCTCCGCTGCATCCCGACTCCGTACTAGCGAGTCGATTCAGACTGCGTCGCCTTTCCTTGTTCTGTCAGGTCCAGCACATCGACGAGCGAGCGTCATAGGTCCGAGGCGGTCAGCGGGTCTATGCCTCGGCCGATGGCGACCAAGTCGCCGACCGAGATGTCTCGAGCCCGACGTCGCTCAGCGGCAGTGAGATTTCCCTCGGGGACGAGTAGCCGTAGGCCACCCGGATGGATCTGGAACTCCAGCGGTGTCGAGAGCTCCAAGGCTTCGCCGTCGATGCCTGCGTAGGCCCTCCCGGACCGAGACCGGACCCTGAAGCGGGTGGCAGTGAACTCATGCCAGTACTGGCTCCGACGGCGTTGGCCCAGCGCCGAGAGGGCGAACACCTGGGCCGCCTCGCTTCCCGATCTGGCCGAGATGGCCACGATCCCGAGCGTTCCGGTGTCCAGCCGTCGGCGTTGCGACGCATCGAAGGTGGCGCCGAGGACATAGGGATTGTTCGACACCTGGATCAAGAAGGCGCCGTCGACTTCGGCGCCGGCGGGTTCGGTGAACTGGAGATCAAAAGGTTCCTGTTTCCGACCAAGCATCTCGGGCAACATCGCCTTGGTCGTCTCCGATTTGGCCTCGCGGTATCCCTCCTGCTGAACGATGGTGGCATAGATGCCCAGGGATACGTTGTTGACGAAGAGCCGATCCCCGACGGTGGCGTAATCAATGCGGCGCTCGATGCCATCACGGAAGGCGTGGAGGCTGAGGCGGGGATCCTCCCGGTCGATCCCAAGGTCCAGCGCGAAGTGATTTCGCGTGCCGGCTGAAACGCACACAAATGGGCGGTCGTGTTGGATGGCGATGGAGGCGACGAGGGCCTGGGAGCCGTCCCCTCCGGCCATACCGATGCAATCGGCCCCGCGGGCGATAGCGTCCTGCGCCAGCTGCTCCAGGTCGAGGCCGTGGTCGAGCATGATCACCTCGACACCGAGATCCTTTGCCAGGTCAACCAGACCAAACTTCGCCACCTTTCCGCCGCCCGACCATGGATTGCAAATCAGTACGGCGTGCTCAGGTCGCTTGACCGACACCGGGCGACGATCGTCATGCTCATGCAGATCACGCGCCAGGGCAGCCCTTCCCAAGCCAAGGGCACCGCTCAAGAGCAGGGCCAATACCGCGAGACGGACCAGCGGTCGATCGGCATGAGGTGTCACCCAGGTGATCGCCAGAACTATCAGGGCTACACCCACAGCGCCCCCGGCGATTCCGAAGGCTCGACGAGGCATCCGCTCTGTCACTGCCCACCAGAGGCCACCAACCGCGGCTCCGAGACCGACGAGCGCAAGAACGAGGATCCCGAGATTGCGGACGGCGAAGACGATGATTGCCGCAGCGAGAAGCAGACTGCAACCCAGCGAACCTAGCGCCAGCGCACGCTCGCTTACCGTAACCTGGCGGAGACGACGGGCCTCGATGCCGGCTGATGTGTTCATCCCGCACCCCCTACTCGCCAACGCAACGGGCGGGGTGTGTCCCGCTCCCCTCGTGGCCCGCCTCCCGTTTGTCGAAGCAAATTCCACCTCCGGGTCCTCTTCGCGTGGAGAAGTGTGGCTGATCGGATTCCCATGCCCCCCAGGTTGACGGTGCCGGCCCCTTCGATTTGGCCGACCCTTTCATGTGGGGTCATGAGCTTCTCCGGTATTCGCTTTGCCGAGTGATCCGTTGGCGTCAAAGTACGACGATCGGGTGAAGGCCGCAATGGCGGATTCAACTGTAGGAAAGAAGTGCGCCGGATCGATCGTCCGGGTCAGTTTGTAACGTTCGATCTTCGCGCGCACCGGGTCCTTCATCTCGGCGAAGACCAGAGAGATCCCCTGCTCATTGAGATTCTCGTCAAGATCCTCAAGCATGTCCGCTGCCGTTGTGTCAACGTCCGTTATGGGCTCTGCGGCCACAATGATCCAACGGGGTCGCGGCTGTGCCGCAGCCAACTCAAGAACCTGCTGACGGAAGGACCGAGCGTTGGCGAAGAAGAGGGGGGCATCGAACCGGAAGACGACGAGGCCCTCGGTCTGCTTGGCATCCGGATAGGAACGCACATCGTGATAGCCGGGAACTCCCTCCACTCGCCCCAGGCAAGTGCTGTAGGGCCACCAGGATCGGCGGAACACGTTGAGGATGGAGAGTCCCACTGCGATAGCAATCCCGGGGAGCACACCGAGAACGGCCACCCCCAAAAAAGCTGCGATCGAAAGAGCGAACTCGGTTCGGCGTACGCTCCAGAGCCGCTTCATCCCGGCGAGGTCGGCGAGCGATAAAGCTGCCGCCATGACTACTGCGGCCAGCGTGGGCTGTGGGAGGTTGCGGAACAGTCCGGGAACGACGACGAGCATGAGCACGATCACCGCGGCACCGACCAGGCCGGTGATCTGCGTCTTGGCCCCGGACTGCTCCGCCACTGCTGTCCGTGAGCCACTCGTGCTCACGGGGAACCCCTGGAAGAGCCCGGCGGCCAGGTTCGACGTTCCGATCCCGATCATCTCCTGGTTGGCTTGCACCTCGTCTCCGCTCCGTGCGGCGAAAGCCGACGCCGTCGAGATGGTGTCGGTCAGGGCCACCAGCGAGATCCCGAGCGCCCCAGCGACGAGCAATCCGAGATCCGATGCTGAGACACTCGGGATCGTGAACGGAGGCAACCCTTGCGGCAGAGTGCCCACAAGGTCGACCCCGCGACTGGAGAGATCGAACAGCAGCGCAGCGCCGATGGACAGGATCACGGCCACGAGCACTGCGGGAAGCTTCCGCAGCCACCGCTGGAGGGAAAGGATCACGGCGAGCCCGAACAGCCCGATGAGGACGGCCGCCGCCACAGACTTACCTGACCGGACCCCTTCCACGAACCCGGTGATGTCCCCGATGAGGTTGTCGGAGTGAATCGAGAATCCGAACAGCTTCGGCAGCTGGCCCACCAAGATGGTCAGCGCGAGACCGGTCATGTAGCCGATCTGGGTTGGCTTGGAGAGCAGGTCGGCCACGAAGCCAATCTTCACAATTCCTGCCAGGATCATCATGGCGCCAACCAGGATGGCGAGCATCGATGCCAGCGCGACCGCTCGGGTTGGACTTCCGTTCGCACCAGCAAGGGGGAGGATCGTGGCTGCGATCATCGGGCCGAGTGATGAGTCAGGTCCCAGAACGAGGATGCGAGATGGCCCCAGCGCTGCGTATCCGACGAGGCAGAGGATCGAGGTGTAGAGGCCTGTGATGGGAGGCAGCCCAGCCAACTCTGCGTAGGCCATCCCCTGTGGCACCAGAATGGCCGTGAGCACCAGACCAGCCATGAGGTCCTTCAGCAGCCATCGCGGCTGGTAGCCGGTGATCATCCGGACGCCGGGCACATGCTTCAACATCGGAAGCCACCGTCTTGGGATTTCTGCATCCACTCCACCTGACCGTAGACCTGAAGCCAAAGTCGTCGTCGGCAAATCGTAAATGATGCAAACGCCCACGAGGTCGTGCGGTCCGGACCAATAGCCAGAGGCGTCCTTCCTCTCCACTGACGCCCGCGCTCGTTGCCTGCCGGCACATCGTCGCAACGACTCGCTCGTCCTCGGGTGGTAGGAATCCCAGCAAGGGGGGAGGGACGGTCAACCTCCGTCGCAGCAGAACGGTCAAGGAGAGCCCCGAATAGGCGTGGGTGTCAGGTCGGGGAGAGCCAATAGGCCGACTCGTCCGGAGCTGTCAGACATTGTTCTCGCAGTCAGAGCAAGGCGCACTCGGCGTTCGGAGCGAAGAGAGCCATCCTCGGACAACTCTGGCAAGGGTCTGGAAGAATTTTAAGAAAGCCAAAGCGCAATGGTCAGCTGGGCGGGAGCGGATCAGGTCGCGAGACCTGAGTCGTGAAGGGAACCGGTTCGGATAGTTGGGGTGGCTTGGTCCCAGCCAACAGCACGACACCAATAAGAGCAACGCCAAGACCGATGAGAGCGGGAGCCAACCTATCGCTGCCATTCGACAATTTCTCTCCGAACACCGTGACGCCGAAGACGACGCTGGCGAATAGCGTCACCGCGTTGCTTGAAGCCATAGCCGGAGCGAGGATGCCCGTCTTCAGGGCGGACTGCTGGAGTGCGAATCCCACGACAGCCGTCGTGATGAGGACGTAGATTTCCCAGCTGGAAAACAAGGTTCCGATGCCACTTCCCACGATCGTCATGAACTCCTTGGTGACGGTGGCTTGCAGTGCAAAGCTGACGCCCGCAGCCGATCCGAACAGCAGTGCCTTCGTTGCTCCGCTCTGGCCACGTCCGAGTCTGACGAGGAGTGCTGTGACTGCAATCCCCGAAATCCCCGCCATCCACCAATCGGCAGAAGAGGGGTGTGAAGTGCCCGTCTGGGGCGACCCGACAGACAGAAACAGCACAATTCCGACGATAATGGCCACGGCTCCAACGATGACTCGATGGCTGATCTGCTGATCGGTGATACGTGCTCCGAGCGGCAGGGCAATGACAAGACTGGTGGCGGTAAGAGACTGGACCACTACCAACGAGCCACGATCAAGAGCCGCAGCTTGGAGGACCCACCCTGCTGCTTGAAGCGCGCCGCCGGCCAGCCACACAGGGCGAGTCAGTATCTGAACAAGGAATCGGGCCTGATCGCTCCCAGAAGGTGCCTCGAGAGTTCCCTTCTGTTGAAGAACAGTTCCGAATGCGAAGGCAAGCGCAGCAAGTAAAGCCAGGAGTACCGCCATCAGCCTCTGCTTCGATGCGCGCCAATGGGCGCCGTCTCAGACCTCAACATCGTCGCTCGCCAGAAGGATAAGAAAGGCACTGTGCACTCGCAAGGTCAGCGGCCTTGGAAAGAGATGGATGGACCTTTCAGGCCATGGTCGATTCCTGCAGCCCTTCGCGATCGCCACCGTATACGGCGAGAGCGTAGATCACGAGAGCGGCAATGAAGACGTAGACAAACCCCCATACCGGGTAGTAGGGCATCCACCAAATGGCGCTGATGCCCGCAATCACTGCAGCGACGATGCCGACCCACCGGGCGATGCTAGAGCCAGCAATTACCCAGAAGCCCGAGAGGATCAGGATCGCTGCGACAACCAGGTCTACCCATCCGTATGTCTTGAGACTGTGACCGAAGATCGCAGCCTCGAAGTTAGAGGGCAACACGCCGTGGTAGCGGAAGGCCCAAATCGCGTCAAAGACCTTCATGATCCCGCCCCAAATGAGGACAACTCCTGCAAAGACAATCCAACCTTCGCCTCGCTGATCCATCGTTCGTCTCCCACTTTGAGCGACGCCGACCTCGACCTTGGCGGGCGCCGCGGCACCGCCAAAAGTCTTCTCCAATTCCCAGAAATTACAAGGGAATTTTCTCAGTTCTTCTTCAAACTGACAAGTGAAAAGGTTCACAAGGCGGGTTCATTAGGGACGGCTGGCATTTCTAAACAAGACACGGCTAGGCAGGCCGCTTCGATCCCATGCAGACTGGCACGGTATTTCCCGAGTACTCCCGGATATCGGTACCCGAGGGGCGAAGCCTCGAAGAGAGAACTGTCGTGAGCACCGCTTCTTTCCCCCAAGGTGAACGACCGGACGAGGGAAGCCCTCGGTTGGCTCTCTTGTTGGCCATGGCGATGTTCGTCCTCGTGATCGATACGTCACTGATGAACGTGTCGATCTCGGCTGTCATCAAGGACCTGCACACGACGGCGAGTGGCGTTCAGTCGGCAATCGCACTGGAGGCTCTCGTTTCTGCGGCATTCATCCTGACCAATTCGAAGGTGGGCGATCTCATGGGTCGCAAGCGCGCCTACGTGATCGGTCTTCTGGCCTATGCCGTCGGTGCTGTTGCGATGACTCTCGCACAAAACCTGAACACGATCATCATCTTCTGGGCGATCATCGGCGGACTTGGCGCGTCTCTTTTGCTTCCTGCCATGCAGTCCCTGATTCATGGAAACTTCACAGGGGGCGCCCAGAAGCGTGCTTATGCGCTCGTTGGCGCATCCGCGGCGATCGCGGCTGCAATCGGCCCGCTCCTTGGTGGGTTTCTGACGACCTTTCTGTCTTGGAGGGTCGGCTTCGGACTCGAGGCTCTCATCATCCTAGTGGTGCTGTGTCAGATCCACCTGGTCAAGGACGTTCCCTATACAGGCCCGCGCCATATCGACATTGTTGGTGCGGTTCTCTCGGTCGTCGGCATGGGCGGCGTCGTTCTCGGTATCCTCGTCTGGCAAGAGGGTGGGCAGTTCGTGGGCCTACTCATTGGCATCGGCGTGGCAACGCTGGCCGCGTTCGCGTATTGGTTGGTCCATCGGAAGCGGGCCGGGAAACCAACACTCTTGGATCCCGATCTCTTGAAGCACTTGAACTTCCGCATCGGTATTTCGCAGCAGATGCTTCAGCAAATCACTCCCCTTAGTGCCGAGAGTGGACTCCGGGTGGTACCTGGTAATCCCGCTGGTGATTGCCGGATCGGGTCTGGGCCTGCTTGTCTCACAACTCAATAACTTCACTCTCGCTCCCATCGCTGAGGACCGCGTCAGCGAAGCCGCGGGCGTGAACTCGGCTGCGGGTTCTTTTGGGCTGTCATTCGGGCTAGCTGTGGCTGGCGGAATCATGCTCTGGGCATTGGCGCTGAGCTTCAGCCACATGACTGTGGGCAACCCCGCCTTACCCCCCGCTCAGCAACAGCAGATCTCTACTGAGCTCGAGCACGATGCAGAGATCATCAGTAATTCTCAGCTCCAACAGCAGATAAGCGACGAACCCAAGGCAGTTCAGTCTGAGGTCCTAGCAATCAACACCCGCGCCCGAAACATCTCCCTTCAGTTGGCCTTGCTCGTCCCTGCCATAGCGTCACTTCTCGGTCTGGCCAATTCGTTCCGCATGCTCCGCCTCCCCGACATCACTCCGAGCGCCGACATTGAAGGTGTCGGTCTGGGATAGCTCGTGATCTCCGCCAATGACGAGCCGACCGGGTCGTCACCTGTCGGTGCCGAAAACTTATCCGGGTCGCCTGCTGATTAGTTGCCGCGGTCCTGGCGCCCGAACAGGGAGAGTCGCACTATCCCTCGTCTAGGTGGCGCCGTGGCGAGCGGGCGCCGTTCTCGTCAAGGAACGAGGACAATCCGGTCGACAGTTCCGGCTGTGTCGGTCCAGATTTCCTCGACGTCAGCGAGGGGCATGGCGCGGGAGCAAACCTCGAAGTCGCCCGCGGCGATGGCGGTGACAAGGTTGGGAACCTCTTTGATGAAGTCGCGGCCTGGTACCGACCCGATGCCGCTGCCCACTATCTGGAGCCGAGCTGAGCGGAGAGCGGCTGCCGGAATCGCGGCGTCGGGGCCTGCTATCGCCCCGATCTCGATCCAGGTCAGTGGTGCACTGCGGTCTGCACGGTTGGTGAGTAGGTCAACCATCGCTCGGGAGGTCGGCTCGCCCCATACGTAGTCGATCACGACGTCGACGTCTGCTGCATTTGCCAGCTGATCAAAGGTGAGGGCCATGTCCGCGCCGAGGGCGGGTAGTTGGGCGAGGCGTGTCTCGTCGCGTCCGGCGGCGATCACCTGGGAGGCGCCGAACCGCTTCGCGACCTGGATCGCCATCCGGCCGGCGTTCCCGGTGGCGCCCAGGACGAGCACGCGCTGTTTGCGTTCGAAGTTGATGCGTCGACGTAGCGCAACCCACGATGACATCACCGGGTTTACTGCCGCCGCAATCTGGACAGGGTCGACTTTGTCGGGCAAGGGGACGCTGCGGTCCAGTTCGATGATGGTCCGCTCGGCCATGGTGCCAAGCGTGGTGTCGTCGAGGACGGTGTAGCGGAGGCGCCCTTTGGGGTCGCGCACAACCGCGTCAACACCGGGGACGAGTGGCAATTCGCCCGTACTGGTGTAATGGAACCCGCCGGCTTGGGAGCGAACCCGGGGATGGAGGCCGGCGGCGACCACCTCAACGACAACCTCGCCAGGCTGTCGGGTGACAGGATCGGGGTAATCCTCGTAGCAGGGCGGATGGTCGAAGTTCCGGACGACGGCGGCCTTCATGGTCGAACTCCTTCTGTGTCGCGGTGTTCTGTGGGTCCGGTCGGCGAAACGCGGCACGGCTCAGCCTGCGGTGTCGCGCCAAGGCGTTCATGAGCGCTGCCGCTGCCTCGGGATTGAGGCGCGACAAGCCTCGCAGGGCTCCCGTCCGGACCCTTCGTGACAGTATGATGGTAATACCATCTATTATGGATGTGATTACCATCTATATCAAGTGTGACTACCATCGATATCAAGAGGGCCACGGGCATGACTACTACGGAGACAGCGGCGCAGGCAGCCATCACTCAGCAGCAGGAGCTGATCGACACCCTGGCCAGGATGGCGTTCAGGGTGATGGCCGTCCTGAGCAAGCTCGCTGCGGAGAATGACCTTTCTCTCACCCAGCTTCGGATGCTCGGGATCCTCCGAGATCGGCGCCTCAAGATCAGCGAGCTGGCCTATGCGCTCGGACTGGACAGGTCGACGGTCTCAGGTCTCGCCGACCGCACCGAGAAACGGGGCCTTCTTGAGCGCTCACCCGACCCCCTCGACGGCCGGAGCGTGCAAGTGGCGCTGAGCCCCAAAGGGGCACGGGCGGCCGAACACGGCGCCAACCAGATCGCCCACTCGCTGTCGTCAATGACCGGCGTCCTCAACCGCGCCGAAAGTCAGCGCCTTACGACACTTGTGGAACGCATGCTTGAACCGATCAATCCGGGAAGCTCCTGACAATTGCGGGAGCCGCAGGTTCATATCGCTGTCGTTCACTACGACTGACCTTCGGGTTGCTCACCCGAGGACGTTGCTCCGTGCACGGACGAGTTCTGAGTGGATTCGGTCCGACGGGGTAAGTTGCGCAGGTAGGGAGAAGGGTCAGCCAGGTCAGGCGGTACCTTCGTCGTCCAGCCACAGCACGGCATCTACCGGCACGGTGCCGGGGTTAGGGCTGGGGACTGGATCTGACTGTCTCTCGGATTCTGGTGAGATTCCTACTCCCGTCCCGATTGCTGTCAATGAGCGCTGGCACGTTCGGCAGGAGCATCCGCGAGTTCAGAGAGAACGGCCGCTTGGATCGCCGGGTCCGGGAAGAGCACTGTGACCGAGAGCGTCCCCAGGCGATTGGCCGCGTCGGTAACTGCGGAGGCGACGACGGGAGACCGCCCAGCGTCGAGCCAGGCCGGGTGGATGTATGACGAGCGGGTGACCGCAACGCTGTCGCCGAGTAAGGCGGCTGCTGCCCCGGCGGCCAAGCGCTCCTTGCGCACGTGAGGAGTGCTTGTCGAAGATTCGGCTCCGGCGAGGACCGTGACCGCCGCTACAGTTGCGCCCCAGGTTCGGAACACCTTGGCCGTGGCCGGCGCTCCTGTGTGGGAGTGTAGGTAGGCATTGACGGTGGCGCTCGTTACCAGGTGTGCGGGGTGCTCGCCGGCGGCGGAGAAAAGCGGCGATTCATCGTTGCTGTCCGCGGCCAGGAGCGCGCTGACGACTCGAGCAGCCGGTCGGTCGGTGACGGCCACCCTGTGGGCGACGTGCTCCTTACCGACGAAGTCGAAGGTAACCGTCGGTCCGTGGACGGCGACCTGATTACGTCGCAGCGTAGTCAGCCCGTACGTGTGGTTGTCACGGGCGTAGCGTTCATTGCCGACTCGCAGCAGACCTCGGTCCAGGAGCCGGACTACTGCGGCTGTGACCGTACGGGGAGAACGCACATCGTGGTGGCCCCGGGCCAAGTCCTCGACGACGGTCCTACGCAAAGCCGGGAGTGCCGCGGCAAAGACCAGCATCTGATCGAACTTCCGATCGGTGGCCAGGGCGATTGCTTCTGGGGCGTACCGGTACTGGGTGCGACCCCGTCCGTCGACTCCGGTGGCCTGCACCGACGCAGAGGCATCGGGCGTCGCCCAGACGTCCGTCCACGCCGGCGGGACCGCCAAGCGTCGGAGTCGCCCGAGGACGGCCGGGTCGATCACCGTTGCTCCCGCGTCGTCGACCCACTCGTCCGGGCGCGTGCGCACTCGGTGTAGGCCAAGCGGTCGAAGAGCCCTCGTGACCGAGTTCACGTCAGGTCGGCGATGGCGAAGCCGGCGCCACCCGCTGCTGTCGGCCGATTGATTTGCCAATAGCTTGCGACGCAGCTCGTCGAAGCGGATGAACTCTGCGGCGAAGACCGAGGCGTTGTCCCTCCCACCGGGAAATCATCGCCTCCGGTACTCGACCGCCACTTCCCTCTTTGCCACGTCGTGGTGCCGAAGGTCCCCGCAGGCTTCCCCGAATTGTCGGCAAGGCGGGCATAGCCTGTCTTCGAACACGATGAGACGCCCGCGCGTGTGGCTTCGGTGCCTCTTGGAGAGCGTCCACGCCAAGGACTACCTGAGGTGTTGTGGCTTCTTCCACGACGTATGGATCCGGCCTTGGCCTCGCGCATCCCCTTCCATCATCAGATATCTAGTGACGCTCCGTCCACTCCTCGGTAGCTTCCTCGAGTTCCTTTTCGGCTCGATCATCAAGCTCGTCCTCGTCGGGTCTGGGAGGTGCTTTGGCGTGCTCGCGTCGGGAAGGCCGAGGCGATTCCTCCGGTTCCATCACGTCATCGAGGTTGGGTTCGTCATGAGGAGAGGTCATTTGCACTCCATTCCGTAGTCAGTTTGTGCCCACGATTCTCTTCAAGGAGTTGGACTCAGATTAGGTTGGATTTTTGGTTCGAACCTGGCGAAAGGAGGATCGGAGCGGATGGATGGTTCGTGGGCAATCGAGCGGACAACCGCGGTAATCACACGGTCATCAATCCAGGGTCGTCGACGGTCACCCAAAATCGCCGTTTAGCTGGGATTGTGTGGGAGATGCTCAGGTCGGCGAAGGCCAGATCTGCTCCAGTTCGCTCGTTCAGTCAACCGCTTGTGTGGCGGTGCGGGCAGGGGGCAACCGGCGAACCGGTGAACGGGGGAGGGCCGATCCGAACGCCTACTTCTCGGACTGCAACAATGTCCTCGTGGGGCGAGAACCTGGGGTTGAATGGATCATGACCTGATGATGCCGCCGAGGGTCTGCGGCTGCCGGTAGGAATACGTTCGGGACGCCAATTTGTATGGAGGTCAGGATGCGCGCATTCGCTGTCCGTAGTTTCGGTGAGCCTGCGTCGGTGCACGACCTACCCGTTCCGACCGCCGATGCCGAGGTGCTCATTCGCGTGCGGTTCGCTGGAGTCAACCCGCTGGACAACAATCTCCTGGGGCGGCTGACCGCGGCCTCGTCGTATCCGTTCGTCGTGGGCATTGATTTCGCCGGCGTGGCCGAACGCGTCCCGACCGGGGTACATGGCCTGCGGGCCGGCGACCGTGTCTTCGGCATGGCGCGGACCCATGGTTCCTATGCCGAGTACACCGCGGTCGCCCCGTCGACCGCGATGGAGCCGTTGGCCCGTATCCCCGACGGCGTGGCCGACGACCAGGCCGCCGCCCTGCCCATCCCGGCGGTTACGGCTTTGCGGACGGTTGATTTGCTCGAGGTGACCGCGGGCCAGCACGTCGTGGTGATGGGCGCGACCGGTGGGGTCGGTGGCTACGCGGTGCAGATGGCCTGCTCCCGCGGCGCACACGTCATCGCGACCGTCCGCGGCGACGCCGACGAGGCGCGTCGTCTGGGGGCCGAGGAGGTGTACGACAGCCAGGCTGTTGACGTGATCGATGCGTTGCGTGCCGATCATCCCGACGGCGTCGATGCCGTCCTTGACCTGGTCAGTGGCCCGGACGCCATCCGCCGCGACGCCGAGGTCATCCGGCCCGGAGGGCGCCTGGTCTCGACCATCTTCGCCGCGGACGAAGGTTGGTTTGCTGAGCGCCAGATCACCGCGCACAACCATGCCTCCAACGAGAATCCCCTGATATCGCCTCAAGGGCTGGCCACGGTCGCACATATGCTCGCGGAGGGCACGATCACCGCACGTATCCATTCCACCGTTGAACTGGCCGCCGCCGGGCAGGTACTGGACGAGCTCCGCCGTGGCGGCCTGCGCGGCAAGGCCGTCATCCGCCTCTGAATCCGACCTCAGCAGCCCGGGACGGGACCATTCTTAGGAGCCCGGTGGGCGTACTCCGGTCGCCGGCAAGGACAGCAAGCGACTCGGCCACTGAGGACAGGAAGAAGGTGGACTCCTTGCGGTCGAGCTCGAGAATGGCGGTGGCCGCAAGGTCGGCAGGGATGCGTCCCTGGTCCCGCAGGGTGGTCACGGCCTGAGCGAGTTCGATCCGTCGGCTGGGTGAGTCGACCTCGGCCACCACTTTGTCGAACACCTCGTCGAGCACATCGACGTCGTCGTCCTGGATCGCTCCAATGGCGCTGTCCATCGTGGGGGTGAGGATCCCGAGGCGCAGCTGGAGCGACGTATCGATCTCCGGCAAATAGAGCAACTCGTCGAAGAGCGACCGGAGCTCGTCGTCGTCGAGGCCCCACAGGTCCGGGACCACCGCTTCACAGAGCTCGAAAGGGAGACAGTGGATCTCTGTTTCCTCGTTGTTCCCATAACAGCACCGTTTCGCCTTGGATCCGCTCCCACACGGGCAGGGTTCGTTGCGTCTGATCTTGGCCATGGCCACCTCCTCAGAGCCCATTGTCACTACCGGGAGTGCCGCCGGGGTGGACCACTTCTGACCAGGCGAAAAGATCCACCGGTCGTTGTGTCGGACCGGACATGATCCGGCTGCGTCCCAACCCAACGAACCAGTGGAGGTCCCATGCTTGCACTCGAGCCGTCCGTCGTCGACGCTGTCTGGCAGTTTTTTGCCGCCTACTTGCCCAAACGGGGGGAAACCGAGCACCCTCTGGGGTGCCACCGACCTCGGATCCCCGAGCGCGACTGCTTCGAGGTCATCTTGTTGCGGCTGGTCACCGGCTGTTCCTGGGACGTGGCCGGCAGGTTGGGCAAGGGAGGAGAGACCACCCTGCGTCGCCGCCGTGACGAGTGGGTAGCCACCGGTGCTTTCCAGCACCTGGTTGAAGAGGCCATCAACGCATTCGACAGGGTCATCGGCCTCGACCTCTCCGAAGTGTCGGTCGACGGGTCGCTGCACAAGGCGCCCATGGGCGGGGAGGGAACTGGACCGAATCCGACCGACCGGGGCAAGACGGGATGGAAGTGGTCAGTTGCCACCGACGCGACGGCGTGCCCATCGGCTGGGTCACCGGAGGGGCCAATCGCAATGACTCCATCCTGCTCGCCCCCACCCTGGACGACGTGAACCAACGCGGTCTGCTGTCCGACACCGAGACCCTGTGGCTCGACCGTGGCTACGACTCCGAACTCACGCGCACCCCCCTCGTCGAACGCGGCATCACCGACGCAATGATCGCCAAGAAGCGCACACGGGGATCGGCCACCGGCACCAAGCGTCAGCCCATGGGCCTGCGGTGGCCGGTCGAGCGCACCAACTCCTGGCTGAGCAATTTTGGACAACTCAGGAGAAACACCGATCGCTTTACCGCCCACCGCTTGGCTCAATTCGCCCTGGCTGTTGCCCTGATCATCACGGTCAAGCTGGTCAAGAGGGCCAAGCGCTGGGACCCGATGGCCGTGGCCTAATGGCGCGCGCTCTAAGAACCGCAATCGGACTCGGATGCAGAGGTTGACCGACGCCTTGGCCGGTAGTCGGAGGTGTTCGGGGACAGGTCTTACATCGTCGATTCTCTGATCTTGAGGTGGGGACACCTCAAGGGTCTCTCTCGACTTGCCGATGAGGAGACTGTGGCTCGTCCCCAAGACCCAAAGGTAAGGGAAGCCATAATCGCTGCGCTGCTTTCGGGTTGCAGGAATGGCAATCTGGCTGTTCCGGAAAAGGGCGCGAATATGTCCAAGGCCTGGGACAGGGCCTTTATGGCTGCATTTGATGCGGCCTGCCCGCCCGGCAGGTTCGAGTCCTGGGCCAGGAAGTCCTTCCCCAAGATCGCGGCCTGTTTCCATGTGGTCAGGTTGGAAACGACCAGTCCGAAACGCAGTGATGCAATTCAGCTTTCGGCGGCGGTCATCCTCGAGACACATCGGTAGGAACTGCAGGTCAAAAAGGATGACCGATTCAGCGACGTCGTCACTTGTCGGAACTAGGTCCACCCTGCACAGGCCGTACTGGAGCCTCAGCCGGTGTTCGGGATCAGCATCGACCTCAAGCCGGCCTTCTCCATCGACGATGTAATTCGGCATGTACTCGCATTCGGCTTATCGTGATGTTGGAGGAACCTCGCTCCATCAGCCCCGACCGGCACGACGAGCATCGAGCATTCTTAGAGCCACGCTCATCATCGGAGGCGCAGTTTGCCTTTTCGGTTGCTCTCAATCACGAAGCACGGATTCCACGCTTTTGGTGCCTACCTCCAGTCCCTATTACTCACTGATTCTCGCCAGCGGGTCCCCGATCGTCGGTTACGGCGAGACGGTCGCCGGTTGCTCCATCAATCCAGGCGTGAACTGTCAGGACGCTCAAATGCACGGTGCCCTGCTCAGAGGAGCGCTCCTCGATGACGCGAATCTGGACGGAGCAAACCTGTCCGCAGCGACCGTCGCGCTTGCCAGCTTCACCCATGCCTCAATGATTGGCGCCGATCTGAGCAAGACCAATCTCACCGGCGTGACCTTCAACTACACCTACGCCCCAGGAATCTCAATGACGAACTCATCCCTCCACCTCGGCGCTATCGATGATTCCACCTTGATAGGCGCCGATCTCGCAGGGCTGAATGCCAATTTCGGGGCAGTCGTGGGATCAAACCTCAGCGAGGCCAATCTGCAAGGGGCGAACCTTTCCGACACCGACTTCAACGGGGACAACCTGACCAATGCCAATCTCGATGGAGTCGACCTGGCAAACGGCGACCTCACCGGATCGACCCTCACTGGAGCAAGTCTCGTGGGAGTCGACTTTTGCAACACGGTGATGCCCGACGGCAGGGTCCAAAACCCTCGATCAGGCCAATGTCCCGGTCAGTCGCCACCGACTCAGTCAAGCGGCCCGCCATTGCGTTTGCTAACGACGAGTGCCTTCTACCCGGCCGTCCACGCTTTGCTTGTCGGTCACCAGTTACCGGCGGGGAGCAGCATTCGCTCCTGCACGATTGAGGCGTACACCGAGTGCTCCCGAACTTCGCTGGCTGGCGCAGATCTTCAAGGTGCCTTCCTGGCCTATTCGAAGCTTGAGGGATCCGATCTATCCACCGCACGGTTCCCTCTCGGCAGCATGGCATTCGCCGATGCCGCAGGAGCCAATCTGAGGGGGATCACACTCGATGCGACGTCGGCGACGAACGCGAATCTGACGGACGTCTCCCTCGATGGGGCTGAATTGAACCTGACCAATCTGGTCGGAGCCGACCTCCAAGGCTCCTCGATCATCGGGGCCGACGGAAGAACTGCTGACTTCAGTGGCGCGAACTTGACTCGGGCTGATTTGGCTGACTCCAACCTTGCCAAAGCTTCCTTCGCAGGCGCCGTGATGTCGGGAGCGACCTTGGTGGGAGCCAACCTCTCCGATACAACGTTCCTCGGCGCGACCATGACCGATGTAAACATGCAGGGGGCCAAACTCTGCGACACGATCATGCCTGATGGGACTGTCAAAGACCCAACGGCAGGGAAGTGCTGAACTGCTGATCAGTGCCGCCGTGCCCCGACTCCCGCGTTTGGAAACACCAACAGGAGGCTCAACGTGCCCGTCGGACCTCCGTCGCTGACTGCCGCGGGTCGGAGCGTCAGAGGCTTTGAGATCCCTAGACGGTTCCGGGCGCGTCGATCGATCCGAACACGGCGATCTCAGGTGGTCCCGTCATTCCAACCGAGGCCATGACCTCCGCGACCTTTGGGTTTCCATCGAAGAAGCTCTGGAACTGCTCTGCGGTCTCCCATTCGTCGATGACCACCAGTTCGCCATCTCCGGCGACGAACCGATGATGGAGCATGCCAGCGCCCCTCGTCGATTCAGTGATCTCCTCGAGGAACTTGGCGTTGCTGTGAAGGCCCTCGATGGCCTTTGCGACATCCGACACCGGAAAATGAATGATGACCGTAACGCTCATGGTTGGAACCCCGGGTTCATGATCATTTGCCACCCCCACCTGAGACGGCCAGGTCAATCTAGGACTAAACGTAGGCAGATGCCCAGCCGCTGCAGATCTGAGATTTCGGGCACCGTCGACTCCACGGATCAGACTCTCACTCTTGTGGGTTACTTCGGTGCCGCACCATACGGCGGTAAGGGGCACTGGGGCCCAGCACCGTGGTTCGGAGTCGTCAACACCTAAAAATCCGTGGTAGCGCCTCACTCGGCGGATTTCACCCTCAGCCGACAACCTTCCCCGTAGGCTGGAAGCATGACGGCCGACCCCCCCAACACGACCCAAAGCCCTTCAACTCCAACGTCTGCGCCCTTGACGCAAAACGGGATCGGGGCGCGTAGCCAAGTCGAGACCGATCCTCGCCCAACGCCAAGGTGGGTACATGGCCTACTCCTCATCCTTCTCGTGGTGGGAATCGCCCTGATTATTGGGTTCTTCGATGCCCTGCGACATTGGCTGGCGCTTCACACTGGAACCCTCCATGGAGGGCCGGACCTGTACTACAACTTCTGGTCTGGATTCGGTTCCGACCTTGGTGAAGCGACCCTCATCAGTGCAGTCGGCATCGGGGTTTACACGGGTGTCCGTAAGGTCAACTGCCACACCAAGGGGTGCTGGAGAATCGGCCATCACCCATTACAGGGCACGCCATATATTTTGTGCCGCCACCACCACCCAGATGTACCTACAAAGGGTGCGACGCACGAACACATCCTTGAGGTGCACCGGAAGTTTATGGAAGCTCAAAGAGAAGGTCGATAGAACCTTGGTCTGATTGAGCAGCCCATCGGGCGCAGGCTCTTCGTCAATCCCGACTGGCGGAGGTTTTCCACGCGCCCACATGCGCCGGCATGTCACGCTTTGATATCCTGGATCCCAAGCGTTCGGAATGATCTCAACGAGTCTGTTCCGGTTGCGCAAACGCCCTCTAGCCCTTCGGCAGAGTAACCGAGGCATAGGTCATCCTCTGGCGCCATCCCCAAGGTCCGGAGGTCTGTGAGCCCCGTTCGAGTCGATCAGCGTCTTACCGTGCCATTCGGAGACGTTTCACCTGGCCCGGTCGGCACCATCGTCCCGACCCTGGTCATAGATATCAGTCATCTCAATCTCCCGGTCTGAGCATCCAGATTGCCAGTGGATCATTCAGCAAGCCGAATTAATGCGTCGCGGGGCTGCGTCCGCCAGTCTATGGGGCGATGCCTTTGTCTAGTCAGTAGCCCGAGCCCCCCCGACCGCCGGGCTCGGCGTCGGCCTATCCCTCGATGCGACAATGACCCAATACACCGTGGCCGGTGTCGTGAGTGGTCGAAGCCTTGTCGCTCAGTGGATGCGGGATGAGCTGCGCGTGGAGTCTTCGGTTGAGGTCCTCGGCGGCCTCATTTTCGGGCCCGTCGCAGTGAGTGCTTCGGACCTACACTTCGACCCGGTCCAGGGCGGGATCAGGTCGTTCACCGAGATATTCGACCCACACTCGCTTGGCACAGGGGTAGTGCTTGCTGGCCTCGACAAGGTCCATGAAGGCGATAATCGTCTGATCTAGCCGGGCGTGAAGCTCCCGGTCGTGCAGGCTGCCGTCATCGTCGAATGCTTGGTGTGCCTGAGCAAGAGAGAACATGTCCGGGTAGACGCGACTACCGAGGTGCTCGAGCGGGACCCGCAGAGACCACAGTCCTCGATTGCCGCCCCCCATCGAGGGTGAAGCGGAGAGGAGTAAGGACTGACGCTCGATGAATGGCTGTGGGTGGAACCGAGACAGCCAGTCAATTGCATTTTTGAGCGACCCAGGCATCGATGCGTTGTACTCCGGTGCCGCGATAACGAATGCGTCGTTTGCCTCTAGTGCAGCCCGCAACGCGTCGGCGCCAGCTGGAAATCCTTCCTGGTCTTGGACATCTTGGTCGTAGTAAGGCATTTCGAAGTCGGCCATAGATTTCACGGCCACACTTCCTCCGTTTGCCTCGATGCACCGAGCCGTCAGAGCTGCAAGCCGAGCGTTTAACGAACTTCGGCGTAAAGACGCCGACAAGACGAGAACTCGGACGTCAAAACGCCGCGGCTGCTCAGTATGACCATCAGTCATCGTTGGTGACCTCCCTCGGTTGCCTTAGCCTCATGTACTACCGCGAGCAGTGCTGAATGTGCGCACCTGCCGTCAGCGTCCACGAGAGTCATCATTCCTCATCCGGCCCATTCTTTCTAATGGACGCTGTGCCTGCCGATCAGCCAATCTCCATGGTGGGAATACGGTCTGATGTCATCCGACAACAGGTAGGGCGCCGAATCCTCCTCTCGTGATCACCAGCCAACCGCAAACGTACGCCGATCACTCGTCACCTTCATCCCCGTTTCGCGTGCTCGACCCACGTGCAATCAGCGATGATCGGATCAGGGAAGCGTGTGCCATGACGGCGACGGACAACACGATCAAGCGCCCAGCACTGCGTCCAACGTCAGGACCTGGGACCATGACTCAGGCAATGAATTGCGCACAGAACTGGTCGTCACCGCCGAGTCGCGCGAGTGCCGAAACCTGACCGCACCGAACAGCGGGTCATGGCGGAGTCAGACCGGGCACTCCCGAGGCCCGGGGACGACGTGCCGGCGCTAGTTGGCCGCGGACAGCAGGTCGGCGTCGCGCAAACGCCCGGCTAGTGACTCGAGGAGCTTGCGCATCACCGGGGGGGCCTTGGTGATCAGCTTGAACAAGTCGGCGCGGTCCAGCTCCAGCACCTCGAGATCGCTGGTGGCGGTCACCGTGGCCGAGCGTGGCTCGCCGTCGATGAGGGAAAGCTCGCCGACCACGTCCCCCGGACCGAGGAGGGCCAGCCGCTTGCCGTCTCGAACCACCTTCGCCCTCCCCGTGACGATGATGAAGGCGAGCCCGCCGGCTGCGCCCTCGCGGGTCATGACTGTCCCTTTCTTGAGCTTGGTCGGCACCGTCAGGGCAGCGACCTGTCCCAGCTGCCTCTTGCTACAGGTCGCAAACAGCGGCATTTGCCCGAGGAGCTCTATTTTGCGAGCACGTCCCACAGATCCGATCACTAGGAAGCCAGGCCTAACCACGTACCCACGACGTCGTCTGGGGTAAATCGGAGCGAATATCCATTTCGTCTCTGCACGGCGACTATTTCCTCACCGTCGGTCTGGAGTATTGGTACCGCGAGCTGCCAGTGGGGGGTCCCACTTCCTGGTGTCGTGTCGGCATGGGGCTGCCACTTTGCGGTTGCCAACTCGTCCCGCACTGCTCGCTTGGCAACATCCGGCATCGAGTCATCGGTGGCCGCGAAGATCAACTGGCTGGCCATCGGGGCCGGCTCGTAACCCCTCGGGTCCTCGTTCCACGCCCCCAATACGTCAATATCGGGCGTCCTGCGCTCGATCGCTCGAGCAATCAGGTTGGGTTCGGCTGAGTCAGGCGCGTCGAGCCTCAACTCCACAACCAGTTCTTCGAATTCGGACTCCTGGAACTCCGGTCGGACGGGATAGCCCGTGGCCCCTTCGACCTCAACCTTCACGATCTCGAGCGCCTCGGCGGTGTCGGAAATGGCTACCCTTAGCCTGCTGGTGGTTGTCATGGCTTCCTCCTGCCCTGATTTGTGAAGACCTTGAAGTAATGCCCATTCCGCTCTGTGTTGAGTGTACGTGTCTGAGTTGAACGCCAGGTAAGGAAAGGCAGACGATTTGGTGAACTCGTCGCCTCTCACCTGAATTTCGCGGAGGTGACGGTGGAAACCTCTGCGTCACGGCACTTTGAACCCCCACCTGCGCGCATCATGCTGCTCATGATGGTCAGATTTCACGGCGGACGTTCCTCTCGATGGTTGGAACAGCCATCCCGTCTTGGTCGCCACCAGTCGGGCCGCGGCAGCGGTCGCTGCCACGAACAGACCAGCGAGGACGAGCAACCCCGCCAACCGGGGCGGCCAAACGGGGCACCCGCCACTGCATGTGCCCCGACGGGGCACAACGGACAGGCTGAAGCTGCGCACGGCGTTTCCTTTCCCTGAAAAGGCCATAAGTATGCCGAGCTGTCCAAATATCGTGGCGCCGGCTTCGGGGCAGTCGGTTCGGATCGCTTGGCATCACCGGCGTCGAGTATCGGGGAGCTGAAGAGGGGCGCCGATCCGGTCCCCCGGTACCAAGGCCGGTATGACGGACAGCGACGATATTCCCCCAATCCTCTGGTTGACGAGCAGGTAGGCCGGGCTGTCCACTCGCGTTACGTGGGCGATGCGCCCGCGATGGGGGGGAGATCCAGGGGTGCCTCACCGTTAGGAGTGATCAGTCGAAACGCGGGTTGAGCTGGAGACCGACTCTCTCCAACACTTCGAGCTCACCTTGGTTACGAATGGGCCCACGCGGGTATAGCACGGCCACCGAAAGGGGAGAGCATGGCTCCGCGTGTCGACGCAGGCAGCGGCAAGGGGGTAGGCGGCGACAACGAGGGTGGTCTGTGGCAGCCTGACGTGTCCGGGTGGGGGACTGAAGGGATGCGGAACGCGGGGGGCAAGGTCGTCGACGCGCTCGCAGTCCTCGGCGACATCTTCGCCATGCTCTGCGATGCCGTGTGGTCGACCGTGGAAGCTATCGTCCACCGGCGGTTCTCGTGGTCGGAGTTCGCCGAGCAGAGCTGGTTCTTGGTCTCGGTGACGGTTCTCCCCACCGTCCTGATCGCCATCCCCTTCGGCCTGGTCCTGGTGCTGGAGGTGGGGGGCCTGGCCGTCCAGATCGGCGCCAATTCCATCGTCGGTGCAGTGGACGCCATCGGCATCGTCCGAGAGGCGGCACCCTTGATCACGGCCATCATCCTGTCGGGGGCCGGCGGCTCGGCCATCTGCTCTGACCTGGGCTCGCGCACCATGCGCGACGAGATTTCGGCGATGTGGGTCATGGCTGTCGACCCGATCGAGCGGCTGGTCGCGCCTCGGGTGCTCGCCACCGTGGTGGTGGCGGTGCTGCTCAACGGTGTTGTGGCGTTCGCCGGCATCATGAGCGGCTACCTGGCCGCCGTGTTCATTCTTCACACCAGCGCGGGCGGATTCCTCAACTCGTTCAGCGCCTTCGCCCAGCCGGCCGACGCAATCGAGTCGACGTTCAAAGCGGCTCTCTTCGGGTTGTTCGCTGCGGTCGTTGCCTCCCACCAAGGCCTGAACGCCAAGAGGGGCCCGGCGGGCGTGGGTGAAGCCGTCAACCGATCGGTTGTCATCACCGGCATCGGTCTGTTCATCCTCAACCTTCTGGTGACCGATGCCTTCCTGGCCATCGTCCCGGCGAGGTTCCTCTGATGGGACTCCGGTGAGCGACGGGTTGCCACTGGCCGAAAGGCCGACGGTCGGGCGGCGGGTGACCGCAGCGCTGTCCAGCCGGGCGTCGTTCCGCGCCGTCAATTTCGGGATACCGCGCCCGCAACCAGTTGGTCTGGCTCGGCGAGCTCCTGGTGTTCATCGTCAAGGTCGTGCGGGCCATCCCGACGGTGCTGGCTCACCACCGCCGGGAGTTGTGGCGCATGATCGCCGAGGTGACCTTCGGTGGCGGGATTCTCGCCATTGTCGCCAGCACTGTCTTCGTCTCCGCTCTGCTTGCCTCTGTGGTGGGCGTCCAGCTCGGCATCGAGGGCCTTCAAGGACTCAACATCATCGGGCTGGCCCCGCTGGCCGGGCTGCTCTCGGCGTTCGCCAACACCCGGGAGTTGTCACCGCTGCTCGCCGGCTACGGGTTGGCCGCCCAGATGGGCTGCAAGTTCACGGCCGAGCTCGGTGCCATGCGGGTGAACGAGGAGATCGACGCTTTGGAGGTCATGTCGATACCCTCGCTCCCGTATCTGGTCACCACTCGGCTCCTCGCCGCGCTGGCCGCAGTCATCCCGCTGTACCTGTTGGCCCTGTCCGGGGCGTACCTGGCAACACAGTTCGCCGTTCTCACCATCGCCCATCAAGGCTCGGGAACCTACCTGCACTACTTCTACCTCTTCCTCAACCGGCGCGACGTCCTGTACTCCGTCTTGAAGGTTGTCGTCTTCGCCATCCTCGTCACGATCATCCACACCTATTACGGAATGACAGCGTCAGGTGGACCCGAAGGTGTCGGGCGTGCGACGGGGCGTGCCATCCGAACCAGCACTGTGGCCATCGCCATCTCCGACATGTTGATGACTCTCCTGTTCTGGGGCGTATCGGTCCCGCTGAAGGTGACGGGTTGAGCCTCGCCGCTCCCCCCGCTCCGGGACACGAGACGGTGGCATCCGACGTCGCTGAGCCTCCACGCAGTTGGTCGTGGCGTCTGGTCGGGCTGGGAGTCGTGCTCGTAGCGTTGCTCGTTGCCGTCGTGGCCCTCGTGCTCGAGTCCTTCGGTGGTGCCTTCTCCACCTATGCGGTGGCCGAGGCACAGCTTCCGGCATCGTCCACGGCCGTGGCCCTCGGAGCACCGGTGGAATATCGCAACGTGACCGTCGGTACCGTTTCCAGCCAGGGGAAGTCCGTTCCCGGCGGGCTGGTTGTCCTGACCCTGCACATGCAACGCTCGATGCTGCATGTCATCCCCGCTCGGGTCCGGGCCACCGAGACACCGGTTTCCTTCTTCGGGGATCCCTATGTCGAGCTCGTCGCCCCATCGAGCCCGGGAACCGCCCGACTTCGTCCTGGGGCCACCATCGCCGCCTTGCAGGTCGGACAGACGGGCTCACTGCAGGCGACACTCGGGAGCCTCGACAACCTGCTGATCAAGCTCCAGCCGGCCGAGCTCGACGCCGCCTTGACCGCTCTGGCCAGCGGGCTGCAGGGAAACGGAACATCGCTCGGACACAATCTGGTCAGGGCGAACACCTATTTCGAACAGATGCTGCCGCTGTGGCCCACCGTCGTGTCCAACCTGAACACTCTGGTTCCGGTGGCCAACCAGTTCGCGGCCTCCACCCCTGACATCCTGCAGATCCTGGCCAACCAGACGACCACGGCCACAACCATCACCGACCAGGCCTCGGGTGTCCGCAAGGCCCTCGGCGGAGGCGTAGTCCTGGCCGGTGAGACTGCCTCGCTCCTCACCGCCATCCAACAGCCCTTTGCCGTACTGACCGCCGACTCCGGACCGTTCCTGAACGCCATCTCACAGAACCCCCACGAGATCTCGCAGCTCCTCTCGGGGCTCGACGCCTGGGCCAACGTGTGGATCGGGGCCGAGACGTCGGGTCCGTACCTCGACCTGGCCCAGACCGAGGTCGTCGCCAATCCGGCCGACCTCGGGCTTGCCGTTCTCGGGGGACCGCAGGCGGCCGCCTACCTCTCCGCCGGGCTCGGGCCCGGATACGTGAACCCGCCGACCTACTCCTCGGCCGGCACCATCGTCACCGACGACGCCCAGACGCCGACCGGCGACTCGATCTCGACGGTGGCGACGGCCCCGACCCCGGTGGTCGCCGAACCGGCTCAAACTCAGGCGATCTCACAAATCGTGGCGGCGGTCAGCGGTTCGACGCCCTCCTCGCCCGCCGTCTCCACGTTGTTGCTCTCGCCCGTCCTCGAAGGGCTGGTGACCCGATCGTGAGATCGCATCATCACCATCCGGGGCTGTCTGGAACAGCGGTGAAGGTTGTCGTGTTCGCCGTCGTGTCCGTCCTCCTCACTTCGATCGTCGTCTCGACGTTGCTCGACGTGAACACTCAGACCGCAACCGGGTACGTGGCGCAATTCTCCAACGCGTCCGAGCTGCAGTCCGGTGACACTGTCCGCATCGCTGGTGTCGAGGTCGGGAAGGTCAGCGCGGTGACATTGCAGCAGAACCACGCCGACGTCTCGTTCAGCGTCGACACCTCTCAGCACATCACGACGACGACGTTGGCGGCCATCCACTTCGAGAACCTCCTGGGCCAACGATTTCTCGCCATTCTCCCCGGAAGGCCCGGCGGCAAACCACTTCCGCCCGGAGGGATCATCCCCCTTGCACACACCACGCCGGCGATCGACTTGACCGCGGTGTTCGACGGCTTCCAGCCCCTGTTCTCCGCACTCTCGCCCGACCAGGTGAACCAGCTGGCCGGGTCGATCATCGACGTGTTCCAGGACGAGTCGGGAACCGTCTCGAACATCGTGGCGGAGACGGCGACATTGACCAACAACCTCGCTGACCGTCAGCAGGTGATCGACACGCTCCTCACCAGCTTGTCCAGTCTTCTCAACACGGTCGGGGTCCACGACACCCAGCTGGGTCAGCTGATCGGGAATTTCGACACACTGATGATGGGCCTGGCCGGGTCGCGGGCGCAGTTGGGGTCGGCAATAGACAACCTTGCGGCGGCGGAGAGCACCACCAGCGGTCTGCTCAACGAGGCCCAGCCCACCCTCAACCAGGATATTCAGACACTGGCCGGCGCGGTCCAGTCCCTGTCCGCCAACCAGCAAGGGCTCGACGGGGTCCTCAAGGGCTTCCCTGGTCTGGTTGACACCCTCACCAAGATCCAGAGCACGGGCAGCTGGATCAATGTCTATCTCTGCAACCTCACGATCAACGTGTCGGGTCAGCTGGACATCTCGCTCGTTCCCGGCGTGAGCCCGACCGACCAGTACCCGAACCCGGTCACCCTTCCTTCGGGACCGATCGGTGACCAGGCCGACCATACGGCGAGCTGCTCGTGAAACGCTTCCGCGAACGCAACAGAGCCCTGACGGGCCTCGTCGGGGTCGTGGTCGTCGCCGTTCTCGTCGTGGGAGCGCTGAATTTCCCGAGCCTTCCTCTCATCCACGACAACGCCACGTACCAGGCCGACTTCGCTAATGCCGGGGGCCTTCAAAGCGGGGACATCGTCACCGTCGACGGGGTGAAGGTGGGATCCATCACCGCCATGACTCTCGACGGCGACCAGGTTCGGGTGACATTCACCGCGTCGGGCACCACTCTGGGATCGGGCACCTCGGCAGCCGCCCAGGTGCTCAGCCCTGTCGGCACCGAGTACATGTCGATCTCGCCGTCGGGTTCGGGCTCCCTCAACGGTCCGATCCCTCTGTCCCGGACCAGCGTCCCTTACAACCTGGTGACCGCACTGTCAGGGCTCGGATCGGAGATCCAGCAGTACAACATCCCCCAGCTCGAGAACGCGCTCGACGTCGGGAGCCAAGACTTCAATGGAACGAACGTCAGCGAGACGACCAGCGCTTTCCAGGGTCTCGCCGACATCTCACGGGTGATCGGCAACGAGGGACCGGCTCTGGCCACGATCGTCTCCCAGGGAGCGCAGCTCAGCGGCGTCCTGTCGCAGCGGAGCCAGCAACTGTTCAACCTGTTCGGCCAGAGCGACCTGGTGCTGTCGGTGCTCCAGCAGCGACGAGCGTCCATCAATCAGCTCCTCGCCGCGACGGCCACGCTGAGCCAGCAGATCACGTCGCTCCTGTCGGTCAACCGGCCCGCGCTGACCACCCTGCTTCAGGACCTCCAATCCGTATCAGCCGTCCTGGCCAAGGACAGCAACGACTTCGGGCAGGCGATCCCCGTCCTCGCCGCCTTCAGCCGGTACTCGGCCAACTCCTCCGGCTCGGGAGCCTTCGTCGACGTATCGGTGCCCACACTGCTCATTCCCGACAACCTCCCCGTCCAGTGTTCGGCGCCCGGGGCCTATCCGAGCAGTAACCCACAAGTGGGATGCCGGCCATGACCCCACGCATCTACGGGTTGGGGACGCTCAGACCGTCCTCGTTTGTGAGGCGGATCCCTCTCCGGAAGGTCGTCACAGTAGTGGTCGTGGCGCTCGTCGCCCTGTTGGCCGGGGGCATCGCCGTCCTTGTGACCAGCGGCCCGTCCACGATGACGTTCTCGGCCCGGTTCGCGACCGCCCCCGGCCTCTTCACCGGCAACGCAGTCGATGTCCTCGGTATGCAGGTCGGGAGCGTCACCAAGATCACGCCCGGGCCGACGTACGTGACGGTGGCCATGCAGGTGCCCGCCGGCTCGCCGATTCCGGCCGATGCCGATGCGCTGATCATGGCCCCCCAGGTGGTCAACGACCGCTACGTGCAACTCAACCCCGGATACAGCGGCGGACCCCTGATGCAGGACAATGCCGTCATCCCCCTGTCGCGCACGGCGGTGCCCATCTCGGTCGACGGCATCGTCGACAGCCTCGACCAGCTGGCCAGGGCTCTCGGACCCAATGGGGCCAACGCCCACGGTGCGTTGTCCGCGTTCGTCGCCGGCTCCGCCCGCGCCTTCGGCGGCGACGGCACCGCGCTGCACTCGACCCTGACGTCTCTCGGCCAGGCTCTGGGCGCCCTCTCGTCCAAGAGCCCCCAGCTGACCGCCCTCTTCGACAACCTCGGAAACCTCAGCCAGGTCGCGTCCCAATACACGGGCACCTACCAGGCATTCGCCAACAACCTGGCCGTGGTGAGCACCGACCTCGCCGGTGACGACAGCGAAATCGGCGCCACCCTGGCCAACCTCCAGAAGGCGTTGGGCGCGCTGGCGCAGTTCACGGCGACCAACTCCTCCGCCTTGGGGAGCAGCGTCAGCAATCTCGACGTCTTCGCCGGTGCCGTCGCCGCCAAACAGCAGGCGCTGGCCCAGGCCTTCGAGGCACTTCCTGACGCTCTCGACAACATCTCGCAGGCTGTCGATCCGAGCGCGCCAGGGGGCGCGGCGTTGCGTGCTCGACTCGACCCGACAGGTGACTCGGCAGGTTTCTCCCAGTCGGTGTGCGGCAACTCGCTGCTCCGCCTCCTTCTCCTCTCGATCGACCGATCCCAGGACACGGACCCGACAGTCGACCTCGACTGCGGGGTGAACGGCTTGCTGTCCAGTCTTCCCACCCCCCCGAATGCGTCCTCGGGACCCAACCTGTCGCTCAGCGCCCTGGTGGGAGGTGGCTCATGAGCATTGGCCTTCCCGCCATCCTGAGAACCGTCGACAGGATCCGGGCCGCCCGGGGCGCCGTCCACGGTCGGATCCGGACCACGCGTTGGGTGAGGAGATCGGTCGGCGTGGTCCTGGGGCTGGTCGGCGCCGTCGCCATGAGCGGCTGCGCCATAAGCTTGCAGTCCCTTCCCAAGGTCAGCGGCCTCGGCGCGGCCACCTATCCCGTCTATGCCCAGTTCTCCAACGTCCTCAATCTGCCCGACGAGGCCCAGGTCCGGGTGGGTGCGCAAGTCGTCGGACAAGTGGTCGCGATATCCACCAAGGACTTCCAGGCCGACTTGACCCTGGACATCAAGAAGTCGGTCCGGCTTCCGGTCGGGACAATCGCCCAGGTCCGCTTCGACGATCCGCTGGGCGACGAATACGTCCTCCTGCAGCCACCTTCGACCCCGTCGATCACGACAACCGACGACACCAGCCAATTCCTGACCCCAGGAGCACGCATCCCCGAGGGCTCGACCAGCACCGCCCCCAGCGTCGAGGACACCTTCGGAGCCCTCTCCCTCGTCCTCAACGGCGGGGGGATCAACCAGCTGCAAACCATCATCGGCCAGCTGAACGACACGTTCAACGGAAACCAGACGCCGATCCGCTCGTTCTTGACCACCATCGACGACGGTGTGAGCTCCCTCGCCGGGGGTAGAGCCGCCATCGACGGCGCGTTGGAGTCCATCTCCAACCTGAGTAGCAAACTCAACGGGGGCGCCCCGACGATCGCCAACGGCATCAGCACGATCGCGCCGGCAATCGGAGTGCTGGCCGGCGAGAACCAGCAGATCTCCGGGCTCCTGACCCAGCTGTCCAACCTGGGAGCGGTCGGAACCCAGGTCGCTCAAGAGAGCGGGCAAAACGCCGTCGACGACGCCGACGACCTGTTGCCGGTCGTCCAGCAGCTCGATTCGGTCTCGGCCCAACTCGCCCCCGACCTGAACGCCCTGGCCAGCTTCGAGGCCGAGACCCCCAAAATCGCCCCCGGTGACTACCTGCAGGTGAACGCCATCGTCAACGTGCTCCTGCCCGCCGGGGGGTTCGAGCCGACCTCCCTGGACGCGGCGGTGACCGACACCCGGACATCGACACCTTCGGGATCCACGACCCAGGAGGGCGGACAGGCGGTCTCCGACCTCCTTGCCGCGAGCCTGTGGTGAGCGAGAACCCATGAACGAGGACCCATGAACCAGCACCTGCTTCCGCGAATGATCGCCCTGGCTGTCGTCGTCGTCGTCGGCGTCTACTTCATCGTGTTCGACATTATGCAGTACCACATCACGTCGCAGCCCTTCCCGGTCACCGTGCTCATGCCGAGCGCCGGGGGTCTGTACACGGGTGCTGACGTGACCTACCGGGGGGTGCAGGTGGGCACGGTCTCGGCTCTCGACCTCGACCCGGGGGACGTGGCCGTCAAACTGGCGATGACGGCAGGCGAGCACATTCCCGACAACGGACCTGTCCGAGTCAAGGAGCTCTCTGCTCTGGGCGAGCAGTACCTCGACCTGCAGCCGGACACAGCCTCCGGACCCGAGCTGCGCCCCGGAACCGTCATTCCCGCCAACAGGGTGACCCTTCCCACACCGATCGGTACTGCGCTGGTGGACCTGAACTCCATGATCCAGAGTGTCAACTCGCAGGATCTGGTGACCGATGAGGACTTTTTGGCCAGCGCCTTCGTCGGCACCGGTCCGGATCTGCAAACGATCATCGTGACCGGTCAGCGCCTCTCCAATGCCCTGATTGCCGCCCAGCCGGAGACCGTGAACCTGGTCGTCGACGGTCAGACCGACTTGCAGACGCTGGAGGCGACCGATGGCGATCTGGCAACCTTCTCCCAGGGCCTGGCTTCGTTGACCGCGCAGTTGCGTGACTCGAACGCCGACGTCCAGGCACTGATTCGCAACAGCCAGTCCGCCGAGCAACAGCTCAATCCCTTCCTGGCCAGCGACAGCGCACAGATCACCGGCCTCGTCTCGAACCTGGCGACCGACTCGCAGGTCACCGCCGAGAACGACCAGGACGTCCAAGCTGTCTTCGAGCTCCTCCCCGCTGTCTCCGGCGACCTGGCGTCGGTGGTAGGAGGCGGGCACGTGCACGGAGAACTCGACTTCAACACCGCGGATCCTGTCTGCCCCTACATCCCCGGGAGCCAGATGCCCGGACCGACGCAGGCAGTGCCCAGCCCGACGTTGACCAATACCTGCACGAGCGCGGCACCCGGCATGCTCGAGCGCGGCGCAGACAGCGTTCCGAGCTTTTCGGGCTGGTGAGCCGGGCACAGCAGTGATCCAAGGCGCGGCCAGCCTGAGGTTTTGAATACCTGTCGAACGGGCATAGACGGTGCGACGAAAAGGTTGCTCGTTTGTTTCGCCCGCCAAAAAATCCGCACGTGCCGAAAGGGGGGAAGGTGCGAAGAGAGCCTCAAAGGTCACGCCTGGGAGCCCGGGTGGCGGCGGGGAGGCACGGACGGAGAGCGGCCTTCGTCGTCGCGGCACTCGTGTCGGTCGGATGCTTGCTGGTGTCGCGGGGGCAGGCGGTAGGACCAGATGCCCTGTCCGGCTCGGCAGTTTCGGCGGCCAGGCCACACGACCAGACATCGGCACGAGCCCAGATCTCGAAGCGGATCACGTTGGCATCCTCTGACCTTCCCGATGACTGCGTGCCCAATCCGGCCGGACCTCCGACCTCTACCTACCAACTGGGACTGGTGGGAACGGCAACCAACGGAGCGCTGGACACCGGGTCCGCCACAGTTTCCGGCATCGATGCCAAGTTCTGTGGAATCGTCACCCTCGTCCCCGGGACATCGCCTTGCGGGGCGACGGGGAGCGTCGACTCGCCGACGGATGGCCAGCAGTTCGGCCCCCTGTCGGTCCTGCTCACACTGGTGCCGGGGATGACACCGACCATCGGGTTCGTGGCCAACCCGGGAACGATCACCGGGGGCTTCACTTGCACCTCCTCCCAGAACGGGCTGGCCGTCGCTCTCGACGCCAACGTGAGCGGGAGCACGGCGCCGTTGTTCGGGGTGTCCTGCACGATCGGGCCGGTGACCATCCCGCTGACCGGCGCCGTGACCGGACCGCTCACGGCCACGAGCGCCACCCTGACGAGCAATAACTTCAGCGTGCCCGTTCTGCAGCCCTCGACCACCTGCCCGGCCGCGGTTGCCGCCAACGTCGACATGATCGCCGGCTTGCCGCTCACCGCAGGGCACGCCAGCGCAACCCTGCCCGTCTCCGCCTCGCTCTATCAGCCGGCGCCCTAGTCCATGCATCGACGGCCGGCATCAGCGAGGCGAGAAATCGCACCACCAACAGACGCGACCGCGATGAAGAGAATCCGATGACGAGAATGGTCTGGCTGCGGTTGGCCGCCTTCGGTGTGGCGGCCACGGCGGCCGTCGCCGCTCCCGCCGCGGCAAACCTGACGTCGTCGTCCGGAACATCCGCTATACCAGCACCTCGAGCCGACGCCCAGGCGACCCGCTCTGCGTCATCGATCAGATCCCTCGACCCGTCGAGATCGATCGACCCGTCCCGCGTCAGCGCCGTTCTGGCCGACCTCACACGAGCGGGGACCACCGGAAGTCGGTTGACGGCGTTAACCGACGCTCCCGGCATGCCGGCCTGCGCCCCGCCACCGATTCCGCAGTCCACCTTTCCACCGGGGAGTGGTTATGGCGTCCCGTTCCTGGCTGCCATCACCAACGGCCAGGTCCTGGCCGGCTACGACGAGTGGACCGCCAACAATCTCGTCTGGAAGACCGACAAGATGACTTTCGACCTCTACCCGTGGCAGTCGAAGATCTTCGACATCACAGGATGGGTCACGGGATTGCTCCAGCTACCGAGCCTGACAGCCGAGATCCCACCGCAGGACGTCGTGTTCTGCGACAACCAGGGGGGCGCCAGCTGTCTGTCGGCGGACTGGCCCGCCGGCGAGTGCATCCAGATCCAGGCCCAGTACGGCCCCTCGCCGGCCAGCAAGATCCCACCACCGGCACTCGGGAGCTATCACCCCGAAGGCACCGCCTGCAGCGACTACACGACTCCGACGTTCGAGTGCTTTCCCTATGTGGTGAGCCTGGCCCCCTCGGGGACGACCACCCTCACCGTCACCGGGGTCGAGCCCGACGGCGCTCTCGACCTCTCGGTGTCGACGGCAGCGGTGACGACGGTCAGTGAGGTCCCACCACCGCCCTCGACGACCACATACACCTGCCAGGCCGCCCCCACCAGCGTCACTCTCTCGACGCAGGCAACCCCGCTGCCCGCCACGGCGCCGGGACCACCGGTGCCTCCCAACACGGACGACAGGCCTCTCCAGACACTCCCGGAGCCCGTGACCGGGCCCCTGTCCAGCAGTATCAGCACGGTGGCGTCCAACGATTTCTCCATACCTGCCTTCGTCCCGAGCGCCGGCGGAAGCCCGTGCTCCGTCTTTCTCGCCACCAGCCTGAACACCTACGCCGGCGGCTGGAACTCGATCTTCAAGGACCAGGGCACCGGCATGTACTACGTAGACGGTGGCACCAACCCGATCGCGGCGGAGCCGGGCTGGGGGCAGTTCACCGCGACTACGACAGTCGTCAGCCTGGGCCTCCCTGTCGGACCCCCTCCGGGCTTCAGCTTGTGAAACCGGTAAGCCGTAGGCTCTCGGTAGCCTGACAACAAAAGGAAAAGAGGAGGACGAAGTTGGCCAGCAAGGGGATGGCGACCGTCAAGAGCAAGCCGCCGGCACGACCGGTGGTTGCCCCCGTCGCGGACGCCGTCATCTCGATCCAGGGGGTCACCAAACAGTTCGGAAGCCACGTGGTCCTCGAGGACATCACCTTCGATGTGCCGCGAGGCGAGACTTCGGCAATCCTCGGACCTTCGGGAACGGGTAAGTCCGTCCTTCTGAAGGTGATCATCGGCCTCTTGCGGCCCGAAACCGGCCAGGTCTATATCGACGGCGAGCCCATCGTGGGTGTTCGCGAGAAGGAGGTCCTCCGGATCCGACGGAAGATCGGAGTGCTCTTCCAGGACGGTGCGCTCTTCGGCTCGATGAACCTCTTCGACAACATCGCGTTCCCCCTCATCGAGCACACGAGCAAGACCGACAAGGAGATTCGGAACATCGTCCTCCACAAGTCCGAGCTCGTCGGTCTCGTCAATCACCTCCACAAGCTTCCGGGCGAGGTTTCGGGGGGCATGCGCAAGCGCGCCGGCTTGGCCCGCGCCCTGGTCCTCGAGCCGCAGATCCTCTTCTTCGACGAGCCCGACTCGGGTCTCGATCCGGTCAGGGTGGCCTATCTCGACGGTCTCATCAACAGTGTGCACGACGAGACGGGAGCGACCTTCTTCATCATCAGCCACAACATCGAATCGGTGAAGAGAACCGCCCACTACCTGGGTCTGCTTTTCCGTTCCAAGTTGGTCGGCTTCGGGTCCAAGGAGGAGATGATGAACTCGACGGTCCCCGTGATCGAGCAGTTTCTGGCTGGTCGGCCCGAGGGCCCGATCAGCATGGACGAGATGGCCGATGCCGTGGAGGATGAGGATGGTGCCGACGGCTCCCAGCCTCGTCTGATCGAGATTCCCCCGACCGTGTCACCGCTGGCCGACATCGCCTCTCACCGTGCGGACGGTCCCGACGGACGTTCCGAAGATCCCGACCCGACGGTCGTCGATTTTCAGCCGGTCAACCCGGGACGGGCTCTGTGAAACCGGACGACCGAACGGGTGATGGGACCGTCGGCACGGTGGCCGGGGAGACGGACCTGCCGGGCCGGTCTGTCGAAGAACTGAAGAGTGGTCGCTCGAAGGGGGAACCGGCCAAGGGAAAGACGACCAAGAAGGCAAAGGGGAAATCGGCGAAGAGGAATGGTGCCGCAGAGGACCGGTTAACTCTGCCCTCCGCCGGCGGGGAAGAGCGGGCGGATCCCGTGGCACCCTCAACAATGGCCTTCCCCGCCGACCACGGGGCCCGGCCACCGGGAGAGGAGATTCAGGAGGAGGAACCGGTCGCCGAGGGGAACAACGGCCACGGCCAACCCGCCAGTCTCGACAACGGCTCGGCTCCGGAAACGGCGGAAGCCGTTCTCGTCATCGGCGAGGACACGGGCAGTGACTCCGGAGTGTCCGAGGTGTCGGGGAGACCGGCCTCGGAACCATCGTCGACTCGACGATGGATGCGCTCGAACACTGTCTTGGTTGGTGCCTGCGTCCTCATTGCCGGGCTGGCGGTGGCGTTGATCCTGAGCCTGCTGGCACTGAGCAATCAGGACGCCCAAGCCAGCTCGCGCACGAGCGCTCTCGTCGCGGCCAGGACCTACGCCGTCCAGCTGGCTAGCTACAACTACCGCGACCTCGAACGCGGCTTCGCCGCCGTGGTTGCTGACTCGACGCCCTCGTTCCGCCGCAGCTTCACCCAGTCGAGCGATGCCTTGAAGTCGACCCTCACACAGTACAAGGCCACTGCGGACGCCAGCGTGGTGTCGGCGGGGCTCGTTTCGTCCGGCACGTCCCGAGCCGTGGCCCTGGTCTTCCTCACCCAAAGAATCGCCAACTCCACACAGACGACGCCGACGACCGATCGCAGCCAGGTGCAGATCACCTTGGTGAGATCGGAGGGACGGTGGCTCATCGATCAAGTGACCTTGCTCTGACCTGCAGAGCCAGTCTTCGGATCTCCGCCGTTGATGTTTGACCGAAGCTACCGGTGGGTAACGTAGCTGCGGCCCGTTGTCTGCGCCGGATGCCGGTTGGCAACGGAGGAAGATCGACTGCTGGGGAACAGGGGGTGCCATGACGTTGTGGACGCATACTGGTGACCGGTGGGGCGCTCCCACGAGATCAGTCTCGGCCAAGGGGGTGTCGCTGGTGGGGGCGCTCTCGTTGGTCGGCATGTCCCTCTTCGTGGCGCTCACTCCCGGGTTCGCCGCGGCCAAGTCGAAGGGTGTTCCGCCCGACCTGGCCGATTTCGCCAACTGCCCGGTCGACGTCAAGGGTGTGGCCACATGCCTGTTCTCCTCGACCACCAGCACGACGTTCGAGATCGGCTCCACCACCGTTACGTCATCGAGCCCGACGACGCTCTCCCTCGGCCTCAGCTACACGAAGACGGGCCAGCCTGTCGCCGTCCTGCCCACCAACGGCACCTCGGCGTTGCAGTCACCGGCCATCCCCCTTCCGGGTGGGTTGACCGGCATTTCTGGCTTGAGTGGAGGAGATCTGGCAGTGATGGTCACCCCTCAGCTGGTCGGGCTCCCCACCGTCAACCTGGGTAATCTTCTCAACGGCAGCGCCCCAGGCTTGACCCTGCCGATCGACGTGCTGGTGAGCACGCCGACGGGACTGCTCGGGCCCGACTGCACGATCGCCGACACAGCCGGGCCGATCACGCTCAACCTGACGACCGGTACGACGGACCCACCACCACCCAACACGCCGATCAGCGGAGCGACCGGGACGACGTCGAGCACGCCCCAAGGGTTGATCACGGTGGCCGGAATGACCCTCGTCGACAACTCGTTCGCCGTTCCTGGTACCGACAATTGCGGGCCCGACGGGATCTTGGACCCGGTCCTCAATCTCGACAAGAGCCTGCCCTCAGCTGCGGGGTCGAACACGGCCATTCTGTCCGGCTCGTCCTACACCGCCCCGGCCAAGCTCGTCCGCAAGTACTTCCCCTGACGACCGCCAGGGTCCGGTCCCGCCACGGGCGTTGGTCGATCAGCCGAGTGACATTCCCACTACGGGCTGATTGAGCACGATGTTGCCCGTCGATCCCTGGAAGTGCGCCCCGGTTCCGAAGGCGAAGACGCCGCCATCGGCGGCCACCAGGTAGTAACCGTCGCCAGTCGGTGCGGCGGCGATGCCCACGATCGGCTTGTTGAGCTTCTGGCTGCCGAGCGAACCGAAGAATGGGGCATCGAAACTGAAGACGCCGCCATCGGCCGCCACCAGCCAGTACCCACCGGTCACCGGATCCACCGCCATGCCGACCACGGGCTCATTGAGGTGCTGACCACCCATCGATCCCTGGAAGGTAGCGCCAGGTCCGTAGGTGAAGACACCGCCGTCGGCGGCCACCAGGTCGTAGCCGTCGTTTCCGGGGGCCGCGGCCACGCCAACCACCGGCTGATTGAGGGTGAGGCTCCCGGCCGATCCGTAGAACGTCGCGTTCGAGCCGAAGGCGAAGACGCCACCATCGGCGGCGGCGAGCCAGCATCCGTTGCCTCCCGGGGCGGCCGCAATCCCGACCACCGGCTTGTTGAGCGTGGCGGTCAGGCCGGTGCAATCGGAGGCATGGGAGCCGAACCCATAGGCAACACCGCTGGCGTCGGCGAGGTTGTAGCTACCCCCACCCGGCACCGCGGCCATGCCGGCGATGGGTTGGGCCAGGGACTGACCGCCCTCGGATCCCAAGAACGGCGCGCCGAAGCTGAACACGCCACCGTCCTTGGCCACCAGCCAGTACCCCGGTGGCGTCGAACTGGGCACCGCGATGGGAGTCAGAGGCCCCGCGGGGTTCCCGCCGGGCCCGGGTACGGGAGCCGGCCTTGGCTGTTCCACCCCGAATGCACACTGACCGGTGGCAAAACCCCCAACCACGTTCGGGGTCGACGGGGTGACGTCCTCGCTCGAGTCCCCGTACTGAACAGCAGGCGAGTTGCCCGTGCATAGGAGGTTCCCGCCGATCTGGTTCGAGAGATTCTCCATAGCGTCGGGGTCGGTCATGGTGTTGTCAGCGAATGTGTCGCTCCCGCCGATGTGATTGCGGAGGGTGCCAAACCAGCAGGAGTCGAGCCCGGCGACCCGCAGGTTGCCCCCGATGGTGTTGTCCTCGTAGTCGCTGTAGACAGGCGAGCCGAACTTGGCGAAGATCCCGCTCGGGGCACAGCTGGGGCCGCCGCCTCCGCCCGACTCGATCACGTCCCCTCCGACGGTCGTGGAGTGAAGGACGACACCCAGCGCGTTGGTGGCGTCGATGCTGCCTGTGACGGCTCCGGGAGAGTTGAGGGTGGGATTGTTCTGATTGGGATCGTCGGCGCAAGCAAAATGAAGAGCCTCACAACCCAAGAGCAGCGTGGCTCCGCTGCCGACGTCGATGTTGCCGTCCACGGTCAACCCTGACGTTCCCGAGCCCCCGACGTCATTGTTGGCAAAGACTGCCGCCAGGGCCGCCCCGGGTGCCACAGTGACGTTTCCGGTGACGATCACTTGTCCCGCGTTGACTTCGCACGCCCCGGTGACGGACACCGAGGTGTAGGTCCCGCCGGCCAGCGAAGCGGGAGTCGCCGGAGTGCCGGCGCAGGTTGTCGACGAGGGGGTGGCCGCCGAGGCAGCGGTCGTGCCGCCCAGCAGTCCGAGCGGCACCATCAACGCGGCGGCGGCCAGCACGGAGCTGAACAGGGTCCGGACCCGCCGCACCCTGGTCCTTGTCCCGCCGTATTGGCCCTGTCCGCCACCGTTCGTCGCTTTTGCCATGACTCTTTCGCCTCCGGTGCTCGTCGCTACTCCGCTGCTCGCGCCCCGCCATCGAGAGCTACTCGTTCGCCGAAGGGGTCCGCAATCCTTGATCCTAGGCAGGTATTCCGATCAGGCTCAAGGGGGAAACAGAGCCTAGGGAAAGAATCGAACTCCTGACCTAGGCATGGCCCGGGCAAAATGGCCGGAACGGAGAGTTACGCCGCCCGCAGACGTATCGGACGACGCGGCCTCCTTGTCTGACCGCTGGGCGTTCAGGCGAACCCTTCTACCGTCACTGGCCGAGAACGGATCCGAAGAACTGCTCGGTGGCCCTCCAATGACGATCGGCCGCGGTTGCGTCGTAGTTCGGGTTGTCCGGGACGGCGAAGCCGTGGTGGGCCTGATAGGTCTCGATGGTGTGGACAACTCCGGCATCGGTGAGCGAATTCTCCAACAGGTCCTTCTGCTCGTCGGTGAACGACTGGTCCTCGATCGCCCCCGCTACGTACACGTCGGCCTTGACGGCGTTGGCCTTGTGGTGCGGACTGTCGGGGTCGTCGGCCTTGGCGAGGTTCCCACCGTGGAAGGAGGCTGCGGCAGCGATGCGCGCGCCCAGGTTCGCAGCGACGATGAGAGAGAGCCGTCCACCCATGCAGTAGCCAGTGGTGCCGACGCCACCTGGCTTCTTGTCGGACACGGTCTCGAGGTAGTCGACGAGGGTGCTGGCGTCGCGTACCACCATGTCTGCGGTGTAACCCCGCATCATGCCCATGACCTTCTCCGCGGTCTCCTTTGTGGAGAACGCGGTACGCATGTCGATGGGCTCGTAGGGACCGTTGCGGTAGTAGAAGTCGGGAACTAAGACCACATAACCCAGGCCCGACAGCTGCTCACCCATCTGCCGCATGGAGTCGCGCATTCCCCCGGCGTCGGGAAACATGATCGTCGCCGGCCACGGCCCCTCTCCAACGGGAATGCTGAGCGCGGCCGGGCAGATCCCCCCGGCGGCCTCGATCTGAACGATGTGTTGCGTCACCGTCAATCCCTTCCTCGTACCGGTCCTCGGACCCTACAGGCACCGGATCTCGGAGTCGGTGCGGGCCCTCCGGACCTGAGGAGCGACGCACGATCGGTGATCTGGGGCAGATGAATTCATCAATCTGGTCGGGACTTGGCTCTTCTGACGCTCGGTTGCCTCTGCATCCTTAGTCGGATCAGCGCCCGGGTACCGATGGTCACGGTACCGATCTGGTGAGCACCTTCGTGTCGGCGAGGCTTGCTGCAGCGTTGCCACTCGCCTGAGGCGAACATCTCCCAGCGGCATCTCTGGGCGACTACGCGACGTTCCGGCATCCCGCTTCATACCTGACTCAGGGTCGTCACGGCAAGGCAGCCGGGACGACGGACCCTTTGCCCCTGGCAGAATCGGTCACTCTCCCGGCGGTATCGGGGCTGGCCGTGCAAGAAACCATTATCTAGCCGTCAGGGCCGATCACGCCGTTGTGATCTGGTGCGCCCCCCTCTGCCTGGGCGTTACTCGCCTTGGGGTGATTGAGATGTTCCGGCGTCTTCAGATTGCCACGCAAGGTTCATCGAGGGTTCAGGATTTCATGTCCGACTGTTCAGTTTGCAGTTGCTAGACAGGGAAGCGAATCCGGTGCGCGACTGCACGACTGTCGGCGGATCCATGGGCGCATCGACCCAGCACTGGAACCGGCACTGGCCAGCGCAGGATCGGGCACCCTCGAGCACCTGCAATTCGACCTGCGAGGGAGCACGAAATGGCCCAACTCCGAGCCACCGGTGATGGTTCATACGCTGCGATAGTGGTTCGAAACATTCAAGTGGTCGGCAAACGCTTCCATCGAGTCACGATCGAATGGACCCTCAGCGGCCAGCCGGTTTCGGGATGGATCGAGGCATTCGACAGTGCACTCGGTTCAGCGGGGGGTTTCCGCTCGCACGTGCCCAGCGCCTACGGAAGGCCCATGGTGATGCGCGACAAAACGATCGTATGGGCCATGTTCGAAGCAGACGCGCAAATGGCGGTCTCCCTAGTCAAGCGGGCCGTGTCTCATGCCAACGCACAGTTCGACGGCTTGCTCGAACCGATCTAAGGCCGCTCACAAGTGACAGAGAACCAGCGACAACCTGGACCGGCAGAATGGACCTTGGGTCGGGATCAACCGATGACGGTCCGAATCCAAGCGGTCTCGAGTTTCGGGGCTAGCAGCCCAGGCGTGGGACTGTGGATCCGCAGTGCACGAGCACAAACCCAAGTGGATACTGTCCTTCTGTGAAGGGTTGGGAAACTGGAGCGTGTCACCGAGTCGGCATGCCCCTAGCTGGTCCTTGAGATGAGAACGGTGGGAGGCCGCCCGATCCAGCACCCTCCTGTGCTCGGTGGAATACTGCCCGACACAGTCAGCCGGCCAGGATCTCTACGCGCCCGTGGTTGCCCACGCCTGTGGCACCAAGATTCTGGATCATTCGCTCGTCGTCGTTGTGGGTCCCTCCGAGTACTCGGAGGGACCCACTTCTTCTTCATCGATCGGGACGGGCATCCGCTCGTCTATTACCAGCACCCATGACCAAGACGTCTGGCCATAGCGCGGTGGAGCACCTGTCCTTGATCGCAGAACAGCTCCCGCACGGGTTCGTGAAAGGACGGTCTTCAGCCGACAACGAGACCGCATCATGAGAGTGCTTGACGCAATCGGACATGCCCTCACCATCACGGGCTCGATGACCTGGCAGATCCTGTGGGCCTTGATCTTCGGATTTATCCTGGCGGCAGTGGTCCAGGCGGTCGTTCGACGGAGCACGATCGTCAAGCGGCTTGGGGATGATCGCCCTCGCACGCTGCTCACGGCCACAGGCTTTGGCATCGCCTCTTCCTCTTGCTCCTATGCGGCGGTGGCCCTGGCCCGTTCCCTCTTCAAGAAGGGAGCCGGCTTCACCGCGGCCATGGTGTTCGAGATCGCGTCGACCAACCTGGTAGTCGAACTGGGCGTGATCCTCGCCGTACTCATCGGATGGCAATTCACCCTGGCCGAGTTCGTCGGTGGACCCATCATGATCGTGCTCATTGCCGTGGTGTTCCGCCTGTTCCTCCGCCAGCGACTGATCGAGGATGCCAGGGTTCAGAGCGAGAAGGGCCTGGCGGGCTCGATGGAGGGCCATGCCGCTATGGACATGACGATCGGCGAGGAAGGAAGTCTGTGGCATCGCCTCCTGAGCCAGCAGGGCCTCACCTCGGTCTCGCACGTCTTCATCATGGAATGGGCGGCGGTCATCCGGGACGTCGTCCTCGGGCTACTGATCGCCGGAGCGGTTGCTGCCTGGGTGCCCGTTAGCTTCTGGCACCACTTCTTCGCCACCGACCATCCGTTGCTCTCGAAGATCTGGGGGCCCTTGATCGGACCGATCGTCAGCCTGCTCAGTTTTGTCTGCTCCATCGGCAATGTCCCGCTGGCTGGAGTGCTGTGGAACGCAGGTATCAGCTTCGGTGGGGTAGTCAGCTTCCTGTTCGCTGACCTTATTATCCTGCCCATTCTCGCCATCTACAGGAAGTACTACGGCACCAAGATGATGCTGTTCATTCTGGCCAGCTTCTACGCAACCATGGTCGCTGCCGGCTACATCGTCGAGATCCTCTTTTCGCTGCTGGGACTGGTCCCCACCGAACGCAAGGCCAAAGTCGGGGAAACTGCGATTCAGTTGAACTACACCACGGTGCTCAACATCGTGGCGCTGGTGTTGGCCGCTGGCCTGAGCTATCGATTCGTCCAAACTGGCGGCATGCAGATGCTCAAGATGATGGGTGGGCCAGCCGATGGCGAACACGCCGACTCGCCCTAGGGGCGGACGATCCTCGGAGCAAATCGTTCAGTGAACTGCCGTTTCACGAGGATCCGACTGAGAGAGCCCATTTTGGGGAGAGCTGCTCTCTTGCCGCCTCTGCTCCATCTCCGGCTGTGACGCCACTCCTTCTTCGTGCCCAGAGACGAACCGGTCGTGAACACGCCGACGGGGCTGTCAGCAAGCACCTCCCGGCCGGTTGCCGCGAGTCGCTCGACAGAGAGGTGAACATTGCGGGGACAGATGTTGAGGAATGTTGGCTCATCGATCGATGCTGGCTCCCGTGCCCTTCCCATGGGAGAATCCCCTTGTGAGAGGGTCCAATTGGCTCCCATCGGTCCATTACCCGAAACCCACAGCGGCCGTTTGGACCACTCAGGACTTGGGACCGACCAGAGTCCCGGCCACTACCGGTAGCGCTTGGGGAAGGCAACACACTTTGGACCGAACCGGGTCGGGCACGCTGCCAACCGGCAGGTGGAGCAGGCCGTCGCACAGGTCAGCGCGATGCCTCTGGCGACCCGCTCGTCGGTACTATTCATACGCGTGATCAGAGACACAGCCAACGGCGGAGCCAGTCAGATGTGCTGTATCTCCATGAGGGTGCAATCGATGGCATTCCATAGGGCTGATGATGCCCTCGCATCGACCCCACCACGGTCGGTTGGTTATTTTCTGACATCAAGTCGTCCTTGATGACGCGCCAGAGCCCGGCCCGCCGCAGTCGGCGACTTGGGGTGGTCGTCTTTGTCGTTGCTGTCCTTGTGGTCCTCGTCGCCGGAGGCCTCGTCGTTCGGAGGTTCGGTGGCGATGTGACAGGCGCTGTCGACGATATGTTCAACTCGCACCCGGCGTCCGCCGACGGCACGGCGCTGGACCCTTCGTACTTCGCGTCTGGCGCGTGCATGGCGTTCGCACCCACCGTCGGCAACAACGGCAAGACGGTGTTCCTCGATGCTGGTCATGGCGGGATCGACCCCGGTGGTGTGGGAAACACTGAAGCAGGGGAGACGATCTACGAATCCGACGTGAACCTGTCTATCGTGCTCGACACGATGGCGCTCCTTCGGGAGCGTGGTTACCGGGTCGTCGTCTCCAGGACCGAAGACACGACGGTGCTCCGATTGGGCCCGGCCGACACCGACGGCGGAGTGCTCTCGGAGATCGGTTCTCACGACGACGTCGCCGCCCGGGATGTCTGTGCCAACCTGGCCAAGGCCGATCTGCTGATCGGCGTCTACATGGATGCCGGTGGCACAGCGGAGAATGCGGGCAGCGTCACCGTCTACGACCCTGACCGGCCGTTCTCGCAGGCCAACGCCAACCTGGCGAACCTGCTCCAGAACGATGTCCTGGCGGCGATGAACGCCCAGGGCTGGCAGATTCCCAACGACGGAGTACAGCCCGACGGCGGCTTCGGCTCCGCGGTCGGCAACCCCGCGACCGGCGGCCTGGCGGCAGAAGCTGCGGCCTACAACCACCTGATGCTCATCGGTCCGGCCGACTCCGGGTACTTCTCCACGCCGAGCCAGATGCCGGGCGCGGTCATCGAGCCGCTTTATCTCACCGATCCCTTCGAAGGGACGATCGCCGCCAGCACGGCAGATCAACGAATCATTGCCCAGGGGATCGCCAACAGTGTCGAGCAATACTTCGCCCCGTCGGCAAAGCCCACATAGAGGCGGATCTAACGTCGGGGTAAAGGACCGCCGATGAAGGTCGAGTGGTACGGAGAACTTCCTCGCCAGCAACGCGGTCGACCAGGTTTCGACCACTGTGACCCTTCTTGAGCTGGCCCATCCGCCGTCTAGACTCATCCGACGGGGGGACAGGGCCGCTTCCGGGTCCGGACGCGTCATGATCCGGCGGGGATTGGAACCGGACCATTGTGACTGTGACAACGTGAGGAGAGGAGCGCCGTGACAGCAATAAGCGTGCGCGACCTCACCAAGACCTACGGTGACAAGCGAGCAGTGAGCGACGTCAGTTTCGAGGTCAGCCAGGGCGAGGTCTTTGCCCTGCTCGGCCCGAACGGGGCTGGCAAGACCACAATCATCGAGATCTTGGAGGGCTTCCGGGACCGAACCGCCGGACACGTGGAAACACTGGGCGTCGACCCAGCTAACCGGCAGACGCAGCGTTGGCTCCGGACCCACATCGGCGTCGTCCTCCAAGAGTTGGCGGTCGAGCCCTTCTATTCGGTGCGCCAGGTGCTGACCCGTAACGCCGGGTATTTCCCTTCGCCGCGTTCGGTCGACGAAGTCATCGCTCTGGTCGGCCTCACCGAGAAGGCTGATGCGCGGGTAAAGACGCTTTCCGGGGGCCAACAGCGCCGGCTTGATGTGGGCCTCGGAATTGTCGGCAATCCCGAGTTGCTCTTTCTCGATGAGCCCACGACTGGGCTCGACCCGTCAGGTCGTCGAGACTCCTGGGAACTGATCCGCAAACTCGTATCCGAGGGAACGACGGTGCTGCTAACCACCCACTATATGGACGAAGTGGAGGCGTTGGCCGATCAGGTCGCGGTGCTCAACAACGCTCAGATCGTGGCCACCGGGACCCCGGCCTCTCTCGGCGGACGGGACTCGGGTGCCGTGACGATCCGCTTCGCGCTGCCCGACGGGATCTCCGTGAGTGACCTCCCGGTCGCGATCCACGCCGAATCAGACGGGTTGGTTGAGATCCGGACCGAGGATGAGTTGACCGTGCTTCACGCCCTCAGCGGCTGGGCTCTCGACCGCAGCCTTCGCCTACCAGGACTTTCGGTCGCCCGGGTCACCTTGGAAGACGTTTACCTCCAGCTGACGAGAGACGAGCAATGAGCGCCACCCCTGTTATCGGTTCCTTCGAAGGATTCAGCGACGTCAAGTTGGTGGGCCGGCAGGTCCACTACGAACAGCTGTCGTTCTGGCTCAATCCGGTCGGGGCTGCCTTCACCGTGGGGTTCTCGGTGGTCTTCCTCATTCTGCTGGGAGCCTCAGCGGGGAATTCGCACATCTCGTTCTACGGCAACATCCGGCTGGTTCAGTACTACGTGCCAGGATTTGCTGCGTACGGCGTGATGGCAGCCTGCTTCAACATTTTGGCCATCACCCTGGTCAACCGACGCGAGATGGGCCTACTCAAGCGGCTCAGACTCAGTCCTCTACCCACGTGGGCGCTGCTCAGCGCCATCGTCCTCAGCTCCATGGTCGTCGCCACAATCGAGGTCGTCATCCTCCTTATCGTCGGGAGACTTGGTTTCAGCGTCCACTTTCCGGACAACGTAGGTGCCTTTGTGGTGGCCATCGTCGTTGGCATGCTCTGCTTCTCTGCGCTGGGAGTGGCTATGAGCACGCTCGTCCCGAACCAGGACGCGGCCGGTCCGATCGTCAGCATCATTTTCTTCGTACTGCTGTTTCTCTCGGGCCTGTGGTTCCCACTCAAACCTGGGTCGGGGCTAGCCCAATTCTCGTCGTACTTCCCTGTGCGCCACTTCATCAATGCCGTCTTCGCTCCCTTCGACACCCAAACGGGTGCGTCCCCCTGGGCCTGGCACGATCTCCTCATCGTTGCCATCTGGGGTGTCGTCGGCGCCATCGTGGCCGTGCGCCGATGGAAGTGGTCGCCTCGCCGGGGCTGAACTCGAACGAGCGGCGCCCAGATGGCGGAGACGGTGCCGGGGGTGAACGACAGACGTACCACCTTCATCCACTTGTCTGCGTGGAGACGACGTGACCCCCGGTGGGGACGGCTGTGGTCCCGACCCCGGTCACGTCCTTCGATGCGTTCGGCAATGTCCCCGCGGTCACCGCTCAGTGGGCAGTTGTGGCTCTCTTAACACTGTCCTACTTGCTTCGCCTGACGCCCCAGATCCCTAGGAGAATGGCGGCAAACCCGATGATGGTCAGAACCGCCCCTCCGGCCACGAACCTGTCGGCGATTAACAAGGCGACGCCCAAGGCCGTGCCGATCGCGCCACTGAATATCCCCAGAATCGCCTGCCACTTGCGGTGGTTCTGGGGATCCATCCCGCGAAACCTCTGCCACCAACGAGGACCGCGCCATGCCCTGTCCAGCTCAGTCCTCGACGAAGAACCATCCGACCTCACCCAGGCAGATTGGCTCAGATGCCGAGTCGACGCCATTGCCCCCTGACCCGAACGCGGGCCGTGAACGGCGGCAGCGACCATGGTTGACCGGCGCTGGGAGGACACGGCTGCTCAGTTGCAGACTTACTTTGACTCGGAGTAGGGACTGACCCTGAAGTTGCCAGGAGTGGGGCCGTGGGCGACCGGTTCCTCGCTCGCTCAGGCACCCATCTCGACGAGCTCGCTCAGGAGTTCTACCCAAGGCGACTTGTCCCACCCGTCTTCTTCGCCGAGCGCTTTAGCTACTCCGACGGCATCCTCCACCCATTGGATGTGCATGTCCTCATCCGGGTGCCGTTTCACGCCTTGATTGCCAGTCAGGCCGAACTCCAATCCGAACCAAGTGTCCTTCCACTCTTGATGAAGCTCTTTTACCTCACGCCATCTCGGGTGTGATTGGTCCTTATCGTCGGCCATTGCGAATGCCCAGTGAAAGCAGCGTCGTGCTCGTTTTGAATCAGCGTCGGAGGTTGATTTTGAAATTGCCTCAGCGAATCGGTCGCTCTTGCCAGCCTCATCCTTTGGAAACTGCTCTTGAACATTGCGAACGAACAGTTCCAGAATCGGTGATGGGGTCAAGGCTTTGCTCATCGAACAACCCTAACCTCGGTAGGGACACCCGTTCATCTAATTGGCGACCCGAATCTGAGGACGTTGCCGTCCGGATCCGCGAGTGCACCTTCGTGCTGGCCCCATTCCGTGTCCTGGGGCATGTGAACCTGGGCGCCCGCTGCGAGCCACTCATGCGCGAGTGCGTCGGCATCGTCAACGAATAGGTACGCAGAGTCAGCCCAGGCAAAATCAGCACGGTCCTCATCGGGGAGCCCTGGGTGAAGAGCCAACAGACAGCGGCCGCCTTGAGTCCATTACCCTCGAAAGCATGCGAAAGGTGGCACTCCTTTTGAGCGTGGTGGGTGCTCTGGGGTTTGCCGGATGCGCGTCTGCAGCTACTAGTCCGTCGTTGAGTCACAGCCAACAGCTCACGTCGGCCGCATGCGGGGACATCGTCGAGACGATGACTCCCAAGGAGGGGACGCAAACTATCGATGTCGGCGGATTGCCCTTCCAGAAGCTGATCGTGGCGGTTCACAATGCGCCCAGTCCGCAACTTCGTTCGGAGCTCGCAGCATTTCAAGCAGCGGCCGCCACTGGTGGCGATGTTGCGAAGGATTCAAGTGCCATGCTCGGGACGTGCAAGCGGCTTGGTTTTGGTGATTCGACGCGATGAGCCCCACAGATATCCGGCGTCTGGTTTGAGAGGCTCAACCTCGCGGTCCGTCTGGCCGCGCAGCACTGTTACCAGTTGCAGTTCGCTTGCACCTCGGTCCGATATGTCGCGAGCCCGACCTCGCCGTGCCATGGCCGCCACCGGGACTGGGTCGAGGAGTGACCGTGCAGGGCGAGCCCAGTGACGAGATTACGTCGCATCCGCATCCACCGGCGTAGCCGATTGGCCGTTGGGCTCGGCGCTCCCCGGCTCTCGTGTCCCCAGTAGCTTCGTATCTGGCGATCCATCTCGTGGTGGAGAGGTATCGGGCCGGGGTGGCCCCGGCGCTATCCAGGCTGGCAACTCACCCTCGAACAGGGGCGCAATGATCAAGGTGTCTATCTTGAATGCGGCAATTCTGGCTAAGCCACCCAGAAGACTCGCGAGGTCCTGCGTTCGATAGGGGCTTCCGAGGGGAGCCTCGTCAAGCGCAATCTGCGGAACGAGATGAGGGTCGAACACCTCGGGCGCCACGGGCTCATTGAACAGGAACTTCGCCACCACGTCGCCTTCATTCAGTGCCTTCCCTACTGGGAACCACCAACTTGGAGTCCTGGAGCCCTCGGGGAGACCCCAGAATATGTTGTCAACGTTCAGCATTGTCGAGACGGCGATGGGCAGGCGATGCTTGTCAATCGTCGACAACTCGGCGACCACTCCAAGCTGGTCTCCCCACTTGCCGCCTCCGTGATATGGCTGCATCGACTCGACCGCAGCCAGAATGTCCGGTCGCTTGATGCCAGGAGCGATGTCCACACGAACCTTGCGGCCGCTCTTGTCCCTATTGGCGTCCAGCAATGGAAACTGGGTAGCCCTCGTAGGTTCCTGGCCGTCGAGTAGGACAAGTTGCCAGGCGAGATGGTCGAGGGCCGACCGGATGTTGTAAATGCCCTGCCCAAATATTGCGCTCCAAGCCGGATCGATCCAGGGCACTTTCGTGATCTTGTAGACGACCTCGAACGGGTTTCCGCTCGGCGTTCGCTCAATAGAGCGCTGGGCGGCTTCGACGAAGGGTCGAAGGAGGGATTCCAGTTGCTCAGCGTTGGCGCGGGCCATCGCTAACTTGACACGTACCCCGTCCAGATCAATCATCTTCGCCCCGATAGCTCAACTCGCGACCGCCTCTCCCACCCTGGTTGGGCCAGCCTATCGTCGCGACCACCTCACCACATTTGCGCCGGTGGCGGCATCGCTCACCACGGACCCTCGATGGTCAGGCCCGCCTCGTCCAGACCCGGTTGTCGCAGCCGATCACCTCGGTCGATGGGCTTACAGGCCGCATCCGATGAGTGGGCGGGTGACGGTTTTGATTCGTCTTGTCCTCGCGGCAATGTGTCATTACTGTGAACTCCCGCAAGCGGCTAGCCCCGCAGTCCGGGCTGTGGCCATTCCATACAGAAGGTCGGTGCTATGGAAGATTTCTCGACGCAAATGACGTGTCCGAAATGCCAAAGGACAGACACCCCGATCCTGGTGGTCCGAGGGACGGGGATCGCCAGTAGCCAAGTCAGCTTGCAGTGCCGCAGCTGTCGAAGCGAGTGGACGGGAGAGCAGGGAAACGGCCGCCAAGCTTCCTAGTTGCACTGGCCGGTCCGCATCGACGACGCCGTGTTCCAGAGGGCTTTCGTCTTGGTTGCCATGGCGCGGTCTCGGCTTTCAACCACCGTGACGATGCTCGATCAGGCGGGGACCGAGCGCGTTGCCCCGGGCGCGGATGGTCCAGACCGTGGAAGCCCCTCGGCGGACACCTGTGGTGGCCAGGGGGATCAACCCATGCTCACGGGCGAGTTGCCTTTGAGCCGCGCTATGGTGGCGTTCACCAGCACAAATGCGAGGAGCAGGATCGAGGGCATGAGTCGCGCTGAAAACTCCAACCGCGGCGTCAAGGACTTGCTGCGAGGAACGGCACTCGAGGGCCCGGCCCGCGAACTGCTGGGGCGCTGGAGATCCATGCGCGAGCCGTATAGGACTCTGGACTCCATCCGACGGTATACGAATCCGGTCCCGCGCTATGGACATGGCCACCCGCCAAACCAGCGGCTGTACGACATCATCGACGCCGGTCGTCCGCGCTATACCTCGCTCGTCGAGCAGTTCGACGAGCTTCGTGAGGACTACTTGAAGATTCCGATTCATCAGGGGTCCGATATCTCGCAACCGCACTGGGACAACGGGTGGATCCCTCGCTTGGATGGCATTGCCCTCTACTGCATGTTAGCCACGACCAACCCGGCGTTGTATCTGGAGGTCGGATCGGGTGTATCAACCAAGTTCGCTCGGCGAGCCATCAGAGATCACGACCTTCAAACCCGCATCGTCTCGATAGACCCGCACCCCCGCGCCGAGTGCGACCAGCTCTGCGATGAAGTTATTCGGGGCAGGTTGGAGACGATCGAGGTCTCCGCGCTCTTGAACCGAATCAGTCCGGGAGACATCATGTTCCTTGATGGATCGCATCGAAGCTTCATGAACTCTGATGCGACCGTCTTCTTTCTGGAGATCTTGCCCGAGCTTCCTCTCGAGACGTTGGTCCATGTCCACGACATCTACTTGCCGGCTGACTACCCACCGCAGTGGGCCCATCGCTACTACACCGAACAATATCTAATGGCAACGTGGCTACTGGGCGGATCAGCCGGGTATCAGGTGCACTGCCCCAACTACTTCATCAGCCAGGACAAAGGGTTGAACGGTCTACTGGACAAGGTGTGGGGGGACAACCGAATGAGCGAAAGCGACCCACATGGGTGCTCGTCGTTCTGGATTCGGCGCACCGATGTCCGCGGTACTCCCTAATCCCCATCGGTGAAAACATCAACGAGGGAGTAGGCGACCGTATTGGCTCCTCGACGGGCGGGCGCAGCAACCGCGGCACCGCATCTGAGCCGATAGTATTGGCTCCCTGAGTAGCGGCGGACGGAGGCATCCGACCGTGGGGCAACAGGGAGAACGTGCGACCCAATGATTCATGTAGCGACCGCCCATCACAAATCGGACAAGTGGATCGACGTCCAGCTGGACTATCTGGCCCGCCACCTGCAGGAGCCTTATCGGGTGGTCGCCAGTTTCCAGGGCATCGACCCCGTTCACGAGCACAAGTTCGGTCGTGTCGTACCGGCCGTCGGCGGCCACGCCGGCAAACTCAATCTTCTGGCCTCGTTGATCGTGGAGGAAGCCGAGCACGACGACCTGATCATGTTCCTCGATGGCGACGCCTTTCCAATCGCTGACCCCATGCCTACGGTCCACAAAGCCTTGGATGACTCCATACTTGTCGCGGTACGACGTGACGAGGTCGCCGGGGACAAGCAACCGCATCCATGTTTCTGCGTGATCCGTGCAGAGGACTGGGACAGGATCCGCGGTGACTGGTCACCGGGGCACCCCTGGAAGAACGAGCAGGGTGAACTGCTCTCCGACGCCGGCGGCAATCTGCTCGGGAAACTGGAGCGGATGAACGCTTCTTGGACCCCCCTTCTTCGGTCGAACAAGAAGAATCCACACCCTCTTTGGTTTGCCATCTATGGGGATGTGCTGTACCACCACGGTGCTGGCTTTCGCGATGCTGTCCTCCCGAGCGCCCTCACCAAACCGCCGAAATGGCTGGACGGCACCGAGAGGTTTCGGCTCCTCGGCAGTATCATCCGCCACGCCGACGCGGCCCGGGTGAGAGCGCTGAATTATCGAGGGATGAAGGCGAGTAACCGGCTCGGCGACGAGGTCTACGCCCGACTGCAGACGGATCCGTCGTTTTATGAGGAATTCCTCTAGATCCAGTCGACTCGGGAAACTGCTGGGCAGGAGTTGCACGACGAGCTCAGCCCTGCGCTTCCCAAATAAGTGATCTGTGCCGCTGGTTGCGACATGGATTGGTGAGAGCACCATGACGCCTCCGGCGGCCGAGAACTTCGGACTTCACCCCACTGATTCGCCACGAGCAGGAGAGTGGTCCCTGGCAAAGGCGTCCGAGATGCCTCTCCCTGCGGACCAGTGCGATTCACGCGAACGGTGGTCGGAGGACCCAAAACGGCGCTGCGGCGTCTCGCACCTTCGCCCCCGACGGAGCGCCATCTCTCGGCGTTGAACGGTTGCTACGGTGACCGAAAATGGCTGACAGATACACGCCCAGCGATGGTCCGGGACCCACACATCGTCGCTCCCGGCGCTCTTCCACCAGCGAAGAGCGACTGCGCGCGTTGGGTGAACGCATCCCGGCGACCACCGAGGAGCTCCAATACCGCGAGCACCAAAAGGTGGCACGTCACCGGCGGTACATCGACGGGGCGATCGCACTCGTGCTGGTGGTCTTGGCAGGTCTCCGGTGGTTCGGCCCGGTCCCGACTCCCCAATTCAGCTCCGCCGTGTCGACGTCGGTGCGCCTTCCTGGAGCGCTCCCGTCGTTACCGTGGCCGACGACGGGAGCAGCGGCACTTTCTGTCGAGGGAGCGGGGAGTCTCGGGAGTTTTGGGAGCACCCGGCCAGCCCCTGTCGCCGGGCTCGCCGCTGTGATGACCGCCTATGTTGTCCTCAGGGATCATCCGCTCACCTCCAATGGCGCCGGCCCAGCCATTCCGGTCTCGGCACCGGCGATCGCCGCCGCCCAAGCGGAGGCGATCGCCCAGGATTCGGTCGTCCCTGTGTCCGCCGGGGAGTCCCTGAGCGAGCTCCAATCCCTCGAAGGACTGCTCGTTGCGCAGGGAAATGACATGGCAACGCTGCTCGCCGACTGGGACGCCGGAAGCGAGACCGCATTCGTGGCCAAGATGAACGCATCCGCGCGCACTCTCGGCCTCGACTCGACCACATTCACCGATCCCAGCGGGTTGGACCCGGGGACTGTCAGCACGCCTTCCAACATGATCAGTCTGGGTGAAGCGGCCATCTCAATCCCCGCCTTCGCCCAGATCGTGGCCATGCCCCAAATCACCCTTCCACTGGCCGGGCTCGTCTACAACTTGGATGCCGACCTGGGCCAAGACGGGATCGTCGGCATCAAGACCGGTTCGGACTCGGCAGCCGGTGGTTGCTTTCTCTTCGAGTCCCATGAGACCGTGGGTGGGAAGAGCGTGACCCTTGTCGGGGCGGTGCTCGGTCAAGGGGGAGTGAGTCCGAACACAACGGCCCTGGACGGGGCCGATGCTCTCGTGCATGCTGCCTTCGCCGCCGTTGGCACGTTTCCAGGCCTTTTGCCGCAGGTCCATTCGGTAGGGCGGATCGTGGCCCCATGGGGACCGTCGGTCCCGGTGACGGCAGAGTTAACCAGTATCGTCGGATGGCCCGGCTTGACCGTACCTGTGCATATCCAGGTAGGCGCGCTTCCATCGGCCATACCCGCCGGTGCCCAGATCGGCGTGCTGAGAACCGACTTGGGCGGACGGGTCACCAACCTGGCCCTGCGAACTTCACAATCGCTTCACGGCCCTTCGGCGTTCTGGCGGCTCACACGCTTGTAGTCGACGCCCACCGGGAGGGCGGAGCCGTTGCTTCGATGCGGCTCAGGGACCACAATCCCTCCAAGCGAAGTCCTCGGCGACCACACCACTCCGGGTCAAGGTGGCCGACATCACGGGCATCTCGGTGAACGGGAACGGCCGGGGCCTGTGGCTTGCGGCTGCCGATGGGGGAGTTTCGCCCTCGGTGGCGCACCCTTCTTCGGATCAGTTCCTGCTGGGGGGCCGCCTCTGGGAGTGGGCGTCTTCTGATCCGGTCGTTCTTTGGCAATGTCGCCTCCAAAGGATCAACGCCCGAGGCGGTCAACGCCGTAGTTCCACAACCTTTTCCAGCCATCCCAGCTTCTGGGGGTTGCGGATGGCGTAGATGCGGGTGATCCGGTCGTCTTCGATCACCAGACTCACCGCAGTGGCCTCGTCGCCGACGTCGAATCGGGCGCCAGGCATCCCGTTGAACCACGTGGTGGTCGCCACCAATTCCGAGAGATCGGCCACGCGAGCCAGGAACGCCACCACCGCCTCGGCTCCGGTGATCGGCCTCCGAGCAGCCGGCACCAGCCCGCCCCCGTCGGCGATCAACACCACGTTCGGAGCGAGTACCTCGACCAGTCCCTGCACGTCGCCGGAGAGAATTGCGGCCATGAACCTCTCGAGGGTTGCCTCGTGCTGGATTCGGTCCACCTGCATACGCGGCCGCCGCGCCGCCACGTGCTCTCGGGCACGGTGGGCGATCTGCCGGACCGAGGCCGGGGTTTTACCCACGATCTCGGCGATCTCGTCGTACGGCGTCTCGAACACCTCGCGCAATACGAACACGGCCCGCTCGGCCGGACCGAGGGTCTCCAGCACGGTCAGCATGGCGATCGAGACGTCAACGGCGAGCTCGGTGTCCTCGGCCACATCCGGACTGGTGATCACTGGTTCGGGCAACCATTCCCCGACGTACTCCTCCCGACGGCGTGTCACCGTTCGGAGCCGGTTCAGCGCCTGCCGGGTGACCATTCGCACCAGATAGGCGCGTGGGTCACGCACCTCCGTCTGGTCGACGTTGGCCCACCGCAGCCACGTCTCCTGAACGACGTCCTCGGCGTCGGCCGCGGAGCCGAGCATTTCGTAGGCGACGGTGAAGAGGAGGCCGCGGTGGGAGACGAACGGATCCTTGTCCGTGGTCATGCCGTTGAGGCCACGGCGAGCGGCTTGAGATCACAGGTGGCCGAGAACTCCTGCGACTCGACGCCGAACGCGACGTTGGAGCGGGCCATGAGGTTCGCCATGGCGATGAACATAGTCAGCTCAACCAGCGCGGCCGGACCGAGAGCACCCAACAGGTTGGCCGACAATTCGTCGGTGACCGTCGGCGGGGTCCGCGTCATCGCCTCGGCGTACCCCATGACCTCCTGCTCCAGCGGTGTGAAGACATCCGACTCACGCCACCGGGGCACCTCACGCGCCTTGGTCACGTTGAGTCCTTCGTTGTGGGCGCGAAAGTAGCCGAAGTCCAGGCAAAAGCTGCAGCCGACCAGGCTGGCCACCGCCATATGGGCGAACGACTTCAGGTTCTCGTCACACTGGTCCAGCTTCTGTATCTTCCGTCCAAGGCTGAAGCTCAAGTTCAGTACCTTCCGGTTGTGCCACGCCACCCCGACCGGCTCGGGAACGTCACCTAACATCTTGCGAGACATCCGCTTGACCATTGCGCCATAGAGCCCGGTCAGCTCTGCTTGCGGGACCCGTGTTCTGCCGGCCATTGATCACTCCTCTGGTCACGTTTGCCCTTGGCATGGAGACACCGCCCGCACATCGAATGTGACACTCGCACCGGATCTTCTTGCCGGGCGAGCGTGAATCAGAGTTCCTCTTCCCCACCTTCTCCCGGTCGGTGCGTCGACACGCCCGAGCGCCTGTTCACCATCGACGGGCTCTCAAACGGCGAGGGCCTCGGCGGGTAGCTCAGAACGGGATGAAGTGTGGGCGAGAAGATGCCCTCCTCTGATTTCCAAATGTGATCTTCGTGACCTTCACCGCACGCCCTGAAGGTCGTCGACGCCCATCCCAAGGTCCGAGTTGCCCGATGGAAACCCGTGCGCTCACCGACGTGGGGCTTCTTTCCGCAGATCGCTAGACCCTTACGCCCAGCGTTCCATCGGATCCGTCCTCTCGTACGGCCGGCGCTCGATGTCGGCCACCGCTCCGGCGAGGTCGACCCGGTCCACCCTCTGGGGCTCACGGCAATAGACGTATGCCGTGGCGCAGACGTCGTCGACCCGCTCCACGATGCCGAATGTGAACGCGCCGTCGCCGATTCGCCGCCAGCCGTCACCTGCCAGTCGCCCATTCTCCTCGATCGCCGTCATTTCGGCCTCGTGCCCGGGAGGGAAGAGCACTCCTCCGATCTGCTGCAGGGTCACCTTGAGATCCGAGGCGTACATGATCGGATCGGGGAGGTGCCACCGGTACATACCGACGAAGTCGGGTTGCGAGAGCGGATCGGCAGCATCAGGGGCCCGGACATCGAGGGTGCACCCCCCGTACGGAGTGGCGTGGGGGCCCATGCCCCATGCACTGCCGATGTAGTCCTCGAGCCCGGTGCCGCAGATCGTGGGGTATGCCGAGTCCCCGTCGAGGAACATCTTCACCTCTCCTTCCCCGTACCAGATGCCTTCGTCGAGGACCCGAATGCCCAGGCTGCAACCGAGGAAGCGCGCCGGGCCGGCCAAACCTTCGGTGATGATCACGTCCGACTTCATCCGGGTCGAATTCTCCCGATGGAACGAAACGTGGAGATACCCGCTCCCTGAGGCCATGGCCGGCTCCAGCGTGTAGTCCACCTGGTAGTAGAGGACAGTCGGTACATCAGATCCGTTCTCGAGTTCAACTCGGACGTGATGGGCGAAGGGCATTGGGATCGTACTGTTGAACCCTCGGCCCTCGTTGACGGCCACGAGGGCCGAGGCGAATGGCGCCGTCCGCCCGTGTGGCAGGCAGAAGAAGTCGAGCAGGGGCACCGACACGCTGGGCTGGTCGGAGCCGTCGTAGAACACCTCGATCCACAGGGCCCGGAGCCGCTCGGGAGGGGCGGGAAGCACGGTCATCCACAGGTGGCGGAGCACGCCGGGGCCCTCGATGTCGGCGAGCACGACTCGTTCTCCGGCTCCGATCACCCGGCTGGGTGCGCCCTTGCGCCCACCGGCGGCTTGACCGCCCATACCGCGGACTCCGGTCGGATTCTCGAAGGTGATGGCCCGCGGCCCGAGTGAGGGATCGATGAAGGCCGGGTTCATGATGTCTGTCATGGTCGTTCCGTCTCCTCGTCGTCGGCGGGATCATCACACTGATCACCGGGGCAGTACGCCACGCTGCCATTTCGGCTCGTGGACACCATACGGCTGGAGCGAGCGCTCCGATCGTTTGGCGAGGATAGGGAGCGGTCAAGACGCCAACAGTTTCGGGTACTGCTGCGTCCTCGAATGATGGGCAGCCGTGCTGCACAGCCGGAATTTAGGAGACGGTAACCGCCCTCGCGAACACCAACGTCGTGATCTGATCTGTGGACGTGTCGATGAGCTCGACCTGTACGGGCGAGTGGGGTCCGGTGCCCAAGAGTTTGCTCCTGGTGCGCACGGGGCCGATCTGTGCCTTCCGGAGATATCGGAGGTCGAGGTCAGTCACCACGACAGGTGCCTCAAAACGTGTCGTCAAAAGATCTTCGGCGGCGGATTCGGCCAGAAGCGCGACCATCGCGCCCTGGAGGGTTCCCGCGGGATTGCGTAGTTTCGGCGTGACCTCGACCTGCACCACACCATCCGCCGGATCGATCACTTCGATGCCAGCCTCCTCGCGCAGCGGTCGAGTGAGCGCGACGGAATCGCGGAAGATCAAATGGGCTTGTCCGATCGGCACGTTCAGTTTTGGTGGATCGGTCGCCTGGCGAGGGATTTTCGCGAAGCCGATGGCACCGGTCGCGATGGGAGCCCCTTTGTCGGTTCTCAGCTCGACCAGGCAGGTGGCTGATCGCCGACCCCGTCGCAAGATCGTGTTGGTGGCGTCGATTCGTTCGGGTGCGGGCATTGGGCGCATCCGGACCGACATGTCCGAGGTGAGGGTCCACACGCCGGCGTCCTGATCCAAGGGGATTCCCGCCACCACGTCAATGACGAACGCGAGGACGCTGGCCCGCACCACGCCGTGGTGCAGTGTCTCCCGCTGCGGCCTGAGTTCGAGGATGAGGTCACCGTCGTCAAACCGGCCTCCCACCCCGAGCCGGCCCGGGAGGGATATCCCTGAATCCGATATGTCCGTCATGTGGTCTCCAGTATCGGCATGAGTTCTCGATGCTAACGGCGATGAGTCTCACCACTTCCTCGTGTCGGCTCCCGCAGGACCGGTCACCTGTTCGACGAGTGCGTCACGACTGTTTTGGGACGAGCCAGGGGCTCTCTTCGCGAGCTCTCCGGATCTCAACGGGGAGTCGTCATGGTGGAGAGCAGGTCCGAGTTGGGCTTGTCGACGGCGAGCAGCTTCCTCCGTCCGCTGGATCAAACCGCACCTGCCGTTGGATCAGGGCTTAGTGGTGACGGACACCCAGCCGTAGTCGCTGAACCGCATTTCTGGATCGGAGAACCCGGCGTCGCACAGGCGCGGGACAACAGTCGCCGGATCAACCGGGTTGTACATGTCGCCGACATGTCCAGCTTCGCGCTCGGGCGTCGCCAGTGAATCGCCAACGACGAATACACCACCGGGCCGAAGGACCCGGGCGACCTCGGCGAACAGGCGGTCCTGGGACTCCGCCTTCGGAACGTGGTGCAGCATGGTGAAGGACGCAGCCCCACTGAAGCAATCTTCGGGGAACTCAAGTCGAGTGGCATCGCCTTCAACGACCTCGACTCCTGGACGACCAGCAAAGCGTTCTCTCAGCAGGACCACCAATTCCGGGTCGATCTCCACGGCCGTCAGGCGCGCCACGTGCTCACACAGCACATCTGTCGTCGCTCCATAGCCTGGACCAACCTCGAGGACGTCGTCGCCCAGATCTTGGTCGCCCATAGCCCACGGAAGGACCGCATCGCGGATGTGAGCTCGCCATTCGTCGCTGCCGCATATTTTGTGGTTCTCGTTCACCCTCTCATTATCTCCGGAGCCGACTCTGGTCGATCGATGAATGGAGAGGCGGTCGCATGCGTGATTCGAGCTCATTTCCCCTGGTAGACCGGCTTTCGTCCCTCCGCCTCCGCCCTCCGGCCTTCAAGGACGTCCAGGGTGTGGAAAAGGGCTCCAAATTGCTCGTCGAGTTTTGACAATGCCTCGTCCTCAGAGAGATCGATCGCCAGGTGAGCAGACGCCAATGACGCCTCGATGCCAAGCGGCCCGCAATCGACAATCTTGTTCGCGATTCCGATGGCAGCCTGCAGCGCTTGCTTCGCATCGGGAGCTATCTTCTGCACTTCTCCCATGCGGTATGCCTCTTCGGCGCTCCAGTGATCTCCGGTCAGGATGTAGCGCATGGCATTCCCCCAGCCCACTTCCCGCGGGAACCGGATCGTCGATCCTCCTCCGGGAAAGCGTCCGTGGGTATTCTCGTCCTGGCCGAAGCGGGTGTCGGCTGACGAAATACGGATGTCGGCAACAAGGTGGAGCTCGTGGGCCATATTCCAGGTATCGCCGTGCGTCACCACGATCAGAGGCTTGGTGAGGCGCGGAGCCCGCTTTGCAAGAGGGTCTATCGTCCCCGTGCTCGCGATCCACGACTTGCCCGTCCCTGCGAGTGACTTAAATCCTTCAACGTCGATCCCCCTTGAAAAGTTCTCCCCGTGACCAAATAAAATCGCAGCGCGCAGTGAGTGATCGTGATCATATTGGTAATATGCTTCGGCCAGCGCTTCAAAAGTCTCAGGATCAATCCGGTTCTGGATGTATGGACGATTGATACCAAAAAAGATGATCTGCCCACTGCGCTCAACGGTCAGCTTTGGTCCTGAACGGAGCGATAGGTCCGGAAGCGCTACGGATGGGGCGCCCGTTTCTTGTGGGGCATTCTGGGCGATGAGATGAGTCATTTTATTTCAAATTCCTTTCGTCGATGCGACGAGAGTGTGGTGAATAGGTCGGCGCCAAACGTATTGGGCCAGTCCATTTCCTTACGACCCGATTCTGCTTTGGCACCAGAACTTCCCGGATCTGGCCTGTGATGGGGTCGGGATGCTCCCTTCAGCTTCGGTTGCTCAGCCAAGTATCAGGAATTGCTGGCGGCTGACCCAGTCGGGATAGCGGCTCACCATGGCGTCGAAAAGACCCTGATCGGTCAGGTCTGACTCGCGGAGCATTCCGTAGTATTCGATGTAGCCCCGGGACTCGTCCAAGACCGAGGGTGGGTTGCCCTGGGTCGGGTCCTTGTGGCCTGTGACGACGGCAGCCGGGTGGAGGGCGGCCAGCTTGTCGAGCGCAGCGATCCATTCGGCCCGAATGTCGGCGGTGGTCACCCCCACGTACATGTGGCAGTGGTTGTAGGCGACGTCGCCGGAGACGACCAGGCCCAGGTCCGGTACGTACAGCGCGGTGCTGTCGCCGGTATCAGTGTGCCCGGTTTCGATCACCTCGAGGGGGAGCCCCTCGAGCTCGATATGGTCCGTGTCGAGGGGTTCGGCGAGCGGGATCGTGTCAGCGATCTGACCGGGATACCACTCGCGGTATGGGTGCTGGGTGGGGCTACCGTTGCGCATCTGCTCCACCGTTCCCTTGGTGGCCACGGCCCGTGCGTCCGGGAAGCGATCAAGTACCACGGACAGCCCCGAGTAGTGGTCGCCGTGGCCGTGGGTGATGTAGATGGTTGTGAGCTGCCGGTCGTGCAACTCGATCCAGTCGGCGAGCGCCGTGGCCTCGCTGACGGTCATGAGCGAGTCCACCAGGACGGCGTCACTGGCACCGAAGATCAGCGTCGACGTCGTGGGATCCCAGGCCGGCGGGTCGCCGAACCGGGCCGGCGGGGCTTTGGCCAGTTTTGATGGTGCGACGAACACGTCGTAAGTGAGCGGGGGTCGGCTGGTTGGCATGGCATCTCCTCGGTGTGCGCGGATTGGTCTGTCCATGCTGCGCTTTCGGGGCATGTCGTCACATCCCGCGTTCGTGGGTCTTTGGAGGTGGCGGGCCACAATGGGCCGACAACTCTACGTGTTGATACAGTCACTTCACGTGGTGATTCAGGCCCACTGGCGCCTGGGCTGCTGTCCCGCCATGCTGTAGTGATCAGTGCAGTTTTCGGAGCCACGCAGACCAGGGCCAGCAGGTCCGCGACGAGCGAGGTCGACCCGGAGGACCTCGGACGGGATCGCGGGGTCGTGCTGCGGCCTGAGATCGCCTTCTCCTGGCGACGCTCGACATCGTCGGGTCTCCTGCCCGACCGGTTCATCGTCCGAGAGCGCGAGCCCGAGCTCGATTCAAGGCTCGTGTGGGCTGCCCGCCCCGTGCTCCGTCGCATTTCGGAGGACCTGGGCGACCTCGATGTGTCGGTGATCCTCACCGACGCCTCGGCAAACGTGCTTGTGCGAGCCGATGGGAGCAGGTCAATCGGTGCCCGGCTCGACCGGGTTTTGCTCGGACCCGGCCACGTCTACGCCGAGGACACTGTCGGGACCAACGCGATTGGCACCGCGTTGGCGATGGGCTCGCCAGCGCAGGTCATGGGCTGTGAGCACTTCGCAGATGTCCTCACCCGCCTGAGCTGTGCGGCTGCCCCCATCGTGGACCCGGTGAACCGCGACGTCGTGGGGGCGCTCGACCTGACGTCGGCGGCCGAAAACACCAGTCCGCTTATGGCGGGTCTGGCCCGAAGCGGGGCAAGGGAGATCGAACAACGCATCGTGGCCTTGGTGCCGCTCGTCTACCAATCGGTCACGTCCGTGTGGAAGGGGTGGCAGTTGCTCACGTCCGCCGAGCGAGAAATCGCCGAGCTGGTGAGCACCGGCCTGACGAACAAGCAGATAGGCGCAACGTTGTACTGCTCGCCGTACACTGTCGACTCGCACCTGCGATCCATTTATCGCAAGCTTGGCGTCACCAGTCGCGCCGCACTTGCCAGCCATGTGAGCCGTGTGGGCGAAGTAGCCCAGCCGGGAACAGGGGACAGAGAACGGGCCCATGGGACCCGTTAACCAGCAGGGCGACCAGCTTCCGCCATGTGGGTGCAGTGTTCAGTATTGGTTGCGACCTTGCGGCCCACCCGAACGCCTGTAATCAGGTGCGAAGAAAACGGCGAGCGCGAACAGGACCGCACAGAATGTGACCCCATCTCCGATGCCGTGGAGAAAGCCTTGTCGGTAAGCTCCCCACGTCAGCAGGCCGATCAGAGTGCCCCAGCCAAGTACAAAGCCACATAGCCCCTTCACACCATCGGCGAATGACTCGCCCGGTAGGAAGATCCGCCGCTTCACTCGCCGAGTCAGACTCCGCACCACTCGCTTGGTCCGACTCACGGGCGGTTGCCCGAATGCCTGCTCTCTCACCTGTGGCATCACACCTGCACTTTCGAGTACCAGGCTAGCTCCGGGCCCAGTTCGGTGCCTGCCCCGAAAAACCGGGTCAGTGCTCCTGAGCTGTGACCTTCTTGATCATCTGCAGTGCGGGGTTCTCTGGACCCCACAGATTGGGGAACTCCTCCAGTGGTCGGAACCCACATGCAAGGTAGAACGCCCTTGTCTTTTCGTATCCATCGTCAGCTTTCGACGAGCTCAAGGTCTTGACTTGTAGGTACTCCACGCCATCCTTCGCCAGTAGGTTCTCGACGTGGCCGAGCAATCGCCGCCCGATACCCAGGTGATGGAGGTGGGGCAACACCCCCATCGCATACAACTCGGCGGCGGACGGTGTCCGCACGAGCCAGGTCACGATGCCAACGTCATGGTGTCCAACCGACGCGATCGTCGTGGGAAGCCGATCAGCAGCCGCTACATACTCCTCAACGGATGCTGGAACGCCGAACCAGTCCGGTAGGGCTTCGAGGATCTGCCGACAGGTGGGACCCGATCCAGCCATTTTGTCCCGCAGTCGCACGTCGATGGACGCCATCGGGACAGGATGCCAGATTCGTGGCGATGGGCGGCCCCTACCGATTCCGGTTCGGTGAGCCGACTTTCCATCGCAGGATTCCCGGACCACTGAGGGCCGCGTCCGCTGCCGTGGTGGTCTCCGACCGGGGCCAGGCTGTGGTCGGTCGACTCGACTGGGGCCGGACGTTAGGGTCTGACCAATGGAGATCTTCAAGGACTTCATGTTCGAGGCCGCCCATCGCCTGCCGAACGTCGCACCCGAACACAAATGTGCCCGTTTGCACGGGCATTCGTTTCAGGTGTCGGTTCACCTCACGGGACCGGTCGACACGGAAAGTGGCTGGGTTCGCGATTTTCGCGATATCAGCTACGCCATGGCACCCCTGCTCGAAGCGCTCGACCACTACTACCTGAACGACATCGACGGTCTGGAGAATCCGACGAGTGAGGTACTGGCTCGGTGGGTCTGGGAGCGCCTGACCGTTGCCTTGCCCGAGCTCTCGCAGGTGGTCGTCCGGGAGACGTGCAACTCGGGCTGCGTGTACCGGGGCGAGCCGTAGATGCTGTGGTCGTAGCAGATGCCGTCGCCGTCTTGGCGAGCGGCGGTCTCGACAGCGCCATTCTGGTTGCCCATCTTGCCAGTGAGGGGAGCGAGGTGACGCCCATCTACGTGCGGTTCGGACTCGCTTGGGAGGACGTGGAGACCGGCTATCTCAAGCGGTTCCTCGCATCGCTGCCCAACTCGAACGTCAAGCCCCTGATCGTGCTCGACCTGCCGATCGCCGACGTCTACGGGCAACACTGGGGCATGACCGGACAAGGTGTTCCTGACGATGGCTCACCCGACGAAGCCGTCTATCTTCCCGGCCGCAACCTTCTGCTGTTGGCGAAGTCGAGCGTGTGGTGTGCGCTGAATGGGATTCCAACCATCGCCCTTGGCACTCTGGCTGCCAATCCCTTTCCTGACGCCGACCGCGAATTCTTCACCAGTTTTTCGGCGTTGGCCGGACGCGCTCTCGGCTGCCCGCTCGCGGTGGTCACGCCGTTCGCTGGTCACGCCAAGCAGGAAGTTCTTGAGGTCGGTCGGCAGCTCGCACTTGATCTCACCTTCTCGTGCATCGCACCGCGCTCGGAACTCCATTGCGGCCGCTGCAACAAGTGCGCCGAACGTCAACTCGCCTTCAGCGAATTGGGCATTGCCGACATCACCGAGTACGCCAGGTTATGACCCCCGTACGCCGGCGATTCATCGCTCCGGTGTCGTTTGGGCTGGGGGATCTGGTGGTCTCCCTCCCGGTGGTGCAGGCTGCGGTGAACACCGCCACGTGCTCGGGAACCGAAACCTGGCTGGTGACCCGGTCGCACAGTCAAGCGGCTCTCGCCGGACGCATCGGCGGCCTCGCCGGAACGGTGGCCGAGGGTGACCCTGCAATTGGCCCACCCGATTTGCTCGTGGACCTGCGGGACCATCCCCTGCAGCGTGACTACTGGTGGGGGTCGCCGGAGTTCGCTGCCGCCTACGGCACCCTGTCGATCAATGAGATCATCGCCCGCATCGGGGCCGATCTCGGGGTGGTGGGCGACTTCTCAGCACCGGTCCCCCTCGAGTCCCGGGACCGAGCTGACGCCGAGGGCCTGGTCCTGTTCGTCGCCGACGCCGATGGCACGGCGAAACGGTGGGCCACTGAGCGCTGGGTCGAGCTTGCCGCCGCGCTCGGAAGCCGTGGCCTGGACGTCGCCGTCGTCACCCGCGACGAAGGAGGCAACGCCCTCGTGGATCAGGGAGTGGCCAGATACGTGGCACCGACCCCCGGTGACGCGGTCGACGCGCTGAGTGCCTGTCGCGCCGTCGTCGGCGTCGACACGGGTCTGACCCACATCGCAGCCCAACAGGGGACAGCCACCGTCACCCTCTCTCGGATCCCGGCCACCTACTTCCGGGACTGGGACCACACCCGTCTGGTTGCCGGATCTCCCTGCGATCCGGTGTGCCGGCTTGCCGAGAAGGAGTACGCCTACAATCAGCGCGTCAACCTACAGACGATGCACCCTCAGCCCCGTGTGTGTCCCGCGAAATCCTCCTGTCTGGAGGCGATTGATCCCGGGTCGGTGCTCAGAACGCTTCATGAGCTCTGTTGATGGATTCGCTTCCCCTCAGTCGAACGGCGAATTCTCAGCCGGCGGGAATCGGTCGGATCGTTTCGCTGGGCGGCCAGTGCGCTTGGAACAACCTGGGCCGCAACGTCGTATTCGCCGATGCCTCGCTGCGCCCCGTCGCCATATTCGGGGACACCTTGTTTCCCGAGGACGACGAGATGTCCCAGTTCGATCTCGACATCCATGCCATCCTCGAGCTTGCCGACAGTGGGCAGATTGTCGTTGTGAACCATCTCGGAACGGTGCGGATGTTTGACGCGCCACGGATCCACAAACCCGGGCTCAGGACAGTCCCATACGTCAACGAAGCCCGCCGGCTCGACTTTCTCGCAGACGTTGAGAGGATCATTGGGCTGGGAAACCGTCTGGTGACGTCACGGCCCCGCGGGGAGCGCCTTGGCGGTGTGCTCGTGACCCAACCTGTCGCCTCGTCGCGCGAGTGCCTCGACGCCAACACCGAACAAGAGTCTTTCGGCTTCGTCACAGCTCTCGCTGCGGGTTCGACGCCGGAGGGCACGGGCTGGGTGGCCCTCGGCGGTGAAGGGCGGGTCCGGCTGGTGGAAGCGGATCAGGGTCGGCTCGGCGCCATCCGGTGGGAGACCACAGTCGATTTTCTCTCCACCGTGCTCGTGGCCAGCGGATCCTCCCTCTGGTCCGCCGGGAGCGCCCTGGGCGGTGCCGGTCTCGACGACTACGACTGGGAGCAACTGGGGGGCGGGGGACTTGCCCAGCTCGACCTCGCCAGCGGAGCCGTCGTGGCAACCGCCCGGTTCGGCGACGACCTCGCCTGGGGAAGCGGAGGCGTGGCGGTGGTCGTGGCCGAGGGCGTGCCCTGTGGTGTGGGCCGTCGCGGGGAGCTGCATGTGCTGCCACCCGGTGCGCTGATGACCACTCAGCTCACCAGTGAGCTGAGTGGTCACCCGTTGGGCATCGCTCATGCGGCGGTGGTGGGGGACCAACTCGTCGTCGGTTTCAATCGCGGCGGTTACGAACTCCACCAGCTGTCTTTGCCCACCATCAGCAGTCTGGTCCGGAGCCTTCCGGTCCATAGAGTTTCAGGCTCTCGTAAGCCAGGAACCGCCGAGTGCCCCTAGTCAGATCATCGAACAAAGTGTCGATGGCTTCTTCAAGCGCCGAGAGTTGGATCCGCAAACGAGGAAGCCGCTCACCGTAGAGCCGGGAATCTTCTGTTGCCAAAGCCGTTCTGGCTTCGGTCGAAGCGAGCCTGATCGCCAGCACCGACAAGCGGTCGATGGCCATGCCCGGGCTCTCGGTCACCAACGGCGCATCGTCACGCGGATTGATTGCGCACAGAATTGCGCGGTCGATGGCTTCGATGAAACCGTGACGGGAGCTGTTCAGCTGGTCAATATCTCGCTTCGCCGCGGCGACCATGGCATCGTCCGCGCCATCCTCGCGAGCGTCATCTTCACGATCCCACTGCAAGGCGTTGCTGCGGTGGAGGGCGAGAATCGGGTCCATGACCGCGGCCAGGCCCTGGTCGGCGACCTGCCTGTTGTCGTGTGCCGGACGATCCAGCAGAGCGTCGAGGATGGTCGAGGCCGCAGGGAGGTGAGTGGCCCTCATGGCGAGGGCTCAAGATAAGCGAGGATGGAGCGGGCTGCGAGCGAGCCCTGGCCGATTGCCGTAGCAATGCGCTCATAGGCTCCCTCGACGACATCCCCAGCAGCAAATGTGCGGGGTTCCGAGGTGCGGAGGTCAGCGTTCACCACGATCCCACCGTGCCGGCCGAGGTCCAATTGGTCGCGCACCAGGTCGACGCGCTGCTCGCGCCCGAGCTTGAGAACAACGCCACCGACGTCGAGCCGCCGGTGCTCGCCGGCGCTGGCGTTCGATACGTCGATCCCTTGAAGGTGGTCCGAGCCAACCAGCTTGTCGAGCGTCCACCCGGCCAACTCCGTGATGCGACTCTCCGCCCGGACCCGTTCGACGACGTCCCGTCTTGCCGTGAGGTGGGTTGAGCGGTGAACAAGTGTCACCGACGACCCAGCCGCGGCGAGCTCCAGCGCGTCGAGCGCTGCGCTGTCCCCACCGCCGAAAACCGCAATCGGCCGGCCGGCGAACCGGGCCAGATGCGGCTCGACCAGGTAGGTGACGTCCCCTCCGAATGATCCCTCCGGTGCATTCTCGAGTTCCCGTCGACGCGATCCGGTGGCCATCAGCACACTCCGGGCTCGGTACCGATGGGGGCCAGCGTCAATGTGTCCAGCGGCAAGATCGAGACGGGTCACTGTCTGATCGAGTTGCAGGCGGTCGCCGAGAGTCGATGCGTGGCGCGCCAATGCGGCGACCAGCGCGTCGTTGCCCTCCATTGCCGGCACCACGTTGCGGACGGTGTGGGGGATCTCGTCGATCTGGCCTCCGACCTTGCTTGCGGCTTCGAGGACGACGACATCGAGTTGGATGTCGAAGCACTCGATCGCTGCACTCACGCCCGAGGCACCGGCTCCGATCACGACCACGTCGTGGAGTGCTTCGGCTGGCACGGGCACAGACTATGGCCACGGTCAGGACGGACTTCGATCCCGCGATCGAACGCGGCGAGTGACTGGTGGAGGGCAGTCCGATGACCGTGGACCAGGCCGGTCGGCGTCGAGCAGGCTCCGCGGGTCCCCGGCTCGGGGCTTGACGGGAGCCGAGGGAGTCGATATAAATAATTCATTATAGAAAGAGTAGGTTATAGATGGTAACCGACCAGCTCAGCCTGGTGTTCGGAGCTCTCGCCGACCCGACCCGACGGGCAATTCTCATCCGACTGACCGAGGGTGAAGCGACCGTCACCGAGCTCGCCGCGCCCTTCGAGATGTCCCAGCCAGCGATATCGCGACACCTGAAGGTCCTGGAGAACGCCGGCCTGGTCTCACGCTCGAGGCGGGCAACTGCCCGACTCAGCCACCTCGAGGCTGAACCCCTTCTCGAGGTGACGACCTGGCTGGCCCGCTACCAGCGGTTCTGGGACGAAAGCCACGAGCGGCTCGACGAGCTGCTCGCTGCACTCCAGTCCCGAGTCGACAACCAACCCGGCCGCCCCGGAGTGGCCCAAGAGAAAGGCACAGAAAGTGGAAAAGACTGAGATCGACGTTCCCGTCGGCATCCCTCAGGTCGTCGTCACGCGAGCATTCGACGCCCCCGTCGAACTCGTCGTTCGAGCGCACCTTGACCCCGAGCTGCTCGTCCGGTGGCTCGGTCCACGTGAGCTGACCTTGACCGTCGACCGCTACGAAACTCGGGACGGCGGCCGATGGCGGTACGTCCACCGGGACACCGAGGGAAACGAGCATGGCTTCCACGGCGTCTTCCACGGCGAGCCCTCAGCGGCGGGAATCGTGCAGACCTTCGAATACGAGGGCGTGCCTGGGCACGTGAAGCTCGACACCACCACCTTCGAGGAACGGGAGGGCATGACCGTCGTGCGCACGATCTCCAGCTTTTCGTGTCTCGACGACCGCGATGGCATGGTCGCCTCGGGCATGGAGCGGGGTGTTCGTGACTCCGGGGATCGCCTCGACGCCCTTCTCGCGGGCCTTGGCGCCCGCTGATTACCGATTAGTCTTCGGGAAGAGCAGCAAAATCACGCTTTGTTTTCTTGTACCAGCCCATCCCGGCGATGGGATGCTTCCACCTGCCCTTCATCTCCTTCAAGGCACCTCTGTGCGCCTCATCGCCGCTTGAGACGATTTCGTTCAAATGCTTGTCCTGTGCTTTGATCACCTCATCAGCGGTATCTCCACGGAGCGGGAGATCACATGCTCCACCCAGTTGCTTACATGTCATTGTTTTCATAGGTCTCGGTTCCTTTCCTACCACTCGGGCGAGTTGGCACCGATGTTCTGCGGCCCATCGGCGGGCGTGGGGCGGCCTCGACACCCCCCACGTCGAGCCCGACGGAGAAGGTTTGCATAGCATTCATGCCCAAATGACGTGCGCCGGGCGGCGGATGTGACAAGGGTCCACGCTGGTCACATTCCGGGGACGGCGCCCGTCAGTAGAGTGTGACCACCGTGGACCTCCCACCATGGACGTGACCGACTTCGCCGCCGAGCGTCCCCGGCTGACTGCGATCGCCATCCGGATACTCGGGTCGGCGGCCGACGCAGACGACGTGCTGCAGGAGGCCTGGCTCCGGCTCTCCCGCACCGACGACGTCGATGACCTGCCCTCCTGGCTGACCACGGTGGTGACCCGGCTGTGCCTGGACCACCTGCGCAAGCGACGGACCAGGTCGGAGGCCGAGGCCGAGGCGCCCGCTGATCTCGTGCCCGCCGACCCGGAAGCCGACGCGCTGCTTGCCGAGAGCATGGGCGGGGCGATGCAGGTCGTCCTCGACGCCCTGGGGCCGGCCGAAAGAGCGGCGTTCGTGCTGCACGACGTCTTCGGCTATCCGTTCGACGAGATCAGCGCGGTCATGGGACGCTCGGGTACCGCCGTCCGTCAACTGGCGAGCCGGGCACGGCGCAAGGTGCAGGGCGCACCCGAGCCGGCGGCGGCCCGGGCTGCGCGCGCCGACAGTCGTCGGGTGGTCGACGCCTTCCTCGCCGCATCCCGCGGCGGGGATCTCGCCGCCCTGATGTTGCTGCTCGCCCCCAACGCTGTCATGCGTGCCGACCTGGTCGGACAGAAGATGGGCACGGAGCCGGTGTTTGACGGGTCAGCCGCCGTGGCCGCCCGCTTCAACGGTGCCAAGGGAGCGGTACCTGTCACTATCGACGGCGATCGTGGTGGCGCCTGGATCCACGCTGGGAAGGTCAAGGTCGCCTTCGTCTTCCATGTCGAGGCCGGCCTCGTGCGGGAAGTCGAGCTGATCGCCGACCCAGACGTGCTCGCCACCTTGGACGTGGTCTGGAGGGGAGTCCAGAGATCGTGATGCGTACCGCTCACCTGTGATTTCCGGAATTTCCGGGCTGGCGGGCGCCCAGCGACGAGTCTCAGCAATGAGTAGAGACGACGCCGGACCATGGGAGCAGCCAAGCGTTTGGTGCGAAGGTCAGTTGCCGTCGGTGCCGGCGTCCCTCAACAGAGCCCGAGTCAAGACACTCATCTCATTTTTGGGCAATCGATCGGGGGCCCACCATTCCACCTCGGAGGTCTCGTCCCCGTCGGGCCTCGGTGTACCGCCGATCACTTCGGCATCGAACACCGTGACGACGTAGGAATCCTCGTCTCCATTGGGGTAGATCATCCGGTACTCGGGACCACTGAGGACGGCCAGGATCGAAGAGCCGCCCGCGCCGGAGACTCGTCAGGGTCGATCCCTCCCCCGATCGTGGCCCACTGGCCCGTACCGGTGATGCGGACCAGGAGGATCCGACGTTGCTCATCTCGGGGGATCACCGCGGCGGACGGGAGCACGAGAAGTTCGTTGCCGATGAGCTCACGAAGGTGACGGATGTGGGGCGACATCGCCATCGGCCAAAACTATCTGCCACCGGACACGGACTTGGGCGTGGATCGAAGGCCGAGGCTTTCGCCTTCGCGCCGATCGTGTGCTTGTTGGGCAGGCCCGCTCTGATCACCCGCTGCCGTCTTGGAACATCGTTCACTGTCAGGGCGCCTCATCACCCGAGGTCGGCGCATTCTCAGGGGACAGGTCGACAGGGACCGGGCGGAGTGACAAGACCCGTTTTGGCGCCGCCCCGCCCCTCCTCCGGCAGCTTCGGGCTCCTCCAGCGGCTTCGGGCGGCGATCAGAGCAGACCGAACTGGGTGGATCAGACCCCCGAGCCGGTCCGAATCGGCCCTGTCCGACGACCGGGAGCACCCCGCAGCCAGGCGCCGGCCGATTGGTGACCGGCCGGGTGAGCCAGCGGCGTGACGGATCGGGAATCCACCGGTGGCCAGGGTGCTTGCTTGACACCGTCACCGACCGCCCCTTACCGTACATTGCCACTATGTTTAGTAGACAGCTAGGATTTATCGAGTAGGGCTTGGGGCATTCGGCTACTGCGGTCCGAGGTTCCGGCACCGTTGGAGGGGAGCGGGTTTTGACAGTGTCCGGCATGGCAGATCCGTGGGCGCCGTCCCCGGTGCAGCTGGCCAGGGTGGCTGCTGTCGTACGGGTCGCAGGCCCACGGGCCGCCCGCCCGAGCCCTCACAACCCAACCGATCAGCGACGTGCGGGCACACGGAGCGGAATGAACGATCCACAGAATGAGCGTCGGGGCAGCAACCCGTCGAGCAGCGCCGACAGCGTGAGAACAGCTTGCGCGTGAGAAGAGAGGCCTCGTCCACAATGATCCGAACCACCCGAACCGTCGTGGCAGCGACCCTGGCTGCCCTCGTCGTGGGGGCCACCTTGGTGGTCGCCGGGGTGAGTCCGTCATCGGCTGCGACCCTCAACGCCATCGCCACCACGGCCAACCCGTCGAACAACAGCTTCCTGGCGTCGGGGGGTTCGGAAACGGAGTACACCCTCACACTGCCCCCGAGCGCGGCCTGCTCGGGTGACACCGCCCACGACGGCTACCACGTCTGGAGCTACCTGGTGCAGCCGTCGGTGGACATCAGCAGCCTCACTTTCAACGGATCGGGTCCTTCAACCGGTTACGGCATCTTCGACTCCACCGGCAGCTACTACGGTCCGGTCAACACCGCGCAAACAACCGGGGAGATCGTTGGGATCCCGACCGACCTCGAGTGGGGACCGGCGATCACCAATGACTCGCTCCTGACGGACCTGCTCTATACGGGCGGCACCAGTGGTGTGTGGGAGGCGGGTCTGGCCTGTGCCAACAGCTCGGGCGTGCTCACCGACAACTGGAACTTCCAGATCACCTTCACGTCCAGTGAGACCGATCCAGACGGGTTCACGTGGTCAGCGGTTCCCGGTCCGCAAGGCAGCACCTTCGCCGCCATCACCTCGGCCGACAGCACCAGCTTCACCGATGGGTCGGCCAGCTCCTTCACCCCGACGGCCACCGGCACGCCGGCGCCGACCATCACCGAGGCCGGCCCCCTGCCCACCGGGGTCAGCTTCACCGGGGGCAAGCTCACGGGCACCCCGACCGAGTCCGGCACCTTCCCGATCACCTTCACCGCCACCAACGGCATCGGCAACCCGGCGACCCAGGACTTCACCCTGACCGTCGGCGGACCCCCGAGCTTCACCTCAGCCGACAGCGCCGGATTCGCCGAGGGGGTGGCGAGCAGCTTCACCCCGACGGCGAACGGCTTCCCCGCCCCGACCATCACCGAGGCCGGCCCCCTACCCGCCGGGATCACTTTCACCGGCGGTGCGCTCACCGGCACCCCGACCGAGACCGGCGCCTTCCCGATCACCTTCACGGCCAGCAACGGGATCGCCCCGGACGCCACCCAGGACTTCACCCTGACGGTGGGAGTGCCCCCCGCCTTCACCTCGGCCGACAGCACCAGCTTCACCGAGGGGTCGGCCAGCTCCTTCACCCCGGCGGCCACCGGCCCGCCGGCCCCGACCATCACCGAGGCCGGCCCCCTGCCCACCGGGATCACCTTCACCGGGGGCAAGCTCACCGGCACCCCGACCGAGTCCGGCACGTTCCCGATCACCTTCACGGCCAGCAACGGGATCGCCCCGGACGCCACCCAGGACTTCACCCTGACGGTGGGCGGACCCCCGGCCTTCACCTCGGCCGACAGCACCAGCTTCACCGAGGGCACGGTGAGCAGCTTCACCCCGACCGCCTCCGGCACGCCGGCCCCGACCATCACCGAGGCCGGCCCCCTTCCCACCGGGATCACCTTCACCGGGGGCAAGCTCACCGGCACCCCGACCGAGACCGGCGCCTTCCCGATCACCTTCACGGCCAGCAACGGGATCGCCCCCAACGCCACCCAGGACTTCACCCTGACGGTGGGAGTGCCCCCCGCCTTCACCTCGGGTGACTCCACCACCTTCACCGAGGGGTCGGCCAGCTCCTTCACCCCGGCGGCCACCGGCACGCCGGCCCCGACCATCACCGAGGCCGGCCCGCTGCCCACCGGGATCACCTTCACCGGCGGTGCGCTCACCGGCACCCCGACCGAGTCCGGCACATTCCCGGTCACCTTCACCGCCAGCAACGGGATCGCCCCGGACGCCACCCAGGACTTCACCCTGACCGTCGACAGTTCCCCGGCCTTCACCTCGGCCGCCAGCGCCACCTTCACCGAGGGCACGGTGAGCTCGTTCACCCCGACGGCCTCCGGCACGCCGGCCCCGACCATCACCGAGGCCGGCGCCCTGCCCACCGGGATCACCTTCACCGGGGGCAAGCTCACCGGCACCCCGACCGCGACCGGCGGCTTCCCGATCACCTTCACCGCCACCAACGGCGTCGGTGACCCGGCCACTCAGGACTTCACCCTGACGGTGGCCTCGGTGCCGGCCATCACCTCGGGTGACTCCACCACCTTCACCGAGGGGTCGGCCGGCTCTTTCACCCCGACCGCCACCGGCACGCCGGCCCCGACCTTCACCGAGGCCGGCCCCCTGCCCACCGGGGTCAGCTTCACGGATGGGGCGCTCGCCGGCACCCCGACAGAAAGTGGCGTCTTCCCGATCACCTTCACGGCCAGCAACGGCGCGGTCCCGAGCGCCACCCAACACTTCACCCTCACCGTCACCGCACCGGCCGCCATCACCTCGGCGAACAGCGCCACCTTCGTGGTGGGCTCGGCCAACACCTTTACGGTGACAACCGCCGGCACCCCGACGCCCAGTGTGACCGAGGCGGGTGCGTTGCCCGGCGGGGTCACCTTCGATCCGGCCACCGGTGTGCTGTCGGGCGATCCCACCGCCGCCGGCAGCTTCCCGCTCACCTTTACCGCCACCAACGGCATCGGAAGCCCGGCCGTCCAGAGCTTCACCCTGACCTCGGTCAGCCCGCCGCCGGTGGTGGCGCCGACCACCCTCACCAAGCCGGTCGTCGGGATCGCCGGCCTTGCCAACGGCGCCGGGTACGTGCTGGCCGATTCCTCCGGGGACGTCGCCCCCTTCGGCTCGGCCCGGTCATACGGTTCGCTTGCCGGCACGTCGCTGAACGCCCCCATCGTGAGCATCGCCCTCACACCCAGCGGTCATGGGTACTGGCTGGTCGCAGCCGACGGCGGGGTCTTCGCCTTTGGTGACGCCGGCTTCCACGGGTCGATGGGTGGTATCCACCTCAACGCTCCCATCGTCGGCATCGCCCCCACACCGAGCGGCAATGGCTACTGGCTGGTGGCGGCCGACGGCGGGGTCTTCGCCTTCGGCGATGCCGGGTTCCACGGATCCATGGGCGGCATCCCCCTGAACAAGCCGGTTGTGGGCATGGCCGCCGACGCCGCCACCGGCGGGTACTGGCTGGTCGCAGCCGACGGGGGCATCTTCTCCTTCGGGGCACCCTTTGCCGGCTCGACCGGCGCGATCACCCTCAATAAGCCGGTGACCGGCATGGCCCCCTCGAGCGACGGGAACGGCTACTGGCTGGCGGCCTCCGACGGCGGGGTGTTCGCCTTCGGCGACGCCGGATTCCACGGATCCATGGGCGGGGTGGCACTCAACGCACCGATCGTGGGGGTCACCGCCGATCATGCGACCGGTGGGTACTGGCTCCTGGGCAATGACGGCGGCGTCTTCTCCTTCGACGCACCGTTCTACGGCGCGGGCTGACCCGAGAGCCCGCCATGACTGCGAGCCCCGATGTGTCGAAGGCAGGTGGCCGAGGACCGGTCCGGCGCATCGGGATCGGTCCCGGGATCGAACGGGATCGGGTGACCAGCGGACGGCGTGCTCCGACCCGGTTCCCGACCATGCCGACACCGCCATTTGTCTCCCCGGGCCGGCACCGCTGGTATGGCGCTGCCCTGCTGGGGGTGGTCGCGATGTTCGGGCTCGTGGCTGCCCCGGCGAGCGCTTCCGCGGCCACCGCGGGAACGGCGACGATCATCCAGCCCGACTCGCTGACCCCTCTGGACTCGGGTGGGTCGGCGACTCCTTACGGGGTCGCCCTGCCACCGGGGGCGAGCTGCCCGGGTGACACCGCTCACCAGGGCTACCGCGTCGACAGCTATCTGGTGCCCAAGGGCCAGACACCGACGGAGGTGAACTTCAAGAAGGGTGTCCCCAGCCGGTGGTTCGGCTACATCGCCGAGGGCAGCTACTACGGGGCCGTCAATACCGCCGAGAACACCGGGCAGGTGATGGCCCTTCCGGGGTTCACCTGGACCCGCCTCTCCTCCTATCTCGGCGATCTCTTCCCCCGGGGGGCGACCCGCGCCACGTGGGAGGGAGGCATCGTCTGCGTCACCACCAACGGGGCGGTGACCAACTACTGGAATTCCCAGATCGTCTTCACCAGAAGCGCGACCGATCCAGGGGGGTTCACCTGGAGAGTGGTGGCCAATCCACCCCTGACCGCAAATCGCACCTGGCTGACCGCAGGGATCGTGCTCCTCGTGCTTGCTGCCCTCTTCGGCGCCGTGGCCATCGGGCTGAGTCGCCGGCGAGATTCGGACGGTGACACCAAGGACCCGGGTCCGACGTCGGACCCGACGCCCCCCGACGGGGAACCGTCCGACCGAGTGCACGCTGGGGCAGGGAGGGAGCGGCGATGACCACCACCTTGTCGGCACGCCCCGCCGACGACCAATCCGAAGGCCGGCCGAGGCGTCCGGTGACGGCCCAACCCGGGACGGGCGACCGGGTCTTCCGGGGCCTGACCAGGTCGGGCAGTCTCGTGGTGCTGGCCGTCTTCGCCGCCATCGGGTTGTTCTTGGCCATCAAGGCGTCCTCGGCCATACGGGTGGCCAAGTTCCACTTCCTGACCACCCAGGCGTGGGAGCCGGACATCCACCATTTCGGGATCGCGGGCATCATGGCCGACACCATCTTCATCGCCCTGGTGGCCGTGATCATCGCCATCCCCATCTCGTTGGGTCTGTCCCTTTTCATCTCGGAGATCGCACCGCAGCGGATGAAGCGTGCGCTGGTCTCGTTGGTGGACCTGATGGCGGCTGTGCCCAGCGTGGTCTACGGGTTGTGGGCCCTCTACTTCCTCGAGGGCCGAACCGTCGGTGTGGCCCGCTGGCTGGCCACCTGGTTCGGCTGGATCCCGATCTTCAAGGTCAACGGAGCCAACCCCACCGATCCGACGGCGACCGCCAGCCTCTACACGGCGTCGACCTTCGTCGCCGGTATCGCCGTGTCGCTCATGGTCATCCCCATCCTCACCTCGGTGATGCGTGAGTCGTTCTCCCAGGCGCCCCTCGGGGAGCGGGAAGGGGCCTACGCCCTCGGGTCGACCCGGTGGGGGATGATCCGATCGGTGGTCCTGCCCTTCGGCAAGGGAGGGATCATCGGCGGCACCATGCTCGGTCTGGGGCGGGCCCTGGGGGAGACCATCGTGGTCATCCTGATCATCTCCCCCGTCTACACCGCCAACTTCCACCTGCTCCAGAGCGGCGGCAACTCGATCTCCTATCTCATCGCCAACCTGGTGGGGGAGTCGTCCTCTTTCGGGATATCGGCCCTCATGGCGGCCGGGCTGGCCCTCTTCGTCCTGACCCTGATCGTCAACTTCTCGGCGTCGGCTGTGGTGGCGCGGTCCCGCTCCGGTGCAGAGAGCGACGACTGACATGACAACGCTGGACGACCCGGAAATCCGACTCTCACCGCTCGACGCCGGCGCCCCTCCCACACCGCGGAGACGCCGGAAGCTGGGTGGCATCCGCGGCGCCGCCGTCTTCAACCTGGTGGGGGCGGCCGTCGCCGGAGTGGCGGTGGCATTCCTGCTCGAGCTCCTCACCGCGCTGTCGGGCCCGGTCGGTCTGACCCTGGCCGCCTACCTGTCGTTCCTGGTCATCTACGGGGTGCTGGTCTCCCTGACCGATGAAGGGCCCGTCATCCGCGATGCCATCATGACGGTGCTGATGGCCACGTGTGCGGTCATCGCCTTCGGTGCCCTCGGTACCGTCATCTTCTTCACCCTGGCCCGAGGCTGGGCCGCCCTCGTCCATCTCAACTTCTACACCCAGGACATGTCCCGGGCCGGGCCACTGGCGCCTCTCACCGAGGGGGGCATGGGCCACGCCTTGGTGGGCACCGTGTGGATGGTCGGTATCGCGGTCATTCTCACCGTGCCCCTCGGGCTGATGGGGGCCGTGTACCTCGACGTGACCCGGTCGCGGCCCTCCCGCTTCTTCCGGACGGTGGTCGAGGCCATGACCGCCCTGCCCAGCATTTTGGCCGGGCTGTTCATCTACGCGGCGTGGATCCTCGAGTTCGGCTTCGGCCGGTCGGGATTGGCTGCCGCCCTGGCCCTCAGCGTGATGATGCTGCCCTACATCATCAGGGCGTCCGATCTCGCCCTCCGGCTGGTTCCCGGCAACCTCCGTGAGGCGGCGGCGGCCCTCGGTGCTCCGGGATGGCGGGGGGAGTGGCAGGTCGTGATCCCGACAGCGCGCTCCGGTTTGGCCACCGCAGTCATCCTCGGGATCGCCCGCGCCATCGGTGAGGCCTCACCGGTCTTGCTCACCGCCGGCTTCACCAGCTACATCAACGCCGACCCGCTGCACGGACCCATGGTGTCCCTTCCCCTGGAGACCCTCAAGCTGGTGCAGGCCGGGGTGCCCGCCTACACCACCCGCGCCTTCGGGTGTGCCTCGTTCCTCCTCGTGGTCGTCATCGTCTTGTTCCTGGTGGCCCGCAAGATCGGCGGATGGGGCCCGGGCCATCTCTCGCCCCGCGGACAGCGCCGGGTGATGGCCGCCTCGGCGCGTGACAGGGACCGCTTCGCCCGCAGGCAGGAATCCTCGACGACGGCCGGAGCCGTCGGTCGGGTTGCCGAGGGCTTCTCATGACCGAGGCCACCGGGCGAGGTCGGCGGCCTACCAGCAACTCCCGGCGCCTGGTGGGGGGACTGACGGCGACGGTGATCGCCGTCCTCGCCATCCTGCTGATCGGCGGGTCGCCCGCGGGCGCCACTCCCAGCTATGTGCCGATATCCGGGGAGGGCTCGTCCTGGTCGGCCAACGCTATCGACCAGTGGATCGCCGACGTTCAGCAGTTCGGGATGAGGGTCAACTACACGGCCAACGGCTCGACGCAGGGCCGCGAGGACTGGATCAGCGGCCTCACCGACTTCGCCGCCACCGACATCCCCTTCCAGACCGACCCGACCGACGGATCGGCGCCGGAGCATCCCCAATCGGGGAGCTATGCCTACATGCCGATCACCGCCGGGGGGACGGTGTTCATGTACAACCTCACGATCGACGGGCAGCAGGTGACCAACCTCCGCCTGTCCGGCGAGAACATCGCCAAGATCTTCACCGGCGCGATCACCAATTGGGACAACCCGGCTCTGGCCGCCGACAACCCCGGGCTCAGCCTGCCCAACGAGACCATCGTGCCCGTCGTCCGCTCCGACGGCGCCGGCGACAGCTACGAGCTCAGCCAGTGGATGATCAGCCAGTACCCGTCCTTGTGGAATTCCTACTGCCAGACGTCGGGCCGGGCGCCGGCGTGCGGCCCGACGTCGTTCTATCCGACCGTCACCGGAATGATCGCCCAGTCCGGCGACCTGGGAGTGGCCGGGTACGTGTCGCAGAGCTACGCGGCAGGGTCCATCGGCTACGTCAACTACTCCTACGCGCTCGACGACCACTTCCCGGTGGCCCAGATGCTCAACGCCGCCGGCTACTACACCCAGCCGACGGCGCAGAATGTTGCCGTCTCCTTGCTGTCGGCCCAAGTCGACACCTCTGACCCGTCCGATCTGGCCACCTACCTCACCGAGAACCTCTCGGGCGTCTACACCGACCCGGACCCCCGCACCTATCCGCTCTCGTCGTACAGCTACCTGATCCTGCCCACGCAGATCACCCCCACCTCGAGCTTCTCGACGGCCAAGGGGGCGACGCTGGCCGCCTTCTCCTACTACGCCATGTGCCAGGGCCAGCAGCAGTCCGCTGCACTCGGTTACTCGCCCATGCCCATCAACCTGGTCGAGGACAGCTTCCAGCAGATCGTCCGCATCCCGGGGGCCGTCGCCCAGAGCATCAACATCCAGAGCTGCGACAACCCGACGTTCACTCCGTCCGGAGCCAATCTGCTGGCCGAGACGGCGCCCTATCCACCGGCCTGTGACAAGCAGGGGCCCATCCAGTGCACGTACGGCACGGGCGGTGCGTCGGCGTCGACCCCGGTCAGTGCCGGCGCCCCGGAGAGCAGCTCCAGCGCGGCGGTGGCCGCGGCCCAGGCGGAGTCCAGCGGTGTCTCGACGGGAGCAGGCGGCGCCTCCAAAGCGGGAAGCTCGGGGTCGTCGACCGGCCAGTCCTGCGCGTCTGCCGCCCACTGTGCCAACGGAGCCGTCGCCGCCTCGATCGACAAGAAACCGGTGCCCCTCCCCGCCACCCTGGCCGTCAGCGACGGGTGGTCGTGGGACGAATCGCTGATGTTGCTGGTCGCTCTCATCGTGCTGGCTGTGGTCCTCATCCCGGGCTGGTTCGCGGCAGTGGTCGCCGGTCTCCTCTTCGTCCCGAGATGGGCGTCCCGTCGGCGGCAAGGGCGGAAGACGTGAGCGTCTTTCGGCCACCAACGAACCCACCCCGCCGACCGGGGGGCGGCGAACGAAAACGCGCCCGGTTCCGCCGGTGGCGGGTCGTCATCGGCGGCCTGGCCCTGGTGTGCCTGGTCATTCTCGTTCCCGAGGGGCAAGGGGGCGGCTCGGCGGTGGCCGACCCGGCCCCGGCCCCGGCGGTGACCTCGATCGACCCCCTGGGCGGTCCGACCGGTGGGGGCACGTCGGTGACGGTCACCGGCACCGATCTGGCCGCAGCCACCAGCGTCGATTTCGGGAGCGCGCCGGCCGCGGTCACCGAAGACTCCGACACGTCGATCACCGTCACCTCGCCGCCGGGGGTGCTGGGTTCGGTCGACATCACCGTGACCACCGCCGGGGGGACGTCTGCCACCAGTGCAGCCGACCAGTTCACCTACGTACCCGCGCCCACCGTCACCGGCGTCAGCCCCGGTTCGGGGCCGAGCGTCAGCGGGGCCCTCATCACCGTCACGGGCACCAACTTCCTCACGACCGCGGCCGACGGCCGCAGGCTGCTGGCCACCGGTGTCAGCTTCGGGGCGACGCCGGCATCCAGCTTCGAGATCGACTCGGCCACCACCATCACCGCGGCAACCCCCTGCCTGGCCGGTTCCGACTGCCCGACCCAGCCCGACAGCTCGGGGACGACCGATGTGACCGTGACCAACCTGGGGGGGACGTCGCCGACCTCGCCGGCCGACCAGTTCGCCTACGACCTCAGCTGGAGACAGGGGACGGTGACCGGGCTGCCGACCACCTCCTCCGCGGTCAGTGTGAGCGCCCGCCCGTCCGGGCCCGACCCCAACCTCACGGTCTCGGTCAACCAGACCCAGAACCTCACCGATCAGGCCATCTCCGTCTCGTGGACCGGGGGTGTCCCGACGACCAGTGATTCGTCGGGGGACTTCCTCGGCAACTACCTCCAGATGTTCGAGTGCTGGAGTGACCCGTCCGCCTCGAGCCCGTCGCCGTCCCAGTGCGAGTTCGGCGGGGAGTCCCCCTCGACGTCCAACTATCCCATCGACCAGGACGATGCCGGTGAGTCCCATGAGTTCTCGCGGGTGCTGGCCCAGCCCGGGTGGAGCACGGACAGCCCGGAGCAGGCCTGTGCCACGGCAACCGGTCCGGCGGACCCGTGCACCGACGAGTTGGAACCGGACGCGACCGACTTCATGATCCAGCCCTTCGAAGCGGCGGACGGGACGATCGTCAGACAACAGGCCGACTACAACTACGACCTCAACCAGAACGCGCCCGGCAAATTCTGGCTCAATCCTTACTTCAGCTTCGACACCACCAACGAAGTCGACTTCGCTCGCACCCTGTCGGGTGGCACCGGCCAGCAGCTGTTCGATGTGGACACCGGGCTGAACGCGCCGGGGCTGGGATGCGGGCAGACCATCCAGAGCGCCTCAGGATCGGGGAGCGTGACTCCCAAGTGCTGGCTGGTCATCGTGCCCCGGGGGCTCCTCAACCAGGAGAATCCCGCCGGTCTCAGCGGGGTGAGCAGCGTGGTCACCTCGCCCCTGACTTCCGCGGCATGGGCGAACAAGATCGCCATCCCGCTCGAGTTCAACCCGGTGGGCTCGACCTGCTCGATCAATGCCAGCTCGCAGGAGATCGAGGGAAGCGAGCTGGCCGCACCGGCCGTGTCCAGCTGGGAGCCCGAGCTCTGCGACCTCCCCGACGCCCAGCCCTACAGCTACCTGCAGAACGACGACGATCAGGCCCGGGAGAACCTGGTCGACCCCACCTACGGCTCGGTGGGTCTGTCGGTCTTCTCCGATCCGATCCCCTCCGACGAGACCAGCCCGACCAATCCGGTCGTCTACGCGCCCCTGACCCTGTCGGGGGCGGTGATCGCCTTCAACATCCAGAGGGTTCCTGTGGTCGAGCCGGACGGGACGCTGCAGCCGGACGCGGAGGCGCTGGCCAACTCGCGGGTCCAGAACATCTACCTGACTCCTCGGCTGGTGGCCAAGTTGCTCACTGAGTCCTACCAGGCCGAGCTCAAGGGGGTGGCCCGGACCACCAACCCGAAGTACCAGTGGGTCCAGAACAACCCGGTCAGCCTGTTCGACGACCCGGACTTCCTCCAGTACAACCCCGAGTTCGAACTGCTCTCGACCACCCAGCAGCTCGACGCCGCCACCGTGGTGGTCGAGGAGGGCAGCTCGGACGCGTCATCGACCCTGTGGAAGTGGGTGCTGTCCGACCCCGCGGCCCGGGCCTGGCTGGACGGAACGCCGACACCGGACGGCAAGCCCGGGGGCATGCAGGTCAACCCCATCTACAGCATCAATCCCACCATCAATCCCTCCCACGTGGCCTTCGGATCACCCTCTCCGGAGAGCTACCCGAAGAGCGACCCCTGGTGCGATCCGACGGTCAACAAGGTCAACGGGGTCGACGGCAACCCGCCCCAGCCGGCCCGGCAGATCTGCGTCCAGGACTGGTCCCCCTACGTCGGGTCCATGGCCGCGGCCGCCCTGGCCGCGGCCAATGCCAACGACGGGGGCAAGACCACCTTCAACCCGGCCAACACGCCCGACACGGCCTGGACGTCGAACGGTCCGGAGATCACGGGCAACGACCTGATCATTTCGGTGACCGACTCGGCGTCAGCCGCCCGTTACGGTCTGCAAACGGCCAGCCTGAGCCCGGCCGGTGACGACGCCAATCCGACGTTCGTCTCCCCCGACTCCGCCGATCTGCTGGCCGGCGAGCAGGCCATGGCACCGAGCTCGGTACCGGGGGTCCTCCAGACCGACCCGTCGTCCACCGCCACCGACGCCTACCCGCTCACCATGCTCACCTACGCGGCCGCCACCCCCGAGGTCCTCAACCAGTCGTCACGGCAGAACTACGCCGCCTTCCTGCGTTACGCGGTCGGCCAAGGGCAGGTGCCCGGCGTGCAACCCGGTGACCTGCCGGTCGGGTACGACCCGCTGCCGGCCTCGCTGGTGGCGGAGACCCTGGCCGCGGCCAACACCATTCTCCATCCACCGGTGTTTCCTTCGGCCACCAAGAGCTCGTCATCGACCAACGGGGGCGCCGCGGTCGCCGGGTCGGGCAGTTTGGGCTCGGGCGGGTCCAATGGGGAGTTCTCATCGTCTTCATCAACCAACTCGGGCTCGTCGAAGAGGCTGCGCCCGGAGCGGAAGTTGGGCCCGGCCGCCCTCAGCGCCGTCCGTGTCAATGGCCTCCCGATCGGCGTCCTCCGGTGGGTGCTGCCGATCCTCCTCCTCATCGGCGTCCTGGCCGCCCTCGGCGCTCTGGCCCTGAGGATGACCGGCAAGAAGGTGGCTCCGGTCGGAGCGTCGACCGATCCCACCGCCGAGGAACTGGGGACCGATCCTTCATGACCGGTCGACGAGGTCTCAAGGGCGCGTCGTTGTACGCCGCGGCCAGCGTCCCGGTCGCCGCCGGTTCACTGGCCCTCTTCTTCGGCGCGCCGGCCGGTGCGTCATCGCTCGGAGGCAGCGCCACTCTTGTGCCGCCCGGGGCCACCGCCGGCACACCTCTCCATTCCGGTTCGTCGACCACCGAGTTCACCGTCGCCCTGCCTGCCAACGCCTCGTGTTCGGGTGACACCGCCAACGACGGTTTTCACGTCTACAGCTACCTGGTCAGGAGGGGAACCGACCTGGCGAATGTCCACTTTGTCGACGCGCCCTCCCGGGGGTACGGAATCGTGAACACGGCCCACGTGTACTACGGAGCGGTCGACACCGCCGTCAGGACCGGCCAGATCGTCGGCATACCCAACGACTTCGAGTGGGCTGCGCTGGTCTCCAGCGGCGGTGGGGCCGTCACTCTCGCCCAACTCCTCTACGACGGTTCCACCGGTGTATGGGAGACGGGTATTGCCTGCGCCAACACCCAAGGGACAGTGTCGAACGACTGGAACACCGAGGTCACCTTCTCCGCCGACTCCAAGGATGCGAACGGGTTCGCCTGGTCGGTGGCCCAGGTCACAGGCTCTGCCGTCGCGGCTGCGGCTGCGGGGGTCTCCGTGGCGCCGGTCCCCACGCCGACATCCGCCCCACCCGCGGCCACCGCGGCCGGCGGGAGCCCGGCGCCGACCGTGGTGCAGGCAGGAGGGGGCGGCCACAGCTCGTCGTCCCCGACGGGCCGACCGTCTGGCTCAGCCGTCGTCGGAACGGCGGGCCGCTCTTCGGGAGCAGAGGAACCGGCGGTGATCGCCGCGGTTGCCGCCTGTCTTTTGTTGGTCGGAGGAGGATTACTCCTTCTCCGACGAACCACGACCTGGCGGATGTGGATGATGCGGGCACCGGGGAGGGCGGGTCGATGACGGTCACCCAGACCCACCTCGAACGCGAGTTGCTCCTGGTTCCCGTTCCCGACGCGGTGCTCGATCCCGTGGCCGGGCCCGATCCCGACGAGGTGACCAGGCTGCAGGAGCAGTTCGACGCCACCGGCCACTTGGGGGCTGTGCCCTCCTCCCGAGCGCGCCTGCACCTGGTGCGAACCGCGCTCGTCCTGGTGGCCGTGGTGTCGATCGGGTTGGTGGTCCAACTGGCGTACGTGAGCAGACTTCAGCATCATTCGGCCCAGGTCAGCCTGTACAACCGGTTCCGTGGGGAGCTGGCCCTGGGCACCGCCCCCATCGGTCCCTGCGGAAAAGACGCCTGCAGCCGGGTCCACCGGCCCATCGCTCTTGGCACACCGATAGCCCTGATCCTCATCCCTTCGATAGGGGTGAGCCAGGTGGTGGTCGAAGGGACCACGGGGAGTGTCCTGGCCGACGGTCCTGGGCACTATCGGTCCACTGTCTTCCCCGGCGGTGCCGGCACCAGCGTCATCCTCGGACGGAAGGCTGCCTACGGCGGCCCGTTCGGTCAGATCGCCGATCTCCACAAGGGAGCGACCATCAGCGTGGTCACCCAGGTGGGCACATCGGTGTTCAAGGTGGCGGACATCCGATCGGGCGGGACCGAGGAACGCCGGGCGCCGGCGACGCGGGCACGCCTGACCCTGGGCACGGCGTCGGGAACCCCGTTCGTTCCCTCCGGAGTCGTGTGGGTGGACGCCGACAAGGTCGGTCCGGCACTGGCTTCCTTCCGACCGGCCGTGCACACCGTGCCCGACAGCGAGAAACCCCTGGGGTTGGACACCGGCACCCTGTGGGCTCTGGCGCTGTGGGCGGCGGCCCTGGTGGCGTTGTTCGCCGCCGCGGTGTGGACGTGGCGCCGCCGGGGACACGCCCAGGCCTGGATCGTCTTCACCGCCCCGCTCGTACTCGTCTGGATGTCGGTCGTCGACCAGATCGCCCGGCTCCTTCCCAATTTGCTGTGATGTCCCCGACCACCGAGAGAGCGAGGATCTGACCACATGCTGCTCGACACAAGAACCGACGGGCCGCCGGTGACCAAGGACCGGTACGAAGCCGCCCGGCTGGAGGCCCGTGAGATTTCGGCGTGGTTCGGCGACCACCATGTGCTCGACAGCGTGTCGCTGATCATGGAGTCGCGTCAGGTGACCGCTCTCATCGGCCCGTCGGGCTGCGGCAAGTCGACGTTCCTCCGCATACTCAACCGTATGCACGAGCTGACACCGTCGGCGGCGATGGCCGGTGACGTCCTCCTCGACGACGTGGACATCTACGCTCCCGAGCGGAAGCTCACCGAGGCCAGGCGCCACATCGGCATGGTGTTCCAGAAGCCCAACCCCTTCCCGACCATGTCGATCTACAACAACGTGCTCGCCGGGCTGCGGCTCACCGGTATGCGCAAGGACCAGGATTCCAAGGACGAGATCGTCCAGAACTGCCTGGTGAGTGCCGGACTCTGGAATGAAGTTGCCAACCGGCTCCGCCAGCCCGGTGGGGCCCTGTCGGGTGGACAGCAACAACGCCTGTGCATCGCCCGCGCCCTGGCCATTCGCCCGCGGGTCCTGTTGATGGACGAGCCGTGCTCGGCCCTGGATCCCACGTCGACCCGCCGGATCGAGACCACCATTGAAGAGCTGCGGTCCGAAGTCACCATCGTCATCGTCACCCACAACATGCAACAGGCGCAGCGGGTGTCGGACTATACGGCGTTCTTCCTGGCCGAGCAGGGAACCCCCGGATACATCATCGAGCACGGTCCGACCGACGCCATGTTCGACTCACCGCTGGATCCGCGGACCCTCGACTACGTCCACGGGCGCTTTGGCTGACCGAATCGGCCGGCGTTCCTCTGTCGGTGCCGCGTCGTCGCCCCTCAACCTAGTGACCGGCTAGGTATACTGGGGTGCGGAACGTCCCGCGGTGCCGAGGTGGAATCGAGCGATGACCCCGTCCAACGATCGTGAAGTCCCCAAGGCCTACAGCCGGGCATCCGTTGAGGCCTACCTCCGCGCCGCCTCGGCCGAGCGAAAGCGACTCGAGGCGGCGATCGCCGATGTCCGCCAGCGGACGGAGAGAGCGCTCCTCGTCGAGGAGACCCTCGCCCTCGATGAGGTCGGCCAGGCGGTTGGCGACCCGTACGACGAGAGCGGTTTGTCGCCGGCCAGTCCCTCGATGGCGGATCCCCTGGGGGATGATGTCCAGCTCCTGTCGCCATCAGCGGCTGGCGAGCCCCTCGTCAATCAACTCCGGTTCGTTCTCCTCGACTCCGAGGACGTCGGGTTGGGATCCGTCCTGCCGACGACGGCCATGGCCCATGAGTGACAGGACGAGGCCGGGAGGGGCGCGGTGGTGAGGGCGAGCCGTGAGCTGATCGCCGCTCCCGTGGTCAGAGAGCTGGTATCGCGCAACGAGATGCAGATCGAAGCACTTCGCCGCCAACTGAGCGCCGCCCTGGCTGAGGCGGAGGCGGTCGAGCAGCGGATGGCGGCCCACCCCGGCGCCGCGCCGCTGCCGCTCGAGTGGCAGGACGGGTCCGGAGGCCGGCCACCGGGGGCGCCGGACTCGCCTGGCGGTGAGCGAAAGCGGACGACGGTTGTGACCCGTCCCGAGGCTTCGATGGGTCCGGAGACACATTCTGGACCTCGCCGCCGGCAACATGCTCGGTCCACCAAGCGATCGAAGAGGACGCCGGACTGATCGTCTGATCCTCGGCGAAATTGCCGGTGGGATCGAAGCCGCGATCAGATCGCGGTGCCGGCCGATCCTCGGTCCTGGGTTCCGACGATCCAGCGTCAGACGGGGCGGGTGAGAGACGGGCGACTTGCGATCTGTTGCCGTCCCCCGGCGAGCTCGGTGGCACAATTTCGAGACGGTGACTATCACCATGGTTCGTCTCCATCCATCGACCAAGTTCGCTAATTACGGCAATTTTCGGAATTGAACATACGGCCGCGAGGTCCTCCGTCCGGCCACTTCCGGGCGCTTCCGGAGCGGGCTGACAGGTGCTCCCAGCGGGCTCGATTCGAATTTCAGGTTGACATCGAGAACCATCTGGTTTAACTTTTGTCCAGTAATCCACTAGGTTTTGTCGGGTATGGGTAGGGGCTCAGCTTCTTGGGGTCGACCGTCCTGGCGCCAAACAAGGAGCGTGCATGAAACCCTTCCTGCGTAACAGGGGCATTCGTCTGGCCACGGCACTGTCCGTGGTCTTCGGGACGGCCGGTCTGGTCAGTTTGACGGCGCTGGGCAGCCAGGCCCAAGCCGATCCGGCCGCCACCACCGCCGAGGTGGGTGTCGGTTCCGACGTCACTCAGGACTTCTTCGACTCGTTGTCGGGCGCCGCTGCCCCGGACTCGGCCACCACCACCTTCTACACGCCGCTTCACTCCTCGAGCGCCACCGACAACCGGATCGTCCAGTCATTCGACGCGTTTCCAAGCGGCGGATCGACGCTCAACCCTGGCTGCATCACCACCGAGTTCGGGGGGCCGTCCTTCGACCGCCCGAACTCCTCCACCGCCGGAATCGATGCACTGCTGGCCGCCATCAACGGGGGCAACAGCTGGGAGAACACTTCCGGCTCGTGCACAAACGCCGAGGTGAACGTGACCGGCCAGATCAACTTCGCCCGGTCGGCCCGAGGCCCGGCCACCACCGGCACGACCCTCACCTTCATTCCCTACGGTCGTGACGGTCTCGGCATCCTCATTTTCGATCACGGTGACGGCGTCTTGAACGACCTGACCTCGGCTCAGCTGAAGACGATCTATTCGAGCACCACGGGACAGACCACCATCAGCGGTGACACCGTCGAGGGCTGCCTGACCATCACCGGGTCGACTCCTCGCAAGAACCTGGAGACGGCCATCGGGGTGTCGGACTCCGTGGCCAGCACCGAGGCGGAGGCCGACGATCCGTCCGGCACCACGGACTGCAGTCAGGTCCAACAGAACAGCGGAAATGCCTTCTACGAGAACTTCGCGGAGAACCTCCCGAGCGGCACCGACGCCGTCATCCCCATCTCGGCGGGCGACTGGATCGCCCAGGCCAACGGGGTCGCCGTCGACCAGTCAGCCACCGCCCGGGGGGCGGGGCTCACCTTGGCGTCGATCACCGACAGCTCGGACAGCACCAACCTCGGACAGCCCTTCACTGGCACCATCCCCAACTTGCTGCCAAACACCACCTATTACACGGACACCTTGTGGGGCTACAACCTGTACACGGTGGTGCCTACCAGCAAGCTCAGCGGCTTCAACGAGGACACCGGCCTGATCAGCCTGTTCGACGGCTCGAGTGCCACGATATGCGGCTCGAGCTTCCAGACCCAGATGAGAACGTTCGGCTTTGACGAACTCACCCCATCGGAAGGCACTTGCGGAACCGGTGAGACCGGCAACAGCTGAGCCGGCCACGGCTGCGCCCGACCGCCCGCACCTCATCCCGTCGAACTGAGCGAAAGAACGAAACCATGAACACACAACGCGCTGACGCGACCCACAACCCCACGATCCCGACGAGGAGGGCGCGGCTCTTCCTCACCGGAATGGCCAGTGTCGTCGCCCTGCTGGTCGGGTTCGCCGCCCTGGTGGTGGCCGGAGCGGCCTCGGCCTCGGCCTCGACCCTCAACGCCGTCGCCACCACGGCGACGCCGGCGAACGACGCCTTTCTGGCCTCGGGCGGTTCGGAGACCGAGTTCACCCTGACCCTGCCGGCCAGCGCCGCCTGCTCCGGCGACACGGCGAACGACGGCTATCACGTGTGGAGCTACCTGGTGGAGAAGAGCGCCAACATCGACGCCACCACCTTCACCGGGGCCTCCGGACCGTCCCAGGGCTTGGGCCTGTTCGACTCCACCGGGAGCTACTACGGCCCGGCCAACACGGCGATCAATACGGGCCAGATCATCGGCATCCCCAACGACTTCGAGTGGGGACCGGCGATCACCAATGACGGGCTCAAGTCCAAGCTGCTCTACACCAGTGGCAAGAGTGGTGTCTGGGAGGGCGGCTTGGCCTGCGCCAACAGCTCAGGTGTGCTCACCGACAACTGGAACGTGCAGCTCACCTTCACCAAGAGCACGTCGGATCCCGACGGATTCGTCTGGTCGGCCGTCCCCGGCCCGGAGGGCGACACCTTCGCTGCCATCACCTCGGCTGACAGCACGACCTTCACCGAGGGCGCGGCGAGCAGCTTCATGCCGACCGCCACCGGCACCCCGGCCCCCACCATCACCGAGAGCGGCACACTGCCCACCGGGATCACCTTCACCGGGGGCAAGCTCACCGGCACTCCGACGGCGAGCGGGACCTTCCCGATCACGTTCACCGCCACCAACGGGATCGGAAACCCCGCCGTGCAGAAGTTCACGCTGACGGTGACGGCTGCGTTCAAGATCACGACGACCTCGCCCCTTCCGGCGGCCACTGTCGGAACTGCCTACAGCACCACCCTCACCGCGTCGGGTGGAAAGACGCCGTACTCGTGGAAGGCGACCGGCCTGCCGAAGGGTCTCAAGGTGAGCAAGACGACGGGAGTGATCTCCGGCAAGGTGACCAAGACCTCCGAAGCCGGGACCTACTCGGTGAAGGTGACCGTCACCGACAAGGCCAAGCCGAAGGGCACGGCCACCGGCACCTTCAGCCTCACCGTCAGCTCCTAGACCCACCCACCCCTGCCGTGGTCGGCCATCTCCTCCGGTTGAGGGAGGAGATGGCCGACCGGCGAGAGCGGGGAGCGTCAACCCGGCACCCCTTCAGACACGATCACGGGATGGACTGGGTTGGGCAGTTCGGCGAAAAGCCCAGATGTGCAGAGGATCGGTGAAGGTTCCCGCCAGACAGACCACCGTGTTTGCCGTGAGAGCATTCTCCTCATCGGCGATCCAGTTGTTGACCGTGGCCGAGGTCGCTCCGGAGCTGGACGCGAAGGTGACCGTGCACGTTGTCGGAACGCTGACGGGGGATCCGGTGGGCGTCATCGGGTTGGGGATGAGCCCATCACCGTCTGCCAGCGCCTGGCCCTCGGTCTCGATCGGGAAGTCGGCGGCAGTCACGGGTGGCGTCGGTTGGGCCACCACGTTTGTCGTCGCTCCGATCGCCGAGCGAGCAGGGTCAACGTGCCTGACGGGGCAGCCTCGGCAGATCCCGCGGCACTGACGGTGCAGGTGGCGGTGAGCACTGCGCCCAACGCGCCATCCGAAACAGTCTCCTCACGTCTTCTCCCGCCCTCGCAGTGCTGGCCGGCACCCGCCAGCACTGGTCGCCCGCATGTCGTCAGGTCGCAGGTGAGATGGTGATCGTGAACGTGGCTGTCGCCGTGTTTTGCACTGGTGGCTTTTTCGATTTCATATCCTGCACCTCGACGGTGAAGGTGGATGTGGTGCTTGTTCTCTTGGGCGTGCCCGAGATGGTGCCCGTCGTTGCGCCGAGTTTCAGCCCCGACGGCAGCTTCGAGCCGGGTACCAACTTCCAGTGGTAGGGAGGATCACCGCCGCTTGCCGTCAAGGTGGCCGAATAGTGACTACCAACCGTGCCACCGGGGAGCGAGGAGGTCACGATGGAAAGACCGGTGCCTTCCAGGACCACCGCACCGCCCGTGCCCGTTTCGGTTCCCTGCACGAAGCAGCTCGTCGTTGAGGGGCAGGTGGCAGCAGAGATTGAGCTGGTTCCGCTGGGAATGACCTGGTACTGCCACGTGGCTCCCGAATCCGTGGTCACGACGATCTCACCGAAAATCGATATTTGTCCGTCGTGGTCCGTTGCGTTTTCGCCCACTCCATAGCAAATAGAGGTGGAAGGGCACGCCAAGGCCGAGATGTGCCCCGAATCCTTCGGCAGTTTCTGTGCGGTCCAAGTGCTTCCAGAGTCGGTCGTCGCCTGTATCTGGTAGGCACTCGACTTGTAATCCGATACGAAACACGCGGTTACCGATGGGCAGGCGATCGGACTTCCTAAGAAGGTTGACGACGGCGTCGGAAGGTACTCTGGAGTCCACGTAGCGCCTGAATCAGTGGTGGTGACGACGATCGCTTGGTTCTGGGTGTCGCTGCTGTCTCCCACGTCGTAGCAAGTGGTTGTCGACGGACAGGCAATGGAACCGCTCGCTAAAAAGTCCGGCGGTAGCGCCGCCGTCGAGTTCCAGGTCGCACCGGAATCGGTGGTTGAAAAGATCATCGTTCCGCCGTCCCCTCCGACCAGATAGCAGGATGAGACCGTCGGACACACAATCCCGCTTACGTTTCCCAGTCCCGCTGGTGGCGTCACGCTCGACCACGTGCCTCCCGCATCAGCTGTGAGGAAAATCTCAGGAACGGTAGTTGTGATGTAGCAGGTGGTCGATGTCGGGCAGGCAATGCCGTTGAGCCCCCCGCTCCCTGGGGGAAGTGTCACTGGATTCCAACTAGCACCTGAGTCCGTGGTGGTGAGCAGATATCCGTTGTCCGAGGAGTCATCACCCACCAGATAGCAAACCGATGGTGTGCGGCAAGTGATGGTGCCTGTACTTGCGTTACCCGGACTATCGGTGCTCGTAATCGTCGGATCTGACAGGTTCACCTGCCAGCCAGAACCCCCCGGACCCACCCCGGCCGGCTGGAGAGATTGCCGTAAGGACGTGCCTGTCGGAGACGCTGCCGCCGAAGCTGAGGTGAGGGAGAGAGGCACCGCGACCACTGTTGCTAGACACAGCGCTGGTAGGACTGTCCGGAATGAAGATTTGGGACCAGCGACGGAATGCATGAACGGGCCGCCTTTCGCCCTCACGTTTAGCTCAGTGATTGTCAATCGTTGCAGATCCGCGTCCACGAGGCCATCGTGTATACGGACTGTACGTTGAAGTGACTGATCACAATGTTGACGAGGCATTCAAGCGGCTCTTCGTAGCCGCTGGTCTCCAGAACTCGGAATCTCAGGGTGACCCGGACACACCTGCTGGATACGTCCCGTTTGTCACCCGTGGGACAACAGTCCATCAGATTGAGAAACTCAGTCCGGCTTGACCCGCTCTCGTGGACACTTCATTCGGGGATGACCCCAGAGGAAGGAGCCCGCGGTGGGTCGTCCGCATATCTATCCCGAGATGCTCCGGCGGGATCGCCAACACCCCAGGCACCGACCGGCTCTCCGCCAAACCCACGCTCAGCCCCGGTAGATGACCAGGTAGCCCCCAACGAAGAAGAGCACCAGGCCCACCGCCGTCCAGGCGTAGAGCAGGATCGACCCGACATCGCCGGCGACGATGGCCTCGAGCAGCAGGATCAGGCCCGAGGCGGCCAGCATCCACGCCCCCCGCCGCTTCAAACGCTGCCCGCCGCTAGTCAGAAGGGGAGTGCCGTCGAGTGCCAACCCGGGGACGCCGTCGACCGAACGGCCCTCCAGCAGGTCGAGGGCGATGTGCTCCAGTTCCAGCCGCCGGGCTACGGCCAGTCCGAGATCGGGTCGGTCGACGAGCACGCCGCGGAGTCGGCGGACCATGGCCCGGCCACGAGGGGACCCGGCCCGATGGTCTTCCTCAGCCTGGCGTTGCAGCCGCTCCGCGGCACCGGCCACGAGGGAAGGGTCGTCTCGTTCCAGCTGCGTGGCTGCCTCTTCCAGCGCCTGACTGCTCATCAAAGGATGGGGACGTTATACCGGGCGACCGTAGGGGACTAGGACATCGTTCCGCATGCTCCGACCATACTTGGTGTCCTCCTCTTTCAGACCTCGCTTTGTCCATGTTGGCTTCGCCCGTGACCTCGCAAGGACCAGTCTCGGATGAGAGACCCGGCAGCACGCCAACCTTTTCGGCAAACTGTTCAGTGATGTCCGAGGTTCCTGAGACTCGATATGCCCAGACTGTCGACGGAGTGCGTATTGCGTACCAGGTCTGGGGCGAAGGTCCGCGGGACCTCGTCATGATCCGGGATGCTTCTGCCCCGATCGACTGTCTCTGGGAAGAGCCGCGGATTGCCCAAATGTTGGAGCGTCTCGGGAGCTTCAGCCGCAATATCTGGTTCGACGCCAGGGGATGGGGAAGCTCGAATGTCCTGACGTTGGCTGGACAACCGGGACTCGACGCTTGGCTCGACGATATCTCGGCCGTAATGGAAGCGGCCGGGTCGGAAAGGGCTGTGATCGGCGGCATGAACGACGGTGGTTCCCCCACGATGTTGTTCGCCGCTACGTACCCCCAACGGGTCTCCGCCGTGGTTCTCGTCAACACCTTCGCACGGTTTGTGCAGGCTCCCGACTACGACTGTGGCCTGCCCCCGGAGCTATTGGACCGCTATCTGGACGCCATGGTCGCATCCTGGGGAACGCTCGACAATCTGGCTGAGGGTATGGCTCCGAGCATGGTCGGCGATCGGCAATGGAGTCGATGGATGCTGCGCGCTCAGCGTCTGGGCACCAGCCCGACAAGCGTCGAGGCTTTTATGCGATCTGTGTCCGAGACCAACGTCCACCATGTCCTGCCCTCTATCCAAGCGCCGACCCTGGTCGTACACCGTCGAGGGGACCGACACGTTCGTGCGGAGCACGGACGCTATCTGGCACAGCACATTCCTGGAGCCGCATACAAGGAGCTCGAGGGCGAGGACCACTCATTCTTTGCTGGAGATACCGACGGCCTTGTCGACGAGATGGAGGAGTTCCTCACGGGCGTGCGACCTCCCCGTGACACCGAACGCGTTCTGGCCACGATCCTGTTTACAGACATTGTCAGCTCGACTCAGCGTGCTACGGAGACGGGCGATCGCGCCTGGCGTACTCTCCTCGACGCCCATGATGCGACGGTGCGGTCCCAGCTCCTTCGTCACCGTGGCCGAGAGGTCAAAACGATGGGGGACGGCTTTCTGGCCGTCTTTGATGGCCCGGCCCGAGCCATCCACTGTGCCTGCGCCGTTCGTGAACTATTGGGCGGACTGGGTCTTGATGTCCGGTCCGGCCTGCATACCGGGAGATCGAGACTCGGGGGGACGACATCGCTGGCATCGCCGTCGTCATTGGACAACGCGTATCCAGCCTGGCCAACGCAGGTGAGGTCATGGTCTCGTCCACTGTCAAGGACCTCGTCGCCGGGTCCGGCCTCCAGTTCGAAGAACGGGGAGACCACGAACTCAAGGGGGTCCCTGGAACCTGGCGACTGTTTGCCATCCGGACCTGAGGACGCCGAGTGACCGGTATCCGGGAGCGTGGAAATAGCTGGGAAGATGGCCGAATGGTTCGACGGAAGCGGATGCGTTGGGCCGCCGCATGCGGAACGATGACGACCGCTTTCATCCTGTCTTCCTGTGGTGGGTCCAGTTCTGGATCACCTGCCGTCGCAAGTGTGACGTCGACGAGTACCACTGACCTCACGTCCAAGACCCTCCCAAACGGTCCAGCAGGGACTCAGCTCAGATGGTTCTTGAGCTCGGTGGCTGGCGCCCCTCTGTCGCAACAGGAGATTGATTCCCACTTCGATGCATTTTTTCTCGGCAAGGTCACTGCGGCCAAGATCAATGCGGCCCTGGCGGAACTCCAGGTTCCGGGAACGCTGGTCGGGGTGCTGTCGTCGGATGCGACCGGTCTCGTGGTGATCGCCAATTTCGGCACCGCGAGGTTGAGGGTCACACTCTCCGTCGACGGATCAGGTCATATCGATGGGTTGGAGCTCACAACCTCTGCGTCTGTGTCAAGTTGGTCTCAGATCGATCAGACTCTTGCTGCACTTGCTCCCAACGTCAGCTTTCTGGCCGCACGAGTGTCCAACGGATCCTGTCAACCAATCCACCAGTTGGATTCCTCGGCGCCGCGACCACTGGCATCTGAGTTCAAGCTCTTTGTTTTGGGGGCACTGGCCAATCAGGTCGCCGCCGGGCAGGTTGTGTGGAATCAAAAACTCACCGTCGAAAACCGGCTCAAGAGCGCCGGGAATGCGAAGGGATCGGGGTCCCTTCAATTCAGCCCTAGCGGTACGAAGGTCTCCGTGCAGGAAACGGCGACCAAGATGATCTCGATCAGCGACAACACCGCGGCCGACATGCTGATCAATCTGGTGGGTCGATCGGCAGTCGAGACTCAGGTCCAGTACTGGTCGAGCACGCCCCAACTCGACCTCCCTTTCCTGACGACCCGAGAGACGCTCCTCTTGCACTACGTCAACTACCCGGCGTTGGCGAACGCGTACCTGAACCGGGCACCAAATGAACGCGAGGCGTTCCTTGAATCGTCTGTGGACCCTCTCTCACTCAACGAGCTCGAAGAAACGACCGAGCCGCGCGACATCGATACGATCGAATGGTTCGGCTCTCCCGATGACATCTGCCGCGCTTTCGTCGGATTGCAAGAGCTGTCCCATCGCCCCAAGCTGTCGCCGATCGCGTCCATCCTCTCAGTGAACAAGGGAGGCCTCGGCCTTGACCCCTCGGAGTGGCCCACGGTTTGGTTCAAAGGCGGCTCTGAACCAGGAGTCGTGACTATCGGCTATTTGGCAACGAATAGTAAGGGCCAGACGTTCGTGGTGTCGGCCATGTTGTCGGATGCCACAGCTGCGCTGGCTCCTTCAGCGGACATTGCTCTCGCGGATGCTGTTGCGAGCGCATTCCGATTGATGGGCTAGTCCCTAATCCCGTCGGGCTTCGCTCACCTATAAGGCGAGGTGCCAATGCCCAACGACCTAGCTACTTCGACCTGAAAAGTCGATGTGAAAAAAGCTCGTGACCAGCGCGTTCATGTTCGGAGGGTGCTCGCGTTCTGGCCCCAATGACGCAACGATGGCTCCATCCCTCTTGCCGGAGAGAACGGAGCCATCGTGTTGCGGACAAAGGTAGACGATCAGCAGACCCTGTGGGAGGCAATCCCCCCGCCCCAGTTCAGCTGCCTCCCACCAGGGCTCGAGCAGGTCGATCGCCTGCTCGACGACCCTGTGTTCTTCGAACCGTTCAAGCCGTTCTTCGATCCGACGATCGGCCGGCCGTCGATCCCGATGGAGACCTACCTGCGGATGATGTTCCTCCGATTCCGGTATCGACTCGGCTTCGAGACCCTGTGTGCTGAGGTGGCCGATTCCATCGCTTGGCGGCGCTTCTGTCGCATCGGGATCGCCGATCCCGTGCCCCACCCCACGACGCTCATGAAGATCACCACCCGCTGTGGACACCAGGCCATTAACCAACTGAACGAGGCGTTGCTCAACAAGGCGATGGCGGCTCACATCGTGAAGCTCGACAAGGTCCGCGCCGACACCACCGTCGTCCCGGCAAACGTCGCCTATCCCACCGACTCGGGACTGCTGGCCAAAGGAGTGGCCAAGCTGACCAAGACCGTGGCCGCGTTGCACGCCCTCGGGTTGGCTCGTCGGACCGGGTTTCGGGACCGCACCCGGTCGGTGCGTCGTCGTGCCCATCAGATCGCCGCCGGGCTGCGCCGACGCAGTGGCGATGCCAAAGACGAGGTACTCGGACTGACCGGCGAGCTGGCCACCATCGCCGAGGCCGCCATCAAAGACGCCCAGGTCGTGGCCACAAACGCCCGGCGGGGGATCCGCCGTGCGATCCCGAGGAAGGGACGTCCCGGTGCACAGCGACAAACGCTCGAGTCCTCACGCCGCTTTCGCAAGCTGGTCAAGTGGCGCACCGGATCCGAGGGTCGGATCTCACACCTCAAGCGCTCGTGGGGATGGGAACGAACGATGCTCGACGGCATCAACGGTGCAAGTACGTGGTGCGGCTGGGGAGTGCTCGCGCACAATGCCACCAAGATCTCCACGCTCATCGAAGAACGAGAAACGTCCCAGGCCTCCGCCGGTGCCAAACAGATCGGCCGACCCACCGCCACCGGACCACCCGGCCGACCCCCGCCGCCCACCAAGAGCCGCGCCGCCTGACCTCGTTCCTCCCTCTCCCGTGGCGCCCCTGAGGCCGGAAACGACCTGAAGATGGGGGCGAAAACGACCGGAGAGGTTGGGGTGGGGTCTCTGGCGGGCCCACGTCGGCATCTACGCCGGAAGGGCGTCTACCCCTGAGGCGAGTTTTTCAGGTCGAAGTAGCTAATCGGACCGGCCCTCGTCAGATGAAGTGGCGACTCAACTCGTTTGCATAGTGGATGCCGAGGTCACCTCCGCGTTCGGCGATCCATGTCGACAGACGTGTTGATCCTGTCGACTGGCCGTCAGTGTCGGCCAGTCCTGCGGCCATCGCCTGATACTCGTCCTTTGTCAGCAGGACATCATGGAGAGCTAACCCGAGGGCTGATGATAGAGCGGGGACGATCGCACCGGGAAGGTGGACGATGCGAGACCGTGCGCCCACCGCGCTGCGAATCGAGGTCACCAGCTCATTGAAGGTCGGACGCTCGGGTCCCACAGCATTGGTCACGCTGTCATCGACCTCACCGCTCACCTGAAGGCAGAGCTGGGCAAGGTCGTCGACATGGATACCACGGATGCGATAGTTCCCTTCGCCTCCGATACCGAAGACTGGCAGGCGGCGGAGTAACCAAGCGATGTTGTTGATGAGCACGCCGTCGCCTCCGAAGAGAATCGCTGGACGGACGACAGCGTAGGAGACCTCGGACTCGGCCAGCGCCCGCTCCACGAGCGCCTTGCCTCTGAAATAGGGGAAGCGCGACTCCACGCTGGGGTTGGTGATGCTGATGTGGACGATCTTCTGCACTCCGGAACGCTTGGCCGCGAGGAACAGCGTCCGAGAGTTGGCCACCGCAAGTTCGTGGTCGATCTGACGATGGGCAAACCGCACCCAGTAGGTGTTGTACAGGGTGGTCGCACCTCGCAACGAGTCGACCAGCCCGAGCTGATCGTCGAAGTCCAGCGGACGGGCCTCGATGTCCGAGCTATCCCCACTGCGTTCGGGATGACCCGTCAACGTACGGACCGTGCGTCCGCTGGCGATGAGTGCTTTGGCGATGGCGGCTCCCGAGTAGCTGAACGCACCTGTAACAACGTCCCGTCCGGTGTCGTTCCTGTCCGTGCGAACACCTTGAGCGCCGAGCGTCGATGTCATGAGGCCTCCTTCGGGTTAGCAGGTGCGAACAGGGCCTCGACAATTGAGGCGAGCTGTCGGGCGTGGGCGAACAGAGCGAGAGCGGGCTCAGCGTCGCCGTCGAGGTGACTGAGCATCTCCAGCCCGAGGTAGAGGGCGACAACTGCGTGGGCCACGTCCTTCGCCGGAAGGACGTTCAACGGAGAGTCACCGAGCGAAGCCTCAATGGTCGACTGGGCGAACTCGCGCCACGGCTTGATCCGTGCTGCCACCTCAGGGCCGAGGCCGGGGGTTGAGGAGGCCCCGCCGATCATCTCGACCAGGACAGTGATGTATCCGGCATCGAGGTCGTTCCGGAAGATCCCTTCGGCAGCATCCACGAGCTGGACTGGGCTGGTCACGTCGGACACTTCGGCGCCATAGAGAAGGAGTCGCTCCTCGCTGACGGCATCGAGGGCAGCCAGCAGCAGGTTGGCAACCGATCCGAAGTGATAGAAGATCAGGCCTTGGTTGAGTCCGGCTCGCTGAGCGATCGAGCGGGCGCTCGCCCCTGCGTAACCATCCGACTTGAGTGTCTCGATCGCCGCGTCTACGAACTGTCGCCGGGTGGGGGCCGATCGTTCCGACCCTTTCGCCACGGCAGTACTGGGTGCTCCTGACTTGGCCATTGTCCCTCCTCAATTGAGCGTCTGCTCAAACTATATGCTCAATTCTCTAACCATGCCAATCCGGATGTTGCGAATGACGACGTGTGGTTGCCGCGCCCACCGCTTCACTGGGTCACCCACGTTCCATCGCAGATCATTCGCCTACCAGTCCCTTGTCCGCTCGCCTGGACCAGGAAAGTGAAGGTGAGCTGGGTCTGGATCCGGCTGAGCCGCACCAGAGAGGATTTCATCTGCGGTCCGTGAACGGTCGTACGAAGCGATTCTGCGTCACTGAGAGTCGCGAAGACGCCAAGCGGGGTCCCGCGACGTCCGTTCGATCTCCTCGGGCGAACCCTCAGCCCTCATCGCTCAGCCACGTAATGGCGCTCGCCGACTTCATCCACCCAGACCCGCATCGTCCGATTTGAGCCCGGGTCCTTGAAGACCTCGTTTGTCTGTCGCCAGCCCGGTTGTGGAGCATTTGACTCCCCGTGGCGACGGACGAAGAAACTCGCGACGGCGAGGCCGGCAAGCACCACGACGATGACGATAGTGATCCACGCGTGCATGATGCTGCTTGCTCGCAGCGCTCGCTCAGCGGCGCGACCCGAGTCGCACGGCGGTCCCGTAGGCCACGATCTCGGTCATCCCTTGGCCGATCTCCGATGAGTCAAAACGCATGGAGATGATGCCGTTGGCCCCGAGCACCTGGGCGTTCTCGATCATCCTGTCCAGCGCGTGACGGCGGCTGTCCTCGACCAGTCGGGTGTATTGCCTCACCTCACCGCCGCCCAAGGCTCGAAAGAAGGCAACGATGCCGCGGCCGAGGCCGATGGACCTCACGATGAGTCCGTACACCATGCCCAGATCCTGTTCGATCGGCCACTCGGCGAACTCGAACGCCGTGGTAATCGGGAACTCCACCACGGCGCCGGGGGACTGGCCGCTCAGGTCCTCCTCTGTCATGTCGCATCCTCCTCACCCCACGTGCGGTCGGCGACCTCCAAACCGGGCCGGGACAGTGTCGAGATGATCTTCTTCGGACGTTAGCGGATCCGCGATCCCATCGGATGCAGGCCGCGGATCAGGGTTGTCATGAGCTGATCGAATGACTCCCGATCCCACAAGGTCTCCTCACCGGTGGAGACGGGCCGAAGGGCGAATGTCCATGGGCTGCTTCCACCCCGATGGAGAGAATCAGCCCGCCCACTTCCGCCGACCGGGTTGCGTTGATGAACCGTTCGCCGGGTCCGCCCGAGTGAGTGGCACTGGGGCGATCCCTCAACCCGATATTGGCCAGGCGTGTACCGGTCCACGCACGCTGAGGCTGATCGTCGATCCGATCGCGGTCGCAAGACCGCCCAGCACACGGGCGACGATCGGTTGCACACCGTCGCCAGCATCAACACCGATACGGACGATGGCGTCATGGCCCCGAAAGTCCGTACTCAGAAGTCGGCCGGACAACCTTCCTTGCTCCCGGCCTGAGGTCACTTCGACCTGCTCGGGCCGGATCAGCACAGTCACCGGGCCCCGTAGTGGCGCGTCCTGGGCACGACCCAGAGCGAGCGTTCCCAAGAATGTCTCGACGGATCCGTCAGCTGCCACGCCGGGGATCAGATTCGCGTCACCGACGAAATGTGCCAAGTCCGAATCGACGGGACGAGTGTAGAGGTCGAGCGGAGAGGCGACTTGGGCGATCTTCCCGCCGCGGATCACCGCGACCAGGTCGGCGATCGAGAGCGCCTCATCCTGGTCGTGGGTGACGAGGACTGCGGTCGTTCCAGCCTCGCGAAGGGCCCGGTGGACGTCGGCCCGGACACTGGCTCGAAGGTTGGCGTCAAGGGAAGCGAACGGCTCGTCGAGAAGGACGATCTTTGGCCTGATGGCGAGGGCACGAGCGAGCGCCACCCGCTGCTGTTGGCCTCCGGAGAGCTCGTGCGGAAACCGCGATCCGAGACCGGAAAGGCCGACAGCGTCGAGGAGTTCGCCAACCCGTGGTCCCCGGCGCTGGTCACGGGTCAGACCAAATGCGACGTTTGCCTTGACGTCCAGGTGCGGGAAGAGGCTTCCTTCCTGCGAGACGTAGCCGATACCGCGACGGTCTGCAGGCATGTGGCGACGGTCGTCGTCGACGGTCACGCCTCCAACCGTCACCGAACCCCGATCGGGACGATCGAAGCCGGCCAGAATCCTCAGCAGGGTTGTCTTACCGCTGCCGGAAGGTCCGAGGACGGCTGCGAATGCACCCTCCGGAACCGTCAAGTCGACACCAGCCAACACGGGCTGAGCCCCGAAAGCCTTGTGGAGGTTGTCCACAACCAGATCGGCGGGTCCGCCGGTCATCCCCTGCTCGTAACGCGAGTGGGCCGTCGGTCGAAGAATCGGACGAGCACGTAACTGGGCCCGGCGGCGATGGCGATGATCACCAGGGCGAAGGGGGCAGCTTGGCCGTAGGAGAGGTTCTGTTGGTACGCCCAGAACTGAGTGGCCAATGTCTGTACCCCAGTGGGTAGGAGTATGAGCGTTGCCGTGAGCTCAGTGACTGCAGCCAAGAAGACGAGACAGAATGCGGCGGCGATACCCGGTCCGACCAGCGGAAGCGTCACCCGGACGAAGACGACGAGCCGTCGCTGACCGAGTGAACGGGCGATCTCCTCCAAGCTCACCGGAGCGTAAGCCACTGAGGCGCGAACGCCGACCAGCGCAAGAGGGAAGAACAGGATGGCATAAGCCAGGATCAGAAGGCCGGCGCTCTGATAGCCGAAACCGTGCGCGTAGCGCTCGGTGAAGTAGCTGAGGGCGAAGGCGACCACCAGACCGGGAATTGCCAGTACCACGAAAGTACTGCGCTCAAGGAGCCGGCTCGATCTACTGGGAAAGCGAACGCCGAGCAGCGCCACCGGGGTGGCCATCATGGTCGCCAGGCTGGCGGCAATGCCGCTGTAGAGGGCGGTATGGATCCCGGCGTCGAGGATGGAGACGCCAGTGAGGGCGTGGGCGCCCCCCTCGAACATCCAGTAGACACTCGATCCGATCGGTACGCCGAGGGCGAGCCCCACCAGGGCGGTAAAGCCGATGACCACGGGGACGGTGGCTCGGCCCAACCGGTGTCGCGGCACGAATCTCTCGGCAAGGGCACCGGTGCGTACGACACGACCTTTCCCTCTGGCTGCCACATCGCCGCCGAGCACCAAGACGCAGAGCAGCACGAGCACCAACGACAGTGCGCAGGCAGTGGACACGTCGAAGGAGACCTGGAACTCGGTGAAGATCTCCGTGGTAAACGTCTGGAACCCGAGAATCTCGAATGCCCCGTACTCCGCCAGAATCACCAGGGCCACCAGCACGCAGCCGCCGAGTATGGCCCCCCGTGCCTGCCCCAGCGTGACTCGCACGAAGGTCCGGGTGCGGCTAAGACCAAGGCCCCGGGCGACCTCCTCCAGGTTGCGGTCAGCGCTGCGGAGGCTGGCGGCGACGGGCAGGAAGACCAGCGGATAGACGGCGAGGGTCATCACCAGGACCGCGCCGCGGAACCCGTGGACCCATGTCGACAGGGACGCCCATCCAAAGCTGACGACAAAGTCGGGGATGGCGAAGGGCACCACAACAAGGACCGCCCAGAACCGCCGACCCGGAAGATCAGTACGTTCGACGCACCAGGCGGTGAGCGTGCCGATGACCGCACACAGCGCGGTCACCACCACTGTCAACCGGACGGTGTTCCAGAGCAACGTGAGCGTCAGCGGGCGCCAGATGATGTGGGCGATGGTGCTGAGACCTGCCGACCGAGTTTCTATGAGCAAGAACGCCAGTGGGGCGAGCAAGACGACGGCGACGACAGCACTGGTGGCGACCAACGTCCACGGTGGTCGAGACGGGCGGGCCGTGACAGGGACGGCAAGCAGGCTTGGGGACTCCTCGCCCTCACGAACGATGGTCATGCCCTCATCCGGCGACGTCGATGCGGGTCAGGACGCGTTGATCGTCGATCACAGCAGCCCTGCCTGTTTCAACAGGGCAATGGCCGTCGATCCGTCCCCGAGGTCGCCGATTGTGATCGGGTTCGGTTGGAGCAGGTTGAAGGGGGTCTCAGACTTCGCAGTTGTGACCCCCGACGCGATCGGGTACTCGAAGCTGATCGAATGGGCGATGATCTCCTGGCCCTGCTCGGAGACGAGGAAGGCGAGGAACCTCTGGGCGTCCTGCTGATGTTCGCTGGTCTTCAGGACCGCGGCGCCCGACACGTCGACGACGTAACCGGGGTCGCGGGGAGCGAAGTAAGCGATCTCCGAGTGCATGTTGCTCGCACCGATCTCCGCCCGCATCCGGTACCAGTAGTACTGGTTCACCACTCCGAAGGCGACGGCGCCGCGATTCACCTCGTCGGCGATGGTTTCGTTGTCCGGGTAGATGTTTTCGCCGGCGTTGGACTTGATCCCCTCCAGCCACTCGAGTGCCCTTTCCGATCCGTAGGTGCGCTCGACCGAAGTGACGATGGGCTGGAAGTCAGTTTCACCTGCGGCGAAGGCCAGTTTGCCCTTATATCGGGCGTCGGCCAGGCCCAGTACCGACGAGGGCAGATCACTCGCGGCTATCAAACTCGGGTTGTAGATAAGCACGCTCACACGTGCCGAGACACCCACCCAATCACCATCGGGCGAGTTGTACTGGCCGGGGGTCTTGGCGAGTGTCGACGGTTCGACGGGGGCCAAAAGACCCTTGTCTTGTAAGTACTCGAGAGCTGGCGAATTCTCCGTGTAGAAGACATCGGCAGGCGAGTCGGATCCCTCGGTAACGATTTCGTCGGCGAGCGTGTCCTCGTCGTCGTTTCGCACATTGACCTGAATTCCGGTTTCCTTCTCGAAGGCGGAAACGAGCGCGTCCGTGGTCTGCTCATGCTGCCCGTTGTACAGGGTGATCGACTGGCCGGACCCAGACGAACCCCCACACGACGCGAACAAGGTGCCGGTCACAGCCACCCCTGCCAGTAGCGCCCCCCATCGACGGCCACTCACTGCTGATCCCCCCTCGTTGGGGCACTTGCAGTGTCGACGGGCACGATAGAACAGGTGTCTCGTCGTCGGCCGCCTCGTGGGTCCATGCGGATCGTGATGGTCACGACGCCCCCGGACAGAGGGCGTTGACGGAGTCTTCGGCACGGGTGGCAGCCCGCTTGGCGTCACTGCTCCCGTGGGTGTCGACAACGTGCTGGAAGGCGGTGACCAGCTCGTCGAGTGCCCTCACGAGCTGCTGGTCCGAGGTGTGGATTTGCTGCAGCGGGAGGATCTGTGCCTCGGCGTACCCCACCGGATCGAAAGCGGGGTCTGGTCCGTCGGACAGCACGGCACTCACGTCCTGACAGGTTCCGGGTGAGGGACTGGAGTTCTGTGACGATCCGCAGGCCCCGAGGACCACGGTGCACATCACCGCCACCGCGATCACTGCTCGGGACGTGTGGCCACCCTCGTTCGGCACCCTGGGCCACGGGCGCTCACTGGCCGTAGTCCGGGCCCGGGTCTGCCACATCGCTCACCTTTCGCCCATCATTAGGCCCACCTAATATTGCCGCTCCTATTTAGGCGTACCTAATCCCCTCTGTCAAGACCGCCTGACTAGCGAGGGGAGAACGAGATCCTTCCCGGCCACGCGATGGGCGCGATGCGGAGGGGCGACCCCCTGGGGCCGAGAAATCTCGCCGGAGTGATCGACCTGGGCTGGTGGCGGTGAGGTCGCGATGGCCAGCGCACCTCGAACAGGGCGATGGCCAGGGTGCAAGGACGGATTCGTGAGGCAGCTGCTAACGGAAACGCCGACCTATGGGAACTCGCTCCATCACAGTCCGCTTCGTGCGCTCTCGGTGGAGCTTCGCCGGACCTCATCTCCTAGGGCATGAAGGAATCGATTTCCTAGGGCATGAAGGAATTGAGAAATGTATTGCTGAACACCTTGTAGGGATCGTAGGAATCCAGGGTGGCCAGCGCGGTGTTCCAGTTGTCCCCTGCGTTCTGCCCGGCGTTGATGGCGTTGGGAATGGTGCTGGTGAGCATGGTCGGATCAGACCATGCTGCCGTATTCGTGTATGCCCATCCTTTGGACCATTCCGGCCGGACCGCGGCATAGGAGCCCGTGTAGTTGGTGAACATCCATTGTTCGACGCCCCGATAGAACTGGTCCGAAAGTGGGGTGCCCGGCATGGTGAGAATGTCAAACCACACAGCAACATCCCACTCGGGTTGATCTGGTCGGGGCCGCAGAGCCGACAGCTGTGGCGATGCCGCAGAGGGAATCTCGACGTCAGACGGGTCGTCGAGTCCAGTAACACGGATTTCGACGGGCCCGTTCATGGGATAGTTCCCGTCCGCCTGATAGGCGTCCATTTGGCTTTGGTAGTAGGTGATGAAGTCGTAGATGACTTGTTGGATGCTGGCCCGACTGGTGAGAACGGCGTAGCCGTTGGCCGTGACCCTCAACGTGCTGGGCTTGACGTAGAGCAACAAGTCTTTTGCCCAGCCCCAGATGTCGGCAGTCAGGGTGGCCAACAGCCCAGCTGTGACGATCTCGAGTTCAGCTTGCCCGAATGTGGGGGTGATGGCCACGTCTCCGTCGAGTATCTCTTTGATGAGCGCCGACAGCGTCTGGGGGATGACATCGGCAAAGACGTAGTTGTAGGGCGTGTCAACCTCCCGTGACAACAGCGGCTTGTCAGGAGACACAGTCCAGACCTTGAGCCAGGGAGCCGAGGTAAACGGGAACCAAATCGTCTCAACCCGGCCAGATTTTTCGACGTAGCTGTCGAAGGTCTGAGAACTCGAGCCGGGTGCTCCGAAGAGAGCGCTAGCCGGCACATTGGTGAAGCTTTGGCACCGCAGACGGCTATTGGCTCCGACTTGGAGAGTCACCTCGGTGATAAACGACCTGCCCAAGTGGGCGAGCAGGGGTTGGATGGCTGGATCCGAACGTTCGAAGCTTTGCAGCACGTACTGGCTCTGAGCCGAGTTCCACACCACTGCATTCAGGGACAAGATGAGGTTGCTGACCGAACCGTAGGTGTGTCCGGGGATGATCGTTTCGCCGTTAGCGGGAATGGCGGTGCCGTGACCGTCTATAGCAAGAACACCCCCGATCGTGACGTCTCCTGGTGCCGGGTGGGCGGTCAGGCCCAGACCCGCGTCCTCGAGGTCCTGAAGGAGCACGTCCATGGTCACCCCGGTCTGGGCAGTGACCGTGGAAGGCGAGCCCGAAGTATCAATGGTCACCGAGGTGAGGAACCGCGTTGTGTCAGCAAGGATGAGGTTGGCGCCGTTGGAATCCACCGGGATCACCAGAGGTGACCAGTTGTGCATCATGCCCCGGGCGCGAACCTCGTATCCCACCGGATAGGCCCAGTTGGCCAGGGTGACAACGTCCGAGTCCGAGCTCGGGGCACAGGTCCAAGCGTTCTCGAGCACGACCTCGCCAGACCAGTTCTGAAAGGCCTGTTGGTAGAGCGGGATCGTCGACGGAAAATTCGGGGGCGCGGGAAGCGTGCTCTGAGCGCTTGCTGCTGGTACTTGGAAGATTGGTGTCCACTCGACGGCACTGAGAGCGGCAACTCCGGCCGATGCGGCAATGAACTGGCGTCGGGAGAACCCTCGGCGGTCTGACCGTTCAGATGTTGGATGCGCCTGGCTGCGACGGTGACGTTCCTTCATCAATCCCCCAATCGGCGCAAAATTTCTGAAACCTGTTCCCATTTTACCCGATCATCGGGCGCCCAAACCTGGAAAGGGCACGCCTGATTCTTGAACCGGCAGCTCAGAGCCCATCTCGAAGGGTGTGGACTCCTTGGGGAAGATCAGCGTGTCTCTGTCCGGCCGTCCGATGGTGCCGCAGACCGCTCAGCCAACCGAAGTCGTGGTTGTGCTCGGAGGGAGAGTGGTCGAGGAAACCGACGAGGGTGGGGTCGACCGGATCGGGTTGGGCATGGACGTTGTCGGACTGATCGAAGATGAGGTTGTCGTTGGTGAGGTCGGCGTCGATGTTGTCGATGTGTCACGCGGCCGGAGGGTCGCGGGCGTCGTGTTTTGGATCGCCGTGGGGCTGGTCGGGGTCGTCGCCGGGGAGGGGCTCGGTCCGTCCGGTGAGGTGCAGCCGGTCGGCGGCACACCCGATCCGGTCTGGCCGGGCATCAGCACGGTACCGGCACAGCCGAAGTCGGTGAAGGTGGCCTGCAGGGTCACGGAGGCACCGTCGCTGAAGTTATCGGTCGACTTGACCTGTCGGATGTACCCGGCACCGTCGATCGAGACAAGCGCTGTGTTCGAGGTGAAGCCCTGGGCTTGGAGGAGGGTGAGTGCAGCCGAAATCGTCTGGGACTCGGCGCTGGTGGTGCCGGCCGCGTTGGCGAGCTGGTCCAAGTTGTTGGAGACCTGGTACACGGTGACAGGAACTCCGTCAACGGTCCCCGTTCCCGTCTTCGCTGCCGCGTCGATGGCCGGTTGGATGAGGTCGAGGTAACCGGTGGGGCTGGCCATACCCATCATGGCCACCGCGCCTTCGCGACTGCCCAGCGTGCTCTCGGTGAGGCCAGCGAAGCCGGGGAGGGTGTTTCCCGATCCGGTGGCATCGCTTGCTTGGGGCGCCAGACCGGTGTCACCTGTTCCCTCCTCGTAGACGTTGGTACCGTCCACCCGCACAGTCACATCCAGCCCGTCCCCGATGTTGGCCGACGCGACCATGGCCAGCGGGTTGGTGTTGATGACGCCGCTTCCGGCAACCGTTGGATTCGGTGCCACCGTCGACCCGCTGCAGACCCGTTCCGTTTGCCATTTGAACCCAGGCGGCAACTTCATTTGGGACCCGGGCGGCACGGTGGCCATCGTCGGATTGTCGACCCGCACGCCACCCGTCGGCGTGACGGCAACGGCGCTCGAGGAAATGCTCGAACCGCTGGCGGTCCGGGTTGCGCTCGACGAGCTCCCGGATTCGGCGCTATCTGGGCCGCCTCGTTGCACTGCTGATGTGGGAACAGGCACTTTGACCTGATTGCACACGGTGGTCGAGGTGGTGGTGGGCGTGTTGGCACCAGCGGGCGTGCTGACGATGTTGTACGAGAAGTCGAAGCTGCCGCTGTCGGTTGTGGCGCTGAGGGCAGAAAGAACCTGGTGCTCGGCCGGACCGTTCCCCAAACGGGGGTGGTGCCCTCCATGGTGGGTGGGAGCAGCCTGGGGAGTCGAACCCGAGACCACGAGGCCGATCGGGACCGCCGCCACGATCAGGACCGCCACAGCGGCAGCCAGGACGCCCACCCGCCGGCGAGTCGAGAGCGAGTGTCGGCCGTCTCCGACCTCTTCGTCGAGCCACAGCCCTTCCTCGGCCACGTTGGGCTCCTCTCCCTCTGTCGAACGAGTGCCCCGCCGTAACCTTAACCGGGCCATCGGAACAAGGGAAGGTGGTTTATCCACAGAAGTAAAGTTGGTAAGTGACGTTCTGAGCTGGAACTTTCCCTGTTCGGTCCGTTCGAGCAGTCCCGCTTGTCCGGCGGAGGCCAACAGCTGATCAGCGATGGTCTGTGCTTTCGGGGCGACCTCACCGAAGTCCTCGACGAGCCAGCCGGCAAGATCGTCGGGGAAGGCCCCCTGGTTGGCCTCGGCAACCTCGGCGACCGCCCGGAACAGGGGAACAGCCAAGAACGCCTCCCGCCGGGCCAATGAGGCATCAGGCTCGGCCGCGGCCAGGATCTGCCGGCCTCTGTCGGTCAGTTCCAAGCGGGATCCTCGTCCGGCCACCACCCCGAAGAGCCGGGCACTGGCGATCCGGCTCAGGTAGGCGCCGTTGTTGGTTCCGCTGTAGCCGAGGGCCGGAGCCAGGAGGTCGGGGGCAATGGTGCCGCCGGCCGAGTCGGCCAACCTGGCCACCTCGACCGCGGCGGCCAGGTCATAGCGCACGGATCGGAACCGGGAGCGGGCCACGTCCGCCAGTCTCCCAGCTGTGCTGCCGCCGAGGTAGCCCCAGGCCGGCCGCCTCTCTGGGCCCCGGGGGACCCCGCCGAGCCCGTAGGCTGGCCGACCGTGCGCCAGCCGGAGGATGCTCCCCCTGACCAGGCAGGGTGTCGGACCAGTTCGCCCGGCAACACCAGGAGAAGGCCTTACAACACCAGGAGAAGACGGTGACCCAATCGGACCGGCACACATCCGTCCCTCCGGCCCACTCCCAGGCCACCGGCACGTTTCTGGCCCTGGAGGCTTCGGTTTGCGCCGTGGTGGCCACCGCTCCTTCGACGATTCGACTGGCGGTTGCCTGCCTGGCCGGTGGCGGCCATCTCCTGGTTGAGGATCATCCCGGACTCGGAAAGACCACGCTGGCCAAGGCTCTGGCCGGGTCCCTAGGACTCGATTTTCATCGCCTCCAGTGCACCGCCGATCTTCTGCCTGCCGACGTAGTCGGTGCCACCGTGCTCGGCCCGGACGGCACGGCTCCGATGTTCCGTCCCGGGCCTGTCTTCACCAACATCTTGATGGCCGACGAGCTCAACCGGGCTTCCCCGAGGGCTCAATCGGCGCTGTTGGAGGCGATGGAAGAACGTCAGGTCAGCGTCGATGGCGTCACCTACGAGCTCCCCGTTCCTTTTTTCGTGCTGGCCACCCAGAATCCCTACGACGCAACCGGCACGTCACCTCTTCCGCACGGACAGCGCGATCGCTTCCTCGTGCGACTCACCATCGGATATCCGAACCGACAGCAGATGGATGCCATGCTGTCAGGACCCGACCCCGCCGAAACGGTGCGCCATCTGCAACCGTCGGTCACGCCCGAAGAGCTCCGCCTGCTCATGGAGGCGGTGACCATGGTGCATGTGGCTCCGGTGGTCCGTGGCTACGTTCTCGATCTGGCCCAATCCACCAGACAGCATCCCCAGATCAGCGTGGGTGCGTCGCCCCGCGCCGCCCTGGCTCTGATCCGAGTGTCCTGCGCGCTGGCGCTGGCCGCCGGTCGCGGATTCGTGACCCCAGATGACGTCCAGGCGGCCGCGGTCCCGACCTTCGCCCACCGACTTCTCCTTCGGCCCGGGGTGGAGGTCACCGGCACCGAGGGAGAGGCGCTGGTTGCCGAGATCACCGCGTCCATCCCCGTTCCGCTCCACGACGGCTGACCGTTGATGTCCGCCACCCCCCGCCCTACGCCCCGAGGCGTCGGTGCGCTGGGCGCTTTTGTTCTGGTGGTGGTGGCGGCTGCTGCCTCGGGTACCCCCGAGCTCGTACCGCTGGCCATCGTCCTCGGTCTTCCGCTGGCGGCGAGTCCCTGGTTGGCCCACCGGCGGGCCCGTCGGGCCGCAGCCTGCGGTGAGCTGCACGGCCACGCCGAGCCGAGTGCGGTCGAGGTCGGTCAGGTCATGCAGTTCAAGCTCTCGGTGACCAATCGATCCACTCGTGGTCAGGCGTTTCCGCCGCTCGGGCTGCCATCGATCGACGGGCAATGGCGATCCCGACCTGCCGACCTTCGCCCCGGTCGGTGGGACCGTTGGCTGGCACCAGCGTCGACTCTGACCCAACTGCCGGGTCCGAGCCCGGGGAGGACCGAGTCCCTGTCGCTCCCCGTGCCCACCACGCGCCGGGGTGTCTTCGAGCTCTCGCCGCAGAGGTGTTGGGCCCACGACCCCTTCGGCCTCTGCGCTGCCCCTGGCCCCCTGACCCCGACGGTGCATACCGTGGTCTATCCCCGTCCGATGGCTCTCGATCGAGCGATTGTGGAGCCGCGATCCGCCGTCGCGGCAATGGGGGCTGTCGCCGGGTCGAGAGCGGGCAGTGGACTCGGCGATCTCGAGGGAATACGGCCGTACGTTCCCGGTGATCGGCTGAGCCTTCTCCACTGGCCGGCGAAAGCCCGCGACGGGACCTGGTTCGTGAAGCACTTTACGGTCGAGGGCTCTGCCGCGGTTCCGGTCATCGTGGACGATCGGGTCGGGGTTCACCGCCGCTCGGACTTCGAACGACTCGTCTCCGCCGCTCGTTGGGCCATTGAGGACGCGATGGCGGGGCACCACGATGTACTGTTCATGACTCTGTCGGGTCGGCGCTACCTGCTCGATCCCTCCGAACAGGGTCGCGCCGAGGCCCGGCTCCTGTTGGCCGAGACCCGGCCTGTACGTCTGTCTCCCGCGTCCCGCTTCTCGCCGATACCTTCCGACGCCGTCGTCCTCACCACCGAGACAGGGGCAGAACGACTCACGCGTCAGCCGTCGGGCGGACCGAGCGGGACCGACCGGGACACCGGTGTTGCCATCGGGACGAGCAGGGTGATCGTGGTATGACGCGTCGCTGGCCCGAAGAGATAGGCCTGCTCGGGGCGGCCGTTGTGGCTGCCTTCGCCCTGGCCCGGTTGGCGACCGGCGTGGGCGTGGCCGCCATCGCCACCGCGATCCTCGGGACGATCGTGGTGGCGGCGCTCCAACGGCACACCGCCCTGGCCGTTGCCACCAGTGTGGTCGCCGTGGCGCTGAGCTCACTGTGGTGGGGGCTCCGTGTCTCGACCCGCCTGGGAATCCCGACCCTTGCCGGGTTACGAGCCGTCCGTGACTCGCTGCAGGCTTCTCGCACGGTCCTGGTCGGATTCCATCTTCCACTTGCTCACTCGGCCGGCATCGTTGTCCTGGGCGCGTTGTGTGCCGGCCTGGTGGCGGTTACCGGTCGGGCTGTGGGTACCCGATCGCCGGCGCTGTCCTTGGTTCCAGCACTGGTCGTCGTGGTGTGGTCAGCGATCCTCCTGCCATCGACCAGCGCCGCCCTCACCGGGCTCGCGTTTGGGGCATCAGCCCTCCTCGTGCTGGTGAGCCCGAGGTCTGCCGGTCGGCGAACCTCGGTTGTCCTTGTCGCGATCTCGCTGGGGACGGCGGCTCTGACCCTGGGCTGGTCCGGTGTCGCCGGGTCCGGCGTGATTGCGCCGGGTGGTGAGGCCGTCCCGGCGGTCACTCCCTCTGCTCTGTCACTGGCCACTGATCTCATCGGCGTGGAGACCCGGGACGCCAACGTCGTCCTCTTCCGGGCGACGACCCCGGTCTCCACGTACTGGCAGGTCACGGACTTGAACACCTTCGTCGGCAATCAGTGGGTCCCGGATCCGGCGACGACCGCGCTCCTGAGAGGCTCGAGTCCAACCCCCGAGCCGGTGACGCCGGTGGGCCAGCACCTGTTCTCGTCTCGGTTGACCCTCGACGCCTACAACGGGCGTATCCTGCCTGCCCCCCCGTCGACAGTGTCGGCATCGGGAGAACCCTCGCCGGTGGTGACCCAATCAGGGGTTGTCGCCACCGCACCACACCCGTCGGGCAGTAGGTATCTGACCCAAGCGGTTGTTCCCGCGGCAGTGCCCGATTCGCCGGCCCCCGCCCCACCACCGTCGGCCGAGACAGCCCTCGGTCCGCTCCCGACCCTCGTCCACTCGCTGGCCGTCTCCATCACCGGAGGACAGTCGACGCCTCTCGACAAAGCCGAGGCCCTCACTGATTTCTTCCGCTCCGGACGGTTCCACTACACGGTCACACCTCAGAAGCTGGGCAGCGACCCGCTGGTGACCTTTCTCACGCAGACCCGCACGGGTTCTTGTGAGCAGTTTGCCGGTGCCTTCGCCGTACTGGCTCGAGCCTCGGGTCTCCCGACCCGTGTCGCCATCGGCTTTACCCCGGGACGGCCCGCCGACGGCGTGACCATCGTGCGGGGCAGCGATGCACACGCCTGGCCACAGGTCTTGATCAATGGCAGCTGGGTGTCATTCGAACCCACACCGCAACTCCCCTCGGGTGAGCTCGCGCCGCCCGGTGTCCTGGGGCCGGCCGGCCTGGGCCAGCCCAACCCCACAGGCCATGGGACGCCTCCGTCCGTGTCGATTCCGACGGTGACGGCTCCGCCCCCGACCTCTCCGGTCGCCACGGTCCCGCCCGTCGCGCCCATCCGTGGTGCCGGATCCGGTATCCCGTGGTGGATCGTCCTGCCTGTGGCGATTGGGTTTGTGGCCGCCGCCCTCGTCGTTTGGAGGCGCAGCAGGCGGACGCCGATGACCAGGGTTGTCGGCTCGTGGAAGGCGATCGACCGGGCCTTGGAACGAGGAGGACTGACCCGACCTCCATCGCGGTCCCCGATGAGTCACATTCGGTTCCTCTCGGCTCTCCCGCAGAGCGACCAATCCTCCGCCGCGCTGACAGACATGGTCACGGTGGCCACCACGCTCGAGGATGTGACATTTGCATCCGGCGAGCTCGTACCCGGCGATGTCGACAGGGTCAGGCGGGCCAGTCGTCGAGCTCGTCAAGCCATTCGCGTCGGTGCGTTCACCGCCTCACCAGAGCCCGGCGTGGTGGAGTACGGAGCCCCCCGATCGTCAGAGGTGGCCGTGGATCGCCAGGTTTGATGTCGCCGAGTTGCCCGCACACCCGATGGGAGTGGGGCAGAGACGTGCCGAGGCCTAGGGCGTCGTCGAAGACGTCGGGCCGACAGTCGTGGTCGTGGGTCGCGACGGCACTGAACTCGATGGCGACCGGGTCGACACTGTGGTGGTGGTCGACGGGGGAGGAGCGACCGTGGAGGAGCTCGCCCTCGGCGCCGTTGCCGAAGATGGAGTGCTGGGCGTTGAACCGGCGACTGAGGCGAGGGAGGTCGTCGTGGTGGTTGAAGTCGGATTGTCCGGCGACGTGCACCCGGCCGGCGACGCCGGCGAACCCGCCTGACCGGGCATGAGGACGGTTCCGGCACAGCCGAAATTCGAGAATTCGGCCTCGCTGGTCATGGTCGTTCCGTCGGCGAAATGGTCGACCGTCTGGGTACGCCGGATGAATCCGGCGGCGTCGACGGAGATTCTCACGGTGGACCCCATGAATCCCTGGTCACTCAAAACGTCCAAGGCATCGGCTTCGGCCTGCTGCTCTTGCGGCGTGATCCCAGGGACCACTCCTCCCTGTCCAGGGGCCAAGGGGATCTGGTACACAGTGACCGGCACACCCTGCACCGTGTCTGTCCCAACCACACTGGCCCCGGTGGTCTCTGCCGGATCGAGGTTGAGGTACCCCGAAGGGCTGGCCAACCCCAGCATGGCCAAGGCTCCCTGGCGCGGTCCGAGGGTGCCCTCCACTAGACGAGAAAAGCCTGTCAAGGAAGAACCCGGGCCGGAGTCGTCAGAGCCGGGGGAGAGGCCGTAGTCGCCGCCGCCCTCCTCCCACACGTCCGTACCGTTGTCCCGAAGGACGACGGTTCCCAACCCGCTGACCTGGGATGAAGCCACCATCGAAAACGGTTGGAGATCGATCGTGGCCGTGCCCGTCACTGGCTCGTCTCCCATCGTGGCCAGTCCCGAACATATTTCCAATCCTGATTCCGGATGAGAATCACCGCATGTCGTGGTGGTGGTCGAGCCTGTTCCACCCGCCTGGCCGCCGAACGTGTAGGTCACATCGAAATTGCCCGAGGCGGTGGTGGCGTTGAGCGCGCTCAAGACCTGATGGCCCGACTTGGCGTGAGCGACGGGCGGCCGCTGTTGCCCGTTGGCGTCGGATGCTCGGGAATTGCCCCCAGACACGATGAGGAACGTGGGAACGGCCGCGACCAGCAGGCACACGGCGGCAGCAAAGCCAATGGCGATTCGACGCCGGCCGGGGCGGGTGGCCGGTCCGGAAGATCGGTCGTCAAGCCAAAGCTCTTCGGACACGACTGCGCCTCCTTCGACCACCTTGTGCAGTTGGGAATCGTAGCTCGGTCAGGTCCCCCCGTCCCCTGGGCCGGCGGTAGGAGTGACGGAGCTTTTCGGCGGTTTTGGAGACGGGGACAATCTGTCGGACCCGCTCGGGGCGGGCGATCGCTCCGGCCTCCATGAGTCATCAAGAGGTCCGAAAGGACAGCTCACCGAGCCGGTTGCTTGGTGCATCGCACCTCGAGGCTGATGCCGTGACTGCGGAGCTGGCAGGTGCCGAACGGACTCTCGGCGACCAGCTGCGCGAACTGCGACGGCGTATAGGCGCGGCGACGCAACCGGGACAGGATCACCCTGGTCATGGCGGCGTTGACTCGGCCCACGCCCATACCCTTCACCTCCTCGGCGATGGCTGCGGTCGACGCGTCCTTGCTCATGTCCTGGACGATGGCGGTGCCTCCCGGGCGGAGGACACGATGCATTTCCTCCAGGGCGCGTGCCGGTCGGGAGAAGTTCTTGAACGCCGCTTGGGTCACCACCAAATCGAAGGAATCGGCGTCGAAAGGCATGTCCGCCACGTCGCCGGCTCGAAAGTCGACGTCCACACCGGACGCCCGTGCCGCGGCGGCGGCCAGCTCCACGAATGTGGTGCTGGCATCGATCCCGACCACTCGCACTCGTCCGGTCCGGGCCATCTCGATCGAGAGGAACCCGGGACCAGGCGCCACTTCGAGAACCTCGGCGCCGGCACCCAACCCGGCGGTGAACTCCTCGGCTTGTCGGCGGTACAGCGCCATCTGCTTGTCGGAACGGCGCAGGTCGGCGTAGCGGCGGGCGATGCCACCCTCCATCGGAATGAGACCTCGGTGCGGTTTGGTCGGTTGGCCTGTCATCATGCCTCGCCTCCTCATCAGTAGTTTTTTGAATAGTAGTTAGTAATAAACTAGGAGTCAAACGACTAGAAGGAGGTAGCCTTTGGGTCGTGAAAAGCGATCTTCTTCGCCGGTCCCCCCTGGCCCTGGCTGTGCTCGGGCTTCTGGCCGGCGGCCCGCTCCATCCCTACCGGATGGAGCGCCTGCTGAAGGAGTGGGGCAAGGACCAGGTTGTCCGAGTCGGACAGCGGGCGAACTTGTACACCACGATCAAACGGCTCCACAACGCCGGCGCGGTCGCCATCGGGTACACCGAGCGCGACCAGCAATATCCCGAGCGGACCGTCTACGAAATCACCGACCAGGGTCGGGAACTGGTCCATGCGTGGTTGGCCGAGATGGTTTCGACCCCCCGCAACGAGTTTCCCGAGTTTCCGGCCGCTCTCTCGTTCCTCATGTTGTTGGGACCGGACGAGGCCGCGTCCAATCTGGAGGAGCGGAGGAAGCATCTGCGCACGGCCATCACCGCTCTCGATGAGACGCTGGCGGAGCATGGGCCACTGCTTCCTCGGGTCACCCTGTTGGAAACGGAATACCAGCGCGCCGTGTCTGTGGCCGAGCTCGGGTGGGTCGAAGGGGTGCTGGATGAACTGCGGGATGGCACGCTGAACTGGACGGAAGCCGATTTCGCCAGTGCCGCGGACTCGTACCGTCAGGATTAACGCCTCCAGCGGAACTCTCGAGGCGGATCTACGCTTCGATCATGCGTTTCAACCATATGGAGTTGACCTTCGCCCGTGGCACGTTGACTCATGAGTTCCGGGAGGAGATCGACGCCTTTTACCACTCCGTGTTCGGCTGGGCAGCGACCGACGCCGACGTCGTCGGCCAAAGCTGCCACATCCTTCTGCCCGACGCCGACCAGTTCATCTTGCTGGCGGAGAGCGGTAAGCCGATGCACTCGCCGGGTTTCGACCACCTCGGCCTCCTCCAGGACACGCGGGCCGAGGTCGACGGTCTCCTCGAGGCGTGCAAACGCTATCGGGACAAGGACGATCGAGTGCAGATCCGAGAGTACGAGGACCTGGTGTATCCGCAGCTGACGGTGCACGCCTTCTATGTGAAGTACCTACTTCCGATCTATTTCGATGTCCAGTCGATGGAGCGAGCCTGATCGATCTCAATCGACTGGACCGCGTGCGGTGCCAAAGGAGACGGTCACGTCGCGGTGAGATCGGCGGTAGTGCGGAGCCTCGGCTGGGAACAGGCCGGCGCTCCCACCGGTGAGGCAGTAGGCAGTAGAAGGTGGGCGGTTCGGGTCGGCTCACTCCTTCGGTACGCACTGGCTGCTGGTCTCTGGCGCACGGACTGTCAGAATTGGGGATGGTTCGGAGGCGCGCGTTCCCGTAACCTCCCTCCAAAGGAATCACGCCCGCTCGGTCGCGGGTTCGAAGGGGAGATTCAGGGGGGAGTGCGAAGCGCAGTTCGGTGGAGTTTCGGCTGCGCTCGCCCATGGATGAATGCGGGGACTGATGAAAAACGACGGATCGACGGTGCCTGCCGGGCTGCGGCGAATCGGAAGTCGCTTGGGGCGAGCGGGAACAGCCGCCGTATTGATGGTCGGAATCCTGGGGACCGCGCTGGTGACCCTGACCTCCACCCCGGCGGCTGCCACTCCGCCCGCCCCGACGTGGACGACGGGTCAGTACTTCGACGCCATTCAGAACGTTCCCTTCTGTGACGACGTGTCCGTATCGAACTCGGCTGCGCTTCCCCTGAGCGGCCTCACGGTGGGCGCCACGCCGTCCGGTTTCACCAACTACCGCATCGCAAACGTCAATCTGGCTGCAGGGACGGCGCAGGTCTGTGGAACGGACACCAATGCGCCAGTGAGCTCTGGAACGCCGCCCGATCTGGCTCCGGTGGCCACCAATGCGGGCGGGAGCGCGACGGACGGCATCCCGATCGGCTCCTACGGGGCCTGCTCCTGGACATCGGGCAAGGGGACGACTCAGGAATTCGACGCCAACCAGGACATCTATCAAACCGGAACCCAGTCGGCCTTTGGGGCGGCCATCACCAATGGCGAAACTTTGGGTTCGACCTCCAACTACGCGACCTGCACGGATGCCATGGTCTCGGCGCAGGGCTCGGGTGGGTCTGGGCTTGGCGACGCCTGGACGGTGAACACGGCGAACCCCATGCCGACACCGACCGACAGCAACCCTTCGGCCAGCCAAGGTGACCTCGCCTCATCGAACCTCTTCCTCAACTCGGGCGGGTGCTACGGCTCGGTCAATATCTCCAGTGGGTTCAGTTATTCGAACTTTGGTTCGGGCACCTCACTGACCACTCCGACGCCCTGGGTCAACGGTGGTGAATGCAAGTACGGCTCGCTGGGCGACAACGAGGCCGGCGGCAACACCGACTCCTTCGCCGCCTGTCCGCCGACCCAGTCGGATGTCGATGCCGGTCTGGTGGACTGCACCATCGTCGCCTCGTCCGGGAACGACGAGAACGGCTCGATCAACTACTCGTCCGACGACCTCCTCTACACCGGGCAGCCGGTGCCGCAGCAATCGACCGCCACTCTGTCAGCGCCCGCGGCATTGGCTGGGGGCAGCGTTTCGGTCACCGGCGGGACCAATTGGTGGGGTAGTGCCGACGGGGCTCCCAACACCGGTCCTTACGGTGACTCCCAGGCCGGCAGCTATTACCAGGTCAACGCGCCGAGCGTCTACATCGGCACGACCCGGGCATCGGCCGTGCCCGTTGTCGATTCGACGGTCACCATCCCCGCCGACGCCTACGCCTGCACCGGAGCCGAGAGCGACACGGTCGGCCCCAATCCCTGCACCTTCACCCCGGGACAGCCGACCGGTTCATTTCAGGTGCCCTCGGGCCTGTCCCCCGGGACCTACAACCTCTACATCGACGAAACGAACACCACGCCGTTGCCGGGCAACGGCCCCAACGATTCCTACCAGACCTCGCGGGGCACGAGCCTGGGGACGGCAGAGTCGGTTACCCCGCTGGTCGTCGGAACGGCGCCGACCATCACCTCGACCAACAACACCACCTTCACGACGGGTTCGGCCGGCACCTTCACCGTGACCACTGCTGGCGCTCCGGCCCCGGCCCTGTCGGAGACCGGCACGCTGCCCAGCGGTGTCACCTTCACCGACAACGGCAACGGCACCGCCACCCTGGCCGGCACTCCAGCGGCCGGCACTGGTGGCACCTACACGATCACCATCACCGCTGACAACGGGCTCAGCCCCAACGGTACCCAGACGTTCACCCTGACCGTTGATCAGGCCCCGGCCATCACCTCGGCCAGCGCGGCCACCTTTGCCGAGGGGTCGGCGGGCACCTTCACGGTGACCACCACGGGCGTCCCCACGAGTGCCCTGTCGGAGACGAGCCCGCTGCCTACTGGTGTCAGCTTCGTTGACAACGGCAACGGCACCGCCACCCTGGCCGGCACTCCGGCCGCCGGCACCCGGGGCAGCTACCCGATCACCATCACTGCGGACAACGGGATCAGCCCCAACGCCAGCCAGTCCTTCACCCTGACCGTGGACGCGGCCCCGACCATCACCTCGGCCGACAACACCACCTTCACGGCCGGTTCGGCCGGCACCTTCACCGTGACTACTGCTGGCGCTCCGGCCCCGGCCCTGTCCGAGACCGGCGCGCTGCCCACTGGGGTCGGCTTCGCCGACAACGGTGACGGCACCGCCACCCTGTCAGGGACTCCGGGGGCGGGGACCGGTGGCACCTACACGATCACCATCACCGCCAGTAACCCGGTCAGCCCCAACGCCACCCAGACGTTCACCCTGACCGTGGATCAGGCCCCGGCCATCACCTCGGCCAGCGCGGCCACCTTTGCCGAGGGGTCAGCGGGCACCTTCACGGTGACCACCACGGGCGTCCCCACGACCGCCCTGTCGGAGACAGGTCCGCTGCCCACAGGCGTCGGCTTCGCCGACAACGGCAACGGCACCGCCACTCTGTCCGGCACCCCGGACGCCGGCACCCGGGGCAGCTACCCGATCACCATCACCGCCGACAACGGGATCAGCCCCAACGCCACCCAGACGTTCACCCTGACCGTGGACGCGGCCCCGACCATCACCTCGGCCGACAGCGCCACCTTCACGGCCGGCTCGGCTGGCACCTTCACGGTGACCACGGCGGGCAATCCAGCCCCGGCCCTGTCCGAGACCGGCGCGCTCCCGACCGGCGTGTCCTTCGTCGACAACGGTGACGGCACCGCCACCCTGTCCGGCACCGCGGCAGCCGGGACCGGCGGCTCCTACACCCTCACCATCACCGCCAACAACGGGGTCAGCCCCAATTCCACCCAGACCTTCACCCTGACCGTGGACCAGGCCCCGGCCATCACCTCGACGGCGGGCACCACCTTCACCGAGGGCATCTCCAGCAACTTCCGGGTCACGGCCACCGGCAATCCGGCCCCGGCCCTGACCGAAACCGGTCCGCTGCCCACCGGGGTCACATTCACCGACAACGGCAACGGGACCGCCTCACTGTCGGGCACGCCGTCGGCCGGCGGGAGCTTCCCCCTCACCATCACGGCCGCCAACGGGGTGGGAACGCCGTCGAACCAGAGCTTCACGCTGACCGTCACCTCGGTCGCGCAGGCACCGACCATCACCTCGGCCCCCTCCACCACGTTCACGGTGGGATCCGCCGGCACCTTCAGCGTGACCACGACGGGCAATCCGACGTCAAGCCTCACTGAGGTCGGCGGGCTCCCGTCGGGGGTGTCCTTCGTCGACAACGGAAACGGCACCGCCACCCTGGCCGGCACCCCGGCGGCGGGGACCGGTGGCTCCTATTCGATCACCATCACCGCCGCCAACGGGGTGAGTCCCAACGGCAGCCAGACGTTCACCCTGACGGTGGACCAGGTGCCGGTCATCACTTCCTCGTCCGCAGTGACCTTCACTGAAGGGTCATCAGGTACCTTCACGGTCACGTCCACCGGTTATCCGACGGCCGCCGTCTCCAAGACGGGCTCGCTCCCGAGCGGGGTGACCTTCACCAACAACGGTGACGGTACCGCCACTTTGGCGGGAACCCCGGCGGCCGGGACCCGGGGTTCCTACCCGCTCACCATCACGGCCAGCAACGGCGTCCGGCCCAATGCCACCCAGTCGTTCACCCTGACCGTGGACGCGGCCCCGACCATCACCTCGGCCGCCTCCACTACCTTTGCCGTCGGATCGGCCGGCACCTTCACCGTGGACTCGACGGGCAACCCGACGGCGACGATCGCCGAGACCGGCGGGCTCCCCTCGGGGGTCAGCTTCGTCGGTCACAGCAATGGCACCGCCACCCTGTCCGGGACCCCGGCGGCCGGAACCGGTGGTTCCTACCCGCTCACCATCACCGCCAACAACGGGGTGAGCCCCGGTGCCAGCCAGTCGTTCACCCTGACCGTGAACGCGGCCCCGGCCGTCACCTCGGCCAGTTCCACCACCTTCACGCTGGGATCGGCCGGGACCTTCACGGTCACCTCCACCGGCTACCCGACCGCGGCCCTCACCGAGACCGGTGCCCTGCCCTCAGGGGTCACATTCACCGACAACGGCGACGGCACTGCCACCTTGGAGGGCACCCCGGCCCCCGGCAACAGCGGCAACTACCCGATCATCCTCAAGGCCAGCAACGGGGTCGGCGCCAACGCCACCCAGTCGTTCACCCTGACCGTGGACGCGGCCCCGGCCATCACCTCGGCGGACTCCGCCACCTTCACGGTCGGAACGGCCGGCACCTTCACCGTGGACTCGACGGGCAACCCCACCGCGGCGATTGCCGAGACTGGTGGGCTGCCCTCGGGGGTCGGCTTCGTCGACAACGGCAACGGCAGCGCCACCTTGTCCGGGACCCCGGCGGCCGGGACCGGTGGTTCCTATTCCCTCACCATCACCGCGGCCAACGGGGTGAGCCCCAGCGCCAGCCAGCCCTTCACCCTGACGGTGGATCAGGCTCCGGCCGTCACCTCTGCGGACGCCGCCACCTTCAGCGAGGGGTCGTCGAACAACTTCGGGGTGACCTCGACCGGTTACCCAATAGCGGCCCTTACCGAGAGCGGCGCCCTGCCTTCGGGGGTCTCTTTCGCCGACAACGGTGACGGCACCGCCACCTTGTCCGGGACCCCGGCGGCCGGGACCGGTGGTTCCTACCCGATCACCATCACCGCGGCCAACGGGGTCAGCCCCAACGCCACCCAGTCCTTCACCCTGACCGTCGGGGTTGCCCCCGCGTTCACGTCGGCGGACCAGACCAGCTTCGCCGTGGGCTCGTCCGGCACGTTCACGGTCACCGCCACCGGTGACCCGTCGCCGACCGTCACCGAGACCGGTACCCTCCCGCACGGGGTCACCTTCTCGGCCGGGGTGTTGTCGGGGACACCGACCCAGGCCGGCACCTTCCAGATCGGTTTCGTCGCCGCCAACGGCGTGAACCCACAGGCGGTGGAGGACTTCACCCTGACGGTCAGCGGGCTCCAGATCACCACCACCTCGTTGCCCGCCGCCACCGTGGAGAACAACTACCGCGTGTCACTGGCGGCGTCGGGTGGGATCGCTCCGCTCAAGTGGACGAAGGTGGGAGCGCTGCCCAAGGGACTCACCCTCAAGAAGTCAGGCGTCCTCTCCGGGAAGGTGAGCTCCAGTGTCGCCCCGGGGACCTACTCGATATCGGTCAAAGTGACCGACGCCGACAAGCCCAAACAGGTGGCGACGGCCGTACTCCAACTCACGGTCAATCCATAGGTCGAGATGAAACCAGACAACCAGCAGGCGAGGACGGGACTGGCGATGCATCGCAGCAGCAGTGAAAGTACGACGGCAAAGGGGACGGGTTCGATGAGTGGTCTGCGCAACCAACGGCGGCGAGGGTCCCTGGTCATCAGGGCGGCGGTTGTCGCCGCCCTCTGCGGCGGTGTTCTCTCGGTGGTGGCGGCCACTCCGGCGAGCGCCTTCTCGCCGACACCACAGTGGTACACCACCGCCGGCTCCCCCGTCTCCTCCTTGAGCTGTGGCACCTGGTACTACACGACCATGGGTGCACAGACCGGCGGAGGAAACGCCTCGATCACCATCATCGGCGGCGGCGGCGGGGGGGGCGGAAGCAGCACCAGTACGTCCTTCGGCGCCAACCCAGCCAACTCCGGAGCCGGCGGTGGCGGGGGCACGGTGATCGGAACCTTCAGCGCCGCCGCGGGTCAGAGCATCGCCACCTACATCGGCTGCGGCGGCGGCGGCGGCGGAGCCCACTCCAGCGGCACCACCATCACCGGCGGTGCCGGAGGGTCCGGTTACGCCAACGGTGGCCTGGGCGGTGAACAGACAACCCAAGGGAACCAGTCAGGCGGCGGTGGCGGCGGGGGCTCATCTGTGGTGTGCGTCTATGGCACATCGGGTTCCCCGTGCGCCACGCTGTTGGCCATCGCCTCCGGCGGCGGCGGGGCGGGCGCCGGCGGCTGCACCGGCAACGGCGGCAACGGCGGCAACGGGAACGCGGGGGCGACCACGGGAACGGGCGCGACGTCGGAAGCCAACTCGTCAGCTCCCGGTGGGGCGGCCAGCGGGCAGGGCTTCGGTGGCGGGGGAGGCGGTTCCGACTCCGACAAGCAGGCCGCAGGGGGCGGGGGCGGGGGCGGCGTCGGTGCGGTCAGCGGCACCACCGCAGTGACGGCGACGACCGGGAGCGGGGGCGCGGCGAACAGCACCGGAGGTGCTGGTGGGGCGGTCCTGAGCGGTGGCAGCGGTCCGGCTGGAGCCGCGGGGACGGGCCCCAACGCCTCGGGAGCCGGTGCCGCGGCGGGGACGGACACCTCTGACACCCAGCATCCCGGTGGCGGCGGGGGTGGAGCCGGCTACTACGGCGGCGGCAGCGGAGCCGGAAACGGTTGCACGCTTCTCCCCGCCCTCGGCGCCGGCGGCGGGGGTGCCGGCTCGTCGTGGGTGTCCACGTCCTTCCTGACCAGCTTCTCCAACGGCTCGAACCCGGCCTTCACCGCGGGGACGACGACCAGTTCGACGGCCTGTGGGGAGAGCACGGCCCAGGGAACCTCGGGAGCCACGACCGGCGTGGGTGGTTCGGGGGCCAGCTCGACCAGCGCCATCGAGGGCGGATGGGCCGGATGCCCGGGCAAAGTGGGGCTGACCTGGTCGGCTCTCCCCGGCGCACCGAGCGGAGTGACCGGCACTGGTGGCAATGCCCAAATCACCGCGAGCTGGACCGCGCCCGCTGACCCGGGTACCGCGTCCATCACCAGCTACAAGGTGACGGCCACGCCGGTACCCAGCGGAACGTCGGTCAGCCAGACGTTCAATTCGACGGCGACGACGGAGACGCTCACCGGGCTCAGCAACGGAACCTCCTACAACGTGTCGGTTGCGGCAATCAGCAGCGTGGGCACCGGTCCCGCAGCCAACGCGTCCAACAACCCCGTCTTGGTGGGAACTGCCCCGGCCATCAGCTCGGCCAACAATGCCACCTTCAGCCAGGGACTGGCCGGCACCTTCACGGTGACCACGTCGGGCGCCCCCACGGCGACAACGATCGCCGAGTCGGGTGCGCTTCCCTCGGGTGTGACCTTCGTGAACAACAGCAACGGGACCGCCACCCTGGCCGGCACGCCGGCGGCGGGCACTGGTGGCACATATTCCCTGACCATCACCGCCAGCAACGGGATCAATCCCAACGCCAGCCAGACCTTTACCCTGACGGTGGACGCGGCTCCGACCATCACCTCGGCCACCAGCACCACCTTCGCCGAGGGGACGACCGGCTCCTTCACGGTCACCACCACCGGGGTGCCGACTCCCGCGCTTAGCGAAACCGGGACTCTCCCCACCGGGGTCACCTTCGTCGACATCGGCAACGGGACGGCCACCCTGGCCGGCACCCCGGCGGTGGGCAGCAACGGTGTCTATTCCCTGACTATCGGGGCCAGCAACGGAGTGAGCCCCAATGCCAGCCAGACCTTCACCCTGACCGTGGATGCAGCCCCGACCATCACCTCGGCCAATAACGCCACCTTCACCGAGGGATCGGCGGGCAGCTTCACGGTGACCACGACCGGCTATCCGACAGCGGCCTTCAGCGAGACCGGGACTCTGCCCACTGGGGTCACCTTCACCGACAACAACAACGGGACGGCCACCCTGGCCGGCACGCCGGCGGCGGGCACTTCAGCCGTCTACGACCTGACCATCACCGCCGCCAATGGGATCAACCCCAACGCCACCCAGAGCTTCACACTGACGGTGGACGGACCGCCGAGCATCACCTCGGCCGACAACGCCACCTTCGCCGAGGGGTCGGCCGGCAGCTTCACGGTGACCACGTCCGGGCTGCCCGCGGCCGCCCTGAGCGAGACCGGGACTCTGCCCAGCGGGGTGACCTTCATCGACAACGGGGACGGGACGGCCACCCTGGCCGGAACCCCGGCGCCGGGCACCAACGGCGTCTATTCCTTCATCATCTCGGCTTCCAACGGGAACGCCCCCGATGCCAGCCAGACCTTCACCCTGACGGTGAACGTGGCCCCGACCATCACCTCGGGCGACAACACCACCTTCACCGAGGGCCAGATGGGTACCTTCACGGTGATCTCGACCGGCCGCCCGACGGCCGCCCTCAGCGAGACCGGGGGTCTTCCCAGCGGGGTGACCTTCATCGACAACGGGGACGGGACGGCCAGCCTGGCCGGAACTCCGGCCGCGGGCACCGATGGCGTCTACACCTTCACCATCACCGCCGACAACGGGGTGAGCCCCAACGCCACCCAGACCTTCACCCTGACGGTGGACGTCGCCCCGACCATCACCTCGGCCGACAACGCCATCTTCACCGAGGGAGCGGCCGGTGCCTTCACGGTGACGACGACCGGGTTGCCCACGGCCGCCCTCAGCGAGACCGGGGACCTGCCCACCGGGGTCACCTTCTCCGACAACGGTGACGGCACGGCCACCCTGGCCGGCACCCCGGCGGCGGGATCCAACGGCGTCTATTCCCTCACCATCGGGGCGAGCAACTCTGTGAGCCCCAACGCCACCCAGACCTTCACCCTGACGGTGGACGGACCGCCGACCATCACCTCGGCCGACAACGCCACCTTCACCGAGGGATCGTTGGGCACCGTCACGGTGACCACGACCGGGTTGCCCACGGCCACCCTCAGCGAGACCGGGAACCTGCCCACCGGGGTCACCTTCACCGACAACGGTGACGGCACGGCCACCCTGGCCGGAACTCCGGCGGAGGGCAGCAATGGCATCTACAGCCTGACCATCAACGCCGCCAACGGGGTGAGCCCGGACGCCAGCCAGACCTTCACCCTGACGGTGGACGCGGCGCCGACCGTCACCTCAGCCGACAACACCACGTTCACCGAGGGATCGGGGGGCAGCTTTACGGTGACCACGACCGGGTTGCCCACGGCCGTCCTCAGCGAGACCGGGGCCCTGCCCAGCGGGGTGACCTTCACCGACAACGGTGACGGCACGGCCACCCTGGCCGGCACCCCGGCGGTGGGGACCAATGGCGTCTACGACCTCACGGTGACTGCCTCCAACGGCATCACTCCCGATGCCGACCAGGCCTTCACCCTGACGGTGGACGCAGCGCCGACCATCACCTCGGCCGACAACGCCACGTTCGCCGAGGGATCGGCGGGCAGCTTCACGGTGACCTCGACCGGCTATCCGACCGCGGCCCTCAGCGAGACCGGGAACCTGCCCACCGGGGTCACTTTCACCGACAACGGGAACGGAACGGCCGCGCTGACCGGCACTCCGGCCGCGGGTACCAACGGCGTCTACAGCCTGACCATCGACGCCTCCAACGGGATCGCCCCCGACGCCACCCAGACCTTCACCCTGACGGTTGACTTGGCCCCGACCATCACCTCGGCTGACAACGCCACCTTTACCGAGGGTTCGGCCGGAAGCTTCACGGTGACCTCGACAGGGAGGCCCACCTCTGCTCTTTCCGAGACGGGCGCGCTGCCGACCGGGGTCACCTTCGTCGACGACGGTGACGGGACGGCCACCCTGGCCGGCACCCCGGCGGCAGGAACGACAGGCGGGTACGCCATCACGATCACGGCCAACAATGGAGTCAGTCCCAACGCCACCCAGGGGTTCATCCTGTCTGTCTCCGGGCCTCCCACCATCACCAGCGGCGACGCCACCTCGTTCGTCGAGGGACAGGCCGGAAGCTTCACGGTGACCTCGACCGGTCCGCCGACCGCGGCCCTCACCGAGACGGGCAACCTGCCCAGCGGTGTGACCTTCACCGACAACGGCAACGGGACGGCCACCCTGGCCGGCACCCCGGCCGCGGGTACCCATGGCGCCTACTCCCTCACCATCACCGCCGACAACGGGGTGAACCCCAACGCCAGCCAGACCTTCACCCTGACGGTGAACTCGGTCCCGGTGTTCACCTCGCCGAATACCACGTCGTTCTCCTTCGGTTCCCCGGGTACCTTCACCCCGACGGCCACCGGCAGCCCGACGCCGACCATCACGGAGATCGGCAACCTGCCGAGCGGCGTCACCTTCTCGGGCGGTGTGCTGTCGGGCACGCCAGGACAGAGAGGTACGTTCCCGCTGCTCTTCACGGCCAGCAACGGCGTGGGCGGCCCGGTGACCCAGAACTTCAGCCTGGTGGTCGACGGGCTGGCCATCACCACCACCTCGCCGCTTCCACCGGGCACTGATGGCGCCCTCTATCGCGAGCAGTTCACGGCCACGGGCGGCGTGCTGCCGCTCAAGTGGGGGAAGGTGGGACCGTTGCCCAAGGGTCTCACCATCAAGAAGTCGGGCCTGATGACCGGAACCATCAGCGCCAAGGTGGCGCCGGGCACCTACACGATCACGATCAAGGTCGCGGACGCGAGCAAGCCGAAGCAGAAGGCGAGCGCCACTTTCCAGATCACCATTGGGTCATAGGGGGCCGAACCCTCCCGTCCCCGGGGGCGGGAGGGTTCGAGTGTCCCCGCTTCCGGGTCCTGTCGTATTAGGTTCCCGGTCATGACATTGAGGCATCCAGGTCGGCTCGCCCTGCTGACGGCCATGAGTGTGGCCGTACTCGCGACGGCGTGCTCGTCGGGCACCTCGTCGCCCACCACCACGGTGGTCCCCGGGATTGCCGTGCTCGGTGCCCCCTACGCCACTTGGGTTCGCGGACATCCGCCGATCAGCGTGGGGGGTCAGTCGGGATATGGCAAAGCCGTCACCATCAACGGCCAATCAGTGCCGGAGTTCACCGACGTGAAGCAGCTCGACGGAAAGGTGGTGAGCTGGCACATGACCTTGCCTGCCGGGACCCGACTGGCCACGGCTGAAGGACTGGTGCGTACCCAGCTGCCCACCGACGCCCGCCAGATCGCCTCGTGGCGAGGCAGTTTCCCCGGTGGGGACGGCTCCGCTTACTGCGAATTCGTGAACTACCAAAGCGTGATGCTGGCCCGGTTGCTCGGAACCGCTCCTCCACCGCCGACCGCCGCCAACAGCGGGACTTCCTTCTACGAGCGAACCGCCACCGGCCCCGGCTCCCCGAGCATTGCCAAGGTGAACTCGGTGGACGTCAGCACCGCCGCCGCCGTTCTCGGGCAACCCTGCTGACCCGGCGGGGTGGGGTGCTGTAGGCGTCGTTGCCCCAGCTCTCAGTCGATGAGGGTGTAGATCACGGGCACGGGGGGTGGATCCATCCCCAACGCATCGCTCATCGTCATGTGCCCTTTTTGTGCTTGCACGGTCATGTTCTCGAGCACGCTGGAGAGATCGTCGGCCTCGAGTTGGTAGATGGCGAGATAGTCGCTCCCATTGCCGGAAATCGGAGAGAGCAACTTGTAGCGATGCGCGGCGACCACACCCTCGACCTGGCAAACCTCGGGAAGGTGCACCGTGGAGTACCACTCGTTGTACTCGTCCTCGCGATCAGAGCTCGACGGCTTCGTTTGAACGAACATGATTCCTTTGGGCATGAGACTGTGATCTCCTCTCGAGACAATCGCTCTGGGGGATGGCACGGCGCCGATCCACACGGCCGGGCCACAAGCTCGCGGTCGAACGCTACACCGCTGGTCCACCGGCATCACGGGAAGGTCGACCATGAAGCGACCACGGCGCGATGGCTGGAGACGGCTGACGCGACCGTGATCCACGTCAGCGTGGCCCCGTCATGTCAGCGACCGGCGGTCAAGAGGAAACACCCTCCGGGTGTGCCGCCGCCTGTTGAGACCACGGCCACCTCTGCCCCCTCGACCTGGCGCGCTCCAGCGTCGCCGCGCAGCTGGACGATCGCTTCGTGGATGAAGCCGTATCCGTGGGTGCGACCCGCCGACAACTGACCACCGAATGTGTTGAGCGGCAGGTCACCACCGAGAGCAATGCGCCCGGGTTCGGAGAGGAAGTCGCCGGCCTCGCCGATCCCACAGAATCCCAGGGCTTCGAGCCAGCTCAGGCAGTTGAATGTGAACCCGTCGTACAGTTCGGCCACGTCCACGTCGTTCGGACCGAGCGTCGTCCGTGACCAGAGATGGGCGGCGGGACCGAGCGTCTGTGGCTCGTGGCTCAGTGTCCCTTGATCCCAGCTCACACGGTCGATGATCTGTGTGCCGACGGCGTCCACCCGCACTGGACGGTGCCGAAGGTCGTGGCTGGCCTCGGTCGCGGACACCACGATGGCGATCGATCCGTCGCAGGGCACGTCGCAGTCGTACAGCCCGAACGGGCTGGTGATCATGCGGGCATTGAAGTAATCCTGGCGGGACATCGGCTCGCGGTAGATCGCGTCGGGATTGAGACCGGCGTGGGTGCGGGCGTTGACCGCGATGGTAGCCAGAGCTTCGCGGGTAGTCCCGTACTTGTCGAAGTGGTTGGAGGCGTTCATGGCGATCCAGTTGGCTGGGCTCATCGCTCCGTACGGGAGACGCCACGCCATGAAGTCCCCGTCGATCCGCTCCCGGTGGACAGATGGGCGAGGAGGCTGTCGGCGGAGCCGGTCGATCCATGTCGATTCCCACACGGTTCGGAAGCAGAGCACGTGGCGGCACAGCCCGGCGGCCACGGCAAGCATGGCAACCACCACGGATCCGCCCTGGCCCGGTGTCTCCATCCCGCTGTTGAACCAGGTTGGCCGGATGCGGAGCAGCTCCTCCAGCGCGGTGATCCCCCCCTCGGAGTGTCCTCCGGCCGCGGCCCCGCCGGGGTAGGTGGACAAGCCGTCGATATCGTCCATGGTGAGACCGGCGTCAGCGACTGCCTCCCGGCACGCCTCGACAGTGAGGCCGAGCGGGTCCACTCCCAGACGTCGACCGATCCGGGACATTCCGATGCCGGTGAACGTCGCCTGCTCTTCGAACTTCGAGGTGCGGACCATCGAACGCACGTGGGGTGCCACCGGATCGTCCGATGGCACCGGGCCATCAGTGTCATCGTCGGTTCGCCGGGTGAAGATCGGGAGCCAGATGTCGTCCACGTGCTCGAAGCGAACTTCAACCCGGCACCCCACAACCACCTGGTCAGGGGCCATGTCGACCAGGTTGGTCGTGAGGCGGACACGTTGGTCCTCGTCGATGGCCACAATGGCGACGATGTAGGGCGGCGGGAAGTCCGGGCTCCAGAGCTGCTGGTTGACGGTGAACCCCACCACCACACCGGTCCCGGCCACGGGTGTCGGAGCAAGCTGGTCCGATCCGCACGTACGACAGATCGGGGCTGGTGGATGCTGAAGAGCCCCGCACTCGGAGCAGCGACGGAAGCGGAGCACGCCGTCAGCTCCCGAGGTCCAGAAGAACTCGTTCTCGGGTGTGACCTTGGGTAGGGGGCGGCTCATGGCGAGCACTCTACGGGCACCGAGGTGCCTAGGGGCCTTGCCTCCGGGCCTTTGCTGCCGAGTCTCGCCACCGGGTGAGAACCGGACTCGCCCGCGACATCGACGATCGCGGTGGGGAGGCTGGAATACTGCCCTGATGGAGAAACTGACCATTCGGAGTGCTGGTTCGGGGGACGTGAAGCGCCTCATCGAACTCCTCGGTCACGGTGCCTTGCACGGTTCGCAGGAGGACCCCACCGACCTGAGCCCCTACCTGGCTGCTCTTACCGAAATTCAGACGACCGAAGGGAGTGATGTCCTCGTCGTGGAACTGAATGGCGAAGTCGTGGGGATGTGCCAGCTCGCGGTGTTTCGGCACTTCCAACGACACGGTGGTCGTTGCGCTGAGTTGGAATCCATGCACATCCATCCGGACTTCCGAGGGAGGGGTCTCGGTGAGCAACTTCTGGGTGCCGCTGTCAATGCCGCCCGTGAAGCAGGCTGCTACCGGATTCAACTCACGTCCAATCGTGAGCGACCTCAAGCCCACCGCTTCTACCAGCGCCTCGGATTCGTCCCAAGCCATGTTGGATTCAAGCAAATGTTGGAGGAGACAGAGCAAATCTCCTAACCTGACTCGTGTGAAGCACGCTGGAGAGGCTTCCCTCGACCGCCTTGAGCCACTTCTGGTCGAGTTGCGCACTGTCGACGGTTTGGTGGAGAGGAAGAGGGGAGTCTTCTATCGCCAATCAGCTGCATTCCTCCACTTTCACGAGGATCCTTCTGGCCTCTACGCCGACGTTCGGTTGGACCAAGATTTTGATCGGTTCCGTGTCGAGACGGACAGCGAGCGCTCTGAGCTGGTGTCCTTGATCCGCTCCCAGTGACATTGGACAATTCCAGCCCTGCCGGGTGTTCCAGCCAGGCACCGCCCGTGATCTCCAGGTGGCGTACTGCCTCACCGACCCGGTGACAGCTGCGGACACCCACCAGCGGCTCCAGCGGGCGCCACTGGGTGATGCCTCAACGAGAATGGTCCGAGCGTGCCCGGGGCCGATGGGATATAACTGCCGTACAAAGAAGAGGAGGCAGCGATGACCTTGGCCAACCCTTATTTGCTGGGCAACTACGCCCCGGTCGCCAGCGAAGAGACCGTCACCAACCTGCCCGTGACCGGAAGTCTTCCGAGCTCGTTGAGCGGCCGTTACCTCCGCAACGGGCCCAACCCGATCACGCCGCCGGATCCCGCTACTTATCATTGGTTCACAGGCGACGGGATGGTCCACGGAATCCGCATCGACGATGGCGAAGCGCGCTGGTATCGGAATCGATGGGTCCGTTCCGCGGACGTGGCCACTGCGCTGGGCGAGAAGCCCCACCCCGGACCGGTCGTCGACGGGATGGACTTCTCGTCGAACACCAATGTCATTGCGCACACGGGCAGAACGTTCGCGATCGTCGAAGCGGGTGCCCGACCCTACGAGATGACCTACGAGCTGGACACCGTTGGGGCATCAGATTTTCAAGGCACCTTGCCCGTCGGCTATACCGCGCATCCGAAGCGCGACCCGCACACTGGTGAGCTGCACGCGATCTCCTACTACTGGGCCTGGGGAAACCAGGTTCAGTACAGCGTCGTTGACGTGGACGGGCGGGTTCGGCGGACGGTGGATATCCCGGTCGGTGGACCTGTGTCCATCCACGACATGTCGCTCACGACCAACTTTGCCGTGATCTACGACCTCCCGGTCCTGTTCAGTCCCGAGGCCGTGGCCGAGGGCTCGACATTTCCCTACCGGTGGTCGGATGACTATGAGAGCAGGGTTGGACTTCTCCCGCTCGAAGGTGGTGCAGACGACGTGGTGTGGTGCGATGTCGACCCCTGTTACGTCTTCCACCCGATGAACGCCTATGACGAGGACGGAGCGGTCATCGTCGACTTGGTGCGGCACCCGAAGATGTTCGCCACCCACCGGATCGGTCCCGACGAGGGTGCGCCCGTGTTGGAGCGGTGGCGCATCGACCCAGGCGGCGGCAAGGTGGTCACCCAGCTGCTGGATGACCGTCCCCAGGAATTCCCGCGCGTTGACGAGCGCGTCGTTGGACGCCGTAACCGCTACGGGTATGCCGCGGCGCTCGACTACGAGGAAAAAGATGAGGCCGGACTCACCATGGGTGGGGCGCTCATCAAGCACGATCTCACGACGGGAACGACGGAGATCAGAGCCCTCCGAGGCGGTGCCGGTGAGGCGATCTTTGTGCCGGAGAGCGCGACGTCAGGAGAGGACGAGGGCTTCGTTCTCTGCCTCGTTTATGATCCCGAGCGAGAGGCCAGCGACCTCGTGGTGTTGCACGCCCAAGACTTCACCGGCGACCCCGTGGCGGTGGTCCATCTGCCCGTGCGCGTGCCATACGGCTTTCACGGCAACTGGGCGGCGGACACCCCATAGCCGGCAGTCAGGGCTATTCCTCAGCGTCAGGAGTCGGCGGGCTGCCGGATGTCACCAGCTGATCGCAACCTTCGGCCACGTGATGGCGGGCACAGGGCCCAAACTGGTGGACCAGGGATCTGAACCATGCGGGCACCCCCGTCGAGGGTGTACTGCCGAAGGTCGCCACGTCGGCCTCGTTGGCAAGAGTGAGATCGACGAACGCTTGAAGCTGGTCCTTTGTCGGAGAGAAGACGTCACCGGTGAAGCGATCCCTGAAGGTGATCAGGCCACCTGAACCGATCTGTGGGTAGAGGAATCCACGATCACAAGAGGCATAGAAGTAGACGGTCGCCTCCACGTCGGGGCCAACGGCGATGGAAAGCACTTCACGCTCGTGCAAGCCGAGCAGAGCTGTGGCGAGTCCGTCGGTTCCGTAGAAGGCATGGCACAAACCCGCTGTGGCAAGCGCAGGCGAAGATTCCCAAGCCAACAAGAGCTGTTCGGTGCGCTTCAGATGGTCGAGGAGATGCCCATGCAGATGTTGCACGGCATCGGCGTTCTTGTCTTCCAGGAGGCGAAGCGCATTGCTCCGTGGACACCCCTGTTGTGATGGGTTGCTATCCGGCTCTGCTCGACCAAGCATGAACGCCTCCATCGTCCCGGGCTCCGGGCTCCGGGCGAATGAGGCAATGGTAGCAACTGAGGACTCGGTCGGACCCACCCGAATGGTATCCCCGAGGCGTCGGTCACGGGCCGGGATAACCGCCACGAACCGGTGGTGGGGGATGCCACCCAGGTCATCAGAGAGCAACGGACCCTTTAGAACCATTGGCGAGCTTTGGCGCTGAAGCTCTTGATTTCCTCGCACGTGGCGTCGCGCCCTTGCCCCGAGCGCCAGGAGCCCTCATCTCGGACGCAGACGGTCAGTTCGGGTGCCTCCACCCAATGGCACCGAATCGCGGTCACGGTCCCCGGTTGTTGCCAGCTCGCGTGGAGATCGTGGGCGAGCTGACGATACTGATGACCCTCAGCGAGGGTGCTCGACGTCGAGGACAACCTCACCGCGTCCGACCGCCGCTCGCCCTCGGTGCCCGGCGAGTACCGGAAGCGTACGTACTCGTCGCCGGCGGAGTCCTCTTCGTACCGAGTGTTGGTCAGCTCGCCGGCGATGATCGTCGAGGTGAAGTCGTACGGGTGGTCGTGGATAGGCGGTTCCCCGATGCAGGTGCTCGGGTCCCAGACGTGGAGTCGTACTCCCGCCGGTCGTCGAGGCGCAGGCCCATCAGCCCCATGTCCTGCATCCTCCAAGGAAAATCCTCGGCGTGTTGGAGCATCGTCATGACGAGGGCCCTGCTCAGCGTCTCGCTCATCGCGTTCTCCCCGGACGACCACTGGACGACGTGCCCAACCACCAAATCACATCATTGTCATTCGCTTGCGTCAAGTGACAAGCGCAGTCCCACAATCGAGAGCCATCCCGTCATCGGTCGGGTCCGAGCTCGGTCGACCCAGTGGAATAGCGGAGCGGTTGGCGACCCAGGTGGGCTCCAGCGTCGGCGAGGATTGTCTGTCCGGTGATGGTGCGAGCGAGATCAGAGCACAAGAACACGGTGAGCCTGGCCAGCTCGTCCGGATCACACTCGATTCCGAGAGGCGTGGAGGCCGAGATCGCCGCGAATTGCTCGTGACCGATGCCCTCGCGAACCTGATCGGTGAAGGTGGTGCCGGGGGCGATGGCGTTGACGCGGACCTTGGCCGGTCCCAGCTCGGCGGCGAGGGTCATGGTCAAATGATTGATGGCGGCTTTTGCTGCCCCGTAGGCGGCAAGACCCAGCGAGGGCCGAGTGGTCTCCCCCGACGTCACATTGAGTATGACACCGCCTCTTGTCGTGGCCATCACCTGAGCCTCGGCAAGACAACACCGATAGGTGGTGATGAGATTCTGATCGATGATCGCCACCGCGTCCTCGACCGGGGTATCCAGAAAGGGGCCGGCCTTTCTCCCGGCCGTCATCCCGACGTTGTTGACGGCAATGTCGAGGGCGCCAAAGTGCGAAAGCGCGACGTCGATCATCCCGCTCACTCCCAGGGAGGTCCGGAGGTCGCCGGGAGCGGCCACCGCGGTACCGCCTTCTGACCGGATCTCTCGAGCGGTTCGGGTCGCCCGTTCCCCATCCAGATCGTTCACCACCAGCGACGCCCCCGATCGGCCCAACCAACGGGCGATCTCCCGTCCGATGCCGGCTCCCGCTCCCGTGACGATGGCGACGGAGCCCGTGTGATCGATCGTGATTGTCAACTCGACCTCGATTCTGTGGAAGGGAGACTGCTTAGCGGGTGCGAAGGGGCGACCCCGCCGATGGTCCGGGCGAGAGTCCGGAGACCATGGTGTCAGGTGTTGCGGCCGGCCCGCGTTGCTTCTTGGCCCAGGGATCCCCGTCGACCCTCCGGCGGGACTGGCCCATCCTCGCCGATCCTCGGGCGATGCCTCGGGCGATGCCTCCGTGTCCGCAGAGAGGGTGGTCTCGCGGGGATAACCTCAACGCTCATGCGGTCTCCATGCCCGGGTCCTCGACCATGACGTACGTACTCGTTCATGGTGGTGGTGCGACCGCTCGTTTCTGGGATCGACTGCTCCCGCACCTCGACGAGCCCGCCATCGCCGTCGACATGCCCGGGCGAGCAGGAAAGCCCGCCGACCTGGCCACCTTGTCCGTCGAGGAGGAGGTCGCGTCAATCGTCGCCGACCTCGAAGGCTCGGCCCTCAACGGGTCGGTCACCCTGGTTGCCCACTCCTCGGGGGGCCTAGTGGTCCCGGGAATTGTCGCCGCCCTCGAAGGGCGCGTCAATTCAGTGGTCCTGAACGCCGCTCTCGTTCCGGCCGAAGGTGGTTGCGGCATCGACTGCATGAAGGAGCGACATCGTGAGGGCCTGCTGCTTGCCCGGCAGGCGGCTGAACGCGAGGGCACCGCGATCATCCTCCCCGGAGCCCCTCCGGACCCCGAGTCGTTCCGCACCGCCTATGGCGGCGATCCGCTGGATGACGACACTCTGGCCTTCGTCGTCGATCCCGTCCGATGCGTCGTCGACACCGTGCATCACTACTTCCAGCCTGTCCACTGGTCCCCGGTCGCCGGCATCCCGATCGTCTATGTGCTCAACGAGCGCGACCGTCCGGTGCCCCCCGAAACACAGGAGGAGATGGCTCGTCGACTCCCGAATCCGGTGACCGTCCTCCGCGTCGATTCGGGCCACCTGTTTCCGGTGACCTCACCGGCAGCATTCGCCGACATCCTGGCCAGAGTTACTGCGTGAACGATCGGACGGTCGGAGCCCTCCTCGTTCTCCGATCCCGAGCCCCGGGGTGGCCTGCCTCGACATTTTCGGGTGTACTTTCATCACGTCGTCGACCAAGGGGAGAACCATGGCGATTCGGGTCATCCAGTGGGCAACCGGAGGAGTCGGGCGGGCTGCGGTCGCCGGAGTCATGGCCCACCCCCAACTCGAGCTGGTGGGGTGCTGGGTCCATTCCCCCGACAAAGCCGGACGGGATGTCGGCGATCTGTGCGGGGGACAGCCCATGGGCGTGGTCGCAACCTGCGACATCGACGAGCTTCTTGAACTGGTCGCCGATTGCGTGATCTATTCGCCGGTCATGGCCGATCCGAATGTCGTCTGCCGGTTGCTGGCATCGGGGAAGAGCGTCGTCACGCCTCTCAATTGGTTCTTCGTCGGTGGCCGCGACGAGTCCCGTATCGAAGCCGCCTGTGCCGAGGGAGGCTCGACCATCCACGGGACGGGCATCCATCCCGGGGGCATCACCGAACGATTCCCGCTGATGGTGTCCGCTCTGTCCCAGTCGATCACCCATGTGCGCGCCGAGGAGTTCTCCGACATCCGTTCGTACGATGCCCCTGCCGTGGTGGGGGACATCATGCTGTTCGGCAAGACACCGGAGGAGGCGGCTTCCAGCATGATGCCGACCATCCTGGGTCACGGGTTCGGGCAATCGATCGCCATGGTCGGTCACGCTCTTGGTTTTGCTCTCGACGACGAGGTGACCGCGAGCCACGAGGTCGCGGTGGCCACGGCTCCCGTGGAATCGCCGATCGGATCCATCCAGCCCGGCCACATCGCGGCCCAGAAGTTCAGCTGGGAGGCCACCGTCGGTGGTGTGCCCGTGATCACTGTTCGGACCAACTGGTTCATGGGTGAGGAGCATCTCGATCCGGCGTGGAGTTTCGGGCCCGAGGGTCAGCGCTTCGAAGTCGAGGTGAGCGGTGACCCCTCCTCCTGCGTGACCTTTCGGGGCTGGCACCCCGAGTCGATCGCCGCCGGTCTCGTTCGCAACCCGGGGGTGGTGGCCACGGCCACCCACTGTGTCAGTGCCGTCCCCGACGTGGTCGCAGCCGAGCCCGGAATCAAGAGCTACCTGGATCTTCCCCCCTACTCGGGCCGGGCAGCCGCCCACCTTCGCTGAGCCGGGCGAGCGAGATCATGAGCCTCCTCGATCGATTCCTCCTGACCGGTAAGGTCGCCATCGTCACCGGAGCCGGAAGGGGCATCGGTCGGGGCATCGCCTTGGGCTTCGCCGACGCCGGAGCCGACATCGTCCTCGCCGCCCGCACCCAAGAGGACCTCGATGGAGCCGCGTCGGAGATCCGTGATCGCGGTCGCCGGGCATTGAGCGTCGTCACCGACGTGATGCGAACCGAGGACCTCGAGCGCCTGGTCGAGTCCGCCGTCGACGAGTTCGGGAGGGTCGACGTCCTGGTGAACAATGCCGGAGGGACCTATCCGGCAGCGGCCCTGAAGACCTCCGAAGCCTTCTTCGAGACGGCGTTGCGGTTCAACGTCACACAGGCCTTCCTGCTCACCAAGCTGGCCGCGCCCCGCATGGTGGCCACGGCCGGCGGGGGAGCGGTGGTCAACATCTCGTCCCGATCGAGCGACATGGTCCAGACCTCCTTCGTGGCCTACGGAGCGGCCAAGGCCGCCCTCAACATGGTGACCCGGAACCTGGCGCCCGAGTTCGCTCCGAAGGTGCGGGTCAACGCCATCTCGGTCGGCGGGGTGGCCACCGACTCGCTCGACGTCGTCCTCACCGACGAGCAGCTGCACAGCCAGTTCCTGGCGGGAACGCCGATGGGCCGTCCCGGGACGGTCGAGGACATCGCCGCCTGTGCCCTCTACCTCGCCTCGCCGGCCTCGAGCTGGGTGACCGGCAAGATCTTCCAGGTCGACGGCGGCACCGAATCACCGTCGATTGCCATCCCCGCGCCACCGTTGTAACCGCGGCCGGCCCGAGGTCACGACCGGCGTGAACGTCGCCCTGACCTGGGGCGATGGGTCCTCAGAGAAGATGCCCCTCGGCCGGGTCTGGACCTCCTCCTCCCGGCCCAACCCCACTTTCCCGTCTGACCCGGGCATTCCGGTGACGACAAGATCTCCGACCCCGGTCGCTCGCTAGGCTTCGGCCGTGGCTCGTGCTCGGCACTGCCCGCCAAGGTCGTGGTAGAGAGCCCCGACCCAGCTGGGGGGCATCTGGACTTCCGGATCCTCGGCCCTCTCGAAGTCAGGTTCGACGGCCGCCCCCTCGAGCTGCGGCGGGTCAAGGAACGGACCGTGCTGGCCATGTTGTTGCTCCGGGTCAACCAAGTCGTTCCCCTCGATCATCTGGCCGCCGGTCTGTGGGAGGACGCTGACCTGCCCCGCCCGCCGGCCACGCTCCGGGTTCACGTGTCACGGCTGCGCCAGGCGCTGGCCACAGTCGGCACCGGTGGCGAACCAGTGGTCATCACCAGAGGGCGGGGTTACACCCTGCGGGTGCCCGACGAAGCCGTCGACGCTTGGCGTTTCGAGCACCTTGCCGCCCGCGGTCGTGACCAGCTGGCCGCCAATGACCCCGAGGGCGCGGCCGCTACTTTTGGCCAGGCCCTGTCCCTGTGGCACGGCCGCATCCTGGATGATCTCACCGTCGACCCGGCAGTCGAGCCCGAGGTGGTGCGTCTGGAAGAGGCCCGATTGTCGGTTGTCGAGGACAGGGTGGAGGCCGAGCTGTCCTGTGGGAATCACCACGGGGTGGTCGGCGAGCTCGAACAACTGGTGACCGAGCATCCCTTGCGCGAGCGACTGTGGGCGCAGTGGATGGTCTCGCTCTACCGTTGCGGCCGCCAAGCCGAATCGCTGCGCGCCTACGAGGACCTGCGGGTCCTCCTCCGCGACGAGCTCGGGATCCCACCCAGTCCGCGGGTGCAACAGCTCAACGAGGCGATCCTCATGCAGGACCCGGACCTCGACCTGCGACGGCCCATCCACTTGGAACCTGAGGACTCCATCACCTCACCGGACGGGCACTCGTCCGCCGGAAAACAGGACAGCCGGCAGACGGAGACCGACGGTTCCGAGGTGCGGTTCCCCTCCCGTCTGGTCCTGGCGCCCCTGCTTCCCTTTTCCGGGCGCCGGCCGCAATTCGAGTCCCTGCTCCACGCCTGCAAGGAGACGTCCGCCGGGGGTTGCCGGGTCGTCTTGGTGTCCGGCGAAGCCGGCATCGGCAAGACCCGTCTCGCCGCCGAGGTGGCGCGGCGCGCTCATGACACCGGTGTGGTGGTCCTGTTCGGCCGCTGCGACGAGGACATGGGGGTCTCCTTCCAGCCCTTCGTCGAGGCCCTGTCCCAGGTGGTGTGGTCCAATCCGACCGCCGCTTCCCTGGGCCGTCACGGTGGTGAGCTGGTCCGGCTGGTTCCCGAGCTGGCCCGGATGGTTCCGGGCCTGGAGCCGCCCCTGCGGGCCGACCCGGAGACAGAGCGTTACCGGCTGTTCGACGCGGTGGCCAGCTGGCTCGGCGCCATGTCGTCCGACACCGGCCTCCTGCTGGTGCTCGATGACATGCACTGGGCGGAAAAGCCGACTCTCCTCTTGTTGCGACATCTGGTGCGGTCGGCCGAGGCGATGCGGGTGATCGTCGTCTGCAACTACCGCGATACCGATTTGGACCGGGCCCACCCCTTCGCCGAAGTGCTGGCCGACCTGCGGACCGAGCCCGGCGTCGAGCGGCTGGCGCTTGCCGGACTTGATCTCGATGGGGTCCTCGAGCTGCTCAGCAATGCCAGCGGCCAACCGATTGATGCTCCCATCGCCGAGCTGGCCCAGTTGCTGTGGTCAGAGACCAGCGGCAATCCGTTCTTCGTCCAGGAGATTCTCCGCAACCTCGTCGAGTCCGGTCGCCTGGTTCAGCGTGATGGCGTCTGGATGGCAGATCAGAAGATTGCCGACCTCGGCATCCCCGAAGGGGTGCGCGAGGTCGTCGGTCGCCGTCTCAACCGGTTGAGCACGGCGACCAACGAGGTCTTGACAACCGCCTCGGTCATCGGAGCGGTGATCGACTTCGACGTCCTCGTCGCCGTCTCCGATCTGACCGAGGACGCAGTACTGGACGCCCTTGACGAGGCCACCGCAGCCTCCCTCCTGCGCGAGACGTTGTCAGGCTCGTATGAGTTCACCAACGCCATCGTCCGCTCGACTCTGTACGACGAGTTGAGTGCTGCTCGCCGGGCCCGACGCCATCGTCAGATCGCGGAGTCCCTCGAGGAAGGCGGAAAGCAGCACCACGACGCGGCTGCGCTGGCGTATCACTTTCGGCGTGCCGGGGCTGCCGACATCCGGGCCGTCGACTACGCCGCGGCCGCCGGTGAGCAGGCTCTCGAGCGGCTGGCCTTCGACCAGGCCGTGGCCTTGTTCTCCCAAGCCCTCGAGGCCGCCGAGGACGCTGACGCCGTAGCGAATCGGCGCTGTCAGCTGCTCATCCGGCTGGGGACCTCCCAGCGTCTTGCCGCGCTGCCCGTCTACCGCGACACGCTCCTTGGTGCCGCTCGGCTGGCCCGCGACCTCGGGGACGCCGAGCTGTTGGCCGAGGCCGCTTTAGCCAACAGCAGAGGAATTCCGAGCACCGCCGGCACGCTGGACGAGGATCGGGTCGAGGTCATCGAAGCCGCCCTCGAGCGGATCGGCGCCGAAGACTCAGCCACCCGGGCCCGCCTGCTCTCCCTGCTTTCCCTCGAACGCATCTGGCGGGACCCCGAACTCGAGCGACTCGATCTGTCTGACGAGGCCATCGGAATGGCCCGGCGGGTCGGTGACGATTCCTGCCTGCTCGACGTCTGGACGGCCGGCTACATCGCCGGCTCGGTCGTCGATCGGATCCCCGGATTGGTCGCCGGGCTGCCCGGGCTCCTCGATCTGGCCGAGCGGGCCGGCGATGCCCAGAAGCTCTATCTCGCTTACGGACTGGGTGCTCGCCACTGTCTGGAGGTGGGAGACCTCGACCAGACCGATCGCTTGCTCGAGCGCATCGGCCACCTCACCGCCCAGTTGGACAACCCCTTCTTCCGATGGATGGAGGCCAATTACCGATGTTGTCGCCTGACCGTGTCGGCCACGGGTGACGAGATTGAGCAGGCCGCGCTCGAGGCCCTCCAGATGGGGCAGGACGCCGGGCAACCCGATCTTCTGGTGTGGTTCGCTCCCCAGCTCTTCGTTGCCCGTTGGTCCCAGGGGCGGCTCGCCGAAATCGTCCAACCCATCCGTGAGTTTGCGGAGGACATCAGCGGGATTCCGGCCTGGCGTGCCGCGTTGGCGATGACCTGCGCACAGCTTGGTGAGCGCGACGAGGCGACGGCGATCATCGACGACCTGATGACCGACCCCGCACGCGCCTTCCCGCAGGATGTGGCGTGGTTGCTCGCCCACTCTGTCCTCGGCGAGGCGATCGCCGTGGTGGGCACGGTCGATCAGGCCGCACGCCACTACCGGCTGCTGGAACCCTATGTCGGACGCATACCGTGCCTGGGAAACATCACCCGTCCCTCGGTCACGGTGGTGCTGGGCATGCTGGCCGCCCGGGCGGGCTGGAACGAGCAGGCGGAGCAGAACTTCAGCGATGCCCACCAACAGCACCTGCACCTCGGGGCCACCGGGTGGCTGACCAGAACCCAGCTCGCGTGGGCCCGTTTTCTCCTCGACACCGGTGAGTCGGATCGTCCCCGGGCCCTGCTGGCTCAGGCCCGGGATGGTGCCGAGAGGACAGGGGCCGCCGATGTCATCGAGGCGATCAGCGAGCTGGAGGGCGTGCCTGACCGGACGCGGGAACCCGGTATGGAACACCCGGGCGCCGGGCCATCCGGACCCACACCGCGCCGCCACTAGAGTGCGCAGTCATATGGAGCGAGCAGTGTCGAACCCACCTCGACCCGAAAACGGGTGACTGTGTCGTCCGGGCGCCCCTGCGGGGCACTCTCGTCTCCGGTGGCGGATCACTCCGCGACCAGCCGGAACTGATCATGGTGGTCATACCGGATCGCGCCGGACCAGCCCGTCCGATGGGCTCGACGCCAGGGCGGGTCGACGGCTCTGTCCGCCGGACGACCAGCCTCGATTCGAGCCGACCCGACGGCCTTGACCAAGATGTCACGGTCGATGCCCGAGCCCGCGACGTTGCCACCGGGCCACCGGCAGGTTCGGTATGGCAGGACACCTGGACTCTTCGCGCCAGGATCGCTCCGGGGCGGACCCTGCTCGAGATCGAAGCCGATCCCGCTGAGCCGCGGCTGGCGGCGCTGGTGGGCACGCCGGTCGGACCGGGTTTCCGGTCCCGGATGACCGAGCTCCTACCTGACCATGCGGAGGCCGGCACGCTGCTCCATGCCTTGCTCGACGACATGCCGGGGGCCGCGCTGGTGTCAGGTTACGCCGTCCAGAGGGGGGACTCCGGACTGATCCCGACGAGCGGTCCCGGCGCCGCCGCCTTCCGTCGGCACATCCTGGCCTCGGAGGACATGTGCGCGGGCTGGGCGGGTTCCGCCAGCATCATGGTGGCCTTTCGCGAGCACGGCACTCTGCCCACCCCGATGGGGCCTCCGGCGCCGTCTCTGGAGACGGATGACGACCCCCTGGGGTGGCATGCGATGGACCCGCTTGCCCTCGGCGCCACCCGCCGGCGTCGCCGGCTCGACCTGGTGCCGTCGGAGGTGGTCGGCTCGGGTTGGGTCTTCGACTCACACTTCCGCGATTCGTACCGTGATGCCGGAGGTCTGGAGACCGTGGTCCACGAGTACCTTGTCGAAGGTTGGCTCGAGGAGGGCCTCCGCCAGATTGGAGGGGCCAAAGCCGAGGCCCGGGTCCTCCCCTGGGTCGAGTGCCCGGCGGCGATCGGGAGCGTGGACCGCCTCGCTGGCCGATCCTTGAGCGACCTGCGACCCGAGGTGCGCACCGAGTTCATCGGCACCAGCACATGCACCCACCTCAACGATACGTTCCGCTTCCTTTCTGATCTCGTTCCCTTGGTGGCGGCCACCCAACGAGGGATTTGATTGATCTGAGCCCTGCCGTCGATTCATCTGCAGCCGTTGCCGCGAGCCATCGCTGACGTCCGAGATGATCGGCGGCGAGCACGAACCGGACCCCGAGAGCACTGGAGAGTTTCCATGACCGACATCATGAAGGGTGTTCGCATCCTCGAAGTTGCCGAACACACTTTCGTTCCTGCCGCCTCGGCCATCCTGGCTGATTGGGGTGCCGAGGTCGTGAAGATCGAGCACGTGACGAGGGGCGACGCCATGCGGGGCCTGGCGTCGACGGGCGTCATGTCGATGGGCGGCGCCGTCCACGTCCTCCTCGAGCATTCCAACCGCGGCAAGAAGAGCATCGCCGTCGACCTGACAACGCCCAAGGGGATCGAGGTGGTCTACAAACTCGCAGCCACATGCGACGTCTTCCTCACCAACAAACTCCCCGCCGTCCGCAAGAAGCTCCGGGTCGAGATCGATGACATCCGGGCTCACAACCCCAACATCATCTATGTCGCCGGCACGGGGGGCGGTGAGCGCGGTCCCGATGCCGACAAGGGCGGCTACGACTTCTTGAGCTACTGGTGCCGGGCCGGAAGCGCGATGGGCTGCACCGCTCCCGACGCCGAGGGGTTGGTTGGCCAGCCCGGTCCCGGCTACGGCGACTCGATCGGGGGCATGACGATCGCCGGCGGGATCATGGGCGCGCTGTTCCATCGGGAGCGGACGGGTGAGGCCGTCTCGGTCGATGTCTCCCTCCTCGGGGTGGGCCTCTGGGCCATGAGTCCCGCGGTGGCCCTGTCACTCCAGATGGACCGCCCGTGGCGGCCTCCCGCCGGCTCGGGTGGTGGGGGGCCGTCCAATCCGCTGGTCGGGACCTATCTGACCCAGGACGACCGCTACCTGGCCTTCTCCTGCCTTCAAGGCTTTCACTACTGGCCGAGCGCCTGTCGGGCGATCGGGCGGGAGGACCTGATCGATGATGACCGGTTTGTCTCGCACGAGCTCCTGAGTGCCAATGCCGGTGTCGCCCGGCAGATCCTCGCCTCCGTGTTTGCCTCGGCTCCGCTGGCCGAATGGCGCGACCGGTTGGCCGGCTTCGATGGGCAATGGTCGGTGGCGCAGGACAGCCTCGAGGTGGTCAGCGATCCCCAAGTGTTGGCCAACAACTACCTACTCGAAACCGTCAGTGCCGACGGCGTGCCGTTCCGTCTCGTGACGACCCCCGTCCAGTTCGGCGGGGTCGCCGCTGTTCCGAAGCGCGCCCCTGAGTTCAACGAGCACTGCGACGAAGTCTTGGCCAGCATCGATTACGACTCCGAGTCCATCGTCGAGCTCAAGATCGAGGGCGTGGTCGCCTGAGGTGGGATGGGGGACGGCGGCGGAGCATGACCGACGGCTATCCGATTACCGTGGGGCAAGACTGAGGAAGGGAGTCATCAATGAGCTCAGAGACCGATGAGGTCAGGCAGGCTGCTTCGGAACTTCTCCAATCCATGACCCGCCTGGTCCGGGCCATGGATGCCGTCGGTGATGACGGCGAAGCGGCCAAGCACATCTCGGATGCAACCCTCGAGGCCCTGGACGAGCTTGCCTCTCGGACGGGGTCGGCAAAGACCTTTGGGTCCTGATCGGATCCGGATCCAGGTGCCGATCCGAACCTCCTCCGGCCATGTGTCGGTCCATCCCGGAGTTGGGCTCAGCACCGTTCTCGGCCGGGAGTGGGCCCGCTACCGCCATGACGAAATGATTCTCCGTTGACGACACTCGAGGACGTGGTCAACATCGGCCGCGACGACGGATTTCTGGCCGTGGTCTCGACTCTGCGGTCTGACAACTCCATCCAGTCGTCGGTGGTGAACGCCGGAGTACTCGCCCATCCCGAAGACGGGGCCAAGGTCGTCGGTTTCGTGACCTATGGAAAGACCAAGTTGTCCAACCTTCGAGCCCGACCTCAGTTGAGCGTCACGTTTCGTGCCGGGTGGCGATGGGCGACGGTCGAAGGCCGAGCGGAGTTGGTCGGTCCCGATGACGGGGACTCGGACCTCGATGCTCAAGGGATCCGGCAGCTGCTGCGGACGGTCTATACGGCCGCCGGGGGCGTTCACGAGGATTGGGAGGAATTCGACCGCACCATGACGGAGCAACGACGGACCGCGGTGCTGGTCAGGCCCTCCCGGTGCTACGGCAACTGAGGTCGTCGTCGCCTCCCCCCGGTGAACCGATGACATCCTCAGGCTGGGTGCCCACGCGGGAACCGGCCCCCTCCTCGCTTGGCGGGCGGTTCGATCAGTGTTCCGGGCCAACGCGCTCGGCCCATGTCGACGCGGTCGCCACGCATCGGAACCCCCTCTCCTCGGAGCCGATCGCGCTGCGACGGTCCCATGGCCGCGGTGCCGTTGGTCCGCACGACCCGATGCCAGGGAACGTCCTCTGGCGTGGTGGCCAGGACATGACCCACCAAGCGCGGTGAGTCCGGGTCGATGTCCCCGTAGGTCTGGACGAAGCCCTCGGGGATGGCCCGAACCCGGGCCAGGATGCGGGCCGTGCGGGCATCAGGGCTCGATCCGTGGCCGACTGCGGACACCGCCGCTACCGAAGGCTCGGGTCGGTACCGCCTCGGAACAGGGCGACGGCTTCCCAGCAGTAACGGGCGACGACTGTGCGGTAGGGGCGGAACCGTTCGCCCAGGGGAACCAGTTCCTTGGCTGACGGTGGGTCGAGACCCCACGCCAGGCCATAGCCCTGGCGGACACCCAGGTCGTCCACGGGCCAGACGTCGAATCGGCGGAGCTCGAACATCAGGTACATCTCGGCCGTCCATCGTCCGATTCCTCGGACAGTGATGAGATCGGCAATCACCTCCTCGTCGCCGCGCCTCGTTGAGGCGAGGAGGTCCACCGAACCGTCGAGCACCTTGGACGAAAGGTCCCTCAGGGAGGCCAACTTGTTGGCCGACAGGCCCGCGGCGCGTAGCTGCTCATCGGGCACTGCAGCCAGGGCCTCCGGGCTGAGCTCGCCGCCCACGGCAGTCAGCACGCGGCCGAGGATCGCCTGGGCTGCGGCTCCGGCCAACTGTTGGTAGACGATTGAACGAGCCAGCGCGCCGAAGTGCCCGTCGGGGTTGCGGGGCCGGTGACGGATCGGGCCGACCAGTTCCACAAGGTTTGCCACCACAGGGTCGCGGGCGGCGACATGGTCGATGCCAGCAGACAGCGATGGTCGGGTCATCGTGGGGTGACCTCCGCCCCGCCGGAGGCGCATCGGGCGCACATGCTCCGTCGATTGCGTTGGCGGCCCCAGGGGTGGCGGAGCGCACCGCCCGTGCTGCTCACGGTGCTATTTCGAGTGCGGTGATCAACCCGCCTCGCACCGCGAACCGCCACTTCAACCGCACGGGACTGCCGGGAAAGTTGCCTTCGAGATCGGCGGTCACGACGTAGCGGTCGTTGTCGCAGGTCTCGGTGTCCACCACGTCGATGGTATAGACGAATTGGGACGTGACCGTTTCTCGCCAACGACGGATCTCCTCGTGGCCCTGATAGATCTCGTTGTCGTCAGTGACGTGGGCGTCGGCGCTGAAACAGGCGAGGACCGCATCGAGATCACCCCCGGCCGCCGCCCGCAGGTACCGGACGATCACATCAGGAGTGTCCGCCATTGTCATCAGAGCCTTCCGTGGCCGCATCGTCGCTTGGCGCCGCCGCCGATCACGGCATTGGCCGGCTTTCCTCCCCATCCTGGCATGTGCTCGGGTCGGTTGGTGGCTGCAAGGATTGGCTCCGTGTCGGACGGAGTTCGACCTCGGAGGTGGGCCATGACCAACGGAACCTGGGAGCAAGCTGGCGACGGTCGCTGGTCGACCCGGGTGGACCGCCTGCCGCGGCCGCTCGATGACTTCGGGAGCGCCAGCACCGAACCGGAACACCGGGGATGACAGGATCGCCCCCCGCCGGCCTGGTGCTGACTCCGGGCGCCAGCGCCCGACGCGATCAATCGGGATTGGTGGCGATCGACGACGCGGTCTCACCACTGGGGCTCGTGGTCGAGCGGGTCGAGTTCCCCGGGCCGGCCGCGGGAAGACGCCGACCGGACCCGCCCGACGTGTGCATGGCCACGGTCCGCAACGCCACGTCGGAACTGGCGGGCCGACTTGGTGTTCCGACCAGCCGGGTGGCCGTCGGTGGTCGTTCCATGGGCGGCCGGATGTGCTCGATGGCCGTGGCCGCTGGTCTCGAGGTGGCCGCTCTGGTCCTGGTCAGCTATCCCCTGCATCCTCCCGGTCGGCCCGACCGTCTTCGGACCGCTCACTTCCCCGATCTGCGTCCGCCCTGCCTCTTCGTCTCCGGGCGGCGGGACGCGTTCGCCGATCCCGCAGAGTTGGAGCGAGAGACGGCGGTTATCCCCGGCACCGTCACCGTCACCTTTGTGGATGGGGACCACTCCTTGCGCCGGCACGAGTCCGACGTGGCCGAGATCGTCGCCGGCTGGCTGATCGGCTTGTCCGAGAGCTGATCGTCTGAGCGGCGCCATCGGGTGAGGAACGATCATCCGCCGCGTGGATCGGGTCGATCCAGATTCCAATGACGGACGACCCCGACCAGCCAATCTTTCTGCTCGTCGCCTCGGGGAGTGACGCTGAATCGGCTGATCGTCCTCTGGCCACCCTCGTAGTCGCTGTACAGCACGTCGATCAGGAGTCCCCGACGAGATGTCGCGCAGTCACGCACCATCGCCTCGTAGGGGTCGTCGGGGTCGCGGACAGCGGCCTGCCAGAAGCTCATGTCCCCTGCCGGGACGAAGAGGTCCCGGGACTGAGGATGGAACTCTTCCAGCGCCGGGCGCTCCATCGGGGTCAGCCCGTCGAAAGGCGGGAGTTCCGCGGCACGCCAGGCATGCAGGACCCCAGTGCCCGATCCGACGTTTCGCAGCGACATGGCCAGGTAGATGTTCCCATCGAGGATCTCCATGGTGGCCCGGCCGCCACCGAGACTCACCCAGTGGTCGTCTCCCCACCGGATCTTCTGTGCCGGGTCCTCGAGACGGGACGGAAAGAGCAGCGGAACCAGGCCGATCTCAAAAGAGCGCTCGGCGGTCCGGGCCGCGTTATTTGCCGAACGCACCGAAGCGAACGTGGCCATGGCCAAGACGAGAGTACCGACAGCAGTGGCCAGGGACGAGATGACCACCCAGTTGGCAGCGACGATCATGGTGTCAGGATATGACCTGGGGGATCAGGTCCACCGGACCGCCCGGGTCAGGTCCCTGCGTCTGCCGTCGCTGTACTCTCGAAACCCCGCTGTCGTCGGCATTCACCTTTAGGATGCTCGGACGTCACATCGACCGGGAATCCGGAGGAGTCATGACTGCTTCGCTCGTTTTCTACGGGGTGCTCGGCATCATCAGCACCGCAGCTGCCTTTGTCGGCAACCGTCACCTCTTCGCCGATGGCGGTGCTGGGCGACCGTCGCTTCTGGAAGGCCTGTACTACTTCCTGGGGCTGGTATCCCTGGGTCTGGGCTGGTACTTCAATGTCCGCTACACCCACCAGTACCACGATGCCAGTTACGCCAACTACACAAAGTCGCTCTTCTCGAACTGGGCATCGGACTCGGCGGCCCAGGACTACATCATGGTCAACCTGGTCCTTCTCCCACTGTGGACCATCACCGACGGACGAAGGCGGGGCCTGCGGATCCCGTGGATCTTCTTCGTCATGAGCCTCTTCACCAGCCTGGCCTTCTCGGTGGCGTTCTACCTGGCTTTCGTCGAGCGGCAGATTCGTTACAACCGGGTGGAGCTGGCCGACTCGAGCACGGCGTGCCCGCAGTTGTAGCCGGGGATGAACGTCACGCCAGGTCCGCCGTGACAGCCGGCACCGCAGAGGTAGAGCCCGCCGATGGGGATGGGAGCATCGGGCCAGCCTTGCGGTCCCGGGCGGAACGGCCCCATGAACTCCGGCTGCAGCAACCCGTGGGTGAAGTCACCGCCTGTGCATCCGAACATCAGCTCATAGGTGTAAGCGGGGTAATTGAACTGTCGTTCGATGAGATCGGGGAAGTTGGGCGCTTTTGAGGCGATCTTCGTCACGATGCGCGCCGCCATCTCGTCGCGCAGGTGCGCCTGTTCTGTGCGGGTGGCGGCGATCGGGGAGTAAAAGGCGAAGCTGCTGGCCACGTGCTTCCCTGGGGGGGCGAGCTCGGGATCGCGCAAGGTCGGAACAGACAGATTGAACGAAGGCGATTCGGGCACCAGCCCTCGGACCGACTGCTCGAAGTCCTGTTGCATCTGCTCGGCGGTCCCGAAGAAGGTGACGTTGTGGCGGAGGTCGCCGTCGTTGAGCGCTTCGTAGGGAGGGGCGTACTCGGGCAGCCCGTTGAGGGCGAAGTGGATTTGGAAGTACGCCGCCCGGTGGTCGATGGCGTCGATACGTTGGGCGAAACCCTCGGGCAGGGTGTCTCGGTCGAGCAACTGGGTGAAGGTGGCCGTGGGGTCGAGGTTCGACACCACAACCGGTGCCGTGACGGTCTCCCCGTCGCCCAGCGCCACCCCCACGACGTGGTCCCCCTTGACGACGATGCGGGACACCTTGACATGGCGGCGGAGCTCACCGCCGCTCCTGTCGAAGAGCCCGGCCAGGTGCTCGGACATGGTGCCGATGCCCCCACGCACCTTGGACATGGTGGCGTCGCCGGGTGAAGCCAGGGCGAAGGCGAGGCAGAGGGCGCTTCCCGGTGAATAGGGGCCTCGGTAGGTCGAATTGACCGCCAAGAAAGCCAACATGCTGCGGATCTGAGCATGCTTCTGGCGATCGGGGAGGAACTGATCGATGACATCCATCACGCTGCCGAACAGGGCGGTGCGGATCGCCTGGCGCTCTTTCTCGTTCGATGCGCACATCCACATCTCATCGAGTGACTTGGGCGGCTTCCGCACGTCGAACCTTCCGATGGCCCGGGCCGGAGCCTCAGCCCAGCCCGCCACCTCGGCCATGCCCAGCACGGCCTCGATACCCAACGCCTCGTTGAGATGATCGAGGAGGCGTTGGGGATCGCTGTAGAGGAGGATCGGCGGCTCGCCTGAGGGGCCGATGCTGGCTGACTGGACCTCGGGCTCGTAGATGGGACATGAGGCAAAGTCCAAATCGTCGAAGATCTCGGTGGGGATCGGGAACTGGATCGATCCGGCCAACTCGAAGCGGTAGCCGCGGGCGAGCTCCGTGGTTGTGGCCATCCCCCCGATGAAGTGGTTCTTCTCGAGGCACAGGACCCGCATCCCGCCTCGTGCCATCACCGCGGCCGCAGTGAGGCCGTTATGACCAGCTCCGATGACGATGACGTCGTAGTCCGACATCCTCGCCACGGTAGCCACGTCGATGCTGGTCCGTCGAACCGGAGCCTTGCGGGAGTACCCGCGCCCGACAGCGGCGGGGTCGGCATCGACCGGCAACGATCCGATAGCCTCCGACGGATGCGGATCCTGGTACTGGGTGCGGGTTTCGGGGGCTTGGAGCTGTCGGCGAGGCTCTCCGAGGAATTTGGCAACGACTTGGAGATGGTCCTGATCGACCAGGGCGAGGCCTTCGTGTTCGGCTTTTCGAAACTCGACGTGATGTTCGGGAGGATGTCACCTCCAGCTGCTCGGCATCCCTACTCCCAGCTGGCCAAGCCTGGCGTGCAGTTTGTCCAGACGACGATCCGCTCGATCGACCCTGCAGCCAAACGTGTCGAGACCGATGCGGGTACCTTCGATGCCGACGTGATGGTGGTGGCCTTGGGAGCAGACCTGGATCCGGCGGCGACGCCGGGCCTGCTCGAAGCAGGCCATGAGTTCTACACGGTTGCCGGCGCGATCGAGCTTCGTGACGTCCTGGCCGATTTCCCCGGTGGCCATGTGGTCGTGGGGGTCACCTCCACTCCGTTCAAGTGCCCCCCGGCCCCCAGCGAAACTGCGCTGCTGATGCATGACTACCTCACCGAACGGGGGTTACGAGACGACTCGGCCATCTCGCTGGTCATGCCGTTCGGCGTACCGATTCCCCCTTCACCGGCGGCTTCGGAGGCATTGCTGGTGGCCTTCGCCGAGCGGGGGATCAGTTGGCACCCCGATCGCCTGGTGAGGGAGCTCGATCCTGACCGGAAGGTCGCGGTGCTCAGCGACGACTCGGCCATGCCCTTCGACCTCTTCCTCGGTGTCCCACAGCACAAGGTGCCGGCGGTCGTCGAGGAGTCGGGGCTCACCGTCGACGGGTGGGTTCCGGTGAGCCCGCTCACCCTCGAGACCGCCTTTCCCGATGTCTATGCGGTTGGCGATGTGACCAGCGTGGGTACCCCCAAGGCCGGCGTCTTCTCCGAGGGGCAGGCCCTGGTGGTGGCCCGTCAGATCATTGCCCGGGAGCGTGCCGGCTCGGAGGTCTCGACCTACGACGGCCGGGGAATCTGTTACCTCGAGTTCGGCAGGGATCTGGTGGCGAGCGTCGACGTCACCTTCCTGAGCGGAAATGCCCCGATCGGTGAGCTTGCAGGGCCGTCCGAGGCGATTGCCCGAGACAAGGTGCACTTCGGCACGAGCCGCATCCGGCGCTGGTTCGATCGCTCCTGGGACCTCGACGAATCGCCAATCTGACCAGCGCGACCGCCGCGGGCAGGAGTCCGATCGCGGTGCCGGACAGGATCTGCCCTTCGCTCCTGTGGTGCGATCAGACGACCCGGTAGACCGCGTCGATCAGGGCTCGATTGCGGCTGCTCTGCCACCTCGGGATCACGTGATTCATGACATAGCCGAAGGCAACTCCACTGTCGGGATCGGCGAACCCCACCGCACCACCGGTTCCGAAGTGACCGAAACTCCCCGGATGGGGGCCCATCGGACGACGTTCCGAGGCCGGGGTGAATCCGAGACCGAATGTGGTCTCCTCCCCCAGTATGGGGCAGAAGCCCTGGGATTGGGGGCGGACGGCTTCGGCCAGCAGCTCCGGTGACAGCAGGCGTCCGGGTTCGAGGAGCGCGGCGTAGACCTTGGCGATCCCCAACGCGGTGCCATGGCCGTTGGTCGAAGGAACCTGGGCCGTTCGCCATTCCTGGGTGTTGACCACCCCCATGGACGAATAACCGGGGGGATTGAAGTAACTGAGCATCTCCATGGCGGCATCGTCGTCGTGGTCGGTGATCGGCGCGACGGTCGGCGGGTCTCCCGCCTGCAGGAGTACCTCGGCGCATCGGTGCAGCTCCGAAGCCGGGACACCGAACCACACGTCGGCACCCACCGGCCCCACCGTGGTCCGCAATCGGTCTCCCGGCATCTCGCCCGTCGTTCTGCGGACGACCTCGCCGATCAGATGACCGTAGGTATTGGTGTGATAGGCGTGACGGGTCCCCGGCGTCCACCAGGCCTGAGTGGCGGCCAAGGCCGAGGTCATCCGCTCCCAGTCCCACAGATCGTCGTTGGTCAGCCCCGCCCGGATGGCGGGTACTCCGGCTCGGTGGCAGAGGGCGTGCCGCAGGGTCGCTGTCGGCTTGTCTCCCGCGGCGAACTCGGGCCACGCCGCGGCCACAGGCTCGTCGAGACCGACAAGACCTTGATCGACGAGCTGGAGCGCGAGCAGCCCGACGAACGCCTTACCGACCGAATAGAAATTGACCAGGGTGTCAGCCTCGAAGGGTCGAGCCCGGGCCGCGTCACGCCAGCCTCCGAACAGATCCACCACGATCCGGCCGTTCACGATGACCGAAACGGCCGCCCCCACCTCACCTCGACCGGTGAAGTTTGCCGCGAAGGCGTCCTCGACCACTGAGAACGCATCGTCACACCAACCTCCGAGGGGCACGCTCACGAGTTTCAGTTTGACAGTTGCCGGCGAGCTGCTGACCGAGAGGCCGGCAAGCTCCCGTCTCGTTACCGGCGCCGGGCGGTCGGCGGTGAGGCGTCCTTAGGGAGGGCCCACCGGTAATGCTGCGGCTGGTTCGAGAACCTCGTCGGCGAACCGGCGCAGACCGTCGATCGTCTCCCGCCCGGTGGACCACGGTCTCACCAGGGCTCGACCGACGCCCGCCCGGGCCGCCCGCCGGAGGGCATCCAGATCGGCCGGCACTCCCATGGTGATCTCGACTGTCCCCGGTCGCCCGGCATCGTCCCGCAGCTGGGCCAATCGGGCGGCGGCCTCGGGGATCTGCTCGACGGCATGGTTCATGGGTATCCAGCCGTCGCCGACGAGTGCCGCTCGCCGGAGCGCGGCGGGCCCGTCCCCTCCGATGTGGATCGGAGGCCAAGGGGACTGAACCGGTTTGGGCTCGAACATGACCGGTCCGAAGTCGAAGTTCTCACCGTGGTGCTCGATCACCGATTCGCTCCACAGCCGTTGACACAGGGAGAGCGCCTCGTCGACTCGCCGTCCCCGACCGGCGAAGTCAAGGCCCACCGCGTTCCACTCCGCCTCCAACCAGCTCGCCCCCACGCCGAACTCCGCCCGTCCATCGGAGACGACATCGAGTGTGGTGACCGCCCTGGCCACGACGAACGGATGGCGCAAACCGATGTTATAGACGTGGGTCCCAAATCGAATTTTCTCCGTCCGGCCGGCGAGGTATGCGAGGTAGGCAAAGGCATCGAAGACGGGGACATCGGGAGGGACCGGGGGATGCTCGGCGCCGGCGTAGGGACTGCCGTCCATGGCAATCGGGATGACCAGGTGCTCCGGCATCCACACCGACTCATAGCCGAGCCGGTCCGCCTCGCAGCTGATCTCCGCCCACCTCGAAGGTCGGACCGTACCCAGCGCGATGCCGATCTTCATGGCGCCTTCCGGTCGAGTTGTGCGAGGAGCATGAGCGTCGATCGTACCCATCGGAAGATGTGTCGGCGACGCAAGACGCAGACACACCTGCCTTCGGGCCGGATGGGCCGGATAACGTGAAGGTGTGGCTGGCAAAGACGTCAGGGTCGTGGAGGTCTCAGGTCGAACGGTGGAGATCTCGAGTCCGGACAAGGTCTACTTTCCCGAGCTGGGTGCCACCAAGTTCGATCTCGTCGCCTACTACCTCGAGGTGGCCGGTCCACTGGCCACCACCGCCACCGGGCGTCCGGCCCTGCTGGAGAGGTTCCCCGGAGGTGCGGGAGGAAAGTCTTTCTTCCAGAAACGGGTGCCCGCGGGAGCTCCGAGCTGGCTTCAGACCACCGTGGTGAGCACGCCGAACGGCACCACATCGAATGCGCTCGTGGTCGCCGACATCGCCCACGTCCTCTGGGCCGTCAACCTCGGGTGCCTGGGTCTGCATCTCTGGCCCTACCGCGCTGACGATCCCGATCACGCCGACGAGCTCCGGATCGATCTCGACCCCCAGCCGGGCACCTCATTCGACGACGCCCGGGTGGCAGCCACATACACCCGGGAACTGTTGAACGAGCTCGGCATCGTCGGGTATCCCAAGACGACAGGGAACCGCGGCATCCACATCTATGTTCGACTCGAACCTCGGTGGGACAGCTTCGAAGTCCGTGCCGGCGCCGTCGCGCTGGCTCGCGAGCTCGAACGCCGCCATCCCCACCTGATCACGTCCAACTGGTGGAAGGAAGAGCGGGGCGAACGGATCTTCGTCGACTTCAATCAGAATGCGCCCCACAAGACCGTCTTCGGCGCGTGGTTCGCCCGACCCCGGGTGGGTGGTCAGGTCTCGACCCCGCTGGCCTGGGAGGAAGTCGACACGGTCGAACCCGAGGCGTTGACCATCCGAACCGTCCCCGAGCTGGTGCGGCGCCGAGGTGACCCCTGGGCCGCGATCGACGAGCAGCTCCAGTCCCTCCAACCGCTGTTGGACCTGGCGGCGCGGGATCGAGCCGAAGGGCTGCACGACGCACCCTGGCCTCCCGAGTACCCCAAGCAACCCGATGAACCGCCCCGCGTGGCCCCCAGTCGGGCGAAAAAGGAATAGGGCGATGGATCCGACGACCGCGTTGCGGCGGATCGCCTACCTCCTCGAACGGGACGGGGCCGAGTCCTACAAGGTACGGGCCTTCCGCAACTCCGCCGCCGCCATCGCCGACATCCCCCCCGACGAGTTGGCGACGATGGCTCCTGCCCGCCTGCAGAAGATCCCCGGCGTCGGCAAGACCAGCGCCCAGGTGATCACCGAGGCCGTGGGTGGAACGACACCGACCTACCTCGAAAAGCTCGAAGCGGTCGGTCCTCCGGCCCTGAGTGACCAGGCCGCCGAGTTGCTCGAGGCTCTCCAAGGCGACTGCCACAGTCATTCGGACTGGTCGGATGGGGGCAGTCCCATTCGAGAGATGGCCGAGACGGCCCGGCAGCTCGGGCATCGCTATTGGGCGCTCACCGATCACAGCCCGCGGCTGACGGTCGCCCATGGGCTCGACGCCGAGCGCCTGCGCCGGCAGCTCGAGATCGTCGCCGAACTGAACCACGAAATGGCGCCCTTTCGCATCCTCACCGGCATCGAGGTCGATATCCTCGAAGACGGGTCACTCGATCAACAAGACGAGCTGCTCGCACAGCTGGATGTTGTCGTGGCCAGCGTCCATTCGAAACTCCGTATGGATGCTCCGCCCATGACCGAACGGATGCTGCGGGCTGTCGAGAGCCCGCACGTCGACATCCTCGGGCACTGCACGGGGCGAATTCTGGTCGGTCGTGGTCGGCCGCAGTCCACATTCGACGCCGAGGCCGTGTTCACCGCGTGCGCCCGCACCGGCACTGCCGTCGAGATCAACTCGAGGCCGGAGCGCCTCGACCCGCCCGAGCCGCTGCTGGCGCTCGCCCTCTCGCTCGACTGCGTGGTCGTGGTCGACACCGACGCACACGCACCCGGGCAGCTCGAGTGGCAACGCAACGGCTGCGAGCAGGCCGCCCGGGCCGGCGTTCCGGTGGAGCGGGTCATGAACGCCCTCCCCATGAACGATTTCCTGGCCTGGACCACCGGTCACGCCGCCTGAGCACGGCGGTGCCCCGTCGTGTGATCCGGGTACCATTGGCCGGTGACGCTCCCTGTGGTGCCTCCCGTGTCGCCCATGCTGGCCAAACTGGCTCGGGAGCTTCCCGAGGGCGACGGACTGTTCTATGAGCCGAAGTGGGACGGCTTCCGCTGCATCGTCTTCCGGGATGGCGATGACATCATTTTGGGCAGTCGCAACGAAAAGCCGCTCACCCGCTACTTCCCCGAGCTGGTGGAGTCACTACGCGCCAATGTCCCCGATCGGTGTGTGATCGATGGCGAGATCGTCATTGTCGGGCCCGCCGGACTCGACTTCGACGCCCTGTCGCAGCGCATCCATCCCGCCGCCTCGCGGGTCAAGCTGCTCTCGCAGTCGATGCCGGCTTCGTTCGTGGCCTTCGATCTTCTGGCCCTCGGGGATGCAGACCTCCGGGGCGAGCCTTACTCCGCTCGGCGCAAGGCCCTCGACAAGGCCCTCGGGAAGTCCAGACCCCCGATCCACCTCACTCCGGTCACCGACCAATCCGCGGTGGCGCGGGACTGGTTCTCCAGGTTCGAGGGCGCCGGGCTCGACGGAGTCGTCGTCAAGGACGGCCAGCTCCACTATCTGCCGGACAAGCGGGCGATGATCAAGGTCAAGCACGAGCGCACCGCTGATTGTGTGGTCGGCGGATTCCGATGGCACAAGGCGGGAGGCGTGGTCGGATCGCTCCTGCTCGGTCTCTTCGACGACGGGGGAGTGCTCCATCACGTGGGGGTCGCCTCGGGATTCAGTGTGGCCCGGCGAGAGGAATTCGTCGGGATCGTCGAGCCCTATCGGAAAGACGCGCTGAAGGGGCACCCATGGCACGCCGATGGTCCCTCCGGCCGGGTCCCCGGGGGACCGAGTCGATGGACCGGCGGAAAAGATCTCAGTTGGGAGCCATTGCGCCCCGAGCTGGTCGCCGAGGTGGCCTACGACCACCTCCAAGGAGACCGATTCCGTCACGCAACCTCGTTCATCCGGTGGCGGCCCGACCGCGACCCGGCATCGTGCACCTATGCACAAATGGACATCCCGGTGCCGACCGAGCTCGAAGACGTCTTCGGAACGTCCGACTGATCCCGTCAGCGGGACCGGAGTGCTTCGGCTCGCTCGGCCAACCCCGGATCCCGGAAGTGCCGACACACTTCCCCGAACTCGGTGGTCGGTCCGCGCCAGCGCAGTGAGGACACCGAGCTGAGCAGGGCCGGATCAACCCGCAATGTGGCCAGGTCTCGGAACAGTTCGGCCTGCTCCCTCTCGTCTGCCAGTCGACTCGCCAGCTTGGCTGCCCCCCGCACGTCGCGCCTGACGTCGGGATCCCAATCGGACACCCGATCGGGCACGTCGTCGAAGCTCCCGTAGTGGGCCAGCACCACGGAGGCAGAACGCCGGCCCCAGCCGGCCAGCCCCGGAAAGCCGTCGGCGGAATCTCCGACGAGTGCGAGCCAGTCGGCAATGGAGGCGGGGGCGACACCGAACTTGGCCCAGATGGCGGCCTCATCGCTGATCGTGCCGCTCCGGCGGTCGAGCTGGACCACTCGCTCGCCGACGACGCACTGGGCCAGGTCCTTGTCGGGCGTGCAGATGATCACCCGCTCCACCGCCGGGTCCATCGCCGCGACCGAGGCCGCTGAGGCCAGGGCATCGTCCGCTTCGAGCTCGACCATCGGCCACACCACGACGCCCAGCGCCCCGAGCGCCCTTTCGAGGACGTCGAACTGGGAGCGCAGCTCGGGAGCGATCCCGGACCCGGTCTTGTATCCGGGCCACAGTTCGTTGCGGAACGATTCGATGACGTGGTCGGTGGCCACCCCGACGTGGGTGGCGCCGTCGGACAGCATACCGACGACAGTCTGAACGACTCCCCGGGCCGCACCGATCTCCTCACCATCATCAGCGGCACGGGGCGGCTGGCCGAAGAAGTGGCGGAAGAGCTCGTATGTCCCATCGACCAGATGGACATCCATCTCTGCAGTCTGTCAGGTCGCACCGGATCCGGAGTCAGGCGTCGAAGGGGGCGACGACCCGGCGCAGCAGCTGGGCCAGCGTGGCCCGGGCATCGTCGTCCAGCGTGCCGAGGATGGCGTTCTCGCGGGCGACCAGGTCCTGGAGCGCTCCGTCCACCTGCTTGCGCCCGGCCGCGGTCAGCTGGACCCGGACAGATCGGGCATCGACCGGGTGGGGACGACGCTTGACCAGACCTCGCTGCTCGAGATGGTCGATCCGGTTGGTCATGGTGCCCGACGTGACCAGCGTCTGGGCCATGAGCTGACCGGGGGACAGTTGGTGCGACGGACCGGCGCGCCGCAACGCGGACAGCACGTCGAACGCCCAGATCTCGAGGTCATGGCGGGCCAGGACGGTCGTCCGTTGGCGGTCGAGGTGGCGGGCCAGCCGGGTGACTCGTGACAGCACCGCCAGGGGGGAGATGTCGACGTCGGGCAGCGCTCCTCGCCAACCGGCCATCAGTCGGTCGACTTCGTCTTCCATGGCGCGCCTCCGGGCCGGGGAATCTCCCTAATCATCTTGACATCAAGAGAGTTTGGCTGTAAATAGTTTGATATCAAGATAAAAGGGGGCTCAGCCATGCCGGGTGGTGCGTCGACTTCTGTCACCCAGGTCGAAGATGTGTATGCGAGGCTGTCCGAAGGTTCCGTCCGGGGTCGACTGCTCCTCGGACGACCGCTCACGTTCGCCGAGAAGGTGCTGGTGAGCCACCATCGCCATGGCTCGGGCGAGGGTTTCGAGCGCGGGTGCAGCGCTGTGGATTTCGATCCCGACAGGGTCGCGTTGCAAGACGCCCTGGCCCAGATCGTGGCGCTGCAGTTCATGACGGCCGGCCTCGACCGGACCGTGCTGCCGACCACGGTCCACTGCGACCATCTGATCCAGGCCCGGGTCGGCGCCGATCCCGATCTGCAGGCCGCCCTCGGCCAGAACGCCGAAGTGTACGAATTCCTCCGCTCGTTCTGCGGACGGTACGGCGTCGGATTCTGGGAGCCGGGCTCCGGCATCATCCACCAGGTGCTGCTGGAGAATTATGCCTTCCCCGGGGGCATGATGATCGGAACCGACAGCCACACGCCCAATGCCGGCGGCTTGGGCATGGTCGCCATCGGCGTGGGCGGCGGCGACGCCATCGACGCCATGACCGGCTCGGCGTTCAACGTTCGCTGGCCCACACTCGTCGGCGTTCACCTCAGCGGGTCGTTGTCAGGATGGGCAGCACCCAAGGACGTGATCCTCGAAGTGGCGAGTCGGCTGACGACCAAGGGAGGTACCGGCTCCATCGTCGAGTACTTCGGGCCCGGTGCCGACACCATCAGCGCCACGGGCAAGGCCACCATCTGCAACATGGGGGCCGAAGTCGGCGCCACGACCTCGCTCTTTCCCTACGACGTCCACATGGCCGCCTATCTACGAGCCACCCGGAGGGGCGGTCTGGCCGATGCCGCCGATGCGGTCGCCTTCGACCTCCGGGCCGACCCTGAGGTCGAAGGCGAACCAGGGCGATTCTTCGACAAGGTTCTCGACATCGACCTCTCGGCACTGGCTCCGAGGCTCAACGGACCGGATTCGCCCGATCTGGCGCACTCGGTTGACGAGGTGGGTCGCTGGGCCCGGGGCAACGGCGTCCCGTGCACGATTTCGGCCGCACTCATCGGCTCGTGCACGAACTCCTCCTACGAGGACATGACCCGGGCTGCCTCCATCGCCCGCCAGGCATCGGCCCACGGCTTGCGGGCCCGGTGCACGCTCCTGGTCACCCCGGGCTCGGAGCAGGTACGAGCCACCCTGGAGCGTGACGGCCTTCTGGCCGATGTCGAGGCCGTCGGCGGTACCGTGTTGGCCAACGCCTGCGGTCCTTGCATCGGGCAATGGGAGCGTGCCGATCTCGAGCCGGCCACGCCCAACACCATCGTCACCAGCTTCAATCGGAACTTTCCCCGACGCAATGATGGCAGCGCGGCCACCAAGGCGTTCGTGACGTCGCCGGAGATGGTGATCGCCTACGCCCTGGCCGGCACCCTCGAATTCGACCCGCTGGTCGACCCCATCACGTCGGACACCGGAGATCAGGTGCGTCTGGCCTTGCCTGTCGGCGACCGCCTGCCGACCGCCGGCTTCGACCCGGGCACGCCCGGGTTCCTTCCGGCCCCCGACGACGGCACCGACATCGAGGTGGCGGTCTCGCCCTCCTCGGAGCGCCTGCAGCTTCTGGCGCCCTTCCCCGAGTGGGACGGAAGGGACTATCTCGACCTGCCCGTCCTCTTCAAGGCCCAGGGGAAGTGCACCACCGATCACATTTCGGCTGCCGGACCGTGGCTCACCTACCGCGGCCACCTCGAGAACATCTCGCACAACCTCTTTCTCGGAGTGAACAACGTGTTCGGAGGGGTCGGCCTCGGACGAGACCCACTCGACGGCCAGGAGCGGTCCCTCCCTGACATCGCCGAACGTCTCCACCGACAGGGTGTGCGCTGGTGCGCGGTGGGTGAGGAGAACTATGGCGAAGGGTCCTCCCGCGAGCACGCCGCCATGGAGCCGCGCTACCGGGGGGGCGTGGTGATCCTGGCAAAGTCCTTCGCCCGCATCCACGAGACGAATCTCAAGAAGCAGGGTCTCCTTCCGCTGACCATTCCCGATCCCTCCGTCTATGACCAGATCGGACAGGCCGACCGGGTTTCCGTGCTCGGCCTCACCAGGCTGACGGCCGGCTCCCCCGTGGCCTGCCACATCGACAGGCCCGACGGGACCTCCCTCGATTTCGAGTGCTTGCACACATTCACCAGCGAACAGATCGGTTGGTTCCAGGCCGGCAGCGCGCTCAACCTCATCAGACTGCGGCACTCGGGTTAGACCGCGCCGCCCTGACTCGACGAAATCGAAAGATCCGCCAAGGCGGGCCGCGGCGTGGGCGGGTATCGTCTCGGCGTGGACCCTGATTTCGCTTCGGCAACGGAGCTGGCCCGAGCTCTGCGCGATCGGGTCATCTCCAGCGTTGAGCTGCTGGCCCATGTGGTGGCCCGGATCGACCAGCACAACCCCGCGCTCAACGCGGTCGTTGCCCTCGATCTCGATCGGGCCGGTGAGGCGGCCGAGGCGGCCGACGACGCCGCGGCACGAGGCCAATTTGGCGGTCCCCTCCACGGGCTCCCGATGACGGTGAAAGACGTCTGGGAAACCGAAGGCCTGGTGACCACCTCGGGTGCACCGGAGCTGAAGGACTATGTTCCGGCAACCGATGCCCTGGCTGTCGGTCGGTTGAAGGCGGCAGGCGCCATTATCTTCGGCAAGACCAATACCCCCCTGTACGCGGGGGACTTCCAAACGTTCAACGAGGTCTACGGCAGGACCAACAACCCGTGGGACACCTCGCGCACGACGGGAGGCTCCTCGGGTGGCGCAGCCGCTGCGGTCGCAGCCGGGCTCACCCCCCTCGAGCTGGGCAGCGACATCGGAGGCTCGATCCGTAACCCCGCCCACTTCAACGGGGTCTACGGGCTGAAGCCGTCGTGGGGTGTCGTACCCAGCAGGGGCCACATTCCGGGACCGCCGGGGAGCCTGGTCGAAACCGATATCAACTGCAATGGGCCCTTGGCCCGCAACCTCGAGGACCTCGGGATGGCACTCGACGTCATCGCCGGTCCGGTTCCCGAGGACGCCACCGGCTGGCGACTCGAGCTCGACGAGGGACCGCCACTCGACGACGTGGGCACCCTCCGTGTCGGGACCGTCTTCGACCAGGGCACCGACGTCGTGCCTTTGGCCGCTGATATGCGAGCCACCCTCGATGCGTTCGCCAGCCGGATCACCGACGCCGGCGCCCGTGTCGAATCCATCGCTCTCCCCGTTCCGCTCGCCGACGGGCTCCGCTCGTGGCAGGAACTGGTGTGCCCGATCATCGGGACGGGGCTGTCCGACGAGGTCTTCCTCGCCTTTGCCGGACTGGAGTCCCTGCCCGGAGACGATCCGGCCCTGGTTGCCGGTCGCTCGCTCGCCGGTCGGTACCGCTCGTGGGCGCGTGCCAACGGACTCCGCCAACACCGAGCGCGTCGCCTGGGCGACGATGTTCGAGCAGTACGACGCGGTCCTGGCCCCGGTGATGCCGTCGGCCGCCTTCCCCCACGATGTCGACCGTCCACTGGCAGAACGCACGCTCGACATCGACGGCACCAGCGTGCACCACCTGGTCGCCATGGCCTGGTGCGGTGCGATCGGCTCCGTGCTGCTCCCGGTGGTGACCCTGCCGACCGGTCTGACACCGGAGGGCCTGCCCGTCGGGGTCCAGGTGATCGGGCCCTTCCTGTCTGATCGCCGCCTCCTGCGGATCGCCGCGCTTCTCGATGCCTCCGGTGGGTCCGGTTTCCTGCCCCCGCCGCTCACCGCCCCGTCGGGATGATATCGGTTCCCGCAAGCGGGCGAGGGCTGGTCGGAGCGGCTTGGTTATCGGGTGGCCTGCCAGCTCGGGAGGCTCCAAGCGCGGAGGTGACGGATCATGGTCAGGGGTGAGGGGACCACGGTGGCCAAAGGTGTCACTCCCGAGGAGGTGTTCGACTTCGTTCTGGATCCGGCCCAGTACACCAAGGCCGACACCAAGATGGTCTGGGTCACCAAGCTGGCCGACACTCCCGATGGCATGGTGGCGAGGGAGGACGGGAAGTTCCTCGGTCGGTTTCCGGGATCGGTGATCACCCGTTACCGCTGGGAGCGTCCCCACCGCATCGACGTGACTCTGGAGCATGGTGTCCCGCGGCGTTTGCACGCCTGGTTCGAGATCGATGCCGTCGAAGGGGGCACCCGTATCCGCCATGTCGAGGAGCTCGACCTGGGCCACGGCCCACTCGGATGGTTGCACGATCGGGTGGCCGGCAGGTGGTTCGCCCAATCGGTCGATGCCGAGGTGGCCGAGATCGGCCGACTCCTCGAGGCCGGCCAGCGTGGTCGGAGTGTGGCCGAATCACACCCGACTGAGGCAGCCGACAAACGCAGCCGCTGATTCCCGAGCTGGTGTTCGAGAAGGGGGGATCGATCCCTGAGCCCTGGCCCGAGTCGCTCCCACGCCCGGCACCTCACACTTCGCGACACTTCGCGGCCGTCCCTCAAGTGGTCCCGAAGTGCTGACGATAGGGAGCTATGGCGGTTGTTCTCCGATATCGACGTCTCAGGCGGGTGGCCCTCGTCCTTGCGGCCCTCGTGGCCGGGCTCTTCGTGGTGACCGCAGCCGTGCCGAGCGCCCGGGGCGCGGCCAGCTCCGGATGGAACATCGTCAACAGCCCGAGCACGGGGTCGAACCAGAGCGATGTGCTGATGGGGACAACCTGCACCAGCGCGTGGAACTGCCTGGCCGTCGGCGGTGCCTTTTCCAGCTTGGGCAACGGCCAACCGAACGCCCTGGTGGACACCTGGAACGGGTCGACCTGGTCGGTCGGACCGAACGTCGTCCCGCCCGGCTCGCAAGCATCGCTTCTCTGGGGCGTCGACTGCGTGACGTCGTCAGACTGTTGGGCGGTGGGCGGCGAACAGACACCAGCGACGACGAGCCCGGTCATCATGGCCGAGATGTGGAACGGATCCGTCTGGACGGTGGTCCCCACGCCGGCCGTGGATGGCTACCTCTTTTCGGTCACCTGCACCAGCTCATCGGACTGTTGGGCGGTGGGCCAGAGCGTTGACGGCAAGCAGAACTCTCTCAGCGGCGTCATCATCCACTGGGACGGATCGCAGTGGTCCCAGTCCACACCGGCATCGTCGGGCCAGCCTCATGATGGGTTCAACTCGATCGCTTGCACCACCAGCTCGGACTGCTGGGCCGTCGGCTACGCCGGGCCCAATTCCATCCAGTACAACTTGCTGCCGGGTGTGGCTCCGAACCTGGTCGACGGCGCGGCGCTGACCGAGCACTGGAACGGCTCGGCATGGTCGGTCGTCCCCACCCCCGGAGCCGCCGCGCCGGCTGGCCAGCTGCTCAACTCGGTCACCTGCACCAGCACCTCGAACTGCTGGGCGGTGGGCGCGACCATGGATGGCAGCGGGAACCCGTCCACCACTTTGGTCGATCGCTGGAACGGCTCGTCCTGGATGACCGTCCCGAGCGCGGAACCGCCCACGCCGGCCAACAACCTCAATGTGGTCACCTGCGTGAACGCGTCGGACTGCTGGGCCACCGGAGCCACCGATGACGGCGGTCAGAACACGTCCCCCACGCCCTTCTTCGAGAACTGGAACGGATCGGCCTGGACTGTCGAGCCCAGTCCCACGGTGACCGCCTTCGGCTATCTGAGCGGCCTGGCCTGTGTCCGGTCCACCGGATGCTTCGCCGTCGGCTTTGCCGCCACCAACCTCAACAACGGCACCCTGGAGACGCTCATCGAACAACTGGCGCTACCACCGGCCGGCAACCAGGGCCTCTGGATGTCGGGCTCCGACGGCGGGGTCTTCGCCTTGGGGACAGCGGGGTTCTACGGATCGACCGGGGGGATCCATCTCAACAAGCCGGTCGTGGGCATGGCCCCCGCCCCCGACGGTGGTGGGTACTGGCTGGTGGCGTCCGACGGCGGGGTGTTCGCCTTCGGGGACGCCGACTTCCACGGGTCGACCGGGGGGATGCATCTCAACAAGCCGGTCGTGGGCATGGCCCCCACCCCCGACGGTGGTGGGTACTGGCTGGTGGCGTCTGACGGCGGGGTGTTCGCCTTCGGGGACGCCGACTTCTACGGATCGACCGGGTCGATGACCCTCGACAAGCCCGTTGTGGGCATGGCCGCCACCCCCGACGGTGGCGGGTACTGGCTGGTGGCGTCCGACGGCGGGGTGTTCGCCTTCGGGGACGCCGAGTTCCACGGATCGACCGGCGCCATGCCACTCTCGTCTCCCATCGTGGGCATGGCCGCCACCCCCGACGGTGGTGGGTACTGGCTGGTGGCGTCCGACGGCGGGGTGTTCGCCTTCGGGGACGCCGACTTCTACGGATCGGTTCCCGGCCAGGGCATCGTGCAGCACGCGGCGATCGAAGGAATGGTTGCTACTCCCGATGGCCGGGGATACTGGATCGTAGGCAGTGACGGGGCCCTCTACACCTACGGTGATGCCAGCTTCCTCGGGTCCCTGGTCGGGTTGGGCCTGGCCGCACCCGTCGCCGGAGCGGCGGCCGGCTGAGAACATCGCTTCCGGGGCGGCGTCAGCGGAAGTCGGCGCTCAGCGTTCACCGAGGAGCAGCTCGGTCACCAGCTGGTCCAGACGCTCGTGACCGTAGCCGTAGCCGGCCGCGGCTTCCGTCGACCCGGCAGCCGCAGCCGAGCGCAAGGCGACCAGGGCATCGGCGCCGAGCCCTCCGGGCGAGGTGGGTACGGCGATCTCGCCGCGGCGGGCCGTGACCAGGGCCTCGGCGATCTCGGGGTCGTCGTGGAAGCGGCGAACCTTCTGGCGAAGGATGAGGTACGTGCGCATGCAGCCACGGGCGAAGTCCCACACACCCTCGCCGACCTCGGTGCGGTAGGGGTGGGCATCGAAGTGACGCATTCCCTCCCACTGCGCGTCCTCGAGGACCTTGACGGTGTAAAAGGCGTCGCGGATGCCCTCGGAGCCGAAGCGGAAGTCCTGGTCATACTTGCCGATGCGCTGGCCATTGAGGTCGATGTGGAAGAGCTTGTCGTGCCAGAGGGTCTGCGCCACCGCATGAGCGAACGAGAGCCCGCTCATGGTCTCGTGGGCGAACTCGGGATTGAGACCCACCATGTCCGGCCACTCGAGCTCGCCGATGAAGGCCAGGGCGTGGCCCACCGTGGGCAACAGGATGTCGCCCCGAGGTTCGTTGGGCTTGGGTTCCAGGGCGAAGCGCAGATCGTAGTGACGGTCGCGGGCGTAGGCGCAGCAGAGGTTGACAGCCTCGGCGTAGCGATCGAGGGCACCCCGAACGTCCTTGGCCGCCTCGGCCTCCACGCCCTCCCGGCCTCCCCACATCACGAAGATGGTGGCCCCCAACTCGACGCCGGTGTCGATGGCGTCGAAGGTCTTGGCCACCGCCATCCGCCGAACGACAGGATCGTTGGCGGTGAAAGCCCCTTCCTTGAAGACCGGGTGGGAGAAGAGGTTGGTGGTGGCCATCGGCACCACCAGACCGGTGGCGTCGAGAGCCTCACGGAAGCGCTTCACGATGACGTCGCGTTCGGACGGCGATGAGCCCCAGGGCACCAGGTCGTTGTCGTGGAGGCTCACGCCGTAGGCGCCGAGGTCGGCCAGCCGGTGGACCGTGTCGACGGGATCGAGCATCGTCCGGGTTTCGTGACCGAACGGATCACGCCCCGGATTGCCGACGGTCCAGAGACCGAAAGTGAAGTGGTCCTCAGGACGAGGCTCGAGAGCGTCCGGCATGGCGTGACTCCTCGGGGTACGAGTGGCGAATGTGGTGCAGGCCGCAGGCCTGCCTGACGAGACTACCGACACCGGAGGCCGCGGTTCTGGGTCGAAAGGCCGGTCTCAGCCCCGGGCCGAGGCGAACCTCTGGCGGATGTCGACGGCCAGGGCTGCCTCGGGCCCGGGGTCGGTGACCTCGCCGTTCCGGAGACCCCAGCTGTCGGCCAGGGAGCCCGGATCCGCCCCCGTGGCCACGACGGCCGCCTGCAGAGCGGACCCGGCGGCCACGATCTCACCGGGTTTCGGGACGGTGACCTCTCGGGTGGACAGCGCGGCCAGTACTCGCCGGTAGGCGGCCGAGCGGGCTCCACCCCCCAGCAGGACCAGGCGGTCGCCGGCGGTGGGAACGCCCGCCTCGGTGAGAGCGTCGAGACCCTCCAGCAGGTTGCAGACCACGCCCTCGAAGGCGGCCCGGGCCGCCAACTCACGGCTGATGTCGGACCGGATGCCGGCCAGCGTTCCGGTCGCATCGGGACGATTCGGGGTGCGCTCCCCGTCGAAATAGGGCACCAGGACCACGCCGCCGGCCCCGGCCGGTGCCGCCAGCGCCAGTCGATCCAGACCGACGTGGTCCACGCCGAGGAGCCGACCGATGGCCTCGGTGACCAACGTGGCGTTGAGGGTGCAGACCAGCGGCAAGAAACGTCCGGTGGCGTCGGCGAAGCCGGCGATGGCACCCTGTGGGTCCCGAACGGGCCGATCAGAGGGCGTGTACACCGTTCCGGAGGTGCCGATCGACACGGCGACCTCGCCGGGACGCAACCCAAGCCCGAGGGCGCCGGCCATGTTGTCTCCGGTCCCCGCCCCGACCGGCGTGCCGACGGGGAGGCCGAGGTCGTCGGCCGCGGCACCGGTGAGCCCGCCGGCCCGATCCCAGGGGCCGAGCACGGTCGGGAGAGCGGCGGCCCAGTCCTTCTCGGCGTCCACCAGCGAGAGAAGATCGAGTCGGTACGCCCCCTCGCCCGGGGACCAGTAGCCGGTACCGGAGGCATCCCCTCGATCGGTGGTGAACCGCCCGGTGAGCCTGAAGGTCAACCAGTCGTGGGGCAGAAGGACATGGGCGACCCGGGCGAAGGTGTCCGGCTCGCACCGCCGCAGCCAGGCCAGCTTGGCCACGGTGAACGCAGCCACCGGCACGCTGCCACAGGCCCCGGCCCATCCCGTGGCGCTCAGTCCCAGCACCAACCGGTCGGCATCCTCGGCCGACTCGGTGTCGTTCCACAGCTTGGCCGGACGCAGCACGGCGTCCTTGCTGTCGAGGACGACCAGGCCGTGCTGCTGGGCGGCTATGGCGACGGCGCCGACGTCGGCCGGCGCGACCCGGGGGCCGGCAGAGGCGAGCGCTTGGGCCATGGCCTCCACCAGAGCCGTCCACCAGGCCTCGGGGGACTGCTCGCTGCGGGGTGGGCGCGTCGCCGGGTGATCAGCCCGGCCGGCTCCCATCACCTGCCCGGTGGAGACGTCGCGCAGCTCGACCTTTGTCGATTGGGTGGAGGAGTCGACGCCGGCGACAAGGGCCATCGTTCGACGCTACCGCCTCTCCTCGGCGCTGCCTGACGACCAGTCCTCGCTCGCCGGGGACGAACGCCGCGGGCCCTTGCACAGGGACCTCCCGTCGACCAAAGTGGCGGTACCAGTCAATTCGTGAAGGAGGGATGATGCCCGAGATGACGCGTTTTGAGCACGGTGTTCCGTCGTGGGTGGACATCGGGATGTCGGATCCACAGTCCGGTCTGAGCTTCTACGGCACGCTTTTTGGTTGGGAAGGTCAGGACATGGGTGAGGAGGCGGGCCACTACACGATCGCCTCCAAGGACGGCAAGCAGGTGGCGGCCATCAGCCCGGCCCAGGACCCGGGGCCGCCGCGTTGGAGCACCTACATCAATGTCGACGATGTCGACGCCGTCGCCGCGAAGGTGAAGTCGGCCGGTGGAACGGTGGTCGTCGAGCCGATGGACGTGATGACCGCGGGCCGGCTGGCTGTCTTCCAGGACACCACCGGCGCCTTCATCGCCGCCTGGCAGCCTCGCGACCACATCGGGGCCCAGCTGGTCAACGAACCCGGTGCCTTCACCTGGAGCGAGCTGGTGACCTCGGACCTGGCTCGATCGAAGGCTTTCTACTCGGACGTGTTCGATTGGGGATGGGGTGGAGCCGACGAATACGCCGAGGCCCAGGTGGCCGGGCGCACCATCGGAGGTGTCATGCCCCGCCCGCCGGACCTGCCTCCCGACATGCCCGACCACTGGCTCGTCTACTTCGGCGCTACCGACGTCGATGCCGACGCCAAGAAGGCGGAATCCCTGGGGGCCACGGTGGTCGTCGAGCCCACCGACATCCCCGGGACCGGCCGCTTCGCCGTACTCCTCGACCCCCAGGGAGCCGCATTCGCTCTGTTCAAGGGATAGGCCGGATCCGGCCCATCCGAGGCGTCGACACCCAGGCCGACGCCGACGCCGGATCTACGAGGCGAATTGGGGCAACCAGGCCCCCGTCGCCGCCACCAGCTCGTCGGTCATGGCCACCAACTGCTCATAGGGCAGGCGCCCGGCCATCTGGTCGCAGAGCATGGCTTCGATGACTTGGGTGCGGTCGCCGGCCAGGGCAGCCTCGACGGTGAGCTCCTGGGAGTGCGAGACGCGGCGCAAGTACTCGCCCAGCACCGATCCGACGTAGGCAGTGTCCCGTGGGCGCACCCCGAAGGACCCGGTCACCCCGATGCACTCGACCACTACGTCGTCAGGCAAGTTCTCGACCTGTCCATGATTGGGGAGGTTCATGGGGAGCTGGTGCTCGGTGCCGGTGGCAATACCTTCGATCAGCTCGGCCACCAGCTCTCCGGAGGGCCATGGCGATATCTCGTCGCTGGCGAGGAGCTCGGCCAACTCCCGATCGTCGGCCTCCTTGTCCTTCGTGTGGCCGCTCAGGCCGTAGTGGTGGACGCCCCACTCCCTTCCGAAGTCCGAATGGGGGGTCACGAAGCCGGGGAAGAACTCGGCCACGTGGGTGTCCGAGGCGCCCGGCAAGACGTCGAAGCGGGCGAAGAGCTCGAGCTTGAGACGGTTGTTGGCGACGACGTCGGCTTTGGTCCAGGCTTCCCCGGCGGAGAACTTCTGCCAGTGCATCCCCTCCACCGGTGCCATCCAGATCGGCTCTCCGGCGACCGCTTCTGGATCCTCGATCAAGGAGCGCAACATGGAGAACCCGTCATCACCGTCGATGCGGAGCTCGGTGACCAGTGGGAGATGATTCACGCCCGCCGATACCGGGTCGACCGTGTGCATCGGTGCGTCGAAGAGCAGGCTCATCGAGAACTTGAGGCCGACCAGCTCGTTGCACAGGCCCACCACCCTCACGCTGGACTCGCGGCCGGCGGCGCGGCACAGAGCGGTCAGAGGATTGCTGACGTTCACCAGCAGTGCATTCGGACAGTGGCGCTCCATGGACCGGGCCACCTCGGCGACGATCGGTGCGCTGCGCAAGGCGCGGGTGATGCCTCCGGGGCCGACGCTGTCACCCACCGGCTGTCGGATTCCGTACCGGGCGGGTATCTCCAGGTCGTAGCGCATGCTGGCAAACCCGCCCACAGTCAGGGCGATGATCACCACGTCGGCACCCTCCAACGCCTCGGTCAGGTTGGTTGTCGTCCGTACCGACAGTCCGATGCCGCGCACCTTGGAGATGTGCTCGGCCACGTCCACCATCACCGGCAGCGAGCCGGGGTCGACGTCCATCAGGGTCACGGTCACGTCGTGGAGCGCCTCGACATTGGCGAAATCCACCAGCAGGCGCGGTGTCCAGTGGGTGCTGCCGCCTCCGACGATGGTGATCCGGGGTGTGCTCACACCTCGAACGGTAGCCGCGCCGGAACCTGCCGCGACGACCGCCGATCGACCGGCAGTCGGCAGATCGATTGGCCTCGGCGGTCACGGTAGACCTGACCCCGTTCGTGGTCTGGGTGGCCTGGACCGGGGACCCCACCGTGCCCAGCACCCGTGTCCCTGCGGCACCTCGGTTCCTCGCCGCCGGGTGCCTTCGCCGCCCGGTGTCCTCGCCGCAGGGTCAGGGCGAGGATCGGGCCGGATACGTCAGCTTGGGCCGCGCTCCAGCATGTCGGTCCAGTGCTCGAGCCACCACATCACGAAGCGATCGACAGACACTCCGTTGGGCATGGCGCCCATGCTCATGGCCTGGACCATGTAGTGCGCCAGGGACCCGAACGAGGCCACCCCGATGACCTGGGCCACGTCGGGATCGAACCCGTAACGGATGAAGGAGTCGGCCACCAGGCGATAGGTCTCGTCCCAGGTGTCGCCGATAGCCCGACGAACTGCAGCGGGAAGGTCGGCCGCGCCGGCCACCTCGACCATGGGGCGCTCGCGTCCGAGGAACACGTACAGCTCCTCGATGATCCGGGTGAGCTCGGTGCGAGCATCGGGGGCCGGGCCCCGGGACCGGATCTGTTCACACAGATCCCTGGTGCGATCGTGGTAGGAGCGGACCGCGGCCAAAAGAAGCGCCTCTTTCGACTCGAAATGGCGGTAGATGGCTCCTGAACCAGGGGTCAGCCCCACCGCCCGTTCGATCTCCGACACCCGGGTGCCCGCATAACCCTGCTGGGCGAAGATGCGCAACGATGCCTCCAGCAATCGATCGCGCGTGTCGGTGCGACGTCGATCCGTGGAAACAACCATTGCCTTCCCCCAGCCTCTCGGGGACATCCCCGATAAATCCTCGAGCATGGCACCGAGCCTGTGAACCCAGGCTATCGCCGGTGTGCACGGTTCCCAGCCATGTGGCGGGGTGCCGGGCGCTGAAGGGCTCCGAGCTCTTAGCGTGTCCCGACGGCTGTATCTCCGGGTGCGAGAGGCACGGGCCGTTGGCCGTCGGCGGACCGGCCCCAGGTGAGGCGCCGATGGTCGGGCCGATAGCGTGGGCCCGGTTGCGCACCCCTTCCTCCTCCACCGACGCGCCCCCGGTTTTCGAGGGCCCCGGCCCTCTGGTGCTGGCGCGCGCCCTGACCAAGCGCTTCGGCACCTTCGTGGCCGTGGACGCGGTCGACTTCGACATCGGCCGTGGCGAGGCGTTCGGCTTTTTGGGACCGAACGGGGCCGGCAAGACCTCGACCATGCGGATGATCTCGTGCATGTCGCCGGTGAGCGCCGGGACTTTGCGTGTGCTGGGGCTCGACCCAGCCTCCGACGGTCCTCGGATCCGCAGTCGCATCGGCCTCGTACCCCAGGAGGACACGCTCGACCTCGAGCTGACCGTCCTCGACAACCTGATGATCTACGGCCGCTACTTCGACCTCCCCCGCAAGGTCATCCGCGAGCGGGCCGAGAAACTGCTCGACTTCGCCCAGTTGACCGAGCGTGCCCATGACCGGGTCGAGCCCTTGTCGGGGGGGATGAAGCGGCGCCTGACGATCGCTCGGTCACTGGTGTCGGACCCCGAGCTGTTGATCCTCGACGAGCCGACCACAGGGCTCGACCCGCAGGCCCGTCACCTGCTGTGGGACCGCCTCTACCGGCTCAAGCAGGAAGGGGTGACCCAGGTCATCACCACCCACTACATGGACGAGGCCGAGCAGTTGTGCGACCGACTGGTGGTGATGGATCACGGGCGCTTCGCCGCCGAAGGTACCCCCAAACAGCTCATCGAGCGCTACTCCACACGGGAGGTCGTCGAGTTGCGCTTCCGCTCCGGTGAGCACGAGGCGCAGGCGGCCCGCCTCGATGGCGTGGCCGACAGGGTCGAAGTGCTGCCCGACCGTCTCCTCCTCTACGCCGCCGACGGCGATGCCAGCCTGGCCGAGGTGCATAAGAGAGGCTTCGCTCCCGAGAGTGCGCTGGTCCGACGATCGACTCTCGAGGACGTGTTCCTCCGGCTGACCGGCCGCACCCTCATCGATTGAGCCGGCCGTGACCGTCCCCACCATCCGCGAACCGGTCCTGGCGCCACACCGCTCCACCCCTTTGTGGTGGAGGGCGCTCGGCTACTGGGCCTACCAGTACAAGAAGACGTGGCGCAGCTCGGTCACCACCAGCTTCTTGTACCCGATCCTCTATCTGGCCGGGATGGGTCTCGGTTTGGGATCGCTGGTGGACAAGCACACCCACACCGTCGACGGCGTGAACTACCTCCACTTCATCGCCCCCGGCCTACTCGCCGCCACGGCCATGCAGATCGGCGCCAACGACGCCATGTACCCGGTCATGGGGGCCATCAAGTGGATCCGTACCTACTTCGCCATGCTGGCCACCCCACTGCGGGTGGACGACGTCCTGATCGGCCACCTGGGCTGGATCGCGGTCCGGGTGTCGATCGTGGCCACCGCCTACCTGGCGGTGATCGCAGCCTTCGGCGTGGTGTCCTCGCCCTTGGCCATCCTGGCCCTTCCCGCCGCGGTGGCCACCGGCATGGCCTTCGCCGCCCCTATCGCCGCCTTCTCCGCCACCCAGGACAAGGACATCGGGTTCACCACCATCTACAGATTCGGGCTCATTCCCCTTTTCCTGTTTTCGGGCACGTTCTTCCCGGTGAACCAGCTTCCCGGTTGGCTCCAGCCCGTCGCCTATGCCACACCCCTCTACCACGGGGTCGATCTGTGCCGCGGGCTTGTGCTGGGGACCCTCTCCCTGGGCTCCGGGCTCCTCGATGCGGCCTATCTGACCGCGCTCACCGCGGTCGGGTTCCTCCTGGCTCGCCGCACCTTCGCCTCCCGGCTGGTCATATGAGCTTCCACCCCGGGCTCAACGAGGAGGGCGGCGCCGAAGTGGCAATCCCCGAGTCGATGCCGCCGTCGTCCACGGTGCTGTTACGCATCACGCCGAGCGCGTTGCTCGGCAGTCGGCGGGCCCGACGCATCGTCGAACGCAACGTGGTGGTCTACCGCCGGGGGTGGCTGTTGTTGGTATCGGGCTTCTTCGAGCCGTTCTTCTATCTGCTGTCCGTCGGCGTCGGTCTCAACAAGCTGGTCGGACCGCTGGACATCAACGGCACGTTGGTGCCCTACACCGCCTTCGTGGCCCCGGGTCTGTTGGCGTCTTCGGCCATGAACGGCGCCATGTTCGACTCCACCTTCAACATCTTCTTCAAACTGAAGATCGCCAAGACCTATGACGCCATCCTGTCCACCCCGCTCGGCGTGGGGGACGTGGCGCTCGGTGAGATGTCGTGGGCGCTCATACGAGCGGGGCTGTACTCGGGAGCGTTCTTGGTCGTGATGGCCGCCCTGGGTTACGTGTTCTCACCCTGGGCCGTGCTGTGTTGGCCTGGCGCTCTGCTCATCAGCTACGCCTTCGCCGGGGCGGGCATGGCTGGGACGACCTATATGCGGAGTTGGCAGGACTTCGATCTCGTCTCGCTGACCATCATCCCGTTGTTCCTGTTCTCCGCCACCTTTTACCCGATCACCGTCTATCCGGGCTGGCTCCAGGTGGTGGTGCGCTGTACGCCGCTCTATCAGGGCGTGGCCTTGCTGCGCGGCTTCGACCTGGGCATGTTCGGGTGGGCGCTCCTGGGCCACGCCCTGTACCTGGCCGTCATGGGGACCGCCGGGCTCGCCGTCACCGCCCGGCGCCTGGCCCGGCTGCTCCTGCCCTGAGAGAACCGGGGCCCGACCAGGATCAGGCCGATGATCTGGTCGGCACCGATTGCCGCAGTGCCATGTCAGTGCAGTCGCCCTAGGTCCTCGAGCTCGGAAGATTGGCGGCCGCGTTGCCGCGGCCGCCAGAGACCTCGGACCACTGTGACCCGGGGGGAACCTCACAGCGATCAGAAAAGCCCTCGCTCCGCAGTCCGAGGCCGGCGTTGAACCGTGAGCGGAGGTTCTCCAGCGCCACCCAGGCGGCCAGCTCAACGATCTCCTTGTCGGAGAAGTTGTCGTGCAGGCGGGCGACCAACGATTCGGGAACGGAGACGGGTGTGGCCGTAGCCGTCTCGGCGTACTCGAGAACCAGCCGCTCCCGCTCGTCGTAGACGTCGCTCTCCCGCCAACAGGGGACGTCGCGCACCTTGCGCGGGTCGATGCCCTGCTGGATCCCTTCGTAGTACCCGAAGTCGACACACCACGAGCACCCGATGGCTCCGGCCGAGGATTGGATGGCCAGCTGACGCAGATGGGGATCGAGCTGGCGCCACATCGTCGCCGCTGCTGTCTCCAGTGCCCCCCATCCGGTCACCACCCCCGGGTGAAGCGCCGCCGCTCGGGCCGGCTCCACCACGCGTCCGAACTTGCGGCGGGAGTACCACCAGGTCAATCGGTCGATCAGGCCTCGAGGTTGATCCATCAAGGTCACATTGGCCATCCCGCACCTCCTGAGCTCACGCCCCTCCCGAAATCGATGGTAATACCCAATCGACCGGCGCCGACTCGCCTTTTTGGGCCCGGCGACTGGCTCGGCGGCCGCGGATTTCCTCCGGCTCGGGAGGCGGGGGGACAGTGGGCACCAACGGCCGCGCACCCCCTGAGGGGCGGCCAAGCCGGTCGGGTCGAACCAGGCCAGCGCCGGGTGTACCGTCGTTGTCGCTCAAGGTGAGCACCGGCGTTCCCCGCCGCTTTCGTCGACTGGAGGTCCGATGGAAGCCAGCCATCCAACGCAATCGTCCGTCTTGGCTCACCGCTGTCGCCGGACACGGCGAACGGGTCCCGGTGCCTGGTCATCCCGGGGCCGGGACGGTCCTTCCCCGATGGGCGAGGTGGGGTAGTGGCCGGCGCTCGTGATACCGGTATGGACCTTCTGGTCGAGGCTGTCCATGCCCTCGATCTGGCCGCCGCAGCCTGTGATGCGCCTGAGGACGCCGCCCACTTTTCGGCGCTGGCGGAGCGGGTCCGCAGCTACTTGGAGGTGAGCCGTCCGACGACGACCTTGGGCATGCCCCGTATCCCCACCGTCGACAACCAGCTCACCCACGAGGACGTCATTCACCGCACAGGTGAGAACCGGCAGTCTCATATCCGCGTCCTGCCGGACTGAAATCACCCCACCTCCGGTCAGTCCACGTCACCTCGTACCTGACCCAACCTTCATCCGATGCCGGCCGTCGCCTGGATGAGAGGGTGCCCGGAGGGCGGTTGATTTCCCTGCCGAGCAACGGCGTTCTTCCAGGTCAGCGCTCCGTCGGCTCTGGTCACCCGACCCCGACTCAAGCAGGGCGGCACGGGGGTCGATGTTGAGGAGTGGCACAAGGCGGCGATATCGCGAACATCCAGGCGAGACAGCGTTTCCCGGCGCGGGTCGTCAAGCGGTGGATCGACCCCACCCTGGTCGCCATCCCCATCGCCGTCGGGCTGCTGTGGCTGCTCCGCACCCACCACTTGATCTCCAATCTGCCCGTTTGGATGCTCTTCGTCCTGGTCGGGGGATCGTCCATTCTCACCGCGGTGGCCAACGAGGCCTGGCCCGAAAATCTCTCCGGATGGCGCCTGTACATGCGGGTGGGGATCGAGCTCACCGGCATCACCATCATCATCTATGCCGTCGGGTGGGGACCCACCCTGGTTGTCGGTCTGGTCTTCGGCGTAGCCGACTGCATGCGATCAGTGGGCGCAGCCGCCACCAGGCCGGCAATCATCATCAGTGTCATCCTCATCGGCTTGGGACAAATCGGAATTGCCATCGGTGTCGTCCCCACCCTGGTCCCTCAACCGTTCGTCCAGGCCCTCGCCGTCCTCGCCATTGCCGGCCTCGTCTTCACCATCCAGCTCATCGGCTGGATCTTCGGGGCCAAGGAGCTCTCCGACACCGCTTTCATCGAGGCGGAGGCAAGGTTCCGAGGGTCGTTCGACGGTGCACCCATCGGCATCTGCCTGATCGACATCGACGGGGCGATACTGCAGGCCAACGCCGCCTTCGGAACCATTCTCGGTTACAGCCCCGACCAACTTGTCGGTGCCCAAGTCGAGAACCTGACACATCCCGACGACCGTCAGATGAGCGAGATCTGGACTCATCGTTTGTTCACGTCGGACGTCGCCATCCGCCAGCTCGAGGCGCGGTACCTCCACGCCGACGGCCACGCCGTGTGGGTGTCCCTCAGCGCCAGCTGCATCAGCGACGCAACGGGGTCCACCAAATATGGCATCTGTCAGATCGAAGACGTCACCGAGCGTCGCTCCATGAACGAGCTGATCGCCCACGCCGCCATCCACGATCCGCTCACCGACCTGCCCAACAGGACCCTGTTCATGGACCGCCTCGAAGGAGCGCTCGGCCGTACTGACAGGAGTGAGGGCAGTGTCATGGTCGCCTTCGTCGACGTCGACCATTTCAAGGTGATCAACGACAGCATGGGGCACGAATGGGGCGACCGGGTCCTCTGCCTCGTCGCCGAGCGGATCAAGGAGGCGGTGAGGCCGGGCGACACCGTGGCTCGGTTCGGTGGTGACGAGTTTGTCGTACTCTGTGACGCGGTTCCCGACGAAGCCACGGCGTTCGAGCTCGCCGACCGGATTGCCACCAATCTGCGGGTGCCTCTGGTGGTGGAGGATCTCGAGACCTTCGTCACCGCCAGCATCGGCATTGCTCTGGCCCACCACCGTGACACCTCACCCGAGCGGCTCCTGAGCGACGCCGACTCGGCGATGTACCGGGCCAAGGACGCCGGCCGCGCCAGCATCGAGCTGTACGACGAGGCGAAGGACATCTGGTCCATCGGGCGGCTCCGGGTCGGCAACGACCTCCACCGAGCCATCTCCGGCGATGAATTCGAGGTCCACTATCAGCCGTTCATCGACCTTCATAACTCGAGCCTGGTTGCTGTCGAAGCTCTGGTTCGCTGGCGGCACCCAACTCGGGGATTGTTGTTACCGGGGGAGTTCATCGAGTTGGCCGAGGACACGGGACTGATAGTCCCCATCGGCACCTGGGTCTTCAAGGAGGCCTGCAAGCAGTCGGTGCGCTGGTGCGAACTGCGGAGCGAGGCTGGTCTCGATCCGTGGCGGTCCGCGGTCTCGATCAACGTGGCCCCCCGACAGCTGGCCGAGAAGCACTTCCCTGAATTGATCGCCGAGATCATCGACGAAACGGGGGTCAACCCGGATCGCGTCTGGCTGGAGATCACCGAGGGCACCCTTCTGCGGGACTCGGAGAGGACGATCGCGACCCTGGGACGCCTCCGCGACCAGGGGCTGCACATCTCGATCGACGACTTCGGAACGGGCTATTCGTCGTTGAGCTACCTCAAGCAGTTGCCCGTCGAGTGTCTCAAGATCGATCGCGCCTTCGTCGACAGCTTGGACAAGAGCACTGAGGGTGCGGCCATCGTCAAGGCTGTCATCGCCCTGTCCGACGCCCTCGGGCTGGCCTGCATCGGTGAGGGCGTAGAGACCGAGGCCCAGATGCGGAGTCTGCGGGACCTCGGATGTGACCTGGCCCAGGGGTTTCTGTTCGGCAAACCGCTTCCCGCCGAGCTGCTCGAGCCCTATCCGACCGACGACCTCGGGTCGTGGCAGCCGTCTGGTTCCACCCAGGACGGGTGGCTCAAGTCCACCGGCATCAGCGCCTGAATCCCGGCCCGCGGTCAGCGGTCAGCCGGCCGCGGTCAGCGGTCAGCAGTCAGCGGACAAGGATGGTGACACAGGCATTGGCGCCCCGTCCGATCACGTGGGCCAGACCGACCCGAGCTCCGCTCACTTGGCGTTCGCCGGCGGTGCCCCGCAGTTGACGGACCAGCTCGACGACCTGCCCCAAGGCAGAGGCCCCCAGGGGTTCACCCTTGGACAGCAGTCCGCCCGACGGATTGATCGGCAACCGTCCACCGACCAGGGCGTCGCCGTCGGCCAGCATGCGCGCCTGGTCACCGGAGGCACACAGCCCCAGTTCGGTCCAGGCCAGCAGCTCCCGCGCCGCATCGGTGTCCTGGCACTCCACGACGTCGACGTCCTCGGGCCCGATGCCCGCGTTGGCATAGGCATCGCCGGCGGCGAGCGCCGTGGGTGGTGTGATGGTGCTGTCGTCGATCCCGCACAAGGGGGAGTCCTCGCCGAGGACGCTGCCCGGCAAGTGGGAGCGAAGCGAGATACCGGCCAGCGTCACCCCCTCCGTGCCCCGCTCCAGCACGAGTGCGGCGGCGCCCTCATTGGGCGAGCACAGCATGAACAAGGTCAGGGGCGGGCAGATCATCCGTGAGGAAAGAACTTCGTCGACGGTGACCGCCTTGCGGAACATGGCATCGGGGTTGGCCACGCCGTGACGGCGGTTCTTGACGACTACTCGGGCGAGGTCTTCGACGGTGAGACCCGCCTCAACGACAAGCCGCTGGGCGCGGAGCGCGAAGTACGCCGGTGCCGGGCTGAGGCCGCCCGCCTCCTGCCAGGGGGCAAAGAACGACGAGCGGATGAGGCCCCGCGGCATCTTTTCGATCCCGAAGACCAGAGCGCGGTCGTGCTGACCCGAGGCGATCGAGTTCGCCGCCAGCTGCAAGGCGGCTCCGCCCGAGGCGCATCCGGCTTCGACGTCGTAGATGGGGATCCCTGTTCCCGCCAGTGCACCCACGACCCGGTGACCGGCGGCGACACCACCGTACGCGGTGCCGCAGAACGCAGCATCGAGGTCGTGAACCCCGACATCCGCCTCGCCGAGGGCGGCCTGGACGGCCACCACGCCCATGTCGGTCCCGGTCAGGCCCTCGAACCGCCCGAACGGATGGAGCCCGACCCCGGTGATCCGCACCTCGCTCATGCCCGGAACACCCACGTCACCACCGGCTCCCCGTCCGGACCGGGAAGCTCCTCTCCCTCCAGCCGCACCCGCACTCCCGGCGCCAGATCGTTCCCGGCCAGGCGGGTGACGATCCGCAGCTGCGGGACTCCGTCGAGTTCGACGATGCCGAAGGCGTAAGGGATCGGACCGGTATATCCGGCCGGGGGCACGTGGACCTCGGTGTGCAGCCACACCGTGCCGGCGCGCGGGAGGTCCAACGCTTCGACGTCGTCTGCGCCGGTGAAGGGACACACCGGCGCCCGCGGGAAATGACGGAGCTGACTCGCCTTCGACCAACCGCCGAGGAGGGTGATCCCGTCCGGGTCGACTCGGAGAACGGACGGGTCGATCGGTGGAAGCGCCACGGCAGGGACTATGGCACAGGCGTGCATCGAGGGCGACCTCGCGCCGACCGCCTCGACCGGGTCCCGCGGCACGGCTTCAGAGTCATGGCTTCAGAATGGCCTCGATCTCCTCCATCTCGCCTTCCGAGAAGGCGAGCGCGTCGATGGTGGCCACGTTCTGTTCGAGTTGGGCGAGGCTGCTGGCCCCGACCAAGGTCGAGGTCACCCGGGGATCCCGCTGGGTCCAGGCCAGCGCCATCTGGGCCATGGTCTGGCCCCGCCTCTGGGCGATCTGGCTCAGAGCACGAACCTTGGACAGGGTGTCACCGTCGAGCTGCGCGGAGTGGAGGGTCTCCGCATGACTGGCCCGGGAGCCGGCGGGCACGCCGTCGAGGTAGCGATCGGTGAGGATCCCCTGCTCGAGTGGCGAATAGACGATGCAGCCGGCGCCCACCTCGCTGATGGTGTCCATCAGCCCGTGTTCCATCCAGCGGTTGAGCATGGAGTAGGCCGGTTGGAGGATGAGGAGCGGTGTGCCCAGTCCCACCAGGATGCCGGCAGCCTCGAGGGCTTGCTTCGGGGGGTAGTTCGAGATCCCCACATAGAGCGCCTTCCCCCGTTGGACCGCAGTGTTCAACGCCCCCATGGTCTCCTCCATGGGAGTGTCGGGGTCGAAACGGTGCGAGTAGAAGACGTCCACGTAGTCGAGCTTCATACGTCGCAGGCTGGCATCGAGACTGGCCAGCATGTATTTGCGCGATCCTCCGTCGCCGTAGGGACCGGGCCCCATGTCGTAGCCGGCCTTGGTCGAGATGACCAGCTCGTCGCGGTAAGCACTGAGCTCGCGTGAGATCACCTGTCCGAAGTTGGACTCTGCTGCCCCGGGTGCCGGTCCGTAGTTGTTGGCCAGGTCGAAATGGGTGACGCCGAGGTCGAAGGCTCGGGTGAGCATGGCCGAGACTTCGTCGAGCGGCCGGGAGTCCCCGAAGTTCTGCCAGAGGCCCAGTGAGATGGCCGGAAGCTGCAGGCCGTGGCGACCGCAGCGGCGGTACACCATCCGGTCGTAGCGTCTGTTGTCAGCGATGAAAGACATCCGGCCAACGTAGACGAAGAGGGTCGGTTCTCAGGCCGCCTTCTCGAGGATGTGGACGCCACACGCGGAACCCAAGCCGATGACGTGGGTCAATCCGACGCGAGCCCCCTCGATCTGGCGGTCTCCGGCCTCGCCCCGCAGGTGGGTGGCCACTTCCCAGACATTGGCGATCCCGGTGGCAGCGATGGGGTGACCCTTCGACTCGAGACCTCCCGAGACGTTCACCGGCGTCGCCCCGTCGCGCCAGGTGGCACCCGAGTTGAAGAAGTCGACGGCCCCGCCGACCTCACAGAGCATGAGGTTGTCGTAGTGGACGAGCTCAGCGGTGGCGAAACAGTCGTGAAGTTCGACGAGGTCGAGATCGGACGGCCCGACCCCAGCCTGCTCGTACGCCTGAGTGGCCGCGTTCCGGGTCAGCGTGTTGACGTCGGGAAGGATCTGGCACGCCTCCTCCCAGGGGTCAGTGGTGAGCACTGAGGCGGCAATCTTGACCGCCCGCCGCTGCTGGTCCCGTGAAAGCGTCTTGAGCTTCGAGCCACTGACCACGACTGCGGCGGCCGCCCCATCGCAGTTGGCCGAGCACATGGGCCGAGTGTTGGGGTAGGCGATCATGACGTCGCCCATGATCTCTTCGAGACTCATCTTCTTGGTGTAGGCGGCCAGTGGGTTGAGTGTGGAATGGGTGTGGTTCTTCTCGCTGATCTTGGCGAACAGCTCGAAGCTGGTCCCGCCGTAGCGATGGCCGTACTCCATGCCGATCTGGGCGAACACACCGGGCATGGTCTCCGTGCCAATGCGACCGTCGACAGGGGCCACCGCTCCAAAGCGGCCCGAGGGCGTGAAGGTGCCCGAATCCGGCCGGCGGCTTCCCCCCGAGAGCAGCCCGGCACCGGAAAGCTTCTCGACCCCGAAGGCCAGGCCCATGTCCGCTTCCCCTGACTTGACTGCCATACAGGCAACCCGCAGAGCGGTGGCGCCGGTGGCACAGGCATTGGCGACGTTGTACACAGGCACGCCGGTCTGCCCGAGCTGCTTCTGCACCTGCTGGCCGATGCCGGCATTGGCCGCCATCAGGTTGCCGGCACCGATCACGCCCATGTCCTTCATCTCGACGTCGCCGTCGGCCAGGGCACCAAGCACCGCCTCGGAAGCCAGGTCGACCAGGTCCTGATCCGGGTGCTTGCCGAACTTCGTCATGTGGATACCCAGGATCCACAGGTCATCAGACGCCATTGCTCAACCTCCTTGGGGCTCGAACCCGAACCCGATGGCTTCAGTGCCGTTCTCGTCCGTCCCGATCACCTGGGTGGCCAGCTGCACCTTCATGCCCAGGGAGACATGTTCGGGATCCGGCTCCACATTGATCAGATTCGCTCGCACGCTCGTCCCATCGCAGTCCACGACCGCGGCCACGTAAGGCACCGGAACCCCGGGTGCGGCGAAGGCCACAATTGTAAAGGCGCGGACCTCGCCCGTGGTGGAGATGTCGGCCGTGGTGAAATCGGTCCTGCCGCAATGGGCACAGGCATTGCGGCGGTCGAAAAACCGGGCACCGCACGCCGAACACTCATTGGTCACCAGGTGGGGACTGTCGCCCAACACCAGGTAGTCGACCAACGGAATCTGGTCTGCCATGCGTTCTTCTCTCGTGATCGTCGATCGTCTGTCGAACCGCCACCGTAGCGGGGGCGCTGAGCGGGCCGCTAATCCCCCTCGGCCCCGACCGCCCGATGGAGCCGAGGAGCCGATGGCGGCAGAGGCAATTAGTTGCGGAAGCGAGCTGCGCTCTACCAGGGGCCGAATCCGATGGAGCGACCGGGCAGGCGGTAGATACGCGCGTCGGATGTGGCGATCTCGTCGACCAAGCCGTAGGCGACGGCCTCGTCGGCGGAGAGGAAGCGACCACGCGAGGCATCCTCGAGAATGCGTTCGCCGGTTTGGCCGGTGACCTCGGATATGCGGTCGCAGTACATCGTCCACTGATCCATGTGTGCCGCCGCCAATTGCTCCAGCTGGCGGGCACTGCCCTGTGCCTCCATCCTCGGCTCGATCAGTCGGAGCCGGGCATGCGCGGTCACGGTTCGGTGATGGCAGACAGCCAAAACCCCGACGGCGGCGCCGGCGGCCTGGCCGATGCAGATGGCTCGCACGGGAACCCCGAGCAGGTCGATGATGTCCATGAGTGCCAGTGCGGCGCCGATGGTCCCGTCACCGCTGTCGATCTGAAGCTGCACCGGATCGTCGCCGCTGGCGTCGAGGGTCATGAGGGCGACGCCGACCGCGCTGGCCACCAGATCATCGAGGTCGCCCGACAACAGGACCACCCGTTGTTCGAAGAGTTGCCTGCGCATCCATCCCTGAACGTCGGTGGCATCGGCCGTGACCCCTGGTGTACTGGGATTGTCGGACGACCGTTCCCCTCGGTGCCGGTCGGAGAGTGTCATGGGAAATCCTCCTCGAAGGTCCACTGCAATCGCCAGCCGAGCGCCGATGCGTACCGTTCAACCGTCGACACCAGCGCATCGGACGTGCCCGTTTCGAGGCGGGCCACGGCCGACTGTGACGTGCCCATTCGCGCTGCGACCTGGGTCTGGGAGAGTCCGAGGGCTCGTCGACGCTCGACCAAATCGTCGCTGAGTGCCCTTCGTCGCTCGGCCATCTCTCGAAATCCCGGAAAGACCGGCTCGTGCCGTCGATGGTCAGTCACATCGCCTCCTCGTGCGTGGGGGACCGGGTCTGGTCTCTGCGGCTCTCGATCGGCGCCGAGGGAGGGCGACCCGCGAGGTACTTCTAATTTGGGAATTGGGTCGAATTATCGACTGATCCCGATAAGGGCTCGGAGAGTCCATCGACCAAGTTCGATAATTACGGCAATTTTCGGAATTAAACATACGACCGCGAGGTCCCCCGTCCGGCAACTCCCGGGCGTTTCCGGAGCACCAGTGTAGTCCCTCCACATCCCTTCTCTATCCTAGATATGGGATCTCAATATTGAGATATCCTATCTGAGGTCGCAACCGAGGCGACCGATCCGCCGGCCCCGATGTGGAGGTGCCCGATGTTTCTCGAACAGGCTTTGATCCCCACGGTGGTGGAGGAGTCGAGCAGAGGTGATCGCGCCTTCGACATCTTCTCGCTTCTCCTACGGGAACGAATCGTCTTTCTCGGTCAAGAGGTCGACGACCAGGTGGCCAACCTGATCATCTCCCAGATGCTCTACCTCGAGGCTCTCGACCCCGAAAAGGATATTTCGCTGTACATCAACTCTCCTGGCGGCGTCGCCTACGCGGGGATGGCCATCTATGACGTCATCCAACACGTTCGCCCAGCAGTCTCAACCATCTGTGTGGGCATGGGAATGTCCGCTGCGGCCATGGTCCTGTGCGGAGGAGCTCCGGGCAAGCGGCTGGCCCTGCCCAACGCACGCATCATGATCCATCAGGGGAGTGCGGGTACCCGGGGCGCTCCGAGTGACATGGAGATCCAACTGCGAGAGGTGCTGGCCCTCACCCGACGGATGGCAGAGATCATCGCCCACCACACCGGCAAGTCACCCGATCAAGTGGCGGCCGATATCGACCGGGACTACTTCATGACGCCCGAAGAAGCGATCGCCTATGGGCTCATCGACGAGATCATCGCACCGCGTAGCGGCTTGGCTGCCTCCCACGTCGAGGACGACGCGGCCTAGACGACGCGGCCTAGGGACTGCGCCGCTCCGTTCGGGAATCGCGTGCGCACGTAGAGTCGGCGGCGCCGGTCGATTCCCGGTACGGTCGTGAGCTGTTGTCGCCGACGGGAGAGTGAATGTGCCACGCGCCATCGGGATCGGTCTGATTGGGTGCGGTTCGATCGGTCAGATCCACGCTGATGGACTGGCCAAGCTGGCCGACGAAGGTGAGATCCGGGCGGTCGTGGCCGCCGATCCGTCCGAGGATGCCCGCGCCGCTGCGCACCGCAACTGCCGCTTCGAGAACCTGAGCGACCAGGTGGCTGATGTGGTTGCCCACCCCGACGTCGACGCCGTGCTTATCGCCGGGCCGACAGCCACCCACGGGGAAGCGGTGATGGCGGCGGTGGCGGCGGGAAAGGCGGTCATGTGCGAGAAGCCGTTGGCCCCCTCATTTGAGCAGGTCCGCGCCCTGGTCGACGCCGTGGCTGGGTCGGCCGTCGTCGCCCAGGTCGGATTCCATTCGCGATTCAATCCGATGTTCATCCGGTTGCGCTCGATGGTCACCGAGGGCGAGCTCGGCGCCCCTTTGGGCTACATGCTCCGCGAGGACCAGTTCTGGCCTACCGGTTCGGTGGTCCCCGGTCATTCGTCCTGGCGTTCGGACCGGACCCAGTCGGGCGGCGGCGCCCTGTTGGAGCACACCATCCACGGCTGTGACCTGCTCCTGTGGATGTTCGGTCCGGCAACATCGGTCTCGGCCCGTACACGATCGTTGTTCGGCTTCGGTGTCGAGGACATCGCTGCCGCTCACGTCGAACACGACAGCGGGGTGATCGGGACCATTGTCACCGTCTTTAACGGGGTCGAAGGGCGGGAGGAACGCCGTCTCGAAGTCTTCTTCGAGCACGGCACCGTCGAGTTGACGGGTGACTTCATCGTCGGCGCCACCGAGGACGCCCTGGTTGTCCACCGGCCTGGCTCAGGGGACGAGCGGATCGATCTCCCAGCCCTACGCGATGCCACCTTCTCCTCCGCCGGGGTGGGGCGGCGGGACTTCGTCTTCTACCAGTATCTCGGCGATCGGGCCTTTGTCCGTGCAGTCCGAGACCAGACCTCGGCCACCCCGGGCTTCGGTGACGCGCTCGCCGCCCACACCCTTGTCGAGGCCGCCTACCGATCGGCACTGGACAGAGGGGTGCCGATCGGGCTCGGCGGCCTCTAGTCAGCAGCTAGCGATGGATCGGGACCTGCGTCGGACGCCGGCGGCGGGTCCAGCTGCTCCATGAACTCGAGCCGGATCCCACCGGGTGCGTTCACGAAGGCGATGCGCCGCCGACCGAAGGCGCCTTCGACGATCTCGGGACCCCACACCACGCTGTGTCCCTCCAACTCCTGATCGAGGTCGTCAGTGAACAGTGCAGGGTGGAGGAAGCCTTCTGGGGGGAGGTCAACCTGGTCCTCGTAGATGGCTCGGGTGAACAGGGTGATCATCACCGGGCCGAGGAACACGTCGGCGCGCTCACCGTTGCGCCAGACCATGCGGTCTCTGACTTCAGCACCAGCTGCCTCGTAGAACCTGCAGGCGGCATCGAGATCCTCCACCTTGACCGCCAGATTGGCCATGCCGGTAACGGGCACCACGCCTCCTTGTTCGCACCTGATGGTGACGGCGGCGAGTCTAACGACGACCGCCACCGCTTCCCTAGGCGTTTCCTTCCGAGGCGTTTCCTTCCGACGGCTACCCGGTGAAGCCGTCCTCCGATGGCTAGCCAGCGAAGGAGAACAGGAAGAGCTGGGTGGCGTAGGCGATCAGACGGGGCCGGTCCGAGCCTTCCGGTCCGTAGTCCCACAGGGCCATGTCGGCCGAGGCATATCCGTCCCCGGCGTGGCGGGCCCGGTTGTGGGCCAACACCCAAGAGGAGCGACACTCGTCGAGGATGTGGACCGTGAGGTCGATGCTCGGGGCGAACCAGCTCCGGTCCCGCCGTCCCAGCTTCTCGGCGACGGCACCAGGCATGGTGTCGGCCAGCACCACCAGGGCGAGCGGGTCCAACGTGCCGTCGGCGAGGAAAGGAGGCTCGTCGAACCGGTACCAGGTGGCATGTTCCGCCCGATCGGGTGCGTAGTCCTCCCACGGCGCATGCCCGAGCACCGTCCTTCCTTCGACGTGCTTGTCCCAGAAGGGTGTGGGCTCGAAGGCAACGGCCCCCGGTGGAGGCGGGTCGCGGAAGGACCGGCAACTGGCCGGGGGCGGGACGTCGGGGGGAGGCCTCAAGTCGGTGAAATCGAATCCCGGCCGGGAAGATCCGAAGATCCCGGTGGTCAGGTGGCCCCGGGAGGCACCGGTGTTGAAGACCTCGGCCCGCAGGTGAGACATCGATCGCCCCCGTCGGAGCAACTCGACGTCGATGGAGACGGGTCCGCTGGCCACTTGTGCGACGAAGGAGGTGTGCAGCAGCCGGAGGACCTGGGCGGGGTCGTCCAGGACGTCGCTCATGGCTCGGACCGCCAAAGCGGTGACGATCCCTCCCTGCGGCAGAGGATGGAGGTTCCACGAGTCATCGATGACCGCCTCGTACGTGTCCTGGGCAACCGCGGTCACCGATGTCGTCGAACGGAAGCTCGCGGTCATGACAGGGGATGGTGGCCGTCGCTCTCGAGGGTGTCAATAAGCGCCGATCGATCGTGGGCGACAAGCTCGGCGTAGCCCACGGTGCCTCACCACAGTTCCCGCCTCGCCAAGGGGCGAGGCCATGCCGAGTTCGCCCCGTGGCATCTCGCACCCTCGTTCCGGAGATGACCTGCTCAAGGGTCATTTTCGTGGTCAGCGCCGGTGCATCTTCGGCTAACGTCGTGGTCCGTGGCAGCAACCAACGGACAGCGGCATGGCAGCAAGGAACGGACAAAGCCCGGTGGGGCCGTCCCCGGGCAGACCCAGGTGAATTGATGAACATCGTGGTGAGCAACGTCAAAGGAGGGGTGGGCAAGACCACCACTGCGGTCTACCTCGCCGCCGCCGCGGCCGAGCGGGGTTGGGACCCGGTGCTCCTGGTCGACTCCGACCGGCAGGCATCGTCGGCCGAGTGGCTCGAAGAGCGCCCCGTCGAGGGGGTGGAGCTGGTGGAGGCGCCCTCGGAGCGGACCGTGGCTCGTGCCCTGTCCGGTTCCGAAGGTCTGGCCGTCGTGGACACCCCCCCCGGTGACGAGCGCATCGTCCGGGCTGCGTTGGACCGTGCCGACGCGGTCGTCGTCCCGACCCGAGCCGGCGGTGTCGAGTATTCGCGGGTGCTTGCCACCCTCGAGATGATCGGCTCCCGGGTCCCCCACGGACTGGTCATCTGCGCTGCCCGGCTCGGGACCAACGACCTGGCCGAGGCCATCGATTGGTGGACCGAGTCGAAGGTTCCGATCTGGGGTGTCATCCCCGAGCGAGTGGGGATCGCTTCCGGACCCGAGTCCCGGCTGTACCGCGAGGGTCTCGACGCCTACGGCTCCGTGCTCAAGAGGGCTCTGCGTAAGCGACAGGGTTGATCGTCAGGATCCGAGATCCCCGGGTCCGGCGGGCACATCGACCGCGTGCTCTTCGAGGGCCGCCAGGGGAACGATCTCCAGGGCGCGTTCGTGGGTCGAGGCAAGAACCACGTAGGCGGCGGCGCCGTCATGATGAGCACGCAGCCAGTTGGCCGCAGTGACGCACCAGCGGTCACCGGGCACCAGGCCGGGAAAGTGGAACTGCGGCATCGGGCTGGTCAGGTCGTTCCCGATCCTGCGCTGATGCTCGAGGAACTCAGCTGTCACCACGGCGCAGATGGTGTGACTGCCGAGGTCCTCGGGACCGGTGGCGCAGCACCCGTCGCGGTAGAAGCCGGTCAGCGGATCGGTGCTGCAGGGCTCCAGCACGCCACCCAAGACGTTGCGATCGCCCATCTCATCCATGCCAGCAGTATCGCTCAGCTGTCCTTCCGTGCAGGAACGACCAGATGGGGGCGTTGGTCGCGTCCGCCTGAGGTGCTCCGGTCTGGCGGTGGCGCGCTCAGTTGTAGCCGTAGAGCTCGCTTCTGTCTCCCTCGGCTCCGGGCTCGAGACCGATCTCGAAGCCGTCGACCCGGTCGATCCGCTGCAGGGCGTCGACGTGTGCCCGGCCCTTTCCGGTCCATTTGGACTTGGCCCGGATTCTCGCCCCCTTCTCATCGTCGGCGACGACCATCACCACCTCGTGGCCCTCACCCATCCTCCCTTCGGACATCGGGCCACCCAAGAACGCGGCATACAGATGCATTCTGGGAACGATAGCGGCCCCGATCAGCACGCCCGGTGTGGATTCAGGGCGGTCGACCAGGACGAATGAGGACAAATGCAGTGGCAGTTAGGTGGCTTTCACGAAGTCGATCACGACCTGGGCCAGCTCGGGACCCTTGTCCTCTTGGAGGAAGTGACCGGCGCCCTTGATGGTCACATGATGTCGTCCCTTGGTCCCCGGGATGCGTTCTTGCAGCACTCGGTCAGATCCCGCCGTGATCGGGTCGCCGTCGCTGAAGGCAGTGAGGAAGGGCTTCTCGAATGCCGAGAGCACCTTCCAGGCAGCACGGTTGGCTGACGCCGCCGGGTCCTGGGGCGAGATGGGGACCAGCGTGGGGAACTGCCGTGCCCCCTCGGCGAAAGTCTGGTCGGGGAACGGCGCATCGTAGGCGGCCACAACCTCGGGGCTGAGGTCGGTACTACAGCCCATGTTGACGATGGCGCCGGTGGGAAAGACCTCGACCTCCTGGGAGAACTTGAGCCAACCCAGGAAGGCCTCGGTCGGTGTTCCGTCACCAGTGGGCAAGAACGTGTTGGCCGCCACCACCCGGTCGAATCGATCAGGGTGCTCGGCTACCAGACGGAGACCGATCAGCCCTCCCCAGTCCTGGCACACCAGAGTGACCCCGGACAGGCCGAGGGCATCGAAGAGGAGCGAGCGCATCCATTCGACGTGGCGGGCGAAGGTGTACTCGCCCCGGGGTGTCGGTTTGTCCGAGCGGCCGAATCCCACCAGGTCGGGAGCCACGGCCCGGAGGCCGGCGCCGGCGAGGACGGGGATCATGTGCCGGTACAGGTAGCTCCACGACGGCTCCCCGTGGAGCAGCAGGACACACGGTCCCTGAGTGGGTCCCTCGTCGAGGTAATGCACTCGCAGGGTGCCCCCGTCCTGATCGGGGACATCCGCGTAGTGGGGCGCGAAATCAAAGCCGGGAAGCCCTTCGAAGCGCTCATCGGGGGTGCGGAGGACCTTCATCGGACTGCTCACCTCTCCTTTGGGTCATGAAGCTGGGCCACCCCGGCCCTCGGCCACCACGCCTGGGCGCGCTGAAGCTGACCCTAACAGCGAGAACCGCACACAGGCCGGCGAGAGACTGCGAACACCAGCGGTCAGGCGTGCAGACGGGCAACGCCTCGTGGCGGCCGACCATGGCCTCCCAAGGCCACCCGCCCGGACCACAACACCTACCCCAAGCCAGGTCTGCGAAAACGTAGCGCCGCTCGCCACCGCCCATCGATGCGCACCTCGGCCCGACGAGGTGCCGGGATGGATCGAATTGAATCAAATTCCCTCAACGCGGTTGCATTCGTACAGGTCATCCCCTAGGTTTCGCCCTGGTTGTAGGAGTGGACGATCGGGCAGGGGGAAGCTGCGTCAACCAATCGACATGTCGGAATGGGAAGGACGGCCCGCAGGGTCGCTCCGCATGAAGCTCGAGGAGAGACGTAGATGAGATCAAGACGATCGTTGACCATTCGTGCGGCATCGTTAGGCGGTGCACTGGCGTTGGTCGGAGCAGGACTCGCAGGCACAGTGGGTCTCGTCGCCTCGAGCACGACAGCCGGGGCCGACACCCCTCCCTACACCGCGAACTGCACGTTCATGGTTTCGGGAAGCCCCATTGCGGAGATGCTGCCCGGCCTGATCACTACTGGCTCGTTGAGCCCGGCTGTGCCTGCCGCGGGGCAAACGTTCACTCTCACCAACTTCGCGCAAGACTTCAGTCTCGGCAGCCTCTCGGCTGCCATCGTCGGTGACACCATTTCCGGAACAGTGACGGGAACGGTTTCGGCCGGCGGTGCCACTCCAGCCACCCAACCCGTCACCTTCACCCTTCCTTCGACGGTGGTTGTGACCAACCAACCGCCGATTGCGGCTCCGGGCTCAGCGGTGAGCTTCACCGCGGGCAGTGGATCGCCACCACCATCGGTGTCCACTGGCACCAGTGTGAGCCTGACCATCAACATCACGGGCGGGATTGGCACGGTCACGGGAACCTGCACCGTCCCTTCTGAGGTCATCGCCGCGGCACCGGCACCCACCGCTGTGAGCGCCGTGCTTCCCAACGCAGCCCCTCTGGCTGGAGGCACCACCGTGATCATCCACGGCACCTCGTTCGGAGGCGCGACTGCCGTTGACTTCGGTACTGAGCCGGCGACCAGCTTCAAGGTCCTCACGCCCAATTCGATCTCCGCCGTCGTTCCTCCGAGCGAATCGGGAGTCGTCGATGTCCGGGTGACCACGGCAGGAGGCAAGTCAGCAGTGAATCCCGGGGACCAACTCACCTACACCAACGGGCCCATCGTCACCGGTGTGTCGCCGAATACGGCCAATCCCACGGGCGGAACCCAGGTGAACATCACGGGTCTCCAGCTCAACGGGGCCACCGGGGTGGACTTCGGGTCGACGCCGGCCACCAGCTTCACGGCCAACTCGGCGACATCGGTCAGCGCCGTCGCCCCTGCCGGTAGCAACGTGGTGAACGTCACGGTGACCGGTCCGGGCGCCGCCCCCGGCTCGATCGTCTCGATCGTCAGTGCTCAGGACCGATTCAACTACCTGGCCGGCTACTCGTTGGCCGCATCTGACGGTGGTGTGTTCAACTACGGCAACACGCCGTTCGCCGGTTCAGCGGGGAACCTCACCTTGAACAAGCCGGTGGTGGGCATCGCCTCCACGTCGGACAACCTCGGCTACTGGTTGGTCGCTTCCGACGGTGGGGTGTTCAGCTACGGGGACGCCCAGTTCTATGGCTCTGCGGGCAGCTTGACCCTCAATGCGCCGGTGGTCGGCGCCGCTGCCACCCCGGATGACTTCGGCTACTGGTTGGCCGCAGCCGACGGCGGTGTGTTCAGCTACGGGGACGCCCAGTTCTTCGGTTCGATGGGTGGTCAGCACCTCAACCAGCCGATCGTCGGCATGGCCTCGACCCCCGATGGGAACGGCTACTGGTTGGTGGCCGCCGACGGCGGTGTCTTCAGCTTCGGGGACGCCACCTACTACGGATCGACCGGCAACCTCCACCTGAACAAGCCGGTGGTGGGCATGGTCGCCACCCCGGACGGCCATGGCTACTGGTTGGTGGCCGCCGACGGCGGCGTCTTCAACTACGGCGACGCTGGCTTCTTTGGATCGGCGGGGAACCTCACCCTCAACAAGCCGGTGGTCGGTGCGATCTCGTCGCCTGATGGTGGCGGCTACACGATGGCCGCGGCCGACGGCGGGGTGTTCGCCTATCCGGATGCCACCTTCTACGGATCTGCCGGCAACCTCACCTTGAACAAGCCGGTTGTGGGGATCTCGGCCGGCTGAGCCGTCCCACCAACAGTGTCAACCAGAGGACCGGGGGCTTGCCTCCGGTCCTCTGTCATTGGGGCTGGGAAGCGGTCTCTGCCCGTCCGGCCCGGGCTCCGGCCCACACCCCGTACCATGCACACATGAGCGACGAAACGGGAACCGACCCTTCGGAGCAGCCGCTGGTCGGCCTCAAGCCCCGCAGCTACGAGGTCACCGACGGGCCCGCCCGGGCGCCGGCCCGGGCCATGCTCCGGGCGGTGGGGATGACTGACGACGATTGGGACAAGCCCCAGATCGGCGTGGCGTCGTCCTGGAACGAGGTGACTCCCTGCAACCTTCCCCTCGACCGGCTGGCCAAGAGGGCCAAGGAGGGGGTCCGCGAAGCCGGCGGGTTCCCGCTCGAGTTCGTGACCATCGCCGTCTCCGACGGCATCTCCATGGGCCACGAGGGCATGCGGGCCTCGCTGGTCAGCCGCGAGGTCATCGCCGACTCGATCGAGATCATGATGCACGCCGAGCGCTTCGACGGCCTGGTCACCCTGGCCGGATGCGACAAGTCGCTGCCCGGCATGCTGATGGCCGCCGCCCGGATCAACCTGCCCAGCGTCTTCCTCTACGGGGGATCCATCCTTCCGGGTCGGGCGCGGGACCGTGCCCTCGACATCACCTCGGTCTTCGAGGCCGTGGGGGCCCATGCGGTCGATGCCCTCTCTGACGAGGAGTTGAGCCTCATCGAGCACAACGCCTGTCCGACCGAGGGCTCGTGCGCGGGGATGTTCACCGCCAACACCATGGCTTGTGTGGCCGAGGCTCTGGGCATGTCCCTTCCGGGCAGTTCATCGGCTCCCGCCGTCGATCGTCGGCGGGACGATGCGGCCTACGCATCCGGCCAGTCGGTGGTTGCACTGCTCCGCCAGGGAATCCGGCCCCGACAGGTGATGACCAAGGACGCCTTCGAGAACGCCATCGCCGTGACCATGGCCCTCGGTGGCTCGACCAACGCCGTTCTCCATCTGCTGGCCATCGCCAACGAGGCTCGGGTTGACCTCAGTTTGGACGACTTCAACGCGGTGGCCGCCAAGGTGCCCCACCTGGCTGACACCAAGCCGCACGGCAAGTACCACATGAGCGACCTCGACCGCATCGGGGGCGTGCCGGTGGTCATGGCCGAGCTGCTGGATGCCGGGTTGCTGCACGGTGGCTGCCTGACGGTGACCGGGCGCACAGTGGCCGACAATCTGGCCGCTCTGGCCCCCCCGGCACCCGACGGTGACGTGGTTCATCCCATGGACCGGCCCATCCACGTCCAGGGGGGCATTGCTGTCTTGACCGGGACCCTGGCCCCCAAGGGCGCGGTGGTCAAGGTGGCCGGCCTCGATCAGCTGAGCTTCGATGGGACGGCCCGGGTGTTCGACGGGGAGGACCGGGCCATGGAGGCGATTCTTTCCGGCTCGATCGAGCCGGGCACGGTGGTGGTCATCCGCTACGAGGGCCCCAAGGGGGGACCGGGGATGCGCGAGATGCTGGCTGTGACCGGCGCCATGAAGGGCGTGGGCCGCGGCGCCGACTGCGCCCTGGTCACCGACGGTCGGTTCTCCGGCGGCACCCACGGTTTCTGCATCGGCCATGTGGCCCCCGAGGCCGTCGACGGGGGACCCATCGCCTTGGTGGCCGACGGCGACAGGATCACCGTGGACGTGGTCAACCACACCATCGACCTGGTGGTGGGGGTGGACGAGCTCGATCGACGCCGAGTCGAGCTCAAGCACCCTGCCCCGCGCTACACGACCGGGGCGTTGGCCAAGTACGCCCGCCTGGTGACAGGGGCAGAACGAGGGGCGATCACCGAGTCCTGAACCTCGGGGATCGCCCGAGGTGGCCACCAGGCCCGGGTCTGGACGGCGTCCCGAGGCAGTTCCGGCCGGTGCTTGTCCCGACCGCCCGGTCCGTGTCACAATGTCCACATCATGTTCACCTATCCGGCCGTCCGACTGATCACCGAGGTACTCGTTTCGTAGCGCACACGACGCTCTCTCGCCGTGTGCGCTCTCCGACCTCCCACAAAGGGAGGTCGTTTTCATGTCCAGCCACAGATACCCGACCACCGACCACCCCGACCATCGATGAAGGAGCGACGATGGAACTCACAGGAGCACAAGCACTGATCAAGAGCTTGGAGATGCAGCGGGTAGAGGTCATGTTCGGCCTCCCCGGTGGCGCCATCCTGCCCGTCTACGACCCGATCATCGATTCGTCGATCCGGCACATTCTCGTCCGCCACGAGCAGGGCGCCGGCCACATGGCCGAGGGGTACGCCCAGGTCACCGGGCGACCCGGCGTGGCCATCGTCACCAGCGGGCCCGGGGCCACCAACATCGTGACCCCGCTGGCCGACGCCTACATGGACTCGATCCCGCTGGTGGTGATCACCGGCCAGGTGGCCACCTCGGCCATCGGCACCGATGCCTTCCAGGAGAGCGATATCACCGGCATCACCATGGGTATCACCAAGCACAACTGGCTCATCACCGACGGGGCCGACATCCCCCGGGTGGTGTCCGAGGCCTTTCACGTGGCCACCACCGGGCGCCCCGGGCCGGTCCTGATCGACGTGCCCAAGGACGTGGCCAACAAGCCCATGGAGTGGTACTGGCCCGATGCCTCCGACCTCGATCTGCCCGGCTACCACCCGGTGACCGAGGGGGATCCCGAGCTGGTGGCCAGCGCGGCCGAGCTGCTGCTCGCCGCCGAGCGGCCGATCCTCTACGCCGGTGGCGGGATTCTCAAGTCACGAGCGGCCGAGGGCCTGCGCGAGCTTGCCGAGCGGACGGGCATCCCGGTGGTCACCACCCTGATGGCCCGGGGCTGTTTCCCCGACTCCCACCCCCTGTGCCTGGGAATGCCCGGCATGCACGGCAACTACACCGCGGTCACCGCCATGCAGCGCTCGGACCTGCTGATCGCCCTGGGAAGCCGCTTCGACGACCGGGTCACCGGCAAGGTCGATGCCTTCGCCCCCGGTGCCAAGGTCATCCACGTCGACATCGATCCCGCCGAGCTCAACAAGGTGCGCCACGCTGATGTGGCCATCGCTGGCGACTGTCGCATGGTCATCGACGAGCTGCTGTCCGCCCTCGACGGGTTGGGCTTGCCCCACTCGGAGGCCACCCGGGGCGGATCCGGGGGCGCCCCGAGCGACGCCGTCGCTGGAGCACCGGCTCGATCCGGTTCCGTCGCCGCTCTGCTGCCGAGGGACCGGTTGATCCCCTGGCGGGCCCAACTGAGCGAGTGGCAGCGGCGTTATCCCCTGGTCTACGACCAACAGCCGGGGTCGGGCGCTCTCAAGCCCCAGTTCGTGCTCGAGACATTGCGCGACGCCACCCCCGATGACGCCATCGTGGCTGCCGGCGTGGGCCAGCATCAGATGTTCGCCTCCCAGTGGTGGCAGTTCGACTACCCCTACACCTGGGTCAACTCGGGAGGTCTGGGCACCATGGGGTTTGCCGTGCCCGCGTCGATCGGGGCCAAGGTGGGGCGGCCGGACAGGATGGTGTGGGCGGTGGACGGTGACGGGTGCTTCCAGATGACCGCACAGGAGTTGGTCACGGCCAGCTCGGAGCGGATCCCGGTGAAGGTCGCCATCCTCAACAACGCCTACCTGGGTATGGTGCGCCAGTGGCAGGAGATGTTCTACGGCGAGCGGTACTCCGAGGTCTACCTGTCGCCGGACCTGCCCGACTATGTGGGCTGGGCCGAGGCGATGGGGTGCGTGGGCATGCGGGTCGAGTCGGCCGAGGAGGTGGCCCCGGCCATCGACAAGGCCAACGACATCGATGACCGGCCGGTGGTCATCGACTTCCGTACCGACGCTTTCGAGAAGGTGTTCCCCATGGTGGCGGCCGGCGCCTCTAATGACGACATCATCGTGGACCCATCGCTGACCGGAGGAATCCCATGAGCGTGTACGGAGCCGACAAGCACCACCACACCCTCACCGTGGTGGTGGAGAACAAGGCCGGTGTGCTCGCCCGGGTGGCGGGGCTGTTCTCCCGGCGGGGCTACAACATCTTCAGCCTGGCCGTGGCCCCGTCCGACAACGTGCGCTTCAGCCGGATCACCATCGTGGTCGATGTGGAGTCGTCGCCGCTGGAGCAGATCATCAAGCAGCTGGACAAACTCATCCCGGTGGTGTCGATCACCGAGCTGGATCCGGCCGTGTCCCGCGAGCGCGAGCTTTTGCTGGCCACGGTGGAGGCCGGACCCGACACCCGGGGCCAGGTGATCCAGCTGGTCGGCGTGTTCGAAGGGAAGATCGTCGACGTCGGACACGATCGGCTCACGGTGATGCTGGCCGGTGCACCGACAAAGCTCGACGACTTCGAGGATCTCATCCGCAGCTACGGGATCGTCGACATGCAGCGGACCGGGCGGGTGGCATTGCCTATGCTTGAACGGTCCCGTGGCAGCGGGCCTCATCTCGTTGCGGAATCCACGATCGGACACGACACCAAGAAGGCAGGTTGATGGCGATGGCCACGCTGTACTACGAGAAGGACGCCGACCCCGATCTCATCAAGAGTCGCAAGGTGGCGGTCATCGGCTACGGGTCCCAGGGACACGCCCATGCCCTCAACCTCGCCGAAAGCGGTGTGGACGTCCGGGTCGGCCTGCGCGACGGCTCATCGTCACGGCAGAAGGCCGAAGAGGCCGGGTTGCGGGTCCTGCCGGTGAAGGACGCCGCGGCCGAGGCCGACGTCATCATGATCCTCCTGCCCGACACCGAGCAGGCCTCGGTCTACGAGGCGGAGATCGCCCCCCATCTCCAGGCGGGCGACGCCTTGTTCTTTGCCCACGGCTTCAACATCCGCTTCGGGCTGATCACGCCACCGGCCGCAGTGGATGTGGCCATGGTGGCCCCCAAGGGTCCCGGCCACCTGGTCCGGCGCACCTACACCGAAGGAGGGGGCGTGCCCTCGCTGGTGGCGGTGTCCGCCGACCCGTCGGGACGGGCCCACGATCTGGCCCTGTCCTACGCCCACGCCATAGGGGCCACCCGTGCCGGCGTGCTGGACACCACCTTCGCCGAGGAGACCGAGACCGATCTGTTCGGCGAGCAAGTGGTGCTCTGTGGCGGTCTGACCGCTCTGGTCCAGGCCGGGTACGAGACCCTGGTCGGAGCCGGCTATCAGCCGGAGAGCGCCTACTTCGAGTGCCTCCATGAGCTCAAGCTCATCGTCGACCTGATGTACGAGCAGGGGATCAGCGGGATGCGCTTCTCGATCTCGGACACCGCCGAGTACGGCGACCTGACCCGAGGTCCCCGCGTCATCAATGCCGCCGTCCGCGAGGAGATGGGCCGGATCCTGGGCGAGATCCAGGACGGGAGTTTCGCCAAGGAGTGGGTGGCGGAGAACGCCGAGGGCAGGCCCAACTTCAACGCCCTCCGTCAGTCCGGTTTCGACCACCCCATCGAAAAAGTGGGCGCCGAGCTCCGGGCCATGATGCCGTTCGTGACCGCCGGAAGGCAGAAGATCCAGGACGTCTCCGGAGGCTGAGCTGGAGGGCGGGCAATGGCCGATGACGCGGAGCCGGACACTGGGCCGGACGCAGACACTGGGCCGGAGGCAGACGCTATGCCGGAGGCAGACGCGGGGCCGGAGGTGAAGGTGGCGGGTCTCGAGGCCACCTTCAGACATCTCGACGATCCGGATATGGGCTGGCAACAGGTCAAGGTCATCCGCAACGCCGACGGCTCCACGTCCTCGGTACGGGAGAAGTGGCTGGCCTTCTCGCCCGATCCCCTGTATCTCTCGCTCTACGCCCGATGGGACCCGGGCATGGTCATCCGCCGCCACGGGCACTACAGCCCGCACGTCATCTTCGTGGTCAAAGGGGACATGTGGTGTGGCGACCGGCACTGCCCGGCCGGGACCCATGTGGAGCTTCCCCTCGGTGCCGCCTTCGGCCCTTTCGTGGCCGGTGACCGGGGGACCGAGCTGATCGAGGTGATGATGGGTGACCCGCGTTCGTGGGGCGACGATCCTTCGTCCTTCGCCACCACCCTCCAAGCACGGGGAGCTGAGCGGTTGCCGGATCCACCGATCGACCTGCCGTCCTGGCTGGAGGACCTGCGGGGGCGGTGGGTCACCGACCCCGAGGAACCCCAGCACGGGTGATCGGGTCCCCGAACACCGCGGCGGGCTCGAAGGCCGACGGTGTGATTGAAGCGCCGCGGCGAGTGTTCGCTACCGGGCGAGAGAGCGTTTTAGCTGGTGGTTGGCGTGGTGCTCGCCGAGGAGCTCGCGCTCGATTCAAGCTGGTAGAGAACCTTGGATGCCATGTTCTCGACCTTGTAGACAGGGCTGGCGCTGATGACCACGATCTGCAGTGAGCCTGATATCGCCACGACCGTCGCTACGGTTTGCTTCCCGGACATTTTCTCCGCCGAGTAGGCCTGGTCGCCGATTCCCGAGACGCTGGAGGTGGGGCCGAACTGAGACTCGATCGCGGATTTGTCGGCCGCGAACGATGCCGAGGTAGCGCCGGTTTGGTACTCGATGATCACCGACTGCGATATGTCGGCCGCCTTGTAGGTGCACGTTGCGATCGTGGATTGGACGGTGGCGGTGGCCGGGCTCACCGTCACCCCCAGCGTCGTCTTGATATCCGATGGGGGAATCAAGGAGCAGACCGGCTTTTTCCCGACTCCGTTGCCACCGGCACCCGTCGTGGTGGTCGATGAGGGAGTCGTGGAGCTGGGGCTGGCGGACGGCGTGGTGCTCGAACAGGCGGCCGCGACCACGGGGAGGGCGACAACGGACACGGCAAGACTCAGGGACCGAAAGAAACGGAGGGGATCGCGCACCGGGTGCACGATACATGCCGCCGGGGTCCCGCCACGGGCCCCCCGCTCGGCGGGACCGTGTTCACGGCGGTCGTCACCGAGGATCGTCACAGAGACGTCACCGTGCCTCGGGTGCGGCTCCGTCAGACGCTCGGACCGCAGCTGAGGCCGCAGCCGATCTGGCCACGTGGCCGCGTGTCCGCTAGGCGGAGAGCGCGCCGACCACGTAGTTGATGCACCCGCACAGGCAGGCGACGTCGTCGGGATCGATGGCCGGAAACATGGCGATGCGCAACTGGTTGCGGCCCAGCTTGCGATAGGGCTCGGTGTCCACGATCCCGTTGGCCCGGAGCACTTTGGCCACCGTGGCCGCATCGACCGACGGGACGAAGTCGATGGTCCCTACCACGTGGCTCCGGTCCTGCTCGCGGCTCACGAAGGGAGTGGCGAAGTCCGAGCTTTCGGCCCAGGTGTAGAGGATCTCCGCGCTCTTGTCGCACCGGCCGGTGGAGAAGGCCATCCCTCCGTTGTCGTTGAACCACCTCACTTGGTCCTCGAAGAGGAACAGGGTGGCCAGGGCGGGCGTGTTGTAGGTCTGGTCGAGCTTGGAGTTGTCGAGGGCGATGGTCAGGTCCAGCGATGCGGGCACCCACCTCGATTCCCCGGCGATCCGGGCGATGCGGTCCTGGGCCGACGGGGAGAGAAGGGCAACCCACAACCCGCCGTCCGAGCCGAAGCACTTCTGGGGAGCGAAGTAATAGGCGTCGAACTGGTCCGGGTCGACCGGTAGGCCGCCGGCGCCCGAGGTGGCGTCCACCACCACCAGGCCTCCTCCGGCGCTCGGTAGTGGGGCACCCGAGGGTCGTTCGATGGCCATCATCACCCCGGTGGACGTCTCGTTGTGGGTCAGGGCGTAAACGTCGACGTCCTCCCGGGCCACCGCCACCGGATGGGTGCCTACTTCGGAGGCGATGATCTCCGGCTCGTCGAGGTGGGGCGCATCGGCCGCCGCCGTGGCGAACTTCGAAGAGAATTCCCCGAAGGTCAGGTGCTGGCTCTTCCGCTCGATGAGGCAGAAGGTGGCCGCGTCCCAAAAAGAGGTGGTCCCCCCGTTGCCCAGAGCCACCTCGTAGCCGTCCGGCAGGGAGAACAGCTGGGACAACCCCTGGCGCAAGCCGGCCACCACCGACTTGACCGTCTTCTGACGATGGCTGGTCCCGAGATAGGTGTCGGCCGCAGCGGCTAGGGCCTGGACCGCCTGGGGCCGGACCTTGGAGGGCCCCGAGCCGAAGCGCCCGTCGCCGGGGCGCAGGTGGTCAGGAATGGTGATGTCGGGGGTGTCGGTCACGTATGAAATCATGGCACCATGGCTTTCCCGACAGAAATCGACCCGGGGACACACCGCGCACCACTGGTTCCGTCGCCATGACCGACCGGCGCATCTCGGCCCGGATCGCCGCCGTCTCCCCGTCCGCCACGCTGGCCGTGGATGCCAAGGCCAAGGCGCTGAAGGCCGAAGGCAAGAGCGTCATCGGGTTCGGTGCCGGCGAGCCCGATTTTCCCACCCCGGATCACATCGTGGCCGCCGCGGTTGAAGCGTGCCGCGATCCCCGGTCCCACAAGTACACGCCCACCGCCGGGTTGCCCGAGCTGCGCGAGGCGATTGCGGTCAAGACCAAGCGGGACTCGGGTCTCGAGGTCTCGCCCTCGCAGGTGCTGGTGACCAACGGCGGCAAGCAGGCCATCGCCAATTCGTTTGCCACCTTGTGCGACCCCGGGGACGAGGTCCTCGTCCTCGCCCCCTACTGGACCACCTACCCCGAGGTGATTGCCCTGGCCGGGGGCGTGCCCGTCGTGATCTCGACCGATGCCTCGAGCGGTTTTCGCGCCGATGTCGGCCAGCTCGAGGCGGCCGTGACACCGCGCACCAAGGTCCTGTTGTTCGTGTCCCCTTCCAATCCCACTGGCGCTGTCTACCCCCGCGCCGAGATCGAGGCCATCGGCCGGTGGGCGGCCGACAAAGGGATCTGGGTGGTGACCGACGAGATCTACGAGCACCTGGTCTACGGGGACGCCGAACATCACTCCATGCCGGTGCTGGTCCCCGAATTGGCCGACCGGTGCATCGTGGTCAACGGCGTGGCCAAGACCTACGCCATGACCGGATGGCGGGTGGGATGGATGATCGGCCCGGTCGACGTGGTCACCGCAGCGACAAACCTGCAGTCGCACGAGACCTCCAATGTGGCCAACGTGTCCCAGCGGGCCGCGCTGGCAGCCGTTTCGGGTGACCTGGTGGCGGCCGAGGAGATGCGCCGCGCCTTTGACCGCCGCCGGCTCACCATCCACCGGATGCTCAACGAGATCGAGGGCGTCACCTGCATCCTGCCCGAGGGCGCTTTCTATGCCTTCCCCTCGGTGGAGGGGCTCTATGGCCGTGACATCCGGGGTCGCCGGGCGACCTCGAGCGCGGAACTGGCCGAACTGGCGATCGACGAGGCCATGGTGGCGGTGGTCCCGGGTGAGGCGTTCGGCGCCTCTGGCTACTTCCGGATGTCGTACGCGCTGGGCGACGCCGATCTGGAGGAGGGCGTCGCCCGACTGGCCAAGCTCTTCGGCGACGCCTCCTGAGAATGGCCGCGCTCGCCGCGGCTTCGACCGACCGACGAAAGGAACATCATGGGTAGGGTGCTTGTCACCGAGAAGTTGGCCCCGGCAGGCCTTGAACTGATGGCGGATGCCGGTCATCAGGTCGACGTGCAGCTTGGGCTGTCCCCCGAGCAACTGCTGTCGGCGGTGGTTGGCGCCGAGGCCCTGGTCATCCGGTCGGCCACCACGGTGACGCCTGAGGTGCTGGCCGCGGGGACTGATCTGGTCGTGGTGGGCCGAGCGGGAATCGGCCTCGACAACGTCGACGTGGCCGCGGCCACCGAGCGCGGTGTCATGGTGGTCAACGCACCCCAGTCGAACATCCTGTCCGCCGCCGAGCAGGCCATGGCCTTGCTGTTGGCCCAGGCCCGCAACATCCCCCAGGCTCATGCCGCCTTGGTGGCGGGGAAGTGGGAGCGCTCCAAGTGGGAGGGGGTCGAACTGCACGGAAAGACCCTCGGGGTGGTCGGCCTCGGCCGGGTCGGCGCACTAGTGGCGCAGCGGGCCCTGGCCTTCGGCATGCGGCTGGTGGCCTACGACCCCTATGTCTCGGCGGACCGGGCCCGGCACATGGGCGTCGAGCTCATGGGCCTCGACGAGCTGATGTCGGTCTCTGATTTCGTCAGCGTGCACCTGCCCAAGAACGCCGACACCCTCGGGCTGATCGGGAAGGACCTTCTGGCCAAGGCCAAGCCCGGCATCCGGATCATCAACACGGCGCGTGGGGGAATCGTGGACGAAGAGGCACTGGCCGAAGCCATCCGATCGGGACAGGTGGAAGGGGCCGGCCTCGATGTCTTCGCCAAGGAGCCCACCACCGAGTCGCCCCTCTTCGAACTGCCGTCGGTGGTGGTCTCGCCCCACCTGGGCGCGTCCACCGCCGAAGCCCAGGACAAGGCCGGGGTGACCATCGCCGAACAAGTCATCCTCGCCCTCAATGGCGACTTCGTGCCCTTCGCGGTGAACGTGGCCGCCACTGACGTGTCCGAAACGGTCCGGCCGTTCATGGGGCTCGCTCAGCAGTTGGGCCGGATCCTGTCCTGCCTCAATGACGGTCTTCCGGACTCGTTGGAGATCGAGTACCAGGGCGGCCTGGCCGGCACCGGCACCGGCATCCTCACCCTCTCGGTTCTCAAGGGCATGTTCGCGGCGGCCACCGAGGAGCCGGTGAGCTACGTGAACGCCCCTCAACTGGCGGCCGAGCGCGGGCTCGAGGTGCGGGAGATCTCCACCGTGACCGCCCACGACTACGTCAACCTGATCAGCCTCCGCAGCGGCGACCACTCGGTGGCGGGGACACTCACCGGCCCGCGGACCGAGCCGCGTCTGGTGATGATGGACGACCACACCGTCGAGGTGCCGCCCGCTCCCCACATGGTGGTCGTGCGCAACGACGATCGACCGGGCATGATCGGTGTGGTCGGCACCATATTGGGCGACGCTCAGGTGTCCATTTCCTCGATGGCGGTCGGACCCTCGGCCACCGGCCACACCGCGCTCATGGTGCTCTCCACCGACGGGCAGGTGCCCGACGATGCCCTGGTTCGTTTGCGGACGGCCGCTGGGATCAGCGACGTCCACACCGTCGAATCGTGAGCGCAGACGTCAGTTCAGCAACCGGGGAGGGCACATCGTTTGCCGCGGGCCAGGTGATGACCATCTTTCGCTCCCGGAGGCGGCCCGATGGCGAGGACTCCTACCGGCGGACGGCCCACGACATGGAGTCCAAAGCCCGGGCGACCCCGGGTTTTGTCGACTTCAAGACCTTCACTGCGGACGACGGCGAGCACCTGTCGGTGATTACCTTCGCCACGTTGGCCGCCCACCGGGCGTGGCGCGATGACCCCCGCCATCGCCTGGCCCAGAAGCTCGGGCGTGATCAGTTCTACCTCGAGTATTCGATTCAGGTCGGCGAGTGCGCCCACGCGCTCCAGTGGGCGCGCCCCGAGTGAGCCGAGGGTCGAGTGGGGCGAGGTGGAACTGCTTTCGGTGAACGGCCGGTCACGTCTGCGTAACGTAAGCGTGATCTCTCGGTAATCTCCGCCTCCCTGCTTTGACTCTGGTGGGCAGTCGTGGGAGAACTTGAACACCGATCGGCCCGGGGGATCGACCCGGACCGGGGCGAACAGACGAGACGACCGAAGGAGTGACGCGAACAGTGCAACGGAACGCGGCGTTGAGGACAAGCCGGGGTGTCGCCGCTTTCGTCGTAGTGATCAGCGCGGCGGCTTTTGCTGCCTGCGGATCGTCGGCCTCCTCGTCCAGCGCGACCAAATCGGTGGTGACTGCACCCGATTTCACTTTGCAGGGTTGCACCTTCGAAGTGAACAACTCGATTCCGACCGGAGAGCCCCCCGGTGTCCGCCCCAATTTCCCCAGTTTCGCGCCGGACCCCTCGGCCAACGCCGCGCTCGACTCGATCGAGAAGCACGGGGGAACGGCGATGATCGACAGTGCGGCCGCCCCCGAGGGTACCGTGCTCTACGCGGGGCCAGACCGTTCGGGAACGGTGATCGGCACCGTTCCCTCCGGTCAGTCGGTGCTGTTGGCCGAACCGCTGCTCTGGACCGACAAGAGCGGGCAGACCTGGTTCGCCTTCTTCCTCGAGTGCGGCGGCCCCAATCTCTACTGGGCCAGCCTCGACCAGATCAAGAAGGTCAATCCGACCGCCGGGAAAGATCTCGTCTCGCTCATCAAACAGCTGGCCGCCGACAAGCCCTACCCCCAGTCCGATCAGGCCTCCCTGGTGCCCGTCAAGATCGTGGGGGGCAAGCTGACGTGGACATCCCCCTCGATAACCTTCGACGTCGGCCGTGGCCAGTTGATCAACAACCTTTGAATCCTCGCAGCATCTGCCGTGACCACGGCCCCACGCCCGGTCAGACGTCACCAGACGATCATCGGCGAGTCGAGAAAAGTTAGCCCTGCGTTCACTTTCGGCCGCTACCATCCGCGTCAGTGGCCCACAGCCCGGCAAGGAAACTACGGTTCGCCGGTCTGGAGGCCGAAGTTCGGCGCGTCCATCCTCTGCCTGTCCTCGCCGATCCCGATTTGAGTCCCGAGTAGCCAGGAATCCGAGAGAACATGTCGACCACGGTTGAGCTCGAAGGCCCCGGCTCCCATGCCCTGGTGCCTCAGCCCATTGAGATCGAGGATCACCGCAGCGGCGCCGACCGGCTCTTCCGCGGTGTGGTGCGGACGGCAGGTTTCAGTGCTCTGCTTCTGCTCTTCCTCATCGGCCTGTTCCTCTTCTTACGTGGGTACCCGGCGCTGGCCAAGGAAGGGATCCACTTCTTCACCCGGTCCGGCTTCCAGACCCTGGGCAACCGGGTCGACTACGGCGTCCTGGCTGCCCTGGTCGGGACGATCGAGGTGGCCACGGTGGCCATCGTGGTGGGCTCGCCGATAGCCATCCTCGTCGCCCTGTTCCTGAGCGAGTACGCACCGGCCTGGACCCGACGCCCGCTGATCGCCATGATCGACCTGGCCGCCGCCATCCCCAGCATCGTCTTCGGGTTGTGGGCGGTGTACGAGTTCGAGGGCAACGTGGTGGGGTTCAGCACCTGGCTCTCCCGGCATCTGGGGTTCATCCCGTTCTTCAATGTGACCAGTCCCAACCTCCGCTCCTCGCTGTTCATCGCTGGGCTGGTGGTCGGGATCATGATCGTCCCCATCGTGGCCTCCATCTCGCGGGAGGTCTTCTCGTTGGCCCCGGCCGGTGAGCGGGAGGCGGCTCTGGCCCTCGGCGCCACCCGCTGGCAGATGATCCGGACGGTCGTCCTCCCCTTCGGTCGAGGAGGCATGATCGGGGCGGTGATGCTCGGGCTCGGACGCGCCCTCGAGGAGACCATCGCCGTCTCGCTCATCCTTGCTTCTTCGGCCAGCGTCTCCTTCCACATCCTCCAGGCCGGCGGGTCGACCATCTCGGAGTTCATCGCCACCAACTTCAACGCCGGAGGCAAACTCGGACTGGAAGACCTGCTCATGATGGGCTTCGTGCTCTTCGCTCTCACGCTGGTCATCAACCTGATCGCCTCGGCCATCGTCAACCGCTCGCGGAGCGGGGCGGGCGTCGACCTGTGACCACCCGCGCCGATCAGCCCACGGCACCGCCCGGGGTCCTCATCCCCCCCTCGTCGTCGTCCACAGGAACGGCCACCACCGGCCCGCCGACGTCAGACGCGTTCGGGACACCCCCCCGCCCACCACAGCCCCGGCGGCTGCCCACCCCCATTCGCCCCCGCGACCTCGGATGGAAGGACGTCGGTCTGCTGGCCGCCGCCGCCATTTCCTCGTTGTGCCTGGTGTGGGTCATCTTCTTCCAGTTGACCGACCTCTCCGGCGCCCTCGGGTTCCTGGTCTGTTGGTATGCGGCCTTCCTCGGTCTCACCTGGCTGGTCACCGCCCAGGTCGTGGAGCCCCAGGCAGCCACCGACCGGGTGGTGGCCGTCGTGGTGGTCACCGCCGCGGCCCTCATCATCGGCATCGTCCTGTTCATCGTGGTCTGGGTGGCCTACAAGGCGGTCCCGACCATCCACTGGGGGTCGCTGTTCAGCAAGGACGCAAGGGACCTGTCCGCCACCAACCCGAACACGCTCAACCAGTCAGGTGTTCTCCACGCCATCATCGGCACTTTGGAGCAGGTGGCCCTGTCGGCGGCCATCGGCGTCCCCATCGCCATCGCCACGGCCATCTTCCTGAACGAAGTGGGTGGACGGGGCACCCGGCTCATCAGGACCGTGGTCACCGCCATGAGCGGCACCCCCTCGATCGTCGCCGGCGTGTTCATCTACTCCGTATTCATCATCAACCACTGGCTCAGCTTTTCGGGTCTGGCTGCGTCGCTGGCCCTGGTGGTGATCCTGTTGCCTTCGGTCACCCGGGTCATCGAAGAGGTCCTTCGGGTCGTCCCGAGCGGCCTGCGGGAGGCCTCCATGGCCCTCGGTGCTCCGCAGTGGCGCACGGTGTGGTCGGTCGTGCTGCCGACCGCCCGCTCGGGCGTGGTCACCGGCATCCTGCTCGGCGTCGCCCGCATCGTGGGTGAGACAGCACCGCTCATCTACACCGAGTTCGGATCCCAACTCATCAATGCCAATCCCTTGAATCACCCCCAGGAATCCCTCCCGTTCTTCATCTTCACCAATGTGCGGGAGGCCGAGCCCGTGCTGATCACGATCGCCTTTCAGGCCGCCTTCGTCTTGATGATGATCGTCCTGGTGCTCTTCGCCGCGGCCAGGATCCTCGGCCGGACGCGAGGCAAGAAGTCGTCGAAGCTGATTGGTTCCGAGGACGACACCATGGCCCGCATGTTCGTTCCGGTACCCATGCAAAGGTCGAGTTCGCCCGGACAAGAAGGTGGTGGCTACCGATGAGTGCTCCTGTGACTGTTCCCAACGTCCCCGTGCAGGCGCGACCGGACCGGACCTCGGTCCCCGACCCGGGTGAGGCCGGCCAGATCGAGGCCCAGGGCGTCTGTGCCTGGTTCAGTGGTCGGCTGGTCCTCGAATCGGTCGACCTCCTCATGGCCCAGACCCAGGTCACCGCGCTCATCGGGCCGTCGGGGTGCGGGAAGTCGACATTCCTCCGGATCCTCAACCGGATGCACGAGGTCGTCCCGGGGGCCCAGCTGGCCGGTTCCGTCGAACTCGACGGAACCGACATCTATGGTCGTGGTCAACGGGCGGTCGACGTGCGCCGCCACATCGGCATGGTCTTCCAGAAGCCCAACCCGTTCCCGGCCATGACAATTGCCGACAACGTCCTGTCCGGCCTCAAGTTCTCGCGGATTTCGCCCCCCAACAAAGCCGACATCCTCGAGGAGATGCTGACCAAATCCGGTTTGTGGAACGAGGTCAAGAACCGATTGGGCGAACTGGGAGGAGCGTTGTCGGGTGGTCAGCAGCAACGCCTGTGCATCGCCCGCGCCCTGGCGGTGCGACCGCGGGTGCTGCTCATGGACGAGCCGTGCTCAGCCCTTGACCCGACGTCGACCCTGCGGATCGAAGAGACCATCAAGGACATTGCCGACGAAGTCACGGTGGTGATCGTCACCCACAACATGCAACAGGCCCAACGGGTGTCCCACTACTGCGCCTTCTTCCTGGCTGCCGAGAACCAACCCGGCCGCGTCGTCGAGTCAGGACCGACAGACATGATCTTCACCGAACCCACCGACCCAAGGACGGCTGACTATGTCAACGGTCAATTCGGCTGAGCCCACGAGGCGGCGGGGCCGCCCTCTCCCCATCCTCGGGGCCACCGCCTTCGTCCTGGTGATGGCGGTGGCGGTCCAAATGTGGGGCACGCTGGCCGCCGGTGCCGACCCCGCCATCGAGTCGACCGGCTCGAGCTTCGCTGCACCCGCCATCCTGAGCTGGACCTCGGAAGCGGGCACCCTCTACGGCACCAACATCAATTTCCAGCCCTCCAACTCGGTGACCGGCATGTCGTTCTTCGCCCAGAACCAGGTCGACATGGGTGCCTCGGACATCTCCTACGCCACCGGACAGAGCCCTTACCAGCCCACCGTTCCCTACCAGTACCTTCCGGACGTGGCCGGAGGTCTTGCCCTCATGTACAACCTCACCAACCCCAGCTCCGGCCAGCGCATCACCAACCTCAACCTCAATGCCCAGGCCATCGCCGAAATCTTCCTGGGCCAGATCACCAACTGGGACGACCCTCTCATCCAGAGCCTCAACCCGACCCTCGGGAGCATCGACGTCCCCATCGACCCGATCTATCGTTCCGACGGAGCGGGGGAGAACTACCTGCTCTCCGACTACCTGATCCACCAGACCAACTCCACCTTCGTCAACGCGCAGCGGGCGTTCGGGCTGCCCACCACCGGTCCCTCGTCGATCGGAAGCCCCAGCGCCACCTGGCCGACGCCGGTGTGTGAGAACAACGGCGGGTGCAGCCCGGGCCAGCTGCCGGGTTACCCGGGGTGGACGACCGGTAGCGGACTCACCGGGGCGTCTGGGGCGGACATCTCGGCCAACGACGTGGCCGCGGCGAACGCCCAAGGCGCCATTACTTACGTCGAGACGGCCTACGCCAAGGTGCATGGGCTGCCGGTGGCGAACCTGGCCAACCAGTCGGGCGCGGCCGTGCAGCCAACGTCGGTCAACGTGGCCACCGCTCTGGAGAAGGCCATCCTCCACCCCGACCTGACCCAGGATCTGACCAACGTCTATACCAACCCGCTGCCCAACGCCTACCCCTTGTCCTCCTACAGCTACTTCATCACCCAGTGCTCGCCGTCCCTGGCCACGGCGCAGAACGTTGCCTCGTGCTCGGGTGCCGGGAACTACGACTTGAACTCGAGCAAGGGACAAGAGATGGGCCAGTTCCTCAACTTCGTGGCCTGTGCGGGACAGCAGAACATGGCCTCGATCGGCTACTCCCCCCTCCCCCCGAACCTGGTGCAGGAGGACTTCTGGGCCATTGGCCGGCTCAGCGGAGCCGCTGAGCCCCCACCGCCCACCGCCTCCAATTGCAAGAACCCCTATGTCGACGGCCAGATCCCCCTCCCCGGTGAGCCTGTCATCGAGGGTCTGGCCCCGGGCGCCGCGGCCCAGATCAACACGGCCACCACCTCCGCCGCGGGTGCAGGTGGGAGCAGCTCGGGCGCGAACGGTTCGAGCGGGTCGGGTTCGGGCTCCGGCGGGAGTTCCGCCGGAGGATCGGGGTCCTCCGGTTCGGCCAGCACCGGACTCGAGGGCAGTGGGGCCAACCCGGTGGCGGTGGCCAAAGCCTGCGCCAATCTGTCCAAGGAGAATGCCAAGCTGGCCGCCCAGGCCTGCACCGCCGGTGGGACCCTCAAATCGGGTTTCACCTTCGTCAACGGACAGATCGTGCGCACCCTGCCGGGCGGTTTGACCCAGGCCCTCCGGGCCGACGCCCTGGTCGACGCCTCGCATTTCGTGCTCGGCCCCCGGGCGTTGGAACTAATTCTTTGGGTTCTGCTCGCCCTGCTGATCCTGGCCGGGCCACCGCTCGCTGCCTACTACCTCAAGAAACGGCAATTGCGGACATCAGAGGGACAAGCCGGAGGACAAGGTTGAGATGAACGCCACCAGAAGCCACCACGGCATCCACGCCAAGGGCAGGACCCGCCGCCGGTCGAGCCGCCGCGTGGTCGGCGTCTGCATGCTGGCGGTCATGGCCGCGGCAACGATCGGTGCCGGCAGTCTGTTCGTGTCGGGAGGTGCTGGGCGCGTCGCTGGTGCGGCACAGAACCCCACCTGCCCGACCGGGACGAGCGACGGCTCCGGCGGCTGCATCGTCACACTGCCGTGTCCCCAACAGCTGATCACGTTCGGCTCCTGTAACCCGGCGACGCCCCCAACGGTCGATGTCAACCCTGTCAGCTACTTGCAGGACGACCAATATGTGACCGTGAAGACCACCAACTTCCCGACATCCTTCCCCGACGGAGCGTCCGGTGGGTCCATGCGGGTCGGCTTCTGCTCGATGAAGAGCCCCAATCCGGCGAATCCGCTGTGTCTGTCCGGCTTCTTCGAAGCGCAGGATTACGGGATCGTCAACGAACCGGTCAGCACCCTCACCGCCGATCATGCCACTCAGAACACCTTCGCCGTCTTCTTCGATCCCCCCGGCCAGGGTGAACCGAGCATTCCGGCACGCGAGATCACTCAGCCCTCCGGCGAGCCGAGCAATCCGGGGTTCAACTGCGACAACACCAGTGATCCCTGCGCGGTGGAAGTGACCTGGGAGGAAGCTCGTTCCACAGACAACTCTGAGCCGGGCCAGGGTGCCGATCCCTACGACAGCAGTGCCAACACCGTGGTCATGCCGCTCAACTACGCGCCGCCCCCCTCCGGCTGTCCGGCCAGCGACTCCGTCCTGGACAGCGAGAGCTCGTGGTCGGTCCAACACTTCCTGAACGCAGCTGTCGGATCGTCGTGCCAGAGTAAAAACGGGGTGATCGACCTCAATACGGCAACCGACACCGGAACGGTGACCACCGACTTCAACGACGGGAACATCGCCCTCGGGTTCGTCGACAATCCGGCCGACCCGACTCAGGAGGCCACCCTGCTCGGGGGTCGGGGCTTCGCCTACGTCCCGATCGCGGTTTCGGCGACCACGGTCGGCTTCCTCGGTGAGAACGAACCCTTGACGGGAAGCTATCCGCCCGCCTTCTATTCGTTCGATCTCACCCCGGACATGTTGGCCGGGCTCATCAACGGGGACTACACGGATGCCCTGGGTTCCTACAGTGGTGGTCCCGTACCAGTGAAAAACGGGGTCTTCTACTCGGACAACTTGTTGAGCGCGCTGGCCACAGCCGGGGTGAGCTGCGCCCAGATCCAGGGATGTACGCCGCCTCCGGGCACCAAGAAAGATGTTCTCAAAGAGGACCAACTGCAGGACGAGATGGAGATGAATGGGTTCAACTTGTTGAACCCGGCCCCCCCCGGCCAAGAAGCGCTCGGCACGATTGCGACCACGGCCGGGTCTTTTATGCCCGACGCGCCTTCCGGTGCTCTCTACCAGGCCACGAGCTGGATCTGTCAGCAGCCCAACGTGCCGATGACCGTCGATCTCTCGGAGGTCGGCCAGACCCAACCGGTGCCGGTGAGGGTGACCGACGAGCACAACGCCGCCACCGAACTCATCACCCAGCCGAACAACCCGGTGATCAACACCGAAGACTGGTTGTGGCCGACCCCGGGCTGTTCCTCCCAGTCGACCGTTCCCTCGGTGCAGACGCAGTCGGGCGGCAACGGCCAGCCGCCCTCGTTCTCGCAGCTCGAGTTCCCCAGCCTGCAGGCCAATGACGTCCGCAACTACGCCTACGCCAACAACCAGTACCCCCAACCCGACACTTTTACCGAGGGATTCGCGGTGATGGACTCCTCCGACTCCCTCTTCTACGGCCTCAATTCGGCGAGTCTGCAAAACTCGGCGGGGAATTTCGTGACTCCGAACCAGACGAGTGTCGCGGACGCGCTCGAGAACGTGACGCCCTGTCCGACCGGTGAGCTCTCCTGTCCACAAGGCACCTTCTCGTTCGATTACGCCAAGGACACGACGACCGACGCGGCCGGCGCCTATCCGATGCCCGACATCACCTATGCCCTGGTCCCGACCTCACCTCAACCAGCCGACGAGGCCTCGGCGATGACCAGTCTCCTCACCAACCTGGTCAACTTCTCGCACGGCTCGGGGTCGATTCCCCTGCCGCCCGGGTACTACCCGATGCCCTCCGACATCTATCAGGCGGCGTTGACCGACATCAAGAACGACATCAGCGCGGCGCCCTCCCTCTCCCCGGTGACCACCACGACGGTCCCGACGAAGTCGACAACGTCCAGCACACCAGCGAGCACGTCGGGATCCACGGGCAGCACGGGAGGAACCTCGGGGAGTGCGGAAACCGGTTCGGGGGCATCGTCCTCGATCTCTTCGGGCGTGAACGTCCTCGGCGGCTCGGGTTCGAGCCTTCCTCTGTCGACATCCCCATCCTTGACCTCCAGCTCGCACGGGTCACCAACCGGGGGCGGTTCGAGCAGCAGTCCCGGGTCGAACGCGACGGTGGCCGGAACCATGTTGGTGAGCCTTGACGGACCCGCCCGTTTCCTTTTTCCGGCACTGGTCCTTCTCGCGCTGGCAAGCCTGATCGCAGGGACCGTCTTGCTCGTGGGACCGGAGACCAGGCGTCGACGACGACGAAGCGGAGGATCATCGTGACAGATACTCGGACGTCCATCGCCACCGGAGCACCTCCTGAGGATCGGGTCGTTGCCAGTGACCGCACCGACGACCAGGCACCGCCTGGCGTCGCGGCCCGGTCGGGAGAGGCGGCCCGCTCGACAGAGACAGCGCGGCCGGTGGGGGAGCGGGCCGAGCGGGTCATCCGGATACCCGACGTGCCCGTCCGAAGGATGGTGGCATTGGCACTGATCGGCGCCGGCGGGCTGGTCATCCTCTTCCTCGTCTATCTGTTCGCCTTCACGCCGCTGACGGCCGCCAGGAATCAGCAGCGTCTGGCCCAATCAGTGATCAGCCAACCGGTCTTCCGTTACGGGTTGGCCACCGGCCAGGTGCCGGCCGAGGGATCCGCCGTCGCCGTGCTCTCGATCCCGGCGCTCCATCTGCACCAGGTGGTGGTTGAGGGAACCAGTTCCGGCGACCTGATGAACGGTCCAGGCCTGATGCCGGGCACGGCCCTCCCCGGAACCCCCGGCAATGCGGTGATCGCCGGAAAGAGAGTGACCTTCGGGGCGCCCTTCGGATCCCTCGGACAGCTGCGATCGGGTGACCGGGTCCACGTCGTGGACGGCGCCGGGTCCTTCACCTACCGGGTCACCCGGACTCTGGTGGTGACCGCCGGTCAGCACGACGTGGTCACCCCGACCGCGGACAACCGCCTGACTTTGATCACCTCCAATTCGACCCTCTCCCCGAGCGGCCGTCTCGTGGTACTGGCCAAGTTGGTGGGCAGCCCTTATGCCGTCCCCGCCAACGTTGTGGCCGTCCCCACCTACGAGCTGGGCCTGGGCGGCGACCCCTCGGCCGGCGGCCTGGCCCTGATGTGGTCCCTGATCAGCGTTCTTGTCCTCATCCTCGCCGGTCTGGCGGTGTGGCGTTGGCGGCGACCGTGGCTGGTCTACATCTTCGCCACCCCCGTGTTCATCGCCTGCGGGTTGTTCGCTTGCGAGAGTGTGGCTCGGGCCCTGCCAGCCACCTTCTGAGGGCGGCCAAGGTCGTACGAAAGCCCCGAGGCGCTTCTCGCCGTCGGCCTCCGGTGCCGTTGGTCGAGAGGCCCCCGCTCCAACGGCCACTGTCAGCGAGGCTGACACCGCCAGGTGCGGCGACGGATCAGGACGTCACACAGACGTCACACTGATCCGTCACCAAGATTTCATTGTGAAAGCACAGTTCCGTGACGGGCAGATTACCTGGGTCCCGTACGGTGCGACTTGGAGGCAAGGATCGGAGCAAGGTCGGCCTTCAACCCCTAACCCAAACAAGAGGAGACATGCACATGTTCCGAAATCTGCTTACTCGCCGGAGGGGCGTGGCCATTGCCACCGTCGCTCTCGGTGTGTCAGCGATGTCGATGGCGTTTGCCGGCCCTGCCGGTGCCACCGACAATCAGACGACCGTCATCAGCGGCAGTGGCTCGAACACGATCTACCAGCTGGACACCACACTGGCGACCCTGTTCAACTCGGCACCCGGCTGCAACCTCGCCGGTGGCTCGCCGCAGCCACTCGACTTCAGCTGCCCGACGCCCTATGCCACCAGTGGAACGGTCAATCAGCCGGGTGAGAACGGCGAGACGGCCACGATGGAGAACCCCAACAACGACGTCGTGTACAACTACCCGGCGCTCGGATCGGGCAACGGCGTGCACCAGCTCCAGGGCAACTCCGGCAGCGGAGACGGCGAGCCGGACATCAACTTCGCCCGCTCGTCGGCCACCCCGGCCAACAGCCACGGACTTGGTACTCAGAACTATGTGCAGTTCGCCGACGACGGCGTGAGCTGGGTGTTCTTCCCCTCGACGGCCACCAAGAAGATCAAGACCCTCACCCAGGGCCAGTTGGAGCAGATCTACAACGACTCGCCCGCCACCTGCACGGTCAAGGGCAAGACGTACAGCTCGGACAACTGGGCCTGCTACGGCTCCAAGACGTCCCTTCCGATCGACTGCTACATGGCACAGAGCGGATCAGGGACCGAGGGAACCTGGGCTTCCTACATCACCACCGGTGCGACCGCTACTCCGGCCTGCCTGAGCAACGAGGCGTCCGGAGATTCGGCCACCCACAACGGCCTGTTCGAGAACGAGGTCTCCTCGATCATCAGCCCGACCAGCAAGTACTATAACGACGACATAAACAACGCCATCTACTTCTTCTCCGCTGGCAAATTCGCGGTCGAGTGCCCGGCAGGCAAGTGCCCGGGGGCCGGAAGTGTCAAGACCCAGCTGGGCGAGGTCAACGGCGTGACGGCAGACCAGGCGAAGATCCAGCCGGCGGGGTGCACGGGCAACCTGCCTGGCGATTTCCCGCTCATCCGGTGCCTGTCGAACGTGTACAACAACTCGACGTCAACTGGTGCCGCGGGAACGGCGGCCGCTCCGGCCACCCAGCCAACCCTCAACTACACCAGCGAGTACGGGTTCATGTGCAAGAAGCAGACGGCCACCGACATCGATCCCTATACCGGCTTGAACTACCGGTACGAGATCGAGACCGACATCCTGGCCAACGGCTTCTTCCCGCTTGACACCGGGTACAACGCCACCACCCAGGAGCCAGGGACGGCCTTCGCCGAGGAGACCGTGGGTCTGTCCCATCCGGCGTCGATCACCGATGCCAACTACCAGTTGGTGGATCCGAATTACACCGAGTCGGACCCGACGGGCTACTGCCTGCCCATCGACGGCTAGGGGATGCAGTGCACCGATCCTCTTGATCGGTGAGCAAAATCGGGGGCACGCGAGGAGGGTCCGGCTCAGCCGGACCCTCCTCCGTTTCCCCGCAGACGGTTGGGTTTGACCGGTACGGGCGGCCAGGTGTCCCCGCCGATGACCGGGGTTCCCGATGCGGCCCGGTCCGGTCCGGCGTGCCGGCGCAGGAGCCCGATCACCGCTGCTGAAGCGAGCCCGAGCAAGATCAGCCCGATACCTCGGTGTCTTCCGTTCATCCCCGGCATCTCAGGCATCCCCCGCAACTCTTAATCTCGGGAGCCCTGCGTTCACTCTCCGAAGCGGCATCGGCCTACCCTAGAGCGGTCGAGCCGTGCTCCCGGTCGGGGCCGTCCCGATCTTGCAGGATATTCACGCGTGGGCGATTGACCCGGTGGCCACGTGGGCCTACGATGACGGCTGCAGACCAACGTCACGGAGCGTGGCGGATGCGCGGTAGGCGGCGGAGCACCGGGAGATCCACGAGTTGGCGGAAACGGGGAGGGGATCGAGGTCAGCATGGAGCGGTCCGCAACCATTTCGTGCGCCGTTCTTGTGCGCGGTTCTTGCGCGTACAACCGGTCGCGATCCGCGTGCCCCTTCAGCCCTTCGTGTACCGTTTATCCGAGAAGCAGGGTTCGTCGCTGACATGCGGAATAGTTCTGCGCCAGGAGCGCAAAAAATCGAAGTTGCGAAAGGAGCGTCACGTTTCGCAACTCCCTATCCACCGGGTCCCCCGACGCTGGCTGCCCCCCTGCCCCTCGTGGTAGTCGGCGCCGGGGACCCGGCGGGCTCTGTGACCCCGCCGGAGTCGCTTCCGCTCTGAGCACGTCCGTCCCCCTGTGGCCATCGGTCTACCCGAGTGGTTGTCGGGGTTAGCGGTCGGCCTGCTCGGGAGCGATCAGCGGGTGGTAGGCAGCCACGACGGGCGATTGGCTTCGTAGGCCTCGATCTCGTCCTCGTAGCGGAGGGTGAGACCGATGTCATCCCACCCGTTGAGCAGCCGGTCCCGGGTGAAGGCGTCGAGCGGGAAGGTGGTCTCGATCCCCGCCGACAAGGCTTCGAGCCAACCCCGCTCGATGTCGATGGTGATCTGCATGGCCGGCTCGGCGATCACCGCGTCGAGCAGCAGTCGGCCGACCAACGGGTCCACCTGCACCGGCACCAGGCCGGCCTTGGTGCAGTTATTGCGGAAGATGTCGGCGAAGCCGGGGGAGATCACGGCTTCGAACCCGTAATCCAGGAGGGCCCACACCGCGTGTTCCCTTGACGAACCGATGCCGAAATTCGGGCCCGCCACCAGGATGTTGGCCCCGGCGAATTCCTCCTGGTTGAGGACGAAGTCGCGGTCGTCCCGCCATTCGGCGAACAGGCCGGCGCCGAAACCGGTCCGCTCGACCCGCTTCAGCCAGTCGGACGGAATGATCTGATCGGTATCCACATCGGACCGGTCCAGCGGGACGGCTCGGCCGCTCACCAGCTGCATGGCCTTCATCAGGGCAGCTCCCCGGGTGTGGCGAAGTGGCCGGCCACCGCGGTGGCGGCGGCCACGGCCGGGGAGACCAGGTGGGTCCGCCCTCCCCGCCCCTGACGCCCCTCGAAGTTGCGATTGGAGGTGGAGGCGGCCCGTTCCCCGGGGGCCAGCTTGTCGGGGTTCATGGCCAGGCACATCGAGCACCCCGGTTCGCGCCAGTCGAACCCGGCGGCGACGAACAGGGCGTCCAGGCCCTCGGATTCGGCCTGAGCCTTGACCCGGTGCGACCCGGGGACGACCATGGCTCGCAGCCCGGCCCGCACCGTGCGCCCGACCAGCACGTCGGCGGCAGCCCGGAGATCCTCGATGCGGCCGTTGGTGCACGAGCCGATGAAGACCGTGTCGACGGCGATCTCGCGCATGGGCGTGCCCGGCACCAGCCCCATGTAGTCGAGGGCGCGGTCAGCCGCCTCCTCGTCGCTGGCGTTCTCGAACGAGGCCGGGTCGGGAACGGTTCCGTCGATCCGGGTGACCTGGGCCGGATTCGTCCCCCAGGTCACGTAGGGCACCAGAGTCGACGCGTCGAGGGTCACTTCCTTGTCGAAGGTGGCCCCCTCATCGGTGGGCAGCTCTCGCCACTCCGCCAGGGCCTCCTCCCAGGCCGCACCCTTCGGAGCGTGGTCCCGGCCCGCGAGGTAGGCGAAGGTGGTGTCGTCAGGGGCGATCATGCCGGCCCGGGCCCCCGCTTCGATGGACATGTTGCACACGGTCATGCGCCCTTCCATCGACAGCCCCACGATGGCCGGACCGCGGTACTCGATGATGTGGCCGGAACCCCCTCCGGTGCCGATCTGGCCGATGATGGCCAGCACCAGATCCTTGGCCGTGACTCCGGGCGGGAGTTCGCCCACGACGGTCACGGCCATGGTGTCCGGCCTGTTTTGGGGCAGGGTCTGGGTGGCCAACACGTGCTCCACCTCACTGGTGCCGATCCCGAAGGCCAAGGCCCCGAAGGCGCCGTGGGTGGAGGTGTGGCTGTCGCCGCAGACGATGGTCATCCCCGGTTGGGTGAGACCTTGCTCCGGCCCGATGATGTGGACGATGCCCTGGTTGGCGTCACCCATTGGGTAGCAGGTGATGCCGAACTCGGCGCAGTTGGACGCCAGCACGGCCAGCTGCTTGGCCGACACCGGGTCGGACACCGGCTTGTCGATGTCGATGGTGGGGACGTTGTGGTCGGCGGTGGCAATGGTCAGGTCGGGCCGGTGGACCCCGCGGCCGGCCAGGCGGAGACCGTCGAAGGCCTGGGGTGAGGTGACCTCGTGGACCAGATGAAGGTCGACGAACAAGACGTCGGGCTCGTCGGCCGTCCCTACGTGGACGACGTGGCGGTCCCAGACCTTTTCCGACAGAGTGCGGGGTGTGGCCATCGGATTCAGACCCCCACGCTGACGATCTCGACCTTCAGGGTCCCTCCGGGGGCGGCGTACTCCACGGAGTCCCCGGCGGCGTGGCCCAGCAGTGCCTGTCCGAGCGGGGACCCCGGGGAGACCACGGTGAGGTCCCCGGGACGCTCCTCGATCGAGCCCACGAAGAAGTCGGTGGTGTCGTCCTCGTCGTCGCCGTCATAGCGGAGGGCCACCACCGTGCCCGGGGCGACCGTGCCGTCCGCCCCCTGGCCGGCGTCCACCACGGTCGCCGTCTTCAACAGGCGCTGGAGTTGGCGGATCCGCGACTCCATCTTTCCCTGAGCGTCCTTGGCTGCGTGGTAGTCCCCGTTCTCCGAGAGATCGCCCAGGGCACGGGCCGATTCGATGGCGGCAGCGATCTCCACCCGTCCCCGGGTGGTCAGGTCCTCGAGCTCGGCCGAGAGCCGGTCAAAGGTCTCGCGGGTCAGTTGGGCATCGGAGGTCTCGGTCACGGCCCACCAGGCTAATAGCTGGGCCTCTCCGGTCCGGACGCCCGGGTGGGCCCGGGTGAGGGGGGGAGCACCCGGCGCCAATCGCTGGGGGGCCGACGGGACCACCAGGCGGCTTCCGGCCACAGAGTGGTGATGCCGCCGAGGTCGTCCTCGTAGCCTGCGTCCGCCATCACCACCCGATGGTGGTCCCCGGTGGCCGCGTCGGTGGCCCCTCGCCAACGTCGTCGACGCCGGCAGACGTCGGCAGACGTCGGCATATGTCGGCACGGTTCTCCGTCTTCTCCCACCGCCATCAGCCTTCTCGCCTCATCGGCATCGGCGGGCATGGATGCCGGGGCTCGTACCCGCACCAGCGTGCCCGGTGAGCAGCGGTCGTGGAATGATCGTTGATCGACGACTGCGAAAAGTGAGGCCGGGGTATGGCTGACGTCAAGGAAATGTGGGATCCGCGCTTCGAAGGGGTGGTGGCCTCACTGATCTCGAGTGTCGATGCCACTTCCGATGTCGGCGCCTCGACAGGCTCCCTCGGCGAAGGCTGACCGACCGGACCGATGGTCGTGGGCGCGCTCGTGACGGGTGGGGACTGATCCGGTGACCAACCCGCATCCCGCGGGCGGGGATCCGAAGGCCAAGTCGTTCGAATCCCAGTTCGAGGAGCAGCAGCAACAGCCTTTTCCCTGGAAGGCAGTGGTCAAGCGCTCGATCGTGGTGGCTGTCGCCGGCGTGGCGTTCTATCTGGTGCTGCCCGAGGTCGTCGCCGTCTTTCACGACTGGCCCAAACTGGTCACCCTCAACCTGCTTTGGTTCGTCCCCGCTTTGCTGGCCGAGGGAACCCATTTCGTTTGCACCTTCTCGTTGCAGCGCATCGCTCTACGCACCAAGGCGTGGTTCTCGGTGGTCACCGCGCAACTGGCCGGAAACGCCATCTCGTTGATCGTGCCTGGAGGCGCGGCGGCAGGGGCGGCCGTGCAATTCCGGATGTTGGCGGTCAGCGGGATGGACGCGGCCGACGCCGTCGGGGGTCTGACCGCCTTCTCCTTCCTCGGCATCGCCGGCCTTCTGGCCCTGCCGGTGTTCATCTTGCCGGTGGTGTTGTTCGGGTCCCCGGTGAGCCGCGGCCTGGTGGCTGCGGCTGTCATCGGTGCCATCGGTTTCTTCGTCTTCTGTGGCCTGGGCGCAGTGTTCATGACCCTGGATGCACCGCTGCGCTGGGCGGGTCGGGTGGCTCAGACGGTGCGCAACCGGTTGTTCCGCAAGCGAGAGCCGCTCACCGGGTTGCCCGACCGGTTGCTGGAGCAGCGCGATCTGATCCGCGGGGTGCTGGGCGCGAAGTGGTGGCAGGCAACCCTGCTGTCGGGCGGCCGGTTGTTGTTCGACTACCTGTGCCTGCTCTTCTCGGTGTTCGCGGTGGGTGCGCATCCCCGACCCTCGCTCATCCTTCTGGCCTATGCGGTGGCCGGGATCATCGGTCTGGTGCCACTCACCCCCGGCGGTCTGGGGATCGTCGAAGCCAGCCTGACCGGCTTGTTGACGTTGGCCGGGCTGACCCTCAGCGAGGCGGTGCTGACCACGTTGGCCTACCGGTTGGCCTCCTACTGGATACCGCTGCTCTCCGGGCCCATCGCCTACGGCGTGTTCAAGCACCGCTACCGGGACCCGCACGCCCCTCCTCCGGTGGCGGCCGGAGCCGCGCCCGCCTGAGCAGGGTGCCAGCCCACCGGCCGGCCCGGCCCACCGGCCGCCTCGGCCGCCTCGGCCGCTCAGTCCAGGTCGACCGCGCCGTCGGGGCGCAGGGCGCCGGAGCGACCGCACCCCTCCTCGGAGACCAGCACGGACAGCTGGTCGGGATCGGTGATGTTGGCCCAGGCACGCCGCCCGTCCGAGGTGCGGCAGGCCACCACTCCCCGCTCGACGGCGCCCCCTCGGCCATAGGACACCGAGTAGGTCTCCACGGTGACCTCTCCTTCTGCGTCGGCGTCCGGTGAGCACTGGGGCACCTCGTTGACCAGGCTCTGCGGGTTGGCTCGGACGAATCCCCCTGCCTCCTCGGTGGTGATGCCCGACGGAAGCCCCGAGCCCCTCGGCGACGACCCGCGGTCCGACCACGGCTCGGTCGCGTAGATCCCCACGCTGTGCTCGGTGAGGTACCAGCCCACACCGGTCACCAACCCGAGGGATCCGGGGTCGCGGCGGAGGGTGCTCACCATGGTGGCCACCGCGTGGGTGCCGTAGTTGTTGCCGGGGCCGCCGGCAAAGGTGAGCCCCCCGGTCACCGTCAAGGGTCTTTGCGGATCGTCGAGGGGCAGGCCGAGCTCGGCGGCGGCGATCTGCACGGCCGAAGGGAAGCATGAGTAGAGGTCGAGGTGGGCGATCTCGTCGATGGTCGTGCCCGCCAGCGCCAGTGCCGATGCTCCGGCCACACGGATGGCCGGCGACGAGTGGAAGTCGTGGCGGTGGGAGAGGAACCAGTGATCGTCGGCGTCGGCACCGGACCGGGGGAAGACCCACCGCGAGCGAGGGATGCCCACGGCCTGCGCCGCGGCTGCCGAGCACATGATCAGCGCGGCGCCCTGGTCGACTTGCATGTTGGCCGTCAGCAACTTGGTGTAGGGGTAGGCGATCATCCGGTTGGTGTCCGAGACGGTGGCGATCTCTTCTGCCGTACGCGGCGTGCGCAGCCACGCATGGGGATTGCCGGACGCCACCTCCGAGAACCGCGACCACAGCGCTCCCAGTTCGCCCCGGTGCTCGTCCAGGGAACGACCGGCCTCGGCGCGGAGGGCGTTCTCGAACAGCGGGTAGACGTGGATGGGCAGATCGAGCCCGCGCTCCTCCTCGGCGTCGGTCGTCCCCCGCCGATCGTTGCCGAACACCTCGGCCCTCTCCGTGTCGACAGGCTGCACACTCCACGGCAACACGGGGCGATCGGGATGGCGGCGGGCCAGGACACGGGAGTACACGCAGTCGGCGCCCACCAGCACGGCCACGTCGAGCTCACCCCGGCCGATGGCCAGCGCGGTGGCGTTGACCAAGCTTTGGGGGTTGTTGCCACCGGTGGTGGTCACCACGATCTCAGCCGGTGTCATCCCGAGCTTGTCCGCCACCGGCAGCCCGGGGTTGAGGTAGTGCCAACTCAGCGGGTTGGCCACCCGCAGCGACTGGGCCCGACCGACGAGGCGGTGGCCGCGGGGTGCAGTGCCGCCGGGTTCCGTGCCGTCGCAGTCCTCGATGGCGGCCCGCACCGCCTCGACCATGAGGCCGACAGGCTCCGGGCGGCCGTCCAGGGTGTCCTGGCCGGCGGCCTCCGGCGGGTTGGTCACCTGGCCCACCCCCACGATGACCGGCGTGGCGGGGTCGAGGCTCATAAAGATTGTGAGCGTACCGTGGCGCCGCCAGGGCCGATTCACCCTCGGTACACTCGGGGGATGAGAATTGCCGTCGGCTCGGACCATGCGGGGTTCGAACTGAAGAGCACGGTGGCCAAGCATCTGGCCGACGGCGGCCACCAGGTTGTGGACCTCGGAACCGACTCGTCGGAGGTGGCCGTCGACTACCCGCTGTTCGGCGTCGCGGTAGGGCGAGCCGTGGTCGCAGGTGACGCCGACATGGGCCTCTGCGTCTGCGGGACCGGCATCGGCATCGGCATCGCGGCCAACAAGGTCGACGGGGTGCGGGCCGCGCTGGTGTACGACGTGACCACAGCCAGCTTGGCCAGACGGCATAACGATGCCAACGTGATCTGCCTCGGCGGACGCACCACCGGGGTGGCTGAGGCGACCGATGCGGTGGACGTCTTCTTCGCCACCGCATTCGAGGGCGGCCGCCATCAGCGCCGGTTGGCCGAGATAACCGACGTCGAGCGCGGTGACGATCCGCTCTCCGAGACAGGCAGGAGCTGAGACCATGAGCAGCCACCCCGGCGCTTCCCCCTTCGACGCGTGGCTGGCCGACGATCCCGAGATCACCCAGCTGCTGGGCGACGAGGCCACCCGCCAGTCCACCACCTTGCAGCTGATCGCCTCGGAGAACTTCACCTCGCCGGCCGTCCTGGCCGCCACCGGGTCGATCCTCACCAACAAGTACGCCGAGGGCTACCCGGGACGGCGTTACTACGGGGGCAACCAGGTCATCGACGAGGTGGAGAATCTGGCCCGTCAGCGCTGCACCGATCTGTTCGGGGCCGAGCATGCCAACGTGCAGCCTCACGCCGGAGCCAACGCCAACCTGGCCGTCTACCAGGCCCTCCTCGAGCCCGGCGACACCATCTTGGCCATGCGCCTCGACCACGGCGGCCACCTGACCCACGGTTCGCCGGCCAGCATCACCTCGAAGATCTGGCGCTTCGTCTCCTACGGGGTGTCCTCGGCCTCCGACGACGCCGACAAGCCCGGAGAGATCATCGACTTCGATCAGGTGGCCGAAGTGGCCCGCCGCGAGCGTCCCCGGCTCATCGTGGCCGGCTCGACCGCCTACTCCCGGATCATCGACCCGCTTCCCTTCCGTGAGATCGCCGACTCGGTCGGAGCTCGGTTCCTCTTCGACGCCGCCCATCCCGCCGGGCTCATCGCCGGGGGTGTCCATCCTTCGCCGGTCGGTGTGGCTGATGTGGTCACTTTCACCACCCACAAGACGCTGCGGGGTCCCCGGGGAGGTGCCATTCTGACCAACGCGGAGCTGGCCAAGGCGGTGGACAGCGCCGTCTTCCCCGGACTGCAGGGTGGACCACTCGAGCACGTCATCGCGGCCAAAGCGGTGGCCTTCGCCGAGGCGGCCAGGCCCGAGTTCGCCGACTACGCCGGCCAGGTGGTGGCCAACGCCGCCGCCCTGGCCGCATCGCTGGCGGCGAGCGGGTTCCGGCTGGTGTCGGGCGGTACCGAGAACCACCAGGTGTTGGTCGACCTCCGCACCTTCGATGCCGAGCTCACCGGCAAGGTGGCCCAGGAGGTGCTCGACCGGGCCGGCATCACCTGCAATCGCAATACCATTCCCGACGATCCGCGGTCGCCTTTCGTGACCTCCGGCCTCCGCCTGGGTTCGGCGGCTCAGACCACGGCGGGAATGGGCGCCTCCGAGATGCAGGCCATCGGCGCGTTGATCAGCCGGACACTTCGGAACCGGGAGGACGACGACGCCCTGGCCCGGGTGCGCTCGGAGGTCTACGAGCTGTGCTCGGCCTTCCCGCCGTATCCGACACTGGCCGGAGCGTGACCCGGGGGCGACGGGGGGACCGGTGAGCTCGGTCGTACCGCTCAATTGGTATGGCGTCGTCCTGGTGGTGGCCGGGGTGTCGGCCTGGGTGCTCACCTTTCCGGCCCGGCGCATCGCCGTGCAGATCGGCTACGTGGCCCAGCCCGACGATCGCAAGGTCCACACCCGGGTGACCCCGCAGACCGGTGGGGTGGCCATGTTCGTGGCCATGCTGGTGGCCTGGTCGGTGGCGGCCTCGGTGCCCGCCCTCAGCCCCCTGTTCCGCGGCTCGTCCGAGCCGCTGGGCCTCATTCTCGGGGCCTCGGCCATCTTCGTGGTCGGGGTCATCGACGACCTGCGGGACATGTCGGCTCCGGCCAAGGTGGCCGGCGAGGTCCTGGCCGCCACCATCCTCTATTTCATGGGGGTCACCTGGTTCCAGTTCAAGGTCCCCCTGGCCGGCCTGGTCCAGCTGTCGCCGGAGTGGACGCCCCTGTTGACGGCCCTGTGGGTCATCGCCATCACCAACGCCGTCAACCTCATCGACGGCCTCGACGGGCTGGCCGCCGGGGTGGTGGCCATCGCCTCGGGCGCTCTGGCCGTGTACGGGCTCCACCTCCAACACCTGGGCACCCTCCCCACCGACAACATCGGGCCGCTCATCGCGGTGATCACCTGCGGCATCTGCCTTGGTTTCCTGCCCCACAACTTCCACCCGGCCAAGATCTTCATGGGCGACGCCGGTGCCCTGCTCCTCGGGTTGCTCATGGCCGCCTCCACCATGCTCATCGGGGGTCGGGCTGTCACCTCGGGGACGGTCAACGGGGTGGCCGCCCACACCGGTCAGACCTATTTCTTCTTCGCCCCCCTGTTCATCCCCTTCTTCATCCTCGGGGTGCCCATCGTGGACATGGCCTTCGCCTTCGTCCGCCGCACCGCCAACCGCACCGGCTTCTCCACTCCGGACAAGAACCACCTGCACCACCGCCTGCTCCGTCTGGGCCACGGCCACCGTCGCAGCGTGCTCATCCTGTGGGCGTGGACGGTCCTCCTGTCCGGGTTCATCCTCTTCCCGCTCTACATCTCGAGCGTCAATGCGGCCATCCCTTTCGGTGCCCTCGCTCTCGGTGTGGTGCTCTACACCCTGTTCCACCCCTCGCTGAGGAGGCAGGCTGACCCGGAGGCGGACGTCATGGTGGCGGCCGGTGAGCCGGACCACGCCGAGGGGGGCGAGCCTCGGGACGGGGCCGGGGTGGCGGCCGGCCCCGAGGGTGGCGAGGCCGAGCCGACCTTGGGCGGACCAGGCGCCACCCCGGCTGATCATCCCCGGCCTGGCGGTGTCACCCGGCCTGGTGGAGTCACCCGGCCGGCCGGGGTCCCGGCCGCGGCCGGACCCGGCGAAGTGTGAACGGGGTGTTTCCATCGTTTTGCCGCCGTGGGTCCGGAAGTGCGATGATTCACCGGTGAATTGCAGGCCGCTCGCCTCCGCGGAGGGCATCCAACCGGCCGGCGGTGCGACCGGCTGGCCCAGCCAAACGCCTGCGTGAGTTCAGGAACGACTCGTGAAGCCCCTACTCCCCAGACAGCCTGACGCGGCACGGCCCGACCATGGCAGACCCGAACCCACCTCCGGATCCGAGCGACGGTTCTGGGTCATCGCCGCACCCGCCGCCGGTGAGCGCCGGGGCTGTCGAGTTCCTGTCGTTGGGGCTTTCGATCGCGGTGCTCCTGGTCGCCGGCGGCGGCATCGGGTACGCCGTCGACCGGTGGCTGGGCACCAGCCCCTTGTTCCTCCTGGTCGGGTTGGCCGCGGGCATCGTGGGCGCCGTCCTGATCACGGTGTCCAGGGTCCGCAAGTACCTGTGAACCCGGCTGCCTCCGGCGCTCCTTTCCCGGGCCGCGGGCGAGAACCTCGATAGCCCATGTTCGCTCATTTCTCCCTGCCCAATGTGCCCGACGTGGCCCGTCGAACCGTGTCCATGGCGTTGGTGGTCGGTGTGGCCGCCCTGGTGGCCTGTGTGTCCTTCGGGGTGCCGCTCCTCGGCCTCGGGGCCTGTATCGGCCTCGGTCTCGGGACCCTCAACTTCCGGATGATCGGCAACTCGGTGGCCCGGGTCAGCGCCAGCGAGGTCGACAACAAGCGGCGCCCACTGGCCGTCAACACGCTCGGCCGTCTCGGGATCATCACCGTGGTCACCCTCGGCCTGATGACCGTCTCCCACGAGCTCGGCTTCGGCATCCTGGCCGGCCTGGCCGTCTTCCAGTTGATCATGTTGGCCAACGTGGCCCGTTCGATGGCCAAAGCCGGGCCCATGACCTCGGTCGACGACGTGATCACCGCCAACGTGGTCGACGACAATGTGGTCGACGCCTCGCCCCCTCCTCCGATGGGGCCGCCCGACGACTTCCCGGGAAGTGGCTGACCCGATGGGCTTCGGGATCCACCTTCTCCGTATGCCGCTCCTCGGGATCGACATCACCCCCGGAGTTCACGACACGCACAAGGTGCTCGGGTTGTCGCTCAACCTCGACATCGTGTGGGCCACCATCATCGCCGGCCTGGTGGTGATCACCATGGGCCTGGTCCTGCGGGCCAAGGCCACCAGCGGGGTGCCCGGCAAGTTCCAGCTGGTCTGGGAGATGGCCGTGGATGCCATTCAGAACCAGGTCAACCAGTCCATCGGGCCCGAGGGGGCCAAGGTCGTGCCTCTGGCCCTGACCCTGTTCGTCTTCATCTTCACCTGCAACCTGTTCGAGGTCCTCAGCATCGGAAGCACCATCGATTGGCTGCCCGCCCCGACCAGCGACATCAACTTGCCTCTGGCCATGGCCCTCTACGTCTTCATCATGGTGCAGCGGGCTGCCATCAAGAACCGTGGGCCGGGCGGATACATCAAGCACTATTTCACCCAGCCGTTCTCCCCCAAGATGTTCCCGATCAACCTGTTCATGAACCTGGTCGACGAGCTGGTCAAGCCGGTCACCCTGACCCTGCGTCTGTTCGGGAACCTCTTCGCCGGCGGCCTCATGCTCTCCCTGCTCGCCGCCCTGGTCATCTGGAAGCTCGGCCCCTTGCCCATCGGGGGCATCCTGTCCGTGCCCTTCACGGTGGCCTGGAAGCTCTTCGACATGGGCATCGGGGCCATCCAGGCCTTCATCTTCGCGCTGCTCACCATCCTGTACTTCGACACGGCCATGGCCCCCGCGGGCCATCCGGAACCATCGTGAGCTCGCACCGTTTCATCGACACATTGACAAAGGAGAAGTAGCAATGGCAGCAGACGCATCGGTTGCAAGTGCGGTCAAAATGGCTGGGGCCTTCGTCGGCGCCGGGCTGGCCCTCGGAGGTGGCGCCGTGGGCGCCTCGGTCGGTGACGGGTTGGCCGGTAGCCAGACCATCGCCGGCGTGGCCCGTCAGCCCGAAGCCCAAGGCCGGCTCACGACCATCATGTTCCTCACCGTGGGCCTGTGCGAGGCCGCTTACTTCATCAACCTGGTCTTCGCCGCCCTCTTCGTCTTCTCACTGGGCAAGTAACTCGGCCCTCGCCGGTCGCCTTCCACGAAATCAAGGATGACGGACATGCTTATCGCCACCAACAACTTTTTGGTACCCAACGGGACCTTTATCGTCGTGCTCCTGGCCTTTTTGGTGGTGCTCGGCGTCATCGGCAAGTACGTGCTGCCCCCTCTCAACAAGGTGCTGACCGAACGCCAGGACAAGATCCGCGGTGAGCTGGAAGCGGCCGACCGGGCCAAGTCCGATGCCGAGCAGGCCGACGCCGACCGCCACGCCTTGCTGGAGGAGGCCCGGGCCCACGCTCGGGAGATCGTCAGCCTGGCCAACACCACGGCGGAGCGCACTGTTGGCGCCGCCGAAACACGGGCCCACGAGGTCGCCGAGCGGATCAGGCAGGCGGCCGAGGCGGAAGTGGCCACCGCCCGGCAGGCCGCGGTGGAAGAGGTCACCGCCAGTGTGGGGACGATCGTGCTGGCCGCGGCAGAACGGGTCCTCGGCCGGGAGATCCGGGCATCGGACCATCAGGACCTCATCGACGAGGCCATCGCCGCCATCCGGGCCGAGTCGGCCACCGGTGCCGCGGCCGGAGCCGCCGGTGGAGCGGCGGGCGCTGCCGGAGCTGCCGGAGGTGGTCGGTGAACCCAGCCCTTCAGGGCTACCTGGTCGCCAAGGAGGAGTCGTTGGCCGAGGCCGGCGCGCTGGAGGAGGCCGCGTCCGAGGTCGACGCGGTGGCCGAGCTGGTGGACGCCAACACGGAACTGGCTCTGGCCGTCAACGACGGATCGGTGCCGGCGGTGTCGCGGCGCGCCGTCTTCGACGACCTCTTGGATGGGAAAGTCCGGCCCGAGGTGCGCAGCCTGGTCCACCAAACGATCACGGTCGTGCCGGCGGCGGACATCGAGGCCACCTTCCACTGGTTGGCCGCCCGGTTGCACACCGCAGCTCGGCAGGGATCGCCGGGGGCCGGGGAGGCTGACGACGAAGTCGTTCTCGGCAAGATGGCGGCGCGCAACCGCGTTTCGGGGTACGCAGCCGCCGTGTTCGAAGAGGTGTCGGTGGCCGATCTCGAGGAGATCGAAGACCAGTTGTTCCGATTCGCCCGGACGGTGGAGAGCAACCGGCCCCTACGCCAGGCGCTGGGCGATCGCTCGCTGCCGGTGGAGCTGCGCCAGCAGATCGTCGGCGACCTGCTCGGCGACAAGGTATTGCCCGCCACCCGACGGCTCGCCGCCTACGCCGTCCGGGGCGGACGAGCTCGCGACATCGTCGCCACCCTGGACGCCCTGGTCGTCGACGCGGCAAACGCTCGTGGCTGGCGGGTCGCCCGTGTCCAGTCCGCCGACCGGGTCGACGACGCCCAACGCCAGGGTTTGATCGAAGCCCTGGGCCGCCTGGCCGGCAACCCGGTGGAGTTGCAGGTCACCATCGACCCCGCACTCCTGGGCGGCCTGGTGGTGCTGGTCGGCGATCTGCTGGTGGACGGGAGCGCCCGTCATCGCCTCGATGAACTGAAAGAGCACCTGCTCGCGTCCGAAGCGGCCTACCGCATTCCGGAAAGAAGGGAAACAGCCGATGGCTGAACTGACCATCAACGCCGACGAGATCACCTCCGCCCTGCGGCGCCACCTCGACGACTACACCCCTGAGGTGGGGACCGAGCAGGTCGGACGGGTGGTCGAGGTGGGAGACGGCATCGCCCGGATCACCGGGCTGCCCGGGGCTGCGGTGAACGAGATCCTCGAGTTCGAGGACGGGACCGAGGGTCTGGCCCTCAATCTCGACGAGGAGACCATCGGCGCCGTCATCCTCGGTGATGACACCGGCCTCGAAGAGGAGCAGCTGGTCAAGGCGACCGGGCGGATCCTCTCGGTCCGGGTGGGCGATGCCCTGCTCGGTCGGGTGGTCAACGCCCTGGGCGAGCCTGTCGACGGCAAGGGTCCGATCGACTCCGACACCTTTCGCCGCCTCGAGGTCCAGGCACCAGGCATCGTCCGCCGTCAGCCGGTGCACGAGCCGCTCCAGACCGGAATCAAGGCCATCGACGCCATGACCCCGATCGGTCGGGGCCAGCGCGAGCTGATCATCGGCGACCGCAAGACGGGCAAGACCACGGTGGCCGTCGACACCATCCTCAACCAGCGGGGTCTGGGCGTGAAGTGCATCTACGTCGCCATCGGCCAGAAGGAATCATCGGTGGCCCAGACGGTGGCGACCTTCGAACGCTACGGCGCGCTGGACTACACGGTGGTGGTTCTGGCCGGCGCCGCTGATCCTGCGCCGTTCAAGTACCTCGCCCCCTATTCGGGATGCGCCATGGGCGCGCACTGGATGGACAACGGGGAGCACGCTCTCATCGTCTACGACGATCTCTCCAAGCAAGCCGAGGCCTACCGCCAGATGTCGCTCCTTCTCCGCCGGCCTCCCGGTCGGGAGGCCTACCCCGGCGACGTCTTCTACCTCCACAGCCGGCTGCTCGAGCGCGCCGCCAAGCTGTCCGACGCCGAGGGGGGCGGATCGATGACCGCCCTGCCCATCATCGAGACCAAGGCCGGTGACATCTCCGCGTACATCCCCACCAACGTGATCTCCATCACCGATGGGCAGGTCTTTTTGGAGAGCGAGCTCTTCTATGCCGGGGTGAGGCCCGCCATCAACGTGGGCGTCTCGGTCAGCCGGGTGGGCAGCGCGGCCCAGATCAAGGCCATGAAGGCGGTCTCGGGCACGCTCAAGATCGATCTCGCCCAATTCCGCGAGCTGGAGGCTTTCGCCACCTTCGGCTCCGAGCTCGACAAGGTCTCCCAAGCCCAGCTCGACCGGGGCTATCGCCTCACGGAATTGCTCAAACAAGGGCTCAACGCGCCGGTCCCGGTGGAGGAGCAGGTCCTGGTCATCTTCGCCGGATCCGAGGGCTATGTCGACGGCGTGCCTGTCTCCGAGGTGCAGCGCTACGAGGCGGAGATGCGGGCCTATTTCGAGGCCAACCACTCCGACATCCTCGAGGGCATCCGTATCTCGGGCAAGTTGCCCGAGGGCGACAAGCTGGCGACGGCCGTGCGGGAGTTCACCGACGCCTTCGACACCGGTACGGGCGGCTGATCCATGGCCGGCGGTCAGGAACGCATCCTCCGTCGACGGATCAAGAGCATCCAGTCGACGCAAAAGATCACCAGGGCGATGGAGCTGATCGCCGCGTCGCAGATCGTGCGGGCCCAGAGCCGGATCGCCGCCGCCCGCCCCTACCAAGAGGGCATGGCCCGCATCGTCTTGGAGACCGTCCTGGGTGACCCCGCCGCCGCCGGCCGCCTTTTGGGCACCCCCGAGCAGGTGAGCAAGGTCGCCATTCTCTCCGTGGTTGCCGACCGGGGCCTGTGCGGGGGCTACAACACCATGGTGTTCCGGGCCACCGAGCGGTTGTTGGCCGGCTATCAGACCCGCGACGCCGAGTGGCGCCTGTTCACCGTGGGGAAGAAGGCCCAGAGCTACTTCCGCCATCGCGGCCAGACAGTCGAGCGCTCGTTCACGGGAATGAGCGAGCGGCCCTCGTTCACCGACGCCCGCCTGCTGGCTGCCGCGGTCCTGACCCCCTTCGTCAACGGCGAGGTCGATCAGGTGATGATCGTCTCCACCCGCTTTCTGTCCGCCGGAACCCAAAAGGTCGAGACCCGACAGCTCCTTCCCCTGATCGATCCCCGGGAGGACCACCAGGTTCCCGAGGCCGACACACCGGCCTCGGGCCCCTCGACCGCTGCCGCCGCCGGCCCTGGTCCCGCTATCTCTCCTGCCTCTCCTGGCGCCGCTGGCGTTGGGGCCGCCGCTGGCGGGGATACAGGACCGAAGGGCTTCACCGAGTTCGAGCCGGAAGCGGCTGTCCTCCTCGAGACTCTCGGGCCTCGGGCGGCGGAGACCGAGATCTTCGGTGCCCTCCTGGAGGCTTCGGCCTCCGAGGTCACCGCCCGACAGCGGGCCATGGCCGCCGCCACCGACAACGCCGGTGAGCTGATCAAGAAGTACTCGCGGATCATGAACCGTGCCCGTCAGGACACCATCACCACCGAGATCATGGAGATCGTCGGTGGAGCCGAAGCCCTCCGGGCCGGTGCCGGTGACGACGGGGGCGGACTCATCATCGAGACGAAGGTCTGAACCGTGAGGCCGCGCCCCACACCTCGTCACCCATCATCCGACGACACAACTCTGCAATCGACCGATCCAAGGGAGCCCACCGCTCATGACCACCACAGCCCCCCAGCCCACCGAATCGAAGACCCTCCCCTCGGGACGAGTGGTGGCCGTCGCCGGGCCGGTCATCGATGTCGAGTTTCCGCCCCACGCCCTGCCCGAGATCAACGGCGCCATCGAGGTGGACGTGGACCTCGAAGGCAAGAAGGATGTGATCGTTGCCGAAGTCGCACAGCAGATCGGTGACGGTCGGGTCCGATGCATCTGCCTGAAGGCAACCGACGGGCTGACCCGTGGCGCCGAGGTCCGCAACTTGGGGCGGGGTCTTGAGGTGCCGGTGGGCGACGCCGTCCTCGGCCATGTCTTCAACGTGCTCGGCCAACCCTTGGACACCGACTCGATCGGCCAGCCCGAGGCCTATTGGCCGATCCATCGCGAGGCTCCCCTCTTTGACACCCTGGAACCCAGGGCGGTCATGTTCGAGACCGGTATCAAGGTCATCGACCTGCTCGAGCCCTATGTGCAGGGCGGCAAGATCGGCCTCTTCGGCGGCGCCGGAGTGGGCAAGACCGTCCTCATCCAGGAGATGATCAACCGGGTTGCCACCAACCACGGCGGTGTGTCGGTCTTCGCCGGCGTGGGGGAACGCACCCGTGAGGGAACCGACCTGTGGCTCGAGATGCAGGAGTCAGGCGTCATCGAGAAGGCCGCGCTTGTCTATGGGCAGATGGACGAGCCCCCGGGGGTCCGGCTCCGGGTGGCACTGGCCGCCCTGACCATGGCCGAGTACTTCCGCGACGTGAAGAACCAGGACGTCCTGTTGTTCGTCGACAACATCTTCCGTTTCGTCCAGGCCGGATCGGAGGTCTCAACCCTGTTGGGTCGGATGCCTTCGGCGGTGGGCTATCAACCCACGCTGGCCGACGAGATGGGCCAGCTGCAGGAACGGATCACCTCGACCCGGGGGCGTTCGATCACCTCGCTGCAGGCCGTGTACGTGCCCGCCGACGACTACACCGATCCCGCCCCCTTCACCACCTTCACCCACCTCGATGCCACCACCGAGCTCTCTCGGGACATCGCTTCGCTGGGCATCTATCCCGCCGTCGACCCGCTGGCCTCGACCTCGAACATCCTGGCCCCAGAAATCGTCGGCGATCGTCACTACAACGTTGCCCGCCGGGTCCAGGGCGTGTTGCAGCGCTACAAGGAGCTGCAGGACATCATCGCCATCCTGGGTTTGGACGAGCTCTCCGAGGAGGACCGGGTGACGGTGAACCGGGCCCGGAAGATCCAGCGCTTCCTCTCCCAGCCGTTCAATGTCGGCGAGGTGTTCACCGGGTTGAAGGGGGTGACCGTACCGGTCGAGGAGACAGTGGAGTCGTTCGAGGCGCTGGTCAACGGTGACCTTGACGAGGTGCCCGAGCAGGCCTTCCTCAACGTGGGCGGTGCCGATTCGGTCTTGGCCAAGGCCCGCACCCTCGAGAACGAGTGATCGGGGATTCCTGACGCCATGGCAGACGACAGTCTCTTCTCCGTCGAACTGGTCACCCCCGAGCGGGTTCTGCTGACCGGTGTGGCTCGCGAGGTGATCACCCGCACCGGTGAGGGCGATGTGAGCTTCCTGGCCGGCCACACTCCGCTGGTCGGCACCCTCGAACCCGGGGTCATCCGGGTTGTACGGCCGGAGGGCGACGAGGAACGGGCGGCCGCCCACGGCGGATTCGTCCAGGTGGAACAGGGCGTTGACCTCGGCGACCACGACGGAATCACGCCGTCCCGCGGCACCCGGGTCACTCTGCTGGTCGGCGTGGGCGAGCTGGCCGAGGAGATCGACGTCGGGCGCGCTCGGGCTGCGCTCGAGTTGGCCGAAGCACGGGTGACAGAGCTGAGCGGTTCCGGGGGGCGCGGCGGCGCAGTTGGCCCACCTGATGAGGACCAGACGCCCGACGCCGAGCTGATCGAGGCCGAAGCTGCCCTTCGTCGGGCCCAGGTGCGTCTCGAATCCGTCGAGGTCAACGCCGGGACGGCCACCGCCTGAGTAGCCACCGCCGGAGCGGTTGGCAGGCCGCCGGGCTCAGCCGGGCTGTCCCGTTACCGCCGGGCGGGTCGGACGACGCGCTCAGCCGAATTCGATGGCGCTGTATTCGGACAGCTTGTGGAGCGGGTGCTTGGCCGTGATGAGCCGGACCGTACCCGACTTGGACCGGGTGACCAGTGATTGGGTATTGGCACCGAACTCGTCGTAACGCACCCCGTGGAGGAGCTCGCCGTCGGTAATCCCCGTGGCGGCGAAGAAACAATTGTCCCCCCCGACCAGATCCTCGGTGGTGAGGACCGCGTCCAGGTCGTAGCCGGCGTCGATGGCAGCCTGCCGTTCGGCGGAGTCGCGCGGCCACAGGCGACCCTGGATCTCACCGCCCATCGACTTGAGCGCGGCCGCGGCGATGACGCCCTCCGGGGTCCCGCCCACGCCGATCAGAAGATCCACCCCGGTGTCGGGCCAGGCGGTGGCGATAGCGCCGGCGACATCGCCGTCGGTGATCAGCCGGATGCGGGCACCGGTCTCGCGTACCGAGGCAATGAGCTCACCGTGGCGGGGCCGATCCAGAATGACCACAGTCAGGTCGCGGACACTGGTCCCCTTGGCCTTGGCCACCGCCTTGAGGTTGTCGTCGATGGGCATGGCGATGTCGATGGCGCCCACGGCACGTGGTCCCACGGCCAGTTTCTCCATGTACACGCAGGGGCCGGGGTCGAACATCGTCCCCTGCTCGGACACGGCGATGACCGCCAGGGCACCACCCCGCCCGAGGGCGGTGGGCGTGGTCCCGTCGATGGGGTCGACAGCGATGTCCGCCTTGGGCGGGGTGCCGTCTCCGATCCGTTCGCCATTGAACAACATGGGCGCCTTGTCCTTCTCGCCCTCGCCGATAACCACCACCCCGTCCATGGCGATCGAGGACAGAACAATGCGCATGGCATTGACGGCGGCACCGTCGGCCCCCTCCTTGTCGCCGCGGCCCATCCAGCGAGACGCGGCCAGGGCCGCTGCTTCGGTAACTCTGACCAATTCCATGGCCAGGTTTCGATCGGGTGCTTGCGATTCAAGATTCACGGATTACGACGATAGTGGCTGACGCGCGACGCAAAGTGGCTGACGCAATGCCCAATTGCAATCTGACGCCGGCCATCGCCGGTGCCGTGCTGGCGTCGACGGCCGTGGGCGAGATGATGAACACGCTGGCCGAGGTGTTGGATCGGGGCAAGGAATGCGACGTCTTCTGAGTCGGTGGCTGTCCCCGCCGTCCGTCGCTATTTCGGCAATCCCGTTGCTCAGCTTGGACCTCCAGGGTGAGACCCGGGGCAGGTCGCGGGGGGTCCGCAGAAGTCGAGAGGGTTCCTGGGGAGTCGAAGGGGCGACCAGGGGAGGTCGATAGTTTGAATTCGAGATTGGCCCGAATTATCGAGTGTCGTCACTCGAACTGGCATCGGTTATCGATGAAAGTCGATAATTCGGCCCAACTTCGAAATTAAATTCATCACCCGGCCGGCCACCGAAATGGGGACCGGACAGGGACCCGATGCCGATCCACTGGTCAACCACAGATGCCCTGCCCAGCGGGTGGTGCCGTCGCGTGTCAACGACGAAGTCCATCGAACCGGGGTCGACGGCCATGGCGACCTCGTCCTCGGGTTGTCCGCTGACGCCCAACCGCAGGCCGGCAAACGTTCATTGGCAACCGCGGCGCGCCACATCGATCGGCACCACACCATCAACGGGAACAGGGGGGAGGCCGGGCCATACTGGTGGCGTGAATCAGCTCGTCGTCACACCCAACGGACCTCTGTCGGGGACCGTCAGAGCCGGTGGCGCGAAGAACTCCGTCCTGAAGCTGATGGCGGCCTGCCTGCTGGCCGAGGGGCAGCACGTTCTGACCAACGTCCCCCAGATCACGGACGTGGACATCATGGGTGAACTTCTCGCGGCCATGGGTGTGGAGGTCCGCCGCGGCGATGCCCCCGACGAGCTGGTCGTCACCACCCCGGCGGAGGTGAAGCCGGAGGCACCCCACGAGCTGGTGGAGAAGATGCGTGCCTCGGTGGTGGTGCTGGGTCCGCTGCTCGGTCGAAACGGCTGGGCCCGAGTGTCGCTGCCCGGCGGTGATGACTTCGGTCCGCGCCCCATCGACATGCACCTGCGGGCTCTCGAGTCTTTGGGAGCGCGGTTCACCTCGTCGCACGGCTATGTCGAGGGATGGGTCGAATCGACCGTGGCCGGCCAACCGCGCCTGGTGGGCAACCACGTGGTTCTCGAGTACCCCAGCCATACCGGGACCGACAATGTGTTGATGGCCTCGGTCCTGGCCAAGGGGACCACCGTCATCGAGAACGCCGCACGCGAGCCCGAAGTTTCCGATCTGGCCGGGTTCCTCAACTCGATGGGAGCGAAGATCACCGGAGCGGGCACCTCGAGGATCGAGGTCGAAGGAGTCGAGACATTGCATCCTGCCACCCACGCGGTCATTCCTGACCGACTGGTGGTCGCCACGTTTCTGGTCGCCGCCGGATTGGCGGGAGGCGATGTGGTCGTCGAGGACGGGCGACCCGACCACATGGACATGCTCATCCGCAAGCTCTCGGCAACCGGCATCACCATCACACAGGAGCCCGAGGGCCTGAGGGCGGTACGGGACGGCCGCTGCCGCCTCCAACCCGTGGATGTGGCCACCCTTCCCTATCCGGGCTTTGCCACCGACTACAAACCGCTGCTGGTCACCCTGCTCACCGTGGCCGACGGGGTGGGGATCGTCACCGAAAACCTCTTCTTCGGCCGGTTCCGCTACGTCGAGGAGCTCCGGCGCATGGGGGCCGACATCAGGACCCAGGGCCACCACGCCGTGGTCCGCGGGGTCCCCCGGCTGTCGGGGGCACCGGTCAGGGCCTTCGACGTCCGGGCCGGGGCCGCGCTGGTGTTGGCCGGTCTGGTGGCGGACGGTGAGACAGTGATCACCGACGCCCATCATGTCGACAGGGGATACGAGGACCTCGACGGGAAGCTGGCTTCGCTCGGCGCCCACGTCGCACGAGCCTGACGCCCGGGTCCCCCGTCTACGCTCGTCACGCCATGACCCTTACCCGTGCCTCGGATCCCTCAGTTCTCCTGGAGGCCGCCCGCGACGGGGATCGAGTCGCTCTGGCCCGCCTGCTGTCGGTGGTGGAGCGCGGCGGCCCAGGGTCCCGGGAGGTGGCACGACTGGCCTACAAGGACTCGGGCGAGGCGTACACGGTGGGGATCACCGGTGCCCCGGGAGGCGGCAAGTCGACCCTGACCGACCGGCTCATCCGCGCCGCCCGGGACCGCGGCTTCGAGCGACCAGGCCAGGTGTCCGTGCTGGCCATCGATCCCTCGTCCCCTTTTTCGGGAGGGGCCATTCTGGGAGATCGGGTCCGTATGCAGAGCCACGCCCTCGACGACGGGGTCTTCATCCGGTCGATGGCCACTCGGGGTCACCTGGGGGGTCTGTCGGTGGCCGTCCCCGATGCCGTCCGAGTGCTGTCGGCTGTCGGGATGCCGATCGTCCTGATCGAGACGGTGGGTGTGGGTCAGCAGGAGGTCGAGATCGCGGGAGCCGCCGACACCACGGTGGTGGTCGTCAATCCCGGCTGGGGCGATGCCGTCCAGGCCAACAAGGCGGGACTGTTGGAGATCGCTGACATCTTCGTCATCAACAAGGCCGACCGACCCGACGCCCGTCAGACCCGGCGCGATCTGGAGCTCATGTTGGATCTGACCGAGCTCGGCGATTGGCGACCACCGATCGTCGACACGGTGGCGACAACCGGCGACGGCGTGGACCTGCTGTGGGACACCGTCATCCAGCACCGCACCTATCAGATCGACCACGACCTGCTCGATGAGGTCCGCCGTCAGCGCCTGTTGGGAGAGTTTCACAAGATCGTGGAAGCCCGCCTGCGGGACCAGGTCGGGGTCCTGTTGGAGGATGGCCACATGGCCGGCGTGACCCGCTCGATGCTGGCCGGCGACCTCGACCCCTACGAAGCGGCCGAGCGGGTGTTGGCCGGTCTGATCGCCGGCCAACACCCGCCCTCCGCTTGAGGGTGAAGCGTTTCGCAAAAGGGCTCGGGTAGCGTGCGTCCGTGACCGTTGAATCCCAACCTGCTCCGCGCCTCGGATCGGCGCCTATCGCGCCTCTCGGAGGGCTGTCGGACGGACTGCGGGTCCGCCACGAGCCGTTGCCGGTTCCGGAGGAGGATCCTCTCTGGTTCCAACGGGCGATCTTCTACGAGGTCCTGATCCGGGGGTTCTTCGACGGCAACAACGATGGTGCCGGTGACATCCCCGGTCTGATCGCCAAGCTCGATTACCTCCAGTGGCTGGGGGTCGACTGTCTCTGGTTGCTTCCGTTCTATCCGTCTCCCCTCCGTGACGGCGGCTACGACATCAGCGACTTCTATTCGGTGCACCCCGAGAGTGGCACCGTGGACGATCTGCGGAGACTGCTCGACGAAGCCCACGTCCGGGGGATCCGGGTCATCGCCGACCTGGTCATCAACCACACCAGCGACCAGCACCCCTGGTTCGTCGAGTCGCGCCAGAGCAGGGACAACCCCAAGGCCGACTGGTACGTATGGAACGACGACGACCAGAGGTGGCCCGAGGCTCGAGTGGTGTTCGTGGACGTGGAGCGGTCCAACTGGGCCTACGATCCCCACCGCAACCAGTACTACTGGCACCGCTTCTATTCGCATCAACCCGATCTCAACTACGACAACGCCGAGGTGGCCGAGGCCATGCTCGACGTGGTGCGCTTCTGGCTGAATCTGGGACTGGACGGCTTCCGGCTCGATGCCGTGCCCTACCTCTACCAGCGGGACGGCACCACGGGCGAGAACCTGGCCGAGACGCATGCCTTCATCCGTCGGGTCCGGGCTGAGCTCGACGAGCACTACCCCGGACGCATTCTGCTGGCCGAAGCCAACGGATGGCCGGCCGACGTGGCCGATTACTTCGGGAACGACGACGAGTGCCATCTCTGCTTCAACTTTCCCCTGATGCCCCGCCTGTTCATGGCGGTCCGCCGCGAGCAGAGCTACCCGATCACCGAAATTCTGGCCCAGACTCCGGAGCCCCCGGGGAATGCCCAATGGGCCATCTTCCTGCGCAACCACGATGAGCTGACCCTCGAGATGGTCACCGAGGAGGAACGCGACTACCTCTTCGCCGAGTACGCCAAGGACCCCCGAATGAAGCGGCACATGGGGATCGGTCGCCGACTGGCTCCCCTCATCGACCAGGACAGGCGGCTGTCCGAGCTCCTCTATTACCTGCTGTTCACGCTGCCAGGAAGCCCGGTCGTCTACTACGGGGACGAGATCCAGATGGGGGACAACCTCTATCTGGGCGACCGGGACTCGGTGCGCACGCCCATGCAGTGGACGCCGGACCGCAACGGGGGGTTCAGTCGGGCCGACTTCGCCCAGCTCTACCTGCCCCCCCTGATGGATCCTGTCTACGGCTTCGCCGCCGTCAATGTCGAGGCCCAACAGCGCAACCCGAGTTCGTTCCTGCACTGGATGCGCAGGATCCTGGCCGTGCGACGGGAGTTCCCGGTACTCGGGACCGGGGAGCTCGACGTGGTGTCGTCGGCCAATCCATCGGTGCTGGCCTTCGTGCGCTACGCGCCGGACCGGGCCGATCGGGGACCGATCAATCCGGTCTTGTGCGTCCACAACCTGAGTCGCCTGGCTCAACCGGCAGAACTGCACATCGAGCGTTGGCTGGGACGCCAACCCATCGAGCTGTTGGGCCGGGTGGCGTTCCCCCTGATCGGGACGGCGCCCTATCCGGTCACCCTGGCTTCGTACTCCTCACTCTGTTACGAGCTGGCCTGATCCGCTACGAGCTGGCCTGATCCGCTGATCCGCTGATCCGCTGATCCGCTGATCGGGCCTCATCCGCCGACCCGGGGATCCCGCTGATTCGCTCCGTCCACCGAATCGGGTCCGGTCTCAGCCGGCCCGGGCCACCGGAACCCGCACCGCCAGCTGCTCGGCGGCCTCCTCGGGGTTGACGATGTTGATCAGCACGCCGGTGCCGAGCTCGAACCCGGCCACCGTGGTGAGCTTGGGAACCACATGGACGTGCCAGTGATAGGGCTCGGGCGCCCGATAGGGGGCTGAGTGGAAGACCAGGTTGTAGGCGATGTCGCCCACCTCGTCGCGCAAGCTGCCGAGGGCGACCTTGAGCGCCTTGCCCACAGCGATCAGATCACTAGGGGGGCTGTGGTGCAGATGCGGGCCGTGCGCCCGGGGGATCACCAGCATCTCGTAGGGTGCCCCGCTCCAGAACGGGCAGATCACCACCACCCGCTCGTCGGAGTAGACCACCCGGTGATTCACGTTCTCCTCGGCGTCCACCGTGGTGCACAAAAGACACCGGCCGGCGAACCGAGCAAAGCCGGCCTGCTCTTCGACCAGTTCGCGGGGGACGAACGACATCCCGAGGAGCTGGCCGTGGGGGTGCTCGATGGAGGCGCCCGCCTCGCGCCCGGCATTGACGATGGCCTGGCTGTAGCGGAGCCCGGGGATCTCCGAGTGCTCCACGATCCGATCGCGCATGGCGAACATGACCGCGGTGGTCTCCTCGTCGCTCAGCATTGGCCACGTGTTCTGATGGTTGGGGGACAGCACGATCACCTCGTGGATGCCCCCGGCGGTGGCCTGGGTGAACACGGGGCCGCGGTTGGTGACCACGAAGGGAGCGTTTCCCTCGAAGGCGGGATAGAGGTTGGGTACCACCCGAACCAACCATTTCCCGTCCGAGCCGAGCACCTCGAGGGCGGGCGTGGCGCTCTCCTCGTTGCCGGGGCAGAAGGGACAGGGACGTGAGGTGTCGGCCTGGATCGAGGCCACCCGGGGGGCGAAGGGCTGCGGACGAGTGGCCCGGTCGGTGCTCACCACCACCCAACGGCCGGTGAGGGGGTCAAGTCTGAGCTGATTCATCAGCTGCGCGCAATGCCCCTGTGTGATGGTCCGTTTGCTGTGCGCACGGTGGTTGCCACCTCTATTCCATCCTCGATGCAGCCTTCGACACTGCCCTCCGGTGTGGATGCCTGAGAAGTGGCGAAAACCATGACAATAACCTACCAATCAGCGGAGTGGGGCAGGTGTCACCGGTGCCGGTCGAGGCGTTGACCGCGGGTGAAAGAATCCAGAAATGAGCACCGTCGGCTCCATGTTGGCAGCTAGCCAGCCTTCCCGCAACGCCGCCTACGACCTGGTGCTGCTGGCCCATGTGCTCTCCGCCTTGGTCGGCTTCGGGGCGGTGGTCGTGGCCGGCTTCTCGGCGCTGGCCCTGATGCGGTCAGGACCGCCGACCGAGGCCTTGCGCCGTTACTACCGGCCCGGGGTCAACTGGGCCGGCCGCATCCTGTTCCTGGTGCCGGTGTTCGGCGCCGTGCTGATCGCCCTGAGCCAGGGCCAATGGTCGTACTCCGACGGGTGGGTGGGGGCCGGTCTCGTCCTCTGGGCCTTTGCCGCCGTGGTGGCGGAGATGGCGTTGTGGCCGGCCGAGCGACGGCTTCAGACGGCGGTCGGTGATCCCTCGTCGGCTCTCGGCGTGCGGTCCCAGTGCCTCCGGGTGGTGGTCCTGGCCGGCGTCCTGTTCGCGGTGCTGGTGATCGCCTGCGTGGTCATGGTGGCCAAACCCTGACCTCGACACAGCGCCGTGACTGGGCCACACCACCGGAACCAGGGGGACTGGGGAGGGGAAAGAGCCGGGAAGACAGAAGGAGCCAGCGGAGTCAGGCGGGGGTGAAGCGGCAGGGGAGGTGCTTGATCCCGTTGATGAAGTCCGAGCGCAGCCGGTCGGGCTCGCCGGTGGCCTCGATGTCGGGGAAGCGGTCCAGCAACCCGTGCATCATCACCGCGATCTCCTGCCGGGCCAGGTGGGCCCCGAGGCAGAAGTGGGGCCCGGCCGCCCCGAAGCCGAGGTGGGGGTTGGGGTCGCGGCGCACGTCGAAGCGGTAGGGGTCGTCGAAGACCGACTCGTCGCGGTTGGCCGAGTTGTAGAAGAGGAGCACTTTGTCCCCGGGGTGGAGCTCCTCACCGGCGAGGACAGTGTCCTCGGTGACCGTGCGCCGCATCCAGATGACCGGTGAGGCCCAGCGGACGATCTCGTCGACCCCGGTCGCGCCGATGGCCGACGGATCGGACTGCCACAGCTGACGTTGATCGGGGTGCTCGGTCAGGGCCAGGAGCCCGTGGGCGATGGCCGTGCGGGTGGTCTCGTTGCCAGCGGTCAGCAGAAGGATGAAGAAGGATGCCAGCTCGCCCGAGGTCAGGGCCTCGCCATCGATGTTGGTGGTGATCAGGGCGGTGGTCAGGTCGTCGGTCGGGTGGTCGATCCGCCAGGCGCTGAGCTCGTTCATCAGCTCGGTGAGCTCCTGGCCCGCGTTGAGGAAGGCGAGGACGGGATCGGTGCCCTCTGGGATGTACTCGGGGTCACCGCTGCTGAGAATGATGTTGGAGCAACGGAACACGGTGGCATAGGCGGAGGTGGGCACGCCCATCAGGTCGCAGATGATCTCGAGGGGGAGGGGGGCGGCGATCTCGGTGACGAAGTCACACTCGCCCAGATCTGCCACCCGTTGGAGAACCCGGGCGGCCACCTCCTCGATGGTGTCCCCGATGGCCACGATCCGGCGGGGGTTGAAGGCCGCCGACACGATGCGCCGGAGGCGGGCATGGCGAGGGTTGTCGGTGGAGATCATGCCGGCGAAGTACTCGATCATCTCCGGCGGCAGGTCGAGGACGCTCACCGCCCCCTGGCCCGAGCAGTAGATCTCGGGGTGCCGACTGATCTCCACCACGTCGGCATAGCGTGTCACCGCCCGGTACCCCGGGCCCGGGGGTGGGGCCAGAGGTGATTGAGCGGTGACGTCGGGCTCGGCGAAGAAGGCCAAGGGCCGCTCGCGCCGCAGCACCTGGAAGGCACCCTCCCGCTCCGTCCACGGGCGCTCCCAGAAGGCGAGGTCGGAGAGGTTGATCTCATCGACCGTGAGCACGCTGTCGGGGATCACCCCGTCACCCTATCGACGGGGCTTCCGATGGACCAGCGTCGTCGCCGAGCCCGGACAGGAGGGCGCGCGCCTCATCGATCCGCCCTGCCTCCACCAGAAGGGCGGCCCTGTCCAGCAGGACCGCCCATGCGACGGTCCCGGTGGGCCGGCCCGCGTCTCGGACCGCGGTGCGGGCCTCGTCGGCCAGGACGACCAGTGTGGCCGTCCCGGGCGGAAGGGAGGCAGCGATCCGGTCGCGGAGCCAGCGAGCCAAGGCCGGGCTCGCACCTCGGGTGGAGACGGCCACGGTCACACCTCCCTGTCGGTGGACGGCCGGAAGCGAGATGGTGCCCGGTGTCCCAGGATCGGCGCTGTTGACCAGCACGCCGGCCGACTCGGCGTCGGACACCACCGCGGCGTCTACCGTCGGCACCCCGGTGGCCGTGGCCACGAGGTGGTAGTCGGCGGCCTCACCCCGGCGGTACTGCCTCTTTCGAATGTCGAGGCTTCCTCTCGCCACCGGGGAGCCGGCGCCGTCGCCGGCCGGGCCGGGTGACCCGGAAGGCACCGGCCGGCCACCGGTCGCCTCGTCCTCGACGGTCCGCAGGGCCTCGGAGATCCGAGGGGCGATCACGGTCACCTCTGCCCCGGCGTCGAGAAGGCCCCTCACCTTGCGGGCTGCCACCGGACCCCCTCCCACCACCAGGCACCGGCGTCCGGCCACGTTCAGGATCACCGGATAATCGACTCGGTGATCCTCGGTGGCCGGAACGGGTGGAGTCTCCATGGGCAGAGCCATTGTGCTCGGCCCCGGTCGACCGGTCGACCCGGCCCATGCCTGGCCCTCGACCTACCAGATCGACCGGGAATGCCTACCAGATCGACCAAGATTGTTGTAAAACTTGATCTACTTAGTCATGTATAGTCTCAGGAGTGGGATCCGGTCGTGTTTTGGGCCCCCGAACGCCTGACACGAGCGCCTTCGTGGGACGGACATGGGGACCGGCAGGGGAATGGAACCGAGCAGGTGTGGGTTCGAACAAGGTGATTGTGGACCGGATTGGTAAGGAATTGAGCCGGGTCGAGTGAGGCCGGGCCTGCGTGCCAGCTTCTCGAGGGGAGATGGAAAGGATCGTGACTGTGAGCATCGTGGACAGCGGGCCTGAGTCGGCACAGTTCCGGCAGGAGTTGGAGGAACGATCCGCCGCCTTCGAGTCGGCGCCGGCCGGCCTCATCGTCGCCTGGGCGGTCGAGCGGTTCGGCACCAAGCTGGCTATGGCCTGCTCCTTCCAAGAGGCGGTTCTCATCGACATCGCGGTCAAGGTCAATCCCGATATCGAGGTGGTGTTCCTCGATACCGGGTCCCACTTCCCCGAGACTCTCGACTACGTCGAGGCCGTCCGGGCCCGCTATGACCTCAACCTCACCGTGACCACGCCGGCGGCCGGGGCCGAGCAGTGGCCCTGTGGGACCGCCCAGTGCTGTGAGTTCCGCAAGGTGCGTCCCCTCAAGCAGGCCCTGGTGGGTAAGGATGCGTGGATGACCGGACTGAAGCGAGTCGACGCCTGGACCCGCCGCTCCGCTCCCATCGTGGCCTTCGACGAGAACTGGGGCCTGGTCAAGATCAATCCTCTGGCCACCTGGACCGATCAGGACGTGGCCGGCTATGCCGCCGACCACGGGATTCCCGATCATCCATTGCTGTCTCGCGGCTATCTCTCGATCGGTTGCGCCCCGACCACCCGTCCGGTGGACGATGGTGAGGATCCCCGCGCCGGACGTTGGGCCAACTCGGACAAGGTCGAATGCGGATTGCACGTCTGACATGACCAAGGATCGGGACGAGCTCTACGGGCTCCACATCCGTGGCACCGACCGTCCCATGCCCTTCGTCCATCCCTACCGCACCAAAGGCGAGCTCAACGAGATCGAGCAGTGGAAGCTCGAACGGCATCCTCTGGAGATCGCCGACGCCATCATCGACACCTACGCCAAGGAAGGGCCGGCGGCCATCGGCAAGATTCCGGGCGAGACCGAGCGGCTCAAATGGGCCGGCATCTATCCGCAGAAGCAAGGTGGCGACGCCTTCATGATGCGGATCAAGATCCCGGGAGGATTCCTCACCGCACCCCAGATGCGGGAGATCGGGGTGGTGGCCGATGCCTTCGGTGAAGGTCCCGACGGCACCGAAAGCCGGGTCTTCGGAGCGCGGTTTGCCGACCTGACCACCCGGCAGACGGTGCAGATCCACTGGCTGCGCATCGAAGACATCCCCCGCGTCTGGCGGAGGCTGGCCGCCGTCGGCCTGACCACCGTCCAGGCCTGTGGGGATTCGGCCCGCAACGTGCTGTGCTGCCCGGTCGCCGGTGTCGATGCCAACGAGGCCTTCGACGCCCGGCCCGTGGTTCGAGCCGTTTCCGACTTCTTCACCGGGAACCGCGAGTACGCCAACCTGCCGCGCAAGTTCAAGATCTCGATCACCGGTTGCGTCGAGGACTGTGCCCAGGCCGAGATCAACGACATCGGCCTATGGCCGGCCCGCACCGAGGACGACACCTTGGGTTTCAATCTGCTGGTGGGCGGGGGCCTGTCCGACGGTGAGCGCATGGCGTCGGACATCGACGTCTTCGTGCGTATCGACCAGGCGACGGAGATCACCCGGGCCATCGCTCAGCTGTTCGGCGAGCTGGGCAATCGGGAGAACCGCGGCCTGGCCCGGATGCGCTACCTCGTCCAGGAGCTCGGGCCCGAGGGATTCCGCGCCGAGTTGGCCAAGCGTGCCCGTTTCGACCTACCTCCGGCCGCTGAGGACCTGACTCGCCGGTATCGGGGGGACCATGTGGGGGTCCACCCCCAGAAGGAGGCCGGGCTCTTCTATGTGGGTTGCTCGGTCCCGGTGGGTCGGATGAACGGTCTCGAGCTTGTCGAGGCGGCCCGTCTCGCCGAAACCTACGGCGATGGCACCGTGCGTATCGGTACCGACCAGAACATCACCATGACCGGCGTGCCCGAGGACCGGATCGACGCCCTCCTGGCCGAGGACCTGATGCAGAAATATTCTCCGTATCCGGGCCCCTTTACCCGAGGGGTGGTGGCCTGCACGGGGGCGGAGTTCTGCCGCTACGCCATCGTCGAGACCAAGGAGCGAGCCGTCAAGTGGGCCCGTTTCCTCGACGAGCAGTTGGCCGGCGAGCCGGTCGGAAGCCCGCCCCTCCCCGGAGGGCACTCAGCGCCCCGGGAGGATGTGGGCATCATCCGCATGCACTTCTCGGGATGTTCGGCCAGCTGCGCGCAACCCCAGATCGCCGACATCGGGTTCCGGGGCGAAGTCGCCCACGTGGGCAACCACCTGTCGGAGGCGGTCGACATCGGCATGGGCGGATCGCTGGGGGCCGATTCCGGCTTCATCGATTGGATCGAGCACGCCCGACCGGTCAACGACGTCCCCGACGCCCTGCTGCGGGTGGTCCGCCGTTACCAGTCGGAGCGCCGCGACAACGAACCGTTCTACAACTGGGCCCGGCGCACCTCCAACGACGACCTGCGCCTGACCCTGGCCGAGGAGGGCACCGGCACCCCGGTGGCGCTGACCTCGAAACGGAAGGCAACGCCCCGATGAAGTCCTATCGCATCCGCGAGGAGATGAACGGGGTCGCCGAGCCTCCGGGGAAGACCTGGTTCTGGGAGCTGCAGGCCGGCGTGATCGATGCCGGCCGGTGCATCCAGTGCGGGACCTGCATCGCCGCCTGCCCCTCCAACTCCATCGGCATCGACGAGGACACCGATCTCCCCGAGCTGGTCAAGATGTGCACCGGATGCTCGTTGTGCTGGGACTTCTGTCCCCGGGGTGGTCTGCGCTACGAGGCGCTGTGGCCGCCGTCCACGGTTCCCGAGGGCCACGAGGGCGAGGCCGCCGGAGCGGTGGTGAGGGCCGACGCCTCCGACAACTACTGGAAGATCACCGGAGGCCCCCCGGGCGACGGACTGGGTGCGGTCCTCGAGTCCTACTCGGTGCGGGCCGGTGGCCGTCCCGACGAGGCCCAGGACGGTGGAGTGGTCACCGCCCTGCTCGTCGCGGCGTTGGCCGGCGGGGAGATCGACGGCGCTCTGGTCACCCGACCCAGCGACGACCCGGACGAGCCGTGGAAGGGTGTGGCCCACCTGGCCACCACGGCCAAGGAGATCATCGCCTCGGCCGGCAGCTACTACAACCAGACCATGGCCCTGGCCGAGCTGGATCTGTCCCGGTACGACCTGCCGGCCAAACCACGGATCGCCGTGGTGGGGACGCCCTGTGAAATCCAGGGGATCCGGGCCATGCAATCGAGGCGCTGGCCGACCGGCGCTCACCGGATCGACTCGGTCGTCCTGACCATCGCCCTCCTGTGCACGAAGAGCTTCGACTACCAGGGGCTGATGCTGCAGTTGCTCCGGGACGATCGGGGCATCGACATCGAGCGGGTGAGCAAGGTCGACGTGATCAGGGGGCGGATGATCGTGGAGTACCGCGACGGCGAGGTGGCCGTCGACGAGCCCATCAAGAACTTCCACGGCGCCGCCCTCAAGGGCTGTGACGAATGCGCGGACTTTTTGGGCCGGAGCGCCGACCTGTCGGTCGGGAGCGTGGGCGCCATGGACGGATGGAGCAGCGTGCTGGTGCGCTCGGAGCGGGGACGACGGGCCCTGGACAATGCCCGGGGCCGTCTCGATTTTCGGGAGCTGGACAATCCCGAGGCATTGGTCAAGCTGGACTCGTTCGACAAGCGGGTCGCCTTCGACAGCCTGCGCCGCGAATTCGACCCCGACGCGCCGCTCTTCATCGACTACGCCGAGCACGTCGCCACCTACCAGGGCACCGACCGGGCACCGGTCGTGGCCGACCGCTGAGAGCGCGAAATGGATCACAAGCAGCGCGCGCTCAAGGAGCCCAATCCCGTTGACCTGGTGCTTTGCTTAGCGGACGGCGTCCCAGGCGAATGGGCACCCGGTATGGGTAACGTGGACTCCATGACCCTCTTCGAGATGGAGGGTGGCCCCCGGCTCGAGTTGCCCGACGAACCGGTGGACATCAAGAACGCCTTGCGCGACGCGTTGCTCAACGGCCAGGACTGGCGGGACGGGTTCAGCGACGACATCTGCATCGGGCTGTGGCTGTGGGGGCGGTGGCGTCCGGCCCTCGAACCCGAAGGCATGAGCCGCGAGGATTTCGTCGACGTGGTGATCGCCAACCGGCGCGAGCTGTGGCTGTGGCTGGTCGGTGATCGCCAGTGGCTCCAGTTCGTCAGCAGCCTGGTCGGGAGGATCGTCCGTCGCCTTCCCTCCGCCATCGACTCGTGACGCCGGCCGGTTCGGACCGGAGGATCCAGCCCACGATGACCGGTGAGCATCGGAGGGATCCGTGCCACGGGTGAGCGTGCCGGCCGACAAGGACCCGCTGATCTACGTGTGGACCGAGTTGGCCCCGTCTTTGACCGCGGCGGCGGGGGCCTACAGCAGTGCCGTCTACGAGAAGTCCTCGCTGTCGCTCCGCGAGTTCGAAGCAGCTCGGATCACCATGGCCCGCGTCAACCAGTGCGCCATCTGTCTCGACTGGCGTACGGCACGCGACGTCCCCGCCCGGGCCGCCGCACCCGATGCGGTCCCCGAGTCGTTCTACGACCAGGTGGTGTCGGATCCGACCGGGGACGGACTGACCGATCGGGAAGGTCTGTGCGCCGAATTCGCGGAACGGTATGCCACCGATCATCTGGGAATGGACGCGGCCTTCTGGGACCGCCTCCACGCCCACTTCAGCGACGACGAACTGGTCGACCTGGCTCTGTGCGTGGGGTCATGGCTGGCCCTCGGCCGCTTCAACCAGGTCTTCGACATCGATGGCGCCTGCCGGGTACCGGCCCGGGCCCCCCGCTGATCCACCCAGCCCGGCCAGGGAGCTCCCATGGAGAAGGTGATCTACCTGGCCTGGGGCGACGGTGTCGCAGCCTCCGGAGATGCCTTGCGGGACACACTGCTGGCCGAGACCGCCCCCCAGTTGCTGTCCCTCGGGATCCGCGGGCTCGGTGTCAACGTCCATGACGGCGATGCCGCCCCGGCGCCGTCGCCTGCACCGCCCCCCGACGGGGAACCGCCCCACGTGGCCCAGGTGTCGGTCTGGCTGGACTGCTACGAAAGGACGGCCGGCGTGGAGGACGCCCTGGCTGACCTGACTGGGCTCGGTGGTCTCGGTCTCCGGTGGTCGGGCTACCTGGTGGTCGAGTCGCTCTACGACGACTATGGCACCACCCGCCACGGGTCACCGCGGGACTGGTCGGACGGCAGCCGCTCACCCGGCGTGTTGACTGTCGCCCTCATCCATCGTCCGGCGGGCCTCGGGTACCGCGAGTGGATCTCCCGCTGGCACGGCACCCAGTCCCCGGTCTCGGCCGAGCTGCAACCCCGCACCCGCTACGTGCGCAACGAGGTGGTGCGTCCCCTGTCGGAGGGAGCACCCGACGTGGACGGCATCGTCGAAGAGGCGTGGCCGTCCACCGCCCACGTCGCTGACCCTCTCCTCTTCAACGCCGGCACCCCGGAGGAGCTCGACGATCACGTCGCCGCCATGATGGCGAGCGTCGAGTCCTGCCTGGACCTGGTCCGGTTGAGGAGCTCGACCATGAGCGAGTACCTGATCAAGGCGGTGGGCTGAGGCTCACCCGTTCGGGGGCAGGCGACAATCCCCTACGCTCTGCCGTTGGCCGGCGGCAGCGTGTACCGGCACCGTCATCGGAGGAAACATCCGTGGGACTGTCCATCGGCATCGTCGGCCTCCCCAACGTGGGGAAGTCCACCCTGTTCAACGCCCTGACCCGCAACGAGGCACTGGCCGCCAACTATCCGTTCGCCACCATCGAGCCCAATGTCGGGGTGGTAGCGGTGCCCGATGAGCGCCTCGGGCGCCTGGCCGAGATGTTCGATAGCGCCGAGATCGTCCCGGCCACGGTGACTTTCGTGGACATCGCCGGCATCGTCAAAGGGGCCTCGGAGGGGGAGGGGCTGGGCAACAAGTTCCTGGCCGCCATCCGGGAGTGCGACGCCGTCTGCCAGGTGGTCAGGGTGTTCACCGACTCCGATGTCATCCATGTGGACGGGCGCATCTCCCCCCGGGACGACATCGAGACCATCAACACCGAGCTCATCCTGGCCGATCTCCAGACGGTCGACAACCGGCTGGTCAAGTTGGCCAAGGAGTCGCGCAAGCAACCCGAGCTGGTGCCGGTGCTCCGAGCGGCCGAGCAGGCCCGGGACATCCTGGATGGTGGGTCGACCATCGCCGCGGCTGCGGCTGCCGGCACAGTGGACCCGGCTCGACTGGCCGATCTCCACTTCCTGAGCGCCAAGCCGTTCATCTACGTCTTCAATGTCGACGAGGGGGCACTGGGTGACGAAGCCCTCCGGGAGGAGCTCAGCGCCCTGGTGGCTCCGGCCGAGTCGGTGGTGGTGTCGGCCCAGATCGAGGCCGAGGTGGCGGCTCTGGATCCCAGCGACGCCGCCGAGCTGTTGGCCGGTTACGGCCAGAACGAATCTGGCCTGGTTCAGCTGGTGCACGTCGGGTTCGCGGCGTTGGGGCTCCAGACCTTCCTCACCGCCGGACCCAAGGAGGCCAGGGCCTGGACCATCCACATCGGGGACACCGCACCGGTGGCGGCCGGGACCATCCATACCGACTTCGAACGAGGCTTCATCAAGGCGGAGGTCGTCAGTTACGACGACCTGATCGAGGCCGGATCCATGGCCGCAGTGCGGGCGGCGGGCAAGGCTCGGGTCGAAGGCAAGGAGTACGTGATGCAAGACGGGGATGTCGTCGAGTTCCGCTTCAACCTGTGACCAGCGTCTGACCAACGTGTGACGACAGAGTGACCACGTGTGACCGTCGTGACCGACCGACAGCGGGCACAGCCATTCTGGATCCGGTCCGGGCCCGCGTCGATCGGGACCCCGGACCGATCGAGCTAGAGGTGACCCCTCACCTCGTGCACGTCGCCGCACGGAACGCCGAGAGCGGCGTGGTGGCGACGGACGGCTTCCTCATCCGGGGCGTCAAGTAGGCAATACACCTGACCCGTCGGATTGTGGAACAGTTCCACTTGCCGAACGCCGAACTCATCGGTTGCGGCCTCCTGCGAGCCGTGGGCGATCTGCTCGATCGCCTCGGGCGGCAGATGCAGGTCGGCGTGGAAGTCCACGAAAGTTGGCATGGCCAATCCTCCCTCCGAGATGTCCTGTCCCAACGCTAGCCCCAACCCCTTTGTCTGTCTCGGGGATCATCGGCCGACGCCGGAACGGCGGCTCCGGTCATTGTCTGTGCTGGTCAGGGACGGGTCGAACGGGCGCGAGCCTCACCGGGGTTCGGAGGAATGCTGCGTGCCGGCCAGGTCGGTGTAGATCTGTTCGATCTCGCGGCTGGCGGCCGACACGTCGAACATGACGCTCTTGTCCTTGGCCGCCTGACCCAGTCGCCGTCGCAGCTCGGGGTCGACGATGACTCGCTCGAGGGCGTCGGCCAGGCGATCGGGATCGCCGGGCGCTACCACCAGCCCATCGTCACCGTCGGTGACCACCTGGGGGACCCCGCCCACCGCGGTGGCCACGATCGGCATCCCCATGCTGGTCGCCTCCATCAGGGAGACCGGCAGACCCTCCTGTCGGGAGGCGAGCACGAACACGTCGGAGCCGGCCAACAGTCGCAGGACGTCGTCCCTTTGGCCCAGGAACTGGAGGTGGCCATCGAGGCTGAGTTCACGGTGCCGAGTGAGCAGCTCGTCCTCCATCGGCCCCCGCCCCACGGCCGCGACATGGACGGGGACGTCGCGATCGGCGAGCAGGCGGACGGCGTCCAACAACACGTCGTAGCCCTTCTCCGGCCGGAGATTGGCCACGGTCAGGACGAGCGTCTCACTGTCGGGCACACCGAGTTCGGACCGGACCTCTCGGCGCACCTGGTCGCGCTGAGCGAGCAGCGCGTCGACTCGGGACATGTCCAGTCCGTGGACGATGACCCGAGCCCGAGCCCGCAGCGATGGCGGCAGGGCCTGGTGGGCGGCCTCGGAGACGACGATCAACGACTGATCGAACCCGATGCCGGCCCGATTGAGTCCTTTGATGACGATGGCCGCCTTGTTCCACAAGCTGTGCTCGGTGTAGACGACCGCGGGTCGGGAGCGGCGAGGCAGTGTGGCCACTGCCAGCCGCCCGAAGGCGGCCGTGTACGGCAGGTGGAAGTGGACGACGTCGAAGCGCCCGTCGCGGAGCAACGCGCGCAGGCGGGGCAACCACCGGAGATCGGCGTTCCCCTTCCCCCCGAGATCGTGGACCCGGGTGCCGCCGTCCCGGACCGTGGGCACCAGCGCGTTCTCCGCCGACAGGACGTACGCGACCTCGCAGTCGAAGGTCGTCGTGTCGCTGCTGGCCACGGTGTCGACCAGGAGGCGTTCGGCCCCGCCGTAGCCGAGACACTTGATGACAACGAGAACCCGGAGCCGGGGTCGGCCCAGACTCCGTTGATCCGGCCCCCCCGCATTCACACCTCAATGGTACAACCGGGTGTCGGGAAGCGGTCCGAGTGAGCCCCTTTTGACACCTTCATCTTCACGACTGATGATCTCGTCATGGTCGATTTCGTCAGCGACGGCAGCGGGCGCGCCCGGCAGGCGTGGTCGTCCGCCGTCCGCTCGGGGGCCTGACCTGTGTGCGGCATCGCCGGGATCTTCGATCCGAGGAGGTCCGCTTCTCCTGAGGACCTCCGGTACCGGGTGGTCGAGATGACGACCGCACTGGCCCACCGAGGACCGGACGCCGAGGGGCAGTGGTCAGATCCCGTGTGCGGGATCACCTTCGGCCACCGGCGGCTGGCCGTTGTCGAACTGGGACCTGAAGGTGCCCAGCCGATGGTCTCCCGCAGCGGGCGATGGGTGGCCAACTACAACGGCGAGATCTACAACTACCCGTACCTCCGTCGGCTCCTGGTGAAGGAGGGTGTGGCCTTCCGAGGGGGATCGGATACCGAGGTGCTGGTGGAGGCGGTGGATCACTGGGGGCTGGACAGGGCGCTCGACGCGGTCGAGGGGATGTTCGCCTTCGCTCTCTGGGATCGCACCGACCGGCTGCTGCACCTGGCCCGGGACCGGTTCGGCGAGAAGCCCCTCTACTACGGCTGGGTCGGTGGGCTCTTCGTCTTCGGCTCGGAGCTCAAGGCGCTGTGCCGCGCCCCCGGTTTCGCTCCGGACATCGACCGTGACGCGGTGGCCCTGTACCTCCGGCACAACTGCGTGCCGGCGCCGCACACGATCTACAAAGGGGTGGCCAAGCTGCTCCCGGGCCAGAGGGTCCACCTCGGCACGGATGCTCGACCCGGTCGACCTCCTGATGCGCACACCTACTGGTCGGCGCGGGACGCCATCGACGCGGCGCGAGGGCATCCGCTGGACGAACCGGTGGACGCCCTTGCCGATCGGCTCGAAGCCGTCCTCTCCGATGCGGTGGCCGACCGGATGGTGGCCGACGTGCCGGTCGGTGCCTTTCTCTCCGGGGGCATTGACTCGAGCACGGTGGTGGCGCTCATGCAACAACAGAGCGTCCACCGGGTTCGGACGTTCACCATCGGGTTCGCCGATCGCGCCTTCGACGAGTCGGCCGACGCCGCCGCGGTGGCCGCACATCTGGGCACTGACCACACACCGCTGCAGGTCAGCGATGTCGAGGCGTCCGAGGTCGTCCCCCAGCTGCCGGACATCTGGGACGAGCCCTTCGGCGACGTCTCCGAGATCCCCATGTACCTGGTCAGCCAGCTGGCCCGGAGCCAGGTCACCGTGGCCCTGTCCGGCGATGGAGGCGACGAACTGTTCGCCGGGTACAACCGCCACGCCTGGCTCGAGCGGCTGTGGCAGCGTGCCTCTCCGCTGCCCGACTCGGTCCGCAGGATGACAGGGTCGGCGCTCCTGGCTGTGCCCCCCGGGTTGGTCGAAGGAATGGCCCGGGTCACCGAGGTCATCCCCGGCCGGTCACCGATCAGGAACCCGGCGTCCAAAGTGGCCAAGGTGGGCAAGGTGCTGGCCGCCGCCGGGCCGGAAGACGCCTATCTCGCCCTGGTCTCGTTTTGGGACGACGCCGAGTCGATGGTGGTGGGGGCCGGGGCCAACGTGTCGGTGGCGTCTCGCCCCGCGGACTGGCCCAAGCTCGACGGCATCACCGAACAGATGTTGTGGCTGGACCTGGTCGGGTACCTCCCCGACGACATCCTGACCAAGCTCGACCGGGCCGCCATGGCCACGTCACTGGAGACGAGGGTCCCCTTCCTCGACCGCCAGGTCTTCGATCTGGCTTGGCGACTTCCGCTGTCGGTCAAGCTGCGTGAGGGCACCACCAAGTGGCTCCTTCGCCAGGTCCTCGACCGCCATGTTCCGGCCGAACTGGTCGATCGGCCGAAGATGGGATTCGGGTTTCCCATCGGCACCATGCTGCGCGGGCCTCTGCGGCCCTGGGCCGAAGCCCTGCTCGACGAGAGGCGGATCCGGCGACAGGGCCTCCTGGATCCGGAGCCCATCCGGCAAGCCTGGGTTCAGCACCTCCACGGCCGACGCGACCTCGGCTACGAGCTCTGGGCGTTGCTCGCCCTGCAGGCCTGGCTCGAGCGGTGGATGCCCGCACTCTGACAACCCGATCGACCGGCGACCGGTCGGTGATCGGATCGCCGAGCGTGCGACCGGAAACGATCGTGCTCGCCCTGTGTAGTCTGGTGCGCTGTCGGAGATCGGCTCGCACGGGGCGCACACGGTAGGGGGGAGGGCAGCGATGGCATCGGGCACTGATGCGCACGGCAAGCTGCCCGCCCGACCATGGCGTGGATGTCGAGTGGTCACCACCTCGTTGACGGCGCGGGTGCTTCTGGCCAACCAGCTGCGCTCACTGCCCGACATCGACTGGACCGTGCTGTCGGGAGACCCCTATGACGACCCCGTCGAGGGTGTCAGGGTGGCAGTGATTCCCATTCGCCGCGAGTTCTCGTTGTCCGACCTGGGGTCCTTCGTCCGTCTGTGGCGCTACCTGCGCCGTCAACGGTTCGATGTCGTGCAGACCCACACGCCCAAGGCCTCGTTTCTGGGATTGCCGGCCGCTCGGTTGGCCGGGAGCCCCGCTGTCTACACCATCCACGGCTCCCTGTACTTCGCCGGCAACGGTCGCCTGGCCAACCTGCTCGGCTGGTGCTTCGAGCGGTGGTGCTGCTGGTGGGCCACCGATGTGCTGGTCCAGAGCCGCGAGGACGAGACCGTCCTCCCCCGAGTTGGTATCTGTTCCCGTCGCCAGGTGCACTACGTCGGCAACGGCATCGTCATCGACCGGTTCCTGGCGCCGGTCGAACCGGCTCTGGTCTCCGAGCGGCCGATCGTCCTCATGGTCAGCCGGCTGGTCCGCGAGAAAGGGTGCGCCGATTTTCTCGACCTCGCCGCTCGACTGTCGGCAAGAGCCGACTTCGTCCATGTCGGCCCGTTCGAGCACGATCAGAGCGACGCCCTGTCCGAGGAAGAGGTGGCCCGGGCGACAGCGTCGGGCACCGTCCGCTTTATCGGTGGCGTCGAGGACGTGCGCCCGTACGTGGCGTCGGCCACCGTGTTGGTGCTTCCGTCGTACCGGGAGGGCATCCCCCGAGTGACGATGGAGGCGGCGGCCATGGGACGACCGGTGGTGGCCTATGACATCCGGGGGGTCCGGGAAGTGATCGATCCAGAAACGGGACTGCTGGCACCACGCGGTGATCTCGATGCGCTCACGGCCATCGTGGAGGACCTGATCGGGGACCCCGATCGCTGCGCGGAACTGGGCAAGCGCTGCCGCGACCTGGTGACGGATCGGTTCTCCGAGGATCGGGTCATCGAGCGGTTGCGCACCTTCTATGCCGGCATGGTGGACGACGCCGGTCGCGATGTCCTGCGGGGCGCGGCATGACCGCCGACATCTGCCTCACCGTCGACGTGGAGGACTGGTACGACGGGATGGCCGTCCTCGGCGAGCCTTTCCCAAGGCCGGCGGGGGCGCAGAGTGGTCTCTCCGGGCTGACCGCGCTTCTCGATCGGGCCCCGGGCTCATCTCGGGTGACCCTGTTCGTGGTGGGCAACTACGCGGCCACGGTCTCCGACGAGCTCGCCGAACTGGCGCGCCGGGGGCACGAGGTAGCCAGCCACGGGCCCGATCACGGCCGACTCCCCGAAGATCCGACGACCCTGTCTGAGTGGTTGCGTCGGGGTCGCACCATGGTGGAGGACCTGGTCCAGGTCCCCGTCCGGGGTTTTCGTTCCCCTCGCTTCGACGTGCCCGCCTCGTTGGGTCTGGCCCGTTATCGCGAGCTGGTGGCCGGGGCCGGTTTCGAGTACGTGTCGGACACTTCCCTCCTGGGGGCAGAGTCGCCGGTCCGCGAGCTCCCCGTACTTTCCGCCCATGGGTTCCCCTTTGGCGGGGGCAGCTATCAGCGCCTCCTGCCCACCTCGGTGACGACCAGCGTTGTCGGCTCGAGCCAGGGACCGGCCGTGCTGTATTACCATTCGTACGATTTTGGGGCCACGCTCCCCGGCCTCGGGTCGATCCGATCGCTGGCCGTGGCCAAGCAACTCGTGGGTCGAGGCCGGGTGGCCGGGGTGTTCGCAAGGATCCTCAGCCGGTACGGCAGTAAGGCGTGTGGCAATGTCGAGTGGTGAGTTCCAGACCTACTTCCACCGTCGGGCGGCGCGCTTCTCCGCCTTCTACTCCAGCGAGCCAGTGGCGAGACTGCTGGGCCGCGGCCCGCTCTTCGACAGGCTGAACCTGGCCGTCGAGATGAGCGCGGCGCTGTCGGCCACGAGGGTGCTCGACGTCGGGTGTGGCAGTGGCCCTCTGTTCGCACCCCTGGCCACCAAAGGCATCCACGTGACAGGCGTCGACCCGGCCGAGAACATGGTCGCCTTGGCCTCCGCGCAAGCGGCGAACTACCCAGGGATGGTGGAGGTCGAGCAGCGGGGGTGGGAGGAACTGGACGAAGTCGACGCCTACGACGTCGCCATCGCCCTGGGTGTCTTCGATTACGTGGGCGAACCGGGTGAGCTCCTCGGTCGTATGGGCCGGGCCGCCGGCCATGTCATCGGCTCGTTCCCGTCACCGGGCGTGCGGACCAATCTGCGCAAGATGCGTTACGGCATGCGGGGAGTCGGGGTCCACGGCTACCCCACCGACGGCTTCGATCGACTGGCCGGAGAGGTTGGACTCGATGTGGTCGACAAGGTCCCTTTGGGCAAGGCCGGCTTCGTGGTCCAGTTCGCCCGACGTGGTGCGACGCCGAAGGGCTCGCCGTCGACGTCCTAGTCCGGGGCCGGTCGATCGCCGAGGGTCGTGGTCACGGTTTGTGGGCGATGATGAACCAGCCGGTTTCCTCACGGGAGGCGTCCACCACAAGTCCGGTCTCCTCGAACCACGGCTCGAGTTCGCTCCACACGTAGCGATGCTCGACCGGTGCGCTCAACCGGTCGAAGGTGTCCAGCACCAGGCTGCGGAAGGGCTTGTCGCGATAGGTGCTCATCGGCAGTGCGGCCAGTCGTGACACCCCGTGCTCCTGTCCCCAGCGCCCCGGGGCCACGACTCCGGCATAGAGCAGACCGGCGACCGGCGCCGAGAGAGGCTTGAGGACTCGGTGAGGCAGTCGAACCGTGACCGTGCGAAGGCCCTTGGCCGCCGACAGCGCCGCCGCCCGCGCGCCGGCTTGAGGAGGCCGGCTGTACAGGTAGAGCAGGATCTGTCCCTTGGGGGCCAGGTAGGTGAGCAGGCGTTTGAATCCCTCGAAGGGGTCATCGAGGTGGTGGAGCACCCCCAGGCTGGAGATGAAGTCGAAGCTCTCGGGGGCGAAGGGGGAGTGCCGAAGGTCGGCCTTGACCACGGTGACGTTGCTGAGGTCAGCGAGGCTGCGAGCCGCGGCATCGACCGCCGACGAGCCGTCGAGGGCCACCTCGGCGTCGAGGTAGCGGGCCAGGATACGGGTGAACCGACCCTTGCCACAGCCGGCATCGAGCCCCACCTTGCCCCGGAGGGCCTCGAGGTCGAGATCCCGGAAGTAGATCTCGGCGAAGTTCTCATCTTCGGCGCGCACCCCGTCGAACGCGTTCCACTCATAGCCGAAGCTGGCAAAGGTGCGCTCGGTCGAACCCTGCGTGTCGGAGACCTCGGAGAAGTCGAGGACCCCCTGCCGACGGGGGAAGTGATGGCCGTTGGTGCAGTGAACGCCGGGGCCGAAGCTCTCGTCCTCACCCGTGACACGGAGGTGCTGCCCACATCTTGGGCAGCGCATGCGCTCCAGTATCTGGTCCGGCAGCAGTTGCTCTTCCCGATCAGTCACGCCCGACCCCCCTCGACGGCAATTGGTTCTGAAGCACACTATCGGTGGAGCCACGCCTCCACGGATAGTGACCGAGCGTGCGTCGGAACCCCCCGAGCCGGTCATCGCCGACGAAACAGGGTGTGGACAGGCGCAGGGAGAAGAGGATCGGATCGGAGCGGGTCGACAAGGTGAGGGTGTGGTCGTGATGAGAGGCCCAGCGTGTGAGGGCGCTCCCGTGGTCCAGCTGGAGCACGTCTCGGTCGTGCGCGACGGGATGGCCATCCTCGACGACATCTCGTGGACAGTGAGGAGAGAGGAGCGCTGGGCCCTGCTCGGTCCCAACGGGTCGGGCAAGACGACCCTGTTGAACGTGATCGGGGCCTCGCTCTGGCCCACCCGCGGTGCAGTCGAGATCCTGGGTCAGCGCCTCGGGCAGGTGGACATGCGGGAACTGCGCCGACGCATTGCCGTGGTGAGTGCATCGGTGGCCCGCACCCTGCGGCCGGGCATCCCCGCCCTCGACGTGGTTTTGACCGGGCGCTACGCCGCGCTGGAGACGTGGTGGCACGACTACACCGACGGCGATCGCGACCAGGCTCGCCTGTTGCTGGCCGAGGCGGGCTTCGGTGGCCCGGGGTTCGCGGCGCGCCCCTTCGGGCTGCTCTCCGAAGGCGAGCGCCAACAGGTTCTTCTGGCCCGGGCCCTGATGGGACGGCCCGGTCTGATCCTGATGGACGAGCCCGCCGCCGGCCTCGACCTCGGAGCCCGAGAGCGGTTGCTGTCCCGACTCGCCTCCCTGGCCGGCGATCCCGAGGTCCCGCCGCTGGTTCTGGTCACCCATCACCTCGAGGAGATCCCCCCGGGGGTGACCCACGCCGCCCTGTTGAAGGGAGCCCGGATGCTCGGGGCCGGTCCGGCCGAAGACATCCTGCGCGGCCCGTCGGTGTCGGAGGCGTTCGGCGTCGACCTCATCGTCGATCATCGGGACGGGCGATGGACGGCTCGCACCGCACTCGGGGACGGACCAACTGGGAGCTAGGCACGACACCGAGGGCACCACCTCGGGCACTTTCGGGCCCTGCGGCGCCGCAACCGGTCGGTTAGCATCCGCGCCGAGCCGCCAAGTCGCCAATCCGTCGTGCTCGGTGCGATGAGCGACGGTCCGAAACGGTCGGAAGCGGTTGGAATCGGACGAGAGGACGAGGGCCAGCGTGGGTATGCCGAAGGACATCGCGGTGGTCGACACCATGGTCGGGTTTCCCCATGCCGACATGAAGGAGGCCTACCGGTTCATCACCGCGCAGACCAAGGACTCCGAGTCCCGGGAGTCATTCGAGTTCCCGGTGGAGTACATCTTCAAGGGGGTCCCGGGCAAGGAGTTGAAGGGATCCACCGATCCGGTGGGGACGACACTGCGAGAGATGGATCTGTGGGGGGTGGAGAGAGCGCTGATCGGCGTCGGCGATCCCGCCGGCACCGGCACCGAAGCCCTCGGGCGGCATCCGGATCGGTTCATACCCTGTGCCAACGTCGATCCCAACGACGGGATGGTCGGCGTCGCCCGGTTGGTTCGCGAATACGAGACCCTGGGCATCCGGGCGGTCGGGGTGTTTCCGGCCGGCACCTTCCCGCAGGTCCCGATCAACGACAAGAAGATGTATCCGCTGTATGCCAAGTGCGTCGAGTTGGGAATCCCCATCTTCTGCTGTGCCGGCATTCCCGGACCCCGGCTCAAGGCGGCCTGTCAGCACGTCGAGCACATCGACGAGGTCATGTTCGACTTCCCCGACCTGGTGTTCGTGACCCGGCACGGGTGTGAGCCCTGGGTCGACCTGGCCGTCAAGCTGATGCTCAAGTGGCCGGGGCTTCACTACTCCACCAGCGCTTTCGCCCCCCGGTACTACCCCCAGCCCATTATCGACTACGCCAACACCCGAGGTGCCGACAAGATCATCTACGGCGGCTACTTCCCGATGGGATTGTCGCTTGAGCGGATCATGACCGAGATGCCGTCGGTCGGCTTCAAGGACGACGTGTGGCCGAAATTCCTGCGCACCAACGCCCTCCGGGTGCTCGGTCTGGACTGAGATGCGGGCGGCAGCGGGCCTCACCCGGGCCCCCGGGCAGTCGCCGACCCGCCGCTACCTGGGCCGTTGCCCACGAGTTGAGTGGAGCTCGCCACCGGGATAGAAATTGATCGTTACAGGCGGGGAGGGCCATTGAGACCGCGTGATCGTGGTCGCCGTCGGCGCTGTCATTCCCCGACCATCCACCACTGCCGAATTGCCCCTGGTTAGGGTTTTTTGGCACGGAAGGTAGGTCGAGGAGTTGATGCCCGTGGTCCTTGTGGTCATTGTTGCCGTGGTTTGGATGGCGATCTTGGGACCAAGCATCGTGAAGCGTCGTTCCCGCAGCGGCGGGGAGATCGGCTCCATTTCGCACTTCCACCAGCAGCTGAGGGTGCTCGAGCACTCGGCCCCTCAGCCCATCGTGGCGCCGGCGTACCGGCTGCGGGCGGTGGACGGCAGCGATGAGTCACCGGACGGGAACACCGTGCCCGTCCTCACCGTGGTGGGTGCCGATCGGCTGCCCCGCCCGGCGCTGGCCTTCTTGGGTGACGACCCGGGTGACGGGTGCGACGCTGCGCCCGTGCCCGTCGGCGGTGACCCAGCCCTCCACCGTGACCATCCCGGTGACGCCGGGCGAAAGCGCGTGGTCAGCGGCCCGATGACGGCGTCGGCGCGGGCTGTCGACCCCATGACGCGTCAGATCGTCCGCCGTCGCCGCCGCGACACACTGGGTGTCCTCGCCGGTGTCTTCGCCGTCACCATCATGATCGGGTTCGTGCCCGGCGCCGCGGCGGCCTGGGTGGTGAGCGCCCTGGTCGGCGCCGCACTGGTCGCCTATGTCGCGCTTCTGGTCCACCTGCGGCGGATGGCCGAGGAGCGAGAGCAGAAGCTCCGCTACCTGAACCCCCGAGGTGTGGGGGAACGGACAGGCGGTGGCCTCGACGCCGGTGGCGTGGGCCGCATGCCGGTGGCCGTGAGCGGGCGCTACGCCCACCCGTCCAACCAGGCTGTTGCCGCCCGCTGACCGGACGCTCCACTCCTGGTTAGGATGCGGCATGACTTTGGATCCGATGACCGCAGAGATGGACGCAACCCCGGTCGCCGATGCCGTGCGCCGGGCCCTGGTCGGCCGGGAGCTGCTCGCCCACCCCTTCTATCGACGCTGGGAGGCCGGCGAGCTGGAGCCCGGTGAGCTGGCCGACTACGCCGTCCAGTACCGGGCCTTCGAAGCCGCCCTGCCTGCCGTGCTGACCGCAGTGGCCCGGCAGCTGCGGGAAGCAGGTGACACGGATTCGGCGGCGCTCATCGAGAAGAACCTGGCCGACGAGATGGGCTGTCCCGAGCCCCACCTCGCCCTCTTCGACCGGTTTGCCGGAGCGGTCGAGGGCGGCACCGGCTCGGCCCAGCCGGGCCCCACGGCCGCAGCGCTGGTGACCACCTACTTTGATCTGGTGGCCCGGGGACCCGAGGCCGCCCTGGCCGGACTGGCCGCCTACGAGACCCAGGCTGCGGCCATCGCGGCGTCCAAGGCCGAGGGGCTGCGCCGCTGGTACGGGATGGACGCGGCCGGCACCGAGTTCTGGGACGTGCATGCGGGGATGGATGCCAGCCACGGGGCCTGGGCCACCGAGGCTCTGGACCGGATGGGTGCCGACCCCGACCTGGTCACCACGTCGGCTCGACGGGGAGCCGACGCCTGGTGGGCGCTGCTCGACGAGCGCGAGGCCGCTCGGCCCGGCTCAGCCGAGCTCTGTTCCCACCACTGACACGAACGAGACCATCTCGCCGGGGTACCCGCCCAGGTTGTGGGTGAGGGCCAGTTTCCGATCGGTGACGATCTGACGCTCGGGGGTCGCCTCCCCGCGGAGCTGCAACCAGGTCTCGAAGAACATCCGGAGGCCGGAGGCACCGACCGGGTGGCCGAAGCTCTTGAGCCCACCGTCGGGATTGACGGGCAGCTCGCCGGTGCGGTCGAACGTGCCCGCCAGAATTTCCTTCCAGGCCGTGCCCCGCTCGGCGAACCCGAGGTCCTCCATTAGGACCAGCTCGGTCGGGGTGAAGCAGTCATGGACCTCGGCCATGGCCAGTTGGTGGCGGGGCTCGGTGATGCCCGCCTGGCTGTAGGCATCCTGGGCGGCCCGGGCGCATTCGGGGAACCAGGTGTAGTCGTAGTCGGGATCGATGAGACCCGATCCGCTGCCGGCCGAGAATGACAGAGCCTTGATGTACAGCGGCTTGTCGGTGTAGCGAAGGGCGTCTTCCGCCCGCACCACGACGGCCGCCGCCGCCCCATCGGCCACGCCGGCGCAGTCGAACACGCCGAGGCGCCCAGCTACCCGTGGCGAGGCGCAGATCGTCTCCAGCGAGACCTCCTTGCGGAACTGAGCCCGCGGGTTGAGGGCGCCGTTGGCATGGTTCTTCCACGAGATGCGGGCCAGCACCTCGCCCAACTGGTCCTCGCTGATCCCGTACTTCTTGCCGTATGCCGGGGCCACCATGGAGAACATGGCCGCTGCGGTGAGGGTGCGGGCGGTGCCGTCGTTGGGAATGGGAAAGGCGTTGAGCCCCTGGTATCCCGAGTCCTTGACTTTCTCCGCACCCACGGCCATGGCGACGTCATAGGCGCCCGACGCCACTGCGTAGGCGGCGGCCCGCAGCGCTTCGGACCCGGTGGTGCAGTAGTTCTCGACCCGGGTGATCGGCTTGCCCTGCAGCTGGAGGGGGCGGGCCAGGGTGATGCCGCTCATGCCTGACTGGGCGGTGCCGAACCAATAGGCATCGACGTCGTCCTTGGTCACCCCGGCCGAGGCGAAGGTGTCCTCGGACGCCTCGATGATGAGGTCATCGAGTCCCTTGTCCCAGTGCTCGGCGAATCGGGTGCATCCCATGCCGACGATCGCCACCCGGTCCTTGATCCCATGCGAAGCCATTCCGTCTCTCCTCAGTCTGAATTCTCTGTGGCCGCCCGCACCGGCTTGGCCTTCCAGAAGTAGTCGTGGATCCCGTCGGCGGTGAACAACTTCCGAAATGTCATGGTGACCCGGTCGCCGATGGCCACCCGGTCGGGGTCCACATCGGTCATCTCGACCGGGAACCGCCCGCCGCCGTCGAAGTCGACCACCGCGAACACGATGGGCGGGCTGGGCGAGTAGGCCAGCCGGTCGATGGTGAAGGTGGCGATGGTGGCCTCGGTGTCGGCCCGGTCGATCGGGTCCATGTCGTCGACGGCTCCGCCTTTCATCGAGATCCGAGAGGGCGGAAGGTGGACCGCAGCGGTCGTCCGATCGCGTGAGCCCACGAATCCGAACTTCCACTCCTCGCTTCGCCAGGCGGCCGAGGCGGAGACCCGTTGGGGCTCGGGTCGGCGGGGCGGCTCGGGAGTGACCATCTCCCGCCAGGCGAGGAACTTGCCGTAGTCGAGATCGGCGCCGGCGGCGACCTGTGCGGTCACCGGGTCGGCCGGGACCCACGAGGCGACGGCGTCAGTGGTCCGGAACACCAGCACGTCGGCCCCATCGGCCAGGGCCAGCACCGCCACCACCTGGCCCGGCGCCGACTGCTCGAGCATGGAGGCCAGCACCAGTCCGGGGTGGGCGGCCCCGGTCTGTCCGACCGAGGAGGCGAGGTCGTCAGCCAGGGCTCCCTCCCCGACACCGAGCTTGCGGGCCAGGGCCTTGGCCGCCCGCCCGTGCATGCCGGTGACCGCCACCCGGTCGATCTGTTCGGCGTCGAGGCCGGTGGTCTTCAGCGCCGACTCCCAGGCCTCAGCGCCGAGGGCCACGTAGCGGTTCTCACCGAACCTCTCTTCCCACACCTTCGAGCGTCGCTCACCGGCGGTGCGCCAGCGATCCAGGAACTCGTCGCTGACCGAGGTGCCGCCCAGGTACTCGGCGATCACCGGCGCCCCCCCTCGGTCGTCGGCCACGACCACCGCGGCGGCCCCATCGCCGCCGGCGACCTCGTCGGCCGAGGTGGGAAGCCCGTCCCGCATGTCGGACAGCACGACCAGGGTGGTCCCGGTGCCGGAGGCGACCAGGCTCGAGCGCAGGGCCCCCACACCGGACCGGAGGGCGCCGCCGAAGTCGTAGGCCGCCACCGCGGAGGGCTGACGGAGGGCGGCATGGATGGCGGTGGCGTTGGTCTTGTCCAGATAGGCAGGGGTGGCGGTGGCGAACCAGAGGGCATCGGGCGCCGCCCCGGGCACCGATCGCAGGGCCAGGCGCGCCGCTTCTGTCCCCATGGTGGTGGTGTCCTCGTCGTGGGAGGCCACCGACCGGGTGCCCGTCCCGCCGCCCTTCCCGAACAGCTGGGTCACCGCCGAACGCTGCAGTCGCCGGTAGGGCACATACCCGGCGATGCTCACGATTCCTCTCATCGGTCTGGTGTTCCCTTCGTCTTGTGGCGCCGCTGGACTGGCGCCGACACCGGAAAGCGTGGGCCAGGAGAGGCGTCGGCCCGGGACCGCAGCCGATCACAGCCGCCGGCCGCCGTCGTCGACGCTGGCCCCGACTGCTCCCTCATCCTATGATGTCCACAGTATCTGACGGTCAGTCAGGAAACCACTGCGGTGCCGCCGCGCCAGCCTATGGAGGCCCGAGCATGGACTTCGAGTTCACCCCCGAGCAACTCGAATTCGTCAAGGAGGTCGAGGAATTCCTCGACGCCAACGACGATCCGGAGGTGTTCGACCTCACCCGGGAGAACATGGCTCAGATTGTGGATACTCCCCGCCGCCGCCAGTTCATGGCCAAGGTCGGGGAGCAGGGCTGGCTGGGCATGACCTGGCCCGAGGAGTACGGCGGCCGCAACGGCGAGGGGATCTACGAGTACCTGCTGAACGAGGCGCTGGCCGCCCGGGGCGGCCCCCAGATCGGCAAGGGCGTCGGCATCATTGGCAAGACCATCATCAGCCACGGCAGCGACACCCTCAAACAGGAGTTCCTGCCCAAGATCCTGCGCAACGAAGTGGAGTTCGCCGTGGGCTACTCCGAACCCAATGCCGGTTCGGATGCCGCCTCCATGCAGCTGAAGGCCACCCGCGACGGCGACGGATGGCGGCTCAACGGGCAGAAGACCTGGACCACCTCGGCCCACTTCGCCGACTGGTACTGGGTCGGTGCCCGCACCGACCCCGAAGCCCCCAAGCACCACGGGATCACGCTCTTTCTGGTGCCCATGGACCACCCGGGGATCACCGTCAAGGCCATCTGGACCATGGGGGACGAGCGGACCAACGAGGTCTACCTGGACGAGGTCTGGGTGTCCGACGACTACGTGGTGGGCGAGGTCAACCGGGGCTTCCAGTACATCTCCGAAGCGCTCGACCTCGAGCGGTTCACCCTGTTCACCTACTCGCCCATCGCCCAACGGCTCGATCTCCTGACCGAGTATGTGGCCACGGCCCGTCGCGACGGCGAGCCGCTCAAGGATGACGCCGTCGTGCGTTCCCAGATCGCCCGACTGCACACCGAGGCCGAGGTGGCCCGGGTGCTGGGCCTCAAGTTCGTGTTCGCCTCATCGGAAGGCGGCTCCCCACCCACGTCGGAGGCATCGGAGTACAAGCTGTTCACCACCGAGTTCTCCCGACGCCTGGCCGACGCCTCGATGGACATCGCCGGGGTGGGGGGACAGCTCCGGGTCCGAGACGAGGAGGCCCCCATGGCCGGGCGGGCCGAGTCGACCTACCGCTACACGGTCATCGACACCATCGGCGGGGGCTCCTCGGAGATCCAGAAGAACATCATCGCCCGCCGCAAGCTCGGCCTGCCGAAGAACTTCTGAACCCGAGCGACTCCGTGACAGAGATGCCCACCATCCCCGGCGCGCCGGCCCGCCCCGAACCCGGACCCGGACCCGGAGCTCTCCGTGGTCCCCTGTCGGGGGTCACCGTGCTCGACCTGGCCAGCGTGGGTCCGGCGGCCCGATGCACCCGCCTTTTGGCCGACTACGGCGCCACCGTGGTCAAGGTGGGAGCGGTCCCGGGCCGGGGCGTCGAGGCCATCCGTCCCCCGTTCTACGCCTACAGCGCGGCGCGGCACCTCCAGCACGTGGCCATCGACCTCAAGGACGGCGAGGGCCGTGATGCGTTCCTCGCCCTGGTCGGCACGGCGGACGTGGTGGTGGAGAGTTTCCGTCCCGGGGTGGTCGACCGTCTCGGGATCGGCTTCGCCGAGCTCTCTGCCGTCAACCCGGGGATCATCCTCTGCTCGACCACCGGGTACGGCCAGTCCGGGCCCCGGGCCGGGTGGGCCGGCCACGACATCAATTACCTGGCCGTGGGCGGCTACCTGGCCACCACCGAGCCACGGGCCGACGGCGGACCGCCGGTGCCCGGGGCCACCGTGGCCGACGCCGCCGGCGGGGGGATGCAGGCGGCCATGGCCGTGATGGCCGCCCTCATCGCCCGGGGCGAGGGGGGGCCGGGTGTCCACCTCGATGTGGCCATCGCCGACGGCGTCCTGTGGCTGACCTCCCTGGCCGTCGACGAGTACCTGGCCACCGCCATCCCGGTCGGCCCCCGGCAGAACATGGTGACCGGACGCTACGCCTGCTACGACACCTACCAGGCGTCGGACGGGGGTTGGCTGGCGGTCGGAGCCATCGAGCCCAAGTTCTTCGCCAACCTGTGCCGGCACCTCGGGTGCGAGCAGTGGATCGACCACCAGCTCGACGACGACGCCCAGGACAAGATCCGGGCCGAGTTCCGCGCCGCCTTCGCCACCAGGGCTCGCGATGCCTGGGTGGCCGAGCTGGCCGGGGCCGACACCTGCGTGACCCCGGTCCTGTCGGTGGCCGAGCTGGTCGACGACGAGCAGTACCAGGCCCGCCGCGCCTTCGTCGACGTCACCCGACCGTCGGCCGCCGGGGTCAGCCCGGGCACCCCGGTCCGGTTTCGCCAGGTGGGCCCGGTCATGGCCGGCATGGAGGCCCCCGACGGTCCCGTGGTCGCCGGCGACCCGACCCGGTCGGACACCGATCGCCTGTTGACCGAGGCCGGCATCGACCCCGATCTCGTGTCCCGGCTGCGGGCGAAGGGAGTGGTGGCGTGAGTGCCATCGGCGTGGCCGACATCGACGGGCTGATCGGGGTCCCCCTCTATGAGGAGGAGGGGGAGTTCCCGGTCGAGCGGGGCTATGTGTGGACCACGTGCGCCTCGGTCGAGAACGGCAACCCGCTGTTCTGGGACGACGAGGTGGCCGAGGCGGTGACCGGGGGTCCCATCGCCCCGCCCACCATGGTCTCGGTGTGGTTCCGCCCCCACCACTGGGCCCCCGGTCGCGCCTCCCAGGGGCTGCCCCTGCAGGTCCATTTCGACCTCAAGGAGGGACTCGGTCTGCCCGAGGCGGTGATGAGCGACAACACCATCGTCTTTCACGAACCGGTGCGCCCCGGCGACAGGTTGACCACCCGCCAGATCCTGCGATCGGTGAGCGACGAGAAGACCACCCGGTTGGGCACGGGCCGGTTCTGGGTGATCGACGTGGAGTACCGCAACCAAGGCGGCGCACTGGTGGCTGTCGAGAGCTACACCGGCTTCGGCTACCGGCGGGCCGGCGGCGGGGCCGGGGACACCGGGTCGGAGGACCAGCCGTGACCGCCGACAGCGAGACCCGGCTCCTCCTCGGCGATGTGGCGGTGGGGGAGGAGCTCCCCGCGCTGGCCTACCCGGTGACCGCCACCACCGTGGTGCTCGGGGCCCTGGCCGCCCGCGACTGGCGGCCCATGCATCACGACAAAGACTTCGCCATCAACCGGAACGGCACCCGCGACATCTTTCTCAACACGCCCAACCAGGCGGCCTGGTTCGAGCGGTTCGTGACCGACTGGACCGGCCCCTACGGCCGCCTCCGGCGGATGACCTTCCGCATGCTCGGATCCATCTTCCCCGGCGACACCATGGTGTTCACCGGCGTGGTGACCGACACCGGGGTGGACGGAACCGGGTGTGGATGGGTGGGTGTCGACATCGCCGTGTCGGTCGAGGGCGACGCCAAGACGACCTGTGCCGCCCGGGTGGCGTTGCCGGTCGACGATGGCGACAATCCCTGGACGCGCCGAGGTGAGCAATGGCAGCCGTGATCCCCCGGCGCCACCACCTCCATGGCCCACCCGGCCGACGACGATCGCCCCTGACAGAGAACGAGGAGAGCTGACCATGTTGGACCTCAAATTCAGCGCGGAGCAGGAGATGCTGCGTGAGACGGTGCGCGGGATGTGTGCCACAGCCTGCCCGCTCAGCGCGGTCCGCGAGCTCGAGGACGACCCGGTCGGGTTCTCGCCCGAGCTGTGGAAGCAGCTCGCCCACCTCGACCTGATCGGGCTGCAGATCCCCGAGGAGTACGGGGGCTCGGGCATGACCATTCTGGAGAACGTGGTCCTCTACGAGGAGTTCGGCCGGTCGTTGGCGCCGTCCCCCCACTTCGTCAGCTCTATCGTCAGCGCTGGCGCGCTGATCCGGGCCGGCAGCGAGGAGCAGAAGCAGCGGTGGCTGCCCCGACTGGTCACCGGCGAGGCCGTCCTCACCCCGGCCTGGCTGGAGCCGGAGAACGGGTTCGGCCCCCGAGGCGTGCAGGTGGCCGCGGTGCCCGACGACGACGGGTTCCTCATCACCGGAACCAAACGCCACGTGGCCTTCGCCGCCGCCGCCACCGCGCTGGTCGTCCTGGCCCGCACCGGCGAAGCGGCCGGTGCCGTGGATCTGTTCCTGGTCGACCCCGCCGCCGAGGGGGTCACCCTCACCCAGCAGATGACCATCGCCTCCGACAGCCAGTACCGGGTGGACCTCGACAACGTCCGGGTCACCGCGGCCGACCGGATCGGTGGACCGGGCACCGGCTGGTCGACCTGGGACACGGTGATGCACGACGCCATCATCCTCGCCGCCGCCCAGGCCGTCGGCGGAGCCCAGTACGCGCTGGCCATCACCGTCCAGTACGCCCTGGACCGCAAGCAGTTCGACAAGCCTCTCGGTGCCTTTCAGGCGCTGGCCCACTATCTGGCCGACGGGTCCACCTCGGTGGACGGAGCCGAGGTTCTGGTGCACGAGGCGGCCTGGGCGCGTTCGGAGGGCCGGAGCGTGGCCCGACTGGCCCCGATGGCCAAGCTATTCGCCTGCCAGACCTTCCGCGACGTGACCGCGGTGGCCCAGCAGATCTTCGGCGGCATCGGTTTCACCGTCGAGTTCGACATCCAGCTCTACTTCCGCCGGGCCAAGCAGCTCCAGATCTCGTGGTGGGACAGCCGGATCCTCGAAGAGCTGATCGCCGCCGCGGTGCTCGACGGCTGAACCGGGGTTGAGCGGCACCCGAGGAGGGGTGCCGGCGCGTCGTTGAATCGCAGCCGAACCCTGGCGGTTGCGCTACGGTCGGTCCGGGGCCGGGAAGGGTCGCCACACAGGAGCAGCAGGGGGACAGCCATGGCAGCAGACACGGCGACGCCGAAGGTGGGAACCGGCACCAACTCCACTCACGGGCCGCTGTTCCGCTTCCTGTTCGTCCACGAGATCGACGAGTACCCGTCGACCGGAAAACGCACGGCCTATCTGGCCCTCGCCGTGCTCGCCACCATCGTTCTCTATTACACCTACTTCACCCAGACCGGGGTGACGCCGCAGATCTTGCAGTACTACCACATGTCCTTTGCCTTCTATGTGGGCATCGTGGTGGTGTCCAACCTCATCGGCGCCTTCGCTTCGCTCCCGGCCAGCAAGACCGACAAGCTGGGTCGCTCCAACGTGGTCATCTACGGTCTGCTCATCGTGGGACTTCTGGTGGCCTTCGGGGTCCCGGCCACTCACACCCAATGGCAGTTCGCCATCGTCATCTCCGGTCTCGGACTGGTGGAAGGGGCCATTCTGGTGGCCACGCCGGCCCTGGTGCGCGATTTCAGCCCCCAGCTCGGCCGGGCCTCGGCCATGGGCTTTTGGACCATCGGACCGGTGGCCGGCAGCCTGATCACCTCCATCGTGGCCACCAATACCCTCAACCATTTCCTGCACACCAGCGGCGTGTCCGGCCTGAAGAGCCAGTTCGTCATCTCCGGGGTGACCTCGCTGGTCGTCTTCGTGCTGGCCCTCTTCTTCATGAAGGATCTCTCCTCCCGCCTGCGGGGCGAGCTCATGGTGTCCGAACAGGACCGGGCCCTCATCGAGGCCAAAGCCCGTGGTCTGTCGGAGAGCCAGGTCATCGCGGCCACCACCCATCCCTGGCGTCAGATCCTCAAATGGGACCTGGTGGCCTCGGCTGTCGGCATCTCGCTCTTCCTGCTCGTCTACTACGCGGCCTCGGCCTTCTTCACCATCTACTGGGCCACCGTGTTCAAGAGCTCGGACGGCCTCAACCTGACCACCTCCAACGCCAACTACCTGAACGTCTGGTACTGGGGTGCTGACGCCGTCGCCCTGATCGTCTTCGGCGTGCTGTCCGACAAGCTCCGGGTTCGCAAACCGCTCATGCTGGTCGGCGCCATCGGCTCGATCGTCATGCTCATCATCTTCCTCCGGCAGGCCAACCACCCCTACACCGGCTTCGGCACCCTCATCACCATCGAGGTGCTGCTGGCCGCCTGCATCTCGTTGACCTACGCGCCCTGGATGGCCGGCTACACCGAAATGGTCGAGGCCAAAAATCCGGCCTTGGTCGGTACCGGTCTCGCCTTGTGGGGATGGATTCTGCGGGTGACCGTGGGCCTGTCTTTCATCTTCTTGCCCTTGGTCATCAACGCCGTCAACCCGGTGGTCGACAACCTGGTATACGCCCAGACGCCGCCGACCGGGACCGCACCCTTCAACGTCCAGCAGTTCCAGCTCGAGCACCCGGCCTTGGTCAGCTTCTCCACCGCCAACGCGAGCTGGCTGAGGCCGCTCTCCGCTCCGCAGAACGCGGCCGTCGTGGCCGCCGCCCACGCCAACCCGGTCACCGGGCTCAGCGCTCTGACCAAGGCTGTCGGACCTGCGGTCGTCGCCCACGTCATCGCCAACCTGAAGGAAGTGAACGGTCCGGTGTGGACCTATCGGACCCAGTTGGCCTATCTCTCGGCCCACCAGAGCCAGCTCACCGCGCTGCTCAACGGCGTGGCCAGGTCACCCAAGCAGTGGCAGCACTGGTTCTGGGTGTGCGTCGGGGGCATGGTGCTGTTCATACCGACCATCTTCTTCAACCGTGGCCGCTGGAGCCCGCGCAAGGCGCGGGAGGACGAGGCCAAGCACAGCGCCGATGTGGCCGAGGAGCTCCGCGAGCTGGTGGGGGCGAGCGCCTGAAGGACCGATGCACCAGGTGGCCCGGGCCTGCGTGGCTCAGGGCGTCGGGGTCGGCGCGCTCGGCGCGGGGCGGGACCGCTCGTGCCCTTGGTTGAGCCGGTTGAGCGTCGAGGCGTCGGCCTGCAGGCGGTCGGCCAGCTGGTGTCCGCGATCGGCCACGGTCTGGCGGATCACCTGGGCCAGGGACGCCCACGGTTCCTTTCCCGGGTCGATGGTGGTGCGCAGCTCGTCGACCAGCGGGTTCGATGACCCGGGGGTGGGCGACTCGACGCACACCTGGTAGGCGGTGGCATCGGGACCCTCGGTGTAGCAGCGGAGAGCGGCCACGTTGAGGTCCTCGTCGATGAGGATGAGCGAGGCCCCCTTGAGGGGGTTGAGCTCGGGCGTGTCAACGACCCAACCACCGGTGTTGACCACGTTGACCGGCGAGGGGAACGCAGCGATCGTGCGCACGTCGCTGAAGGGCTTGTGGGTGTGGCCGAAGACGAAGGTCACATCGCTCGGCCTGCCGATCTCGGCCGCCACCTGGGTGGCCACCGGACCGTTGAGATAGGTGGACAGCCCTTCCTCGGCATGGGGACTCAGGATGATCCCGGGTCGGTGGCGCTCCCGCACGGCGGCCCCGACCCCGGCTCGCAGGAGCCCGGCGACGGCATGGGCCTCGGCGTCGGCCCGGGCCCGGGAGGCACCGGCCAGCTTGATGGCCCGCTCGATGGCTTCGATCTCGGCGTGGATCGTCTCGGAGCTCTGGAGGGACTCGTAGAGGGACCGGGTCACGCCCATCACGTCTCCGCTATCCCCCATCGACGACCAGAAGAAGTCGATCCACCCGCCGTTGTCCGCCTCGAGCTGCCATGCCTCGACAGCCCCAGGCCGGGGTGTGCCGAACACGTTGTCGAGCAGCGACATCATCCGGTAGAGGGGCTCGATGAAGTGGCCGTGGCTGAGGATGACGGCGCGATCGCCGGCACCGGTGACCAGTCCCAGGTTGGGGTAGCTCTGGACGACGGTGACACCGGTGTCGGCCTCGCCCCGCGTGGCCAGGATCTCGATGAAGCGGTCCCGCACCGGCACCTTGTCGTTCGAGGGCACCAGGCGGGTGGCGTGCCGGTCCGCCGGGGAGGGGATGGCCGATTTGTCCTCGGCCAGCAGACGCAGGAAGCGGTCGTCGCTGGCGCGCGACCAGAGGTGGTGGTCGTGGTTTCCGGGCACGAAGCGGAGAGCAGGGGCGAGAGCGGCCTGCGGCCTGCCCAGTCGGAGGCCGGCGACGAACTGCGAGAAGGTGGAGGCGGCGTCCTCGGGGGAGGTCAGAGCCAGCTCGAACAGATCGCCCAGCACGATCAGCTCCGAGGGATCCTGGTCCGGCTGGCGCAGCGACGTGAGGCACTCACACAGGGCGGTGAGCACGGGGGAGGGGCGGGAGCCGTCGACGCGTTCCCCGTCGGAGGTCACGTTGGTCAGCAGGCTGTTGAGGGCTCCGAGGTGCAGGTCGGAGATGCACACCCAGCGAATGGCGGTCATGGCGGTCCTTTCGGCACTGACGGTACCCCAGCCGCGGACTCCGGTCCGCCGGCCGGCCCCCCGCCGGGGTGCGCCACTGCGTCACACCGACCCTCTACGGTGATTTGCATGGAGGCGACGGACGACCGGTCGGGATTCGCCGTGATCGACGTGGAGACGACCGGGTTCTCGCCCGAGGACGAGCGCATCGTCGAGGTGGGGGTGGTGATCCTCGATCCCGAGGGCGAGGAGGTGCGGAGCTTCACCACTTTGATCGATCCGCACCGCGATCCGGGGCCCACCGAGGTGCATCGTATTTCGGTCCCCATGCTCGAAGGCGCGCCGACCTTCGAGATGGTCCATCCCTACCTGGCCGAGCAGCTGTCGGGCCGGGTGGTCGTCGGGCACAATGTCGACGGCTTTGACCTCCCCTTCCTGCGGGCCGAATGCCGGCGCCACGGCGGACCGGCGCTGGCCCCCTGCCGGGTGCCCTCGGTCGACACCCTGGCGGTGGCCCAGGTCCACCTGGGGCTGCAGGGCCGGGCCCGACTGGTCGACTGCTGCACCCACTTCGGCCTCACCTGGGACGACCACCACAGCGCTCTGGCCGACGCCAAGGTCACCGCCGCTCTCTTCCGGGCCATGCGCGACCGGTTGGGGGACGACATCCTCGGGATCGACGATCTCCTGGTGGCGGCGCACGGATCGGCATGGCCTGGGGCGTCGGGTTGCCCGCCCACCTTCCGGGGTCGAGCACCGATCTCACCGCCGGCCACCGTCACCGCGGCGGGCTCCCCACGACGCCGTCGCCGGTTCCGCCCCTGGGGATGGTGGGCTCGGTCTCGCTCGAGGCGTCTTCGACAGGCCTCCGCTCACCAGGCCGGGCCTGACCGGTCAGCGATCCCCGCTCGGCAGCGCTGAGCCCAGCCGCCTCGGTCCCGAGGGTGCGCCCGTCTTTTGGCACGATCACTGTCAACGGTTAGCCTGCACGGGTGCGCTTCGACTCGCTGGGAACCGTCGACTACGAGTTTGCGGCAACCATGGCCACCACCCCGCCCGAGGACGACGGTCCGGTGTGGATGGTCAACTTCATGCGCTACAAGGAGCGGGCCGACTACGGCGGAGCCGGCGATGACGGCGTCTCCGGACGCGAAGCCGACGACCGCTACGCTCCGGTCGACGTCCTCCGGGCCATCGGCGCCGAAGTCGTCTACTACGGCGACGTGGTCGGAATCGACGGGGCCGCCGACCCGGATTGGCACCGTATGGCGATCGTCCTGTATCCCACCCGCAAGTCCTTCATCGACATGCAGGCTCGCCCCGACTTCACGGCCAAGGCGGTCCACAAGCAGGCCGGCATGGACTTCACCATCGTCATGTGCGCCACACCGGTGGGCCCGGTGGTGGGCGAGCCCGACGGCTCGGGAATCGTTCGTTTCATCGCCCTGCCCGCGGGTTCGGGCGGTGCCCCCTCGATCGACGGTGCCCACTTCGTCGTCGAGGGCACGGTCATTGGCGACGACCGGAGGTGGGACCACCTGGTGGTGGCCTGGTCGGACCGGGACGATCCGCTGCCGGACGGTGTCATGGTCACCCGGTCGGTCTCCTCCATCGACCGGATCCGTCCTCTGGTCGACCACTCGTTGCGCGAATGAGAGACAACGGGGGGCAGAAGAGAGCGCCCCAGGGTCAGCGGTGCGGACGATGAAGGTCGTCATCCTGGGCAGCGGCAGCCCGCTGCCCGATCCCGCCAGGGCGGGACCGTCGACCCTGGTCAGAACAGCGGCGGGGGACATGCTCTTCGACTGTGGGCGGGGTGTCCTCATGCGGGCCGCGGCCGCCGCCTCCAGTCCGGGCGCGCTGCGGGCCCTCTTCCTCACCCACCTGCACAGCGACCACATCACCGATCTCAACGACATCGTGACCACGCGGTGGGTCACCTCGTTCCAACCGAATCCCCTGACCGTGTTCGGACCGGTGGGAACGGATGCCCTGGTCCGGGCCACCGAGGACGTGCTGGCCCCGGACATCGGGTACCGGTTGGCCCATCACGACGACCTCACGTGGCGACCGGCCACCGAGGCCTTCGAGGTCGACACCGGGGTCATTTTCGAGGACGGAGGGGTGCGGGTGACGGCCGCCCCCACCGATCACGCGCCGGTGCGACCGACCGTCGGCTTCCGGATCGACGACGGGGAGGAGGCGGTGGTCATCGCCGGCGACACGGTGCCGTGCGCCGGTCTCGACGAGCTGTGCGCCGGCGCCGACATGCTGGTGCACACCGTGGTGCGACGCGATCTGATCGAGGGGATCGGCCTGGCCCGCCTGACCGACGTTCTCGACTACCACTCGTCGATCGAGGACGCTGCCCGTACCGCGGCCCGGGGCGGGATCCGCACCCTGGCTCTCACCCATCTGGTCCCCGCTCCCGCGCCCGGGACCGAGCCGGAGTGGCTGGGGCTGGCCGCCGCCCACTTCGGTGGCGAGGTGGTGCTGGCCACCGACCTGGCCACCTTCGACCTCTCGCGCTGACCGACCCTGCAACCCGCGGGGCCGGGGGTCCAGCACCCGGGTCAGCCCGCCGGTCCACCCCCGACCACGGGCACGGTCGGGCCGGCCAGCGTCCCCTCCGGAGTGGCGGCGTCGAGCAGAACCACGGCGGGCGTGGTCCCGATGGGTCCGGGCGTGCTCTCGATGGCTCGCCGTCGCGCCCCACCGAGCATCTCCCCGGGATGACCTTCGACCGGGGTCCCGGCCACCAGGGGCGACCGGGCCAGAATGACCACCCCGATCACCAGCACGGCCAGCGCCACCACCTCGAGGGTGATCCACATCGGCCCCGAACGCAGGCGATCGGCGAAGAGGGTGAGGCCGAGCACGATGCTGACCAGGGGGTTGAGGGTCACCATGGTTGTCCGGGAGGCGGTGATCGGGCCGGCGTGCAACGCATTCTGGATGAGGAACACCGTGCCCAGTCCGGTGATGGCCAGCATGTAGGGCTGGAAGTGGGTGAACACGTGCCCCCATCCCTCGGTCACGTAGGTGGTGATGGCCTTGGTCAGGGCGGCGGTGTAGGCGGCAGTCACCGCGGTAGCGGCGCCGAACGCGGCCGCCCTCCACCAGCGGGGGCCCCGGAGGGCGCCGATGATGAAGCCGACGACAGCGGCGATGAGCAGCACCGAGGCCACCCACCACTGGTGGTTGGTGGGTATGGCGTCGCCGCCCTTGGGCGCGGCCACCAGGAAGAACCCTCCGAGCCCGACCACGATGGTGATGGCCCCCAGCCACTCCTGGAGACCCAGTCGGTAGCGGAACCAGACAGCCAGGATGAGCAGCAGGAACAAGAGCTCGGTGGTCAGAACGGGCTGGACCACGCTGAGCTCGCCGAACCGCAGGGCGGTGGCCTGCAGGCCGAACACGACCAGCATCAAAGCGAAGCCGATGAGCCAGATGCCGCGCCGGAGGGCGTGGGCCATCAGGCTCCAGCGCATAGTGGTCGACTCGGGCGCCGACTCCACCCCGATCCGCTGCAGGACCGAGGTCAGTGCGTTGACGAAGGCGGCGAGCGCCGCCAACAGATAGGCCACGACCCCCGTTGTACTACCCGGAGGTCGAGCGTGCGTACTCGGCGCGCCAGGCGGGTGTGGGGACCAGGCGGGAGGGGGACGGCCCGGCCACGGTCGGGGCCGAGGGAGCCCGACCACCCCGCTCGGTCAGTCCCGATTGAAGCGTGGCTCTGTCAACCTAGGCTGACAGCATGGATATGGAGACCATCGCCGGCGAGGTGTTGTCCGAGGACCCGGCTCAGGGGCTGCGAGCCGCCGTCGCCCTCCGTCGTCTGGCCGAGCGGGTGGAGGCCACCCATGTGGCCCGGGCGCGCCACGACGGTTGGACCTGGCAACAGGTCGGGGACGCTCTTGGGGTCACCCGTCAGTCGGTTCACGTCAAGTACGGAAGGGACCTCCGATGAGGAGGGCGGTCGATGGCTGACCAGTCACCTCTGGGTCGTCCTCCCATGAACTTCTCCGTCACCCGGGGCAACCCGGGCGTCGGCTCCGGCTTCGGTTGCCTCGGGACGGTCGTCGGCGCCATCGTCATCGCTGCCGTGATCGTGGCCGCGGTGTTCGCCGGGCTCATCATCCTCGGCATCGTCGCCGCCTTTCTGGTCGTCGGTCTGCTCGTTCTGGCCGTCGACCGCCTGCTGCTCGCTCTCAGTCCCAAGCGCCGGGAGCGGCGAGCGACCATGCAGCGGACATTCCTGTGGAGGTCGGGACAGATCCTCGACCCCACGGTCATCGACACCACGGTCATCGACACCACGGCGAATGTCGACGAGACGAAGGGCGAGCTGGAGCCCTAACCGTCAATCGTCGGACATCGACGTTGGCGGGACTGACGACGGGCCGTCGTCGGCGTCTGCATCCAGCCCGTTGCCACCTGCGCCATCCTGGGTCGTCGCCGGCATGGCCAGTCCGAGCGCGTACCCGTCGAGGAAGGCATCGGCCTCGCTCCGCCGGGGATACCGTCTCTCGAGCTCTCGGAAGCGGGGGGAGTGGTTGGGCTCGACCAGGTGGGCGAGCTCGTGCACGATGACTGCGTCGAGTACCCAGGCTGGTGCCACACGCAAGCGTTCCGAGATGCGGATCTCGCCCGTGTCCAGCGTGCAGGATCCCCATCTCTTGTTCTGCGTCGTGGACCAGCGAATGGACTTCGGGGCTACCCCGTCGAGATAGCGCCGGCCGAGGGCAGTCGCCCGTTGCCGGAGGAGGTCATCGGACGCGTGCAGGTGGGGTCGGTGGCGGGCCAGCCGACGCACCAAGGCGTCAACCATCTGGTCACGCTCGGTTCCTCGGAGATGCATGGGCACCACGACGACGATCCGGTCCCCATCCCAGTGGGCCCCGGCCGTCTTCTTCCTGCGCCTGCTGACCCGGACCTCGACGTCGGGATGGAACAGCGTCGGGTGTTGGGTGGTGATCGTCATGGGAACGCAGGCTAGGGCCCGGGTGTGACCACGGGGGGCATGGGCCCGCCGGCCGGGTCCCGAGCGAGCGGAGCGGGCCGATCGGGGCGGATGGGGGCGAGCGCGGCGAGCGAGGCGAATCGGGGCGAATGGGACACCGAAATGCCCGACGGTACGATGGGTAGGTGCGCCGCTACCTCACCCGCCGGTGTATCGGGTTGCATGTGACGCTGCTCATCCTGGTGCCGACATTCGTCTGGCTCACCCGATGGCAGCTGAGCCGGGCCCTCGGCGGGAACACATTGAGCTGGGCTTATACATTCGAGTGGCCGTTGTTCGGCGTCTACGCCGTCTACGTCTGGTGGCAGCTGATCCACGACCAGCCGACCGCGGTCAGCCGCCGCATGCTGCCCTCATCAGACGGCGCCGCCGGGGGGCCGGGCGACGACGGACCGACCGCGGAGTACAACCAGCCGGGCTGGGCTCTCAGCGGAGGGCGACCGAAGAACGTGGCCGTCGCCGCCAGCCACGTGATCGACGAGGAGGCCGGAGGCCGGGGCGAGCGGTTCGCCCCCCAGACCCCCGAGGAGGCCGCCGAGCTGGCCGAGTACAACCGGTACCTGGCCGAGCTCAACGCCACCGACGCCGAGTCCCCGCGCCGGTGAGGAACCCATGCACGGCGCCCTGATCCGCTACCGGATCATGGCCTTCGTGGTGGGCACCGCCCTCATCGCCCTGACCATCGTGATCATCTTCCAGCTGTCCGGGGCCAAGGTGAAGCTGGCCGAGGAGATCGTCGCCCCCATCCACGGCTATCTCTATCTGATCTACCTGGCCACGGCGGCCGACCTCGCTCGCCGGGCCCACTGGAAGCTGGGGAGGATCCTGGTCGTGGTGGCCGCCGGTTTCGTGCCCACCCTGGCCTTCATCGTGGAGCACCGGGTCTATCAACAGATGCAGGCGGAGTGGGCGGCGGAGGCCGCGGCGCAGGGTGCGCCGAGGGTGGATGCCGCGCTCACCCTCGACCCCACCGACGGGGCTTCGGGGTCCAGTTAGGCCTCACTGCGGCAGATGCCGCGCCGGCCTCGAGTCAGCGAGCCCCCCGGAGCAGGGTTCCGGGACGGGCGCCCGTCTCCTTGCCGTCGGCGAAGGTGGTCACCCCCGATTTGATGGTCTCGACGTAGCCCGAGGCGGCCTGGAGCAGTCGGCTTCCCCCCGCCGGCAGGTCGTTGACCACCATCGGGTTGCCCATCTGCAGGTTGTCGTAGTCGATGAGATTCAGGTCGGCGACCGCTCCGACCGCGATGGTGCCGCGGTCGCCCAGCCCGAACAGGCGAGCGGTGTCGTGGGTCTGCTTCTTGACCACCCACTCCAGCGGCAGGCGGTCGCCGCGTGACCGGTCGCGGGTCCAGTGGGTGAGCATGAAGGTTGGTTGTGAGGCGTCGCAGATGACCCCACAGTGGGCCCCACCGTCGCCCAGTCCCGCCGCCGAACGCGGGTGGAGCAGCATCTCGCGGGCGGGTTCGAGATCGCCGTCGGAGTAGTTGAGGATGGGCACGTAGAGCAGGCCGCGCCCGTCGTCCTCGAGCAGGGCGTCGTAGGCCACCGACAGCGGCGTCCGGCCCGTGGCGGTGGCGATCCCGATCAGTGAGCGCTCGGGACCCGGCTCGTACTCGGGAGGGTTGCCCAGGGTGAAGGTCGTGCGAAAGGCCCGGTCCATGCGGGCGGCCGTGTCGGGATCGGGCTCCCAGTCCTCGATGGAACGCCGGACCTCCGGGTCCCGAAGGGCATCGATCAGTTGGTCGGAGGTCAGATCCTTGGCCTTCAGCTCCTGGTAGGCGGGAATCTGGTCGAAGAGCGAGTAGGTGGTGAAGTGGCCCGACAGCAACCCGAATCCACGGCCGGCCACCTGGGGCCAGAGGTCCGCCCCGTCGGCCACGGCCCGGAGGGACTCCTCCATCAGCTCGCGCCACAGATCCGGGGCGTCGTCCACCTGGACCAGACCGAAGGTGATCGGCCGGTGGATGGTGGCGGACAGACGCCTCATCCAGTCCACCTCCTTGCGGGGGAGGATGATGTCCTCACCGGCCACGCCGGCCGGAGCCAGCTCGAAGATGCCGGCCCCGAGCTCACCGAGAGCACTGCCGATGCCGAACAGTTCATCCTCGTCGGCGTAGGTGCCCGGCACCGGCTCCCCGTCGATGGCCAGATGGGCGAGCGTCCGCGAGGTGGAGAAGCCGAGCGCCCCGGCCTCGATGGCCTCCTTGACCAACTGCTTCATGGCCTCGATGTCCTCGGGCGTGGCCCGGTCGTTGCGGGCGCCGCGCTCGCCCATCACGTAGGAGCGCACCGCCCCGTGGGCGATCTGGGTTCCCACGTCCATCGTCCACTTGCGCTGCTCGAGGGCGTCGAGGTACTCGGGGAACGTCTCCCACTCCCAGTGCATCCCTTCGGCCAGCGCCGTCCCGGGAATGTCCTCGACCCCTTCCATCAGTCCGATCAGCCATTGGTGTCGATCGGGACGAGCCGGGGCGAACCCGACGCCGCAGTTGCCGGTGACCACGGTGGTGACGCCGTGCCAGCTGCTGGGGGCCAACACCTCATCCCAGGTGGCCTGGCCGTCGTAGTGGGTATGGACGTCCACCCATCCCGGAGTGACCATCAGGCCGTCGGCGTCGACGGTCCGGCTGGCTGCCGCCCCGGCGAAGGAACCGACACCGCTGATGTGGCCGCGGTCCACGGTCACGTCGGCGGTTCGCGCTCGCGCTCCGGTTCCGTCGACAACCGTTCCCCCGCGAATAACCAAATCGTGCATGGTGGCTCCCCCAATGACCAGTGTCCCCCGATGCTGACACGGACGGTCAGCCCGTGCAATGAACGGGTCGGGGCCTGCGTTTTTCTCTCGCCCCACCCGAACCACAGCGGTAAGAGTCAGCCCAACGGAAGGAGCGTTGCCGGCCCGAGCCCCGAAATCGCTCAGCGCGGAGGGAGCGAGTAGGTGACCTGGGCTTTGGCCACCACGGCATCGCTCCCGATGGAGTACATGGCCACCTCCGCCACGGCCAAGCGATTGCCCAGCTTGAGCAGGGTGCCGACGGCCACCAGGTCGACCAGGGCCGGCTTGCGCAGGAAGTCGATGTGCAGGCTGGTGGTCACCGACAGCGCCACCGGGCCGATCTGGCCGACGATCACCAACCAGGCGGCGGTGTCGGCCAGGGCCATAAGGGACGGACCTGAGACCGTCCCACCGGGCCGGCTGTTGGCCAGTCCGACCGGGAGGCGTACCTGGACCGCGGTGTCGCTGATCTCCTCCACCACGTAGGGGATCGGCGCACTCGGGAAGGCGTCGGCCAGGAACTGCTGGAGTTGGTCGACGTTCATCACGGGTCCGGGTGCCATGGTTGCCGGCAGCGTAGCCACATCGGTGATCCGGTCGGTCGGATCCACCGGGTCGCTCGTTGTCGTGCAGACTGTGGGCCCGGATGGGGCCGGTGCCGATTCGAGAGAGCACCGACACGACAGGATCGAAGGATGAGCCAATGTTGAGCGAGGAACACCGGTCGGCCGCCGAGTTCGCCGGCGAAGCCGGCGCCGGTCTGGTGGAGCTCCGTGTCCGCCTGCAGCGCGGGAAGGAATTGGGCCAGGAGGGCGACCGGTTCTCGCACCGATTTCTCATGAGCCGTCTGCAGGGCCGGTTTCCCAAGGACCGCATCCGGTCGGAGGAGGCGGACCGGGCCGAGCTTCTCGACAGCGCCGAGGGAAGGGTCTGGATCATCGATCCCCTCGACGGCACACGGGAATTCTCCGAGGGTCGCGAGGACTGGGCGGTCCACGTGGCTCTGGCCATCGACGGGGAACCGCGGGTCGGCGCGGTGGCCCTCCCGGCTCTGGGCGTAGTCCTCAGAACCGACGACCCGCCGCCGATCGCCGCTCCCGCCGCGGTGCCCCGGCTCATCGTCAGCCGCAGCCGGCCCCCCGACTTCATCCCCGTCCTCGCCGACATGTTGGGAGCGACCACGGTGACCATGGGTTCGGCGGGGGCCAAGATCGCCGCCGTCATCCGCGGCCAGGCCGAGATCTACGTCCACGCCGGGGGTCAGTATGAATGGGACTCGGCCGCTCCGGTGGCCGTGGCCCTGGCCGCCGGGCTCCACGCCAGCCGCCTCGATGGCTCAGCCCTCGTCTACTCACAGCCCGATCCGTGGATGCCGGATCTGGTGGTGTGCCACCCGGCACTGACCTCCTCGGTCATGGACGCATTGGCCACGCTCGATCTGTCAGGGTCGTCGTGACCCGGGCCATGGACCGTCCGCGGTGAACGCGGCGGGCAGGCGCGGGACCGGCACTCCGGCCGTGTTCGGGCCGGCATCTCTCGGCCCGGTGACCCTCAAGAACCGGATCATCAAGGCGGCGACCTTCGAGGGGGCGACGCCCAAGGGCGTGGTCGGCGAGGAGTTGATCGATTTCCACCGGAGGATGGCCTCCGGGGGAGTGGGCATGACCACGGTCGCTTATCTGGCCGTGTCCCCCGAGGGAAGGACCGATCGTCACTGTGCGATGTTGGGGGAGGACGCGCTCCCCGGGCTCTGTCGGCTCACCGAGGCTGTCCACCAGGCCGGGGCCGCGGCATCAGCCCAGATCGGCCACGCCGGGCCGGTGGCCAACGCACGGTCCAACCGTGCTCCCTCGCTGGCACCGTCGCGCCGGATGAGCGCCACCGGCTCGATCACCCGGGCCGCCTCGATCGACGACATTGCCCGGATCACCGAGGACTACCGGCGAGCAGCGAGCGTCGCCGTCGAAGCCGGGTTCGACTGCATCGAGATCCACCTCGGCCACAACTACCTGCTCAGCGCCTTCCTCAGTCCCAAGCTGAACCGCCGGAGCGATCGATGGGGAGGGAGTCTCGTCAACCGGGCGCGCTTTCCCCGCCAGGTGGTCACGGCGGTGAGAGAGGCGGTCGGCACCCGGGCTGCGGTCACGGCCAAGCTCAATATGGCTGACGGGGTACCGGGAGGATTCTGGCTGGAAGAGAGCATCGAGTTCGCCCGGATGCTCGAGTCGGACGGCACGCTCGACGCCCTCGAGCTCACCGGCGGGAGCTCGCTGTCCAACCCGATGTACCTGTTTCGAGGGGAGGCGCCGAGGCAGGAGTTCGCGGCCACCCTCCCGGGCCCGTTGCGAGCGGGGTTTCGTGTGGTGGGCTCGAGGTTCCTCCAGGACTACCCGTTCGAAGAGGCTTTCTTCCTCCCCTATGCCCGGCAGTTCCTGGATGCCCTCACTCTGCCGCTGATCCTGCTCGGCGGGGTGAACCGACGGGAGACGGTGGAAAGTGCTCTGTCCGAGGGCTTCTCGTTCGTGGCCATGGCCCGGGCGTTGCTCCGAGAACCTGATCTTGTCGGTCGGTGGGAGAAGGGCCTGGATGCTGACGGTCTGTGCATCCACTGCAACAAGTGCATGCCGACCATCTACAGCGGCACCCGCTGCGTGCTCGTCTCAGAAGAAGGCTCGGGCTGAGGGTCGTTGGGCACGGTTGGGCTCCGCCGTGCGGATCACCGATCCGGGGATTCACGTCACGGATGAACTGTCCTCTTATTCGTCGACCGGCTCATCGTCCACTGGATCGACCGCGCCCAAGTCCCACCCCTCGGTATCTGCGGCCCGGTCGCGTTCGTGGGCCGTCGGTCCACCGATTCCATCGGGATCGTCGAGACCGCCGTCCAGAGTGGTCATGGACTCAGGGTCGTCGAACTCCGCCCCAGCCTCCTCGAGCTCGCGGTCGTCCACCCGTAGCGTTGGATCGAGGGAGGGGTCGAGCTCGACGGCTTCGAGGAAGTCAGGATCGAGCTGCTCCTCATCGTCGAGCGCTTCGTCGCCCTGCTCGAAGGTCTCGGTGTCCAACGGTTCGTCAGGTGACCAGTCGCCATTACTCATCGTGTGTTCCCGTGCCGCTCGGAGGTCTGTAGTCGGATATCGCGATCGTAGGTCCAATACCCACACTGTTGGGGATTCAGTCTCTGCCTGTCGAAGTGATGAGGTCCGTAGGTGCCAAACCCAGTCGAATCGATGTGATCCGTCCCAGCAAGAACGTGGTGGCCAACGCGAGGCGGACGTAGAATCAGGAGTCCCACCGCAGCCCACGTAGCTCAGGGGATAGAGCACTCGTTTCCTAAATGAGGTGTCGCAGGTTCGATTCCTGCCGTGGGCACATTTGTGATGTCGCGAGGGAGAGAGGGGCCACGACACCACGGCGGGCCAAAAGCGCCGCGCAACGACCGGGGGGGGCCGGGGCCCCAGAGACCAGGACCGGGCCACCCGGACGGGGAGACGGGGCGCGGGGCGGGGAGGGGGCTTGAGGGAACAAGAGGCGATAGAGGCTCGTGAGGGTTGATCAGTCTCCGTCCCAGCATCCAAGGATCACATCGGCCACCGTCACAGCCACTTCCCCGGAGCTTGTGGGTGGCTGGCCGAATTGAGCAGGAAGCCCAGCGGTATTGACCAGCAGAACCTTCCAGTCCTTGCGCACGACCATCGACCCATCGGTGGTCTGGAATGCACCTTGTCCGAGGTTCGGAATGACTAGGGCGCGGCCCATCTGCCGAGCGAGCTGTGCAAAGTACGCCTTCGTGGTCTCATGCTGTCATCTGCAAGGCAGGGATCGATGCCTCCGTCGGTTCTTGAGTCCGACCGGACTCCGGATCTCGATAGTGCCGAAGTCGAGCACTGTTCCAAACGACGAAGGCGGACGAAAAGGCCATGGCTGCGGCAGCGATCAGAGGGTTGAGGAGCCCGCAGGCGGCAATCGGAATGGCGGCAATGTTGTACCCAAAGGCCCACGCCAGGTTGCCTCGGATCGTCCTTAGAGTCCGTCGGGCCAGCCCGATGGCGGTGGCAACCGTACGCAAGTCGTCCCTCACGATGATGAGATCGGCAGCGTTAATGGCGACGTCGGTGCCGGACCCGACGGCGAGACCAAGGTCGGCTGACACCAGACCGGGCCCGTCATTGACCCCGTCTCCGACCATGGCCACCGAATGACCGCCTTCTTGCAATCGGCGGATCAGTTTGACCTTATCGGCGGGAAGGGCCCCCGCCACGACATCGGAGATTCCGACGGATGCCGCAACAGCATCTGCCGTGGATTGGTTGTCCCCGGTCACAAGTATGCAGTGCAACCCCATCGCTTGGAGTTCCCCGACCGCATCCCTGGCCGTGGTTCGCACCGTGTCTGCGACGGCAATTGCACCGATGGCAGTGTTGTCATAGCTGACGAGTACCGCCGTGCGACCGAGCGCCTCCCACTCCGTGCACCGACGGACAAGCGGACCAGGAATCTCCGACTGCGGAAGGGACAAGAGTTCCGACCGCCCGACGGTAATCCGGTGGCCATCGACGACACCAGTGGCTCCCAACCCTGGCAATGAAATGAAGCCGTCCACGACAGGAAGTACACCAAGATTGCCGCTGGCTTCGGCGGCAATGGCGCGAGCCACCAGGTGCTCAGAAGCCTGCTCCAGTGCCCCTGCCCACTTCAGCACCTCGGAACGAGCTATCCCCGGGGCACAAGCTATATCCGATACCGACATATTCCCCTCGGTGATGGTCCCCGTCTTGTCGAGCACAACGGTGTCGACCTGTCGGGATGCCTCAAGAGCCCGGTAGCCCTTGAAGAAGATCCCCAAGCTGGCACCGCGTCCGGTTGCGACAAGCAAGGCTGTCGGCGTTGCCAAACCAAGTGCACACGGACAAGCGATGATTAAGACCGAGAGGGCGGCTCTGAAAGCCTCTTCCGTGGACCCACCGAGGAGCAGCCAGGTGGCGAGGGTGACCAACGAGATCGCCATCACCACCGGTACGAACACACTGGCGATCCGATCGGCCAGCCGCTGTACCGCTGCCTTCTCGTTCTGCGCATCCTGGACCAGTCGGATCATCTGCGCGAGCTGGGTGTCGCTTCCCACGCTTGTCGCACGCACCACCAAACGGCCGCCGACGGCGATCGTTCCACCAACCACCTGATCGCCGGGAACGACATCCAACGGGAGAGACTCACCGGTCATCACGCTTCGATCGATCCCTGCCCGCCCCATCACCACTTCGCCGTCGGTGGCAACAATCTCCCCGGGTCGCGCGACGAACCGGTCTCCTACGACAAGTTGACTGGCCGGTATCCGGCGTTCATTGCCAGCCAGATCGACAACGGCCACGTTGCGGGCACCAAGTTCTGCGAGCGATCGCAAGGCGTTTCCGGTGCGTCGCCTCGACCACGCCTCGAAATAGCGCCCGGCGAGCAGGAAGGTCGTCACTCCTGCGGCAACATCGAGGTAGATGGCGCCGCCTCCGCGGTGGAAGATCACATCAATCGCTGGCTGGACGGTCCGGCCCTTGTCCTGCCAGAACATGGCGTACAGCGACCAGCCGGTGGCCGACAGGATTCCCAGGGACACCAACGTGTCCATGGTTGAGGTTCCATGGCGTGCGGCACGGAACGCGGCGCTGTAGAACGGCCAGGCGGCCCAGGTCAGCACTGGTACGGCGAGGACGACCAACAGCCACTGCCAACCCGGGAACCGGGTGACCGGGATCAGCGAGAAGATGATGGACAGGTCACAGAGCGGCATGAATAGGAGTGCAGAGACCAGCAGCCTTCGACCGAGCGAATGAACCCGACGATCAACCTCATCGGACTCCAGAAGTGAGCCGGCGTCGATGGGCTCGGCGATGTAGCCGGCGGACTCGACTGCCTTGACCAACATTTCGATCGATGCGTCTGGCGGCATCGCGATGCTGGCTCGCTCGGATGCATAGTTGACGCTGGCCTCAACGCCGTCGATTTCATTGAGTCGACGCTGGATAACGGCGGCACAGGCCCCGCAGGTCATTCCGCTGATGGAGAGCGAAACCTTGGTCGGCTCCAACGTGTTCACCGCGGTGGGTTAGCTTGATGCACCTTACCCTCGCGCTTTGCGCTGAAGTCGGCTCAGTGCCCGGCGCAGGGTTGATGCCTCGGAATCGGAGAGTCCCTCCACGAAGCAGGACAACGCGGCATCGGGATCACTGTCATCCCCCAGTGCTTTGCGCATGAGGACAGCCGTGTGGGCGCCCTTGCTACCAATGACGGCGAAACGAATTGCTCGACCGTCCATCCTCCGAGTCAGCATTCCCTTGTGTACGAGGCGATCGAGGATGGTGGCCACGGTGGTGTACGCGTAGTCCGGAAGCTCGGTGGCTACATCCCGCACGGATAACTCACTATCCTCCGACTCCCAGAGGATGTCCATGACTCGTCGTTCGAGCTGGCCGAGCCTGGCCACGCCACAGCCGCAGTTGTCACAGGTGCACGGCTCACAGGAGCACATCGGGTTGTCACATGTCGTCGTCGCGCTCAATTAGGCACCTTTCCTGGGCCTAGCCACGCTGGTCGTGCCCTGGCTCGCCTTTTCACAGCATCAGGACAAGCATGTAGCCCATGGTCACGCACATGGCGATATGAGAGGCCGCCTCAAGGCGAGGGGCAAGCCACGGAGGGCACCCTTCGTCCGGTCGATCGTCGGTGCCGTTCGCATTGTCCGAAGCGGCCGGTGAGCCGCTCCCGACTGAGGCAAGCACTGGTGCCACCCGGTCCTGGGTAGAGCGAGACGACCACAGCCCGATCCTGTCCAGCTCCCAGATCGCCGAGGCAAAAAGGGCAACGATGAAGGCCAGGGGCAGGAGCACGAAATTCGCCGTGGCACCGGTGGCTGCCCCCATGGCCATGCTGCCTCCGGATCCCACGGCGGCCGGGACGGCGGCCAGGAACATGTAGAGCATGGCGAGCGACATCACCAGGTGGATCAGACGGCGGGAGAGCCGATGCACATGCTGCTCATATCCGAGCCCGGTGCTCGGGTCCCTAATGAACTGGTAGCAACGCCAGATCCACCACACAGACAGGACGGAGAAGACGGTCTCCCACACTCCACTGGGGATGGGATTGAGGTCCGACACCAGCATGCCGGCCATGGCCGTTCCCATCAGGACGTGGGCGACATCGACATCCTGATGGGTTGGACGTGACCACCGGCGCGCCGCCACCAGGCGGCCGACGCCGTAGACGGCGACGGCGACCATCACCCCGGCAAAGATGTCGTTCAACCAACTCGGATTGCTCACGTCAGGTTCCTTCCAGGCCCAGCTTCGAGGGGACGACGAGACTGGGATCGATGCGGGGGGCCCTCCTCCAGTAGGCGACAGCCAGCAGTATCAAGAGCGGTCCGGAATTCACGTCGGTGGCCCCGTTGGTGAACAGTGCTCCGAGGTTCTCGCCCACCACCCAGATGATCAGAGCAACAACGACAGCCAGTACGACCGTGGCATTCGCCAGCGACCCTGGCAGATAGGTGCCAACGGCGACCACCAGAAGCAAGATGGCCAGCAGCACCATCACAGCCAGTCCCTTGTGGTCGACAAGGCTGGCCGCATGGCGATCGATCCACGCCATCCACCCCGGCTCGCCGCTGACCTCGCTCTGGATGAGGCTGTGGAGGCCCTGCGACGAGCGATTGACGCCGAGCACGGCGAAATAGGAGAGCGAGCCCCACAGGGCCAACCAAAGCGCCTTGGCGGTTGGGGCACCCACCGCTCGTGCTGCGATGAAAGGAGCCTTCTGGCCGGCCCGATCGCTCGGCCACAGCAGGACGGCCAACAGCGCGTAGATCATGACCGCTCCCGGGGCGCCGTTGACGGGATTGGCCGTCCCGTTGAGGACACCACCGAGCCCTTCGCCGACCCACCACACGCCGACGGCCCAGGCGATCGAGACGGCCAGTCCGATCTTCACAGTCGGTCGCCACGCGATAGCCACGGCGATCGCCGTCTGCACCACCGCGAAGCAAGCGTCGGTGAGCACGGCATGGTGTCCGATGGTGGTTCCTGACCAGGTGATCGGTCGAGCGATGGCTGAAGGGTTGCCCTGGGACATGCCAGAGATCATCTGGAGTCCGAAGCTCTTGGTGAAGAAGAACGATTGCAACTGCAAGATGCCGTCGATGAGCCAGATAGTGGCCAGCACAAGCTGCAGAGTTCTCCGACCGTCCGGTCTGGTCCATACCTGAAGCCGGTTCGTCTCCACGACAGAACTCGGAGCAGTCACCGTTCCTGACTTCCCGCTGATCACCGCCTCGCTCGTCACTCACACTCCCAATCTCAGCGCTCGTGCTCCCCACAACCGGTGAACACGCACCTCCAACACAGTGGTCCGGTTACTACTACTTGTCGTAAGAAGTACTATGCCCACTCGGTCGGCGCCGGTCAAGCTACGGCGCTCCGATCCTGAAGCGGAATGCTGGACTTGCATTCGAAGCGACTTTCCGCTGCCCAAGGCCAGATGTCGACACGTCAGCGGGTCAAGGGCGGTGCATATTCGGTGTTATACAGGTGATCCACCTCCTGGGCTAGGCATCTGGGGGATCCTCCTCGGGTGTAAGCCTGACAAGGAGGTGCGCGGTGGTGTGGAGTCCGTCATTCGATTATCAGGCCCGCCCAGACGGTGAACTCGAGTACAGAATCGGCCACGAGTTGGTCGATCAGTTCTTGGAGTTCGTGGTGGGCTGGGCCCGTCCGAAAACGGTGCGGGGTTATGCCCACGACCTGAGCACGTTCTTCACGGTGGTGAGGAAAGATCCCACCGAGGTGACCACGAAAGACGTGATGGCCTTTGTCATCGCCCAACGCCGTCCGCGGCCCGGCGCCGAGAATGTGGTCCGCATCGCCGACGGCTCCTCGGGACTGTCGGCGGCTACCATCAAGCGCCGGCTGGCCGCGGTCTCCAGCCTCTATGGCTACCTGATCACCCGTGACGACGTCGGGGTGACGAAGAACCCGGTGCCCCGGGGCATCGCCACCCGCCAAAGCCGGTCCCGCAACGGCGAGGCCTGCCCATCGTCCGTGAGGTTCGGCGACTGCCGAGGATCCTCGATCCCGAAGAGATCGAAGCCTTGATGGGTGCGCTGCGCACCGATCGGGACCGGCCATGGTCCAGCCCAAGGTGTCGGAGGACTGAGGCGCTGTGAGGTGCTGGGTCTGAGACTCGGCGACCTCCGGCTCGGCGAGTGGCGGGTGCTGATCACAGAAGGCAAGGCGGATATGAACGCCTAGTGCCCCTATCGCCCACCTTCTTCGCCACCGTGGCTGGTTACATGGACGACGAGCGACCGCCCGATGCCACGAGTGATTCGGTGTTCGTCTCGCTCAAAGGATCCCATCGGGGTCAGCCGCTCTCGACATCAGGACTCGACGAGATCGTGCGGGCGGCCCGGAAGCGAGCCGGGCTCACCCACGGCACCTGTCACGAACTGCGCCACACCTGCTTCACCAGGTTGCGAGAGGCAGGCATGGCCATCGAGGCCATCCAAGCCCAGGCCGGTCATCGCTCCATCTCCTCCACCCGGATCTACCTACACCTGGGCGTCGACTGGCTGGCCGACGAGTACCGGCGGGCCGTGGAGGCGATCGAAGCCCACTTGGTGGGGGGCCCCAATGACCGCCCTGGCCCAATCAACGCAGCCAAAGACGCCTCGGCCGGGCGGCGGGACACCCGAGGTGACGTGGGCCGAGATCGCCGCCCGAGCGCCCCGGATGGCGGGCACCATGGCCTCCTACCTGGACCAACTCGCAGTCTCGTCCCGTCCGAACACGGTGTCTGCAGTGGACCTGGCTCTCCGTCTCTTCGCCCAACGGGTCACCACAGCCGATCCCACCTGTGTCGCCTTGGCCGAATCGGACGACCCCACATCGAAGACTTCAAGTGCTGGCAGGCGGCCCGTCCGGGGAAGGGCGGCAAGCCATTGTCGACCACCACCATAAGGCACCGGCTCGGGTTCTGCGCACCTTCTTCGAACGCATCATCGAGTGGGACTACGACGACGCTCCGGCTCGGCTCCCCATCCACTCGAGCGACTTTCCCGCCCTCGACGAACCACTGCCCCGGTTCTTGGACGATCCGACGGCGGCCAAGTTCATGGCCGCACTGGCCACCGACCCGAACCGCCGACGTCGGCTGATGGTCGAGTTGTTGGCCCGGACCGGGATGCGGGTCGGTGAGCTGGCGGCCCTCGCAGACGACGCCATGGTCGCGAAGATCCGTGCGAGTCCGTCCACCGATGTGACTGTGAGGTGCGACATCGTGAATCTATAAGCAGTGATAGCTGGTTGTTTGATCTGCGCAGTAGCCAGATCGACGAGGATTCCCTCTCGGGCGGTGCCAAAGATCAATCGGCGGTCGGTGAGCACGAGATAGCCCTCCGCCTCCCGCTTCTTCAGTCCGCCTCCTGGATTCAGAAGGAGCGCCCTATCATCCGACAAGACCTTCTCGTCAGATCGGAGGATGCTGTCGACGCTCTTTAGTTTGGTCTGGTTATCGGCTGCCGTTACAGGCTCTCCGTACCGGCGATGACCGAGCCTGACGGACTCTCGTTGCTATCGGGGCGACCGCTATCTCGATCTCTTGCACCGGGAGAGCCGCCAACGGCCAGCCTTCGGATGATGTCAATATCCGAGGGCCGTCCTATCAGGACCAGTTCGTCACCGGATTCCAGAACTGTGTCGCCATCGGGCACGACGAGATCCCGCTTTCTCTCAATGGTTGTCACTACGAGGCTGATGGGCAAACCTGAACGGCGAAGAGTGCGGCCGGCCAATGCGGAGCCGGAGTCGATTCGGACCCTGTCCATTCCGCCCGCCTCGCCCCCGCCGTTCATCTGTTGGAGGCTCGCCAGTAAACCCAGTCGATAGCCTCTGACCACGTCCGATGTGGCGATCGTGCCGACCACAGTTCGTCCGTCGTCCAGAACGGGGATCCAGTGATGGGAAGCGGAGGTCAGAGCATCGAGAGCTACGTCAAGGTGCGCTGATTCGGCCACCGTAGGTGCCGTTACATCGACCAGGGATTCAAGCCTTCGCTCACTCGATCCCTCGATTGTAGAGAGATCGTCATGCGCTACCGTCCCTTCGAACCGGCCCCTCTCATCGACCACGGGAGCACCGCAAACACCGGCCCGCTCCATTTCCTGGCGAGCAACGAGAGGTGTGGTTCCGCCAGTGACCACAAGACGGGGCGGAGCCATGGCGTGGAGAACCGAGACATTGGTAAGGACGGGCATCCCGGTCAGTAGCCGTTGGGCCGGAGCATCGGCTCGGCTCTTCAGCTGGCTGCGGTAGATCGTGTCGTCACTCCGCCTCACGATGAACCAAGCCAACCCGACCGCGATCATGGCCGGGGCCAGAATCGAGAGGCTTCCTGTCATCTCTGCCACCATCAGCATTACCGCCAAAGGTGCACGGGAGATGCCCCCGAAACAACACATCATGCCAACAATCACGTAGGGCGCTGGGCTATGACCCAAGGAGGGGACGACCGGCTCGAAAAGCCGCCAGACCGATGCTCCGATGAAGGCGCCGATGACCATGCCGGGACCAAAGATTCCCCCTGATCCCCCCGAGCCGATGGAGAGTCCGGTGGCCAAGATACGAGCGAACGGCAAGATGAGGACAATCCACAAAGGCAATGAAAGAAGCTGGTGACCGAGGCTCTGTTGGACCCACCCATACCCGGTGCCGAGAACTTCCGGGATCAGCAGGGCAATGCTACCGACGATGACTCCGCCAATGGCTGGCTTCATCCACAGCGGAAGCTGGACTCGACCGAAGATCGCCGAGATGCCGTAGAAACCCTTCGCGTACAGCAGTCCGATCAAACCACCGAGAACACCGATCACGGCGAACCAGATCAGATGCGAGGGATTCGTGAAGTGGTAGCTCTGGTTGTAGCCGAACAGAGGCGTGAATCCGACCGCAGCACCAAAGATGACGTATCCGACGAGGGAGGCCACGAAGCTCGGGAGGAGTGCCTCGGAGTCGAAGTCGTCTCGATACAGGATCTCGGTAGCCAATACGGCTCCTCCAAGGGGAGCCCCGAAGATCGCACCTATGCCCGAGCCGATCCCGGTGACCACAGCGATGCGGGCGTCGGCTGGGCTGAGGTCCAACTCCCTGGCCAGTAGAGAGGCGAACCCGGCGCTGATCTGGCCCGTGGGACCCTCTCTGCCTCCGGAACCACCCGATCCGATGGTGAGTGCCGAGGCGACGATCTTGACGATTACGGCCCGGAACCGAATCCCCCTCGGATTGTGATGAACGGCTGAGATGGCGGCGTCGGTCCCGTGGCCCTCGGCCTCGGGAGCGAACCGAAAGACGAGCACCCCTCCGAGTAGCGCACCCAGTCCGACAATCAGCGGTAGCGCCCACGGGCGCCTGAACGACGCAGAAGCCGCATGGCCGCCTTCACCTGCTGGCGTGGGAACGTGATAGCCCGCCAAGAACCCGAGGAAAAGGTGGGTGCAGGCGAGGAGCACCTCATAAAAGACGATGGCCCCCAATCCGGCCATCGTCCCGATGAGCACGCCAAGCACCAACCACTTCTTCAGGTACGTGGCATGCGAAAGCCAGCGGGATGCTCTGGCCATAGCGGACCGCCAGGATGTTCGGCGAAAGATGCTCATCGGCGGCGCGCCATCATCCACGGTTCCAAGCCCGGCCCTATCCCGATCGGCGATGGTGGAGCAGGGAACGCACTTGAGAGTGAGGTAGTCAACCTGCCAACCATGGACCGCTGTCCGGGCGGGCAGACGCGAAGTGACACCATCACAACTCCCAACTTCGCTGCCACGCCTTTTCTGGAATCTCTCCCGCTGCCTTCCCAAAGATGGTGAAGGCCCGTATGAGGTTGGTACGTTCCGTGGGTTCGATAGCTGTCAGAATTTGTTCGATCTCGTTGCGACGCCGATTGGTCACCCGATCGACGAGGCGTTGACCCCCAGCGCTGAGGTCTAACACCACAATCCGACGATCATCCTCATCGCGCTCGACGGGTGATCAGAAGCTTGCCCTCCAGCCGGTCACACATACGCGTAATAGTCGACGGGTCGACATTCAATGCCAGAGCAAGGTCAACTGCCCGTTGCTGCCCCCGAGAAGCCAGCACCACCAAAGCCCTGTACTGGGGAAGCGAGATTGATTCCTCCTCGGCAAGGGACCGGGCGGCCACCGCCACCAGGACCCTGCTCGCGGTGAGGACGGCATCTGCCAGTTCGCCCAGCCCTGAGTCCTTGCTTGTGCGCTTGCCATTCCCGGTTCCGGTATTCATACAGTAATTGTAGTACAACAATAGATGTAGGCAAGAAAGCGTGGACAGGTGGGTTGTCGGCTGACCGTCGCCTTGGGTCGCATTTCTCCGATCGGTCGGGAAGAAGTCGGCCGCGGTCCTAGCCCAATAACGGCCGGTATAGGGCAGTGGTCGCGGTCACCGGCAGCTTTCGTTGGCTATGGTCCATTCAGCACGGGATACTGCCCACCAGTTCTCTCTAAGCCAATCCGAGGGGGTCCACCGTTCGGGAATGTCGCCGGCGAGATCCACCACCCCAAGCGGCGGTTGACGCCGAAGGTCAGTCAGGATGGACGGGTGGCCCCGATCCGAGAGACGTGCCCACCAGAGCACCGTTCGCCACGACAGACTCAGCCGGGCATTGCAGGGACGGCACTCCGCAATCGGTGGGCATTGCGTCGATCAGCCAGCGAGGGAATGTCATTTTCATTGTGCAGACAGGTGGCCAAACCGGCGGCCTTGGCGCCGGAACCCCGCCGGTGATCGGAAGTCCCACCGACACAGCCGTTGTCACGCAAAATATCAAGCTGGCTGCGGGGATGCTGACGCTACTTCACTCTGCAGACATCGGTTAGGGCATACGGTCCAGCGTCCGCATCGTCACTCAACCGCCAGAGCGGGTGCCACCGAGGAGATGGCCTTCGGCTGAGTCGTTGCCCGAGCCACTAGCGAGGGCTAAGCACCTCGCGGAATTCCCTGGCAAGTGTTTCGGCGGATTCCCGCAGCCGACTCACATCCGGACCCTCTTCCAGCAATGAACGGGATGCGCTTGGTATTACTCGATCCGGGCAGGCGGCGAACACTCGGGCGACGTCGTTAGGAGTTGCGCCCTGCGCTCCCACCCCCGGAGCCAGATAGATCCCCTGCGGTGCCACCAAGTCGAGCGCGGGGTCCATATGGGTTGGACCGATGACCGCTCCCACCGGTCCGATCTCGCCCGGTGCCAGGCGAGCATTGATCTCCCCGATGGCCACGAGAAGCTCTTCTTCGACGCCCTGTCCGGTCCGGCCGGTAGCGGACTGAATCGATCGACCCTCGATGTTGGAGGACCTCGTGACCACGAGCAAGCAGCTGCCGGACTCGTGAGCTCGAGAGACGAAAGTGCCCATGGCGCCGAGACCGAGATAGGGATGGACAGTCAAAGCATCGGCTCCGAGAGGGGCATCGGGTCCGAGGTATGCCTCAGCGTAGGCATCATTGGTGGTCCCGACGTCCCCTCGCTTGGCATCCAGGATTACCAGCAGTCCCCTGCTCTGTGCCTCGGCAATGAGGCGCTGGAGCGTGCGAAACCCTCGCCATCCGTGTCGCTCGTAGAACGCCGCCTGGGGCTTGATCACGCCCACGGTCCCGATGGCCGCCTCGAGCACAATGTCCGCGAAACGGTCCAGGCCTTCCGGCGAGTCCCCCAGCTGCCAAGCCTCCAGGAGAGGGCCGGAAGGATCAAGGCCCCACGCCAGGGGGCCGAATCGCGAGCGAACGGCTGAGAATCGGATGGCGAATGAATCGGCCATAGGTCCATTATCGCGGTTCATCGGCGGCGAACCGCAGATGTCCGGGTGTGCTTTCGGTCTCGATTCTCTGACACTTGGCTCCTTTGACCAGATCACAGCGGTGCCGGCGATAGAGATTCTGTATGAGTGGTTGGAAGAGGGTCGGTCCGGGTGGGTTGATGGTCAAGGCAATCCGAAGGAGATACCGCCGGTTCAGGGCGATGTCGTGGATGCCATCCAAAATGCCACCCACCAAATCAATGAGGCATTGGTTCACTTCCATTTGAGGGTGCGGCCGTTGCGCGGCATCGTGGGAAAGCAGGGATTCCACCCGTTCATTCTGGTTGGCCCTTCCGATGAAGTGTCGCTCGTGATTGCCGCCGACGATTGACCGTCGTGGTATCCCACACCACGGGGAGCAGGTTGGTTTTCGACCGTGGTGATAGGCACCTCGCGACGTGTAAAACGGATAGGAATATCGTGGCCAGAGCCACGCACAACAGGGAGGTCGCATGCCGAAGTATCTGGTTGAGGTGAAGTACAGCCTCGATGGGGCCAAGGGCCTCATGGCTGAGGGTGGTTCGTCCCGGGTCGCCGCAACGAAGACGCTGCTCGAGAGCCTGGGTGGGAGTCTCGAAACCTTCTATTTCGCATTCGGTGAGGCCGACGCATACATCATCGCCGATATGCCCGACAACGTCTCGGCCGCGGCAGCAGCCCTGGCGGCAAGGGCCTCAGGTGGAGTTTTGTCGCGGATGGTCGTGCTTCTGACGCCGGACGAGATCGATGCCGCTACAAAGCAGCAGGGGAACTACCGCGCTCCAGGGGCTTGAGCAGGTGTGACCTAATCAGCTTGTGGCTAGTTATTTCGGAAGCGGGCCGGTCAGAAGGATTGATGGTCCAACAACGGAAGGAAAGAGTCCGACCGGGGAATGATGGAGAAACAAAAAACTCCACCCGACCCAAGAGGGCCGGGTGGAGCCGTAATAACACGGTGGGGTGACCGGGTCAGGCAGGGACAAGCTCCCGGTGCTGCACCGCGGTGGCACGATTAAGCAGCTCCTTGGCGTCGTCAGTCCTCCGAGCGTGGAGAACTCCAAAGAGAACCAGCATCGCCATGATTCCGGCGAGGACGAAGGAGGCGATCGCACCCCAAAGGGCGATGGTGGCAAAGACGCTGAACCCGTAAGCCTCGAGCAACAATCCCCGCAGCGTCGTCCCCTGAAACACCGTCTGTACCTTGGACTCGGCCGCGGTATAGGCCGCTGACCCCTTAGGCAGTGCCATGGCCTTGGCTGAGAGTTGAGCATAAGTCTGGCCCCCGCCGATTTCCTGCAGATGAACGGCGATGAAGTCGTTGGCGTAGACCTGGGCTTGCTGGCCGGTAGTCAGTTCTTGGCCAGCGTACTTCGAGACCGTCCCCACCATCGAGGGGGTGATCTCAGTACCCGCCACTGGGTGGGCGAATGCCGCGGCGGTGGGGAAGACGATCTGTTGTTCGGCTAGTTGACTGTGCACATTGTTATTGGCGAAGTTGTAGCCAATCATGAGCAGTGATCCGGCCACCAGGAGCACGATCACGATCAGTGCACCGCCGGCGCTGGCGAGGACATCGAAGACTTTGCGACTCATTTGATTCTCCTTGTTCGTGTCACCCCTCCGTGTGAGGTGGCCTGGGTTCCAGTTTCCAGGTCCAACGGGTCCCCCGGGTAGGGACCAATGGCCTCAGCAATGGAGAGATGAGTCATCGATCTCCCACACCCCCGCCAAAGTCGTCGGATCTGTCGCCTTTGGGTCTTTTGTCTCTAGTCGGAGCCGTCCAACTGGGTACAGGCTGGTGCAGTGAACATGTACACCCACCTTCTCTCGAGTGTTTTCGATGACTGGGTAGATGAGTTCACCGACGACGCACTGATCGACTACGCCATGGTGTGTCGGGCCGAAACCCTGGCGATTCGTCAAAAGCGCTCAGATGGCAGAACTGGGGAGTCGGCCTCTATCGCCCTGGGGGCTGAGATTGCTTACGACCGGGCCTTGATCAAGCTATGCGCTGCCAACGGCGTCGAAGTGAGCGCCGAAGGGTTCTCCCATCCGGACACCGAGCGAACTCGCCTTGAGCACGAGCTGGCGACGCGTGGGGTCAACCTGTCGGGCAAGGCCCGCAAGCGAGGGTCCTAAGACCCGTCGATCTCCATCCCGCCTGATCGCCTTTTGATGGCGTAGATGGCGGCTTCGGTTCGGTTATTCATCTTGAGCTTGCGTAGCAGGGTGGTGATGTAATTCTTGACCGTGTGCTCGGCGAGGAACATGCTCTCGGCAATCTGACGGTTGGTTCGACCCTCCGCGATGAGATCCAAGATGCGACGTTCTTGGGGGGAAAGGGAACTGAGTTGGGTATCGCTTTCGGGTGGGTTGGAGATCCGCTCCACGACCCGAGCCACTGCCCTCGGGTCCATGAGGGATGCCCCGCCGGCGACCTTCTTCACGTCCTCGATCAGGTCCCGTCCTTTGATGGTCTTCAGGACGTACCCAGCGGCGCCGGCCATGACGGCAGCGTAGAGAGCCTCGTCATCGGCAAAGCTGGTCAGCATCAGACAGGCCAGGTCGGGCAGGACGGAGCGAACGTCTCGGCAGACCTCGATTCCATCCCCGTCATCGAGGCGGACGTCCAGGATGGCCACCTCAGGATTGACCAAGGGAATCCGAGTCCGGGCTTCCTCAGCAGTCGACGCCTCACCAACGACTTCGATGTCCTCGTCGCTCTCAAGCAGGCTGCGGATGCCCTGTCGCACGACTTCGTGGTCATCGAGGAGGAAGACGTGGATGGTCACGGACCCCATTTTGTCAGCTTCCGCCGGGCGCCAGTGCGTTGGCTCTTTACCCTGGATCGTCGAAACGAGCTGGCCTCTGGCCAAGCGGTCCAGCATCCAGTCTCAGGTGTCCGGGCGTACACCTCGGTACCATCGGAGAGTGCCCTATAAGCGCGTGGACGACCCCGAGAAGCTGCGTCGCTTGATGGATGCGGTCCTGATGATCGAAGCGGATATCGAGCTGCCCGACCTTCTTCGCCACATCGTCGAGGAGGCCACCAACCTGGTGGATGCCAGGTACGGGGCGTTGGGAGTGCTGAACGAGGATCGAACCAGGCTTGATCAGTTCCTTACTGTTGGCCTCGGAGATGACGAGGAACTGGCCATCGGTCCTCGACCAACCGGCCGAGGCGTCCTTGGTCTTCTGATCACGGACCCCGAGCCTCTGCGCCTCGGAGACTTGTCCGCCCATCCGGAAAAGTACGGGTTTCCAGACGGGCACCCTCCCATGAAGTCCTTTCTCGGTGTTCCCGTTCGGGTCCGGACTGGTGACAAAGTGTGGGGCAACCTCTACCTGACCGAGAAGCGAGGAGCCGGCGACTTCACCGAGGAGGACGAGGCGCTGGCGGAGGCTCTTGCCCTCGCTGCCGGCATCGCCATCGAGAACGCACGGTTGCACGATCGGGTGCGCGTTCTCAGCGTGATCGACGACAGAGATCGCATCGCAATGGGCCTCCATGACACGGTGATCCAGAGGCTGTTCGCCTCCGGTATGACCCTGCAGGGCGCTGCCCGACTGCCGGACCGCGACCAGATGGCCGAACGGATAGCGCGAGTCGTCGATGACCTCGACTCCACCATCAATGAGATCCGGGACACGATATTCGAGCTCAGCAACGCTGCCATCCCAGGAGGGCTCCGTCTGGCGGTCATCGCCCTTGCTAACGAACTTGCCCCTACCCTCGGAGCCCAGCCGACGGTCAGCTTCAGCGGTCAAGTCGACAACATGGTTTCCCAACGGGTGGCTGATCATGCTCTGGCGGTCATCCGTGAGGCACTGACAAACGCCAGCAAACACGCCCGAGCCTCTCGCTTCGGGGTCACCCTGAGTGTGGCCGATGACCTGACCGTTGAGGTCACGGACAATGGCATAGGTATCCGGCAACCACTTGACGACCAGGGTGGCCTTGGGCTGGGGAACCTGCGTACTCGGGCGGAGAAGCTGGGAGGCTATTTCGAGGTCCAGGCCAGTGATGGCACCGGAACCCGCCTCACCTGGTCTGTCCCCCTTTGACCTAGCGAATCCGTCATCCCGCCTAGAGCCATGGCCACAGAGACCGTGCCCTGCTCGCGACTCGTCTTTGTGGGGAATCCGGCCCGGAGAAACACGGCCAGCATCGGCGCGTTCTCAGCGAGAACCTCGGCGCAGAAGGTGGTAATCCCGACTTCCCGCGCACGGGATGCCAACCGTTGGAGAAGGAAGGAGGCGATGCCACGGTGCTGCCACCCATCGGTGACCACGAAGGCCACCTCGGCCTGGGTCGGGTCGCCTAGTCGCTCATAGCGGGCCACGGCGATGAGATCCCCGTCCCGCTCGACGACGAAGGCCATCCGGTCCGTCCCGTCGACTTGGGTGAGGTGGGCCACCTCGTCGGTCCCGAGCTGGGGATGGGGGTAGAAGTAGCGCATCTGGATGCTTCGACCCGAGAGGTGATCGTGAAATCGGAGGAGTGCGGGCCCATCAGTGGGTGCAATCGTGCGGATCGTGGCCTGCGTGCCGTCGCCCAGTGTCATGGTCTCACGAACTGATTCCTGTTCGAGATGCACGGCCATACTTCTACGGTGCCAGAACTCAGGGCTCGTGGGTAGAGAGTATGGTCCCGAGTTTCTGATCGGAACTCCGCTCGATCGAGCAACCTCCCGGGCGACCCGGCACTCGACGACCGCCGCTTCGACGAGATATCAGACCCGATCCATGGCCCACCCTTGCCTCACGGTGTCCGGGATGTCGCGCCAGCGGGTGACCACTCTGTGTCCGGTCTCGGCACTGCCGTGGGCACTGTAGGGAGAGCAGGAGCCGGCGACGGAACGGGCCAAAGGCGCGCAGGCGCAACGCCAAGGCATAACCAGCCCGGCACGAAGCACGACATCCGGCACCCACTCGAACGGGGAAACGGGCCCTGATGCCGTTTCTTGTGTCCTCCTCAAGCCATCAAACCATCACGAGCGGGCATCCGTTGGGTTCTCAGACCCCCGCTCATTACGCGCGGTAATGGTGAGCCTGATTAGGGGATCTGTGCTGAAACGGCAGAGACCGCCTTGGTGGACTCCGCGGGCACGGCCGCCGATGGGACTGTGTAACCCGAAACGACGAGTTTCGGCGCCTACCGTTCCGCCAATACGGGCGCACGAGGCGTCACCCGCAGAACGGCGAGGCCGGGGTCGAGTGAGATATCGGTCATGCCGAGGCCAGGTGGGTTCACGATCTGGAAGTAGGTCCCGACTTGCTCGCCTGCGCAACTCGTACCTTCCTGCACGTTCATCTCCACGTCCTCGGCACTTCCCGAGGTGCCGGCATAGATGTCGACGTGAATGACGGTGGCAACCAGTGCGTATGGAGATGGCGTCGATGCAAATGGTTCAAAGGTGGTGCTGTCGACCGGCACCGTGTTGCTTTGGAAGTAGGAGCTCGGATCGTCCGGTGCGACTTCTAACTGGCCCGCTGAGGTCACGTCGGCCTAGTTGGTACTTGTTCCCTCGACCGGTGAACTTGAGCGCGGCCGCATAGGCGGTCGATGGAATGACCAACATTGTCACCAGAACTCCGATGACGAGCCACGCGACACCCGGCACGCTCTTGATCTTGGACATTGATCCTCCTTGGAATTCCCGAGGGGAGGCAGGCCCGATACCTGCCTTCGCCTTGCAGGTGGTCAAAAGACCAAGGCACTGTCGGGCTGCCGCACCGCAAGGGCGACGGGCCACGAATCCGGGGCAACTCCCAAGAGCACCACGCGGGGAGGGACGAAGATGGGCGCCGCAACGGGCGAAGCACGTCACACCAACTCGGGAGGACAGAGGACGCCGAGCGGAGCGGTCGAGAAAGGCTGCGATTTCTACTGGGGGGACATACCCAACCCGACCAGCGGTCCAGAGGTCATGACCGCGATATGGGACTCCGGAACGAGCCTCGGTTCAGCCCACGATGAGTGCTCGAGCCAGTTCCGTGTACTCGGAGAGAGGGAAGTCTCCGCGCCCTGTGGCGGAGATGACTTGGAGACACACGTGGTCGGCTCCGGCGTCATAGTGCTCGCCGATGCGATCGCCGATCGTGGCCGCATCACCCCAGGGGATTACCGCATCGATGAGACGGTCGCTTCCGCCGCCTTCAATGTCCTCGTCACCGAAGCCGAACGTGCGCAGGTTCTGCGTGTAGTTGGGGAGTCCGAGGTACAGACTGGCGTACTCTCGAGCCAGCGCCCGAGCGGCCACCGGATCGGTTTCGAGTACGACCGCTACCTCGGGAGCGAGGAGCGGCGCTGGGCCGAGGACGGACCGCGCATGGGCCGTGTGCTCCACGGGCACGAAGTAGGAATGAGCTCCGGCGGCACGCTCGGCCGCCAACTCAAGCATGCGGCGACCGAGTGCGGCCAGGACGCGCCGTTCCACGGGGACCGGGGTCTCGAGCGCGTCGAGCGCGTCGAGGTAGGCGACCATGTGGGAGTAGGGGCGGGCGTAGCCGCTCACCAGGGGAGCGTGGCTGGCGCCGATCCCCAGCAGAAAGCGTCCAGGGAACCTGGCCTCGAGATCGGCAACGGCTGTCCCGACATCGGAGGGCGCTCCCGCCCACATGCTGACGATCCCGCTCGCCACCGCGATCCGCGTCGTCGCTGCCAAGAGCTGACCGAACGTGGGGGAAAGCCCCGGGTCGAAGCCGCCCGACGCCCAGAGCGCATCGAACCCCAGGGACTCGAGTTCGGCGGCGACATCAACCGTGGGCTGGGCCGCTATGTGCCAGGGGCCGCTCCACCACACGCCAATTCGGCCCACGTCCATATGGCTACGGTAATGGCCGGAGGATTATCGGTACAGGCTGGGCGGCGGGCGCAGGACCGCTGAGGTCGGCCGGACCCCGACCGCAACGACGGTCACCTCTCATCCCCGAGAAGTGTCAAATCCGTAGGTGTCAGCAATAAGTCGAACATGGCCCTGATCACGTCCCACCCGATCGGGTTCGGGTCCGGAGAGTGGTCGTCCGCCCCAGGGGAGTTCGCCAAGGGCGCCCGTATGGTGACCGTAGCGAAATGGCGGCTGGCGCCATCGCAGCGACGGCCTGGGGCATCGCTGAGTGAGCTATCCACTGTCGCTTTTCTACACGCCCGGAGGTGCCGGAGCTGACGCTCTCCCGGTGGTCGGTACGCCTCAGGTTTTCAGACCAATCCGACGAGTTCGGCTCCATTCCGCCAGAAGAATCGGTCTTGAGCGGACTGATCGAACGTCGACACGGCGCCGCGAAATGCCTCAAACGGTCGCCGACCGCCTTCGGGATGGGGATAGTCAGTCGAGAACATGAACAATTCAGGTCCGCATTGTTCGAGCAACCAGGCGGTGTCCTCGAATGGAAAGGGCGTGAACCGTACTTGACGGCGCAGGTACTCCGACGGCAGGAGCGGTAAGGCTTTCAAGGTCGGTTCAAACTTCGAAAATGACCGGTGCGCGTAATCGACGTTTCGCAGCAGCCCTGGCACCCAGGTCGCGCCCAACTCGATAGCCGCTCCCCGTAATGTCGGATGGCGCTCAAAAACACCGTCGAGAGCTAGGCAGGCGAGGAACCGCTCGGGCGAGTGGTGGACGACTGGGAAGTCCTTGGCTCGGAGATTCTCACCGCCCCCCAACCAGTCGCGAGGACGGGGAAGGCCATTGTTGTGAAATGCCTTTGGTAGGAGTTTCCCTCCGCCGACGTGCAGAACGAATGGCACTCCTGCCTCGGCGAGTCTGGCCCACAGGGGGTCGAGATCTGTGTGCGCAGGTGAGAAGTCACCGGGTGCCTCGGACGGTAGCCAGACTGCAGCGACCCCTTCGTCGATTGCCTCTTCAAGTGCCACGACGGCTCGTTCGGGATCTGCGAGGGGCACAAATCCGACGGCCATCAGGCGTGAGTCAGGGGCACAGAATGTGGTCATGGCTCGGTTGAGTGCTTGGGTGCCCCCATAGAGAACGTCGAGACTCTTACTCCGCGCGAATTGGACCAAGGCGAAGGTGGGGAAGACCAACTGTGCGTTGATCCCGAGGGCGTCGAGCACCCGAGACCGGACTTCGGGGTCAAGAGCGCCCGGGGCCATCCAACCCTTTGGGCCCGAGAGAACCTCGGGACCGATTTCTTGACCACGGTGCTGCTCCCATAGTTCCGGAAGGCTAGACATCGCCTCATCAGCCTTCGCTCCTGCACCTTCAAGGGTGAGGGGCAAGAGTTGGTCTCGGACTTGGGGATCAGCGAAGGACCTCAGCCAATCTTCAGTTTCCATCAGGTGACTATCGGCATCGAAGATCGCTGTCGTCATTCGGTTACCTCCATGCCGTTGCACGTCGAAGCTACGCCCAGCGTAGACCTGCTGGTTCAGATGTGTCTCCGGACGAGCTGACCAGGCGTTCGGGGGCAGGCTCACAGCTCGAGGGAGGGACCAGGCGATGCTCCAATATCAAACGACGCGGCTCGGCTGCAGTCGGATGGCTGCGAAGGCGGAGTACCTCCTGGAACCCGACCCTCGGCCGACCAACTACGCCCCTTGCCGAACAAGCTCCTCCAGCGCATCAAGCGACGTCTGCAGGCCACCTTCCATTCCCGAGGCGAGCGCCGCGTCGCGGTGTTCCTGGGTCGGATAGCGGCCCAGGATCTTCAGCGTGGTCACACCGTTGGCTTCGTCGAATGTGGTTGTGCTGACGGCTTCGGCGCCCGGGATCAGCTCGAACACCTCGGTCCTGACCAGGCGATGCGGCGGGTCGATCTCCAGGTATTCGCCGCTGAAGACCACCTCGAAGCCGCCGTTGGCGGTCATGGCCCACCGCCATTGCCCGCCGATCCGCAAATCGATCTGGGCGTCGGTCACCTCACCTCGGTCGCCAGCCCACCAACGCTTCACGAGGTCAGGTGTCGTCCAAGCCTCGAACACGAGGGTCGCCGGAGCGTCGAACTCCCGGGTGATCAGAATCTCGTTGTCGGAGGGAAAGGTGAAAACGGCGGAGCCGTTGCGGTTGCCGATCGCGTTGTTCATGTCAGCTTCTCCTTTGTCTGAAGCTCGACGAGCACATCGTCGAGCCGGTCCAATCGGGAGTTCCAGGTGGACTCAAAGCCGCGAACCCACTCGTACACGGGTTGCAGCCCGGGCCCATTGACCCGGTACCAACGGCGCCGGCCATCAGCTCGGACTGACACCAACCCAACTGTCCGGAGCACTGCGAGGTGCTTCGAAACCTGGGGCTGACTCAGTTGCAGCCGATCAGCGAGGTCGCCAACGGTGGCCTCATCAGTGCCGAGGGCGTCAAGGAGCGCACGACGGCTACCTTCAGCAACAGCGTTGAACGCATCAGTCGTGGTCGGTGTGCGGGCCACCCTGAAATAATATGCCTATATCGGTATATGTCAAGCCGTGGAACGGCGCAATGGCCCGGAGTTGAGGCCCGGGAAGAGCGTCCTCGAGCCGGTAGCAAGCCGATGGCTAGCTTTTCGGCTCGTACCGCATCGCCACTGCCCCGGAGCCGAACTCCAGCTGGTTGACCAGTTTCAAATCGACATACTTCGACAGCCCGGCGAACAACGTCGGCCCGTGGCCCGCGAGCCTGGGATGCACCACGAACTCGAACTCATCGATCAATCCCAGCTCGGTCAACGCCAGTGGGAGCTTCACTCCTCCCACGAACAGTCCTTTGCCCGACTCCTGCTTGAGTTGGTGAACGGCCTTGCCCAGATCCCCGCGCACGAGCTCTGCGTTCCAATCGACCTGCTCCAGGGTGCTCGACACGACGTACTTCTTTGCCGCGTCGATCGTCTGGGCGAAGGGTTCCATCCAATCCGGTCTCGCTGCCGCCGGCGCCGGCGGCCGCCACGCTGATTCCATCATTTCGTAGGTCACCCGGCCAAAGAGAAGGGCATCAGCCTGGTCGAGGTTCTCGACCGCGTGACGATGCAAGTCTTCGTCCGCGGGGATGGCACGATGATCGCAGCACCCGTCCAATGTCACGTTGATGGAGTACCGAAGGGGTCCCATTTCGCAAGAGTACAAGCCACCCGCGACCGGATCGGCCTAGTCCGCCACACGCCACTCGATCGGAGCTACGACGACGCCGAGAACGCCTCAAGGAGGCAAACACTGCCGATGGGCGTTTCGAGGCCTCGGAGTCGTGCGCTCGGTTGACAGGCATGCGTCTGCCGACCTCGCCACGACCGCCTCGGACCATGACCCATCGCCGGGCCTGCCGAAGGCGTCTTCTTTCGTGGCGCATTCCGCTTTCGGTCGTCGCCGGCCCGGACGTTTCACCGTCTTCATGGATGAGCCGGTCGATTCAACCGCTGAGCGCCACGCATCCGAGGGTTGGCAAAAAGCTGACACGTGCCACCCCAGGATGTCCGACCAAATCGGTGGCGTGGCTGCCCCCAAGCCTGCGGCGCAATGATGTAGGCGTGGCCATCCGAGAGCGACAAGAAGCGGACCTGGCCGCCTGTACCCAGTTAGCGAGTCTTGTTCAAGACATCGACGGATATCCGCCCTATCTGCCCAGGGGACAGATGAGCGAATTCATCCAGTCACCTGACGCGATTGCTGCCTGGGTCGCAGAAGTTGATGCTGACCTCGTTGGTCACGTCGCCCTCCATTCGCAGAGCTCCCAGGCCGTGATGAGTCTGGCCTCGACGACTCTTGAGACCCCTACCCAAGGATTTGCCGTCGTAGCCCGTCTGTTCGTCTCCCCGGCAGCACGCCGGACTGGCGTTGGGCGCTCCTTGCTGGAAACCGCTGCTGCGCACGCAGTCAGCCGAGGGCTCCGTCCCATCCTCGATGTGGTGACCCACTTCCAGTCAGCCATCACCCTCTACGAGTCGTGTGGATGGACACACGTCGGCATGGTCACCGTCGCATTGCGAGACGGCAATTCGATCGATGAGTTCGTCTACTTCGCGCCGTCACTTTGGCCACGTCCTGACGAATCGACCCCCTGACTACTTCCCCCAGCTACAGCTCGTCGTGTTGGGACGTGTCCTAGCACCGTGTCGACGAAGGTTCCGATCGTCATCGGCGAGCTCGGCGAGTTGGATTGTGGTGATTCGCTGTCCATCCGGTTCCCCGATTCGCCGACCAGCACGGTATCTCCTACCCGGGATGGGACTGGTTTGTGGGCAGCTGTGCTAGAGAGCCCGCTCTGATGATCGGCTACTCGGGGACCCCCGACCTTCTATTGCATCGGCTATCGGGAACACCTCGCCTCACTGGATCCGTGTCCTCGGGATCGACCCGACAGTCCATGGACTTCGTCGTTTCCCCACCAGTCTGTCGGTTCCCTGGACACCAGGCGAAACTGTCGGCGGTAGGAACGCGAGGATGCCCGCCCCCCCTGGGGCGGGCATCCTCAACGTCTCCACAAGCTTGGCGCTGCTAACTCGGTCCTTTAAGTCCGGTGCGCAGCAATCGACTTGTGACCTACAGAATGTCCTAGAGCTCCATCACCGTGTGCTTGAGCAGCGAGATCTTTCCGGTCTTCCCGATGCACGCGGTTGCGCTCACCGTGTCCCCAACTGCTGGGATGCCCGTACCGGATGTGGAAGCTGCGGTCACTTGGCCGGTGAAGGAGTACTCGCCACCCGTGTCAGCCTTGGGGCACGTGCTGGGCACTACCTGCGTCGCCGATGCATCACCGATGGTCGTGGTGGCTCCACTGGTCTTCCAAGTGATGTTGCCACCGGTGGCCAGGTTGGTGGCCAACCCGCTGGCTGACTTGTAGCCCTTGCCTCCGGACGGAGTGCACTTGCTGATGGTCACCGTTCCGGTGATCGTCCCCGCCAGGCCCTTGCACTGGACCGTGGAAACCGCTCCGGCAGTACCGGCGAGGCTCACCGTAGCCACGCTGACGGGAATGGACATGGCCACCGCGACGGCGGCCACTGTGAGAATGCGACGCATATAAGTCCCCTTTGAGCTAACTGGGCGGAGTCATTCGACCCTCGCAGTCGTTAAAACGAATCGGGACGGGACAGCGTTACAACCTGCGCCCCGGTAATTGCCTGTGGGTGTCGCCCGGTATCGCCTTGTCTGGGTGTCGCCCGGTATCTGGCGATCAGAAACGCCCACGTACCGACCTATTTCGCTGCGTGACGCCGCAGGATGTGTCGGGCTGACGCACGGCTCGGGTTCACGCCTTCCTGAGATTAGGCCAGGCCTTCCATGGATAGCCGGCAACCTCAGTATCAGACCGATTCGCCAGCGACCCCGGAAGCGGTCGTGTCGGCTCACTTCACACAATGCCTGCCGGAGCGCCCGCCGAAACGATCTAATGAATCAGATCGGCGTGTCGTTGTAGTGCGGTCTCCGGTGGGATGCCGACGTAACAGTCGATCCACCGCTGGCAGTGCGCACAGAACACGCAGGCAAGCTTGCCCGATCGGATCACTGACCCATCCGTTGGGCTTGGCTCTTTTTCGAGGCCGCTGAACTTCCAGCTCCCCCTCGCCGCCGCTCGCCGGACGACGCCTGCAGCCTCTCCCGAATGGTCTTCGTGCATCGTGCCTCCCGACCGCTGACCGCGGACCCTTGATCTAGCAACGACCAAAAAGGGCTGTGACTTGAGCGAATTGTTGTGTTGGATCGTCCGGGGGAGTGTGCGGTGTCGGTGGCCATTGGGGAGCCGACCGAAAACGTGGAATACAGAAAAACGTGGAAACAGGGTGGTGAACAGATCCCGACGTTCGCCGACTTTGTCATCCACGCCGCCCCCTCAGCCCGGACGGAGCGGATCCCCTCGCGATGACTGATCGCCCTGGTCACGGCCTGATATGACCTCATGTCGATGTGCCAGGCATCGGACCGCCGAGTATGCTGTCCGGGAAAGGATGCCCGCGGACACGAAGGGAGGTGGGGCGCATGAAAGCAGAACCTCATAGTCCCCAACCTCCAGAGCCGTGCCCCGGCGCCCTGCATCCGTCTCTCTGACCGCTGGTCACCGACTTGACGCGGCGTCGACCGACGATTTGACGCCGGGGATCGCAATGCTCTTCCACTGAGGGCCGTTTGGCGCGCCCAAGCGCCCGCTCGACTCTCGATTTGCTCGGTCCTTGCGGCCGCCCCCGAACCCGTCACATGCCGTGGAGCCGTCCTTCGACGTCCCATGCCGGTCCTTTGCGTTGGCCACGGCGTGGGATGTGGAACGAGGTGCTCCCGACATCGAAGGAGAACCCTCATGAGCAATTTGCACCTCGCACCACCGGGCACGAGCCCAACGGCCGGCACTGACGCCGCCGTTCTCGACGATGCCCACGTCGGCAACATCAACGGAGCTCTCGGCACGATCGCCTACGGCGACATCGCGGCGCGTCCGCGGATGTCTCTCAAGCTCAAGACCCTGCTCGCCATTGTTGGACCCGGGCTCATCGTCATGGTCGGAGACAATGACGCCGGCGCCTTTTCCACCTACGGCCAGGCGGGTCAGGATTTCGGCACCCATCTCCTGTGGACGCTCGCCCTTCTGGTCCCCGTGCTTTACGTCTGCCAAGAGATGGTGTTGCGCCTGGGAGCAGTGACGGGGGTCGGACACGCGCGGCTCATCCTCGAGCGCTTCGGAAAGTTTTGGGGGGCGTTCAGCGTCATCGATTTGTTGCTCTTGAACGCGCTGACCATCGTGACCGAATTTATCGGGATCAGCCTTGCCGTTTCCTACCTGGGCCTTCCCAAGGTCCCCACTGTGCTGATCGCTGCGGTGGCGATCGTAGGCGCCGTCAGCACGGGGAGCTTTCGGCGCTTCGAGCGGCTGTGCCTCGTGCTGGTTGCCTTTTCGCTTCTGCTCATACCCATCGTGGTGGTGGTCCACCCGCCGATCGGCCAGGTGGCTCACAACTTCGTGGTTCCGACCATTCCCCACGGGGCGCCCCTATCGACGGTCATGCTCCTGGTGATCGGTATCGTCGGCACCACGGTTGCCCCCTGGCAGCTTTTCTTCCAGCAGTCCTACATCATTGACAAGCGCATCACCCCACGGTGGATCAACTACGAGCGCATTGATCTGGTCATCGGTATCGCGCTGGTGGTCATTGGCGGTGTCGCCATCATGGGGTTCTCTGCGGCGACATTCGCTCACACTCCCGGCTTCGGGAATTTCACCGATGCCGGGGGCTTGGCCCATGGACTTGCCACCTACGTGTCACGAACGATGGGCGATCTGTTCGCCATCGCACTGATCGATGCCGCCATCATCGGTGCCGCCGCCGTCGGGCTGGCCACCGCCTACGCAACCAGCGACGTACTCGACCAGAATCACTCGCTGCACCGTCCGGTATCCCAGGCCAAGGGCTTCTACGGCTGCTACGCGGCCCTCATTGGAGTCGCCGCCACCCTGGTGCTCGTTCCCCACGTGCCGCTCGGATTGCTCACCGAGGGGGTCCAGACCCTGGCCGGCGTTCTCCTGCCCAGCGCCTGTGTCTTCCTGCTCCTCTTGTGTAACGACAAGGCTGTGCTCGGTCCCTGGGTGAACGGCAAGGGCCTCAACGCGCTGACCGGGGCGATCATCTGGGTTCTGGTCATCCTGTCGGTCATCCTCACCGCCAGTGTTCTCTTTCCGGCCATCACCGGCGCGGAGATCATGGATGTCCTGATCGTGGGCGTCGTACTCGGGCTGTGTCTCGGATTCTTCCTGCTCCTGCAGGGACGTCGGCGCAACGATCGGGTCACCTTGGATGACGCCCTCGCCGAGACAGGAAACCGGGACACCTGGCGGATGCCTCCCCTGGCGCTTCTCCAGCGACCTACGATGTCCTTCCAACGCAAGATCGGGCTGGGGACACTGCGCGCCTACCTGGTCGTCGCTTTGATTCTCGTGGTCGTCAAGGTCGTCGAAGTGGCACTGCACTGAAACATTGGGTCGATGGTGGACGGATGCCGGAAGCACAGCGGCTGACGACGATGGCATCCCGTCTCGCCGAGGAACCGCATCCCCCATCATGGATCCACATGTCCGGGCCATCGGAAGACGGTCACCCGCGATTGGCCATTGTTCTGCGCTGCCCGGTGACGCCCAGTGGGGCATGCTTTCGGGATGAGCCAGCTCGTCACCTACGAACGTGAGGGTCACATCACGACGATCACGTACAACCGACCGGACGTCCTCAACGCGATCAATGCCGAGATGCGCATCGGCCTCAATGAGGCGTTTGGCCGCTTTCGGGACGATGAGGAGGCTTGGGTGGCCATCGTCACCGGTGCCGGAACGGCTTTTTGCGCAGGGGCCGACATGCGCGCTGGCCCTGGGTCGATCGGGGAGTTCCCCGGCACCTTCTGGGAAAAGCCCACCGTCAACTCGTTCGAGAGTGGATGGGAGATCTACAAGCCGGTCATTGCCGCCGTCAACGGGTACTGCCTGGGATACGGGCTCACCCTGGTCACATGGTGTGACTTTGTGATCGCCAGTGATCGGGCGGAGTTCGGGTTTCCCGAGGTCCGGCTCGGCGTCCCCACCATCGTCGGCGCCATTCGGTTGCCTCAGAAGATCAACTGGCAGTACGCCATGGAGATGCTTCTCACCGGTGAGCGGATCGGCGCGGCGCGGGCCAAGGAGATCGGTCTCGCCGGGTGGGTGGTACCCCATGACCAGCTGATGGACGAGGCGCGATCGCTGGCCGAGCGACTGCTCGCCGCCGCTCCTCTGGCTGCTCGTGCCACCAAAGAGGTGGCGGTACGCTCGCAGAGCCTGCCTCCGGTTGAGGCCCTCCGTTTCGGTGAAACCATGCGCATCGTGGCCATGGCGACGGATGACGCCGGTGAGGGGCTACGCGCCACGGGAGAAGGTCGTGAGCCACGATGGGAGGCTCGCTGAGATCAACTTGCCGGCCGACAGATGAAACGACCAATCGACCTGATCCAATGGCAGGGTTCCCCAAAACGAGGCGTTGGATTGGCGTCCTCCGCAAATGGAACCTCGATACGCCAAAGAATCGTATGAATAGTGTCAGCCGGCTTTGATTGCGAGCAACGAGTGTTGGCATCTAAAATGAGGTGTAATTCAGTCGCCGTGCCCGTTGAGAGAGGTTCCGCCACCTTGCTCCGGACACGGCGACTGAACCATTCAGCGGGCCAGCGGGCCCCCGGGGGCGACTAGGCCGCCAGGCGGCGGATACTGCGCTCCACGATGACCGTTGCCTCGCACTTCGTGGAGCGGGCTGCCCGATTGACGAGATTGGCCAAGTAGATGGCCCAATTCACAAGATCTGTCTTGGGCGAGATGCCGGTCAGTGGCACAGGCTCGCTTTGTAGGTCCAGGTCAGCTGCTTCGAGGACCGCCATCCGCAGGGCAATCATGGCCGAAAGCGTCTCGTTGCAGTCCTTTTCGGCTTTGCGCATCCAGGCGGTCAGGCCCAGCTCAAGGGCTAGATCTGGCTGCGAATGGCTGGAGGGCGCGAGCTCGGTGAGACCTCGTAACACCGTCGGGGCGAAGTCCTTGGCGCTCGAGTCCATGGGCCCCAGTGTGACCACAGGGTGTATCGGGGTGGTGGATGAGACCTGACCTGGGTAAAGCTATAGCCATGCCACGGACCATTTGGAAGGGCGCGCTCAGCTTCGGACTGGTGAATGTGCCGGTCGGGCTCTACCCGGCGACCCAGGACAAGACCATTCATTTCAATCAGTTCGAAGCCGGGACCTCCGACCGGATCCGCTACAAGAAGGTGAACGAGCGCACCGGCAAAGAGGTCGAGTCGAGCAAGATCGTCAAGGGATACGACCTCGGTGGCGGGGACTATGTGATTCTCACCGACGACGAGCTGGCGACAGCCGAACCCGAGAAGTCTCGATTGATCGACATCACTGATTTCGTCGATCTGGACAAGATCGACCCCATCTTCTTCCGCACCACCTATTACCTCGCTCCCGAAGGTGAGGCGGCCAACAAGGCCTACGCTCTCCTCCACCAGATCATGCGCAATGCCAACAAAGTGGCCATTGGCACCCTGGTGATGCGGAACAAGGAGTATGTCGTCGCCGTCCGTCCGGATGATGACGTGCTCATGCTGGAGACGATGTACTTCGCCGACGAGATCCGTTCACCGAGCCGAGAGCTGCCGGACATCCCGGAATCCGTCGATCTGAGCGACCGCGAGATCGCCATGGCTGAGCTCCTCCTCGAATCGATGGAGAATGAGTGGGATCCCACCAAGTACCACGACACCCATCGAAAGAAGGTCGAGGCGCTCATCGACGAGAAGCGCCAGGGGCACGAGATCGTGGCCAACGCACCCGTCCCCGACGCCACCAAGGTGGTGGACCTCATGGAGGTGCTGAGCAAAAGTGTCGATGCGGTCAAATCCCAGCGACACGCCGCCGGCCGATCGTCGGCCGTCAAAAAGCCGACACCGGCCAAGCAGCCGATCCCCGTCGGCAAGGCCACCAAGGCGGCCAAGGTCACAGGATCGAAGAAGGCCAGTCCCAAGGCACCGGCCCGACGGAAAGCTTCGTAGAGCTCGCGCCCCCGACCCTCCTCAGCAGCGGCTGTCCGTGAGTTGAGGTGGCGGTGATCCTGTTCGATGAGGAGGCTGCCTCAGGCGTGCCCGACCCCTTCCGAACGCGCCAGCCGTACCGGGCGTGACAAGTCTGGATTGACTGGTTACGGTGACGCCAGGGGACTCCTGGGCCGGGCACCGTGGAGGCAATCGATGCATTTTCGAACTTCGAAGGCTGGGACCGTCGGCCGGGTCGTGGTGGCCCTGCTCATGGTGATGGCCTTGGCCGGTGTTTTGGTCATCACCGACGCTCACCCGGCTGCGGCCGTGACCCAACAGCAAGCGATCATCAACGCCGCGGTCTCCCAGCAGGGAACTCCCTACTGTGAAGGTGGAGGCGGAATCCATGGGCCCAGCGGCGGCGGGGCGTGCGCGCCTGGCGTCGCTGGGTACGACTGCATGAGCTTGGCCCAGTATGCGGTCTACCAGGGCACCGGGATCACCGTGCCCCTCCCTCCCAATGCTGATCTGCCCGGGCCGGGAACCTTCATTCCTCCCGACGGCGAGAACATCTCCGACCTCCAGCCCGGCGACGTGGTGTTCTTCGGTGGGACCTCTCTTGGCGACTACACCCACTCCGGTATCTACGTGGGCAACGGCACGGTGTGGGACGCCCTCGAGCCCGGAGACACCGTGCAGGCCGTTCCCTTTGACACCGTGTACAGCGACTACGGCAACGTCTATCAGGGCGCCGTCCAGTACTGGACGGCGGGAGCCAACTCCAGCGGTCCACCCCCCACCTATCCCACCAGCCCCCACGGCTATGACCTGGTTGGCTCCGACGGCGGGGTGTTCGTCTTCGGTGGCAACAACGGCTTTCACGGTTCCCTCCCCGGCCTCGGGATCTCCGTCAACGACATCACCGGCATGGTGGCCACCGCCACCGACACCGGTTACTTCCTGGTCGGCGCCGATGGCGGGGTGTTCGCCTTCAACGCGCCGTTCGTCAACTCCCTTCCGGGTATCGGGGTCCACGTCAACGACATCGTGGGCATCGTGCCCACCGCCAATGACCAGGGCTACTTCCTGGTGGGGAGGGACGGCGGGGTGTTCGCCTTCAACGCCCCCTTCGAAAACTCCCTGCCCGGGCTCGGGGTGCACGTGAATGACATCGTGGGCATCGCCGCCACTCCTGACGACCAGGGCTACTGGCTGGTGGGGGCCGATGGGGCCGTGTATGCGCTCGGGGACGCCACCTTCGACGGCGTCGCTCCTTCGGGGGCGGCCGGGATCACCGCCACCACCGATGGCCACGGATACTGGGTGGTGGGAAGCAACGGGACGGTCACTCCCTTCGGTGACGCCGGCAACTTCTCTGACCTACCCAACCTCGGGGTGTCGGTGAACAACATCGTCGGCATCGTGGTCACCCCCGACAGCCAGGGCTACGACTTGTTCGGTAGGGACGGGGGCGTGTTCAGCTTTGGGGATGCTCTCAACCAGGGCTCCCTGCCCGGTCTCGGTGTTCAGGTGGACAACATCGTGGGTGCGGTGCCGACGTGAACGGCGATGCGAAGGACCGACGGTGGGCGTGTGACAGTTCGGTGAACTGAAGTCAGCGGCGAATTCGCCGTACCACCACTCGATGTGACCTTGTACCCACTGCACCGGTTGAAGCCCCCTCAAATCCGGGGGCGCGGTTTCGAGCCGGGGACCGCGCTGATACCGTGAACACAAGGGACCCCCCTGGGCTCAGCTCATTTCGTCGGAGGTCTACATCGATGCGTTTCAGGCTGACCAACGCCGCTTCTGTCGGGCGTGTCCTCGTCGCGCTTGCGGTACTGCTGTCCCTGGCCGGCCTGTCCGTTGTTGTCACCGCCCACTCGGCGTCCGCCACATCGGACGGGCCCGCCATCCTGGCCAAGGCTGTGTCGCAGAAGGGCGTTCCTTACTGTGAAGGTGGAGGCGGAATCAATGGGCCCAGCGGCGGTGGGGCCTGCGCCAAGGGCGTCGTCGGGTACGACTGCATGAGCCTGGCCCAATACGCCGTGTACCAAGTCACCGGGATCACCGTGCCTCTCTCGCCCAACGCCGACCTGCCCGGTAAGGACGGCACCTTCATCGCTCCCGACGGCGAGAACACTTCCAACCTCGAACCGGGCGACGTGGTGTTCTTCGGTGGGAAAAGCCTCGGGGACTACACCCATTCCGGTATCTACGCGGGCAGCGGTCAGATGTGGGACGCCCTCGAGCCGGGGGACACCGTGCAGGGCATCGCCTTCGACACCGTGTACAGCGATTATGGCAACGTCTATCAGGGCGCCGTTCGCTACGGCGGGGGCAGCGCCCCGAGTCTCACCATCTCCACGACGTCACTTCCGGCCGGGTCGGTGTATTCGAAGAGCGCCAACAACAAGTACTCGGCAACCCTCAGCGCCACCGGAGGCAACCCGCCGTACAAATGGTCCTTGGCCAAAGGGTCGGCTCATCTACCCCCCGGTCTCAAGGTGAGCTCGAAGGGGATCATCTCGGGCAAGGCCAAGAAGGCCGGCACCTATCACTTCACCGTCGAGGTGAAGGACACCAAGACCAAGACCAAGCCACCCACCCAGAACGAGGCGACCCAGCCTCTGTCGATCGACATCTCGTCCTGATCCCTCCCCGCCAGATCCTCCGGCGCCACTGCGGATGCCGTCCTATGCTTCGGTTCCGTGGACGTTGTCGTCCGTGACCTCGCTGCCCAGCAGGCCGAGTTAGCCGCCTTGCTGGACGGATTACCGGCGGCCGGATGGCACTCGCCGACCCGGTGCGAGGGCTGGGACGTGGCCGATGTGGTCACCCACCTGGCCCAGAGCGACGGCTTGGCCGTCGACAGCGCCACAGGGCGGTTCGATCCTCTCACGGCCGATGCCCGGGGTGAGAGCGGCCGAGCGGCCACCATCGACGAGGCGGCCGCGCTGATGGTCGAGTCCGAACGCGGCCTTCCCACCGACGAGCTGGCACAGCGTTGGTCGACCGGTGCCGCCCGCCTGGTCGAGGTGCTCGACGGCATGGATCTGTCCACCCGGGTCACCTGGGTGGCGGGGGAGATGTCCGCCCGATCGTTGGCCACCACCCGGCTGGCCGAAACGTGGATCCATACCGGCGACGTGGCCGAAGCCCGGAACGTCACCCTGCCTTCGACCGACCGACTCCGTCACATCGCCCGGCTGGCCTGGCGCACCCTGCCCTATGCCTTCGCCGCGGCGGGCCGCACCATGGCCGGGCCGGTTGCCTTCCGATTGACGTCACCCGGTGGCCAGACGTGGGACTTCGTACCCGACGAGCCGGTCGTGACCACCATCGAGGGAGCCGCCGACGAACTGTGCGCGGTGGCTGCCCGCCGGGTCGAGCCTCTTGCCACCTCCTTGCGCGGTACGGGACCGGATGTAGACGCGGTTCTCGCCTTGGTGCGCACCTACGCTCTCTAGGCCGACCGCCTTCTAGGTGTTCCTGGCCGCCGCGTGGTCGGCCGCCGCCCTGTCTCCGGGTCCGTTGCGAGCCCGCAGGTGGGCGATCACCGAGCGCCGGTGCTCCTCGTTGACGTTTCCACCGAACTTGAACTTGGCCCGCACCGTGTCGACGGCGATGGTGATGGCCCGAATGGATCGAAGCTTGGAGGAGTGGGCGAGCTCGGGATCGGCCACCGGGATGTCGGGCTGGAGGGCGCTCAACTGACGGCGCAGAACGGCGGCGACTTCGGACGGCTGGGTGTGCACGGTGGCGACGCCCTCCAACTGGACGGCCGCGTAGTAGGTGGTGGGTATGCCCAGCCTGGGATCCTCTTCGCCGATCGCCTTCCAACTGGAGGGGATGAAGGACCAGTCACCGGCGACGCTCAGGACCACCCGTGGCTGCTCGTCGAGCGCGCCGAAGAGCGGGTTCGGGCTGGCCAGATGGAGCAGCACACGGTCGTCAACGAGAAGGAACTGGGTCGGCACGACGACGGGCACGGCTCGCCCGACACCGGCGGCGACCAGGTGCCCGAAGGCATTGTTGGCCACGAAGGTGCGCCATTCGGACTCATCGACGGGGCCGTCGACAGAGGGGATGTGCATCGGATCCTCTCGCATCCCGGACCGACGCCGGGAGGCCACCTCCGAAAGGGTAATCGAGCCCTGTGCGCACCTCGTTCGGCTCCGCCCCCTTACGACGCACCGAGGGGAAGCCTGTCCCGCACCACCCAACCCCGCCCTGACGGGGATCGGCCCATGAGGCACACCTCGCGCACGGAACAGGGGATGGGCAGGGAAGTCTGCACCGACCGGGCCGCCTCTCGGAGGTTCTCGACGGGATGCCCGTCCCCGATGGTCAGGTGCGGCACGATGCTCTCGAAGGCCCCGTCGTAAGGCCGGCAGTCGGGGAACTCGTCGATCATGGCGCGGGTCAGGCCGATGAAGGGCTCCGCCGGATCGGGCTCGAGGTAGACCACGCTTTCCCCGAACCAGCCGATGGTGGACAGCACGAAGGTGAAGGCCCCGAATCGTCCGAGCAGCCCCGACAGCCGAGCCACGAGTGGGTCATCGATCGCCGACGCCGTTACGAAGGGAAAGAGCACGGTGATGTGGGCCGGCATGCTGAAGCGGGCCGAGGGATCGAGTTGGTCGCGCCAGGGTTCGACCACCGGCTCGGCTTCGGGCACCATGACCACCAGGGCGCTCCGATCGGCGGCCGCACCACCGGTGGTGGGTGTACTCGGGTAGATCGGCTCCCGGTCGGTCATCCCTCGACCGGGGGCGGGCCGACGTCCGTCTCCAGCACGATCCCCGGGTCGGTGGCGTGGCGGGCGACCCGCAGTGCCCAGCGTCCCGAACGGACCACCATCGTGTGGCTGGTGACGTCGCGTTCGGCCAGCGCCGCGGGCAGGACGGTGATGTCGACCGGACCGGTGACGCCGGCCCCGAGCTCGATGCGCCCGAACCCGAGCAACCGCTCGGGCCGCCCCGACTCGAGTCGCCGGCCATAGACCTGGACCACGTCGGAACCGGCCCGAGACCCGGTATTGCGTACCGAGGCGTGGACCTGCATGGCGCCGCCCCCGTCACCGATGGTGACCTCGGCTCCGACCAGTTCGAAGGTCGTGTAGCTCAGCCCGAACCCGAAGGGGTAGCCGGGAGTGGTCCCGTGCTCGGCCAGATGCCAATAGCCGTGCCCGCCGTCGTAGGTGAACTCCTCGGCGTCGGGGTTGAACGCCGGCAGGTCGGACTCTTCTCGGGGCACCGAGAAGGGCAGCCTTCCGGTGGCGTCGGCCGTGCCACAGAGCACGCTGGCCAGGCCGTGACCACCCTCCATCCCCGAGTACCAGGAGACGGCCACCGCGGGCACCTGGTCGCCCCACTCGGAGATGATCACCGCGCTGCCGGCCACGATGGCCACCACCGTCGAGGGATTGGCCTCGGCCACCGACCGGATGAGGGCGACGTCGTCGTCGTGGAGGCGCAACGACGTCCGGTCACCGCCCACGGCGAAGCCTCCGGCGGCCACACTCGGGGCGGCGTGGGCCGGGGGTTGGATGGCTCGCTCCTGGGCGATGTCGGCGGTGAAGCGCTCGACCAGCGCGCGATCGTCCTCACCGGGAAACAGATCGTTCAGGCTCGCCGAGGCGAACTCGCCGATGAATTCGCCTTCGTCGAGCCGGGTGTAGCCCACCACCACCAGGGCCACATCGGCCGCGCCGGCGACAGCGGCGGCTCGCTCCAGGTCGGAACCGTCGTCATCCGCCACCCGCACCTGGGGAAGGGCCGCCCGGATGCCATCGGCCACCGTTACCACCTCGGGGGCCCAGACGTCGCTCGAGCCGCCGTCACCCAGGTTGACCGCGGTGGCCAGCCGCCCGATCACGGCCAGCGACGCTTCGGGACCGAGGTCAAACGGGAGGAGGGGTGTGCCGTCGACCGGCTCGTTGCGGAGGAGGACCACCGACTTGGCCGCCGCCTCCCGGGCCAGCGCCCGGTGGGAGGCACACGCCAGGACATCCCTGCCTGGCGTCGCCGCGCTGAGCACATCCTCGAAGCGCATCCGGGTGGCCGCCACCCGGCTCACCGCCCGATCGACGTCGTCCCACGATGCCTCGCCGGCCTCGAGATCGTCTCGGAGGTGCTCGGACCGGACCATCCGGTAGGGCATTTCCACATCGAGCCCGGCCCGCAGAGACCGGCCCGCGTTGCGAATACCGAAGATCCAGTCGCTGATCACAAAACCCGAAAAGCCCCATTCGTGGCGGAGCACGTCGGTCAACAGGGCCCGATTCTGACCGCACCACTCGCCGTTGACGCTGTTGTAGGCGCTCATGACTGCGGCCACCCCCTCGTCGACGATGCGTTTGAAGTGGGGGAGGTAGACCTCGTGCAGAGCGACCTCGTCGATGGCGATGTCGACGGAGAAGCGGGCGTTCTCCATCGAGTTGCAGGCGAAGTGCTTGACACAGGCCATGGCATGGCGCTGCACGCCGCGGGTCAAAGCGGCGCCCATCTCGCCGACGTGGTGGGGATCCTCCCCGTAGGTCTCCTGGGCCCGGCCCCAGGCTGGGTGGCGAAGGACGTTCACGCACACGCCGCCGTAGAGATCGGCACCGACGGCCCGCAGCTCCTTGCCGATGGCGTCACCGATCCGTTCCTCGAGTTCGATGTCCCAGGTAGCCCCTCGGGCCATGCTCACCGGGAAGCAGGTCGCCTGATCGATCACCACACCCCGCGGTCCGTCGGAGAAGGAGAAACCGGCAAGCCCGACCCGTTCCACCCGAGCGGCGCGGAACGGGCTCTTGTGGTAGCCCGCCTCCCCCAGGTAGGTCAGGCCGGCCCAAAAAGGGGCATCGCCGTCCAGGCACCAGAGTCTCTCGTCTTCGGTCATGGTGGCCACGATGCCGTCGGCCTTCCGAGCTGCAGCCGAGTCGGGGGTGGCGGTGGTGGGGAAGTTGGCGGTGCCTTCGTTGTCCATTGCCCTATTGTCCCAGCCCCCGGCCTTGGCGTTGTTCTGGCTGGGCACGCCTAGTGGCGAGGCCGGGGGTCATCTCCCCCAACCGAGAGCTGCCGTCGGAGTTGAGTCACAGCCTGTCTCCTCACGCCGTAGCGACCTGCCCCTTGTTGTCCTCGCTTGTGTGAGCGTTGGTCTCGCTCGGCAGGTTGCCAAGCACTGCCCGGGGCGGGCTATTCGTCGACGTAGAAGCTGCCGCCCGAGGCGTGCTTGTCGGGCAGCGATTCGATCAGTTGGCTGACCGCCTCGTACTCGCCGACCTTCCAGGCTTCGGCGATGGTTTGGTCGTTGAGCTCGCGGTGCCGGGTGAAGTTCCACCACCGGGTGACATCGCTATCGCTGTAGCCCTTGTTGGCCAGAATGATGTTGAGGCGAGTGGCCTCCCACGTCGCCTCTTCCGGAGTCATCTCACCCGGTCGACCCGGCACCGGTTCGGCCTGTTCGGGACGGCGCTCCATCTCGTGAGCGATCTCGCGGTCGAGGTCACGTGAGACATGTCCGCGGATTGTCTTGAGCGAACCCCCGGTGAGCGCCTGGCGGTCGGCGACCCGGCGCTCCCTTTCGCTGTCGAGACTGCGCGACCAGAGCTGCTGGGCAGTGGCGTCGACATCGCCGGCGGTGACCCGCAGCCGCAAGCGACGCTCGATGCGCTCAGCCGTCTTTTGTGGTGTCTGCGCCGGCGAGTCGCTGGCCCGTCGTCCCAAGGTCTCGTGCTCGGCCGCTTCCGATGCCCGTCGCTCACTCGGACCCCGTCGCCGGTCGGGAACCTCTTCGGGAACGGAGGCACGCACCGGCGGTTCGGCCGCTGGGCGCGGTTCCACCACTCTGATCGAGGGGATGGCGTAGCTCTCGGGTGGGAAGATGTCGCCCGCGGTTCCGGCGATGGCCGCGCCCAGATAGGCCGCCGACCATTCGCTCTCGCCGACCGTCACCGTCGCCTGTCCGGTGGCGGTCAGACGGGCCAGGGGAACATCGAGGCACGCGGCCACCGCCACGGCCTCGGTGAACCCCAGCCGGCGGCTGGTCGTTTCCACCTGGGCCACCGTCTCCCGCGTCCAGGCGATCCCCCGCAGCAACATCTCGTCGGCCAGTCCCTGCTGGGTCAGGCCGGCCTTCGACCGCAAAGCGGCCACGTTGCGCCGTACGATGTCCTCGATGCCCTTGGTCGGATCGCCGTTCATGTCTCTAGGCTACTCCCGTTGTAATAAAATTGAACATCTTTAATAGGGCTGTCACACAAAGTTAAGCCTGCCAACTGGGATTTCTGACCCGGCTCCTCCAGGGGCCAACAGGCAAAACGTTGAACAATGAGACAATCGGCGCCTCCACGTCCGCACCGATGGCCTCCTCGCTGACGCCACATGCTCACCCCGGCCCGCCGTCACTCCGGGGCTCGCCCTCAACCAACCGAGTGACCAGGGATTCCTCCGTTCATCGCTCCCATCCGGGCCTCAGGTGGCGGCCGGCCGGGACCTGATGACCGTCTGGCCATGATGACCCCCGAGTCGGTCGCTCGGGTGGATCCCACGCCTGGGCCATCGCCGGTCCCGCTCTTCCCCGTGCCTAGGTGACCGCAATTCCCGCTACAGCTATGGCGCTCGCCTTCCGATCATTCGGTAGAGGGAACCGACTCACAAAAGGGGCAGGAAAGACTGTGACGATCGATCCGTTTCACGTTCGCAGATCAAGTGTTTGGTCGGGCGCCGATCTCGATCTCGAGGAGTGGGATCTTCCCGAGGAGCCGCAGTGGCACCGTTGTGGTGCCGTCCATTGCATCGAACGGGGACCGTGGCTGGGCACGCTGGTGTGTTGCATCAGGCGCAGCGGACACGACGGAGGCCATTCGATGTCGTTGGGCGACATCGGAGCGCCCGACTACTGGAGCGAGATCTGGCTGTAGTTGCACGGCGGGGACACACCTGTCACCACACCGGCGACTGACACCCGGAACGGCACCGCACCGGCAACGCCGTGATGCGAGAGCGACCACGGCGACCGCTTCAATCGATCCGCGCTGATACCGGCTCCGAAGTAAGTGCTGCGGGCGCTCGTTTACTGGGTGTTCGCGCTCCGTCGGCTGGATGGCACAGACCGTTACAGTTTGTGCCTCTTCATGCCGAAGGACTCCCTTGCAAGGGGTGATATCCATTTGAATACGAAGGGGTAGGGGCCGACATGGTGGATAGACGACCAGTTGAAGACGGATCATTCTTGGCCGACGGCTTGGCGGGGAGCATTCCCCCCGAGGTGTTCGGAACGGGACGCATTTGTATCGAGCCGCAGTGCCAGGTACGACTGTCCCGGTACAACAGCACCGACTGGTGCGCTTTGCACGAGAGCCCGGCGTCGACCCAGAGGCCCTTCGACACCTCCACCCGCCAACGGGGCCGCCGGCGCAACCGGTCGTCGACCAAGCGCAACTCGTCGAAGAAGTCGTCGAGGCAGACTGCGGCCTGAGTCCGCCAGGACTCTGATCGCACCGGTTGTGTCCTGAGCGGCCACACCGGCCGAGGCGCGGGCCGTCTGCTCCTCTCGTGGCGCAGCCTCTCGTGCTGCGGACCCGGCTCTCCGGTTCCTGCCACCCCGCTGCCTGGATCGATTGCCCACACCGATTGCTGCTACACAGTGCGAGGCGCGGTCCGTCGACCGCGGTCCCTCGACACCGTGTCCCGATCGGAGGAGCTCCATGACCCGTCGTCTTGAAGGAACAGTCGCCCTGGTGACAGGGGCATCGAGTGGGATCGGTGAGGCCTCCGCGCTGGCCCTGGCCGCCGAGGGGGCCGCGCTGGCCCTGGCCGCCCGCCGCCGCGATCGCCTGGAGGCCTTGGCCGCCAAGATCGGCACCGACACCGACACCCTGGTGATCGAGACCGACATCACCGACGAGGCCTCGGCCCGGGCCATGGTGGAGAGCACCGTCAACCGGTTCGGCCGCCTGGACACCCTGGTCAACAACGCCGGGGTGATGCTGCTCGGGCCGATTGAGAACGCGCCGGTCGAGGAGTGGCGACAGATGGTCGAGATCAACCTCCTCGGCCTGCTCTACACCACGCACGCGGCCCTGCCCCATCTTCTCGCCACTGCCGACCGGGATCCCCGGCAGGTGGCTGACGTGGTCAACGTGAGCTCGGTCGCCGGTCGGGTGGCCCGGTTGGGGAGCGGTGTCTACAACGCCACCAAATTCGGGGTGGTGGCCTTCTCCGAGTCGCTGCGCCAGGAAGTCACCAGCCGCCACGTGAGGGTCAGTGTCATCGAACCGGGAGCGACCATGACCGAGCTCGCCAGCCACAACCGTCCCGAGATCATCGAGACCATGCGGGCCACGTTCGGCTCGATCGAGTTGATGCGCTCGGAGGACATCGCCGAGTCCATCGTGTTCATGGTCACCCGCCCGCGGCACGTGGCCGTCAACGAGGTGCTGATCCGCCCCACCGAGCAGGAACGCTGAGTGCCCGACGCCCGTCCCACCGGCCGTCACTTCCTCAGCGACCTGAGGATGGACGCCGAGGTCATCTCCGAGTCCAGCGCCCGGGTGCGGATACCGGCGACCCCCCACGTCCTCGGGCCGGACGGGGGCGTGCGGATCGGGGTGCTGGCCACGCTGGTGGACGTGGTGGGAGGGACGGCCGCCCTGCGGACCCTGAATCCTGACTGGATGGCCACAGCCGATCTGACCATACAGATGGCCCGTCCCGCGATCGGACCCTTCGTCGAGGCCCGGGCGGCCATCGTGCGAAAGGGCCGGACCACCCTGGTCATCGAGGCTCTGGTCGTCGACGTGGAGAGCGACGGCTCCGAGGTGGCCGGCGACGCCGGACACTGGTCGACAGCAGGGTGGGCCGCCATGACCTTTGCCATCCTGCCGGGACGGGGCACCAACCCCATGCGCGACGTGTCCGACGCGCTCCCCATGCGCTGGTCCATGTCCGGCGACGGGCTGGACCGGTCGGTGGTGGAGGCGCTGGGCATCACGGTGGACGATGCCGCCACCGGTCGGGCCTGGTTGCCGGTGCACGACTACCTGCGCAACTCGTTCGGCGCCGTACAGGGAGGCGTCATGGCCCTGCTTGCCGAGGTGGCCGCCACCGAGATGCTGGGAGCGGCCCCCGGTTCAAACAGGGAGCCCGGCGCCCGGGCCGCCGGCGAGCCGGTAGTGGCCACCGACCTGCAAGTGGCCTATCTGAACCTCGGACGGGTGGGGCCCATCGTGAGTCGCACCAGGGTGCTCGACTCGGGGGGCGGCATCACAGGCGGCAGTGCCGTGGTCGAGCTGATCGACCGGGGCGCGGGTGAGGGCCCGGCCACCGTGGTCAATGTCAGCGTCGCTCCGGTGGAGTCCATTCATCCCACCGAGGTGGCCGGGAGGTGATCGATCCGTTGGGCGGCCGAGCCGTCGACCACCGCCACATGGTGGCCGACTACTTCCGGCTCGAGCGGTGGGAGGTCGAACCCGGGCCGGACACTGACGGTCACTCCGGTATTGGGGGACGCACCCCGCTGGACGGCTATCTGCGGGGCGCCGGAGGTGGATTGTCCACCGGCGCCTTGGTGGCGTGCGTCGACACGTTGGGGGGTTTCCTGTGTGGCATCGCCGTCCTCCCCGAGTGGGTCGTCACCACCAGTGTGTTGGCGACCGTTGCCCATCTCCCCCACCAGGGGCCGCTCCGACTGGACGGCCGGGTGCTGCGCCGCGGACGCAACGCGGTGGTGGCCTCGGTCGACACCGTCGACGAGGGGGACGGCGATCGGGCGGTGGCGACAGCCACCATCACCTGCGCAGTCCTCGACCCCGGCGACAGGGATCGAAGCATCGAGCGCCCCTTTGTCGTTCCGATGGCTCCGCCAGATCCGGATGCGCCGACCCCGGAGGCGTTCTTCGGCATCGAACCCGGCACCGGAGCGGTGACCCGGCTCAACCTGGACGATCGCCTGCGCAATCAGTGGGGGATCCTCCACGGCGGAGCCTTGGCCGTCCTGGCCGACACCGCCGCCTGCCGCGCCGTCGGTGCCGACAGGGCGGGGGGAGGCGGGGACAACCGCCTGGCCGTGGGCGACACCGTTCTCCATTTTCTGCGGCCGGTCAAGGCCGGACCGGTGGAGGCCCGGTGCCAAGTCCTGGGCGGGCGACCCGGCCGGACCCTGGTCCGGGTGGGCATCCATGACGTGGGCGCCGGCGACCGCTTGGTGACCCTGGGCTCGGTGGTGGTCCTGGCCGTCTGAGCCGGACCGACGGTGGGGGGGGGAGAGACCCTCGTGCCCACCGACCGGGAGGGGTTGACAGAGTCCCTTATTTAGGTTTACCTAACATTCTGACTATGTGTTGCCTTGTGGCTGGGCCTCGATGATTCCGACCTTCGTCATCTTCCTGCGGGAGGGGATCGAGGCCAGCATGATCGTGGCCATCCTGCTGGCGTATCTCGACAAGATCGGCCAGCGCCGCCACTTTCGAGACGTCTTCTACGGCGTGGCCTTGGCCATGCTTCTCGTGATCGGGGGCGGGTTGGCCGCCTATCTGGTCATCAAGCAGTACGAGGGGTCCACCGTCCAGACCATCTTCGAGACGGCGACCTTCCTGGTGGCCGCCTCTGTTCTGACCTACATGACTTTCTGGATGCAGATCCACAGCCGGACCATGTCCGCCGACCTCCAACGCCGGTCGCAAGAGGCGCTCGACGGCAAGGCCCGCTTCGGGTTGGGGGTCCTCGCCTTCCAAGCGGTCGGACGCGAGGGTCTCGAGACCATGGTGTTCACCCTGGCCATCGTCTTCGCCTCGTCCAAGCAGGCGGCCACGCCCGTCCACGGCAAACTCCTGCTGCTCGGCGCCGTCCTCGGGCTGGCCGTGGCGTTGATCATCGCCTACGCCATCTTCAAGCTCGGTCGCCGCATCAACCTCGGGCTCTTCTTCCGAACCATCGGCGTGGTGCTCATGGTGTTCGCCGCCGGCCTGTTGGCCGATGCCGTCGAGAACATGCAGCAACTCGGCTGGCTCCCCTTCCTCGATCACGTTCTGTGGAACACCAGCGGCTTCCTCAGTGAGGGCAGTTCGCTCGGTGACGTGTTCCACAGCCTGCTCGGCTATGCCGACCAGCCCACCGTGCTGCAGGTGATCGTCTGGGTCACCTTCGTGTCGGTGTCCGCCACCCTCTTCATCCGTATGGGGCGCCGGGCCAAACGGCCACCGTCGGCTCCGCCGTCAGCCGCGTCGGTCAACGGCACGATCCCAGAGACGGCCGAGGGTCTGGTCGATGTTGTTGCCGTCGCCGTCGCCGTCGCCGGTGCCGCGACCGGGCCGGACAGTGGGCCGTCGGCACCACCGGCTGCCCGTCCCGAGGTGGGTACGCGGCCAGCGGCGCAGGTCAGCAAGGCACCGGCACCGGCCAGGCAATAGCCTGCAGGCGGCGGCCGAGGTCCGGATCCGCCGGCTGAGCGGGAGGACGGTTGATGAGCCCAGGCGTCGGCGTCGTGCCCCGGATGGATGGCACCACCGTTGTGATCACCGGGGCCAACTCGGGAGTCGGCAAGGCGACCGCCACCGCCTTGGCCCAGGCCGGAGCCCACACCGTGATCACCGCCCGTGACGAGTCCCGGGGGGCGCAGGCACTCGCCGACATCCGCCGGGACAGCCACTCCGATCAGGTGGATCTGGTCGTGTTCGATCTCGCCGACCTGGCCTCGGTCAAGGCGGGGGCCGACGAGTTGCTCGGCCGGTATGAGAAGATCGACGTGTTGGTCAACAACGCCGGGCTGGTCCTGTCCGACCGCCACGAGACCAAAGACGGATTCGAGGCCACCTTCGCCATCAATCACTTGGGTCCGTTCCATCTGACCCAGCTGTTGACCGATCGCTTGGTGGCTTCAGCACCTTCCCGGGTGGTCAACGTGGCGTCGACCGCTCACCGCTCCGCCCGGCACGGCCTCGACTTCGACGATCTGCAGTCGACCCGTCGTTACCGGGGCATGCAGGCCTACGGGCGCTCCAAGTTGGCCAACATCTTGTTCACCAACGAGCTGGCCCGGCGCCTGTCCGCCTCCGGGGTGACGGCCAACTCGTTGCACCCAGGCACGGTGGCCACCGGCTATGCCCGCGACGGCGACGCCTCGGGGGTTCTGGCCTTCGGGGTCAAAGTGATCAAGCCGTTCGTCCTCACCCCCGAAAAGGGGGCACGGACCTCGGTTTACCTGTCCTCGTCTCCGGAAGTGGCCGATGTCACTGGGGAGTACTTCGTCAAATGCCGGGCCCGGAGGCCTTCGCCGGCCGCTCGGGACGAGGTTGCTGCCGGTCTGCTCTGGTCGGTCAGCGAGGAGCTGGTCGACCAGGCCACTCGCCCTGCCGGTTGAACAGGTCACCGGCGCCTGGCACTGCTGGTGTGGTCCGCATCTTCGCTCGGGTGCAGTCCTAAGCTGGTTGGCCAGCGGTGCGACCGACAGGGAGCACCCGAGACAGGGGGATTGCGATGGCCACAGGCGGAATGGACGTTTCCGATCGCGACATCTTGCACGTCATCGGAAAATCGTGGGGCTGGGTGCTCTTCTTCGGTATCGTGACCCTCATCCTGGGGGTGCTGGTCGTGCTCAGGCCCAGGGACACCATCTACGCCTTCGCCATCCTCCTCGGTATCTGGCTCTTTGTGGCCGGGCTCTTTCGCATCGTGATGGCCATCGCCGACCACGACGAGGCCGGCGGCGCCCGATGGCTTCTGGCCGTGCTGGGGCTGTTGTCGGTCGTCATCGGCATCCTCTTCCTGCGGCACACCGAGGAGACGGTGACCACCCTGGCCTTCCTCATCGGACTGTTCTGGGTGATCGGGGGGATCATCGAGTTCTTCACCGCCTACACCGACGAGGGTTCACAGGCCCGGGGTTGGCGCATCGGCATGGGCGTGCTCGCCTTTGCCGCCGGCATCGTCACCCTGGTGTGGCCACACCTGACCCTGACCGCACTGGCCGTCATCATGGGGGTGTGGCTGATCCTCTACGGCCTGCTGGAGATCGCTCTCGCCGTCCAGTTGCGCCACCTGGCGGAGGTGTAGGGGACCGGAGTCTTGGCCGAGACCCCGGCCTCCACCTGATTTGCCCGGCCGCCGGCGTGTTTAGCGACCACAGTCGATAAACAGGCCGAATTCTCGAATTAATATAGAAGGACGGGACTGTCCTCGCCCCAGGACCCCAGACCCGGGCGCTCGCCACACGCAGCCTCCGCACCGCTACAGGGGCTCGCCCTCACCCAGTTCGGTGGTCACCTCGGCGATGGCCTGGGTCTCGGCCCCTGCCGGCAGTGCCTGACCGCCACCGTGATCCCGCCACAACTCGGGTACCCGCCACAGCAGCAGGGCCACACCGGCGATGCAGGCCAGTCCTCCCGACCACACCGCAAACTGTGGCCCCCCGATGGTGGCGGCGACGCCCGTCTCGGCATCGCCCAGGCGGGGACCTCCCGCCACCACCGCGAAGAACGTCCCCGACAGCCGTCCCTGCAGGTGCTCGGGCACCGTCCGCTGCTGGACCGCCTGCCGAAACACGGCGGAGACCACGTCGGCCGCGCCGGCCAGGGCCAGCAGCGAGAGACCGATCCACAAGACGGGGATGATCCCGAACAGGGCGATGGTGGCTCCCCACACCACCACGCAGGCGGCGATGGCCCGGCCCTGATGGCGGACCCGACTGCACCATCCGGTGAAGAGCGAACCCAGCAGGGCACCGGCTCCGGGCGCGGCGTACAGCAGGCCGACGACCCCCGCACCCCCGCCGAACAGCCCGGTCCCGAGCGCCGGAAAGACGGCCCGGGGCATACCGAAGATCATGGCGTTGAGATCGATCTTGTACGTGGCCGACAGCAGCTTCTCGCGGCGGAGGTGACGGAACCCCTCGGCCATCGACCGCAGCCCCATCGGTGTGCCGCCGCCCACCGGCACCAGGGCGGGCAGCAACAGGGCGGCCACCATGGCCAGAGCGTAGGTCGCCACATCGATGCCGAAGACGACGCCCAACCCGGCGGCGGCGATGAGCAACCCGGCCAGGGCGGGACCGGCCACCAGGGCCAGCTGTTGGATCGAGGTTTGCAGGGCGATGGCCGCGGTCACGTCGGCCGAGCCGACCAGCATGGGCAGGGCGGCCCGGCGCGCCGGCCAGTCGACTCCCTGGAAACCGGCCCCGGCCGCGGTGCAGACGAACAGCGGCCACACCGCGGGATGGGGGAGGGCGGCGTTGACCACCAGGCCCCCGACGGCGGTGGCCATGGCCACCTGGGTGAGGACGAGGATCCTCCTGCGGTCGACGGCGTCGGCCAGGGTCCCACCCCACAGGGCACCGGCCAGCAGCGGCACCAACTGGGCCAGGCCGATGAGGCCGACCACCAGCGTCGAATGGGTCAGCCCGTAGGCCTGGAACGAGACCGCCACCAGGGTGAGTTGGGAGCCCATTCCCGACACCACCTGGCCGATCCAGAGGCGGCGGAAGTGACGGTATTTCCGCAGCGGTGCGGTATCGACGACGATGCGGGGCACCGGCCTACGGTAACGGTCCGATCCGCGGCGACCAGCGTGATGTCGGATCAGGGTCGAGACAGTGGACGGACAGCTCCCGTCGTCGATATGCAGGTGAACGGCACCATTTCACCGCTTCATTGAAAAGAAATCGGTGTGGCGCCACTCGGGTTACATGAGCAGCTATAGTGGTGATGGTGAGGGCCGGGAACGCAGGGCGGGATGAGCGGGGCAACACGGCCAGCCACAAGGACGACGACCAGCCCCAGGTCGAGCCGGTGAAGCCTCCGATGGCGGTGTCTATCGCCGGGGTATCCACGGCCTGTAGCAAGGATGCACTGGTATCCAGTGCCAAGGCAGTTCGGGAGGCACTCTCGACGGATTGAACAGACATTTCGCACAGTCTGGACACGTCGAGGAGCCGCTTCCCGGGAAGCGGCTCCTTTCTTTTTAGCGTGTTTCAGGCATAGTTCACGAGGGATTCACTGGTGACGTCGTCCTCACCTGGTGGTGGTGTCGTCCAGCCGACCGGTCGCATCATCCCCACAGAGCCGGTGCCCTCGACACATCGAGAACAGCCCGCTGCCGGTCTCACCATCCTGCGGGTGAGGAGCGGGGATCAGCGCCCTCGTCCTGGGCCCGCAGTACCGACGCCCCGGGGACCGGGTGCCCGGCGACGACAGCTCGTCCCATTCACACGATCCCACCATCATCGATGCCAGCAGGGTCGGACTATTCAACACCAGACGGCGCACGATTTCTTGGTGCGTCAGACACCAGTTTCTGACTCATTTATCGAAATGAGTCACACCACAGCTACCAGATACACCGAAAGGAGACCACCATGCGTGATCCCCAACCAACAACAGAGGCCGGTCAACGCCACCGGCCCGAAACCCGTTCTGCCTCTCGCCCCGTGTCCCACGCCGCGCCTGAATGGGCGCAGCGCGCGGCCACGGTCATGGCCGCGGAATGGTCACCCGACCGGATCCTCGACCCGGGTGATGCCCACGACAAGGGAGAGCTCTCCCTCTGCGAGGGAGAGGCGGCTTGACCGTTGGGCTCCGAGCCTCCGAGCCTCCGAGCCTCAGAGCAGGTCGGAGTGCTCTTGGCGCTCGAACTGGATGCGGTAGAGCTCCGCGTACAGACCTCCGGCCTCCAGCAGCTCGTCATGGCGTCCGCGCTGGACGATCCTCCCGTGATCGAGGACGATGATCATGTCCGCTTCCCGCACCGTCGACAGGCGGTGGGCGATGACCAGCGAGGTCCGGCCGGAAAGGGCAAGGGCCAGGGCCTGCTGCACCGCCATTTCCGACTCGGAGTCGAGATGGGCGGTGGCCTCGTCGAGGATGACCACCTCGGGGGCCTTGAGCAAGATCCGGGCGATGGCCAGTCGTTGCTTCTCGCCACCGGAGAGCCGGTAGCCGCGGTCACCGACCACGGTGTCGAGGCCCTCGGGCAGGGCCTCGACCATGGTGGCGATCTGGGCACCGGCGAGGGCGGCGTCCAACTCGCCCTCGGTGGCATCGGGCTTGGCGTAGAGCAGGTTGGCCCGGATGGTGTCGTGGAACATGTGGGCGTCCTGGGTGACCACGCCCATGGTGGCGGTCAGTGACTCCTGGGTGGCATCGCGCACGTCCATCCCGTTGATGCGGATGGCGCCCGATCGCACGTCATAGAGGCGGGGGAGGAGTTGGCTGATGGTTGTCTTGCCCGCACCGGACGGTCCCACCAGGGCCACCAGCTGTCCGGGCTCGGCCACAAAGGAGACGTCGAACAGGACCTGGCCGGAGACGGTGGTGTCCAACACGGCCACCGACTCGAGCGAGGCCAGGGACACCTCGTCGGCGTCGGGATAGCGGAAGTCGACGTGGTCGAACTCGATGCGGGCCGGTCCGGGGGGAAGAGGTTGGGCGTCCGGCTTGTCGGCGATCATCGGGGGAAGGTCGAGGATCTCGAAGACCCGATCGAAGGAGACCAGGGCGGTCATCACATCGATCTGCACATTGGACAGGGCCGTCAGTGGGGCATAGAGGCGGGTGAGGTAGGCGGCCAGCGCCACCACCGTGCCCACGCTCAGGGCTCCGTCCACCGCCTGCACACCGCCCCAGCCGTAGACCACGGCGGTGGCCAGTGCCGCGGTGAGGGAGAGGGCGGCGATGAAGAAGCGGGCATACATGGCCTGGGTCACCCCGATGTCACGGACCCGGCCCGCCTTCTGCTCGAACTCGCCCCGTTCCTGGTCCGGCCGGCCGAACAGCTTGACCAAGAGGGCGCCGGACACGTTGAAGCGCTCGTTCATCGTGTTGTTCATCAACGCGTTGAGGCCGTAGGACTCACGGGTGATCACCGACAGCTTTCGACCCACTCGCTTGGCCGGCAGCACGAAGACGGGCAGGATGATGAGGCTGAGCAGCGTGATCTTCCACGACAGGAAGAACATGACCACCAGCACCAGGGCCACGCTGATCAGGTTGGAGACGATCGACGAGAGGGTGTCGGTGAAGGCCTGCTGGGCGCCGATCACGTCGTTGTTCAGACGGCTGATCAGCGCTCCGGTCTGAGTGCGGGTGAAGAAGGCGATAGGCATCTGCTGGATGTGGGCGAACACCTTCGATCGCATGTCGTAGATGAGTCCTTCTCCGACCTTGGCTGATACCCAGCGGATGGCGATGGAGAGGCCGGTGTCGGCCACCGCCACACCCGCGGCCACCAACGACAGGACGATGATCAGGTCCTTGTTGTGCTTGATGATCCCGTCGTTGATGATGGACCGGAACAACAGCGGATTGATCACCCCCACCACGGCGTCGATGATGACGAAGACCAGAAACCAGGTCAGGATCTTTCGGTAGGGACGGGCGAACTGGATCATCCGTCGGGTGGTGCCTTTGGTCACCTGCTGCTGAATGACCGATTCGTCGCGACGCATCGAGCGCATCACCGACCCGTATTGGGCTCCACCACCACCCATGCCCATGCCGTGTCCGGGCATGCTCATACCGGGGCACCTCTCTCGAAGATCATGCGGTCGACCCTACTGTTTGGCCGCCTTTTTCCCGGTTCCCCCTCGATGATCCGTGCCGCGAGCAGAGGGTCAGCTGACCAGTCCCCGACCGGTGATGGTGGGCAGGTCGAGGGCGGTGAGCAGGCCCGGCGGGCCTTCCACCACCGCGGGGATGGCGTTCACCAGACGCATGGCCGTGGCCTTGAGGCCGGCGGTGTTGTGATCGCCGTCGCTCCCGAGCAGCTGGAGGTCGAGGGTGTAGTTGGGCTCGCCGCTGATCTGCACGCGGTAGCAACCCTGGCCCGCCGGTTGGGGCCACTCCGGGGCCAGCTCGTCGTGGAGACGGGTGACGTGCTCCAGCACGATGACCGGCTTGCCGTGGCGGAGGCCTCGCACCTCGAAGTGGAGGGCGGCGGCGGTGCCCTTCTCGATGGTGCCGGCATCGACCTCGAAGGTCTCGGTGGCGGGGCGCCTTTCGGAGAACTCCTCGACGGAGTCGAGCTCGACATCGAGTGCGGCAGCCAGCTGACGCACGACGCTGCCCCAGGCCATGGTCAGGACCCCGGGCTGGAGGATCATCGGCACCTGGTCGAGAGGACGGCCGAAACCCATGATGTCGAAGAGGACCATTGGCTGGTTGTAGGTGTTGTAGTTGAGGATCTCGGCCACCCGGACCTCGTCGATGCGCTCGCTCACCCCGGTCAGAACCAGGGGGAGGGCGTCGTTGGCGAATCCGGGGTCCACCCCGTTGACGAACAGGGAGACCCCGCCATCGATGGCGGCGTCGACCATCGGCGTGATCATCGAGTCGTCGACCACGCCGAAGGGGTATTGGAGGAAGACCGGTCCGCTCGACACCACATTGAGGCCGGCACGCAGCAGACCCCGGATGTCCTCGAGCGCGTCCATCAGCCGATTGTCGGCCATGGCTGTGTGCACCACCACGTCGGGCCGGAGGGCGATGACGGCGTCGACGTCGCCGGTGGCCTTCACCCCGAGAGTGCGGCCCAACCCGGCCAGGGTCCCGGCGTCCTTGCCCACCTTGTCGGGGTTGGACACCCACACCCCGACCAGCTCGAGGTCGGGCCGGGCGTCGATGCCGGCGATGACGTGGACGCCGACGTTGCCGGTGCTCCAGGTGACGACCCGATAGGCCCTGGTCATGGTGTGCTCCTCGATCGGTGACGGCGGCGGTGGATCACGACCCGAGGGCCGGACGGATCAGATCCCCTCCGGGAGGGTCTCACAGGTCGGGCAGGCCCATGTCGAGATTGGGGGACTCGATGCCCCCGTCGACCTCGAGGACCTTGCCGGTGATGTAGGACCCGGCGTCGGAGGCCAGGTAGATGATGGCGGCGGCAATGTCCTCCGGGTCGCCGAGGCGGCCGAGAGGGGTGCTGTCCTCGAGGGCGGTGCGCAGCTCGTCGGTCTGCATGACGATGTCGAGGGCCGAGGTGGCCACCGATCCCACGGCGATGGCGTTGACCCGGATGCGCGGGGCCAGGTCGGCGGCGGCCAGGCGGGTGTAGTGGGCCAGAGCGCCCTTGGCCGTGCCATAGGCGAGATAGCCGCGGCCGGCCAAGCGTCCCATGGCCGACGAGATGTTGACCACCGATCCGCCGTCGCCCTCCAGCATCAGGGGCACGGCCGGCCGGAGAAGGGCGTGGGCGGTGGACACGTTGAAATGGAAGGCCTGCTCGAGCCGACCGGGCGAGGTGTCGAGGAACGGTCGGGGCATCGCTCCACCCACGTTGTTGACGGCCAGGTCGAGCCGGCCGAACTCCGACCGGGCCCGGTCGACCAGCTCGGCCACCGCCTCGAGGTCGCTGAGGTCGGCCGGCATGGAAACCGCCCGCCGGCCCGCGGCCTCGATCTGATCGGCCACCCGACCGAGTTGATCAGCGGTGCGGGCCGAGATCACCACGTCGGCGCCGGCCTCGGCCAGGGCGATGGCGGTGGCCGCCCCGATGCCCCGCCCGGCGCCGGTCACGATGGCCACCTTGTCGGTCATCTGGAAGCGATCGAGAATCATGGCCGTCCTCTCAAGCGGCCGTGTCGGCCATGGCGACGATGTGGGTCGGTCGGACCCGCACCAGCAGTTCACCGGGGGTGCTGTTCCGTCTCCCGTACTCCTCGGCGTTCTCCGCCCCCATGTAGCGACCGCCGATGATCGTTGCCCACCGGGCGACCTCGGTCGGCTCCTCACTGAGGGCGGCCACTCCTTCGATGGAGACGAAGGAAAAAGGAGGTCTCTCGTCGTCGACACACAACGCCACTCGGGGGTCGCGTCGCAGCGCCTTCCCCTTGACCGTCTCGGCGCCGGTGTTGAAGACGATGTCGCCGAAAAGGGTGTCCGTCGGGGCTTCGGTGTCCAGGGCGAACCAGACGGGAGCGACGTGGGGTCGACCATCGGCCCGCGTCGTGGCCAGCTTGGCGGTGTGGGCCGGTTCGGTGCTCAGGAAGGTGAACACCTCGTCGTCACTCATCCGATGGCTGGGCATGGTGGGCTCCGATCGGTTGACGGTGCAGGGTGGCTCGGACGGGAGAGCGGGTCAGGACGGGCAGCCAGGTCAGGACGGCCGGGTCGGGGGGAGGCCGAGCTTGCGGTGATCCCATGACACGGTGCGCTCGACGTTGACCTTGGCCACGATCCGCTTGTTCAGCATGGTCTCTACCAGGGGCCGCATCTCCTCGGTGTAGGCCCCGTAGTAGCGCTCGAAGAGGTCCACCCCGAGCTCCCACATCTTGTCGGGATCGTCGATGATCTCGGCGCGCCCCACCAGCTCCACGCCTCGTAGTTCCTCGTAGTAGTCGCCGTCCTCGACCATGCAGGTGATCCGCGGGTCGCGCCCGAGGTTGACCGCTTTCTGCGCCTTGGCCTTGGTCTCGATGGCGATCGAACCGTCGAGGAACCCGTACCACATGGCCACGGCATGGATGGACCCGTCATGGTTGAGGGTGCACATGGTCATGGGTCGGCGTTCGTGGAGGAAGGCGTCGATCTCCTCGGGCGACATGGTGATGAGATGGCGCTGTTTGACCCCGTGCCCCATCTGTTGTCCGATCGGTTCGTTCACCCCGGTCCTCCTTGACGGCGTCGCCGCCGTGGGCGGCTCTCGGTGGGCAGCGTATCGGCGTGATCGGGGACGGGGAACCAACGACCGGGGGCCGGGGGACCGAAGGGCCGGTGCAGAATGGCCCGGTGCTCCCCGCCAGCGATCCCGAGCCGTCCAGCGATGTCGAGCCGGCCAGCACGGCTGGTTCGCCCCATCCGCTCCCCGAACCGGAGAGGTCAAGCGGGTCAGGTGGTTCAGGCGGCCCCCGATCGAGCACGGTCCCGACCGGGGCCCGGCTGGGCGTGTGTTTCGTCTGCACCGGCAACATCTGCCGATCCCCGATGGCCGCGGCCGTCCTCGGCCAGCTGGCCGGGTCCGTGGGCCTGCCCGACGGGACGGCCCTCGCCGATCACCTGGACATCACCAGTGCCGGTACCGGAGGGTGGCACGCCGGCGAGGACATGGACCCTCGGGCCCGCTCGGCCCTCGAGCGCCGGGGCTATCTCGACCACACCCACCGGGCCCAATCATTCGCGTCGGCCTGGTTCGCCTCGACCGACCTGGTGGTGTGCATGGATCGCGGCCATCAACAGACGCTGCGGAGCCTGGCCCGCCAGTTCGCCGGGGACGACCGCTACGAAGAACGCTTGGTCCTGCTGCGCCGGTTCGATCCACGGGCCGGGGGTGCGGTCGACGTGCCCGATCCCTATTACGGCGACGACGCCGACTTCGAGTCGTGCCTCGCTCTGGTCGAGGCGGGGTGCCACGGACTTCTGCCCGATCTGGTCGAGCGGGTGGGCACGGCCACCTCCCAAGCGGTCTCGCCGGAGCCGGCCGGCCACGACTGGCGACAAAGGCCAGGTCGGAGGCCCTGATCGTCCGGCGGGCGGCCTGATGTCTGACGTCAGAAGGGCACCGGTAGAATGAACTGCGTCGGTCTTGTTGAGCCAGGGATCCGCCGCCCTTGCTCCGAGCCTGATGCGCCGATCAACCTGCCCCTCGTATCGGCGCGCCCGAGCGGCGGGCGTGGAGGCAGCGGCACGAGCAACCGGGGTCAGCTCCTCACCCGAAGGCGAGGAACGATTCGCGCTCGTAGGTGCGCATCCGCTCGTAGGTGTCGTGCAGCTCCGAGCGGCGGGAGCGGTCGTTGGCCAGGTTGACCAGTTCGTCGGGATCGGCATCGTGGTCGTACCACTCGTGGTCGTTGTCGTCGAAAGCGCAGTCCACGTCGAAGAGCTTGGCGCCGGGTGACTTCCCCCACAGACCGGTCGACGGCTTCCCCCCACCCACCCCGTAGTAGCGGGCGTATTTGGTGTGGCCGTCGTAGAAGCCGCGCAAGGCGTAGCGCACCTTGTTGAGCTCGGTGGTCTGGGCCGAGTCCTGGGCGAACAGGATGTGGTCCCGGACCGATGCCGCCGGGTCGGCCAGCACCGGCGAGAGGTCGGTCCCCTGCATGGTGGCCGCCGCCGTCGACGGATCCACCCCGGCCAGCGCGCCGATGGTGGCGGCCAGGTCGACGTGGCTGCCCAGGGCCGAGGTGACCGAGCCGGCGGTGGTCACACCGGGCACCTTCATATAGAGGGGCACCCGCATGATCTCGTCGTAGACGAAGGGCCCCTTGGAGCGCAGGCCGTGGGAACCGCACATGTCGCCGTGGTCGGAGGTGAAGACGATCACGGTGTCGTCCCACGCCCCTGAGGCCTCGAGGGCGGCGAGCACGGTGCCCAGGCTGTGGTCGGCCAGCTGGTGGAGGTGCAGGTAGTAGTCGAGGTGCCGGAGCCAGGCTCCCTTGTCCGACGGGTCGATGAAGCCCCACAGCCCGTGCTGTTGATCCCAGCGCCACTGCCGGTGGGCCTCGGGCTTGGTGTGCAGATCGTCGTCGAAGTTGGCCGGCAGCTGGTCGACCACCTCGGGGTAGGGATCGGTGAAGACGGGCAGAGGGTCGTCGTCCTTCCAGGCTGCGGACTCGAGGACCGAGCGGATGGCGGCTACGTCATCGGGGTGGTGCTCCCGGTAGCCCGGCTGGTCGACCGGAAACCACATCACGTCGTGCGGGTTGACCAGGGCCACGGTCAAGAACCAGGGCTCGGTCCGGCCGGAGCCGGCTCCGGCGGTACCGGCTGACGCCGGCCCGGCATGGGCCCCGAGCCAGTGGGCGGCGTTGCCGGCGATGATCGGGTCGAAGTGCACGCCGGTGCCGGCCCACCCCATGAAGTGGCGGTCGTTGCCGTCCCAGTCGGCGAAGCCGTAGGCCTCCATGTCCGGGGTGGGCGAGTGGGACAGGTGCCACTTGCCGATGTAGGACGAGCGGTAGCCGGCGCCGTCGAGCAGTGACCCCAGTGTGGGAGTGGCCGCCGGGAGCTCGGCGTGCTCGGGCATGATCACGTTGTCGAGGACCCCGTGCCCCTCGAGGTAGCGCCCGGTCAACAAGCTGGCCCGGCTGGGGGAGCACGGTGAGGAGTGGGTGAAGTAGTTGGTGAACTCGAGGCCGTCGGCTCGAAGCCGGTCCCGCCAGGGCAGGGACACCCCGGGGGGAAGCCACGACCGCTGCCGCTCCTGGTCGGACACGATGAGCAAGATGTTGGGACGTCGGGCTGCCGGCTCGGCCATGGTGTGCCACGGTAGCGCTGCTTCCCGGGGTGCTCCCACCGGGGCCGCCGCCGCCCGCCTGGGTTGTTGGCGCACAAAACTGAAATGTGTTCTACTTTTGAAAAATTGACGCGTTCCGGGAGGACACGGGGAGGTCGGACATGCCCGAAGGCGAAGCACTGCACGCGGCGCACCGTCTCGAATACCCCTATCCGCGGTCGGTGGGGCCGGTCATCGGTGCCTTCCTCACCGGGCTGCGCCAGGGCAAGCTGCTCGGGGTGCGAGGGGCCGGCGGCTCGGTCATCGTGCCCCCGACCGAGTACGACCCCACCACCGGCGAGGACACCGGCGAGATCGTGGAGGTGGGCCCGGGCGGTGCCGTCGAGTCCTGGGCCTGGGTCGCCCACCCCCTGCCCAAGCACCCCCTGGACCGGCCGTTCGCCTGGGCCCTGATCCGTCTCGACGGTGCTGACACCGCCATGCTCCATGTGGTCGATGCTGGCCGACCCGACAATTTGGCCAGTGGCGACCGGGTCACCGTTCGCTTCCGGCCCGAACCCGAGCGGGTCGGGTCCCTGGCCGACATCGAGGCCTTCGTTCCGGCCGGCGGGGTGGGGTGATGGCCGACACGACGACGGCCGACGAGGGTGGGGAGCTGGGCCCGGTCACCACCCTGGCCACACCCATCCGGCTCGACTTCGAGTTCACCCCGGGCGTGGCCCAGTCGCGGTTCTTCGCGCGGCCTCGAGCAGGGCAAGTTCCTGGGCCAGCGCTGCTCGGTGTGCGGCAAGGTCTACGTGCCGTCGCGGGGTTCCTGTCCCACCGACGGGGTCCCCACCACCGAGGACGTGGAGCTGGCCAACGTCGGCACCATCACCACCTACTGCGTGGTCAACGTGCCCTTCGCCGGCCAGTCCATCGAGATCCCCTACATCTGCGCCCAGGTGCTGCTCGACGGGGCCAACCTCTCCTTCATGGGCCTGATCCAGGAGATCCCCACCGACCAGATCCGGATGGGGATGCGGGTCGAAGCGGTGTGGGTGGATCCCGACCAGCTCACCCCGACGCTGGCCTCGGTCAAGTACTTCCGCCCCAACGGCGAGCCCGATGCCGACTACGAGACCTACAAGGAGTACCTGTGAGCGCGGCCTCATCCGGAGGCGGGATCCGACCGGTGTCGGTCGCCTCGTTCGCCCAGGCCCGCAACGTGCGCCGCGACGACCAGCACAACGAGGTGGAGATGCTGCTGCCGGTCATCGGCGAGGTGTTCGACAACATCGGCATCACCAAGGACGACGTGGACTTCATCTGCTCGGGGTCGACCGACTACCTGATCGGCGGGCCGTTCAGCTTCGTGATGGCCCTCGACGCGGTGGGGGTGTGGCCGCCACGGGCCGAGAGCCACGTGGAGATGGACGGGGCCTGGGCCCTGTACGAGGCGTGGGTGCTCCTGCAGGAGGGCAAGATCGACGCCGCCCTGGTCTACTCCTTCGGCCGCTCGTCGCTCGGGAACCTCAACGAGATCCTCACCTTGCAGCTCGATCCCTACTACCTGGCCCCCCTGTGGCCCGACCCGGTGAGCCTGGCCGCGCTGCAGGCCCGGGCCCTGATCGACGCGGGCAAGGGGTCCGAGGCGGAGTTCGCGGCCATCGCCGCCCGCAGCCGGGCCAGCGCCCTGGCCAACCCCAACGCCCAGGTGGCCAACGACGTGGCCGCGGCCACGCTGTTGGAGGACGACTACGTGGTCGCCCCCCTGCGCCGCCACGCGCTTCCCCCGATCACCGACGGCGCCGCCGCCGTGGTGCTGGCCGCCGGGGACAAGGCCGAGCGGTGGTCGGAGCACCCGGCGTGGATCACCGGTTTCGACCACCGGATCGAGACCCATGCTTTGGGGGCCCGCGATCTCACCCGATCGCCCTCCACGGCGATGGCCGGGGCCCGGGCCGGCGTGCCCGACGGCTCGGTCGACGTGGCCGAGCTGCACGCCCCCTTCGCCCACCAGGAGATCATCCTGAAGGAGGCCCTGGGTCTCGACGACACGGTGACCATCAACCCGTCGGGGGGACCCCTGGCCGCCAACCCCCTCATGTCGGCCGGCCTGATCCGCATCGGCGAGGCCGCCGCCCGGGTGGCCTCGGGCGGGGCCCGGCGGGCCGTGGCCCACGCCACCTCCGGTCCCTGCCTGCAACAGAACCTGGTCTGCGTCTTGGAGGGTGCGTGATGGCAGAGCGTTGTGCGGTCATCGGTGTGGGCCAGACCCACCACAAGGCCAAGCGCGAGGACGTGTCCATCGCCGGGTTGGTGCGGGAGGCGGCCAAGATGGCCGTGGCCGATGCCGACCTCACCTGGACCGACATCGACGCCGTGGTCATCGGCAAGGCCCCCGACATGTTCGAGGGCAACATGATGCCCGAGCTGTACCTGGCCCCGGCGCTGGGTGCGGTGGGCAAGCCCATGATCCGGGTGCACACGGCCGGCTCGGTGGGGGGCTCGACCGCACTGGTAGCCGCCCACCTGATCGCCGCCGGCATCCACAAGCGGGTGCTGACCGTGGCCTACGAGAAGCAGTCCGACTCGGACGCCATGTGGGCCCTGTCGGTGCCCCAGCCCTTCGCCGCCCCGCTGCTGGCCGGGGCCGGCGGCTACTTCGCCCCCCACATCCGCGCCTACATGCGCCGGTCCGGCGCCCCCGAGCACATCGGCCGGATGGTGGCGGTCAAGGACCGCAGGAACGCCCTGCGCAACCCCTATGCCCACCTGCACCTGCCGGACATCGACATGAAGATGGTCGAGGACTCGATGATGTTGTGGGAGCCGCTGCGCTACCTCGAGTCGTGCCCGTCGTCCGACGGGGCCGCGGCCATGGTGCTGGCCGCGGAGGACGCGGTCTCCGGCGCCTACCCCCCGGCGTGGATCCACGGCATGGCCATGCGGTCCGAGCCGACCATGTTCGCCGGCCGGGACCAGGTCAACCCCCAGGCCGGCCGCGACTGCTCGGCTGACGTGTACGCCCAGGCCGGGATCACCAACCCGCGGGAGCAGTTCGACGTGGCCGAGGTGTATGTGCCCTTCAGCTGGTACGAGCCGATGTGGCTGGAGAACCTCGGGTTCTGCGACCTGGGAGACGGGTGGAAGCTGACCGAGTCAGGGGCCACCGCCTTCGAGGGCGACATCCCCTGGAACACCTCGGGTGGCGTGCTTTCCTCCAACCCCATCGGGGCCTCGGGGATGCTGCGGTTCCTCGAGGTGGCCATGCAGGTGCGGGGCCAGGCCGGCGAGCATCAGGTCGACGGGGCCCGGGTAGCTCTGGGCCAGGCCTACGGCGGCGGATCCCAGTTCTTCGCCATGTGGGTGGTCGGGAGCGACAAGCCCTGAGGTGAGGCCGGGCCGGCGGTCCGGTCCGCGACCTCGGTGGGCGACCTCGGTGGGCGACCTCGGTTGGGGCAGCAGGTCTCACTTGCGGTCGGTCCCTCGAGCCGTGGGGGATAGCGGCGGCACCGGGGTGAGGCGAGGCCCAGCCGGTTGTCCGGGCCGAGTCCCTCTGGTAACCATCGGGCCGACAGTCGTCGACGCCACAGCTCCCGGGAGGCACACCATGACGACCACCCTGACCGAGGCCTGGCACACCCTGGTCCCGCCGGCCGGGGACCGGCACGGGCCGCTGGCCCCCCTGTTGCTGGTGCTCACGGTGGTGTCCGGCCTGGTGGACGCCTTCAGCTACCTGGTCCTCGGTCACGTGTTCGTGGCCAACATGACCGGCAACGTGGTCTTCGTCGGCTTCGCCCTGGCCCATGCCCCGGGGTTCTCGCTGGCGGCCTCCCTTACCGCGTTGGGCGCCTTTCTGGTCGGGGTGGTGTCCAGCGCCCGGCTGGTCCGCCACATGAGCTCGGCCCGCCGCGGTCGGATGCTGGCTCTGACCACCGCCGGTGAGGCGGTGTTGACGGCCGCGGCCATGGTGGTGGCGTGGACGGCCACCGGCGTGGGGACGGGCGCCCCCCGTTACGTGATCATCGTCCTGCTCGGTGTGGCCATGGGCCTGCAGAACGGCACGGCCCGCAAGCTGGCCGTGCCCGACATGACCACCACGGTGATGACCATGACGATCACCGGCGCCGCCTTCGACAGCCGATTGGGGGCAGGGTCCGGCTCACGGATCGGCCGCCGGGCGTTGGCCCCCCTGGCCCTGTTGGTCGGGGCCCTGGTCGGCGCGACCGTCGTCCTCCACGTGAGCAAACCGGTGGCGCTGCTCATCGCGCTGGTCCTCCTCGTGGCGGTCACCGTGTTCGCCGGCCGGCTCTCCCGGTCGCGCCCGATGTGGGACAAGGAGCTCTGACGGCTGGACCCCCGAGCCGGGCCAGACCCACCGGCCTGAGCGGAGGGTGGGTCCCCGGCCCGGGGTCAGCCGTCGCTGTGTCCCCTGGGGTTGGTGAACACGTCCCGGCCGAAGGTGGAGGTCACCGTCCGGGCCTGACCCAGCTTGCTCAGCCCGAAGATGTCCTCGATGGTGGCCAGGGTCGAGTAGTGGTTGTAGGGGACGGTGCTGACGGTGGCCCCTTTGATATAGGGCGACAGCAGGACGGTGCCGATGCGACCTCCGCCTGGTCCCGTCTCACCGGGCTCGGCCGCGGCCGGCCCCGGTATCTCGTTGCAGCAGGCCGAGGCGTCGTCGGTGTCGGCCTCGTCGAAGGTGACCTCGAGGAGGCCGTTCTTGCGGAAGGCGGGCGAGTTTGTGATCAGGGGAACCCAGGTCTGGAGGAAGGTGTCGATGTTGGTCAGGGCCGACGGGCTGGCCTGCTGATTGACGCAGGGGGCATCGTGTCCGTCGTCGCACAGGTTGGGAGTGATGAAGCTCAGGTTGGGGGTGGTGGCCACGGAGGCCAGGTCGCTGGCCAGACCGGTCACCCCCGGTGGGGTCGCCGGCGGGAGGGCACCCGTTGGGCTGCCCAGGGGGACCACGTCGGCGTCGCACAGCGCGATGTCGTCGATGATGGAGTGGAAGTAGACGAAGGGGTTGTGGCGGGCCGCGTACCCGTCACCGGGGACCGCCACCTCGGTCGGGTCGGGTGAGCCGACCACCGGGTGGCCGCAGACCGGGGATTCACGGGAGGGGATGTTGCCCATGTCCTCCATGTAGGCCTTCCAGGTCAGGTGGGCCGCGGTCATCTGGTTGGCCACGGTGGTGACCGAAGTCGGGTACACGCATCCCGAGCCGGAGATCTGGCCGTCGGGCGCCACGGTGGCCGAAGGCGGGAAGTCCACGTAGTCGAGGCAGTCGTCCTGGGTGTCGGGATTGGGGGCCTGTCCGGAGATGAGGGCGTCGTAGTTGTCGTTGGAGTGGTGCCCGATGCCGTAGTACTGGGTGAGCAGGGCGCCGGCCGCGGGCAGGGTCAGGGCCAGGTAGGGGTCGTTGGTCGGCGTGCCGAAGGTGGCGCCGTAGCCCTCGTTCTCCAGCACGATGATGAACACGTGACGGATGGGCGGCAGACCGGCAGCCGACACGGTGGACGCGGTCGAGGTGGACGCGGGCTTTGTGGATGTCGAGGGCGGTGCCGCCGTGCCCCCCTGCGAGCAGGCCGAGGCCACAAGGGCGAGGGCGAGCACGGCGGCGGCGCCGACCGGGGTGCTCCTCCGGCCCGGGAACCGGAAGCAGCGCCGGGCCCGGCCGGGGGGTCGCGGCTGAGTCGGTCCGACGGGGGTAGGGCCAGAGGCGGCGCGTGCGAACAGCGAGGAGGAGGAGGAGGTGGTCACCCCCAGATTGTGGCCTGTCGAGCCCGTGGTCGGCGACATCCCACCAAGTCCCCTCCGGGGTCCGGGCTTGGGTGCCGCCGGCTCCGAGCTCCGACTCCGGCCCAGTCCGGCCCCGCCCGGCCCAGCCCGACCGGTCGGGCCCGTGCTCGGGCACCCTGTCGGTGGACCGGTACACTCGGCTGGTTCGCCGAGCTCGGGAGGCATCACGTGAAGATCGTTGTCGACTTCGACGAGTGCGCCAGCAACGCTGTCTGCATGGGGATCGCCCCCGAGGTGTTCGAGGTCCGAGACGACGGGTTTCTCTACGTGCTCAACGAGAACCCGGGCCCCGAGCTCCACGAGAAGGTGCGCCAGGCGGCCAACGGCTGCCCGACCGGCGCCATCACCATCATCGAAGACGAGTAACCAAAGGAGTGCCCGGGACCGCCCCGAGAGTCCGCTTCGCCCCGTCACCGACCGGTTTCTTCCATGTGGGCAGCGCACGCACCGCCCTGTTCAACTGGCTGGTGGCCCGACAGTCCGGTGGCACCTTCGTGCTGCGCATCGAGGACACCGACGCGGAGCGGGGCCGTGAGGAATGGGTGGAGGGGATCATGGCCGCCCTGCACTGGCTGGGGATGGACCCCGACGAGGGCCCCTACCGCCAGTCGCTGCGCTCCGGGCGCTACGACCAGGCCGTCGACGCCCTGTGGGACGGCGGGTTCCTCTACGCCTGCGACTGCACCCGACAGCAGATCGAGGCGCGCAACAAGGCCGCGGGCACGCTGACCCCGGGCTACGACGGGTTCTGCCGCGACCGCGCTCTGCCCCGGGGGGAGGGGAGGGCCCTTCGCTTCCGCACCCCCGATGAGGGTACGACCGTGGTCGACGACGTCGTCCGGGGCGAGGTCGAGTTCCCCAATGGGGCCATCGACGACTTCGTGATGGTCAAGGCCAACGGCGCCCCGCTGTTCGTCCTGGCCAACGTGGTCGACGACATCGACATGGCCATCACCCACGTGATCAGGGGTGAGGACCTGCTGCCCACCACCCCCAAGGGGGTGTTGGCCTGGGAGGCTCTCGCCACCCTGGGGTGGACGACCGACGGATCCGCCGGTGAGCCCGGCCGGCCGACCCCGCCGCTGCCGGTCTTCGCTCATCTGCCCATGCTGGTCAACGCGCAGCGCAAGAAGCTGTCCAAGCGACGCGACCCAGTGGCGGTCGAGTCCTATCGGGACCAGGGCTACCTGCCTCAGGCCTTCGTCAACTACCTGGCCCTGCTGGGATGGAGCCCGCCGGGCGGTGAGGAGATCATCGCCGTCGACGCAGATGATCGAGTGGTTCCGCCTCGACGACGTCAACCACTCGCCCGCCTTCTTCGACGTGGCCAAGCTCACCCATATGAACGGGGAGTACATCCGGGCCATGCCGCTCGGGGAGTTCATCGACGCGTCCCGACCCTGGCTGACCGGTGCGGCGGCCCCGTGGCCGGTCGCCGACTTCGACCACGCCGTGTTCGCCGCCCTGGCCCCGCTGGTCCAAGAGCGGGTGGCCACCCTCGGCGAGGTGCCGGCCATGGTCGACTTCATGTTCCTCGAGGAGCCGGTCATCGACGAGCGAGGCCTGGGCCAAGGCCGTCGACGACGACGAGTCGGCCCGCACCATCCTCGCCGCCGCCATCGACGCCTACGCCGCCCTGGCCGACAACTGGACCCGCGACACCCTCTACGCCGCCACCCGGCTGTCGGGCGAGCAGGTGGGTCGCAAGCTGGGGAAGGCCCAGGCCCCTCTCCGGGTGGCCGTCACCGGTCGGCGGGTCGGACCACCGCTGTTCGAGGCGCTCGAGGTCCTCGGACCGGACCGGACCCTAGCCCGCCTGCGGGCCGCCCTGTCTCGGGCCGAGGCCGGGGTGGAGCCGTGATCGGTGGGCCCGAACCCCACTCGGTCACCTCCCCGGCCGAGGTGTCCTGAGCCGCGTGGGTCTGCTCGCCACCCTCACCGGATTGCGCCTGCTCCGGTTCATCCTGCGGATCGTCGCCTTTGTCGTCATGCTGATCCTCGTCTACCTGGTGGTGACCGCGGTCCAGGTGTGGCTCACCGGGCGCCGCTACGAGCCGCGGCCGGCCGGGGCCATCGTGGTGATGGGAGCGGCCCAGTACAACGGCGTGCCCTCGCCCGACCTGGCCTCGCGGCTCGACGAGGCGGAGCTGCTCTGGCGCCAGCACCAGGCCGTCGACATCATGGTCACCGGGTCTAAGGAGCCGGGCGACCGCTACACCGAGGCGCAGGCCTCGGCCCGCTATCTGATCGCCGCCGGCATTCCCCAGCCAGGACATCCTCCAGGCCGGGGGGAGCGACTCGTGGGAGAACCTGGCCCAGGCCGCCCCGGTGCTACTGGCCCACGGCGACAGTACCGTGCTGATGGTGACCGACCCCTTCCACGAGGACCGCAGCCTGGCCATCGCCTCCGACCTCGGCCTCGTCCCCTATCCGACCCCGACCCGCACCTCGCCGATCAAGGGGTGCTCCACCGTCCCCTACTACGCCAAGGAGACCGTCGGGGTGGCCCTGGGACGGATCATCGGGTTCAACCGCCTGAGCTCCCTGCACGTGTCGTTGGGATGAGAGGAGACCTCGCCGTGAGCGCCGACCCCGGCCGTGACCGACGGTCCTGGCCATGAACCGGAACGTCCTGTTCATCACCGTCGACCAGTGGCGGGGTGACAGCCTGTCCGCCCTCGGTCACCCGGTGCTGACCACCCCCACCCTCGACCGGCTGGCGGCCGGAGGAACCCTGTTCGCCAACCACTGGGCCAACGCGGCGCCGTGCGGACCGTCGCGGGCCTGTCTGTACACGGGGACCTACCTGCACCACAACCGGTCGGTGAACAACGGCACCCCGCTCGACTCCCGCTTCACCAACGTGGCCCTGCTGGCCCGACAGGCCGGCTACGACCCGGTGCTCTTCGGTTACACCGACACCAGCCTCGACCCCCGGACCCTGCCCGGTGACGACCCCCGCCTCCGCTCCTACGAGGAGGTCCTGCCCGGCTTCCGGGCGGTGCTCCACGAGCCGTGGGAGGCCGGCAGCCAGGCAGTGGGGGCGCTGGTTGGCCGCCCAGGGGGTCGACGTGCCGGCCAACCCCCACGACCTCTATCAGCCCATCCCCGACTTCCCCGGGGCCGACGGAGCACGGGTCGACCTGGGCCCCGGCCCGGTTCACCGGCCGAGCAGTCGGAGACCGCCTTCATGGTGGAGGCGCTCACCGCCTGGCTGGACGAGAACGGGGACCAGCCCTTCTTCGTCCACGCCTCGTTCATCCGGCCCCATCCGCCTCGTCGCAATCCCGCTCGGCTACCACGACCTCTACGACGCCGACGACATGCCCCCGTTCATCGCCGCCCCGACCAAGGCCGAGGAGGCGGCCGCCCACCCGCTCAACCAGGTCGCTCATGTACCTGCCCGGCGTCGGCGCTCCCGAGGACGAGACCGAGCGGCGCCAGATGCGGGCCACCTACCACGGCGCCCAGAAGGAGGTCGACGACCAGCTGGCCCGGCTCTTCGACTACCTCGACGCCTCGGGTCTGGCCGACTCCACCCTGGTGGTGCTCACCAGCGACCACGGCGAGATGGGCGGCGACCACTGGCTGCTCGAGAAGCTCGGCTACTGGGACGAGTCCTTCCACGTGCCCCTGATCGTCCGCGACCCCGACCCGGCGGCCGAGGCCGGTCGCGGGCCGGGTGGTCCACTCCTTCACCGAGTCGGTGGACGTGCTCCCGACCATCTGCCGGTGGCTGGGCATCGAGGTGCCGCTGCAGGCCGACGGCTACGCCCTGCAGCCGTTCATCACCGGCGACGGCGCCTCCGGCAACGGCGCCTCCGCGGGGGAGCGCCGGACCACTGGCGGACCGAGGCCCACTGGAGCTGGAACTTCTCCAATCCGGCCACCCGTGCCGCCGAGCGGTTCCTCGGCCTGCCCATGGCCCACTGCTCCCTCGACGTGGTCCGGGGTGCCGACGTGAAGTACGTGCAGTTCGCGGCCGACGCCACTGTGCTTCCGCCCCTCCTCTTCGACCTGACGACCGATCCTGGCCAGCTGCACGATCTGGTGAGGTCGGGTGGGGCCTCCGAGCTCGGGTGGCAGGCGGCCCAACGGCTGGTGCAGTGGCGGATGCGCAACGACGATCGCACCCTGTCGGGCACCATGCTCACGGCCAACGAGGGCATGGTGACGGCCCGGGACGAGTGGCGCTGAGGCCGGCAGGGGCTAACTTTCGTCGGGCCCCCTGATGGCCCTCACCGGCCTCCGGTGAGGGTCGCCCCTCAGCCCGAGGCTCTCCCCTTCGGCGACGGCGGACCGAGGAGAAGTTCCGGTAGGTCGGCCACCGAGTCGATGAGGTGGGTATGGGGGGCGCGGGTCAGTTCGGCCCGTGAGTGGGCGCCGCTCAGCACCCCGATGACCATCGAGGCCCCGGCGCGGGCCCCGGCCAACAGATCGCTCGAGGTGTCCCCGACCACCGCCACCTCGGCCACATCGTCGATCCGCAGGCGGAGGACGGCGGTGAGGATCATGTCGGGCCACGGCCGTCCCCGACCGGCGTCGGACGGGGAGAGGACCAGGTCGACCAGGCCTTGCCAGCCCAGGGCGGCGATCGATCCTGTCGCGGGTGGCCGGCGAGAAGCCGGTGGTGAGGCAGAGGCGCATGCCGGCGTCGCGCAGGATGGCCAGGCACGCCTCTGCTCCCGGGCATGGCCGCCACCTCGCCGCGGTCGACCGCCTGGTCGAAGGCGGCCTCGAAGGCGGTGTTGGCCTGCTCGGCCCGGTGACGGTCGCCGCCGAGCAGCTCGGTGAAGACGGTGATCTTGGACTGACCCATGGTGCGGCGGATGTAGTCCTGGGGATCACCCCGCAGCTGGCCGGCGGTGAGACCGACCGCGTCGAGGGCGTCTTGGAAGGCCTCCTCCACGGCGCCGTCGTCGGTCACCGTGGTGCCGGCCATGTCCAGGGCGACCAGTCGGATCGGCGGTCTCATCCGCTCACCGCTGCCCAGGTCTGCTCGGCGATGGCGGGGGAGAGGGTCATCCCCCGTCCGGCCGGCCCGGTGACCGCCCACACCGCATCGTCGACCTGCTGGCGCAGGTAGATGCGGTCATTGGTGGCGAGCGGTGTACACGCCGGCCCACCGGCGGACCACCGGGGGCAGTGCCCAGCCCAGGATGGACTCGGCCCGGTCGTGGAGATCGTCGTAGGGGAGCTCGTCGACGGCGAAGTCGAAGGGCTCGTCGTAGACGTGGGTGTCACCGATGGTGAGCCCGCCGCTGGCCCGCTGCACCAACAGGAGCTGCATGCCCCAGTCGGCGGTCTCCGGGCGGGGTGGCGACAGCGCGGCCCGGGCGGGGAGGTCGAAGGCGGGGTAGTAGCGCATCGAGTCGCCGTCGGCGATGGAGGTGGACAGCCGCTCGGAGGTGGGTGCGGTCTGCATCATCTGCAGCCGGCAGCGTCGTAAGCGGTGCCTCGGCCAGCGACGCACCGACGCGACCGCCGATCCCCGACAGGCGGTCCCCGAGGCACAGGATGACCAGCGAACCTTGGTGGTGGATGCCGAGGTGGTCGATGACCGTGGGTCCTGGTTCCGGGCCCCCGCCGTGCCGGCCTCCGACCTCGACGTCGACGACCTGGTGCCCGGGGAGCCATTGGTAGCGCCCGGTGGCCTCGAGTGTCCGGCGCAGTGCGCCGAGGACCGAGCCGGGTTCGACCACCGCATCGCGTCCGGCACCACAGCCCGCCGACGACCTCGCCTTTGATGACCGGGTTGACGATCGCGTACCCCGGCGGCGTCGAGCAGCTCGAGCTCCCGGCTCGAGGCGTCGGGCCGGGCGACGGCTCTCGCCATCAGGGCGAGCTCGGCGTCGTCGCTCGGCCACGGTGACCGAGCCGTCCGGCCGGAATCCGATGTCGGGGGTGTCGGTGGCGATCTCGTTCCCACAGGCTGCCGGGCCCGGAGGGCGAGATCCAGCTCGGGGCCGCCGGCCCGGCCGCTCACCCAGATGAGCCCGAAGTTGCGGACCGAGGCCCGGCGGGGACCGGCGTCGGTCTCGAGGTGGATGACCTCCCAGCCCCGGCGGACGGCCTCCAGGGCGTGCATGGTGCCGACGACCCCACCGCCCACGATCACCACTCGTTCGCGGCTCATCGTGGCGTTGATCGTAGTGACCGGCCGTGATGGGTGGTGCACACGTGTCGCCGGACAGGTTCGAGGGCCCGGTCGGTGGAGGTCTTCCGCCCAGCCCGGGTGGGCTAAATTGGCCGCTTCGCCCATTCGGGGGTGGCGCAACTGGCAGCGCGCATGATTCTGGTTCATGAGGTTGGAGGTTCGAGCCCTCCCCCCCGAGCGCTCACGGTGCCACGTTCAGGGGTGCTGTGGCATGTTTGCATTACGCAGATGCCGTGGGTCGTTCCTCAGGATCGGCCCTGATGGTCCCATCGTCTAGAGGCCTAGGACACCACCCTCTCAAGGTGGAGACACGGGTTCGAACCCCGTTGGGACTGCTCAGGTGAGCTTGACCCCGTTTGGCGGTCCAGGGTTATGAGAGTTTGGTCGTGATCTACCGGGAGCTAGTCCATGCCCAAGCGATATGGGAGAGAATTCCGGCGAACGATCCGTGAGCGCCTGCTCATTCAATCCTGCAATCGTGCGTTAGAGGACACGATAACCGTGATGGCTTTTCGACCAAGCCCCGAGACATCGGCGAGTTGACGAATCGACACACCGGCACGATGCGCAACTCGAATCATGTCGTCGCGGAATTCCGATTCCTTGGCGGCCCGCGCTGCACTTAGGCCTACAACGACAAGAGCTGCGCCAGCCTCGCCTTCCTCGCCGCCTCTGTAAGTGCTCATTGCGGCAGTCGCCGCTGACACCTCTATGTCGCTGTAGGTCACAGTTCCTCCCTGGGCCCGAGAGCGAGCTTGTCCCGGATTACCATCAGCAGCGGCATTCCAGGTGACGTTTCGACCCTGGCCTGGGCACCGTTGAGGTGAGCCAATGCCATCCGGAGAAGTTCAAGTGCCTCGATTCGTTCAAGCCCAACTCTGATTGTTGGTCCCAATGTAGCCATTTGTGGTCCCTATGGGCCAGGTGTTGTGAACGGAACGGAGGCTCGTCCTCATCGGCGATGGCCAGTTCATCGCGGCAGCACGCCTAGTCGCCGACATCCACTGGGAAGCCCGATGCGAATGGGCCTGCCCAGCCGGCGCGAGCGGCAACTTGTACCCAGCTGCCGCGGGTTCAGGCGATAAGCAGGCGAAGGCCAAGCTCTGCCGCCTCGAGATCGACGAGGTCGCGGTTATCTTCGGCCCACCGACCGGATGCAAGGTCATCCCGGAGGGTGCGCACCGCCCGTTGCTCGGCGTCCGGTCCAACCTTGGCCCAGACCGATACTCCGCGACGTACATGATCGTCCAGGTAAGCCTCGGGCCGACGCCAGTAGGCCTCGAAGAAGCCGTCAGCGCAGTCCCACGGGATGAGCACCGACTCCGTGCGCGCACCGATCGCGTGGGCCTGTTCGGTCAGCGAAGGCCTGCCGACGAGGAGGTCAGCGACCTCGGGCAGGTAGTCACGAGTAAGCCAGAACCGACGGCGCCATCCAGTGTCACTGCCGTCGAACGTGAAAACCACCACGCGCCGAGCGACCCTGCGCATCTCGCGCAGGCCCGCGATCGGATCCTGCCAGTGATGGACGGTCGAAAGAGCCATCGCGGCGTCGAACGATTGGTCCTCGAACGGAAGGCTCTCGGCGACAGCAGCCACACTGGGCGCTGCGCTGGCGGGACGCTTCGAACGCATAAGCACCGACGGTTCCACCGCGGTTACGTCACGGCCGGGAGGCTCGTAGGAGCCGGTGCCGGCCCCGACATTCAATACGGTCCGCGCATCGCCGAGCGCAGCCCAGACCCTGGCGGCGATCCGTGGTTCGGTGCGTCGGGTCACGGAATAAGTGGTTCCGATCGTGTCATACAACTGAGCGTTGGACATGTCGCTGCCCTTTCTGGCTGTCACTATTCCCACGCCTCGCATGTTGCCGGGCGTCGCCGCCCTGAATGCTCCGTCACTTCCGCACCATTTCACCACAGGCCGACCTGACGTTCCGGAGGACGCCCGTGCCCGCTTGTATCGCCACGGCCCCGGTCGTACGGTGAAGGCTTGGACAAGAATGTGTGTCGGCACAACCATCCTCCCTCTGGCAGTGATGACGGAGAGGGAGGTGGCGCGCGGGTGACCGAACTTCGGATGGCATCAGGGATGGGCGGCCACTGGGACCAGTTGGCCGTCCGAACCAGGCAACGCAGTACTGAACCTTCACGCCGCCGGATGGGGGACGCCACGACGGTCGTGCTTCCCGAAGAGCGGTATGTCCACCAGTTCGGGGCCCGGAGGTCCGTCGACCTCGAGGGCTCGGGGTCCTCGACAGAGGCGACGGCACCGATCAGAGCGGCGGAGGGCGAAACGGTCACGGCAAGACCCGCACCGCTCGGGCGGATCGCTGGGCCCAGCTTGACGAGCTTATGACCCCGGCGACCGCACCGGAAAGACGGTGGCTGCCCAATTCTAACGAACCCTTGTTCATCCTGGCCATGGATCATCGGGCATCGTTCGTCAAGGACGTCTTCGACATCAACGGCATGCCGAGCCCCGAGGACGTGGCCCGGATGCGCACAGCCAAGTCACTGATCTACGAAGGGCTGCGCCAGGTCACCCCCGAAGGCGGTGGCCGTCTCGGCGTCCTCGTCGACGAGGATTTCGGCTCTCCAGTGACGAAGGCGGCCCGCCGCGACGGCGTCGTCCTCGCAATGCCGATCGAAAAGAGCGGGGTACGGGTCTTCGAACTGGAGTACGGTGATAGCTTCGCAAAGCACGTCGCCGCCTTCGACCCCGACTTCGTCAAGGTCTTAGTCCGATACAATCCCGACGACCCCTCCGAGGTGCGTGACAAGCAGCTGTCGCGTCTGCATGCGGTGTCCGACTGGGCGGCGGCGAATGAACGCCGGTGGCTGTTCGAGCTGCTTGTCCCGCCGACGGCCGATCAGCTGGCCGACGGCGGCGGACCCGATGGCTACGACCGCGACGTTCGTCCCGCCCTCACCGCTACGGTCATCGCCCAGCTGAAGGCTGGCGGCGTCCAGCCGAGTATCTGGAAACTCGAAGGCTACGACACCAGTGCCGGCGCCGAACATGTGTTGGCGACGGTGGCCGCAGACCGAGACCACCCCGCGAGTTGCATCGTGCTCGGACGCGACGCGCCGGTCGAACGGGTCGAGCATTGGCTGCGCATCGCCGCCGCCGAGCCCGGATACTCGGGTTTCGCGGTAGGTCGGACCATCTGGGAGCAGCCGTTACGAGCCCACCTCGCCCAGCAGATAGAAGCCGAAGAGCTGGTCGACCAGGTGGCCCATACCTACAGCAGCCTCATCCACGCCTACGTCGATGCCCGAGGCACCCCGCCCGAAGAGCGCGACAACCGGTGACTACCGATACCCGTGAATACCTGGAGACAGTGAAATGCCCAGACCCACTTCCGTCCCTCGAGCCCCGGCAACGGCCATCATGACTGTGTCTTCCGTGACGGGCCAGCCGATGAGGGAGGCTTGCTCCGTGCCCGGCGAAGATCTCGAGGCCGTGGGAACGAGCTGCGGCTCGGCGATCTTCTGCCTCCGACGCATCGAATCCATCTCGTGACGACATCCGCTGATTCTGAAGGAGAACACATGAACGAACGACGCCAACACAGGCCGCCGACCACCACCGATGCTGGGATCCCGGTCGCCAGCCAGGAGCATTCCCTCACCGTCGGTCCCGATGGGCCCGTCCTCCTCCAGGACTTCTACCTGATTGAGCAGATGGCAAACTTCAACCGGGAGCGCATCCCCGAGCGCCAGCCCCATGCCAAGGGCGGCGGCGCCTTCGGCGTCTTCGCGGTCACAACGGACGTCAGCCCCTACACCAAGGCCGCCGTGTTCGCACCCGGCATCAAGACCGACCTGGTGATCCGCTTCTCCACGGTGGCCGGTGAGCGCGGGTCGCCTGACACCTGGCGCGACCCGCGCGGCTTCGCCGTCAAGCTCTACACCAGCGAGGGCAACCTCGACATCGTCGGAAATAACACGCCGGTCTTCTTCATTCGCGACCCTTTGAAGTTCCAGAACTTCATTCGTTCGCAGAAACGGCTTGCCGCCAACAACCTGCGCGATCCCGACATGCAGTGGGACTTCTGGACCCTTTCACCCGAGTCGGCCCATCAGGTGGCCTACCTCATGGGCGACCGTGGCATCCCTAGCTCGTGGCGTCACATGAACGGTTACTCGTCGCACACCTACATGTGGGTCAACGCGCAGGGCGAGCGCTTCTGGGTCAAGTACCACTTCAAGACCAACCAGGGGATCGAATTTCTGACCCAGGCCGAGGCGGACCGGATCGCCGGCGAGGACGCGGACTATCACCAGCGCGATCTCTACCAGGCCATCGAGCGGGGTGACTTCCCGAGCTGGTCCCTCAAGATGCAGATCATGCCCTTCCACGAGGCCAAGACCTACCGCTTCAACCCCTTCGACTTGACCAAGGTCTGGCCGCACGGGGACTACCCGCTGATCGACGTGGGCACGCTCACGCTCAACCGCAATGTCACCGACTACCACGCCGAGATGGAGCAGGCGGCCTTCCAGCCCAACAACACGGTCTCGGGTACCGGCCTCTCTCCGGACAAGATGCTGCTCGCCCGCGGCTTCTCCTACGCCGACGCCCACCGGGCCCGGCTCGGCGTCAACTACCAGCAGATCCCGGTGAACCGCCCCAAGGCACCCGTGCACAGCTACTCGAAGGACGGGGTCATGCGCATCGACAACGTCACCGACCCGGTGTACTACCCGAATTCGTTCGAGTATGCCCCGGCCGCGGACACCGACAGCTACGCCGAGCAGGCGGTCTGGGCTGCCGACGGCGAGATGGTGCGGGCCGCCTACAACCTGCACGCCGAGGACGACGACTTCGGACAGGCCCGGACCCTGCTTACCGAGGTCATGGACGACGCCGCCCGCGGCCGGCTGGTGGACACGGTCTCGGGCGTTCTCTCGAGCCTGCGTCGCGAGGAGGTGCTCCAGCGGGCTTTCGAGTACTGGCGCGACATCGACCAGTCGGTGGGCGACCGCATCGAGTCGGCGACGCTCGAGAAGCGCAAGGGCTGAGCCGCCTCTCTGGCAAGGCGAAACGGATCGAGCGGCTAACAACCAAGGATTTTTGCTCATCAGGACAAGCCGAGGGGCTGCCCCGAACTCACAGGTCCGGGAATCCCGTCGTCAGGAAATGACGGCGGACGAAAAGTGATCGTGGCCGGCCGTGGCGCCCTGCGGCGGGAATTCGGTTCGCAGGATTGACGTGTGCGCTGGTCATGCCGAACCGCTGGTTCCGCATCTCTCGGTTTGCCCCATCCCGGCTAGGCGCGAAGTGACCGAGAGGTCCACCGACCAACCCGCCGGAGTGGAGTTCTCGCGGGCTATCACCCAGCGGCGGCGAACAGTTCGGAGGATCCTCCAGCACTGGTCCCCACACCGTTCGTGGCCGTCACCGTCACCCAGTAGGTGTCGGCAGGGTTCAGGCCTGATACGTCGATCGGGCTAGTCGTCCCGCTGAAGGTGGTACCGGAGGAGGGGTCCGTCGGGTTGTACGCATCCGAGACAGTTACCGTGTACCCGCTGACGGGCGAGCCGTTGTCGGTCGCCGGCGAGAAGGCGACCTGGGCGGTGCCACCACCTGTCGGAGTGACCGTGATCGGACCCGGTGGATTCGGCGCCGCATCGCCGGTGAGAAGCAAGGGTGCGACCATCGAGTCCATGCCCTTCTCCAGAGCCGCGACTGAGGTGTCGAGCGTCTCCGCCCGGTAGGAGCTGAGGCCCGGCCAGGTAATGGTAAGGACCGGCTGCCCGTTGGGCTTGAGCTCGCTCACATAGTCGTTGTAACCCCAGTTGACCACCCAATTTCCGCCAAGCAAGTTGAGGGCACTGCCGCAGCAGAATGCGGGAGACAGATTGCGAGAATCAGTCACCTGCTCCTCAGCTGTGGCCGTCATTTTCTTGGTATTGATTTTGAAGCGAAGCGCTCGGACCGGGCGGCCGTCTTGGGTGCCGTTGTCCTGCACGGTCAGATCACCGTCCGGAAGTAGCCGGGCAAAGTGCTGACCGGAGAAACCGACCGGGATGTCCCGATTCCCCTCGACCCAGGTCAGGCTCTCGGGAGTGGTCGTCCCGCCGAGTTTCCAGGTAATCGCGCCGGTGGCCATGTCGACCCGGTAGACGGCATCGAGGTGGCGGGCGCTGAAGATCACGCCCCCATGGCCGTCGTATTCGATCGAATTCATGTGGATCACATCAGGAAACTGCGAATGCCAGTTAGCGTTCTCTACAGCCACGTCGATGTGGTCGGCCACGCTCCAGCTCCAAACCACCTGATGTTGAGGGGTTACCTCCACGATCACGCAGTCGGTGATCGTGGCCTGGGAGGACAGGCCCCACGAGGAAAGGTCGACGCACTGCGTGGGGTCGACCGGACAGTTCCGGGTGACGTACTCGATCCCCAGGTAGTTGCCGTTCGGAAGGAGCTGGAGGTCGTGGTCGTTCAGCGGGATCGAGGCGCCCCCAACGATGTCCTGCAGCGATCCGTCGAGCCCTCGTACCTGGTACTCGTTGTTGGCGTCGTTCCAGGCGATGGTCGTCGGGCTGAGGAACTTGGCATCGATCGGATTGCCCGTGAGGTACGGCGGAGGCGTCGCGCCCGGCTCGTCGAACCACCACACCGGAACACCGTCGGTATCGAAGGCCACAGTGTAGGTCCCGATGGTCACGAGGTAACCGTTGGCCTGCGGTTGACCCGAAACGACCGCGTTGTATGTGGGGAAGTCGCTCGGTAAGCACCGGATCACGTAAGTATTGGTGCCGGACGTCACGTCGACCGCTTGGTCCGCCACGAGGGGAAGGGCCATATTGACCGGTTCAGTCAGGGACTCGCCGCCGACAGTCACCTGCCCGTTCCCGCCTGAAGCAGTGAGTGTCGTGGTGGGATCGTCCGCGCAACGGACGGCATAGTCGTGGATCGATTTTGAGAACGCCGGGACGATCGGGGGAGTGGTGGAAATAGTGAACTTCGCCGGTGAGGCCGCTGCGCTCCCGCCGACCGTCACGATGGACAAGAAGAGGACCGATAGCAGCGTCAAGCAAGCGACCGAGCAAATGAGCAACTTTGGGCTTCTCGTCCATCGCATCGTGTAACCCCGATCTCGGCATCGCTTGTTGCAGGATCCCACGTGTCTCCGCTGTCAACCTAACGAAGAGCTCGTAGTTTGGACAGGGTCAGGGGGAAGATGTGACGGAGGGTGAGAGGGCGAACTCACTCCGTCACTTGATGCCAGGAGCTCACTTCACTCTGTGCCGATTTGTTGACGGCAATGGCAAGTGTCAGAGAATGGGTGCCTGCGCCGAGCATGCTCACGAACTCGAGCACGGTCAGAAACTTAGAGCCGCACGGCGGAGAAGTGGGTTTGGCTGCCCAGAAGTCCGGCCACTGGATTCGGGACCAACTCAATGGGCCGCTCTCCTTTGGTCAAAATCGGGCATACAGGCTTTGTCAAGACAGGCACATTCAGGCCTGGCCGTCAGAAGATCCAAAGAATGATGTCGTAGAGATAAAGTAACGGCAGGGAGGCAGGGAGATTGGCGTATGCGGTGGACTCGCAAGTCGATGAGCGCCATTTGGCGTCTGGCGACGAAGCCGGGACCGCCCCTGGCGACAGGAAGTTCCGCCCCGACGTGGAGGGTCTGCGCGCCGTGGCAGTGCTCCTCGTCGTCCTGTACCACGCCGACGTTCCTCGTTTGACAGGCGGCTATATCGGGGTCGATGTCTTCTTCGTCATCTCCGGATTCGTCATTACCGGATTGTTGCTGAGGGAGCGCCGTGGGTCCGGCCATACCTCGATTCTCAACTTCTACGCCCGGCGTGCCCGTCGCATCCTTCCGGCAGCCACGTTGGTCATTCTGGTTACAGTCTTCGCTTCGTACCTGATTCTTGGGGTTGTTTCTGGCAACAACGTCGCTGACGACGGCCGGTGGGCGGCGGTCTTCCTGTCAAACTTCCACTTTGAAGCAATCGGTACGAACTACCTGGCAGCATCTCGTCCGCCCTCGCCGTTGCAGAACTACTGGACGTTGTCGGTCGAAGAGCAGTTCTACGTCGTCTACCCGACGCTGTTCCTGTTGGTGGCCCGGGTCAAGGGTCGTTTGTCTCTACAAGCGAGAATGGCAATGACACTCGGCGTTGTCATCGTCGCCTCGTACTGGCTCTCCGTGGTCCAGACCGCATCGCACCCCACGGCGGCCTACTTCTCTCCCTTCACTCGTGCCTGGGAGTTGGCCCTTGGCGCTCTCGTGGCGGTGAGCACCCCGTGGCTGAAGCAGATCCCTGCAGGGATAGCAGCCCTTCTGACCTGGGCAGGGCTTGCGGCCATCCTCTTTGCTGCATTTGCCTTCAACGCCCAAACGGCCTACCCCGGATCACTGGTGGCAGTGCCGGTCGTGGGTGCTGGGTTGATCATTGCTGGTGGTGTGGCGATACCCCGAGGTGGTGCCGAGTCGCTGCTCGGGCTTGGTCCGTTCCGATGGCTCGGCCGGCGGTCGTATTCCCTGTATCTGTGGCACTGGCCGATCTTGATCATCGCCGCCGAGCGGGTTGAGAAGACCTCCCTTCCGCTCGGAGAGAACCTGATCCTCGTGGGTGTCGCTCTCCTCATTTCCATTCCCTCCTACGCCGCGGTGGAGAACCCGATCCGCCACCTTCGCATGACCTCGAAGAAGAGCGTGGCCATGGGGGTCGGGACTGTCATCCTCACGGTTGCTGTGCTGTCATTGACCATCTCAGCAGAGACAGCCCCAGCGGCCAGCTACACGGTGGTACCTGTCGCCACGACTCGGGCCCTTCTCCAGCAGGTGGCCGATGCAAGATCCATCAACAAGCTGCCCAAGAACCTCGAGCCTTCCTTGTCGCAGGTGAACAGTTCCTGGGGAGGCGACTACTACCCCAACGCGTGTCAGGCAGGGGCTTCGCAGCACAAAGAGACCATTTGTCCTCTTGGGGACCCAACCGCCAAACGGCTCATGGTCGTGTATGGGGATTCGCACGCAATCATGTGGGCTCCCGCATTCATCAACATTGCCCGCTCTGCCCATTGGAAGCTCGTGATACTCGCCAAGACCTCCTGCCCGGCCGAGCTGGTCACCATCGTGAATCAGCAGTCTCTAGGTCGACTGAACGGGCCCGACCTCGTATGCGATCGGTGGCACACATGGGCACTGAATTGGATCAACACCCACCGGCCGAACTTGTTGGTGATCTCTCAGTTTGCCGATTACATGACCCCGGCTACAGCTGCCGGTCCATCGACATTCTTCACTTCGGATCAGTGGAGTGCTGGTCTCGCCGCCCTTTTACATGATGTGCGGGTTCCGGGAATCCGAAAGCTGCTGCTCGCCGACCCTCCGGCGGTACCGGGCCCTAACTGCCTTGCTGATCACACCGACGATGTGCAGGCTTGTTCTGTCGCTGTTCAGGTCGCTGTATCGGCTTTCAATCGTGTAGAACAATCGACAGTCACTGCGAATGGCGCGGAGTACGTCAACACAATCTCGTGGTTTTGCTCGGCTCGGTGCACGCCGGTCATCGACCAATACGTCGTCTTCAAGGACGAGTTGCACATCGACGCCGTGTGGGCACTCTATCTTCAGAATGTGCTCGCCGACTCGATCGGCATTCACCAGAGACCCGTTGTCTCCTCAAGGATACTTGCCGGTTCGTGACTGCAGCGATGGTCGTTGATCAACTGTTCAAGCCGTAGTGCAAGAACGCCACGCAAGGATGACGACAAACCCGCCACAATGTCCCTGAATCGTGACCTTTCAGTCTGGCGCCGACCGCCGCCTGAACAGGACCCGGCGTCAGCCTGCAATCAATTCACGATGAATCACCGCGAACATTCTCATGCAGGAGATTTGGCCACCTTGCGGCCCAATAACTGGCACACTCGATGCCAATGGGACCAAATCACGGTGTCGGCATCGCGCCGCGACCGGCGGACAACACGGTACTCCCGCCCTCGGAACGGGCTCCGAGAAGTGCAAGAGCATTTCCGCAAAACGCCGCCAGGCGACGCGGCAGTCTTTCTGTACGTTCCGTTCTTGTCTTGTTGAGCCAGCACTGCCGGGAGGTCGGAATTAGGAAGTCAACCCATTTGCGGCCCTCAGTTAGGAGCGACCGTTGCCAGGCTCTGCTGGACGTTCGGCCACACATCGACTCCGCCCGAACGACGAGGGATACCGATGGCAGCCGTTACCTGTCTGACAACGACCTCTGGAGACTGGCCGATTGGCAGGACGACCACCGTGCTGACGTGATGGTCACGAACGAACTGCCGGATATCCGTGGAGAGATTGGCCTTGAGCAGCGACGAGTTCTGCTGGGAGGCTCCCGCACCGTAGTAGGCGATATTGAATAAGGACTCGACTGACGATGGCTCCAGGACAGGTGGCGTGGGTGAAGCCAGATCACTGTGTTGCAGCGGCCACCACCCATAGCCACCAACCAACTTGTACCGCATCCCCGAGGCGGCTTGGTCCAAAAGGGCCTCGTCGACCAAGTCGTTTGCTGTAGAGATGCTCGGCGTCCCGAGGTACGGGTACGAAAGGACGACGCTACCGTTCGGGATGACCCGCACCGCGGCCGAGGTGAAAAAGGGAGAGACGTCGCTGAGGGACGACTTCTCCGTATGACCGGGCACTAGAGGTAGAGCCACGATAACGGCGAGTCCAAGTGTCAGGCCGCTGGCCCATGCCTTGATCCCGAGCGGAGAAATGCTCCCGAGTTGATGCGAGTGCAGCAGCCGACGATGGAGCTCCTCCAGTCCTATGGCAATGATGCCTGCACTGAATAGGGACGTGAAGACCGCAAACCTTGGTGCGTAAAGGCCGTCGAGAAATGGGAAGCTGGTGACGACCCTGAAGGGCAAGGGTATGTGCGTGTTGGACCCACCGACGTAGAGCGTTGATCCCAAGGACAGGATGAATGCGATTACTGTCATCGTGGCAGCGAGAACCACGATTCCTCTCTTGCGCAACCACACCACAGTGGCGATCACGGCTACGATGAGCGGAGCTCCCAAGTAGAGAAGCCCGCCGTCATTCTCCGTTGGGTTCAACGGGGGCTGGGGAGCAATCCACTGCATCGGTCCGGGTTTGATTGGTGAGAGCAGGTCAGCATGGAACATTCCCAAAGTCGCCTGTGACTGAGGAGCGCCATCGAGGTGCTCGGGTCCGAAAAGAGTGAAGAGCACCGGATAGCTGAGCAGCAACGCTCCCACCAACAGGCTGTAGATGAGGCCGATCTTCATATACGGCCACTTCGTAGCGAGATCCTTCCGTGATGCCAAGAGATAAATGGCGGTCGCAATGGCACCCATGATGATTGTGGTGACCAATATTTCGGACGAGATGAGGTACTGAACGCCGCATACGGCACCGAGCAACGCTCCAGTCCTCCCCGGCCGCCACTGCTGCCGTACCAAGATCTCGTAGAGGAGGAGGAACATCAGTGGCGGCAGGGGTATGAAGACAAGGAACAAATGGCTGGCGTCGAAAGACATGTAGGCAGAGAATCCATAGAGCAGGCCGCCGACAAAGGCTGCAGGCCACCATGTGGTCCAGCGGCGCAGCACCAGGCACATCGAGAGTGCCGAAGCCACAACGGCGAGACGGAACAGAAGATCCCAGGACACGACCGGACCAAAGAGCGCCGTGATCGGCGATACAAGTATCCCGAGGGCCACGGTCGACGTGTCGCTGAGCAGGTTGAATCCAGCTGGATAGTTTTGCCACAGGCTGTAGAACGGATTGGTACCGTGCACGATGGCATAGTGCGCCCAGGCTAGAAACCAGATCTGATCGGCAGTGTCCCCTGTATTCGCTCCGACCATGACAGCGGGCCCTATCGGGGTGGAGGGTCCGAATAACAAAATCGTCAGGTATAAATACAGACCGAAACAGACCAGGGCCGGCCACCATCGGCGCCACTTCCCAGATCTGCTCACGGCCGTCTGTGCTAGCGCCGGTTCATCATCTGAGAGTGGTTTTGTCGTCCCTGCAGTGGTCTCCATTTCGGGTTTCAATCGAACTCCGATCCCCCTGCCCTCGGGTCTTATCGGCCCAGAGAATGGCGCCGAAACCGTACCCTGGTTGCATGCAGCGGACTAACTGCATCGGCCCCAAGAGGTCCGTGAAGGTGTCCACCCGAGATCCCTGAGGGGCCGCCGTTGGAAGTCCAGAAGTCGACAAATGCCCAACATCGGGGTGCGGAGTCTTGCCTGAGGAGATGCTGAGATCGGAGGCGGCGTCAGGCGGTGCACCTGGCGCGTGACGGGCCTGGATATCCGTCGGCCTCGCGGCCAATGTGGCCTGCCCGTCCCGCGATATGGTGATAGCGTTGGTATTACCATCTTCGATATCCACGTCGATCCAACCAATCCCGCCCCGTTACACGAACAAGTAGCGGGCCACCTTCGGCGGGCAATCGCCGAAGGTGAAGCAGGTCCGGGCGAGCGCATGCCGCCAGCCAGGGATCTGGCTGCTGTACTCGGTGTCAACTCCAACACGGTGCTGCGGGCTTTGCGCCAGCTTCGTGATGAAGGTCTTCTCGAGTTCCGGAGGGGACGGGGGGTCACTGTGTGTGGACAGGCGTCTGAACGGAGTGCGTTAATTGCCCGGCTCGCGATCTCGTTCAGTTCTCTCTGCACCAGGGCTACCCCCGAGGCGAGCTTATCCGGATCATCGAGGCGATACGTTGAGTCCACCGATGCGTGTTGTCTCCGATGTCACCTCGCGCGAAGATGCAGCAGCCGATCCCGGCACACCTGGGCCACCGCCGGTCCCAAGGGATGCCGAGGCTCTGATCAAGGAAGCACATCAGCGCAAGCGACGTCGGCGCCTCGTCCTGATCGTCGTCGTCATCGTTATCCTTGGCCTTGTGGGAATCGGCTTCAGCTTGTTGCATAGCACCACGTCACCGGCATCAACCGCTAAGCGAACATCTCCACGGACAACGAAGGCAACAACGCCGACACAGACATCAACGACGGCCGCCACCCTCGATCACCCCTATGGCATCACCGTCGCTCCCAATGGTGCCCTGTACGTCGCTGACATCGGACGCGACCAGGTTCTCCGTCGCCTATCCACAGGCCGGTTCGTCGTGGTGGCCGGAAACGGGCACCGAGGGTTCTCGGGTGATGGCGGCTCCGCCGGCGAGGCAGAGCTGAGCCTCTCCGATTCTTCCGGCCTGGCCGTCTCGCGGAACGGAACGCTCTACATCGCGGACTCCGGTAACGATCGGGTGCGCGAGGTGCTGCCCGACGGAACCATCGAAACCGTCGCAGGCAATGGCAACTCAGGCATGGTGCTCAGCGCGACGCCCGCGCTCCAAGCATCCCTTGGCGAAGTGTCGGGCCTTGCCATCGGTCCGGACGGAAACCTCTATGTCGCCGCGAGCAATGTGGTCCAACTCACTCCGACCGGCATCGTCGAGTGGGTGGCTGGCAACAATACGACTCCCGAATCGGCGTGCGCGATTGAGTGCGACCCGGCAAGCGAGTGGGACTTCACTGAACCCGACCAACTTGCCTTTGATGGTGCCGGTGATCTGTTGGTCTCAGATGGCAACGGATTCGACCTGTATGAGATCGCGGCCGACGGTCACCCCGCGTACCTGGGGGGGTTTCGTGGTGACGGTGCCCCCGGCGCACTGGCGGCCGCCCCTGGCGGATCGGTTGTCGAAGCCTGGCGTGGTGGCTTGACCCGTTGGGTGCCAGACGGCCAGACGAGTTCGATCGCCGCAAACCTCGACAAGGCCCTTGGCCCCAACAACGTCTTCATCGCCGGCGATGGGATTGCAGTGGGAGCGAACAGCAACATCTACCTCGACACCAACACTGGCAACACCTTCACTGCTGTCAATGCCCTCGTCGCAGTAAGCCCGACAGGAGCGGTCTCCACGCTGTGGAGGTCGTGACCGGGGGGGAGAAGGCCAACGTCCGGGAATGCTTCATTCCACCTTCCGGTACCACTCGCTCACCATGAGGACCGATGGTCTGTCCCTGAACGACTGGCCACGGGCTGCCCAACCGGGACAAGTGGGTGGCTGCTTTCATTGAAAGGGCGAGGGTCTCTGGGAAAACCAGACCGGCTTACTGGAATCATCCTGAGGTAGCGTTGCTGCTCTCATGCGACGGGGGTTTTCTGCTTGACGCTCATCGACGACCCGGTACAAACGGGCGACGGACACGGGAGCACTGAGGCGGGCAGTAAACTATTCCTTGGTCGGTTCGCCCACATCGATTGGTTCTACGAGTCTGGCTTCTTGATTGCCGTTCTCGGTGCCGCAGCGCTCGCCCTTAGCTTGGCTGCCCGCCGTCCCGGATGGTCGATCGGACAGACCCCGCCGGACCCGGCCTTGGTGCAAATTTACGCGGCACACTTCCGCCATGGCGACCTGTTCCCGGTGTGGTCGAACAGCGATGCCTATGGCATGGGGACACCAGTGCTGCTGTATTACCAGAGAGCGTTCTTCACGGTGGGTGGATTGGTCTTCATCATCCTCGGTGGTTCCCTGAAGACCACCTTGGTTGTCACACTGGGGATCTTTATGGTCATCGGTGCCTACGGCATGCGAAAAGCCCTGGGTGTGATCACCGAGAGCCGCTTGCTCCGGTTCGTCGGATCGATCGGGTTCCTGCTCACCAACTGGGCGTTCAGCGAATGGCTGATCCGGGGAGATCTTGCTGAGTTTTCAGCCTTCATGGTGGTGCCGTGGCTGCTTTTCTGTTGCCTGACGCTGGTGCGAGATCGGCGGCTGCCTTGGTTGGTAGTTCCGACCATGGTGGTATTGGTCTGGGCCCACAACAACGTGGCGCTTGCGTCGATCATCGTGCTCACCGTTTCCGGCGTCGCCTTTCTTTCCTGCTACGGACTCGCTGGATTGCGGTCCATTGCTCGCAGGCTGATCCTGTCCATTGGGGTCACGGCGTTGATCCTGGCACCGGGTCTGCTGGCTGAAATCAGGATGGGCAGATACTACGACCCGGCGACGACGATCATCTATGAGAACAGCTTGATCTCATCCTTCACTTTCGCCAATCCGTGGGCGTATATCTACGACTCTTCCTTTCAGTGGCTTGTGAGAAGCAACAGCCTGAAAGAGGTTCCGTTCGAGTTGAATATTCAGTTGGACTTCGCGATCACCTTGCTGCTTGCCCTCGGTGTGGTCACGTTGTTGTCGCTTTGGTTAAGGAAGCTTGTGGGACGCTCCGCTTCTGGGGTTCCCAACGTCAATCGTGCCGTGGTGGTCGTTCTCGTCGTGAGCTTGGCGATCTACCAACTGTTGCAGTTCCGGATCTCGCTGCCGGTCTGGGACGCATTCTGGCAGCTCAAGGTCCTTGGGTATCCCTTCCGGATGAGCACCTTTAGCGTCCCGCTGGCCCTCATCCTGGCGATGGTGGTCGCCGATTGGTACCTCCGCGTCTTCCGCACGCGATGGCCCAAAGCGCCGTCGTGGGTGCCTGCCGTGTTGGCTCTAGCCTGGTTGGCGCTCATCGTCCTGCTCTCGCCTGTCACCGCCAGTGAGCCTGCTCCGGCCGCCGGTCCATTGCCGTACGCGCCTTTCGTCCCGATAAAGACATTGACCGTGCCGTTCCACGCGACGTTCCAGACAAGCTCGGCGGCCCCACTCTTTGCCGAATACCTCCCCAAGGTGGAAGCGGCAAACGGACACGAGATTCCATACAACATTTCTCTTTACCGACGTCTGCACCAGGATCACGACGAGGCTGCTTCATTGTCATCTGTTCCGTGCTCTGTGATCCAAACATCGGGCACGGCCTTCGAGTCGCTCAGAATGACCTACAAAGTGACCTGCAAGGGACCGACCCGGTTCGCGTTGCCCATCAGTTACAACGCATTCACGAGCATTGAGGAGCAAATATCGGGAGCGGCATCCATACCGGTCGCGGTCCTCCATGTGCCAACGGACCCCCGCATCGTGATTCAGGTGCAACGCGGCGGTACGCAGACTTATGTCGCTCAGCTCCCCACATTGGCTGGCATCCTTTTCTAAGCGCGAGACTGCTTCAGTCCCGGTTGAAGCCGGGTTTCAAATTTGAAGACTCAGCCCGAACAATGGTGTCGCCGGCGCATGAACTGGGCGAACTGGCGGTGAGGGTGAAGCTCCAGACTTGCAAACTTCGTCCTCGATATGCGGGCGGGGCCCGAGCCGGCTGAGAGAATATCTAAAGAAAACTGCGACACCTTCAAGCAAGGACCAAAGCGCTGCACGAGGCGGCAACGACTAGCCTCTTCTTCTGATGGGGGGTCACGCTGACACGATGGGCACTCGCCGAAGCGCGGTCACGATCGGTGACATCTGGCGTCGTCCTCTTCCTGACATCCTCGGTCTGGCATGGGTCGTCATTGCTGCCATTGCGATGCTTCTTCCGAGCTTGGTTCACGGGGCGAGTATCAGTGACCCGGCCGTGGGCGATCAGGGGGACGCCCTTATCCCCTGGACGATGGTTTCGTGGATCCAGGTTCACCAAGGACATCTACCACTCTGGAATCCGAACAGCGCTTTGGGCATGCCGCTGGTATTCAACTGGGGTTCAGCGGCGTTTGGTCTCCCTGCTCTTGTCGGCTATCTATTACCGCTCCACTTAGCCTTCGCCACCGGCATCATCGTGACCTTGGTCGTGGCCGGAACTGGTGCGTATGTATTCGCTCGCCTCTTGGGCCTCGGGATCGTGGCCTGTGTGTTCGCCGCAGTGGCGTTTGAATTGAGCGGTCCCTTCGTCGAGTTGGTTGGCTGGCCGATGAGCTCGGTCATGTCCTGGAGTGGATGGTTGTTCGCCGCTGCCCTACTGGTGGTCAGAGGTCACCGACGATTGTCAGCCACCGCCATGTTCGCGCTGGTGCTGGCGGCCGCGATCTATGCCGGAGAGCCGGAGATGTTGCTCCAACTTCTTGTCGCGCTGTTCGTCTTTTTAGTGATCCTGCTCGTCCATCGAGCTCGCAGAGGCGGCCTGAGGTCTTTGTCCAAGCCAGTCGTCGATCTTGGGCTGGGCGCCGTCTGCGGCGCCGCTCTTGGAGCACCACTGGCGTTGCCCGGTTTGCAACTCACCGCTGGATCGATCAACAGCGACCGCGCGCTCATCATCTACGAGCGCCAAGCCGTATCCCTTCATGCGCTCTTCGATGTCACGAGGGGTCCTTATTTGGGCGTCGTCACCGTCGTTCTCGCGTGTCTTGCTGTGGTTGTCCATCGGAGGCGAACGGAGGTCCGGGCCCTCGCAGCCGTCGCGGTCATCGCAGCTGCCATCGCCCTGCTGCCACCCGTGATATCTCTTCTGAACAGCATTCCGTACCTTGGCGATGCCCACTGGAATAGGTCTGATATATCCCTTGCCTTTTCCTTGGCCATCCTCGGCGGGCTAGGGGTGGACACCCTGATGCGAGGAGTGAACAAGGAAATTGCTCGTCGAACGGCGGCCGGATTTGCGATCGCAGGGGTCGTTGTTGCTGGAGGTCTGGCATCGGTGGATGCCTCGACATCAGCAGGGGAGAGAGGAATCGTCTGGGCCGCCATCGCTGCGATTCTGGGTGTCGGGATCATGTTAATTTTGGCCGCTGGACCACGAACCGACTGGTCAAATGAAGCAGATCGTGGGCGGTTCAAGGAGAAATCACGAATCCTCGCTGGGGGGGCATTTCTCATAATTGAGACTGTGTTTCTTGTCGTCGCTGGCACTACCGTCTGGGCTTCCGGCCCCACATCGGTCACGCCGACTCCGGCCTATTCCGAGTTTCAGCGGGCTGTTGGTTCAGCGGTCGTTGGCTTTGGCAACAGCAATTGCTTCCCCTATTCCCTGGGAATTTTGCAGAACGACAATATTGTTTATGGGGTTCATGAATTCGCCGTGTACGACCCGATGACTCCCAGAAGCTATTTCAGCTCCTGGCGCTCGATCACGGGTAGGCCTGCCGGAATCCCAACGAGCTGGATTTTCTGCCCTGCTGTGACTTCCGCGACGCTTGCCCGTCGCTACGGAGTCAGCATCGTTCTCGAGCCGCGCGGCGCTCCAGGACCGAAGGGATCGGTTTTCGACGGCGATGTTGGAGCCGCGACCTTGTACCGGATACCGGACACGGCCGAGGCCACTCTCGTGCCCTTGTCTGCGACGGACCAGTCGCCGAATCCCAATGCCCTCGGATCGGCCGTGCCGATCAGCCATCCAAACCCAGCGACTTGGAAAATGTCGACGAGTTCTTCAAGCCCGGGGGTGCTCCGTTTGCGTTTGACCAACGTCCCCGGTTGGCACGGGACCATTGACGGAAAGCCTCTCCCCCTAGAACCGTTCTCCGGAATTATGCTGCAAAGTCGCATCCCTGAGGGTCGCCACGTGATCGTTCTGCACTACTGGCCTGACACCTTCAGCCTAGGAATCGTTCTCGCCGCCCTGAGTGCGCTCGGGTTGGCCGCGGCATTCGTTGTCGGAATCATCTGGCGCCGCCGAGCGGCTTCCTCCCATCCCGACGGCCAGGGGTCCTAAGTGACCGAGATCGGGCGACCCTCTGCTATGTCCCATGATGGTGGAGGGACAATGGACCAGAACCCCCGCCTCTGGATCGTGTGTCCCAGTTTCCATGACGTCGCCGCCTTTACGGTGCTGAGAGACCGGCTCTTGGATGTCCTTAGGGAGAGTGATCTCGTCAGCGGATTGTGCGTCCAGTTCGTCGTGGTCGATGACACAGGAGGCCGGGATGCGGACGTTGCAACGCTCGAGGATCTTGCCGATGTCCGAGTGGTGACTCCACCCTTCAACGTGGGCCACCAGCGAGCAATCGTGTGTGGCCTGAGGGTCATTCTCGATGACGTTCACGATTCTGATCTCATCGTATCGATGGACGCCGACGGCGAGGATCGTCCGGAGGATCTTCCGAGATTGCTGTTGCCGCTACTTGAGTCGCCAGAGGATCGGGGACAACTCTGTGTGGCCCGGAGAACCAAGCGCGAGGAATCACTTCGGTTCAGAGTTCTGTACTTCCTGTTTCGGATCATGTTCCGGATCCTGACAGGCACAACCGTCCGTAGCGGGAACTATGCCGCCTATCGCGGTTGGCTAGCTCGACGGATGCTGATCCATCCATACTTTGACCTTTGTTACTCCTCTTCCCTAGTAAGTCTGGATATGGACGTCACCCTTATTCCGTGTGCGCGAGGAAAGCGATACGCGGGAAAATCGAGGATGAACATGCTGCGACTCACTACCCACGGCATCCGGATGCTCATGCCCTTCATCGATCGCATCACCATTCGAGCGCTCATCCTCTTTTCTGCAACATTTGCCCTTGGAGTCGCGCTGTCAATTGCGGTCCTGGCCACAAAGGTCTTCACATCAGCTGCCATCCCGGGGTGGGCCACCCAAACCCTCCTTGGAATTTCGCTGTTGTCGTTTCTTGTTCTTGGCAACTTCGTCGTGCTGTTCGTGGTGTTTTCGCACTCTCGCGGGATTTCGCTGTCCGCACTGGAGGATGGTCTTGACAGAAGCGCTAGAGGCGCATCTGCGTCGACAGATTGAGCACTCCCGTCGGTTCTTCTGGCATCGATTGCGGTGGCGCGCCGTTCGAAGTTACCTGCCCAAGGAGATACCCTTCGGGTTGGTCGATGTTGGGGCAGGGGCCGGACTCTTGGGTGACTTTTTGGCCCGCGACCGGCCCAGGGCCTCGTACCACTTCGTAGAGCCGATCGAGTCGTTGCGCACCTTCCTATGCGAGTGTTACGGAAGTCGGTCCGACGCTGCTGGCTGGGTCGACTACAGCCAAGCCCAATTTGTGACCCTCCTCGACGTGCTCGAGCATCAGCAGGATGATCGGACGTTCTTGCGTGACCTCGTTACAAAGATGCAGCCGGGCGCGACGCTTATTCTCACCGTGCCGGCCGAGCAGAAGCTGTGGTCTCAGTGGGATGTCGCGCTTGGCCACTTCCGACGTTATGACAGATTCTCGTTGCTTCAGTGCGTGAACGCGCTGCCGTTGTCTGTGACGGAGGTCAGCTATCTGTTCCCCGAGATGGTTCCGTTAGGCATGATGCGAGCGAGAAAGCGCAAAGTGAGACCGCTGACCGAAACGGATGAAGACGCCGAGTTTCCCGATCTTCCTGGAATTGTGAACGATGTTGCGTATGGGCTAGGGACGGTCTCGCTTGGATTGCGACGCCATTGGACTGTGGGCACGTCGCTGCTCATGGTGGCAACGGTCGAAACCGGAGCCGAACAACGACGAGACTGAGCGAATGGTCACCCGCCAGCACCACCGAGAATCATGACAATCACCCTCCTCGTCTGCGATCCGGAAGGGCTAGACGCCGTCAGGTACACGGTGATCATCTTTCCCATGGGTCCACGGTGGAATGGCATGACGACCGACTGACTGACGCCTCCCGAGCTACAACTGGTTGCGACGGGAAGTCCGGTCACGGCATGCTTCGAGAACAAGGTGCAACTGGTGGCGTTGGTGACCGTGGCTGAGAGGACCACCGTTCCATCGGTGGTGGCGACCGTCTTCGGAGAGGCGGTGAACGACGTGATTCTCGGCTTGACCACCCTCGCCCAGGCGGGGCCCGCCAGAGGGAACACAGAGGTGACACATATGGCGACTACGGCAACAAATACGGCACCCGCTTTGGGCTGAGAACCTCTGTGTCCCGCACGAACACTCGGCATGTGAGAACCTCCTCGCTCGGTCCGTTGGCGAGGGTATCGCACCCAGTCCGACCTCGCTCCGGTCGATGGGTTTGACCGTTGAGCAGCGACAACTGATGAGGTGGGTGAAGGTGGGCTGTCATCTCGACCACGGCCGCGCTTTGTCGTCCACCCCGGGCAGTCCAGAGATGGGAAAGCCAAGCTGGCAACTGCGCCGAAACGCTAATGGAGTCGAAACGTTTACACAGTGGGAGCCCGGGCCGTTTTTTACCTGCCCCACCCCATTGACCCCGTGGGGGGTCGCCGGCCCGGGCTCCCTCGATCTTCCGGTGCGCGCCACCGGAACTGTTCCCGATCCCACGGCTCACTACGTCGTAACCTCAAGCCCGATTCCCGGCGAGCGCTTCCGATCTGATCATTTCGGGATCGGCACGCGTACCGTCACGTGGAGTCGTCTTTCTGGTCGACACGGTTCGCCGATGGCGCTGGATGGCCTGGCGCGATGTCTGGCGCCAAACCTATTGCCCGGGACAATCGGCCTCTCTCACCAGCCTATGAATCCGTACGTTCGCGAGCACGACGACTTCGTCAGCAGTCATGAGGGCTTCGAGCGGTCGTTGTGACGCCGCTCCTCTGGTAGTGGTGCGACGACCACCGGAGTGCTGTCGTGGGGAAGATTGACGAGAAGCAGCGATCTCTTGAGCTTGGGACCTTCTACGCTGGCAAGCGGCCGGACGCGCCACGAGCCGGACTCGAGAGTCCGGCTCGTGGAGATTGGCTAGCTGCCCGTACGCAGGCGGATCTCAACTTCTTGGCTAACCGCCAAGGAAGTTGTGTGGATTACTTGGTCAAAGACACCAGGGCAACGGGGAGCCCCAACACGTCCTCGTCGGGGAACCAACCGTAGTTTGGTCCACCTGCGTCCGCGGTAGCGATCCCGGTCTGCTGGAGGGTGAAGAGCTCGCTCTGATTGGTGGAATTCGTCAGCGAGTAGTAGCAGACCACCTGTCCTCCGACCGAAACAAACTGCTGGCTAAATGTGTACCAACCCGATGTTGTGATCTCCGTGGGGCCGGTGCTGCACCCACCAGCGCCGTTGCTGATGCTCACGTAGAACCCCCCACCGTTGTTCGCCGTGGAGCACAGGTTAAAGACAAAGTCCCTCAGGAAGGCCCCTGTGTTGTCGTTTAGCGAAACGTCCCAGTCGACGACCTGGTTCGGATTCGCCGCTGCCCAGCTCGTGTCGAGGTAGAGGTCAACAGACGAGGTAAAGCCCGTCTTTGTCGGGAAGATGCTGTCCGTACCGCTCCCTCCGTAGAGGATGTACGGCCCAGTGCAGTTCTCGCTCCCGGGTGATGCGCAGCCTGCGTTTGTGTCCTGATCAACGCCCGCCCCCGAAACGCGTCCGTAAGCCTTCTGGCCGTGCCCCTTGCCCGGGCCGGGAACGCCCGGCGCGTAGCCACCGTCGTTGGAGAACGATGCGGGTACGACATCGATGGTTCCGTAATCGCTGGCCCCGATCTGGCCGTTACATCCACCCGCGTAAGTACACCATCCCTTGGTGTTCTTACTCAGTGTGTTCTTGTAGTTGGAGACGCCGCCCTCTGGTCCCCCATGTGACGCAGCGGCCGGAGTCGCTGCTGCACCGGCGGAGGCAGCGAACACGGTAGTTCCGATTCCCACTGAACCTATAAGGGCTGCGATCCCCACAATGGGAGCCACAAAGCTCCACTTTTTCGTTTTCATTCAGTCGCTCCTGGTGGTAGTTGTACCGCGTCGGATAAACGTTCCGCCGCGCTGGTTCTTCGAGTGCTCACGAGTGCTGACGTGTCACTGACCACCCTTCTAACATCCGAAGGCCTTCATCCCGTCACACCTTGATGAAGTCTTGGGAAACGTTTTGTGACAGGTCCGGCGATGGCTCAGGGCCCGCGTCCCGTAAGCGACCTTTTGTGAATCTCGAGCTGACGAAGTTCCAGGCGCCAGAGTGGCGACTGGAGGGATTGGGCCCGCCGCATAGGGAAGATCAAAAGTGGTGTTCTTCCGTCTCTCGCGCTGACCGTGTCATTCCGGGCACCGGCTGTGCAAAAGGGCAGGATTTTTCGCAACCAAAATGTGCAGGGTCTCACGTCCGGTCAGCCTCCGGGATCGCCGTGGGGAATCTTGACGGTCCGTGGACGTCGCAATCATGCTTTGCCTATCGAGATAGACGGGCTCTGCCAACGGACGCCGTCCTACCGTGCCTGGTTGTCCCGTGACGACGTCGGGCACCAGCGTTCGAGGAAATCTCGAGTACCCCTCCCGGTGGCAATCCGAGTCTGATCGGCCAAGCCACATTGAATCGTGCCCGATTGACGCGGCGTAGACGCTCCAGCCCCCTTCTTGGGGAACACCGTCCTGTCCGGACGGCACGCCTTGGAGTCGACCGGATTCGGTGGTTCAACCGCCAACGTCATCAAGACGTTCCAAATCGGCGCGGAGCCAGGTGGCAACGGGTCATCCGGCTATCGGGATCGCAAGTTGCGGAGAAAACCGTGGAACCAGTGCCCGGATCTCATGGCACAGCGATCCGCATTGAGTTGTCCATGTTCTGACCGTCGTCCAAACGCCACTGGTCGAAGTGCCACAGGAGGCATCGGACCCCTCAGTACGCTTGTAGTAGTGAAGGAGATTTCGGATTCAGGACGCGCACGACTGTTGCTGCTGAGCCTCCTGCTGGTCGGTATGATCACGACCGCCTGTGGTTCGGGATCTTCCTCTCCTCCGTCCGCTCGGCCGTCCACCACGACCAATCCTCCGGTCACTCTCGCCGCCCTCAGGATCAAGGTGACGCCCTCGACTGATCTGCACAACGGCCTGGTCGTTCAGGTGGCCGTATCCGGTTTTCCTCCTGGGAAGGCATTCCTGTCCGAATGCGCATCGCCTGCGAATGTCAACGCAGAAGGCTGTGGATCTCAACTCGCCCTCCAGCCGTTCGTCGTCATTGAAGGCGGCTCTGGCACATCTCCTTTCACGGTGACCAATACCGCGACTTCAGCCCCCCTGTCGTCTGGCCCCACCACGATCTGCACCACATGCGTGATCGTTGCGACCACAGGCGCTGGAAACGGTCCTCAAGGCGGGGAATTCATACTTTCACCCATTGCGTTCACGTCGTAAGGGCGCGCCGTCGATCCAACCACGGCATCTCTGAAGTCCCGATTCTTCAGCGTTGCGATCTCAGTGGGAGCCGGCCGCTGTCTCGCCTGCCGAGACTGAGATCGTGCCGCAGTACGACTCAATGGACACGCTCGTATCCGACGCCTGACGCGCACGCATCGCACGGTACCGACCGGCACCCCCATGGGCTGTTGACTTGTCTAGAGTCGCGCAGGAGGCAGGGGTCCGCGATCTCGTAAGTCGTACGGCGATGTGGAGCGACTTCACGGCATGAGGTTCTCGCAAAGGGGTCTGATCGGGGACGAGGATCTCGTCATCGCGCTGGCGGGCCGACGAAGAGGTTGGCGGATGGGCCGCCCAGCAGTGCAGCGCCGGGTAGCTCCCGGTTCGGGACGGTAGGCGGGGGCGGAAGGAACTGCTCGACGGCTGATGCGATACCGCTAGCGATGACCATCTGGTCCTCCGAGTTGGCGGCCAACGAACCTTCGTAAGGATCGGTGATGTACAAAGGCTCGATGACCACACCAGGCATCTCGGTGGGCGTGGAGAAGTAGCCGGCCATGGATGGGCCAATCAGCAACAAATGGTCATACGATGCTGCCTCGCCGGCCAGACCTCCCGAGGCGGGATCACCAACAAGCGAGCCCAGACCGGAATCTGGCTGCACGCCGTCGTCCGGTATGGCCCAACCCTGGGCATTCATGCGTGCAAGTACGTCGGATTGCACCAGGTTGGCCAACGAGAGATTGGCCGATGAAAAGGTTCGATCCGCGTCGTAGGCGGTGATGCTGCCGGCATTCTGCGGCGATCCGCCGGCGTCGAAATAGATCCCCACAAGGGCACTCGCCTTGGCTATGTTGGCGCATATGGCTCGTGCTGCGACGTCGTCGAAAACTCCCTGAAGCGTGAGAACGCCGCCGGACTTGTCTTGAGGCTCCAGACGGACGACTGTCGAATCGCCGGTTCGGGACACAACGACTCGAAATCCATTCATTCGGAGAATTGCCATCGTGTCTAGCTCCACCGGAAGGGTCTCGTCGGCTTCGTCGATGGTGGTACCAGATTGGGTCACTCCGACGCCACCAGGGTCGATACCGCCGTGCCCTGCGTCAAGGAACACGGTCGTGTGGCGGTTGCCTTTGGTGGGAGGGTAGGCGGCACATGAACCCACAGCGAACATCGTCGGATCGAGCGGCTCTCCCGTGGACGACGAGGAGACCTGGTCACGGCTCGCGGAGGCGGTGATACCCTTGGCCGCTCCAGCACCTCCCGTCTGCGTGAGGCAACCCGCGACCAACCCTGCAGCGGCAACAAGCAACGCTCCGCCGAGCAGCAGCATGTGCCGTTTGGCCGTCTGTCTTAACGCGTGTGTTGGAGGACTGACCATCAGCGACCCCCGGTCCAAGCCTGCAGATTGGTTGCCTCTGATCAACGAGACTTCATCGCTCGCATGGGCTGACGAGCACGAACAGAACGATCCATGGTGATTACTCTAGAGACCGATCCTGGCGATTTGGTGACGGTCAAGCGCGACTGAGCAAGCCCTAGGTCGAGTAGTGACTCCGAAAGCTGCCGAATCGAGCTGGGAGATTCCCGAGGTGCCCTCGTCGCTCACTGTCTGGAGGCCCCTCGGGAGCTTCTTCGAGGGTGTTCACGCAACCGATGTTGTTCTGGTCGAACCCCGTATCGCTGCGGTTCGGACGGATTGGGAGCGAGCCATGATTCAAGGCGCGGGCCGAGTGAGGGTGAAAAGGGTCGGCGCTCCGGGGATCGGCGTTATGCGGGATGATTCCTCAAAGCCGAAGCGCCGGTAGTAGGCGAGATTGGCCTCCTTCTGTGTCTCCAGATAACAGGGCAACCCCTCCTCATCGATCTTTCGCAGCGCCGGCTCCAGCAGCGCAGTACCGATTCCGCGTCGCCAATAAATCGGGTCAGTCACCAAGAAGGCCAGATACCAGTGATCGGAGTGGGGGCGAGCCTTCTCCATAGCCGAGACGTACCTCAGTCCCACCGGCAATGCGGAGGGTGCGGGCAACATCGCCCGGAGAGTGCCAGCCATCTCTCGGGCCTGGCGGATTGCCGGGAGCGGATACGTTCCGGGACGCTGCCAGACGCTCACGCCGACCAGGGCACCTGTCGGGTCGCTTGCCCCGGTGGCCACCGCCGTGTCGCCGAGGGCAGCCAAGTGGCTCCGTGAGTAGAGGGCGATGCCTCGAGCTCGGAGTCTCGGCTTTTCTGACAGGTAGCGGAAGAATGGATCGTCGTAGAAAGCGCGGGAACCGACCACAGCGATCTCGTTCAGTGTTCTCCGATCAAGGATCAGGGGGGCGTGGGTGATTTCGGACATTCGATGCACCGTAGCCGTCGACTGTAGCCACCGGCAGCAGGATTGGCAGAGCGGGTCGCGTCAAGCCGGTGGCGGGGGAGTGGACGCTTCCGGAGTACGGCTGGGAGCCGATCTCAGGATGGCGGTTGATTGCACGCCCCTGATGTTCATGCCCACCCCGGCAATCGACTGATCTGGTAGAAACCAAAGATGGCCGATTATGAGATTCTGTGGCTCAAGGACGCCGATCAATTATCTCAGTCCGTAGGGACTGCCGCCCGAGCGTTACGAGATAATCCGTCGTCTCTTGCTGTCTCCGATGATCCTCTCGTCCGGCTGGAGATGATGTACAGCGCCTTTGGCGGCATGCTTGCCAACGCACGTGTGGCCGGCGTCCGGCGTGGCAGCTGTGTCCTGGGGGTTGCCGGCGCTGTTGAACCGGGTCACTGCATAGCGTCCTGGCTTCCGCCGGAGACAAGGACCCTGGACACACCTCCATCCGGCGCGAGCGACGCTGAGCGCTTTCTGCACCTGGGCTCGGTCTTGGCCGCTCACGATCCACTTGAATCCCACTGGCATGTCGGCCCGGTCGGGGTCGAGCCCGGGTTTCAGGGTATGGGTATGGGAGGAGCAGCAATGAAGCTTCTGTGTGACGAGTTCGATGAAAACGGTCGGTTGGCGTGGTTGGAGACCGACAAACCAGAGAATGTCCGGTTCTATATCGGTTGGGGCTTCGAGGTCGTCGAGGAGATTCCGCTTCTCTCGGCGCGCAATTGGTTCATGCGCCGCGAACCAAGGTAACCAGCGGTGCTGACTCATCACGAGCACGAGCAGGGTTCATGCGCGCCGGTGCCGGCAACGCCACCCGTCGAACCGCAAGAATGACGTTGTTTGGTCTACTGTTTCTGGGTCGACAAAAGAGAGCCCGAATCTGGGTCGTAACGGAGGAAACCGGGTGGAATCGCTGATTACGAAGCACTTGCATGGCTTCGAGTACCGCCTTCGCCGGGTTGGCACAAGCCCTTTCAGGAATCGCTTCGAGCGACCGCTTCTCATCCATTCCGTTCACCATAAAGCGGGCACTGTTTGGTTTCAGCAGGTCTTGCTGTCAGTGGCGAACAGCTACGGACTCCGCTTCCAGATCATTCCGAAAACGATTCGACCGGAGACCGACTTTGTGCTCACTGTGGCTGGGCAGTTTGAGTGGGATCAAATTGCGCATCGACCATTTCGCGGGTCCCACGTTATTCGTGATCCACGGGATCTAGTTGTCTCTGGTTACGAATATCACAAGGTTACGAGAGAGAAATGGTGTCGCACTCCGAACCCTCGGCGTGCGGGCGGGCTGAGCTATCAGGACTACCTCCTATCTCTGAATGAGCATGACGGCTTGATGGCCGAGGTTGAGTACGTGGCTCGCCGTACGGCCAAAGACATGGCTCAATGGGATTACGAGCAGACGGAGTTCCTCGAACTTCGATACGAAGATGCGATGATCGACAGTCGGGCTACCTTCGAGCGCCTGTTCGCTTGGTATGGCTTCACTGACCGGGCCACCGAAATCGGATTGGAGGCAACCGAAAGGCTCAGCCTCGGACGAGGGGGAGCAATTGCAAACCATGTGCGATCAGGTACTCCGGGTGAGTGGAAGACACGATTGTCAGCAGACCATATCGAGCGTTTCAAGGAGTTGACTGGCGATCTCGTGGTTCGCCTGGGGTATGAGACAAATGAGGCTTGGGGAGCCGGATAACCAGGGCGCACCCTCGCCAGCCGGTTCCTCCACCGAGGTGGTGGATCACATCAACGATCGGTTCAATTCTTGCCGCGGGCCGGTTGGGCCCTCTTCCACCAATGCAGGGTTGACCGCTCGGCCTGGTGCGATCGAGAGTCTCGCATTTGGTCTCCCTGTAACGGGATTTGGGACGAAATGATCAATCCATCCCTTATGAGCCGAGATTGTTGGCGCAGGTGCCGCCGTCATTGTTGCTGTTGGTGCCGTCGGGGCAGATCGTATTGGACCAGACCACCCCAGTCAGGTTCTCTCCGGTCACGAAGGCACCCGACATGTCGGCATCCGAGAGATCGGCCCCTTCGAGGTCAGTTCCCGCCAGGTACGCGGACTGCATGTTGGCAGACGTCAGATTGTCATCTGACATTTTGGTGTCGGCCAGGTGAGTATCGGACAAGTTGGACCCAGACAGGTTGGATCCGGCCAACTGGACATCGGTCAAAATGGCATCCCACAGATCCGCGCCGTCGAGGTCAACATCGGAAAAGTTAGAAACCGGCATGTTGGCTTGCGACAAGTTGGCGTCGGATAGCGTTGCGCCGGCCAAATTGGCACGAACAAGTACGGCACCGGGCAAGTCTGCGTCAGGCAGGATCACGCCCGGCAGACTGCACTTTTGTAGATTTGCGTCAGGTTGGATATTTGAACAGACCAGAGTCGCCACTGAACCGGTCGCGTCCGCTTTGACCGTCGCACTTCCGGCGACCGTCAATTTGAACTTGTACTTTGCCGCTCTCTTTCCCGTATTGGCCAACAAGGTCAGGCCTTCCTCGACAGCCCCGTTCGCGCAGGGAATGGTGGTCGGGAGGCCTGAGACCGGCTTGTTGGAGGAGAAGGTACAGCTGGTGGCGTTCGTGACGTTGGCCGACAGGGTGACTTCTCCGCCATCGCTCAAGACCGTCTCTGGATTCGCAACGAACGAGGAAACGGTGGGTCTTGGCGACGAGCCCATCGTGGATGCACCGCTCATGCCAGGGGTGGCCACAATGAACATTCCAACGACGATGGATACCGCCAGTCCGCCTAGCTTCCCCCTCGCGCTCATCCCCACGGCTGGCATTCTAGAGCACGGAGGTCTCGGTGTGCCCGGCCCCCAGTAGCCAAGAGGCTTTCACCTTGGGTGCTCCAAAGAGTGCGGACGGTGACGAGCATTCGCGGCGGTACATGGCAACGGTCTCGCGTTCGGGTTCGATCATCAGCCGGTCAAGCGTCTCCGCGGCAGGTTGGAGGGAATATGATGCTTCGGATGTGGCTAGCGCTATCACGGGAAGTGCGACGACACTGTTCACTGTCGGAGGGAGTCAAGGCGAGCATCTCTGTCACCAGCTCTGGTCAAATGATGCTCAGCGGGAAGCGTCACGTCGTGAAGGAGCTGGGTAGACGTGCGTGGAGGATTTCTACCCGGGCCAATCATGATCAGGTCAAGGGGTGTTACACGAGGCAAATCTCTCCCTTGGTCGACGAGTGGTTCGGCTGCGGCATCGCGGATCTGCCGGTGTTGCGATGAAGGCGCCAGCAGAAGAGTCTGGCCTACGGCACAGGAGGGGCGTTCTTGGCAGAGGTCGGCTGCGGCCTCCAAACACTGTCCCCCAGTGGGCGGCCAGCTACTCGAGGTCTCTGGTCGAGCAAGTTCGCTACCGCGATCGAATCAGGGAGCCTGAGCGATTTTGCTTTTTTATCGGCTACGCACGAAGTGGTCACACTCTTCTGGCCAGCCTCCTCGACGCCCACCCCGATATCGCGATCTCGAACGAGCTTGATTCATTTCGCTATATCGACCACGGCTTCAGGAGGAGGCAACTCTATGCTCTGATTCTGTGGCACGACGAGGTGTTCGGACACGACAAGAAAGACTTCACTTATACGGTACCCGGCGGGCATCACGGGGTCGCTTCTCGCTTGCGCGTCATCGGCGACAAGCGGGGGGCAGCGACGGGATTTCGGCTGGCAGGCGATATCTCGTTGCTCGATCGAATGCGCCACATAACCGGAATTCCGATCCGAGTCATCCAGCACAGCCGCAACCCCTTTGACATTATCGCCACCACCGCCCGCTTCGGAGCTCGTGGAGGAGATCCGAGGCTTCCTGAGGCCATCCGATGGTTCGAAATGTGGAGCAAGAACCTGGCCGTTGTTCGCCCTCATCTGGGAGCTGACGAACTCCTCGATACCCGACATGAGGAGCTCGTGTCCGAACCGAAAACGGTGCTTGATCGAGCCTGCCGGTTCTTAGGCGTGAACGCCGACCAGGCGTACCTTGACGGATGCGCTTCGACAGTGTGGCCGTCTCCCCGCATGTCGCGGCACTCAGTGACGTGGTCCGACGAACAGATCGCGATGGTTGACGAGACCATCTCGCGGCACTCTTGGCTTGCCGGCTACGCCTTCGACACCGATTAGAGCCGGTTGGCTTTTTCTGCGTAGGTGCGGCGGCGCTCAGGAGATAGGGGAGGCGCGCCCATCTGGATCGAAGGGAGTCGTGGTCACGAAGAGACTGGTCGGGCCCGAGCCAGTCGCCAAGGCGACCGTCGATGCATTCGAAGGAACGACCTCTGAATCCATTCTGCCCCCTGCCGAGGAGAATAGGTGACCCGGTTATTACAACAAGGAGCCCCCATGATCCCAAAGATCCGATCGGCCATTTTGTCTGACGTATCCGACGTGCTTCGCTTGTGGAGAGATGCGGAGGCAGAACCGTCGCATACGGATGATCCCGAAGGATTGATGCGGCTCATTGCGTTCGACTCCGGTGCTCTAATCGTCGCCGAGGACGGGGATCGCCTCGTGGGCACAGTCATCGCCGCCTGGGACGGGTGGCGGGGGTCCATCTATCGCCTCGTGGTGGCACCGAGCCATAGGAGACGTGGCGTCGGACGAGAGCTACTGAGGCGGGGCGAGAGGAGAGTGGCTGGGCTCGGCGCTCGTCGGATCCAGGCCATTGTCGTTTCCACCGAAGTGCAGGCGACCTCGTTCTGGGACAGCAGCGGGTGGGACCGGCAGTTTGAACGTCTACGCTTCGTCAAGGGATAGCCGGCCTTCGCCTCTAGGCGACGAAATGATTTGTTCTGGTCCGGACCGATCGATGAGAATGTTGCAAAAACCTGAACTGGAGCGGATCGTTGCCGTGAACTCGCTGTGATGTTCGAGGTGTTGCACCGTGGCTGATCCCGTGCGGATTGTCCTTTTCGATCTTGGTGGTGTTTTGGTTCAGCTCCGAGGCATCTCGGCCATGAAGGAGCTTGCTGGGATCGAGAACGACAACGAGCTCTGGCATCGGTGGCTCACCTGTCGTTGGGTGCGGAGCTTCGAGAGTGGCCTGTGCTCTCAGGAGGATTTCGCTCGCGGAATCATTGATGATTGGGCCCTTCCCGTCGGGCCATTGGCTTTCTTGGACGACTTTGCGTCCTGGGTTGTCGGGCCCTATCCAGGAGCAGAGGACCTGGTCCAGCAAGTGAAGGCCGCTGTGGCGGTCAGTTGCTTCAGCAACACCAATGAGCTGCACTGGGTCGGCAAGGCAAGTGCCTGGCCGATCGTCCAGCTTTTCGACCATCGGTTCCTCTCCTACCAGATGGGCATGGCCAAGCCGGACCGCAGGGCGTTCGAACACGTGTCGCAGCAATTGAACGTGCCCAGCGATCGGGTCCTATTTTTGGATGACAACATCCTCAACACACGTGCCGCCGAAGCGGTTGGATTCAGAACGGCTTCGGTTTCGGGAGTTGATGAGGCGCGGAGAGCCCTTGTTGACGCCGGGGTGATCCAGGTCGGCACCTGAGCGGGCGACGTTTGAGACCATACGCGAGATACGAACGATGCCAGTGAGGAACTGAATCGGGGGGATAATGTCGAGACTATGGCTTGGCCGGACGTCAATTGCTCATTCTGCGGAAAATCAAAAAAGAGGAATGGCCTCCGGATGGTGGCCGGACCGAACAGCGTCTTCATCTGTGAGGAGTGTGTCACCCTGTTCGGCGAGATGTTTGCGGGATCGCTCAATGGGGACGAGTCGCCTTTCATCGGAGGAGTAAGCGGATAGATCGAATCCGAATCGGCAAGAGAGCGGCTTTTGGAGGGGTCTGCGCTGTCGGAGAACGATGAAGGGATCATGAGAGCTCTGGCCATCGAGGACACCTTGCCGATGTTCGAATCGGCGCGCACCCGGTTCAGCCAATTGTTGCGCAGCATCCCGAAGGGTGCCGTGCCGGTGCCCCATCTCTCGTGGACAGTGGGCGAGACGGGAGCGCACGTGCTCTCCTGCTTGCGCGGCTACCGGGACATGGCGCTCGGAGGTCCGCCGATGTGGCCCGATCTCGCCAATGGTGACATCCACAATGCCCGAGCACTGGCGGAGGTGCCCGAGCGTGATCCTTTCGATCTGGCGGACGCCATCGAAACCGCCGCTGGAGCCCTGATGCAGGTCTGGCGGGAGAGTGCCGGTGGCGATGTGCCCTGGCACGCGGGTCTCATGGTCCCGACCGCCTCGGTGGTCGCCATCTTGAGCAACGACCTGCTCATTCACGGTTGGGACATAGCCGTCGCTGTCAGGCGCCCCTGGACGATCGGCGAGTCAGACTCGATCCTGGCCATCCGGGCGTACGAGGATGTCCTTCCCGCCTTCGTCCATCCCTCGACCGCTGCCGGCTTTTCGGCCACCTACATGCTGCGGCTACGCGGCGGTCCCGACATCGCTCTGGCCTTTTCTGGGCCCAGGCTCACCGTGACCGAGGAGAACGGCAGAGCGGACGTCCGCATCTCGGCTCGACCCAGTGCGTGGAATCTCTTGAGCGCGGGGCGGATCGGGAGGGTGAAGCCATTTCTCAAAGGAGAGATCCTCGTGTATGGCCGCAACCCTTGGTTGGCCCAGAGGATCCCTACTCTCTTCTACAAGACCTAGATGTTCACGAGAAGGCGTAGGTTTTTGGTAAAGCAATGAGTCAGGCAGACTGACGGGACGATGCCGATGGCATCACAATCACCGGGCATTAACCGGTGTGCCGTCTTGGGCAGCACCGACGCTGCTGCAGGATCGAAAAGGTTCGCTTCCGTTCATCCCACGTTGGGGAGTACACACCTGGTAGCCGCGTCGACCGCGGCAGCTCCGCGAGGCCGCACTCCCTTCGTGCAGTCGGACAGTCGGGCAGCGGACGGAACCGTTGAGTCCAGGGCACGGCCCACTCCAGGCCACACCCACGCATCCGCCTCGTGCAACGGTCGCATTCCCGTAGCCGCCGTGATCACCGCCGCGGCATAGGTGACTGACGGGATCTTGTCATAGGCCGGAAGGCCGGGTTGATCGGGGATCACCACCATGGTCACCCCCCACTCGTGGAGCGCCCGGCGAACCGCACCGATGTCAGCGGTGGTGACAGGCTCATTGGGCCCCGGGGGATAGGACAGCCCCGAAATGACGGCCTGGGCCGCTCGTTCCTTTCCGGCCCGGGCAGGGACGCTTCCCGGGCCGGGACCTCCCACCGTTGAGTAGTGCATCTCATCGACGGCCTGCCACATGTCGGCAGTCCTTACGGCCGAAAAGGGTGTCGGAAGGACGAGAAGCACCTGATGCCCGGTCAGGTGCGGTGCCACAGTTTGGAACCAGGCGGGAAGCACGACCGCTTGAGTGGTGACGGGAAGGGTCATGGCCAGATAGGCGGCCGGCGGAAACACTGCAACCACTGCCACGATCACCCCGGCCGCGGCGCCGGTCCATTGCGAACGACGCGTTCTGTGGTCGACCGACGAGTTTCCGGTGGGCCCCCCGACTGCCGATCGAGGTCGACCTGCAGAAAGATAGGTGTGCTCAATGATCAGGCCGAGCATGACGGCGGCGGCTAGAAAGGTCACAAGGGTGAACCGCTCGACCACCACATTGCCGAATTGGGGAAGCTTCGAAAGGAGCCGCCACGGCGTAAAAACGTCCGGGCTGAATCCCAGGTAGAGGAGCGAAGCACCGAGGCCGACCAAGCCGAACAGCCACAGCCTTCGGTCGCGCCGCCAAACGACGATCCCGACGATCAGGACGGCGAATACCCCAAGGCCGAGGTAATCCGACGACAGGATGGGCCCCTGGTAGCCACCGGCTATGTGTGCGAATGCCGGTGAATTTTCGCCAAGCCCTAGGGTGCTCGGAGGGGTTGGGAACAGATACGCGTTGAACGGGTTCTGTTGGAACGGGAAGATAGTAGGCGGGGGCCAGATCGGTCCCGACAAATGCGCAGGTCCGTCCAGGGCGAACCAGATTGGATAGGCGAGGAGGACGAATGTGGCGATCAACGCGGACGAGATACCAACCATGGCGTACCGGATGCGTTGTCGAAGGGCCTCGGGATGGCGCAACGCGGCGTAACCGACGAGGAGGACGACGCCCGCCGCCCCCGCTGTCACCATGATCAAGAAAATCTCGGTGCCGATGAAGAACTGCAGCGTAACCAAGAGCGCAAGGAGCACCCCGATCGCGATCGGCCGGCGTCGTTGCCGAACCAAAAGCTCGTCCAGGCAGGCGACGAACAACGGCGGCACGGCGGCCATCCCGATCATCAGATGGCCATCGGTGAGGTAGACGATGATGAACGGTGAGAAACCGTAGAACAGGCCGCCGAAGAAGGCGGCCGGCGACCAGGACACCCATCGGCGAAGCAGGGCGAACATGGCCAGGGCGGAGAGGACCGGGCTCAAAGTAAGGGCCACGTTGAACGTGGCAACCACTCCGAATATCCAGGTCACCGGAGCAAGCACCACGCCGATGGCGAGCACGCTGGTGTTGGACAGCAAGTTCACCCCGCCCGGGTGGAAGAGTGCCGTCGAATAGAGCGGGTTGAGGCCGTGGGCTAGGGCATAGGCCGGCCATGCGAGATACCAGACAAAGGTGGAGCTGTCGCCGCATCCACAGGTGGTGGTCGACGTCGGATGGCTCGACCAGACGTTCCACCAGACGATCACCGACGCCACGAGATAGCCCCCGGTGGCAAGGAGATACGGCCGCACGCGATGCGCAACGGTCGTTGCCGGAGGCCTTTGAACCTGGGCCATCGCGGGCTTTTCGAGTTGTTCGGTCACCATGCCGCCCCCCAGTCTTCTCGAAATCAACATCCGAGTGAGCCGAGACCGTTGGCCGGAGAGTGTAGGGCACGGCATGATCGAGGCCAACTAGCGATTCCGGCCGGTCAACGGTCATCGGCGCTTCAAGTCATTGCCCGCTGTACTCGAAGAGCAGGTCAATTGAGATTGTCACGATCATTCGCACTCCACTGAGAGGCAGGTGGCCGTCGCCTAGCTCAGTCGCTCCTTCGGCACCCAAGCTCAACCGGCCAGGTCAACCCCTTCCGTCCCTGAGGTGAAGAGCCCCGGAAAGGATGTCCAAAACGGAAACGATGGAACGGAAGAAGCCCATGCCCGTCGGTCGTTCACCCCGGAGTTCGAGGCTGAGAGCGCTCAGCGCTCTCACCGAAATCGAGCTGCAACCGTGGCGCCAGTCCGCATGCCACCTTGAACTTGGTCAACCGACCCGGATCAGCTGCCCTTGCTCATCTCCCCTGGGCTGGTCACGGCGAGTGCCGAAATGACGTCACAGAGTGGCGGTTGGGGACTACCCACACGAACGAGGGACCAACCCATACGAACGAGGGACCGACCCCCACACGAAACGGCAAGGAACGGTAAGAACCGCTTAAGACTCGTGGGATCGAGTTCGCGAATCTGGATCGCTCTCGATGACAACGTATGACAACAGCTAGTGTCCTCTCATCGGAGATTGAGATATTCGGTGGCGACGCCGCAGCAGGGGGGAATGACGTGAGAGTCCTAGTCCTCGGTGGTGACGGGTTCTGCGGGTGGCCTACGGCCCTGCACTTGTCGCAGGCCGGCCACGACGTGACCATCGTCGACAACCTGAGCCGGCGCTTCATCGATGTCGAGCTCGAAGTCGAGTCCCTCACGCCGATCCGCCCCATACGCCAACGCCTGATCGTGTGGAGAGAGCACACTGGCAAGGAGATCAGCTTCGTCAATCTCGACTTGGCCAAGGAGTACGACCGGCTTGTTGGCGTGCTCCTCGAATCCCGTCCCGACGCCGTTGTTCACTTTGCCGAACAGCGGGCCGCTCCTTATTCGATGCGGAGCGCGAAACAAAGCGCTACACCGTCGACAACAACATCACCGGCACCCACAATCTGCTTTGCGCCATCGTCGAGTCCGGGCTCGACATCGCGGTTGTTCACCTCGGCACTATGGGTGTCTATGGCTACGGTTGGTCGGGGTCTGCCCCGATCCCTGAGGGGTACCTCACGGTCCACGTGCCCACCCCCGAGGGCCAGCTCGAGCGCAAAATCCTCCACCCAGCCAATCCAGGCTCGGTGTATCACATGACCAAGACGCTCGATCAACTCCTCTTCGCCTTCTACGCGAAAAATGACGGGGTAAGGGTCACCGACCTTCACCAGGGCATCGTGTGGGGCACCCAGACGCCGGAGACGGCGATCGACGAGCGGCTGATCAACCGCTTTGACTATGACGGCGACTACGGCACGGTGCTGAATCGGTTCATCATGCAGGCAGCCATCGGTCATCCGCTCACCGTGCACGGGACTGGCGGCCAGACGAGGGCCTTCATCCACATCCGCGACACCGTGCAGTGCATCGAGATCGCCCTGAACAACCCGCCGACCAAGGGAGCCCAGGTGTCGGTCTTCAATCAGGTCACCGAGACCCATCGAATCAAAGAGCTCGCCGAGCTCATCTCGAAGCTCATCGGCGTGGAGATCGCGTACCTTCCGAACCCCCGCAACGAGGCAGCCGAGAACGAACTCAACGTGACCCGAGACCGATTCTTGGCCCTGGGCCTGAACCCGACGACCCTGTCGGATGGGCTCCTCGCAGAAACAGGGGATATTGGTGCGAAGTACGCGAGCCGTGCGGATTTCAGCAAGATCGTGGCGAAGACCGTGTGGACGGCCGGCATGGAAGTCGCTCCGGATCTAATGCGCTGACGCTGACCGTTCACGAAAAAGCGGAAGTGTTTCGTGAGGCAATGAATCGGGTGGCCTGACCGTTTCGGCGTAGATTTCGGTTGGCTGACGATAGTGATACTTCCATTGAAGCCAACTCAAGGAGTCTGAAGTGACCATCCGGGCGCGATGGGGCGCGCGTCGTCGAACTGGTGCCGTCTGATGGGGTGCTGAAACGATCAGGCCGCCGACTTGATCCGGTGCTGGACGTTCGACCACACATCGACACCGTCCAAACGTCGGGGTGGCCCTATGGCGAGCGTAACCTGTTTGACCACAGCCCCTGGATTCTTGCCGATTGGCAGGACGAGCACCGTATCGACATTGTGGTCACGAACGAACTGCCGAATATCCGCGGGGAGATTGTTCGTTTGCTCCTGCTCTGCTGTTCCAGCACCGTAGAAGGAGCTATCGAAAAACGATTCGACTGAGGTCGGCTTCAACTCAGGCGGATTGGGCGAAGCCACATCTCTGTTTTTCAGCCGCCACCACCCATAGCCACCGACCAACTTGTATCGCATGCCCGACGAAGCCTGGTCCAGAAGGGCCTCATCAACCAAGTCGGAAGAAAGAAACGGGTTCAACGGTGATCTCGGATACGGGTACGAGAGAACTACGCTATCCGGCGGAATGACCTCCTGCACCAACGCCGAGGTGAAAAAGGAGGACACGCCGCTCGGGGACGTTTGCTCCCCATGACCAGGCACTAAGGGTAGCGCCACGATGACGGCGAGCGCGAGCGGCACGGCACTGGCCCAAGCTTTCCTCCCGAACGAAGCCGTGCTCCCCAAATGATTCGATGGCAGTAGCCGACGATGGAGTTCCTCAAGCCCTATTGCAATGATCCCTGCGCTGAACAAGTACGTGAAAAGCGAAAAACGTTCAGAATAAAGGCCGTCGAGAATTGGCAGGTTGGCGAGGACATCGAAGGGTAATGGGATACCTGTGTTGTTGCCCGCAACGTAGAGGGTCGCTCCCAACGACAGAAGTAACGCGACCACCGTCATGATTGCTGCGACGATTACGATTCCTCTCTTGCGCAGCCACACCACAATGGCGATCAGAGCCACGGTGAGTGGAGCCCCCATGTAGAGAAGCCAGCCGTTGATCGCACTTAGACCTGCTTCGACAGGTTGTGGAGCAATCCACTGCATCCCTCCGGGCCTGATTGGTGAGAGGAGATCGGCATGGAGGATTCCCAGACTCGCCTGTGTTTGAGGGGGACCATCGAGGTGCTCGGGTCCCAGCACAGTGAAGAGCACTGGATAGCCGATCAGCAGACCTCCCGCCAACAAGGTAAAAACCAAGCTGGTCTTCAAATAAGGCCACTTCGCGGCCAGGACTTTTCGTGAAGCTGTCAGATAGATGATGGTGGCGATGGCGCCCATGATGATCGAAGTGACCAGAATTTCTGACGAGATGAGGTACTGAACGGCGCATACCGCACCGAGCAGAGCTCCGGTTCTCCCCGGGCGCCACTTCTGTCGCACCAGAATCTCGTGTAAGAGCAGGAACATCAGTGGGGGCAGCGGGACAAAAACTAGGAAGGCATGGCCAACGCTGTAATAGATGTAAGGGGAGAATCCATAAAGAAGCCCTCCGACGAATGCTGCAGGCCACCAGCTGGTCCATCGACGCAGGACCAAGCACATCGACATTGCCGAAACCACAACGGCAAGACGGACCAGAAGGTTCCAAGACACCACCGGACCGAAGAGTGCTGTGATCGGCGAGAGGAGAGTCCCAAGGGCCACCATCGACGTGTCGCTCAGCAAATTGAAACCGGCTGGGTAGTTTTGCCACGCGCTGAAGAACGGATTGAAGCCGTGAGCAAGGGCGTGCTGCACCCATGCCAAAAACCAGATCTGGTCAGCAGTATCCCCAATGTTCGGTCCGGTGACGACGGCGTATCCAATCGAATTGGAGGGTCCGAACAGAAAGATGGTAAGGAGAACATACGAACCGAAACAGACGAGCGCGGGCCAGCGACGGCGCACGTTATCGAATCTCTCGTTGCTGCTTTCCGTAGCAGGGCCGGCGTCCGGCATTACCCCTACCGCATGTGAATCTGTCTGCGTTCCTGATTCCAACCGATTCCCGTCTCACCGTTCTGCGCCGAGCGTTGTCCGTAACGACACGCGGCGACTGATCGTACTCTCCTTATATGGGTCGGAGGCTTCCGGCCCGGAAATCGGGGCCGACAAGCCACGAACCGGGGACTTTCTTGGAGTTACGATCGCGCTCAGTCGTTTGGAAGGTCCCCCCGTGCCAAATCGCCACACGACGGCGTGACGTTCACGGCGGGTCTGACGTGAGACAGGAGACCGGACGGAGTGCGTCTTTTCGGGCCACGCCTAGGTTGGGCTGGACTTACGCCAGTAGATCCCAGCACCGTCGATATCGAGGATCTCGTCTTCGATGCCATGATCTTTTCTGTAATCCGTGACTGCGGCGGCGCAAGCGTTGACCGAGCCGTAATCATCGATAATGCAATAACCGCCGGGCGAGAGCTTGGGATAGAGCGGTTCCAGCGCCTGGATCGTGGACTCATAGAGATCGCCGTCCAGACGGAGGATGGACAAATCGCGAATGGGAGCACGGTCGAGCGTGTCGCGGAACCAACCGACTATGAATCGGACGCGATCATCCATGAGCCCGTAGCGCTCGAAACTGTGTCGGACTTGTTCCACCCCGACGGACAGAATCTCGTAGCTGGACAAGTCAAGTTGGCGGTCTGCAGGGTAGTTCGCCGGATCTGGAGGCGGCAGCCCTTCGAACGAATCTGCCAACCACACCGTGCGATCGGCGTCACCGTGGGCGGCAAGGACTCCTTTCATGAAGATGGACATGCCACCTCGCCAAACCCCCGTCTCGATAATGTCACCGGGAATAGCGTCCGCCAACACACGCTCGATGCAAAAGCGGGCGTTCGCCAGACGCTGAAGGCCGACCATCGTCTCGGCCCGGGCCGGCCAATCACGCCCGGTGTCCCGAGTCGACGGGTCGAAGGGGCGCTTGTAGGCCAGCTCAAGCCGCAGTTTGCCAAACAAGGGCGCCAGACGGTCGGCATAGGTGAGTAGGCGAGGCTCGGTCTTTCCTGGCACTGAAGAGCGAACGCCAATCACCCGGTCGTTCTCTTCGAACAATGCTCTCGTCAGCGTACGTGCCAGCAGGTCCAGGTAGAGATCTTCTGCCGGCTCCACCCGGTGGATGGTACCAGTCTGGTCGAACCAGCTTGGTGGGTGAAGTACGTTGCCACCCAAACTTCGTGCCCATCCCCGACCAGTGGACGCCACAACTAGTCTTCTCGGATCATGAACGCAGTGGATGTGCCGAATGGACATCGGTCGCGTTCCGAAGCATGTTGAGGTATGGCTTCAGAATGATAAATACGGCATGTTGAATATCGTCACTGTCCACTGGCAATCAAAGAAGTGGATCGAACCTCAGCTGCGGTACCTAGAGCGGAATCTCAATGAGCCGTATCGCATATTTGCGTCACTGAATGGCATTGATGATGTGGCAATCAGACGCAGGTTCCACTATGCCGAAGATCTCGAGGGTAGTCATGCTGAGAAACTCAATGCCCTTGCCCGGATTGTGATCGAACAATCCGATCCCACCGATCTGCTGGTATTCCTCGATGGTGACGCTTTTCCGATCCGACCCATCGGGGGCTGGATGGAGAGCACGCTGACGGTGGTACCTCTCGCCGCCGTTCGGCGCGATGAGAACTTGGGCGACCCTCAGCCTCACCCCTGCTTTTGCTTCACCACCTGTCGATTCTGGGAATTAATCGGTGGGGATTGGAGGGAGGGTGGTTCGTGGGTGAACTCTGTGGGAGAGATCACGACCGATGTCGGCGGCAATCTCTTGCATCAACTGGCTGACCACGATCGTGAGTGGCTCCCGCTCCTTCGGACCAACACCTTCGACCCCGATCCACTCTGGTTCGGTATCTACGACCACCGCATCTACCATCACGGCGCTGGGTTCCGCAAACGTCGGTCCCGTCTTAACTACCACGTCGAAGTGCGGTCCCGGGAAGGCTCGCGTGACTGGCATTGGGGCCGAAGCCTCGAGGGTTGGATGGCAACCGTGGCCCGCAAACCGGTTCTGGTCACCCGTCTGCGCCCCAGGCACTTTTCCACGTTGAAGTCCGCCTCGCTTGTCTCGTGGGATAAGCAGCGGCGACGCTACCTGAACTGGCTCCGCGCTCGGTCAGACAAGAAGGCCGATGCACTTCAACAAAAGGTGTACCGCACCCTGCTGGCGGACGCGACCTTCTATCGTAGGTTCGACGCCTCCAGCGACGATCCCCGGAATGACGAGATCAGTGAGGCTTGAAGACGAAGTTGTGAACGTACCGACGCGCATAGAGGACGAGGTTCGTCCCGTAGCCATGCCGGGCAACGCTTCTCGCCATTCTCCGCATGGCTTGGCGATCCAACTCTTCGACAGGGTGCCAACGGCCCCTCTGCAGGAACTCAGCACTGTAGGAGCGATCGGCGAAAAACTTTACGATCGTGTCGAGCGAGTTGTGTCGATCAGGGAAGTGCTCGATTTCGACCATCACCGTTGGTCGCTGCGTGTCGAGGAGCTTCTCTGCACCCTGCAGGACGGAGTATTCATGGCCTTCGACGTCAATCTTGAGGAATCCGACGTCCCCGAGCTCGAAGTCATCCAATCGATTGGTCACGACCGTCTGTTTCTTCCAGGCCGATGTGATCCGGCTTCCAGACTCGAGGGAAGAGCGTCCTTCCGTGCCCATTCCCCCGATAGGGACCCAGAGGTCAGATTCGCCCGACCGATTGCTGAGCGCGATGGGATGAAGACTCACATTTGATGGCATCACCGCCGACAGGTGAGCGACCAGATCGGGATTTGCCTCGAAGGAATCGACTTTCGGGACCCGCCGCGCCAGCCACCACGACCAGGGGCCCCACCACACCCCCACGTCGACCGCCCCTCGATGGCTCGGGACGAACTCATCGAGTCGTCCCAGCTCAGGCTCGCTGAAGCGAAACTGCCAGGCGATCGAAGGGACGAGCAATCGATCCGGAACCCAACTCATGACCTTGGATGCAACGCGCACGTCAGATTGCCCTCTGTTCGGGATGTCCCGTATCTTCTCTCATCTTCAGGGACGATGGCTCGAGGACCGGCCAGCCCAGTGTTTCACTCTTCGTGGTGTTGAACGCTGACTGTCGTCTCGCCATCGAGATGGTGTGCAGCCAGAGGTTTGCGCGTGGTGACGACCTCGATGATGATCGACGCCGCGGTTTGGATCCGCCCCATCCCCTCGCCACACCGACCGTCTTGCCCTTGTCCTCGATCATGAAACGCCGCAGCAGTGTGGCGCATCTAGACTGCCACGAGAATGGATTCGGACCGTCAATTGACAGTGGCGGACGCCGTCGAGGCCGATGCTTCGACAGTGGGTTTGGGAACATCAGTGGAACAGCCTCGCTCCAGTGTCAGAAGTGGTACTTCTGAGTTGGCTCGGCCGAGCGAGGTCCACGAGAGGTCTTCCCATCCGGTCTTTCCCTATCTGATCGCCGGGGGCCTCTATCTCCTGCTGTCACTGATCGTCTGGGCGCACGTGTGGACCGGCCATCCGACCTCGACCACCACGTGCGGGTGCGGAGACTCATCCACATCGATCTGGTTCACGGCGTGGCCGCCCTACGCCATCACCCATGGCCTGAACCCTCTCTATTCGACGACTGTGGGGTATCCGACCGGCATCAACCTCATCTTCGCCTCCTACGGAATCGTGTTGGCTCCCATCACCTGGCTCTTCGGGTCGGTTGCCGGACTCAACGTCGGTTTGACTCTGAGCCCCGTCCTGTCGGCTCTCGCCATGTTCGCGTTGGTGCGCCGATGGGTGCCGTGGGCCCCGGCCGCGTTTGTTTCCGGCCTGTTCTACGGATTCTCGCCATTCGTTCTGTCCAATCTCAGCGTCGCCCACCTGGACTTCGGGATGGTCGCCATACCGCCTCTTGTGATCATCTGCCTCGACGAATTGTTGATCCGTCAGCGGCGACGGCCTGTGGCCACCGGGATCGTCCTGGGTCTGCTGATCTGTCTTCAGTTCTTCATCGGACTCGAGGTCCTTCTTCTCATGTTCATCGAGATCGCCGTCGGCCTCGTGATAGTTGTCGTCTATGCAACGAAGCGGGATCCGGTCGCTCTGCGGGAGCACGCGCGACCAGCCGCTGTCGGGATCGTGGCGGCCGCGGTCACGGCTCTCGTTCTCCTGATCTATCCGGCGTGGTATGGACTCGCCGGACCGGCTCACTTCTCGCAGGTGGTCCACCCCGGCCTGCACCTGAACTCGTACATGGCATCCTTGGTGGACTTCTTGATCCCCTCATCGGCGGGCGATCAGTGGCAACGGATCGTTGGCGGTTACCAGGGACCCGTTCTCAACGCCATGTATTTCAGTCAGTATTTTGGGGTCGGAGTCTTCGCCGTCTGTGGCGCAGGCCTCGTCATCTGGCGGCGAGACCGACTTCTGTGGTTCTTCGGGGGTCTCGCCCTGGCGACTTTCCTCTTGGCCATGGCCTCGGGTCCTTTTCTGGCCGCGCTCCCTTTCGTCGACGACATCGAGCCACTCCACTTCGTCCTGTTCGCCTATCTGACGGTCGCTGTCGTGCTGGGCGTCGTGGTCGACCGCGTCCGGGTCTCGGTGAACTGGCGGGTCGGGGTGGGGGCGAGCACGGCCAGGCCAGGGCCCTCGACTGGACGGGGAAAGCCGAGCGCCAGGTGGGCCGGCGCTCTCGTCGCGTTGGTGGTCGCGGCAGTGGCGATCGTTTTCCCCGGTGTCTCTCTGGCCAAGACCATCCCCCTGACAGTCCAACCGGTCGTTCTCCCCACCTGGTTCCGTACCGTGGCGCCGCGGCTGCCTGGCCACCCGGTCGTCCTCGCTCTCCCGGCACCGTTTACGGTGACCAAGCCCGGTCTCGCCTGGCGGGCCGACAATGGTCACCGCTACCCGTTCGCCATCGGCTGGAAGCAGGCGGCCCTCACCTGGCAGGCGTTGGGAGGTCAACGCACCTCCATTGTCGGGTCCGGTGGCCTTGGCGCCGGACTCCACCATCGGGCCGGTGAGAATCAGGGACAGACCGTCATCACCGAGGTGACGTTCGCCTACGGTTCCATGCCCGTTGTCACATCGTCGGACATCGCCGCGGTGCACCGGGCTCTGTCCGAATGGGGAGTGACCATGGTCGTGCTGCCTGACCAACCCGAGTTGCCGGCTTACGATCAGGTGGCATCAGTCACCGCCATGGCCGGTCTGATTGCCGCGGCAACCGGGGCACAACCGGTGCACGTTGCCGACGCCTGGGTCTGGCGCGGTGTCGATACCGATGTCCCTGCCCGGTTTCCGAGCGCAACCAGCTACGCTCGCTGCACGGCCGGGTTGCCGAATCGCGGAGCGGTGGCCGTCGAGCGGACCGTCTCTTGTGTACTGGCCGCCGGCGGGTGATCCGAGGCGGCACCCGAGGGTCAGGAGGGCTGCTCCGCCGCCACCGTTGACGACCCCGCGCCGAGCCCCGGTCGTCGTTCGCCGACCACAACCGCGCTGAGGAGTGCGCAGAGGGCCAGGACGGAGAAGAACTGGGCGGGCGTACCGAAGGCTCCTCCGTGGGCCGCAGCGACGGTCGCGGGATGGGCGGCGACGATGATTCCGGCGATGAGAAAGGCGCCGCCCCCGATGGCTGCCATTGCTCGGCTCCCCCATCGGTGGGCAATGGCTATCAGGGGGACCAACAGAAACACCAGCACGCCGCCGACACAGAGGGCCACGATTGCCGCCCCCGAGGCCAGAAGCCAGACCGGCAACCGTCGGCGTTGGCCGATCGGATCCTCTCGGGAGCGGTTGGGGCCGGCGAAGGCAAGGAGGCCCAACAGCACGAGGAGAAGCGCGCCGAGGAGGAGTGCGACACGATAGGCGTGGTCCGGCGTGAAGATCATGGTCACGGTACCAGCGTCGCCGGCCGGGACGATCCAGCCTTGTTCCCAGCCGTCGAGGCGCACCGGAGCCAGCGTCCGGCCGCCGAGCGTGGCCACCCAGCCCGGGCTGAAGTTGTCGGCCACCTGGACGTAGGTCGCTCCTCCGGCTCCGACGGCCAGGGTGCGCTTTGCCGGCGACCAAGAAGTGATCCGGACGCTCCGGATCGCGGGGTTCTGGGGGGGAAAGACGCCGGACTGCGGGCTGCGGAGGAGCAGCCCGGTCATGCGGAGGGCACTTCCGGAGGGGAACGAGATGACGTGCCTTCCCGCCGCCAGAGCCACCGTCGGGGTGCACCCGGTCAAGTTCATGGGCTGGAGATCGATGAGGTTGCCGAGCGTTCCGCTGATCGAGGTCTCCACCGGGGTGCCGTCGATTTGCACCACCGGTCCGGTGCCACAGGCCAGGTCGATCGGCGTGCTGGGCGCCGGCGCGGTCGGGGTGTGGTCGGTGACCGCCGGAATACTGATCGATGCCAGGCCGACCGGCAGGGCAATCGGTGAGGGCGCCGGCAGCCCCACGGTGACGAGACCGGTGGGGACCTTCCCCACCTTGGTGATGACCGCACTGAAGTGGATCGTCAGGGATTCAGTCGTCATCGGGGCGAAGGAGATCTCCCCTCCGTTGGCGGGAACGTCAACGACTCGGCTTCCCGCGGGGCTGGTGATGGTCACCTGCCGAGGCCGACTGGCTTGTGAGGAGAGCCCGAGTGAGATGGATCCCACCGATCGCACGCCGTTCCATTGGAGGGTGAGCGAGGGATCGGGATCGTCGATCCCGGCGATCCAGGGCGAGGAGGAACTCTCGACCGCGTTCTCGGGCCTGAATCGGGGCAGGTCTCGGAGCCACGAGCTGGCTGTGACCTGGAGCGACTGGTCGGGGGGTGTGGCGACAGTGGAGAGCAGGTTCTCGAGCGCCGGTCCGGGTACGGGCTCTGCCACACCGGTGATGGTGGCGGACAGGGATTGGGGGAGAGCGAACTTTCGGGGGATTGGTTCCGCGATGGTCGTCGGGCCGGTGAAATCGAGATTGGGATTGGTGATCGGGTCGTCGAGATCGAGGATGGGTGACCCGTGGATCGCGCTCGAAAAGGCCGACAACTCATCGGTGGGGAGTTGCATGGCCTCATGGAAGGAGACCCCGGGGATGGCCACGTCGGTGATGCCCGCCCCCAGCTGTGGTGCGGCCGGGTGTTTGGGGCGACGAACACCCTTGATCATGATCATCAGATGCTGTGTCAGACCCGGAGCGACGCTGACTTCGACGGGGCTGTTGGTGATCGGAATCGACCGGCGGACGGAACCCTGATCCGTGGTGATGAGGACCTGCTTGATGCTGGGCCGCTGCGGTGTGTCGTCCAGGGGGGTGATGGAGATCGAGGTGAGCGGCACGGCATGGTCGAATGTGATCGCCACCCACTGGCCCACCGAATAAGCCGACGACGACCCCACCCAGGCGGTCGAGGGGTCGCCGTCGAATGCCGCGGCGGGACCTTCGGACGGCTGATTGATGACAGTGTTCGATCCGTACGACTTGGCCGAAACCGATGCGGCCCCGATCGGCGATGCCACAGTTTCTGAGTCGCTCGCCGACGAGCCGTAGGTCAGCGGGGTGCTGACGGCCAGGCCATACAGCCGTTGGCGGGGGCCGAGCAGATAGGACTGATCGTCGTCGATCTTGCCGAACGAGTCGGCTGTCCGCTGGTTCCCATCGGTGATCACCCACGTCGATCGGGGCTTCGAGGCAGCTTTGGCTGCGTGGGGATCGTCGGCCAGCACCGCGGCCCGCCCGGTCAGAACTCCCGCGTTGGCCAGCGGGAGCAGCGAGCCACTCGAGCCGCTGACGACGAGAGGATTGGTCGCCGGAAAGGTCTGGACCTCGGAGACGGCGGGCTCGACCTTGTAGATCTCGACCGGCCGGAGGTGAAGAGAGGAGGGCGAGTCGTACACCGGCAGGTCTCCCTGGGCCACCTGAGACATCGGCAGATACGGTCCGAACGAGGCAACTTCGGTCAGGCCCGGTGTCTGGCTGAGCACCTGATGAACCTGGGCGGGAGGAATGGATCCGGTTTGGCGGAGGTTCAAATCGTTGCGTTCGACCACGTAATCGATGCCCGACCTCGAGAGGTACTGCGCCATCCCCGGCTGTGCCGTCCCCGTGGCCAGGGCGTGTTCGACGGCGCTGAGCATGACGGTGTTGCCGTCGGACCCCAACGGGATGATGGACCGGACGGTGACCGAGGTGGAGGTGAGCACCGACAGCGGCTCGTCCTCGGGCTTCCCCCAGGTGTACTCGGCGAAGTTGGCACCGGGGACGATCAAGGCGGTTTGATGTCCCTGATGGCTGTCGAGCCAGTTTGCCGTCTGACTCCAGTACTGAGGGATGGCCGCGAACCCGCCGGATGGGTAGAGCTGCTGCTGCCAGAAGGGCATGGCCGCCAACACGACGGCGACCACGGCGACACCTCCGATGATCGGGCCCGACAGGCTCCGTCGTGATCGGGGGAGCCATCGTCGCACCAGGCCATCGATCGAGGCCGTCGATACGACCCAGATGAGGCCCAAGGCCAACGGCAGGGCGACGTCGGGGGAGAACTTGGACACGTTCCGCAGGGGACCGAGAGCTCCTGCCAGCAGCTTTTGGACGGGCGATGAGAACGGGCTGGCCAGGCCGCCGCTGTAACCGATGGTGATGACGACCACGCCAAAGCTCAAGCTGGCCACCAGGAACAACCGTTCCGGGATTCGCCGGATCAAGCCGACCAGGCCGAGCACCGTCACCACCGACGTCGCCACGATGGCCACACTTGACGTGACCAGCGTCCATCCGCCGGGCACGAGCGGTCCGCCCAGGTCGTCGTAGTTCTGCCAGTACGAGGCACCGCGCAGAGCCTCGAAGGTAGACCCGGTGGAGGTGGTGACCGCGGCAGTCTCGGTGTAGGGAAGGTAGTTGTACCCGTACTTTCCCTGGAGCACGGTGGGCACAACCCACCAGAAGCAGGCCAACACCGCCGACACCAGCCACCATCCGGTGAGCGAGCGTCGGCGGGGACCGGGTGCCCGGGTGAGGAGCCAGATCACCGCCAGAGGGAGAGTGGAGAAGATGACGGTGGCGTTCACCCCACCCATCAGGGCCAGGGCCAGGCCGGACTTGGCCGCCGCTCGCCTCGGGGAACCCTCCCGTGACCCGACGACCAGCGGTTGCAACAACCAGGGCAACAACATGACGGCAAGGAGAACACCAGAAAGCGCGGCCCAGTCGACGACGATCGGCGCCACGCAGTAGGCGATGCCGCCGAGCACCCGGGCCCATCGCTTGCCGATTCCGAGCGCCTCGGCCAGGCGGATGATGCCCCACGCGCCGATGGTGAGGAGGAGGGCCAGCCAGAGTCGTTCCGCGCACCAGACCGGCACATGGAGCAGGTGCATCAGCTCGAAGAAGGGCGCCATGGGGAAGAGATATCCGAACGTCTCCTCCTGAACGGAGCCCGACGAGACGGTTTGATTCCACAGGTGCAATGCCGACTGCATCCACGCCAAAGGGGCCATGATCACCGGCAGCTTGGTGTCGTCGATGATGAGGCCCGGAGCCTGCACGAAGGTGACGACGAGGAACAGTCCGCCCAGCCACGCCAGGGTCCACCGGCTCAACGGGTCGGCGCAGACAATGGTCTGTTGCTCCTCCGACGGATCCGGCAGCGGCTCCTCCACGGTCTCGCTGCCCAAGGTGGCGGTCATCGGCGCTGCTTGGCCGCTGATTCGACCACGTTTTCGGCGATGATGACGAAGTCGCTCGCCACCTGGTCCCAACCGAAGGTGGACGAGTGCCGTCGGGCTCCTTCGGACAGGCGTTCACGTAGCGAGCGGTTGTCCGCCAACCCGGTCCACTGCCGGGCGAGGTCGACCTCGGATTCGACGACGATCCCGGTGACGCCGTCCACGATCGCATCCTTGACCCCGGGAACATTGAACCCGAGCGCAGGGGTGCCCACTTCTCCCGCCTCGGTGATCACGATGCCCCATCCCTCGTGGTGTGCGGGGTGGACCAGCGCCCAGGCCCGACGATACAGCCGCCACTTCTCGTCTTCATCCACCCTTCCCGTGAACACCACCCCGTCGCCGGCCTGAGCCTCGAGGGAAGCGCGCTCGGGGCCGTCGCCGACTATCAGCAGTTGGCCGCCGACCACGGGACGCACCTGGTCCCACACCCGAAGGAGCAGATCGACCCGCTTGTAGGGCATGAGCCTTCCGACGCAGAGGAACAGGGGGTCCACCGATCGCTGGCCCGCCGTGGTCGTCGGGCGGTCGACCCCCGGGTTGAGGACGTGGATCCGGTGCCGGTCGACTCCGATGCTCTCCAACGATGACGCGGTCGAGGCCGAAATGGCCATGAACGGGACCCGGCGGTAGACCAGGGGCATGATCCTCGACTCGGCGAGGCGGCCGACAGCGGCCACAGGAGGAGGGAACCGGTCTTCCCACTGTTCAGTGTGCACGTGGAGCACACAAGCCAGAATGGGCTTTCTTCGCCACAAAGGAGAGAAGTAGGGGAGCCCGTTTTCGGTGTCGACCAATAGATCCCAATCCCGCACTGTTTTGTGGTGCGCGAACGGGGCCCGCACGTACTGGGAGAACGTTCCCCCCAGGTCGATCACCGGATAGGGCCGCTGCCCCACCGGACCCCCGCACAGAAGAGTGACCTCGTGGCCCATCCCCATGAGCTCGACGGCTAGCCGGTCGAAGAAGACCTCCGCCCCTCCGGCGTGTTCGTTGGCGAGGTCGCGCCAATTCATGAGCGCTATGCGCACGAAATCTTCACGGTCTTCGAACGGGTCGCTGCCGTGGGCGTAACCGGAGCACACTGCCGCATCTGCGAGATTACCAAGCTTGACCTGCCCCCCAAGGCGTCATCGTCAGCGCCTAAAATAGCGGCTTCTTACGACTCGGAAGCAGCAGTGCTCTTCCGACGCATCACCACAACCAGGTTCCAGGTCAGGAATTCCCGCAGACCGGGCACCCTGACCAACCACTTGGACCAGCGGGGATAGTACCGGGGAAAGGCGTCGAGCACGACCACGTCGGGACATTTTTCGCACCAGCCCAGCACCTCGGCCACGCTCAAGCGGAAGAGGCTGACTCCGTATCTGTTTTTGGCTGGAGCTCCGGTCTTCCGCTCATACCGCTGAGCCGCCCACTCACCACCGAGATAGTGCCAAGGTGAGGTCTCGTGGCCCCCCCACGGGGAGAGCCAGTTGGTGAAGGTGAGATAGATCACGCCACCGGGGGACACGACGCGGACCATTTCCTCCAGCATGCGCTGATGGGAGACGACGTGCTCCAACACGTTCGAGGAATAGCTGATATCGACCGATCCGGTTGCACAGGGCAGGGCGCAACCATCGGCGATGATCCCGTCCACCAATTTCCGGCCGTGCTCGTTCATCTGGTCGACGTCGTACTCGGCGGTGAGGGGGCGGGCTCCGGCCTCGCGGAAGGCGTCAGCGACATAACCTGATGCTCCGCCGACATCAAGGACGATCGACTCGTTCACCTGGCAGAATCGGGAGACGTCCGAGACCGTATCGTCGGCCAGGAGTCCGTAGAAGGTTGCCGGGTCGGTGCCTTCGTGGCGAAAGGCTCGGAACAGCTCGACCGACCGCCGGAGCCCCTTCACATCGCAATCTCCCTGGTGTGGACGTCCATCGCCGAGATCGGAGCGAAGAGAGCCCTGAATTCGACGTTCAACTCCTCGGGCTTGTATGCCTCGAGGTCAGACCGCAACCGGTTCGAGATCCGGCGCGACACGGTGGGGGGGAGACAGGGGAACAGTACGGCCGTCCCATCCTCCCATTCGACGATGGGATCCACACTGCGGACGAACGGTTTGACCAGCGCCTCTGCCCCCTCGATCGGGACCTGCCGAACGAACACACCGTGCATAGGAGGCTGCAATTTCTGGATGAACCGCGAGCGGGCCACATCCCGGAGCATCTCCAATCCGTCATGGATCGGTCGGACGTGGCTTCCCGGTATGTCTGTCCAATGGACGGCAACCTCCTCCATACGGAGATCCAGTCTGGCCGCCAGATCCAGCACCTCGACGTCGAAGGCGAACCGGTCCAGGCGGCTGCCGTGGAACAGAAGCTTGGCGACGGGTCCCCTGAACGCCTTGAAGCCGCACTGGGTGTCCATGTAGGGGAGTTGGGTCATCGAGGCCACCACCATCCCAAAGGTCCGGTTCATCACCCGGCGGTGCACTTCCCGGTGCACGACCGATCCCGGGTGCGCCCGAGATCCGACCACGACATGGTTCCCCTCGAGCGCCACCAGCAACGACTTGAGATCCTGGGGATCCGTTGCCATGTCGGCATCGATGTAGGCGATCACGTCCCCTCGGGCTCGCACCACTCCGGTCCTGACGGCCGCTCCCTTGCCGCGATTGTGGGCCAACGAGACAACGGAGTGCTGGGGCCACGAGTCGAGGGCGCGTCGGGCCACCTCGGCGGTGCCGTCCGTGCTGCCGTCGTCGATGACCAGAATCTCCGTGTCGTCGGGGGAGATCCCTTCCATCAACAACTGCAGACCGCTCGACAGCCGATCGGCTTCGTTGAAAGCGGGTATCACCAGGCTCAGGTTGATCCCCATGTCACACCCCCCGTCTGACTGCTCAAGCGCGGCCTCAACTCCGAAATGAGGTCCCTCCAGCCTGCCGTATGGGCAGCGATTGCACAAGAGAGTAAGTCCTGTTGCCGAGGGATATCCGGTCACCCCTGGTGACCTGCGCCCGTCGCCTCTTTGTGCCGTGGGCCGCCACATCGGTGCGGCGGCACGGTCGAGGCGCCACACAGGACCGACTGACCGGCATCGATGGCCATTGCCGTGGCCAGGTGACGTGCAGGGAAGGGGGGTGATGGACACTCGCCAGCTGGGGACGGGTGGCTGCGACGGCCCGTTGTCCTTACGGGTCCGCCGCGCTCTCGAGCACCTCCTCCGCCATCGGCTCGTTCCGCCACGGTCGCACATAGGTGAGCCACACGGCGAGCGCGGCGAAGAGGACCACGCACAGAATCCATCCGAGAGCCGTGGTTCCCACACCCACGTACTTGAGGCCGGAAGCGAAGATCACGAAGGTGATGGCGGGCCGGATGTACTTGTCCGGTGCCCGCGAGGAGAAGAACGCGCCGACGAGCACAGCGGGGACGCTGCCGATGACGATCGACGTGGTGACAGCGAACTCCACATGGCCGAAAGCCAACGCCCCCAGCGCCGCGGCCAGAGTCAGAGGCACAGCCTGGGTCAGATCGGTGCCCACCAGTTGGTTGGCCCCCAGCATGGGGTAGAGAAAGAGGAGCAGGACGATCATCAGTGATCCGGATCCCACGGAGGTCATCCCGACGATGACTCCTCCGATCATCCCGATCAGGACAGTCGGCAGCGGGCGCACGCTCACGCCATGGACGACGGCCGAGCGAGTCTGTCCGGATCGCTTGTCCAGGGCAAAGCGCAGAACCATCGCTGCCGCGCCCAGGAGGAGGGCCGCTCCGAGGGCAACCTGAATGTTGTTCTCTGCTGATGTCGAGCTTCCCAGGAGATGCAGGAAGAAGGCGCCGGCGAAGGCCATGGGCACCGAGCCCAGAACCATCCAGCCGACCAGAGCGAGGTTGACCGTCCCCTTGCTCAGGTGGACCAGCGCACCCACCGGCCGCATGAGGACCGCCGCCACCAGATCACTCGAGATGGCCGCTGACGGTTTGATGCCGAAGAGCAAGATCAGCATCGGGGTCATCAGGGCACCGCCGCCGGCGCCGGTCAGTCCGACCAGGAAGCCCACCACGGCACTTCCCAGGACGATGTAGGGGTCGACACTCATAGGCTTCCATTTTTGACGGTCGGTCGAGCGTTCCGATAGGCCATCTTCACGGATCGAGCATACGTGTGGCTCCAGGTCAACGTTGTGGCCTGAGTTTGCCGGTTGGGCTCCGCATTACCGCGGCCCCGCCCTGGTGTAACGGGTTCCGGGAGGGTCGACGGCGAAAGGCGCGGATTGGCCCCACTGATCGAAGTAGACGAGTTCGCCCAGGGGTCGGCGCCGGACGGGCCCGTGTTTGCCCTGGGGTCGGCCCAGAGTGATCGAGGCAGCAACCAAGACGTCATCGGGGATAGCGAGCAAGGTCCGGAGCTCGCTGTCGACGAACAAGTTCCATGTCGTCATCACGCCTCCGTAGCCGAGCGCCCGCGCCGCCAGGAGGAGGTTCTGGCACGCGGGGTAGATGGATGCCCCGTCGACGGGACTGGCCTGGCGGTAGCGGATGAGGCACGGCAGGATCAGGACGGGTGCCTCGTCCAGGTTCTCGACGTAGGCCTCCATGGTCCTGGCCATGGCTGCCTTGCGTGAGCCGCTGTCGGACCCGGAGCCTTGGTCGTAGCCGTCGGCGGTCCGTTTCACACCCCAGGCCTTGCGGGCCGCCGCCGCCACCAGGCGCTTGGCTGACTGCGCCTTCGGCCCGTCGGTGAGGACCAGGAAGCGAAAGGGCTGGCGATTCGAACCGCTGGGCGCACGGGTGGCGGCGAACAACACGTCGCGCAGCACGTGCTCGGGCACGGGCTCGGCGCGGTAGCGGCGAATGGCACGGGTGGTGGTGATGCCTTCGAGCAGCCCCACGGTGTCGGGCTGGAGTGGCCGGCCGACACCGTGGTCGTTGACCCCTTGATCGGGTTGAGGGCCGGTCATGAGCCGATAGTGGAGCCTTTGATCACGAAGCCCAAGTGTAGGGAGGCGCCGGCAGGTCGGCCCCGGGCCCGTCGAGCGACGTCGGAGTGTGGCGCCTAAGAGCTGGGCGGCCACGAGAGCGACCGCAGCGATCGCAGCCGTCCACTCAAGCTTTGCGACGACGGATGCCTCAGCCGCTCGCGGCGACGAATCTCGTCGGTCATGCGCTCCACTTCGCGGTCGATGCTGGCGCGGAGCTTCGACACGGTCGGTGAGCATCCGGGGTGCATGGTGAGCTCCTCCAGCTGCTTCCTCTGCCGATCACGCTCGGTCAGCAGCTGCTCGTCTCCGAACATGGTGTAGTCGGTTTGGGCATCCAGGACCACCCGAATCGGGGTGTCCGACTGAGTCCATGTCAGGTTCTCCGGGTGCGCGCTCATGGGGTTGACATCGGCAGGTCCGGCCCGGGGCTTGAATTGACTCTTCGGCGCCCGATCGGGGCGGAACAGGCAAAACCGCACCATGGGGGACGAGGAGACCCTTCCGGGCCCCGGGCTCAGGTCGGGGCGCGGTGCCACCATCGCAGCCAACTCCGCTGACGGGGCGGAGGTAGTGACACCGGCTCCCAAGGGGGCGTCAACTTGACCGGGGCACCAGGAGCGAGGGTCGGCTCGGGTGGACGGGTGGGCTGATCGGGTTCGGTGGCTCCATCCTTGGAGGGGGCACTGTTGGCGGCCGTCGAGGCTGGCCGGGTGAACCCGGACCAGGGACGGGCGCCGGTCAGGCCCCAAATGGCCCGGTCGTGGACCTCGATGGCCCGGTCCTGTCCGGCCACCACGGCCTCGGCCTTCGCCAGCCGGACCCGGAGGGAAGCAACCTCGGCGCGAAGAATCGCCATGTCGGAGGGCTCGGTCTTGTCGCCACCGGCCTCGCCGTCATGCGGGGGGTGCAGGGTGACACCGGCGGCGAGCAGGTCGGTGACGGGGATGAACCACGGACCGGCGGCTTGGCGGCCGGTGCCGCTCCGGTGGGCGTTGGGAAAGTCCCCCTGGGCGAGCCGCCGTTGGATGGTCCGACGGTCCACGCCGGTGGCCTTGGCGACCTCGGTGATGGTCAGATCGCGGTTTTTCCCGTTCGGCGCTTCACCGCCCTGTACCGAGCGGGGTCGGCCCCCGTTCGCCGATCCGTGGTCGGGGGACGGGCGGGATCCGTCGCCCGCGACCTCTTTCTCTTCGTCCGGGTGGATCCGAGCGAGGACGCGTGAAGCCGCACGAACGGACATCAGGCCGCGGCAACGAGCAACAGCAGAATCGGTCTCCAGACGACCACCATGAGTGATGTGTACCCGGGAGACGTGGCGCTCCAAACCACTGGTCCCCACGGATCGGGCAGGAATTCTCTCGCCTTCGCGGCCGTAGGTGTCAGCCGCCCTCGAGCTGAGAGCCGTCCTCGGTGGGCGTGTCCGCCTGCACATCGAGGCGAGTGAGGGCCAAAAAGGTCACCATGACGATGATGATCACGGTCAGCGCCAGAGCCACCTTCCCGTCGCCCCACCCGAGCCCACCGACGCTCGAGGGCTTTCCCATCCAGTCCGCGAAGGAGGCGCCGAGCGGCCGGGTGACGACGTAGGCGAACCAGAACGAGAAGATCGGGTTCCAGTGGAAGCGCCAGTAGCCGATGGCGGGGACGGCGATCAGGCCGGCAAAGAGGAAACCGGAGGTCAAATAGCCCAAGTCGAAGGTCGTCGCCGTCAGGTCACCGATGGCCGTCCCCAATGCGAAGGTCGCGACCACGGCGGCCCAGTAGAAGGCCTCCCGCCGGGGGGTGTCGATGGTGTGGAACGAGAGGGTCTTCTCGGTCCTCTGCCACAAGACGAACACGGCCGCCAGGATCACGCCGTAGAGGGTGCTCGACACCGGATAGGGCACGCCGAAGCCGACGTGGAGGACGTCAGCCGCCATGGTCCCGAAGACCCCGACCATGACAACGGCCAACCAGTACGTCCAGGCCACGTACCGCCCCATCGAGAACTGCAGTGTCAGGGCGCCGACGAAGGCGACGAAGCCCAGGCCGACGGCGGGTGCGGGATGCAAGGTGTGGACGAGATAGTCAGAGGTCGCCTCGCCCATGGCTGTCGACAGGGCTTTGATCACCCAGAAGTACACGGTGATCTCGGGCACCCGCAGAGCGCCGCGGACCGTCAGTCGGGTGAGGAGGTTGCGCTCGGCCATAGGCCCCATATTGCCGCAGCTCCGCGGCCCTGCTCGATCCCGCTTTGCCCTCGCTTCGTGGCGGCTTACCCGTAGGCGAAGCTCATGGCGTTCGACGTCCCTCCAGCGGTGGACAGCTTCACCGGGACGGTCGGCGGGGCGCCGGCGATGTCAGGCACGGTGGCCAGACAGGTGTTCGGGGACGGGCAACTGGTCGGTGCCACCTGTCCCCCGAAGGTGGCGACGATCTGACCGTCTGCGCTCATGAGCCCCGACCCGCTGATGACCACGGTCTGACCCGGGCCTCCGGTGGCCGGTGTGATCGAGGACAGCACCGGGGCGCCTCCCGCCACCGCCACGCCGGGTGTCGTCGGTGCCGGCGTCGGAGTGGTTGCCGGAGTCGGAGTCTGGCCCGCCCCGGGTCCGGTGGCGCCGCCGTGCCCTTGGGTCGTCCGGGTGATCGTGGATGGCGGTTCTTTGACGTTCGTGGCGCGAGAGGACACGGCCACAGCCACGCTGACGCCGACCAGCAGCGTTCCCACCACCACCACGGCTGCCATCAGGCGATGCTCCCAGCGTGCCTCGCTGGGCCGGCGGGCGGTGGCGGTGTGGGTCCCGGATGCCCGTGGTGCCGGACCACTGGGCGCCTCGCCGAAGAAGGGTGGGTCCTCAAAGGCCACCGTCCGATGAGCCTGGCTTGGGGCAGGCGCCTCCGCTGTGGTCGAGGGCAGACCGGCACTCCATGACGGTCCCGTGGTCTCGCCCATCGCCTCTCGGGACCGCCGAGCCGCTTCGGCCATGGCCCTCAGGGCTGTCGCATTGCGGGCCTCGGGATGGCGACCAGAGGGCCGGGTGCGGGGGGGTCTGCCATTGTTCGTTTGCCCCATGATGGATGCTCCTTCAACAAACGGACACCATTACCAGTATGCCGAGACTCTTCCCGGTTTGGAGCATCAGATCGGGGTTAATTTCGCGGTGGCATCATCGTCGTTCGCGGCGGCGCCGTCGTTGTCGTCGGCCGTCAGGGGATTTCGGCGGCGACACCCAGGCCGACCAGGGCGGGCAGCACCCCGTCCACGAGTTCGCTCCGCGGAGGGGTGTCCACCCAGCCGTCTGCCCCCTCCCTCCGTTCGTGACTCTCTCGCCCACCAGCTCCGTGGCGATGGCAGAGGCGCCGACGGGAACTAGGGGAAGCGCGACCATGCCGTGAACCCTCACGGGGGGACAGGGCGTCCCGATCCCTCGCTCCCTGGGTACGCCGGTGGCCACCTGGGTGAGGCGGGGGACTGATACCGTCGCCTCTCATGGCTGGATTAGCGCCCGACGAGGAGGGCCCCGGCTCCGCTGAACAGGAGGGCCCCGGCTCCGCCGGACAACAGGGTCCTGCCTCCGCCGGACAGGAGGGCCCCGGCTCGGCTGAACAGGAGGGCCCCGGCTCGGCCGGACAGGAGGGCCCCGGCTCCGCCGGACAACAGGGTCCTGCCTCCGCCGGCCAGGAGGGCATTGGCTCCGCCGGACAGGAGGCCGCCGCCACCCCGACCAGGCGCGCCCGCCGCCAGCACCGGAAGGCCCGTCGGTTCAAAAAGACCAAACGAGCGCTCATTGTGGTTGCCGTGCTGGTGCTCCTGTGTGCCATCAGTGGCGTGGGGTACGCGTTGTACCTCAATCACAAGGTGACCCGCATCCCGGTGAAGGGCCTGGCTGTGGCCCCGAAGAAGGGTCTCGACCAAGGGACCGAGAACATCTTGCTGGTCGGCTCGACGTCTCGATGTGCTCTGTCCGTCCAGGCCACCGTCTACGGGCTCTGTGCCCAGGGGGTCGACGGGGTCAACAGCGACGTCGTGATGATCCTCCACCTCAACCCCAACGTCCCCAGCGTCTCCATTCTCTCGATCCCACGCGACCTCTTCATCCCCAATGCTCGGGCCGAGGGGGCCTACAAGATCGACGCCGCCCTCGAGGAGGGACCGAGCCAGCTTGTGGCCGCGGTCGAGGAGGACTTCGGGATTCCCATCCAGCACTACGTGGAACTCAACTTCGATGGTTTCGGAAACGCCGTCAATGCGTTGGGCGGGATACGCATGTACTTCCCCGAGCCTGTGTATGACGCCTACTCAGACCTCGACGTCACCACCACCGGCTGCCGCTACCTCAACGGGTGGGAGGCGCTCCAGGTGGTGAGGGCTCGGCACCTTCAGTACCAACCGCCGGGTGACACGGATCCGGATCCCCACGACTGGCCCCAAGAGGCCCAGAGCGATCTGGCCCGCATCCAACGGGACCACGAATTCCTCCGAGTGCTGGCCACCGCCGTCTCGGCCAAGGGTCTCGGGAACCCGATCAGCGACGAGCAGCTCATCGCCGGCGTGGTGGGCCAGCTGACGGTGGACAGCGGGTTCAACCTGGCCGACATGGTCAACCTGGTGCTCACCTACCACGGGGTCAGCATCGAGGACGCACCCCAACTGACCCTGCCCGTCCAGGTCGACCAGTTCGGCGACTACTACTACCGGGGCAGCGACTACGGCGACATCGAATTTCCCGTCGAGCCGGAGGACCAACAGGTCGTGGACCAGTTCCTCGGGGTCTCGCCGACGACCGACACCATGGCTGGAGGTCAGCTCCCCGCCCCCAGCAGCGTGACCGTTTCGGTGCTCAACGGCTCGGGCGAGTACAACCAGGCCACCACCACCTCGGCAGCACTGGGCCAGCTCGGGTTCGACATCGTGGGCACCGGCGACACGGAATCAGTGGGCAACCCGGCGGAGACGACGGTGACCTACGACCAGAGGACTCCAGCCGACGAGGCGGCGGCCGAGGCCGTGGCGCGCTCGATCAGTGGGGAGGTGATCCTGGCCTACGGCTTCACGGCTGATGGTGCCCAAGTCACAGTGACCACCGGCTCCGACTTTTCGGTCAATCCCCCGACCCCACCGGCGACCACCACGACCACCGGTCCGGCCTCGGTTTCCTCCACGACGACCGTTCCCGCCCCGTCGTCGACCACGACGACGACCACGCCCAACGGAGACTTCAGTGCGCCAACTGCATCCGTCGAGCCCCTGGCACCATGGGATCCCCGCTCGTGCACGGCCTCAGGCGGTGAGGGACCATGACCCGCTGGTGCTCCTGGCGGTCCGTTGCGTGACCATGCTCACGGAGTGATCTCGACGGCCTCTCGCAACAGCTGGGGTCCGTCGTTCTTGGTGCTTCCTACCTCGCGGCCCACGGCGTGGTGGACGAGCGTCCCGTCGGGCGAAGGACGCAGCATGGCCTCCAGCTCGTCCCTGTCGATCACGTCTCGATCCAGCCAACGATCCCAGGCCCCCCGTTCTAGAACGACCGGCATCCGATCATGGATTCCCTCCATGTCCGGACCGGCCTCGGTGGTGATGATGGTGGCAGAACGAAGGGCGCTCCCGTCTTCCCCGCGCCAGTACCCGGTCAGCCCGGCCAACACGATCGGGTCATCGTCGCTCCGGTGGAAGTAATAGGGCTGCTTCACACCGTCTGTGGTCCTCCACTCGAAGAAACCGTCCACCGGGATCAATGCCCGCCCCTGCCTGAAGGCGGATCGGAACATCGGTTTGGTGGCCACCGTCTCGGCTCGGGCGTTGAAGGTGCCCTTGATCGTTGTCGGATCCCGGGCCCCCATGGGGACCAGGCCCCATTGGTAGGCCCGGAGAAGGCGCTCCCCGGTGGGGGATTCCCGTACCCCCGGGATCATGGACGTCGGGCCGACGTTCCACCGGGGGGTCAGACCCTCGATGTGGTCGGGATCGACGCCTGCCTCGAGGAGCCGGGCGAGGAGGGGCGTGTCCGAGTAAAGGGCGATGCGTCCGCACACGGGTGATGAGCATAAAGGCCGTCGCCCGCAGTGCCTGCCGACGTCGTGTCGTCACCAACCCAAGGTGAACGTTTGGTGACGTCGGGACCGGCGCCTCGTCGAGGTCCTCAGCTCACCTCTTTGCGGGCGTCATCTGACCACTCGTAGTGGCAGCTCCGGCAGCGCAGCGTCACCCCGCGCTCAGCCCCGGGGAAATCGGCTCCCGAGCCGCGCACGATCAGCTTGGGGGTGTCCGCTGACCCACAGCTTGGGCACTCCATCCCTGTCCGACGATTTCCCATCTTGCCGCCCCTTGATGGTGTCATCGTGGCTGACGCCTTTTCGCAAGCACCACGAGTTCAGAAGAGTACAGCGGTGCCGGGCGTCCCGCCATCCGAACGGGCGACCGGGGACCCCTCGGCCGACCGTCGTCGAGCCCGGCACGGCATCGTGGCTGCGTTGGGTCGCTGGTCACGTTCCCTCGACACCGACCACGACGGATCCGTCCACTGTCGACGCCGGCGTCAACGTCGGCGTCGGCGTCGGCGTCGACCTTGTTCGCACCCGTCACGACTCCACCCCGCATCACCGTGCGTACCCCGGTCATCCCCTTAAACTGCGTCCCCGATGCCGCCGGCCCCCGTGATCGCACCCGGGCGATGAGCGCGCTGGGAAGGATCCAGCGGATTCTGAAGGGGCCTGCGCTCTCGGGCGAGCAGTCAGCCAGCGAGCAGATCACCCCGGTCGAAGGGCTCTCGGCCCTCTCTCTCGACGCACTGACCTCGGTCGCCTATGGGCCCGAGGCCATCCTGGTCGTCCTGGCCTCAGCCGGTGCCACCGCGCTGCATCTCATCCTCCCGATCACCATCGCCATCATCGTCCTGCTGGTCATTCTGGTGACCTCCTACCGGCAGGTCATCGACGCCTACCCGCACGGCGGGGGTGCCTACGCGGTGAGCCGCGACAACTTCGGTGCTCAGGCGGGCAAGCTGGCCGGAGCGGCACTGATCGTCGACTACACGCTGACGGTGGCCGTTTCCATCGCCGCCGGTGTCGGCCAGCTGACGTCGGCATTTCCTTCGACCGCTCCTTATGTGATCCCCATGTGTCTGGGGATTCTGCTGATCATCACCGGTCTCAACCTCCGCGGGCTCGGCGAGGGGGCTCGAGTCTTCCTCCTTCCGACCCTGGTGTTCAGCGTCGGGCTCCTGGCCATCATCGCCGTCGGGTTGATCCATCCCCTCGGCTTGGGAACCCCCCAAACAGGTCAGTCCCTGGTGTCGACCCACGGGTTGGAAGTGGTGTCGGTTCTCCTGGTCCTGAAGGCCTTCTCGGCCGGGTGTAGCGCGCTCACCGGGGTCGAGGCCATCGCCAACGGAGTTCCGCTGTTCAAGGAGCCACGAGTCGCCCGGGCCAAGCGGACCGAGCTTCTGCTCGGCTTGATCTTGGGGCTCATGCTGCTGGGTCTGGCCATACTCGACCGTAAATTCCATGTGGGGCCGAGGTCCAACCAGACCGTGTTGAGTCAGATCATGGTGTACGCGGTCGGCCGCCACTGGGCCTATTACATTGTGTCCCTCACCATCACCTTGGTGCTGGCTCTGGCGGCCAACACGTCGTTCGGCGGACTGCCGGTGCTCACCAGCCTGCTGTCGCGCGATGACTACCTTCCGCACCTGTTCGGGGTGCGCGACAGCCGGTTGGTGTTCGGCAACGGGGTCTGGGTCCTGGCCATCTTCTCCGGGGCGTTGCTGGTGGCCGTGGACGGCAACACCAATACCCTGATTCCCCTGTTCGCCATCGGGGTGTTCACCGGCTTCACCCTGTCGCAGGCCGGACTGGTGGTCCACTGGCGTCGCACTAGGGAGTCCGGATGGGCACGACGGGCCACCATCAACGGCGTGGGGGCTGTAGTGACGGCGTTGGCGACCGTTATCTTTCTCGTCACCAAGTTCGTCGAGGGCGCGTGGGTCGTGGTGGTCGCCGTCCCGCTCCTGATCGTCCTGTTCAACCGGGTTCATGCCTACTACGGCTGGGCCGCCAACCAGCTCGGCATCGGGGTGATCCCTGGACCTCTCGAGAGCAAACACACCATCGTCGTCGTTCCGGTGACCAATGTCTCCCGGTTGACCCGGCACGCCCTCTCCGAGGCGATCTCGCTCGGAAACGAGGTCATCGCGGTCACTGTGGCCTTCGACGCGGTGGAGATGGGACTACCCAACTTCGATATCGAACGCAACTGGGCGGAATGGTCGCCAGGAGTACCCCTGCGCGTCCTGCACACGGATTATGCATCCATCGTGGACCCCATCGTCGGCCTGGTCGACCAGCTCCGGGCCGAGAGGGTGTGTCAGGTCGTCGTCCTCATCCCGATGGTCGTCCCCCAAAGACTGCGCTACCGCCTGCTGCACAATCAGATCGACCTGGTTCTGGCCTCCCGGCTCCATCATCGACCCGACGTCGTGGTGGCCCGTGTGCCCATGCCGATCGCCCCCGAAGAGGACCGCGAGCACCCCGCGACCTGAGGGGTGCCCGGGGCCGGGCCCGGTCCGCGTCAATGTGCCTTCTTTCCGGGCCCTGTGTGACGATGGGCCCGATGGACGTGGACACGATCGGCTTCGAAGGTTTCGAGGGCTTGCAGTTGGTGGCGGACGTGCGCGGCGATCCTGACGCCTGGCCCGTGCTCTTCCTCCATGGTGGCGGACAGACCCGGCATGCCTGGGGTTCGACGGCCGAGCGCGTCGCCGATCAGGGCTGGCGCACGGTTGCTCTCGACCTGCGGGGCCACGGGGACAGCGACTGGGCTCCCCACGGTGACTATTCGTTCACCGCCTTCTGCGCCGACTGCGTCGCCGTGGCCGACCAGTTGGGCCGCCCGCCGGTTCTGGTCGGAGCCTCGTTGGGGGGCATGTCGGCCATGCTCGCCGAGGGGACCAGCGATCGCACCGTCTCCTGCGGGCTGGTCCTGGTGGACATCACTCCGAAGACCAACGCCGTCGGCATCGAGCGCATCAAGTCGTTCATGCTCTCCGGCGTGGACGGCTTCGACACCTTGGACGACGCGGTCGAGGCCATCGCCGCCTATACGCCGCAGCGAACCCGCCCGGTCAATCCGGCGGGCCTGACGAAGGTGCTGCGTCAACGCGGGGACCGTTGGTACTGGCACTGGGACCCCCGGTTCATCGGCCAGGACCGCTCCGAGGTGGTGCCCGATCGACTGGCCGGACTGCTCGACGTGGCCACCAGCAACATCAAGGTGCCCACCATGCTGGTCCGCGGCCTGCTCAGCGACGTGGTGACCCAGGAAGGCGTCGACGACTTGTTGGCCCAGATCCCCGATGCCACGGTTGTCGATGTGGACGGGGCGGCCCACATGATCGCCGGTGACAAGAACGACGCCTTTTCCGATGCGGTGATCGCCTTCCTGCGGGACAGGATCCGACCGATGATCGCCTAGCGCCGGGCGGCGTCGGCTCGCCGGTCAGGCCGGCGGGAAGCGCTCGGGCGCGCACATCTGGAGGACCCCGGTGTCGATGGACTGGTCGGCTCCGGCGTCGATACCCAGCATCTGGCGGGCCACCACCAGGGCGCTGTAGGGACCGAGGAGGAGTCCCTCGGCGCCGTGACCGGTGGCCACGAAGGCGTTGGACCAGCCAGGGAGACGGCCGAGGATGGGACGGCTGTCGGGGGTTGCCGGGCGCGACCCCACCCGGACCTCGATCACCGTGGCCTGGGACAGCCCCGGGGCGATGCGGAGGCATTCACGGAGGAGCTGATGGATGCCGTCCGCCGTCGGTCGGTGGTCGAAGCCCGCCGGGGCCTCCATGGTGCCCCCGCAGGCCACCCGTCCGTCCGACCAGGGCACCAGATAGAAGCCGAGCACGGGCTGGACGATGGGCCAGGACCGGCTGTCGGTGTCGGGCAGAGACAGGTGGAGGATCTGGCCCTTGAGCGGACCGACCGGGATGGTGGTCCCGAAGGCGGCGGCCATCTCGGTCGACCACGCCCCACCGGCCACCACGACCGATCCCGTGGGGAGCCGTCCTTCGGTGGTGGCCACGGCGGTGACCTCGGTGCCCGTGGGGTTGTGTTCGATGCCGGTGGCATCGCCCGCCACCACCCGGATCCCCCGGGACCGGGCGGCGTCGCGCAGACAGGTATTGAGCACCCGCCCGTCCACCCGACGGGCCACCGGGCTGAAGAGAGCCCGCCGGACCGGGGCCAGAGGCGGGAAGTAGCGGGACACGTCGGTCGGGTCGACGTCCACCGCGAGGTCGGGGCACCGGGTCCCGACCAGCCGCGCCGCCTCGTCGATGACGGCGTCGTCGCCGGGTCGTTCGGCCACCAGCAGCAGACCGGTGACGGCGAAGCCGGTGTCGGGGGTCCCATCCTCGATCAGGCGTGAGACCAGGGTGTCGTAGTGGTGGGCGGCGGCCCGACCGAAGTCGAAGAATGCCGGGTCGGGATCCTGGTTGGTCTCGGGCGAGAGTATGCCCGCCCCCGCGTCGGTGGCTCTCCCCGGATCATGGCGATCGACCAGCACCGTGTCGGCACCGCGGGTGACCAATTCGTAGGCCAGCGCCGTCCCGACCAACCCACCGCCGATGACCACGACATCGGCGGGCGCGTGGGTCGAGCTCATCCCTGCATCATCGCGAAACGGTGTCGTCTGCGGGACCGGCTCGGTTCAGGCCGGCCGGGGAACCGGGCTCAGGAGGTGAGGGCGTCGAACCCCGACAGGGGTAGCCCGAGGTAGGGGAAGCTGGCGAGATAGTTCTCCGTACCCATGGCGGTCAGGTCGCTGGGGCCAGAGGTGAGGCCCATGGACACCGCCCCTGCCGCCCCGTCGGGCTTGTAGGTCGGATCGACCAGGGGGAGTGTGGCCCCGGCTACGGCCCGGATCTCGATGGTGGCCACGTCGTCGAAGACCCGCCGCCCGTTGGGATACCCGGCCGGGTCCCCTCCGACCAGGCCCAGGTTGGATGGACCCGACGTGGTCGGCCGGATGGCGACATTGAGGCGCAGCAGGTCGGCCTGGGTCGGCCCGGTGAAGTTGGTGAACCCGGCAACGATGCCGGGGGGGATGCCGGTGAGCAGGATGGCCAACAGGTCGGCCCGGGCCGCGCCGCCGGCATTGAAGCTGGCCAGATTGGGGAACACTCCGGGATAGAGGACGGGCAGGAGCTCGGCGAGCTCGGGATGGGCCACCCGTGAGGCGAACTGCTTGTCGTTGACCGGGGGCTGCGAGTTCCAGTAGTCCTTCTCGGACATGGCCACGATCACCTCGTTGAACAGTGGGTTGCCGAGCCGCGACACCTGGACGAAGGGGCCGGCCTCGACCTCCGAGCCCGGCGCTCCACCCCAGGGAGGACCACCCCATCCTGAACCGCCGAGGATCCGGACCTTCTGACGACTGGCCGTTGTCCACACGCCCAGGACCGCGTTCGGATCAGTGACTGTGGTCGGTGTCGAGCCGTTGGCGGTGAGGTCGCTGATGGGCACCTGGATGGCGATGGAGTGGACATTGACCCCGGCGGTCGAATTGACGCCGGCGGCCATCTTCCCCAGGCCGGTGTTCAGGAGGCCGAATGTGGTGTGGTCTTCCTCGAAGGGCCTCAGGATGCCGAGATCGAAAATGGCTCCGAGGTCGACATAGAACCCCTCGGCCCGCTGGCCGGCGAACACCTTGGTGCCCGGGGCAATGGTCGAGATGGCGTCGTTGGCCAAGGAAAGGTAATCCGGCGTCGAGAGGGGCCCGATGTTGCACGGCGGACAGGGAACGTCGGCGGCCAGAAGGCGTGGAAACCCGTTTTCGTCCACCCTGGTCACCGAGTAGGTCTGGCGCCGGTTCCAGTGCGGGTCGTTCAGCGCCTGGATCGGACCCGTGTTGTACAGGAAGGTGTTGGGATTGGTGATGACGCTGGAGAACTGGAACTGATAGGTGATGTCAGCGTCGGCATCACCGTCGTTGTCGATGTGGATCTCGTAGAGCACGTCGTCCCCGAACTCGAAGAAGTTGGGTCCCCCATCGGGTGCTTCGAGAGGGAGGTAGTTGGCGATGAGTGTGACCGTGCTGGGGTTGTCCGGACTGACGAAGGCGTACAGGTCGGTCGAGTCGGCAACCGGGTCCTTCGAGATTTCAGGTGCTTCGCGGTGAGAGGACATGATCTACCTCGGATTCTCTAGTGGTCTGATGGTGGGGAACGGCGCGTGTGGGGACGGGCGGCCGGCGTGGCCTACAGCGCCGCCCGGATGAGGCGGGCCAGCTGGGGGTTGAGAACCGTGATCTCACGCGTTCCCGAAAACAGTCCGATCTCGCCGGTGGTCACATCCCGAACGTGAGCGACGAGCGGCTCGCTCAGCGCCGCGGGGGCCTCGGTGTCGCTGGCCGCGGCACCGGCGGCCGCGGCGTCGGCGGCACTGGCATCGGCGGGCGCTTGTGTCTCCAGTGCGCCCACGATCGCAGGAAGCCCGGGGATCGACGAGATCGCTCCGGCGGCGACGACGGCGGCGGAACCGCCTTTCAGGAAGGAACGCCGACTGACTTCGTTCATGGAACCTCCAGTACGGGTGATGACGACGTGATGACGAAGGCCGCCGCGTCACACGCTCATCGGTTGGGCGGGATGGAGTGCGCAGGTGACTCTCGACGATGTGTTCGGAGCCGTCGCGTGGTCGGATGTCCCGATGGAACCCACCGGCACCGAAAACCACGCACCGTGAGCCGACCCCGGCGATGATGCGGGGGCAATGATTGGGGGTCGAGGGGCGCGCGGCGATGTTCAGTGAGGAAGTTCGCACATCGTGTTGGGTAGGATGGCGGGTACGGACCCGCTGGGGCCGGTCAGCATCCATCCTTGGCAGGGTTGGACCATGGGGGACGCGTGCAGCTTCGATACTCGGGGGGGCGATGAGCTTTCGCAGCAGTGGCCGGAGGGCGTCCGTTGGCACCGGGGTTCATCGCGCCCGCCTGGTGGTGGCGCTGATGGTCGTGGTGGTGGCGGGAAACGTGGTGACAGCCTCGATCCCCGCCGCCGGGGCGGCGACGACGACGGGCAAGGTTCGGCTCGGTCACACGCCGCGTCTCCCCTCGGGCACCACCGCCGTGTCCCCCCTCCCGACGTCCGCCGCTCTGAGCGTGGACGTGGTGCTCCAACCGCGTGATCCGATCGGGCTGACCGCCTACGCGGAAGCGGTTTCCACGCCGGGATCGAACCACTACCGGCACGACCTCACCGAGCCGGAGTTCGTCCGTCGCTTCGGACCGTCAGCCGGTGCCATCGCAGCGGTCAAGCAGGCGCTGGCCGCCGAGGGCCTGCGGCCCGGTCCGGTCAGCGCCAACCACCTGGACATCCCCGTCCGGGCCACTGCCGGCCAGTTGGCCTCGGCGTTCTCGACTGGATTCGCGCAGTACCGGGTGCCGGGGGGCCGCATCGCCTATGCGAATACCTCCGCTCCGCAGGTGGCGGGGTCGGTGGCCCCCTTCGTGCAGACGGTGGTGGGTCTGGACGACCTGGTCGTGCCGACCCCGGCCATCGCGCACTCGGCCTCCGGCGGCGTGGAGCCCAAGGCCGGTCGCCACGGTGGGTCAGGGGGACCCCAGGCGTGCTCGACGGCTGCCACCGACGCCACCGAGGACGACTCCTACACCACCGATCAGGTGGCCGACGCCTACGGGTTCCCCGCCCTCTACGAGCAGGGAGACCTGGGCTCGGGTCAGACGGTGGCCCTCTACGAGCTCCAGGGATACGGGGCCGGGGACATCGCGGCCTACCAGTCGTGCTTCGGCACCACCACCCCGGTCACCGCCGTCGACGTCGACGGGGGACCCTTGCCCCATTCCGGGGTGGGGGAGGCCGACGTGGACATCGAGCAGGTCACCGTGCTGGCCCCGGACACCCGCATCCTGGTCTACGAGGGCCCCAACACCAATACCGGGGCCTATGACACCTACAACACCATCGTTTCCCAAGACTCCGCCCAGGTCATCTCGACCTCGTGGGGGGAGTGCGAGGCGTTCATGGGCAGCGCCGCCGCCCAGGCCGAGAACACCCTGTTCGAGGAAGCGGCGGCCCAGGGCCAATCGATCGTGGCCGCATCGGGTGACCAAGGATCCGAAGACTGCCTCGGAAGCGGGTACCAATATGACACTCTGGCGGTGGACGACCCTTCCAGCCAGCCCTTCGTCACCGGGGCGGGTGGCACCTCGTGGTCGGCGGCCGGCACGCCACCGACGGAGTCGGCCTGGAACGACGGACCGACCTGCTGCTGGGGAGCGGGCGGTGGTGGGGTGTCGAGCCTCTGGACCATGCCGTCGTACCAGACCAACAGCCTCGCACCCGGGGTGATCAACGCCGGCTCCTCCGGCGCACCCTGCGCGGCCGCTGCCGGTTCGTACTGTCGGGAGTCGCCCGACGTCTCCGCCCTGGCCGGTCCCTATCCCTATCTGGAATTCGTGGGCGGGAGCTGGGGGAGTTGGGGCGGGACCAGTCTGGCTGCGCCGCTCTGGGCTTCGTTGTTGGCCCTGGCCAATGCCTCGGCTTCCTGTGGCGGCAAGACCATCGGGTTCGCCAACCCGCTGCTCTACCAGGTGGCCGCGGCCGAACCGACCGCCTTCAACGACATCACCGTGGGCAACAACGACCTCACCGGTCAGAACGGGGGAGCCTTCCCCGCCCTGCCGGGCTACGACATGGCCACCGGGCTGGGGACGCCCGAGGCCGCCTCCCTCCCCGGGGACCTGTGCTCCGATGCGTCCGTCAATCCGATCACCGTGACCAATCCGGGAAGCCAGACCACCGGTCTGGACGCCGCCGTCAGCCTTCAGATCCAGGCTGTCGACACCAACAGCGTGCAGACCCTCACCTTCAGCGCATCCGGGCTCCCGACCGGTCTCTCGATCGACAGCGCCGACGGGCTCATCTCGGGCACGCCGACGGCGCCTGGATCGAGCGATGTGGTGGTGATTGGTCGAGATGGCACCGGGGCCGCCGCGGCGGTGAACTTCTCGTGGTCCGTCGTTGTGGCCATCACCAGTGCGGACAACGCCTCGGCCACCGTGTCCCAGCCGTTCTCGTTCACCGTGACCACGACGGGCGTCCCCACCTCGCTCACCATGAAGGGCAAGCGCCCGGGCGGGCTGCGCTTCCGCAATGAGGGGAACGGGACGGGCATCCTGTCCGGCACTCCCAAGGGCAAGGACACCGTCGGCGAGTATCCGCTGGTGATCGAGGCCACCTATGGGAAGGGCAAGAAGGCAACAGCCGCTTCCCAGGACTTCACCCTGACCGTCAACGCCGGCTGACCGCGGTCGGGTCCCACCCCGCCCGCAGGAAGCCGATGACCTCGGGGAGGCTGGTCGGGTCCTGGGCCAAAAAGGCGTGCCCGCCGTCGTAGGCGTGCAACTCCGCCCCGGGAATCCTCGAGGCGATGGCGGCGCTGTTCTCCGGCGGGGCGATCCCGTCGAATCGGCCACAGGCCACGAAGGTCGGACAGGAGATGGACGGGAGCCGCTCCCACACATCGTGGGTGCGCCGCGCTTGCAGTTGCTCGTGCCGGCCCTTGGTGTGCTCGGGAACGTCACCCCCTGACCGTGTGACCATCATCTCGGCCAGGGCCCGGTCCCCCGGGTGGGCGGCGAACCACGCATCGTCGAAGCGGGTGTCGAGCAACCGGCTCCGGCGCCGCATCTGCTCGCTCCCGGGCAGCTCCTCGAGCTCGTGCAGCGGATAGGACGATCCCCCGGCGCCACCCGACGAGGTGCACAGCAGGGCCAGTCGCTCCACCCGCTCCGGAGCGGTGACGGCCAGCTCCTGGGCCACCATGCCACCGAAGCTGACCCCCGCCACCCGGGCGGTGACCCACCCCACCGCATCCATGATGGCCAGGGCGTCGGCGGCGCCCTCCGTCATGCGGTAGGGACGGGGCGAGAGTTCGCTCCGTCCCATACCCCGGTAGTCGGCAACGAGGAGATCGAAGCCGGGTGCGAATGCGGAGATCAAAAGCTTCGAGTCGTCGATCGTCGACCCGGAGCCGTGGAGGAACACCAGGCGTGGGCCCGCGCCGCGCCGCTCGAAGTAGAGATCGGTGCCGCCGGTGTGGACGATGGGCACAGCCGGATTACAGCACACCTCCGACCGGTGCTCCGTGCCGCCGGTCGGACCCTGTCGCCGGAGTGGAGTCAGCCCCCCGTCCCAGCCGCGGCTACCCCGACGGGGGTCCTCGCCGCGGCCCGGCTGCCGCGGCGGACCATGGTGGCCGCGGCGTCGGCGTTATGGATCCGGAGCGCCCCCACCGATCCCAGTAGCGCCACCCCGGAGGCGACCAAAAAGGCAGCGTGATAGGCCGCCAGATTGGGGACGGTACGGCCACCCACCACGTGGGCCGTCCCGACGGCGGCGAGCACGGTGGTGAGCAGAGCCACACCGAGGGCGCTTCCCAACTGGCGCTGGCTGTTGAACAACGAGGAGGCGTCACCGGTGTCGGCGCTGGAGATGGTGGCGAACGACGCCGCCTGCAAGGACACGATCGCCTGAGCCATCGAGAGCCCCATGGTGAACAGCAAGAGGCGCATCCACCACAGGTCGGTGCCGAATCCGACCAGGGACATCAGGCCGGTGGCGATCGCCACGCCCACCAGGCCCATCGACACCAGGCGGCTCGGGCCGATCCGCGGATACAGGAGTCGGGTGCCGATCTGGGCCCCGATCATCACCCCGATCGCCTCGGGGAAGGTACTGAGCCCGGATTGGAGGGCGGACAGGCCGAGTCCGATCTGGAAGAACAGGGGGACGGCGAAGAGCACACCCAAAAAGGCGGCCATGGCGATCATCAGGACCACGCTGGTCGATCGGAAAAGTCGGTTGCCGTAGAGGCGGAGCTTCAACAGCGGCTCGCTGTCCCGGAGCTCGACGACCACCATCCAGGCCAGCAGGACCGCGCCGGCGCCGATGCTCCCGAGGATGGTCGCGCTCGTCCAGCCCTTGTCGGGGCCCTCGCTGACCCCGAACATGACCAGGGCGAATCCGATGCCCGAGAGCAGGAACCCACGCAGGTCGAACCGGCCCGGACGGGGCTGGAGATGCTTGTCGAGAAACACGAGGCCGAAGGTGAAAGCGGCGACTCCGATGGGCAAATTGACGAAGAAGACCCACCGCCACGAGAGGTCGGTGACCAACAGGCCACCGATCACGGGGCCGAGGGCGGGGGCCACCGCGGTGGGCACGGTCAGGATGCTCGACGCCCGCACCCGCTCCTCGGGAGGAAAGGTGCGGAAGAGCATGGCCATGCCCACCGGGATGAGCATGCCGCCGCCAACCCCTTGGAGGACCCGGAAGAGGACCAGCTCGGAAAGGCTTCCGGCCAGACCGCACAGCACCGAAGCACCGGTGAACAGGGCGATGGCGAGGAGGAGGATCCTCTTGGATCCGAAACGGTCCCCCAACCATCCCGAGGCCGGGATGAACACGGCCAGGCTGACCAGATAACCGACGGCCACAGATTCGAGGGCCGCCTCGGACACGCCGAACTGGCGGCCGATGGAGGGGAGGGCCACATTGACGATGGTCACGTCCATGATGTTCATGAACATGGCCGCGACGAAGACCACGCTGACGCTGACCTTGGGGTTGATGCGGATCAGGGGCACGACACACTCCTGGATCGGCGAGCCGGTCCTCTCCACAAACACCGGACGCCGACGCGTGATTCCATGGACCGGGTCGGGTCCGGGTTCGGCTTCGAGCCCGATCTCCGGACCCGGATGCGCCCGGGCCGTCTTGGTCGGCCCGAGGGGAAAGCTCAGCCCGGGAGGAAACTGAGCCGGACCTGGCGGTGCGGATTGTCCTGGTTGGCGTCGACCATGACCACGCTCTGCCAGGTGCCCAGTTGCATCTTTCCCGCCAGCACCGGAATGGTCAGCGAGGGACTGACCAGCACGGGAAGGACGTGATCGGCCCCATGGCCGGGAGCTCCGTGCCGGTGCCGGTAGCGGTCGTCACGGGGGAACAATCGGCCGAGTGCGTCAGCCAGGTCGCGTTCGGATCCCGAGCCCACCTCCATCAGCGCCAACCCGGCGGTGGCGTGGGGGGCGAATGCGCTCAGCAGCCCGTCGCCGTGATGGGCACAGAAGCGCTCGAGCTCGACGGTGAGATCGATCACCGTCCGCTCGCCGGCGTAGACGGAAACCAGCTCGGAGTCCATGTCCCATCTTCGCGCCCACCTCCCGGCGATGGCCGGACGCTCCCGACCCCGGACCAAGGGGGAGGCCGTCGGTAGGCTTCGACCATGTCGAAGGAGCGCGGCTGCGATCGCCCCCGCCGATGGCCACGGCCAGGTTCGGCGTGAGCGGCTCCCTGGTGGCGGTGAGCAGTGGTGACTCCGTGACCTCCAAGACCCGTGCCCTGGCCGCGGCCGCTCTCGAGCTCGGGGGAGGGGGCACCCTGGTCGACCTGCTCGACCTTCCCGCGGAGGCGTTGCTCGGACGGGGCCACCACCAGGCGGTCGACGACGCGGTGGCCCGGGCCTCGACCGCCGGCGTGCTCGTCCTGGCCACACCGATCTACCGGGCCACCTACAGCGGTGCCCTCAAGGCCTTCCTCGATCGGTTCCCCACCGACGCGCTGGTCAGGACGGCCGTCGTCCTGGCCGCCACCGCGGCGTCGCCGGCCCATTTCCTCGCTCTCGACACCGGAGGACGTGCCGTCGTCGCCAGCCTGGGGGGCTGGACCGTTCCCGCCGTCGTCTATGCCACCGGTGCCGACTTCACCGACGGGGTGCCCAGTCGCGCGGTCCTCGATCGGGTCGGTGACGCCTTGGCCCAGGCCGGACGGGCCGCCGAGGCCCTCCGGCCAAGGTAAGGACCGGATCGCCTGGTGGCCGGCCTTGCGGTCGCCGCCCGGGTTGATGGCCCACCGGCGTGGGGATCCCCGTACGGTGGGGCATGGCCACTGTCCCGAGAGGTCGTCTCTCCGACCCGACCGACGCTCCCCGCTGGGGTGAGACGACACGAGTCGTGGCCGGCGCCTCCGGTGTCCGCATCGAGGAGATCCTGAGTGGCGAGCTCGAGGCCCCCATGTCCTACCGCCAGGACCATGACGAATGGGTGGTGGTGCTCGACGGTGGTGCGGTCCTCGAGGTGGAGGGCGACAGGGTCGATCTGGCCGCCGACGAGTGGATCCTCCTCGGCCGAGGCGTGGACCACCGGCTGATGTCGACCGTCCCGGGCACCCGTTGGCTGGTGGTGCGGATCCCCCGGGCCCTCGCCTCGTGGGAGCCGCAGGCCTCCCCGGCGCCAGCCCGAGGGGCGCGCCGGGCGCCGACGTCTTGAGGAATGGCGCCACCGCGTGCCACCCTGGCCGAGTGGGACCATCGGGTCGTTGCCGGGACGGCGACGAGGGCTCAGCCTCGAGAAGGCCATCGTGACGGCCGCCGGCCACCGCTGTGACTGGGCCGACAGCTCAGAGGCGATGCGTCGCTATCACGACGAGGAGTGGGGCGTTCCCTCCCACGACGACATCCACCTGTTCGAGATGCTCGTTCTCGAAGGGGCCCAGGCCGGTTTGTCGTGGTCGACCATCCTCAACAAGCGCGTCAACTACCGGCGGGCCTTCGCCGGTTTCGATCCCGTCCGGGTGGCCCGATTCGACGACGACACCATCGCCGGTTTGCTCGAGGATCCGGGCATCGTGCGCAACCGGCTCAAGGTTCGCTCAACGGTGACCAACGCCCGGGCTTTCCTGACTGTCGGCGAGGAGTTCGGATCCTTCGCCGCCTGCCTGTGGCAGTGGGTCGACGGCACCCGGATCGTCAACCAGCCCACCTCGATGGCCGATCTGCCGGCCCGGACCGAGCTGTCGGACCGCCTGTCCCGGGACCTCAAACAGCGCGGGTTCTCCTTTGTCGGTTCGACCATCGTCTACTCGTTCCTGCAAGCGGTCGGCGTGGTCGACGATCACCTGGTTGGCTGCCCGAGCAAGCGGCTGTCGACCGCCCCATGAGTGTCGATGCGCCTTGACCGGGTCCGATGCGAGGTGCTGTTGACTGGGTCGGAACGTGGGGTGTTGACCACCTCGCATCCCACCCGGGGGGTGGACGCCGTGCCCGCCTGCTTCGCCGTGGCCGGCGAGCTTCTCGCCGTTCCCGTCGACCGGATCAAGCCGAAGGCCTCGACCGCTCTCCAGAGGAGCCGCAACCTCGACTCGGATCCGCGTGCCGCACTGCTGTGCGATCACTGGGACCCGGTCGACTGGAACGAGCTGTGGTGGGTGAGGGCGTCGCTCCGTCGGGTGACCGGCACCACCGAGGACCGGGAACTGGAGGGGTTGCTCCGCGACAAGTACAGCCACTATCGATCCGAGGACCAGCCGTTCGCGGGCCTGTTGGTGTTCCGGATCACCGCCATGACCGGGTGGTCCGCCCGCACCGATGATGCCGACACTGGCTGAGGCAGACCCGGCCAACCGGGCGGACCGGACCGGATGGGCTGGCTGCTCCATCGCTTTCATGGCTGCGGCATCGAGGCCACTTCGTGGATCAAGCGGTCGAGCTCATCAACGGTGTTGTAGTAATGGGGGGAAGCCCGGACCACCGACGTCGGGTTGGGGGCGATCATGTCCAGTCGGGCCCAGGGGGCGTCACTGACCGAGACGTTGACCCGGGCCGCTCGAGCGACCGCGGCTACCTCCACCGGGGCGGCACGATCCGAGGTGAAGGTCACGATGCCACTCACCCGGCTGCCGCCGTCGCGGACCTCGACCCCATCGACCGTGGCGAGGCCGCGGCGCAGGTACTGACCGAGCTCGAGCACCCGGGCGGCAATGGGTTCGATCCCGAGGGCCAGGGCATGGTCGATGGCCTCGGCCAGGCCGATGTGGGCGGCCACCGGGACCTCGTAGTCGAGGAAGCGCTCGGCCCCCGGCCGCAAGCGGTAGTGCTCGGCGTCCTCCCACACGGCACCGCTGCCGCCGATGCCCGGGGGGCGCAGGCGCTCGGCGAATGCGGCCCTGACATAGAGCAACCCGGTTCCCCGCGGGGCGCGGAGCCACTTGCGCCCGGTGGTGGTGGCCACGTCACATCCGATGGCGATCACGTCCACCGGGATCTGCCCGACACTCTGGCAGGCGTCGAGGAAGAAGGGGACACCGGCCCGGCGACAGGCGGCGCCCGCCTCCTCGACCGGATTGATCAGGCCCCGGTGCGTCCCGATATGGGTGAGGGAGGCAAGGGCGACGGGACCGGCCCCGAGGACCTCATCCAAAGCCTCGAGGTCGAGGGTGCCGTCGGCGGTGCTCGGAACCACCTCGATGGTGGCTCCGGTCAGCTCGCACACCTGGAGCAAGCCCAGATAGTGGCTGTCGTAGGCGATCCGGTCGGCCACCAGGCGCTGGCCCCGGCCGATGCCCCCGCCCAGGGCGAAACCCCACAGAGCTTTGGTCCAGGCCTGGGTGTCCGAGGTGGTCGCCACCACGTCACCGTCGGCGGCGCCGAGCAGCCGGGCCGCCGACGATCGCAGGTCGGCCAAGCGGTCGGCCATCGCCGCCGCCGCCTCGTAACCGCCGATCTCCGACTCCAGCCGGAGATGGCCGGTCATCGCCTCGAGGGTGGCGGCCGTGGGCAGGGCGGCGCCGGCATTGTTGAGGTGGGCGACCCCGGTGCAGCGCGGTGTGGCCGCTCGCTCGGCGTCGACGTCGAGGGAGCCGGCCACGACATCGGAATCTACAGCGGCCCGCTCAGAGCCGACGCCGAGCTTTTTCGGCGTCGGCCTCGTTCCCTCGTCGCATCATTCTCGTTCCCCCCGTCGCATCATTAGGGTCGAGCCCATGGACGATGCCTTCGAACCGCTGCGCGAAGAAGCCGTCGACCCCGATCCTGTGGTGCAGTTCGGCCGGTGGTTCGACGACGCCGCAGCCGCGGTGGCGAGCCCCGAGGCGATGGCGGTGGCCTCGGCCGACCGAGAGGGCCGACCATCGGTGCGGATGGTGTTGCTCAAGTCGTGGGGGCCGGACGGGTTCGTCTTTCACACCAATCTCCACAGCCGCAAGGGCCGTGAGCTCATCGACAACCCCCATGCCGCTTTGCTCTTCTACTGGCAGCCCCAAGGGCGCCAGGTGCGGATCGAGGGATCCGTCGAGCGGGCCAGCGACGAGGAGTCCGACGCCTACTTCGCCACCCGACCCCGCGGGGGACAGATCGGTGCCCTGGCCTCGCACCAGAGCGAGACCATCGAGAGTCGTCAGCTGTTGGACGCCAGGGCCCAGGAGCTCGAAGCGGCCTACGCCGGACGGGAGGTCCCGCGGCCGCCGTGGTGGGGCGGCCTCCGGATCAGGCCCCACCTCTATGAGTTCTGGCAGAACCGCGAGGACCGCCTCCACGACCGGCTTCGTTACACCCGGAAGCACGGCGGGTGGCGGGTCTCCCGTCTTCAGCCCTGAGGCGGAGGTCCGACGACCGGTGGCGGCGAACCACAGCGTGGGCCGCAGTATGTTCAAGGACATGGCAGACGACGGGACGCTGGTCCAAGAGCGCACCGACCAGCTACTGGCCGAGGTAGACCCCCGCACGGCACCGGTGGACAAGTTCCGTGCCCGCCAGTACGACCTCGGACTGGCTTGGGTCTCCTTCCCCGCCGGGTACGGCGGGCTCGGCCTCCGGCCCGATCTGCAGCGGGAGGTCGACCGCCGCCTGGCCGCCGCCGGCGCCACTCCGCCCGGGGCGTCCAACTTCTTCGGGCTCACCATGGCCGGTCCCACCATGGTCACCCACGGATCCGACCAGCTGCGCCATCGGCTGTTGTGTCGCTCCTTCACCGGCGAGGACTCGTGGTGCCAGTTGTTCAGCGAGCCCGGAGCCGGCTCTGACCTGGCCGGGCTGGCCACCCGGGCCGTCCTCGACGGCGACGAGTGGGTGATCACCGGGCAGAAGGTCTGGAACACGTTCGCCCACATCGCCGACCGGGGCATGTTGGTGGCCCGCACCGATCCCGAGGCGCCCAAGCACAAGGGACTCACCTACTTCGCCCTCGACATGCACGCACCGGGGGTGGACGTACGCCCATTGCGCCAGATGACCGGTGAGGCCGAATTCAACGAGGTCTACCTCACCGAGGTGCGGGTTCCCGACGGCGACCGCATCGGCGATGTCGGCGAGGGCTGGCGGGTGGCCATGACCACCCTGTCCAACGAGCGCACCACCATCGGGGGTGGGGTCGGCTCACCGGCACGCGGGTCGGGGCCGATCGCCGAGGCTCTGCGGATCTGGCAGGACCCCGGACACGGTCGGAATGCCGTTGATCGCGACCGGCTGGCTCAGTCGTGGATCGAGGCCGAGGTGCTGCGGCTGACCAACATGCGGGCCGGCCAGAACCGCAAGGCCGGCAACCCCGGCCCCGAGGGCTCGATCGCCAAGCTCATGTTCGCCGAGGTCAACAAGCGCATCTACGAGCTGTGCGTCGACCTGCTGGGTGCGGAGGCCACGGTCGGCTACGACTACACCATGCGGCGGGCCGAGGGGCTGGGCCTGGTCGGTCCGCCGGGGTCCGCCCGCAAGATGTTCATCCGGTCACGGGCCAACTCGATCGAGGGCGGTACCTCCGAGATCCAGCGAAACATCCTCGGAGAGAGGATCCTCGGGCTGCCCGGCGACGTTCGGGTCGACAAGGAGCTGCCCTGGTCCAAGGTGCCGCGCAATTGACAGGCGCGCTGGGGCCGGGCCGCTCAGGTGCGGTCGAGGCCGGCCGGACGTCGACCGGGTGACCAACGCCCAGCAATTTCTCGGCATGGAGCCGAGGGGTGACGACCTGCACTGGCGGCTCACCGTGGTTCCCGAGCTGACCACGCCGGGCAAATTCCTGTTCGGGGGGTGCGGGCTGGGCGCCGCCCTGGTCGCCCTCGAGGCGGCGTCGGGCCGCCCGACCGTCTGGTCGACGGCCCAGTACTTGTCCTACGCACCGACCCACTCGGTCCTCGATCTGACGGTGACGCTGGCCGCCGTCGGGCGCCGCATCACCCAGGGCCGGGTGGTCGGCACCGTCGACGGCAGGGAGATCCTGACCGTCAACGCCGCCGTGGGTCTGCCGGGCTCGCTCGACGCCGGTGGCGTGTGGGTCACCCCTCCCGTCGTGCCTCCGCCCGAGGAGTGCCCGCCCCGGCGGATCCCCGATTTCTCGTCGACATCGATCTTCGACCGCATCGACGTGCGGCTGGCCGCCGGGCTGTCCTTCGAGGAGATCACCACCGGCGCGAGCGATTCGGGCGATCCCGGCAGCGCCCTGTGGGCCCGGGTGCCCGGCCACCTCGAGCCGTCGGCGGCCACCCTGGCCATCATCGGTGACTACGTCTCCGGCGGGGTGTCCCAGCCCTTGGGCCGGCGGGTGATGTCCCGCAGCCTCGACAACACGCTGCGGGTGGTCCAACTCGAGCCCACCGAGTGGGTCCTGTGCGACATCCGCATCCAGGCCCTGGTCGACGGGTACGGGCAAGGTGTCGCCTACCTCTGGTCGCAGCAGGGATCCCTATTGGCCACGGCCAGCCAGTCGATGAGCGTGCGTTTCTGGGACGAGGACCGCATCCGCTCGCAGATCAGGGAGAACCGATGAAAATCAGCACCGTGCTCAGCTACTCCGGCGGGTTCCGCCAGGCGGCGGCTGACGTCGCCGAGTGGGAGAAGGCCGGCTTGGACCTGGTGTGGGTGGCCGAGGCCTACGGCCTGGACAGCCCCAGTCTCATGGGCTACCTGGCCGCCCTCACCGAACGAGTCGAGATCGGTTCCGCCATCCTGCCCATCTACACCCGGACCCCCACCCTCATCGCCATGACCGCGGCGGGGATCGACACCCTGTCCGACGGCCGTTTCCAGCTCGGCCTGGGCTCCTCGGGACCCCAGGTCATCGAAGGCTGGCACGGGGTCCCTTTCACCGCGCCCGTCGGCCGCACCCGCGAGATCATCGACGTGTGCCGCCAGGTGTGGGCCCGCCAGGGCCCGCTGGTGCACGAAGGCGCCTACTACACGATGCCCCTGCCGGCCGGCGAGGGCACCGGGTTGGGCAAGGCCCTGAAGATCATCGCCCACCCGGTGCGCCCGACCATCCCCATCTGGGTGGCCGCTTTGGGGGAGAAGAACGTGGCCATGGCGGCCGAGGTGGCCGACGGGTGGATTCCCATGCTGTTCATGCCGGGCAAGGTGCGGGACGTGTGGGGTCCGTCCCTCGATGCCGGCCGGAGCAAGCGTGATCCCGCCCTCCCTCCCTTGCAGATCACGGTGGGCGGCGTGGTGGCCATCGGTGAGGGAGACGAGGTCATCGGTCTCCGCAATCTGGCCCGTCCGATGGTGGCCCTCTACGTCGGGGGGATGGGCGCCAAGGGAAAGAACTTCTACAACGACGTGGTGCGCCGGTACGGTTTCGAGGAGGAGGCCGAAAAGATTCAGGACCTCTACCTGCAAGGTAAGAAGACCGAAGCCGAAGCTCTGGTGCCCGACGAGTTGCTCGAAGCGACCTCGCTGTGTGGTCCCGAAAGCTACGTGGCCGAGCGCATCGCCGGGTTCGGAGAGGCGGGCGTGACCCACCTGCAGGTCCTGCCCGTCCCCGTGGGCGACCAGCGCCCAACCGACGTGATCGCCAAGGTCAAACAGCTGATCGGCTGATGATCTGAGTGGGACGGGCGGCTCTGTGGCTGGACCGCCTCTCCTCCCGCTACTCCTCCTCGGAGACCAGGTCTTGCTGGCCCGCCAGCTCGTCCACGGCCGCCAGCTCGTCCACCGACAGCTCGTCCACCGACAGCTCGAGGGAATCGAGAGCCAGCAGGGAATCCAGCTGGTCGGCCATGCTCTCGATCTCGTCGGCGTCGTAGTACCCCCGGTTGAGGGTCAGGGTCAGCTGCTGCTGGACCAGGGCCAGGGCATCCTCGGCCGCGGCGGCGGCGTCGTACACCGAGAAGAGCCGGGCCTGCATGGCCTGGGCCGACACGAATCGGGATCCTCGGGTCTGGGCTTCGGCGGGCAGAGCGCGCAGCATGTCCCCCGGGGTTGCGCCGCTGGGCCCCTCGGCCTCCGGCTCGTTCATCTGGTCCATGTTCGGTGGCCCCACTTCTTCGCTTTTCATCTGTTCCATAAATTTGTTGTCCAAGTAGTCCAATCTACTCGGGCTTGCTCCTTCCTGACCCGTCACACCTCACTCACCAGGTACAACGCCGTCGAATCCCTCGATCTTCCCCACCGGGGCCCGCTCCTGAGGCCAGCGCCGCCCGATGACGGTCGAGGCGCGACCGCGACCTGCGATGATGAGCGCACCGGCACCGCTCACGGGTCGTGGGCCGCCACCGAGAGGAGCGTTCATGGAAGCCGGCGTCACCGACCACGATCGATCGATCATGCTGCGGGCCGCAGTGTCCAAGGTGGGCAGGGACGAGCTGAAAGCTGCGTTGGCCTCGATCTCGGACCCAAGGCTGGCCGTGCCAGTCGGGGTGCGCAACGCCGCCAACGCCCTGCGCAAGGTCCACGACCCGATCGCAGCCGTGGGCCGCACCCCCTACCGCGCCGTGGTCCCTTTTGTCGCCGCGGCCATTGCCGACGACTGTCTGGCCCGCACCATCGAGGAGTTGGGCGACGACTCGGACGATCCGACCCGGGAACAGCTGCTCGCCGCCCTCGATCGAGTACGGGAGAGCTTCTCCGACACCACCATCGCCGTCCTGCTGGCCTCGGTGGCCGACAGCCAGATGCCCGCTTCGGATCTGTGCTTCGACATCGTGGCCACCGACCGGCGTTTCGACCTCACCGAGTGGTCCCAACATTTGACCCCCAGCGGTTCCAGGCCCGCACCCCGCCTGCCTGACACTCCTTCGGCCGAGCAGCGCGAGGCACGGCGGTTGAAAAAGCAGAAGGACGCCGAAGAACGCAGGAAGAAGATGGCGGCGAACCGCAAGGCGGGGGAGCAGGTGCGTCGAGCACGGAAACAGGAGCGTTCCGGCCGATCGTCCGCCGCCGATCCCGGACCGGGGCGGACCGGATCACCGGCGGGCGCAGTGACGCCCCCGTTGACCCGTCGGGCCACTCTCACTCCGGCCCAAGAGGAGGAGTTCGATCGAGGTGATCCCTGGGCCGGCGGCGTCGTCTTCGTCTGGGTGCCCTTCGACACCGCCGATCTCACTCGTCCCGAGCTCGACGGGCCGGCCCGTCCTGACCTCGAGGGGAAGGCGCGTCGTTGTGTGGTGGTGGCCGGCTCCGCGACCCACCTGCTGGTCCGGCCCGGTTACTCGGAGGGAGGCTCGAAGAGCCGGGACTGGAGGTCGGTGCCGCTCCGCCATTGGAAGAGGGCCGGGTTCGACCGGCCCACCTTCATCGATGCCGAGTCGCTCCGGGTTCCACGTGACCAGGTCCAGAACCCTCGGGGCTGGCTCGCGCCGGATGATTGGAACGCCTTGTGGTGAGCCCGGGGCCTGAGTCTTTGCCGGTCCGGGAGCCCCGGGGCGCCCGGCCAAGGCGCTCCGTGCAACCCTCCGCTGACCGGGAGGTGCGGTCGTTCTGAGGACGTCACTCTCGGTCAACTAAGGGCCCGATTCGCACGCTCCGTCACCGTCGCATGGGCACAGTCCGTGTTCGTGGCTCATTAAAAGGTCTCAGACTCTGTCAATTATCAAATTTGACGAGTGTTCTGTCAGTCCCGATGCTCTACAATCCGCGAGTGGTTCCGTACGGCGGCGGACAGTCGGGGTACCGCCGGCGGGTGTTTGACACAAATGATGAGGTTCGGCGCGCGCGCCGAGGAAGGCAGTTGCCATGTTCCGCAGAGTTTTGCTCGTAGCCGGAGGCCTGGCCTTGGTGGCCGGGACCAGTGTCGGCGTGGGGTCCGGCCTAGCGGCGGCGGCGAGCCCCGTTCAGTATTCGGGATCCATCACCTGTGCTGTGACCGGGAGTGCATCCTTCTCGCCGGCACTGGTCAACGGTGGGTCGAGCGCTTCGACCCTCAAGATCAAGAGCCAGCTCAAGCGCTGCACAGACCCGGCCGATTCCGGGGTGACGATCAAAAAGGGGTCGATGACTGTGACCGCCTCCTTGAGCACAAACAACTGCGGCTATGTGATGGGAGGGAATGGGCTTCCAACCCTGAACGGCACCATCAATTGGACGGGCCACGGTGGGTCGGTCGCCCCATCGACCGTGTCCCTCAGTTCGCCCAGCATCGATTACGACGTGAACGGCAACACGGTGACCGCTTACCTTCCGTCGGCGTCGGCATCGGCCGGATCGCTGTCGGGCGAAAGCGGCTCCTTCTCCGGTCTGGTGGCCGCGAAGTCGGGTTACCTGTTGAACAGCGCATGCGGAGGGGCAAAGGGTCTCAAATCCTTCACATTCGGTAAGTCCCACGGCTCGGTTACCGGCTCCGTCACCATCCAGGAAGGCTGAAAATGAATTTCACTCACTCGATGAGGCACTTCGTCAAGCCCGTCCGCATGGCCGTGGTGGCTGGCGTCGCCACTCTGCTGGTCGGGGCCGCTCTCGCCATCCCCGCCGGTGCCGCGCCGGCTCCGCCGTACTCGACCTCGACGACGGTGCATAGCTCGGTCGCCATGCCGGTCACAGGTCAAGCGGTGACTTTCACGGCCACGGTGAAGGCCCTCGGCAAGAACGTCCCCAATCCTCCCCCGGGGACCGTCGTGTTCACCATCACCGGTTCCGATTCGTCCACTCCGACCTGCGATGGTGCCACCAACACCTTCACCCTGTCCGGGGGAACTGCCCAGTGCACCTTCAGCGGCGGCCTGCTGGCCAGCGCCTCCCCGTATTCGGTGAGCGTCGCCTATACCGATACCGTCGATTCGAACGACAATCCGAGCAACGGCTCCCTGAGCCAGACGGTCAATCCCGGCCATACGTCAACGGTCGTGACCTCGTCGAGCAACCCGACAACGACGGGCGCCCCGGTCACCTTCTCCGCTGCCGTGAGCATCCTGAGCCCGGCTCAGGGCACGCTGTCCGGTTCGGTCACCTTTGTCGGGGTCACTTGTGACGGGCCCAACCCCGCTCCGGTGGTCTCCGGCGTGGCCCAGTGCGTGATCTCCGAAGGTCTGACCTCCGCGGGCTCTCCGTACACCGTGACCGGCACCTACGGCTCGGACACCGAGTTTGCCGGAAGCTCCGGAAAGGTCAAGCAGAGCGTCACCCCGGCCGGGACCACCCTGACCCTGGCCGCCACCCCCGACACCTGCAACGGCGACTTCTGCACGTCCTCGCAGGGGACCCCGCTCACCTTTACGGCGACCGCTTCGTCGGCCAACGGGACGCCCACCGGCAACGTCGTGTTCTTGATCCTCCCCGCCGGACAGACAAAGGCGAAGGACTCGCTCACCTGCGACGGCGGCAACACCGTGGCCCTCAGTGGGGGGCAGGCCAGCTGCTCCTTCGCCAACGGCCTGCCGGCCATCGTGTACTACACGGTGACGGCCACGCTGCAGTCCCCGAACTATCAGACTTCCTCGGCGACCTTGTACGAGAACGCCCAGGAGCTCTCCACCGACACGACGGTGGCGGTGCCCAACAATCTCACCACCGGTGAGACCTTCCCGGTGACCGCCACGGTGACCCCGCTGTCGTCGTCGACCAACCCGCCGACCGGAAACGTTGACATCACCGTCTGCGGTAGCGACGACAACGGCAACAACGGTTGCCAGGGCGACGTCGAGCCTTTGACCGGTAACACGGCCATTCTGGAGGTCGCCGGTGGTGAGTTCACCGGGGCCTACACGGCTTATGCCACCTACCTCGGTGACGGGAACTACTTCGGGAGCACGGCCAAGAAGAAGCTCTTCCACGTGGTCGAGGGTTCGACGACCACGACCATCACCTCGTCCGAGAATCCCTCGAACGACGGCGACGCGGTCACCCTGACGGCGACCGTCACGGCCGAAAACGGCGGTGGGGAGTCGACGCTGGTCGGTCCGCCGAGCGGCTCGGTGACCTTCACCATCACCGGGCCCGACGGGACGGAGACCTGCCAGGGCGGGAACGTCATCCCCCTCGACAACGGTTCTGCTGACGAGGACGTGGCCCAGTGCTACCTACCCCCGGGCACTCTCACCGACCCGGCGGCGCCCACGGGCAACACGACCTACTCGGTCGTCGCCGACTGGCCGTCGGACGGCGACTTCAGTGGCTCGCACGGCAACCTCAACCAAGTGGTGGTGCCGGTCGAGGACTGACCTCGAGCACAGTTTGGCCAACGATTGGAGAGGCGCTCTCCGACGGAGATCATCCGTCGGAGAGCGCCTCTCTTTTCGCGCCCGTCGACATCGAGCCGTCCGCCGACAGCGCAGGTTTCGTCACGCCCTCCTCCCGTCGTGGTCGGTCACGCCCTCCCGATCTGCGGGGTCTCGGCCCCCGCCTTGACCGTTATTTAGAACTCCTCTAATATTGGAACAATCTTGAGAAACGACGAGCGAGAGATGAGGGATCCATGAGCAGGCCCATACTGACCACCGAATCAGGCGCTCCGGTGGTCGACAATCAACGCAGCCAGACGGCGGGACCGGGGGGCCCGATCCTCCTCCAGGACCAGCACCTGTTGGAGAAGTTGGCCCGGTTCAACCGGGAGCGGATCCCCGAGCGGGTTGTCCATGCCAACGGATCAGCTGCCTACGGCACCTTCGAGGTCACCGCCGATGTGACCCGGTGGACACGGGCCCGGTTCCTCGGCCAAGTCGGCCGGACAACCGAGACCCTCGTGCGCTTCTCCACCGTGGCTGGTGGACGGGGATCAGCCGATGCCGTGCGTGACCCGCGGGGCTTTGCCGTCAAGTTCTATACCGAGGACGGCAACTACGACCTGGTCGGAAACAACACGCCCGTCTTCTTCATCCGAGATCCCCTCAAGTTCCCTGACTTCATCCACTCACAGAAGCCCGATCCCTATACAAACCATCAGGAGCCCGACAACGTGTGGGACTTCTTCTCCCACTCGCCCGAGGCCACCCACATGTTCACCTGGTTGTTCGGCGACCGGGGGATTCCCGCTTCGTACCGTCACATGGACGGGTTCAGTTCGCACACCTATCAGTGGGTCAACGCCGACGGACAGGCCGTCTGGGTCAAGGTGCACTTCAAGACCGACCAGGGGATACGGTGTCTCGGGTCCTCGGAAGCGGCAGAGTTGGCCGGGCTCAACCCCGACAGTCACCAACTGGATCTGGTCGAGTCCATCGACCGCGGCGAGTTCCCGTCGTGGACGGTGAAGGTGCAGATCATGACGCCCGAGGAAGCCGCCGCCTTTCGGGTCAACCCCTTCGACCTGACCAAGGTGTGGTCGCAGCACGACTATCCGCTGATCGAGATCGGCCGACTCACCCTCGACCGCAATCCCGACAACTACTTCGCCGATGTCGAGCAATCGGGCTTCGATCCGGGGAACTTCGTCCCCGGTATCGGGCCTTCGCCGGACAAGATGCTCCAGGGTCGCCTGTTCGCCTACGGCGACGCCCACCGTTACCGCTTGGGCATCAACCACACCCAGCTTCCGGTCAACGCGCCGCATGCCACCGCGGTGGACAACTACGGACGCGATGGGCTGATGTCCGGCCGCGGCAACGGAGGCCGGGCCAAGAACTACGAGCCCAACAGCTTCAACGGCCCCGTCGAGACCGACCAACCGTTTGCCGCTCCTCGGGAGGTGCACGGGTCGACCGGCACCTTCGAGTGGGACCCGAGGGAGACCGACGACTTCACTCAGGCCGGCGACCTCTACCGGTTGCAGTCGGCCGATGCCCAGGCCCGACTGGTCGACAACATCGCCGGCGGCCTGGGATCGGTGTCACCGGGCCCCACCGGCGACGGGATCGTCGAGCGCAGCATCGCCAATTTCCGATCGGCCGATCCGGAATTCGGTGAGCGGATCGCCCACGGGGTGAAGGAGCGTCGGGGCTGACGTGGACCAGCCCACGGGAAACCCGGCCGCAGACGGGACGCGCACCGAGCTGGCCGACCGCGTCCAGGTCCGGGGGTGGCGGATCACCCCGCAGCGGCGCGCCGTCATCGGTGCCCTCGAGGGGGAGCACGTGCACATGAGCGCCGAGGAGGTCCATGCCGCCGCCCGCCGGGTGGTGCCCGAGGTCAGCCTGGCCACCGTGTACAACACCCTCCATGAGCTCGCCGGCATGGGTGAGGTCAGCGAGATCCGCCTGGCCGACGGGACGACCCGCTACGACCCCAAGGTGGGACCGAACCATCATCACCTCATCTGCGAGGGATGTGGGCTGACTTACGATGTCGAGCCCCAAGGCGTGGACGCGCTCTCCCTACCCCGTGCCCAGCGCTACGGGATGACGGTGGACACACTCGAGGTGGTGTTCCGGGGCCGCTGCAGCAACTGCGCCGAGCACGGCTGAGCCGTCGGCCCACGGCGTGGCCCTCCCCGGCGGCAAGCCGCCCGGATCAGCCGAGCGGGGAACCAGGATCCAAGGCGATCCGCCTCCCACCACCGACCAGGTCGCGTTGACGCTCCCCTCCGGGGGTGGGCTGGGCGGTCCGGATGACCTCGAGGATCTCGTCACCGATGAGCTCCTGGCGCTCGAGCAGGGCGTCGCGGAGGGCCTCCACCACGGGGCGGTGCTCGTCGAGCATCTGGGTCACTGACGCCTTGGCCGTGCCCAGGAGGTCCTCGACTTCGGCCCGGCCGCCATCGGTGGAAAGGACCTTCGAGACGATCCCCCCGGACGGGTACTCCATGGCCGCCGAGGACACCAGGGTGGTGCCCATGCCCAGCAGCCCGACCATCTGGCACGCGTTCAACGTGGCCGCCTGCAGATCGCCGGCCACGCCGGTGGACGCCTCCCCGAAGAACAGCTCTTCGGCCACCATCCCCCCGAAGGCGATGTCGATCAACGCGCTGACCTCGGATTTGGTCTTGGTGAACCGCTCCTCCTCTTCGGAGTGGCTGAGCAGGCCGAGGGCGTCTCGGCGCTTGATGATGGTCAGCACCTCGAGTTTCCGGCCCTTGCCCACCAGCCAGGCCACGGTGGCGTGGCCGGCCTCGTGGGTGGCGATGGTGCGGCGCTCGGCCTCGGTGTACTCGACCGGTTGGGCCAGACCGATCTCCTCGGTCATCTTGGCCTGCTGTAGGTCGTTCCACGAGAGCATGCTCGCCCCCCGGCGCAGGGCCCAGACCAGCGACTCGTCCAGGAGGTGTTCGATCATCACCGGCGAGTAGCCGGCGGTGAGGGCGGCCAGGGTCTCTCGTTTTTCGGGCTCGTCCAACTCGGCCTCGTGGGACTTCTTGCCCAGGTAGTAGTCGATGATGTCCCGGCGCCCGGCTCGGCCCGGCAGGCCGAAGTAGAGGGTGCGGTCGAACCGGCCCGGCCGGACCAGTGCCGGGTCGAGGTCGGAGGCCCTGTTGGTCGCCCCGATGACCAGGATGTTGGCTGGGGTGTGCGTCGGCCGCGGCAGGCGCCGGTGGGCGGGCAGCCAGGTGTTGACGGCATCGATCAGGGCGCCCTTGAGCCGCAGCGACGTCGGCGTCTGCTCGAATGATTGGAGCTGGATGAGCAGCTCGTTGACCACGCCGGGGATGCCCTCGCCGTGCCGGGGCCCGCTGCCCCGGACCCCGCCGATGGCGTCGAGCTCCTCGATGAAGCCGATGGCCCCGCCCTCGCGGCGGGCGTGCCGGCGCAGAGCCTTGAAGTAGGCCCTGATCTTGCGGTTGGTCTGGCCGTAGAACATGGACTGGAAGGCGGATGACGACACGAAGAGGAAGGGCACCCCGGCCTCGGCCGCCATGGCCTTGGCCATGTAGGTCTTGCCCGTTCCCGGGGGTCCCTCGAACAGGATGGCCCGGCGAGGTGAGCCACCCATCTGCTCGGCGAAGGCGCGGTGAGCGAGGAACAGGTTGAGTGTCTTGGTGACTTCTTCCACCAGTCCCTCGGAACCACGGACGTCGTCGAATCCCATGGTGAGCTCGTCAGGGCGGTAGAGGATGTGGGGTGAGCGCCCCGCGGCCAGCAAGGGGACCACCATCACCAGACAGAGCACGGTGATCAGCACCATGGCCGGCAGCATCGGCTGGAGGGATGGCGGGAAGTGAGGGGTGGGAAGAGTCGCCCCCGGGTCGAAGAGATCCCGGAGGACGAGGAGGAGAGCCAGCGGCGCCAGCAGCACGCACAGGCGTTGCAACCGGCTGCTCCGGGCCCGACGCTGGTGGGCACCGACGTCGGTGGTCGCCACCGGCGCCACCCGGTTGCCTCCCCCGGTCAGAAAATCCGCGGGCTCGATGATCTCCGCCGTCGCTTCTGATGGTCCTTGACGCACCAATGGCCTGCCTCCAGTTGGACATCCGGCACCGGTGAACGGCTCCGGAACTATGTCTCAGGCGGTCCAAACCGACCCCGACCGAGTGCCCCTCTGTCGACGGCGACCACCACCCGCAACAGCTGCGAACGGCGGTCAAGGCTGACCCTATCCGGTCGGATCGAGTCCCGCGCCAATCGGCGCGCTGGGTGTGCAGACGCCGTCGCGGAGTGAGGTTTCGATGACGATCGGCGGCCGCTCGAAGTCGGACCTACCGACTCACGGAGACGGGCACCGGAAACTCCCTCACGTCGAAGTCGGAAAGGATGGTGGGACAGAGGGTCGTGTCGGTGATCGAGCACGACTCCACCGCGATGTCCACACTCGAGCCGTCGGTGACCTCGGGAACCACCTGGGGGAAGATCACCGTGCCGGTGACCGGCTGGGCTCCTCCCGACCCTTCGAGGCTTCCGGCGTCGCCGGCCGGGTCGGTGACCGATGCCACATCCGGGGTGGGCAGGGAGCTCTGCTCGCCGGCCGGCTTGAATCCGGTGCAGTTGGCTTCGGTCTGCTGCCACCTGGGAACGGTGAAGAAGGGACAGACCAGGGCCACCCCCTGTGGGTGACCGGTGCTGTCGAACGTGGCAAAGATGGCCTGGGTCCCGGCCGGAGCGCCGAGGACCGGTGCCGTGGTGCCCGGTGGGTAGACAACCAGCCCGGAGCCCCCCGAGCTGTCCAGGGTCTGGGCACAGGCCCATCCGCTGGGACCGAGCACCGTATGAATCCCGTCCGAGTAGAACTCGACCTTGCCCACCAGGGCGGTGGGGACAGGGGCGAGGAGGACGGTCGGTCTCCATCCTTGGCTGCTGAGCGGGACCCCGTAGCTGTTGGTGCAGGTCACCACCGGGAAGGCCACCGCCACTTCGCCGCTCAGCGGCGTGGGTGCTGGAGCGCTGGTCGTCGGTGACGTCGTGGTGGTCGGTGAGGTCGACGCCGGCCCGATGAGTGAGCTGGTGCAGCCGGCCAGCAGCAGGCCCACGAGAGCACAGACTGCAGCCGCCAGGGGACCGGCAACGGCAGCGTCGCGGGCGGGGTGATGCCGCAGGAAACTCGAGGAACACTGCCCGAGACGTTAAGCCACCGCCGATCCAAAACGGTGGTTTGTGCGGTGTGGTGGCGTGCCAGCAGGGTGACGGGCCGGCCATGGCGTCGACCAGGGCGGGCTGGAGGGGTAGAACGTGAGCATGCGCACACGGGTGCTCGTGAGCTGTGGGTCGGTGGCCGGGCCTGTGTTCGTGGGCACGTTCATGGTGGCCGGGCGACGGCGCGCCGGGTACAGCCCCCGGGTCGACCCGGTGAGCGCCCTCGCCCTGGGGGAGTCCGGTTGGGTGCAGATCGCCAGTTTCTTGACGACCGGCGCCCTGACCTGTCTCGCTGCCGTCGGCATGCGTCGACTCCTCCGCCCCGGCCCCGGATCCACCGGTCTGCCCATGGCCATCGGGGCCGTGGGGTTGGGTCTGATCGGCGCCGGTGTCTTTCCTACTGACCGCCCAGCCAGCGGGTATCCCGAACCGAGCGCCGGCAAACCGGCATCTCTGACCCGGAACGGATCGCTGCACATTGCCTTTTCTGTCCCCTTCTTCGTCGGTCTCCCTGTGGCCTGTTTCATCGCCGCCCGTCGTTTCGGGGGTGAGCGGCGTTCAGCCTGGGCCCGCTACTCGATGGTGAGCGGAGTGATGGCCATGGCCACCTCCACGCTGGCCGGCGCCGGCTTTGCCGGCCCGGGTCGGCTGGCCTCTCGGGCCGGCACCTGGCAGCGAATCTCCATCGTGACCGGCCTGGGATGGATGAGTCTGTTCGCCACCCACCTGAGGGCGGAAGCCGGGTAGCTCGAGTCGGTTCTGACCCTCGGGAGCGGGCGAGCACCGGATTACCGTGGCCAATCACCACCTCGGGCCAGTGTCTTGACCCCCTTGACGTGTACGTTAAGGTAAAGGGAGAGCCGTCAGAGGGACCCGGGTGATCCATGGCTGTACTGCAACACACAGGGGCGAGGGGAGACCGTAGGTCGAGCGCCGACGGCTCGGGCCCTCTTCCCGACAATTACAAGTGGATGGCACTGTTCATCTCCACCCTCGGGATGCTGATGGCCACCATCGACGGTTCCATCGTGCTGATCTCGCTGCCGGACATCTTCCGGGGTATCGGTCTCGACCCCCTCCAACCCGGCAACACCTTCTACCTGTTGTGGATGATCCTCGGCTTTCTGGTCATCACCAGCGTGCTGGTGGTGAGCCTGGGCCGGCTGGGTGACATCTACGGCCGGGTGCGCACCTACAACCTCGGCTTCGCCGTGTTCACCTTCTTCTCTCTCATGCTGAGCATTACCTGGACCACCGGGCACACGGCCGGCATCTGGCTGATCACCATGCGCATCTTCCAAGGGGTCGGGGCGGCCATGCTGATGGCCAATTCATCGGCCATCCTCACCGACGTCTTCCCCGACACCCAGCGGGGGATGGCCCTCGGGGTCAACCAGGCGGCGGCTTTCAGCGGCACCTTCATCGGGTTGGTTCTGGGTGGGATCCTGGCTCCGATCAACTGGCGGCTCATCTTCCTGGTGTCGGTGCCGATCGGCCTGTTCGCCACCGTGGTCGGCTACCTCAAACTGCGGGAGGTGGGCCAGCGCCGTCCGGCACGCATCGACTGGCCGGGCAACATCACCTTCGCCCTCGGTCTCATCCTGGTCATGGTGGGGATCACCTACGGCATCGAGCCCTACGGCCGCCACACCATGGGGTGGTCGAGCCCGACGGTGATCGGCGCCCTGGCCGCAGGCGTCGTCTTGTTGGTGGTTTTTTGCATCATCGAGACGAAGGTTCCCCAGCCGATGTTCCGTCTCCAGTTGTTCAAGATCCGCGCCTTCACCAGCGGGGTGCTGGCCAGCTTCCTCGCCGCCCTCAGTCGGGGAGGGTTGATGTTCATGCTGATCATCTGGCTCCAGGGCATCTGGCTCCCTCTGCACGGCTATGCCTTCTCCGTCACACCTCTGTGGGCGGGGATCGCCATGCTGCCTCTGACGGCCGGATTTCTCATCGCCGGCCCGATCTCGGGGATCCTCTCCGACCGCTACGGTGCCCGCCCTTTCGCCACCGGTGGGATGTTGGGCAGTGCCCTGTGCCTGGCCCTGCTCGAGCTGCTGCCGGTCGACTTCCCCTATTGGCTGTTCGGCGCCCTGCTGTTTCTCACCGGCTTGACCATGTCCGCGTTCGGCTCACCCAACCGGGCCGGTGTGATGAACAGCCTGCCCGCCCAGCATCGGGGCGCCGGTTCGGGGATGAACACGACGTTCCAGAATTCGGCCCAGGTCCTCTCGATCGGCATCTTCTTCACCCTGATGATCATCGGTCTCACTTCGTCCCTGACCCAGAATCTCTTCCACGGGTTGGTCGCCCATGGGGTGCCGGCGGCCTCGGCCGAACGAGCTGCCCACCTGTCCCCGGTCTCCACCCTGTTCGCCGCCTTCTTGGGCTACGACCCGGTGCAGCATCTCATCGGCGCCCACGTCCTCAGTCAGATCTCGCCCGCCCAACAGCACATCCTGGTCGGTCGCCGGTTCTTCCCCAGCCTGATCAGCTCCTCGTTCCGGACCGGGCTCCACGCCGCTCTCGACTTCGCCATTGTCGCCAGCCTGCTGGCCGCGTGGGCCTCGTGGCTCCGCGGCGGACGCTACGTCTATGCCGAGCCCGAACAGACCCAGGACGACACGACCAACAACGGCCGCGACCCTGAACAGTCGGATAACCCCCTGGTGCCGTTGGAATCCGTCGATGACGTCTCCGGGGCGGCCATCGCCAACGTGGAGGCGGGATGACCACCAACAGCACCGACACCGAGCAGGGTCCTCTGGTCATGCGCATTGGCGAGGTGGCGGGGATGACCGGGCTGACCACCCGCACACTGCGCTACTGGGAGGAGCTGGGGCTGATCAGGCCGAGCAGCTACCGGGGGAAGGGGGAGCGGCTCTACAGCCAGACCGACCTCTCCCGGGTGAACCGCATCCGTGACCTGCAGGAGCTGTTGGGGTTCTCGTTGGCCGAGGTCAGGGTCGTTCTCGACACCGAGGACGTGGACGTCCTCGACCGGGTGCGTTCCGAGTACCGGCGGGCCCACACCGGCCGTGATCGTCGCCGTCAGCTCCTCGACGACGCCATCGAGGCCAACGACAAGTTGCTGGCCCGTCTGGACACCACCCTGGCCCGGATTGGCGCGTTCCGGGGCGAGCGAGCGGCCAAGGCCGTCTCATTGCGACAGGCTCGCCGCGAGTTGGACAGCGGAACCCGAGTGACGTGACGACCGGGCCGTGGCAAACGCCCGCCCGGGTCGGCTTGTGCGGCAGGGCCCAGTTGGGGGAAGGGTCGAAAGACGACGGTGACAGCCAGAGAGGATTAGTGAGCAGATGAGTGACGCAATGAGAGCCGAGACCATCGAGATCGCCGGGGCCGGGGGTGACGTCGTCGAGGCGTACACGGCCCAACCGGTGGGCGGACCCTCAGCCGGCGGAGTGGTGGTCATCCACCACATGCCCGGCTATGACGAGGGCACCAAGGAGATCACCCGTAAGTTCGCGGCCCACGGCTATCTGGCCGTCTGCCCCAATCTCTACTTTCGTGAAGCACCGAAGGCCAGCCCCGATGATGCCGCCGCGGCGGCACGAGCCAAAGGCGGCGTCCCCGATGACCGGCTGGTCGGTGACGTGGGCGGTGCCGCCGTCTTCCTGCGATCCCTCCCCGGGTCCAACGGCAAGGTGGCAACCATCGGCTACTGCTCGGGTGGTCGCCAATCGCTCCTGGCCGCCTGCAGCCTCGACCTCGACGCCGCTGTCGACTGCTACGGCGCTTTTGTCGTCGCCTCGCCACCCGAGGGGCTGCCCCTGAAGGTCTCGCCCATCATCGATCGGGTCAAGGACCTGTCCTGTCCGCTCCTCGGCCTCTTCGGCGCCGAGGACCAGTACCCCTCGCCCGAGGAGGTCGCCCAGCTCGAGCAGGCCCTCGTCGCCGCGGGCAAGGAGTTCGAGTTCCACAGCTACGAAGGAGCGGGTCACGCCTTCTTCAGCACGGACCGACCGAGCTACCGGCCCGAAGCGGCAAACGAGGGATGGCAGCGTATCTGGGAGTTCTTCGACCGCAATCTGGGCCCGGCCTGAGGAGAGACGCCATGTGCACCTACCAGACGATCACCTTGCCCGTCCTGGGAAGCGGGAAGGGGGCCCAGGGCTGGTTCCGGGTGTCGGACGCCACGGTCTACTTCGACCATCCCGTGCACGCACCGGCGGACCACACCCTGAACATCGACCTGCTCAACCCCGAGCAGGGCGCCAGCGCCCGGGTGGCCCTCGAGCTGGATCCGGCTTCGGCCCGAGCCCTGGCCGAAGCCATCCTCGACACCCTGGAGTCCGCACCGGCGGGACTGCTGAGCCCGCCGACACCGGCTACCTAACCGGGCCCGTCAGCTCACCACACGCCTGCTGCCGCTGGCGCTCCGCCATCGGGCCAACCAACCTCACCGGGCGAGCCTGTCGGCCGACGCTGGTCAGCACAGCGTCGGCCCCGGTAGACGTGTGCCAGACTTTCGCCCTGTGGGGAGGCGGGAGTATTCGACTTTCGACCGGTTCGTCCAGCGTGCCGCGCGCCGGGCCTGGCCGATCATGGTCTCGGTTGCCTTCTCCGCGCTCGGATTGGTCTACTTCTTCGCCTGGGGTTCAATCGGTCATCACGCGTCATCGCTGTGGATCTCGCCGCAGGATCTCTGGATCACCTATTTCGCCTCCAGTCAGCTGGCCCATGGGCATATCGGATCCATCTACCAGTCCAATGTGAGCTTTGTGGAGTTCCCGGGAATCCTGATCGCACTGGCTCCCCTGGGCGCCCTCAGCAACGTCTTCCACACCTCGGTCCTCGAGGTCACGAGAAGCGGCGTCATACCTGCTCAGGGAATATCGCTGCGGGCCGCCAACGTGCCGTTCCTCAATGCGCAGGAGTTCCACTTCAACGGCGCCACCTACGTTTCCCATCCGCAATGGGTCACGTTCGTCGACCCCTACGCACTGCTGTTGTCGTGCACCGCGCTGTTCGCCTGCGATGCGCTGGCCGAGCGCCTCCAGGTGACCAAGCCGAGGCGGACCGCCCTCTGCCTGGCCGAGGCGGTCTTGCTCTGGAATGTGACCGTGTGGTGGGGTCACCCCGAAGATGCCGTGGCCGTGGCGTTGGCCATCTACGCCCTGGTCTTTGTCCTAGACGGGCGGTTCGTCGGAGCCGGCTGGCTGTTTGGGGCTGCTGTCGTCTTCCAGCCACTGGTCCTCCTCATGCTGCCGGTGCTGCTGGCCATGGCCGGTCGTCGTCGCGGGATCGGTTTCGCGGTCCGCTCCTTGCTCCCGGCCGCGGTCCTGCTGGCGTTTCCCCTCATCGCAAATTTCCGGGTGACGCTGCGCGCCCTGGTCGACCAACCGAGCTCTCCCCATGTGAACCACGCAACGCCGTGGACCGCGTTGTCGCCGAATTTGGGTGGCCACGGACCGAACATGACTGTCGCCGCCGGCCCGGTGCGGGCCTTGGCCATCCTCCTCGCCATCGGCCTGGGCGTCTGGGTTTACCGCCGATGGCTCGAGCGCCCGGAACTGGTGGCCTGGTCGTGCGCCCTGGCCCTGGCCTTGCGCTCGTTCACCGAGTCGGTGATGACCGATTACTACGCATGGGCGGCACTGGCACTGGTCCTGGTGGTGGCGGCCCGGGGAAGCCGTCTCCGCTTTGGCATCTCGATCGCTCTGGCCATCGCCATCACCATCTGTGCGCAATGGAAACTGGGGTGGTTCCCCTGGTGGACCATCCAGGTGGTGGGCTTGGCCGGGCTGCTGGCCGCTGCGTCCCAGCCAAAGCCGTTGGTGCCCTCGGGCCTGCGAGCCGGGTTTCGACAGGCCCGATCGTCCCCCAGGGTCCAGGGGTCTGGTGCGGGGCCGGCAAAGAAGAAGGCCGCTCCGGCCGCACCCACCACGGCATCCCGGTCGGGCACGGCACCGAGGAGCGGCCCGGTACGGGTCGAATCGACGACGGGAGCGGTCATCCGGGCCCGATCCAAGTCAGCGAAGAAGGGCAACTCGGGAAGCACCAAGCCAAAGACCCCGAAGAAGAGCTCCCCCCCGAGGTAGAACTCTCTCCGAGCTGACGCCGTGAGCGATCGTTACGCGGGCGGCATCGGCCCGGGGGGCGGAGGAGCCTGACCGGGTTGCTGTGGGGGGTAGTTGGGTGCCGGGGGAGGAGGGGCTTGGCCCGGTGGCGGTGGCGGTTGTCCCGGGGGCGGATAGCCAGCCGTTGGTGGATACCCGGGCTGGGCTGGATAACCCGGTTGAGCCGGATACCCGGGCTCCTGGGTTTGATAGCCGCCGACGCCGGGGCCTCCATAACCGCCGCCGAAGGTGCCGGTCGCCGCGGCGGGGCCCAGGTAGCGGCTCGGGCCGAGCCACAGGATGTAATAAAAGACGGCCGAGACGTAGGGGATGCACAGTCCAACCGTGAAGGCCGTACCGTGACCGAAGCTCTTCGAGATGTCGTTGGCCACGAAGATGTAGACGACGAAGAAGCCCAGAGAGCCGATGTAGGGGACGATGAGCAAGAGCAGGAACCAGCCCCACACGGCCGGGCGTCCGGCCACCTTGAGCAGGACGATGAAGTTGTAGAACGGGACGAAGCCCGCCCAGCCCGGCTGGCCGGCCTTGATGAAGGTGCCGTACAGCCCGAGAGAGACCAGCACGTAGAACACCAGGCCGAGGATGAGGAACACGAAAAACCCGCCGCCCCCCTTCGACACGGTGTACGTCGTGGTGGCCAGCAGGTGTCCCATGGTTCCCCCTTGGGAATCGACGTGCCCTGGGCGGCGCACGTGCCATCTTTGATACCACCTCCCGGTCCGTCGCGCAGTGATGCAGCCAGCTGGTAACCCGGTGGCTGTCACACCGTCTGAGTAGGGTCTGACCGTGTTGCACCTCACCTCGGCCACCCGGGCCCGGCCTCTTGCCGCACGACTGGCCGAGGTGCTGGGAGCGACGCCGCCCGACCCTTTTGTGCCGGAGTGGATGGCGGTCCCCTCGGACGGCATGCGGCGGTGGCTGGCCCTCGAGTTGGCCGGCTACCTGGGAGCCAGTGATCGAGGCGGAGACGGGGTGGCGGCCAACATCGTTCGGGCCTATCCGGGCACCCTGCGGACCTGTGTTCTCGCCTCCGACCGGGGCGACGACGATCCCGATCCGTGGGCCATCGAGCAGCTGGTGTGGTCGGTGCTGGCCGCCTCCGAACGCGCCGTCGACGACCCCGCTCTGCTCGCCCTGGCCGGCCTGCCTCCGGGAGCCTCTCGCTATGCCCGGGCCCGCCGGGTGGCCGACCTCTTCGACCGCTACCACCTGCACCGCCCGGCCATGGTGCGGGCGTGGGCGGTGGGGGACGACGTGGATGGGACCGGAGGCCCGCTGTCCGGTCACCATGCCTGGCAGTCCCATCTCTGGCGGCTGGTCCGGGCCGAGGTGGGCGAGCCCAGTCCTCCCGAGAGGTGGCCCGACCTCATCGGCCGCCTGGCCCACAGTGAGTTAGCGCTCGACCTTCCCCCCCGCCTCGTCCTGTTCGGCTTCACCCTTCTGCCCGGGGGTGGATTCCTCCCGCTCCTCGAGGCGACCGCGGCGCACCGGGATGTCCATCTCTTCCTGCTGGAGCCGTCCCGTCTCGAGGCCGTCGATCTGTCGCGGCTGAGCCCACGGCGCACCGCCGCCGGACTCGGACTCCGCGCCGAGGACGTCACCGCGGCGACGGCTGTCCAACCACTTTTGCAGTCGTGGGGAGGACTCCACCGCGAGACAGCGCTCCTGCTGGCCGACGCCGAGGCAGGCGGACTTCCGGCCCGCGAGTGGGTGGACCCGGCCGAAGAGGCTGATCCGTCGACCCTTCTCCATCGCCTGCAACGTGACATCCGGGCCAATCGAGTGTCGAGTGGGGTCCACCCCTTCGATCCGTCCGATCGGTCCGTGCAGTTTCATGCCTGCTTCGGTGCCACCCGCCAGGTGGAGGTCCTGCGGGACGCCATCCTCCACCTGCTCGAAGACGACGGATCGGACCTGACCGAGGACGACATCGTGGTCCTGTGCCCGAGCCTCGAGCGGTTCGCCCCCCTGATCCAGGCGGCCTTCGGTCCGTCGGCGGAGGCGGCGGAGGCCGCGGAGCCGGCCATTTCGACCGCGGCCAAACCACCGGAATGGGACGACAGGAGGGGAGCGCCCCGTCTGCGGTACCGGATCGCCGACCAGTCGATCGGGTCGACCAATCCTTTGTTGAGCGCAACCGCCGCTCTCCTGGACCTGGTGGCCGGCAGGCTGGAGTCGACCTCGGTGCTCGATTTCTGCGCCCTGGCCCCGGTTCGGGCCCGCTTCCGCTTCGACGACGAGGATCTCGACGACATCGCCGGCTGGGTCACGGAAACCAATGTGCGGTGGGGCCTCGATCCTGAGCATCGGGTGTCGTTCGGTGTCCCCGCGTCGATCCGCACCAACACCTGGCAAGCCTCACTCGACATGCTTTTGGTGGGCGCCACCGTCGACGAGGACGACGGTCTCAGCCTGGCCATCGGCGAGGTGGCTCCCTACGGGGTCGAGGGCTCCGCCACCGATACCCTCGGCCGGCTGGCCCAAGCCCTGTGGTACCTGCGCGTCCTGGTCACCCAGGCGCGCACGGCCAAGCCGATCGGAGAATGGATCGGGATCCTGCGCACGGCGTGCGGCGGTCTCTTCGCCACCGACTCCCGGGGCCGGTGGCAGGTGGAGACCCTCGGCCGGATCTTCGAGGAGGTGGTCCGTTCCGCCTCGGCGGAGGGCGCACCGGCGACCACGCCACTCGAGTTCGTCGACATCAGGCGCTTGTTCGGCGAACGCCTCGAGGCCATGCCCGGTCGACCCGATTACTTCCGGGGTGGGATCACCGTCAGCTCCCTGATCCCTCTCCGGTGGATCCCCTTCCGGGTGGTGTGTCTGCTGGGCATGGACCAGTCGGCCTTCGGACCGCCGCCCGCGGCGGGCGACGACCTGGTGGCGGCCGTCCCCGAGCTCGGCGATCCCGACCCCCGAGCCGAGATGCGCCAATCACTGCTCGAGGCCCTCCTGGCCGCCGGTGAGCACCTGGTGGTGCTGCGGGACGGCCATGACGTGCGCACCAACCAGGTCGTGCCCCGTTCTGTGGTGGTGGCGGACCTCTTCGACGCCGTGGTCTCCCAGGTCGAGTCCGGTGGTCAGGCCGCATTGGCCGACCAGCTCGAGATCGACCATCCGCGCCAGCCCTTCGACGAGCGGAACTTCGCAGCCTCCGCCCTCGTCCCGGGGACGGTGTGGGGATTCGACCGCGGCAGCTTGGCCGGGGCGGAAGCCGGGCGACAACGGAACCGGCAACGTCGGTCGTTCGTGTCCACCCCCTTGGTGGCTCCGGAGACGTCCGTCATCGACATCGACGAACTGCGCGCCTTCTTCCGGAATCCCTCCGCCTACTTCCTCAGCCATCGGCTCGAGGCGCGACTGCCCCGAGCCGAGGAGGAACCCTCCTCCCTCCTTCCGGTGGATCTGATGGGCTTGCCCCGTTGGCAGGTGGCCACCCGGTTGCTCACCGCCCGACTGGAGGGGGTGGACACCGCGATCTGGCGGACGGTCGAACACCAGAGGGGCACTCTCCCGCCCGGCTCCCTCGGAGACCGGGCCGTGCAGGCCTTGGTCGACGACGTCGATGCCTTGGTCGCCGCGGTCTCCGACCTGGGCGTAGACAACAGGCCGCCCGAGCCCTTCGAGGTGGATGTGGCCCTGGCCGACGGCACCCGCATCGTGGGGACGGTGCCCCTGCGTCTCCCCGAGCCGGCTCGCGGGCCGGTCCGGGCCGGCTACTCCAAGCTCAAGGCGGCCCACCGGGTCGAGGCGTGGCTGGATCTGATGGCCCTGGTGGCGACCGATCCACAGGGTCAGTGGCGAGCCGTGGCCATGGGCCGGCCAACGAGGTCCGGTCTCTCTCCCGAGCGGTTCGACATAGGAATCGCCGGCGCCCCGCCCACGTGGAGGTCGAAGGCCCAGGCGGCCCTCGGGGTGGCGGTCGACTGCTATCGCCGCGGCCTGACCGAACCGGTGCCCCTTTTCGCCGGCTTCTCCTACGAGGTGCACTGCGGTCGGGCCAAACCGAACTCCTGGTCGAACGATCATTCGTTCCCCGACGGCGTCGACCCCGCAGTCGTGCTGGCCTTTGGCGGCATCGGGTTCGACGAGGTTGTCAGCCTCTCCGGCCGACCCCGTGACCCGGGCGGCGGCGGCGACCGGGTGTCCCGGTTCGCCTCCTATCTCTACGGCGCCGTCGACGCATCGACACTGCCGTGGGAGTCGATGGCTGACACGGGTTCGCCTGCCGTGGGCAAGGCACCGCCATCGTGACCGGTCCCGATGTTGATTTCGAGATCGACGGCCCTCTACCCCGCGGCGGGATGACCATTGAGGCCAGCGCGGGCACCGGAAAGACCTTTGCCCTGGCCGACCTGGCCACCCGGTTTTTGGCCGAGACGGACATCTCGGCTTCCGAGCTGTTGATCGTGACCTTCACCCGCGCCGCCACCAACGAGCTGCGGGGCAGGGTCAGGGATCGCCTGATCGAGGTGGCCGAGCATCTCGGGCGGGACATGGTCGCCGCCGGGGACGACAAGGTAATCCAGCATCTGGCGTCGAGCGATGTGGCGATCCGGCTCGGGCGCTTGCGCACGGCCATCACCGATTTCGACGCCACCACCATCGCCACCATTCACGGGTTCGCCACCCAGGTCCGCGGCGCCCTCGGCGAATCGGCCCACATCGATCCGGATGCTCGGTTCGTCGACGAGTCCGATGAGCTCATCGATCAGACCTGTGCCGACGTTCTGGCCGCGGCGGCCGCTTCCGGGTGCCCGGCCACCGACCTTCCCAGCCTCGCTGACCTCCGGGCGGCCACGGCACGGGCGTCCGGTCGCCCGGATATCGTCCTCGAGCCGAGGTCGGAAGCCCAAGGGGCAACCGCCGCCCAGGTGGTGATGCGGGAGCTGGTCGACCAATCGGTGCTCGGCCTGGGAGAGCGGCTGCGACGCAGCGGAACACTGAGTTTCGACAGTGTGCTCACCGAATTGTGCGATGCCCTGACCGGGCCACGATCGGAGGCCGCGGTCGCCGCTCTGCGCAGCCGTTTCAAGGTGGCGCTGATCGACGAATTCCAGGACACCGATCCGGTCCAGTGGCGGATCTTCCGACGGCTCTTCGGCGAAGCCGAGGGAACCACCCTGGTGTTGGTCGGGGATCCCAAGCAGGCCATCTACGGCTTTCGTGGCGGAGATGTCGCCACCTATATCAGCGCAGTGCGGGACGATGTGGTGATCCAACGTCGAACCATGCAGTTCAACTGGCGATCCGACGCGGCTGTCCTCCGGTCCCTCGACGCCTTGTTTGCCGGGGCCACCTTCGGCGACCCGACGATACGGTTCGTCCCGGTCGCCGCGGCCAGCGCAGTCCAGGTTCGTCGCCTGCACCACGACGACGGGGGACCGCTACCGGCGTTGTCGCTCCGGCTTGCGGTCGGCGCCGGCATCGATCGCACCAGAGGGTCTTCCGAGGTGGTCGTCGGTGCGGCCGTCCGGGCCGTCATGGGGGATCTGGCGGTCCAGGTCCGTGAACTGCTCGAACACGGTCTGATCCCGACCGGCAGCGAGGCGGAACCGACCCGTCGGGTGCGCCCGGGGGACATCGCCGTGCTGGTCAACAGAAACGACGAGTGCACCGCCGCCCAGGAGACGCTGATCACCCAGGGTGTCCCGGCTGTGGTCGCTCAGGGAGGCAGCGTCCTGCGGTCGCCGGCCGCAGAGCAGATGCGATGGTTGCTCCACGCCATGGCCCGGCCCTCCGATGGACGGCGCGTTCGTATGTACGCCTTGTCGTGGTTCGGGGGCTGGAGTGCAGAAATGGTGGCGGATGTCACCGACCCGCAGTTGGTGACCATGCAAGAGGATCTGCGCCAATGGTCGGAGCGCTTGGCCACCCACACGGTGGCCGACGTGCTCGCCCAGATATGGTCGACCAGCGGGGTCCAGGCCACGGTGTTGGGTGGTCCTGACGGCGATCGGAACATGACCGATCTTGACCATCTGGCCGAGCTCCTCCATGGCGGATCGGTCAACGGTCGAGCCAATGTGGCTGCCCTTCTGGCCGCTTTGGACCGTGATCCGGATAGCACCGGCGACCCCGACGCGGACCGGGATCTGACCGCCCGGCGCATCGAGTCCGAGGCCGAGGCGGTCCAGGTCATGACCATCTGGACAGCCAAGGGGCTGGAGTTCCCGGTCGTGTGCGCACCTGTGCTCTGGAGGTGGACCGGCACCAAGGACCCGGTGATCTACGTGGACCCGGTTACCGGCGTGAAGACATTCGACCTGGCCCAGGGCAGCTCATGGCCCAACGAGGACGGGGCGAAGGCGAGGAAGGAGATGGCGGCGGCCGAGATGACCGGCGAGCGATTGCGCCTGCTCTACGTGGCCCTGACCCGGGCCCGGCACCAGACCATCGTCTGGTGGGCCAACGCTCAGCACAGCTCGAAAACCGCGTTGGCCCGGATCCTCTTCGCCCGCGATGCCGAGGGCATCGATCCGGTGACCTACGCGGGGACGACCGTCCCCATTCCCGGCGATGACGCCATCGTCGACTCACTCGCCCCACTGGTTGACGCGTCTGACGGCACCGTCGCCGTGGCTGCGGTGGACGACCAACCGCCACCGGGACCGAGGTGGCTGGGCAACGCCGCCGCCGACGACCCGCCTTCACTCGATGTGGCCCCTTTCACCGCCGCCCCCGACCGTTCGAAACGGCGATGGTCCTTCTCGGCCATCACCGACCAAGCCTTTGTGACCACCGCAGATCCCTACGACGTGTCGCTGGGCGACGTGGGGTCTGCGGACGAGGGGGGCGTCGAAGGGACCGACGAGGAGCTCGACCAGGAACGGGCCGCTTTCGAGTCTTCCGGCCGCGAAGGCCCCTCTGTCCAGGAGGGCAGGCCCGACCCGGTCGGCGGGGGGTTGGCTGCCGCGCCGGACGACTCCGGGCACGGTGGGGCCCTCACCCGCCTACCGGCGGGGGCGGCGTTCGGGACCCTCGTGCATACGGTCCTCGAGCGCACCGATTTCCGTGCCGGCCACGGCGAGCTGGCCGCGCTTCTCGGCGAGAACATCGATCGTCGGCTGACTTGGGCACCCGTGGATCTCACCCCGACCGGTGAGGAGGGCTCCACCGCAGAGGAGGGTCGCCGTCTGCTCATCTCGGGTCTCGCCGACGCCCTCCACACCCCGCTCGGATCGTTGGGTGCAGACCAGTGCCTGGGCGACATCGGCTCCGGGAACATGCTGCGCGAGGTCTCCTTTGATCTGCGACTGGGGGAGGCCGGGCGACCGGCGGTGGTGGCGGACATCGGAAGGTTGGCGGTCGACCATCTCCCTTCCCGCGACCCTCTGGTCCCCTGGGCCACCGGGTTGGCCACCGGCGCCATCGACGTGACCCTGGCCGGCCATCTGACCGGGTCGATCGACCTGATCCTCCGGGTCGACGACGGAGGGGGGCCCAAGTTCGTGGTGGCCGACTACAAGACCAATGCTCTGTCGGGGCGAGGGCAGATGCCCGACGCCCGTGACTATCACCCGGCCCGCCTGGTAGCAGCGATGACCGAGCACGACTACCCCTTGCAGGCGCTGCTCTACTCGGTGGCGCTCCACCGTTACCTCCGGTGGCGGCTCGACGGGTATCAACCGGACACCCATCTCGGTGGTGCCCTCTACCTCTTCCTGCGGGGCATGACCGGGCCCACCACCCCGGTGAGCGACGCCGGCCAACCCTACGGTGTGTTCGGCTGGCCCCTTCCCTCAGCACTGGTGGTCGCTCTCAGCGAGCTGCTCGATGGTCGGCTTCATGCCGAGTTGGCATGGTGAGCGCATCGACGGCCTGGCGCGTTGCGGTGGCCGTGCCCCCCGAGGTGGAGGTGCTGACCCCGTTCGTCGACGCCGGTGTGTTCGGCCCCTTCGAAGTCCAGTTGGCTGCCACCCTGACCCGGCTCCAGCCCGACCTCACCGACGAGGTCGTCCTGGCCCTGGCCGTGGCGGCGCGGGCACCTCGTTTCGGGCACGTCTGCGTCGAGTTGCACAACCTCGCCGACCAGATGGCGGACCTCGACGAGTCGGCCGCTCAGTCGGCCGCTCTCCCGTGGCCCGCTCCCGACACATGGGTCGAGTCGCTGGCCCGGTCGGCGCTGGTGTCGACTCCGGACCTCGCCCCCGACCACCTGCGTCCCCTCGTCTGGGACGGCACCCGCCTCTACCTCCAGCGCTACTGGCGCCACGAGGTCGCCGTGGCCGGTGACCTCAACCGCCGGGCCAGTCTCCGGGCCGCCTCCGAGCAGGAGGGATCCGATCGACTCACCGCCGCGGTGGCCACCGCTCTCGACGCCCTGTTCGGCCCCGAAGACGACCGATACCCCGACCTTCAGCGGCTGGCGGCCCTGCGGGCACAGATGCCGGGGATTTCGGTGATCGCCGGTGGGCCCGGGACGGGCAAGACGCATACCGTGGCCCGCCTGTTGGCGGTGGCCCACATGGTCGCCGCCGCCGAGGGCAGGAACCTCTCGGTGGCCTTGGCGGCTCCGACCGGCAAGGCCGCCCAGCAGATGAAGGAGGCCGTCAGGGCCGAGGTCCCCGCCCTCGAAGAGGCGGGCATCGTCGGTGCATCGGTGGTCCAGTCACTGGCCGACGCCGATGCCACCACCATCCATCGATTGCTGGGTTGGCGACCCGGCCCCCGGTTCGACCACGATCGGCGGAACCCCCTTCTCCACCAGTTGGTTGTGGTGGACGAGACGTCCATGGTGTCCCTGCCTCTCATGGCCCAGTTGCTCGACGCCGTGCGTCCCGAAGCTCGGGTGGTCCTGGTCGGTGATCCCTACCAGCTGGCCAGCATCGAGGCCGGTACGGTGCTGGCCGACGTGGTGGGTCCGGCCGCCGATCCGGGGTCCCCTGCGGCCGATGGCCGCCGACCGGAGCGATCCGCCCTGTCCGGTCGGGTCACCGTGCTGCGCCGGATGCACCGTTTCGGCTCCGACTCGGCCATCGCCGCTCTGGCCGAGGCCGTCCGGGTCGGGGATGCGGACGCGGCCCTGGCCTTGCTGGAGGGCGGCCACCGCGAGCTCCGATGGGTCGACGGCCGCGACCGATCGGCGGTGGACGGCGTTCTGGATGAGGCCGTCGAGGCCGGGGTCGACCTGGTCACCTCCGCTTTGCGTGGTGACGCCGTGGGCTCGCTGGCCGCCGCCGTTCGCATCAAGGTTCTGGCCGCCACCCGCCGGCGACCCGGCGGCCTGTACGACTGGAGCGAGCGGATCGAGCGGGGGGTGGGTGCCCGGGTCCCCGAGCTGGAGTCGGCCCGACGCTGGTACATCGGTCGTCCCGTCATCGTCACCGGCAACGACCGGATCAACCAGGTGGCCAACGGCGACGTGGCTGTGGTGGTTGGCCACGAGGGTGCGATGCGGGCCGCTTTCCGGGGCGAGGAGGGAGTGCGTTACCTGGCCCCATCCCGGCTCGATCAGGTCGAGACCTGGTGGGCCATGACCATCCACAAGAGCCAGGGCTCCGAGTTCCCCCACGCCGTCGTCTCGCTGCCGCCGGCCGGGTCCCCGATCCTGACCCGCCAGCTGTTGTACACGGCGGTGACCCGGGCCCGCACCCGGCTGACCATGGTGGGCAGCGAGGAGGCTTTGCGGGCGGCCATCCATCGACCGGTGACCCGGGCTTCGGGGTTACGGGACCGTCTGTGGCCGACCTGAACGCTCGGTGGACGGTCGATCTCGATGAGCGTGATGGCCGATGGAGCCCTCGGAAAGTGCGCCACGCGCACTCAATGGGAGACGAGTAGTCGACCGGTTAGTGGGAGACGAGTTGTCGACCGGTTAGTGGGAGACGAGTTGTCGACCGGCGGGTCGTTGCTCTTTGGGCCGTGCCGGTTCCTTGCGGCCTTCATCGCTATCGCGTTCGTCCGAACGGCGCCGTCGTTGGGGAAAGGCGAGCCAGCCCAGCACACACAGCTGGGCAATGATCACTAGCCACTGCGACCATCGACCCTGCACGGGGCTGTGGAGCCACCAGTTGAGCCAGATGGCCAGAGCGCATGTGCCCAAAAGCCGCCACCAGGGCCCCCGCGAGGCGCTGATGGGGAGCAGGGCCAGGGTCGGCGCCACAAAGTAGGGGACCAGTTGGGGTTCGAAGACCCGGAGGGCAAAGAGGGCTGCCACCACCCAGATGACCAGGTTCGCTGCATCGCGGCGGCTGGTGGGCAGGTAATGGGCCAGGACCAGAGCGGCGGGAATGGCGGCCAGGGCCACCAGGCTGCGGATGTAGGAGCCCGCTCCCGGATCGAGATTCCAGGTGGGACTGATGTACCCGTGGTCGTAATAGACCTTCTGGTGAATCAGCTGACTGAGGGTGACCGTCGGTTCGCTGATCAAGGGCACGACCAGAAAGGCCAAGGGGACGGCCACCATCGGGACGATGGCCCTCAACCACTGACGCTTTTTCAAGAACACCAAGGCGATCGGCACGGCCAAGAAGGCGAAGGGCTGGAAGGCCAGAGCCACGCCCAGCCACCAGCCGGTCGCCCGAGAGCGGCCCTCGAGTGCGGCGACCAGCCCGTAGAGCATGGCCCCGAGAGCGACGAGGTCCTCGGGGTGCCCGGATCCCACGATGGGGGGCAAGGTGATCCCCATCACGGCCAGCGCAACCAGACGCCGGCGGATGTCGCTGACTCCCATCCCCTGGAGCCACCGGTCACCGGCGCAGATCGGCAGTGCCATCAGGCCCAGAAAGAGCGGTCCGGCCACCCAGAATGCCGCCGGATACAACACCACACCGGGATAGGGAAACGAGAGGCCGAACGCTGCTCGGGCGATCGGCGCGGTGACCACCTGTAACGCCGGTGCCGTCTCGAGGGTCGGATCGAGGACGTAGACGTGCCCGTAGCCTCCGGCGAAGGTCATGTAGGCCGAGTCGGCCCAGTTGATCCAGAGGTCGCCGAACGAAGCCACCGACCACTGGCCGAAGCCATGGAGGAGGGACGCATCGAGCATGACAAAGGCCATGGCACCGATGACGGCGACCGCCGAGACGGCCAGCGCCAGCTTCCGGCGCCCGAACGCCTCGGCCACCGCTTGGAAGGGACCTCGCCAGCTCCCCCTCCGGCGGGCACAGAGCACGATGCCGACGGCCACCGCGCCCAGCATGCACAGCCAGAAGACGATCCACTCGATATCCGACCCGCTCGACACGGGGACACCTCCGGGCGGGAGGACGGTGTACTGCAATCCGGCCACGATGGGTGGGGTACGCGGGTCGATGGGCCGGTCCGATTGCGAGGTGATCTGGATGAGGACAGCCACATTGCCTCGGTTGAAGGCGACCACGGTAGCGCCGGCAGCCGAGGAGCCCGGCCGAAATGTGCACAGTCCGGACACCGAGCCGGGTACACCCCGGATCGACACGACCGAGCCGGTGGGTTGCCCCCCGCCCGACGTGCACTCATCCCTGGCGTTGAGGGCGGGGCTGTCGAGGTGGACGCTCGCCAGTGAGGTCGACGAGATCAGGGTCACCAGGAGCTGGTAATTGCCCGCGACCCAGTCCCACTTCCCCGCGGCCACGTTGGTGGTGGCTTGCTTTCCGGCCAGACGGTTGACGTTGTGCTGCAAGGCATTGACAAAGGGCTGAACCGAAGCAGCAGGGAGGGCCTGCCAGCCCACCCCCGGATTGACGGTGACGAACGGGACCAGGAGGGGGTCGCCGGCCGCCACCGCCCCGCAATCAGGCGGACACCGGGGTGCGCCGACGGATGCGGCTGCGGCCGGCGTCGCCGACACCGCCAACCCGGGGAGGATCAGGGCGGAGAGGGACACCAGGACCAGGCTGAGGGCACCGACAAGGATGGCCACCGATCGACTGCGTCGGTGCCGCCGTCGCTCGCCTGCCATCCACCCCGGGCCAGGGGACTCCCACCCGGTCGGCGCCACCGCCGGATCCACCAAGTGGCTGCGACCACCAGGCCGCCATCGGGTGCCCACTCGAAGCCCCATCACAGCGCAGGCATCGCTGGGGCGCTGCCTCCGGACCCGCTTTCGGCACGGCCGACTAGGCCCGTCTGCAGGCCTTTTGTGGATTTCCGCCGCACCAAGCGGCACCGTGGACACCGCGTCGGATGGGCCTCGACGTCCCCCCCAGCTCTCGCCATGGTGGCCAAGGGTGGCATCCCATCGTTGCTGTGGCAAGCCCTCCGGTTGGACCACCCCTCGAATTCTGAGGCCCAGACTAGGACCTGCTCCGAGCACCCTGCGCTTGTCGGACCTACCAATCAAACGTTTGATTTCATCAAATTTGAGGATGGCAATTGCCTCACGTTTGGATAAGTGTTCATCCTCAGTCAAGGCGTGTGTGACATTGGGGCGCAATTCCGGGCAGGAAGTCGGAACATTTCCCTGACGAGTACGGCGAGACTGCGGCACCCGGTGGGCTGTGAGGTTAGAGCAGCGCCGAGGCAAATGCATTATGAGACGGGGGATTCATGTCGAATCATGGCAAGCATCTGTTCGGTGGTTCGCGCGCACCTGGCGCATCCGGTCGTGGCCATGCATCGCCGCCGGCAACCAAGCGGATCGGTCGGCTCATTCTCGGGCTCGTTCTTGTCATCGGCACGTTCGCCGGCCTGGCCGTCGATGCGGTCCTGACCGCGGCGCCGGCCTTCGCCGCGCAGGCCAACACCTGCATCGACCCGGCCGCCGGTGGGTCTACCCAGACCTTCGTCGAAGGCGTCAGCGGGTCCTCCTACACCGTCGAGTGCGAGGAGGAGACCGGGATCAGCGGCACCTCCGCCTACCCGACCATCACCGTCAATACCGGTTCTCTGCCCGCTGACGGCAACCCCTCACTGGCGAGCGGCTCGTCGTGCTCCACCACGACCTCGGGCTCGGGCACCACCGAGGAATACATCGAGGAGTGCAAGCTCTCGGACTCGGCCACCTCCTCGGACGGTGGCACCTACCCGTTCACCTTCACCTCCACCCCGGGGGCCTTCGCCGGCAGCACCCTCACCCCGTCCAACTCGGGCACCCTGACCGTCACCGTCGCCGCGCCCACGGTGACCTGTATCGACCCGGTCACGGCCGGGACGGCGGCGGCCTGGCCGGAAGGCGCCGCCTCCACCTACAACGTGGAGTGCGAGGAACAGAGTGACGTCACCGGGGTGGCCGCCACCCCGAGCGCCATCGCAGTCAACACCGACACCCTGCCTGTCGACGCGAACCCCACTCTGGCCAGCGGCTCGTCGTGCTCCTCCACCACATCGGGATCGGGCACCACCGAGGAGTACATCAAGGTGTGCGGTTTCAGCGGCACCCCGACCAGCTCGGACGCCGGCGCCTACGCGGCCACCTTCACCGCCACCGGTGACGGCGGGGTGGGCTCGGCCACCTCAGGCAACCTCAACGTCACGGTGGCCTCACCCACCCTCTCCTGCATCGACCCGGCCTCGGCCGGGACGGCGGCCACCTGGCACGAGGGGGTCACCTCCTCCTATACCGTCGAATGTGAGGAACTGAGCGGATATGGGGCCAATTACCCGACGATCGCCCTGAACACCGACGCCCTGCCCGCCGACGCCAACGGGACCCTCTCCTCGTCGTGCACCACGGGCACCTCGGGATCGGGCACCACCGAGGAGTACATCGAGGAGTGCGCCTTCACCGGCACCCCGAGCGCCTCTGATGCCGGCACCTACGCGGCCACCTTCACCGCCACCGGACACGGCGGGGTGGGTTCTGTCACCTCGGGCAACCTCAACATCACGGTCAACGCTCCGACCGTGACCTGCATCGACCCCGCCTCGGGCGGGACGGCCGCCACCTGGTACGAGGGCTCGGCCTCCTCCTACACGGTCGAATGCGAGGAGCAGAGCGGCATCACCTCGGTGACTGCCTATCCGAGCGCCATCGCCATTGCCACCAACACCGTGCCCGCTGACGCCAACACCACCATCGCCAGCGGCGCAGGGTGCTCCACCACGACCTCCGGGTCGGGCACCACCGAGGAGTACATCGACGAGTGCCCCTTCACCGGCACCCCCACCACCAACGACGCCGGTACCTACGCGGCCACCTTCACCGCCACCGGGGACGGCGGGGTGGGTTCGGCCACCTCGGGCAACCTCAACATCACCGTCCAGGCGCCGACCACCTCGTGCACCATTCCGGCCTCGGGCGGCACCTCGGTCTCGTGGGTCGACGGTACGGCCGAGTCCGAGAGCATCACCTGTAACACCGAGGGGTTCACCGCCAACAACGCCGGCAACTACCCCTCGTCCATCACCCTCAACTCGGGCACCCTGCCCCCGGGCGCCACCGAGGCCACCTCGACCTCGAGCAGCCCGCCCTGCACCACCACCACCTCGGGATCGGGCGCCACGACCTTGTACGAACTGGTGTGTCCGCTGGCCCTGAACCCGACCATCGCCGACAACGGCACCTACCACCTGACCTTCACGGCCAGCCCGGGGGTCAACGGTGGCAGCACGGTCACCTCGGGGACCCTGACCATCACCATCGCCCAGCCGGCCCCGTCCTGGGAGACCGACAGCACCACCGACGGCAACTACTTCTCGGCCATCAAGGGGGTGCCTTTCTGCGACAACATCGGCGTCACCACCAGCACGTCGGGCGGTGCCAGTAGCGGCAGCCTCGGGTCTCTTCCCCTGACCAGCCTCACCGCCGGCACCACCCCGGCTGGCGTGGCCAACTACGCCATCAAGAACGTGGACCTGGCCACCGGGACCGCCCAGCTGTGCGGCACCAACAACAACACCGTGGCCAGCGCCCCGGTGACCATGGCCCCGGTCGCCACCAACTCTGGCGGCAGTGCTACCGACAGCATCCCGCTGTGGTCACAGAACGAGTGCACCTGGACGGCCAGTGGCAGCACCTCGGTGGCCATGTTCGACACCAACCAGGACCTCGAGACGGCCGGCTCCCAGTCGGCCTTCGGCCAGCCCATCGCCAACGGTGAGCAGCTCGGGGGGTTGAACGTCGGCACCAAGAACTATCCGACCTGCACCGGCGGGGTCGGGGTGTCCGCCTCCGGTGGCCTGGGCGACGCCTGGACCATCAACACGGCCAACCCGCTACCCACCCCGACCGACACCAACCCGTCGGCCGCCCAGGGTGACCTGGCCTCGTCCAACCTCGACCTGGCCAGCGCCGACAGCACCAGCGACTACGTGGGCGGTTGCTGGGGCGGCACCAACATTTTGGCCTCGACCAGCACCACCTCCTTCGGGTCCGGCGGCACCGCCCAGTTGACCCTGCCCTCGGCGTGGTCGAACGGCGGTGACTGCGCCTACGGCTCCCTCGGATCCAACTCGGCCGGCGGCAACACCGACACCGCCTCCGGCACTGGCCTGGCCTTGTGTCCGCCGACCCAGGCCGACGTCAACGCCGGCTACGTCGACTGCACCATCATCGCCTCGTCGGGCAACGACGAGAACGGGTCGGTCAACTACTCGAGCATGGATTTGTTCTTCAACGGCCAGCCGGTGCCTCAGACACCCACCGCCGCCATGACCAGCACTGTTCTGACCGACGGCACGGTGACCGTGAGCGGCGGGACCAACTGGTGGGGATCGACCTCCGGCGCCCCCAACTCGGAGGACTCGGCAATGTACGGTGACCTCCAGAACGGGGCCACCGGCTACTACCCGGTGTCGGCGCCCAGCGTCTACATCGGCACCTCCCGGGGCAGCGCCGTCCCCGTCCTGAACTCGACGGTTTCCATTCCGGCCAACACCTACACGTGCACCGGGGCCGAGAGCAACACTGTTGGGCCCAATCCGTGCACCCTGGTCGCCGGTCAGCCCACGGGCACCTTCCAGGTGCCGGACGGCATGACCCCGGGTAGCTACAACGTGTACATCGACGAGTCCAACACCACTCCCTTGCCGGGCAACGGCCCTAGCGACGCTTACCAGACGGCGCGGGGCACCAGCCTGGGCACGGTCGAGTCGGTGACCCCGATCACCGTCAACAGCCTCATGCTGGTCAAGACCTCGACTACCGCCTACGTCGATGGCGGCTACAGCCAGGCGGGCGACCAGATCAGCTACAGCTACGCCGTCACCAACAACTTCCCCTTCACCGTCACCGGCATCCAGGTCAATGACAACAAGATTCCCAGCGCGAACATCAGCTGCCCGAGCACGTCTCTGGCCAGTGACACCTCGGAGACCTGCACCGGCACCTACACAGTGACCCAGGCCGACGTGGACGCCGGATCGGTGACCAACACGGCCACGGTGACCGCCCAGGACGGCTCGGTCACCGAGACCTCGGCGCCGTCGTCGGTGACGGTCGACGCCTCCGATTCCATCACCAGCCTGACCCTGGTCAAGTCGACCACCTCCACCGGCTACGGGGCGGCGGGCAACACCATTCCCTACAGCTACCTGGTGACCAACACCGGGACCACCACCCTCAACGGCGTGGCCGTCTCGGACAACAAGGTCGCCAGCGTCAGCTGCCCGGATCCGACCCTGGCCCCCGGCGCCGCCGAGACCTGCACCGGCACCTACACGGTGGCCCAGGCCGACGTGGACGCCGGATCGGTGACCAACACGGCCACCGCCAGCGGGACCAATGGCTCGAACACCAGCGCCACCTCCAACACATCCACGGTGACGGTGCTGGCCAGCAACTCGACCTCCAGCCTGAGCCTGGTCAAGTCGACCACCTCCACCGGATACGGGGCGGCGGGCGACACCATTCCTTACAGCTACCTGGTGACCAACACCGGGACCACCACCATCAACGACGTGGCCGTCTCGGATAACCTGGTGGCCACGGTCCTCTGCCCGGATCCGACCCTGGCTCCCGGCGCCTCGGAGACCTGCACCGGCACCTACACAGTGGCCCAGGCCGACGTGGACGCCGGATCGGTGACCAACACGGCCACGGCCAGCGGGACCAACGATCTGGAGGTCGGCGTCGACTCGGCCTCGTCCTCGGTGACGGTCCTGGCCAGCAACGCCACCTCCAGCCTGAGCCTGGTCAAGTCGACCACCTCCACCGGCTACGGGGCGGCGGGCCAGACCATTCCCTACAGCTACCTGGTGACCAACACCGGGACGACCACCATCTCCAATGTGGCTGTCTCGGACAACCTGGTCGCCACCGTCACCTGCCCGGATCCGACCCTGGCCCCCGGCGCCGCGGAGACCTGCACCGGCAGCTACACGGTGACCCAGACCGACGTGGACGCCGGATCGGTGACCAACACGGCCACCGCCTCGGGGACCAACCCGTCGGACACCTCGGTCACCTCGGCCTCGTCCTCGGTCACGGTGCCCGCCAACAGCGCCTCCTCCAGCCTGTTCTTGGTCAAGTCGACCACCTCCACCGGCTACGCCGCGGCGGGCGACACCATCAACTACAGCTACCAGGTGACCAATAACGGCACGACCACCATCTCCGGTGTGGCCGTGTCGGACAACTTGGTCGCCACCGTCACCTGCCCGGATCCGACCCTGGCTCCCGGCGACTCGGAGACCTGCACCGGCTCCTACACGGTGACCCAGGCCGACGTGGACTCCGGCTCGGTGACCAACACGGCCACGGCCAGCGGGACGGATCCGACGGACGCCACCATCACCTCGCCTCCGTCCACGGTGACGGTGACATCGGATGGAACGGCCACCCTGAGCGTGGTCAAGTCGACCACCTCCACCGGTTACGGCACAGTGGGTGACACCATCGACTACAACTACCTGGTCACCAACACCGGGACCATCACCCTCGACAGCGTGGCCGTGTCGGACAACTTGGTGACCAGCGTCAGCTGCCCGGATCCGACCCTGGCTCCCAGCGCCGCCGAGACCTGCACCGGTTCCTACACGGTGACCCAGGCCGACGTGGATGCCGGTTCAGTGACCAACACGGCCACCGCTAGTGCCACGGCGCCGCCCAACGCGACAAGCGTGAGTTCGGCCCCGTCCTCGGTGACCGTGGAAGCCAGCAACGCCACCTCCACCCTGAGCGTGGTCAAGTCGACCACCTCCACCGGCTACGGAGCGGCGGGCGACACCATCGCCTACAGCTACCTGGTGACCAACACCGGGACGACCACCCTCAACAATGTGGGCGTCTCGGACAACAAGGTCGCCACCGTCAGCTGCCCGGATCCGACCCTGGCCCCCGGAGCCTCGGAGACCTGCACCGGTTCCTACACGGTGACCCAGGCCGACGTGGACAACGGTTCGGTGACCAACACGGCCACCGCCAGCGGGACCAACGGTCTGGACGTCACCGCCACTTCGGCTTCGTCCTCGGTCACGGTGCTGGCCAGTAACGCCACCTCCAGCCTGAGCTTGGTCAAGTCGACCACCTCCACCGGCTACGGGGCGGCGGGCGACACCATTCCCTACAGCTACCTGGTGACCAACACTGGCACGACCACTCTCAACAACGTGGCCGTGTCGGACAACAAGGTCGCCACCGTCAGCTGCCCGGATCCGACCCTGGCCCCCGGAGCCTCGGAGACCTGCACCGGCACCTACACGGTGACCCAGGCCGACGTGGACAACGGTTCGGTGACCAACACGGCCACCGCCAGCGCCACCACTCCGGATCCCGAGACGGTGACATCGGCGTCGTCCTCGGTCCGAGTGGACGCGTCCAACGCCACCGCCAGCATGACTCTGGTCAAGTCGGCCAACGAGGCTGACTTCACCAAGGCCGGACAGGTGATCGGTTACAGCTACAAGGTGACCAATACCGGGACGACCACGCTGCACAACGTGGGAGTCACGGACAACATGATCGCCAGCGTCAGCTGCCCGAGTTCGTCTCTGGCCCCTGGCGCCTCGGAGGCCTGCACGGGCAACTACACGACGACGCTGGGCGACGTCGACAACGGCTCGATCGTGAACACGGCGACGGCGAGTGCGACGGAACCGCCCAGCGGCAACCCCGTCGCATCCGCACCGTCCACGGTCACGTTGCCCTACGCCGGCCTCATGATCACCAGCACCTCGCCGCTGCCGACGGTGCACGAGAACACCCCCTACACCGACACGTTGACGGTGTCGGGTGGGACCAAGCCCTACACGTGGACGGCACTGGCCGGCTTGCCCAAGGGGCTCAAGCTGTCTACCAAGGGCGTGCTGTCCGGGACGGTCAAGTCCACCAAGGTCGCTCCCGGCACCTTCACCCTTGAAGTCCAGGTCGCTGACACCGGCAAGGGGAAGGGCAAGGACGTGGCCTTCCTGTCCCTCCCGGTCGTCGGCTAGAGCAACGTCCTCCAGCCGTCCCCCCACGGCCTGGTGTGAGTGCGGCCCCGGAATGCCAGAAGGCATTCCGGGGCCGCACTGCTTCACCTAGCGATGGTCAGCTGTTCCACTCGCTTTCGGTGCCTGGCGTACGGTGCGCGTGAGCGGATGAATCGCCCCCTTGCCCACACCGGTCGATAAAGGCCCAGACCGCGGCCGGGCCGCGAATGTAGAGTCAGCTTCGTGGTTGGTCCACAAGGGTTGCCCGGCCGTGGGTATCCCGGTTCGCACGGGGCGCTTCCGGCAGTGAAGCTCGGCAACATCGGGTGCTCAGCCCGGTGGGTGCCGTTCGAGAAGGAAGTCGAGATGCAGTGAACAAAGCTCAACGGACAATCCGCACAGGAGCAATCGGCCTCCTCGTCGGTTCTTCAGTCGTGCTCGCCGCCTGCTCGTCATCCGGGTCGTCGGCCACCCAGGCAAGCTCGACGCGCACCTCGGTGGCGGCACCCGGTGCCTCGATTCCGTTCAACGAGGCCGACAATGCACGCGCCGATGTCAAGGTCGGGACCTGCACCCAGGTGTCAGGCGCTTGGGTGTTCACGGGATCGGTGGTGAACACGGCGACGGAGGCGCGAACATTCCAGATCGTCGTCGACTTCGTGTCCAAGCCTGGTTCGACCGTGCTCGGAACTACCGTGGTGACCGTGCCTGACGTCGGTGCCGGCGCTACTGGCCACTGGTCGACGACGGGGGCCCAGGGCAAGCCCAACGTGGCGTGCGTGGTGCGGCTGGCCCAAGTGACCTGATCAACAACACAACTGCGGCACCCGATGAAATGGCGGGTCGGGCTACTTCGAGGTGGTCACCTTTGATCCCGAGTCAGCGGAGCCGGTCGGACCGACGACCGTGGTCCCGATCAGTTCGAGATGACCGCCATGGACGACGTGCCAGGCGGGCGTGGTCGGGACCTCCCATGCACGATGCGGGTCGCGGGTGATGGCCATGTGCGAGAGGATCACCGTTCCTCCGAACTCATGGATGCAAGCGATCGGGGCCACGACCGCACATTCAAGCGATCCCCCGGAGAAGGTGATGGTCTGACCGCTGGTCATGAGGTACGCAGCGAGGGTGCCCGAGCAGTCCGTCACCGACAACGGACCTTTGAGCGGTTCAACGATGTTGATCCCGTGATCGTACGTGCAGTCACTGATGGCCACATTGCCTGCTCCCAGGCCCTGGATGTCGGATTCGAAGTCGAAGCCGTCGAAGTCCGGGTGCACAATGTTGATGTTGGTAAGGACCGCGTAGCGGACCTCCGCCAACGTGATGCCCTGCCTGCCGGCGTTGGTGGTGGTGTAGCCATTGACTGTCAGGTCGGTATCGGGGGTGTAGATGTCGTGGCCCAGGTCGGCGACAAGCTCCAGTCCGTCGCCGAAGGTGTTCGCCACCGTCACATCATCGAGGGTGACATTGGAGGAGGACACCACTTTGATGCCGGCCTCGTTGACCAGGTCGGGGTGGTAGCGGCCGTTGAGATTCCCCCCTTCGAGAGAAACGTGCTTGATGGTGACCTGCGAGGTGTCGTCGATCTCGATGATCGGCCGGAAATGCGACAAGCCCACAGTTGTGAGCGACGAATCGTCCTCGAAGGTGCCCCCGTTCAGAGTCAGGGGATGGGTGATCTCCAAGCCCTCGTCAACCTGATAGCAGGCTCCGGCCGGTGCCGTGAACACCGCCCCCGACGGCAGTGCGTCGAGGCGTGCGGTCAGTGCGGCAGACACATCGACCGAACAGTCCGTGGGGATTGCTGCCGGCAGCGGGGGCGGTGTGACCGCCGGCCCCGGCGGTGGGGGAGTGGTGGTGGTGGTGGTGGGTGCCGCGTCCCGTGGGGCGATGGTCGTGGTGGTCGTCGTCGGGGGCACGGCCTTGGCGGCGGCGGCGGCGGCGGCGGCGGTCGTCGTGGTCGTTGACGGAGAAGGCTTTGGCCCCGTTGTCGTGGTGGTCGTCGATTTGGCCGGAGCCGTCGTGGTGGTCGTCGATTTGGCCGGAGCCGTCGTGGTGGTCGTCGTTGGCGGCACGGTGGTCTTTGTTGTCTTCGGTGGGGCCGTCGTCGCGGTGGACTGCGATGACACGCTGTCTGCGGCGAGGGACCCGAACACAGAGCTCTGTGCTCGTGGAGCACGGGTGGTGGAAGAGGGGAGCAGTCCCCAGGCCGCGCTCTCGGCCCGAGCACCAGCGATGGCCACCGCCGCGGTCGCAGAGAATCCCGCCAGCATGGCCACGACGACGGCAGCCAACACTGCGGTGAGCGAAAGACAGGCGAGTTTCCGGTTTCGATGTCCAGGCCGCCCGTAATCCTTCCGGACCTGATGCATAGCCCCTCCCCCCCGAGAGGCGGGCATGACTCATCAGATCGCACGCAAAGGTGCAATCGATTCGGCAGCCCGGCTGACTCTCGTAGAGCCCCGTGGTTTTGCGTCCCCTCCTCACAGAGGGTTTGCCCTTTTCGTCGTGATTGCTTGCTCCGACTCAATCGTTCGGGAGCACACCCACCCTACCGCGGCGTTATGCAGTGGACAAGGGCGCGCCGCCACCAACGCGCCCAATCCGACTGAAAACGATCGTTCGATCAACTGCGCACGCGCGGCACATCATCCACGTTGATGGTGAGCGGTCATCGTGTTGCGTTCCTGGTGGTGACGACAAAACACGCTGCCGAGTTGTCATCGAGGCGCCCGACCCGGAGCGCACCGGAGTCGACGCGCGACAACCCATCGACAGTGACGATGGCGCCGGTCATTCGGACCAGGGAGGTGAGGCTTACCCGCCTGACTCGGCCGGCTGGTGGATGTCCAGCTCAGACTGACGCACCCAGGTGGCGTACATCTCGGCGTAGCGACCGCCCGCGGCCACCAGCTGGTCGTGGGTGCCGACCTCGATGATCCGGCCCAGATCGACGACCACGATACGGTCGGCCCGCATGGCCGTCGACAGCCGGTGGGCGATGAGGATGGCGGTGCGGTTGTCGAGGAGGACGTCGAGGGCGTTCTCGATCTTCGTCTCGGACTGGAGGTCGAGGTTGGAGGTGGCCTCGTCGAGGACCAGCACCCGGGGATGGGCGAGGAAGGCCCGGGCCAGGGCCAGCAGCTGGCGCTCACCGGACGAGAGGGTCTGCCCCCGCTCGTGTACCACCGTGTCCAGCCCGTTGGGCATCCGTTCCACCACGTCAGAGAGCCCGACCTTGTCGATGGCCTCGTGGATCTCGGCGTCACTGGCGGTGGGACGGGCGAAGGCAATGTTGTCCCCGATGGTCCCGGCGAACAAGAAGGGCTCCTGGGGGACCACGCCCAGTTGGCTGCGCAGGGAATGCATGGTCACGTGGCGGAGGTCGTGCCCGTCGATGAGCACCCGGCCGGAGGTCGGGTCGTAGAAGCGAGTGACCAGCTTGGCCAGGGTCGACTTGCCGGCTCCGGTCGGTCCGACGAAGGCCACCGTCTCCCCGGGCTCGATCATCAGGTTCACGTCCTCGATGACCAGCCGGTCGGGGTCGTAGCCGAAGGAGAGGTTGTCGAAGACGATCTCGCCTTCGATCGGCGGAAGCTCCACCGCGTCGGGCGCTTCACGGACCTCGGGCTCGGTGCCCACCAGGTCGCGCAGTTTGTTCACCGAAGCCTGGCCCTGCTGGTAGGTGTTGTACTGCTGGACCAGCAGCTGGATGGGCTGGAGGAACCGGTTGAGGTACAAGAAGAAGGCCACCAGGGCACCGATGGACAGGGTGTGGTTGACCACCATGGAGCCGCCGATGCCCAGCAGGACGGCCTGGCCGAGGACGCCCAGCAGCTGGGTGCCGGGGCCGTAGATGGCGTTGACCCGGGCGGTGTAGTTGTTGGCGTCCCGGTAGTCGCCGACCACGTTGCGGTGGTGGATCACGTTGTGGCGCTGCCGGTTGTGGGCGGTCACGATGCGGACGCCGTGCAGGCTCTCGGACAGGTCGGCCAGCACGTTGGCGATGCCATCACGCACCCGGTCGTAGCCGCGCTCCGAGGCCCGCCTGAACCACAGGGAGGCCACGACCAGAAGCGGAACGATCAGCACGACGGTGATGAAGGCCAGCCGGACATTGGTGGCGAAGAGGATGACGGTGATGACCACCATGGTCAGGCCCTGGATGGCCAGCTGCGACAGGCCGTCCTGGAGGAGCTGTTGGAGGTTCTCGATGTCGCTGGTCATCCTGCTCATGACCACGCCGGCCTTCTCCTCGGTGAAGAAGCCGAGCGACAGGCGCTGGAGATGGGCGAAGACCTTGACCCGGAGGTCGTTCATCACCCACGCGGCCAAGCGACCGGTGACCTGGACCTGGAACCGTTGGCTCAGAGCAGTGAGGACGACGAAGAACAGGTAGGCGATGGCCGCCCCCACCACCACGGCGAAGTTGAAGTGGCCCTTGACCATCCCGTTGTTGATGGCGTATTCGGTGAGCGTGGGCCCGACCTGGGAGGCCACGGCGATGACCACCACCAGGACCCCGGCCAGGGCCAGCATGCCCGGGTACTTGGTCAGGAGCCGCGACAGGCTGAGCCGCTTGAGCTCCTCCTCGGAGCTGTTCTGCTGGAACTCGATGTCCGGCTCGGGATAGTCCGGCTCGGAGGCCAGCAGCTTGTCCACCCCGTCCTGGAGCTCGTGGGGGATGCCGGCGAACGGCAGACCGGAGGCGGCCGAGGCTTGCGCTCCTCCGGGGCCACCGAAGCCCCCACCACCTCCACCGCCACCGAACATCATGGCCGGCCTCCGCCGCGCACCGAGTCGAGCAGGTCCCGCAGCGGCTGACCGTCGGGCTCGTCCGCGGAGTCTCCGTCACGCAGTGCCAACTCTTCAGCGGCCTCCTCGGCGTCGGCCTCCACTTCGAACTCACCGGCCTGGGCCAGCACCTCGGCGTAGAGAGGAGTGGTCTCGAGCAGCTCGGCGTGGGTCCCGTCGGCGACGATCTTGTGCTGATCCAACAGGACCACCCGATCGGCCAGCGAGATGGTGGACAACCGGTGGGCGATGATCAAGGTGGTCCGGCCCTCCATCTGGACCCGCAGTCCGGCATGGATCCGCTGTTCAACTTGGACGTCGATGGCGCTGGTGGCGTCGTCGAGCACCATGATGGGCGGGTTGACCAGCAGGGTCCGGGCGATGGCGATCCGCTGCCGTTGCCCGCCGGAGAGGGTGTAGCCCCGCTCGCCGACGACCGTGTCGTAACCGTCGGCCAGGTGGGTGATGAACTCGTGGGCGCCGGCCGCCTTGGCCGCGGCTTCCACCTCGTCGCGGGTGGCCGTCGGCTTGCCGTAGGCGATGTTGTCATGCACCGAGGCGGAGAACAGGAAGGGCTCGTCCAGCACCACCCCGACGTTGGCCCGCAGGCTGGCCAGGGTCAGCTCCCGCACATCGTGGCCGTCGATGCGGATGGATCCGTGCTTGACGTCGTAGAAGCGGGTCAACAGGCGGGCCACCGTCGATTTGCCGGCGCCGGTCCGACCGACCAGGGCCACCGTCTCTCCCGGGGTGATGTGCAGGTCGAAGTCGGCCAGCACCAACTGCTCGGCGTCAGCCGAGTAGGCGAAGTCGACGTGCTCGAAGCTCACATCCCCGCGGGCGTCGACCAGGTCGACGGCGTCGGGCGCATCGGTGACAGTGGGCTGCTCGTCGATGATCTCGTAGATGCGGTCGGCCGAGGCCGCCGCCCGCTGGCCCATCATGATCAGCATGCCCAGCATCATGAACGGGGCCTGGAGCATCAGCAGATAGGCGTTGAAGGCGAGGATGTCCCCGATGCCCAGTCCGCCGTGGATGACCATGTACCCGCCGAACAGCAGGACCAGGGCCAGCCCCACCTGGGGCAGGTTCTGGACCAGAGGGGAGAAGCGGGCCCGGAGGTCGGCGTCTTTGATGTAGCTCCACCGCAGCTTGTCGGCTGCACCGGACAGCGAGCGGAGCTGCTGCTGCTCGGCGGCGAAGGACTTGACCACTCGGACGCCGTTGACGTTCTCGTCGACGATGGTGGCCACGTCGGCCAGCCGCGATTGGATGAGCCACGACACCGGGAACATCGACTTCCGCATCTTCACGCCGGCCAGGTAGACGAAGGGCATGGTGGCCATGGCGATGAAGGCCAGGGGCACGTCGATGGAGAGCATGAAGCCGAAGGCGACGATGGCGATGGAGCACTGGACCAGGATGGAGGGGGCGAAGGTCATGTACATCTGGACCGACCGAATGTCCGAGTTGGCCCGCGAGATGAGCTGCCCGGACTGCACGCGGTCGTAGAAGGAGAACGACATCTTGGTGAGGTGCTCATAGATGATGTTCCGCAGGTCGTACTCGATGTCGTAGGCCGTCTGGAAGAGGAACAGACGGGAGATGTACCCGGCGACCCCGCCGACCAGCCCGATCCCGACGATCAGCCAGACATAGTGGTCGAGGGGAACAGTGTGGCTTTGGATCGAGTTGGTGATGGCGTGGTTCAACAGGTTGGGCACCAGGACCTGCAGGACCAGCCCCACGAACGAGGCCACCAGCGAGGTGATGAAGATCCCCTTGTGGGCACCCATGATGGGCATGACCCGCCGCAGCCACGACAGCGACTTGTCCGGGTCGATGGTGGCCCGGGGAGCCTCGTTCCGGGCCACCTCGGCGATGGGGACGAACTGATTTCCTTGCTCAGGTGTGTCGGGTCGGCGGGACCGGAGGGTGGGGATCCTCATCGCTTGGCCATTCGGCTGAGGCGGTAGGCGCCGAAGGCCCGTCGCCAGACGGCCAGGCCGTCGAAGGCACGTGTTGTCTCGACGTCATCGCCCAGGCACCCGGCGATCTCGTGCAGCCGGGCGGTGACGGCGGCGTCGGCGGTGTCGAGGGCGCGCCGACCGCTTGCGGTCAGGATGTGGTCGACCTGGCGCCGGTCGGCCACCACGGTGCGTCGCTCCACCAGCCCACGGGCGACCAGCCCGTCGATGATGGCGGTGACGCTGGGTGGACGCACCGCCAGTCGCTCGGCCAGGTCGGAGGAGACGGCCGAGCTCTCGTCGAGGAGCCCGAGCACCCGGTATTGGGGCAAAGAGAGATCAGCGGCGGTCAGGCCGATCTCCACTTGCTTGGCCAGCCAGGCCGCGGTCCGACCCAAGGTCTGGCGGTCGACGGCCGCGGGTTTCCCACCGATTGCTTTGGAGGCCACATAGTTAGACTATCGAACAATGTGCACCGGGCCGGTCAGCGGCCGGAGCAGGTTCGGCCTGTGCACCGGGTCCGACACGGTGAGGGCCAGCCGGGGACTGGCGTTCGCCCGGTGGGCCGGTTGAGGAATTTCGGTCGGCCGTCAGGAGAAAAGCGCTCCCAGTGTTATTGATCGTCGTGGGATGTGCGGGTTGACGGACCCAGGCAACCGGAGTGGTGAGACTACCCTTCGGGAATGTCAATTTGGATGACGGAATTGCAGTGGGCCGCGATCGGGCTCGCCCGATATCCCCACCACTTCGTCAACCTCGCCGTTGTCTACGTCCTGAATAATTCCGGTCCGAACTGGGCTGAAGTGGTTACGGCCATCGCCACGGCTGTTGGTGCTCTGGGTGTCATCGGAGCCATTGGCGCAGCTTGGATCGCGAGATCCTCACTACGGGCAACGCTCAATCAGGTCAGATTGGCCGCAGATCAAGTCAAACTCGCTGCCAAACAAGTTAATGAGGCGGAGAAGGAGCGACACATCTCTCTTGTTCTGGAAATGGCCAGAAGGTGGGACGATGACCTTGTCGGTGCGCGTCGCGAAATTTCCGCATTGTCTCGCGAGGGATTTCAGAGACATTATGCAGCAGCGGAACGAGCAAACACCGCCCAGTACTACGAGTGGCTAAAGTTAGCCAACTTCTTCGAGGACTTTGGGGTCCTGGTCAAGAAAGAATGCCTGGACCTTGACCTCGTACATGAAACGGTAGGATACTCAGCCGTCTTCTACTGGGAGAAGTGGTCCGGGCCCATAGATCACGAGCGAGACGAAGTGAAGGGCCTCTACGACAATTGGGAATATCTAGCCAAACAACTGGTCACCAAATATCCCGATGACTACATGGACTAAGGCTTAGCGCCTCGGTCGACGTCGCATTGATCTGCTCCTTTCGGCACCCAAAGTTTAGCGGGGGTTGGGCGGAGGCCGCACTAGCTTTTCTCATCAAAGTCATCCTCGGGCTGCTCCCCGGTCTCCATGATCAGCTTGATCGCCTCATCGATCAGAAATGCCGCATCTATCGACTAAAGCCGATAATTACGCCCGTTTTTCGAATTAAATATGCGATGCCGGGAGACCTTCCAGCCCGTCGGGGAGACCGTCTGGGCCGACAGGATCGAGCGTCCGGGCCAGCCCGGGGAGGGGCCGGCGGCGGGGAGTGGTTAGGTGACCAGGCCGCCGGTGTTGAGGTTGAGCCCGTCGGTCCCCCTGGACCGATAGACCACTTGGATCTCGCTGAACTCGGCCAGGCCCCAAGGCCCGTTCTCGACGCCCACGCCGCTCCACTTGAAGCCACCGAACGGCTGCTGGGGCGAGAGGGCGAGGTGAGTGTTGACCCAGGCAGTTCCGCACTCGAGCCGGCCGGCCACGTTGGCAGCCCGGTCGGTGTCGGCCCCCCATACCGAGCCCGAGAGTCCGAAGTGGGTGGCGTTGGCCCGCTCCACCACGTCGTCGACGTCGCGGTAGGAGATCACCGGCAGGGCCGGTCCGAATTGCTCCTCGTCCACGATGCGGGTGCCATCGGACAGTCCGGCCAGGATCGTCGGTTCGAAGAAGTAGCCGGGACGGTCCATGGCGTGCCCGCCGGTGGCGGCGCGGGCTCCCCGAGACAGGGCATCACCCACCAGTTCCTTGACCCTCTCGTACTGGGGCGCGTTGTTGATCGGACCGAGCTTGGTGTCGGCTTCGGTACCGTCCCCCACCTTGATCGCCGACGCCTGGGCGGCCAGTCCGTCGACCACATCGTCGTAGAGGGACTCGGGCACGTAGACCCGCTTGATGGCCGAGCACACCTGGCCGTTGTTGTTGAAGGCGCCGGCGAAAATGGCCTTGCTGACCACCGAGGGGTCGGCATCGTCCAGCACGATGGCCGGATCGTTGCCACCCAGCTCGAGGGTGACCCGCTTGAGGTCGGGGGCGGCCGAGATGGCCACCTTCTTACCGGTTTCGATCGAGCCGGTGAAGCTCACCTTGCGGGGGACCGGGTGGCTGGTCATCCAGGCCCCCAGCTGGTCGCCGCCGCTGACGGCGTTGACGACGCCGGGGGGCACGACGTCCCGCAGGATCTCGACCACCTTCAAGGTGCTCAAGGGTGTGAAGGGTGACGGCTTGAGTACCAGGGTGTTGCCGGCCAGCAGGGCCGGGGCGATCTTCCAGAAAGCCAGGGTGAGGGGGAAGTTCCACGGGGTGATGGCCGCCACCACACCGACGGGCCGACGTACGACCTCGACCAACGCCTCATCATCGTCCTGGATGACGGTCGGCGGCGTCTCCAGGTTGGCGAAGTACTGGCACCAGATGGCGGCCGCGAACACCTCGATGTTGGCGTCGCCCAGGGGCTTCCCCTGCTCGGCCGTGAGCACCGGGGCCAACTCGGCCCCGGAGGCCAACAGGACATCGGCCATCCTCAACAGGGTTGCCCGCCTCTCCCCTTCGTCGGCCCTCCAGTCACGCTGGGCCTTGGCCGCAGCATCGAAGGCCGCGTCGAGTTGGGTCGGGCTGCACTCGGGGGCGTGGGCGAACACCTCACCGTTGGCGGGATTGACTACGCCGAACGATTCCTCCGCTGGAACCGTGTCCCCACCGATGGTCATGACGAAGTCGGACATGTGATCCCCCGATGCTCTGTGATTAGATCCTTGGGGGAAGCTAAGACGTGCCCCACCCCTTTTGTCAAGGAGAAGCGCAGGGTAGCGGGGGGATCAGACCCGGACCGGCTCGGGCTCGACCGGGTCGCCGGGCTCCTCCGGAGAGAGAGCCGCCGGCGGCAGGTCGGGGTCCACGGCCAGGCGGGGAAGGATCCGATCGAGCCAGCCCGGGAACCACCAGTTGGCCTTCCCGATCAGGAACATCAGGGAGGGGACGATGGCCATGCGGATGAGCAGGGCGTCGATGGCGATGCCGGCCGCCAGCCCCAGCCCGAACTCCTTGATGATCCGCTCTCCGCCCAGGATGAACGATCCGAAGACCAGAATCATGATCAGAGCGGCGGCGGTGATGGTCTTGCCGGTGGCGGCCAGGCCCTTGCGCACCGCGATCCGATTGTCGCCCGATGCCAGGTACTCCTCCTGGATGCGGCTGATGAGGAAGACCTCATAGTCCATGGACAGCCCGAAGAGGATGGCGAACAGCATCACCGGCAGAAACGATTCGATCGGCCCGGCCCGGTTGACTTGGAAGATCGAACCCAGCCAACCCCACTGGAACACCGCGACCAGCACGCCAAAGGCGGCACCGATGGACAGCAGGTTCATGACCGCGGCGGTGAGCGGGATCACCAGGCTCCGGAACACCATGGCCAGCAACAAGAACGAGAGCACCACGACCAACCCGATGAACAGCGGCAGCTTGGAGGACAAGACCCGGGCGAAGTCGACGAAGATGGCCGTGTTGCCGCCGACATACACGGTGACCCCGGTTCCGGCCACCACCGCCGGAATGGTCGTCTGGCGCAGATGGTCGATCAGGCTGGTGGTGGCGGCCGCCTCGGGCGACGATGTCGGGTACACCGTGAGCAGCGTCACCTGGCTCCCGTCCCTGGCCGGCAGCTGGAGGTCGACGAGGTGCTGTTTGACCACGCCCGGCTGCTTCTCCACGGCGGCGGCCAGCTTGTCCAGCACAGCCGTGTTGGCCGGGCCGGCGTTGTCGGTGACCAGGAGCAACGGACCGTTGAAACCCGGGCCGAAGCCGTTGGCCAGCAGATCGTAGGCCTCACGGGTGGTGGTGCCCATCGGGTCGTTGCCCTGGTCGGAGGAGCCGAGCCGCAGGGAGAAGAAGGGCAGGGCGATGAGCGCGACCACTATCAGGGCCACCACCGCGGGAACGACCGGGCGCTGATCGATGAACGCTGCCCACCGTGGCCAAAAACCCTTGGTGCCGCTGCCGACCACACGGGGGCCGTTGGCCGCGAGGTCCCTCTTCTGTCGGCGGGAGAGGACCCGTGGCCCGATGAACCCGAGGAAGGCGGGGAGCAGGGTCAGTGCCGCGATCATGGTGAAGGAGACTCCGATGGCCGCGGCGATGGCCAGCCCGTACAGGAAGGACACCCCGAGGGCGAACATTCCGAGCAGGGCGATGCACACGATGATCCCGGCGAACATCACCGCCCGCCCCGAGGTGTTCACCGCGTTGACGATCGACGACTCGACGTCCCGGCCGGCGATCAAGCCCTGCCGGTGGCGGGTCACGATGAACAGGGCGTAGTCGACCCCCACCCCGAGCCCGATCAGCAGGACGAGCTCGGTGGAGAACTGGGGCATCTTGAGGACGTGGCTGAGCAACCCGATCAGCCCGATGGCCGTGCCCAGCGAGGCCAGGGCCGAGAGAATGGGAAGGGCCATGGCGAACACCGATCCGAAGACCAGAATGAGGACGACCCCGGCCAGCAGAACACCCAGGCCGGTTCCCCCGAACGAGGGGCGGTCGGCGGCCTCCGCCACCTGGCCGGCCACCGCCACCTGCAGGTGGGGACCGATTGCGGTTTGCGCTGCGGCCACGAATTGCTGGGCCTCCGTGGTCGAAATGTCTTGAGCCAGTCGATCGAAGGTGACCGTGGCGAAGGCGGTGGTGCCGTCCGCGCTGACCTGGTTCGCCCCGAATGCCGTGTAGGGGCTGGTGACCTTCGAGACGTGCGGCACCTGTGCGACCTTGGCCAGCATCTGGTTGATGGCCGACTCGACCGATGGGTCGGTCACCTTGGCCCCGTCGGTGGTGTGGAAGACGATCTGTTCGCGGTCACCGGCCACGCTCGGCGCGGCCGACTGGAGGAGGTCCAGGGCTTGGGTGGACTCGGTATGAGGCAAGGTGAAGCTGTTCGAGTAGGCGGTGCCGACCGACTGGGAGAGCACGGTCATCCCGATGAGGGCGGCCAGCCACAGGACGAGGACCAGCACTCGATGACGGACACACCAGGTGGCGAGGGACTTCACTGCGCGGACTCCTCATGGTCGATGGTAGGGGGACTCGGGTGCCGACCCCGCAAGCCCAGAAGCCCGGAAGTCGAGGCGAACTTACCGCCCGGAGCGGACATAGCCGTGTCGGGGACATTCTCGCCGACGCGGAACGCCACATGGGTGATCGTCGCAGGCGGGCTCTCTCTTGAGTGATTCCACCGGGAGACATTCCCTCACGACGCGCCGCCCTGACGCGGCCCGGGTTGTCGGAGCTCGGCTTGCCGGTCGACCATGATGGAGAGCATGGAATCGCCGGCCCGTCTCGTCCCTCTGTCCGGGTCGTTCAACTTCCGGGACCTGGGTGGGTATCCGTCCGCTGACGATCGCGTCACCCGGTGGGGAACGCTGTTCCGCAGCGATACCCTGCACGAGCTCACCGAGGATGACGTCGCCCTGCTCCGATCGCTCGGACTGGCCACCATCGTGGATCTTCGCACCTCGCGGGAGCTCGAGCGCACCGGTCGGGGACCCCTCGGTCCCGAGCCGATCGCCTATCACCATCTGTCGGTCATCCAAGACGGCGGCGGTGAGGCCATGGCCGCCCCGGCTCCGCCGGGGGAGGATCTCTCGGAGCGCTATCTCTGGTACCTGGACGTCGGACGTGCACCTCTCGTCGCGGCGCTGGGGCTGATGAGCACGGCGGAGAACTTGCCGCTGGTGTTCCACTGCGCCGCGGGCAAGGACCGTACGGGCGTCCTGGCCGCCCTGGTCCTCGACATCCTCGGCGTCGAGGCTGAAGTGATCGTGGCCGACTACCTGATCACCGAGTCGCGGATGGAGCTCATCCTCGATCGCTACCGATCCGACCCGGCCTTCGCCGAGCGCATGGCTCAGGTTCCCGCCTCGCGCTTCAGCGTGGGCGCCGACTCCATGATCGGGTTCCTGGGGGAGCTTCATGACCGGTTCGGCGGGGCTCGCGCCTGGGCGGTGGCGTCGGGCGTCAACCCCGGCGACCTGGCCCGCATGGAGGATCTCCTGCTCGAGCCGGCAGGCTGACCACGGGTTAACCGGCCAACCGTGTGGGGCTCCGCCCGACACCTCCGCCCATCGTCAGCAGCGGAGGCGGGCCTACACTGGAAGGGTGACAGCCGCCTTGTGGGAGCCGCTTCTGGCGGGGACACTCGTCATGGCGGGTCTGTTCATGGTTGGTGTCGTCGTCGTCGGTTTCATCGTGTTTCGTTACGGCCGTCGCAAGTGGCGGGCTTTCCACTCGCACGGACTGGTGGTCGGTGCGGTGGCGTTGTGGGAGGCCACCTCCTCTTCCCGACTCGGGCGACGTGCTTCGTTGGCAGACGCCCACGACGAGGATGTTCGCCAGTGGACATCGCGACGGCTGCGCAAAGAGCTGTGCCGGGCGGTTGAGCGGGCCGACGCCGCGGTGGGGGTGGCTGCTGAGGCCGGCGCACCGACGGCTTCGCTGCCCGGGCTGTGCCGGCGGCTCCACGAGGTGTCGACCGGACTCGACCGAGTGCTGCGCATCGGATCGGCCGGGCCGGTGCCGGACGATGTGGCCTCCCAAGCGATCGAGGTGATGCAGGCTGCCGCGCAGGTCGAGCGGGCCGCGGTGGCCTCGGCCAACGATGCCAATGGACAGCGGGTGAGGGACCTGGTCTGCGATGCCGATCACGAGGTCCAGTGCCTCGGGGCCGGCCTGGCCTCAGCCCAGGCCGCCTTGCCCGACCGCGATCGCTGAATCTCGCCGCGCCGTGCCGGTCCGACTTCCCTTGTCGTTGTGGTGGAGGATTAGGCGGGCCTCCGACCCGAATCAGGGGGTCGAAGGCCCTGGATCAGTTGCCGAAGTTCCAGGTCTCTCCGGTCTCGTAGCGGTGGAGGATGTTCTTCGCCATCAGGATCCGGTGCACCTCGTCGGGCCCATCAGCCAGGCGCAGCACCCGGGCGGTGAGGTACATCTGGCCCAGGGGCAGGTCGTTGCTCACTCCGGCCCCGCCCCACACCTGGATGGCCCGGTCGACGACCCGGTGGTAGGCGGCGGGCACGAACACCTTGATGGCGGAGATGGCGGTGCGCACGTCGGGATCGCCGTTGGCCACCTTTTCGGCGGCATTGATCGTCATGAGGCGCGCCGACTGCACGTCCATGTAACTGTCGGCGATGAACCCCTGGATGAACTGCTTGTCCTTGAGCAGGCCGCCATGAACCTCCCGGACCAGGGTCCGCTCCACCATAAGGTCGAACGCCCGCCACATCTGGCCCACCGAGTTCATGCAGTGGTAGACCCGCCCGGCTCCGAGCCGGTCCTGGGCGGCTTGGTGTCCCTGACCGACCAAGCCGAGGGTGTTCTCGATGGGAACCCGCACGTTCTCGTACCGGATCTCGCAGTGATCGGAGCTCGAGTGGCCGAAGATGCCGATGCCCCGGATGATGTTCACGCCCTTGGTGTCGGTGGGGACGATGATCTGAGTCATCCGGCCGGGAGCGCCGAGCTCGCCGGATGGATCGTTGGCCCGGCACATGACGATGAAGAAGTCCGCTTCGATGCCGTTGGAGGTGAACCACTTGTGGCCGTTGATCACCCACTCGGCGCCGTCGCGCACCGCCTCGGTCTGGATGGAGCGGGGGTCCGATCCGGCATTGTCCGGCTCGGTCATGGAAAAGCCTGATTGCATCGTCCCGTCGATGAGCGGCAACAGCCACTTGCGCTTCTGCTCCTCCGTGCCGTACTTGACCAGGATGGTGGCGTTGCCCGAGTTGGGCGCGGCGATGCCGAACAGGGCCGAGGCGCCCAACGCGTAGGCGAGGATCTCGTACATGTAGGCCAGGGCCAGGAAGTCGAGGCCCATGCCGCCGTACTCCTGGGGCAGATGCGGTGCCCACAACCCAGCCTTGTTGACCTTCGCCTTGATCTCCTCTCGCATCTCGATGCTCTGGCGCCGCCCGGACTCGCGCTCGGCCTCGGACAGTCCTGAGTCGCGTCGCGACCGCCACAGGACTTCCTCGTTGGGGAGTATCTCCTGGTTGATGAAATCCGCCGTGCGGCGACGGATGTCGTTAATGGTGGGGTCCAAGCCGGGAATAGGCGTCACATTGATCGCCACTGCGGTCTCCTTGTCAGGCGTCGGGTTCGGTCATCTCAGGCGTCGGGGTCGGTGGGGTCGTCGTGGATGCACCATTGGGCGCACCCAACTCATCATGGCCCAGCGTGCGGGACGGCGGCGTCGACAGCTCAGTTGTGGTTGGGTTTGGTCGCCGAACCGGCCGACCCGGCACCGGCCATGACGCCGCCGCTGCCATTGACCTCCCCGTTCCCTCCGCCGGATCCGCCCGCTGCCCGGGTTGGGGTTGGCCTGGCCACCGGCACCCATCCCCACGGTGTTGCCTGAGTAGGTGATGCCCGACCCGCCGAACGGGGGCATGGTCGGTGTACACGGCGCCTCCGTCGGCATTGCCCCCGTTGCCGCCACCACCGGCCGCCCCTCCGTTCCCGCCGTTCCCACCGGCGCCCTGAGCTCCGTTGGGTTGCGAGGTGCCATTGCCGTTCGAGCCACCAGCCCCGCCGACTGCCGTTCCGGCCCCTTCGCCACCGCCACCGCCATGGCCACCCTCCGCCCCGGGAAAGCCGGTGGCCACGTTGTCGGTGAAGTTAGTCGACCAGACAGTGCCGGCCACGCTGTGCAGCGCTCCCTCCTGACCGTCCCCGCTCTTCCCGCTGACGCGGCCCAACCCACCGGGACCCAACCCACCGGGACCCAACCCACCGATTCCCAACCCATCGGGACTCGACCCCGGGCTAGCCGCTGGTGAGGTTGTAGATGGTCACCCCGTCGACGGTCTGGGCGGTGAAGTGTGAGGTCACCCACGAGGAGATTTGTGACGCGTCCGAAGCGCCGGTCAAACCCTGGCCTCCACCGAAGCCACCGCCGAAGCCACCACCGATGCCACCACCGCCGATGTAGTAGTGGATCTTTCCCTCGGCGACATACTTCTCGAACTGCGTCAGGGTGGGTGCCGGGTCGGTTCCGTTGAAGCCACCAATGGCCATAACAGGATCATCGGTGGCCAACTGGTAGCCCGAGGCGGCATTCGATCCGGTCGTGGCCGCCACCCACGAGTACCGCGAGGCGTCCACACTCAACAGCGCGGTCAGTTGCTTACCGGGCGTAGCTGCGTTGAGCAGGCCCCCGGCGTTGCCGCCCCCGAACCCTCCGACCCGGCCTGCTCCCGGCCGGCCGCCGAAGCCACCGGCACCCGGAGCCCCGCCGAATCCTCCCGGTCCACCACCCGCTCCACCCGGCCTACCGCCGAAGCCACCACCGGCACCCCCTCCGAAACCTCCGGCGAAGCGACGGAGGATGCTCGCCGGGACGTGGATGCCATTGGACAGTTTTGACCCGTTGGGCAGGGTGAACCCCTTGGGCAAGGTGAGGCCGTTTCTGGCGAAGGCTCTGAAGCCGCCGGCCCCGCCGGGTCCACCCGGGCCACCGAATCCCCCGGGACCGCTGCCGCCCTGGATGGGGGGTCCCGCCGAGGGAATGGCTCCATTGTGGGGGGTGGCTGCGGTGTTGAGCGAGTAGGCGGCCGGGGCGGCGATGATCGAGGCGATTCCGAACCCGGCGATTCCCGCGGCCAACACCATCCGGGCCCGAGGCACCAGGGCGATGCCGAGGGCGGCGGCGATGCCCACGCCCAGGATCACCCAGCGGAGCGCCGGATACCAGGTGGGGCTCCATCCCAGGATGACGAAGGCCCAGGCGATGGTGGCCAGGATGGCCACGGCCAGGGCCAAGCGGGGGAAGATCTGCTGACGACGCTGCCACAGGGTGGATGCGCCCATGCCCACCAGAGCGCCGATGGCCGGGGCCAGGGCGATGGTGTAATAGGGATGGATGATCCCGTGGGCGAAGCTGAGGACGGCTCCGGTGAGAAGCAGCCATCCGCCGAAGATGAGGAAGCCGGCCCGAGTCCGATCCGTCCTCGGGGCCCGGCGGGTCAACCACAGAGCGGCCACCAGACCGATCAGGGCCCCGGGGATCAGCCACGAGATCTGACCGCCCATCTGGGACAGGAACAGCCGGTTCCATCCCGTCGGGCCCCACATGTTGCCCGGCGCCCCGTGCCCGCCGACACTGCCGGTCTCGTTCCCGGTAATGCGGCCGAACCCGTTGTAGCCGAAGATGAGGTTGAGCTCGGAGTTGTTGGTGGACCCACCCACGTAGGGACGATCGGCCGCCGGCGTCAGCTGGACGGCGGCTACCCACCACCCACCGGAGACGAGCAGGGCCACCCCCGTCCACATCAGCTGCACGATGCGCCGTCCGAGTTTGGGCGGACCGGCGAACAGGTACACCAGGGCCAGCACCGGCAACAGGATCAGGGCCTGCAGCATCTTGGTGATGAACCCGAAGCCGATCAGAGCGCCGGCCAGAACCATCCACCGGGTGCGCCCACATTCGATGGCACGGACGGTGGCATAGGCGGCCGCAGTCAGCACCAAGGTGAGCAACGCATCGGGGTTGTTGTAGCGGAACATGAGAGTGGCCACCGGGGTGAGGGCGACGACCCCGCCGGCCATTAAGGCCGCCCCCGGAGAGAACCACCGTCGGACGGTGACAAAGAGCAGGCCCACCGTGGCCACCCCTTCGAGCGCCTGGGGGACCAGGATGCTCCAGGCGTTGACCCCGAAGATACGAGCGCTGATCTCCATGACCCACAACGACGCCGGAGGTTTGTCCACGGTGATGAAGTTTGAGGCGTCGAAGGAACCGAAGAAAAAGGCCTTCCAGCTTTTGGTGCCGGCCTGTACGGCGGCGGAGTAGAAGCTGTTGGCCCAGCCCGACTGGCCCAGACCCCAGATATAGAGGAAGCCGGTGCCCACCAGCAGCACGACTAGGGCCGGTCGAACCCAGGCCGGATCCTGGGGCCGTCCCCTGACCAGCCGGGACAGCCGACCTGAGGGGGGAGCCGGTGTCGGAGGGTCAGCGGGGGGAGCGCTGTCGAGACCGGAACCGCCGCCCCACTCCTGGGCGGTGTCGTCGGGCGTCCACCCGGCGGGCGAAGGGCCTGGGGATGGAAACGCGGGGGGGACCGGATCGAGCGTGGTCGAGCCGGTGATGGGGACCCCGCTGGTGTCCCCCGGCGGGGCTGTCTTCGTCGGGTCGGCCAAGGCTTCCTCGGCGATGCGGGCGTCGGTCATGGCGTCCTCGTCATTTCCATCGATGGGTTGGTCTGGGTGCCTCCCTCGGAGGCGCCGGCGTGATCGGCCAGTTGGGTCCCGAACTCGGGGCGGAACACCCAGGTGCGAAGGATGCCGAACCGGATGATGGCGGCGGCCACATTGGCCGCGCTGACCGCGCCGAGCTCGGGAACCAGGCTGTTCCATCCGACGGCCCGGGTGGCGGCGATGGCCCCGGTCGTGAAGCTCAAGCTGACACCCAACAGAGCGGTGGCCGTCAGAATCCGCTGGGTGCGGTCGAGGCCGAAGCGATCGGTGCCGGCCATTCCCCGGTGGACGGCGGTATTGCCCACGTTGCAGAGCCCAATGGCCACCGCGTTGGCCAGGTAGCTCCCGAGGCTCGGCTCGAGTGCAGCGAACAAGCCGACATAAGCGGCGGTGCTCACCACGCCGACCCCGGCGAACCGGAGGAGCTCGTCGGCGAACACCGGAGTTCTGGCCCCGTCGGCACCGGATGCGGGGGCCAGCGACAGGTCAGGAAGGTGAACGATCGGCCCTGGCCCGGTGGCGTCGCCCCTCCGTCGACGACCGATGTCGAGCAGCTGCCCGACCTCGGGACGCGACGGCCCAGCCCTGTGTGCCGTCGGAGGAGCCAGACTGTCCGGGCTCGGGCGGTCGGGAGACAGCACGACCCGCCGCCTCGAGGCCGGACCGAGAAGCCGGTAGATGCCGCGCAGGTCCTTCAGCGCGGTGGGGAGGACGTCCACGCGGGAGTCGACGTCATCAACCCAGTCCACCGGTACCTCGTGGATCCGCAGGCCGAGGCGTTGCGCGGTCACCAGGAGTTCGGTGTCGAAGAACCACTCGTCGTCCTCGACCAGCGGCAGCACTTCGAGCGCGGCTTGACGTCGCATCGCCTTGAATCCGCACTGCGCGTCGGTGCACTCGCTCCGGAGGGCGGTGCGGACCAGCAGGTTGTAGCCGCGCGACAGCAGTTCACGACGGGCACCCCGGACGACGTGGGCTCCCGGACCCAGCCGGGTCCCGATGGCCAGGTCGCTGTGGCCCGACAGAAGCGGGGCAATTAGGGGGAGCAGCGCATCCAGGCCGGTAGCCAGGTCGACGTCCATGTAGGCCACCACCTCGGCGTGGCTTCGTGACCACGCCGACCGCAGGGCCCGACCCCGACCCTTGCGGTCCAGGTGGATGGCGGACACGCCGGGGAGGGAGGCGACCAGCCCACAGGCCACCAGCCAGGTGTCGTCGGTACTGGCGTTGTCGGCAATGGTGACGGTGCTCGAAAAGGGGAACGTGTCGTCGAGATAGGCGCGCAGCGCGGTGATGCTGGCGGCCATTTGGTCCCGTTCGTTGTAGACGGGGACCACGATGTCGACATCGACCACTGTGCGGGCCGGGCCCGGGTGGCTTCGGCTTAGGGGGATGACGCTCATGGCTTCGACTGTGGTGGGTTGGATTCGGCCTTCGATGAGAACCACCTGTGACCTTGATGAGAATGGGCAAGCCCGTGGGTTTCCCGTGCGGTCTCGGCACCGTCGGAGCTGTCGGAGCCGCTGGCACCGTTCGCACTGGCTTCGGCGGGGACAACCGGTCCCGCCGGGGAATCCTTCTGGCCAACCGTGGGCGGGAGCGGAGCGGGCGAGTCGGTGGGAGGTGACGCAGGCAGATGAACGGTGAAGGTGGTCCCGGCTCCGGCCGCCCCGTGGGCGGCGACCGTGCCCCCGTGAGCGACCACGATGGCGCTCACGATCGACAGACCCAGGCCTGCCCCTCCGTGGGCCCGTGACCGCGAGGGGTCGGACCGGTAGAACCGCTCGAACACATGCGCGGCCTCGTCGGGCTCCATGCCCGGGCCGGTATCGGACACCGTGATGATCGCGCCGTCCTCGTCGGCGTCCACCCTGACCCGGGCCGTCGTGCCCGAAGGGGTGTGGGCCCGCACGTTCCCGAGCAGGTTGTCCACGACCTGGCGCAGGCTGGTGGCGTCCCCCATCACCTCGATGGGCCGCGACGCTTCGAAAGTGACCGGCCACCCGGGCCCCACCGTGGAGGCCGTGTGGACCGCTTCGGCACAGAGGGCCACCAGATCGACCGACCGCCGTTCCATGGGGCGCCCCTCATCCAGTCGGGCCAGCAGCAGAAGGTCGGCCACCAGATGCTCCATGCGGCTGGTCTCGTTGCGGATCCCGCCCATCAGCCGCTCGAGGTCCTCCTTCTGTTCCGAGGCTCCTCGCCCGAACAACTCGGCGTAGGCCGAGATGGCTGCGATCGGGGTGCGCAATTCGTGGGAGGCGTCGGCCACGAACCGGCGCAGCTGCTGATCGGAGGCCCGCAGTCGGCTCTCCGAGGCCAGGCGGGCGCTGAAGGCCGACTCGATGCGGGAGAGCATCACATTGAGGGTGCGGGCCAAGCGACCCACTTCGGTTGAGTCGTTCTCACCGGGCACCCGCTCGGTGAGATTGCCGGCGGCGATCGACTCGGCGGTGAGCTCCATGTCTCGCAGTGGCCGCAGACCGATGCGCACCAGCCACAGACCACCGATGAGGGCTACCACCACTGCCGCCCCGGTGACGGCCAACTCCACCAGCATGAGGTGGTGGAGAGTGCTACCGATGTCGCCCAGCGGTTGGGCCACGATGAGCACCTCGCCATCCCCCAACGAAGTCGCCCGCACCCGGAAGGCCAGTCCTCCGGCCTGGGTGGCGGGAGCGTCGAAGTACGCGACCTGTCCGGCTCCCCCTCGGGCCGGGAGACCGGGGATGGTGCCCGAGATCTGCGGGGTGTACGCGGTGCCATTCACATAGGCGGCGCAGCTCTGGGAGTCGACGATGCCGCCCGATGAAGCCGATCGCACCTCGACGGCGAACGCCTGGATGGCATTGGAGGGCGGCGTGTCGTCGCCGTCGGACTCGCCGCTACCCCTGAACCCGGGGGCGAACTGTCCGGGACCAGCGCAGGCCGCCGGTGTCAGCAGCTGGCCGCTCTCCACCAGGTTTTCGTAACGGCCGTTGAACTGGTCCAGCTGTTGGTCGGCCCGTTGGTAGAGGAAGGACTCGAGGGCGGAGTAAGTGACCACGTCGGCGATGGCCAGGGCCACCAGAGCGATGACGCCAATGGCGATCAGCAGTCGGGTCCGCAGCGACATTCGGCTAGGCCGCGGTCGACTCACGGAGCGCGTAGCCGACCAGGCGCACGGTATGGATGAGCGGCGGGCCCGCAGCTTCGAGCTTCTTGCGCAGGTAGCTGACGTAGGTCTCGACCACGTTGCCATCTCCCCCGAAGTCGTAGTGCCACACGTGGTCGAGGATCTGGGCCTTGGAGAGGACATGGCGCGGGTTGAGGAGGAAGAAGCGGAGCAGGTTGAATTCGGTGGCCGTGAGCGGGATGGGTTGACCGGCCCGGGTGACCTCGTGCGCGTTCTCGTCCATCTCGATGTCGGCGAAACGGAGGATGCCGTCCTCTTCGGGCTCGCTGCCGATGCGACGCAGGATGGCATGGACACGGGCCACGATCTCGGCCAGGGCGAAGGGCTTGGTCACGTAATCGTCACCGCCCACCGTAAGCCCGGCCACCTTGTCCTCGATGGCGTCGCGGGCGGTCAGGAACAGGATGGGGACGCGGATGCCGTCGGCCCGGAGCCTCCGGGTCACCTCCAGCCCGTCGAGGTCGGGGAGCATCACGTCGAGCACGATGAGGTCGGGAGGATTTTCTTGGGCGGCGGCCAGGGCCAGGCGTCCGGTAACGGCCTCCTCGACGCCGAACCCCTCGTAGCGGAGAGAGGTGGAGACGGCGTCGACGATTGAGGGCTCGTCATCCACTACCAGGATGCGCTGATTGCGGGTGGGTTCCATTCTCCACTTTCTGCGATCGGGTGTTCGGCTTCCTGACGTCGGATGCTCGACGGCCATGACCTGCGGTTTCCCGCCGACATCACCAGCATCGCACCCCGATGTGGTCTTTGGCTGGGCGCCAGCTGTGAGCTGACTGTGAGGGCACCTCCCCCGGGGGCCTTTTTTCACAGGCGATCCTCAGCTGGCTCGGATGTGACTCTGCAGACCGCCGGCTGCAATGGCGGCATGGCATCCCCTCGATCGCACCGATCCACGCCACCCCACGATCTGTCCCTCGAGGCCCGGAACGGGGCCATGACCCGAGTTCGGCGCCTCACGGCCACCATCGCCACGCTCTCGGTGGCGGCCGCGGTCGGGCTCGGGATTCTGGTGGCGTCGGACACCACCGCGCACTCGGCCCCGTCGGCCGCCACGACCACGCCCGCCACGACCACGCCCGCCACGACCACGCCCGCCACGACCACGCCGAACTCGTCCTCCACCGCATCAACCAACGACCCGACGACGTCCACCACCGCGGCGCCGACCACCACGGACAAGAGCGCGGCCACGACCTCGGGACAGACATGAACAGCGCCGTGGTGGGGTCCTCGTTCCGGGACGCGGGGGAGACACCGACCCATGCTTCCCGTTCGGCCCGGGCCATCGGCACCATGGTGACGGTTGCGGTCACCGACATCGACAGTGCCGACGAGGCCTCGGTGCTGCTGGCCGACGACCTCGGCGCGCTCGACCTGGCCTGCAGCCGCTTTCGGCCCGACTCCGAGATCAGGCGTCTGGAGCAGATCAGCACCGGGCGACCGGTCACCGTCAGCCGACTCTTGTTCGACGTGCTCGAGGCGGCCTGCGTGGTGGCCGTCCAAACCGCGGGCATCGTGGATCCGACCATCGGGTCGGCTCTCATCGAGCTCGGTTACGACCGCGATTTCGAGCAGATTGCCGCTGGATCCGTCATCGGCCAACCCGACACGCGCCCCCAGCCGGCGCCGGGTTGGTGGCAGATCAGGCTGGACCCCGAATCCCGCACGGTGTCCGTGCCGGCTGGTGTCCACGTAGACCTCGGAGCTTCCGCCAAGGCCTACGCCGCCGACCGCGCCGCGCAGCGCATCGCCGAGGCGGTGGGTTGCGGCGTCCTGGTCAACCTGGGTGGGGACGTCGCCGTCGCCGGTCTCGCCCCACCGGGTGGGTGGGCTGTGGGCATCGCCATCGAGTGCACGACCCCCACCACTGACGTCGATCAGGTGGTGGCCATCGTCGCCGGCGGCCTAGCCACCTCGGGAACCACCGCTCGTTCGTGGATCCGCAACGGACGCCGCCGGCACCACATCGTCGATCCCTGGACCGGAGTGCCGGCCGATCCTGTGTGGTCGCTGGTGTCGACGACGGCATCGAGCTGCCTGGAGGCCAATGGCTGGAGCACGGCCGCGGTGGTGTGGGGCGAGGACGCGGTCGGGAACCTGGATGTCTTCGGAGTTCCGGCCCGTCTGGTGGATGGTGCCGGACGTGTTGTCACCGTCGGCGCGTGGCCCGCGGCCACGGTGCTCTGATGGTGGCCACCTCGTCGACGACGCTGTGGTACACCACCAGGGCGACGGGCATCGTCAGCCTGGTCCTCCTGACCGCAACCCTCATCGTGGGGATCCTCACCGCGGGTCGGGCCCGGTCCCGCTCGCTGCCGGCTTTCGCGCAAGCCGATCTTCACAAGCGACTGTCCTTGTTGGCCATGGTCTTTGTGGGAATTCACGTGCTCACCGCCGTCCTCGACACCTATGTCGATGTCGGCTGGGCGTCGTTGGTGGTGCCCTTTGCCTCCCACTACGACCCGTTGTGGACCGGGCTGGGGACCATGGGGGTCGACCTGATGATCGCCGTGGCCGTGTCCAGCGCTCTGCGCCAACGCATCAGCGCCCGGACCTGGCGGGCCATCCACTGGTTGGCCTATGGCAGTTGGCCGGTGGCCATGGCCCACTCCTTGGGCGAGGGCACGGACGGACTCAAGCTCTGGATGGATGTGCTGGCCGGGGTGTGCACGCTGGCCGTCCTCGGGGCGGTGGCTTGGCGGATCGACGACCACCGTCGGGCCCGGGAGAGGGCCCTCCGGTTGGGCGCACGCACCCGGGTGGTGCCCCGATCGCCGCTCACCAGTCGACAGCCGAGCGCGGATTCCTCCACCACCGCCTGGGCCGCGGCCACCCACCCGAGCGCCGTCCGTGTCCTCGAAAGAGGTGGTCGCCGATGAACCCCTCAACCCTCGATGTCTCGGAGCGACTGATCGTCTCGACCCCCGGGTGCGAACCGGATCCGGGGATCCGCGCCCACCTGGCCACCCACGGCGTCCTGACCGTTCCGGTGGACGACCAGGGGTGGCGGTCCGGCATGAGTCGGGCCATCGCCGAGTCGGGCGTGCTCGGCCAGGGCGGAGCGGGTTTCCCCTGCGGCATCAAGTGGGAGGCCATGCGCCGGAGCTCGCGCCGGGCGGTGGTGGTCGTCAATGCCATGGAGGGCGAGCCGGCCAGCGCCAAGGACCGTTTGCTGCTGGCCCGCTGTCCGCACCTGGTTCTCGACGGTGCCGAGGTCGCCGCCGCCGTGATCGGTGCCTCGGAGATCGTGGTGTGCGTCCCTGACCACAGCGACGCGTCGGCCACCTCGGTGGCGCGCGCCGTCGCCGAGCGGGAACAGACCGGCGTGGCCCGCCACCGGACGTCAGTGGTGCGGCCCCCCGGGCGGTATGTGGCCGGGGAGGAGTCGGCCCTGGCCAGTTGGCTCGACGGCCGGGCTCCGCTCCCCACCTTTCGGGTGGACAAGTCGGTTCCCCTGATGGTGGGTCGGCGGGCGGTCCTGGTCCACAACGCCGAAACTCTGTGCCAGGTGGCGCTGGTGGCCCGCCACGGTCCCCAGTGGTTCCGCCGCCGAGGCCGGCCCGACGCCCCCGGGACGACATTGGTGACCCTGTCGGGCGCCGTGCCGAGTCCCACCGTGATGGAGGTGGAGTTCGGTACTCCGGTGGCCGACATCGTGGCCAGGGCCGGCGTGGTGGCCGACCTCACCGCCGTGCTGGTTGGGGGATACGGAGGAACGTGGCTCGACGCGGTTGCTCTGGAGACGCCCTATGCCCCCGGCCCCTTGACCGCGGTGGGAGCCGCGCCGGGCGTGGGCGTGCTGGTGGCCTTGCCGGTCACCTCATGCGGGATCGCCGAGACGGCCCGTCTGGCCGGTTATCTGGCCGGCGAGAGCGCCGGGCAGTGCGGCCCGTGTGTGTTCGGACTCCCGGCCATGGCTGCCGATCTCGCCCTGCTGGCCGAGGGCCAGGCTGACTTCGGAGTGCTGGACCGCATCGAGAGGCGGGCCAGCCAGATCAACGGCCGAGGCGCCTGTCGGCACCCCGACGGTGCCGTCCGCCTGGTGCGCAGCGCGCTTGGTGTGTTCGCCGACGATGCCCGACGTCACCAGCGGGGCCATCCTTGCTCCGCCCACCGTGCCCCGACCGTCATGACCCTGCCCCCACCGGTGACGATGAGCGGTCTGGTCCCGTGAGCGACCGCCGACGCCTGGGCCTCCGGCTGCGGGTCGATCCGGTGGCCTGCGACGCCTACCGCTTCTGTGCCGAGATGCTCCCGGAGCGGATCACCCTGGACGAGTGGGGCTACCCGATCGTCGACGGCGCTCCGGTCGGAGCCGACCTGATGGCTTTGGCCAGGCGGGCGGCGGCGGCGTGTCCGAGACGGGCGGTGTTCCTCGAGACCATCGTGTCCGGCACCTCGCCCTCGCCCGGTCCGGCCAAGCCCTCGGTGTCCGACGTCAGCTGATACACCTGCCGATCGGCACAAACCCATGGCCCGGGACAGTCTCAGAGATTGTGGTGGGCCTACTCGACGAAGGTCGGGATCACGGGCAGACGGTGCCGTCGGGGGGCAACCCCCCGCCGGTCAGATAGGTGGTGACGAACCTCTGCATGCACGCATCTGATGAGCCGCTGAGCAACCAGGTATGGCCCCACCCGTTCCAGGTGAGCTGGCTGGCCGACGGGAAGATGGCAGCCAGGTGCCGGGCTCCGATGATCGGGGTGTTGGGATCACCGGTGTTGCCGATGACCAGGACGGGCGGTGTCGACCGTGGGTGGAGGTCGGTGACCGGTTGACGGGCCGTGGGCCACGAGACACAGCCGCCCATGGTGTAGGTGACCGTGTACGCACCGATGAGCGGGAAGCGGGCGGCGATGGCCCGGGCCTGGGTGCCGGCGGTCAGGGCATCCGGGTGGACGGCGGCGTCATTGCAGGTGATGGCCCACTGAGGATCGACGAGCGGAGCCCCGTCGATGTCGGTGGCGAACTCGAGGGCCAGGGTGCGCAAGGGAGCGCCGTTACCGTGATCAGCGGCGATAAGTGCGGCGTAGTACTCCGGTGTGAACTGCTGCACGCTCACCGCGAACAACGTGGCTGTGTCCAGATCGCCCACCGTGACCGGGTAGGTATCGCCGGACCCGGGGGCCGGGAGAGGATGACGGCTCAACGAGGTGGCCAACGAGCGGAAGAAGGAGGCGGGGTCGTTCCCGAGCGGGCACGGGGCCTTTTGAACGCAGGTGGCGAAGAGGTGCAGGACAGATCGCTCGGCAGCCGGGGCCTCCTGGGCGGCCTGTTGAGTCAGGCTGGCGTTGACATCGACCGCGCCGTCGAGCACCATGGCGCCGACCCGGTGGGGGAAGAGGTCGGCGTACACAGCCCCGAGCACCGTGCCGTAGGACATGCCGTAGAAGCTGATGGTGGACAGACCGAGAGCCTGACGGATCCGGTCCATGTCCCGCGCCGTGTTGGCGGTGTTGAGAAAGGGCTCGAGGGAGGCCTCCCGCGTGGTGCAGGCCTGGGCCATGGCCGAAAAGACGGCCGCACCGGGCAGGGGTTGCCCCGGCGCCGCCGGAACGGGGAGCACACTGGTCGCCGCCGAGGGCGATGTGCCACATCGGAGGGGATCACTGGCCCCAGTGCCTCTGGGGTCGAAAGACACCACGTCGAAGTCACGGCGGACGGCGGACGGCAGGAGGCCGAGGATGACAGGAAGGATCTGGTTCCCGCTCTCGCCCGGGCCTCCGGGGTTGAACACCAAGGCGCCGTCGGGGTCGGCCGGATCCAGGGCCGGTGCCCGGCTCACGGCCAGGGTCAGGGTGGGGCCACCGGGGTTCCAATAGTCCACCGGTACCGACACGGTGCCGCATTGGAGGCCGGGGTTGGTTGGGCATCCCGACCAGACGATGGCCGGGGGGGCGGCGATCGCCGGGGGAGTGGCCAGCAGGCCCGGGCTGGTCGACGAGGTCGCCCCGGGGGAGGGCCCGGCGGCCGAGCTCCCGCATCCGCCGGCAAGCACGGCCGACACCGCCACCAGGGCCAGGACCCTCGGCCAGGCGCCGAATCGTCGGACCCGGCCAGCAGTAGTCACGGCCAGGGAAGGTAGCAGCCCGACGGTGGTGACGCCGGGGCAGGCCCGCCGGGACCGGCTCAGATGAACGAGTGCGTGGGGAACCGACCCTGCAGGACACGGTGATGGGCCGGTGTGGGCCGTGTGAGCGTTTGTTCTGGAGATTGCGCCACCGGGAATGCCACGAACGGTGATCAGGTTGTCTGAGTAGTGCAGGCGCTGACCCTCACGTCGAGGCTGCGGGTTCCGGGTTCGTCCGACCACCGTTCGGTATCACTGAGCGTGGCCAAGGCAGCAGCCGTGGTGGGGGTGGCGGCCTACAACTGGTGGGTGGTCGTTCCGTTCGTGCCGGGCCTTATGCCGTCGGTCAACGGTTTCTTCTCCGATCTCGAGGCCACCGGCCGTCCTCACGCGGCGTTGATGTCCGACGCCGATCTGGCCGCAGGTGTCCTCATGTTGATGGCGCTCCTCCTGCGAGGGCCGGCCGGGCGGCACGGCATGCGCCGGGAGTGGAAATGGATGCTGGCTTTCGCGGCGGCCGGTGCGGTGGGAGGGCGCTATTCCTACGCCTGTTCGGAAGGTTTGAGCGCGGCTTGTCGACGCATGGAGTGGCATCTGCAGCTTCCCGTCCACCATTACGTCCACGTCGTCGCGGGCATCGCCGAGTTCGCCACCCTGACGACGGCGGCGATCATCGCCATGAACCGGACTCGCGACCAGGGAACCACCGAGGCTCGCGTCTACCGGGGAGTGGTGCTCACGCTTCTCTTCGGCTACCCGCTGCTCGGTCTGGTGTACCTGACCGACCGGTGGGGGACGTTGGTCGAGCCGATCTTCTTCATCGCCTTTTCGGTCATGCTGCTGACCGAGGTCTTCGAGCCCGCGGCCCGAGGGACCTTTGCGTCGACCTGGGCAGAGCGGGTTCTGGCTCGTCCGAACGAAGGACCGGATCCCGATGCCGATCGAACAGCGTGGCGGCTCCCTCGTCCGGCCGAGGAACTGGCGGCTGACCAGGGCAACTGGGAGTTGCATACGGGTGCTGATCGGGACGTCGGTCCCCGCTGAACGAGGCGTCCCGCGGGGTGGGGTCCGAAGGAGGCCCGGCATCACAATTGACGGGATCGAACGTCGGCCGCCCTTCTCGCCTAGTGTGAAGGGGTCATCGACCCGATCACGCTGGCCGATGCCTGGAGGGCTTCACAAATGGATCCCCGCGTTACAGTGCGTGAATTTCAAGGAGACTCAGTTATGGGTGTAGGTGCAGTTAAGTGGTTCAACGCCGAAAAAGGCTTCGGCTTCATTACGCCTGACGGCGGCGGGGATGACCTCTTCGTTCATCAGTCCGAGATCCAGATGGAGGGCTTCCGCGACCTCGCGGAAGGCCAGCGTGTGGAGTTCGAGACGAAGCAGGGCCAAAAGGGCCTGCAGGCGAGCCAGGTTCGCAAGATCTGATTTCGCACTCTGTCGCGCCGACCCGACGGCCCTTCCCGAACAACGGTTGGGTCGCCGGGTCGTGCCGTCAGAGGGATCTCTCGGGTGACACACCTGAGGGGTGAAGGGGCGGCGAATCCCGAGTCTTCAGGTTTCCCTCCGATGACGTGAGCCGGCGACCGGTCCGTTGTCCCCGGGGTCGGAAGTCAACGGGCCGCGTGTTGTGGCGCACTCAGGGCCCGATCTGGACCGTTTCTCCTGTCAGGGAGATCCGGCGGAGGAAGAGGGGTCGGCTGTTCGGGTAGCCGACCTGCCCGGGCAGCCAGGCGTCGAAGGCGATCCACAGATTTCCCTGGTCGTCGGCGAAGACCGATGGGCCCCCGGGACCGTTGAACGCGGGCTGGGAGGCCAACAGGGGCTGGCTGGACGGATTGGTGCACGGCCCCGTTGGGCCGCTGCAGTCGGCGACGCCGATGGCGTAGTTGGCGGTTTGCCAGACGTTGGCTGAATAAAACAGCAGGTACTGACCGTCGGACACGAACATGTCCGGACCCTCGATGATGCCACCCTGCCAGCTCTGGCTGGGCGTGAGTAGCGCAGTGGGTGTGCCCACCGCCAGCGCGGTACCCCCCGACGCCAGGGCCTGAGTCCAGATGGTGGGCGGCTGACCGTTGGCCCCTTGCGACTTCCAAGTCAGGTACACGGTGCCGCCGGTGCCGACGTAGGCGTCGGGGTCGAGCGAGCCCCCCTGATCCAGCTGACAGACCAGAGGGCTGGTGGTGGAGTCGACGTAGGGCCCCTGGGGCTGGGTGGCCACGGCATCCGAAATGCACTGGTCGCCGGTGGTTCCGTCGAGCGCCGAGTAATAGAGCACGTACGAGCTTCCCTGCTGGAGCACCGACGGCGCCCAGGTGGCGCCGGACTGGGCCCAGGCCGCCACCTTGGGCAGCGCGTCTCCCACCGTCGTCCAGTGGGTCAGATCGGATGACTCCAGGATCTGGATGTTCCCGGCGGCCGAGTTGGTGCCGAACGCGTAGTACTCGGTCCCGACGACCAGGATGTCGGGATCGGGGAAGTCGAACGGGTACACGAGACCTGGCTCCGAACCGTCGATCGTCAGGCAGGAGGACGAAGCGGAGGTGATCGAGGTGACCGCACCCGGCAGGTCCGCGGCGGCGATGTCGGTGACCGCGTCGGACACACCGGTCAGGCACACATGGAGCGTGGCGATGTCGAGGGCCTGAAGGGTGCCCGTCTGGGAGGCGGTGGTGAGGGTGGCGTCGGTCGAGGCGAGCTCACCGGCCGCCCTGGTCGTGGCCTGCCGGCGGGCGTCGCGGACGGCAGCGGTCGAGACCGCATGGGCGGTCACCGTAGACAGGGTCGTCCGGGTGTGAGACTCCAGGGACCGGGTGGTCTGGAGGGTGGCCTGGGTGCGGTGGTCCGACGAGACGGTGACCACGTCGTAAGAGACGGCGACGGCGATCAACACAGCCAGTACCGCCAGAGCCACGTAGCCGACGGTCTTGGTCAAGGGAGCGGCGACGGCCTCGGTTTGCCCGGCGGCGTCGCCGTTCTCGGGTTCGAGGAGGGTGTACGTGTTCATGCCGGTCACGTCGGAGGCTCCGCGGCCCGACAGTTGGCGGCCACGCCCTCGAGGGTGGCCGCGGCACCACTCTGATCACTCAGCGAGATCTGGTTGAGCGACTTCTCGACACCGGCGAGACAGGTGTCGAGCTCGGAGATGCTCACCCCCTGGTCGAACACGTCGGCCTGGGTACGAGCCAGCTCGGTCTGCGCGGCGTCCAGCTGGGCAGACTCCGAGGACAGCGTGTGGCCGGCCGCGTCCGACTGGCTCTGGACGGCAGCGAGGTGGGAGCGGGCGGTGGCCAGCAGGGCCTCGGTGTGTCGGAGCTGGGATCGCTCCACGTTGAGCGAGGTCGTCGTGTGCTGAAGGTTGGTGTGGGACACGAAGCCCACGATCACCGCGGCCACGAGCACCACGATCCCGACGATGAGGGCACCGGGCACGAGGCCGAGGGCCGGCGACACCTGGACTCGGTCAGTTCCCATGTGCGTTGTCCGCCGCTCGTCCGGAGGTTCAGGGGCCACCCCGGTCTGTCACAGCGGGGGCCCGGCCGATTCAGTTACCGATGCGCTTCGAGGTCATTGTCACACCAAATCGTCGTCCTCGGGCGTCATCGGTTCGGCGGCGCCATCGTGGCCGAGTCGAACGGTCGGCACCAGCGGGCCGAACGAGCGTGACCGTGCGCATCCGGCCCAGACTCCGGCCCCATAGGCCATGTCGTCGACGAGGGACGCCAGCGTCCACCGGACCGGGTCGAGCGCGGGCCGTCGGCGCCACCACTCGACGACCGGGGGGGCGCCGAGGAGGAGTGCCGCGGCGGCGCGCCGTCTGCCGCGCAGTGCGCCGAGGATGAGCAACGGACCCCCGAGCATGGTGGCGGCCCGGCCCAAGCCGATGACCGTCCAGCCGACGCTGGCTCCGCTCCATCGGAGGATGAGCTCGACCGGGATCCCATGGCCTCGGAGCTGGCGGGCGAGAGCGCCGGTCATGGTCACCACCGCCACCAGAGCGGTCCAACGCCGTCCGGAGAGCGCGGCCAGCGCAGCCACCGACGGCCAGGGGCGCAGTTCCACCGGTGACAGCCGACCCGGGTGGCGCTCGGCCAACGGCGCGGCCGAGGTGCCGTACCGGAACCGTCGGGCCCACAGCCCGCTCCACGTCACCGGTTCGTGGTGGGACACGGTCACCGTGGGTTCGTAGCGGACCCTCCACCCGGCCTCTTGGAGGCGCCACACCAGGTCGACGTCCTCGCCGACCCGGAGGTCGGTGTCGAATCCCGAACCCAGGGCCATCCGTCGTGCCAGCAGGGCTGCGGTGGGGACGTAGCGCACCAGACGGTCGGGTCCGACCTCGCTTGGCTCGGCCCCCATGTCGAGGGCGGAATGAGCGGCGGTGAAGCGCTGGAGGGCCGAACCGTCGAGGGCCGAACGGTCGGGGTCCGAACCGTTGACCGGGGAACGCTGGGGACGCACCCGTGGGGCCACCGCCCCCACGGCGGGATCGTCGAACATCGAGATCAGCTCCCCGGGCCATCCGTCACCGACGGTGCAATCGCTGTCCACGAAGGCGACCAACTCCGTGTCAACCACGGCCAGCCCGTCATTGCGGGCGGCGGCCGGGCCGCCGTTGGTGGCCCGCCGGACCAGCCGTGTCCGGTGACGCCGGCACACCTCGGCCACCGCGGTGGGATCGTCGGAGGCATCGTCGACCACCACCACCGGAGTCGAATGACCCAACGCATCCAGGCACCGATCCAGCGACGCGCTGCGGTCGCGCACCGGCACCACGACGGTGAGAGTTCTCTCCTCCGTCGCTGTGACCCGGTCGATGGGTCGGGGATGGGCCATACCGGCGTCGACCAGCCGGCGGGCCAACAGGCCGTCGGCCACCGAGGTGGTGCCGTCGCGCTGGAGACCCTCGAGGGCGGCCGCGCCCTCAGGACTGAGGGTGATCAGTCGCCCGGGGTGGCCTCCGGTCAGCACCGTTCCCCCCCGGAAGGTGCGGACCGACCGGTCGAGCTCGACACGGAACCCCGTCGGCAGGGCCCTCACAGCGAGAGGCCGCCGTCCACCGGGATGACCGCCCCGGTCAGCGGCGCACTGTCGGTGCCGGCCAGCCACACCAGGGTGGCCGCCACCTCCTCGGGCGTGAGCAGCCGTCCGATGGGCTGCTGGTCGGCGAAGGATCGGGTGTCGGCGAGCCCGTAGAGGCGAGCGCTCTCGTCGAGCATGGCCGTGGCCGTCGAACCGGGGTTGATGGCGTTGGCGGTGATCCCGGTACCGGCCAGCTCGACGGCCAGCCCCCGGATCAGGCCGGCCACCCCGGCCTTGGCCGCGCCGTAAGCGGTCAGCCGGGGCAGCCCGCGGGTGGCCGCGGCCGAGGCCACGGCCACGAAGCGACCATCCCGGGGCGCCGGTCGCCGCAGCAAGGCGGGGATGCTCACCCGGGCTGCGGTGATCGGGCCCCCGAGGTCCACGCCGAGGACTGCGCCCAGCTGGTCGCCGGGCATCTCCCACAGGGGCACGCCACCGGCGATGACACCGGCCACCGCCACCATGGCGTCGAGACCGCCGAACCGGTCCTCGGCCGTGGCCACCGCGGCAGCAAGGGCGACGGGGTCGGTGGTGTCGGCCACCATGGCGACGACCTGTTCGGAGCCGTGATCACCGCCGACCGACTCCCGCGGTGAGGAGACCGCTTGGGCCGAGGCCACCACTGCGACGAGCTCGGCTTCGGAACCCATGGCGTAGGGCAGTCGGGGATCGTCCTGGCCGCGGTCGACCGCCACCACTGCCCATCCGGCGGCGGCCAATCCCCGCACGGTGGCCGCACCGATGCCACGGGCGGCTCCTGTCACCACTGCTACCCGGTTCATCCGGTCACCTCCCCAGTCGAAACATCGGACAACCGCCCGACCTCGTCGACCAGCTGGCCGACGGCGGCGGACAGAAGACGGTGGCCCTCGCCGGCCGAGGCGCCGGACGGGTCCCCGAGCACTCCGTTGGCGCTGACCGGGCGCACGCCGTGCTGGCGGAGCAGGGGCAACAGGATCTCGAGGGGTCGGTCGTCGCCCGCCTCGGCCCGATCGAGGTGCACGCTCCGGGGGGCGATGGCCAACATCAGGGAGGTCTCGGTGCGACCGGCGTGGAGGTCGCCGGACCACGACGGCGACCAGGCCGTCACCGGTCGACCCTCGGCGCGGAGGCGCACCATGGCCCGGCGAAGCGGCCCGGCGTTGCCGCCGTGGGTCGAGATCACCATGACGTGGGCGAAGTCGACGGCGGCGGACCGGCCCAGCTCGACCAGGATCGCCTCGGTGGCCTCGTGCCCGATCGAGAGAGTTCCGGCAAAGCCCTGGTGCTCACCGCTGGCCCCGTAGGCCAGGGGCGGGGCCACCACCAGTCGGGTCTGGCGCGCCGCGGCCCCGGCGGCCACGGCCATGGCGATGTCGGTGTCAGTGGTGATCGGCAGATGGGGGCCGTGCTGTTCGGTCGAGCCGGCGGGAATGAGGAGGACCGCTCCCGACCCCGATCGGCGTGCCACCTCTGGCCAGGCCATGGTGTCGAGCCGGTTCACCGCTCGACCTCCCCGCCGGTGGGGAGGTCATGGTCGGGACCGGGCGATCCGTCGAGATAGCCATGCCGCACCAGGAACCCCATCAGGTGATCGACGGCGTCGGCGGCACTGACCGGTCCGATGACGGTCGGTGGATCGTGAGCCACCAGCGCACCGGTGAGGGCCAGCAGCCGGAATCGGGGGTCAGCGTTCTCCGGCGGGGGCAGCACCCGGGTCCGGGGCCGGTAGGGGAGGACCGGACCGACCTGGCCGGCCGTGGCCCTGGCCATCGGCGAGGTGGTGGTGGCTCGCTCGACCGGGATGGGGGCAGCTGCGCTGGCCAGGGCGCCGGCCAACGAGGCCCGACGCAGCCGGACACCCGCGCCCTCGACCGAGCACACCGCGGGCAAGGGCACCCGGAGCTGCTCGCGCCAACCACCGTCGAGTCTGCGCTCGGCGACCAGCACCCGGGGTGCGGGTCCGCCATCCGCCCCCGGACCGGCCACGTCGAGGTCGACCAGCCCCAAGGCCTGAGCGGCACCCAGCTCATGGGCCACGAATCCGGGGAGGGCACCGGTGCCGCGATCGGCGGACCGGTCGCCGCACAACACGACCGACGGTGGCCCCCACCGCTCGAGGGCGGCGACGATGGTCCGGGCCAGCTCCCACTCGTCGCCCCCCAGTTCGGCGCGGTAGGCAAGGTCGGTGTCGGTGTCGGTGTCGGCCTCGGTCTCGGTCGGCACTCGGACGACCGAGACGCCCAGGGCCGCCACCTCACGGAGCACCGGTTCGATGGCTGCCGGCCCGACGGCCACGGCCACGACCCTCCCCGACCAGGCGTCGCTGATACGGAGCGCGTGTTCGAGGGCGGCCGCATCGGCGGCGGCGAGCCCCATGCCCCAGACATCCCGGTGGATGGAGCCGGTGAGCGGATCGACCTCGGGACGCAGGTCACAGACCCGAAGACAGGCCGCCACCAGGGGCTGGTCGCCGCGGACCGGGGTCGCCGTCATCCGTGATGGAAGACGACGCCGTGGCCGCCGTCGGGGTAGGTCCAGGTGATGGCGTCCTCGTGGTTGCAGACCAGATAACAGGTCCCGCACTCGAAGCACTCCTCGTAATTAAACAGAATGCCTCCGTCGGCGGTGGGGGCAAAGAGGTTCGCCGGACAGGCCGTCACACAGGCCCGAGTGGTACAGGACCGGCAGACGTCAGAGTCGACGGTGATGTGGGCCCGTTCCCCGATCCGGAAGTCGACGGTTCCCATCCGCTCCTCGAACGAGATGCCGCGCCACTGCGTGGCCCCGGTGCCGCCTGACGGCATCGCCGGATCGGAGGGGTTGTCGCTCCCGGTCCGGTCGGTTTCCTCGGCGCTCATCCGAAGATCCTCATGCCCCGGACCGTGTCGGCGGCCAGCTGACGAAGCTTGACCCCGTGCCGGGCCGCAGCGGTGCGGGTGAGTCGCAGACCGCCGGGCTTGGGGATCGGATTGTCGACGGTGAGAAATCCCTCGGCCAGATCGCAGAGCAGACCGGGATAGCAGCGCTGGACGCGGTCGGACAGGACCAGGGCGGGTGCCTTGCGCAGACGCTTGTGATCGACCAGCACGAACTGCGCTTCGAGATCCGAGCGGTACGAGGCCAGCCCCCGGGCCGACCAGTCGCCGGTGACGATGGCCCGGTCGACGGCTCGTCCGGCCGCGTACCCCGACCCGATGGCGAAGTTGACCCCCTCCAGCCAAAGACCGGCGGCCAGGGTCATGGCCGCGGCGTCTCCGGCCACCACCATTCCGTCGGCGGCCAGGGTGGGCATGGTGTCGTACCCGCCCTCGGGAATGAGATGGGCCGCATACTCCCGGAGTGAGGATCCCCGGAGATAAGGAGCGATGGTGGGGTGGTCCTTGAGGTCGGCGATCAGCTGCTCGGGACGGACCTTGGCCTGAGCCAGATGGGGGAGGGACAGCACCAGGCCGACGCTCACCGTGTCGGCATTGGTGTAGAGAAAGCCGCCGCCGGGGATGTCCCCGGTGCACCCCAGCATCTCGATGTCCACGCCCTGGTGGTCGCTGACCCCGAAGCGCTCATTGATGATGTCGGGTGCCAGTTCCAGGACCTCTTTGACCCCGAGGGTGTAGTGCCCGGCCTCGGGGTTCGGGAGAAGGCCGGCCTCCTTGGCCAGAAAGGAGTTCACGCCATCGCAGGCCACGACCACCTTGGCTCGGAGGTCGCCGTTGTCGCGGTCGGTGCGCACGCCGGCGACCCGCCCCCGGTCGTCCCGGACCAGCCCAGTAGCTACGGTCGAGGTGAGCAACCGGGCCCCGGCCTCGGTGGCCTTGGCCGCCAGCCACGAGTCGAAGGCAGAGCGCAGGGTGGTCATACCGTTGTAAGGCTCGGTTCCCCAGGACTGCGTCCGGAAGTCGACCGACAGCGACTGAGTCGGGGTCATCATCATCGTCGAGCGCCGGACCACCCAACGTTCCACGGGCACCTGCTCCCACCAGCCCGGGATGATCCCGTCCAGCACCCGTCCGTACACCACCCCGCCATAGACGTTCTTCGACCCCGGGAAGGGCCCCCGTTCCACCACCACCACCGAGCGCCCGGCGCGGGCCAGGGCCAGCGCCGCGGCCGCGCCGGCCGGACCGGCCCCGACGACCACGGCGTCGAGGGTCGCCTCGGCGGACAAGGCTCCCCCTGACGCCTCCGACCCCGGCGCGGTGATCTCAGCCACGGCGCACCGTGTCTCGACCCGGGGTCGCCGCGCCACCGCTCTCGACGTCCCGTTGGCCACGTTCCCCCTGGTCCGGTGCAGGGTGGCCGTCCGCCACTCCGACCCGCCGTCCCAATTCGATGAGCACGGCCTGGGCATCGGCGACCAGACCCAGGTCGGAGAGGGCGGTCATCGGGCAGGAGGCGTCGGTGTTGACGCTGATGATGTGTCTGGGGTTTCCCAGTCCACCGACGTGCTGGGTGGCCCCGGAGATGCCCAAGGCGAGGTAGAGGTCGGGGTCGATGGTGACGCCGGTGGTACCGATCTGGCGTTCATAACCGATCCATCCGGCGTCGGTGGCCACTCGGGTGGCGCCGGCCGAGGCACCCAGCGCCCCGGCCACCTCGACCAGGAGGTCGAAGATCTGGATGGCCCGGTGCTGATCGGCGCCGGCCACCAATCCCGCCCCCCCGGCCATCACCCGGGTGGCCTCGGTCAGGTCCATGGTGTGCGGGTCGGGCTCGAGGAGGGCGGTCACCTCGGGGTCGAGGCGCCGGTCAAGTCGGTCGGGAAAAGAGCCCACCGTCACCTCCCACTCGGGCAGCGGGGCAATGACGGTGTCGGCACCCCGGGGGGGAACGGTGCGGGTGCCGGGCACCAGCGTGACCACCGCCGGACCGTCGACGTCCACCGGGAGCAGGACCCGGTCATCCAGTCGGGCCACGGTGGCGCTCACCCGCCCCTGACCCATCGTCCCGGCCGTCGTCGTCGCCCGGTGGTAGCGGGCACCGATGGCCCGGGCCATCAGGGGACGTCCCAGCGCGGCAGCCAGCCGGGGGGCGAGGTCGCGTCCATCGGCCGAGGAGGGGAGGATGACCAGGGGAATGTCGTCCACTGCGGGCACCAGACGGGAGACCAGCGAGGCGGGTCGGAATCCGTCATCGGTCTCGGCCCACCAGGCTCGGACCGCACCGGCCAGGGCGCGGGCACCGGCCTCTGATCCTGTCCCGACCACGATGGCCGTTCCCCCGGCCTCGGCCACCGCCTCGTCGGCCCCCACCGGCAGCCGGGCGTCGCGGACCACGATCACGGCCACGGCCGCGGGCGACGCACTCACAGGGCCACCGCTACCCGGTGGCCCTCGATCACCGCGGCGTGGGCCCGACGCGGCGCGAGACAGTCGCCGATCCGGTGGGTGGGGATGGCCCCGTCCTTCAGGGCGCGCCACAGATCGTCTTCGGGCTGTTGGTGCACGGAGCACACCACCCAGTCACAGATGCGCTCCTGGTCACGTCCGGTCGGGTGGTGCTGCAGGGTGAGGACCACCCGACCGTCGGTTGCTCCAGCGCCGGGCCCGTCCTCGGCCGCCCGCACGCCCATCGGTACCAGGTCCACGCTCTGGCCGATCCCTTTGGCGTGGGCCTTGACGTTCCAGGTCTCCATGTCCAGGGTGATTCCGAGGTCCTGGCCCACCACCATGCCGTTGGTGACGATCTCCACCTGGCATCCCCGGTCGGCCAGCAGCTCGGCCACCGAGGTCGCCTGGTGGAATCCGAGCTCGTCGACCACCACCACCTGCCCCTCCGGGTGGGCCCGACCCTCGAGGACGTCGCGGACGTCGACCACACGAGCATGGTCACCGGCCCACCACGGTCGGGCCGGGCGGGCTCCGGTGGCCACGATGACCACGTCGGGAGCGATCGACTGGACCAGACCGGGCGTGGCGTTGACCCCGGTCCTCAGTTCGACCCCCACCCGGCGGGCTGCCACCGCCAGGTTGCGGGTGATGTCGAGGAACTCGGCCCGGCTGGGGACCGAGGCCGCCACCTGGACCTGGCCACCCAGACGGTCGAGGCGCTCGACGAGGATGACCCGGTGACCGTTCTCGGCCGCGGTGACCCCGGCCTGCAGGCCACCGGGACCGCCTCCCACCACCATCACCGTCCGCCGCCGGGTGGGCGACGGCAGGCGAGCGGACTCTCGCCCCGTGCGCGGGTTCTCGATACAGCCGAGCCATCGGTTGAGGCCCATCCGGCCGACGCACTCCTGGTTGCACGACAGGCAGGTGCGGATGTCGGTGGCGTGTCCCGACCGCGCCTTGGCCGCGAAGTCGGGGTCGGCGATCTGACCGCGCACGACGCCGACCAGATCGCAGAGCCCGTCGACCAGGGCCCGGTCCGCCTGACGCGGATCCTTGAACCGGCCCACGCCGATCACCGGAACATCCACCGCTTCCCGTATGGCGCTGGGGATGAACAGGGCATAGCCGGGCGGGATCTGCATGCTGGCCTCGATCATGTAGAGGGTGGCGGTGGCCACACCGATCGATGTGTTGATGTAGTCGATCTGACCGGTCGCCTCGACCATCCGGGCGACGGCCACCGCGTCGTCGATGTCGGTTCCGCCCTCGATCAGCTCGTCGCCACACAGCCGTACCCCGAGGGCCAGCCCCTTCCCGATGGTGCTGCGCACCGCGTCCACGATCTCGAGGAGGAGCCGCGACCGGTTCTCCAAGGATCCCCCATAGTCGTCGTCGCGTTTGTTGGTGGCCCCCGACAGGAATCCCCGCACGATCGACGAGTGGGAGCACTGCAGCTCGATCCCGTCGAATCCCCCGTCCCGACAGTGGCGGGCGACCAGGGCGTAGCCGTCGATGATCTCGGCGATCTCGTGCCCCTCGACCGCCTTGGGCACCTCTCGGAACAGGGGATCGGGCACCGGGCTGGGCGCCCACACCGGCAGGCGGGAGTACATGCTGGAGGCCTGCCCGCCGTTGTGATTGATCTGGGCGAAGATGGGCACATCGTGGGCGTGGACACGCTCGGTGATGCGCCGGTACCCGCCCACCACAGCGGGATTGAACCCGTGGATGAGCTTTTCGTAGGGCCAATCGGTGGGGTGGGTCGAATGTTCCTCGGTGATGATCAGGCCCACCCCTCCCTCGGCCCGGGCCGCGTAATAAGCGGCGTGCTGTTCGGTGGGCAGGCCGTCCTCGGCGTAGTTGGTCAGGTGCGCCGAAAAGACGATCCGGTTGGGGACGGTCACCGGCCCGAGACGGAGTGGGGTGAACAGGTGGCGGTAGGTCGTGCCTGAGCTCAACGGGCCATCTCGGTCCTCAGCGAGCCGACGAACCGGCGTCGACGGTCAGGGTGAGCCCGGTCACGAACCGGGATTCGGCGGACGAGAGGTAGAGCACGGCGTCACTGACGTCGGCGGGGGCGACCACGTCCACCGGCAACGAGTTGAGGAACACCGACCCGGTGTCGGGGCTCGATGCGATGCGCTCGGTCAGGCCGCTCATGCCCACCAACATGGGCGTGTCCACCCCGGTGGGGTGGATGGTGTTGACCCGGACACGCTTGGCCGCCAGCTCATTGGCCAGGGTCCGCATGATCCCGACCATCCCGTGCTTCGAGGCCACATACGGGGCCAGAAAGGGCTGACCCTTGAGCCCGGCCACCGAGCTGATCAGGATGAGTGAGCCCCCTCCGCCGTCGATCAGGTGAGGCAGTGAGGCGGCGCAGGTGTTCCAGGTCCCGGTCAGGTTGACGCCGATCACCGCGTCCCAGACATCCGCTGTGACCTCGTCCCACCGCTGAACGGTGCACACGCCGGCATTGGCCACGGCGATGTCGAGCCGTCCGAGTTGGGCGACGCCGTCGCTCACCGCGCCGGTCAGAGCGTCGGGATCCCGGACGTCCACCTGGGCGGCCACCATCTGGCCTCCGGCCTCGGCCACCAACCCGACGGTCTCCTCCAGATCGCCGGGTGTGGCCAGGGGATAGGGAATGGACTTGATGTCGGTGCCCAGGTCGATCCCGATGATGTCGGCGCCCTCGCCGGCCAGGCGCACCGCGTGGCTCCGACCTTGGCCGCGAGCCACCCCGGTGATCAGCGCCACCTTGCCCGACACCCGACCCGGCCGTCGCTCTCGGGTCTCGCTCACTGCCCTGCCCCCACTCCGATGGGGACCGGCCCGTGGCGGGTGCCATCGGCGATGTCCAGGGCAACCCGCCGGCCTTCGAGCACGGCCTCGAGGATGCCGCGAGGTGCGACACAGTCACCCGCCCGCCGGGTGTGGGGCCGGGTCCGATAGAGGGACTCCTCGGGCAGACGGTGACCGCAGTCGACCAGGGAGGCGCACCCGATGGTGCGTCGCTCACCGGACCAGACGTCCTCGAGAATGGCCCGACCGTCGCTCACGCTCCGCAGCAGGGCGCGAAGCTCACGACGGACCCCGGCCCGTTGCAGGCGGGTGTTGGCGTCGGCCAGGTCCCCGGTCAGGGACAGCAGCGTCCCGGCGATCTGATCGGGGGTGACCAGGGCCACGTCGAGCCCGAAGCCGGCCAACCATTCCGCCACCCCCACGCCGATGGGCCCCCCGACCGGGTCGTGCACCACCACCGGTCCGTCAGCGAGCGTATCGAGGCCCCGAGCCAGGAGGATCACCGGGTCGACCACGGCGCAGGTCTCGTCCACCGGTACGGGGCGGGGTCGGGGCCGTGACCCGGTGGCCAGCACCACCTCGGTCCCCTCGGCCTCGGCCGCCTCCAGGGTGGCCGGGGTCGCCTCCACCCCGGTCTCGACCACCGCACCCAAGGTGGTGCACTCGTCGATGAGCCACTGGGCCAGAGCGGCCAGGCGCTCGCGGCCGGGACCGACGGCCGCGGCCGCCACCGTGCCTCCCGCGGAGCCGGACCGTTCCAGCACCCGCACCCGGTGGCCTCGTTGGGCCAGGACCCGTGCGCACTCGAGCCCGGCCACCCCGGCCCCCACGACCAGAACCCGGCGACGATGGTCATCGGTCCCCTCAGCCGGGGGCTCGACCGTCTCGTGACCGCTTCGGGGCTCGCCCACGCAGCTCACGACCGGGTTGCGGTTGTCGCGCACGTGGCACGCCTGATTGCACAGGATGCACGGTCGGATCCGCGCCGCCTGTCCGGAGCGGAGCAGGGCCACCAGCCGGGGCTCGGCGATCTGGGCCCTGGTCATCTCGACCAGATCGGCCACGCCCTCGTCGAGAGCGGATTGGGCGACGGCCGGATCCACCACACTTCCCTGCAGGACCATCGCGGCCCGGCCACCGGCGGCCTCGCGCATCTGACGGCACAGGTCGATGTTGAACCCGGCCGGGGTGTGGGCGTCGGGTCGGTAGGCCGACACGGAGAACGGGCCACCCGAGACCACCACCATCATGTCCACCAGACCAGCCAGGGCCTCCACCTGCCCGACCGCCTGCTCCGGGGTCACACCGGCCCACGGTGCCAGCTCATCGCAGGACAATCGGAGCGATATCACGACGCCGGGGCCGACCGCTTCCCGCACCGCCCTGAGCACGTCGGAGGTCAGCCGGAGACGGTCCGATCCGTAGGTGTCGGAGCGCATGTTGGTGAGTCCGGAGTGGAACTGACGGAGCAACGAGATGGCGCCGGCGTCGATCTCCACGCCGTCGAGTCCGGCGGCGACGGCCACTCGGGCGGCATGGGCGAACCCGGCTTCCAGAGCCACGATGTCCGGCTGTTCCATCTCGACGGGCATCTCGCGGCTCACCACGTCGGCCACCCGGGAGGGCGCCCACATCACCGACTGCGAGTAGGCGCTCGAACCCTGTCCCCCCGCATGCCCCAGGCCGGCCAGCACCACCGTGCCGAACCGGTGGCACGCCTCGGCGACCTCGGCCCAGCCCGGTCCGCATTGGTCAGCCCGAGGGGCCCGCTCGTAGGGCCAATCCGAGGGGTGCACCGAGGCGGTTTCGGTGACCACGACGCCCGCCCCTCCCTCGGCCCGGCTCCGGTAGTAGGCGACGTGCCGCTCGCTGATCTCGCGCCCCCGGCCGAGGTTGGTCTCGTGGGGGCCGAACACGACCCGCGCCGGCGCGGTCCGACCGGCCAGCTCCACCGGGTCGACCAGGAGGGACACGGCTCAGCGGGAAGCCGGGCCGGCGACGAATGGACCCAGTGGACTCTGGTCGCAGGCCCGGTCGGGCCGTCGGGGGAGAAGGATGACCGGCTCCCGACGGGAATGACGGGAGTGGTCGGATGAGGGTGTCGGGCGTTCGGTGTCCACCCGGGCGGCCAGGGCGCGCTCACCGTGACCCAGGACACATTCGGGATCGGGCCCCGCCAGAGGGAGGCCGGTGAAGAACTTGGCCGCCATGCACCCGCCACGACAGGAGTCGTAGTGCCCGCACGAGCTGCAGGCGCCTGCACTCTGCGGTCGACGGAGCTCGGTGAACAGGTCGGAGTTGCGCCACACCTGGCTGAACCCACCAGGCGAGCGCACGTTGCCGGCCAGGAATTCGTCGTGGATGGCGAACGGGCAGGCATAGACATCGCCCACCGGATCGATGAGGCAGACCACACGTCCGGCCCCGCACAGGTTGAGCCCGGGCAGCGTGTCTCCGTAGGCAGCCAGATGGAAGAAGGAGTCGCCGGTGAGGACGTCCTCGCCCTGGTTCACCAGCCAGTCGTAGAGGGCCCGCTGCTGGATGGCGGTGGGATGGAGCTCCTCCCACACGTCCGCGCCCCGCCCCGAGGGCCGGAGCCGAGTGAGCCGGAGCTGGGCCCCGTGCCGGTCGGCCAGGGCCTTGAAGGCATCGAGCTGCCCAGCATTGTGTCGGGTGACCACGACCGACACCTTGAAGCCCGAGAAGCCAGCCTCGGTCAGCCGGTTCATGGCGGTCAGCGCAGTGGCATAGGAGCCGACGCCGCGGACGGCGTCATTGATCGGGGCGGTCGCACCGTCGAGGGAGATCTGGACGTCCACGTAGTCGCTTGTCGCCAGGCGCTCCGCCACCGCGGTGGTGATCCGCGAACCGTTGGTCGAGAACTTGACGCCGACGTGATGGGTGGTGGCGTAGTCGACCAGCTCCCAGAAGTCGGTCCGCACCGTGGGTTCGCCACCGCCGATGTTGACGTAGAAGACCTGCATGGCCTCGAGCTCGTCGATCACCGCCTTGCACTCCTCGGTGGTCAGCTCGTGGGGGTCACGGCGACCGGAGCTGGACAGGCAGTGGACGCAGGCCAGGTTGCACGCATAGGTCAGTTCCCAGGTGAGGCAGATGGGTGCGTCGAGACCATGCTCGAAACGATCGACGAGCCGCCCGGCCGGCTGGTGGCCGGCCAGAGGGGACGTGGCCGATGTCACGACGCCTCCCGTGGACAGATCATCCCTGACTCGGCCAGCGCGGCCAGGGCCCGGTCGTAGGTCGCCAGCTCGGCGGGGGAGACGCCGGCCGCCCGGCAGGCATCATGGCCGGTCGGCTGTTCGGCCAGTGACTCGACGACAGCCACCAGAGTCGGGCTCTTGAGGAACGAGAGCCGGCGATTCCCGAAGTGATAGGCCAGGGCACCGAACGACTCGGGGCGGAGAGAAACCTGGGGATGGAGGGTCCAGGGGCGCTCCCCGTCGAAGGACGAGACCAGGGATCCGGATATGTCGGGTGGCATGGGCGGATGTCGTTTCGGTGTTCCTAGTAGACGCCGCACATGCCGTCGATGGACACGTCTTCGACCAGCAGGTCCTCCACCACCAGGGTGGAGGGATCGGGTGTGGCCGGGGTCGGGTCAGGATCGGCGACGGTGGTGGTGTGGTTCGGGTTGGCGGTGGCGCTGGCGGTGGCGGTTTGCTCGGTGCTGACGGTCATGGGACCTCCGGTGGTTGGCCGGCGTTCGCCGGGGAGGCTGGTCAATCCTAAGTTATAACACTGGATGCCAAAATGGAAGCCTGATCACCGGACGGGTGGCCGTCGGGGCCAACTGACCCCACCCGGCCCACCCCGCAGGGAAGAGTTCTGCCGGTGACTACGGCGGGTCATGAGGAGACGCTGGCGGCTGGAGGTCTGCCTTCGATGGCGCCGGCGTCCATCACACCGCTGGGCCGTCGGGGTCAGGCGGTGCACCTTTGTCCGGCGCAGCCGCGACATGAAGCTCCGGTGGGCGTGATCCGGATCGATATCGACTTCCTCCCGCGGCCCGATCACACGGGAAGCTGCACCTGGGTCACTCGGACGGTCAGTCGAAGGTATAGGCGCCGACCGCGGTGGCCACACCCCCCGGCGTCGTCACGGTGACGTTGACCGTGGCCACCGGCTCAGCTGGTGTGTAGGCAGTGATCGTGGTTCCCTTGGGGTTGACCGTAAAGGACTCGGCGGCCAACGATCCGAACATCACCGAGCTGGTACCGGTGAAGCCCGTACCGGCGATGACGACCTTGGCACCGCCGGTCACCGATCCGCTGGCGGGGCTCACCCTGGTGATCTTGGGACCCTCGAATGTGTATCGATCGGCGTTGGTGACGATGCTGGGACCGGCCGGCGTGGTGACGACGATGTCGACCGTCCCGGCCGACTCGGCTGGCGCGATGGCTGTGATCTTTGTGCCCGTCTTGTTCACCGTGAAGCTGGTGGCGGCCACCGAGCCGAACATGACCGACGTTGCCCCCGACAATTTGCTCCCACTGATCGCCACTTTCTTCCCACCCGCTCCGGGCCCGCTGGTTGGCTTGACCGAGGTCACGATGGGTCCGATCACCGTCCAGGTGAAGCTGGCGCTGGCCGTGAAGCCGTCACCGTCGGTGGCCGTCACGGTGACGGAGTAGATGCCCGAGTGAAGAGGAACACCGGTGATGGCTCCGGTCGAAGGGCTGATGGCCAGCCCGTTCGGGAGCCCGGTGGCTCCATAGGAGAGGGTGGCGGTCACCGACGAGTCCGTGGCCACCACCTGGAGCGGGCTGATGCGATTGCCGACAACGCTGTCCTGGTTGCCCGGGTTGGTCACCGACACCGTGTTGGTGATCGTCCAGCTGAAGGTGACCGGGGCGGCGAAGTTGGCACTGTCGGTCACCGTGATGGTCACCGAGTAGGAGCCGGCCGTGGTCGGGGTGCCGCTGATGACGCCGGTCGACGAGTTGATGGAGAGCCCCGGGGGCAGGGTGCCGTTGTCGGAATACGACAGGGTGGCCGTGCTCGACGAATCGGAGGCGCTGACCGGCAGGGGGGTGATGGCCGTGCCCGACACGTTGGCCTGGTTGCCCGGGTTGGTCACCGACACCGTGTTGGTGATCGTCCAGCTGAAGGTGACCGGGGCGGCGAAGTTGGCACTGTCGGTCACCGTGATGGTCACCGAGTAGGAGCCGGCCGTGGTCGGGGTGCCGCTGATGACGCCGGTCGACGAGTTGATGGAGAGCCCCGGGGGCAGGGTGCCGTTGTCGGAATACGACAGGGTGGCCGTGCTCGACGAATCGGAGGCGCTGACCGGCAGGGGGGTGATGGCCGTGCCCGACACGTTGGCCTGGTTGCCCGGGTTGGTCACCGACACCGTGTTGGTGATCGTCCAGCTGAAGGTGACCTGGGCGGCGAAGTTGGCACTGTCGGTCACCGTGATGGTCACCGAGTAGGAGCCGGCCGTGGTCGGGGTGCCGCTGATGACGCCGGTCGACGAGTCAATCGAGAGCCCCGGGGGCAGGGTGCCGTTGTCGGAATACGACAGGGTGGCTGATGGCAACGAGTCCGACGCCTGGATCGCCAGCGGCGTGATGGCTGTGCCCGACTCGTTGGCCTGGTTGCCCGGGTTGGTCACCGACACCGTGTTGGTGATCGTCCAGGTGAACGAGGTGTGTGCCGAGTAGCCGCCGCTGTCCACGACCGTGATCGTCACCGGGTAGGTACCGGCGATGGTTGGGGCGCCGGTCACCGTTCCGGTGCTCGGATCGATGGACAGCCCCGGGGGCAGGGTGCCGTTGTCGGAATACGACAGGGTGGCCGTCGACGAGGAGTCCGATGCCGCGATGGTGAGGGGCGTGATGTCATTGCCCGAGACGTCGGACTGATTTCCTGGACTGGTCACCGACAGGGTGTTCGACACCTTCCAGGTGAATGCCGCTTGCGCCGAATAGCCGGCACTGTCGGTCACCGTGATGGTCACCGAGTAGGAGCCGGCCGTGGTCGGGGTGCCGCTGATGACGCCGGTCGACGAGTTGATGGAAAGCCCCGGGGGCAGGCTGCCGTTGTCGGAATACGACAGGGTGGCCGTCGACGAGGTGTCGGTGGCGGTGACCGGGAGAGCGGTGATGGCCGTGCCCGACACGTTCGACTGGTCACCGGGGCTGGTCACCGTCACCGTGTTGGTGACGTTCCAGGTGAAGGTGGCGGCGGCGTGGTAACCGGACCCGTCGGTGGCGGTCACCGTGGCCGAGCAGGTACAGGCCGTGGTCGGGGTTCCGGTGATCGAACCGGACGACGAGGAAATCGACAGACCTGCGGGCAGACCGGTGGCCGAGTAGGTCAGGGTGGCCCCGGATTGCGAGTCGGACGCCTGGATAGCCAGCGGCGTGATGGCCGTGCCCGACGGGTTGGCCTGATTGCCGGGGTTGGTCACCGACACCGTGTTGGTGATGTTCCAGGTGAAGGTGGCCGATCCTGAGTAGCCGGACCCGTCGGTGGCCTTCACCGTGACCGAGTTGGACCCGGCCGCAGTCGGGGTGCCGGTAATCCTGCCGCTCGACGAGATCGACAAACCACCGGGCAGACCGGTGGCCGAGTAGGTCAAGGTGGCCCCGGATTGCGTGTCGGTGGCGCTGGTTTGCAGGGCGGTGATGGCGGTGCCCGAGACGTTCGACTGGTTACCGGGATTGGCCATGGTGACGGTGTTGGTGATGTTCCAGGTGAAGGCGGTGTTGGCCGACAATCCCTCGGAGTCGGTGGCGGTCACCGTCACCGAGCACGCACAGGCCGCGGTCGGGGTTCCGGTGATCGCTCCGGTCCCCGACGCGATCGAGAGGCCGGCCGGAAGCCCGGTCGCACCAAAGGTGACCGAGTTGCCCCCGGTGGTGTCGTGGGGGGCCGCGATGGTCAGCGTGCTGATGGCGCTGCCGGACACGTGGGTCTGGGTGCCGGGGTTGGTGACGGACAGGTTGTCCACATTCCAGGTCAGGCTGATCGAGCCCGCACCACCGCTCGTGCTGGAGCCGCCCCCCCCGCCACCATTGCCGTTGTAGGAGATGCCCGAGGAATAGCTCGAGTTGGCCGCCGAGGATCCGCCCCCGCCGCCTCCGCCGGCGTCCGAGCCGGTCGTGCATTCATCGCCGCCGCCCCCGCCACCGCCGGTGTAGCCGCCCCCGCCCCCGCCGCCGCTGGCTCCGGCTTCGACCGGAAAGCCACCGCCACCGCCACCGCCGCTACCGCCGCTCGAGCTGTAAGGGCTGTCGGCGCCGTTTGATCCGTTTCCGGAGTCGCCGCCCCCGCCACCCCCGCCGGCGCTGGAGGCTCCGCCCCCCCCGCCGGTGCCGTCGCTGCCGTCACCGTTGGTTCCGCTGGCGCCGGGGCTGGTGGCACTGGTGCCCCCGCTTTGGCCAGCGCCACCGGCGCCGGGACCGGTCGAGCCGGTGCAGTCCCAGCGGGCGCCGCCGCCCCCGCCACCGGCGGCCACGGCCACGGCTGTCGTGCACCCGGTGGTACCCAGGCACAACCCCGACGCGCCGCCCCCGCCCCCGCCGGAGGAAATACCGTCGACCGACACGTCCTCATCGGAGGCGCCTCCGCTCGAGGCACCGGCCGCATACCCGGCACCTCCACTGGCACCGCCGATCGATGAGCCCCCGCCCCCGCCGGTCGTGCCGCCGGAACCACCACAACCGAGCTTGACCGACACCGCCCCGGTGTTGTGGGTGAGCGCCAGGGTTCCGGTGATCTGGGCACCGGAGCCGCCGGTGCCTCCGGAACCTGAAATTGGTGGCTCCGCCCCCGCCCCCGGCCCCGTTGATGGTGACGGTCGCCGACACCGTGCCCGCCGGTGGGGTCGCCGTGACGTACCCGGTGCAGTTCGGTCCCGACCCGCTCCAGGTCGCGGCCACCGGCGTCGTCGCCGCCCCGGCCACGTCGCTCGTCGTGGCCACCGTTGCGCACACTCCGGCCATCAAGACGATGACCACTGCGCAGGTTGCTACCGCGAACGGATGCTTGCGCCGGTTGGACCCGGTCACCGAGGCCGGTGCTGACCGGTGACCGGACTCAGGTGAGGATGCGTCCTGGGACGCTCGGCTGGTGCGACTGTCGGATTGGAACACTGCTCCTCCAATGGGTGGGGTGAACCACCCCATCGATGTCCGTGTGGCGGCTTGTTGTCAGGCGGGCTGTCCTCAGCCGGCTCAGCTGTAGGTGAACTCGTCGGCAGGAACCGGCGCGCTGGACCCGGACGGCGTGGTGACGATGATGTCGACCGGTGGTCCGGCGGAACCGGGAGGTGAGGTGGCGACCACCTTGGTCCCCTTGGCGTTCACGCTCACGATGGATCCCTGGACTCCGCCGAAGGTGACCGACGTCGCCCCCGACAACTCGGTTCCGGTGATGGTCACTCGGGTGCCCCCAGCCGCCGGACCACTTGATGGGTGCACTTCGGTGACGGTCGGCCCGACGTAGGTGTATTCAGCGGAGGGACCGCCCGATGAGACGCCGCCCGGCGTGGTCACGACGATGGTCACCTGACCGGCTGACTCGGCCGGCGCAGTGGCTTTGATCTGTGTGCCGGCCTTGTTGACGCTCACGATGGTGGCATCCGTGGAGCCGAAGGCGACCGATGTCGCTCCGGTCAGGCCTTTGCCCACGATCTTCACTGTGGTTCCACCGGCGGTCGATCCCATCGGCGGGGTCACGCTGGTGATCGTCGGCCCGGTGTAGGTGAACTGGTCAGCGGTGACCGGGCTACTGGCACCACCTTGAGCCGTGGTGACGATGATGTTGACCGTCCCGGCCGATTCCGCGGGTGAGTAGGCGGTGATGGTGACCTTGCCCTTCTTAGTGACCTTGAATCGGGTGGCGTCAACGGACCCGAAGGCCACCGATGTCGCTCCGAGCAGATTGGTGCCGCTGATCTTGACCTTCGTCCCTCCGCCTCCGGGCCCGCTTGCCGGCTTCACCTTCGTGATCACCGGGGCGATGGTATAGATCGACCAAGAGAACGACGTTGATCCGGTGTTGGCCGGATCGGCATTGTCGGTGGCCGAGACGGTCACCGAATAGATGCCGTCCGTCGTCGGATCGCCCGAGATACGGCCGTTCGTCCTGTTGATGGTCAGCCCAGGCGGAAGCCCGGTGGCGGCCCAGGTGAAGGTGGGCGGCGGGGTGGTCTGCGAGTCGGTGGCCGTCGCCGTGAGCGGCGGGATCTGCACTCCGGTGGCATTCCCCTGGTTGGCGATGGCCGCGACTGTCACCGTGTTGGTGATGGTCCAGGTGAAGCCGGCCGAGCCCGAGTAGCCGGCATTGTCGGTGGCGGTGATGGTCACCGGGTAGGTCCCTCCGGCGGTGGGCGTGCCGGTGATGGTCCCGCTGGACGGGTCGATGGACAGGCCCGGAGGCAGGCTGCCCCCGTCGGAGTAGGTGAGGGTGGCCGCGGCCGACGAGTCGGTGGCGCTGATGGGCAGGGCGGTGATGGCCGTGCCCGACCCGTTCGACTGGTCACCCGGGCTGGTCACCGTCACCGTGTTGGTGATGGTCCAGGTGAAGGTGGCCGACCCTGAGGCACCCGAGCCGTCGGTGGCGGTGATGGTCACCGGGTAGGCCCCTCCGGTGGTGGGCGTGCCGGTGATGGTCCCGCTGGCCGGGTCGATGGACAGGCCCGGAGGCAGGCTGCCCCCGTCGGAGTAGGTGAGGGTGGCCGCGGCCGACGAGTCGGTGGCGCTGATGGGCAGGGCGGTGATGGCCGTGCCCGACCCGTTCGACTGGTCACCCGGGTTGGTCACCGTCACCGTGTTGGTGATGGTCCAGGTGAATGTGGCCGACCCGGAGGCACCCGAGCCGTCGGTGGCGGTGATGGTCACCGGGTAGGAGCCGGCCGTGGTCGGGGTGCCGGTGATGGTCCCGCTGGACGGGTCGATCGTGAGACCAGGCGGCAGCGTGCCCCCGTCGGAGTAGGTGAGGGTGGCCGTCGACGACGAGTCGGTGGCGCTGATGGGCAGGGTGGTGATGGCCGTGCCCGACACGTCGGTCTGGTCACCCGGGTTGGTCACGTTGACCGTGTTGGTGATGGTCCAGGTGAAGCTGGCCGAGCCCGAGTAGCCGGCACCGTCGGTGGCGGTGATGGTCACCGGGTAGGAGCCGGCCGTGGTGGGCGTGCCGGTGATGGTCCCGCTGGACGGGTCGATGGACAGGCCCGGAGGCAGAGTGCCCCCGTCGGAGTAGGTGAGGGTGGCCGTCGACGACGAGTCGGTGGCGCTGATGGGCAGGGCGGTGATGGCCGTGCCCGACACGTTCGACTGGTCACCCGGGCTGGTCACCGTCACCGTGTTGGTGATGGTCCAGGTGAATGTGGCCGACCCTGAGGCACCCGAGCCGTCGGTGGCGGTGATGGTCACCGGGTAGGCCCCGCCGGTGGTGGGCGTGCCGGTGATGGTCCCGCTGGCCGGGTCGATGGACAGGCCCGGAGGCAGGCTGCCCCCGTCGGAGTAGGTGAGGGTGGCCGTCGACGACGAGTCGGCGGCGCTGATGGGCAGGGCGGTGATGGCCGTGCCCGACCCGTTCGACTGGTCACCGGGGCTGGTCACGGTCACCGTGTTGGTGATGGTCCAGGTGAAGGTGGCCGAGCCCGAGTAGCCGGCACCGTCGGTGGCGGTGATGGTCACCGGGTAGGAGCCGGCCGTGGTCGGGGTGCCGGTGACGTTCCCGCTGGCCGGGTCGATGGACAGACCCGGAGGCAGAGTGCCCCCGTCGGAGTAGGTGAGGGTGGCCGTCGACGACGAGTCGGTGGCGCTGATGGGCAGGGTGGTGATGGCCGTGCCCGACCCGTTCGACTGGTCACCGGGGCTGGTCACGGTCACCGTGTTGGTGATGGTCCAGGTGAAGGTGGCCGAGCCCGAGTAGCCGGCACCGTCGGTGGCGGTGATGGTCACCGGGTAGGAGCCGGCCGTGGTCGGGGTGCCGGTGATGGTCCCGCTGGCCGGGTCGATGGACAGACCCGGAGGCAGAGTGCCCCCGTCGGAGTAGGTGAGGGTGGCTGTCGAGGATGAATCAGACCCAGTGATGGGCAGGGCGGCGATGGCCGCACCCGACACGTTCGACTGGTCACCCGGACTGGTCACCGTCACCGTGTTGGTGATGGTCCAGGTGAAGGTCACCGAGGCCGAGGCACCCGAATTGTCCGACACGGTGATGGTCACCGGGTAGGACCCTCCAGTGGTCGGCGTGCCCGTGATGTTTCCGCTGGACGAGTCGATGGACAGACCCGGAGGCAGAGTGCCCCCGTCGGAGTAGGCGAGGGTGGCCGTCGGCGACGAGTCGGTGGCGCTGATGGGCAGGGTGGTGATGGCCGTGCCCGACCCATTCGACTGGTCACCGGGGTTGGTCACCGAGATGGTGTTGGTGATGGTCCAGGTGAAGGTGGCCGAGCCCGAATATCCGGCACCGTCGGTGGCGGTGATGGTCACTGGGTAGGAGCCCTTGGTTGTGGGCGTCCCGGTGATGGTCCCGCTGGACGGGTCGATGGTGAGACCAGGCGGCAACGTGCCCCCGTCGGAATAGGTGAGGGTGGCCGTCGACGACGAGTCGGTGGCGCTGATGGGTAGGGCGGTGATGGCCGTGCCCGAGACATTGGCCTGATCCCCGGGGCTGGTCACCGTCACCGTGTTGGTGATGGTCCAGGTGAAAGTGGTCGATCCCGAATAGCCGGCGTTATCGGTCGCGGTGATGGTCACCGTGTAGCTCCCGCCGGTGGTGGGCGTTCCGGTAATGGCTCCATTGAGGACGTTGACGGTCAATCCCGGCGGCAGGGTTCCGTTGTCGGTGTAGGCCAGCGACGCCGTCGACGACGAGTCCGTCGCCGAAATGTTCAACTCGGTGATGGCGCTTCCGGAACCGCTGGTCTGATTGCCAGGGCTGGTCACCGTCACCGTGTTGGTGATCACCCAGGTAAAGCTGGCCGATCCCGACGCACCCGAGCCGTCGGTGGCGGTCACGACGACCGAACAGCTACAGGCTGTTGTCGGGGTTCCGGTGATCGACCCCGATGACGAGATCATCAGCCCCATGGGCAGCCCGGTGGCCGAGTAGGTGAGGGTGGCCGTCGACGACGAGTCGGATCCGCTGATGGGGAGGGCGGTGATGGCCGTGCCCGACAGGTTCGACTGGTCACCGGGGCTGGTCACTGTCACCGTGTTGGTGATCACCCAGGTGAAGGTGGTCGATCCCGAGTAGCCGGATCCGTCGGTGGCGGTCACCGTGACCGAGCAGGTACAGGCCGTGGTCGGGGTTCCGGTGATCGAACCCGAGGACGAGATCATCAGCCCCAAGGGCAGACCCGAGGCTGTGTAGGTCAGGCTGGCCCCGGACTGCGAGTCGGTGGCGCTGATCTGTAGGGCGCTGATGGCCGCTCCCGAGACGCTCGACTGGGTGCCGGGGTTGCTGACCGAAACCGTGTTGGTGACGTTCCAGGTGAAGGTGGCCGATCCCTGGGCGCCTCGGCTGTCAGTAGCCGTGAGCGTGACCGAGTAGGACCCGGCTGTGCTCGGAGTCCCCGAGACAGCCCCGGTGGTGGTGTTGAATGACAGCCCGGTGGGCAGCCCGGACTGGGCCCACGAGGTGATGGTGCCGCCACCGACCACCGAGGCGCTCGGGGTGAGCGTGGTGATGGCCGTGCCCGACACGTTGGACTGACTGCCCGGATTGTGCACCGTGACCACGTCATTTACGGTCCACGTGAACGGACTGCTGGTGCCGGTGAAGTTCTTGGAGTCGGTGGCTGTGGCGGTCACCGAGTACGAGCCTCCGGTGGTGGGCGTTCCTGAGATGACGCCGCTCGCGCTGATGGACAGGCCCGGTGGGGCACCCGACAGCGACCAACCGGTGATCGTGGCCGTCGACGAGGAGTCGGTGGCCGTCACCGTGAGGTTGGAGATGGGCGTGCCTGCGGTGGATGTCTGCGCCGCAGGAGCGCTGACCGTCACGACGTTGTTGATGGTCCAGGCCAAGACGGTGGTGCCATGGAACCCCGCGGAATCGGTGGCCTGGATGGTTGCCGAGTAGCTACCCGCGGTGGTCGGGGTGCCGGTGATGGCCCCGGCAGTGGACATGCTCAGCCCGGTGGGCAGCGAGCCCGCAGTGACCGACCAGCCGGTCGACGAGATGGTGGCTCCGCCGGCCGCACCCGAGGTCGTGGCCGCCATGTGGACCGTCGAGATGGCCGCGCCCGAATTGCTGGTGAACGGACCCGGGTTGGTGACCGTCACGACGTTGTTGACGGTCCAGGCCAAGACAGTGGTGCCATGGAACCCCGCGGAATCGGTGGCCTGGATGGTTGCCGAGTAGCTACCCGCGGTGGTCGGGGTGCCGGTGATGGCCCCGGCAGTGGACATGCTCAGCCCGGTGGGCAGCGAGCCCGCAGTGACCGACCAGCCGGTCGACGAGATGGTGGCTCCGCCAGCCGCACCCGAGGTCGAGGCCGCCATGTTCACCGTCGAGATGGCCGTGCCCGAATTGCTGGTGAACGGGCCGGGGTTGGTGACGGTGACCGTGTTGTTGACCGCCCAGTTGAAGGAGGTGGAGGCCGTGGCCCCCTGGGTGTCGGTGGCCGTGACCGTGACCGGATAGGCCGTCGAGCTCCCGGTCGTCGGGGTCCCGGTGAAGGCCCCGGTGGCGCTGTTGAAACTCAGGCCTGGGGGCATGCCGGTCTGCGAATAGGTGAGCCCCAAACTGCCCGAGTCGCTGGCCGAGTCGGTCAGGGTGGAGATGGCGGTCCCAGAGGTGCTCGTCTGGTTTCCGAGGGGGCTCGGAAAGGATACGACGGCGTAGTTCCAGGTGAGGGAGATCGAGCCCGCCCCACCGGCACCCTGACCCGTGCCACCGTTGCCGGCCGAGCTGTAGGAGGGTGAGGTGGAGTAGTAGGACGAGTTGGCCACGGACCCGCCGCCGCCACCGCCACCGGAGGAGTTCTCGCCGGTCGTGCAGTAGTCCTCGCCACCATTTCCGCCGCCACCGCCGGCGCCGCCACCGCCACCGCCGGCGGTTGAGGTGGCCTCGTGGCCGCCCTCGTTGTTTCCGCTACCAGAACCGCCACCGGCGGCGCCCCCGGCAGATCCGCCGGACCCCCCGCCTTCGCCGTCACCGCTGGTGCCGCCGCCACCCCCTGCGCTGGAAGCGCCGCTCCCACCGCTTTCGCCGGCACCACCGGTGCCTCCATTGGAATAGTCCGAATCACAGCCATGCTGCCCGCCGGCCCCGCCACCACCGCCGGCCAAGGCGATGCGCGTACCCGAGCCGTTCGAACCGAGGAAGAGGGCCGAGGCGCCGCCACCGCCACCACCGCTGGCCGCACCTTGGACCGACACCGACTCGGTCTCCGCCTCACCGGCACTGCCGCCGGATTCGTAGCCCGCTCCCCCTGCAGTGGGACCCTCCGAGCACGTACTGAAATCGGCCCCACAGTTGGCTCCGCCTGCCCCTCCGGAACTGACCTGGACCGCGACTTCGCCCGTGCTGTGGGTGAGATTGAAGGTGCCGCTGACCTCGCCGCCGGCGCCGCCCGCCACCGAGTTGTCATTGGTGCCGCCGCTGCCCCCGCCGGCACCGATGAGGGTGACGGTGGCCGACACCGTGCCCAGTGGGGGGGTGGCCGTCACAAACCCGCTCGAGTTGGGTGATGAGCTCCAGCTCGCGGCCTGCGTGGAGAGGGCAGCTCCCGCGACCTTGGCCGTCGTGGTGATCGCCACCACGGAGAACAGACCGGCGACCAGGACGACGACCACACCACTGGTGACCGTCCCGACCAGGCGGCGACGCGATCGCGGCGCTTTCCCTGGCAGGAGAGCCTCCTCGTGCTCGCTGCCCTGATCCCGTGTCGCGCGTCGTGACAACGAACTCAACCAACCCATGTGCTGCGCCTCCCCCTAATGTTCCCCACCAGAGGTGCGAAGCTTTCCCGCCCCCGGCTGATCGCTACTAACGCCAGCGTGAAAAGTAGAACATCCGGCCGCTAATCGCAACCAACATGACTGTCCGTGGTCTTACCACTACTGGGACAAGTAATTTCGGGCTCGTCTCGTCTGTCCAGCCGTGTCGAATCGAAGGGTTGTCGGTAATGACGATCGATGATAACGGAAGTAAAACCTGAATAGCACTGAGGTTCAACCATCACGGAACGCACTATGGCGGCAGGGAAATCCCGTCGCTTTCCGAGGAGAGTACGGGTCTCGGGAGCAGGCGTATCGTGAGCCATCGAGCGGCTGAGGGATGGATGTTCCGTCCCCTCATCGGACCGTCGCATCGTTCTGTCATTAGATGTTCTGAATGGGTGTTAGAGCACTCTCGATACGCACGACATGGACCTATTGTGGTGAAAACCCCATTTGCGACGCTTGGCTGTTCGCCGACGCCTGAGTTGTGTTCATGTCGAGCGGATGTGGTTGCCATTTGCGTGAAGATGCCATAACTTGAAGCTGCCGCAACGACAGCGGTCGGCCGAGGGCGCGGGGGCACCATGCACCTCTGGTGAGCAGAACTAGGGGAGGGTCGAGCCGTATGGGTTCGCTGAATGCGCGTACGTCCAGGATCGTGGTTGCGGTCAAGCTTGCCGCGGCAGCACTGATCGCTCTGGTGGGCGTGTCGGTCTTGATCGCAGTACCGGCGAGCGCAGCGAGCGCGCCGGTGGTGGGCAATGGCAACGCCGGCTATACGCCGGGCACCACGTCGCCACCCAACCAGTTCAACGCACTGACCCTGGTCAACGGAGGTGCTTCGTCGGTCAACACCGCATCGTTGACCATCGTCACCCAGCCGGCCAGCGGGTCGGCCACCGACACGACCAGCTCGAGCACGGGGATCATCACCTACACCCCGGCGTCGGGGACCGCCGGGGACCAGGTGCTGACATTCGCCTACTGCGCGCCCGGTGACACCTACCCGAGCACGGGCAATTGCACGACGGCCACCTTGACCTACGCGCCGTCCACCGGGCAGTACTTCGGCGGGGAGGCCGAAGACAGCTCGGGTGGCGACCTGGCCTCGGTCACCGAGGAGGTCGACACCTCGGTCACCGCTCCTTCGACCGCTGTCGAGGGCTCGAATGTGACCGTCACCGTCGCCCCGACGGCCAGCACCATTCCCGCGTCCGACGACGGCATCACGGTGGAGAGCGCATCGCAGTTCGCCCTGGTCATGCCGGTCCCGACCGGGTTCACCTACGTGCCTGGTTCGATCACGGCCACCGGCGGTGACGCCACCACCTCCGGCAACTTCGCCGCCACCTACTGCACCGCTGCCGTGGCCGACGCCTGTACGGCGCACATCGACAGCGGAAATTACAAGACGGTGTACCCCTACATCGAGGGCTTTCTCAACCCGGCCACGACTGTCGGCGGGGGCGACAACATGACCCTTCCCACGGTGACCGCGCAGTTCACGGCCAGCGGTTCCGCCGGGACGGTCGTCCCGGTCGACTTCACCGAGTTCGCCCTGACCACAACGGTCGATGACATCGGGGCCGTCAGCTTCGATGGCTATCCCTCGTGCTCCTCGTGTGGATCGTCGAGCCCCCCGACCTATTCGCCGCCCGTCCCGCAGGCCACCACGACGATCACCGGTGTGCCCACCGTGACCGGGGTCAGCCCCGACAGTGGCCCCCCTGCCGGTGGGACCACGGTGACCATCAGCGGGACCAGCCTGGCCGACGCCTCGGCCGTCGACTTCGGCACGACGCCGGCGACCGTCACCGCCGATTCGGCCACATCCATCACCGCCACCTCCCCGGCCGGCACCGGCACGGTGGACGTCACCGTGACCACACCCCAAGGCACCTCGGCCATCTCGCCGGCCGACCAGTTCGCCTATGTGGTGGTCACTCCTGCTCCCACCCTCGCCTCCATCAGCCCGTCCACCGGTCCGGCGATCGGGGGCACCGACGTGACCGTCACCGGGAACAACCTGGAGAACGCCACCGCGGTCGACTTCGGTCCGGGCAACCCTGGGGTGATCACCGCCGACTCGGACACATCGATCACCGCCACCTCCCCGGCCGGCACCGGCACGGTGGACATAACCGTGACCACGCCCAGCGGGACCAGCATGCCGGTTCCCGCCGACCAGTACTCCTTCGGCGTCCAGGGGGTGTCGAAGCTCTCGACCTGGACCGACACCCAGGCCTGCGGCATCACGTCGACCGTGACGGCGCCGGCCCTGGCCAGCGAGGCCGTGGTCACCGCCAACGGCGGGCCGGGCGGCGGCGGGGGCGGCGCGGCCAGCAGTGACTCGGGCGGCTCGGGTGGCTCCGCCTCCTCGCTGACGGCCACGATTCCGGTCGGGGGCGGCGGGAAGCTGACGGCGGTCTCCGGCTGCGCCGGTGCCACCGCGCCCAACGGTTCTGGCGTGGTCAGCACGGGCGGCGCCGGTGGTGCCGGGTACAGCGCCGGTGGCGGTGGTGGCAACGGCTACTACTGCGCCGGCATCGATATCGAAGGTGAATGCATCGGCGACGGCGGTGCCGACGGCAGCGGCGGGGGTGGCGGCGGCTCGAGCGCGGTGTGCGCCGGGACCAGCTGCCAAGCAGGCACGACACCATTGGCGGTCGCTGCCGGCGGCGGCGGTGGGGGCGAATCGATGTGCGCCGGGTCCGGCGGCGGCGGCGGCGGCACCGGCGGCGCTGGCTCTTCGACCCCCGACGTCGATCTGACCGGGGCCGGTCCCAGCGGGACCAACGGCGGCATGGGTGCGACCAGCGGCGACGTCGGCGGTGACGGCGGCGTGAACAACACCGGCGACAGCCCGGGCGGCACTGCCGGTGGGCCCGGTTCCAACACCGTCTCGGCCGGCGATTCGGCCGGTAACGGCGGGGGCGGGGGCGGCTATGTCGGGGGGATGGGCAGCACGGCCACGGCCGGCGTCGACTGCGGCGCCGGCGGCGGGGGCGGGGCTGGCTCGTCGTGGGCGATCGACGGATCGGGAGCCACCTTCGGCACCACCTCGGCCAGTGGGGCCGTGTCCCTCACCTTCTACGGATTCGTGGGGACCTCCCCGGCCATCTCGACCAACCCCACCAACTCCACCGTCGACGCCGGCCAGACGGCGACGTTCACCGCCTCGGCGTCGGGCAACCCGGCTCCCAACGTCCAGTGGCAGGTCTCCACCGACGGCGGGACGACCTTCACCGACGTCGCCGGGGGCACGTCGGACGCGCTCAGCCTGGCCACGGTCGCCGCGGCCGACAACGGAAACGAGTACCAGGCCGTCTTCACCAACTCGATCGGCACCCAGACGACGACGCCGGCCACCCTGACAGTGGATTCTCTTCCCACGGTGACCACCCAGCCGACCGACGTTTCGGTCGTCCAGGGACAGCCGGCCAGCTTCACCGCGGCGGCCACCGGCAATCCGACCCCGACGGTCCAGTGGCAGGTCTCGACCAACGGAGGTGTGACCTTCACCAACATCGGTGGCGCCACCAGCGACACGTACACGGTCACCACCGCGGCGGGCGAGAGCGGCAACCAGTACCAGGCCGTGTTCACCAACTCGGTGGGATCGGCCACGAGTACCCCCGCCACCCTGACCCTCGACACGATGCCGTCGGTGACCACCCAGCCGACCGACGTTTCGGTCATCGAAGGCCACACGGCCAGCTTCACCGCGGCGGCCAGCGGCAATCCGACCCCGACGGTCCAGTGGCAGATGTCCACCAACGGAGGTGTGACCTTCACCAACATCGGTGGCGCCACCAGCGACACCTACGCCTTTGCGGCGAACCTGGGCGAGAACAACTACCAGTATCAGGCCATCTTCACCAACATCGTGGGTTCCACTACCAGCCAGGTGGCCACATTGACCGTCTCGGTGACACCACCGCTGACCATCACCACGACGTCGCTGCCCGCGGGCACGCTGTCTTCCAAGTCGTCGCCTGCCGTCTACTCGGCCACGGTGAACGCCACCGGGGGCAATCCGCCCTACAAGTGGTCGCTGGTGTCCGGAAGCCTCCCGCCCGGCCTCAAGCTGAAGAAGACCGGGGTGATCTCCGGCAAGGCCTCCTTTGCTGGCAACTTCACCTTCACCGTGAAAGTGGTCGATACCAAGACCACGACCAAGCCCAAGACCCAGAACTCCGCCACGCAGACGTTCTCCATCACCATCGCCTCGTGAGCGAGACCCGCTGACCCGTCCATCACGGGCGACGACCCGACCGTGGTCGTCCCGCTAATGGACGAAGAACGGGGCTCCTCACAACGCAGACCCTGACGCGCGGGCCCGCGCTTGGTTGGGGTTCGTGGGCGCTCGCTCGGATGGTGCTCGCCCACCCCCCGATCTCAGTCTGTTCGAGCCGCTGGTCTTCTGATGACGTTCGATTTGTCTTCCCGTGCCGCATCCCGCTCGTTGCCAGACATGCCCGATTGAGGCAATCCGGGGTTCCCGCGCCCTCGGCTCGTCGACGCAGGCCCGAGCCACGCCGGGCACGCCGGGCATCCTTTGGGGAACGCTGGATGTCAAAATGGATGTCTGATGACAGAATCGGCGACGCACGGAGTGGACGGTGCCGCCGAGGTGGCACGGGGGCGTCGGCCGGCTACGTCCCGCCAGGACGTGGCTCGCGCTGCCCTCGACCTGTTCGATCGTCAGGGATACGAAGCCACCACCGTCGACCAGATCTCCGCCGCCGTGGGGGTCAGCCGCCGCACATTCTTCCGCTACTACGATTCGAAGTCCGAGGTCGTGTGGGGCGAGTTCGACGCCGAGCTCATCCGTCTCCGCCATCAGCTCGAGGCCGCCCCCGAGGACCAGCCGATGATGGACGTGCTCCGGGCGGCGGTCATGGCCACCAACCGGTTCGGCGCCAACGAGCTGGACGAGCTCCGCACCCGTATCCGGCTCACCAGTTCAGTCCCCAGTCTGGTGGCCCACTCCGCTGTCCGTTATGCGGAGTGGCGGGAGGTGGTGGCCGATTTCGTGGCCCGTCGCATCGACGGCGCCCCTGACGACCTCGGTCCCCAGACGGTGGCCCGCGCCGCTCTGGGGGCGGCCATGGCCGCCTTCGACCACTGGGCCAGCCACGGATCCGACGATCTCATCGAGGAGCTCGACCAGGCCTTCGGCCTGCTCGCCACCGGCTTCGACCAGGGCCGTCTCCAGCGGTGACCAGCCTCATCCTCTCAAGGAATGAAGCGGTCGATCCCCATTAAGGTTGCTCCATGCTCGTCGTCGTGGGCTCTGATCATGCCGGGTTTATCCTCAAGGGTGCGGTCACCCGGCACCTGGCCGAGGGCGGACACCAGGTCGAGGACATCGGCACCTTCTCGGAGGAGCCGGTGGACTATCCGCCCATCTGCGCCGACGTCGCCCGCCGGGTGGTTCGGGGCGAGGGTCAGGTGGGCATCGTCATCGGGGGGAGCGGTCAGGGCGAGGCCATGGCCGCCAACAAAGTCCACGGGGCCCGGGCCGCCCTCTGCCACGACGAGTACACCTCCCGCTTCGCCCGGCGCCACAACGACGCCAACGTGCTCTCCCTGGGTGCCCGGGTGGTGGCCACCGAGCTGGCCCTCGACATCGTCGACGTGTTCTTCGCCACCGCCTTCGACGGCGGCCGACACGTAGCCCGCATCAAGGAGCTGGCCGACATCGAGGTCGACGAGTCGCGCTGACCGGGCGGAGCCTCCTTGCGCCGGCACAATCGAACGCCGGCGCTCGGGAGGAGGGGGCATCGGATCAGAAAAACGCCCATGCCGGACTGACTCGATGCGGATTCTGGCTGTGGCCGACCGCCGGGAACCATCCGGTGGGCTCGGGCGGATGCAGCCGACCAAATCCGGAGATCCTCACCGGGTGGCTGTCGGAATTTCTGGTCGATCCCGGTGATGGGCACGCACTCGCCGAGCGCATGAGCTCCCGGGACCGATGGCGGGAGACGGGTCAGATGCCGCGGTGGCGGTCGGCGTAGTCGGCCGCGCCGTGAGCGAAGCGGCCGATCATCTGTGTGATCACCATGGCCATCAGGCGGCCCGTCGCCGGGATCTTCTCGTCGAAGGTGGCCGACCAATCGATGAGAGTGCCCCCTCCCTCGGGGGTGAGGGTCACGTCGGCCCGGTAGTGGCGCACCGGAAATCCCGACAGGATGGTGTAGGCGAGGTGCCGGGGAGGATCCCACGCCACCACTTCCTCCCGCGATCCGATGCCGTAGCGGGTGAACCGGCGCCGGGCCCCGACCCCGTCGGGGACCGGGTCACCAGTGCGTTCCAGGTCGGAGCGGGTGAGGAAGGACCAGTCCTTCCAGCGGTGGGCCTCTCCGACCAGGGGCCAGACCTCGGTGACCGGTGCGGCTGATCGGGCCTGGGCCTGGGCCGACCATCGGCCCCTGGGCTCGGGAGGCCGGTCGCCGCCCGGATCGGTCACTTTTCGAGGTGGGCCTTCAACGTGTCCAGGGACTGTTGGTAGATGGTGGTCATCAGATTGGCCATGTCATCGGGTGTGGCGTCGACCTGCCAGGTGACGTGGCTGGAATCACCGGTCGGGGTCACGGTGATGATCGCCTCATGGCTCTCCACCGGCGCGCCGTCGGCGATGGAATAGGTCAGCGCCCGTCCGGCGTCGTCCTTCTTCACCAGGCGCTCGGTGATGGTCATTCCCATGGTCTCGAGGATCCGGTCCTCCCCCTCCACCCGGCATGAATCGATGCCCGGCATCCACACGCCGATGCCGCCGAAGTCACCGACCAGGGCCCACACCGCGTCTGCCGGTGCCGTGATGTCAATCTCTGCAGTGCCCGTTGCCATGCCTCTCCCATTGTTCGTGTGCTCCGCAGATCTGATGGCGGGCACCGCCGTCCTTGTCTCGACCCGATGGTAGGCGGTACCGGGGCACCACGCCCGACGACCGGGCGACGTGAGCTCGGCCGGCCGGGAGCCGGCTGGAAGCTCGGCCGGCGCTGGCACGGCCGGTGGTGGCCTCCTAGCGTGGTGCCACCCATGACCACCGCGACGAGCTTCGATCACCCAGCGAAACCCTTCGCTCGCCGGGCCTTGGTGGTGTCGGGGACGCGGGCCCCACGCCAGGCTCCCGACCACCCCGGTCACCCGGTCATCGGTGCCCGGGCGGGTGGGGTCGTGGGGGTTCACCGGTGACCGCCGCCTCCGGGCGGTCCGAGCTCAGCGTGGCCGACTTGCTGGTGGCCCGGGCCGAGGACGACCACACCGGCCTCCGCTTCGAGGACGACCAATGGAGCTGGCGCCAGGTGGTGGCGGCCAGTGCCCGGCGCGCCTCGATGATCCGGGCCGCCGACGATTCGGCTCAGCTCCACATCGGGGTGCTCCTCGGCAACGTGCCCGAGTATGTCTTCTGGCTGGGCGCGGCCGCCCTGGCCCGCGCCGTGGTGGTCGGTATCAACCCCACCCGCCGGGGAGAGGCGCTGGCCGGCGACATCCGCCGGTCCGACTGTCGATGGTTGGTCACCGACGGGGAAGGTGCGCAACTGCTCGACGGTCTCGATGTCGGCGTTCCTCCCGATCGGATCATCCGGGTCGACGACGGCCAGTACCCCGACACCCTGTCCGAGCACGGGAGGGTCGATGGCCGGTTCGTGGTCTCCCGGTGGGATCCCGGCCCCGAGGACCTCTACCTGCTCCTGTTCACCTCCGGGACCACCGGTGCTCCCAAGGCGGTCCGTTGCACCCAGGGTCGGTTGGCGTCCATCGCCACGGTCTCGGCCGGGGCCTACGGCTTCGAACGCAACGACGTGGCCTATTGCACCATGCCCCTGTTCCACGGCAACGCCCTGATGGTCCTGTGGGGTCCCTCGCTGGTGGTCGGGGCCACCGTGGCCCTGGCCCGCCGGTTCAGCGCCTCCGGATTCGTGGCCGACGTGCGACGCCACCGAGCCACCACCTTCACCTACGTGGGCAAGGCCCTGGCCTACATCCTGGCCACCCCGCCGTCGGCCGACGATGCGGCCATCACCTTGCGCCGCGGCTTCGGCACCGAGGCCTCGATCGCCGACCACGCCGCCTTCGAAGGCCGGTTCGGGTGCGTGCTCACCGAGGGTTACGGATCGAGTGAGGGCGGAGTGGCCATCATGCGCAGCGCCGACACCCCGGTGGGGTCGCTCGGCCGACCCATGGACGACATCGCCGTGGTGGATCCCGAGACCGGGCACGAGTGCCCACCGGCCGTCTTCGACGTCCACGGAGGGCTGCTCAACGGCGATGCCGCCATCGGCGAGATCGTCAACCGCTCGGGGATCGGCCGATTCGAGGGGTACTACGCCGACGAGGAGGCCACCGCGGCGCGAGTCCGACAGGGGTGGTACTGGACCGGGGACCTGGCCTATCGGGACGGGGACGGCTTTTTCTACTTCGCCGGCCGTCGGGGCGATTGGTTGCGGGTCGACTCGGAGAACCTGACCGCCGGGCCCATCGAGCGCGTCCTGATCCGCTACCCCGGTACCGCCACCGTCGCCGTCTATGCGGTGCCCGATCCGCGCAGCGGCGACCAGGTGATGGCCGCCTTCGAGATGCTCCCGGGATGTGCCTTCGATGGGGACGGGTTCGACCAGTTCCTCCACGGACAGCCCGATCTGGGCACCAAGTGGATTCCCTCGTTCGTCCGGGTGAGCGGCGCTCTGCCCCAGACGGCCAGCGGCAAGGTGACCAAGGATGCGCTGCGGTCGGAGGGCTGGTGGCGAGGGAGTGACCCGATCTGGGTTCGGACCGGGAACCCGCCGACTTTCGCGCCGATGGGCGACCGCCACCGCCAGGGGCTGTGCGACGAGTTCGCCCACCACGGCCGGACCGGGCTCATCGGCTGATCGTCACCAGGGTGGTGAGTCGGTGCCCACCGGGACCTCACCTCTCCAGCGACGGGGCGCCCTGCACCGCGGGAGCCGGGGTCACCGGGGGAGAAGCGCCGTCGGCCACCGCGGGGACCTGGGGCACCTCGGGCACCGTGGACGGGTCGGGCTCGTGCGCGGGCGAAGGTGACACCTGCCTCGGGATGATCAACGCCAGGGGAACGGCGGCCAAGGCCACCAGAGAGGCGATGAAGAAGGCCCGGGCGTAGCCGGCGGTCATGGCCACCCGCTGGACCTCGGGCGTCACCACCCGGCCCGACAGCAACGAGGCGATGTGGGAGGCGGCCACCGTCGAAAGGATGGCCAAGCCGAGTGACGCCCCGATCTGGCGGCTGCTGTTGACCAGTCCCGAGGCCAGCCCGGCCTCTTCACGCCGAACCCCGCCGGTGGCGGACAGGGCGATCGGGGTGAAGGCCAGGCCCATGCCGAAGGTGGCCATGATGCCGCCGCCGCACGCCCCGCTCCAGTAGGTGTCCCCGGCCTGGATGAACGAGAGCCAGTAGAGGCCACCGGCGGCGAAGAGGGTGCCGGCCATCAGCACGTTGCGGGGGCCCAACCGTGGGGCCAGCCGGCCGGCGATGGTGGCCCCGATGGCGATGGCCGCCGTCTGGGGGATGAAGGTGAGCCCGGTGATCACCGGGTCGTAGCCGAGGACCTGTTGGAGATAGAGGGAGAGGAAGAACCACATGGCGAACATGGCGGCCCCGAAGCAGAACATGACCAGGTTGGCCGCGGTGACGGCCCGCGACCGGAACAACCGCAGGGGGACCAGAGGCGCGGTGGCCAGCCTGGCCTCGATGAAGGCGAAGGACCCGAGCAGGACGACGGCGAGCCCGGCGGTCAGCAGTGTGGATCGGGAGGTCCACGCCACCTGGTCGGTGTGGACGATGGTGTACACCAGCACCAACAGGCCGGCGGTGACGGTGATCGAGCCGGCCAGGTCGAGGCGGCGCCGGGGCCCGTCCGCCCGCGACTCGACCAGGAACAGTCGGGCGACGAGGAACAGGACGATGCCGATGGGCACGTTGACGAAGAGGATCCAACGCCAGGAGAGGTACTGGGTGAGGAATCCCCCGAACAGCGCCCCGGCGGCCCCGCCACCGGCGGCCACCGCGCTCCACACGCCGAGCGCCTTGGCCCGTGCCCGCTGCTCGGTGAAGGTTACGGTCAGGATGGTCAGGGTGGCCGGGGACAGGACGGCCGCTCCCACCCCTTGGAATGACCGCGCCGCGATCAAGGTCCCCTGGTTCTGGGAGAAGCCACCGATGAGGCTGGCCCCGGTGAACAGGACCAGCCCCAGGAGCAAGATGCGTCGGCGCCCGAACAGATCGGCCAGGCGTCCCCCGAGCAGGAGGAGGCCCCCGAAGGTGAGCGCGTAGGCGGTCACCACCCACTGCAGATTGGCCGCGCTGAAGCCCAGGCTTTTCTGGATCGATGGGAGGGCCACGTTGACGATGGAGATGTCGAGCACCACCATGAACTGGGCCAGGCACACGATGGCCAGGATGATCCTGTCGGTCCGGTCCAGGCGCCCTTCCATGACCGTCGCCAGATCGGGCTCGGGCGCGACCGGTCCGGTTCCCGTCGGGTCGTCGAGTTCCGGGGACGACCGACCGACCGACGACGGCGCCTGACCGTGTCCGGGGTCGGAATCCATTCACGTAGCGTAGGGGCCGATCGAGGGGATCGCTCCTGCCCCGAGGCGGCGTCAATCCCTGGTTGGTCAAAGGCTCAGTGGGGCTGCCATGCCTCTGGGTCGGTGGTCAATTTGACCACCGAACGGGGGAGGTGGCCGGAGACGATGTCGGCGATGGTCACCTCCTCCAACACCGCCCGCAGGCTGGCCCGCACCGCGACCCACACCGACTGCAGGTGCTCGGCCGACCCCTCGTAGTTGGCGGCCTCGGGCCGCAGGCCGCGCACCTCGGCCAGCGGACCGTCGAGGGGGCGGATCACGTCGGCCACGCTGATCGACTCGGCGGGCCGGGACAGCCGGTAACCGCCCTCGGCCCCTCGCTGGCTGAGCAGGAGGCCGGTTCGGCGCATGTCGTTGAGGATGCTCTCGAGGAACTTGGCCGGCAGGCCCTGGGACTTGGCCAGCGACTCGGCGGTGATGGCCTGGCCGTCCCCGTCGGCCAGGGTGCACAGGGCCCGCACCGCGTAGTCGACCTTGGCAGAGATGTACACCGGGATGATTCTGTCAGAGGTTGCCCATCGATGGGGTCAGCGTCAGAAGGTAGATCCGGGTCACCGCCAAAAGGCGGCCGCCCTCAGCGGGTGGAGGCGTCGACCAGCCCGTAGCGCCTGCGGACCGAGGTGTCGACCCGGGTGAAGGCCACATCCACCATGATCCCGATGAACACGATGACGATCATCAGGGCCACCACGATCCCCCAGTCGGCCTGGTCGGTGGCGTTCACGGTGCGCCCGCCCAGGCTCAGGGGGGTGATGAGGATGAGGAACTCGCCGGCCATGAGCGCGTGCCAGGCGAAGGCCCAGCCCTGCTTGAGCCCGCCGAGGATGCTGGGGAAGGCCGCCGGCAGCACCACGTAGCGCTCGAGGGCCAGGCCTCGGGCACCCAGGATCCGCCCGGCTCGCAGGAGACCCGGGGGGACCTGGTCGATGCCGCTGATGAAGCCGTTGGCCACCGCCGGCGCGGCCCCGAGCACCATCATCAGGACGATCGCCTTCCAGGTGATGCCGAAGACCATGATGGCCAACGGGAACCACAGCACCGAGGGCATGGTCTGCATGCCGGTGATCAGGGCGGCGATGCCGGCCCGCACCACAGGGATCCGGGCCACCGCGGTGCCCACGATGCCCCCGATGACGACGACCAACACGTAGCCGATGACCGCCTGCTGGGCGGTGACCCAACAGGCCTGCCAGAACAGTGAGGTGCCGAGGAGGTCCCACAGTTGGCGGGTGGCGGTGGCCGGCGACTGCAGGATGAGCGGCTTCCAGTGGACCCAGACGGCGATCTGCCAGACCAGCAGGATGACGGCGAAGGCGATGAGCTTGGGCCAGGTGGCCCGCCAGATCCGTTCCGAGCGGCTTGCCCGGGTCGAACGGTCGGCGCTGTCGAGGGCGTCCAGCCCGGCGAAGGCCTTTTCCAAGGTCGGTGCGGATGTGGTGCCCGAGCCGCCTGTCGCGGGTGCGGTGGCGGTGTTGTTACTGCCCGGCGCGGTGAGTGGGTCGTCAATGGCCATGGCGGCCCACCTCCGATCGGAGTTGGTCGGTTACCGTGGCGGCCAGGCCGGCGATCTCGGCCGAGTCGATCCGCCGGGGCCGGGGGAGGTCGACCGGGTAGGTGGCTGCCACCCGTCCGGGCCGGCTGGTCAGGAGGACGATGGTGTCGCCCAGGCGGGCTGCCTCCCGGACGTTGTGGGTGACGAAGAGCACGGTGAAGCCGCGGTCGTTCCACAACGACTCCAGTTCGTCGTGGAGCAGGTCACGGGTGATGGCATCGAGGGCCCCGAAGGGCTCGTCCATCAACAACAGCCCGGCGTCCTGGGCCAGGGCCCGAGCCAGGGCGGCCCGCTGGCGCATGCCCCCGGACAGCTCGTGGGGTCGCTTGGGCCCGAAGCCACCGAGGTGCACCCGTTCCAGAAGGTCGTCGGCCACCGCCCGGCGCTCGGTTTTGCCGACACCGCGGAGGCGCATGGGGAGCTCGACGTTGGCGGCCACGGTGAGCCAGGGGAACAGGGCCGAGTCCTGGAACAGCATGGCGGTGGCGGTGCCGCCGGCCAGGCGGACCTCCGCCTGGCCCTCCGAGGTTCCGTTGCCGGCGCCCCCGGCGACGACCGACACCGATCCCACCGTGGGCTGGTCGAGGCCGGCCACCAGGTTGAGGAGGGTGGTCTTGCCACACCCCGATGCGCCCACCAGGCACACGAACCGGCCGGGAGCGACATCGAGCGAGATGTCCTGCAGGGCGATCACCGCGGTGTCGCCGGCGCCGTAGCGCTTCGAAACCCCCGACAGCGTCACCGAGGGGGCCCGGGCATTGACCCGGGTGGCCGGTGCCGGCGCCACGCTGGTCATGACGTCAGCGTCGCCTTCCCCTGGGCGGCGAGGAGCGAATTGATCGGTCCCAGGTCATAGATGCCGCTGATGTTGGAGGTGGGGAACCCGGCCGCCTTGGCGTGGGCCAGGTCGGTGGCGATCGACGAGGCGATGGGGTTGTTGGTGAAGGTCATGTCCGACCAGGCCGTGGCCAGCTCGCTGGCCTTGAGCGACTTCCCCGTCAGCGCAGTCAGTGCCGTGTTGGCGTCGGCCTGAGCCTTGGCCGGCGAGCTGTTGATGAAGGCGTTGGCCGCGATCTGACCCTTCAGCAACCCGCTCACCACCGTCGGGTGGGCGCTGAGAAAGCTGGTGGTCACCACCAACAGAGTGGTGGAGAAGAGACCGTTGGGCCACTGGCTCTTCTCGTTGACCAGCACGTGCCCATGGCCGTCGGTGACCATCTGGGTGACCCACGGCTCGGGAACCCAGGCACCGGCGATGCTGCCCGCTTCGAACGAGGCCAGCGTGGTGGCGTTGGACTGGGGGAGGATGGTCACCTCGCCGCTTCCGCCGTTGGGACCGGGAAAGGTCAGGCCCTGCTTGCGGAGCCAGGTGCGCAAGGCCACGTCCTGGGTGTTGCCGAGCTGGGGGGTGGACAGGGTCTTGCCCTTGAGCTGGCTGGGCGAGGTGATCGACGACGAGACCACCAGCGCGGCACCGCCCGAGGTGGCCCCCGAAATGATGCGGATTGATCCCTTGCCTTGCGAGTAGGCGGTGATGGCCGAGTTCGGCCCCATGTAGGCGGCATCCAAGGACCCGGCCAGCATGGAGGTGACCTCGGCCGGGCCGGCGTTGTAGGTCGAGGTCTGCAGGGTGACGTTGCTCGGGAGGTTCTTGGTGAAGTAGCTGTCTTGCACACCGACGAGGGCCGACGCGTGGGTGAGGTTGGTCAGGTAGCCCAGGCGGAGTGTGACCGGGGCGCCGGAGGTGGTCGTGGCCCCGCTGGCGGCGGTGGTCGTCGTGGAACTACTCGAATTCGAGCTGCACGCAGATGCAACCAGCGCGATCGCGATCAATGCGGCGACGGCGGTTGAACGACGGATGCGAGTGCGACGTGGTGAGGGGATGGTCATGGTGCTCCTTGGAGATGGCGAGCCAACGGCTCGGTGTGCCGTCCGATCCGGTCGTTCTGCGCCGGCCGAACCGCGTGTTGGAGTGCCCCAGCTTCTGATCGTTTGACTATGTTTCCTATATATCTAGCAATAAACTAGGAAATAGATTCACTTCAATATACCACCAACGATTCCGATCTGTTCCGCGTCCATACCGCCCCGACCAGGAACTTTCTCCTCGCCGAGGCACGGAATTGATTGACCGGTAGATCTCCTCTGACCAGGTCCTTTTCTCCGATTGGTCGGTCGGTATTGGGCGCTCCGGACGGTGAAGTCAACCAGCCAGGCGTTGGCTGAGCCGTTGCCGGTGGGAGGGCCACTCGTCGGCCAGCATGGAGAACACCGCGCTGTCCCGCACCGAGCCGTCGGCCGCCGGTCGGTCGGCCCGCAGCACCCCGTCGAGCTCGCACCCCAATCGTTCGATGGCGGCCCGCGACCGGGCATTGCGGGCGTCGGTCAGGAAGCGCACCGCTCGGACCCGCCACGTCTCGAAGGCGTGGGTCATCATCAACAGCTTGGCTTCGGTGTTGATCGGGGTCCGTTGCGCGGAGGGGTGGAGCCAGGTGTAGCCGATACTGGCCACATCGGGGCCCGGTCGTTGGTGGGCTTCAGAGCCGGGGAACAGTGACGACCAATCCCAGGGGGTCAGGTCGTAGAAGCGGGTCGAACCCACGATGCGCTGCTGGTCGACGCTGTAGGTCACGAACGGGTACTGGTCATCATGCTGGCGTGCGGCCAGGGCCCGCTCCACATAGGCGGTCATGCCGTCGCGGTCCCCGGGGACCGGGGTGAAGGTGAAGGTCGACCGATCACCGGCCGCGTCCAGCAGCTGGTCGACGTGTTCGACCCCGAGGGGCCGGAGCTCGACGAATCGGCCGTGGAGCGAGAAAGACTCACGCATGGAGCCATTGTCCCCGATGCCGAGGAGGGCCCGGTGCGGGCACTGCGGCCGTGTGCCGGACGGAGGGCCGGGCTACTTGAGCAGCCGGGAGAGCCGACGATCGGCCAGGGGCTTCCCCCCCGTCTGGCATGTCGGGCAGTACTGCAGCGACTTGGTGGCGAAGGAGACCTGCCGGATGGTGTCCCCGCACACCGGACAGGCCTCGCCGGTCCGGCCGTGGACCTGCAGGGCGCGCTTCTTGTCGCCTTTGAGCTCGGCCACATCGAGGCCCGAGGAGCGGTCGACCGCCTCGGCCAGCACGCCCACCAGTGCTTCGTGCAATCGGGTCACCTCGGTCGAGGTGAGGGCGGATGCCTTCTTGTAGGGGGAGAGCCGGGCCCGGTGCAGGGCCTCGTCCGAGTAGGCGTTGCCCACCCCGGCGATCAGCGACTGGGTGGTGAGGGCGGTCTTGAGGGTGGCCGACGTGCCGCGCATCAGCTCGGAAAGTCGGTCCACGGTGAAGCTCGGCTCCAACGGGTCGATGCCCAAGGCGGCCAGCGGCTCGACCTCTTCGGGTGATCCCACGACCCACAGGGCGAGCCGCTTGTCGGTGCCCATCTCGGTCAGGTCGAACCCGCTCCCGTCGTCGAGCGCCACCCGCAGGGCGATCGGGCTGCGCCCCGGCCGCAGCGTGGTGGAGGGGAGCACCTCGTACCACTTCACCCACCCGCCCCGGGCCAGGTGGGCCACCAACCAGGTTCCACCGGCGTCGACGCAGACGAACTTGCCCCGTCGCTCGACGCCCACGACCACCTGGCCGACCAGTTTCTCGAGGGGGGGTTCCACCGTCTTGAGAGCCGAGAAGGACGTCAGCTGGCACCGATCGATACGTCGGCCGACCATGCGGGCGGCCAGGCCGGCGGTCAGGGCTTGGACCTCGGGGAGCTCGGGCACAGGTCAATTGTGGACCCTCCACGCCCGTAGTATCGGGTCGCCGTCTGCACCAGGGCCGGAAGAACCCGCCGCGCTCGGGTCGGGCCGGCGCCACATGAGCCGGATCCTTCCGCCAAGCCAGCCATTCCCCACGCCCACCGACACGAGAGGACGTACTCGTTGTTCCGCCCGGTCCCGCCCGAAGCCGATTTCACCGCCCTCGAGACCGAGGAGCTGGCCCGCTGGGGGGAGCACCGCGTCTTCGAGCGCTCGGTGGAGCTGCGGGCCGGGGCCGAGGTCTGGGTCTTCTACGAGGGCCCTCCGACCGCCAACGGACGACCGGGGCTCCACCACGTCTGGGCCCGTGTCTACAAGGACCTGTTCTGCCGTTACCGCACCATGCGGGGCTTTGCCGTGCCTCGCAAGGCGGGCTGGGACACCCACGGCCTGCCGGTCGAGGTCGAGGTGGAGAAGCAGCTGGGGATCACCGACAAGCGCCAGATCGAAGCCGAGGTGGGCATCGCCGAGTTCACCCGGCTGTGCCGTGAGTCGGTGCGCAACTACGTCGACGAGTGGAAGGTCCTGACCGACCGCATCGGCTACTGGATCGACAGCGATGACGCCTACTGGACGTTCGACTCCGACTACATCGAGTCGGTGTGGTGGAACCTCAAGAACCTCTGGGACCAGGGCTTGCTCTACGAGGACATCAAGGTGGTTCCCTACTGCCCCCGTTGTGGCACTGCCCTGTCCAGCCACGAGTTGGGCCAACCCGACGTCTATCAAGACATCGTCGACGAGTCGGCCTATGTCCTCTTCCCGCTGCTCGACGGGGACGAGGCCGCTGATCGGTTGCGCACGATCCTCGGACGCAGCTCGCTTGCCGGGCTCTCGCTGGTGGTCTGGACCACCACGCCATGGACCCTGATCTCCAACACCGGTGCCGCCGTGGGCCCCGATCTCGACTACGCCGTGGTCGGCGACGCCATCGTGGCCGCCGACCGGGTGGAAGAGGTGTTCGGCGAAGATGCCCGCGTCGATCGACGGGTGCCGGGCAGAGATCTGGTCGGTCTGCGCTTCGAACGACCATTCGACGACGTGGAGCCGCCGCCCGGGCCGGACGCGGGCGACGGATGGCGGGTGGTGGCGGCGGAGTTCGTCGAGGCCGACGAGGGGACCGGCGTCGTGCATCTGGCGCCGGCCTTCGGGGAGATCGACCGCGAGGTCGGCCGGGCCAACGGACTCCCCACGCTCAACCCGGTGGGACCCGACGGGCGTTTCACGTCGGCCGTGCCCTGGCTGGCCGGCCAGAGCGTGCGCGGGACCAACGGCATCATCAACGACCGCCTCGAGGCCGCCGGTCGGCTTCTGCGCCGCCAGCCCTACCTGCACCCCTATCCGCACTGCTGGCGATGCGACACCCCCCTCATCTACTGGGGCAAGCCGAGCTGGTACGTGAGGACCTCCGAGCGCAAGGACGAGCTGGTCGCCCAGAACCGCACCATCGGCTGGCACCCCGAGCACATCCGCGAGGGGCGGATGGGGGAGTGGCTGGCCAACAACGTCGACTGGGCCCTCTCCCGGGACAGGTTCTGGGGCACGCCGCTCCCGGTGTGGCGGTGCGACGAGGGCCACACCGTGTGCGTCGGATCGCTGGCCGAGCTCGGGGAGCTGGCCGGGCGCGATGTCACCAGCGTCGATCCTCACCGACCGGACATCGACGCGGTCACCTTTCCCTGCTCGCGGTGCGCCGCCGGTGGCGACGCTGCCGGGTCCGGTGCCGGTTCGGGCCCGGAGATGCGGCGGGTGGAGCCGGTGATCGACGCCTGGTTCGACTCGGGCTCCATGCCCACCGCTCAGTGGGGCTACCCCCAAGGCGAGGGCTCGGCCGACAATTTCGTCTACCCGGCCGACTTCATCTGCGAGGCCATCGATCAGACCCGGGGCTGGTTCTACTCACTCCTGGCCGTCAACGTCCTGGTTCGGGGATCGACCCCCTACCGCAACGTGCTCTGCCTCGGCCATCTGGTCGATGCCGACGGCCGCAAGATGTCCAAAAGCGTGGGGAACGTCATCGACCCGTGGGAGATCCTCGACACCCGGGGTGCTGACCCGCTGCGTTGGTGGATGTTCTCGCAGGGCTCGCCGTGGACGCCCACCCGGGTGAGCTTCGGAGCCATCGACGCCACCATGCGGGACACCCTGCTGACCCTGTGGAACACCTGGTCCTTCTTCGCCACCTACGCGTCGCTCAACGGGTTCGACCCGTCCGACCCGGCCATCCCCGCGCCGGCGGACCGCTCCGATCTCGATCGTTGGCTGCGGTCCCGGCTCCACACCACGGTGGACGCCGCCACCCGCCACCTCGACGGCTACGAGCCCTTCGGGGCGGCGACCGCCCTCGCCGCCCTGGTCGACGACACATCCAACTGGTATGTCCGGCGGAGCCGGCGTCGGTTCTGGCGCACCGATCCGGACGCCGACCCGGCCGACTCGCTCGGCGCCCAGGCCACCCTGCACGAGGTGCTGGTGACCGTGGCCCACCTGCTGGCACCGATGTGCCCGTTCGTGTCCGACCGGATGTGGCGCGAACTGACCGGCAGGGATGTCTCCGACTCGGTCCACCTGGCCGATTGGCCGACGGTGGATCGTGACGCGCTCGACCCGGCCCTCGAGACGGGCATGGCCCTGGCCCGCCGTCTCTCGTCCCTGGGACGGGCCGCCCGGGCGGAGGCCGGGGTCAAGGTGCGCCAGCCGCTGGCCCGGGCCCTCGTCTACGTTCCTCCCCACAGTGCCACCACGCCGGTCGGGGTGGTCGAGGACGAGCTCAACGTGGACACGGTGGAGCTCATCGACCAGATGGGCGACGTCCTCGACTACGAGCTGGTGCCCAACTTCAAGCTCCTCGGCCCGCGCCTCGGGGCCCGGGTCCAGCAACTCCGGGCGGCCATGGGCTCGGTGGACGGGGTGGCCGCGGCGGCCGACCTGGCTGCCGGCCGACCGTTGGTGGTCGACCTCGACGACGGGCCCCTCGAGCTCAGCGGTGACGAGATCGAGCTCCGGGTCCGGGCCCAGCCCGGGTTCGCCGTCTCCCGCGACGGGGCCGAGGTGGTCGCTCTCGATCTGGCCGTCGACGACGAGCTGCGTCGTCGGGGCCTGGCCCGCGAGGTGATCAGGCACGTGCAGGAGCAGCGCAAGGCCGTCGGACTCGAGGTCTCCGACTGGATCCACCTCCACCTGGTCGGTCTGGACGACCTCGAGCCGTTGTTCGGCCTCATCAGCGGGGAGGTCCTGGCCCGCTCCATCGTGACCGACCCACCCGAGGGCGCCGGGCCGGGCACGACCATCGAGCTCGACGACGGCAGCTCGGTCCGCAAGGCGACCATCTGGGTGTTGAAGGCGTGAGCCCCGAGTCGGGCGAGCAGTACGTCCTGGCCGTCGACCTGGGCACCGGCGGGCCCAAGGTGGCCGTGGTGTCCACCACCGGTCGGATTGTGGCCCACGCCACCCAGCCGGTGGCCCTGTACCTGCTCGACGGGGGAGGGGCCGAACAGGACCCGCACGAGTGGTGGTCGGCGGTGTGCGCCGCCTCCCGGCGGGCGCTGCACGAGGCTGCGGTGCCGGCCCAGGATCTCATCGGGGTGGGGTGCACCGCCCAGTGGTCGGGCACGGTTGCCGTCGCATCGGACGGATCGCCCTTGATGCGGGCGATCATCTGGATGGACTCGCGGGGCAACCACGCCATCGGCCAGGTCGCCGGTGGGGCGGTCAACCTGCTCGGCTACGACCCGCGCAAGCTCCTCCGGTGGGTGCAGGTCACCGGAGGAGCGCCCGGGCTGTCGGGCAAGGACCCGGTGTCCCACATCCTCTTCATCCGGGATGCCTTCCCCGACGTCTACGAGAACACGGCCACCTTTCTCGAACCGGTCGACTACCTCAACCTCAAGCTCACCGGGCGGACCTGTGCCTCGTTCGACTCGATCGCCGCCCACTGGGTCACCGACAACCGCACCATCGACCGGGTGGCCTACGACCAGCGATTGCTCGGCGTCACCGGACTGGACCGGGCCCGGCTGCCTGACCTGGTCCCACCGGGCACCATCGTGGGTTCCCTCACCCCGGAGGCGGCGTCCGATCTGGGCATGCCCGCCGGCGTGCCGGTGGCGGCGGGATCGGGCGACGTCCACTCGGCGGTGTTCGGGTCGGGCGCGGTGGCCGACTTCGAGGCTCACCTCTACATCGGGACCTCGTCGTGGATCTCGGGTCACGTCCCGTTCAAAAAGACGGCGCCGACCAGCAATGTCGCCTCGATCCCCGCCGCCCTGGCCGGCAAGTACATCATCGTCGACGAGCACGAGACCGCCGGAGCGTGCCTCACCTTCCTGCGTGACAACCTCGGGTTCGCCCCCGACTTCGAGACCATGAACACCATGGTGGCGGGGGTCGAGCCGGGGAGCGGCCGGGTCCTGTTCACCCCGTGGCTCAACGGCGAGCGCTCACCGGTCGACGATCACACCATCAGGGGTGGGTTCCACAATCTGTCGCTGTCGACCTCCCGGCCCCAAATGGTCCGGGCCGTCTATGAGGGTGTGGCGTTCAACGCACGGTGGCTGCTCGAGGCGGTGGAGAAGTTCGCCGACCGGAATTTCGGTTCGTTGGCGTTCATCGGGGGCGGGGCCAACTCCGAGCAATGGGCCCAGATCCACGCCGACGTCCTCGGGCGCGAGATCCGACAGGTGGCCGATCCGGTACTGGCCAATGTGCGCGGCGCCGCCCTGATCGCTCTGGTGGCGCTGGGTCGGCTGTCGGTCGACGAGATCCCGGGCATGGTCGAGATCCGCCAGACCTACGCGCCCGACCCGGCGACGGCCGAGGAGTACGACGTCCTGTTCCACGAGTTCGTCGCCCTCTACAAGCAGACCAAGGGGATCTTCAAGCGGCTGAATCGCTTCTGAGCGAACAAGCTGGCCAGTGTGATACCGGGCCAGATCCACACCTGGTCGGCATGGTACCTCTCGGTTGTCCCCTGCCGGCCCGGCGCTCGATGGGGGGCCCAGGTCATGCCGCGCTCAGCGCGCGGCAGCCTCGTGCCTCTTGCGGGTCCGGTCGGCCGCGCTGACCACGGCGCGCAACGAAGCTTCGAGGATGCTCGAGTCCATGCCCACGCCCCACCAGGTGGCCCCGTCGGGGCCCTCGACCTCCACGTAGGCCACGGCCGAGGCCTCGCTGCCGGCGGTGAGGGCGTGCTCGCTGTAGTCCTTGACCTCGAACTCGACACCCAACTCGGTCCGCAGGGCACCGACCAGTGCGTCGATGGGCCCGTTACCAGTGCCCATGACCGTGCGGGGCTCGCCGTCGACGAGCAGCTGGGCGGTGACGGTCGTCCGCCGGCCGCCGGTGGTGACCTCGCTGCCCACCAGCCGCACATCGGCGTCGTCGGACAAGTAGGTCCGCGAGAACACATCCCACATCTCGCCCGGCCTGATGACCGTGCCGCTGTCCTCGGTGACGGCCTGGACAGTCTTGGAGAATTCGATCTGCAGGCGGCGAGGAAGATCGAGACCGTGCTCGGCGTCCATCACATAGGCCACCCCGCCTTTGCCCGATTGACTGTTGACCTGGATGATCGCTTCGTAGGTTCGCCCGGTGTGGCTCGGGTCGATGGGCAGGTAGGGGACTTCCCAGTGGTCGTAATCGTCGCCGATGGCCTCGAAACCCTTCTTGATGGCGTCCTGATGCGACCCCGAAAATGCGGTGTAGACCAGATCACCGGCGTACGGATGCCGAGGGTGGACGGGCATCCTGGTGGCGAACTCGGCCACCCTCCGGATCCGGTCGATGTCGCTGAAGTCGAGAGCGGGGTCTACGCCCTGGGAGAACAGGTTCATGGCCAGGGTGACCACGTCGACGTTGCCGGTGCGTTCCCCGTTGCCGAAGAGGGTGCCTTCCACCCGATCGGCGCCGGCCAGGACGGCCAGCTCGGCGGCGGCCACCGCGGTTCCCCGATCGTTGTGGGGGTGCAGGCTCACGATGATCGAGTCACGGTTGGTGATGGTCCGGATGAACCATTCGATGACGTCGGCGTAGACATTGGGGCCGTACATCTCGACCGTGTTGGGAAGATTGATGATCATCGGTCGCTCCGGGGTCGGCTCGATCACCGCCATCACCGCCTCACAGATCTCCACGGCGAAATCGGGCTCGGTACCGGTGAAACTCTCTGGGGAGTACTCGTAGCGAACGTCGGTCCCCGGCACCGACGGCTCCAGCTTCTTGCACAGCTTTGCCGCGTTGACGGCGATGTCGATGATCTCCGCCCGGTCGAGTCCGAAGACGACCCGACGCTGAAGCTCGGAGGTGGAGTTGTAGAAGTGCACGATGGCCCGTGGCGCGCCGACCAGCGACTCGAAGGTGCGCTCGATCAGCTCCGGGCGACACTGCACCAGCACCTGGATGGTCACGTCGTCGGGAATGAGCTCCTCATCGATGATCTGACGTTGGAAGTCGAAGTCGGTCTGCGAGGCCGAGGGGAACCCGACCTCGATCTCCTTGAAACCGATGTCCACCAGCGCCTGGAACAGCCTCAGCTTGCGCTCGGAGTCCATCGGGTCGACCAGCGCCTGGTTGCCGTCGCGCAGGTCCACGCTGGCCCAGATCGGTGCGTGGACCAGGTCGCGGTCGGGCCAGGTCCGATCGGGGAGGGTGAGGGGCCGGAAGGGCCGGTAGAGGTGGAACGGCATGGGGGAGACGTCACAGGGCATGGCCAGCCGGCGGCGTGCTCCGTCGACGGTGTTCGGATGAGTCGAGTCCTGCGGTCGGTTGGTCATCGGTGTGACTCCCAGGGTGCGATGGTCGAGGTGGTGCCGGTCCGTCGCGGTGCGCGCCACCGGTGCTCGCCCAACAAAAAACCTCCTGGCCGTTCGGGCTCAGGAGGTTTGCGGGCGAACGCGATGTGGCGCTCGCCGTCAGGTAAGAAGCAGCTCCGGGCTGGGGCATGAGAACATGGTGCCTTCCATGCTGGCAGGCGGTCCCGCCTTCGTCAAGGACCGACCGTCGGCTGGCTGTCGACCCGGTTCCGGGCTGGTTGCTCCCCCAGAGTCGGGCGCGGCGAAGACATGACCGCCCGGGCGGCACCGACCACAGCCGCCCGGTGGGCGAGGACCGAGGCCACCACCGGCTGACCGGCACGGACCACCCGAAGCCCCCCGACGGCCCCACCCATTCGTCGGAGCCGCTCGGTCATCCTGACCGCCAGGTACCCACAGATCGGGGCACACACCGCGGCGAGGAGACCGAACACTGCACCGAACGCCTCGCCCACCAGGGTGCCGAGGAGCGCGTAGGTCAGACCGAACACAAAGAAGCAGCCCGTCACCTTGACGGTGGCGCGGATGCCCTGGTTGCTGGCGGTCCGGCTCAGTTGCTTGACGGCCAGGTAGGGCACGACGTGGATGATGACTCCCAAGCCGGCCACAGGGAGGGCGACGACCACCTTGGCCAGGGCCAGCACGAAGGTCCGCCGCAGTCGTCCCGAGCGGTAGGACGCGGCGATCTGGGCATCGCTGACCCCGAGCATCGACAGGTCGCGACGATAGACAGTGAAAGCGGCACCCAACCGGTCCACGTCGGCGGCGTGGACCGGTTGGGCCCACCCCCGGACCAGGTCGGCAACAGTGCGTTCCCGGTCGACCAGGCCCACCTCCCCGGGAAGAACCGATTCCTCCCGGACCACGATGTCGGCGATGTCGGCCATCTCGTTGGCCTCTGACCACGAGGCGAAGTCGGGCCCGAGGGCGCGCAACCGCTCGGCCAGGTCATCGGTGAGGAGCCGCACCGCCTGGTGATCGTCGGCCCGGGCGTGGTCCATCCATGGCCGGATGGGTTGGGGGACGCCGACCCGGACCAGTGCTCTCGACCTGAACCTCTGCTTGTCGTCGTAGACCAGGGCGACGGCGACCGTCTCGAGCCCGGAGGCTCCCCAATCGGCGGCCCCCAGGGCGATGCGGGCCGCACCCGTCCGGAGCGGTTGCAGGGCGGGCCGGTCATGGCTGATTCCCTCCGGAAAGATGGCCATCATTCCCCCTCGGGCCAGCACCCGGTTGCACTCGGCGAAGGCCCGGTCGTTCCGGTCGGTGGATCCACCGTCCTGGACCCGGTGCACCGGCACCACCCCGGCGAGCTTGAGGAACGGCCACAGGAAGGGAATGTGGAACAAGGTGGCCTTGCCGAGGAACCTCGGATAGCGGCGCAGGGCCGCCATCACCAAAAGACCGTCGACCAGGCCGTTGCGATGGTTGGCCACCAGGACGGTGGGTCGATGCGAGACGATCACCGCCCCGTTCTCGACCTGCACCTGACGGAAGAACACATGGACCAACAGCCGGGCCAGATTCACCATGAGCAGCTCGGCCAGGCCACGTCGCCACGGCACCGACGGTCGGACAGTCGGGGTCAGGCGCCGGGGAGCCGCTGGGGCCGATGACCTCACACCATGTGTTCGGAGCCGCCGGGTCCCTGGGTGGAGGGCCGAGGACCATCCAACGGCCCGGGGACCGGATCGGCGTCCGGGCCGACGCCGGCCAGCTCCTGGGCCAGTTGTTGGATGCGAACCTTGGCCGACTGCCACTCGTAGCGGCGCAAGTAGAGGTCTTCGGCCGCGTCGACCAGGCGGTTCCGCAGCTCGGGGTCGCCCAGGAGCCGGTGGCAGGCCTCGGCGAAGCCCTCGGCATCGTCGGCCAGGAGCAGGTGGATCCCCCCCTCGACGTCCAGGCCCTCGGCCCCGAGTGTGGTGGACACGACGGGCACCCGGTGGGCGAACGATTCGAGGATTTTGAGACGGGTCCCGCTCCCGATGCGCAGGGGGACCACGGCGATGTCGGCCCGGGCCAGCTCGGGGGCCATGTCCGGAACCCGGCCGACCACGGTCACCGCCGGGGGCCGATCCCAACGCTGGACCCCGGGCGCGGGGTTGCCCACCAGCCGGATCTCGGCCTGAGGATCCTTCGTCCACAGCCGCGGCGCCACTTCGCCGACCAGCCACTCCACCGCGTCCATGTTGGGACCGTAGGTGAGGGTGCCTTGGAGGAGAACGGTCGGCGGGCCTCCCACCCGGGTACGACCGACGCTGTCGGTCGGTCGCGGGTAGGTGTTGGGGATCACCACCGTGTGGGGAAGTCCCGATCGGAGGACGTCGGCGTCGCTGCACAGGACCACCCGCTCCACCTGGCTCGCCACCGACCGCTGGAAGGAACGCCAGTCGCGGGAGTTCAGACCGGCCTGGGCGGCGGCTCCGGTGGTCCGGAGGCGGGCAAGGACACCGTGGCCCTGTCGGTCAGCGTGTTGAACGTCGGCCCATTGACGGGCCTTTTCGTCTTCGAGGTCGACCAGGTCGACGACGGTCGGCCCCCGGCGCGGCCGGCCCAGCCACACAAAGGCCGCGGCGGTACTGAACCACACGAGGTCGTAACGTTCCTGGGCCCACGCCTCGAAGCTGCGCCGGGGCGAGCGATCGGAGTCTCGCATGGCGACCTCGAGGGGGACGCCGCGGCGAGCGGCCCAGCCGGCGCGCCAGCGTAGGCTCCCGGCCACCTGTGGATAGAGAGTGGTGCCCAGTCGGGCGAGGGTGATGCTCGGGGGAACGTCGAATGAGGTGCGGCGCGGATCGTAGAGGGTGAAGAGGTCGCACTCGCCGAGCTCGCCGAGTGCCTCGATGGTCTTGTCCAGTCGGATCAGGCCGCCGCGGTTGGGGGGCCAGGGAAAGTCCTCGCCGACTACCAGGATCTTCATTCGATCGCCCCGGTCATCAACGCGACGTTCCGCTCCGGCGCCACCACCTCGCCAACCACGCCTTCGGCCGGAGGTGTGGACGCGAGCCGGACTCGCCCTTGAGCTCATTCTCGAGGGCGCTGATGTACTCGTCCTTCACCGAGACGTCGGCCTTGGCTGATCGCAATTCTCGTTCTATTTGCGCGGCCTGCTCGGCCAGGGTGGCCAGATCGTCTTCGAGCTGTCGGATCCGAGCGCGTGCCTTCTCATCGGTCGATCCCGACCGCCCCGGCGCGTCATTCATCACCGGAGGATATCGGCCATTGTCGGGCTGATGCCCTCAGCTCGTGGTCGGAGAGCGTCGGGCACCCTCCAGCACGTCCCGAACGGTCGATTGGACGGCGGAGACCCCACCGCCCCGGGGGACGGCCACCACGGGGACCAAGGTCTTGTCCGATCTGACGATCGGCTCTGGCTGAGGCCCGGCGCCCACCACGACGGCTTCGAATTCGCCGCCCACGGTGGCCAGCGCTCCGGCCAGGTCGTGCCCGGTGTCGATCCCGAGGTCGGCCACTCTGTCCTCCCGTGTCGGCGGCGGGACAACGGGCCCCTGGCCGGCAACAGGCGATGCCATCGTGACGGCCCATCCCTCGGAGGCGAGCTCCTCGGCCACATCCCACAGGAGGGGATCTGCCCCAGTCCCCACACCCTCGGAGATGACCAGCACCCGAGGTGGCCGTCCACGAGCGCGATGGATCGCTCGTTCGACGGCAACCTCGTCGGGCCGGGTCGGCCGGTTGTCCAGAGCTCCGAGCTCCTCCGCCCACTTGTCGACGAAGAGACGGTGATTTCGTCGGAGGAGGAAATTGCGATAGCGGCGCGAGGTGCTCTGGCCCTCGAGGTGTACCAGGCGGGCCCGGGGCTCATAGACCACTCGGAAGCCTTGCTGGCGCAGCCTCATGCACAGATCGGTGTCTTCGAAGTAGGCCGGGAAGTATTGCTCGTCGAATCCTCCGACTGCCTCCCACGCCGTCCGTCGCACCAGTAGCCCGTTGGCCGAGAGGTAGTCCACATCTCGCACGTAGGAGAAACGCGTGGTGTCGCCGGGCTCGCCGTCACCGACGTGTGTGGCCCAGCCATCGCTCCACAGCACCGAACCGGCCTCCTGCATCGATCCGTCACTGGACAGGATCCGACCGCCCACCGCGCCAATCGATGGATCGCTCTCCGCGGTGGCCACCAATCGGTCGATGTACCCTTTTTCGACGGTGCTGTCGTCGTTCAGGAACAGGACGTACCTGCCGCGGGCGATGTCGACCGCCAGGTTGTTGCCCCCGGCGAAGCCGAGGTTGGTCCCGCTCCGCACCAGGACGACGTCGTCGCGGGCTTCGATGGCGGCGCGGGCGGTCGCCGTCGTGCCGTTGGCCACGACGATCGACTCGATGCCGTCGGGTCGATTGTCATGGGACAGCGCCTCGAGGCATCGCATGGCCATCGCCGGATCGGTGAGCATCAGCACGCAGACCGAAACCAGGGGGGAATCGGCAACCTGAGATCCCCTGTGCACGAGGCCGGACCACTCCCGGGTCGTCATCACCGCGTCCTCACTGGTCAGATGCGCTCGAAGTTGCGAGCCAGGTCCCAATCGGTGATCACCCGGTTGGCCGCGGCCCACTCCTGTCGAGCGGTATTGAGCAGATGGTGGTGGACGTCGACGCCGAAGGCCTCGGCGGCCACTTCACTGGTGGCCAAACCGTCGATGGCTTCGATCAGGGTCGAGGGGATGCGGGGCACGTTAGAGGCATGGTAGGCGTTGCCGGTAAATGCGGGTTCGAGTTCGAGCTCGTGCTCGATTCCCCACAGGCCGGCGGCGATGGCTGCAGCCAGGGCCAGATAGGGATTGACGTCGGCCCCCGGTATGCGGCTCTCTACCCGTCGCGACGGGCCACGGCCGACGGTGCGGAAACCGCAGGTCCGATTGTCCTCGCCCCAGACCACCGCGGTTGGCGCCCACGAGTCGGGCACATACCGACGGTACGAGTTGACATAGGGGGCGAAGCACCACGCCAACTGATGGGCCGCGTGGATCTGTCCGGCCACGAAATGCTGGGCGACCATGGACAGTCCGGACACCGTCGTGTCGCTTTGGGCCGGAGCCATGAGGGGGTCGCCGGTGGTGATGTCCCACAGGCTGGTGTGGATGTGGCACGACGATCCCGCGCTTTCCATCGACCACTTCGCCATGAAGGTGGCGGCGCGTCCGAATCCAGAGGCGATCTCCTTGACGCCGGTCTTGAACACCAGGTGCCGGTCGGCGACCGCCAGGGCCTCCCCGTAGCTGAGGTTGATCTCGTGCTGGCCGGCGCCCGCCTCACCCTTGGAGTACTCGATGGGGATTCCCGCCTCCACCATCTGGCTTCGGATCCTCTCGATGATGTATTCGTCAGCGGAGGTCTGGAGGAGCTGATAGTCCTGGATGGTGTCGGCATGAGGCACCAGCCCGTGCCAGTGCTTCTCGCGGGCCTCAGCGAACGAGTCGCGGAAGAGATAGAACTCGAGCTCGGTGGCGCACTTGATCTCCAACCCCATGGCCGCGGCCCGTTCGATCTGACGGCGCAGAATACGACGAGGCGAGACCTCCACCGGCTCGCCGTCCATGGTGAAGAGGTCACACAGGACGATCACGCTCCCGGGCAGCCAGGGGAGGGGACGGACGGTCTGAGGATCCACCACCGCGTGGAGATCGCCGAATCCGGCGTCCCAGTTTGCGAATCGGTAGCCGGGCAGAGGGTCCATGTCGACATCGCAGGCCAACAAGTAGTCGCAGGCCTCGATCCCGTGGTGGACCACATGATCGAGAAAGAAGGTGCCCGTGACCCGCTTTCCCACTGGTCGTCCCTGGAGATCGGGGAAGGCGACCACCACCGTGTCCACGTCACCCGACTGGATCTGGTGGGGGAGGGTCTCGAAGGTGAGCATCACGAAACTCTGACCCAGGGACGACCGATCGGTCCAGCCCTATTCGGGGGTCACGTAGGCCGCAGTGATCCCACCATCCACCACCAACGCCGCCCCGGTCATGAACGAGGAGTCGTCCGAGGCCAAGAACAGGGCAGCCTGGGCGATCTCGAGAGGACGGCCGAAGCGGCCGAGAGGGATGTGGACCAACCGACGTTGGCGCCGTGCCGGATCGGCCAGGAGCTCGGACAGCAGAGGGGTTTCGATGGGCCCCGGGCAGATGGCGTTGGCCCGGATGCCGGTGCGGGCGTACTCGACGGCCAGCTCGCGGGTCAGAGCCAACACGCCGCCCTTGGACGCGGTGTAGGCGATCTGGGCGGTGGCCGCTCCCATGAGGGCGACGAAGGAGGCCACGTTGACGATCGAACCGCCGCCCGAGTCCAGCATGGCCGGTACCGCCGCCCGGCAACCCAGCCACACGCCCTTCAGGTTCACCTCCATCACCCTGTCCCACGTCTCCGGCGGAGTGTCGAGGACGCCGCCGTCGTCATCGGGAAAGATGCCGGCGTTGTTGAACAGAACATCGATGCCACCGAAAGCGGTGACGGCGGTCGCCACCATGGAGGCCACTTGGTTTTCATCGGCGACGTCGACGACGACCGGGAGAGCCGTTCCCCCTGCCGTCTCGATCTCGGCGACCGCCGCTTCGGCATGGTCGGGAACCACATCAGCCACCACCACCCGGGCGCCCTCAGCGGCGAAGAGGGCCGCTGCCGCCCGACCGATACCGCTCCCGGCCCCGGTGATCACCGCCACCTTGCCGTCGAGTCGTGCCATCCCTACCTCCCTCGGCGGACGGGATCGGCGCCGTCCGATCGGGCCGGTTCGAGCCGGGGCACCGGGGTCCGCGCTGGGCACCTTATCGGGGCGCGACGGCAGCGGTGGGATACTGAGCACCGTGTCGTGCGCCCCGTCGACCCCGCTCATCGGGGTCTCCACCTACCGGCAGATCGCGTCGTGGGGGGCGTGGGAGCGCGACGCCGCCGTGGCCCCGGGTGTCTACCTCGACATGGTGGAGGAGGTCGGGGGCCAAGCGGTGCTCATCCCACCCCCGGGGGGCAGGGCCGGCGCCCTCACCGGGTCGGCGTCCGACAGGAACAGTGATGACCGGTTCGATGGTCTGATCGCCGCCCTCGATGCTCTGGTGCTCATCGGCGGGGGTGACATGGATCCGGTCCGCTACCGCCAGTGCGCCGACCCCCGCAATGGCGGAACCAGCGCTTTGCGTGACGAGCTGGAGCTGGGGCTGCTGGCCCGGGCATTGCGGGCCGGCCTCCCGGTGTTGGCCATCTGCCGGGGGATGCAGGTGCTCAACATCCTCTTGGGGGGCGACCTGGTCCAGCAGCTGCCGGACCAGGTGGGCTCGCGCCGGCATCAGCCCGAACCGGGCCGCTTCGGCCCCATCGAGGTGCACACCGAAGAGGGGAGCACGGTGCGCCGGCTGTTCGGTGAGACGACCGAGGTGCTCTGCAGCCACCATCAGGCCATCGCCACCTTGGGGCGCGACCTGGTGGTCACCGCCCGGAGCGAGGACGGCGTCATCGAGGCCGTCGAGCTCCCCGCTCGCCCGTTCGTGGTCGGCGTGCAATGGCATCCCGAGGAGTCCGCCGACACCAGGCTGTTCGAAGCGTTGGCGGTGGCCGCCGCCGGTGACCCGACGGTGGACCCTTCGCTACCGACGTCCCCAGCCGGGGGGCCGTCGTGAGCGGAGTCACCACCGTGGTGAACCCGGCCACCGAGAAGCCGATCGCCGAGGTCCCCGAGCAGGGGGTGGAGGAGGCAGACGCGGCCGTGGCCCGCTCGCTCGAGGCCGGTCCCGCATGGCGCTCGGTGGCCCCGGCCGACCGGGCCCGCCTGATGCGCCGTTTCGCCGACCAGGTCGAGGAGCACGGCGAGGAGCTGGCCCAGCTCGAGACCAGCAACGTGGGCAAGCCCATCGGCGAGAGCCGCGACGAGGTGGACATGGTGGCCGAGGTCCTGCACTTCTACGCCGGTGCGGTGGACAAGCACCGCGGTGCCACAGTTCCGGTGAGTGGTGGTGTCGACATGACTTTCCACGAGCCGCTGGGGGTGGTCGCCGCCATCGTTCCCTGGAACTTTCCTGTGGCCATCACCTCGTGGAAGGTCGGCCCGGCTCTGGCCACGGGCAACACCATCGTGGTCAAGCCGGCCGAGATCACCCCGTTGAGCGCGTTGCGACTGGCCGACCTGGCCCTCGACGCCGGCATCCCGGAAGGGGTCCTTCAGATCGTGGCCGGCAAGGGCTCGGTGGTCGGCACCCGCCTCGTCGAGCATCCCGACGTGGCCAAGGTGGCCTTCACCGGATCGACCGAGGTCGGACGCGACGTCATGGCCCGAGCCTCCGGGACCATCAAACGGGTCTCTCTCGAGCTCGGAGGCAAGTCGGCCTCGGTCATCTTCGCCGACGCCGATCTCACCCGGGCCGCGTCGGCCACGCCCGGCGGAGTCTTTGCCAACGCCGGACAGGACTGCTGCGCCCGGAGCCGGGTCCTGGTGCAGCGATCGGTGATGGAGCAGTACCTCCCACTCCTGACCGATGCCGTCGCGGCGTGGACGGTGGGCGATCCCACCGATCCGGCCACCACGATGGGTCCCTTGGTCAGCGCGGTCCATCGCCAGGTGGTGGCCGGCTTCCTGGGCCCGGGTATGGGCGGACCCGGGACGGGCGCCGTGCCCATCCACACCCAGGGTTCGGTGCCCGACGGCCCCGGGTTCTGGTTTCCACCCACCGTGGTTGCTCCCGCCGGCGCCGACTGGCGGATGGCCCGAGAGGAGATCTTCGGACCCGTGGTGGCGGTGATTCCCTTCGAGGACGAGGAGGATGCGATCCGGCTCGCCAACGACACGCCGTACGGTCTGTCCGGATCGATCTGGACACGCGACGGGGCCCGGGCCCTGCGCATGGCCCGGGCCATCCAGTCGGGGAATCTGTCCGTCAATTCCAACAGCTCGGTGCGCGTCCAAACCAGCTTTGGCGGCATGAAGCAGTCCGGCTTTGGACGTGAGCTCGGGCTCGAGGCGTTGGCTTCCTACAGCGACGTCAAAAACGTCTTCGTATCGACCCAGAGCTGATCGTGACTCGACCGGCGCGCCGATGGAACTTCGGCATCGGGGCGGGACAACCGACGGGGCATTTTGGTAACCTTCGCGCTCTGTTTTCGAAGGACAAGGCGAAGGGGCGTGCTGATGGCGACTGATTCGGCGCCGACCGGACGCCACGACACCGGGGCTCTCCGTGGACAAAAGCGGTGCCTCTACGTCATCGGCATGCACCGGAGTGGGACGTCGGCCGTCACCGGCCTCATCACCATGCTCGGACTGCGTGGTCCCGCCGAGAACGATCTCATTCATCCGGGCCCAGGCAACAAGCGTGGGACCAAGGAGAGCCGCACACTCACCGACTTCAACGAGAGCATCCTGGTGTCGCTGGGCGGGGGGTGGTCTGCTCCTCCCCTGCTCGAGCCGCACTGGGAGAAGGCGCCCGCCGTGGTCGATCGACGTGCTCGGGCGACCAAGCTCATGGCGGCGACATTCGGTTCACAGCCCTTCGTGTGGAAGGATCCCCGCAACTGCCTCCTCCTGCCCTTCTGGCGCACGGAGATCGCCCCTCCCGACGCCGCCGTGTTCGTCTACCGGAACCCGCTCGAGGTCGCGAGGTCGCTCCAAGCGCGCAACGGGTTTCCCATCACCCACGGTCTGGCTCTGTGGGAGCGGTATGTGCGCTCGGCTGCGGTCCATGTTGCCGGCATACCCACCTTGGTCGTCGGATTCGAGCGCGTCCTGGGGGAAACCGGGGCGTGGTGTGGTGAGTTGGTCGAGTTCTTCGACGCCGTCGGCCTGCCGGCCGACCGCGGCTCGCTCGACCGGGCTGGGCAGTCGCTGGCCAGCGCGCTGCGCCACCAGAGGCTCTCCGCCTCCCCGTCCAACGGCATCCATGCCAGCCAGCGGTCGGTTTTCGACGCCCTCGAGCGCATGCAGGGGGCTCACCTCCCGTGGTCGTCCCCCGACCTCGGCGACGAACCCGACTGGGTCGAGGATGTCCTGACCATGCGACGCGAGCTGGTTCGACTCCAGCGCCAGCAGCAGCCCTCCATGGCACCGTGGGCCCGGGCCGGCCGGCGGGTGAAGCGGGTCAGCCGCCGATCGAAGCAGTGACGGAACCCTGAGGTGTGGTGAGCGCGTGGCGGGTGTCGGCAAACCCCCTGGAACTTGACGGAAAAGGGGGGCCATGCGAGGGTGGTACGGGCTTGGATCCGCCCGAGCAACGGCTGAGTGCGTTCACTGCCGTCAGGTGCGATGAGAGCCCGGAGTAGGGATTGGGGGGCGTGAAACATGCTCAATGTGGTGACGGTCCATTGGAAATCGGACAAGTGGATCGATCCTCAGCTCAGCTACCTCGACCGGAACATCGATGAGCCGTACCGAGTCTTCGCGGCACTGCGGGGAATCGACCGCCGCTTCTGGAAGCGATTCCACTATGCCGCCGACCTGAACGGTAGCCATCCCGAGAAGCTCAACCAGTTGGCGGACATCGTCATCGAGCAATCGGACCCGAGTGACACGCTTCTCTTCGTCGACGGGGACGCTTTTCCCATCCGACCGATCAGTGCATGGATGGCCCGTTCTCTCGAGGCCTATCCGCTCGCTGCCGTTCGCCGCGACGAGAACAACGGCGATGTGGAGCCTCATCCCTGCTTTTCGTTTACCACCTGTGGGTTGTGGCAAGAGGTCGGGGGTGACTGGCGGGAAGGGGCGACCTGGACCAACTCCTTGGGTCGCACGACGACATGCCCGGGTGGGAATCTCCTGTACATCCTGGCGGATCGCGGTGTGGAGTGGCTCCCTCTGCTCCGGACCAACACCAACGACCTGCATCCGCTGTGGTTCGCCATCTACGACCATCACGTCTATCACCACGGCGCCGGGTTCCGCCCCCGGTATTCGCGGATGGATCTCTACGCCAGCGAGATGGGAAGACAGAAATCTACGGGTACCACTCTGGAGGGGCTCGTGATGCGGGCGATACGGGAACCTTCCCAGTTGGCCAACGTGCGTCCCCGGCACGTCGCCGCATTGCCGCACGCGGCAAAGATGAGCGCGGTGAAACAGAAGAACCTCTGGGAGATGAGGCGCTGGGAACGACAGTTTGCCAACGACGATCCCCTGGAGAGCTCGGTCTTCGACCGCCTGGCCGCCGATCCCGAGTTCTACCGCGAATTCGAAGACAGTCCTCTCTGACTCGAACCGCGGGGGCGGGGTCAGGAACGAGAAATGTTCTGCGGTCGGGGCCCCGGCGCCCTCGGTGTCCCCGTTGCCCGTCCAGCCGGGTAACGTCACCGAGATGTCAGATCGCTCGCGCAAGATCGCCAAGCCGGCCGCCGCATTCGGCGTTCTCGCCACCATGGTCAGCATCTGGTGGTTCGCCCTGCGCCCGAGGCGGAAGCACAACATCGACACGTAGGACCGATCGGGTGAAACCCCGGGAGCGGGGGGGCCCGGCTTCGTTCCGGCCTCGGCCATGCCGCCGGCCGAGCCCGTCCCGATAGCCTCGCCCGGGTGGCCCCGGCATCACTGCGTCCGCTCCGGTCGCGGAACTTCCGACTCATCTGGTCGGCCGCGTTGGTGTCCAACGTGGGTTCGTGGATGCAGACGGTGGCTCTCGGGATCCTGGTCTTCGCCCGCACCGGTCAGCCGGCATGGACCGGCCTGGTCGCGGCGGCCGGCTTCCTTCCCGTCGGCCTCCTGGCCCCGATCGGCGGGGCCTTGGCCGACCGACTCGACCGGCGGAGGTGGCTGATCGCCACCACGGTGGCCGAAATGTCTTTCGCCGCCATTCTCGCCGTGCTCACCGCCACCGGGCACGATCCACCGGACGTGTTGGTCCTCCTGTCCTTCCTCGGCGGCGCATCGGCGGCCATCGGGTTCCCCGCCTACCAGGCCATGGTCCCCGACCTGGTCCCGAAGGACGACCTGTTGGGCGCGGTGTCGTTGTCCTCGGCTCAGTTCAATCTGGGCCGGGTGCTGGGTCCCGCCCTGGCCGGGCTTGCCCTGCTGTCCCACAATTACTCCCTGGTCTTCGGGATCAACGCGGCATCGTTCGGGGCAGTGGTGGTGGCGTTGGCTCTGGTCCGGCTGCCCCGAGCGCTCGGTGCCGGTACCGGCTCGGGCACGGTCGCCCGCATCGTGGCCGGGGTCAAGATGGCCATGGCCGAGCCCGGTTGCCGCGCCGCCATCGAACTGATCGCCCTGGTCGCCTTGTCCGCCTCCCCGTTCATCGCTCTGGTGCCGGCCATGGCCGGCGCCGTCCCCCACCGCGGCGTGGGCGTGCCGGTGGCCACTGCGGTGTTGGTCACCGCCCAGGGGATCGGCGCGGTGGCCGGCGCCCTGGCCCTTCCCACGGTGGCCGCCCGGGTGGGACGGCGCACCATGGTCACGGCCGCGCTGTTCGTATTACCTCTGCTGTTGGTGGACTACGCACTGGCACCGACCCTGTGGTGGTCGGCCATCGCCTTTGCCGCCGTCGGTGCCGGATACATCGGGGTGCTGTCCGGGCTCAACACCGTGGTCCAGCTCCGGGCCCCGGCCGAGGCCCGGGGACGGATCCTGAGCATCTACATGATGGGCCTGGGCATCGTCTATCCCATCGGGGCGGTGCTTCAGGGGTGGATCGCCAATCACATCGGCGTGCGGGCGGTCACGGTGGCGGGCGGGGCGGTGCTCCTGGTCGCCCTCACCGCCATCGCTCTCCTGCGGCCCGCGACCTTCGCCGCCCTGGGTGACCCGTCCCCGGTGGCGATCGGGCCCGGTGCGGTCCCGACCCCCGAGGTCCCGTGAGCGACCCGGTGGCTGTCGAGGTGCTGACCTCGGTGGAGGCCGAGGCGGCCCAACGCCGAGCGGCCGGCGCCCTGGCCGCCTCCGGGCTGGTGGCCGGTCAGCGGGTCGCCTTCTGTCTGCCGTCGTCGGCCGGATTGTTGTGCGCGGTGCTCGGAGCCCTCCGGATCGGAGTGGTGCCCGTGCTGTTGAACGCCACGTTGCTGGAGGGCGAGCGTCGGGAGCTGCTGTCCGACGCCGATCCGGCCCTGGTCATCTCCGAGGCCTCCGGTCTCGCTGCCCTTGACCGAGGGTCACCGGCTGCCCTCGCCCCTTTTCCGTTGACCCGGCCCATGCACTACACGTCGGGCACGACCGGACGGTCGAAGGGGGTGTGGGCCGGCCTCTGGGACGAGGTCACCGCGGCCGAGGCCTTCGCCGACGAAGCCGACCTGTGGTCCTTCGGTTCCGACGACGTCCACCTGGTCTGTTCGCCCCTGTACCACTCGGTGTCGATCCGCTTCGCCGGTGGGACGTTGCTCCGCGGCGGTTCCTGCATCGTCCTCGGTCGATTCGAGGCCGAGTCGGCCACGAACGCGCTGGCCGGCCGCTACGGCCCCGTGCCCACCACCACGTTCATGGCGCCGACGGCGTTGAGCCGCCTGCTCGACCTCACCGCCGCCGAACGCCAGCGACAGCGATTCGATCGGCTCCGTCTGTTGGTGCACGCCGGATCTCCCTGCCCGCCCTCGCTCAAACGCCGGGCGCTGGACCGGGTCGGTCCCGACGTCCTCTGGGAGTTCTACGGCTCCACCGAGGGTCAGTTCACCGTCTGCTCACCCGAGGAATGGTCGGCCCGACCGGGCACGGTGGGCCGGGCCCGTCCCGGACGCACCCTGGCGGTGGACGAGGACGGCACCGTCTGGTGTCGTCCCCCCGGGTTTGCCCGGTTCACCTACTGGCAGGACCCGGCCAAGACGGCGTCGGCCTGGAGGGACGGCTTCTTCAGCGTCGGCGATGTGGGAAGGATGGACAGCGACGGCTATCTCTTCTTGGACGGCCGGCGCGACGACCTCGTCATCAGCGGAGGGGTCAACGTGTACCCGGCCGAGGTCGAGTCGGTCCTGAGCGAGGTGCAAGGGGTGGCCGAGATCGCCGTCTTCGGGATGGCCGACGACCGGTGGGGTCAGCGGGTGTGTGCCGCCGTGGTCCTGGCCACCACGGCCGGTGACCGAGAGGCTTCGACGGTGATCGAGGCGCTGCGCGCTCAGGGGTTGGCGCGGTTGGCGGCCTACAAACGCCCCAAGCAGTACGTGGTGGTCGACGCCCTGCCGCGCACCTCGACCGGCAAGCTGCGCCGCAGCCTGATTCCCGAGCTGCTGGGCGGTCCCTGACCCGGCGCTGGCCGCCCGGTGACGCTGCAGCCAGCGATTCGTCGGTGGGCACCGTGGGGAATACTGGAGGCATGAGTCCCGCCGACGCCGGTCCCCCGATCGCCACCATCAATCCGGCCAACGGCGAGCTGCTCCAGTCCTTCGAGCCCTACGACGCCGCCGGAGTCGAGTCCCGCCTGGCCGCCGCGGCCACGGCCGCCCCGCAGTGGGCCCGGAGCAGCTTCACCGAGCGAGCCCGTCTTCTGACCACGGTGGCCGAGTTGCTCGAGGCCGAGCTTCCCGACATCGCCCACACGGTGACCACCGAGATGGGCAAGCCCTTCGCCCAGGCTCGGGGCGAGGTGGCCAAGTGCGCGACCGGCTTCCGGTGGTTCGCCGAGCACGCCGAGAGGATGCTGACCGACGAGGAGGTCGAGGTCAACGCCAGCCTGGGCCTGGTCACCTACCAGCCCCTGGGGGCGGTGCTGGCCATCATGCCCTGGAACTTCCCGCTGTGGCAGGTCACCAGGTTCCTCGCCCCGGCGCTGATGGTGGGCAACGTCGGCCTGCTCAAGCACGCCCCCAGTGTTCCCCGCACCGCGCTTCTGCTGGAGGACATCCTCCGACGGGCCGGCGCCGGCGCCGGCGTCTTCCAGACGCTGCTGGTGGGGACCGACCAGGTGCCGGCGATCATTGCCGACCCCCGGGTGGCCGCGGTGACCCTGACCGGATCGGTGGGCGCCGGACGGGCGGTGGCGGCCCAGGCGGGGGCGGTGGGGAAGAAGATCGTGCTCGAGCTCGGAGGCAGTGACCCCTTCATCGTCCTGTCCTCGGCCGATCTCGACCGGGCCATCGCCGTGGGCGTGCAGGCTCGGGTCCAGAACGCGGGCCAGTCGTGCATCGCGGCCAAGCGATTCATCGTGCACGAGGCGGTGGCCCGCACGTTCACCGACGGGTTCGTGGCCGGCATGGAGTCCTTGACCGTCGGCGATCCCTTCGATCCGGCCACCGAGGTGGGACCGCTGGTCACCGCGGCGGCCCGGGACATCATCGAGGCCCAGGTGGAGGATGCCCGGGCCCACGGGGCCACCATCCTGTGCGGAGGCGAGAGGGTGGTGGGGCCCGAGGGTGCCGAGCGGCCCGGCTTCTTCTACCGCCCCACGGTGATCACCGACATCACCCCGGCCATGAGGGTGGCCACCGAAGAGGTGTTCGGACCGGTGGCGCTCCTGTACACGGCGGCCGACGCCGACCAGGCGTTGGAGCTGGCCAACGGGACGGAGTTCGGACTGGGTTCGAGCGTGTGGACCAACGATCCCGATGAGCAGCAGCGGTTCGTGGTGGGGCTGCAGGCCGGACAGGTCTTCGTCAACGGCATGGTGGTCTCCATGCCCGAACTCCCCTTCGGGGGGATCAAGAGCTCGGGGTTCGGACGGGAGTTGGCGCGCCACGGCCTGCACGAGTTCTGCAACATCAAGTCGGTCTGGGTCGCCTGATGACCGAGCGCGTCGGCCACGGGGCCCGGGGATGCGGGCCGGGAGCGGTCGCGGCATGACCGCGAGCGCCGACGTCGAACGGGCTTACCTCGATCACGCCTCCACCACCCCGATGTGCCCGGAGGCGGTCGAGGCCATGCTGCCCTACCTGACCGACCGTTTCGGCAACCCGTCTGGCAGCCATCATGAGTCGCGTCGCGTCCGTCGGGCCGTCGACGAGGCCCGGGACCAGATCGCCGCCATCTTCGGAACCGGACCCAGCTCGGTGATCTTCACCGCGGGCGGGACCGAAGCCGACAATCTCGGTGTCACCGGCCTCTGGGCCGCCGCGGCCGGGCGGGAGCCTTCCCCCCGGGCCCTGGTGTGCTCGGCCATGGAGCATCACGCCGTGTTGATGACCTGCCGTGCATTGGCCCGACAGACCGGTGCCGAGCTGCGCGAGGTGGCCTCGGACAAGGACGGGATCATCGACCTGGCCGAGCTGGACGAGGCCTGCACCGAGGAGGTGGGCCTGGTGGCGGTGATGACGGTGAACAACGAGACCGGCACCATCCAACCTCTCGACAGGGTCTCCTCGGTGGTGCGCAACCGAGCACCGAAGGCGGCCCTCCATACCGATGCCGTGCAGGCGGTGTCGTGGCTCGAGGTCGGGGCGGTGACCTCGCCGGCGGATCTGGTGGCGATCAGTGCCCACAAGTTCGGCGGTCCCCAGGGCGTGGGCGCCCTCATCAGCCGGGGTGACGCCACGGTGGGTCCGGTGATCCACGGAGGCGGCCAAGAGCGCGACCGACGCAGCGGGACCCACAACGTGGCCGGCATCGTGGCCATGGCCGCCGCGCTGTCGGTCACCGAGGCACACCGGCGGGCGGCCACCGAGCGGGTGACCGCACGGCGCGACCGTCTGGGGGACGGCCTCCTGGCCACGGTGTCGGGCGCCTCGGAGACCGGGCTTCGCCAGGACACGGTGGCCGGCCACCTGCACCTCCGCTTCTCCGGAGTGGAGAGCGAGGCTCTGGTCGTCCTCTGTGACCAGGGTGGCGTGGCCGCGTCGGCCGGAGCGGCCTGCTCCAGCGGAGCGGTCGAGGCCAGCCACGTGCTGTTGGCCATGGGCCTCGCTCGGGAGGAAGCGTCAACCGGTATCCGGTTCTCTCTGGGTGCGACCACCACCGATGCGGACATCGACCACGCCCTGCGGGTCGTCCCGACCGCTGTCGCCCAGCTGCGAGATTGATCCCGTGCGCGTTCTGATAGCCATGTCCGGCGGTGTCGATTCGTCGGTGGCTGCCGCGCTGGTCGCCGACGAGCACGGCCGCGACCAGGTGGTCGGAGCGACCCTCAAGCTGTGGGGTGGCTCCTCGGACTCGGGATGCTGCTCGGTGGCCGATGTCGACGACGCCCGGCGGGTGGCTGACCACCTGGGGCTGGTCCATCACGTCTTCAACTTCTCGGCCGACTTCGACGAGCACGTGGTCGATCCCTACGTGCGGGGCCACGCCGAAGGCCGGACGCCCAACCCGTGCATCGAGTGCAACCGGCACCTCAAGTTCGACCGGCTTCTGGACCGGGCCCGCGCCTTGGGCTTCGACGCGGTGGCCACCGGTCATCATGCTCGCCGGCTCACCACTCCCGAGGGGCGACACCGGTTGTGTCGCGGGACCGATCCGCTCAAGGACCAGTCCTATGTGTTGGCCATGCTCGGGCAGGAGCAGTTGGCCCGGACGGTGTTCCCCGTGGGTCAGATGACAAAGGCCCAGGTGCGCGCCGAAGCGGCCCGACGAGGTCTGCGCACCGCCACCAAACCCGACAGCCAGGATGTCTGCTTCATCCGTTCCGACCAGGGTCGGGAGGCCTTCCTGGGCAACCGGATCCCGTTGCACCCGGGCCGGCTGGTCGACGACGCCTCCGGCGTGGACCTCGGTCCGGTGGCGGCGGTGGAGTTGGTCACCGTGGGCCAGCGTCGGGGGATGGGCCACGGCCATGACGGGCGACGTCGATTCGTGACCGCGGTGGATGTGGCCGGCCGCCGGGTGACCCTCGGCCCGCCCGAAGCGGTCCATATCGACCGGGTGGAGCTGCACACGGTGACCTGGGTAGATGGCGCCCCGCTGCCCCCCGGTGGCCACCGGTCGGGGGGCGGGCGATCGAGTGTCGCCGCCATCGCCCAGTGCAGTGCCCACGGCCGGCCTGTCTCCTGCGAGCTGACCCCGGACGGGGACGGGGACGGCATCCTGCTCGAGTTCGCGGCGGCGCAAAGGCGCATTGCCCCGGGCCAGACGGTCGCCCTCTACGACCCGGCCCACCCCGACCAGGTCATCGGCTCGGGCATCGTCTCGTGAGCAAAGCCCGAGGATGCGGGGAGCTCCGGCGGGAGGTCCGGAGGCGGTGCCGACCATGAGCGGTGCCGATCCGGTCGCACGCGCCGAGGAGTTGCGCGCCCTGATCGCGTATCACAACGACCGCTACCACCGGCTCGACGACCCGGAGATCACCGATGGTGAGTTCGACGCCTTGGGCCGCGAGCTGCGCTCCATCGAGGCCGACCATCCCGATCTGGTGGTGCCGGACTCACCGACCTCCAAGGTCGGAGCAGCCCCGTCGACCTTGTTCGCCCCGGTGGCCCACCGGGTCCCGATGATGAGTCTCGACAACGCCTTCAGCCCCGAGGAGGTGAAGGCCTGGGCGGCGCGGCTGGCCAAGCAGGTCCCTGAGGACACCGCCTTCGTCTGCGAGCTCAAGATCGACGGTCTGGCCATCTCCCTCACCTACCGGGACGGTCGGTACGGGCAAGCGGCCACCCGGGGCGACGGACGCACCGGCGAGGACGTGACCGCCAACGTCGGCACCATCACCGATATACCAGAGCAGCTGTCACCACCGGACGGACCCCTTCCGGTGGTGATCGAGGTGCGGGGTGAGGTCTACATGCCGGTCTCCGCTTTCGAGAAACTCAATCGACGGCAGGCCGAGGCCGGCGAGCGCCTCTTCGTCAATCCGCGCAACTCGGCCGCCGGATCCTTGCGGCAGAAGGACTCCTCGATCACCGCCAGTCGGGCCCTCTCGTTCTGGGCCTACCAGGTGGGCGAGTTGGTGATGCCCCAGGATGCGCAGGAAAAGAGTGTCAACCCCGCCGACCCCGTTCTCCCCAGCACCCTGGCCGCCACCCACGCGGCCACGCTCGAGTGGCTGGACAGAGTCGGCTTCCCGGTCAATCCGGAGCGGGAGACGGTCCACGGACTCGACCAGGTGCTCGCCTTCTGCCGTCGGTGGGAGGAGCACCGCCACGATCTCGACTACGAGATCGACGGCGTGGTCATCAAGGTGAACGACCTGGCTCTGCAGCGTCAGCTCGGGGCCACCTCGCGGGCCCCGCGTTGGGCCATCGCCTACAAGTTTCCGCCCGAGGAGCGCACCACCGAGCTGCGTGACATCAGGGTCTCCATCGGCCGCACCGGCAAGGCCACCCCGTTCGCCGTGCTCGAACCGGTGTTCGTGGGGGGCTCCACCGTCTCGTTGGCCACTCTCCACAACGAGGACCAGGTGCGGGTCAAGGACGTGCGCCCGAGGGATACCGTCGTGGTGCGCAAGGCCGGCGATGTGATCCCCGAGGTGGTCGGTCCGGTGCTCGGTGCCACGGCCCGCCGGCGTCGGCCCCGGTGGAAGTTCCCGACCGTCTGCCCCAGCTGTGGTGCGCCACTGATGCGGTTACCGGGTGAGAGTGACACCTTCTGCACCAACCTGGACTGTCCCCAGCAGCGGGTGCAGCGCATCGCCCACTTCGCATCTCGCTCGGCCATGGACATCGAGGGCCTCGGCGAGCAGCGGGTCCAGCTCTTCGTCGACCATGGTCTCCTCGGCGACGTGGCCGACCTCTACTCGTTCACCGGGTCCACCTTCGAAGGCCTGGAGGGATTCGCCGAGCTGTCGATCGCCAACCTCCTCGGAGCCATCAACGACTCCCGATCCCGCCCGCTGTCGCGGGTGCTCATTGGACTGGGCATCCGCCATCTGGGACAAGTCGGATCCATCGCCTTGGCTCGCGCCTTTCCAGATATCGAGGGGATCATGACCGCCGACGAGGAGAGCCTGGCCGGGGTGGACGGTGTGGGCCCGGTCATCGCCGCCAGTGTGGTCCGCTGGTTCGCCTCGGAGGTCAACCGGTCGGTGGTCGAACGGCTTCGGGTGGCCGGGGTCACTCTGACCGAGCCGAACACGGCGGCGCCGGAGGGGGTCACCGATCTGCCCCCGACTCTGGCCGGCAAGTCGGTGGTGGTCTCGGGGACCCTCGAGGGCTACACCCGAGAGGAGGCGGAGGCGGCCATCGTGGCCCGGGGCGGGAAGTCGCCGGGGTCGGTCTCGAAGAAGACGTTCGCGTTGGTGGTGGGGGATGCGCCCGGCGCCGCCAAGGTGTCCAAGGCCGAATCGATCGGCGTAGCCATCGTGCCCGGCCCGAGGTTCGACGACCTCCTCGACAACGGCGAGCTTCCCCGCTGAAGGGTCCGCACCAATGTGACGGACGGTGGGAGTGATCTCGCCGTGAGCGCCCGAAGGCGACGAGAAGCCCGCGCCCACATCCGAGAAGAAGTCCAGGTGTAACGAAGTTTATGGGCCTTCCGTTACAGCGCCAGGCGCTTGATTTGACGAGAGTGTCCCGCTAACGTGCACGGTACCGAACTACAGGTAGGGCGCACAGGGGGTCTGTGATAGCGCCGAGGTGGGCTCTACTGTGGTCGGGCAGCACGCCGGTCTGTCGGGTGTGCGCATAAGGGGGCAATCAGTCGTTTTGGGGTCTCGGTATGTGCGCGTGCGGCCAGTCGGTGGTCACACCATGTTGGGGGAACACATCGCCTCACTCACGATCCGTGGAGACACGGGAGAAAAAGGAGCACATATGTTTCGCAAGTTGTTGATGGTCGCAGCCGCGACCGCCATGCCGATTGGCATCATCGCCGCCAGTGGCGGGGTGGCCTCGGCAAAGACCACGGTCAACGTCGCCAATGACAACATCACCTGCTCTGCCGTCAAGGGGACCGTCACCTTCAGCCCGCCGCTCACGCTCGACGGAACGACGGATCACTCGCAGAGCACCACGGTGACGGCCACTCTGACCAAGTGCAAGGTGACCGGCTCCAACGCGGCCGTTGTCAGCAAGGGAACCGTGACGGGGACCATCGTGGACCCGAGCACCACCGGATCCTGCGGCGGGCTCTCGGGAGCCAGTTCGGTGACCGGTAACCTGAGCACCACGTGGAAGAGCACGGACATCCTGCAGCCCGGAACCACCAGCGCCACGACCTTCGACCAGGACTTCGGAAGCACCTACACCAAGGGCAAGAACTCCTACGGGCTGTTCACGATCCCGGGTGCCGGTGGGACCATCGGCGTCTCTGGTGACTTCACCGGTGGTAACGGTGGTGACACGAGCTCCATCGAGGCCCAGACCAAGGACACCGACGCGCAAATCCTCACCACGTGCGAGGCTCCCGGCGGCCTGTCTTCATTGGCCATCGAATCGCACAAGGGCGCTGCCGCGGCAACCCTCAGCTGACCACAGCAGCGAAGAAGGGCGCCTGAGCTCGCTCAGGTTGACCGACCGACGAGGACGGGGCGCAAGCCCCGTCCTCGTCGCGTCGAGGCCCCGACGCGTCGGGGCCCTCGGGCATTCCCCCGGCTCCGCCCCTCCGCCCCTCGGCGAACTGATCCACTCGCAGGCGGTGACCCTCCACCGCTGGGCCCGGTGCCACTCGGTAGCCTGAGAGCGAGAATCATGCCGAGTATCACCGACTCCATCGGGCGTGTCCTCGGCGACCGCTACCGACTGGTCACCGCCCTGGGCACCGGTGCGTCCGCGCACGTCTATCTGGCCGACGACGTCTCCCTGCACCGCCGGGTGGCCATCAAGGTGCTCCATCCGGCCCTGGCCGGCGACACGCGCCTTCCTCAAGCGCTTCCGGGCCGAGGCCCAGGCCGTGGCCGCCCTCAACCATCCCAACATCCTCCAGGTCTACGACTGGGGCGAGGAGGACGGCGAGCCCTACCTGGTCCTCGAGTATCCTGGCCGGCGGCAGCCTGCGCCAGGTCTTCGACACCGGGGTCCTCCTCACGCCGGAACAGGCCGTGCAGGTGGGGATCGAGGCCGCCGCCGGTCTCGACTACGCCCACCGCCGCGGACTGGTCCACCGGGACATCAAGCCGGCCAACCTCCTCTTCGACGCCGACCGGCGCCTCCGCATCGCCGACTTCGGCCTGGCCCGGGCCCTGGCCGAGGCGTCGTGGACCGAGCCGGACGGGGCCATCCTGGGCACGGCCCGCTACTCCGCCCCCGAACAGGTCGAGGGATGGGTGCTCGACGGGAAGGCCGACGTCTACGCCCTGGCCCTGGTGCTCTACGAAGGCGGTGACCGGCGAGGCGCCTTTCATCGGCGACACCACGGTGGCCACCCTGATGGCCCGGGTGGGGGCCCTGCTGCCCGAGCACGAGGCGCTGGGCCCCCTCAACGACGTGCTGGTGTGGGCGGCCGCCCCCGAGCCGTCCGAGCGCTACGACGCCGCCCAGCTGGGTCTGCGGCTGCAGGCGCTGGCCGTGGCCCTGCCCGAGCCCGAGCCCCTGCCCCTGGTCGACGCCGTGCCGATCGACGAGGTCGGCGAAGTGGACAACGCCATGATCCGGGTGGCCCGGCGCCGGGCGGCCGGGGGCGAGCGCTCCGAGGTCACCGAGCTCGGCGCCCCCGACCCGTCGGTCCGGTGCCGCGGCGGGACGAAGCGGCTCCCGACGGCCATCGGGGGCACGGTCAGCGCCCCGAGGGGCGAGGCGCCGGTGGCCGTGGATCGGGCCGCCCTGCCGTGGTGGTGGCCGCCCTCATCGCCGCCGGGGTGGTTCCTGGCCGTCCAGCAACGAGGTCTTCACCCCCAGCCACCCCGTCCCCTCGCTGGTCGGCAAGTCGGTGGCCCAGGCCGAGCAGGCCGTGCGCAACGACCACTTCACCGTCCGCACCACCGGCCACCGCCTACAGCATCACCGTCGGCGCCGGTCTGCATCCTCAGCCAGCAGCCCGACCCCGCGTGTCGGCGGCACCACCGGTCACCGCCAAGCAGGGCTCGACCATCGACGTGGTGGTCTCGGCCGGGCCCCCGCCGGTGACCATCCCCAGCCTGACCTCGGTCGCCAGCTGCACCCAGGCCATCGCAGGCTCTGGCCGCGGTGCACCTGGTCGGGGTGTGCCCGGCGGCCGCGGCCCAGTACAGCTCGACGGTGGTGGCCGGCGCCGTCCTCGGCACCTCGCCCGCCGGCACCGCCCCCTACGGCTCGACGGTGACCATCATCACCTCCAAGGGCCACGCCCCGGTGGCCGTCCCCGCGGTGACCGGCGCCGGCGTCCACCTACGCCACGCGCCTCGGCCGCCCTGTCGGCCGCCGGGTTCGTCCCGCCCAGCAGAACGCAGTACAGCGCCACCGTCCCCACCGGTCAGGTCATCGGGACGGCACCGCCCGCGTCCGCTGCCGGGTCCGCAGCCCTTCGGGTCGCACGGTCACCGTCGAGCTGTCTCCTCGGTCCCCAGCCGGTGACCATCCCCGACCTGGTGTCGGCCAGTCGGTGGCCGCGGCCACCAGCGCCCTCGAGGCCCTCGGTCTCCAGGTCGCCGGCCCCTACGGGCCGCCGGGTGCCACCAGGGTGCTCTCGACCGACCCGGCCGCCGGGACCTCGGTGCCTGCCGGGCACCACCGTCGACCTCTACACGCGGTGAGCGCGTCCGCCCCGGGCTGCGAACTGTGCGAAGCGGCCCGCATCACCGAGTGGTTCCACGAGGACGACGTCTGCTGGGTGGCCGCCTGCGAGGTGTGCGACGTGCCCATGGTGGTCTGGAAGGAGCATGGCGACGAGCCGCCCGACGCCGAGGTCGAGCACATGCTCGGCCCACTCGGCCGGGTGGCCGATGACCAGCTGGGCGAGGGCGTGTGGTCGTTCGACCGGGTGATGCGCCAGATCCCCGACCACTTCCACGCCCACGCCCGCGACCCGAACTGGTGGTTCCGCCGGTTCGGTCGCCGGTGAGCCCGCGGCGCCCCGCCGTGATCAAGTACCTGGGGTCCAAGCGACGGCTGGTTCCCGCCCTCACGCCTGCTGGCCGAGGCATCGGGGGCCCGCACCGGCCTCGACCTCTTCTGCGGGACCACCCGGGTGGCCCAGGCCTGGAAGCGGCTGGGCATCGAGGTGACCGCGGTGGACAGCACCCGGTTCGCCCACGTGCTGGCCCGCTGCTACGTGGCCACCGACCCGCGGGCCCAGCCCCGACCTGGTCGGCCGAGGTGGCCGAGGCCGTCGACCGGCTCAACGCGCCTGCCCGGGCGGCCCGGGTACGTCACCGCCACCTTCTGCGAGGCGTCGCGGTACTTCCGCCCGGAGAACGGGGCCCGCATCGACGCCGTGCGCGACGCCATCGAGCGACGAGTACGCCGGCACCGCCCTCTGGCCGGTCCTGCTGACCAGCCTGGTCGAGGCGGCCGACCGGGTGGACTCGACCACCGGTCTGCAGATGGCCTACCTCAAGCAGTGGGCGCCCGCGGGCCCACCAACCGCTGACCCTGCGGGTGCCGGCCCTGCTGCCCGGGCCCGGGTCGGGCGGTGCGGGGCGACGCCGGCGCCCTGGCCGGCTCGCGACGAGCTCGGGCCCGGTCGACCTGGCCTATCTCGACCCTCCCTACAACCAGCACCGCTACGACGCCAACTACCACGTGTGGGAGACCATCGTGGCCTGGGACGCCCCGGCCCACTACGGGGTGGCCTGCAAGCGCGAGGACCTCCGGGACCCGGCGAGCAGGAGCGCCTTCAACGGCCGCCGGACGCATGCCCGCCGCCCTGGGCCGGGTGATCACCGGGTGTCCAGGCCGAGGTGGTGGTCCTCTCCTACAACAACGAGTCGTGGCTGAGCTTCGACCAGCTCCACGAGCTGTGCGCCGGCCGCGGCCACGTGGAGGTCCTGGCCTTCGACTCGGCCCGCTACGTCGGGGCGCGGATCGGCATCCACGATCCGTCCGGGCAGCAAGGTGGGATCGGTGTCCCACCTGCGCAACACCGAGTACGTGCTGGTGGCCGGCGACCGGGCCCGGGTCCGGGCGATGGTGGCGGCCGTGGTCGAGGCCGGGCTGGGGACGACCGTGTCGACCGTCCCGGTGCCGGCTGGCCACCGGCGACCGCCGGGGGATGCCCTGCCGGTTTGACCAGGCTGTCGCGGCCCTGTCAACGTGGTCGCCGACCCACCGACAGTCCCGCCCTGGAGCGGAGGCCGGGACGAGACCGCAGCAGAGATGGGGGAGTGACCAGATGGGAGCACTGGACGGACGGATCGCGATCATCACCGGGGCCGGTCGCGGCATCGGGCCGCGAGCACGCCCTCCTGTTCGCCGCCGAGGGGGCCAAGGTGGTGGTCAACGACCTCGGGTGGCGCCGTCGACGGATCCGGCGACGACCGGTCCGCCGGCCCAGCAGGTGGTCGACGAGATCACCGCCGCCGGGCGGCCAGGCGGTGGCCAACGCGACGACGTCTGCGACTGGGACGGCGGCAAGCGGCTCATCGACACCGCCGTCGAGGCCTTCGGCGACCTCCACGTGCTGGTCAACAACGCCGGCATCCTGCGCGACCGGGTGCTGGTCAACATGTCCGAGGCGGACTGGGACTCGGTCATCCACGTCCACCTGAAGGGTCACTTCGTCCCCACCCGGCACGCCGCCGCCTACTGGCGCGAGCAGACCAAGGCCGGCCAGGAGGTCAAGGCGTCGGTGGTCAACACCTCGTCGACGTCGGGGCTGCTGGGCAACCCCGGCCAGTCCAACTACGGCGCGGCCAAGGCCGGCATCGCCGCCTTCACCACCATCGCCGCCGACGAGCTGGTCCGCTACGGCGTCCGGGTCAACGCCATCGCCCCGGCCGCCCGCACCCGGATGACCGAGCAGACCCCGGGCCTGTCCGACATCGTGCAGGCCCCGGCCGACGCCTCGGTGTTCGACAGCTGGGACCCGGCCAACGTCTCCCCCCTGGTGGCCTACCTGGCCACCGAGGACTGCCCGGCCACCGGCCGGGTGTACTTCGTCCAGGGCGGCCAGATCCGCCTCTTCCAGCCCTGGACGATGACCGACACCCTGGAGAAGGACGACCGCTGGACGGTGGCGGAGCTGCAGGCGCAGATGCACCCGCTCGTGGGCTGAGCGGTGTCGCCGGTCAGGGGGCCCGGCCGGACCGGCAGGGGACCAGGGCTTCGACGCCGGCGAGGTGATCGAGGCCGAGGCCATGCTCAGCGGCACCGGTGCCGGTGCCGAGGGCGGCATCGTCGTCCCCTGGCCCATCCTGTTCCGCCACCGGATCCACCGCCGGCTGGCCGGCTCCGAGCGCTACCAGTGGTGGGTGCTGTGGACGGTGCTGGCCGGCCTGCTGTCGGTCAACATCACCTTCACCGTCTTCGTGGTGGCCCTGCCCGAGGTGGCCGCCGAGCTGCACACCATCGATCTCCACCCTGACCTGGACCTCGACCGGCCCCCTGCTGGCCTTCGGGGTGGCCGCCCCCATCCTCGGGCAAGCTCGGCGACCTCCGGGGCTACCGGCGGCTCTACCTGTGGGGACTGTCGGGAGCAGCCGTCAGCGTGGTGCTCACCGCCTCGGCCCCGACCGCCGGGGTGCTCATCGCCGCCCGGCTGTTCGACGGCGTCCAGGGGGCGGCCACCGGAGCCGCCTCGATGGCCCTGGTCCTCCAGGTCTTCTCCCACGGGGACCGGGTCAAGGCCATGGGCTGGTGGGCCCTGGTCGGGGCGGGGGGACCGGTCCTCGGGGTGACCATCGGCGCCCCGATCATCCAGTACTTCGGGCTGGCGGGCCCTGTTCTGGGGTGAGCTGCCCCTGATGGCCATCGCCGCCGTGCTGGCCGTGATCGTGCTGCCCTCCGGCGACGGCTCGCACCGCCGAAGCCGGGCCCGGCGCCAGGCCGGGCACCGGAGTGGGAGCCCGTGGGGCCAGCTCGACTGGATGGGGTCGCTCACCCTGTCCGGCTCGGTCACCGCCTGCCTGCTGGCGCTCAACGTGGCCCCGTCCTGGGGGTTCGCCGCCCCGGCCACCCTCGCCGTCTTCGCCGCTCAGCTCGTGTCCGGCGTCGGCTTCGTGCTCCACGAGCGGCGGGCCCCCGCAGCCGCTCATCCCGCTGCGCTACTTCCGGATGCGCAACTTCGTCTTCCCCCTCGGAGCCCGGACCTTCGTCAACTTCTCCTACATGGGCGGTTTCTTCCTCTTCCCCATCCTCATGGAGCGGGTCTACGGCTACAGCGAGACCAGGGCCGGCCTGGTGTCGACCGCCCGCCCGCTGATGTTCTCCATCGTGGCCCCCATCGCCGGCTACGCCGCCGTCAAGGTGGGGGAGCGGCTGTCGACGGTGGCCGGCGGCCGTCGCCCTGCTGGCTGTCGATGCTGGTCTTCACCCAGCTCGGAGCCCAACCGTCGCTGGTGGTGATCCTGGTGGCCCTGGCCCTGTCCGGGTGTGGGCAACGGTCTGTCCACCCCGTCGACCGCGGCGTCGGCGTCCAACGAGGTGGCCGCCGACGAGCTCGGGGTGATGAGCGCGGCCCAGCAGCTGATCACCCAGATCGGCATCGTGGCCGGCATCCAGGTGATGGTCACCGTCCAGGCCTCCGGGCACGGCGGGGTGGGCTCGCTGGCCTCGTTCCACCGGGCCTACGCGGTGGGCGCCATCGGCGCCGTGCTGGCCGGCGGTGTTCGCGCTGTTCATGCGCAACACCCCTGGTCACGGGCGAGGCCGAGCGCTCGCCCGAGGTGGCCGCCGGCTGACCAGGCGGCTGCCCCGGGGATGGGACGCTACTCGGTCATGGCCAGGATGCGGGCGCCGATCTCGGCGGCCACCGGATCGGGGGCCGATCGACTGGAGGGCCATCAGCTTGGCGATGTCGCCCTCGACCTTGATCTTGCCGGACATGAAGGCCTGCATCCCGGCCTGGGGGTTGCCCTCGACCAGGATGGCCTTGGCCACGTCGTAGTCGAGGGAGACCTTGAGGTCGACCGGGTCGATGTGGCCGGTGTCGAGCACCAGCTCGCCGCGTGCTGGTGTCCACGTGGGCCTCGCACCGTTCCCTCGCCGAAGGGCACCTCGGCGATGACCAGGTTCATCCGGATGGAGTGGTCGATGGTGCGCGCCCTTGCCGTCGAACTCCGCCCTGATGGCCCGGGCCTCGGCCAGCCATTCGTCGCTCAGAAACTGATAGGTGGCCATCGGTGTGCTGCTCCTTGCGCCTGGGGGATGTCTGGCCGCCCACACTACCCGGGTCCCCGAATCCCTCTCGGCCGGCCCAGCCCTGTCCGCAGAGAGGGGTCGAGGCCTCGAGACGACGGTGCCGCCGGGTGGGCCTCGTGCCCGAGGTCGAGACCTGATGCCATTAGCATCCCGTGCCATGACCGCTCCGATCATCCCAGGTGCCGAACCCTGGTCCCACCGAGGCGGGTCCCACGGTGTGCTCGTCCTCCACGGCTTCACCGGCAACCCCCAGTCGATGCGGCCGCTGGCCGAGGTGCTGGCCACCGTCGGGTACACCGTGGACCTCCCCCTCCTGCCCGGCCACGGCACGGCCATCGAGGACATGGTTCCCACTCGCTGGGAGGACTGGTCCGGCGCGGCCGAGGCCGCCTACCAGGCCCTGGCCGCGCGCTGCGAGAAGGTGGCGGTGACCGGGCTGTCGATGGGGGGGACCCTGGCCTGCTGGCTGGCCGAGCACCACCCCGGCATCGCCGGCATCGCCGTGGTCAATCCGCTGGTCGACCCCCCCGTCGAGGAATTCCCCGACGGGATCCGCGCCCTTCTCGACGCCGGGACCGAGGTCATCGACGGCATCGGGTCGGACATCGCCAAGGAGGGAGTCGTCGAAGCCGCCTACCCGCGTACCCCCCTGGCCGCGGCCCTCTCCCTGTTCGAAGGGGTGGGCGAGGTGGCCGGCCGGCTGTCCGCTATCCGCTGTCCCACCCTGTTGTTCTCCAGCCGGGAGGACCACGTGGTCGACCCGGCGTCCGGCGACCGTCCTCGAGCGCTCGGTGGGCGGGCCGGTCGATGCGGGTCCGTCTCGAGCGCAGCTTCCACGTGGCCACCCTGGACTGGGACGCGCCGCTGATCGAACAGCGGGTCGTCGATTTCGCCCTCGAGGTCATGGGTGGACCGGGCGCCGCGGCCGCCTGATGGCCACTCCGGCGCGCTGACCCGCGAGGAGGTGGCCCACGTGGCCGCCCTGGCCCGCCTCGAGCTGACCGAGGACGAGCTCGACCTGTTCACCGGTCAGCTGGCCCAGGTGCTCGACCACGCCGCCGACGTCGCCTGTCTCGACCTGGCCGGTGTGTCCCCGACCGCGCACGCCATGGCCGTGACCAACGTGCTCCGACCCGACGAGATCCAGCCGTGTCTCGATCGTGACCAGGTGCTGGCCGAGGCGCCGTCGGTGGAGGACCATCGGTTCAAGGTGCCGCGCATCCTGGGCGAAGCGCCGTGAGCGCACCGCGCCCGGCGGCCGCCCTGGCCGAGGCGGTCCGGACCGGGGCGCGCCGCGCCGCCGACGTTCTCGAGGGCCACCTGGCCGTCATCGATGCCGGCGAGGCCGAGATCCACGCCTTCAACCTGGTCACCGCGGAGGAGGCTCGGGCCCAGGCGCTCGCCGTGGACCGGGCGGTGACCGCGGGCCAGGACCCGGGACCCCTGGCCGGTGTGCCCGTCGCCCTCAAGGACAACCTCTGCACCACGGGGGTGCCCACCACCTGCTCGTCGCGCATCCTCGACGGGTGGCGTCCGCCCTATGACGCCACGGTGGTGACCCGGTTGCGGCGGGCCGGGGCGGTCATGGTGGGGAAGACCAACATGGACGAGTTCGCCATGGGTTCGTCCACCGAGGGCTCGGCCTTCGGCCCCACCCGCAATCCGCACGACACCTCCCGGGTGCCCGGTGGGTCCTCGGGGGGTTCGGCTGCGGCGGTGGCCGCCGGTTTCGCCCCTATTGCCCTGGGCTCGGACACCGGCGGCTCCATTCGCCAGCCGGCCGCCCTGTGCGGTGTGGTGGGCATGAAACCCACCTACGGCACCGTGTCCCGCTACGGCCTGGTGGCCTTCGCCAGCTCGCTCGACCAGATCGGCCCGTTGGCCACCACCGTCGCCGATGCCGCCCTGCTGTTCGACGTGATCGGTGGTCACGACCCGGCCGACTCCACCTCGCTCAACCGCCCCACCCCGAGGGTGCTCTCGGTTCTGGACGACGGGGTGGCCGGCCTGACCGTCGGGATCCTCACCGAGTTCCTCGAGGGGGCGGCGCCCGATGTGGTGTCGAGGGTGCGGGAGGCGGCCGAGGCCTGTGCCGCGGCCGGGGCCCGGGTGGTCGAGGTGTCGGTGCCCGAGGTCACCCTGGGGCTCTCCGCCTACTACCTGATCGCCCCCGGCGAAGCGTCCTCCAACCTGGCCCGCTACGACGGGGTCCGCTATGGGCTGCGGGTCGATGCCGAGGACACCGTGGCCATGAACACCGCCACCCGCACGGCCGGCTTCGGCGACGAGGTCAAGCGCCGGATCATGCTCGGAACCTACGTGCTCTCGGCCGGCTACATGGATGCGTACTACAACCAGGCCCTTCGCGTCCGGACTCGGATCATCGAGGGCTTCGCTGCCGCCTATGCCCGTTGCGACGTCCTCCTCGGTCCCACGGCACCGACCACCGCCTTTCCCCTGGGGGCCAAGACCGGCGACCCGCTGACCATGTACCTCTCGGACGTGTGCACTATCCCGTCCAATCTGGCCGGGCACCCGGCCATCAGCATCCCCTTCGGCCCGGGGAACGACGGTCTGCCCGTGGGGGTCCAGCTGCTCGGGCCAGTGCTGTCCGAGAGCACCCTGTTCAAGGTGGCAGCGGTGGTCGAGGACGCCGCGCCTCCCCTGCCCGTGCCGAGTCGGGTCGGAGGTGTCCGATCGTGAGGCCGGGGTGGGAGATGGTGATCGGCCTCGAGGTCCACTCCGAGCTCCAGACGGTCACCAAGTTGTTCTGCGGGTGTCCCAACAAGTTCGGGGATGAACCCAACACCAACATCTGCCCGGTCTGTGTGGGCCTGCCCGGATCGCTGCCGGTGCTCAACCAGAAGGCGGTGGAGTTGGCCATGGCCATCGGCACCGCCCTGCACTGTCAGATCCGCCCGTCCACCTTCCACCGCAAGAACTACTTCTATCCCGATCAGGCCAAGGACTACCAGATCAGTCAGTACGACGAGCCGATCAACGTCCTCGGCCACCTCGACCTCCCCGACGGCAGCCGAGTGGGAATCGAGCGCGCCCACATGGAAGAGGACACCGGAAAGACGTCCCACGCCGGCGCCTCGGGCCGCATCCACGGCGCCGACTACTCGCTGGTCGACTACAACCGGTCGGGGGTCCCCCTGGTCGAGATCGTGAGCGCCCCCGACATCCGCTCGGCCGCCCAGGCCCGCGCCTACGTCGCCGAGCTGCGGGCCGTGCTGGTGGCCTCGGGCGCCTCCGACGGCAAGATGGAGGAGGGGTCGATGCGGGTGGACGCCAACGTGTCGGTCCGGCGATCCTCCGACGAGCCCTTCGGTACCCGGTGCGAGATCAAGAACCTCAATTCGATCCGATCGGTGGGTCGGGCCATCGATTACGAGGCGGACCGCCAGATCGCCCTCCTCGAATCGGGGAAGTCCGTCGAACAGCAGACCCGCCACTGGGACGAGGGCGAGGGCCGCACCGTCCTCCTCCGCTCGAAAGAGGACGCCTACGACTACCGCTACTTCCTCGAGCCGGATCTGGTTCCCCTGGTCCCCGACGCCGAATGGCTCCAGGCGGTGGCCGACACCCTGGCCCCGATGCCGGCGGAGCGCCGTGCCCGGTTGCTCGAGTTGCTCGAAGACGCCGGCGAGGTCAGCGACGCGGCCACCGACCAGGTGGCCACCGTGGTCGACCTGGGCCTCGACCATCTGGTGACCGGCGCGGTGGCCGCCGGCCTGCCCACCGGGCTGGCCCTGGCCCGCACGGCCAACGAGGCGGCCACCGATGCCGATGCCGCCCGGGCGCTGGACCTCGGTTCCTACGTAGCCCTTTTGACCCTCGAGTCCTCGGGCTCGCTGACGGCCACCCAGGCCAAGCAGGTGCTGGCCGAACTGCTGGCCGCCGGCGGGGGAGATCCGGCGGCCATCGCCGCCGCCCGGGGCTTCGAGGCCATGACCGAGGACTCGTTGGTGGCCACGGTGGCCGCGGCGGTGGCCGCCCACCCCGACGAGTGGCGCCGTTTCCAGGACGGCGAGGACAAGCTGGCCGGGTTCTTCACCGGCGTGGTGATGAAGGCCACTCGGGGCCAGGCCGACGGCAAGGCGGTCGCGGTCGAGCTGCGCCGCCTCCGGGACTGACCGGGCCGGCACCGGTACAGTTCACGGGCACGGGTTCACGGGTTCGGCAACAGGATCCCGGACCCGAGGGCGTCGAGACCGGGCGGGGGGCCGCCGGCGGCCAGGTAGGGGCCGCTCGGGGCGAAGCCCAGCCGGGTGATGAACACCGGGCGGAGGAAGTCGGGACGGGGAGCCAGTGAGCGCCACGGGCTGTAGAGCATCCAGGCACCACTGGCGTCGACGAAGACGGACGCCTCTCCGGGCCCCTGGCCCTGGTTGTTGGAGCCGAGCAGCGGCCAGAGGGAGGTATCGGCGCACGGGCCCTGCGGTCCGGCACAGCGGGCCGCGCCGATGCCGTAGGCCGGTTGGTTGAACCAGTTCCCCGAATAGAACACCCAGTAGTTGCCATCGACTTCCACCATGTCGGGTGCCTCCACGATGGTTCCCTGCCACGGTTCGTCGGGCTGGAGGATGATGGCCGGCTGTCCCGTCAGGCCCAGGCCGTCGGCGGTCAACTCCTGTGACCACATCTGAGTCGGGGTGGTCGCACCCCCGATGTTCTGGTCGGACTTCCACAACATCCAATTGGTGCCGTCGGCGTCGGTGAAGACACGAGGGTCGATGGAACCGCCCAGGCCCGGCTGGCAGATAAACGGTGCCGGAGCGGCAACGAAGGGCCCGTCGGGGGCGGCCCCGGTGGCGTCCCCGATGCACTCCATGGCCGGCTTGGTCCCGACCACCATGGCGGTGAAGTAGAGGACGTAGGTCGAGCCGAACTGGTGGACCTCGGGAGCCCAGGTGTAACCGGGGACAGCCCAGCGAGGGAGGACGGGGAGGGCGTCGCTGATCGGGCTCCAGGCGCCGAAGTCGGTGGCCGAGGCCACCGGGACATTGACCGGCGGAAAGCCGGGTGCCCCACTGGTGTAGAGGAAGTAACGGTTGTCGATCAGGGTGAGGACCGGGTCGGACTGGTCCTGGCCCGAGCCGACGGCGGTGCCTGGGGCGGCCGGGGCCGGAGTGGGCGGCGGGCGGTAGGCCAAGGGGCTCACCGGGAAACCCCCCGGCGGGTCGCCGGGGGCCTCAGTGGCGGCTGCGCCGGCGCGGGCGGGACGGCCGAGGTGTGAGGCCAGGGCCACGCCGCCGGCGCCCACCATCACCGCGACGACGACCGCGGCGACCACACCGAGGATCGCCCGACCGGAGACGCCCGGCCGGGTACCGGTCTCGTCGGTGCCGACCCGAAGCGCGCTCTCGTTGATCGGCGCGGCCGACCTCACGGTCGTCAAGTAACGGTCATCTCCCCTCGGATCATGGCCCGAAGAGGCTATCGCCGGATCCGCAGGTTGGGGAAGACCAGTGGACATCTGACCGTGATCTGGGGAAAGCGAAGAAAACCCGGAGGATAAGGTAGGGATTTCGCGCCAGCCTCTTGACCCTTGTCGGTGCACCCATCACAGTGTCAATTGTTGGGAAGCCGAAGCTCCGCTGGAGACCGGAGACGATGAGAGGAAGGGCCACAAAGCTCCCCTTGGGAAGGGTCGCAAGACCACTCTTGGAGGACGAGTGCAGCGGTTCATCCGATGATCGACTTGCAGGGACAGTGAAGCAGTAGGTGACCAGCTTGGTGGTTCGGTAACGGATCGAGTGATCGGAAGACCACTCCGGTTCGGTGCCTGCAGCAGGGTCGTCCGACACGGCTCGGCGCGGGTGAGACCGTGTCCACTGTGAGCGTGGCCCCGAGGAGCTCGGGCGGTTCCGGCCGACCGGTTACTCGGGGCTGCGTCGCGCCCGGACCCCGGTGGGCAGCCTGTCGGACGATGGTGAGCAGCTTGAGCGTGCGGCTGTCCTCGGTCGTGTCGAGCGGAGAGTGAAGCGAGTGATCGCGCCTTTCCAGCTTTTTAGTCCTTCGACGTGTCGTCGCCCTTCGACGCATGGTCGTCGCTGAGGTCGTGCCGGCTCAACACGATGCTCCGGTAGGCCGATCCGGCCAGCACCGCGTCCCGCTCGCCGTAATCCGCGATCTTCCCGTTGGCCAGGACCAGGAGCAGGTCGCACTGCGCCGTCGTCTCGATGCGATGCGAGATGATCACCACGGTGACGTGCTCTCTGAGCTCGGAGAGGGTCTGGCGGATGAGCATTTCGGTGTGCCCGTCCACCGCGCTGGTGGGCTCGTCCAGGACGATGAGCTTCGGGGAGCCGATCAGCGCTCGTGCGATGGCGAGGCGCTGCTTCTGCCCTCCCGAGAGGGAGCCGCCACCTTCACCCACGGGAGTCTCGTAACCGGCGGGCATCCGGACCACATCCTCATGCAGGTGGGCCTGCCTCGCGGCGTCGATGACCTCCTGCTCCTCGAAGTCGCGGAAGAACCTGATGTTGTCGATGATCGAGCCCTGCAGGAGCACCGGTTCCTGGGGCACGAGCGCCACTGTGCTGTGCGCATCGCTCTTGGAGATCGCCGCCGCGTCCTCGCCGCCGATCGTGGCCCGACCGCTCGTGGGCTCGCGTAGGCCCAGAAGGAGCTGGCTGATGGTCGTCTTGCCGCTGCCCGAGGGTCCGAGCATTCCGACGATCTTCCCCTCCGGGATGTGCATGGTGATGCCGGAGAGGGCGAGCGTCACCCCGTCGTAGGAGTACTCCACGGAATCGAAGTCCACCCCGAAGGACTCGGGCGAGCGCTCTCCGGAAGTCACTCGAGCCTCGTCGAAGCGATGGAGCTCGCGCATGACATCCTCCAGCAAACCCTGGGAGCCGCGGAGGCCCTGGATCGAGGACTGAACGGCCGAGCCGTAGCCGACAGATCGCAGCACGAGGACGAGGATGGCTCCCAGTTCGGCGAGCCTCGCGTGGCCGGCACCGGTCAGGAGGACAATGGCGATGATGACGAATCCGAGTGCGAAGGACTGGTACAAGATGGGCACGATGCTGCCGAGCATGCTGGTCCTGCGATAGACGCGACCGGTGACCTGGATCATGCCGCGGAGCTTGTCCAGGACCCGGGTCTCCACACCGAACAATCGAAAGTCCCGGCTCAGGCGGGTGTACTCGGTCATCTGTGTGGCCATGGCTCTTGTGACCTTCGAGAGCTCGCGGTTTGCCTGCCGGGTGCGCTTGTTGAACGGCCTGAGCATCAGCGAGAGCACGATGCCGATGCCGATGACCCCGAGGGCCGCAGCGGGATCGATCACCAGGGCCACCCCCAAGAGCCCGGTCAGCATGAGGGACGATTGGAGACCCGCCGACAAGCTCTGGGCGGCACTGGCGGTGGCGTTGCTGTTCATCGTGAGGAGCTGTTGGACGTGCCCGAGCCGTTCAGTGGATTGAAGGGACCAGTTCGACCGGAAGAAACCGGTGACGATGCGTGTACGGGTCATTGTCAGCGCCTGTGCTGAGACAGAAGTTGCGATCAGGGCGCCGAAGAGTTGGGTGCAGAAGAAGAGCGCCAATGCCAGGAAGGCGGCGACGATCGCCATCGTCGGTGACAGGTAGCGACCGAGGACATGGACCGAGTGTTTGTTCTGGACCTCGGCCACCGCGACCTCAGAGATGAGCACCAAGATGGCTGCTTGACTCAGACCGCCGATGAGGGAGAGGAGGCTGAAGGCGACCATCCTCAGACGCAGAGAACCCAAGCCGAGCGTTCGCATGAGCGAGAAAAGGGAGTCGGTCGGCATGTTCCCGTTACCGGACGGCTGGATCCCGTTACCGGACGGCTGGATCCCGTTACCGGACGGCTGGATCCCGGTGCCGGACGGCTGGGTCCCGGTGCCGGACGGCTGGGTCCTGGAGAGCGGTTTCTTCACTGGTCCCGTTTCGGCGGCAGTTGTCGCCCCTGTGCGAAGAGTCGCCGAGCGATGTTGGAGTCGATGGGGCTCATAACCAGCCTTGAAGATGGGGGGCAGACCGCTGGCGAAAACCCATCGTCGGAATGGCGAACCCAACCCCCCTGTGGTTGAGATTAACTCATCCGACCTCTGATCTGCACCTTGAAGCTAGTTTGATCTGCGCCGTGAAATTACTTGTGCCAACAACAATACAGTGGCGCCTGCTCTCCAGAGCGGCACGCGACGTGAGCTTGTGGAGGTTGTGTTGATCCCATCAGGCCACCCAGGGTGTCGGGCCGGCCCGGGCCAGTCAGTGCCGATGGACCGTGGCCGCGGCGGGCACGACCGCCTCCATCTGACAAGGGTCGTCATCGTCGTTGCATCGCTCGCACTCGAGTTCGATGGTGCTGTGGGCGATGGCGAACGGACCGGCAATGGCGTTCTTGACCCGGTCGCCAACCAGCTGTGCCTCCTCGAGAGTGGGATGACCGGTCAGGACGATGTGGGCGGACAGCACCCGTAGCTCGCGGGACAGGCTCCACACATGGAGGTCATGCACCTCCGCCACCCCCGCCACCCCCGCCATGGCTTCACTGAGCTCGCCGACGTCGACATCCGACGGCGTCGACTCGAGGAGGACGGCGATGCTCGACCGGAACACGCCCGCGGCCTGGGTGACGATGATGGCCGCGACCACCAGGGCCGATATCGGGTCCAGCCAACGCGCCGAGGGGACGAACAGGAGAACCACTCCGGCCGCCAACACGGCCAGTGAGGCCAGCGCGTCACCGGCCATGTGCAAAAGGGCCGAGCGCATGTTGAGGTCGTTCGAGCCGTCGCGGAGCACGATGGCCGCGATGCCGTTGACGACCAGGCCGAGGGACGCGACCACCACCACGATCCCGGCTCGCACATCTTCGGGGTGGCCCAGTCGGTGGACGCTGTCGATGACGATGAGCACGGTGACCACGGCTATGAGTGACGCATTGGCCAAGGCGGCCAGAATCGTGGCCCGGTGGTTCCCGAACGACCGGGCCTCGCTGGCCGGGCGGAGTGCGAACCTGACCGCCACCAGGGAAAGGACCAGGGCCCCGACATCAGCGAGATTGTGCCCGGCGTCGGCGATCAGCCCGGTGGAATGGGCGACCACACCGAACCCGACCTGGACGACCACCAGTGCGACGTTGAGGGCCACACTGACGACGAGTCTTCGGGTTCGGTCCATGGATATTCCCTCGCCCCAAGCCTAACGGTGTCCGGCCATCGTCAACGCCGTGGCCTGAGCGGCGGCTTACCAGTCGGGATCTGTCTCGTACCCCAGACGGACCACGAGGTCCCCGGTGAGCTCCTTGAACCGGGCGATGTGCTCGGGACCCAGCCGAGCCTTCCATTCGCCGGGTTCGCCCGATCGGGCGTGATTGGGGAGAGCGCCTCCGCGCTTGAGGCTCAGTCGGTCGACGGCGTCGAGCCCTCGGGCCACGGCGTGGTCGTTGAACCCGTACCAGCGGAACATCTTCTCGAAGGTACCGGCCTCGTCGGCCAGCGCATCCTCGTAATGGAGCTCGAGGAACTCCGGCTGGTCGTAGTTCCAGTCGTTCATGGCTGCGGCCGTGGACGCCCCCACCCCTTCGAGCTCGGCCATCAGGCCGTCGTGCTCATTCACCGAGCGGAGGTATTGCTGATAGCTCTGTCCCCCATAGTTCGGGCTGGGCTTCTGCGTCCACTTCTCGGTGGTGACCAAGTGGTACTCGTACCCGGACACGATCAGATCGCGCGGGTCCCGGATGACGTGCGAGCCGCGGAACCGCCGATCACCGATCTGCTCGCGGCGGAAGGACTCGGCATGGGCATAGAAGACCAGGTCGGTGTCGGCCCGGATCGGGATTGCTATCCCTTCCTGTTTGCGGAGGCCGTAGGCCCGGATGAGCGACACCAGGACCTGGCGGAACCACACCGTGCCCGATTTGTGGTGACCGCAGTGGACGATCAGTGTCCGCGACCGGGCCGAGGGGAACGGATTACGGGTGGAGCGGACCAACTCCTTGCCAGCTCGCCTGCGGACGCGGCTCGCCAGCGACGGCATCGGCACCGGCTGGTCTCCACCTTTGTCCATGGCCACGGTTACCTCTCCCCTTCTGCCCGCGTCATCGCCACTCCGCTCCTCTTTCTCTCCCGTCGTCGGCAAGGCCGCCAACCGTCGCAGGAGACCGGTGGGCGAGCCCTCGTGTCGGACGCCCTGCGACCGTTGCCCCGACGAGGAACACGGCGCCATGGTAGTGCCCCATGGCGCCCGTGCCCCGGGTCGACCCACCCAACGCTTGGTCGGTCTCGACCTCCCATGGCCGTCCCGGGTTGCAGTCCGTCGGGTCGACGGACCCGGGCAACCGGGAAGGCGACCGATAGGGTGCGCCGGTGCTCTTTCGGACGCGGTGGCGTCGGATGTTGATCGTCCTGGCCGTGGTGGCCGTGCTCTTCATCGCCGCCACCCTCCGCCTCTTCGTCTGGCCCCCCACCGATTCCCCCCGCTCGGCCGACGCGGTGGTGGCACTGGGGGGCGATCCCGGCCAACTTCGGGCCAAGCAGGCCATCCGCCTGGCCCGGGCCGGCTATGCGCCAGTGGTGGTGGTCTCGTTGGGCGGCAACCCTCCGGCTCCCTGCCCGCACCCGGTACCCAAGGTGGAGATCATCTGCTTCCGGGCTCAACCACTCGACACGCGGGGCGAGGCCGAGTTCGCCGGCCGGTTGGCCGCCCGGCGTCACTGGGACCGTCTCATCATCGTGTCCGAGCGCAGCCAGGCCACCCGCGCCCGCATGTTGTTCAAGCGATGCACCGGCGCGCAGCTGATCATGGTGCCGGTGGACGATCCTCCCTCGCATCTCCTCTTCGACCTCGCCTACGAGTGGGGTGCTTTGGTCAAGGCGCTGTTCCTGCGGTCCTGCTGAGGACTCCGTTTGCCGGACGCGAGCGCCGGCGTTCGCCGACCGTGTGCGCCGCCCGCCCGCTCAGCCGCAGCTCGAGGTGTACGCGGGAGTGCCCGGCTGCAGGGCCTGACCCGAGTTGGGGTCGACCATCAGGCACGACTCGTCGACGGCGACGAACTGGCTGGCCGGAATGGCCTTGAGCTGATCCACTTCGGTGTCCGTCCATCGGGTGTCAGCCACACCCTGGAAGAACCAGTTGCTGCCGTTGTCAGCGAGGATCAGTCCGTAGGTCTTCATGGTGGTGAGGACGGTCTGACACATGGCCGCACAGCTGGCTGCCGGAAGCGAGAAATCGGCGTTCAACCGGAAGCGCGCCCCCATGGGAGGGCAATCGGTGTTGTCTTGTCCGGCTTCGTGCCGGGCCGGCCACAGATAGGACTGCTGGGTGCACTGGGCGGTGAACCGGATGGCGTGGTCCATCGTGCCCGACGTCACCTCGTCGTAGTTGACCAGTCCGGGCAGGATGGGGAGGCCGGCGGCGTCGGCCGAGGTCCACCCGGCCGGCCGGAGCGTGTCGGATTCGAGGTTCCAGATGGCGCCCGAACCCGCCTTGGACTTGCCCTTGGGGTGGTAGTGGGTGTCCCAGGTCTCATAGAGATAGCAGTCGGAGGGGTCGACCATGATGGCGTGACGGTCGGATCCGTTCTCGATGGGTGTGGTCTTGGACAGCGGGTAGGGCCCCGGGTCGCTTTCCGAGGCGTAGGTGAATTTGATGGGCACGAAGGTGGTCCCGGCCGGCACGATCTCCCAGGGGATCCCGTACGGCTTCTTCTTGTTGTTGGACGGACCGTAATCGGGGTGGAGATCGGTGGAGGCGGCGTCCATGGATGCCAGCCAGGTGGCGCTGTCGGCGTTGACCGGCAGGCCGGTGATCGGGGTGTTCCACACGTTGTCGGCCGGGAAGGCGGGACACGAGGTGCCGGGGAGGATCGTCCCCGAGGTCGAGTCGTCAGGCGCGACGCCCGCCGGACGGGCGGGGGCGGCGGACCCTGGGGAGGTGAACCCGAGGATGCCGACGGTGATCACCAGGCAGATCAACGAACCGGTACGCCTGAAGGTGACCTTGATGGGCGACCCTCCTTGCTGCCTGTGAGCCGATCTCCGCCCCACCGAGCTCTTCTCTTCGTGTCCGACTGCCGCGGTCATGGTGCTGCGTGGTCCCACTCGCCCACCAGGGTGGCGACGTCCCGCATGGACATCGACTGCATTCCCTCCTGGGCGGCGAGGCGATCGAACTCGTCGAGCAACTCGTCGAGGAAGGCGAAGCTGGGCCCGGGATCAGCGGCAAAGTTGTGGGGGTGCCACCAGAGGTGGAAGATCCGACCGCGCCGGGCCGCATCCCGCATGCCGGCCACCAGGCGGCGCAGCTTGAGCGGGTCGAGCTGCCTGCGCCGCTCTGAGTAGGGCCGGAGGAAGGCGCTGGCCGGAACATCGCAGAGCCCGTCCTCGTTCCGCACGGTGGCCCAGGCGGTCGTTGGCGGTGGGGACAGGCCCGCATAGGTGTCGAGCAGGCGGGCCACCCTGGTCACCGCACCGTGATCGCCACTGCGCCGGGCCTGGTGGGCCCACGTAGGCTGCGGTCCCCGGATGCAGTTGAAGCCGTTGTCCAGCACCGCCTTGGTGTAGCGGGGATTCCACTGGTTGCGGGGCAGCACCAGGCTGGACAGGGTGAGACCGCATCCCTGCGCGATGGCCTGGGCCGCGGCCAGGTCGGCCCGCAGGTCCTCCTCATTCTGGCCGTCTTCGAGGCAGTAGAAGTGCGAGAACGTGTGCGAAGCCACCTCCTGGCCCGGGGTGGACGCCACCAACCGGACCAGGCTGCCGGCCAGGTGCTCCGGGTCGTCAGCTTCGTCGGGGCCGATCATCTCCCCGTAGGGGTCGAGCTCGGGGTCGCGGTACGAGGGACGGACCTCGGGTAGGTATCCCGACAGTTCGTCGTCGGTGGAAGCGAACAGAAATCCCACCGTGGCCCAGGTCGCTCGGATCTCGCGCCGAGCGAAGAGGCCGGCCAGATCGGCCACCACCTGGCGGGAGCCGGCCAGGGCGGCGAAAGCCGGGCTCTGCCTACTTACGTGGTCGCGCATCCCCCAGTGCAACTCGAAGTCGAGGGAGATGACCAGCGCCCCCGGCGCGGTCGCTGGCGTTCCTGGCTCCCGCGACTCCACGAGGGAATCGTAGGGGAGCGAACCGCTCATCGGACACCCCGGGAGATCCGCGTCCGGAGGTACTGGGTCAGGGTGGGGTGGAAGCGGAGGCGGCTGGCTCCGGCCGGCGGGTCCTCGACCAGGGGCGCGAGCTTCTCCCCGGCCAGGACCCGGTCGACCTGATGGCCGAGCAGGGGGAGCCCGGCCGCCAGGTGCAGGTAGGGGTAGGTGGCGATCGAGTCCTCAGGGGTCACGGCGAAAGTGCCCTGGGCCAGCACCCCTCCGGTGTCGATCCCCGGGTCGACCAGGTGCACGGTGGTCCCGACCTGATCGGGGCGCCCGTCGGCCAGGGCCCAGTAACCCCCGTGGACACCCCGGTAGGCGGGGGTGATGCCGGCATGGGTGTTGATGACCGGGCAGGTGATGGACGCCAGCACCGCTTTGGCGATGATCCGGGTGCCGTTGACCACCACCAGGTCGGGACGGGCAGCCTGCAGGATGGCCCGAGTTTCGGGCCCGTTCACCGAGTCGACCCGGTGCCGAAACGGGTAGGGAGTCGAGTCGAGGGCCGACGCGGCGACGATGGCGTCGATCCGGTGCCGGCCCCGCCGCCTCATGACGGGGAGGGCCACGGTGACGAAGGCGATCTGGCCGACGACCGTGGGCCACCCCAACCGTGTGGCCCGCCGCCGGGCCAGCTCGACCCGCGACTGGGGCTCCTCGACCACGACCTCGAGGTGGGCTACCCGCGGCGCCAGGTAATTGGCCACGATATCGGTGGTGTCGCCCGGGCCGGCCAGGAGAATTACATGGCCCCCCGGTGCCAGTGACTTGTCAGGCACGGCACCCCGTGCTCAGGAGGCGTCGCCGGACAGTGCGTGCTCGAGATCGCGGCTGTTGGCGATGGCGACGGCGGCCAATTGCGAACGCACCCCGAGCTTGCGAAGGGTCGAGCGGATATGGGAGCGAACCGTGGTGAGCGACACCACCAGTTCGTCGGCGATGTCCTGGGCGGCCCAGCCCTCGGTCAGGTAGAACAGTATTCTGCGCTCGCTGGCGGTCAGGCCCACCAGCGCCCTGAACTGGGGAGGAAGGGGTGTCTCCGATCCCTGGACCAGCTCGTCACCGCTGTAGCGGGACAACGACACCAGGGCGTTGGGGAGATGATCGAGGCTGAACAGCGCCAGCCCCCCTTGGGCCACGCAGCTCGCCACCGCTCCCGCCCCGGCCCCCGCGCTCACCGCCAGAACAGGGACGGCCGCGGCCCGGTAGGAGGCGGTGAGCGACGCCGGAACTCCCCACGCCCCCGAGGCCCAGGTGGATGGGTGCCCGGACGAGCCGCCCTCGAGCACCAAGACGACCAGGTCGACGGGATAGCCGTCGATGGCCATGGCCGGACCGTGGTCGACGGTGGCCGCCACCGCGGCGGACCGGCAACCCAGGCCTTCGGCCACCGAGGCGGCGGTGATGGTGGCGAAGCCGGGGTCGTCCGCCCTCTCGGCCATCGGGTCGATCACCAACACCGTGAGGTCGGCCTTGCCGTCTCGATCACTGAGCAGAGCAGTGTCCGGCGGAACGAACGGTCCGACGTGCTGAGGACCGCCCGGGCTGCGTCCGACGTGGTATCGGAAGACGTCCCGCCGGTGCATGGCTTGCATCATGTGATGGGATCGAAGCGACGACGACTGTGGGGCGACCAGGCTGTCCACGGTCACCAAGGCGTTGGAGATCTGGGTCCCGGACAGAGGCCTGCGGCCCAGCTGCGACCGCCCGGCCAAAGCGGCGGCCATGGCATTGCGGGTGAGATCGGCGGGGCCCGGGCGGTCGCGGGGGGCGGCCATGCCCACCGACACCGAGAGACAGGCCGAGGGCGTGTCCAAGGGCAGGTCCCGGCCAATGGCCTGGGCCAGCCGGTAGCCCAACACGTGCGGGGGGACACCGTTGGCCACCGGCCCGAACTCGACGGCCAGTCGGGAGGTGCCCATAGGGCAGACCCGGTCGTCAGCCCGCACTGCCCCCTGGACCCGGTCGAGAACCGTCTCCAGCAGCGTCGGGCTCACCCCGTTGTCGGAGACGGCACTCAGACGCACGTCGATACAGGCCATTGTGGGCACCGATCGGCGCTCTGTCTCGGGTGATGAAACGGTATCCGTCGTGTTCACCATGCTGCCCCCGAGCCGATCACGGCGCCATCCGACCTTGTTACCGGTCACTCCATCGACCTCCCACTTTACCCCGGGGTGGGACGAAAGCAAAAGGGATCTCCTCAGGTTTGAGGATGAACTCGCCCCGATGGTCCCGACGGGGACCAGGCGTCTCAACGGCCACCACCGCCTGAGGTGGCCGGCGATCCGGCCAGGTGGAGGAGGCCGTCGAGCATGAGGACGACGCCCACGCCGAAGGCCGCCCCGCCGAGGGCGTCGGTCGGATAGTGCCACCGCAGCCCCACCACGGCGACCCCCATCGCCACCACCAGCACTGCGCCGGCGGCGATGGCCACCCAACGTAGTCGCGCCGGCACGGCCAGCACCCAAGCGGTGGACACCGCGGCGATGGTGGTGACGCTGCCCGACGGGAAGGTCAGCACCTCGAGGTAGCGACGCCCGACCCACGGTTTGACCACCCACTCCACCAGGACGGCGGCCAGCACCGGTCCGCACAAGCAGGCCGCCGCCCGCCACCGGTCACGACGAACGGCCACCAGCGCGGCCAGCGCCGACCCCACCACCAGCACGGCAGGGTCACCGAGCTCGGTGACCCTGACCAGCAACAAGGAGTGGGGCTGGCGGGCCAGGAGGGAGAACCCCCAGCGGTCGATCCGGTTGGGGCGGTGGGAGCCATGAAGGGCGATGCCGGCCAGAGCCGTCCAGATGACCAGGACGGCCCCGGCTGCGGTTTCGACGCCCCCCCGGGATCCGGAGGTCGACCTGGCCGCCGGCGGCCGGACCGGTGCCGTGGTCAGGGCAAGCCCTGGAACCACTCGAGCGTGGACCGGAGCCCCGTCGGCAGCGGCACCGGCTCGACGTCGGGGAACAGGCGGTGGAGGGCGCGGCTGTCGGCCTGGGAGTCACGCACGTCCCCGGGACGTGGTTCGGTGTGGCTTCGATCCAGCGCCACCCCGAGTTGGCCTTCGATGAGGTCGATGAGCTCGAGCAGGGAGATCCGGGTGCCGAAGGCCAGGTTGACCGGTCGCGGGCTGGTAACGCAACGGTGGACGGCGTCGGCCAGGACGGACACCACGGTCCCGACGAAGGTGAAGTCGCGGGTCTGCTTCCCGTCGCCGTGGACGGGCAGGGGATCGCCCCGGAGAGCGGCGGCGAGAAACGTCGGCACGACGGCGGCGTAGTCGTGATCGGCCGCCTGCAGCGGGCCGAACACATTGAAGAACCGGAAGGCCAGCACCGGAAGTCCGAAGGACTGACCGTGCGCCAGAGCGTAGGACTCCGCCGCGAGCTTGCTGGCCGCGTACGGGCTGACCGGCATGGCCACCATGTCCTCTCGCTTGGGCAATTCGGGGTTGGCCCCGTAGACCGATGACGACGAGGCCACGATGACCTGGGCCTCGCCGTGGCGGCGGACCGCCTCCAGCACGCAGAGGGTCCCGGTGGCGTTGGCCTGATGGCTGGCCGTGGGGTCCAACAGCGAGCGGGGGACCGAGGGACGGGCGGCCAGGTGGACGACGGCGTCGGCGCCCGGGATCACCTCGTCGAGGAGGCTCTCGTCCAGGATGGAGCCGACCACCAGGGTGACGTCGAGATCGGCCAGGTTGGCGGCCCGACCCGTCGAAAGGTCGTCGAGGACGACCACCTCGTCGACGGCGTCACCGGCCAGATGGCGGCACAGATTTGCCCCGATGAACCCGGCTCCCCCGGTGACGACGACCCTCATGGGCGCACCTGTCCGACAGCAGGCCGAGGAGACGCTGCGCCGCGCCCGAGTGAGGAGGATGCCTTTCCGCGTCCCACGCCGGAATCAGAGCCGGTCGACGGTCGGGCCGTCCAATCGGTTGCGGGTGTCGAGCACATAGCGGGCGTGGGTGCGGACGAGGTCGTAGTCGAACGCATCGTGATCGGTGATCAGTACCACCGCGTCGGCCGACGACAGCTGCTCCGCCGAAGCGTCCACCAGCGGGAACGCCAGGGTGTCGCCCGACAGATGGGGATCGGCAACCACCAGGTCGGCACCGAGGGCCACCAAAGACCGGGCGATGACGGTGCCCGGCGCCTCACGGGCATCGCCGGTGTTGCGCTTGTAGGTGAGCCCGAGCAGCAGCACCCGCGAGCCGTTGATCGATCGGCCCATCTGGTTGAGGGCCAGCGAGAGGCGTCGGACCACGTAGTCGGGCATGTGCTCGTTGACATCGTTGGCCAACTCGACGAAGCGGAAGGACCGGCCGAGGCTGCGCCGGACCTTCCACGAGAGATAGCTCGGATCGATGGGAAGGCAGTGGCCCCCCACCCCGGGCCCGGGAGTAAATCGCATGTAGCCGAAAGGCTTGGTCGAGGCGGCGTCGATCGCCTCCCAGACGTCGATGTCCAGATCGGAGGCGAACATGGCCAGCTCGTTGACCAGGGCGATGTTCACGTGCCGAAAGGTGTTCTCCAGCAGCTTGGTGAGCTCGGCCTCCCGGGTGCCGGACACCGCGACCGTCTCCTCCACCAGGTGGCCATAGAAGGCTTGCACCGCGGCCAGCGAGGCCTCGTCGATTCCCGACACCACCTTGGGGGTGTTCTCCAGGCGCCACTCGGTGTTGCCCGGGTCGATGCGCTCGGGGCTGTAACCGGCATGGAAGTCGCGGCCGGCCACCAGTCCGGAGCCCTGTTCGAGAAGGGGCACCACCAATTCCTCGGTCGTGCCGGGATAGCTGGTGGACTCGAGGATGACGGTGGCCCCGGGCGTGAGATACCGGGACAGTGTCGAAGCGGCGTCTTCCACGTAGGCGAGGTTGGGGACCCCCTCCTCGAGGGGGGTGGGCACGTCGATGACGGCCAGGTTGAAGCCGGCCAAGTGGACCGGGTCGTCGGTCGGCAGGTACCGCCCGGTCTGTCGGGCCCCGGCGAGCAGGTCGTCGGGGACGTCCTCCACATAGGAATCGCCGTCGGCCAGTCGCTTGACCTTGTCGACGTCGCGGTCGAACCCGACGACGTCATAGCCCACCTCGACAGCCCGCAGGGCCAGGGGCAGGCCCACATACCCCTGACCGACGACGACCAGCTTGCCGGGACTGGCGTCGGGACTCAACGGCCGACGGCCGCCAGCCGTCTCATGCCGAAACCTGATCGGGGTCGCCGTCAGGGTGCCCGACCCGAGCCGACATGGCCTCCTCGACCCCGAGGGCGGGTGCCCTTCCGTTCAACTCGGACCAGTCGAATTCGGCCTCCGCCGGCTGAGCAGGGCCGGGATCATCGGCGATGTCCATGACCCCGGCGGTGCCGACGGTGAACAACAACGCCTTTGCCTCCCGGTGGTCCCGTCTGATCGCCGCCCCTTGCAGTTCGTCGAGTTGAGCGGCAAAGAGGGCCACGGGCGCCCTCACCGGTACCAGCTGGTTGATGTACGGGTGGCTTGTGTCCAACACGTCCTCGTCGGGCGTGCTGAGGACCTCGTTGAGCTTCTCGCCGGGGCGCATACCCACGATCTCGATGGGAATGTCGATCCCCACCTGGCAACCCGACAGGCGAATCATTCGTTCGGCCAGGTCGACGATCCGGACTGGCACCCCCATGTCCAACATGAAGATCTCGCCACCGTGCGACAACGCTGACGACTGGAGGACCAACTGCACTGCTTCCTCGACGCTCATGAAGAAGCGGGTCATGCGCGGGTCGGTCACCGTGACCGGTCCGCCTTGGGCGATTTGGCGGGCGAAGGTCGGGATGACGCTTCCCCTGCTGCCCAGCACGTTCCCGAAACGCACTGTGCAGTAGGCGGCATCCTCGGGGGAGTGGGACAACACGATCTGTTCCGCCACCCGCTTCGACGCACCCATCACGCTCGACGGGTTGACGGCCTTGTCCGTCGAGATCTGCACGAACCGGTCGGCACCGACGGCGACGGCGGCGTCGACGACGTTGAGAGTGCCGATCACATTGGTCTTCACCGCCTCCAGCGGGTGCTCCTCGAGCACGGGAACGTGCTTGTGGGCAGCGGCATGGAAGACGACCTCGGGCCGGTAGCGCTCGAATGTCTCGAGCACCGCGGCCCGGTCGGCGATGTCGACCAGCGCTTGCACGCAGCCCTGGGGCAGCGAGGCAGCGATGTCGTGAAGATGGGTCTCGTCGTGGTCCAAAAGGACCAGCAGGGCCGGATCCAGACTGGCGACCTGCCGACAGACCTCCGACCCGATCGATCCGCCCGCGCCGGTCACCAGGATGCGATAACCGGTCAGCGATCGCCGCACCGATTCGAGGTCGGTGGGAACCGGAGTCCGCCCCAGCAGGTCTTCGATCCTCGGCTCACGCGCCTGGCGGAGAGCGGCCAGGTGCGCCGGCTCGCTCAGCATGTCCTGCACCCCGGGGAGGATCTTCATCGAGACCCCGGCGATCTCCGACGAGCGGAGGGCGCGCTGCACCAGTTCCGGTGACGGAGAGGGAATGGCCAGAAGAACCTGCTGGATGGTGTACCGATCGGTGGCGTCGGGGATGTCGTCGATCGCCCCGACCACGGGCACGCCGATCAGGGACAGTCCGTGCGCACGCGGATCGTCGTCGAAGACGGCCACCGGGACCAGTCCCATCCCCGGGCTCCGGAGCATCTCGCGGATGGCTGCGGCACCGGTGTCGCGACTGCCGATGACCGCTACCCGCAGGCCGAGGCGCTTCGAGCCGCGCTGCCAGGCGAACAGACGCGAGTGGAATCGCAACACCCCCATACCGGCGGCCGAGAACATGCATCCCACCACCACCACGATGGGCGGGACCAGCTCGATGCGGAGCCGCCGGCCGGCCGGCCAGAAGGCGATGAGGACGCACAGGGTCACGGCCGTCGAGAGCATGAGCTGCCGGGCCTCGTCGGCACCGGCATGGCGCCACATCCGTCCGTACAGCCCGAACAGACGGTTGCACACGATCGTCACCACGATGGCGACCAGGAGGAACTCCAAGAAGTGCTGCCAGTAATGGGCAGGGGCCCGATCCCGGAAGTAGGCGACTTCGGCCAGCCCGTATCCGGCAATCACACAGAGTGAGTCGATCAGGACGAAGACGATCCCCGACCGGATGCGGCTGGCGAACATCGCGACACGTCGGATGTCCGCGCCCGATCGTCCCCCGGAGTCCATCGATTCCGACACGGACTCTCCTTCTGATGCCGACGCATCCACTCGGTTTGCCCCCTGTGACCCGAGGCTCGAAAGCCCTGCTCTTTGAGCGGTTGGAAGCCGACTCCGAACTTCCGGTCCTCCGTACGCTCAACCGCACAGACCGTTGGCGCGTCTCGGGCGCCTCTGGTCGTCCCTCCTCCAAACGATCCCTGCCCGGATCTGCCTGCTCAAACGATACCTCCCTCAGCCTCGTTGAGCATCCTCAATATTAGGGATTACCGGATCTCCGAGCTCCGAAAACGTGGGGTCGGCGCCGTAGATCGACGCAATGAGAGTGATTCCCGACTCGTGATCCTCCGTGTGGCCGGTTTTCAGCGGGCCGGTCCTGGTGACCGGTGCTCAGCGCCCCTTCCCGGTGCCCGGTGACCAGCGCATCTGGCCCCTGCCGAGTATCCGATCCGCGGCCGGCTTCCGACAGGTGAAGTCGTCACGTGACGGACCTCCGACGTCGAGCCTGCCGGTGGTCCTGATCGCCCCTCTACCCAGCGAGAATCGGTCTGGTCCGTTCCGCACGCACGAAGGCGGACCACAGGGGAACTGGTGCCTGAACCGAGGCTGTGGTGATGGTCCAACGAGGGCAATCGGCGGTACACTTTGTTGGCATCGGACTCGAGCCTGAGCACATCGGGTCCCAGGCACTTGCTGATGTCGGCACGCACAGTTGAGTCGTGGTCGGGTGACGGGCACCGGGCGTGGCGCGTAACTGCAGGTGGCGGCCGTGAACAATCAGGGATGTCGGCTAGTGTTCCCAGGCTATGACGGAGACAGGACAGGGGCATGATTGAGCGGATCGACTTCGGGCGGGCACTGCGCCGTGGCTGGCGATTGTTGCTGCTCATGGCCGTCGTCGGTGCCGTCGTCGCCCTCTTGATCCCGCCGGGGAAGCCGGCCAAGACCCCCGACGGGAAGTTCCACTGGAGCTCACAGGCCACTACCGGAGTGGAGCCGTCAGATGGGATCGGGAGTGCGGGCGTCACCGCCCAGACCGTCCTGTTCTGGGCTGACAACTATTACGTCCGGGCCGAGGCGGTCAAGGTCGCCGGCATGGGCTCCCAAGTGACCCAGCTGGTCCCGCTCATGACCGCCGCTCAGACGACCCTGGGCGCCAAGACCTCCGGCAAAGGTTCCAAGTCGAAGACAAAGACCGGCGCGCACTCCAATATCGTGGCGTTGACTGCATTCCAGACCACCCCCGCTCTGGCCACCAAGTTGGCCAATGAGTTCGCCGTCCAGGTGGGCGACACGGTCAACAAGGTCTGGGCCGAGCATGCGCAAGGGGCGTCGGCCAAGTCGGCCACCTCCAGTGGGTACACCATCATCGTTCCCGCCACCAACTCGGCGGCAACCCGGGTGACCTCGAAGTCATCGAGCCTGACGTCCAGCAAGAAAGTGCGGCTCGTGGGCGGGATCGTCCTCGGGATCCTGGTTGGGGCGTTGCTCGTGTTGTTGCGCGAATCCACCGATCGAAGGCTGAGAACAGCGCACGGCGCCGAAGCGGCAACCCGTTATCCCGTGCTCGTGGAGATCCCCGTCCAACGTCCATCCGCCGGACAGAGCCCGGTTCTGCTGGCGGTGGCGGAGGAGCCGCGATCCTCGTCGGCGGAGGGATACCGCATGCTCCGGATGTCGGTGATGTTCGAGGAGCTGGCTGCCGGTCAGCCGCCGCCTGATCCCTACGGTTTTGGACCACCTGCGATGGAAGCTACGACCAACGGGAAGTACTCGGTGCCCGAGTCGGGGTCTCGTCAGGTGGTGCTGGTGGTGTCCCCGGCGAAGGAATACAGCCGCCCGCTTGTCGCCGCCAACCTGGGTGCGACATACGCAGAGTCCGGGCAGAAAGCCATCGTCATCAGCACCGAGGACCTCGATCCGGGCTACCCACTGCTCCGTGCCCAAGAGCCCACCCAGCCAATCGGGCCCGATGACGTCGCTGGCTTCCTGCAGACGTCGAGCCTCCCCAACGTGGCGCGGCTGTCCTTCCGCCACTTCGTGGGCACCAGTGGCCAGTTGGTCACCCGAGCGCCCGAGGTACTCAACGCCGCTCGCCAGCTGGCCGACGTGATCATCGTCGAATCGCCTCCTTTCCTGGAGTCCCACCATGGCGAGGCACTCGTCCACGCCGTCGATGTCGTGCTCATGGTCGTCGAGAGCCGATCGACCAGCATCGACGAGGGGAAGCGGACCGGCAATCTCCTCCGACGGCTCGGAGCCCCGGTGCTGGGGGTCGTCTTCACCCAGGTTGAGGACGCCCGCCGTTCGGCACGGCCGACCGAGCCGGAGGTGCCGATGCCTCAGCCAGCTCCGACGCCACCGATGAATCCCCGAGTGATCCCCGAAACAACCAAGAGCTGACGAGCGGAGCCAGGACCGTCGATGGTCTTCGCCGCGGAGGCATCGGACCCGATCGTGGGCGTGATTGTCGTGGTCGTGCTGTTCGCGATCACTCGGCCCATCATCACCCGGGTTGCTGCCGCCGAAGCCAAGCCCTGGCTGGTGGGGATCCTCACTGCCAGCCTCACCCTCCACCTCCTGTGCGCTCCGGCTCAGATCTTCGTCGTCGATCACTTCTACCACGGGATCGCCGACTGGATCCGTTACGACACCCAAGGGGAGGCGTTGGCTGTCGGATTCCGGCACTTCGACTTCGCTCTCGCCCCCGGTCACCTTCAGGGCATCGTCAACAACGGCTCGGTGAGCATCGCTGCCGGATTCGTCTTTGCCATCGTCGGGGCCAATCAGGTGGCCGCCTTCCTGGTCTTCGCCTGGCTGTCCTTTCTGGGGGCGATTCTGTTCTTCCGGGCGTACACACTGACTTTTCCGGGTGCCGATTCCAGGCGTTACGCCTATTTGTTGTTCTTCCTGCCCTCATTGCTGTTCTGGACAGCCGACGTCAGCAAGGAAGCCATCATGACGCTGTCGCTCGGCGTCGTGAGCTACGGCGCGGCGAAGGTCTTTTCGCGGCGTCGCGGCGGATACACCCTGGCATTGCTGGGTGTCGCCATTGGCATCCTGATCCGGCCCAACGAGCTGCTCTTGATCGTGGCCGGTTTCACGGTGGCCATGATGCTCACTCCGCCGAACAGCGAGAGAGGAGAAGGCATTCGCCGTGTGATCTCGCTGGCTTTCTTCGGAACGCTCCTGGTCGTCGCCGGCCTTTTGACTGTGCACTACCTCCACAACTCCGGTAGCAGTTCAGTGTCGCTCAACCAGATCGCACACAACAACGCCAGCGGCGGTAGCGGGGGGGTGGGCTACTCGAGTAGTCCGCTCGGTTACCCACACGACGTCTACGTCGTCCTGTTCGACCCGCTCCCCTTCAACTTCCACGGGTTGGGCGAGCTTCTCGCCGCCGGTGAGAACACCCTCATCCTGATTATCGTCTTCGCATCGTTGCGACAACTTCGGATGGTGCCACGAGCTGCCTTCGCCCGGCCGTACGTCATGATGTGCCTGGTCTACAGCCTTGCCTTCATGTACACGTTTGCCGCCTTGGGCAATCTCGGACTGATCACCCGAGAGCGCACACTGCTGTTCCCGTTCCTCCTCGTCTTGCTGTGCATTCCCCGCTCACCCAAAGGCCAGCCGCCTCGCTACGAGTGGGAGCTGCGTCGGCGCGATCGCAAGAGGATGAGGGCCGCGGCCCGCGGCGCTCGTCCGATCCCGGGGGACCCTTGGCCGGCTCGGGGCCGCGCCCGCGGTGGGGCACCGCCACCCGGCCAGGGCGGCATCGCTGGAACCCGATGAATTACCTGCTGGCCAGCAGGGGAGACAGAAGGCGCAGCCATTGCTCGGCCACCGACTCGAGGCTGAAGCGTTCGACGCACCGCAGGCGCGCCGCCCTTCCCATGGTGATTCGCAGGCGCTCGTTCCGTAGGAGACGGTCTACGGCCGCCACCATGGCCGCCGTCTCGTGCTGGGGTACCACAATGCCTGTCTCGCTGTCGCCCACGATGGTTCTCACCCCGGGAACGTCGGTCGCAACCACCGGCACCCCGGACAGCCCGGCCTCGATGAGTACGCCCGGCATGCCCTCGCCTGCTGGCCGACTGGGGAAGACCATGATGTCGGAGGCGCGCAGAAGCTCGGCGACGTCCGACCGCGAGCCGAGCAAGTCAACCCTGGCGGCCGCGGCCGGCTCCACCAGCGATGGGCCCATCGGACCACCGCCAACGATCTGGGCGCGGAAGTCGGGATGGCTCGTCCGCAATGCCGCCACCACCTCGATGAACCGATCGGGCCCCTTCCCCTCGTTCAGAGCCCCCACGAAGGTCACCGTGGGTGGCGATCCGAGCTTGGCGTCTCTCGGGTGGAAGGCGTGAGTATCCCGACCGTTGGGCGTCATGACCACCTTGTGGGGTGGCACTCCCAGCAAGGAGATGCACTCGTCCCGCACCTCGTCGCCCTCGGCCGCCACCATGTCTGTCGCAGCCACCAGGCGCCGCCAGAGGGCGAGCTGCAAGTGGCGTCCTCGGGGAGCGATGTAGGTCCCGATGGCGTAGTAGGCAAGGGGCCGGTGTCTGGCCATCAGGGCCGGCACCAAGTATTTGAGGGGATCGCTTCCGTGGGCGACCACCACGGTGGGGTCGAAGCGAGCGAGTGCACGCCGCAACCGGGACGCCAGCCGTGGGCTATAGCCGACAGCTGGAGCGTCACCTCCGGGGAAGCGAAGGGAGAAGTCGGGCCGGACCTCGGCGGGTCCGTCGAACAGGCTGAGCACTCGATGCGACCGGATCCCGGGCCGATCCAGCAGATCGGCCAGCGCCCGTGCTTCGCGCTGGGCTCCTCGAGCTGCCGCAGTGGGAATGACGTGCAGCACCAGAGGTTCAGCTGTCTGTTGCCAGATTTCGGTCATCCCCGGTCCCCTTGCCGGTGCCGGCCCATCCGGCGGGGGGAGCGTACCAGCAGGGAATGCAACGGATGAGGAGTTTGGTGATCGCCGGCGAGTATCCCTGGCCGGAGAACAGCGGTTCCCGCATGCGGTTGGCGACCACCCTCCGCGGGCTCCGACACTGTGGCCCGACCGAGCTCTTCTCCATCGTCCCGGCCGGCCGACGGGACTTCGAACCGCCTGACGCCGCCGCGGGTCTGGACAGGGTGGGCCGGGTCACCTTCGACGACCGACCGCCGACCGGTAGCCGTCGAGCTCTCTCCTTGGTCCGCCCATGGGTTCCCTTCGAGCTCCCGTGGCCGGACCAACCTGAGGTCACCCGGGCCCTGGCCCGGTTCATGCGAGGTCCCTACGATCTCGTCTGGTACTTCGGCGTGCGACCGTGGGCACTTGTCGGGGGCAACGAAACGTCGCCAGCTGTGCTCGACCTCGACGACTTGGAGAACCACAAGATCTCGGCCCGATTGGCGATCGCCCGGCCTGAGGACCGTGATGTGAAGCAAAGGATCAGGCAACTGGGTGGCCGCATGGTGTCCGCCGAGGAAGCCCGTCGATGGAGTCGCCTGCACCGACGGGCCGGGAGCCAGACCACCCTCATCGTTGTCTGCAGCGAGATCGATGCACGGCGGGCGCAGGCAACAGGATTGGCACACGTCGCTGTCGTCCCCAACGGTTACCGCCGAGTCCTCCAACCCTTGGGCCGCATGTCCGTGGGTTCACCGCCGACGATCCTGTTCCATGGCACGCTTCGCTACCCTCCGAACGCAGACGGCGCCCGATTTTTGGCCGTGGAGGTACGCCCGGCCATCCTCGCCCGGGTGCCCGACGCCCAGATCCGTCTGGTGGGAGTCAACTCGCCGGCCATCTCGGCGTTGGACGACCCTCCGTCGGTTGCCGTCGTCGGCCAGGTCGCCGATATCGGGTCCGAGCTGGCGCGGGCCGACCTTGTACTCGTTCCCATCAGGTTCGGCAGCGGAACACGGCTGAAGATCCTCGAGGCCTTCGCCCATCGAATTCCGGTGGTGACCACCACCATGGGTGCCGAAGGTCTCGACGTCACCGACGGGCGCCACCTGCTGATGGCCGACACGCCCGAGTCGATCGCCTCCGCGTGCGACAAGCTCCTCGGCGACGTTGACCTACGGGATCGTCTGACAAGCGAGGCGCACCGACTCTTCGTCGAGCGCTATGAGTCGGGTCATGTCGAGGACCAGATTCAGCGGGTGGCTGCCCAGGCGCTTGCGCCTCCGACGCCAACCCCACACCGTGGTCCCGGTCCGACAGGCATCCCCGGCCAGGATTGACGGGGAAGACACCGTCGGTTCTTACCGGCCGCGCGCTTGATCCGGGCCTGGGTGGATGAGGTACGATTCGTGCATCGCTTGCTGAACGGTCTGACGTACGGCATCTCGCACGTGCTAGAGGGGGGTACCCGCGTTGCTGACTGAGCCGGCTGCTACTGAGGCGCCAGCCGACATCCCACTCACGATCATCGATGTGTCGACAATTGCAGAGGCACCTGCCGACGACATCTGGTACCAGCACAAGGTCCCCGCGGCCACTGCGGTCAAGGATCTGTGGGCTCACCGGGAGATCGTCTACACGCTGGCCGAACGTGATTTCAAGGTCCAGTACAAGCAGGCCACCCTGGGCATGCTGTGGGCAATCCTCAGTCCGGTGGCGACCCTCATCGTCCTGCTCATTGTCTTCTCCCGGGTCCACATCTTCAAGCAACCGGACATCCCCTACGGCCTGTACGCGTATACCGGCATCCTCTGTTGGAGCTTCTTCGCTTCGTCACTGGGGAGTGGGTCGAGCTCGCTTCTGGTCAACAAGGGCCTGATGGCCAAGACCCAGTTCCCCCGGGAGTGCTTTCCGTTGGAGAACATGCTGACCACCGCGCTCAACACTGTCCTGTCTTGGATACCACTGGTCATCCTGTTCGTGATCTACGGCAAAGCGCCGGCGGTCGCCACCGTGTGGACTCCGCTGTTGATGGTGATCGAGGTGGTCTTCGCCTCCGGACTCATGCTGGCCTTTTCGGCCATGATCATTCAGGCCCGGGATCTCAACCAGGTACTGCCGGTGTTGCTCTCGCTGGGCATCTTCCTGACCCCGGTGATCTGGCCCTTCAGCTATATCCCCAACCACTTCCACGTGTTCGGCGGACACTACTCACATCTCCTCCACCACTACGTTGGGGGCTTCTACATCAATTTGCAGATCGTCTACGGCTTCTTCAATCCGCTGGGACCGATCATCAACAACGTCCGACTGACCATGCTCCTCGGCAAGTTCCCAACCCCGGGCCCACTGATCGCCGCAGCCATCGGAGCCCTGATCTACCTGTTCATCGGCTACCGGATCTTCAAGCGATTGGAGGTGAATTTTGCCGACTTTGCCTGATGGCAGCATCCACGTCGACCAGGTGTGGAAGCGGTTCCGTGCCGACAAGACGATCCCCCTCTTCTATGACCAGATGCACCGGTTGGGGAAGCGGTTCCTCGGTCGCCAAGCCCAGGAATACCGGTGGGTCCTGAAGGACGTCAACCTGGAAGTCGAGCCGGGGGAGAGCTTGGCGCTGATCGGGATCAACGGGTCGGGCAAGACCACACTTTTGAAGATCCTGAGTCGCGTCACCTACCAGACGGCCGGCACGTGCACGGTCCAGGGCCGCATCGGCGCTCTCCTCAGCGTGACGGCGGGCCTCCACCCCGACCTCACCGGTCGGGAGAACGTGTTTCTTTACGGAGCCGTCCTGGGCATGGGACGCCAGAGGATCAGGCAACGGTTCGACCAAATCGTCGAATTCGCCGGGCTCGAGGATTCCGTCGACCGCCAGGTCAAATTCTATTCGATGGGGATGACCATGCGGCTGGGCTTCTCCATCGCCGCCCACCTGGAACCCGACGTCCTGCTCGTTGACGAGGTGCTGGCGGTGGGCGACGCCAGTTTCCAACAGAGATGTCTCGGGCGGATCAACGAGATCGTTCGATCGGGGACCACGCTTCTCTATGTCTCGCACGATCTCGCATCGGTGGAGGCATCGTGCGATCGCGCCGTCTGGTTGTCGGATGCGGTAATGCGTGCGGTGGGACCAACCAAGGAGGTCGTGGCCCTCTACCGCGGTGCCGTGGAGAAGAGCTCGGAGATCGTCTCCTCCAAAAGTGGGATCGTCCAGGTCCTGAAGGTCGACATCCAGGCGGTGGACGGCGGTCAGGTCCGATCGGAGAGCCCGAGCGAGATCTGCCTCACCTTGAACTCCCCGGTGAGCGTGGGCGCCCAGTTCTTCCTGGGTGTTTCCCAGGGCACCGCCTTCCCCATGTTCGTCATCGAGCACCATGCGACCATGCCCGAGGGGGATTTCGAGGTCCGGGCCAAGCTCGGTTACCTGCCCCTTCCCAAGGGTCGCTACTCGGTGTGGGCGGCGGTCACCGCCGTTCCCAGGGGGAAAAAAGATCCCTACCTTCCGTGGGGGCCGGTCCTGTCCTTCGACGCCTTCGGACCCAACCGCAACGTTCCACCCGAAGGCGTCATGGTCCTGTCCCCGATCCATGTCGGGACGGAGTGGCAGATCAACTAGAGCGGATCTCCGTTCATTGTGGTGAGCCTGCCTCGGTTCGGTTGATCCCCGGGGGAGCGGAATATCGGGCCATGATCGCGGTTACCCGAGGTCGCGCTCTCGGAGCGGAACGACCGGGTAGCGGATCCCCAGCCGGCCGAAGGCGCCGTCGACGACACCCTGCCCGATGGCGGCCAGCGCTTTCAGCCGGTGGGCGCGCTGCTTGAACATGGCGCGGCCCACCAGCCGGGCCATGTTCTTCGGATACCGCCCCAACCTGTGCATGATGTGCCAGTGGAGATACAGCATGTTGCGGGCCTCGTAGTAGTACTTCCAGGTCGGTGAGTCACCATCCTGGCGGATGGCATCGTGGTGGACGACCGCCTTGTCGACGAACCGCAGAAAATACCCGGCCCGGGGGAGTCTCCAGTGACAGTATTCGGTGTCCTCGGCCCACCAGAAGAGCTCCTCTCGGGGCACGCCGACGGCTTCCACCACCTGGTGGGCGATAAGGAACCCGCACCACGAGCCCCATCGCCCGGGGGTTCCGTCGACTTGGATCGAGACGGGGATGACAAAGGCCGATGCCGGCTGATCGGAGGCTGCCTCCCACAGGCTGGCCAAGCAGGCGGGCTCGGGCACGATGTCGTCGTCCATCAGCCACGCGTGGCTGTCGGTGCCGGACAGAAAATCCCGCAGGGCGATGGCCCAACCTCCCGCAGGACCGAGATTGGAGTCGGACCGGATCACCCGCACCGGAGGGCCGAGCGGAGGCAGCGTTTCCACCGTGACCGGCGGCTCGCTGGCGTTGTCCACCACCATGATCTCGTCGGGGGGCGTGGTCTGTGAGTTGATGGCAACGAGGCATCGGGCGAGGGCTTGGGGGGCGTTGTGCGTCAGCACCATCGCCACGATCCTGGGCGCTTTGCCGTCTTCCATTCCTCAACCGTTTCTCGAGGCTCATCTCAACGCGAACGCGCCGCGCCCAGCGGGGGGATGTTACTTTAGCTCCCCCGGCTCGGGGCGATGACCACGGCGATGTGACATCCGGGGGACGTCTCGGAGCCGGTCCGGCGGGCACAGGCTTCGCTGCGTTCGGGTGACGGGCCAGTGATAGCCTTCACCCAGTCAAAAAAGACCCGGAGCCGCGGCTCGGGCGCTTGCCGGTTGGCAGTGGGCTGAGAAAGGGGCACGACGGACGTGGGCACGATGGAGAAAGGTCCAAAGGCAGCCGCTGCTCCGGTGCCCTCCGATGGCCCCGCCCGGGGCCACTTCCTCCAGCCCGACTGGGGAGACAAGCCCTGGGGTGGTGGGACGCTACGCGACCGTTATGACGTGGTGCGGCCCCTGATCCGGGGTAAATCTGTACTCGATCTCGGTTGTGCTTCCCGCTATGGCCGGTCCGACTGGTTGCATGGTCTGCTGGCCGAAGAGGTCCCCGATCTCGTCGGCATCGACATCAATGAGTCGACGGTGAAGGAGCTCCAGTCGCAAGGCCTTGACGTCCGCCTGGCCGATGCCCGCAATTTTGATCTGGGCCGACAGTTCGACACCGTCTTCGCCGGTGAGCTCATCGAGCATCTCGACGATGTTCGGGGCTTTCTCACCAACGTGCGCCGACACCTGCTCCCCGGTGGGCAACTCGTCCTCACCACACCGAACGCGTTCTACGTCGGAAACTTCGTCTACCGGTGGGGTGGGCACGGACAGGTCCATCCCGAGCACACCTGTTGGTACTGCGAAGACACACTCCGCCACGTTCTCGAGAGCAATGGGTATTCCCGGGTGGAGATCTCATTCACTGGCCACACCAGCCCGACGCCACTGCGCAAGGCCGCCACGTTCTCCGCACATCACCTCTTGCCACCTCGCTTGGCCCTCGACACGCTGATCGCGGTGGCGACCGCAGACTGATCGGTCGTCCCGGCATCGAGTTCTGATCAGGGGAAAAAGACTCGTTCCTCGAGCGAGCCCCGCAACCGTCCCAATCGGACGCCGAAGGTACGGGCCCACTCGAGACGTCGCCCGTGTCTGAGCTGGGGTAGTGAGCAGACCAACCAGGCCCACGCCTTTACTGCTCCGGCGATATCGCGTCGGGCGCCGGCCAAACGGTAGCGATGGTAAAGAACCGGGCCACAACGGCCGTAGCGGTATGTCTGCCGGAAGACCTCCCTGAACTCAGATCGTTCGCGCTTGGCCACCACGGCATCGGGCGCCAGGGCGAAGCGGAATCCCTGCAACTGCAGCCGCCAACACAGGTCGATGTCCTCGCCGGGCAAGGGTTCCTCGTTGAACCCGCACACCTTCTCGAAGGCGACGCGGCGCACGGCGAGATTCGCCCCCAGCCCGGCGGGCAGGAATCCCAGTTGACGGGTGGCGGCAGGCACCGGGGGTCCGGAGGCGGAGCCTCCATTGAGGGTGCCGAAGTCGAAGTAGCCGGCCACGACGTCGGCACCTTGGAGGCCGGCGACACAACCGGAGAGCCACCCGGGGAGAACGACATCGTCGGCGTCACAAAACGCCAACAGATCCCCCTCCGCTTCGGGGACGGCGATATTGCGTGCCGAGGCTGGTCCTCGCCGCTGGGAGGCATCGACAAAGCGGAAGTCCCCGTGCTCGGAGCACCACGCCCGAGCGAAGTCCTGGCTTCCATCGGTCGAGCCATTGTCGGCCAGGATGACCTCCCATGGCTCGTCGCACTTCTGAGGGGCTAGAGCGCGCAACTGCTCCTCGAGCCACGGCATTCCGTTGCGGATCGGGACGATGACGCTGATCATCGAACCTCGTCGGATGGCCGACGCTGCCGGCTGCTTCCCCATGCCCAAGCCGTCGACACCTGCGCTCCCTCCGGTCAGGATGGACGCCGGTCCCGACGTCCATCCCCCTCTGTGCCCGTGCCCCTCCAGCCAGGAGCGCTGGTAGCCTAACGCCGTGGCAGGGCGATGAAGGATCGCAGGCAATCGACGTCTCGTGGAGCAGGGCCAAAGCGGAACCTCGAGGATGTCACAGCTGTCGTCCTCACCTACATGCGACCGCGGCTGGCCGGCGACGTCGTCCGCTCGTTGATCGAGATCGAGGGATTCCGCGGCGAGCAGATCATCGTCGTGGTCAACGGCGTCGGGGGTCTCGACGACCCAAAGCTCGAAGGGCGAGTCCAGATGCTCCGTCTGTCCCACAACTCGGGTCCGGCGGGAGGATTCCGGGAGGGGATGGCCGCGGCATTCGCGCGTCCGGTGACCGCGTGGGCCTATCTCTGTGAGGACGACGTCGGTCTGTTCTCGCTTCCCGCTCCTCGGGTCGCGGGGGTCCTCGAACGGCTGGCCGGCGCCGACGGCTCTCGACCGGGTTCCTCGGGGACGACGTCGGTAGGAGCCGTGGTGGCTTACGGCAGACGATTTGTCGGACGGGGGGCCCACACGGTGAACGTCGTCCCGGAGAATGACCACGCCAGGCCCTTCGTCCCCGTCGATGTGGCCTGCTGGGGAGCGACGCTGGTGTCACGCCGTGTCTTCGAGGCCGGAGTGCTGCCCGACCCCGACTGGTTCTTCGGTCTCGAGGACTTCGACTTCTTCTGCCGGGTCCGGAAGGCGGGTCTGGACGTGGTGGTCGATGCCGCCGCCGCCCAATCGGTGGCTGAGCAACAGACGTCAGCCGGGCGGGACGCCGCCATTCGTGTCGATCGTCCCAATGACCAGCGGGAGGCGTGGCGGTCGTACTATCACAGCCGCAACTCGGTCGAACTTGCCCGTCGTCACGGCAAGCCCTCGTGGCACGCGTGGCACCTCGCCTACTCAGCGCGCCGGCTTCAGCTGGCCGGCACCCGGGCCGAGCGGTCCGCCATCATCCGCGGCCTGTGGGACGGCATCCGCGGTCGCATGGGTGAGGAACCTCGCCAGGGCCGTCAGGTGGGAGAGTTCGATCCCCCCGAGCCCTCTTCTTCGCTGACCAGGTAGGCGAAGTTGGGCCACAGGGCCAGGTCGATTTGGGGTAGGCGTTTTGCTACCGCGGCCACATCGGCCTCGTACACATCGACCAGACGCTTTGTGACCTCGGGGTCCACCGCGGATTCGACCGACGGGCGGTCGGCCGGGGAGCGGAGGCCCTCGGGGATGACCTCCGATAATCCCAAAAAGCGAAGCGTCGCCTGGAGCTGCGACACCGGATCCGAACTGCAGCGCTCGTATTGGAGCACGAGCAACTGTTGCGGCTCGAAGTGCTCGAGCCATTCGTCGAGGATGCGAAGATAGAAACCCCGCTCCAAAGCGTTGGCCGTGGCGGCCGCATTGTCGGAAAACCCCATCCGCTTGTGATGTTCGAGGCCCGATCGAAAGCGCTCCACCGGGTCTCGGAGCAACAACAGCAGGCGCGTCTCGGGCGCAGCTCTCCGGAGCAGCTCCGGAGCCCACGGGAAGGTCACGTAGTCCGGAGTCCATTCACCGGTGATGGTGCCTTGGGGCCGCGGGAACCATCCGTGATACCGCTCGATGTCCGCTGACCCGAACGACGCCGAGTCCAAGTGGTCGAAGAAATGTCGTTCCTTGTGGATCTCCGGTCGCGAGCTGACCTCCGGATGGGTGAGGATGAGACTGAACCACCAGGTTGTACCGGCCTTCTGCACTCCGATCCCGACGAAGTCGGGGGGACCGGCCACCTCGCCCGGGAGAAGTGCCGGCGGTGTGAAGTCGAACTCGGGCTCCCACGGTGCGTATCGACCCATGCGATGCAAGACGCGCCGTCGAAGACCAGGGGGGAGCCGGGAGAATCCTTCCCTGGCCTGATCGCGGAGATTCATGACGTCCCCTCTGCGGTCACCGGCGCAGGTTGCCACAGCCGTTTGCTGTACACAAACACGAATGGCGGCTTATGAAGGCACGAGTGGCGGATGCACTCAGCCGGCTTCGATCTGGACAGACAGGCCGGGATGTGTGGACAGGTCGGTGGAGGTGTTCTTCGACCGAGCCGCATCCACGTCCAAGTGGTTCGACCGCTGCGAGCCCGAGAGTTCCTGGTCAATTCCCGGCCAGACCCGGTACACAGCGGAGGCGTTGGTGTTGCGGAGCAACTCGGTCACCCCTCCGTGACGTGGGTGGTACAACCGAGTTGTGTCGCGGATCGGTGGCGATGCCAGATCGGGATTGTCGGTCACGCCAATAGCGCGCTTTTGTCGCTGATCCGACCGGCACAGCCCATGGTTCCAATGTTAGGCGGCTTATGGGGACGCGAAAGCCCTTGGTGAAGACCGGTCAGTGGCTCGACGTGGCCGCCGAAGCGCCGGTTGGCCCACGTTGGGTGCGGTGAGATCCCACGGCAACGATGCATCGGGCCGCTCGGCGGGTTCGGGCTCGCAAGCTGGCCAGCATTCCTCATCGACTGAATAGGATTCCCCATCGATTGAATAAGAGGGCAGGGGGAGCGGCTCGGTGGTTGCGTCACCGCGGTTCGCCGATGTCCCGAGTCAGAAAACTTGGTGTCCGTGAGCCATCGAGCGATCGTAGGGCACCGGTTCTGTGCGCTCTCCGCGGCCACTGCCGTGCCGTCGGTGATGATCATTAGCAAAGTTTCCGTACAGCCCTCATCAGAATTGACGATTGGCGATGCAGAGGGCGGAAAATGAAGGTCACCAGGTGTTTGCCGCGACCTTTTCCCTGTACCATGACGTCGGGGATGGGGTAGTGAGCGGAGTGAGACCAATGAGGTTGAGCGGGGCCTATCGATTGTTGGCGGCCGTCGCTATTGCCATGGTCGCGTTCGGCGCGGCAATGGTCGGCGCCGGTGAAGCCGGAGCGGCTGCCGGTCATGGTTCGGCCAACGTCTTGAGTCTCAACCAGACACAGGCACAATTGCAGATCCCGACGCCATCTTGTCCGCCGAAGAACAGTAACTGCCAGTGGCAGCTGTTCGTCAACGAACCCGCCACCCACACCATCATCGACGTTGTCTGGGGGACCACAGGAACTCTTGTCGTGGACATTCCCCCCTTCTGTGGCATCGTCCAGGCTGACGCCTCCTTGGGCATCCCGTGGCACCGCCAGCAAGGGATGCGCGAAATGATCGATACCTGTGGTCATGGCGGTTCCTCCACGACCACGACCACGAGCACCAGCACGACGACGACGGAACCGACGACGACGAGCACGAGTACGAGCACGAGTACCAGCACCAGCACCAGCACCAGCACCACGATCAAGCCCAATGTCGTGGCCACCAGCACGACCCCCACCTCACAGCTGCCCTTCTCCGGCAGCTCGTCGACTGTGGCAAGTGACGTCGGCGCGGCGGCGTCCGACAAGTCGCCTGCCGAATTGCCGTTCACCGGTGCCGATCTCAGTCCCCTGGTCCTCCTGGGCATCGCCTTCATGATCCTCGGGAGCCTGCTCATCACCACCGTGGAGTCGCGGCGTCGCTTGTTGAGGCGGGCCACTGCCGTGCGAATGGATCAGGTGAGGGACGGAGCCCGACGGACCAGCAACTGGTTCCTCGGCAACTGAACCGCTCCTGGCTCCTCGGCGTCCGAGTCGGTGGTACAGCCGGCTCCCGTCTCTCGTTCGGGTCAGTGCGGCCTTTTCAGCCGGTGAAGCATCGATGAGATGGATCGGAGCGGTTTGGTCACCCGCCAGCTGGTCGACGATCGCATCGTCTCGATGAACTCGCGGGTGCGCTCCAGTTCTATTTGGGCTCTGTCCACATCCCTCCGGTTCCGGATCACCGCGCTGGTGAGGCGGGCCTCGGCACAGGGCAGCTCCTCGTGGAGCGGCTGATGTCCACCCTGCAAAGCGGCGAGTCGTCGGGCCAGTTGGGCCTGCTCGTCGAGGACAAGACGATCGGTCTCGCCTGATTCCTCGGGCCGGTGGTGCTGCAGGCCACGTGTGATCGAAGCCACAGCAGCATCGCGATCCCATCGCTCGGCGCTCGGCGCGAACTGTTCCAGTGAACCGATCCAGCCGGCCAGATCACCGATCGATCGCTCGGGCGTCTGGAGGACCGACTCGTAGCCGACGATGTAGGTGGCGACCCCATCCAGGCCCTGGAGGGCGGACCGGTTGTACCGCTCCCAAAGGGCGAGGCCGTCGGTGAGGGGCATCTGGTCACGCTGGTGAAGCGATCGTGCCACTGCTGTCGGGGACCGCCACACGAGAACGGCAGCGATCGGACGAGCGAGCACCCCCCGCCAGTAGTCGAGCAACAGGCACATCCGGGGGTCCTTCCACACCGAGGGCCCGGCGCCGAAGGCGGCGGCCAGAAGCGGGACCGGATCGGAGACGTCGTCCAGGGCCGTGCTTCGCTCCCAGTCCGGAGGAAGGTCGGGAGGTGCGTCCCAGTATCCGCCGAACCGACGGAGGAGACCGTCGTTATAGCGCGAGAGGGACAAGCTCTCCCAGTGTTCCGGGTTGCTCTCGGGCCAGTCGACCCGGTCGCCGGGCCCGGGAAGGGCGAACCCGAGGGCACCCAGGGCCCCGGTCACCCCCGACGTGCCGCTGCGGTGCGCACCAACCACCAGAAGCCACGGAGCGCCTCCCTGTGCGCTCATCAAGAGCTCAACGGGTCCAGCCGTGGATCTTGGTGACCAGGGCATGGAGTCGAGGGGACCGATGGGTGGCGGCGATCACGTGTGTCCACCAATGGGACCCGGATGGTCGGTTCGACTCTGCCGCCACCAGACCGACCGCCCGCAGGTAGCGCTCGAGCACCTGGGTGTCCCCGTCGTCGGACTCTCCGACGCCACGCTCCTGGCTGTGGATCGGGGCCACCGCTTGCCGGTAGCTGGTCGGAGGATCCGTCACCGGAACGGGCCTCATCGCCCAGACGAAATGGCTGACTCCAGCGTCAGGGTTGTAACACTCGGCCAGGGTGCGGAGGGCAACGACCATGTCCGCGGGCATGGCGTCGTCGAACCCGGGATCGTACAGATCCGACAGGGCGGACTCGACGTTGTCGCGTGCCGTCACCTGCCACCCGCACCGCTCGACCAGCCGCTCGAGGGTCTCCTCGGTGAAGAAACGGAGGTCCGTCCGGTCGGGTGCCCCGTGTTCGCCAGCGATCCAGCGACCGAACAGGAGACGGAGTCCCAGATCGAAGTGGCCGACATTGGGGACGGCAAGCACCAGAGCGGGGGCGTCGTGCTTGAGCGACCACGACGAGAGCATGGAGAGGAGCTGCTGGGGCTGGACAAGGTGCCCGAGCACATCGATCATGGCCAAGGCGCCGACCTTGGGCACTGTTTCGAGCGTGTCCTGCAGGCCCTCGAGATCGGTGAGGTCGCACTCGCGGGCATCGATGCCCGCTGACTGCATCATCGTGACGGCCTCCGGGTTGATGTCCAGTCCGAGGTAGGGGATGCCGGCGTTCGCCAGGGCGCGGTAGAGGCTTCCCGGTCCGCCGCCGAGATCGACGATGGTGCCTCCGCGTTCGGGGAACAGAGCGCGGAGGAGAGCGGCTGCGGCCGCCGCTACGTTGTCGCCCTCCGAGGATCCGTCGTGCTCGGGGTCGGACCCGGGGCGCGCAGACTCCGTCCACTTGTCTGTCGGCTCTGTCTTGTCTGTCTGCTCTGTCTGCCGAGCACCCGACTCGGTGGGTGGAGCACCCAACCGCTCGGACGAGGGGCCGTGGTCGAGGAGCACGGTCCGGGTCGCCTCGAGAAAGGCTCGTCCGAACCGCTGGTCGGGTTCGAGGTGGTTCCCCTCGGCCCACTCGTTCCAGGCCACGATGAACAGATAGTTCTCCTCGGCCCGCACGCCGGCGACAGACGACACTGTCTGCTGCAGCCAGTTCCGGTAGGCCTCGGGTGTCGAGCCGGCGAAGACGGTGGCGCCCTGGGGACGGCGGGCCGTGTTGTCCCAACCGACCATGACCGACGGAAAGCGCTTCCAGGGAGGAGCGGGCCGGCCCAGAACAGCCCGCGCCGAGGACTCGTAGTCGAGGATTCGGTGACCATCGACCCCGTCGACCGGGGTGAACACATGTCGGTCGAGTGGCGGCATGAACCCGACGGTGGCGTCGAACCCGAAGGTCTGGGGGCCACCAGCCGGCGTCCCCCACTGTTCCACCCAGCACAGGTAGAGATCGGGAAAGCCGGCCTTTTGGGCCTCGGTACGCCAGAGGTCGGTGGTCCGCTTCACGTCGGGCATGACCTGCGGCCGGTAGATCAGCATGAGCGGTCGTCCGTCGATGGTGATGTAGCGCTGGTCGGCGAAGGCGGTGAGCAACCACCGGATATGGGCCAGGTCGTCCGAGGCGCTGAAGTTCTGGGGCACCAGGACATCTCCGCTCCGACCGTCCCAATTCCTGGTCCACTCCTCGTTGGCCCAGCACAAGGCGAAGGGCAGGTCGGGGGAGCCGGATGCCAGCACCTCGTCGAAAGGGCGCTGGAGGAGGCGCTTCCCGTTGAACCAGTAGTGGTAGTAGACGAATCCGGCGACACCGTGGCTCCGAGCCAGGGCGGCCTGGGCCTCCCGTACTTCGGGGAGCCGGAGGTCGTAGTACCCGAGTTCGCCGGGCACGTGAGGCTGATAGTGGCCGGGGAACAGTGGCCGGGCCTTGGTCACGTTGTTCCATTCGGTGAATCCCGCACCCCACCACCGGTCGTTCTCCGGGATGGGATGGTACTGAGGGAGATAGAACGCGAGGGCACGGGGCTTGGCGTTCGTCGTCCCGTCGCCCCCCTTCTCGGCCATTCCTTCGATGATACGGCAGGCCGGGGATTCCGATGGAGGTTGAGGCTCTCCCGGTGGCGTCAGCCGGGAACGGAGCGGATGATCTCGACTACTCGGGTCTGGTCGCTCTCGGAGAGCGCCGAACCGGTCGGAAGGCACAGACCCCGCTCGAAGATGCCGGCGCACACCGATCCTCCCACGGTCGGTATCCCCTTGAACACCGGCTGGAGGTGCAGCGGCTTCCAGGTCGGACGCGACTCGATATCCGAGGACTCGAGGGCCAAGCGGATCTGTTCCCGATCGGCCCCGAAGAGATTGGGATCAACCACGATGCAGGTGAGCCACCAGTTCGGCTCGCCATAGTCGGCGACGGGCAGGAAGCCGATCCCGGGAACGTCTCCGAGCGCCTCCCGGTAGGACGCATTGATCTTCTTTCGGCGCTCGATGCGGCTGTCCAATCCGCGGAGCTGAGCTCGACCCAGGGCGGCCAGCAGATTGCTGAGGCGGTAGTTGTAGCCCAGCTCCGAGTGTTCGTAGTGGGGGAAGGGGTCGCGCGCCTGGGTGGCCAGGAACCGGGCCCGCTCGACCAGATCGGCCGAATCGGATACCAACATCCCGCCGCCGCTGGTGGTGATGATCTTGTTGCCATTGAACGAGAAGACGGCCGCTCTCCCGAACGAACCCGCCGGGCGGCCCCGATAGGTCGCCCCCAGGGCCTCGGCGGCGTCGGCCACCAGGGGGACGTCGTACTCGTCGGCGAGCTCAGTCAGTCTGTCGTAGTCGGCGCACTGGCCGTAGAGATCGACGGTGACCAAGGCGGCGGGCAGTCTTCCCGACCGGGCCCGCTCAGCCAGCTCCGCGGCAACCAGGTCGGGGTCGATGTTCCAGCTCGACGGCGTACTGTCGACCAGCACCGGGTTGGCCCCGAGGTAGACCACCGATGCGGCACTGGCTACGAAGGTGAAAGAGGGGACCAGCACGTCGTCGCCCGGTCCCACCCCCACCAGCATGAGGGCCAGATGGAGGGCGGCCGTCCCACTGGACAGAGCCACCGCGTGCCCGGCCCCCACCCGGTCGGCGAGCTCGCGCTCGAAGGCGTCGATGTCCGGCCCGACCGGGGCGATCCAGTTGGAGTCGAAGGCCTCGATCAACATGCGGCGCTCCTCACCGCCCACCTCGGGCGGCGAAAGGTAGATCCTGGTCACGTTCGGGCCTCCTGGTCGGGGTGTAGTGCACCAGTGGCGGCCGCCGATGCCACCAGTAGGGCGGCTCCGGCGGCGTCCACCGCCACGGCGGCGCCGATTGACTCGATGTGGACGGCCACCACGGCCCCTGCCCCCAGGATCGCCTCGGCGCCGATGTAAGTCAGGCTGGCCGAGATGGCCGGCCAACCCCGTTGTACCAGTCTGTCGTAGGGATGGCCGCGGTCCCCGGCCAACAACCCCTGATGACTGCGGGCCCGCCGCACGACGGCCAACGCCACCTCAGCGACCGGTACGGCCACCAAGGCCAGAGCGGCGATTCCGACATGGACCGGGACCTCGGGTCGCCACGACTCGGCCAGCAGGACGACCAACGCGGTGCCAAGGAGGTAGGAGCCTCCGTCGCCGAGATAGACCCGGGCCGGTGGTCGGTTGTAGATGAGGAACCCGGCCAGGGCGGCGGCCAGGGCGATGGCCAGTCCTCGGGGCGCACCGTGGAGGATGACCGCGAATCCCACAGCCGCCAACCCGCTCACCCCGGCCGCCAGCATGTCCAGCCCGTCGATGAGGTTGACGCCGTTGATCACCAGCACCGCGGCGGCCACGATCGCAACGGTGGCGAGGATACCGGGCAGATGCACCGGGCAGGTGGCGACGATGGTCGCGCCGATGGCCAGTTGGGCGACCAAGCGGGCCAGGGCGGGAAGGCCGAATCGATCGTCGGCCACGCCCAGGCACAGGGCGGCGCCCAAGGGAAGCAGAACCATCGGGTGCCCGACGGCGGCGCCGACGATCACACCGGCGAAGACGGCCACGCCGCCGAGGTAGGGGACCGGCGAGCTCTGGGGCTTCAGCACACCGGGCCGGTCCACGATCCCCACACGGTTGGCAACCACAATGGCCAAGGGGGTCACAGCCACCGTCACCGCAAAGGCGACGACGCCAATGGCGACGCCGGTCAAGCTCGACCCGTGTCGACGCCGGGAGCCGACGGGGGACGGTCCCACTGCATCAGAAGAGACTCGGTGCCCGGGTGGAGTTCGAACCGACTCACGGTGACGAAACCGGTCCGTTCGTACAAGGACACCGCCCCCACGTTGTCCGCCCCCACCACAACATGGGCGTCATCGTGGCCCAGCGCCACCACGTGGCCGAGGAACGCCTCGACCAACAGGCGGCCCACTCCCCGGCCCTGCCATCGGGGGTCGACGGCCACGGCCAGGAGCTCGGCGCCCCGCCCGCTTCCGGCACCGGCCTTCGATCCGTGCCGCAGCGTCTCGAGGGCGCGGTGCCAACCGGCGAGCACCCGACCGGGGGACGCGGCGACGGCCCGCACTCCGTCTCTCAAAAGGAAGGTCTTGTACAAGCCGGACACGTCGGTCGAGCCGGCGATGAAGCCGCAGGGAGCACCTTCCTCCTCGGCGATGAAGAGGAAGGAGCGCGGCGTGCGGCTGATCCGTCGATAGAGGTGCTCGAGGAAGCGGGGGCCGAGGAAGGACAGGAATCCCTCCGAGATCTGATCGGCGTGTAAAGCCCCAGCCGACCCGGCGTCGGCCACCGTCCCGGCCCGGACGGTCACCTCGGGAAGGGGCCCACCCGTGGTTGGCGATGGGCCTGGTGCCGAAGCGCCGGCGGAGCCGGCCGGTGGCGTCCGGCGTCCTCTCCCGTTGGCCCCCATCGTCGTCTCCCCGACCTCGATCGACAGGCTCACATGGCCGATCACCGCCTGGCGTGCCTGGTGGCACGAGTCTACGACCTGTTCCGAAAGTGCGGGCCATGCACTAGATTGTGACGTCATGGATCGGGGTTGGGGCGCTGGGGGGTCTGGTCAGTACCAGCTGTCCCATCTCCAGAACATCGAGGCGCAGTCAATCCACATCATCCGTGAGGTGGCTGCCGAATTCGAGAGGCCGGTGTTGCTCTTCTCGGGCGGCAAGGACTCGGTGGTCATGCTGCGCCTGGCCCAAAAATCGTTCTGGCCTGGTCGGATCCCTTTCCCGGTGATGCACGTCGATACCGGGCACAACTTCCCCGAGGTGCTCGAGTTCCGCGATCGCTGCGTCGACGCCATGGGGGCCACGCTGGTCGTCGCCTCGGTGCAGCAGTCGATCGATACCGGACGGATCGCCGAAGAGGCGGGCCCCAATCCCTCACGCAACCGGCTCCAGACCCGGACGCTCCTCGATGCCATCACTGAGTACAAGTTCGATGCCGTCTTCGGCGGTGCCCGGAGAGACGAAGAGAAGGCGAGGGCCAAGGAGCGGGTGTTCTCCTTCCGCGACGAGTTCGGGCAGTGGGACCCGAAGAACCAGAGGCCCGAGTTGTGGTCGTTGTTCAACGGTCGTCACCGGCCCGGCGAGCACATCCGGGTCTTCCCCTTGTCGGACTGGACCGAGCTCGACATCTGGCAGTACGTCGCTGAGGAGGAGATCGATCTCCCGTCCATCTACTACTCGCATCGGCGCCAGGTGTTCCGGCGGGACGGCATGCTGCTCGCCGTCGGTCCGCATGTGGCCCCTCGCGAGGACGAAGAGGTCTTCGAGGCGACGGTGCGCTACCGGACGGTGGGGGACATGACCTGTACTGGCGCGGTCGAGTCGGCCGCCGCTCATGCTGAGGACATCGTCATCGAGGTGGCGGCCTCCCGCCTGACCGAGCGGGGCGCGACGCGGGCCGACGATCGGGTGAGTGAAGCCGCCATGGAAGACCGCAAGCGGGAGGGCTATTTCTGATGGAGCTACTGCGTCTGGCCACCGCTGGCTCCGTGGACGACGGCAAGAGCACTCTGATCGGTCGGCTCCTGTACGACTCGAAGGCCATATTCGAGGACCAGTTGGAATCGGTCGAACGGGTCAGCCGGCAACGCGGGGACGAGTACACCGACCTGGCCCTGCTGACCGACGGGCTTCGGGCCGAACGCGAGCAGGGCATCACCATCGACGTCGCCTACCGGTACTTCGCCACCCCGGCACGGAAATTCATCATCGCCGACACGCCCGGCCACATTCAGTACACCCGCAACATGGTGACCGGGAATTCCACCGCTGACCTCACCATCGTGTTGGTCGACGCCCGCAAGGGGATCGTCGAACAGACCCGGCGTCACGCCTTTTTGGCCTCGCTCCTCCGGGTTCCCCACCTCCTGCTGTGCGTCAACAAGATGGATCTCATCGACTTCGACCAGGAGGTGTTCGAGTCGATCCGCGAGGAGTTCGCCGCCTTCGCCAGCCGGCTCGAGGTATCCGATCTCAGCTTCATCCCCATCTCCGCTCTGCAGGGCGACAACGTGGTCCAGCGCTCGGCCAACATGCCCTGGTACGAAGGGGCATCCCTCCTCCATCACCTGGAGCAGATCTACATCTCGTCGGACCGCAACCTGATCGACCCACGTCTCCCCGTCCAATGGGTGGTGCGGCCACAAGCCACCAGTCGACCGGATTATCGGGGCTATGCGGGCCGGGTGGCCGGCGGCGTTCTCAAGCCCGGCGACGAGGTGATGGTCCTCCCATCCGGCCTGACCACCACGGTGGCCGGAATCGACACCTTCGAGGGACCGGTGGAAGAGGCATTTCCCCCGATGTCGGTGACCGTCCGCCTCAGTGACGACATCGACATCTCCCGTGGCGACATGATCTGCCGCCCGCTCAACCAGCCCACGGTGGGCCAGGACCTCGAGGCCATGGTGGCGTGGATGACCGAGCGACCTCTGGTTCCGGGGGACTTCCTCGCCCTCAAGCACACCACCCGATGGGTGCGCGCTGTGGTGCGCGACATCCATTACCGGCTCGACGTCAACACCTTGCACCGCGACGAAACTGCTCGCTCGCTCGGTCTGAACGATGTCGGTCGAGTGAGCCTGCGGGTGACCCAGCCGCTCTACTACGACAGCTATCGCCGCAACCGGCAGACCGGGTCGTTCATCCTGGCCGCCGAGGACACCAATGTGACCGCCGGTGCCGGCATGTTGCTTGGCCCCGACTGAGGATCGGCGGAGAATGACGCGGGCCACGACGTCTCCGAACGTCACCTGGCACCCCGGCGAGGTCAGTCGTGATGAACGCGCCGAAAGGTTCGGGGCCCGAGGAGCGACGCTCTGGTTCACCGGACTGTCCGGCTCGGGGAAGTCGACGTTGGCCGTTGCCGTCGAGAGGCGACTGGTCACTGGGGGCCGCAACGCCGCCCGCCTGGACGGCGACAACCTCCGCACCGGGCTGTGTGGTGACCTCGGGTTCGGCCCGGACGACCGCATCGAAAATGTGCGACGGGTGGCCGAGGTGGCTTGCCTGATGGCCGACGCCGGACTGGTGGCGCTGGTCGCGCTGATCAGCCCCTATGCGGAATCACGCCGAAGTGCTCGCCAGCTGCACCGAGGTGCCGGACTGCCCTACGTCGAGGTGTACATGGCTGCGCCGGCCGACCTCTGTGCCGACCGAGATCCCAAAGGACTGTACGCACAGGCCTCGGAGGGAAATCTGGCCTCGTTCACCGGGATCGACGATCCCTACGAGATCCCCGAGGAACCGGACGTGGTGATTGAGTATGGCGCCGGGTTGGACACGGCGGTCGAGGCTGTCATCGACGCCCTGGGCCGAGCCGAAGCTGCCGGACGTACGACCGGAGCGGTCGAGAGCAGCGCCTGATCCCCGTCCTCGAGGACCGGCAACCGTCCTCGAGGACCAGGGCACACCTGGGCCCATGACAGACCTGTCGAGGTTGGCGTCGATCGACGGCTCCGTGCTTGCAGCTGCACGCGGCTCGTTCCGGGCCAACGCCAACCATCCCTTCCTCAAAATTGAGAGGCTCGCCTCCGTCGAGCGAAAGGACCTGCCCGTCGGCCAGCAGAGGTGAGGACACTTCGCTAGAGTGCCACGTCATGAAGTGGATAAGCGTCGTCGTGCTGGTCATCATCGGTGCACTCGCAGCGTTCGTCGCCGTCGAGTACCTGACTGTTTCCATCCATCACCTCCCGAGTTACATCCCTGGCTATCACGCCCACCGGAGGGGTCACTATCACAAGCGGGGTGCGATAGCGGCCGTCATCGCCGTTGTCGCCTTGGGGATTGCCGGCTACCTCGCCTATCGGTTCACACGGACCGATAGCGTTGCCGTCGACACCGGGACTCCTCCGTCCGGTGACACCTCGGCCGATCAGCTCCTGTCGGCTCCTGCCCCCGCAGCTCCGGCCTCGCCCGACGCCACTCCTCCCGCCGCCACTCCTCCCGCCGCACCCCCAGCCGCCACTCCTCCGGCATCGGTGGACGAATAGAGCGGCATCGCATCGGTGCCGTCAGGGCCGACACCCTGACTCCGCTTCGTCGAGAGTGCCGCGACCCAGCGGACTATGTCCGGGGGGCTTCGCTGCCGTAGACCCGTGCCGCCAGGGCCCGGGCGCTGCGTCGGCGCAGTTTTTCCGCGGCGAGTGCCGCCAGCGTCTGTCTCGAGGTCGCATCCCAGGTGAATTCGGATGCACGATCGATGGCGCCCATCGACAGCCGTTTCCTGAGCACGTCATCGGTGAGCACCGAGTCCAGGGCCTCGACCATCTGGTCCTCGGTATCGAAGAGAATGCCCGATTCACCGTCGATCACCGCATCCTTGTGACCACTGATGCGTGACACGACCGAGGGAGTACCGCAGGCACCTGCCTCGGTCACCGTCATCCCCCAGCCTTCCCGCAACGAGCTCGACGCCACCACCCAGGCTTTGCGGTAGAGATCGATCAGCTCGGACTGGTCGATATATCCGGGAAGCGAGATCCACTCGCCGGCACCGTTCCTGCGGATCAGCTTCTCGAGGTTCGGGCGTTCATATCCTTCGCCGGCGATGACGGCGCGCAGGTCGGGGATGCGGGTCTTGAGCCTGAGCAGGGCCTCGATCATCACATCGAACCGCTTCACCGGCACCAGTCGACCGACGGCGACCACCAGGGGGACCTCGGACAAGGTCAGCCCGGGCTCGAACTGCTCCTCGACACCGGGTGGGACCACGGTGATGTTCGAGGCGGGGATGCGCAACAGATCGACGATCTCGTCCTTGGACGAGGAGGACAACGTGATGATCCGGCTCCGTCGATAGAGGGGCGGTGCCACCCGGTGCTCGAACGCGTAACCGGGGACAGCCATCCAGTCGGGCAGGACCATCTTCCACATCTCGGCGTGGACATGATGGAGGAACACGATGCGAGGGCAGTGGGTCCACAGGGGGGACAGGAACGGCATCCCGTTCCAGATCTCGACCAGTCCGTCGCCTCGGCCGAGGTGGCCGAGGACACCCGAGAGCATGGTCCGGGGGAAGATCGAGTAACGGCCGACCCTGCGGGTCACCGTGTACCCGTCTCGTTCCATGACCGGTGGAGCATGGGCCACCGACGAGGTCGTCATGGAGACCTTCATCCCCGCACTCGACCAGGCCGACAGGATCCGGTGGGCGTGAAGTTCGGATCCGCCCGCTTCGGGATCGTCGAAGTCGCGCCACGCCACCACGTCGATGTCCCGGAGTTCCGCAGCCTGGGCGATCTCGGCCAGCGTCATCGAAGCGAACGGTCGAAGCGGGGCCGAGTCGAACGCGGCCTGGACGGGCCGTCGAGCCCCCCTTGCGGCTCCCGATGGTGCCTCCGCCGGCTTCACAACCTCCAGCGTCGGTCCGTGGGTACGTGCGTAGCGACGGGCATCCACGGAGTATGAGCGGGACACGACGCCATTATCACCCACGCCGGGCTCCACCGGCGGATTTCACCGGTTCCCGACCCTGGCGGGCACATCCGGCCAGAGGATGGCGGGTCGCGTTCCCCAGGCCACCTGGCGGGAGAGCTCGGCGCTCACCACCGGCAGGTCGGCCGCGTGGGTGACCCCCACCAGCTTGGCCTCGGTGGCGATGACACGCACCGGCAGGCCGATACCCGCGGTCACCATGGTGGCGACCACCTCAGGGAGCAGCACTTCGGCCTTGGGCGCCTCGCCTCCGGCCGCGGCCACCGCGAGAAGAGCCTCTTCATCGAGTCCCGACGCGTCCATGGCTGACTCGAACACGATCCAAATGGCGGGTTGGAAGCCCCACAGATTGACCGATGTCGGCATGTCTCCGTCGAGCTTGGCCGGCTCGGCGCCGTCGTCGGCGGTGAAGGTCTCACCGTGGTCGTGGCGGGTGACCTGTCGGCGTTCGGTGAGGGCCACCAGATGACCGTGCTCGTCGACCTGGCAGATCCCCCGGGTGACCGGGTCGTCGGTTGCCACTGTGGCCCGCAGTGGGTAGCCGATCAGGATGTGCTCGTGGCGACCGGCGCTCAGCTGGGTGGCGAGCTCGCCCATGGCCACTTCGCCATAGATGTCGTCGGCGTTGCACACGGCAAAGGATCGGTCCACCTCCAGTGCGTCCCGGGCCGCCAACACGGCGTGGACAGTTCCGAGGGGCAGCCGCTGTTCGGCGAAGGCGACGTCCACCTCCGGAGGCCAGCACCTTTCGACGTGGTACCGGATGGCCGGCCCGGTCTCGGGATGGAGGACCAACACGATCCGCCCGAAACCGGCACTGACCGCATCGCTGACCAGCAGGTCGATGACCGCCTCGCCATTAGGGCCGATCGGCGCCAGAGGCTTGCAGCCGCCGTAGCGCCGGGCCAGTCCGGCGGCCAGCACCACCAATGAGGGCGCCATCCGTGTGGTCACCCGCCCCAGCGAAGTACTGCGCTGGCCCAGGTCATGCCACCGCCGAATCCTGTGAGCAGGACATGATGACCGGCCTCGAGCCGGCCGGTCTCCAAAGCGTCGGCCAGGGCCAGGGGGATCGACGCCGACGAGGTGTTGCCGTAGCGATCGATGACAATCACTGCTTTCTCATCGGGGATGGCCAGACGCTGGCATGCCGCGTTGATGATCCGCAGGTTGGCTTGATGGGGCACGATCAGGTCGATGTCGGCCGACGTGAGGCCGGCCTCGGCGATGGCCTGCTCGGCTGATTCCACCACCACCCGGACTGCCTTGCGGAAGATCTCCTTGCCATCCATGTACAGATAGCCGCCGTGGTCGCACTTGAGGAGGTGGCGCAGTGAGCCGTCAGCCCCCAGGTTCCACGACAGGAGCTGACCCGGGGCGTCGACTGCCTCGAGCACCACTGCTCCTGCACCGTCACCCACCAGCACGGCCACCGTACGGTCGTCCCAGTCGGTGATCCGGCTGAGGGTGTCCGATCCGATGACCAACAGCCGTTCGGCGCCGATGGCGATCATGCCGTGGGCCACGGCCAGGGCGTAGACGAAACCGGAGCACGCGGCGTTGACGTCGAACGCGCCCCCGGGGACACCGATGCCGTCCTGCACGGTGGCCGAGGTGCCCGGAACGATCTGGTCGGGTGTGGTCGTGGCCAGGACCACACCGTCGATCTCGTCGGGCCGTCGGCCCGCCTTGTCCAGAGCAGCGATGCCGGCTTCGATCGCCAGTTGGGAGGTGGTTCCGCCGATCCGGCGCTCCCGGATGCCGGTTCGCTCCTGAATCCAGGCGTCGTTGGTGTCCATGGTCACCGACAAGTCGTCGTTGGTGACCACCTTGTCGGGAACGGCGGTACCCCAGCCGGTGACGACGCCACCACGGGCCGTCTTCATGCTTCGGTGTGGCTCATGGTCAACCGGCCTCGAGTATGTGGATTCCGATGAATCCTGCGTCCTTACCGATGATGCCACCGGTATTGGCCGCCGCCGCCAATCGGGCTCCATCCACCTGGCGTGGGCCCGCCTCGTTGCGGAGCTGGGCGGTCAGCTCGACCACCTGGGCGATCCCGGTGGCCCCGAGAGGATGACCGCGGGCCACCAGGCCTCCGCTGGTGTTGACGGTGATCCCCTTGCCCCCGATGGTGGTGTCGCCCGCCTGGGTGGCTGGTCCGGCATCGCCCGGCTTGAAGAAACCGAGAGATTCGAGCGCGTAGAGCTCCTCGGCGCTGGTGGCGTCGTGCAGCTCTACGACGTCCACATCGGAGGGATCGACTCCGGCGTCGTCCCACGCGGCCAGGCTGGCCTCGGCCAGACGATCGTGATAGTCCATGTCGCCGTTGCCCGAACGGACGGTGCTCGATCGGATCCTCGGTGTGCCGGCCCGGGGTTCGGCCGACAAGACCACGGCGGCCGCCCCGTCGGTGAACGACGAGCACATCAGCCGGGTCAGCGGCCACACGATGGAGGGAGATTCGAGAACCTCGTCCACGCTGACCTCGGTCTGGAACTGGGCCTTGGGGTTGAGAGCACCGTGGCGACGGGCCTTGACCGCGGCCGCCGCGAATTCCTCCACCGTGGCGTCCCGCTCGCGCATCTGGATGAGCGTCCATGCCGCGTTGAGGGCCATCAGCACCGAGCCCGAGGGGTTCTCGAGCTCGTCGTGCATGCGGAGGCGATCGGCCCGGGGGACCCCGTCCTCGATACCGGCCAGGGTGGCCGCCCGGTCGCCGGTCCACATCTTCTCGACACCCACGGCCAGGACGGTACCGGTGCCCCCCCGCGAGGCCAAGGTGGCCAGGTGGAGGGCGGAGGCTCCACCGGCACACGAGTTGTCCACGTTGACGATGCCGGCGTGGCGCAGCCCAGCCCGGCGGAGGAAGGTCTGACCCCGAATGCAGCCCTGATCGACGAGCCGGCCGGCGGTGGCGTTGCCGAAGACAACCAGGTTGACGTCGGCCGGGTCCACATCGGCGTCACCGAGGGCCTCGCTCACCACTTGGTGAGCCATGTCCTCGATAGGTCTGTCCCGGCGGTTCATGGCCGTCATGGCCGTGCCCACGATGCGAGGTGTGCGGTCCATCCTGTCTCGTTGTCCTCGCTAGTCTCGAGTCCGGACGCCGGCAGCCGGCAGAGCGGCGACCAGAGTTTCGAACTGCCCCAACGGTTGGTCCTCGGTCACGTACACCGCCACATGGGCAGCTCCGGCATCGCTGAATGCGGCGATCGTTTCCGCCACCTCTGTTGCCGTTCCGCTGACCAGGTGGCGGGCGAACGCTTTGGCCGGAATCCCATAGAGGGATGACATCCATGCGGTGCCCCGGTCGAGGGCGCGGCGGGGATCGTCGTCGATGGAGACGAACAGCACGATCGACGGCGTCACATCATCGGGGGCCCGACCGGCCCGATCGACCTCCTTGGCCAGTCGCTCGAGGGCATCGCGGTACGCATCGGGCGTGAGAAAGAGGGGCATCCATCCATCGGCCAGAGCGGCCGCACGCCGCAGAGCCGCTTCGGACGATCCCCCCACCCACACCGGGATGGCCGGCGCCGCGGGCAACTGCCGGTAGGGGCTCGGGCTGCCCGGCTCGATCGCGTGCGCTGGTGCTCCCTGTGCGCTGGCCCACGAACTCCGGAGCTCGGCGATGCCGTCATCGAGCAGGCGACCGCGGGCGTGGTAGTCGACCCCGGCCGCCTCGTATTCGCCTTCGTGGCTCCCGACCCCCACCCCGAGGACGAGCCGTCCTCCCGAGATGGTCTGGAGCGTCGCCGCCTGCTTGGCCACCACGGTGGCCCGCCGCAGTGGGAGCTGCATCACGCACGTCCCCACCGAACTCCGCTCGGTGGCCCCGGCGGCCACGGTGAGGGCCACCATGCATTCGAGGCAGGGGCCGTGCCAGAAGACGTGGTCACAGGCCCACAAGGCATCGGCCCCGAGCTGCTCGGCCTCCGAACAGACGGCGGCCAGGTCCGAGCCGCGGTCGTCGGGGCCATAGCCGGTCCCCGTGTCCGGGACCCCGGGCCGTGAAGGTGCCGGCTCCTGCAGGAAGGTCGGGAGGACGAGTCCGATCGGCCCCAGGGGAGTGACGGATGGCTCCATGGGCACAACGCATCGTATCCTCCGCCATCGGTGGCCGTTGCGACCGTGCCACCACCTGAGGGGAGGTCAGGCCCGGTCGTTCGAAACAGTCCGCCGACGCGGCAGACTGGGGTGGTGGGAATGTCCGGAACGACGGCCACGGCCCGAGCCGGACGCCGAGAGGGCGAACGAGAGGACGACAGTGGACGACGACCGGATTGACGGGGGAGGAGCGGGGGTGAGCCCCGAGGCCGGGGTACCCGAGACGCCGGCCGCCGATGCCCCTGAGGGCGACGCCACCCTGACCGACGAGGAGCGCGGTGATCGGTTGTCCCAGCTCAACAGCTTGATCGAGCTCATGCGCCCCGCCGTCCAGGCCGATGGGGGGGATCTGGCCCTCCTCTTCGCCGACGTGGCCACCGGGGTGGTCGAGGTCCAGCTGCAAGGGGCCTGCAGCTCGTGTGCCGTCAGTGCCTCCACCCTCCAGGGCGGCGTGGAGCGGATCCTCCATGACCGGCTTCCCTGGGTGACCGAGGTCCGGGGTGGGATCGACGAGTCGGTCGATCCCTTCGAGAGCGAGGCAATGGGCCGCGGGGGGTATATCCCCAGCTTCTGATCGTCTCGGCACCGGTGAGCACCCCGTTGGTTCGGTCATCGGTGTCGTAGGATCGTCGTTCCATGGGTCCCGACTCCGACCTGGGCGTGATCCTCTCGAACACCCCGCCGTCACCGGAGGCGGAGACAGGTGGGGACGGGACCGGCACCGGTTCGTCCCGCGGCGCTCCGGGCCGGGCGTCGAGACGGGGGGCCCGTCTCGTTCCGCGCCCGTCGTGGATGACCGCCCTGGCCTTCGCCATGGTTATCGTGCCCTTTGCCTTGGCTCTCGGACGCCTCCTCTTCGCCCCCGGCCAGCACATCTACCTGCCCGACGACCTCGCCCTCATCGATCTCCATACCCGCCGGGCCCTGACCTGGAAGCAACAGCTGGGCGTGTTCGACCGCTACGGCTGGAACCACCCGGGACCCAGCTACTTCTACCTGCTGTCCCTCGTCTACCGGGTCCTCGGCTCGGGCGCCCAGGCCATGTTCGTGGGTGCCACCCTGATCAACGCCTCGGCTGCCGCCGCCTGTGTGGGGTTGGTGCGCCGGCGCAGCACGCCGGCCCGGGCGCTGTGGGCCGCCCTGTGGATCTGCCTGCTGGGCTCCATCCTGGCCACGGTCGGCCCGGGCAGCATCACCTACTCGGAGGGAGCGCTCGGGGGGCTGGTCAGCCCCTGGAACCCGATGGTGGTGATCTTCCCCCTCCTCTTGTTCATCCTGTTGTGCGCCGCCGCCATCGACCGGTCGCCGCTCTCCTTGTTGGGTGCGCTGCTGGTCGGATCCTTCATCGTGCAGACCAACATCGCCGCCACTGCCACTGGTGGCTGCACTGTTCGCCGTCACCCTCGTCGTGGTGGTGGCTGTCGTGGTGGACCGACGGAGGAGGGTCAGGACGACAGCCATGACGACGGCCACGGCACCGGTGGGCGACGAAGCGACGCCTCGTTACCTCCGTCGGCGCTGGGGCCCCGAGGCCAGTGGATGGGGGATCGCCGGCGCGGTGGTGTTCGTGGTGATGTGGCTCCCCCCGATCATCCAGCAGCTGACCAACAACCCCGGCAACCTGACCCTCATCTACCGGTTCTTCGCGGCCGACCACCCCGGTCCGACTCTGGCGGCCAGCGTGCGCTCGGTGGTGGCGGTGTACGGGGTGCTTCTCGTCGGACCCTCCGAGGTGATGAGCTCGTACCTGGGTGGGACCCCGCAACACGGTGTGGCTGCGGGGACGGCAACGGCGGTGGCCCTGCTGATCGGTGTGGGCACCGTCGTCTTCGGCATCCGCCAGCACAACCGCTTCGCCGCCGGCCTCGGTGGACTCAGCCTGGTCGGATTCGTGGCCATGGTGTGGGCGGTGTCCGGCGTGGTCGGCGTGGTCTACGGGTACCTGGTGGTGTGGGCCATCGCCGTGCCGGTGACTGCGGCCATCGGGATGGGCATGCTGCGCCTGGCCGCTTCCTCGTCGGCCCATGGCCGGACCGGGGCGACCACCTCGCCGTTGGTCCGGGTGGCGGCCTGCGTCATCGGGGTGGCGGCCTCGGTGGTGCTCTGCGTCCGGGTGGCGGATATCCCGCCGCTTGCTTCCGTCTCCGATCCCCAGGTGGGTGGGTTGGTGTCCCTGGTGATCCCGTCCCTCGATGACCGGGGGACCGTCTTCGTCAACGACAGTGGGGCGGGGGCGACCCCCGGCCACCGCCTCCTCGATCTCGAGAAGTTCATCGGCCTGGTCAACCAGCTCGACCAGCGCGGATATCACCCCAGGGTCAACAGGCTGTGGCGGGCCCAGTTCGGCCCCGGCTTCGAGTCCACCGGCAGGGAGGACCGTTCGGTCGAGCTGCGCACCTGGACCCGGTCGTCGCCCTCGACACCCGGGTACCTGGGCCGGGTGGGGGATCTGTCGGTGACCATCACCCGGGCCCAGGGGGGGCACTCGACCGACCCGGCCGACACCCCGGGGTGAGCCGACCCCGCTCGGCTAGCCCGGTATGGCCACCGCGGCCTTGTCTGGTCCCGGCGGGCCTGCCGCCCCCGAGCGGGCCGCCGACTGTTGGCGCCAGCGCAGGAGCGGTCGCTCGATGAGGAACCAGCTGGCGATGGCGATGGCGAAGATGATGGCCAGGCGGGCCAGCTCGATGGGCCACGAAAACCACCCGGTTTTGTTGGACCGCACGGCGATGTAGACGGGGAAGTGCACGAGGTAGATGGTGTAGGAAAGGTCCCCGATGAACACCAGTACACCGATGCCCACGGCGCGGGACCCGAGCCCGGTCGGGCACACCACGAAGTAGACGAAGACGATGGCACAGGCCACCGTGGTGGCCGGGAGCTGCCAGACGACCAGGCTCTCGCGGAAGAGCGGCGCCTCGACCAGGATCCAGGCGAAGAACACCGTCGATGCCGCCGCGGCCACGGTGGTCAGCCTCTTGGTTCTTTGCGACCAACCGTTGAGATAGCCGTCGGAGGCGAGCAGCCCGAGCAGACAGCCGAGGAACAGCGCGTCGGCTCGGGTGTCGAAGGCGTAGTAGATCCGGTCGAAGACCGCGGTGTCGAAATGGGGGGCCGAAAGGGTCAGGTAGGTGCGGTCGGCCGCGCTGGCGACGATGCCGGCGATGGCGAACCCGTAGGCCAGGCGCCGCCGACCGGCTGCCACCGCCGCCACCATCAGGATCGACCAGATGATGTAGTACTGCTCCTCGACCGACAGTGACCAGCACTGGGCCAGAAACCCGAAGAACGGCTCGTGACCGAAGGCCGAGCGGTAGTCGGCGTAGTAGAACATGGCGGCCGCGCTGTCCCCCCAGATCCTCTGGCCGGCGTCAGCCACGTAGACCAAAGCCGAATAGATGGCCATCAGGGCGATGGTCAGCACCAGGGGTGGGAGCAGGCGTGCTGCCCGCCGCGAGTAGAAGCCCTTGAGGCTGACCCGGCCATTGCGCTTGCCTTCGGCAGAGAGCATGGCGGTGATCAAGAAGCCACTCAGGACGAAGAACATCTGGAGCATGGCCCACGAGCCGGGTAGGGCTCTCCAGTTGGCGTGATAGATGAGGACACCGGCGATGCCCAGCGCTCGGACCCCGGTGAGGCACGGGCGGTTGCCGAGTCGGAAGCCCTCACGGCTCTCGGTCGTGGGCGAGACGACAGGGGTCTCGGTCATGGACGGCCGGGCTCGGGGTCACCGGCGGCGGATCCTGAGGACTGGTCCAGCACGCACCGGGCGACAGCGCCGCTGCCGGACGACCCTCCTGCCGTGCCCTGCTCGACGCAGGCGGCGAAGGCCGACGGGGTGATGGTCACCGGAGCCGGGTCGTGCCCGACCTTCGACCACACCCAGGCCTGATCCTGGTCGGTGGGTTCAGATCCCAGCACGGTGGTGAAGAATGCCACCCCGTAAGCCGTCCCCCGCGCCGTCTGGTACGGGGGGAGGCCGGTGTCGACCGGCACCACCACCGTCGTCACCCCCCAGTGGCGCATGGCGTCCCTGACCGCCTCGAGGTTGGCGGGGGACAACGACGGGTTGGTGAGCAGAGGCACCGACGCTTGCCTCAACACACTGAATCCGACTTCGTTCCCGCCGGCCCGGGCCACCGTGCCGGCGGGACCACCTCCACCGGCCATGGCGTAGTGCATCCCACCGATGGCCTGCCAGGGGATCGACGCCTGCGAGTCAGCGGTGGCGAAGGGATAGGTGAGCACCACCTGGCCTGACGGGAGGTGCTCGGCGGCGGTGAGGAACCAGTGCGGCACCGACACCGGTTGGACCACCAGGGGAAGGTTGGGAGACAGCGCCGCGGCCACCGGACCCAGCGCCACCAAGGTGACCACCCCGGCCGCCGCCGTTGACGCCCACCGCACCGAGCCGGTGGCGGGTCGAAGACGAACTCTGGCTTCCTGCCGCCGGGCTCCGTTCCGACGCCGGGTCAGCCACGACTGTGTGTCCGACCGGGTCCTGTCGACGACGATGGCCACCATCACCGCCGCGCAGAGCACGAAGACAGCGGCGAAGCGTGACTGCACCACGTTGTCGAACAGAGGAAGGTGGGTGACCGCGGCCCACGGCCCGGTCTGTCCACCGCCGACCCGCAGGCTGAGCGCGAAAGTGACCACTCCCAGGGCCCCGAAGAACCACAGCCGGCGATCCGACCGCCACACCAGGGCCCCCCCGACCATGATCAGGAGCATACCGGGTCCCAGGTAGGAGGGAGAGGGCGTCGGCGGGCCCCGATAGCCGCCGAGGGCGACCGCGGCGCGGGCGAGTCCACCCGAACCGATCGGGCCCCACTGGCCAAAGCGGTTCCACAAATTGCCGATGGTGTTCCCGAGGTTGCCGGGCACGTTGGTCGACCACACCATCCCGCTCAGGTGAGCCGGCCCGGCGAGGACGAACCAGACCGGGTAGGCGAGCAGGATGGAGGTGAGGCCGACCGCGGTGGCGATCCCGATGAGCGCATGTCTGCCCCGGCGCCGGAGCTCGTCGCGGTGGCGCAAGCCGGCGTACCCGACCAACACCACCGCGGCCACCAGAGCCGAGACCGTTGTGATGAGGACCATCTCGGTGCTCACGAAGTATTCGACGGTCACCAGAACGGCCAGGACGACACCCACTCGGGCCGGACGGGCGTGTTGGCGGATGACCAGCTCGTCGAAGCACGCCACCATCAGCGGGAGCAGAGCGAGGGAGGCCAGGTTGAGCCAACCGAAGGCCACCGGGACGATGACGGCGGCGGAGAACCCGTAGGCCAGCCCGCCGACGAAGGCGGCCGGTGTCCAGCGCACCCAGCGCTGCAGCAGCCAGAACATGGTGAAGGCGGTCAATGCCGGGGCCAGCGTCGAGGCCACGTTCATGGCCGCCACCGGCCCGAAGAGAAGGGTCACCGGCGACATGACCAACGCGATGGCCGGGGCCCCGGTGTCGCTCAGCAGGTTGAATCCGGCGGGATGGAACATCCAGTTCGACCAGAGAAGGGAATGGCCGTGGACGAGCGCGAACTTGGACCACTCCAGGTACCAGACCATGCGGCCGGCGTCGGTGCAGGCACAGGTCATCACGGCTGACGGCCCCCCGGTCCACACGTGCCACCACAGTCCGACCGAGGTGGCCAGGTAGAGCCCACCGGCGGCCAGGTAACGGGCCGGCCCGGTGAATCCAACCCTCCTCCGCCCGGGCCCGGCCTCCGAGTCGGGTCGTCGCTCGGTCCCCGGTGGCCGTACCGGTCGGCCCGCCGGTGGTGCGGTGACGTCGGTCATCGGGTCCCGAGGACGCACGCCGCCACCTCGGACCCCGGTGATGGCGCCCCCGGGCGGTCGGCGCAGGCGGTGAACGCCGCCGTTGTCAGCGGCACTGGAGGTTCGGGGTGACCCACGTCGCGCCACACCCAGGCCCTCGACTGCAGGGTCGGCGCTTCCCCGAGAGCGGCGGTGAACAGACCCACCGCGTAGGGGACGCTCCGCCCACGGTCGTAGGTGGGGAGGTCCGGCTGGTCGGGCACCACCACCGTGGTCACCCCCCACCCGGCCAGGGCCTGGCGAACGGCGACCAGGTTGGCCTTGGTGGGCAGGGGCGCGGGCCCCAGCGGGAGGGAAGCCCGGGCCAGGATGTCGAACCCCGGGGCCTCCGGCCCGGCTCGGGACGGGGTGATCCCCGGACCACCGCCCCCCACCATGGAGAAGGTCATTCCCTCCACCGCCTGCCAGGCCATCGAAGACTGGATCCCCCCCAGAGCAGCGGGATAGGGGAGGACGACCGCGTGATCGCCGAGGCGGGGGGCGGACACCGCGAACCACCGGGGGAGCACGACCGGTCGGACCGTCATGGGGATGTTGGGCCAGAACGCCACGGCGATCGGTACCAGGGCCAGGCCGGCGACGGCCACGCCGGCCAGGCGCCCCAGGTCGCCGACCGATCGGCCTCGTCGAGCCGGGAACCGGACGTGATCGACGATGACGGCCAGCATGATGGCCACGCAGGTGTCGACGATGACGGTGATGTTGACCGGGACCACGTTGTTGAGCACCGGGAGGTGGACGAAGAGGCGCCAGGGAGCCCAATAGCCGTGACCAACCCCGAGAGAGAGCACCGCGGCGACCACCCCGACGGCGCCGAAGAAGCGCAGGAGCGGGTCACCCCGCCAGAGGACCGCACCGGCGATCACCACCACCACGGTGCCGATGCCGAGGAAGCACAGAAGGGGGAGCGTGGGTCCCTGATAGCCGCCGAAGAGGTGCATGACGCCGGTCAACGGCGCACCGATGTATCCGTTGAGGAATTGGCTCGGCGAGTTGGCCACCGTTCCGGCTGGTGAGTCGGGCCAGGCGCGTCCGGTCAGGTGGGCGGGTCCGGCGAAGTAGAACCAGAGGGGATAGGCCAACAGGACCACAGCGACCCCGGCGGCCACCCCTAATCCGGAGGCGACGCCGGCCAGGGTGTCGACGGGCCCGCGTGTCCTCGTCACCAGCGCTCCCAGCCCGAGGCTCACCGCCACCAGCACGGCGAACAGCACCAGCAAGGACAGCACCTCGACACTGATGAAGAACTCGACGACGACCAACAGCCCGAGGGCGGTCCCTGTCCACCAAGGCCGGTGTCGGTGCCGCACGAAGAGGTCGTCGAGACAGCCGATGATCAGGGGGACCGGAGCCAGCAGTCCGAAGTTGGGGTGGGCCAGAGCCAGGCTGACCAGGACGAAGGGCGAGAACCCGAAGAAGAGCCCGCCCCCGAAAGCCGCGGCCGGCCACGCCACCCACCGCCGGAGCAGCCAGAACATGGCCAGCGCCGACAGCGGGGGGGAGAGGAGATCGATGAGGTTGAGCGAGGCCACCGGTCCGAACAGCCAGGTGACCGGAGCCGTGACGATCCCGAGCCCCAGCGAGTTCGGGGTCATGTTGATGCCCCGGGGGACGAAGAGCCTCGAGGAATAGAAGGGGTTGAGCCCGTGGCTCAGTGCGTAGGCCGGCCATTTGATCACCCAGAGGGTGAGGGCGGCATCGCCGCACCCACAGGTGGTCACCATGCGCGAGTTGGGCAGGACCCGCCACCACAGGATCAACGACAGGACCAAGTAGGTGCCGCCGACCGCCGCGTACAACCACGCGGTCCACCGCCGGCGAGGAACCGCGGTGTTGGTGTCGCCGCCAACGCGGGCCGAGTCAGGGTCGACGGCCGCCGCCCGGCCATCGAGCGCATCCGGTGACGCTGAGGGCGAACCGGCGGCGCAGTCGGGATCGGCCGGTGGCTCGAGCTTGGCCTGCCCATCGGTTGCCGCTTGGGCGGGGATCGAGGGCGGTGTCATCGACAGACGCGCATGGTTCAACGGGGCCGGATGATCGGCGGCGCCGTCCGTCCGGCGAGGCGACCCGAGCTTACCCACTCAGCGGCAGAGCTTCTGTTCGGCGGCTGCCGGTTGGGCGGAGAACGTCATCGACGTGAAGTCGAACGAGTGGATGAAGTCGCTCACGGCCCGTGACGGGCCCAACGGCGCGGTGATGGCCGTGAGGTAGGAGTGGAGGACCCCGCAGTCCAGGGCCCGGCGGGCGGCGGCCACCGTTTGTCGGGACACATTGTTGGGCAGCACCGTCGCTCTGGTCCCGAACCGGGCGATCATCCAGTCAGGTCCGATGAACTTCTCGTGGCCGGGCCGGCCTCGGCGGGTGACGGTGAAATGCGAACCGACCGGGTTGGCCAGCGAGTAGGTGTCGAAGATGTAGGTGTCCGGTCCGCTGAGAAGGCCGGTGACACCGATGGCCCCGGCGCTGACCACCAGGTGGAAGGGAAGGGACGACGCCGCCGGTTGGATGTCGGGGGAGACGGTCGCCCCCAGTTCGGTGTTCGCCACCATGAGCTGTTGGCCCTGGTGTTGGGCCCCGGCGGCCAGCGACCGGTTGAATCCTCCCAAACGGTTGTGGTAATCGGCGGTGTTCACCGGATCGGTGCTCCCGGTCACCGCGATCCAAAAGGCGCGCTCGTCGACGATGCCGTGATCGGACCGAAGGACGCCGCCGGTGGAGAACCGCAACCATCCGGCGCAGACCACCGACCAGGCGACGATGCCCACCACGGGAATGATCAGCAGGGTCCGGAGCTCCTTCACCGACACCACGATCGGCAAGCACAGCGACATGAAGGCGGGGAGGAGGAGGCGGGCATGCTGATAATCGCCCCCGATCCGGGCCACGTAGAGGATGTCCACCAGAGCCGCCGCCACCGGGGTGAGCAACACGGTGACCCCGATCCGGTCGTGGCCGTGCCACCACCGCATGGCCCGGGGAAGGACCAGCGGGACGGCCAGGGCCAAAGGCAGCCACAGCGTATAGGGAGCGACGAAGTTCCACACGTAGGTGAAACCCTGGGACCACCACGAAGCCGTCGCCGACTTGGCCAACGCGGTGTTGGGCACCAGCATGGCGAAGTAGGCCATCCTCCACAGCTCGTAGAGCACGGGGAGGGCGATGGCCGCGGCCGCCGGGGCCAGGTAGCGCCGGGTGACCGACGAGGAGCCCTTCCACCCGGGGGAGGCGATCACCACAGCCAAAGCGACCAGCTGCACGACGCTCATGAGGATCAGCTCGGGGCGGATGAGCGTGCCCAGGCCCACCACGAAGGCGCACCGGACGGCTGACCGACGCCGTTCCGCGGTGCGGACGAGGAGCCAGTAGCCGAGCCCGATCCAGCAGAAGGTCAGACCCATCTCGAGCCCCGAGGTGGCGAATTCCCACACGCCGGCCACCACCGCGAAGACCAACAGCCCCAGAGGAAGGGTCACTCCGCCGTCACGATCACCGGCCAGGCGCTGGACGGACCGCCCGGCCAGCACGACACCGAAGGCTGTTCCTATCAGCCCGAGGATGACAGTGAGCCACTCGATGGTGACGAACGGCAGTGCCTCGTGGGCGCCGGCGACCAGAAAGAGCCACAACGGGTCCGAGTAGGCCTCGACCCGTTCCCCGATGTTGAAGACCGGCCCGTGACCGGCGAGCAGGTTGTCGATGATGCGGAAGTTGATGAAGGCGTCCTCTTGGACCCAACGATAGGACCACGCGCCGGCCAGGACGATGGCCGACGGCACCACCAGCACCATCCACGAGACCAGCCGGTGATCGACCCGGGCCGCGTGGTGGCGCGCCAGTGGTTCGGAATACTCGGGGTCGCTGATGAACGGCGACGCTACAACCGATTCGGGGAGGCACGACTGATAGCGTCTGGGGCCGTGGTCGGAGACGGTTCGTCCCGCCGGCCCTCGGGCCGGCACCGGTTGCCCGGGGCGCTCGCCGGAGTGGTGGTGGGCATCGTGGGACTGACCGGTCTGGGCGTGCAGGCAGTACGTGGCAATCGAACCGTCAGCATTCAGCGAGATGCCGTCACCATTCACGACGCCGCTCTGGACGATGCTTATTACAACTGCCTCGATGTGCAGACCCACAGCCTCGTCCCAACCGGCGAGCCGGTGGCACTGGGCGGTGGGCTCACGGTGAGCAATCTGGGAAGCCTGATCACTCTGCTCAAGGCGAGCGGTTCGTGGCTCACCTTCGCCGACCCCCCGTCGAGCGCGGCGGTCCAGATCACCTTGCGCACCGACGTCCCCGGCCACGGGGCCTGCCTGGGCACGGTGGTGGTGGCCACGTCCACCCATCCCGGCCCCGGGGTGCGGGTGCGCATCGGATCGGGGTCGAGCGTGCCGGGCCACGGACCGCCACCTGCTCCGCCACTGTGACATCGTTGCTGCCGTGAAACTCCGATGACGACGGTGCCGGCCGCGCTGGCGGCCACGGCGGTGCTGGCCTCCGCCGGCTTGGCTCCGACCGCCGCCCTCATCGGCCCCCGACTGATCGTCGTTCCCCTGATGCCGCTGACCGGCGCGGTCATCGCCGCTCTGGCCGCGACCTTCTTCATGGCCGTCGGCGGCAGCTTCCTCGGATGGTTCGTCGGCCTGGCCGCGGCCGGGACGTTGGCCGCCATCGGTGCCTGTGTGCTGAGTCCGGGGTGGCGGCCCCGGGTCGATCCCGCCGGCGGCGACACACTCGGTGGTCTCCGCCGGTTGGGTCCCCGATTGACGGGCGTGGTCGGCGCACTGGCCGTCCTGGGTTCGTGCATCTGGTGCCTCCGTGGGTTGGCCACCCCCACCGTGGGCTTCGACGCCCGGGCGGTGTGGTTGACCCGGGCCGGATGGTTGCTCCAGTCCCATCACCAACTGCTGGCCGACATGCGGGTGCGCGACGTGGTCCTGGTCCAGAGCGTCTACCCGCCGCTGGTCAGCGCGGCGACCGCCGTGGCTTGGCGGGTCACCGGCGACGATTCGATGCGTCTCGGTGTGGTGGTGATCGCCGTGCTCAACACCTGTGCCCTGGCCGTGGCCGCCTTCGCCTTGGTCGAGGCCGGACGGCGGGTGGCCGTGCGCTCGGCTTCCTCGGACGGCGAGGCCGGGGCCCCGACGACGGCTGGTCTTCCGGTCCCGCTGGCCCCGATGGTGGTCGGCGTGGTCACTGCCGTGCTGCTGGTCTTCGTCGCCTTCGGGATCACCGAGCCCTTCATGACCAACGGCTACGCCGATCCGATCTGGTCACTGGCGGCCGTCGGGGCCATCGCCTACGGGCTGCAGCTGGGCACCGGTCGGGTCGACCAGGGCGCGGCGCTGATCCTGGTGCTGGTGGCCGGCATGTCCAAGAACGAGGGGGTGGTCACCGCCGCCGGACTGATCGTCCTGATCGCCTTCCGCGGCCTGGTCGGGATGCCGGCCGCGGAGCGGCGCCGTCGCTGGTGGCGACCGCTTCTGCTGGGGCTGGCCGAACTGGCCGTCATCGCCGCCTGGCCCATCGTCATGCGGGTCATCCACGCCCGCGGTCTGTCCTCGTCGAACTCACCGGTGAACGCCTGGCCCGACCGGGCCCGGGTCACCTATGACGCCATGGCCCCCTACCTCCACGTCCTCGTCCTCGCCGCACCTCTGGCCGTGGTGGGTGGCCTGGCTCTCTCCTCGGTCCGGAGGCGGAGTGGTGTGGCCAACGACGGCTGGGCGTGGGCCGGTCTGGCCTGGGGGCTCCTGGCCATCGGCGGGGCCTTCGTGACCGGCGCCGCCGCCATCCACGTATGGCTGGTGGGCACGGTGCACCGGGTGACCGAGTTCCCGGCCCTGGCCGGCTGGTGGATCGTGGCCCTGTGGGTGGTCGTGGCCAGTGGTGCCGTGTCGGCTACCCGCCATCAGGCCGGTCACCGATCGACCGGGGCCCCACCCGGGGCCGTCCCCGAGTTCGAACCCACCGTTGACCGGGTGGGATCCTCGGTCCCGGTCGCCACCCCATGACCGGTGCGGTGAGCCTGTCCGGCGGGGGCGACCCCCACCCGCCCCCCGCCATGTCCCCGACGTCGGCATCGGTGGAGGAGGATCGGCAGGTGGCCTCCAAGGCCCCCGGCTTACCCTCGCCGTTGCGCTGGTGGTCGGTGGTGGTCCCCGTGGTGGTCGTGCTGGTGGGGGCGTGGCTCTATCGATGGGTGGACGAGGACGCGTTCATCAACTTCCGCATCATCGACAACCTGCTGGCCGGACACGGTCTCGTCTTCAACGTCGGCGAACGGGTCGAGGTGAGCTCGGACCCGCTGTGGCTGTTCACCCTGACTGCCCTCCACGAGATCGTGCCCTTCGTGTCCCTGGAATGGCTGTCGGTGGTGGTCGGCTTGGTCTGTACCGGCGGCGGGTTCCTCGTCGGCGGTCGTGCTGTCCAACGGCTGGCCGGGGCGCGGACCGGAGCGACCGTGTTTCCCCTCGGTTTGCTGATGGCGTCGGTGGTGGCCGGGGTGTGGGAGTTCGCCACCTCCGGGCTCGAGATGTCGATGGTGTTCCTCTGGTTGGGCACCTCATTCCTCCTCCTCGTGCGGGTGGAGGAGCGGCGGAGACGGACGTGGCCGGCGGCGGCGGTGATGGGCCTCGGCACGCTGATCCGTCCGGAGCTGGCCCTCGGCTCGATCGTGTTCCTTGCCGCCCTGCTCGTGGTGATCGGCGCCCCCGGGTGGTCCGGATCACCGCGACGGCTGGCGCGTTACGGGGGGCCCATCGTCGCCGCCCTGGCTCTCCCCGTCGCCTTCGAGATCTTCCGTATGGGCTATTACGCCCTGCTGGTCCCCAACCCCGCGCTGGCCAAGGCCGGGGCGGCCGCCTGGTGGTCCCAAGGATTCACCTACCTGTGGAACTTCGTGGCCCCCTACACCCTGTGGTTGCCGCTGGTCCTGGCCGTCCCCTTCGTGGTCCAGCCGGCCCGGGCCTGGTGGCGACAGGGCGACCGCATCGGCGTCCTGGTGCTGGGGACACCGTTGGTGGTCGGTCTGGTCGACGTCCTCTATGTGGTGCACGTGGGGGGTGACTACATGCACGCTCGGTTGCTCCTCCCCGGCTTCTTCGCCATCTGCCTCCCGGTGTTCGTCTCGGCCCGTCAGGCCCGGACCGTGCTCGTCGTCCCCCTCATCGGGATCGCGGTGTGGGCGGTGGTCTGCGCCGGCTGGCTCCGCTTCGTCCCCCCGAAGGTGACCGGCCTGAACCTCAATCCCCAGAGCGTGTACATCTCCAACGAGCGCAACACCTGGATCAACGCCACCGACAACGCCCACCCGATCACCGCGGCGGACTACCACCGGGCCTTGTCCGGTTCGGCCGGAGCCCTGTTGGCCCGGGTGGCCCGGCAGGTCCCCTCCGGGCGACAACGGCTGTTGGTCATCACCGATCCCTTCGCTCCCATCGACCCGTCGAGGAGCCGGCCGGCCCGGTCGGGCCTGCCCTTCACCCTGACCGTCAACCTTCCCGCCATCGGTGTCATCGGCTATCTGGCCGGTCCCGACGTCTACGTCTTCGACTCCTATTCGCTGGCCAATCCCATCGGCAGCCACACGGTGGTGGTCAAGCACGCTCGGCCCGGACACGAGAAGTACATCGGACCGGCGTGGATGGTGGCCCGCTTCGGGATCCCCGGCACCGAGCTCCCCGATGGTGTGTCGGCCGCCTCGGTGAACGCGGCCCGGCGCGCCCTGGCCTGCGATCCGCTGGCCAGTTATCTCCGGGCCATCACCGCCCCGCTGGGGGTGTCCCGTTTCTTCGCCGATGTCGGTGACGCCTACCGCGACACCACCATGTCCTTCAGCGCCGTTCCCTCGCGTGCGGCTGTTCAACTCTGTGGAACGTCGGTGCCGGATCACCCGGTCCCCTCCCGATGACCGAGGTCGCCGTCGATCCGTCACCTCCACCGTCAGCCCGGGGCGGGCTCAGAGGCTGGCGGGGCACGGCGCTGTGCGGGCTGGTCTATCTGGCGCTGGCCGTCGTCCTCTGGTGGGGCGTCTGGTCCACCCATCCCACCACGGTGACCACCTGTGGTTGCGGTGACGCTGCCCGGTTCCTGTGGTTCTTCGAGTGGCCCGCCTACGCCGTCACCCATGGCCACAGCGTGCTTTCCTCGCAGTGGTTGTTCCATCCCACCGGCATCAACCTGCTCGATGACACCAGTGTGCTGGCCCTGGGGATCACGTTGATCCCGGTGACCCTGGCCCTCGGGCCGGTGGCGGCCATGAACGTGGCCCTCACCTTGGCACCGGCTCTTTCGGCGCTGGCCATGTTCGCACTGCTGCGGAGGTGGGTGGCCTGGTCGCCGGCCGCGTTCGTGGGTGGCCTGGTCTACGGGTTCTCCCCGTTCGTCATCACCGTGCTGGCTCTCAACCAGCTCAACATCGCCTTTTTGGCCATCCTGCCGCTGATCATCATGGCGGTCGACGACCTGTTGGTCCGCCAACGCCGTTCGCCCTACCGCACCGGCGCCATCCTGGCCTTCTTTTTGGCGGTGCAGTTCTTCGTGAGCACCGAGCTGCTGCTCATCACCGTCCTGTTCGTTCTCCTCGCCGGCGCCTTGATGGTCGGATTCGTCGCCTTCGGCCACTCGGAGGAGATCGCCGTCCGGGCCGGCTACGCGCTGCGGGGACGGCCACCGCTGCCGCCGGCACGGTGATTCTGTTGGCCTACCCGCTGTGGTTCCTGCTGCACGGCCCGGCCCACCTGACCGGACCGATCTGGTCCATCAGCTCGATCTCCCACTTCGGCAACTCGCTCACCAGTTTCTGGACGGTGGGGAGCCTGGGGCGGATCGGCACCGCCATGGTCCGACTGGGCGGCTACCAGGGCCCGATGCTCCCCGGGCTCGGATACCTGGGGATGGGGGTGGTGGTGGTGGCCGTGGCCGGAGTGGTCCTGTGGCGCCACGACCGGCGGCTGCTCCTGTTCGGAGCCCTGGCCGTCATCGCCGCCGTGCTCTCGTTGGCTCCCGGGCAGGGCTACTGGGTGCCGTGGCAGTGGGCGGAGAAGATTCCCTGGGTGGGGAACATCGTGGAGGCCAGGTTCACCGCGGTGGTCGCCTTGTGCCTGGCCGTCATGGTGGCGGTGGTGGTGGACCGGAGTCGAACCTGGTTGGTCTCCCACCAGGTGGCGGCTCTGGGTTTGCCGGGGGGCGTCCTCGCCACGGTGATCGCCTCTGTCCTCGTCATCGTCATGCTGGTACCGACCGCCGTGGCCATGTGGCCCAACGTGCCCCTGACCGTGCGAGCCGTCGTGCTGCCCCGCTGGTATGTCGAGGTGGGCGCCCACCTCCCCCCCGGAGACGTTGTCCTCGCCTACCCGGCCCCCTTCTCGACCCTTCAGTCCTCGCAGGCGTGGCAGGCCGTCAACCGTATGGCGTGGGCCCAGGCCGGGGGTGGGGGCCCTCAGGGTCAGCTCGATCGGGCCGGGCCGGCCCGAGCCGGGTTCGAGGTGCTGTTCGGCGCCTCCTTCCCCCTCGTCCCGGCACCGGTCCCGAACCGGTCCACCTTGGCGGCCGTGCGGCAGGCCCTCCGCCTCTGGGAGGTGACCACCGTCGTGGTCCCCGACCAACCCGGCCTTCCCCCCTACGAGCAAGGGAGGAGCGCGGCCTACGCCGTGGGGTTGTTCACCGCGGCCCTGGGCCGTCCGCCCGTCTACCAACACGCGGCCTGGGTGTGGGCCGGGGTCAGCCACATGGGTGCGCCCGTTCCCATGACGGCCGCGGCGTTCGGCGCCTGTGTGCGTACCGTGGACGGGTTCCCCTCGTCATCGGCGGCTGTCTCCCATTGCATCCTGGGCACGGGTGGGTGATCGCTCGGTGCCCCCGGACCCTGCCGTTGTCTCTCGGCCGTTGTGCGCGGATGCCACCATGGGGGACGTGACCGTCGGGGCGCCGTCAGCCGGTGAGCCATCGGAACGACGATGACCGCGGGTCTGGCACCGGCTCCACTGCGGCCGACCCCGACCCACAGGCGTCGGGGTCGACGGCACCGCCGGCCCGGCCTGCTCCCGATCGCCGTCATCGTCGTCTGCTTTGTCGCATCGCGGATCGGGTTCTGGTTGGCCGGCGTCCGGTTCGACATGACACCGCTGACCGTGGGCAGCGAGCAACTCCTGGCCGTCCGTTTGCTCCGGGGCGGTCAGCTGCTGACCAGTGTGTGGCACCTGCAGAGCCAGCCGCCTCTGTTCAACCTGTACTGCGGGATCATCCTTCATCTTCCCCGTTCGCTGCAGAGCACGGCGGGCTGGGTCTCCTTTATGGCCATCGGGCTGGTCATGGTCATGGCCACCTACCTTCTCCTCCTCGAGTTGCGCGCCTCCCCATCCTTGGCGCTGGTGGTGGCGCTCATCATGATCGTGAGCCCGACCGGGATCCTCTACGAGAACTGGCTCTTCTACGCCTATCCGAGCGCAGCGGCGCTGGCCCTCGGAGGCTTGTTCTGTGCCCGGTACCTGCGCACCAACCGGTGGCCCTACGGCCTCGGGTTCTTCTCCTGCGTGTGCGGCCTGGCCCTCACCGACAGCCTCTTCCAACCGATCTGGGTCCTGGCCGTCCTCATCCTGATGGCGGTCATCGTGCGTCGCCACCTCCGGGAGCTGGTGGCCGTCGCTGCCATTCCGGTCCTTCTCATGGTCGGATGGGTGGCGAAGGATGCGGTGCTCTTCGGGACGTACACCACCAGCAGCTGGACCGGTATGAACCTGGCCCAGCTGACCCTGGTCCCGGCGGCACGAACCACCCAGCTCAAGGACCTCGTGCGGCAGGGCACTTTGACCCCCCTCGCCCTGGTCGGTCCGTGGAAGCAGGTGTCCGCCTACGTTCCCAAGTACGTGGCCGAGCCCCGGACCGGTGTGGCCGCTCTCGACGATCGGTTCGGCCAGCCTGGCCGGGCCAACTACAACAACATCGCCTATGCCCGCGTCTCGTCGCTGCTGTTGGCCGACGATCTGCGTTATATCGCGCACGAGCCCGGTGACTATCTCCATTACGTGTCCATCGGTGCCGGAGTCTGGCTCACCCCGGCTGACCAGTATCCGTTCGTCTACCAGAACTGGCTGGCCATCCGCCCCTGGGCGGACGGATTCGACGTGGTCATCGGTTGGCAGCCCGAACAGGCCCCGGCGGCCACCACCGCGTTCGGGGCCATCGACGGGCACGCCCCGCCGGCCTCCCACATCTCCTACAGCACCGTGGTGGTCTACGCGGTGGCCCTGGTGGGCACCCCACTGTTCCTGTGGCTCCGGCGCCGGCGCCTCGACCGAAAGACGGTCGGTCTTCTCGTCTTCCTGTGGGGAACCACTGCCTACGCCTATGCCAGCGCGTCGCTTCTCGATATCGCCGAAAACAACCGGCTCCGTTTCGAACTGGGGCCGACACCACTGGTCCTGGCCGTCGCCGTCTGCCTCTGGTCGGTGGAGCCATGGTTGTCGCCGACCTTCCGGGCCGGTCGGTGGTGGCGGTGGTTCGGATTGAGCGGACAACCACCGGGGCCCGCCGGTCTCCCCGCCGAGTCAATCGACGAGGACGGTGTCCAGGTCGGGTCAGCCGAGGATTCCGCTCACCGGGAGTGAGCCAGGGCCGCCAACTGGGGAAGGATCTTGGGGGCGAGGTAGGCGCCTGCCGCCTGTGTGGTGTGGACGCCGTCCGGAAAGCGCATCGTCTGGCCGTCGATCTTCCAGGTGAAGTGGCCGTCGGGGTCGAGGTACTTGTTGAGTGGGACCACCGACACCACGCCGCGGTGGGCGGCGGCCACGGATTCGATCATCCGGTTGAGGAGGTTGACCCGGGCCGGATCGTCCTCGTCCCAGGGCTGACCGTCGGGCTGCTCCCCGCTGTCGTAATACGGTGATGTCATCAGGGCCACCCGCGCTCCGGTGGAGCTGAGAATGGCGACCGCCTTCTCCAGTTGGCCTTTCTCGTAGGCGTCGAACGCCGGGTCGCCCAGATGTTGCCAGGTGCCCTGGTACACCCGGTCCATCGCCTCCCAGAAGCCGATGACCAGGGCCACGACCTGGGGATGGAGCTGGGTGACCTCGGACTGCCAGATCGTCGGCCACTGGGTGCAGGGAGCGAGGGTTCCCGGGGTGACCGTGCCATGGAAGTTGAAGGGCAACAGCGTGGCCAGTCCACATCCGTCGAGGGGGCGACCACGGACGACCATGTCGTACCGGGAGGCATCCGGGGTCATCCAGAAGCCCACCGTCAAGGACACAGAATCCCCGACCACCAGGATCTTCGACTTCTGCCCTTGCCCGGCATAACCGTCATAGAGGTAGGCGGCCACCTTGGCCTGGAGATCCTTGGGGGGGACAAGAACATTGACGGGAGCAGCAGCGCTGCTGACCGTGGTGACGAAGAGCACGCCGACCACGGTGGCCGCACCCAGCGGGACCCACGCCCAGGAGCGCCAGCTCCCGAACGTCTTCTGGCGGACCGGGGTCTCCACCAGATACCACGAGGCGACGGCGATGACGAAGGTGACGGCGAAGCGGAGGGCGAACAGGCTGTAGCCCTCGAGCCCGGTTCTGGCCTTGTCGAGGACCAGAAAGATCGGCCAGTGCCACAGATAGAGGCCATAGGAGATCCTCCCCAGAAAGGTCAGGGGCCCGAACGACAGCACCCGGGCGGGAAGCCCCGCCGGCGCCATGGTCACACCACAGATCACCAGGGCGACCATCACGTCGGCCAGAAGGAACCCGCCGCGATAGGGAATGTCCACCGACCCGTTGATCCTCGACCACTCGAAGGCGAACACGGCGGCGGCGGCCACCGCCATCAAGGAGAGCCCGGCACGGGCGCGCCGGCCGGTGGCCGTCGGTCGCCGGAACAACAGGATCCCGAGTGCGGCTCCGGTCAGGATGTCCTGAGCCCGGGTGTCGGTTCCGTAGTAGAGCCGGCTGGGGTCGATGTGGGGATGGAACAGGAGGGCCATCTCCACCGCCGACGCCAACACACCGAGCACGGCCACCAAAAAGAGGACCCGGGTCGACCGGGTCAGTTTGAGCACACCGATGACCACGATCGGCCACACCAGATAGAACTGCTCCTCGATGGCCAGGGTCCAGGTGTGGAGTAGGGGAGAAGGCGCCGAGACCTGTGCGAAATAGCTCTGACCGGAGATGATCTGATGCCAGTTGGCGAAGTAGAAGAGTGTGCTCAGGCCGTCCGAACGAAGTGATCCCTGTGAACCAGCGGGGGCGAAGAACAGGGCATAGACGCCGATGGCGGCCAGGAGCACGAACAGAGCGGGCAGCAGCCGGCGGGCCCGACGGGCCCAGAAGGCCCGCAGCTTGATCGTCCCCGACCGCGTCCACTCCTTCATCAGGAGAAGGGTGATGAGGAAGCCGCTGAGGACGAAGAAGACGTTGACCGAGATGACCCCGCCGTAGGCCCAGGCAAAGCCGCCGTGGTTGAACATGATGCCCAGGATGGAGACGGCCCGGATTCCGTCCAGCGCAGGCATGTAGGACAGCTGTGTCCCCACCCCCAGGGGTACGGCTGCCCTCGCTCGTATGCTCATCACCCCCTCCTGGTACGACCGGCCGAGACCGTAGTGCATCGCCGAGCCGTGCTCGCGTGCGGTGGCGTCACTGATGCCCTCTGACTCTTCTGGACCTTGCCGGCCTCTCGAGGTGTCCCGGCAAGAGTTTGTCACCGACTGTCTCCATGACCAGGGAGGCTCGATGGGCCGACAGGCCCACGACCGGCGAGGTCCGATGGCCAGGGAGGCCCTCGGGTCGACGAGTCACCCTGACCGGGAAGGTCTCTGACGAGGGAGTAGCCAGGACCGTGACCGGCCCGGGCGCCGACCGGCGGGACCCACAGGAGTGAGGATCGATGGGCTCGGACCCAGAGAGAACCATGAGCCCGCCACCAGCCTGTCCAACAAATGAGCCAGGCGCCATTAGCATTTCCCCCTGACCGCGAGAGGAATGGACCGGAGCGGACGAGCGACGGGGGGTGGTGAACTGGTGATCGACCCGTCGGCGGCCGGTGCACCCCATCGGCCCGTTGCTTCCGCCGACGGCCTCGGGCCCACCCTGCCATGACCACCACCGAGCATCCGACGGCGGAACGGTCGGTCGACGGCGAGCTGGCCGCGGACCCCGACGTCAAGGGTCGGGCCGTCGGTGCTGATAGCGGTCCCTCCCACCGGACCCGGTCGCTGCTGGTGGCAACGGTCGCCTATCTGGTGCTGGCCGTGTACATCTGGTGGGGCGTCTGGTCGACCCATCCGACCTCCACCACCACCTGCGGGTGCGGCGATTCGTCCCTGTTCACCTGGTTCCTGGCCTGGCCGGCCTACGCCCTCTCCCACGGGCTCGATCCTCTGTACTCGACGGCCCTGTTCCACCCGGTCGGGGTGAACCTGCTGTCGAACACCGCCGAGGTGGCCATCGGGGTGGTGCTGGCCCCGGTCACCTGGCTGTTCGGCCCGGTGGCCACCTTGAACGTGGCCCTCCTCCTCAGCCCGGTCCTCTCCGCGGTGGCCATGTTCGTCCTCCTCCGCCGGTGGGTGCGTTGGAGTCCGGCCGCCTTCGTGGGGGGACTGCTCTACGGCTTCTCGCCCGTCATCCTGATCAGTCTCACCGACGCCCACCTCATGCTGACCATGGCACCGGTGCCACCGCTGATCGTGGCCTGCCTCGACGAGCTCCTGGTGCGCCAGCGTCGCCGGCCGGTGGTGACCGGCCTGCTTCTGGGCCTGCTTGTGACCCTGCAGTTCTTCATCGGGTCGGAGGTCCTGGTCCTGACCTTGATCGTCGCCGCCATCGGCACCGCCGTGCTGGTGCTCTACGGCCTGGCTCACCGAGACGCTCTCCGCCGACGGGCGCGCCACGCCGTCGTCGCCCTGGTGTCAGCCGGCGCCACCGCCACCGTCCTCCTCGCCTATCCCGTCTGGTTCGCACTGGCCGGGCCGGCCCGGCTCGCCGGTCCCATCTGGGGACCGCACTCCTACGTCAGCTACGGGGGCACCAACCTGAGGGACTACGTCCTCCCGTCTGCTCCCTCGGCGACCGCCACCGCGCTGGCCCACAAATTCGGCGGCTATCAGGCGCCTGCCCTGTCCGGTCAGTACTTCGGGATCGGGCTCCTTGCCCTCCTGGTCCTGGGCCTGATCGTGTGGCGCCGCGACGGTCGCCTCTGGCTCTTCGCCGCACTCGGGGCGCTCACCGTCCCGCTCTCGTTCGGCCAGGCCGTACACGGCTGGTCACTGTGGAGCCTGTTTGTCAGGTTGCCGTTGATGGACGACATCATCCCCAGCCGGTTCCTGCTCATCACCTACCTGGCGGCGGCGGTGATGCTCGCCTTGATCGTCGACCACACCTTTGCCGGGGTCAACCGGTGGACGGCGTCAGTCGGCCCTCGGGGAGGCCTGTGGGCTCGTCTTGGGCCGCGGGCCGGCGCCATCGCCGGAGTGGGGGTGGCGATCATCGCCCTGGCCCCGATCGCCTCGTACTACGCCGGCGGTGTGCCCTTCACCACCCAGCCGGTGGTGCTGCCCACCTGGTTCCGCACGGTGGCCCCCCACCTCAACAGCAGGCAGGTGATCCTGGCCTTTCCCGTCCCCTTCCTCCTGAAGCAGAGCGCCATGACCTGGCAGTCGGTGGACGGGATGTCCTTTTCCATGGTCGGTGGGGGCGGCCCCGGGGCCCTCCCCGAGCGCGCCGGGGCCGAGGCTGCCGGTCAGACCGACATCGGCGACGTCTCGATCTCCCAAGGCTCCCCGGTCGTCACACCGGAGGAGATCAGTGCCGTCCGCCAGTCCCTCGATGGATGGGGGGTGACCATGATCGTCATCCCCGACAACTCCGGCCTCCCCACCTACGAACGACTTCACCTGGTCCGCACCGCGGTCATGGTGATGACCGCGGCCACCGGGCAGCCCCCGGTGTACCAGGCCGACGCCTGGGTGTGGGCCGGGGTCGACCACGCCGGCCCACCGGTGCTCGCCTCCACGGCGCGGTTCACCGCCTGTGGCGTCGGCCCGCCCGCAGGGACGGTGGCGTCCATCGATCGAGCCGCCCGGTGCATCGTGGCTGCGCCCCCGGCCCTCCGATGAGTACCGCCCAACCGGACCTGGGGGAGAGGGTGATCCCTCACGGCGGGCCACCGGGTGCCGAGCCGCCCACGGCCGGTGGCCGGGTTTTGGCCCGAGGGCGGGAGACAGGTGGCCTCAAGCGGTTCTCCGCCCTGGACGGCATCAGGGCCTTCGCCGTTCTCGCTGTCCTCTGCTACCACGGGGGCATCTCGTGGATGGGGGGAGGCCTGCTCGGGGTCGACGTCTTCTTCGTCCTCTCCGGTTTTCTGATCACGTCGCTGCTGTGCCGGGAGTTGACCCGGTCGTCGACGGTCCGTCTCGGCCGGTTCTGGGCCCAGCGGGCTCGACGCCTCCTGCCCGCCCTGGTCATCCTCATCCTCGGCGTCGCCGTCTACGCCTATGCCTTCCGCAATTCGATCGATGTGGGAGCGGTGCGGGCGATGCCCTGTCCACCTTGCTCTACGTGGCCAACTGGCATTTCATCTTTTCGGACCAGGGCTACTTCATCCAGGCCGCGGCGCCCTCGCCCCTCCTGCACACGTGGTCGTTGGCCGTCGAGGAGCAGTACTACCTGATCTGGCCCCTGGTGGCGCTGTTCGTGGTCCGACGTTGGGGTATCCGGGCCCTGGCCGTCACCGCCGGGGTCGGGGCGCTGGCGTCCGCCGCTCTCATGGCGTCGATGTACGCGGCCGGATTCTCTGTCGACCGCCTGTACTACGGCACCGACACCCGGGCCCAGGCCCTGTTGGTCGGGTCGTTGCTGGGTGCGCTCGGCTCGCACCGGGGCGAGAACCTCACCATCGTCCCCGAACGCTGGTGCACGACTCGCAACTGGCAGTGGCTCTGGGTCGGGGTCGGGCTGGCCGGGGCGGTCGCCCTGGGGTGGGCCTGGCATGCCCTCGACGGTCAGGATCCGTTGCTCTACCGGGGCGGGTTCCTGGTGGTGGCGGTGGCTGCCGGCGCGGTCATCGTGGGCTGTGTGACCGTGCCCGCGGTCAGTGCTGGCCCGGGTGCTCTCACTCCGGGTTCTTGTCTTCATCGGACGTATCTCCTACGGGGTCTACCTGTACCACTGGCCCCTGTTTCTGGCCATCGACCACGCCCACACCGGCCTGAGCGGGTGCTGGCTTCTGGCCACGCGGTTGGTGGTGACCTTCGCCGCGGCCACGCTGTCCTTTGTCTTCGTCGAGGAACCGATCCGGACCCGGCGAGCTTTCCGGGGGTGGCGAGGACTGGGAGTGGCGGGTGCCGCGGCACTCGCTGCCGCCGCTGCCGTCGTGGTGGCCACGGTGGCACCGGCCACCCAGGCGATCGCCGCCCCACGCCAGCCCCTGCCGACCGCCGAGCGCCACACCTTGGCCGCGGCGGGAGCGTTCACCACCCATCCGATCCGGTTCCTCATCGTCGGGGATTCGGTGGCCCTCACCCTCGGGGTGGGGCTCTTCGTCGACTCCGTCGACCGCTACGGCGTGGAGATCATCGACGACGGGACGCTCGGCTGCGATCTCGACGACGTGGACGTCACCCTGAACGGCGCGGTGGGATCACCGGTGCCCGGGTGCTTCGACTGGCGGTCGACGTGGCGGGATGACGCCGAACGCGACCATCCGGACGTGGTCGGGATCCTGCTCGGACGCTGGGAGGTCAGCGACCACCTCTACGACGGGCACTGGGAACACGTCGGCGATCCGGCCTGGGACCGGCATCTCACCGCCGAGCTCGACCAGGCCGTCGACATCCTTTCGGCCGGCGGTGCCAAAGTGGTGCTCTTCACCATGCCCTATCTCGACCCGCCCACCGAAGCGGCCAACGGGACACCGTTCCCCGAGAACGACCCGTCGCGGGTCCGAAGTTTCAACAAGCTGGTGGTCGGGGTAGCTGACACCCGCAAGAGCGTGGTCACCCTGATCGATCTCAACAAGCTGGTCGACCCCCATGGCCACTACCAACCGGTGATCGACGGGATCACCGTGCGGAACACCGACGGGGTCCACCTCACCAAGGCGGGAGGGGAGTGGTTGCAGCCGGCCATCCTCCCGACGGTGGCGGCGCTCGGACTGACGGCTAGCGCGCGATGATCGGGCGCCCGTGATCGATCTCGGCTCGAACCTCACCCCGGCGCCGGCCCACCGGGCCTACGCCCCTCGGCCGTCGGCCACCGGCAAGGACCGCATCACCGCCCTGGACGGGTTGCGGGGGTTGGCCCTCCTCATCATCATGGGCTTTCACTTCGGTGTCGGGTGGCTCCAGGGCGGGTTCTTCGGCATCGACATCTTCTACGTGCTGTCCGGCTATCTGATCACCGGTCTTTTGGTCAGCGAGTACCGCAAGCGAGGCCGGGTCAAGCTCTCGGCCTTCTGGCTGCGTCGGGCCCGCCGGCTGCTCCCGGCCCTGTTGATCATGTTGGTGGCGGTGACCCTTCTGGTCCGCTACGTGGCCGCCCCGGGCCTCTACCCCGACTTCCGGCTGAGTGCCCTGTCGGTTCTCTTCTATTTCTCCAACTGGTGGCAGATCGCGGCCCAGAGCAACTACTTCGTGGTCACCGGGCCGGTCTCACCGCTCACCCACACCTGGTCCCTGTCGGTGGAGGAGCAGTTCTACCTGGTCTGGCCCCTGGTCGTTCTGGGCGTGATGCACCTGTCCCGAACCTTCTCGAGGGGGATTCGGGCCCTGTTGGTGCTGTCTGCCGTCGGGGCGGTGGCCTCGGCGGTCGAGATGGCCCTGCTCTACAACCCGGCGGCCAACACCACCCGCATCTATTTCGGGACCGACACCCACGCCCAGTCCATCCTGGTCGGCTCGGTGCTGGCCTGTGCCATGACCCTCATCCAGATGGGTCGCAGTGCCGACGGCATGGCGCCCGAGGCGCGGTCGCCGTGGGTCCGGCGAGTCCTGGGCGCACTCGGGTGCGCCGGAGTGGCGGTCATAGCCAGCTTGTCTTTCTGGCTGGACGGCTCTTCTTCATTTGGCTATCGGGGTGGCATCATGTTGTCAGCCCTGTCGGCCGCGGCCATCATCATCGCCGCGGTGTCGGTGCCCCGCGGGCTGGTCGCCCGCGGCTTGTCAATTCGCCCGCTGGTGTGGATCGGCACCGTCTCCTACGGCGCCTATCTCTGGCACTACCCGGTGTATGTGTTCGTGAACACCAAGCAGACCGGGCTCACCGGGCTCTCCCTTCTGGCCCTGCGGTTTGCCTGCACATTCGTCTTGGCCGCGGTCAGCTACTACCTGGTCGAACGTCCGGTCATGTACGGGACCTTCTGGCGCTCGCTCAAGGCCATCGCGCCGGCCATCGGCCTGGTGGTCGCCACGGTTGCCGTGGTGGTGGCCGGGACCATCGGTCCGGCCACAGCCGCGGTGCACGTGAACCGGTACCGGCAACGTCCACCGGACCAACCGGCGCTCGCGGCGGCGCCGGGTCTCCAGCCTCCGGTGCTGGTGGTTGTGGGGGACAGCACGGCCCTGACCCTGGGTGCCGCCCTGATCGCCACCGCACCGCCCGGCACCACGGTGGTGAACCGGGGGCTCTTCGGGTGTGGTCTGGCCATCGGCACCGAGGTGTCCAATAACCCGCCGCAGCCGGGGCTGGCCATGTTCCCCGAGTGCAATGCGGCCTCACCGGTCTCCGGTCAGTGGCCGGCGTTCGATGTCTCGGCCGTGGCCGACACCAGTCCTGGGGACCTGGTTCTCTTCGTAGCCGGACCTTGGGAGGTCCAGGACATCCTCCGGAACGGCCAGTGGACCGACATCCAGCAGCCGTCGTTCCAGAACTACGAGCTCGCCCAGATGCGCCTGGCCGTCAAGATCGGCACAGCCCACGGTGCCCACTTCGCCTTCACCACCCTGCCGGCTCAAGGGGTTGGGGCCGCCTTCAACCAGTCGCCGTTCCCCGAGGACTCGACCATCCGCCGCATGATCTACGACCGGCTGATCGAGACGGTCGCCCGTGAGTTTCCCAGCTCGGTGAGCGTGATCGATTACGGAAAGCTTCTCTCGCCCAACGGTGTCTTCACCGAATACATCGACGGGGTCCAGGTGAGAACGCCCGATGGTATCCACACACCGTCCTACGCCCCCGGCAATGTCTTCGAGGGCAACTCGAGCGCAGCGGTGGCCCATGCGTTCTACAACTGGCTGTCTCCCAGGATCTGGCCCCTCATCATCGCCGCCAACCCTTCCCCGACCACGACCCCGACCCCGGCCACGACCCCGAGCTCTCCCACCACCCCGACCACGCCCTGGGCCTCCCCGACGGAGGCAGCCGCCCCCCAATCCGGGTCCGGGGCGGGTTCCGAAGCCGGCCACCCATGACGGACGATGCTGTCGCCGTCCCGACCGGTACTGAGCCGTTCCCGGCCCGGCCCTCGGCCACCGGAAAGGAGCGCATCAGCGCCCTGGACGGACTGCGAGCCGTGGCCCTCCTCATCATCATGGGCTATCACTTCGGCGTCGGGTGGCTGGGCGGTGGATTCTTCAGTCTCGATATCTTTTACGTGCTGTCCGGTTACCTCATCACCGGTCTTTTGGTCAGCGAGTACCGCAAGCGAGGCCGGATCAAGCTTTCGGCCTTCTGGTTGCGTCGGGCTCGCCGACTCCTCCCCGCGCTGATCATCGTGCTGGTGGCGGTGACCCTCATGGTCCGCTTCGCCGAGCCGGCCGGCCTCTACCCCGACTTCCGGATGAGCGCCCTGTCGGCCCTCTTCTACTTCTCCAACTGGTGGCAGATCGCGGCCGCCAGCAATTACTTTGTGGCCTCCGCCCCGCTCTCACCGCTCACCCACACCTGGTCGCTGGCCGTCGAGGAGCAGTTCTATCTCGTCTGGCCATTGGTGGTCCTGGCGGTGATGCACTTCTCCCGGACATTCGCCCGGGGCATCCGGGTCCTGCTCGTCCTGTCGGTGACCGGCGCCCTGGCGTCCGCTCTCGAGATGGCTGTCCTGTACCGCCCGGGCGGCAACACCACGAGGCTCTACTTCGGCACCGACACCCATGCCCAGTCCATCCTCATCGGCGCGGCCATCGCCAGTGCCATGACCATCATCGAGATGCGACGGGGCAACGAGGGGATGGCCCCGGTCGCACGCTCTGCCGTCGCTCGTTGGAGCCTGGTCGTTCTCGGCTTCGCCGGTTTCGCGGCGACCCTGACCCTCACCTACACCCTGTCAGGCACGTCGTCGTTCGACTATCGGGGCGGCTTCTTCGTCTCCGCGCTCTCGGCCGCGGCCATCATCATCGGGGCGGTGAGCGTGCCCCGGGGCCCGATCGCCCGTGTCCTCTCCCTTCCCCCCTTGATATGGCTCGGCACCATCTCGTACGGGGCCTACCTCTGGCACTACCCCATCTACGTCTATCTCGATCCCGCCCGCACCGGTCTCGTCGGGCTGCCTCTGCTGGCCGTCCGCTTCGCCGGCACCTTCGCTCTGGCCGCGGCCAGTTACTACCTGGTCGAGCGCCCGGTCATGTACGGGACCTTCTGGCGCTCGCTCAAGGCCATCGGCCCCGCCGCCGCGTTGTTGGTGGCCACCGTGGTCGTGGTGGTGGCCGGGACGGTGGTGCCGGCCACCGCGGCCGTGCGGGTGAAAACGGTCATTCCGGGCTCCGAGCGACAAGCACTGCTGGCGTCCAAGGCGTTCACCACCCACCCGGTCACGTTCATGCTGGTGGGCGATTCTCTCGCCGCCACACTGGAGGTCGGGCTCAGCGACCGCAGCGTGACCAAATACGGCGTGAACATCATCAACGAGACCGTGCTCGGGTGCCGCCTCGACAACCTGCCGTCGTTGGCCGATGGCAACATCGACTATGCGGTCTCCGCCTGCAACGCCTGGCCGACGCTGTGGACTCGGCAGGTGGCCCAGTACCGACCGGAGGTGGTCGGACTGCTGGTCGGTCGGTGGGACATCACCAATCAGCTGGACAACGGCACGGTGGTGCACATCGGCCAGCCGGCATGGGACGCCCGCATCGTCCAGGAGATCAACCAGGCGGTGACCGTCCTTTCCGGCCGGGGGGCCAAGGTGGTGCTCTTCACCATGCCCTATGTCGACCCGCCCCAGGTCGCTCCCAACGGCACTCCCTATCCCGAGAACAACCCCGTTCGGGTCGACGAGTTCAACGCCATCCTGCGCAGCGTGGCCAAGCGGCGGAGCAACGTAGCCACCGTGATCGACCTCAACAAACTGCTCGATCCCCGGGGTCATTTCCAGACGGTCATCGATGGGGTGACCGTCCGTTGGGCCGACGGCATCCACATCTCGGCCACCGCCGGTCAGTGGCTGCAGCCCGCCATCCTTCCAACCATCGGTCAGCTGGGATTGACTGATCGGGACCGATGAACCCCATCGATGACCCCGCCCATCGAGCGCCTTCCGTCCCTCCACGCCGGGACGGGAGGCCATGAGCGTTATCGCCTCGGACCCGGACAGTGCCGAGGACGCGGCATGGGCAGAGTCGGCCCCCGGTGCGTCGGTGGCCACTGCACCACTGGTCGGTGGATCCATGCGCCCTCGTCGCTTCACTGTCGCCCTCACCGCCATCGTCGCCGTCGGTCTGGGCTTCCGGGTCGGCTATGTCCTTTTGGTCACCCGTTACCAAAACGGCAGGATCTATGACTCGTTCTGGTACGGGGTCACCGCCAACGAACTGCACCAGGGTCAGTTCTTCCGGGTCCCGTTCGGGACGGGACCGACCGCCTCCCATCCACCACTGACCTCGCTGCTGGTCGGCTCGGTCAACTTCCTGGTCGGCTTGCACGCGGGGACCACGGTCCCACGGCTGACCATGGCCGTGCTCGGGGCGGGCGTCGTGCTCGCCGTCGGCCTTCTCGGCCGCGCCGTCGCCGGACCCTGGGTCGGGCTGACCGCAGCCGGACTGGCCGCCTTGGCCCCCAACTTCTGGATGCCCAGCGGCATCGTCATGTCGGAGACCCCGTCCATGCTGTTCATGGCGCTGATCCTCCTCGCCGTGGTCCGCTGCTTTCGGTCACCGACGTTTTGGAACGCGGCTCTGCTCGGTGCGCTGTGCGGGGCCGAGGCGCTGGTCCGAGCCGAGCTGATCTTGTTCGTGCCCGCTCTGTTGGTGCCCGCGCTGCTGGCCGCCCGCCAGGTGCCCCTGATCCGTCGGATCGGGCTCGTCGCAGTGGGGCTCGTGGCCACTGCGCTCGTCCTCGCCCCGTGGGTCGGCCGGAACCTGGCCGCCTTCGAGGATCCGACCTACATCTCGACCGGCAACGGGATCGCCCTGCTGGGAGCCAACTGCCCGGCAACATACAGTGGCCCTGAGTTGGGGTTCTGGTCCATCCAGTGTGTGGACGCCGTCCACGGCCCGGGCGACGAGTCGGTGCAGTCGTCGCGTGATCAGCACGCGGCCGTGGACTACGCCGAGCACCACGTGTCCCGGCTTCCGGTGGTGATCGTGGCTCGCATCGGGCGGCTGTGGGACTTCTACCAGCCCATCCAAGAAGCAAATGTCGACGTCAACGAGGGACGGCCGGTTCCCGCGTCGCTGGCCGGTCTGGGTGTCTACTACGCGCTGCTCCCCTTGGGGTGTGCCGGCATCGTGATGTTACGCCGTCGCCGCATCCGCCAGTGGTTCCTGCTGGTGCCGGCGGGGGCGGTGACGTTGGTGAGCGCACTGGTCTACGGCTTGACCCGGTTTCGAGCCCCTTTCGAGGTGTGCCTGGTCGTTCTGGCCGCTCCGCCGCTGGTGGTGATGGCCCAGGGATTGGTGCATCGGATCACGACGAGGAAGGCGCGCTGAGGGCGGGCGGTGAACGGGACCGAGCTCGCCGACGCAACGGCCGACGGCCGACGGCCGAATCCTTTGTGTCGAGCCGTCGCCGCGGTGATCCCTCCCAGGTGTGATCCCCACCGTTCGGCGTTTTCACCGCCACCTGGCGGAGATGGTATGGATTGTCCGCTCTTCGGAAATCAGCGTGGTCAAGCCTTCGCGAAAGCAATCACCTGGCGTCTGAGCGGGTTAGGAGTGCCCCACCAAACCGGCAGTAGGGGTATTCTGCCGCATATTCGATTGGATGCATGTTCCCGTCGTGACGTGATCAGGCCCCGTGCCTGCACGTATGAACTGTGAGCGTGCTCGGCAGTGGGCAGTTGGTGGTGACCGTATTCATGCTCTGACGTGGGCATCCCTGGGTTCGATTGCATCTGATGATTGAATCCCGCGTCCAAAAACGAGTCATGAAAAGGGAACCGAATGAGCAGATCCAGAGGGCTGTGGCTGGCCGCGTCGACGTCACCGGACGAGGTGGCCGCGGGCGATGTGTTCGAGGCGATGTTGGACGGTTGGCGCGACCAGCAACTGGCCCGAAGCTTGAACGAAGTGACCATCACTGCCCGGGAGCGGGTGGTGCGCCGGTTTCGTGTGCACGCACAGGTATGGCCGTGGGAGTGGTTGCCCGGACACCTCGAGTCCTGGGTCGGCGAGCTGCGTGACGACGAGCACCGGGCCCACTCGACCATCCGCAGCTACCAACTGGCCGTCGGTTCCTTCTGCGACTTCGTGTGCGACCCGGCCTATGGCTGGTCACTCTCGTGCGCCACCCAGTTCGGAGCTGCTCCGAGCCAGGTCTGTCGTCCGGAGAACCTGGCCACCCACACCTCCGAGTACGAGGGTGGTCCCCACCGCCGATCGCTGACCCGGGTGGAACTCCAGGCCCTGTTCGACGCGGCCGACGACGATGTCGAGGCCATCCGGTCCCGAGCCAAGAAGGGTTGGGCGCCTGCCTTCCGGGACGCCACCATGCTCAAGGTCGCTTATGGGTGGGGACTGCGACGTCGGGAGGTCCGCATGCTCGAGATCAACGACTTCGGCTCCAATCCGTCCGCACCGGAGTTCGGCACCTATGGGGTGTGCCAGGTCCGGTGGGGGAAGGCGGCCAAGGGCGGACCACCTCGACGGCGCAGCGTGCTCACTGTGTTCGACTGGTCGACCGAGGTGCTGGCCGAGTGGGTCGAGGACGTCTGGCCCACGTTGGAATCAGAAGGCACCGGGCTGTGGCCGTCCGAGCGGGGCCCGCTCGTCTCCGAGGACCGGATCAACGCGGCCTTCACCCGTTCGGCCCGGGCCGCCGGTCTGCCCAGTGGGCTGACGCTCCACTGTCTGCGTCACAGCTACGTGACCCACCTCATCGAGGACGGCTTCGATGCCTTGTTCGTCCAACAGCAGGCCGGTCACGAGTACGCCTCGACCCTGGCCATCTATACGTCGGTGTCCTCGGACTACAAGACCCGGACCCTGCGTGCTGCCCTCGACGGAGCGGTCGAGGCCGCCACCTTTCGCCAGGCCGCACGGTGAGGGCTCGACGGAAGGTTCGCTACACGTGGCGCCTGCGTGAAGTCATGGCCGCTCACGGGATCTGGAAGACCACCGAGCTCAAGCCACTTTTGGTCGAGCGCGGCGTTGAGCTGTCCGCCGCCCAGATCTATCGCCTGGCCACCGGCACGCCCGAGCGACTGTCGTTGGTCACTCTGGCCGCTCTGTGCGACATCTTCGACTGCACCCCGGCCGATCTCATCGAGACGACCGTTGGCACCGGGACGGCGGCGGCCAAGGCCACACCAGGTCGACCGGACGTCCGTCGGCCCCGGCGGGCCCGGATCACCGGAGACCAGCAATGACGGGCGTTTCCTGTGCCGGAAGGTGCGGACGGACGACCCGGCGACCGGCCTGGCCCGGCGGGGCGCTCTGTCACGTGTGTGCTCGCCGGCGCATCCGTCGCCACGGCCCCTGCTCGAGCTGCGGACGTATCCACTCACTCCCCGGTGGTGGTCGGCGCGAGGGGGCCATGTGCCGGGGCTGTGCCGGGATCGAAGAGGGTCTGGTCTGTGGCACCTGTGGCGCCGACGACGACTTCGACACGCTCGTGTTGTGTCGACGGTGCTCGCTCCGAGTTCGACTCGATCGCCTCTTCGATAACGGAACTGGAGCCATCACTCCGGTGCTGGTTCCTCTCGTCGATGCGCTGGCGTCCATGGAGGCCCCGAGTGGCGGCCTGTCCTGGCTCGAGGATCGGCAGGTGGTGCAGCGCATCCACGCCATCGCCACCGGCGAGGTTCCGCTCACCCACGAAGGCATCGACGGGATCGCCTTCTCCAACGGTCGAGAGCACCTCCGCGAGCTGCTTATCACCCACGGGATCTTGCCTGCCCGCAACCGCTACCTCGCCGGCTTCGAGCGTTGGGCTGACACCCGACTTGCCGCCATCGAGCTTCCTGCTGACCGACGTCTCATCGCCGCCTATCTGCGTTGGCACCACGGGCCTCGTCTTACCCGCCTGGCCGAAGCGGGCCAACTCAACAAAGGTCGCTGCTCGGTGGCCCGGTCCCAGACCAACATCGCTGTCCGACTTCTCAGCTGGCTCCACGATCGCGATACCGATCTCGTTTCCGCCACCCAGGCCGACATCGATGCCTGGTTCGCCGCCGGGCCAACCACCCGGATCCATTCCCGGGCGTTCCTGCGATGGGCCATCTCCACCCATCGACGGAGCCCGCTGCAACTACCGGCCGAACGGCGGGGCGCATCCAGAGCCATCACCGAACCGGCGCGACTCGATCTGCTCTCGCGTCTTCTGAGTGACGACGGGATCCCGCTGGTCGACCGGGTGGCGGGCTGCCTGGTGCTGCTCTACGCACTGCCCGCCAGTCGCATCAACCGGCTACTCACCACCGATTTTCACCGGCTGGACGGAGGCGTCGCCTTTCGCCTCGGCAACGATCTCGTTCCGGTTCCTGCCTCGCTCGGCGTGCTGGTCGAAGAGCTCATCGGACAACGTCCCCACCTGACCGGCGCCGGCCACCCGGACAGCGGGTGGCTCTTCCCTGGCCGCTGTGCCGGTCAGCCCATCGAGTCCGAACAACTCGCCGACCGACTCAACCGGCACGGCATCACACGCGCCGCTCGAGTCGCTGCCCTCGACGCACTGCTCACGACGGTGCCCGCCCCGGTGCTCGCCCAGCTCCTTGACCGCAGGCCCTGGCGCGTGGCCGATCGGTCCAAGATCCTCGGCACGGACTGGAGGCACTACGTCGCCCTACGAGTACAGTCGTGATCGGATCTCAGGGGGAATACGCAGCAGAGGAATATGCGTCTCCACCAGTCGTCCGACAGTGCCGGGTCGACCGTGCGCGTAAGACCACGATTCAGTATCCTCAGTGGCAGTGAAGGCCAGGGGCGAACCCGTGTCTCTCGATGATCGGAGGACCGATGAGGTTGCCGACCAAGGTTCTCTTGGGGACATTCCTCCTCGTGGGTGGATTGGTAAGCGCCGTTGTCGTCAATGGAACCGTGGCCGACGCCGCAAGCGCTCTGTACGTCGCTGCGAGCGGGACGGACGCTTCCAACAGCTGCTTAGTCCAGGCCAACCCGTGCGCCACCATCGTGCACGCCGTCAGCCAGGCTGTCAGTGGAGACACCATCCAGGTCGGGGCTGGCACCTACTACGAGAGCGTGGACGTCACGACGCCGGATCTCACCATTACCGGCCGGGGTCCGTCGTCTGTCGTTACCGGACCATCGACACAACCCGCATTCGACGTGACCGCCGACGGGACATCCCTCACCATGATGGCCATCTCCAGTGGTGGAGAAGACGGCCTGGACAACAGCGGGAATGCGGTCAGCGTTGTCAATGACAACATTGCTGGCAATCATGGGGCGGGCATCTCTAACACCGGTGACAACGTGAACATCGAGGACGACTTCATCGGGGGCAATGCTGGCGGTGTTGACAATCAAGGGAATACGGTGACCATCGCCGATGACACGATCTCGAGCAACCGTGGCGATGACAGCGGAGGCGTGTCGAACTCGGGCACCGGGGTCATGGTGTTGGGAGATACCATTGACAGCAACCAGACCCAATCCGATCCTTCTCGCGGAGCTCCTGGCATCAACTCCGAAGGTCCAGTCGGATCCCTTTCCATCGGTGCGACCATCTTGTCCGCCAACTACGCCGTTTACGGGGGCGGCGACGAAAACTGCACTGGACCAATCACCGATGCCGGTTACAACTCAGAGTTCGGTGGTGTAGATCCCGCGACCTCCTGTGGCTTCTCGGCAAGCGATCACGACATCACCGACCAGAACCCGAACCTCGGGTTTGTCGCCTGGAACGGCGGACCGACCCAGACACAGGCCACCGGGGCAGACAGTCCGGTGCAAGGGGCTATCCCGGCCACGACACCCTTTTGCAGCGGCACCGATCAACGCGGTGCACCCCGGCTCCCGCCGGGCACGACGGCGTGTGACATGGGAGCCTTCCAGTCGCCCGGCGGGTACTGGGAGGTGGCCTCCGATGGCGGCATTTTCAGCTTCGGTGCCCCCTTCTACGGCTCCATGGGCGGCCAGCACCTCAACGCCCCGATCGTGGGCATGGCCGAGGATCCGACCAGCGGCGGGTACTGGGAGGTGGCCTCCGATGGCGGCATTTTCAGCTTCGGTGCCCCCTTCTACGGCTCCATGGGCGGCCAGCACCTCAACGCTGCCATCGTGGGCATAGCCGCCAACCCTATGGGCAGTGGTTACTGGGAGGTGGCCTCCGACGGTGGCATCTTCGCCTTCGGCGGTGCTCCTTTCGATGGCTCGACGGGCGGTCAGCATCTCAATGCCCCGATCGTAGGCATGGCCGCTGACCCGAGCTCGGGTGGCTACTGGTTGGTGGCTTCGGACGGGGGCGTCTTCGCCTTTGGTGGCGCCGCGTTCTTGGGCTCGATGGGTGGTCAGCATCTCAACGCCCCGATCGTGGGCATGGCTGGGACCTGCGGGCCTTACTGGCTGGGGGCCGCCGACGGCGGGATATTTGCGTTTCCCCCCGAGTCCGGCTGCGCACCCTTCCTCGGCTCGATGGGTGGCAAGCCGCTCAATGCGCCAATCGTCGGCATAGCTGCTCCACCAAACGGTCAGGGCTACTGGGAAGTGGCGGCCGACGGCGGCATCTTCTCCTTCGGTGTCCCGTTCCTCGGTTCGATGGGTGGCAAGCCGCTCAACACACCAATCGTCGGCATGGCCACCGGTTGAATCGATCGATTCCTCCTTTGGGGGCGGCACCGGATCCCGTGACTCGCCTGAGCATGAACCAGAAGTCTGAGAACCTCTGGGGGTGCCCCACTCGTGCCTGATTGAGACTGGTGGCAGGCACCAGGTTCGCGAGCGGGTGACTGACCGGACGACCGTACCCGGCTTAGATCCGAAGAGCGGCATTGTCCCTGGTCAGGGCGGTATGGTCCTGTAGTTAGGCAAACTAACTAAACTAAACCCATGGATACCGCACCACTCGGCCGCTCGACCGGAAGTCCCGGGAACACCATCGCCGTCTCGGATCCCCCTGCCCGGGGCGAGATCGGTGTGGAGGACTTGGCCGGCGCCGAGGGACTCGAGACCGAGATGGCCGCTCGGTTGCGCATGGCGGTCACCCGCCTGCACCGCAAGCTCCGACAGCAGACGGCGGGTGGTCTCACCCCGTCCCAGGCGTCGGCACTGGCCAGCGTGTCCAAGCTGGGTTCGCCGACCCTGGGCGCCCTGGCCGCTCGCGAATCGGTCCAGCCGCCCTCCATGACCCGGATCGTGGCTGCTCTCGAGGAGATGGGCTATGTCACCCGGATCGCCGATCCCGCTGACCGGCGGGTGGCCCGGGTGACGGCAAGTTCCGAGGGGCTCCGGGTCCTCGAGCACAATCGCTCAGTCAAGAACGCCTTCCTGGCCCAGCAATTGCAGCGCCTCGAGCCCGCGGAACGATGGTCGCTCGAGGATCTGACCGTGCTTCTCGAGCGCCTGATCGCCTTGGACGAGTCGTGACCACCATGCGCGCCGCCATCCGCCAGACCTTCAGCTCGCTGCGGATCCGCAACTTCCGCCTCTATTTCATCGCCCAGCTCATCTCGGTGTCCGGTACCTGGATGCAGTCGGTGGCCCAGGCCTGGCTGGTCTTACGCTTGTCGGGGAGTGGTGTCGCCCTCGGGATCGTGGTCGGCCTCCAGTTCCTGCCCATGCTCCTGTTCGGCCCCGTCGGGGGTCTGGTGGCCGACCGGGTGAACAAGCGTCACCTCTTGTACTTCACCCAAGGCGCCGGAGGCCTTCTGGCCCTGGTCCTCGGGATCCTGGTGGTGACCGACATGGTCCATCTCTGGCAGGTCTATGTCCTGGCCACTCTGCTCGGCGTGGTCAATCTGTTCGACAACCCCGCTCGCCAGACCTTCGTGATGGAGATGGTGGGGCGTGACGACCTTCCCAACGCGGTCAGTCTCAATTCGGTGGTCATGAATGCATCCCGAGTTGTCGGCCCGGCCATCGGGGGAGTGATCATCGTCGTGTTCGGACTGGCCGCCTGCTTCTTCATCAATGCGGTGTCCTACGTCGCCGTGCTCATCGGACTGTCCATGATGAGGAGCAGAGAGCTGCATCCGACCGGACAGGTGGCCCGGGCCAAGGGTCAGATCCGTGACGGCTTCCGCTACGTGTGGCGCACCCCGGCTCTTCGCAACACCCTGTTGGCCATCGCCTTGATCGGCATCTTCGCCTACAACTTCACCGTCACCCTGGCCCTGCTGGCCAAGGACACCTTTCACGGTGGCGCCGGCACCTACTCACTGCTCACGTCGTGCATGGGCGTCGGAGCGGTGGTCGGCGGGTTGATCGCCGCCCACCGGGCCCGACCGACGCCGCGGCTGCTGCAGGTGCTGGCTCTGGTGTTCGGAGGTCTGTTGGCCGCGGTCGCGCTGGCCCCGACGCTGCTCACCGCCGCGCTCCTGATCGTCTTCATGGGGGCGGCCTCCATCGGGTTCATCGCCACCGCCAACGCCACCCTCCAGCTGACGGCCGACCCGGCCATGCGCGGCCGGGTGATGGCCCTCTACGCCATGGCCTTCTTGGGCACCACCCCGATCGGCGCGCCTTTGGTGGGAGCCATCGCTCAGTGGACAAGCCCCCGGATTGCCCTCCTGACCGGAGCGGCAGCCACGGTGGTGGCCGCCAGCGTGTTGATGTGGCGACACCAGGCCGGGCTGGCAAAATCGTCGGCCGCGTCATCCCTCACGGCTGAGGAGAGTGCCGCCGAGGAGAGTACGGAGTGGGCGGCCAGCTCCTCTTGAGGTTGCCGGCCTTTCTAGCGGTTCTAGGGCGAAGCCCAACGCCACGCCCCCCCATGACTGTGACGAACGAAACGCTACTGACCGTTTCGTTATGCACCCCGGTGGGCCGTAGCATCAACTCGATTGTTCGACACTCGCCGTTGACATATCAAAGGCGCTCAGTGTGATGATGCGGGAGCACTCCGGGGGACCATCAGCATCGCGTGCGTTTACGCGACGGCGGTTACCGGTCGGTCACTTCACCGTATTGCCGCCTTGGGCTCCTTGGGCAGTCCCAGCACCCGCTCGCCCACGATGTTGCGCTGGATCTCGGCGGTGCCGCCCCAGATGGTCTCCGACCGGGAGAAGAAGAACGAGGCCTGTAGATCGCTCACCGGGTAGTCATCGCGTCCCCGCTTCAGCCGGACGTCCACGATGTCCGTGGGATCGCCGGTCAGGATCTGGCCGTCCATGCCCAAGATGTCGATGGCCAGCTCCATGACCGCTTGGTGGTACTCCGACCAGAACATCTTGTTGGTGGCGGACAGGGCGGCCATGTGGTGGGTGCCGTTGAGTGCATCGGTAAGGGACCGGTAGCCGTTGATCTCCATGATCTTGACCTTGGTCCAGGCGGTGGCCAACCGCTGACGGATCAGGGGATCGCTGGCCTTGCCGTTCTTCTGTGCCTTCTTGATGATCTGTTCCAGCTCGCGCAAGAAACGACGGTGACCGGTGGTGGCCGATGAGCCCCGCTCGAATCCCAGGGTGGTCATGGCCACCTTCCACCCGTTGTTCTCCCCGCCCACCACGTTCCGGCGCGGGCAGCGGGCGTTGGTGAAGAAGATCTCGTTGAAGTCGGCGCTGCCATCCACCTGGGCGATGGGTCGCACCTCGATGCCAGGCTGCTTCATCGGTACCAACAGGTACGAGATGCCGGCGTGCTTCTCGGCCTCCGGGTCGGTCCGGGCCAGCATGAAGATGTAGTCGGCGAACTGGGCCTGGGTGGTCCAGACCTTCTGGCCGTTGATGACCCACTCGTCCCCGTCGAGCTCAGCACGCGTTTTCAACGAAGCCAGGTCACTGCCGGCGTCGGGCTCGGAGAACCCCTGGCACCAGGAGATGCTGCCGTGGAGGATCCCGGGGATGAGCTCTTGCTTCTGTTCCTCGGTCCCCCACTGGAGGATTGTCGGTCCCACCAGGGTGTCGCCGAAGAAGTCGGCCCGGAGCGGAGCCTCGGCCCGGGCGAACTCCTCGTTGAGCACGACCGAGTCCATGAGGGACAGGCCTTTGCCCCCATACTCCTTGGGCCACGACGCGCAGATCCATCCCCCGGCATAGAGCTTGGCGACCCAGGCGCGGTTGAAGTCCTTCTTCTCCTCCTTGGTCATCGAGAACCCCGGCGATCCCCACCCCTCGGGGAGATTGTCGGCCAACCATTGCCGGATCTCAGCGCGGAAAGGCTCGGTCTCGGGGGGATAGCTCAAGTCCATTCAGCCGACATTATCCCTGGGCCGCCGCGCCCCGGAGAAGCCCCCGAGGAGGCCCGGGCGGAGCCGACCAGGATCTCGGTCCATCGGGTCACCACCAGCGGTCGTGCCGTTGCCTCCGGGGCTCACACCGCCGCGGGTCCGACCAGCCGAGCGGCTGAGCACGGCCGCTGATCCCTGCTCTGCCTACGTGCCTTCATGTCGCCGTCGGGTACCGGCATTAGCCTGGCTGACGATGAGCATCCAGCAGGCACCCAACGATTCGGGTTTGGAGATCGTCCACCTGTCGAGCGTGATCAAGCGGCCCCTGGTCGACGCTGCGGGGGATCGCATCGGTCGAGTGGAAGATCTGATCGTGCGTCTCGGCGAATCCCCTCATCCTCCGGTGGTCGGGCTGGTGGTCAACATCGGTGGCCGCGACCTGTTCGTCCCGATCCGGAAGGTCGCCGCCTTCGAACCCGGCCGGGCCCGCTTCGAAGGGCGTCGCGTCGACCTGCGGCGATTCGAGCGCCGAGAAGGCGAGCTCCTGTTGGCCCGCGACCTGTTGGCCCACCATCTCATCAACTTCGTGGGCGGCCGGCTGATCAGAGCGAACGAGATCGAACTGGCTCGGGTCAACGGCACCTGGGAGGTGGTGGGTGTCGATCCCTCGAGCCGACCTGTTCTGCGCCGGCTCCTGCCCGGTCGTTTCGGACGCAAAACCAGGCCCGGCCCGATGGTCGACTGGGCCAGCATCGAGCCCTTCGTGGCCCACGTTCCTTCATCCCGGCTCCGGATTCCCTACCGGAAGCTGGCCAAGCTGCACCCGGCGCAGATCGCCGATCTGGTGGAGGCGGCGTCCCACGAGGAGGGTGAGGAGATCATCGAGGCGGTCGGTGCCGACAGGGAGTTGGAGGCGGACGTCTTCGAGGAGTTGGACACCGAGCACCAGCTGGAGTTCATCAGGAGCCGTTCGGATGAGGAGGCCGCCCGTCTACTCGCCTCGATGGCCCCCGACGATGCCGCTGATCTGATCACCGAGGTGGATCAGGACCGACGGTTGCCGATCCTGAGCCTGCTCCCCGAACCCCAGCAGACCAAGGTGCGCTCGCTTCTCAGCTACAACCCGGAGACCGCGGGCGGGCTGATGAGCCCCGACTTCCTCCTCCTGCCGGGAACCATCGATGTCGCCGCCGCCCTTGACGCCATCCGCGCCAGCACGGCACCGCCCGAGGCGCTCAACGTCGTCTTCACCGAAGACGACGACCACGTGGTGGGATCGGTCTCGGCGGTGCGCCTCATCCGGGCCGCGCCGACCGACATGTTGAGCTCGGTGGTGGAGGTCGAACCGGTACATCTTCACCCCGATTGGGACCTCGGGGCCATGGTCCGGACCATGTCCGACTTCAACATGATCGTCGCGCCGGTCATGGACGAGCAACACCAGAAGATCCTCGGGGTGGTGACCGTGGACGATGTTCTGGAGCTTCTCCTTCCCACCGGATGGCGTCGTGACTTCGGACGAACGGCAGTTGAGGAATAGCCGATGGAACAGATACGAAAACCCACCACCGCCACGTCTCGTGGCAGACGAGGACCCCGGTCGGTCACGGTGCGGCAATCGCCTGACTGAATCGGGTGTGCGCCACGGTGGCGCCGCCCCTCTCCGGGGTGCATAACGCCGGGCCGCTTTCCCTCGCCGAGGACCCGGCCCCCAAGTCCTAGTGAACGAGGCGCGTCAAGCGCCGTGATCCGACCGCCCGATCCAACAGAGCGCCCACCCCGGGTGCGACACGAGGGCTCGACCCCCCGTCTTCTTGCCCGCGGCCTCTCGGGGCCGCACGCAGGTCCTGAAGTGCCAGAGAGGTAGAGCATGTCCGACAAGAAACTGGCGGCCGACGGTTCCGGCGCCGTGCTCGACGAGGCCCACCTCGGCGACATCCGGGGTGCGTTCGGGACCATAGGCCAGCACGATCTGGACAACAGGAGGACGTGGGGAGCCAAGCTGCTCACCCTCTTGGCCATCATGGGACCGGGACTGATCGTGATGGTCAGCGACAACGACGCCGGCGGCGTGTCGACCTATGCCCAGGCCGGCCAGAACTACGGCCTGACACTGCTGTGGACACTGCCCCTGCTCATACCGGTGCTGGTGGTCAACCAGGAGATGGTGGTGCGCCTGGGGGCGGTGACCGGTGTCGGTCACGCTCGGCTGATCAACGAGAGGTTCGGTAGGTTCTGGGGCGCCTTCTCGGTCGGGGACCTGTTCATCCTCAATTTCTTGACCATCGCCACCGAGTTCATCGGTGTGAGCCTCGCCCTCGAGTACTTCGGGATCAGCGAGTACATTTCGGTGCCCATCGCCGCCGTGTTCCTCATTGCCATGACCGCGACCGGCAGCTTCCGGCGGTGGGAGCGGTTCATGTTCCTCTTCATCGTGGTGAATTTTCTGGTCATCCCGCTGGCCATCTTCAGCCACCCCACCGCGGGCTCCTTCTTCAGGGGCCTCGTGGTCCCGGGGGTCAAGGGCGGGTTCAGCTCCACCTCGGTGCTCCTGATCATCGCCATCGTCGGCACCACGGTGGCGCCGTGGCAGCTCTTCTTCCAGCAGTCGAACATCGTGGACAAGCGGATCACGCCTCGGTGGATCAACTACGAGCGGGCGGACACCGTCCTCGGCTCGCTGGTCACCGTGTTCGCCGCGTCACTGATCATGGCGGTGGTGGCCGCGGCCTTCGCCGGCACCCCCCTGGCCGGTCACTTCACCGACGCCGGCGGCGTGGCCCGGGGTCTCAACCAGTACGTGGGGCACGCCTCGGGCGCCGTGTTCGCCATCGTCCTCCTCAACGCCTCGATCATCGGGGCGGCGTCGGTCACCCTGGCCACCTCCTACGCCTTCGGTGACGTCTTCGGTGCCCACCACTCGCTGCACCGCAGTTGGCGCGAGGCCAAATTCTTCTACGGCACCTTCAGCGCCATGGTCGTCTTCGCCGCGGGCATCGTCATCATCCCCGGCGCCCCGTTGGGGTTGATCACCACCGGTGTCCAGGCCCTCGCGGGCGTCCTGTTGCCGAGCGCCACCGTCTTTTTATTGCTGTTGTGCAACGACAAGGAGGTGCTGGGACCCTGGGTCAACCGGCCGTGGCTCAACATGGTGGCCGGCCTCATCGTCTCCATCCTGCTGATGATGTCGCTGGTGCTGATGATCACCACCCTGTTCACCTCCATCGACGTGAGCATCCTGTCAGTGGTGCTGGCCGGCATCCTCGTCGTCGGTTTCGCCATCGCCATCGTCGTCCTCCTCCGCAATCACCGGCGCCGGCCCCCAGAACCGGTCATGTCCAGGGAGAGGCGGGCCACCTGGCGGATGCCCGCTCTCAACCTGCTCCAGCGGCCGACCTGGTCGCGAGGTCGGACCATCGGCATGTACGCGCTGCGGGTCTACCTGGTGGTGGCCGTCCTCCTGTTGCTGGTGAAGGCCATCGAACTCGGCGTCAAGGGTTAGCGCTGTCTGTGGTCGGTCCACCACGACCGGCGGGGCCGTCCCTACCCCCGTTCCTTCGCCCGTCCTCGCCCCGTCCCTGCCCCGTCCCTACCCCCGGACCAGCCGGAATCACGGTCGGTTTGCGCCGAACTACCTGGCCGGGGGAGTATTTGCCTTCTATGTGCCCGCCCGCTTCGGTTGTCCATGCCTAGCTTCGGGCTCAAGCGAAACAAGATCAAGGGTCCGAGAACCCCCCCGCCTACCCCGGAGCGCATCGCTCCTCGGCCTCCGGCCCCCGGCGGACTCCGCATCGCCTTTCTGGTCTATCGAGGCAATCCCCGCTGCGGCGGGCAAGGCGTCTACACCCGCCATCTCACCCGTGAGCTGGTCGCGCTCGGCCACTCGGTCGAGGTGTTCGCCGGCCAACCGTGGCCCGACGTGGATGATGGCGTCGGCTTCACCCCGGTGCCGGGCCTCGACCTCTACCGGGAGCCCGATCCTTTTCGCATACCCCGGCTTCGAGAGTTCCGCACCTCCCACACCGTGCCCATCGCCGCACTGGAGTTCGGCGTGATGTGCACAGCGGGATTCCCCGAGCCCTGGACCTTCAGCCTCCGGGCCCGGCGGTTGCTCAACGCCCGCCGGCACGAGTTCGACCTGGTTCACGACAACCAGTGCCTGGGCAACGGGATCATGCACATGATCGATGAGGGATGGCCGGTGCTGACAACACTGCACCATCCGATCACCGTCGATCGGCAGCTGGCTCTGAGCCACGCCACCAACCCCTGGCAACAGTTCACCCAGCGTCGTTGGTTCGGCTTCTTGCGCATGCAGGTCAAGGTGGCCCGTGCCCTGCCTCGGGTGGTCACCGTGTCCGAGTCGTCCAAAGCGGACATCGCCGCCCAGATGGGGGTGGAGCGGGAGCGGATGACCGTTGTTCCGGTGGGCGTGAACCACACCGTGTTCCGGCCCCGTGACGAGGTCGAGCCCGTCCCGGGGAGGATCATGGTCACCTCGTCGTCGGACGTGCCCATGAAGGGCCTGGTTCCGTTGCTGGAGGCCGTGGCCAAACTCCGTACCGAGCGCGACATCGAACTGGTGGTCATCGGAAAGCCGCGTCCGGACGGACGGGTGGCCAAGGCCATCAAGCGCCTCGACCTGGGCCCCATCGTCCGCTGCGTGACCGGGATCAGCGACGACGAGCTGGCGCAGAACTACGCCCAGGCCCAAGTGGCCGTGGTGCCCTCGCTGTATGAGGGATTCTCCCTACCGGCGATCGAAGCGATGGCCTGCGGCGTGTCCTTGGTCGCCACCACCGGCGGCGCCTTGCCCGAGGTGGTCGGGAGCGACGGGGTCACCGGCCTGCTGGTGCCGCCCGACGACCCCGGTGCCTTGGCCGTGGCCATCGGCCGCCTGCTCGACGACGACGAGTTGCGTCGGCGCCTGGGCGCGGCCGGGCGCCAAAGGGTACTCGGGCGTTTCACCTGGCAGGTGACGGCAGCAGGCACCGCGGCCGAGTACCGGGCCCTGCTGGCCGAGCACGGCCACGTTCTCTCCGACGGTTCCTCGACGGCTTCGCGGGCACCGATCTCGGCAGCCTCCGATGTCTTGGTACCTGTCCACCTCGAGGCCGCCGAGTCGGAGCTCGCCGAGCTCGAGGTGGCCGAGCCGGAGCTCGCCGAGCCGGAGTTCAACGAGATCGTGCCGTGCTGACCGTCGACTATTCCCGACTCGGGGTCCGAGCCGGCGATCGCCTCCTCGACCTGGGTTGCGGTTTCGGGCGACATGCCTATCAGGCGGCGCGCCTCGGAGCCGAGGTGGTGGCCTACGATGCCGGCGCCGACGAGGTGCGCAATGTTCTCGACACCTTCGGGGCCATGAGCGTGGCCGGCGAGCTCGATAGCGAGAAGGCCCGGGTGGGAGCGGTGCAGGGCGATGCCCTCCGACTTCCGTTTCCCGACGGATCATTCGACCGGGTGATCGCCTCCGAGGTCCTCGAGCACATCCCCGACGACGAGACGGCCATGGCCGAGCTGACCCGGGTGCTGCGCCCCGGTGGTTCGATGGCGGTGACGGTCCCTCGGTGCGGTCCCGAGCTGGTCAACTGGGCCCTGTCTGACGAGTACCACGATGTCCCCGGCGGGCACATACGCATCTACCGCCAGAGCCAGTTGGTCGGCCGGCTCGAGCGGAGCGGACTGGTCGCGGTCGGTCGCCACCATGCCCACGGCCTGCACGCCCCTTACTGGTGGTTGCGGTGCCTGGTCGGACCGACCAACGACACCCATCCTGCCGTGGCGACCTACCACCGTTTGTTGGTGTGGGACATCGAGAAGGCGCCCAAGGTGACCCGTTACGCCGATCGGGTGCTCAATCCGCTGGTGGGCAAGAGCCTGGTCGTCTACCTCGAGAAGCCGACCCCGGGCTCCGAGCGCCGATCGTCTTTGTCCTCGTCTCAGGCCTCGTCTTCGGCCTCGTCTTCGTCTCCGACCAGGGCCAGACGGAGAGGGGCACTGACCGACGGCGTCGGCATCGTTGGCGGAGTCAGAGAAAATGGCGGAGTTGGCGAAAATGGCGAAGTTGGCGAAACCCCACAGGAGGCCATGGCATGAGGTCGATCCCCGAAGTGCCGGGCGTGATCACGACTCGCGAGGTGATGGCAACCGCCCATTCCATTGTCGCGGTGCAGCGGCCCGACGGGATGATCCCGTGGTTTCCCGGCGGCCACTGCGACCCCTGGAACCACGTCGAGGCGGCCATGGCCTTGACGGCGGTCGGGATGGACGACGAGGCCGACCGGGCGTACCAGTGGCTGGTCGACACCCAGCTGCCCGACGGAAGCTGGTTCAACTACTACCTGACCACCGGGATCGAGGACGCCCGCCTCGACACCAATGTCTGCGCCTATCTGGCCACCGGCGCCTGGCACCGGTTCGTCTCCACCGACGATGTCGGTGGCCTCGAGGCCCTCTGGCCCTCGGTCGAGGCCGGCGTGGACTTCGTTCTCCGCTGGCAACGACCTGACGGTGCCATCCACTGGTCGCTCGATCCGTCGGGGTTCCTCGAGGAGTACGCACTGCTGACCGGTTCGTCATCGATCTACCACAGCCTCCGGTGCGCCATCGCCTGTGCCGAGCACCTCGGACACGAGCGACCGGACTGGGAGCTGGCCGCCGGCCGGTTGGCCCACGCACTCTCCCACCAGCCCGAGGCCTTCGCCCCCAAGGTCGAGTTCGCCATGGATTGGTACTACCCGGTTCTGGCCGGCGCCCTGACCGGCGAGGCGGCCCACCAACGGATCAAGGACGCATGGGACATCTTCGTGATGGAGGGCCGCGGCGTCCGCTGTGTGTCGACGGGTGAGTGGGTGACCGCGGCGGAGACGGCCGAGTGCGTTCTGGCCCTCGACGCTCTTGGTCAGGACGATCTGGCGATGGAGCTGCTCACGTGGGTCCAGGCCCTGCGCAACGAGGACGGCTCCTACTGGACAGGCATGGTCTATCCCGAGGAGGCGACCTACCCTCCCCTCGAACGGTCGTCCTATACAGCCGGCGCTCTGCTGTTGGCGGTCGACGCCCTCAGCCGGACCACGTCGGCGTCGGGGATCTTCCGGGGCGAGGGTCTGCCCAGCCACCTGGACCTCACCGAGCCGGCTCCGGCCGCGCCGGCCGAACCGGTGTTGGGGGCCCCCGGAGTACCCGGGCCGTCCTGACCGCCAGGCCACTCCGACAGCAGCGAGCTCAGGCCGCCTACGCCCAGTTGCCGAGCTGAGGCGGATCGACGGTTATTGGTCGTCCATGACGAAGTCGTCGGGCGACCAGGATTTGAGGGGGAACCAGGTCATCACTCGCTGCAACTCCGCCACCTGATGAGACGTCAGACGCTGTTTCCAGTTGTCGGGAAGGTCCGCCGTGACGCGTCGGACCCTGAAGCCCTTGCCCGGGTGGTTCCTCTCCTCCAGTTCGCTTTCTGCCTGGGCACTCCACTGCAGGTCCAGTTCTGTATGGAGCTGGCGGAATTCCTGGTTCGGGTCCCGGCAGAGTTGCTCGTGGTGACGGACGATCCAGTGGGGATGGCGGGCGGCTGCCTGCTCGAGAGCGGTGGTCAGGAGGCAGATCTGCCAGATCATCTGCTCCAAATGGTCGGGCCCGGGCTGGGGAACTCCCAGCCCCTCGGCCAACCGCTGCACGGACGGGATCTGGCAGAAGGGGGCGTACTGGTCGTTGTAATCGAGGGAGATCCAGCTGGCCAGAATGCTGGCCGGGCTGCGGAAGATCGCCAAGACATCGATCTCGAATTCGGAGGCCAACCACTCGATGGCCAACGGCGCGTGCACGGTCTTGATCAACAGCCTGCGGTCGCCGACGCCCGGATTGGGGCCCTCTGGAGGGTTGCGGGCCAAGGTTCCGGCCACGCTCATCCGCAGTGACGGCCGACGCTCCAGAAACCGCCTCCGTGTGGACGGTCGCGCCCGGCGGATCATGTCGCTGGCCCTCCGCAGGCGTCTGTTGGTCGGGGCTCCCTGCAAGGCCCATGACCACAGAAGACGGTAGGCATCGTCCCGTTCCCCCGGGGCCAGCACCGGGAAGCGTCCTGTTCGCCTCTTGGCCGAAATCGCCGGTCCGCTGTGGGCCTCATTGTCCGGTTCGATCATCGGAAAGAGCGAGCTCTCGCACTCGAGGATTCGGTAGGTCCACGTCGTCCCCGACCGAGGGATCCCGACGATCATCAGGGGCGGTCTCGCCTCGGCAGAATCATCCTGGTTCGACGCGGACATCATGGTTCGAGGATCGACGCTCGCGCAGGTCGGATGATCGACGTCTCCATGGCTGTCGTGGTCCCCTCCCCGGCCCCGGGCATCGTCGGGACCGTATCATACGAGGAAGGACCTCGACCCGGTTGAGCCGGACCGCTCCCGCCGCAACATCGTCCTTGGGTGGGAGGTGCCCAGTCGATCATTTCGACACGAAGACGCCGCGTAGCCCGCGGTGCGTCGGGCTGAGATTCCAAGGTCATTCCCAGGCCGTCCTGACGGTGAGGACGCTCCATCGTCGATGCCGGCCTTAGCTGGCCACCCTGTTACTTCACCGTTACGTCGCCGCGTCTGCTTGGAAGTCGCCCTCGGTCCACCTGTCGAGCGGGAACCGGGCCAGCACGCGCTGCATCACTTCGATCTGCTCGGGTGTCAAGCGGCGTTTCCAGTCGTCGGGTAGATCTGCTGCGCGGCGCTGGGTGCGGAAGCCCTTGCCGGCCCGGTCGTTGTCAGCCAGGTGGTTGACTGCCCGGTCGTTCCACTGCAAACCCAGGTCGGCGTAGAGACGACGGAACTCGGCCACCGGATCCGCGCACATTTGCTCATGGGTGCGCACCTTCCAGGACGGGTGTCGGGCCACCGCCTGTTCGAGCGCGGTGGTGAGCACACCGATCCGCCCGATGGTCCGCTCCAGCTGATCACCGCCGGGCAAGGGCACACCCATCGCGGAGGCCCGGCTCACCAGGGCCGGTCTCTCCTCGAAGGCGACGTACTGATCGATGAAGTCGAGGGAGATCCAACTGGCCAGGATGCTGCCCGGGTGCCGGAGCACGATGACGACATCGACATCGAACTCCGAGGTCAGCCACTCGATGGACAGCGGGGCATGGACGCTCTTGACCAGGAGCCGATGGTCGTCGAGTCGGTGGTCCCGTCGGCCACCGGGATGGCGGCCGACGGCAGAGGCCAGCGTCATTTTCGCCGAGCCATCGCCGCGCAGGTAGCGGTTGACGTCCGGTGGTCGCGCGATCCGCAGGATCTGGGCCGCCGCCCTGAGGCGCGGGCCTTCAGGGACCCCGTCGAAGACCCAGGACCAGAGTTGCCGGTAGTCATCATCCCGGTCGCCCGGCGCCAGCACCGGAAACCGACCAATCCGTCTCTTGGCCCAGATGGCAGAAGCGCGATGGCCCTCGCTGTCGGGCTCCATCAGCGAGAGGAGCGACGGGTCGCACCCGAGTACGTCTTTGGTCCAGGTGGTTCCGGATCGGGGGAGGCCGGCGATGAGGATCGGCCGTCGGCTCTCCGAACGGCCGCCCGGGCCGGAGGTCGAGGCGGCGGTCACCGAGAAGGCGAAAGCGTTCGTCCCGGGGGGACGGCAGGCCCCGCCGATCTGCTCAGTGGGTTCCGAACCGATCTGCTCATTGGGTGCCGACCGACCCGGACGAGGAGGGGGTGGCCGAAGACGGGAGCCGCCGGGCGGCCATCTTCCGTCGCGCCCGCTGCATGCCACGGACCAGGGCCGGCGCGATCGCACGCGCCAACCGGTCGGCTTTGAGCCGCTCGATGTTGGCCTCACGAAAGGGCTTTTCGGGAAGGCGCGATCGGACGGTTGGCCAGTCCCCCGGGATGCGGTTGAGTTGTTCGTCCATGGATCCGTCATCGAGGGCGCTGTACGGCATGGCCAAGTACCGCTCGACGATCTCGCGGTAGTTATCGCGCAAAACCGTCGATGTCGGGTCGAGGCCGCGTACGATGCCCAGCCCGCTCGGAGCCGAGTCGGCCACAGTGATGTCGAGGTCGGGCCGCCATGCTCGGAGCAACAGGATGAGACGCCAGACGTCGCCGGCCCAACGAGCCGAGGCCCGCTCCCGGGCGGCGTGGAGTTCGTCGTTGGGCATACAGTCGTGGATGAGGACGGTGGTGTCCGGGTTGGCGGCTGCCTCCAGATTCATGAAGTCGCGGAGGGCGAACTCGAAATGGTGCATGCCGTCGATGAAAGCGAGATCGAGAGGGACACCTTCGAACAAGTCACTGAGTTCGAACTTGGCGAAGAAATCGTCACTGGTCTGGGGGAACACCCGGGTCTGGCGTCCCAATGGGAATGCCGTCTGCGGGTCCGGGTCGATGCCGATGCACACGGTTCCCGGAAGGGCCAAGGTGAGCGACCTGGCGGTTGACACACCGATCTCCACGTAGGTACGCGGGAGCAGGTGCTGGTGGATCCGGTCCAGGAGATCGAAGTACGGCTCCTGTGGCAGAGTGCAGTACCGGTAGGTCTGGTCGACGAGTCCCAAGGCCGCGAGACTAGATGAAATTCCGCTCCCCCTCTCGGTGGTGGCTCCGGCGACGAGCCCCCGTTGGTGCCTCTGGCTACGAGCTGGGTCGTCCACGACCGGACCGGGTGGCCTCGACCAATCTGTTGGGAACCAACCGCCGGATCTTGTTGCGAGTGCTCGCCAGTGGGCCACCGTTGTCGTGGACCCACAGGGTGTTGTGCTTCGGGGCCCGATCGCCGGTCGGGGTGGTGTAGTAGTACCAGGCCAGGGAGCGACGGTAGCGCCCCTCGGGAACGGCGAGCTCGTCGGGATGCCCGTGGAAGGACGTGGAGTTGGTCTCGAACACCACCATGCGGTTTGCGATCGGGGCCACCCGCACCACCGCCCCGGTCTTCTCCTGGTCCCACAGCTCGAGATAGCCCCCGTACTCCTCGTGCCAGTCTTCGTTGAGGTAGAGGAGCACGTTCAGCCGGCGATCGGCCGAAAGCAGCCGGTGCTGGTTGAAGTCGGCGTGAACCTTGAGCGTGCCGCCCCGGGGGATCTGATGCAACCCCCCACCCAGCAGGTGGGGGTCGGGGATGAGACCGCGTATCCCGGTGAGGGCCTCGAGGAATTCGATGAAGACCTGTGAGTTGAAGTGCTGGATGACAGAGCGGATTGGCTCCGGCATCAATTCCTCGTCGCGCAGGGCGAACTTGAGTTGGTTCGGGTCGTCGAAGTGTTCCCACACCGGGCTCGGGGAGGGGAAGGTGTCAATGACCTGGCGCGTCGTCTCCTCCGACAGCAAACCGTCGATCACCACGTGGGGAAACGGATCGGCCATGGCGAATTGAGGAGCCAGGCGTTCGGCGAGCTCCTGCAGCTCTTTGCGACGGGGCAGCGTCTGAACCATATGTGCAATCTACTCGGGGTGTGCACGCGTCGAAAATGGTCGCCAACAGTCCGAGCAGCTGAGTGCCGGCAGCTGGGTCCGACCACGACGGGAGCGACCGGGATCAGCGTGTGAATCGGGCCGGACACGACACCGCTACCATTGCCGGCATCAAACTGACGAGCTGGTAGAGACGGCTGCGATGGGGGATGCTGTGGAGGGACCGCACGGGGGGACGCTGCCCAAACGACGGCCGACGTTTGTGGCCCGGACCTCAAGGCGCAAACAGGCGATCGTCCGTCGCGTGACGGCCAGCTTGCGCCAGTGGCCGGACTTCGTCATCATCGGGGCACAGCGGGCCGGGACCGCCTCGTTGGCTCAATGGATCGACGCCCATCCGCGAACACAGGCGACCTGGAACCGCGAGATGCACTACTTCGACCTCAACTACACCCGGGGCCCGGGTTGGTATCGCGCCAACTTCCCCCTTCGGCGCGATGGGCACATCTGCGGTGAATCGACCCCGTACATGCTGTTCCATCCGCTGGCACCCGAGCGGGCACTAGGTGATCTGCCGGACAGCACCCGGTTCATCGTGCTCCTCCGGGACCCCGTGGAGCGGGCAATCTCCCAGTACTGGCTCAACCGCCGACGCCAGCAGGAACCCGAGTCGTTCCGCGCAGCCATCGAGGCCGAGCCCGAGCGACTGGCCGGGCAGGAAGATCTCATACGCGCGGGTCAGGAAAGCGTTCGACATGAGCGGTTCTCGTACACCTCTCGGGGACAGTACGCCGAGCAGCTCGAGCGCTGGTTCGGTTACGCCGGGCGCGATCGCATCCTCGTCGTGCAGAGTGAGGAGATGTTCAGTTCGGCCGAAACGGCCAACAGCATCCTCGAGTGGTTGGGACTCGATCCGACCGATCGTCCCTTCCCCCGGGGACACGAGGCCGTCCGGCGCCAAGAGGCCGACGCTGACGTCATCGCCCACCTCCGCCGCCATTTCGAGCCCTACAACCGGAATCTGGAGGACCTTCTCGGCCGGCGATTCTGGCCCACCTGATCAAGGCCCCCCTGACCAAGAACCCCTGACCAAGGACCCCCTGATCAAGGCCCCCCAGACCAAGGGCTCAGAGTCTGACGCGTCGCACCACTCGCAGGGACCCGCACTCGCCGTCTTCGACGAAGTCGCCCGAATCCAGCGCTGCCCGCCAGATGTCGTAGGGAGGACGACCCCCGTCGGCCGGATCGGGGAACACGTCGTGGATCGCCACCCAGCCGCCCGCCATGACATAGGGAGACCAACCCCGGTAGTCGGCCCAGGCTGGCTCATCACCGTGGCCTCCGTCAATGAAGCAGAAAGCGAGCGGGGTCGACCAGTGGGATGCCACCGACGATGAGTCGCCGACGACGCCGACGACGGAAGATTCGAGATCGGCTCCGACAATGGTGCGCCGCCAGTGGGGGAGAGTGTCGATCTTTCCGGTATCGGGATCGACGAGTGCGCTGTCGTGGTGCTCCCAGCCCGCTTGGTTCTCCTCGGAGCCGTGGTGATGATCGAGACTGAACAGGAGGCCTCCGGTCTCCTCGGCGGCGGCACCGAGGTAGACGCTCGACTTGCCGCACCAGGCGCCGATCTCGACGAATGTCGCCTCCGGAACGGACGCGCCGGCTCGGATGGCGGCCAGGAACAGAGCCTCACCCTCCTCATCAGGCATGAACCCGGTCGCCGCCCTGGCCAGGGCGAACAGATGATCCCGCCGCGCTGACCGCGCCCGGTGGTCGACCGCCGACGGTCCAGTGAGCGGGGGCGGGGTACGAGCAGGATCCATGGCTGCAGCCTCGCGCGGATTTCTCGGAACGATCCACGCATGAGGCCGTCACCAGCGACGATGCTGTCTGACAACGATGCTGTCTTGCCGACTTGGTTCGGCGCGGAGCCTGGGTTCAATTCCGTATCAGGGTGACCAGGGAGTAGATGGCGAAGCCGGAAAGAAGCACTCCTCCCACCTTGCGGATGACCGGTAGGGGCAGGTAGCGGAGCAGGGCGCGGCCGGCAAAGGCCCCGAGGGCGGCCACGCTGGTCAGAGCGGCGAAGGCTCCGATGAACACCTCGACAGGGTGGTGGTACTTGGCGGCCAGGTTGGCGGTGAGGATCTGGGTGAGGTCTCCAAACTCGCCGATGAAGATGACGGCGAAGGCCGTTCCCACCGTCTTGAAGGTGCGCCTGGCACTGTCTGCCTCCTCTTCGCCTTCCTCTTCGACCTCCCGCTCGGGGACCAAGAGAAGGTACGCTGCGCCGCCGGCGAACAACAGGGTGGTGACCAGCTCGATCCAACGGTGGGGGAGGAGCTGGAGCAGTTGGCCGACGGCCACTGCCAGGGCGGCGTGGATCCCGAAGGCGAGCGTGGCCCCCAGCCACACCAGCACCGGCCGGTAGCGGCTCCCCATGATCAGCGTGGCGATCATCGTCTTGTCCGGCAGTTCGGCCACGAAGACGAGGGCGAACACCACGAGGACGATGCCCAGTTGCACCGCTTCAGGCTAGAGAGTGAGTCGGTGGTGGCCGCGGACCGGGTGTGCCGTCAAGATCTGCGGGCGACACCGTTGGTCGGCTGTGCCACCCTATTCTCGCCCAGAGCGTGAGCGACGCAGAGCGTGAGCGACGCAGAGCCCGACCAATGCAGAGCCCGACCAATGCAGAGCCGTCGCTCAGGCGCGAGGCCGGTGTCAGCCCGGTGGGAGCTCGAGCACCCCGGTGAGTACGGCGGCCAGGCCGGGTCCCTCCTGCTCCCCGAAGGCGACGTTGACCGCCAACCGCTCGAGGATCTGTTCAACCGTCCGACCGCCGGCGGGCAGCGGGTGGGACTCGACGAAGGCGGTCACTTCTCCCGCCAGTTTGGGAGAGGAGCACAGACCGCGGACGCCGTCGAGCATGCGGGGGAGGATGTTGGAAGGGAACTTGGCCACGAGCGTGTCCCACTCCTCGGTGACCCTCGTCCACATGAGGGGCCCGGTGACCCGGTTGGCCACCAGCAACTGCAGCAGGAAGGGAGCGTTCTGGGTGCGCACCTCGGTCATGGCCAGATCGAAGGTGCGCTCGGCCAGCGCCGGGTCCTCGAACGAGGCGAGAGCGTAGAGGTAGCGGTTTTCCTCCTGTGGATTGGCGGGGTCGCGGTAGCGGGCCAGCATCGCCTCGTACTGGTTGACTCCGCACCAGTGGCCCACGATGTCCAGAACCGCGGACTCGGTGTCGGGATGGAGCGGCTCGGTCTCGGTCTCCTCGAAGCGCTGCGCCGCTTCGGCCTGGACCTCACGGTCGTCGCCGATGGTGCCGAGCACACGCAGCACAGACGCCCGTAACGATGGTGTCCGCTCGCCGTCGTCGGGGCGGGGGTCCCAGCCCAGATTACGGGCCAGGGGACCCAGCAGGGTCTGCACGGCGGCGGCCAGTACCGGCCTGTCCTCGTCGGGGATGACCCGGTCGAACAGGCCCAGAGCCCCCAGAACCACCGACCAGACACTCGGATCGTCCTCGTGCGACTCCGCCAGGGCTCGGGCCAGACGCAGCAGATCGGCGAGCGGAGCCTGGCCTGACAGGGACGCGGCCCAGCTATCGGAGACAAGGTTGTAACGCTCGAGAGGGGTCAGGTCGGCGAGCCGCGAAGCCAGACGCTCGACCATGGTCGTCGGATAGGACACCCGGTAGTAACCCGAGCCGCCGGCGTTGACCACCCGCCCGGCGGCGGCAGCCCTACCCGCGCCGGCCGTCGTCGTGCCCTGTCCGTCCAACAAGATGGGTGAAGTGTCCACTTCGCCGTCGTCGAGCGACCGGGTGAGCACGGGGATCTTCCACTGCGACCCGATGGCGCCTCCGGGAGCGCCCCGGTATGAGAACGGGGTCTGAGTGAGGGATCCGTCCTCGGCTACCCGGACCAAGGGGTAGCCACCCTGGTCGATCCAGGTGTCCATGATGGAACGGACAGCGCGTCCGCTGGAGCGCTCGAGTGCGTCCCACAGATCGGATGTCTCGGTGTTGCCATAGCTATGGGTGGTGAGATAGTCGTTGATGCCCTCGCGGAAGACGTCGGGACCGACGAACTGCTCGAGCATGCGCAGGACGCTTCCGCCCTTCTGGTAGGTGAGCACGTCGAACATGCCCTGGGCCTCCTCGGGCCGACCGACGTGGAATTCCACTGGTCGGGTGGAATGCAGTCCGTCGACGGCCATGGCGGCCTCGCGTTCCACGCCGAAGCTCACCCATCGCTGCCACTCGGGGCGGAAGGCGTCGACGGCCAGGACCTCCATGAAGGTGGCAAAGGCCTCGTTGAGCCAGATGCCGTTCCACCACCTCATCGTGACCAGGTCGCCGAACCACATGTGGGCGACCTCGTGGCAGATCACGTCGGCCACCCGCTCCAGCTCCACCCGGGCGGCCTGGGCCGGGTCGACCAAAAGGACCGACTCCCGGAAGGTCACACATCCGAGGTTCTCCATGGCCCCGAAGGCGAAGTCGGGGATGGCGACCAAATCGAGCTTGTCGGCCGGGTAGGGGATGCCGAAGTAACTGGCGAAGAAGCGGAGCGCATGCGCCCCCACGGTGAGGGCGAACGGGGTGAGATGACCTTGGCCGGGACGGTGGACGATACGCAGGGGTACGCCGTCCACCTCGAGCGGACTGGTTGCCTCGAGCGGCCCCACGATGAAGGCGACCAGATAGGTCGACATCACCATGGTGGGAGCGAAGCGGATCCTGCGCTTTTGGCCGGGCTCGGGAGTCTCCTCCACCACCGATCCGTTGGAATAGGCGGCCAAGGCGTCGTCGATGATCAGGGTGATCTCGAAGGTGGCCTTGAGCTCGGGCTCGTCCCAGCAGGGAAAGGCCCGACGGGCGTCCGTGGATTCCATCTGAGTGGTGGCGATGATGTGCTCGTTGCCGTCCTCGTCGCTGAAGGTGGAGCGATAGAACCCGTGCAGCTTGTCGTTGAGGATGCCGGCGAAGGCCAGATGCAGGGTGGCGGGGCCGACTTCGAGCGGCTGGGCGAAGGTCAGGGTGGCCCGTTCCTCGGTGGCGTCGAGGTCGATGCCGGTGGGGGTGAGGGCATAACCCCCGTCGGGGTCGGCATCGTTCAACTCGGCGAAGGTGATCTCGAGCTCGGCCGCGTTGAGGGTGATCGAGCTGGTGGGCTCCTCGACGTTGATGTCGATCTCGACGTCTCCGGCGAAGGTGGCGGCCGGAAGGTCGGGGGTGAGCAACAAGCGATAGGCGAGGGGCCGTACCGACGTCGGGAGCCGGTAGGTGGATTCCTGGTCGGTGGTGTCGTTGGTCCGAGTGCTCATGACGGCAGGCTACCGTCGGCCGAGCAGGCTACCGTCGCGCCGTGCACACTGACGCCGCCCCCCCCAGTTCCTCCCCGAGCGCGGGCTCCGACCCCGCCTCGGGCTCCGACCCCGCACCCGCCTCTGGCTCCGGTCGAACCTCCGGCTCCGCACCCAACTCTGACCCCGGATCCGACTCCAGTCCCGACTCCGACTCCGCTCCGGCGCTCGACGTGGTAGCCGTGGGCAACGCTTTGGTCGACGTGCTGGCCACGGCCCGGGACGAAGACCTCCGCTCTCTCGATCTGGTCAAGGGAACCATGGTCCTGGTCGATTCCCAACGGGCGGAGGCCATCTATGCGTCTATGGGGCCCACCACCGAGGCTTCCGGTGGCTCGGCGGCCAACACCACGGCCGGCGTGGCTGCCCTGGGAGGTCGTGCCGCCTTTTTGGGCCGGGTGGCCGACGACCAGCTCGGCCAAGCGTTCACCCACGACATCCGCTCGATCGGCGTGGCCTTCGACCCCACACCGACGCCGGCGATCGCCGGCAAGGCGGTCACCGGCCACTGTCTGGTCCTGGTGACCGATGACGCCGAGCGCACCATGGCCACCCACCTCGGCGTGGCCTCCGACTTCGGCTCGGTCGACCTCCACGACGGCTACCTCTCGTCCGCTCAGGTCGTCTACCTCGAGGGCTACCTGTGGGAGCAGCCCTCGGCCAAGGCGGCCATGCGGGAGGCCATCGAGGTGGCTCACGCCCACAATGCCGCCGTGGCCCTCACCATGTCCGACCCATTCTGTGTCGAGCACCACCGGCGAGAGTTCCTCGATCTGTTGCGGGGGGATCTCGAGATGCTCTTTGCCAACGAGGAGGAGCTCATCTCGCTGTTCGGCTCGCCCACCTTCGACCACGCCATCGAGGCGGTGACCGAAACGGGCGTGCTCGCCGTCGTGACCCGGGGACCGGCCGGTTGTGTGGTGGTGTCAGCGAGCGGTCCGGTCGAGGTCCCGGCGGTTCCCGTCGACAAGGTCGTCGACACCACCGGAGCCGGCGATCTCTTCGCCTCCGGCTTCCTGTACGGGATCACCAACGGTCTCCCCCCGGAGCAGTCGGCCCGCCTCGGCGGGGTGTGCGCCGCCGAGGTCATCTCCCATGTGGGGGCCCGACCCCAGGCCGATCTCCGAGCCCTGGCGGTCGAGGCCGGCCTGCTGGTCTGAGCCCTCGGGGCGTCAGGCCGGAGGGCTCTCGATGGGCCTGAAGGTGAACGGGAGATCACCGATGCGGACCAGCACCGAGGCTACCGACCGCCCCAGAGGGGCCAGCGCGTCGTCGAGAGTGGTCGGGTCCTCGAGGGTGGCCTCGTCCAGTTGGCAGGACCCCTCGTAGGAGACCTCGACGGCGCACTCGGGCCCCTCGGGCCCGGCGGTGAGCACCTGTTCGATAGTGGCCAGACCCCGGGCCAGCGGTTCGTCGCCCAGCACCTCGAGACGCACCGGAAGCACGTCGAGGAGGGGACCGACCTCGGGTACCCCGACCAAGCCCTGGACCCGGAAGGCGATCTCGACCAACACCTCGGGGAGCTCGTCGGGCTCCTCGCCGATGGCCCAGCTCCGGTAGGCGGTCTGGCTCCAGGTCGGCCAGTCCAGGCTGGTGTCGACCCGGATCCGGGCCGGCCGCTCCTCCCCCGGAAGGCTGTAGGAGGTCTCGAAGCTCACGTCGCCGAGGAAGACGTCCACCTGGAACCGTTCCTCCACCGCCTGTCGCTGCAGGAGCGCCGCCTCGAAGGCGTTCCGATGCGATGCAACCAGTTGGGTGAAGACGTGGTCCAGCATGTCGGGGCAGAGGCTACCGTTCTTCCGTGCCCGCCTTTCCCGAGTCGCGACGGCTGTCACGTTGGCTGGAACGTCGAGTGATCGCCTACGCCCACCAAGGGGGCGCCTGGGAGGGTCCGTCGTCGACCCTGTATGCCATCCAGGGCGCTCTCGCCGCCGGTGCCACCGCCATCGAACTGGACGTCCATGCCACTGCCGACGGCCAGCTGGTGGTGGGCCACGACCCGACGGTTGATCGCACCACCGACAGCTCGGGCAAGATCGCCGACATGACCTGGGACCGGCTGCGCACCTTGGACAACGCCTACTGGTGGTCGCCCGGCGCCGACGTCACGCCCGGGCTCGAGCCCGACCAGTATCCCTACCGGGGACGAGCTCCCGAGGATCGTCGGTTTCGGATCGCCCTCCTGGAAGAGGTGCTCGACGCCTTCCCCGGGACGGTGCTCAACCTGGACATCAAGCAGACCGCTCCGGCGGTGGCTCCCTATGAGCAGGCGCTGGCCGAGCTGCTCCGCCGCTTCGGCCGGTCTGACGATGTGATCGTCGCCTCGTTCCTCGATGCGGCCACCGACGCTTTCTCCACCTTCGCACCGGACATTCCCACCTCGGCCGGGACTGTGGCCGTGGCCGCTTTCGTCCAGGCGGTCAAGGCCGGGGAGACCCCGCCGGCCATGCGCCACGTCGCGCTGCAGGTACCCGCCCGCTATGGAGACATCACCCTGGTGGACCAGAGCTTCGTGGACGTGGCCCACGAGGAAGGCCTCGCCGTCCATGTGTGGACCATCGAGGAGGAAACGGAGATGGAGGATCTCTGCCGACTCGGTGTCGACGGGATCATCACCGACCGCCCCAGCGCCCTGGCCAAAGTCCTCGATCGACTGGGTTGCGCGTGGAAGCCCGAGGGCTGAGAATCGTCCCTCTGACCGGGCTACCCGGGCCGAGCACTCCTAGTAGGCGGTGCACTCGGGGCAGGCGGTGCACCCCGAGCAGGCGGTGCACCCCGAGCAGGCGGTGCACCCCGAGCAGGCGGCCACCGGAGCCGTCCGCCAGGCCGTCGAACAGGGTCAGCCGCGTCCGCAGTTCGGCTTTTTTCCGTGGTTGGCCTTCTTTTTGGCCCGGAGCTTGCGTTTGTTGGTTCGTTTGGACACAGTTGGGCAATGCTACTCGGGTTGGACGGACCCGAGATAGCGGTGGTGGCCGATGACCTGGCTGTTGCGCGACGGGGACGTCCTGGCCACGGCCGAGGTGGCCGACGGCCTGGCCGATCGGACAAAGGGTCTGCTCGGTCGCACCAGTTTCGAGGGGGCACTGGTCCTGCCCCGGACTCGCTCCGTGCACACCTTCGGCATGCGCTTCCCGATCGATGTGGCCTTCTGCGACAAAGAGATGGTGGTGGTCGGGGTGACCAGGCTGCGACCCTGGCGAATGAGCCTTCCTCGCCGCCGGGGTCGGTCCGTGATCGAGGCGGAGGCCGGTGCCTTCGAGAGGTGGCGGCTGCGGGTGGGTGACAAGTTGGACCTCCAGGGATGATCGCCGACGACGAGAGCGCGGAAGAAGGGGGAGGCGGGGTCGACCCTGCATTGGATCCTGAAATACTCGAAGAGCTCGAATTCTGGACGGGTCCAGACGACGATGACCAGCCATCGCTAGGGCCATCGGGCCACAAGCCCGAATCTGGTGATCCCCCCGTCGATGACCGGCAATCCGGATCGGGTTCGGAATCGGGATCAGGGGGAGCAGTCGTCGTGGTCGGGACCCCCATCGGCAATCTGGGCGATCTGTCGCCCCGCGCCGTCGAGGTCCTGGGGTCGGCTGACGTCGTCTACTGCGAGGACACCCGGCACTCGCGCAAGCTGTTGACTCACGCCGGAATATCAGGGGTGCGGCTCCGCTCCCTGCATGAGCACAACGAGGGTGACCGCATGGCCGAGGTGCTCGGTGCCGTCCATCGAGGAGCGACGGTGGCCATCGTCAGCGACGCCGGGATGCCGGGCATCTCCGACCCGGGGAGCCGGGTGGTGGCGGCGGCCGCCAAAGAGGGCCTCACCGTCACCGTTGTCCCCGGCCCCTCCGCCGCCATCGCCGCCCTGGTGGCCAGCGGGCTCCCCACCGACCGCTTCTGTTTTGAGGGATTTCTCCCCCGATCGGGTCGGGACCGACGGGAGCGGCTGGCCTCGCTGGCCGAGGAAACGCGGACCATGGTCCTCTTCGAGGCGCCGTCACGGGTGCCGGGGACCCTCGGCGACCTGGTGGCCGTGTGCGGCGAGATCCGCCAGGTGACGGTGGCCCGGGAGTTGACCAAGGTGCACGAGGAGATCTGGCGGGGCTCACTCGTCCAAGCGCTGTCCTGGGCCGAGGAGCACCCGTTGCGAGGCGAGGTGGTGATCGTCCTCGCCGGAGCACCGGCATCCGACGTCACCTCGGTGAGCGACGCGGTGCTGACGACCGCCCTGGCCGAGAGACTGAGGCAGGGCGAGCGGGTCCGGGGAGTGGTCGATGGCGTCGCCGCGGACTTCGGTGTGCCCCGTCGCCGGGTCTACGACCTGGCCCTCGAGGTCCGCCGGGCCGATCAGACTGCCTCCACGGAGTCCACGGCGCCAGGAGAAGCCACGGGGCCAGAGGAATGAGTCCTGGAGCGCCTGAGATCTAGGCGAGGAGGTGTTGTCCATGGGGTCGGGCGCTGCCGGAGGCACACTGGTGAACCACGACGCGACGCCGGAGCCCCGAACCCGAACCCCTCACCTCAGTTCACCCGTCACCTCAGTTCGCTGAGGGCCCGCTCCACATAGGGAGCGAGGGGGAGCTGGTCGAGCGCGTCGAGACGCACCCATCGGGCGGCGTCCGACGAACCGTCGGCCTCGTCGCGGAGGTCACCGGAGAACGAGTGGATGTCGTAGATGATGCGAACGGTATGGAGGTTCCTGCGGTTCGGCAGGGTGAACACGTCGGACAGGACCCCCTTGAGATCGCCGACCCGGACGTGCAGCCCGGTCTCCTCATTGAACTCTCGCCGCAGGGCGGCGGGCGGATCCTCCCCGTGATCGATCCCACCGCCCGGGAGGAACCACAGTCCAGCCACCGTGAGGTATTTGGCTGCTCGCACCAGCAAGACCCTGTCTTCCTCGGTGCAGATGCCGTACACGGCGACCCGCTGCTCGGGAGCGGCCCCGTCGGCATCGGTCGGTCGAGCATCGGATAGATCCATCGGGCACCTCCTCGCACGGACCGGCCGGACCCGTGCCCGCACCTGCGGGCACACCGGACCCTTCCGGCGTATGCCGTGCCGGTGCATCCTACGATCCGTCGCCCTCCGGCTATCGAGAGGTGGCAGACGCTCACCGGTCGGACGGCTTCGCCCAGGTCGGTACGCTACCGGTCAATGCCCCGTTACTACGTCACCACACCCATTTACTACGTCAATGACGCGCCCCATGTCGGCCACGCCTATACCACGGTCAACGCCGACGCCCTCGCTCGCTGGCACCGGTTGATCGGCGATGAGGTCTTCTTCCTCACGGGCAACGACGAGCACGGCCAAAAGGTGGCTCGGGCGGCCGACGAGCACGGGGTCACCCCCAAGACGTGGACCGACCAGCTGGCCCCCCGGTTCACCTCGGCGTGGGAGGACCTCGAGATCACCAACGACGACTTCATCCGCACCAGCGAGCCGCGTCACCATCGGGCCGTCCAGCGTTTTCTGGGCCGGATCTACGAGAACGGCTTCATCTACAAGGACACCTATCGCGGTCTCTACTGCGTCCCCTGTGAGCAGTACTACGCCCCCGACGACTTGCTCGACGGGACGCTGTGCCCGATCCACCGTCTGCCGGTGGAGGAGCTGGAGGAGGAGAACTACTTCTTCCGGCTCAGTGCTTTCGAGCAGCAGCTCCTTGACTGGTACGAAGACCACCCCTCCGCGGTGGTGCCCGAATCCAAGCGCAACGAGGCGCTCAGTTTCATTCAGGGTGGCCTCCGGGATATCTCGATCACCCGAACATCGATCGATTGGGGGGTGACCGTCCCCTGGGACGAGAAGCACGTCTTCTACGTCTGGTACGACGCGCTCATCAATTATGTGACCGCCATCGGATACGGGGAGGACGAAGATCGCTTCGAGGCGTGGTGGCCCGCCGTCCATCACCTGATCGGCAAGGAGATCATCCGCTTCCACTGCGTGTGGTGGCCGGCCATGTGCATGGCCGCGGGCATCGACCCGCCCGCCCATGTCCAGGTCCACGGATGGTTGTTGGTGGGAGGCGAGAAGATGTCCAAGTCCAGCCTCAACCAGATCTCGCCCGGGGAGCTCATCGCCGAGTACGGGGTCGACCCGGTCCGCTACTACCTGGTGAGGGACACCCCCCTGGGGTCCGACGGCGACTTCTCCGCCGAGGGCATCACCAGCCGCTACAACGCCGATCTGGCCAACAACCTGGGCAATCTGGTCTCCCGGGTGGCCACCGTGGTCGGCTCCAAGTGCGAGGGGAAGGGTCCCGGTCCCGACGGCGACAGCCGATTGGCCGGTGTGACCGCTGTGGTGGTGGCGGAGGCTTCGGAAGCCTGGAACGTCGGCCAGCCCCACCTGGCCCTCGAGGCGACCTGGCGGCTCATCCGCGAGACCAACGCCGAGTTGGAGACGGCGGAGCCGTGGAAGGCCGATCCGGGCCCCGAGGTCGACTCGGTGCTGGGGAGCGCACTGGAAGTTCTGCGCATCGTGTCACTGCTGATCGTCCCGGTGATGCCGGCCACGGCGGACGAGATCTGGAGGCGGATCGGCCTGGACGGTTCGCCCGCCGATCAACGCCTGCCCGCCGCAGGTGTGTGGGGGGGCTACCCGGCCGGGTGTCCGGTGCAGAAGGGCACGCCTCTCTTCCCCCGGCGTCAGCAGTAGCACAGCAAGGGAGTACGGCGGTGCACGACGCGGTTATCGAGTGGTTCGACTCCCACTGCCACCTCCAACGTGAGTTCGCCGAGACCGGCGACGAGACTTCGCCCGGCCCCCACGCCACCCGGTTGGCAGGGATTATTGCCCGCGCCGCCGAGGCCGGCGTGAGTCGGATGGTCTGCATCGGGACCGGTGCGGAGTCGTCGAATGAGGCGGTGGCCTTGGTACGGACCATGCGTCGGCCCGATTCGGTGGCTGTGGCCGAGGGGGTCGAGCTGTGGGCCACCGTCGGTCTCCACCCCCACGACGCCGTCGACGGGATCGATGCCGTCGAGGACCTGCTGTGGGCGGAGCTCGACGAGGAGGGATCCAAGGGCGAGCCCGCTGGGGACGGGGAACAAGACCGGGATCAACCGGTGGTCGTCGGCATCGGTGAATGCGGCCTCGACTACCACTACGACCATTCGCCCCGTCCCGTGCAGCGGGAGATGTTCGAGCGTCAGGTTGCTCTGGCCCACCGCTACCGCACGGCTCTCGTGATCCACACCAGGGAGGCGTGGGATGACACGGTGGACATCCTTGCGAGCTCGGGAGTTCCCGAGCGAACCGTCGTCCACTGCTTCACAGGGGGGCCGGAGGAAGCCCGACGATGCCTCGATCTGGGGACCTCGCTGTCGTTCAGTGGCGTGGTCACCTTCAAGAACGCGGCCGATGTCCGAGAAGCGGCCGCCCTGTGCCCGATGGACCGGCTGTTGGTGGAGACGGACGCGCCCTTCCTGGCTCCGGTGCCCCACCGCGGATCCCTCAACGAGCCGTCGAGAGTTCCCCTGATCGGCGCGATGATCGCCCAAGTCAAAGGGGTGCGCACCGAGGAGGTGGCCCAGGCCTCCACTCGAAATGCGCGGGCTCTCTTCGCCCTGGAGGGCTGATTCAGCCATCTCGGTGGTCGCCACGGGAGCCCTCTGACCAGGGCCGGGGGCCGGGTTTGATCGCCGGGAGCCGGCCCGCCTAGCCTCTGGTTTGCGGCCGCTAGTTCAGCGGTCGTTTTGCTTTGATCTCGGAGTGCGACTGTCGGGCGTGTTCCCAGGACCGGCTCGGAGGAGACGGTCCGATCCATCCCTCAGAGGGGTGGATGTGCCTCCCCAGGGGTGATACCCGGGAGGCGGCCTGCCAGCCTCGCAAGGAGAGTGGAGTCCTGAGGACCAGAATCCAACGGGGGAGCCGGCCAGGTGCCGCGCTGCTCCTTTGCGGTGCCGTGCTCATCGTGCCCCTCCTGTTGAGCCAGAACGGTGCGGCCGGCGCGTCGCCGGCCCGGCCGAAGCCCGCCCGGCACCGTCCTCCCGACCGACCCATGGCTACTGCTCGGCCTCGCATGGCAAGGGACAAGCCAGCCCCGGCGATCGCACGAACCTCGGATTTCGCGGCGGTCAAAGCAGAGGTCAAGAAGGCCAAGGTCACATCCAGCCCGGCTGTCCCGACGGCCACCACCACGACCGCTCCGTCCTCCGTTTCTGGACCCACTGCCGTCGTGGCCACCAACCTGTCGGCCGCCGAACCGGCGACGGTCCCCACCACCATGGCGACCGTGCCCCCGACCACCGCGCCGTCGCCCCCGTCGCCTCCGCTGGCCTCGACATCGGCCGGCTTCTCCGGCGAGGGGCAGGTCACCTACTACGACCATCCGGCGGGCACGTGCGCCAGTCCGTGGCTGCCCTTCGGGACCGTGGTCCGCATCACCAACCCGGCCAACGGAGCGTCGGTGAGCTGCGTGGTCAATGACCGAGAGCAGGACACGGCCCGCGCCATCGACCTGGCCACGGCGACGTTCGCCGAGATCGCCCCGCTTTCACAAGGCGTCATCGACGCTGAACTCAGTTGGTGACGCCCGCCTCTGTTCCTCCGGGCGGATTCGACGAGAATCTGGCCGACGAATCCTCGGTCGACTCCGGGGGGATGCCGCCGGCGCCGCCCCGGACGAAGTTGTCGAGGACAAAGGCGCCATCGGCGGGAACCGACATCACCAGATCGATCCTGTCGGCCTCGATCTCGAGGCGGAAATCGAAGAAGGGACAGCAGGCCTTCTCCCTCTGAGCCAACCTGACCAGGTCGGGTAGCAGCTCGAGACCTTCGGTCACTCCGATCACTGCCTCTGTCGGCGAGATCCGCCGCGCCGTCACCGTCGGGTGGTCCAACAGGACGCGCCATGCCTCGAGTTGGTCCCGCGCCTGTCCGTCCTCCAGTCGACAGGCGATGGGAACCTCCATGCGGGCCAGGGTAGGGGCCCGGCGGTGGCCACCGTGCCGCTCGGCACGCACTGGCGGGCATTCGTCGGCCCGGGTCGGGACTGTCGTCACCGAGCGGGACCGTCGGGAGGAGCCTGACCGGTGACGACACCGAGAAGTGACACACTGACCGGATGACCCACGGTCGAGCAGAGATCCACGAACTGCTCCTGGCCAACGACCTGCGGCCGAGCCGGGCTCTGGGGCAGAACTTCGTGGCCGACGGCAACACCGTCCGCCGGATCGTCCGGATCGCCGGGATCGTTCCCGGCCAGCGGGTGATCGAGGTGGGCGCGGGCCTGGGCTCGCTCACCCTGGCTTTGGTCGAAGCCGGTGCGGCGGTCACCGCCCTGGAGATCGACCGCGGCGTGCTTCCGGTCCTGAGGGCCCAGGTCGAGCCCTTCGGTGTGCGGGTGGTGGAGGGGGATGCCCTGACCGTCGACTGGCCCGATCTGCTGGGCGGCGGGGACCCGAGCGACGCGCCGTGGACACTGGTGGCCAATCTTCCCTACAACGTCGCCGTGCCTTTGGTCATCCGTGCGCTGGAGGAGGCCCCCCAGGTGTCCTCGCTGGTGGTGATGGTCCAGCGCGAGGTGGGGGAGCGGCTGGCTGCAGCCGCGGGTGACGACGCCTACGGGGCGGTGTCGGTGAAGGTGGCCTACTGGGCCACCGCTCAGGTCGTCGGTCGGGTGTCCGCCTCGGTCTTCATTCCACGGCCCCGGGTCGAGTCGGTGCTGGTCCGCCTGGACCGACGACCCGAGAGGGTGGGGGACCAATCCGACGGAGCCGCCTCGCCCCGCTATCAGCGCCTGTTTTCGGTGGTCCGGGCCGGATTCGCCCACCGCCGAAAGATGCTCCGCCGGTCACTCGAGGGGTTGGTCCTTCCCGAAGCATTCGACACCGCCGGCATCAGATCGACGGCACGGGCCGAGGAGCTGTCCTTGGCCGAATGGGAGTGCCTGGCCGCCTGGGAGCCCCCGGCGGCAGGGTCAGAGCCCGACCGGTGACCTCGCCACGCCCCCCGGGTCCGGTGGAGGTGTCGGCCCCGGCCAAGCTCACCCTCTCCCTCCGGATCACCGGTGTCCGTCACGACGGCTATCACCTGCTCGAATCCGAGATGGTCACCGTCGACCTGGTCGACACACTGGTCATCACCGACGGGCTCGGATTGACCATCGCCGCCGATCCGAAGGGCGAAGGCGGTGACGGCCGCGGATGGTGGACGACACCGATCTCGGCGGGCGCCGACAACCTGGTGGCCCGGGCACTGGCCGTCGTGGGCCGGACGGCCCGGGTCCACGTGGTCAAAAGGGTCCCTCCCGGGGCCGGCCTGGGCGGAGGTTCGGCCGATGCCGCGGCCATCTTGCGGTGGGCCGGCTGCACCGACACGGCCGTCGCCGCCGGCCTGGGTGCCGATGTTCCCTTCTGTCTGGCTGGAGGCCGGGCGCTGGTGCGCGGGGTGGGGGACGAGGTCGTCGCCCTGCCCTACCAACAAAGGCGGTTCGTCCTCTTGTTGTTGCCCTTCGGCGTCGACACCGCGTCCGTGTACCGGGCCTGGGACCGACTGGCCGAGGGGGGACGGGGGGCGGCATCGTCTCGCCAGCCCAACGAGCTGGAGGCCGCGGCCCTCGAGGTCGAACCCCGTCTCCTCCCGTGGCGGGCACGATTCGAGGACCTCACCGGTCGCCGGCCGTGCCTGGCCGGGAGCGGATCGACCTGGTACGTCGAAGGCGGGCCCGAGGAGTTGGGAATCGGTGAGCGCCGATCGCTCGAGCTCAACGGGGAAACGGCGGAGCTGGTTCCGGTGACGACGACAGCCTCGTCATCCTGAGGACGCTCGCACCTGACACTCGTCCTTGATGGACCTTCGTGCGTTTCTGTTCTCCGACCCAACCGGGGAAGGAGAGCTACTTGCCGGCTGCCCTCCGCTGCCAACGAGTGGCCTTCAACATCTTCTTGTGCTTCTTCTTGCGCATGCGCTTCCGGCGCTTCTTGATCAGGGATCCCATGTCGACGGGCACGCTAGCCCACCGGAGCGGCTCCCTGCCACGTTTCCCAGCTGGCAGGGGGTCCGACCGTCGTGGCCCGAGGTCAGTCTTCGGTTGCCGCCTCGGGTGGTGGTGACACCTCGGGCAGACTGAATCGGAAGACCGACCCGCCGCCCTGGGCCCGGTAGACGTTGACACTGCCGCCCTCGTCCCGGGCCACCTGGGCCACGATGGCCAGTCCCAATCCGGAGCCGGGCTTCGACCGGGCGCTGGGGCGCGGTAGAAGCGGTCGAAGATGAAGTTGACATCACTGTCATCGACGCCGGGTCCGTGATCGCGCACGATGAGGGTGCCGTCGGAGCAGGCCACCTCCACGACCCCGCCATCGGGGCTCCACTTGAGCGCGTTGTCCAGGAGATTGTCCACTGCCCGACCCACCCGGGCCGGCGATCCCGACACCCAGGTCGGAGCCACCTGGGTGTCGAAGACCACGCCCCGGCTCCGACCATGGGTGGTGGCCACCTCGACCGCCTCGAGGACGATGGCGTCGAGCCGGATCGGCTCGGAGGTGAGCTGAGGCTGCTCGCCCCGGGCCAGCTCGGCCATGTCGCCCACAAGGGTGGTCAGCTCGTCGAGCTGAGTGAGCACGTCGTTGATCAGGACCTGTCTCTCGTCGGGCGCCAGCTCCTCGAGCCGACGGGCCACCTCCATGTTGGTCCGGAGGCTGGTCAGCGGGGTGCGCAACTCGTGGGAGGCGTCGAGCACCAGTTGACGCTGGCTCTCGCGGGAGGTGTCGAGAGCGGCCAACAGTCGATTGAAGGCGCGTCGCAGCCGACCGAGCTCGTCGGGGCCGCCGGGGTCGAGTCGCTGCGACATGTCCGTGGTCTCGGCCAGGTCCTCCACGGTGCTGGTCAGGTTGTTGAGAGGACCCAGGACCGTCTGGCCCACGGCGAGGCCCAGAAGCACGGCAACGGTGATCCCCACCAGCACGATCAGCCACAGGGCGAGAGCGAGATGACGGAGCTCCTGGTTGACACCGGTGAGCGGTGCGGTGAGCTGGAGGGCACCACCACTGGGGAGCCTGGCGAACTCGACCCCGTCGTTGAACACGAAGCCGGGCGGGATGGCGGAGGCGATCTCGCGGACAGCGACGCCGTTGACGGTGGCGGAGAGGAAGACGTTCGACCCCCGTCCCCCACTCGCGGCCGTGGCTCGGACGGCGCTGTTGACCGGCAGCACCTGTGTGGTCGTGATCACCGATCCGTCGGCGCCGACCACCTGCTGACAGGATCCCGCCGGGGTGCTGCAGAGGTTGGGGATGCTGGGGGCGGTGGAGGCGTTGATGGCATCGTGGGCCGCGGTGCTCAGGTTGACGTCGACCGATCCGACCAGCGAGTTGTAGGCGACGATGTAGGTGGCAAAGGAGCCGAGGACGACGACCACCAGCACGGCGGCGGTGGCGGTCAGCACCAGGCGGCCGCGAAAGGTCATGGGTGCCCCCCGCTGATCCGAGACGGATCGTCGGGCACGCCGGTGTCGGGGATCTCGAGGAGGATCTCAGGGGCAGAGGACACCGGTCACGGCTCACGCAAGACGTAACCGACGCCCCGGGCCGTGTGGATCAGCCGCGGCTCGTTGCCGGCCTCGGTCTTGCGTCGGAGGTAGCCCACGTAGACGGCGAGCGAGTTGGTGCCGGAATCGAAGGTGTATCCCCACACACGGTCGAGGATGACCTCGCGGGTGAGGACCTGGCGGGGGTGGCGCAACAGCAGTTCGAGCAGGTCGAACTCGATGCGGGTCAGGGTGAAGGACCGGTCGCCGCGGCGGGCTTCTCGAGTGATCGGATCGAGGGCGAGGTCGGCGAACTGGAGCACCTCGTCGGTATCCTCGGGCCGGCGCCGCAACAAAGCCCGCAAGCGGGCCAGCAGCTCGGCCAGCGCGAAGGGTTTGACCAGGTAGTCATCGGCTCCGGCGTCAAGGCCCTGGACCCGGTCGTTGATGGCGTCGCGGGCGGTGAGCATCAGCACCGGGGTGTCGTCGTCGGCGGCCCGAAGTCGTCTGCACACGTCGAGTCCGTCGATGGTGGGGAGGCCGATGTCGAGGATCAGCGCATCGGGCGGACGAATGGCGATCTCCTCCAGCGCCCGGGTGCCGTCGTCGGCCAAGGAGACCTCGTATCCCTCCAGGCGAAGAGCACGGTTGAGTGCGCCACTGACGGCAGGATCGTCATCGACGACGAGGACTCTCATGTGGCCGGGAGCCTATCGGGAACGTGCCGCCATACCGTGGCACGGACACGGCGGCGAGTCATCCGGTTCCGGTCGCGGGCGCCACCGGATGGGCTGCGCCCGCCGGGCTCCGGAGTAGCCTGTGGCCGTCGTCTGAAGGAAGACCGGCACGCTGTTCCGAGGTAGTTCAACTGGCAGAACGCTGGCCTTTGGAGCCAGATGTTGGAGGTTCGAGCCCTCCCCTCGGAGCTTTTGGGGGCCCTCCCTCCGAGTTTTCTGACGGACGACTCACTGTCGGGTGGGACGCAGTCTGTGCCTTCTGTTGTCGGGGTCAGACGGCCGCTTTGCGGGCGCGGCTGCGGTGGCGGCCGCGGGTGGCGGCATCGAGGACGACCTTGCGCAGGCGGACCGCCTTGGGCGTGACCTCGACGCACTCGTCGTCGGTGATGAACTCGAGTGCCTGCTCGAGCGAGAGGAGCAGTGGAGGAGTGAGGCGGATGGCCTCGTCGGCGCTGGCCGAGCGGATGTTGGTCTGCTTCTTCTCCTTGGTCGGGTTGACGTCCATCTCCTCGTCGCGGGCGTTCTCCCCGATGACCATGCCCTCGTAGACCTCGGTCCCGGGCCCGACCAAAAGGATGCCCCGCTCCTGCAGGCTCATCAGGGTGTAGCCGGTGGTGATGCCACGACGGTCGGCCACCATCGAACCGTTGCGCTTGGTCTTGAGCTCGCCGTGCCACGGCTCCCATCCGTCGAAGACATGGTGGAGCATGCCGGTGCCGCGGGTCTCGGTCATGAACTCGGTGCGGAACCCGACCAGCCCCCGGGCCGGCACCCGGTAGTCCATCCGCACCCATCCGGTCCCGTGGTTGACCATCTCGATCAGCAGGCCCTTGCGGAGGGCCATGAGCTGGGTGACCACCCCGAGGTAGTCATCGGGGACGTCGACGGCCACCCGCTCCATCGGCTCGTGCAATTTCCCGTCGATGTCGCGGGTGACCACCTGGGGCTTGCCGACGGTCAACTCGAACCCCTCGCGGCGCATGGTCTCCACCAGTACCGCCAACTGCAGCTCGCCCCGACCTTGCACCTCCCAGGTATCGGGCCGCTCGGTGGTGTTGACCCGCAAGGACACGTTCCCGACCAGTTCCGACTCCAGGCGACTGAGGATCTGACGGGCGGTGACCTTGGTTCCGTCGGCACCGGCCAGGGGGGAGGAGTTGATGCCGATGGTCATGGCCAGGCTGGGCTCGTCGACGGTGATCACCGGTAAGGGCCGCGGGTCGTCGGGGTCGGCGAGGGTTTCGCCGATGGTGATCTCGGCCATGCCGGCCACCGCGGCGATCTCCCCGGGGCCGGCTTCGGCGGCATCGACCCGGTCCAGAGCATCGGTCACGTACAGCTCGGTGACCTTGGTCCGCTCGATGGTGCCGTCGATCTTGCACCAGGCCACCATGGCCCCCTTCTTGAGGGTGCCGTTGTGGATGCGGCAGATGGCCAGGCGCCCGAGGTAGGGCGAGGCGTCGAGGTTGGACACGATGGCCTGCAAGGGAGCGTCGGGGTCGAAGTGGGGAGCGGGGATGTGATCGAGGATGGCTTGGAACAGGGGCTCGAGGTCGGTGCCCTCCACGCCCTGCTCGGTGGCGGCCCACCCGGCCCGGGCATTGGCGAAGAGGATGGGGAAGCCGACCTGGTGCTCGTCGGCGTCCAGGTCGAGGAAGAGCTCCTCCACCTCGTGGACCACCTCGTCGATGCGGGCGTCGGACCGGTCCACCTTGTTGACCACCAGCACCACCGGCAGTCGGGCCTCGAGGGCCTTGCGGAGCACGAAACGGGTCTGGGGCAGGGGTCCCTCGGAGGCGTCTACTAACAGGAGGACCCCGTCGACCATGGTCAGTCCCCGCTCGACCTCCCCGCCGAAGTCGGCGTGCCCGGGGGTGTCGATGATGTTGATCTTGACTCCGCCGTGGACCACGGCGGTGTTCTTGGCCAGGATGGTGATGCCCTTCTCCCGTTCCAGGTCACCCGAGTCCAGGACCCGCTCCTTGACCGACTCGTTGGCCCGGAACGCTCCCGACTGCCACAGCATGGCGTCGACCAGGGTGGTCTTGCCGTGGTCGACGTGGGCCACGATGGCCACGTTGCGGATGTCGTCGCGGGTGAAAAGGGGCATGGGACGTTGAGGTTACCTGCCGGCTCTGTAGCGGCCGACAAGGCGCCGGGCTGGCGTCGGGAAGGTTGCCTGATCGCGGGCGCGAGCTACGACGCGGGCAGGCAGGGGGAGGTTCCGACCGCGGTCGATCCGGCGATGGGCCAGGTGAGTCCGGTGGGCGAAGGCGTGGACTGCGTGGGCGGGCAAGTCGGCTCGTTCCCGGTGTAGCTCTCGGACGACGAGTCGAGTGACCACGAGGCTGTGCCCGGGGCTAGATAGTAGGGGGGAGAGTAAAAAGCTAGTCGGGGATCGAACTCGTAGTCCTTCAGGTAGCCGGTTGAAAGGGTCGCACCACCGGTGCCGACGGGCCCGCGCGCATCTTGCTGGATCGAACCGTAGATAGTGAGCGAACCCTCCTTGGTCGGGCCGCCCGAGGAGCCGCCCGAAGCAGTTCCCGTTGCGTCGTTGTTGTTGACGGCGAACGATTGCTGCAGGGCGAGGATGGAGGCGTCGATGGTGAGGCCGTACCCCTTGGGACTACCGCTGGAAGTGGCAGGGTCGCATAGTGGGGCCGTCGGTGCGCCGCTCGACCCGCAGGTGGGGAGCACCTTGCCGGAGCTGTCAACCGGCCTGCTGACCTCTACGTAGTTGTAGGCGATCAGACCGAGCGTGTCGTTGGGTGTACTGCCAGTGGCGGGGTTGTAGTTGCAGGCACTGTCCTGTGCTGTTCCTGTCCACGACGTGCAGTCGGCGTAAGTGATGGGACCATCCACGATGATGTCGTTTTTTGTTCCGATGGTGAGGTGGCCGGACAGGCTGCCCTGGACAAAAGCGTCACCCTCGGTGTCCGGGTTGCTGGTCTGGCCAAAATACTGGCCCGACTGGGAGTCTTCGGTGCAGCTGCCGTGTCCTGGTGGGGGGCAGGTGGTCGTGTATCCGTCGAACGGATTCACTCCGGCAAACGGGGAAGCCGGGGTGCCCAGCGGGTTGCCGGCAGGATTCTGGTCGACATAGATCACCCCATTGGCCGGCAGGGGTGCGCTTGTCACTCCATCGGTCGGACACGTACTGGTGTCGCTGCCGAAGTCGAGATTGGCAACACCGACGGAGTCAGGGCTGAGAACGGTCATCGTGTTGCCGTTCAGCGTGATGGTGGTGGGACCGACGTAGTAGCACCCGTCCTGCTGGGCGTAGTTTCCCAACTTCGAATTGTCAGTGGGGATAGTTTCGAAATTCTTGGCACTGTTCGAACTGGTGGTCGTGTTGTACGCGGCCACCTCGTCGTCGGCGCAGCCACCCGGCGGGAGGCCGGGGTTGGCATCGTCGACGAACAGGCAGCCAGGGTCGGCGGTGGTCACCGCGTAGGGCGCAGCGGTGGTGCCGAAGCTCGGTCCGTCGATCGGTGGACCAACGGTTCCTTGCACGAAGATGGAGTCGTTGGAGAAGGCCGGTCCGTTGATGATGTCGGAAGAGGTGAAGTGCACCGGCGTGCAACCTCCGCTGTCCTCATAGGCAGTGTGACCCCCTCCAGTCGGAGCCCACCAGTACGAGCAATTGGCTGGCGTCCCCTCGGACTCGAAGTTGGTCCACCAGACGTTGTCGAGAAAGCCATTGACCGGCACGAATTTTGCGACGGTCGAGTAGTAGACGTCCTTGCCGCTGAAGCCGGCCGCGCCCACGATCTGCACTTGGAGGCTGATGAGCTGGTGGGTGGTGGAGTTGATTTCCGCTTGGGGATTGTCGAACTTGTAGTACTCGGGGATGATGCCGTTGCCCAGATCGGTGTCTGGCACCTCGCTCCATGTCTCATAGGTGAGCCCCGCGCATTGCGCGGTTCCGTTGGTGGAGTAGTTGCAGGCCGCCAGGTAGGGGTTGGCGTTGATGGCGCTCTGGTAGGAGTTGAGGCCTGAGGCCAGTGCCCGGTAGGCGTAACGCTGGATGGACGCCTGGGTGAGAATCGGGTCGTTGTTGGAGATGTCGCTGATCATCACACCACCAATGGTCGTCATCAAGACGGTGAGAGAGATGACGAGCACGATGGCGGCCTGACCCACGTCGATTCCAGCCTCGTTCTGCCTCCGAGCGGATCGGCGACCGACGAGGCGGAGGCAACGCGGCAGCGACCCCTGTCGTCGGACTGGCGAATGGGCGATCTGGAGACGTGACATGGCGACCTACCCGACGAGGATGCTGTAGAGGAAGGAGGAAGAGGAGAGCCGGTAAACGGTGAACGCGTTCTCTTGCATCGGACTGCCCTGCACTTGGACCTCGAGGTCCACATGGACGCTCTGGATGATGTCAGCCGGGCAAAGCGAGGCGATGGGCAGCCCCTCTGCGTTGAGGGTCGGGGCCCCACAGGTGCCGGTGGCGAAGTTGGCCAGAATCCCGGTCGGGAGAGTGGCCGGTGTCGTGGAGGCTGCCCCACCGGCTGTGGGGACGTAGACCGCCGGCAGCGGCGGCGTCTCGTTGGTCGGGTCGAGGTCGAGCGTGTTGTAGGTGAAGATCGGTGTGGCCGACAGGACCGGAGTGCCACCGGCGTTGAGCGTCAGCCCGTTGACCACGTTGTTGATGCTGACGAGCCTCGTGACTTTTCCTGTCCAGGTGCAGAGATTGTTGGAACCCGCCGTGAGAGGGCAGCTCGAGGGGGTCGCCTGGTATTGAGTGACGGTGAAGGTGGCAGTTGGAAATTTGCATCCCGAGCACTTCGTGGGTGTGGTCTCTGCCATCACGATCTCGGCCGGTCCGTTGTTGTCGCCGATGTTGGCGAAGAAGGTGAGCGAGTACGCACCGATCGCTCCAGGCATGAATCCCGGGCACGGAACGTTTTCGCGAGATTGGCGCAGTAGTCGCTGGCGAGCTGCCCGGTCACAGTGGCCGTCGGGGTCGGTGCGGGCTCCACTTCGCTACGGATGAGCCGCTGGATGATCAAGGAGCTGGGGAGTATCTGGTCGGTGGCGCCGTAGGACGAGGTCACCTGCGTCCCGAGGTTGAGATAGGTGGTCAGGGCACTTCCGGCGATGGTGAACAGCACGATGAGCGCGGTGAAGGCCACCAGCAGCTCGACCAGCGTCAATCCATCCTCGGTGTGGCCGCGACCCGCGTCGGCAGCTTCGGGCCTACTCCCGTCCTGAGCTAAAGCTCGTGCCCGACGACGTCGAGTGGAGAGGCAGGTGGTCATGCTGCCACCGCCAAGGCATTGGGGAGCACGTACGTCCCGTTGCCGGTGCTGGCACCGGAAAGTACGACCGTGTTGCCGGTCACCACGACCGTTCCGTAGGCGGTGCTACTGCCGTTCGCATACAGGGAGTAGGAGCCGAAGGGAACGGCAGTCCGGCTGAGACCATCAATGGCAGTCGTCGGCAGGGTGTAGCTGTCCGTACCGCATCCGGCGACCGCGGTCGTCTTCAGTTGCAGGGTTACGCCTGCATGTGGCAGTCCCCCCGTGGGGTTGGTGACCTTGACCGACAGGATACCCAGTGGGACCGTGGGCACCGGCATGCCGGGGGTGGTCCCCGATGCTCCCCCAGGGACCGTCGCCGCCTGAGCGACCGTGTAGGTATTGGTGCCTTCCGAGGGACAGTCGCCGGCGAACATGTTGTATCCGCCGGAGAAGGGGAACACAACCGGAAGCTGGGTTGTGTTGGTCGCCCCTGCGGCGGTGACGGCCGTGACATAGGACTGGTTCGCGGTGAGTCCGGAATTGAGGCTCGAGTTGTTGATCTCGATGGGGATGCCGGTGGTGTCATTGCCCGAGAGCCCGCTGGGAGTCTTGTCCGACCACCCTCCGCCCGGGCCGGTGCTCGAGGTGAGGATGACCGCCCCAGTGGGGGTTGATCCGACCGCAGTGCAGGTGCCCGAGGAGCCCGACGTGCAGCCGATGCCGTCGAAGTAGAGGACGTTGTCCGCCGTCGGGAGGGTGGCCGCCTGCCAGGTGGAGGTGGTGCCCCCGAGGTTGGTGGTGTCCAGGAGAAAGGCTGAAGGGGAGGTCGCCAACGTCCCCGTGGCGGCGATCAGGCAGGAGGCGGCAGCCGGGCAGATCACCTCGTTGAGGGAGGAGACCGTCCCTCCGCCGTTCGGGACGGTGTCGGAATGCCACGAGTCGGCCGATGTAGAGCTGGGAGCAATGGTGAGCGTGAAGATCACCGGGGTGCCGGCATTGTTCCCGATGGCCGCGCAGGTGGTGGTGGCGGGGCAGGTGACCTGGGTGATGGAGGTCACTGGAGCCGCCGGCGAGCCGCTTGTGGGGAATTCGGGGTTGAGCGTCGGTCCTACCGGTGAGCCATACAGGAAGAGGGCGCCCGTCGAGGTACCCGAGGTGCCCGTGCCGGTCACCAGGCACTTGGTCGTGAGGGGGCAGGTGATGGCGGACAGCGAGGTCAGGGTGGTGGAGGGGGTCACGCTGTCGGCCTGCCAGGTCACCGTGGACCCCGCGGTGCCGATCCCGCTGCCGCTCCAGGTTCCCGAGATGACGATGGGGGGAACCGGCATCGTCGTCGCCGTACTGGGCACCTCACCCGTCCCGATGGCCATGCAGTTGGTCACAGTGGGACACACCACCTGGGTGAGTGTCGACACGGAGAAGCCGGAGGCCCCGGTGGGGAATGTCCCGGTTGTCCACGCTCCACCATTGGCCGGCCCGGACACGATGACCGGTGTCGTTGCCGTGGTGGCGATGGCCACGCATCCGGAGGCAGAAGGGCACTGGAGACTCGAGAGCGAGGTGGTCGCGGTGGCCAGGGTGTTCACTGTCCAGGTATCCGGGCTCACACCGCCGACGACGGCCCCGATGTTGCCGGAGGCGACCACGCCTACCCCTGCGCTTGTCTTCCCGATAACCACGCACTCGGTCGCGGACGGGCAGACCACCTGAGTCAGGGTCGCCCCGGCCGTACTGAGCCCGAGCCCTGTCATGGAGTCGGCCACCAGCGTGGGGGAGGTGGTCGTACCGTTGAGGATGACGGCACCACCGCTGCCGTAGCCCACCCCGATGCAGGCCGTCGTGGAGGCACAGGCCATCGAGGTCATCCGGGTGAGTGCCACGCCGCTGGGCACGGCGGGAACCGACCAGGTTGAGCCCGACGTCCAGGCGATATCGGCTGTGCCGGCGGAATTCTCACCGCTGGCGACACAGGTGATCTGCGCAGCGCCCGGGCAGACGACTCCGTCCTCGACCGCTGTGGAGTTGGGGTACGAGAAGTTGACCGTGCTTCCCTGGTCATAGGGCGGATAGTTGGCGGCGGCACTCGCATCGACACGGGTGATGGTCCCGACCGCAACGGTGATGGTGGGCGCGGTTCCCACCGGCTCGGCGGGTGATCCGCCCGGAGCGCTCCACACATGGCCGGAGTACGAGCCAGCAGGCGCCGCCGAACTCCCGACCGCGTTGGCGACAAATTGAGGGCTCCCGTAGTTAGTCCCTGCGGGGTAGCCGGCGACAGGTTGGCCGACGGTGACCGAGTAGGTGCCCGGTTTGACCTGGGCGAAGACACACCCATATTGGTCCGGGTACAGGTTGAGGGTCTGGGGACCGGTGAAGGCGACGGGGATGGCGGTCACGCGCGTGCTCCACGGGTCGCCCCCGCTGTCGGTCGCCGATGTGTCACCCGACACCTGCAATGCCAGGAATCCGAGGGTCTGAACACCCGAGGGCGGGTAGTTGAGCATCACACTGTCTTGGACGTTGTTGGAGTCGGCGTTCGGTCCCCACGACACGGTTACAGTCAATTTGAGGAGTTGTGGGGTGCCGGATGTGCACAGATTGGGCTTCGGGTTCTGCTTGACCGCGGTACCAGAGCCGAACGTTCCGGTTCCGCCGGTCACTCCGGTGAATTCACAGGGCGTCGTGGATTGGTATCCGGTGTAGAAGAAGATCTGACCGCCAATCTTGGCTGATTGCGGGCTCGATCCCGTTGCCGCCGTGAAGGTGCCGGTGGTGGGACAAGAGACGGGGATCACATCCGAAGCGGGGGGGGTTGCCGGGAGGGGGAGGGAAACGCTGGCATTGGTGGTCGTCCGGACCAGCCCCGAGTTCTGGACCGTTTCCCATTCGTACTCGGAGCTCAGCTTGTAGGTGGTGTTGCCCCGCGTCTCGGTGGCCGTGGCGACCTCGGTTTGGGTGACCGCGGTGGTCCCGGACATGACCCCGCTGTTTGCGCTGCAGGTCGACACGCAGGTGAGGACGTTGCCCGTGTCGTTCGTGTAATCGATCTCATCGACGACGCCGCCGATGGTCACCTCTGCCACCTGTGGGGTGGTGGTCGTGGCGGCGGCGAAATTATTGGTCGATACCACCGACACGCTGGACACTGCGTCGAGGTTCTTTCCCACTGAGGTGCCGTTGACCAGAGTGGTGGCGCTCGAGGGTGCCGGCCCGGAGGGAGCTTCGGCCGTGTCCACGATGACGGCACCCGAGACGGCGCTGACTGGCGGCGTGGTATTGGACAAGGTCTCGACCCAGCCCTCGGCAATGGAGAACGCGGTCTGCTGGTTCACCGACTGGCCCGCCGAGATCACCGCGGTGGTGAACAGGTAGGAGAGGGGGATGAGGGCGATCAGGAGGATCACGAACGACACCACCACCTCCAGCAGGGTGACGCCGTCCTCGCCCCGTTGACCGGCTGCCCGCGCCTCGGTGCGGCGCCGCACCAAGGCAATTTTCGGGACCCGCGTTCGGGTTGGATGGGTAATCGAGCCAGTAAACATAACGCTGAGTGGCAGAGTAAGTCTCGAAAACGGGCGTTCCTAGACGTGATTCCACCTGTACCAGGCATAACGGCGGACTCGGCGTCCAACTTGAGAAATGGCTAGCCCCGCTGCCGACCACACAGGGTGGCGATAGGAGGCGTGTGCGGCGAAGGTGACGTGCGTGTGGGGTCCCACCCGTGCCTGCAGGCGCCGAATTTGCCCATGCCTGCGTGGGTGCGGCCTACAGCATCCCTGTGTGGGGGCGGCCTACAGATCCACCAGTCCGACCTCCGGGCTCGCCTTTCCCAGGCGGACCTCAGTACGACTTGGGCAGTCCCAACGAGTGCTGGGCCACGAAGTTGAGGATCATCTCACGGCTGACCGGGGCGATCCGGAGGAGGCGGGTCATGCCCCACAGGTCGGCCAGCCCGTACTCGGACGACATGCCGTTGCCCCCGTGGGTCTGGATGGCCTGGTCCAGAGCGGCCAGGGCGGCTTCGGCCGCCGAGTACTTGGCCATGTTGGCCGCCTCGCCGGCCTCGGGGGTGTCCCCGGCGAAGTCGCACAGCCAGGCTGCCTTATCGGTCATTAGTCGAGCCAGCTCGACTTCGATCTTGGCCTTGGCCAGCGGATGGGCGATCCCTTGATGGCGTCCGATGGGGGTGCCCCAGACCTCCCGTCCCTTGGCATACTCCGCCGCCTTGTCCAGGGCGTAACGCCCGATGCCGTTGGCGGTGGCGGCGGACAGGATGCGCTCGGGATTGAGCCCGAAGAACACCTGGCGCAAGCCTTCACCTTCGGCCCCGATCAGTCGGTCAGCTTCAACCTCCACGTTGTCGAAGAACAAGGTGTACTGCTTCTCCGGTGCAGTGATCTCGACCGGGAGTACTTGCTTGTCCAGGCCCTTGGTGTCCGTGTCCACTACGAAGAGGGACAACTGACCCCGGCCGGTGTCCGGATCGACTCCCGACCGGGTCACCACCAGGATGGCCTGGCACTCGTCGACGCCGGAGATGTAGTACTTCGAGCCGTTGAGCCGGTAGATGTCGCCGTCCTTGGTCGCGGTGAGCGACAAGTTGTGCGAGTTCGAACCGGCGTCCGGTTCGGTGATGGCGAAAGCCATCTTGAGCTCGCCGGTGGCGAAGCCGGGGAGCCAGCGTTGCTTCTGGGCCTCGGTGCCGAACTTGGCGATGATGGTGGCGCAGATGGCCGGCGAGACCACGATGACCAGCAGCGGACAACCGGCCGCGGCCAGTTCCTCCTGCACCGCGGCCAGCTCGGTGATCCCGCCGCCGCCGCCTCCGTACTCCTCGGGGACGTTGACCCCGAGGAACCCGGCCTCGGCCACCGCGCTCCACAGCTCGTCGGTGCGCTCGTCGGCGTGGGCCTTTTTGACGTAGTACTCGTGGCCGAACTTGGAGGCGATGGAGGCCACCGCCTCGCGCAGCATCTGCAGCTCGTCGGATTCAATGAAGTCCATGGCGCACCTCCTCGCTAGTCCTCGGGTGAATCCTGGCCGCCCGGTTCGGCGGACTCGGCAGAAAGGAGTCCGGCCGGAATGTCGACCAGCCTGCTCCGAAGGTACTCGCCCAGACCCTTGGCCTGTGGATCGGGACGGGTCGAGCTGGCCACCCCTTCGCCCAGAAGGCCCACCACCACGAAGTTGAGGGCCCGCAGGTTGGAGAAGACAGTGCGCCGGATCTCCAGTGGGTCCGCCTCGGGGAGCAGGGTGCGGAACTCGTCGAGGGTGAGGAAGGAGTCGAGCCACGCCCACGCCCTGTCGGTCCGGGCCCACAGCCCGACATTGGCATTGCCCCCTTTGTCACCGGACCGGGCCCCGATGATGGTGCCGAGCGGGAGACGGCGACAGGGGCCTTCGCCGACCGGACCGCCCCTCGGAACGCCGGCACCGTGTGTGTCTGTCTCGGCCGGGCCAGCCACCGGGAGCTCTCCACCGATCCGGTTGGCGACGTGGGGTACGGCAACCCGTCGGCCGTCTGCATGCACCACTTCGGGGACCACCAGGTCAGCCGGTACCAGGGCGGGCCAGTAGACGCCGTAGACCGAGCCGTCCGTCGGGGGAGCGGTCAGATGGAGGCCGGGGTATCCGGCCAGGGCCAGTTCGGTGACCGCGCCGGAAAAGGACCGGCCCACCCGCTTGGCGTCGGCGTCTTTGACCGTGATCCGAAGTTGAGCAGTGGCGTCGACGTTGAGTGGCGCGTCGGGCTTGTCCGAGCGGATGAGGCGTGCGTCGAATTCGGCGAATTGCTTGAGTCCTCCCAGGGTCTCGTCCAGCGAGCGCAAGGTGAGCTCGGCCTTCTTCTCGATGTCGAGCCCGGTGAGGACGAACGTCATCGAGTTGCGCCAGCCACCCAACAGGTTGAGGCAGACCTTCACATCCGCGGGGGCGGGTTGTCCGCGGGCACCGGTGATCCGGACCCGGTCGGGCCCGACCTGGTCGAGGGCGATGGTGTCGAACCGGGCCACCACATCGGTGTTGGGGTAATGGTGACCGGCAATCTCGTAGAGAAGTTGGGCGGTGACCGTCCCCACCGACACCTCGCCCCCGGTGCCGGGGTGCTTGGTGATTACCGACGAGCCGTCCTCGGCCACTTCGGCGATCGGGAACCCCGGGTACTCGACTCTGTCGACCTCGGTGAAGAAGGAGTAGTTGCCTCCGGTGGTCTGGGGGCCGCACTCGATGACATGGCCGGCCACCACCGCTCCGGCCAGCTTGTCCCAGTCGTCTAGGGACCAACCGTGATGCCACGCCGCCGGACCGACCACAAGTGAGGCATCGGTGATGCGGGGACAGACGACCACGTCCGCGCCCGCGGAAAGCGCTTCGACGATCGGCCAACCTCCGAGATAGGTGTTGGCCGAGATGACCTCGCCGGTAGCGTCCGACAGGGGCTGCCCGGTGTCGAGATGAGCCAGCGTTTGGCCGGCGTCGTTGAGCTCGTCGATGCGGGGAAGAAGGTCGTCACCCTCGACATGGGCGACCGAAACCGCCAGCCCGAGGCGTTCGGCCAGCGACCGGACCTGGTCGGCGAGGCCGGCTGGGTTGAGGCCGCCGGCATTGGTCACCACCTTGATGCCGCGGTCGACGCAGGTTCCGAGCACTTCCTCCATCTGGGTGAGGAAGGTGTGGGCCCACCCTTTGGAGCGGTCCCGTTGGTAGCCCTTCCACAGGATGAGCATGGTCAGCTCTGCCAACCAGTCCCCGGTCAGGAAGTCGATGGGACCGCCTTCCACCATCTCCCGGGCGGCCGAGAGGCGGTCGCCGTAGAACCCGGAGCAGTTGGCGATGCGCAGGGGGTCGGTCACGGCTGATCCGGGCCACCTTCGACGACACCGTCGCCGGGGCCGGCGCTGTCGGCCCGATCAGAAGCGGCGACAGCCCCATCCGAATCCGACTCCACCACGATCAGGGTCTGACCGGTCTCCACCTGGTCCCCCTCGGAGACTGTCACGTCGGTCACCGTGCCCGCGGCAGCGGCGTGCACGGCGTGCTCCATCTTCATGGCTTCGAGTACCACCAGCAGCTGTCCGGGCTTCACGCTGTCACCCTCGGACACGGCCACCCGAACCACCCCGCCGGGCATGGGCGCCAGTGCCGACCCCACGGCCGCCTGCCCACGACCGGTCGGGATCAGTGGACGCTCGAGGAGTGTCGAGCTCCCGTCCGGACCGTCCACATAGGCAGCCACGCCGATCTGCTCGACCAGGTAGTGACGGGTCAGGCCACCCAAAGTCAGGCTGATCCGGTCAACCGACACCGACGCCGCGTCGATGTCGACAGTGCTGCCGTCGATCTCCACTTCCTCGAGGGTATGGCCGAACCGGTCGAACCGGTAACCCACCGACACCGTCGCACCGGGCACACCCCCAGCCACCGACTCGGCCACACTGCCGACTACGTCGTAGACCACCTGCTGTAACGCCGACGCGTTGTTGCGGTACCCCGAGGGAATGGTCCTTTGCACCCGAGCCTCGTGTCGCCGACGTGCCTGTCCAGCGAGGGCAGCGGCCAGAGCGTGACGGCGCCGCGCCTCGGAGTCGGCCAGGGGGGCGGCCAGCTGGTCGATCCCATTCCTTTCGAGAAAGCCGGTGTCGGTCCTGCCGGCCAGGAACCCGGGATGCCGCACGATTCGCACCAGCAGGTCGCGATTGGTGGTGAGGCCATGGATGCGCGTTCCGGTCAGTGAGGAGGCGAGAGCGGTGGCGGCCTCGGTACGGGTGGGGGCATGGGTGATGAACTTGGCCAACATCGAGTCGTAGTGCGGACTGACCACGCTGCCCGACTCGACACCGCTGTCCACCCGCACCGAGACGACCCCCTGGGTGTCCGGGTACTCGAACCGGTGGAGCGTCCCCGTGGACGGCATCCAACCGACAGCCGGGTCCTCGGCGTAGAGGCGGGCCTCGATGGCGTGGCCGCGGGGGCCGGTGGCCACTGCGGCGTGAACCTCGGCCGGCATGGGTGCTCCACCGGCGATGAGGAGCTGGAGGCGGACCAGGTCGAGGCCGGTTATGGCCTCGGTCACCGGGTGCTCGACTTGGAGGCGGGTGTTCATCTCGAGGAAGTAGGGCTCACCGTCGGCGTCGAGGACGAACTCGACGGTGCCGGCGTTGACGTAGCCGACCTCTCGGGCTGCGGTGATCGCTGCGCCGAGGAGGCGGGCACGGAGCTCGGGGGAGACAGCGGGGGAAGGTGCTTCCTCCACGATCTTCTGGTGCCGGCGTTGGATGCTGCATTCCCGTTCGAACAACGCCACCGTCTCTCCGTAGGCGTCGGCGAGCACCTGGACCTCGATGTGCCTCGGGTCTCGGAGATAGCGCTCCAGAAAGACGGCGCCGTCACCGAAAGAGGCCTCTGCTTCGCGACGGGCCGCGCTGACCGCGTCGGCCAGCTCGCTCGGGCCCCACACCACCCGCATCCCGCGCCCGCCCCCGCCGGCCGAGGCCTTGACCAGAAGGGGCCAACCCAGTGACTCGACCACCACGATGTCCGGTTGGGCGTCGCCTTCGATGGTGACCGAAGGCAGGGTCGGGACCCCGGCGGCCCGCATGAGCTCTTTGGAATCGATCTTCGAGCCCATGGCATCGATGGCCAGAGCGGGGGGGCCCACCCAGACGAATCCGGCGCCGGCGACCACCCGGGCGAAATCTCCCGATTCCGACAGGAAACCGTATCCGGGGTGAATGGCGTCTGCTCCCGAGCGAGAGGCGGCATCGAGGATCAGGGCAGAGCGCAGGTAGGTGTCAGCCGGCGCGACACCCGGAAGCCGGACGGCCAGGTCGGCCTCGGCCACGTGCGGGCTCATCTCGTCGGCGTCGGAGAACACCGCCACGGTGGCGATGCCCATGGTCCGGGCTGTCCGGATGATGCGCCGGGCGATCTCGCCGCGGTTGGCTACCAACAGGGTGCGGATGGGTACGTAGGTGCTCATCGGACCGGGTTCACATCCTGAACACGCCGTAGCCGCGTGTCCCGGTGATTGGCTGGTTGTCGATGACCGACAGACAGATCCCCAGCACGGTGCGGGTGTCCCGGGGGTCGATGATGCCGTCGTCGTACAGGCGGCCGCTGAGGAAGAGGGGTAGTGACTCCGCCTCGATCTGGGCCTCGACGAGTTCGCGCATGGTGGCGTCGGCCTCCTCGTCGAAGGGAACTCCCTTGGCCGCGGCCGACTGGCGGCTGACGATGGACAGCACCCCGGCCAGCTGGGCCGGACCCATGACCGCCGAGCGGGCGTTGGGCCAGGCGAAGAGGAAGCGGGGATCGTAGGCCCGTCCGCACATCCCGTAATTGCCCGCCCCGTACGAGGCGCCGATGTTGACGGTCAGGTGGGGGACCGAGGAGTTGGAGACGGCGTTGATCATCATCGCCCCGTGCTTGATGATCCCGGCCTGTTCGTACTCCTTCCCCACCATGTAGCCGGTCGTGTTCTGTAGGAAGACGAGGGGCACGTCGATCTGGTTGGCCAGCTGGATGAACTGGGTGGCCTTGTGGGACTCCTCCGAGAAGAGCACCCCTCGGTGGTTGGCCAGCACGCCGACCGGATAGCCGTGGATGGAGGCCCACCCGGTAACGAGGCTCGAGCCGTAGAGGGGTTTGAACTCGTCGAACCGGGATCCGTCGACCACCCGGGCCAGGACATCGCGGGGGTCGAAGGGGACCTTCGGGTCGGCTGAGGCGATGCCCAGGAGCTCATCGGGGTCATGGACCGGTTCGTCGGCCGGCTGGGTGGGGCCCGGCCCGTGCTTGCGCCAGTTGAGTCGGCTGACGATTTGGCGCCCGAGCCGGATGGCGTCGATCTCATCGACAGCCAGGAAGTCGGCCAGGCCGGACACCCGGGCGTGCATCGATGCCCCGCCCAGTTCCTCGTCGGTCGACTCCTCGCCGGTGGCCATCTTGACCAGCGGCGGGCCCCCCAGGAACACCTTGGAGCGCTCCTCGATCATGACGATGTAGTCGCTCATGCCCGGTACGTAGGCACCGCCGGCGGTGGAGTTCCCGAAGACCAGGGCGATGGTGGGCAGGGCGGCGGCCGAGCTGCGGGTGAGGTCGCGGAAGGCTCGTCCCCCCGGGATGAACAGCTCGGCCTGGGCGGGGAGGTCGGCACCCCCCGACTCGACCAGGTTGATGACCGGGAGCCGGTTCTGGATGGCGATGTCCGAGGCGCGGGCCCCCTTCCGAAAGGAGTAGGGGTTCATGGCCCCACCGCGGACCGTGGGATCGTGGGCCGAGACGAGGCACTCCACTCCCTCGACCACGCCGATGCCGGTCACCGATGACGCGCCCACCGTGTACTCGGTGCCCCACGCCGCGAACGGGGCCAACTCGAGGAATGCCGAGTCGCGGTCGAGGAGCTTTTCGATCCGCTCGCGGGCCAGGAGCTTGTCTCGTTGGCGGTGGCGCTGGACGTAGCGTTCGCCACCGCCGGCCCGCGCCGCGGCCAGCTGCTCGTTGACTCTGGCCAGCGACTCTTCGAGGGCTCGCCGGTTCGATCGGAAGATTTCCGATTTCGGGTCGATGGAGGTGGGGAGGACGGGCATGGTCGGGGGGAGGGTGTTGGTGAAGCCGGCAGATCCGGTGGTGCTTGGTCGGTCGAAGGTCGGGACGTCTTGGGAGCCAGCGGGGTCGGGTTGACCTCAGGTCGCAATCTTGTCGCCGACGTGGGAAGAATAGGCCCATGATCTTTGTGCCGCGTCATGGAGGCCGCCTCCAAGGGATCCGATGCCGGCGGGAAGTCGTGGGCAGGGACCGGGCATGGTGATCCGCACCTATCCTCAGGAACCGTTTGACGACGACCCGGTGAGCGGCGGTCCTCTCCCCGATGTCCGCAGCCGCTCCGAGGATCGGCAAAGGGGCCGCCAGCTCTCGGCGGTGGTCCTGGCTGCCGGCGAGGGAACCAGGATGCGTTCGGCGCGTCCCAAACCCCTCCACCGACTGTGCGGTCGACCCATGGTGCTCCATGTGCTCGATGCCTTGGCCGGGCTGTCGGTGACCAGGGTGGTGGTGGTGGTCGGTCACCGGGCCGAATGGGTCACCAAGACGTTGGTGGAGCACGCCCCGGCGGGCATGGCCATCGAGTTCGTCGAACAGGTCGAGCAGCGGGGAACCGGGGACGCCATGGCGGTGGCGCTGACCGGCCTCCCCGAAGAGGGAGACGATGACGACAGCGACGTGGTCGTCCTGCCTGGTGACACTCCTCTCCTCCGGCCCCCGACCCTGGCCGCTCTGGTCGGTCAGCATCGAGCTACCGACGCCGCGGCCACCTTGCTCACCGCCGAGATCGGGGACCCGACCGGCTACGGGCGCGTCGTGCGGGGTCGTGACGATTCGGTGGCGAGGGTGGTCGAGCACGAGGACGCCTCGGACGAAGAACTGGGCGTGCACGAAGTCAACACCTCCATCTACTGCTTCCGCCGGAGCGTCCTGGCTCCTTCGTTGAGGCGGTTGAGCCCGGCCAATGCCCAGGGTGAGCACTACCTGACCGACGTGGTGGGCGTTCTCTACGAGGCGGGCCACAAGGTCGGATCCTTGGTCGTCGAGGATTCCATGGAGGTGGCGGGCGTCAACGACCGGGCCCAACTGGCGGTGGCCGAGGCCGAGTTGCGGGACCGGATCAACGAGCGATGGATGCGACGGGGTGTGACCATGTGGGATCCCGAGAGGACCTACATCGACGTGGACGTCCAGCTCGCGCCGGACGTGGTGCTACTGCCTGGGGTCATCTTGCAGGGATCCTGTGTCATCGGCCCCCACGCTGAGTTGGGACCCCAAGTCCATCTGGTCGACACAGAGGTGGGGGAGGGAGCCGTGGTCACCTCGTCGGTCTGCCGGCGATCGGTGATCGGGGCCAACGCCCGCATCGGCCCCTTCGCCGTCCTCGAGGAGGGCACCGAGGTCCCGGGCGGCGGTGTCGTCGGGCCTATGGGTCAGCGGGCCTGACGCCGTGGGGTCAGGGCCGGGAGATTCCGACAGCGGGAGGCGGTAGCGTCGTGGCCATGGAGTTCACTCCCCGTCGCCGTCTCGAGTTGGTGTCCGGGAGATCGCACCCTGAGCTGGCTCAAGACGTGGCCAAACAGCTGGGCGTGACTCTCGGGGAGGCGAACCTCCGTGAGTTCGCCAACGGCGAGATCCACTGCCGATTCGACACGTCGATCCGGGGCAGCGACGTGTTCATCATCCAGACCCACTGCGGGCCGGTCAACGACTCCTTGATGGAGCACCTCATCATGATCGACGCGGCCAAAAGGGCGTCCGCCAAGCGGATCACCGCGGTCTGTCCCTACTACGGCTACTCGCGCCAGGACCGGAAGGCAACCGGACGGGAGCCGATCACGGCCAAGCTGGTCGCCGACATGCTGTCGGTAGCGGGTGCCGACCGGGTCGTGAGTGTCGACCTCCACTCCGGGCAGATCCAAGGATTCTTCGACGTGCCGTTCGATCATCTGACTGCGGCGCCGGTCCTGGTCGACTACCTGCGGGCGCAACGAGGCGAGGACCTGGTGGTGGTCGCTCCTGACGCCGGGCGGGTGAAAGTGGCCGAGAGGTTCAGCCAGCACCTGACGGCTGATCTTGCTGTGGTGCACAAGCGCCGGCTGCGGGGGGAAACCAACCAGGTAGAGGCATTGCACGTGGTCGGTGACGTCGAGGGCCGACAGTGCGTGCTCATCGACGACATGATCGACACGGCAGGGACCATCGTGGCGGCGGCGGACCTCCTGGCCGACAGGGGGGCCTCCGAGGTGTGGTGCATGGCCACTCACGCGGTCTTGTCCGACCCGGCTGTCGATCGGTTGAAGAATTTCAGCACTCACCCGGGTTGTGGTGACCGACACCTTGCCGATTCCCCCGGACCGCCGTTTCGACAAGCTCGAGGTGCTCTCGGTGGCCAAGCTCATCTCCGACGCCATCGACGCCGTCTTCGAGGACACGTCGGTATCGGAGATCTTTGGCGGGGAGAACCTCGCCTAGCTTGCCGGTCGGAGCGACCGGGCCTGCTCCTACTCCTCCAAGGTAAAGAGCAGCAGGTCGTCGCAATCATCGGCGTCAGATGGCCCGGCTCGGGTCGTCGCCGATCCTTTTCCGCCCCGAGCTCGATCCCACTTCCACCGGCCCGGACCACCACGGAGCCGGAAACCCTTGTGGGTGCGCAGGTAGTGGTGATGACTGCAGAGCCGGGCCAGATTGTCGAGCGATACCGCACCGCCTTCGGCAAACGTTGTTCCCCAGTGGTCGAACTCGAGTCCCTCTGCCACGTCACACCCAGGGACTACGCACGTTTGGTCCCGTTCGATCAGGGCAGTCTTGAGGGCGGACGGTATCGATCGACCCAGATGGCAGATGGTGGTCACGTCCACGCCGCTGGTGATCACCAGTTTGGTGATGGCGTCGCCCATGAGTGAACGCGCCGTCTTCAGGGGGACCGGTCCGACTCCGGGGATCTCGCAGATCTCGCCCGTTCTCAAGGAACCCCGGCGAAGGGCGGCAAGGTCGACCCGAAGGTGAACGGTGGCCGTGGGGTCCGGAGCCCGACGCTCATCGGTGCGATCGACCGCGCCACGGGGTGACCCGGGGCCGCTGGGCGGGTTGGCGGCCGGACTCCTCGTGCCCACCGTGTGCCTCGTGGCTCCGTCACCGCCCCTGGACCCGGTCCCTGGCGACCCCTGGCCGGACACCAGGGCGACCAGAGCATCGGCACAGTAGGCGTCGCTGGTCTCGTGGGCGCCTGATTTCCTTGACCGCTCGAAGCACCTGTTCGATTCGGTCGCCAGAGAAGACAACACTTGGGCACCGGCATCGGGCGTGAGTTTGGCATCGAGACGGAAGGCGCCATCGGTGTCGGTCCAGGTCCGGCAGTATCGGGACTGGCGGATTGCCTCATAGGCCTTGGCCGCGTCCTCGTTGGACCTACCCTGGGCCTTGGCCCGGAGGCACCGCTCCTTCAGCTGGCGGAGGGTGTCGTTCTCTGCTCCCTTGAGGACGTCGCCCTCACTGCGGGGGTTGACCCTCACCGCGCCGGCCACCAATTTCGGCTCGTGAACGTGAAAGGCGCCCCTGGCGATAGGCCTCGTCGATCCCAGGATGCTCCTCGAGGGCCTCACCCAATCTGAGCACGTCGATGGCCTCACCGACCGATTCGCCGGTTACTCCGGCTAACCAATGGGCAGCGCTCCGGTGTCCGTCCTCTGCCGGTCGATTGGAGTCGGCCACCCGAGTGGCGGCCAAGGTCTTTCCGGCTCCACAGAGACGTTCGGCCTTGATGAAGACATCGACCAAGGAAGCCGCTTCCTCGGCGGAATAGCGGTCGGGCTCGAAATCGGCGACGAAGGTGCCTATCACCTCGACGGCAGCAATGATCGCCTTTGCCGCCGTTCCACCGTGGGTTGCACGGCGAGGGGATTGGTTCCCGGATTTCGTGCTGGTTGGGGCCGACAAAGGCATGGACTTATGGTCACAGACGGATGTGACAGTCGTCGAGAAGCTATGGAACAGCATGGAACTGGCTCCAAAACCTGAAACGAAAAAGCGCTGTTCCGTGTTTTGAGTCCCTGGGAGGTGGGTAGAAGAACCACAAGTCCGTTGAGCTGGGACCGCCGCCTAGCTCCGGATTTCTGTCCCTGTTCGCAGGGGCGTGCCCCCTACCCTTTCCGCCGAGGGTAGAGGGCTGTCCGGGCACCGCCCGTGGAGAATTCGCGGCCGAGCTCGGTGCGGGAGTAGGCGATCGGGGGCGGCCCCGGAGCACGGCGGCGGAAACCTGCTCAACGGGGCCGCCTTTATCGAGGTTACCGGGAAGTAATCGCCGATAAGTCGCGCCATTACGCGATTCTTACGCCTTATTCGTGACAAAACCGATTGAGTTCGACGGATTTGACCAGGGACGACGCCACCGGGCGATCCTCGAGCTTCTTTGACCCCAGAGCATCGGCGGACAGGATCACATCCCCGCTGATCTCATCTGACCCAGGTGCTGGGCCAGCTCCTCCTGCGTTGTGAAACGGCACGGAAGGCTGTGGCCGCCGGAGGGAAACGCTGTGGCCGCCCGAGGGGACGGTCGGCGGCACCGCCTGTGGTCAGATCGGCGCTCTGGTCAGATCCTCTCAGATCGTCGCCCTGGTCATCGGCCCGAAACCCGACATTGCGGCCCCGATTGACGGTGCTCTCGGCCGCGAGCCCGCTTCCCCAGTACTCCGTCACGCCCGAAGGGGCTCCGAGATCACAGCACCCCCGGATGACGACAACCGATGTATCCCCTGTGGCCCGCTTTGCTGGAGCTCGTCTATCATGATGAGCCGTCAGCAGCGGCGCTTCTCGGTCTCGGTCGTCCGGGATCTTCAGCCGGAATGGTCCCTGCCCTCGTCTCAGTATCTCGTCAGGAGTCTCCGCATGCCCGAAGTCACGCTTGTCGCCGAATCAGGTCGCGAGACCGGATCGCGCTCGACGCGACGTCTCCGGGCCCACGGGAAGATCCCCGGTGTCGTGTACGGCCACGGGGCAAACCCGATTTCTGTTGCCGTTGGCGCTCGCGATTTCCAGATCGCCATGTCCGGTGAGGCGGGTCTCAATACCCTCCTCTCGCTCGAGGTCGGGGACAAGAACCTCCTGACTCTGGCTCGGGACATCCAGCGTCACCCGTTCAAGAACGTGGTGACCCACGTCGACTTCCTGATCGTGCGGCGAGACGAGGTGATCACCGCCGAAGTCCCCATCAACCTGGTCGGCGAGGCCATCGAGGTCCAGCACGGCGACGGCGTCGTCGACCAGCAATTGTTCACGTTGCAGGTCAAGGCCAAGCCTGCCGACATCCCTCCGTCAGTAGACATCGACATCTCGGGCCTGACCATCGGCGGCTCGCTCCACGTGTCGGACATCAGCATCCCGAGCGGCGTCGAGCTCGAGACCGACGTCGAGTCGACTGTGGTTGCCGGGCAGCCTCCACGAGTGCAGGTCACTGCCGAGGAGGAAGCCGAGGCGGCTGCTGCCGCCGCCGTCGAAGCCGGCGAGGAACCCGTTTCGGAGACGCCGGCCGACGACCAGCCTGCGGAGGGCTAGACCCTGCTCGGCAAACGGCGCTCGCCGGCAGGTCCTCAGAAGGGAACGCCGGTCGATTTCCTGGTTGTCGGACTGGGCAATCCGGGTGCCGAGTTCGTCGGAACCCGGCACAACGCCGGAGCCGACGTGGCCGCGGTCCTCATCGATCGGCACCAGGGTCGCCTCAAATCGGAGAAAGGCCTCCACTCGCTGGCGGCCGAGATCCGGGTCGGCGGTCGCCGGGTCCTGGTGGCGGTGCCACAGACCTTCATGAACGAATCCGGTCGCGCCGTGGCCCCCCTTGTCCGGCGGGCCGGCATCGACCAAGCCGGAGGTCACGGTGGAGACGATCATTCCGGCGAGTCGGACGAGGGCGAATCAGACGGGTCCGAGGATGATCCACGAGTCCGACCCCCGCCCTCGGGAATCGCCTCACGGCTGATCGTCGTGCACGACGAGCTGGACCTTCCCTCGGGGCGTGTCAAGGTGAAGTCAGGGGGTGGCTCGGCAGGGAACAACGGACTGAAGTCGATCGACAGCTACCTCCACGACAATCAGTATCTGCGGGTCCGGGTGGGTATCGGCAAGCCTCCGGGTCGCCAGTCCGGTGCTGATTACGTGCTCAAGCGACCGGGCGCCACCGAGAAGGCGGTCCTGGCCACCGCCGTCGAGGAAGCGGCCGATGCTGTCGAGGCAATCGTCACCCAAGGTGTCGAAGCGGCGATGAACCGGGTGAACTCCGCTGGTTGAAGGGGCAGCAGCGTTGGTGAGGTTGGTCCAGGAATCGTGACGTTTCCGCCCTGGGCCTGGCGGTCACCATCCTGTTCACCGACGCCCACGCCGTTCCGGCGGTGATCAACGGGATCGACTTCCCTGCCGCAGGAAAAGCCGATCTCCACCCCAGGGCGACCCCGGTACCCTGACCGTGTGAGCCTCCGCTCGCTTCCCCCGCTGCTCCGCAACGAACCCGCTCTGACGCGGGTGATCGGCGCGTCCACGGCCACTCTGGCCGTGGCCACCCCGGCACAGGCCTTCGTGCTCGCCGGTCTGGTCCGTCTGGGTACCCGCAGTCCGGTATTGGTGGTGACCCCGACCGGGGCGACGGCCGATCAACTGGCCCACGATCTGGAGGCATTCACCTCGGGATCGGACGGTGGCGTCGCCGACAGCGGGAGCAGCGAGTCGCTCGAGAGATCCGGCCGGATCGAGGTCTTTCCGGCCTGGGAGACCCTTCCCTTCGAACGGGTGAGCCCCGATGTGGCCACCATGGGCCGCCGGCTCCGGTTGCTGTGGAGGATGGGCAGCGATGGGGGAGCCGACCACCAGGGCGAGGCTGCGCCCGACATCGTGGTCGCCCCGATCAAGGCGATCCTCCAGCGCCTCGGTCCTTGGCGGACCGCAGCCCGACCAGTGGTCGTGGCCAAGGGGGACCGGGTCTCGGTGGACGATCTGGTGGCCCAGTTGGTGTTCATGGGATACCGACGCGAGTCGATCGTGGAGCACCGGGGGGAGCTGGCCGTCCGGGGCGGGATCATCGACGTGTTCCCCTCAACCGCCGATGACCCGGTCCGGATCGATCTGTGGGGAGACGAGGTGGACCGGCTGACCCGGTTCGACGTGGCCGATCAGCGCTCGATCGATGACCTGGCCAGGGTCGAGCTGTTCGGCTGCCGCGAGCTCGTCGTCCACGAGGCGATGCGGAAGCGGGCCGCCGGGTTGGTGGCCACCGCGCCGTGGGGTCGCCACCAGTGGGACCGGCTGGCCGACGGTGAGCAGTTCGACGGGATGGAATCGTGGTTGCCCTGGTTGGTGGAGTCCGAGGAGCTCATCACCGATCTGATGGGTGACGACGCCTTGGTGGTGCTCGTCGAGCCTCGGCGGGTGCGCGACAGGGCGTCGGAGCTGCTCGACGAGGAGTCCGCACTGGCAGACGCCCTCGCCTCCACCTGGGGTCTGGAGGCCGGCGAGGGTGCGCCACGTCTGCACGCTCCCTTCGATCGACTGTTGTCCGGTACCCGGAGCAACGTGGTGTCGCTCGTCCCTTCGGCTGAGGGACCGGACATCCCTTCCATCGAGAGCCGCGGCTGGGAGCCGATCCTGGGGGACGGCGCCAAGCTGGTCTCCCAGGTCACAGCCTTGGCGGTCGACGGGTACTCGGTGGTGTTGTGTTCCCCGACCCCGGGGGGTGCGGATCGCCTGTCGGGGCTGCTGGCCGACGAAGGGTTGGTCGTCCCCGTTGTCTCGGACGTCCCGGTTGTCCCGGGCGTCTCGACCCTGGAGACTTCGCCGTCGGAACCGACGGCGGTGCCCGACCTCACCACTCCTGGCGCCCGCATCGTGGTGGCGGCCGTCGATCGCGGCTTCGTTCTCCCCGGGTCGCGGGTGGCTCTGCTCACCGAGTCCGATGTCACCGGCCGGCGCCGCCCGCACCGGCAGGCCCGCACCCGCGCCCGACCCGTCGACGGGTTCTTCGACGACCTGGCTCCCGGCAATTACGTGGTCCACCGTCAGCACGGGGTGGCCCGGTACGGGGGCATGGTCACCCGCACCATGGGGGGTGCCACTCGTGACTATCTCCTCCTCGAGTACCGGGGGGCCGACAAGCTGTACCTCCCCACCGACCAGATCGAGATGCTCACCCCCTACGCGGGAGGCGAGTCCCCCACGGTGTCTCGGTTGGGGGGATCGGAATGGCAACGGACCCGGTCGAAGGCCCGGGCTGCCGTCCACGAGGTAGCCGAAGAGCTGGTCGCCCTCTACCGCCGGCGCCTGCAGGTTCCCGGACACGCCTTCGGGCCGGACACACCGTGGCAGGCCGAGCTCGAGTCGTCCTTCCCTTTCGTCGAGACCACCGACCAACTTCGAGCCATCGAGGACGTGAAAGCGGACATGGAGCTGCCCCAGCCCATGGACCGGCTGGTCTGTGGCGACGTGGGTTTCGGCAAGACGGAGGTGGCCATCCGGGCGGTGTTCAAGGCGGTCCAGGACGGATACCAGGCTGCGATCCTGGTCCCCACGACGCTGTTGGCCAGCCAGCATTTCCAGACATTCGCCGACCGCTATGCCCCGTTCCCGGTGAAGGTGGAGATGCTCAGCCGGTTCCTGACGAACGCCCAGGCCAAGTCAGTGCTGAACCGGTTGGCCGACGGGTCGGTGGATGTGGTGGTGGGGACCCACCGGCTCCTTGGGACCGACGTCACCTTCAAGAAACTCGGGCTCCTGGTGGTGGATGAGGAGCAGCGCTTCGGGGTGGGCCACAAGGAGTCGATCAAGGCCCTGGCCGACGGCGTAGATGTCCTCACCCTGACCGCCAGCCCCATTCCCCGGACCCTGGAGATGGCGCTGACCGGCATCCGCGACCTGTCGATGGTCAACACCCCTCCGGCCGCCCGTCGACCGATCCTGACTCACGTCGGGGAGTTCGAGGAGGCCGCGGCGTCAGAGGCGATCCGGCGAGAGCTCCTCCGGGAGGGCCAGGTCTTCTACGTGCACAACCGCGTCCAAGACATCGACGCCATCGCCGAGGGGGTGAAGAAGATGGCTCCCGAGGCCCGGGTGGCCGTGGCCCACGGCCAGATGGACGAAGGGACTCTCGAGAAGGTTGTCCTCGACTTCTGGGAGGGGGAGTACGACGTGTTGGTGTGCACGACCATCATCGAGTCGGGCATCGACATGCCCACGGTGAACACCCTGGTGGTGGACCGGGCCGACCTCCTGGGTCTGGGACAACTCCACCAGCTGCGGGGACGGGTGGGCCGCGCCGGCCAGAGGGCCTACGCCTACCTGTTCCACCCGATCGACCGTGTGCTCACCGAGCAGGCCTATGAACGACTCCGCACCATCGGCGACCACACCGAGCTCGGTTCCGGTTTCAAGATCGCCCTGCGCGATCTCCAGATCCGGGGTGCGGGCAACCTGTTGGGGCGCGATCAATCCGGCCACATCGCGGCCGTCGGTTATGACCTCTACGTTCAGATGGTCGCCGAGGCGGTCTCCGAGTTGAAGGGCGAGCCCCGACCCCGTCCGGTCGAGCTGTCCCTCGACCTCCCGGACGCTGCGTACCTGCCGCCGACCTACGTCGAGGCCGAGGACGTGCGCCTCGAGGCCTACCGTCGCTTGGCCTCGGTGCGGTCTACCCAGGAGATCGAGGACGTGCGCAACGAGTGGGAGGACCGCTTCGGTCCGGTGCCGGCTCCTGCCGGCGCCCTGCTCGACGTGGCCCGGCTGCGGGTCGAGTGCCTGAGGCTGGGGATCACCGACGTCTCTGTCGCCCTGCCCGGGCGAGGCATGGGCGGCGGGGGCCGCGGCCGCGGCCTGGGCGGCCGGGCCCCTCAGGCGATGGCGAAGCTGTCCCCACTGGTGTTGGCCGCTTCCGCGGAGGTCCGGTTGCGCCGGTTGTGCCCCGGAGGCACCTACCAGCCCGACCTCCATCGACTGTTGGTGCCCATGGACGTGCCCACCGAGGGTTCGGAGTTCGCGTCAGCGGTGGTGAGCCTGCTTCGCGAGTTGGTGCCGGTCGACGACTGAGCCAGGCCTGAGCGAAGCGCTGAGCCAGGCCTGAGCGAAGCCAGGGGTGAGGCCGGACCCGGTAGCATCGCCGCCGTGAAACGCCATCGTGCGGGGTTCCGGGGGCACCTCGGGCTTCCTGGGATCGTCATCGCCCTCGTCGTCATCGGATCTGGCGCCTTCGCCTCTGCCTGTGACGTCACCCCGACCGCTGCTTCGGCCAATGGATCGACCATCTCGCGGGCGACCCTCAACAGCCAGCTCCGCGCCCTCGAGACCACGGGTGTCGGCAACTGCCTCATGCAGTTGGAGGACTCGGCTCTCACCCCTGCCACAGCTCAAGGAGCAGGCGGTCCCGGCACATACAGCATGGCCTTCACCAGTGACGTACTCGACAATCAGGTCGGCGATCTCTTGGCTCAGGAGTACGCGGCCTCCAAGGGCATCACCGTCTCCTCCAGCGATCTGGCCACGGCCAAATCGGACCTCGAGGCGACACTGGACGGCGAGATCAGCCAGCAGGTCCAGAGCGCCGAGTCCGAAGGGGTCGTCTCCGCCTGCATGGCCGCCAGCGGTGCCGACCTGACCGGTGCTCAAGTGTTGAGCGGCCTCCCTTCCGACGTGGCCGCAGCCCAGATCCTCAACCAGGCCGTGGACGAGAAACTCCTGGCTCGCGGGGCCGATCTCTCCCCGAGCGCCATCCTCACCTACTACGCCGCCAACAAACCGCAGTTCACCGTGGCCTGCGTGAGCGTGATCACGACCGGCACCGAGGCGAGTGCGGACCAGATCGTGGACCAGCTCAACGGTGGGGCCTCCTTCGCCGCCGTGGCGAAGGCCAGCTCGCTGGATGCACAGACCGCTGCTGACGGTGGGCTCCTCGGTTGCGACTACACCCAGGCTCAGGTGGAACAGGCTCTTCAGCAACAGGCGGTGACCGTGGGCCAGCCGATCGCACCGGTCCAGGACCCGAGCACCGGCCAGTGGGTCATCTACGAGGTCACCAGCCAATCGCTGGAGCCGCTGTCGGCGGTGACCTCGGTCGTCCGCCGCGAGCTCCTCCAGGTGACCACCAACGTGGACAGAGTGAGCAGAGAGATCGTGGCCTTCGGCCATCGCTCGGAGGTCTCGGTCGATCCCCAGTACGGCACGTGGAAGGCGTTGACCGTCGTCCCGCCGCCGAAGCCACCCTCGAAGTTCCTGTTGGGAGCGGCGTCGGGATCGAGTTCGTCGAGCAGCCCAGCGCCTCTCGACCTCAACGGTTCGGGCTCGACCGGAACGGGATCGGCCGGCTCGTCGAGCTCCTCCAGCGGCGGCTGACCCTCCGGGGCCATAGTCACCATCGTGCCCGGAGAACTGCCCAGAGGATCCACTGGAGGGCCCACCGGAGCACCCACATCCCCGCGGATCGATGTCGTGGGGCTGGGGCCTGCCGGTCCCGAGCTGATCACCGCGCAGACCCTGGATCTGATGGCCGGGGCCGATGCTGTCTTCCTCCGGACCGACCGGCATCCTGCCGCGGCCGGCTACCCCGACGCCCGCACCTTCGACTACCACTATGAGCGCGCCGGCACCTTCGATGAGGTCTACCAGGCCATCGTTGCCAACCTGGTGACCGAAGCGACCCGGCCGTCTTCGGTCGTCTATGCGGTACCGGGGTCACCTCTGGTCGCCGAGCGCACGGTGACATTGCTGCGGGAGCACCCGAGGGTGGTCGGCGGCGAGGTCGCCCTTGTGGTGCATCCCTCACTATCCTTCGTCGACCTCGCCCTAGCCAGGCTCGGGATCGATCCGATGGCTGACGGGTTGTTGATCATCGATGGGGAGTCGTTTGCTGTGCAGGCGGCCGGACAGAGCGGGCCGCTGCTGGTGGCCCAGTGCTGGAGCACTTCCATCCTGTCGGATATCAAGCTGTCGGTGGAGGCGTCCCCCGGTGATGTGGTCACCGTCCTCCACCATCTCGGGTTGGCCGACGAGCAGATCGTCGAGGTCGCATGGAGCGACCTCGACCGTTCGATCGTCCCTGACCACCTGACCTCCCTGTGGATCCCGCACCTGGCCTCCCCGGTGGCCGCTCAACTGGTCCGGCTCGACGAGCTGGTCCACACCCTGCGGCTCCGGTGCCCATGGGATCGCCAGCAGACACACGGGTCTCTGGCCCGCCACCTTCTCGAGGAGTCCCACGAGGTGCTGGAGGCCATCGACGCGGTGGCCGCCATCGACGCGCTCGCTCAGCGCAGGCCCGCCGACGTGGACGCCAACCCGGGCGCAACGCCCGGTCCGGCCGAAGGGGTCGAAGAAGCCGAAAAATCTGAAGAAGAGGCGGTCGCCCATCTGGAAGAGGAACTCGGCGATCTGCTCTTCCAGGTCTACTTCCATGCCACCTTGGCCGCCGAGGAAGGACGGTTCACCCTGGCCGATGTGGCCCGCGGCATCCACGACAAGTTGGTCTCGCGTCATCCCCACGTGTTCGGCGACCTCACCGTGGAGACGCCTGACGACGTGGCCACCAACTGGGAGGCGCTCAAGATGTCCGAAAAGAACCGCTCGAGCGTGACCGAGGGGATTCCCGCGTCCCTCCCCGCCTTGGCCCTGGCCGCGAAACTGCAGAGGAAGGCTGTCGCCGTCGGCATGGATCTCCCCAGCGCCCACGAGGACGCCGTCCGGCTGAGTGAGAAGGTGTCGGACCTCACTGGAGCTAAAGAGGGTGTTGCCGGGTCCCCGGATGGATCGCGCTCCACCTGGGGAGTCGCTGATGGCGAGGGTGGACGGGCCGACCATGCTGTCGAGATCGGTGAGCTTCTCTTCGCACTGGTCAACCTGGCTCGAAGACTCGGCGTCGATCCCGAGACGGCTCTGCGGACGAGGAGCGCGAGCTTCAGGGCGACCATCGACGAGCGGCCGTGAGCCGATCTCGGCGATGGCGTTCCCGAGGGTGAACGTCTGGGGAATTCCCAGGTCCGAACGTTTCTGAGTGGTAACTTCTCTCACACCGCCGACAGGAGTGGCTACCACCAGTGAGCATCATCGAGCAGGTCATCGGTCGCGAGGTCCTCGATTCCCGCGGCAATCCCACTGTCGAGGTCGAGGTCGTGCTCGACTCGGGATCGGTGGGGCGGGCCATCGTCCCTTCGGGCGCCTCGACCGGCTCGTTCGAAGCAGTCGAGCTTCGTGACGGCGACGACCGCTACCTGGGCAAGGGCGTCGCCCAGGCGGTGGCGAACGTCAACGGTGAGATCGCCGACATCCTCGACGGGGCCGACGCCCTCGACCAGCGTGGCGTGGACCTGGCCCTCGTCGATGCCGACGGAACCCCCAACAAGGCGCGATTGGGCGCCAACGCCATCTTGGGAACGTCGTTGGCCACCGCCAAGGCGGCTGCCGCCGAGCTCGGTCTGCCCCTGTTCCGCTATGTCGGCGGTTCGGACGCCCACGTGCTCCCGGTTCCCATGATGAATGTGGTCAACGGCGGGATGCACGCCGACAACTCCATCGACCTGCAGGAGTTCATGGTGATGCCGATCGGCGCCGCCTCGTTCTCCGAGGCTCTTCGGTGGGGGGTGGAGACCTACCATTCGCTGGCCAAGGTGCTCAAGGTGCGGGGCCTGTCCACCACCGTCGGCGACGAAGGTGGATTCGCTCCCGATCTCGCCACAAACGAGGAGGCGGTCCGGATCCTGGTCGAGGCCATCGAAGGCGCAGGGCGGATTCCCGGCGAGGAGATCGCCATCGCCGTGGATCCGGCCACTAGTGAGCTCTACAAGGACGGGAACTACGTGCTGGCCGGCGAGGGACGGAGCCTCTCGTCGGCGGAGATGGTCGACTACTGGGTGGATCTGGTGGACCGCTATCCGATCGTGTCCATCGAGGACGGTATGGCCGAGGATGACTGGGACGGATGGGCGGCATTGACCGAGTCCCTGGGAGAGACGGTCCAATTGGTGGGCGACGATCTCTTTGTGACCAACGAGGAGCGCCTCCAGCGGGGGATCGATGCCCGGTCGGCCAATGCGGTGCTCATCAAGGTGAACCAGATCGGCACGCTGACAGAAACCCTGGCGACCATGTCACTGGCTACCCGCTCCGCCTATGCGTGCGTCATGTCACACCGCTCGGGCGAGACCGAGGACACCACCATCGCCGATCTGGCGGTTGCCACCAACTGCGGCCAGATCAAGGCGGGGGCGCCGGCCCGCTCGGACCGCGTGGCCAAGTACAACCAACTGCTCCGTATCGAGGAGCATCTCGGCGAGACCGCCGCGTTCCGTGGGGGCGATGCCCTGGCGGCTTGGAGACCGGTTCGGTGAGCGGTCGCCAACACGCGCGTCCGAAATCCCCTCGGGGATCGACCGGCCCGACCAAATCGAAACGATCGACGAGGCGGAAGGGGACAAAGGCTCCCGCACGATCGCGGCTGCGACTGCTCCGCCGGAGGTCCACCAGCCGAGCCGCGCCGACGAGTAGAGCGAAACGGCCGAAAGTCACGAGCCGGTCGCGGCCGTGGCGGCGCAGATCGTCGTCTCCGACGAAGAGAAAGCCACCGTCGGCGGCGATCCGCCGGCAACGGGTCCCTGTGGCCTTGGCCGCGGTGATCGCCCTGGTCATTCTGGGCACCAGCTTTCCGTGGTCGGTCCTCGTGACACAGCATGGGCAGCTGTCCTCGGCCTCGGCGCAGCTTCATACCCTGCAGACGGAGAACCGGTTGCTTGCCGAACAGGAGCAACAGCTCAACTCGAACGCCGAGATCAACAGGCTGGCCAGGCAGGACTACCAGATGGTGATGCCCGGACAGACCCTCTACGACGTCCTCCCGCCTTCGGGGTTGTCCACTTCGTCGCCCGGCGATGCGACGTCGGGTGATCCGGGCGACCAGCCATTGGTAGCTCCTGCTAATGCTCCGAACATGACCCCCGACCCCGGTCTGCCCCAGGCACCGCCCTCGACCGGTCCTTCGACGACCAAGGCAGGAAAGGACGCGGCGGCGTCGACGGGCACAGCCGGTACGGGGAGCGCGCCCGCTCCGTCGAGTTTCTGGTCCCGGGTGACCAACACGCTCGAATTCTGGAAGTGAGCCCCGGGCCTCGGGGCGGCGCCGGCGCAGATGACGATCCCGCCGGGGACCACACCGCGGTGGCCGCCCTCTTGGGGCGCGAACCGGCGGGTGAGTTCGAGGTCGTCGTCCGGAACGAAGACGGCGCCCCGGCAGTCATCGCCAACGCTCCGTTCCTTTACGACGGCACGCCGATGCCCACCCGTTACTGGTTGGTCGACCCGGATCTTCGTGAGGCGGTGAGCCGACTCGAGTCCACCGGTGGAGTCCGGGAAGCCGAATTCTCGGTGCCGGCGGATCAGATCGCTGCCGCACACGTCCGTTACGCCGCCGAGCGCGACGCCCTCATCGCCCCTGGTCACGAGGGACCGAGGCCGTCGGGAGGGGTGGGGGGCACCCGGCGGGGTGTCAAGTGCCTCCACGCCCACCTCGCCTGGTGGCTGGCCGGGGCTGACGATGCCGTGGGCGAATGGACGGCGCAACGGATCGGTTTGCACTCATCGGCCTGACGACAGAGCCGGGCGGGGCCTGCCCTCGTGGGTAGAGGATGTCAGTCCACGCTCAGACGATGGTGGTAGTCGGATGCCCCCCGTGGTAGCAAGGAGCCATGCATCCCGTCGGACCGGTCGCGGCCATCGATTGCGGGACCAACTCCACTCGACTGTTCATCGTGGATGCCACTGGCCATCCACTGGAGCGTTTGATGAGGATCACAAGGCTGGGCGAGGGAGTCGACGCCACGGGGCAGCTGTCCGACGATGCCGTTGGCCGGTGCCTGTCGGTCCTGGCCGAGTACCGGCAGGTGATGGACCGGCTGGGCGTGGTGCGGGCCCGTGTGGTGGCAACGTCAGCGGTCCGCGATGCTTCGAACGGGGATGAATTCCTGAGAGCGGCAGGCGAGACCATCGGGATCACACCGGAATTATTGGCCGGAACCGAGGAAGCACGGCTGTCGATGGCGGGTGCGGTTTCCGACCTCGATCCTGGTGACGGTCCGTTCCTCATCGTGGACATCGGGGGTGGTTCGACGGAGCTGGTGGCCGGGACGGGCGCCGACGATCCGGAGTTGGTCGCGGTCTCTCTTCAGGTCGGTTGTGTGCGGATCACGGAGCGGTTTCTCGTCTCGGACCCGCCGACGTCGGAGGAGCTGACCCAGGGTGAGGCGATGGTCAACGAGCTGGTGGAGGCGGCCGTCGTCGATCACCCCCGCCTGTTGGGCACCAACTGTCTGGTGGGACTGGCCGGCACCGTCACCACCTTGGCGTCGCTGCAGTTGGGGCTGGACGAGTACGAGCGCGACCGGATCCACCACACCGTGTTGAGCGTCGAGAATGTCTACGACTGGTACCGGACCCTGGCCGCGGAAGTGCGAGTGGCCCGTCTGGACCGCGCCGGCATGGTCGCGGGTCGAGAAGACGTCATCGTGGGCGGCGCCTTGATCCTGGCCATGGTCATGTCCCGATTCGGCTTCGCCGAGTGCCTGGTCTCGGAGGCGGACATCCTCGACGGGATGGTGGCCGGCCTGCTGGAGTGACCGGATCATCGGAGCCCCATCGATCGAAGATCGGGCTCGTGTGGTTCCTACGAGGCGCCAAGGGGGCCATGAGTTCTCACCCACATCGCATACGAACTCGTGGCCACAGTGGGCTGGCCAAGAGCATCGGTGAACAGCCTGACGACAGGTCCGCTTCGCCTGGCCGAGCGGTCCACGATGACCACGCGCACGTTGTACTTGGACAGGGTCGTACGGGTGGTGGCCACCAAAACGGGGTTGATCGGCAACGGGGGAAGATAGTGGTTGTAACCCTCCTGCCCTTCGAGGAAGAGATCCAACCCTGACGGGCTCAAGGGGTCCGGGAAGCCGGTCGGCTGACCGTTTGAGTCCGGATGCTCGGCGTATCCGCCGACGAGTCGGAAGGCAAAACCGTCCTCGGCCTGCCAGAGCATCGGCTCGGGGAAAACCGGCGATGCGTACGGGTAGGTGATGGCTACCGGGTCCCCCGTCGGTACCGCCCGGCGTATCGATGTGGGGAGCATGGCGACGGGCTGCGACTGGTATGGCCATGTGGGCAACTGGCTAACGGCCAGCACAATCAGGATCACTGCTCCAAGCAGGATGGCCCAGTCCGGTCGAGCCGATGATGCGTGTCGATGGCTAGGGGTGGCCGCCCGACGAATGTCGTCCAACCCGAAGGCGATGACCGCGGCGAGGCAGGCGCTCACTTCCAACGAGATCCGCACAGGCAAGATGTTGTCGAAAAGGGGAATGTGAGTGAACACGATAAAGGGGAGCGGAATATGGGTCAGGTGACCGTCAATGGCTAAATGCGGTCCAAGCGATAACAGGGCGGCTCCGAACAGGACGGCGACCGCCAACTGCATCCGCGGGCTACGGCGAGACCGCCAGGCGAAAGCGATGGCGAAAACAAGGAGTGGAATGCCGATGAATCCACCGATCTCCGATGGGTTGCTCGGAGCGACCGGAAGCCTCGGTATCCCCAGGGAGAATCTCTGGAGGGGGCCCGGAGTCACAAAGTTGAGCAGGTCGTTGTAGTAGGGGTTCACCACCGATTGCGCTGTTCCCGCGTAGCGCTGAGGGCCGGCGAGCAACATCCAGAGTGGATATGCGAGCAGCCCCACGACAAGCACCAGTGCCAGCCCGACGGGCTTCAGCGCAGCACGCGCTGCCTCGCGGACCTTCGACGGAAACCGGACTGCAGCACAAACCAGAGCCCATAGGGTGACGATGACCACCGTCGTGAAGATCTCTGGCTCACTGAGAAACTGCGCGGTGAGCAAGAGACCAAGCTGGACCCCGAGTCGGAGCGGCGAACCGCGCCGGCGCAGGATCGAAACCATCGTCAGCGCGATGAATGGCGGCAGGGGCACGAACACCAGCACCAAGTGCCCGAGGCTCTCACCCACTGCATAGGGTGAGAAGCCGTAGATCAGCCCACCCAGCGCCGCCGCCGGTCCCCACACCTGCCACTTCCGGAGCACGACGAAAGCCGACGTCGCCGAAACTGGCATGGCCAGCACCATCAGGAGGTTCGATCTGGCCACCGGACCGAGGACCACGGCGAACGGCGCAGTCAGCAATCCGAGAAACGGCGACTCGGTATTCTGGGCGAGGTTCACCCCTTTGGGTACGAACAACGCATTGCTGAACAACGGGTTGACGCCGTGAACGAGAGCATGAGGAACCCACGCGAGGAACCACATGGCCAAAATCGAGTCACCGCCAGCACCGAAGATACGCTGAGAAGTCCAAGGGAACACTGGCCAGAACGCAAGAATGCCGATCACGACATAGGCAGCGATCACGGCGGTCGTGAACCACACAGTGCGGTGTGCAGGTGCTGGTGGGGAGCACTGCACAGCCGGCCTGGGCGCGATGGTCGTTTCGATCAGGGTCATCGGTTTCCTTGGTGGGACCACGCGGCACCCCAGGCGCCGGCCATCCGAAGCCAGACAGTGCTGGACACACTAACTTTGGCGAGTGGCGGAGTGGTGCAGGTCACCGTACGAGGCTCTCCCAGGGGCGTTCACTGAATCGTCATTCAATGTCTCTGGATGACACACTTATGTGAGATAGAACGGTCCCATTGGCCAATGAACATGCCAGATCTGCGCGGCTGCATTGATCATTGAGTTCGCCGTCTATTCAAGAGACCCGTCCTGACGCCTCTCGGCGCGTTTCCCTGAGACATCGTCCACGGCGCGACCCGTCAGGTGATGCCCGCACCTCTTTCAACCAGAGCGTGACGATCAACCGTGGGCCCACTCCTTGCAAGATATGCTCGGGCCATGAGCTGGCACGAGTCGGCAAACCGCATTTGAGGAGTGCCGATGCTTGACGTGGACGGGCAAGTCATCTCCGCTGGCGCGCTGATCCAGCGTGTTGAACAACTTGTCGGGACGATCGATACCTCTCAAGTCTCCGCCGGAGGCTCCCACCAGGCCGAACCGCCCCAACTCGATGCGCCCATCCATGAGATGCGGGTTATCCACGGACAAATGCACCCGCCCGACCTCAGAGGTACCGGAGGTGTGAGGGGACGCATCTCCTCGGCCCTGAAGAGGCTCGTACGGAGGCTCACCAGCTGGTACGTCGAGCCACGTTGGATCCTTCAGCAAGGCCTCGACAGCCAGAGCATCGAGTTCGCAGCCCAGGCCTACAACAACATATGGAGGATCGATGTGGAACTCGCCGAGCTGCGACGTCAGAACGCCCGGCTGAAGCTTCAATTGGTGGCGTCAAGCGAGAGGATGAGCAGGCACCTGCTCGGGTACGAGGAACTCCGCGAGGATGTGGCCGCCCAACGGGGGATACTGGCTCGCACGGCAATGGAAGAGGACATCCAACCTCTCCACACCGAGATAAAGACCGTGCTTGATCGGCTTGGTGCGGTCGGTACGTCTGGAGCCAACATCGACTATGTCGAGTTCGAGAATCGGTTTCGGGGAGACCACAATGAGCTGGCGGCATCCCAAGAGCGCTACGTCTCATTGTTCCCGCCTGCATCGGAGACTGGTCTCATCATCGATATCGGTTGCGGTCGAGGGGAGATGCTCTCGCTACTCGAGCGGGCGGGCCAAGAAGCCGTCGGTGTCGATACCGATCCCGGGATGGTCGAATTCTGCACATCGACAGGGCTGACCGCGGTTCTCGATGACGGAATCCACTATCTGTCGCAGGTCCCTGCCGATTCGCTGAAAGGGATCTTCTGCGCGCAGGTCGTCGAGCACCTGATCACACCGGAGCTGGAGCAGCTCGTCCTTCTGGCGTACGGATCGCTCAGACTCGGCGGCGTGCTGGTGATCGAGACGATCAACCCTCGAAGCTCGTATGCACTGGGCAACCACTTCTACGCCGACACGTCACACGTCAGGCCCGTCCACCCTGAAACCCTGCGCTTTATCTGTGAACAGATCGGATTCCAAAGGGTGGAGCTCGAAGAGCGTTCACCGCATCCGTCTCTGGCACTGGGAGCCGAGCTCCCGCAAGGACCGACGGCGCGCGCAGTGGAGACGTTGCTCGCAAACGTATTTGGCTATCAGGATTACGTGATCGTCGCCACAAAGTGAAGCGCTACTCAGCCGTACACCAGTTTCACTCCGGATCCGCGGTTGGGGACGCGATCACCAACCAGATGTTTCAGCTCCAAAAATTCCTTCGGGAGCTGGGCTTCCAGTCCGAAATCTTTGCCGAACACATAGGAGCAGGCTTAGAGGGCCGGATCAACACCATTTTCGGATACGAGGGTTCTGAATCGGAGCTCCTTATTCTCCACCACTCGAACGGAAATGACGCATTCGACCATGTGATCGCGCTCCCCAACGACATCGTTGCCATCTATCACAACGTGACACCGGAGGAGTACTTCGAGAACGAATCAGTCCGGCGCTTCATCCGACTGGGTCGGGAGCAACTCCGGTTGCTATCGGTGAGGGCCGCGCTGGGAGTGGCGGACTCCAACTTCAATCGCCGAGAGATGCTTGCTGCCGGGTTTCGCCGAGTTGAGGTCCTGCCAGTCCGGTCTGATTTCAGCGAGTTCAACCGACCCGATGGTGGTCGTGAGACACACTCGAAGGATTGGTTGTACGTAGGTCGTCTTGTCGGGAACAAATGCCAGCACGATCTGGTCAAGGCCTTTTCGCTGTACCACAAGAGCTTCGACGATGAGGCGCGCCTGATCCTGATCGGCTACCCCACTGATGAAGACTACGTGTCGATTGTGGAACAGGAAGCGGACCGACTTGGTGTGTCGGATCGGGTGATTCTGCTCGGCGGTGTCAGTGACCACCAGCTCAGGTCCGCCTTCGCCGGTGTGGGGATCTTCGTGTCGGTCAGTGAACACGAGGGCTTCGGGGTCCCGATCCTCGAAGCCATGGCGGCTGGCGTCCCCGTCGTCGCGTTCGGAGCCGCTGCCATACCCGAGACCATGGGCGGTGCGGGCGTGCTGATGCGGACGAAGGACCCCGCAGTTGTGGCCGCCACCGTGCAGAGTGTGCAGGAAAATCCTGACCTGCGCCGTCGGCTCGTCGAGCGACAATTCGCACGCGTCAAGCAGATCGGGTCCTTCGACATCCGGCGGTTGCTCCGGCGCATCGTGGACCGGGCTTCGGGCATGGAGCCTCCCCTCGAGATTCAAGTCCAAGGTCCCTTCGAGACCAGCTACAGCCTCGCTGTGATGAACCGGCGGCTGGCATTGGGCATGGACCGTGCTCCCGATCAGGCAGTGTCGATCTACGCCACCGAGGGGCCAGGCGACTATCGCCCGACAAATGATGATCTGGTGCGATACCCGCAGGCCGCTGCCCTCTTTGCCCGGGCAGCCGGAGTTCCATTTCCCGACGTCGTCATTCGCCAGATGTATCCGCCACGGGTGATCGACACGCCTGGCGGAATCACCTGCGAATACTTCGGATGGGAGGAGAGCCGCATTCCCCAGGCCATGGCCGAGGATTTCAATCGCTACCTCGACGGTGTCGGCGTGATGTCCACCTTTGTCCGTGAGGTTTTGAGGGATTCTGGAGTGGATATTCCGATTCGGGTCGTTGGCAACGGCGTGGAGACGCCGGATCCCACGGCGACAATCTCCGAACCGGAGTTGAACGAACTCCGGGAATTCACGTTCTTGCACATCAGCTCCGCTTTCCCCCGCAAGGGGGTCGATGCGCTGCTGGAGGCCTATTTCACCTCGTTCGACGGAAACGACGAGGTGACCTTGATCCTCAAGACGTTTCCCAATCCCCACAACACCGTGGGTGAGATGCTCGAACATCTTCGCTCGACCCATGCCAACCCGCCCGACGTACGGTGGCTCGACCGCGACCTCGGCGACCGGCAGGTCGAAGCGTTGTACAACCTGGCCGATTGCTACGTGCACCCGGCACGAGGAGAGGGTTTCGGACTACCGGTAGCTGAGGCCATGGCTGCCGGTATCCCCGTCATCAGCGTGGCCTATTCGGGCTTGGCGGACTTCGTCTCGGAGGAGACAGCGGTCACCATCCCCTTCACCCTCGAGCCGGCCGAGACCCATTTCGCCATCGCCGACTCCGTCTGGGCGGAACCTGATCGCAACGCACTTGCTCTTGCCATGCAGCGGATCTTTCGTAATCCGAAAGATCCCGCACTCCGGAACCGGGTCCTGCAGGCCAAGGACCTCGTCACACGGGAATTCTCCTGGGATGCTGCTGTCGGGCGATGGGAGGACTTCATCGCCGACCTCGAGGAGAGCGCCGGCCCGATGGAGGTGGCGATGGTGACGACGTGGAACTCACGTTGCGGCATCGCTGAGAACACGCGCTACATCGTCCAGAACTCACGCGGTCTGATCGACTTCGAGATATTCGCTGACGTGGGGGCCGAGCTCATCGACGTCCGAGCCGAGCCTGGTGTCGTTCGGACCTGGAAGAATCGTTGGGAGCCTGATCTCACGGATCTCGAGGAGGCGCTGCGGCTCTCCAGCGCCGGGGTTCTGCATGTGCAATTCAATTTCGGGTTTTTCGAGTTCCACCACATGGCCGACCTCATCGAGCGCCAACTGGACAAGCGGGGTGTGGTCGTCACGCTCCATCGGACGCTGGACTATGACGACCGGGGGGAGCTGCTGAGCCTCGGTCAGATCCGATCGACGCTCGAGAGAGTCGATCGCCTGATCGTGCATCAAGAGTCAGATGCCCGCTACCTGGCCGACCTGGGAATCCGCGAGAACGTCACGGTTGTTCCCATCGGAGCCGCGCCAGCTCCTTCCGTCACACCCGATGAGGTGAGAGCAGCGTTGAACCTTGGGAGCCGCCCGATCGTGGGTACCTTCGGCTTCCTGCTCCCTCACAAAGGGACCTTGGAGCTGCTCCGGGCGGTTGACACGCTGCGCGACGAGTTTCCGGACGTCTTGCTCCTCGCTCTTTGCGCCGGCTATCCGAACATCGAATCCAAGGAATACGAGGAGCAGCTGCGGGCAGAGATCGATTCTCGCGGAATGAACGACAACGTGGTCCTCATCACTGAGTACCTGCCGGATGAGACGGCGCGGAGTCTGCTGCGGGGTGCCGACGTGATCGTGCTCCCATATCGACAGACTGGCGAGTCGTCGAGCGCGACATTGCGGTTCATCCTTCCGCTGGGACGAGCCGTGATCGTCACCGACGAACCGATCTTTTCAGATTCCCGAGATGCACTGTTCGTCGTCGATCCGGACGATCCTCTCGGGATCGAGAGCGCGGTGCGTCGTGTCCTCATGGACGCCGATCTGCAGCAGAGCCTGGCCAAACGAGCGGCCATCCGCGCCAATCGGTTCAGGTGGCAACGGGTGGTGGCCGACCACCGGGAGATCTACATGACCGCCAAGAGAGCGGGCCGCCGACGGCGATCCAAAGAGAAATCGGAGCGCCGCCTCGTGAGTCCTGCCCAGTGAGTCCTGCCCACTGAGCGCGGCCCGGTGACCGGTACCGTGGGAGTCAGGGCTTCTGGGGGGATCGATCAGCCGCAAATCTCGAAGCCGAGGCGAACGGCTGTCATCTCGAAGTCCTCATCAAGCTCGGATGCGGACCTGCGTGCCAGGGTACCGTCCCGGGCCAGCTCGTCAAGGAGCTCCCTGTCATCGCGAGTGAGGTGGTCGAGAAGGCGGAGTGTCTCAGCATCGATCTTCTGCACTTCGCCGGTCGTCTGTGTCACATTCGTCTTCTCGAGCCGGGGTGGGTCTGTTTCGCCAACGATTTCGCAGATCCTCTCGAGAAATGCCTGTGAGCGGGTGTCCCATTCGGCCACTCGCAGGCATCGCCTCAACTCAGCGTAAGAGGACGAGGTTTTCCAGGGAACGACAAATCGTCGTGAGGCCACGGGGTCAGCCATCAGCTGACGCACATACACGTTCTCGACCGCTGGCCATGCGGGATCCCAAGCGAGAAAGTCGTTCAGACGATCGTCGGCGCGGGCCACGATTTCAGTCCCCCAGCGACCCCAGCTCATCCGAACAGATCCCGGTTGGTCCTGCCAGTACCGATACAGGCTGAGCATGCGACTGCGGGGCTCCCGTAGCTGCACGGCAAGATCCAACCATCCTGCGGAGATCAAGGAGCGGGCGGCAAAGTGTCCCATCACGAGCCGATTCGAATGCCGGATCACCGCCAAATCCGAAGTTGTTGCGATGGTCTCGCTGTTCGGTGCGGGGATGGCGTCCAGCAACGCGGCGGATCCGAATTGTCCCTCGTCGAAGTACAGGGGACCTGTGTAGCACCGAGGCAGCTCCGCTAAGGCTCCGCGTAAAGCCATTCCCCCGCACTTGGGAACGTGGATGACGCCGAGCCGGGGCGCTGTTGCTTCAAACAGCTCGATCGACACGACGGGATCATCGTCCTCGTCGAAGAAGCTGGTGGCCACCGGTTACGGGCCGGTGATCGACCGACCAAAGGGGTCGGGACGAGAAGGCGTGGTTGGTGTCCCCATCCTTCCTTGCCATCGCCGAAGGGTACCAACTGCCATCGGACGCAGGAAGCACTGTTGGTGGGACGGGTGCCGGCTGAGGGGAGTCTGGGGTGTGGTGAGGTCGGATCAAGCACGGTACCGGATCCTCCGACGCCGATTGACGCCAGACGGCGAGGTCATCGCCCGGGTCTGGAGGGGGCAGCCACCCGGCTCAGTGGGACCCGGGGGTGGCCGACCCGGCCATGGGGTAGGGCCTATCCAGCAGCCAGATCCGGCCCCCGACTAGCGCTCGGAATCCACTATCGGGCACGATGCGTTGGTGGATTCGAAGAATGGTAACGACATGACCCCCCTCCTCTCGGCCGGGTTCGCCCCCGAGGCAGGCACGGTCGTGCGATGATCCGCCACTCTTCGACGGCACCAGTCAGATCGCTCGAGTTGGCCGGACGCAGGATCCGGCTCGGCACGCTGGTCGAGAGCGATTATGAGGCCTGGTTCGAGGTGCGGGATCGTTGCCGGGACTGGCTCATTCCCTGGGAGCCCCGATCGAAGGGTGCACCCCCGGCCCCCGAGGATGCCCTCAGTTTCGCCACCCGGTGTGGCATGCGGGAGCGCGAGCGGCAGCTCGGGAGCGGTTTCGGGTTCGGGATCTTCTTCGAGAACCGACTTGCCGGCGAGATCACGCTTTCCGCCATCCAGCGGGGCCCGTTCCAGAACGGCTCCATCGGCTACTGGGTCGACCAGGACCTGGCCGGCAGGGGACTCGTGCCCGAGGCCGTCGTGGTCATGATGAAGTTCGCATTCGAGACACTCAGGCTGCATCGGATCGAAGTCGCCATCATCCCTCGCAACCGTGCCAGCCGCCGTGTGGTGGAGAAGCTGGGCATGCGTTCCGAAGGCATCGCCCTCGGGTTTTTGGAGATCAACGGCGCATGGGAAGATCACGTGCGTTACGCCATGACCGCCGAGGAATGGGCCCTCCGCCAGCATGAACTGGCCCCTTTGTGGTTGGGAGACGGCTGATCGATCGGTCGTCAGGGGGACCGGCGATGAAGCCCTCGGGCATGGCCTCGAAGCCAGGATGAGGGGAGTTGGACTGCCAGCCCGAGGACCCCGTTCCTGGTGTTCAGCCGCCCGATCGATGGTCGCTCCCCCCGGCCTGATTCCCGAATACTCTGTCTGCCATGTCTCGAGTGATCACGGGGGACCGGCGATGACGCCTGTCGCAAAGAAAAAAATCGGGGTTCTCGTGGTCGCCTACAACGCAGCGACGACCCTGGCCAAAGTCCTCGACCGCATACCCGAGGATATTCGCTCCGACATCGAGGAAGTCATCGTCAGCGATGACCACAGCCAGGACTCGACCTATCTAGTCGGTCTGGGCTACCAACAGATCTCCGACCTGCCCATCACCCTGATCAGGCAGCCGACCAACCTCGGTTACGGCGGCAATCAGAAGGCCGGCTACGACCTGGCCATCGAGCACGGACTGGACATCGTGGTCATGCTGCACGGCGATGGCCAGTACGCACCCGAGTCGTTGCCCGACATCGTGGCCCCTCTCCTGGCTGGCGAGGCCGACGCTGTCTTCGGCTCCCGCATCTTGATCAAGGGTGCAGCCCGCAAGGGAGGCATGCCCCTCTACAAGTACGTCGGGAATCGGATCCTCTCCCGCTTCGAGAACGCGGCGTTGGGTACCGACTTGTCCGAGTTCCATTCCGGCTATCGGGCCTACTCGGTCAGTGCTCTCAAGCAGATCCCCTTCGAGCGGAACTCCGATGGATTCAACTTCGACACCCAGATCATTATCCAGCTCCACGACGCCGGGATGCGGATCGCCGAAGTCCCCATCCCCACCTACTACGGCGATGAGATCTGCTACGTCGACGGTCTCGGATATGCCGCCGACGTGACCAAGGACGTCGTTGCCTATCGGCTTCAGAAGGCCGGGTTCGGCGATGGCAGCCGAATTGCCCTTGATGAGGAGTACCAGCTCAAGCCCAGCGAGGACAGCTCGCACGGCCGGATCACAACGCTGCTCAAGTCCCGATCGCGGAGCACGATCCTGGATCTCGGATGCTCGAGCGGACTCCTGTCCGAGAAGCTTCGCTCCATGGGCCATCACGTCACCGGCGTCGATCTCAATGAGATCAAGGGGGTGGCCGGACGAACCGACGTTTTCTGCAAAGCCGATCTCAACGAAGGAATCCCACAGGAAGTGGGAACCGGATTCGACATCGTGCTGCTGGCCGATGTGCTCGAGCACGTGGTGAACCCGGGCGCGCTGATGAAGCAGGTACGGGAAGTCTTGGCCCCGGACGGTACGGCCATTTTCTGTGTGCCCAACGTTGCCCACTGGTATCCGCGCTTCCGTTCGACATTCGGGATGTTCGACTACGACCAGCGGGGGATCCTCGACTCCACCCATCTGCGTTTCTTCACCCGCCGCAGCATTCGTCGCTTGGTCGAGCGCCAAGGATTTTCCATCCGGCGCATCGAGGCGGTCGGTTTGCCGCTGGATGCCCTCGGAGTCGACGGGGCGAGGGCCCGTTGGCTGCGGCTGGCCGATCACGTGTTGCTCGCCTCCTGGCCGACGATGTTCGGCTACCAGTTCATCGTGGTGGCTCAGCCCACGCCGGAGCCAGGGGGTCACAGGCGTGGTGCCGCCATCCGGGAGGATGGATTTCAGATGTCGATGCCCCGGATCACCGCGGGCGAATGACGGAAGAACTGCTCGACGTCCTGCTCATAGCGGTAGTTCGGTCCCGATGATCCGGTAGCACGGCGCAAGTTGTTGGCCCGGGCGAAGCTCTCAACCGCACCGGCGCTCGAGTACCGGTACTCAAAACCCTCCTCCATCAACCGACTGGTGTCGACGCCGCGGCCGTAGCGGAGCAGGCCTTCCATCTCGGGAGGGAACTGCACGGCTCCCACCCGGGTCAGCGGAGCCACAAAGGCTCGGGGTCGAAATGGGGGCAGAGGGAGGAGGTGGGCACTGCTGATGGACGCCACCTCGCTCCAGGGGAGCTTGCCCGAACCAGCCACGTTGAACACCCCGGGAAGGCGATGACCGGTCACGTACTCGAGGGCTCGCACCACGTCGTCCTCTTCGACGAACTGCACCAGCGGATCGAAGCCGGCAACGCAAGGAAGCAACCTTCTCCTCAGATCGAAGCTGATCGGAGTGATGATGTCGGTACCCAGCACGTTGGCGAACCGCAGCACCGACACCACCAGGTGGGGATTGTCCTCGGTGAAGTCGCGGACCAGGGCTTCCACCTCGACCAGGGATCGCTCCAACCTGGTGCGTATGGGGCTGGTGCGCTGGACATTCTCACGGAACCATGTCGGATCGGTCTCCGCCGAACCGTAGATATAGGTCGAGGACTTCACCACGACCTGGCGCACCGAGGAGCCGGATGTGCCTGCCGCCGCCAGGAGGTTGAGCGTGCCGATGACGTTGATCTCGTGGAGGTCCCGGCTGGACACGTTGACCGAGTTGGTCTCGAGGAAGGTATGGACGACGGTGTCGACCTGGGTGGCCCGTACGATCCGGTTCAGGATCGAGTACTTCTGGTCCGAGCGGACGAATTCGGTCCGCTCGAGGGGAACCCGGGGCTCGTTGGCCCCCAGGCCCAGGATCATCTCCACATCGGGCTCGGACTCCAGGGCCTGGGCCATCCGGCCGCCCCAGAAGGTGTCCAATCCGGTGATCAGCACCCGCCGTCCCATGGCTCAGCCGAACCAGATGCTGCGGCGTTCCCGCAGCATGTCGTGGAGAGAATCCTGGAGGGTGGCCCGAATGCCCTCGGCCTCGTCCATGACCCGGCTCCTCGAGTACCGCTCGAGCCCCGCCTCCACATCGAAGGTCACCGGATCGAGGACCCGGAGCTTGATCTTGACGGGAAAGTAGGTGAAGTAGCCGACCGGCCCCATGAGCAGGGCATTGGCGGTGACCGGAAAGTAGGGCAGGTTGAGCACCCGGGCGAGGCCACCTATACGGAACAGGATGGGCATCGACTCCTCGGCGCCGACGACGGCAATGGGGATGATCGGCACCCCGGCTCGCATGGCGATCTCCACGAACCCACCCCGCCCGAACCGGCGGAGCCGGTACCGGTCGGTGTAGGTCTTGGACGTGGCCTTGGTCCCTTCAGGAAACACCAGGGCCAACTGTTGCTGGTCGTGCAGGATCCGATAGGCGTTGTCGGGGTGGGCGGGCACACCGCCGGTGCGGGACCACATGGTGCCCACCACCGGGATGGTCCGGAAGAAATAATCGGCCAGTCCGTAGACGGGCCGCCCTAGCTCTTCCTCGATGCCGTGCATGATGGCGGGGGCATCCGAAGGGATAGCGCCGGCGTGGTTGGCGATGAGCAGGGCACCCCCATGAAGGGGAATCTTCTCCAGGCCCTCCCACTCCACCCGGAACCAGTAGCGGTAGACCGGGTCATAGAGCCGGCGCACGATCGATCGCATGTGCTCCGAGCGACCCCACTCGTCGACGTCTGACCGCCGGGCGCCGTCCCGCTCTCTGTCATCGGACGCTCGAGCCACCGGCAGAATCGACACCGAAGTGCCGGGGGCCCGGTACTTGGACACGGTGGTGGTCCGCTCGTCGACCGGGGGACCCAAGCTGATCGGATCGTCCGTTGTCGGTCGTTCGTCACGTGCCGAACGATCACCGGCTGCGCTCGTGCCGGCGTCGGTGCCGTCGCCTTCGAGCGCTTGTGTCACCCGACTGGTCGTCCGTCCCGCGCTCCCGGAGGCGTCGGATCGGGGCGCCGTCCGGGCGGTGTCCGAGGGGTCCGCGCTCACCTTGGGCATGGTACCGCTGTCTGAGCCCGGCCTCTTCGGGCCACCGGGCTCACGGCGCCCCCCCCGGATCCGGAGGAGCCAGGAGCCGACCGGCCAGGGGCCCCAACCCAACCAATGCGTCGACCGACATGGCCCTCTCGAACACCGACGGCGCCCCGAACTCGGCGCGGAGGGCAGCGCGAACCATGGCCGAGTCGGCCGGATCGACCAGGGGGAGGAGCACGACCACCGTGCGCCGGTCCTCGACCACGGGGATCTGGGTTCCGGGCAGGGAGTCGGCGACCACGGCGCTCACCAGCTGCCCGAGTGCGTCGGAGCCCCGGTCACCCGACCGGTCACCGGATCGGTCGGCGACGACGATGGAGGGGACAGCTGGGGTACTCACCAGACCGAGCCGTGAGCGGTAGACGTCGGCCAGCATGCCGATCGAGTCGTGCAGCGGATGGACGGTGCTCCCAGCCACGTGTCTCCACTGGACGGGGACTTCGGTGGTCCGAAGTCCGAGCCGGTGGGCGCGGGCCAGGATCTCGACGTCGAAGGCGAAGCGGTCGATCCGGACCAGATGGAAGAGGAGTCGGGCCACCGGGGTGCGGAAGGCTTTGAACCCGCACTGGGTGTCCAGGAGCTCGAGGCCGGTCCCGGTGGTGACCAGGCGGTTGAAGAGCCGGCCCATCACCGAGCGGAGGGCGTAGGTGCTCTCCACCATCGAATCGGCCAGGGCCCGAGAGCCAATGGCCACGTCGTTGGTCCGGAGCCCCTCGACCAGAATCGGAATAGCGCGGGGGTCGATGGCCATGTCCGCGTCCATGTACGCGGTGAGCGGCGCCTGAGCCAAGGCCACGCCGGTGCGGACCGCCGCTCCCTTCCCCCTGTTCGCCGGCAGGCTGACGACCCGGTGGTGGGGGAGATGGGCCAGCAAGGCCCGTGCGGTTGCCGCCGTCCCATCGATGCTGCCGTCGTCGATGACCAGAAGCTCGGTCCGTTCGACATCGACAGCACCGTCAGCGACGGCCTCGTCGAAGCGTTTCACTCCCGCGCCCAGGCGCTCGGCCTCGTTGAAAGCGGGGACGACGATGGTGAGTTCGAGTGTCATGGCTCCGGAGCTCCGACCCTACGCCCGGGGCGAGGCAGGATCGTGTCGCCTCCGGGGTTGCCTCGAGAGTCGCCTCGAGACATGCCACTGGGCCGGGAACAATCCGATTAGCGCGGCCGGATGAGCACTCGAGAACGCGGACGGATGACCGCCACCGAAGGGGAGGTTAGGGCTGAGCAGCGCCGACGAACCCCTCGGAGAAGACGGGATCGAACGTGACCACCGTTCCAGTGTGGGCCGCCTGGATGATGGTGCCGCTCCCGTAGGGAGTGGCCACGCCGTCGAGGACCGGTCCCACATACATGACCACGTGGTCGATCCCGCTTCCGTCGAAATCGTAGAAGAGCAGGTCACCAGGCTCGAGATCGTTTGCGCTCACGTGAGGGAAATCTGCGTACTGGTCCGCCGCCGAGTGGTCCATGGTCACGCCGGCCTGGGCCCAGGCCAGCATGGTCAGGCCGGAGCAGTCCACGCCGCTGTAGCTGGCCCCTCCCCACACATAAGGCACACCCAGGTACTTCATGGCGCCGTGCACCGCGGCCAGCCCGGCCGCCGTCGGGCTCCCTCCGTAGCCGAAGGTGGCACCTCCGGCTGACCCGGAGGCCTGGTTTGCCGCCGTCGCCGCGCTGTCGGCGGCCGCACTGCCCCCGCTCACCGTGCTGGCCACCTCGGCCGCCTGGGCGGCCTGTGCTGCGGCGGCCTGAGCCGCACCGGGTGTGGTGGCCGCCGCCGCCGCCTGAGCAGCCGCAGCGGCCTGTGCTGCGGCCTGCTGAGCGATCTCCTGGGCCAGCGTTCCCTGGACCTGAGCCAAGGTCGCCTCGGACAGCGTGCTGGCTGCGGCGGCACTCTGGCGGGCCTGGTCCTCTTTGGTGAGCTGGGTGGTCTCGGCCTGCTGCTCGGAGAGCAGCTTCGACTGGGTCTCGGAGAGCTGCCGCTGGCCGGCCTGCACCTTGGCCACGTCGCTGGCCACGTTGCCGGCGCCCAGCCTCTCGTAGAGGTTGCGGATCTGAGCCTCGGTGGTGGGAGCGGCGAAGATCTGGGCCACAGCCGCCGACGACGTGTCACCGATATAGGCGGTGACGGCGTCGTTGCGGAGCTGTGCTTTCTCGGTGTTCAGCTGGGCCCGGAGGGCACCGATGGACGCTGAGGTGGCCCGGAGCGAGGCGCGGGTGGCGGTCAGGTTGACCACGGCCTGGTTGTACTGCTCGTCGGCCTGATCGAGCGTGTTCTGCTCCTGGGAGATCTGGGCCTCGATGGTTGCGACCTGAGCCTCGCCGGCGTTGATCTGGGACTGGGAGGACGAGCCAGCACCGGTCGAGGCACCCGAACCAGCGGTTCCGCCTGTCGACGCGGTCGACGAGGTCGACGACGTCGAGTTGGCTGTGGCCGAGGTGGAGGTCGGCGAGGTGGAAGACGACGGGTCGGCGCCCGCCCGCATGGGGACCGCCATCGTCATCAGGGCGGTCAGCGTGCAGACGGTGGCCGTGGCCCAGACCGACCGGGTCGACCGCGATCGGGGCTCCCCGCGGCGAGCGGGCCCGGGTGTGATACTTGGGCGCGCCAGATGGGAGCGCGAACGCGTTGATGCGGGGGCGGCGGGCTCCTCGACATGCTCGTCAGCCACTTGGTGCACGTTAGTTCCTCTGAACCTCGCTTGAAAAGGGGAAAATGCTGGTCAACATGGCCTTCGGTCACTCTGTCGACGACCTGGCACCGATGACGCGTTCACCGGGCTGGGGCCAAGAAACAGGACCGCCTCTGATGCCTGGTCCCGACCTCTGCCCGCCCGCGTCCCGGCGAAGGGCTCATTCAACTCGATAAGTTGCCTTCTGCATCGGCAGGTCGGCGCCTTAACTGGAGGTGCATTCGTGGACGGAGTCGTGGAGGTCCGAGGAGGCCGCATCCGTGGGGTCCGACGACGCGGCCACTGGTCGTTCTCGGGCGTCCCCTACGCCGGATCGACTGCCGGAGCCAACCGCTGGCGGCCTCCAACGGCGCCTTCGCCGTGGTCAGGCCTCAAGGCGTGCGACCAGTTCGGGCCCATCGCCTGCCAATCCCCCGGATTGGTCGAGATGTCCCTCGGTGGGGAGCCCGACGAGCGTTCCGAGGACTGCCTGAGCCTGAACATCTGGACACCGGAGCTCGATGACGCCCGGCGACCGGTGATGGTGTGGATCCACGGCGGTTCGTTCCTCACAGGATCGGGGGCGGGGAGCCTGTATCGGGGAGGGACGCTGGCCCGCGAGGGCGATGTCGTGGTGGTCACCGTCAACTACCGGTTGGGATATCTCGGATTCTTGGCCCACCCGGCGCTCGAGGACGGGAGTCAATCTTGGCTCGACGGCCAGGAGTGGTCCGGATTCGCTAACTGGGGCCTCGCCGACCTGGTGGCCGCTCTCGGCTGGGTCCATGACCACATCGGCGACTTCGGTGGCGACCCGGCGAACGTCACGCTCTTCGGTGAATCGGCCGGTGGGATGAGTGTCTCCGCCCTGATGGCTGCGCCGGCGGCACGTGGACTCTTCCATCGAGCCATCGTGGAGAGTGGGCCGCCGTACACCTACTCAGCCGACGAAGCCTCCGAGCGCGCCGAGCGGTTGGCCACCCACCTCGGGGTGCCGATGACCCGCGCCGCACTAGAACAGGTGCCGGCCGAGGATCTGGTCCGGGCCGCCTCCCAACTCGGGCAGGCTGAGGCTCACCATGACGACTCGGGGCTACTGCTCATGCCCGCCGTGGACGGCGGCCTTCTGGCTTCGGAGCCCGAGGCGGAGGTGGCATCGGGGTCGTCATCGGGGGTTCCGCTTCTGATCGGCACCAACCGCGATGAGTCATCCTTCTTCACGGTGGCCAACCCGGTCTTGAGCTCGTTGGACGATCGCGGTTTGCGCGGGTGGATGCGAAGGCTCACGGATGACGCATCGGTGATCGACGAACTGGTGGCCACCTTCCGAGAGGTCCGCAGTGCCCGAGGGGAGGCCGTCACTCCGAGGGACCTCTGGGTGGCCATCTCGACCGAGTACGTCTTTCGTCTACCCACAGTCCGCTTTGCCGACGCGCATGCTGGTGCGGCCGATCCGGGCACGGGCACCTTCGGCTACCTGTTCACGTGGGAGACCCCGGCATTCGGCGGCTCCCTGGGCTCGAGCCATGCCCTCGAGATCCCCTTCGTGTTCGGGACGATCCACAATCCGGCAGTGCAGGCGTTCTCCGGCGGGGGAGAGGTCGCCTTCTCACTGTCGGCGGTCATGCGGGAGGCATGGACCGCCTTCGCCCGCTCCGGGTCGCCGGTTGCCACAGGTGGCCTGGCAGCATGGCCGACATGGGACGCCTCGCGGCGGCCGACCACTGTGCTCGGTCCGTGGCCGGACAGCCCTGGACTGCGTCACAGTGTCGACCGGCCGCGCAGCGAGGAGCTGGATGCCGTGGCCAAGGTGGTTGCGCCGCGGATCGCCACGTGAAGGCTGACGGTGGACCCGAGACTCTCGGGGTTGCGAGCCCGGAGCATTAGTGTCTGCATGACAGCGCCGGTGCGAGGACCCTCATCGATGACGTACGCGGCGGCTGACGGGGACGTAGCCCAATCGGCAGAGGCAGGGCGCTTAAACCGCCTCCAGTGAGGGTTCGACTCCCTCCGTCCCCACCAGAGCCCATCTCTTCACGGCGCCGTCTCAAAGGCCGGGACGTGCGATGGCTCCCGGTTCGATCTTCAGTCGGGGAGGAAGACTCCCGGCAGCTTGATCTCGAACGGGGTCACCCGGGTCGCAGGAATCACCGCGCTCAGGATCCCCGCGTCGACCACTCGATAGGGGAGGTGCCGATGCTTGAGAGTGGCAACGAACATCGCCTCTGTTTCACCATCCGGACCGCCCACAGTCGTGGCGCTGAACTGCCAACCGTCGACGGAGACTTGCCTGCCACCGACGAAAAGCCAAGCGGGCCGGCGACTGTGCTCAACGGCGGCGTTGATTGTGGGCGAGCGGTCATTTTGAAAGCCCGCAGTCGTGACTGCCAAGCGCCCCTTGCTGAGAAAGTCGAGCTTGTAGGCAACGAAATAGCTGGCGTACCCGGTTTTGACACCGGCAGCTTCGAGCTTGGCAATCGCTACCAGAGTCGGTGAGTCTGGGTCTGCCCAACGAGACGTGAACGAAACCCGGCCTTGATTGATGACCTCTCTCGTTCCAGCCACCGAGAGGACGAGAGAAACGGCGACGATCGCGCACATCACGAGACCTGCAAACGAGTGACGATGGAGACGACGAGCGCCCTCGGAGACTCCGATGGCGAGAACGATGGCGGCGAGAGGCGGGAAATAGATGCTGTACTGACCTTCCCCCCACGACCAGGTAGCCGGCGAGATGGCATACAAAACCGGAAAGGCGACGACGCCGGCAGCTATTGCGAGCGAACGCAAACCATGAAATGCGCAGAGGATCAGGGCCACCACCATCACAGCTAGAAAGCACCCGAGAGCGAGGCTGTGAATACTTCCGAGGAGCCATGCACCGCTCTCTTGTAGGCGCAACCCGAGCACCATCGGAAGAACGAATCGAAAGAAGATCAAGAATCTGCCCCCAAATGCCAACGGCGGAGGCCCTGTCCCCGGGGGGACAGTTTGCAACGAAGCGAAGCCCGACACGGCGTTGGCCCAGATCCAGGGCAAGGCGGCAAGGAGGAAAGCGCCCAGCATGGCGAGCAACGAGCGGATCCACGCCAATGCTCGAGGTGGCGTCGTCTCGAAGACGGCAGCCACGAGGATCACCAGGATTGGTATCGCGTAGTAGACGATCTCGGGCGAGGACCACCATCCGATACCGGCCAGCAAACCCAGCGAGGCGAATCCGAAGATTCCTCGATGCCCGTCGAGGATTCGGAGCGCCAACAGGATTCCGCCGAGGCCGCAGACAATGGTGACGCCTCGAAATCCGTACACTCGGACCGAGTCTCTGACGGTGACCGCCGGGGCGGCCCAAGCCAAGGCCCCGGCCAGCAAGGCAACCGTGCGATCGGGAACGAGTCGCAGGGTGATTCGCCATACGAGCAGGGCGCCGAAGGCGGATAGAACTCCCACGACGATCTCGGCGACCACGGCCGTTTGACCGAAAATGAGGAAGGCAAGAGCTATGAGGTAAGGCTCTGCCGTCCCACCGTATTCCTGTCCCCCGTAGAAGGCGTTGAAGTGTCCATGCAGAGCTGACTGAGCGATCAAGCCAGCGACGGCCTCGTCTGACGTCGAGGGACTATGGAAGATCAGCCACAAGCGGATGAACAGACCGGTGAGAGCGGCCACGAAGGCGATCGCGACGGCGATCGAACCCCATGTGCCAAACCCCGTGTCACCCGCATTCCGCTCAGCTGGGTCAGCTCGACGCCTTGAGGCGCTGCTGGTGACAGCCCCAACGGACATTTGATCAACCCCTGCCACGCTCATTGGTGCGCTCTCGTCAAGGACTGAAAGTTACAGCCTGTGGCCCAGTCCGAACTGCATTTGGACATCGCCGCTCGAGCTGCCTCTCTCGGAACCTTCGGCTACCGATGAAAAGGGCACGCTGATCTGAACCCGCCAAATTACCGACGGCCGGCTGCTGTGAGCCCGGTCGATTCCCCTCCTGGTTAGCATCCCCCATTAGTTCCGATCAAGGAGTGACCCATGGCGCATGATCCGGTGGTGGCCGACGCGGTACAGGAGCGGGACAGCCTCGAGCCTCACTTCGTGCTGGACGAGCAGGAGCGCCGGGCGTCGGATTCGTTGGCCTCCTTTCGAAGCTCGACGGGCAAGAGACCCAACATCCTGCTGGTCCTGTTCGACGATGTGGGCTGGGGGGACTTCGGCTGCTACGGGGGAGGGGTGGCTGTCGGGGCCCCGACCCCCAACATCGACAAGCTGGCTCGCCGAGGCATGCTCCTTACGTCCTGCTATTCAGAGCCCTCATGCACGCCGTCCCGGGCCTCGCTGATGACGGGACGTCTCCCCATGCGACACGGGTTGCTGCGTCCACCGATGTACGGCCAGGCCGGCGGCCTCGACGGCGAGGTCACCTTGGCCGAGATCCTGTCCGACGCCGGCTATGTGACTCAGGCGGTCGGAAAATGGCACATGGGCGAGAACGTCGAGTCGCAGCCGCAGAACGTGGGCTTCGACGACTTCTTCGGCTTCCTCTCCGTCTCGGACATGTACACCGAATGGCGGGATCCGAATTTCTTCCCGGAGATCGTCTACAGCGAAGAGCGCACCCGGTGGGTGGAGAACCTCCCCTTCAACAAATGCTTCGTCCATGCCACACGGGGTGGCACGGCGGAGAACGTCGAGGAGGTGACGGTGCCCGTTCTTTCCCTGTTGGACGACAAGTGGGCGGACTATTCGCTCGACTTCATCCGGCGGATGGGCGAGTCCGACGCTGGATCGCGAAAGCCGTGGTTCCTCTACCACTGCACCCGTGGCGCCCACTTCGACAACTATCCCCATGAGCGGTTTCTCGGCTCCTCCCCAGCCAAACACCCGTACAAGGACACCATCATCGAGCTCGACGACATCGTGGGCAGACTGGTGGCTCTCCTCGAAGCCACCGGTCAGATCGACGACACTCTGGTGTTCATCTCCTCGGACAATGGGCCCGAAATGGAGACGTGGCCTGATGCGGCCTATTCGCCCTTCCGCAGCGCCAAGGGATCGACCTGGGAGGGTGGTCAACGAGTGCCCGGCATCTTCAGCTGGCCCGGAATGATCGCTGCCGATCGTGCCACCGACGGCCTCTTCTCCCAGATGGACCTGTTCAACACCATCCTCAACCTGGCCGGGGCAGCGGAGAAGATTCCGGAGGATCGGTACATCGATGGGGTCGATCAGACGTCGTTCCTTCTCGACCCAGACGGAGAATCGAACCGCAAGTACCTCTATTACTGGCTGACCAACGTGTTTTCGGCGTTGCGGGTCGGTGAGTGGAAGTTCATGGTCGCCTCAACCTCGGACGACGACAGGGACTGCCTCAATCTGGGTGGTTTCACCGGTGTGACCCAGAAGTACTCCCACGGACGCTTGTACAACCTGTACCTCGATCCCAAGGAGTCGAGGAGCTACATGATCCGCAAGCTGGCCTACATCGACAGCTTCACCAGTGGGATCGCCCGCCACATGATGAGCTTCGGGAGGTTCCCGCCCCGGCGCCCGATTGCAGCCATGAGCTGATCGGTCTACCCTCGCCGTCGCATCGGGACGATGGCGAGCGCCGTTCGCTGCCGGGCCGCGCCTACCGTCTCCTGACGGGCTGAGCCTTCGGACCAGTGGCGAGATCGACCAGAGGCTCGTGACCGGACCGGGCGCTCGAGCGAGGCGACACAAGCAAGGGGAAGGCCGACAGAATGACCGAAGGCGCCACCGCTGACCCCACGAGAGTCCCGGCTTCGGGACGAGGCCGGATCCGGGGGTGGGTCTTGGCCCTCATGGTCCCGCTGATGGCGGCGGCCTGCAGCGGCACATCCGGCCATGCGTCCTCGAGCACCTCGTCGACCCGGACCGTAGCTGGCACACCGACGTCGTCGACGACTCCGGTCGGCCCGGGATTGGTGACGGCCAGCAGCGGATGCGGGAAGACGGCTTCACCCGGGACGGTGACCCTGACTCCGACAATCGACGGGAGATTCCGTCTGGCGATCGTCCACGTGCCCTCCGCCTATAGCCCGACGACTCCGGTACCGCTGGTGGTGAACATGCACGGCAGCCAGTCGACCGCGCTCGAACAGGAGGGATTGACCGGCATGAACGCCACCGCCGACGCAGATTCCTTCATCGTCGCCTATCCGCAGGGAGGCATTCCTGCGGTGAGCGGATTCGAGTGGAACGTCCCTGGCCAGCCACTCATCGGCGGTGCCGCGGTACCGGCCGATGCTCCTGACGATGTGTCCTTCATCGAGCAGCTGGTCACCTTGCTCGAGCAGAATTACTGCGTGAATCCGCAGCGGGTCTACGCCACCGGGTTCTCCGGAGGGGCCCGCATGGCCAGCCAGTTGGGCTGCGATGCCTCAGAGGTGTTCGCGGCCGTCGCTCCCGTGAGTGGCCTGCGGATCCCCGACCCGTGTCCCTCGACCCGGCCGGTGCCGGTCATCTCGTTCCACGGCACGGCCGATCCGGTCGACCCCTATCTCGGCCACGGTCAGAAGTATTGGACCTACAGCGTTCCTGTCGCCGCCAGCCGCTGGGGGATCCACAACGGCTGCTCACCCAACCCGCAAACGTCACAGCCGGACCCCGGTGTGACTCTGACCGCCTATGTCAACTGTGCAGCAGGCTCGGCCGTCGACCTCTACACACTGATCGGGGAAGGCCACGAGTGGCCTGGCGGTCCACGCCTTCCCCGGTCGATTACCCGCGCCCTCGGGCCACAGAGCTCGGCTGTCAGCGCCAATACGACCATGTGGGCGTTCTTCGTCGCCCATCCGCTTCACTGAGCGGTGACCGATGAGTCGCCGGGCCAGCACTCGCTCGGTGACCTTCAGTCGGCCTACCGTCCGAAGGCGCGGCGAACAGGGGCCCCTGGGGCTCTGACCTGCGAGCCGGTCAGAGGCGGCAACCGGCGAACCGACCGGAGGCCACCAAGGTCATAGCGGGTGGGACTCTTGGCCCTGACCGATCACTCGTCGCGCGTACAATCTGACCAGTGGATCAAATCAGCGGTGCCGACTGGATCGTGTTGGCAGTCCTGTCCGTCGTCTGGGCGATATTTGGTTATCGACTCTCGGAGCGGGATCGCCGGTTGCTAGGTCGGACCCCCTGGGGCCTCCCTTCGGCGTTGTGGGCGTTCCTGTGGTTCCTCTCACTCATCTTGGGCCTGGTTCTTTACCTGATCGCCCACGCCGGCGGTGTGCGGCGGGCTCAGCAGAATTTCCCCTTTGGCGCCGCGGGCGGGGGCGGGCTATCCGCTCCTCCTGGCCCCCCACCCGCTGCGGGGCATCCCCTGAGCGTGGCCGATCAGTTCCCGACCTATCCGAACTCGGGCAACCTCCAGCCCTCTCCACCGGACCTCGTTGAGTCGACAACCGAGCCCCCATCGCCCGAGGCACAGGTCCAGGCCCCGGCCCCGGCCCCGGCCGATTGGGCCCAGTCGCCTCCCGGCTGGCATCCCGACCCGAGCGGACGGTTCCACTACCGGTGGTGGGACGGCCACCAGTGGACTACCCATGTCTCTCTCGACGGTCACCATCTGGTCGACACCAACCCCGATCAGAGGATCGGGCCATACTGACGATCACAGTCCTTCGGGATGAGCCGTCCAACTGACGATGGCGATCGAGGGCGATCAGGGACAAATCACTGGGAGGGATGGAGCATGACAACCGTGGAGCTCGATGATGTGGTCCGACACGTGGGCGAGGACGATCTCCCGTGGGTCGATGCAACCGGGGGGATCTGGCTCAAGGTGCTGCGGGTGGACACCAAAGCCGGCATATGGGTCGTCCGCAACCGCTTCGAGCCGGGGGCCCGATTGCAGATTCATCGCCATACCGGTCCGGTCGACGGCTTCACCCTCGCCGGCCGCTGGCACTACCTCGAGTACGACTTCTACAGCACCGCGGGTTCCTACATCCGGGAGCCTGCTGGGTCGGTCCATACCCTCGACGTGCCTGCCGACAACGAGGGAATGACCGATGTCCTCTTCGTGATCGAGGGGGCCCTGCTCGATCTGGCTCCCGACGGCTCGGTCGAGAGTGTGACCGACGGGACCACCGCCTTGGCCGGCTACCTGGCTCTGGCCGAGTCCCAAGGGCTCGGAACTCCCACCGGCGTCATCCTCAGCTGAGTTGCTGTCACCGGTGACAGCGACCGCTCCCGCCACCGAACCACCGGAGGATCTGACTTCACCTCTGCTCGACCCCGACTTCTACGCCGGAGACCCCTATCCCCTCTACGCCCGGTTGCGGGCTGAGGCGCCGCTGGTCCGCAACCAGACCCTTGGGTTCTGGGTGGCCAGCCGCCATGCCGATGTGGTGACCGTGTCGCGAGATCCCGATACCTTCTGCTCGGGCCGGGGGATCATGGTGTTCGAGATCGGGACCGAGTACGCCGCGCCACCGACCATGATGCACACCGATCCTCCCGAGCACGCTCGTTATCGCGGTCTGGTCCAACCCGGCTTCCGGCCGTCGTTCATGCGGGACCTCGAAGAGGGTGTGCGAGAGCGAACCAGGACCCTTGTCGACGGACTCGAGGCGGGATCGCCGGTGGACATCGTGTCGGAGTTGGCTGTTCCGTTGCCCCTGCAGGTGATCAGCGATCTGTTGGGGGTGCCCGAGGACGAATGGCCCCGGTTCTTCCGGTGGTCCGAGGCGGTCATTCCCGGAGCCACCGACTGGCCCGAAGAGGAGCGACAAGCCCTGAGTGGAGAGATGGTCGGGTACCTGTTGTCCGCGGCGGCCGACCGCCGGGCCCATCCGCAAGAGGACATCATCTCGGAGCTCGGAGCCGCGGTCGTCGACGGCGATCGCCTGAGTGACGATGAGCTCGGCATGTTTCTGGTGCAGCTGCTGGTGGCCGGCAATGAGACCACCCGTAACATGATGTCCGGCGGTCTTGTCGGTTTCGCCGAGACTCCCGGATCCTGGTCGGCCCTGCGCTCGAGAGTGGCGGCTTCCGCCCCTCGGGCCCTTCCCCTCGCCGTCGAGGAGATGTTGCGGTGGACCACGCCGGTCGTGGCCTTCATGCGCACGACGACCAGACCCACTGAGCTGGCCGGGCAGAGCCTGGGCGCCGGCGAGCCGGTTCTCATGTTGTACGCATCGGCGAATCGGGACGAAACGGTCTTTGGACCCTCGGCCGAGGACTTCGACGCCGAGCGGGACCCCAATCCCCATGTGGCCTTCGGGTTCGGCCCGCATTTCTGTATCGGTGCCGTCCTGGCCCGGCTCGAGGGGCGGATCCTGCTCGAGGAGCTTCTGGCTCGCTTCGGGACGCTCGAGATGGCCGGTCCGGTGGTGCGAACCCCGTCACCGGTTATCGCCGGGGTCCGATCGGCACCTTTGGTCTTCGGCCGGGGGTGATCCCATCCCCGGTCAGTGCTGCCGGTAGACCGGTTCTCGACCCTCGGACCGGGCCGCCTTCATCTCCCTCTGTCGTGCTCGAGACGGACCAGGTCCCAGCCCTCTTCGCTCGGTCCGCTCATGGCTTGGCTCGTTTCGAACCGGCCTCGAACGGCGGTCGGTCCAACTGGTCCCGGATGGGGGTGAACGGCGGTTGCACGGTGTGGCGGCGCTGCCAGTTGGCCCCGTCGACAACGAGGGAATGGCCACTGACGTAGGTGGCGTAAGGAGAGCACAGGTAGGTGGCGGCCCAAGCCAGCTCACGGGGGAATCCGACTCGTCCTGCCGGCACCCGCGAGTCCTGGCCCTCGTATTTTCCTGGCACCGCGGCGATGGCGGCGGACTCGTCCTCGTGGGGCATGAGACCCGGGACCAGACCGTTGACCCGGATTCCGTAGGGCGCCCATTCGACCGCCAGGGTCTCGGTGAGGTTCTTCACCCCCGCCTTGGCTGCGGCAGAGTGGGCGAAGCCGGGGCCACCGGTCCAGGCATAGGAGGCGCCGACGTTGACGATGGCGCCGTCCCTCTCGTTGGGGATGAGGCGGCGGGCGAAGTCCCGGCAGCAGAGAAACGTGCCGTTGAGCACGATGTCGACCACGGTTCGCCATGCGTTCGGGCTCATGTCTTCGGCCGGTACCGGGAAGTTGCCCGCCGCGTTGTTGATCAAGACGTCGATCGGGCCGGACGCCGTTTCCACCGCGTCGAAGGCCGCGGCGATCGACTCCGGGTCCCGAATGTCACACTCAGCAGCGATGGCCCGGCCCCCTGCTCCTTCGACTGCCTCAACCCCGGATTGGCGGTGCTCCTCGTTCCGGCTCAGGATGCCCACGGATGCGCCCAGGCGAGCGAATTCGGTGGCGATGGACTTGCCCAGTCCCGTGCCTCCTCCGGTGACGACGACCACGCTTCCGTCGTAGGTGCCGGGTGCAAGTGCCGAGACGCCCTCCGGCGGTGGTGGTCGCAGGCCCGGTGGAGTCATGGGGTGGCAGCCTACGCCCGAGCGTCGAGCCGGACCGGATGCGGCGGTCGGCAAGCCGGTCGGCGACCGCGGGCACCTCGGGTAGCCTCATCGGCCGTGGACTTCGATCTCTCACCCGAACTGGCTGCGCTCCAACAGAGCGTGCGTCGTCTGGCTCAGGACAAGGTCAGACCGCGGGCTCGGGAGATCGACAGCACCGGTGACTACCCCACGGACATCTTCGACGCATTCAGGGATGCCGACCTGCTCGGACTGTGCCTACCCACCGAACTCGGTGGGTCGGGAGCCGGAATTCTGGGTCTCACCGTCGCCATCGAGGAAGTGGCCAAGTACTCGAACACTGCGGCGCTGATGCTGCTCCTGACCCGTCTCCCGGCCGGCCCGGTCATGATCGCCGGCAACGACGAACAGAAGCGGCGCTACCTTCCCGGCATCGCCTCGGGCGAGCTGCGGGCCGGATTCGGGCTGTCCGAGGCCCAGGCCGGCAGTGACGTGGCCGGCATGAGGACTCGGGCGATTCCCGACACGATGCCCGGCCACGACGGGGGCTGGGTGCTCTCGGGCACCAAGTGCTGGATGTCCGGTGTGTGTGAGGCCGACTGGTACACGGTGTTCGCCAAAACCGGTGACCCCTCATCCCGCGCCCACGGCTCCATCACCGCTTTCATCGTGGAGAGGAATTGGGGCGGCGTTTCCGTGGGTCGGACGGACCGCAAGATGGGGGTCCGGGGCATCCACACGGGCGAGCTGGTGCTCGACGGCGTTCGGGTGCCGGCCGAGAACGTGATCGGCGAGGTCGGTGGGTTCCGGCTGGCCATGCTCGGTCTCAATGCCATGCGGCCGATCGTCGCGGCCCGTGGCATCGGGCTGGCCGAAGGGGCGCTCATGTACGCCACCGAGTATGTCCAGCAGCGGCCGGCGTTCGGGGGGACCATCGCCGACTTCCAGGGAATCCAGTGGGAGATCGCCAAGGTGGCGGTGGACATCGAGGCGGCCCGCCTCCTGACCTACCGGGCCGCCTGGCTTGCCGACCAGGGGAAGTTCACCAAGGAGTATGTGCCCTTCCTGTCTGCGGCCAAGTACTTCGCCACCGAGCTCGCCGTACGGGCATCCGGGTTGGCCGTGCAGCTGCTCGGTGCTGCGGGTTACATGGAGGACCAGCCCACCGAGCTTTGGTATCGGGACGCCAAGCAGCTGACCATCGTCGAGGGCACCTCACAGGTTCAGCTCGAGCTGATCGCTCGCGGCGTGCTCGGTCACGATCTGTGGTGGGACTGACGGTGGGCGGACCTTCTTCTCGTTCTTCTCGCTCTGGATCGCCGTCTGATCGCTCAGCCGGTTCCGGCCCCAGCTTTGACGACCTCGGAGGATGGCCGGGTGTCTTGACAGATTTGCTCTCAGGCAGATCGCTGACTGCCGACCAGGCCGAGGTGGTGCTGGGCCAGGTGCTGTCGGGAGACGCAACCCCAGCCCAGATCGCCTCGCTGGCCACCGCCCTCCGGGCCAAGGGTGAGTCGGTCGAGGAGATGACCGGATTCGTCCTGGCCATGTTGAGCCACGCCGTCCCTTTGGAGCTCCCCTCGGGGATCGAGGTCATCGACACCTGCGGCACCGGGGGGGACCGACTCCGCAGCATCAACGTTTCGACCATCGCCGCTTTGGTCGTTGCTGCCACCGGAGCCAAGGTGTGCAAGCACGGAGGTCGTGCCTCCTCCTCAGCGGTCGGCGCCGCCGACGTCCTCGAAGCGCTGGGAGTGGTGGCAGATCTGGGACCTCGGGGGGTGGCGCAGTGCATCGACGAGGTGGGCATGGGATTTTGTTTTGCCCCGCGCTTCCACCCCGCCATGCGATACGCGGCTCCTGTGCGAAAGGAGCTGGGAATTCCGACGGTGTTCAACTACCTCGGTCCCCTGGCCAACCCCGGTCGGGCTCGGTATCAGGTGGTGGGAGTGAGCAATCCGGCCATGGCCGACAAGATGCTCGGAGTATTGGCCGCAAACGGGACTCTGCGGGCGATGATCGTCTACGGCGACGACGGGTTGGACGAATTGAGCACAACCGGGCCGTCGACGGTGCACGAGCTCAAGGGCTCGGTCGACGGTCGCTACGAGATAGCGAAGTACCGGATCGATCCGCGTGAGTTGGGAATTTCGCCCGCGACCATCGAGGACCTCCGCGGTGGTGATGCGACGTTCAATGCCGACGCCATTCGTCAGGTGATCGCAGGTGAACCGTCGCCGCATCGGGACATTGCCGTGCTCAACGCGGCGGCGGCTCTGGTGGTGGTGGGACGCGTCGACGAGATGTCGGCTGGGGTGGCGCTCGCCTCTGAGGTGATCGACGACGGCAGGGCAGCCAGCGTGCTCGCGGCTCTGATCCGGGTGTCCCGATCGTCATCAGCCGAGGAGATCGAGAACTGATCACCGGAGCGGTTGACCGCCGGCCCGGGCGGCCCGACCGGCCGCTGGGCCCAAATCTCATTCGGGTCCTTGATCTGAGGCGTCCTCTTGAGTGGACGTGTCCACGAAAGAGGTCCGCAGCTCTCGTCCCTCTATCTCCTCTTCCCCCGAACACCAAAGACGCGGTTGTCTTGCCTTCAGACTCGTCAGTCGTTCTTGAGCAGGCCCAGAGACTGTCCCAATACTCTCTCGAGGTACTCGGCGTAGACCCCAGTCATGTGAATCTGGTCAAGGTAGACGCCGTAAGGTCCGACGATCGGCGTGCACACTCGCGAGCAGAACCAGGGGGTCGGATCGATGTAACGCGACCCCGCCTGCACGACAGTTGTGCGTTCGGTCTGGTCGAGCTGAACGGCCGCCCTTTCAACAGGAGCCGAACAGGCTCCGACATTGTCGCTGTGTAATGACAAGCAATCGGGAGGGATGGTGGGAAGAACGGGAATGTTCCCGAGGAACACCTTGTGGTCGGGCGGGAGGGCGAGGGAGCCCAACAACGATCTCAAGCCACCAGCCCAGGCTGTCGAGCTGAAGAAGGAGCTTGGTGATGTAGCTGTCGCGGGCGATTGATACAGATTCTCCTGAGCAACGATCACCATGTCGGGTTTCATTCTGTTGATCTCGCTGACGGCCCAGGTATGCCACCGATTACACACGTCGTAAGCACCGCCAGTCTGTCCAAATCCAGCTGGATCCGTCACCTCTATCGGCTCGGCCGGGCAGTAGTAGTGGGTCAAGATCACCAACCTCCATTGAACTTGTTTGGCGATGTAGTCGAGCGCCGGCAGCCACATCAAGGCATGGGAGTCCCCATAGACGACCATGAGCCTCCGACCGGTGGGATCTCCGACTGCGCAAATGGGCTCCTGGGCCACGCCAGCCGGTGGCGACGAGGGGACGTCTGAAGACCCTGAGCACCGGTATCGGACGTCACCAGCCGCACCGATCAAACCCACATTGGTCAGAGGAGGATTCAAGTCGTGGGGTATCTTCGTGATCCTTGAGGCGGCCGCGACTTCGCGGATCACCGCGTTCTGGTTAGCCGCCGGAATGACCTCGTTGACGACGGGTGGAGCAGTCTCGGCGCGAATGGCCAGGGTGAGAACTGCGACGGTGGCAACGATGACTGCCAAGCCAGCGAAAACCGACGCCTTGGCCAGAACTCTGGCGTGTCGGATGGGATTCTCGACGAATCGATAACTCGCCATGGAGACAACGACCGCCACTCCCATCAAGAGGACATTCTCACCGATTGAAAGACTGGTTCTTCCCGCCCGCTCGGCGGCGAGTATGAGGATCGGCCAGTGCCAGAGGTAAAGCGAGTAAGAGCGCTTGCCCAGCCACTGAAAGGGTCGAAGGGCGAGGAGAGACTCAGCGCCTCGAGGAGGTATCGCCGCACCGCCGGCGAGAACAAGAGCGGCGCCGATCACGGGAAGCGCCACCGCCGACCCGGGGTAGTTTGTTCCGCTGGTGATCCTCACGGAAGCAACGATGATGGCCCCCAACCCGACCCAACTGAGGGTGGATGCCCACCGAACGGGAACGCGGCGCAGCCAAGGGGTAGCTAAGGCAATCAACGCTCCGAGGGCCAACTCCCACGCCCGGGTGAAGGGCGAGAAATAGGAGGCAGTTGGGTGAGTCGCCGTCTCGGTGACTGACCAGGCGAACGAGAAGACGACAACGACGGCCAGCGTGAGGGTCAGACGGGACTGCAGCGATATGCGGGTCTTCATCTTGGAGACCAAAAGGAAGAGACTGGGGTAGATGAGGTAGAACTGCTCCTCGACCGAGAGGGACCAGAAGTTCTGCAGAGGAGACGGAGGGCGAAGCGCGGTGAGGTAATTGGTCCCTACGGATTCGAAATGAAAATTGGAAAGAAACACGGCAGCCCACCGACCATCGATGGCAGCACTATTTCCAGCGACGGACCCGAGGACAATGTAGGTCGCGGCCACTGTCGTGAGAATCGCGACGGTGGCCGCTGGAAGAATTCGGCGACATCGTCGAGCGTAAAAGCTCAGAATCGAGATGCCATCCGAGGTCTGATGTTGGCGCAGCAAAAGTCCAGTGATGACGAATCCCGAGATCACGAAGAAGACATCAACACCGACGAATCCACCGGTGAAAGATCGGATTCCGGCGTGATAAAGAAGGACGAGGGCGACAGCTACCGCCCGCAGTCCTTCGACGTCAGGGCGAAATCGCCGATCACCGGGAGCGGTCCCGGATTCAGCCCGGGTGGTGGCACCAACCTCTCCCGTGGTTATAGAGACCGGGTCTTCGATTTGAGAATGCTGTGGCATGAGTCGTGATCGAAGCAATCCCCGCTCCCCGCGGTGACCTGCATCGGTTGCACAAGCTACCTTCATCTCGTGGGTGTGCGCCTGAACGTCCGGAACACTTGACGAAGCGAGGTTCGGCTACGGCGGGAGCTCCCTACCGCGGCTGAGGCAGCTGACGGCGATGATCATGGCGGCAGTTACTGGTAGGCATCACCGCGTTCGCTGTCGGTGCCTCGGATTACCAGGACGATGCGGCGATGCCTCGCCCTTCGATGACTGCCGCGGTCACTGGGTTTGAACAGGCAATGTGGTGAACTGCGTGCACCTGACGCAGTAGGCGCCTCGCCTTCAAAGGTCCGTGTCCCGCGAAAAGAGAGCGTACATGACCGCGGATGTCGGATGCTGTGCCCACATAGAGGACATGACCAACGGCATCGGTGAACCAAAAGAGGCCCGGCTGACAGGGCAAGTGAATGGTGAGCCGAAGTTTTGCCGCTTGAGGGTGTCCAATCAGGTGAGGCAGTGCGAGCAGCTCGCCAAGACTGAGGATTCCGAACGATCCGGCCCGCTCGAGCATGGCATGCAACAGATCACTTGTGGCCATCACGTCGGTCAACGCCCTGTGGGTCGGCTGGTGGGTGAGCCGTAGGCCGGCCGCCAACGTGCTCAGTTTGCAGTCTGGGACCATGTCGCGTACCAGTCGACGCGCCAGCGCCAAGGTGTCCACCCTCGCGTTGGTCAGGCGCTCCCGCCCGGTTGCGACCAATGCGTGGTCGAGAAAAGCGAGGTCGAAGCGCAGGTTGTGACCCACCAACACGGCGCCGCCGACGAACTCAAGCAACGAGGACAGCATTTCGCCGACCCGGGGTGCGTCGACGACCATGGCATCGCTGATGCCGGTGAGCGTCGTGATCAGGGGAGGGATCGTCTCCTCGGGTCGGACCAGCGTCTGGTAGGTGCCGAGAAGCTCCCCTCCCCGAAACCGGGCCGCGGCGACCTCGGTGAGGGATGCCGTCACCGGCGAGCCCCCTGTGGTCTCGACGTCCACGACGACGAAGGTGACCTGGTTGAGAGAGGTGTCCAGGTCGTCGAAGGATCGCTGAATCGATAGCTCCACAGGAGCCCATGCTAGCGAACATATGTTCGTGGTCGACGCACCGCGAGCGGTCCGAGGACGGCTACCGTGGGCGCGGTGACAACTGACTCTTCTCCGTCACCCAGTCCCGCGCCCGGGCTGACCCCCGAGGGGGAGATGGTCAGGCGGTACCGGTGTAGGGCGTGCGGCAACCTCACCCGGTTCAACGTGGTGACCACGCGCCGTACCAAAGCGTTCCATCACTTCTCGGTGGGTGGCGAGCTGAATGTCGAGGATGTGGAGGTGCTCGGCGAGACGGTGGAGGAGGTGTCGTGCCGGTGGTGTGGCAATGGCGACGCAATCGAGGTCATCGAGGACGCCCCACAGCCATAGGCCCGCAGGTGGTCGACCGGCGAGACCCGCTTTCGGATGAGGCGTTCGTCGCCGGACTCCGTCCAATACCTGTCCGGCCCTTGGACGCGATTTCGGCGAGGCCCGCGTCGGACATCACTGGAGTCAGCCCGAGGGGACAGGCGCTCGAGGTGCGTTTCGGTGACTTTGACCGACCAGTCCTGGTGATCTTCCTGCACACCCACTGTGATGGATGCGACGAGTACTGGAGGGGGTTCGGTGGTTTCGGCGGGGCCTCATGCCCGCCCTCTGTGTTGCCGATCATCGTCACCCTCGGACCCGACTCTGTCGCCCCGGCTGACGTTGAGAGCGCAGCTGCCGGGGTCATCGGCGTGCCGGTCGTCATGAGCGACCAGGCGTGGAGCGACTATCGGGTGTCCGGGTATCCGTTCTTCGTCTTGGTGGACACTGATTCTCGCCGCGTCATCGGCGAGACCGTTGGGTTCGGGTGGGACGACGTGGTCGCGATGGTCCGGTCCTGCGGTTATTGAACCGTCTCGAAGTAGGGCGACGCCCCTTGGCGGAGACCTCCCCGCTCGTAAGTTTGAATTCGAAAATTGCCCAAATTATCGAGTGCTGTCGCTAGATTGGAACCCAATTATCGACCAAAGCCGATAACCTAATGCCATGACAAAAAAGAGCGCGCAGCTTCGAACGTACCTCGACTCCCAGCTGACCCGGCTCCGCCTCGTCGCCGAGGATGCACCCCCGGACCAGGGCTGGATCAAGGCTGTGCGGGAGGCGCTCGGCATGTCGACCACCGAGCTTGGCGCCCGATTGGGCGTCGGCCAATCGACCGTTTCCCACCTTGAGCACGGCGAGACCGAGGGAACCATCAAACTCGGCTCACTTCGACGTGCGGCCGACGCACTTGACTGCGACGTCGTCTATTTTCTCGTCCCTCGCACCACCCTGAACGATGCCGTCGAAGCTCAGTCGCGCCGAAAGGCAGCTCAACTTCTTGACAGCACTGGCGACAACGGACTCGAGAAGGATGTCCCCGACGGCGACGAACCTGCAGCTCAGATCGACGAGCTCGCTCGAAAGTTGGCGGATCGCCGGGGACTGTGGTCCGAGGTTCCCACCCCCGGTTGAGCGCCCGCCTCGTGTCGACTGCGGTGCCGAGTGTCGGTCGTGTCGAGCCAGCCCGGGACAGCGGAGCGGGCGATCATGACCGCACCCCAGTGCGGTCATGATGTTTACGTGCGCGCTCGCCATCGACCTGCACATACCGGACAGCACATCGCTCAAGTCGAAGAGAGCAATCGTCAAGCACCTTGTCGGCACCTGCAAAAGCCGTTTCGGGGTGGCGGCCGCCGAGGTCGGCCATCGGGAGCAGTGGCAGCGCGCCGAGCTGGGGTTCGCCGCGGTGGCCGATTCACCAACCCATGTGGAGGATGTCCTCGACGCCGTCGAACGGTTCGTCTGGTCTCATCCGGAGGTCGAGGTGCTCGCCCAGTACCGCTCCTGGGTTGAGCCGGACCACTGATCAACGAGCGCGACCACTGATCACACCCGGCCCCTGATCAACGAGGTGTCTTCATCGTGGAGCCGGGCGTTTGTCCGCCCGCCCACCCCCGCTCCGTGCCCTAGCCTCAGGGCGTGGCCGCCTCTTTGCCCGAGCTCTTGGAGGATCTCGAGAATGAGTACGCCGATCTCTGTCGGCTGGTCGGCCCACTGGCGGCGGATGCGTCCGAGTGGGATCGGGCCACCCCGGCCGAAGGGTGGGCCGTCCGTGATCAGATCAGCCACCTGGCCTACTTCGACGACGCCGGGGGAATGGCCCTCGAGGAGCCGGATGCCTTCACCGAGATGGCCGAACAGGCCCTCAAGGCATCGGGCGATCCGATGGAGGCGCATCTGGCCCGAGGCCGGTCGATGGACGGTGATGAGCTCATGTCGTGGTGGGACAGCGCACACCGCAAAATGGCTCGCGCCCTGACCCACGCCGACCCGGCGTCAAGGGTCCCCTGGTATGGACCGCCGATGGGCGTCCCGTCCTTCGCGTCGGCCCGGTTGATGGAAACCTGGGCCCACGGTCAAGACGTTGCCGACGCGCTTGGTTGCGTCCGGAAACCCACGCATCGCCTCCGGCACGTGGCCCATCTCGGCGTGCGCGCCCGGCCCTTCTCCTATGCAGTCCGCGGGATGGAGGTGCCCGACGCACACATCGAGGTGGTCCTCACATCGCCGATTGGTGAGCCTTGGCTGTGGGAAATCGGCGAGGCTGACGCCGTAGGGCACTCAGGATCGGTGATCGGGCCGGCGCTCGATTTCTGCTTGGTGGTCACGCAGAGGCGTCATGTGGCCGACACCGCCCTCGTGGCGACGGGCACCAGCGCCATCGAGTGGATATCCATCGCCCAGGCCTTCGCCGGGCCGCCGGGGCCAGGCCGGTCGTCGCGGATCGAACGGGGCGGGGACCGACCCGGCTGAGGCCCGCGAGCGGTGCTGCTTCCGGAGGTTCGGATTCGCCGGCAGGATCGGTCGCCCACGGCTACGCCGACGAAGTCATTAATTCCGAGAGCGATCGGACGAATCCGTCGACATCCTCCTCGGTGGTGTCGAACGAGGTCATCCATCGGACTACTCCCGTAGCCTCGTCCCAGAGGTAGAAGTCGTACCGTTCCTGCAGTGCCGCAGTGACTGCGCCGGGAAGCACGGCGAACACACCGTTGGCCTCGACCGGATAGGCCACCCTGACGCCCGGGATGTCGGCTACTCCCGAGGCCAGCTGCCTGGCCATCGCGTTGGCATGGGATGCGTTTTCACACCAGAGGTCGTTCGTGAGGAGGGCACTGAACTGGGCCGAGACGAATCGCATCTTGGAAGCCAGTTGCATCGACTGCTTGCGGATGTAGCGCAGCGGGGACTCTTCGGCTGGCCTGAAAGAGACGACGGCCTCGGCGGCCAAGGCGCCGTTCTTGGTCCCTCCGTAGGAGAGGACGTCGACACCGGCCGCTGACCCGAAGGCACCGAGGCCTACCTCGAGGAAGGCGGCCGCGTTGGACAAGCGAGCACCGTCGAGGTGCAGCCACATCCCCCGGGCGTGGGCCCACTCGGCAAGAGCGGTGATCTCCTCGATGCGGTAGCACGTGCCGAGCTCGGTCGACTGGGTGATCGACACCACCTTGGATTGGACATGATGCTCGTCCCCGATTCCGGTGGTAGCTGCTTCCACCAGCTCGGGCGTCAGCTTCCCGTCCGGGGTGGGCACGGCAACCAGCTTGCTGCCCAAGAACTTCTCGGGAGCCCCGCACTCGTCGACGTTGATGTGGGCACTCTCGGCGCAGATCACCGCCTCGAACGACCGCAGTAAGGACTGGAGACCCACAACGTTGGCGCCCGTCCCGTTGAAGGCGAAGAAGACGTCGGCCCCCTCGCCGAAGTGCTGTTTGAAGAGCTCGATAGCGTGAGTTGTCACCTCGTCGTCGCCGTAGGCAGGCGCATGGTCGACATTGGCGGCGGCGATGGCGTCAAGGATGGCCGGATGTATTCCCGCCCAATTGTCGCTGGCGAAGGATCGGCGGGTCCCGGTCACGCCCTTCCCTTCATGTTGGTCCCATCGCCGGAATGTTCAATCGTCGCATTGGAGCAGCCTTCGCGATCGTGTATCGCTTCATCAGGATGAGGCGATACACGCACCGGCCAACGAATCGGGATCCTCGGACCGGTCGTCACTCAGTTCCGCACCAAGGGCTTGTAGCGGATCCTATGGGGCTGGTCGGCATCGACCCCCAGCCGTTTCTTGCGATCCGCCTCGTAGTCGCTGAAGTTCCCTTCCCACCACCGAACCTGGGAATTACCTTCGAAGGCCAAGACGTGAGTGGCGATCCGGTCGAGGAACCACCGGTCGTGGCTGATGACCACGACGCAACCCGGAAATCCGAGCAGACCCTCTTCGAGAGCGCGCAGCGTGTCGACGTCGAGGTCATTGGTCGGTTCGTCAAGGAGTAGGACGTTCCCTCCGCTCTTGAGCACCTTGGCCAACTGGACTCGATTGCGTTCCCCTCCAGAGAGCTGGCCGACCTTCTTCTGCTGTTCGCTTCCGGTGAACCCGAAGCTGGCCACGTAGGCGCGGCCGTTCAGTTCACGGTGGCCGACGAGAATGCGGTCGTCGCCTCCGGTGATCTCCTCGAACACGGTTGCGTCACCGGCGAGCTGGTCCCGGGATTGGTCGACGTAAGCCAGTTTGACGGTTGAACCGAGCTCCAGCTCGCCGGAGTCCGGGCTCTCCTCGCCGACGATCATCCGGAAGAGGGTGGTCTTTCCCGCTCCGTTGGGACCGATGACCCCGACGATGCCGCCCGGAGGAAGCAGGAAGGACAGCCCGTCGATGAGCAGGCGGTCCGCATATCCTTTGACCAGGTCCTTGGCGTCGACTACCTGATCGCCCAAGCGGGGACCGGGCGGAATGGCGATCTCCAAAGCATCGGCCCGCCGCTCAGCCGCTTCGGCCTCGGCAACCAGGTCGTTGTAGGCGTTGATACGGGCCTTTCCTTTGCTCTGGCGGGCGCGTGGGGACATCCTGATCCATTCCAGCTCGCGCTGGAGGGCGCGTTGTCGCGATTGATCGGTTTTCTTCTCCCCAGCCAATCGCGCCTGTTTCTGGTCCAACCATGACGAGTAATTGCCTTCCCAGGGGATGCCGGCGCCTCGGTCCAACTCGAGTATCCAACCGGCCACGTTGTCGAGGAAATAACGGTCGTGTGTCACGGCGACCACGGTCCCCGGATACTCCTGCAAGGTTCGTTCGAGCCATGCCACCGACTCAGCGTCGAGATGATTGGTGGGCTCGTCCAGCAAGAGGAGATCGGGTTTGGCCAGTAGGAGGCGGCACAACGCCACTCGTCGGCGCTCCCCGCCTGACAGCTTCGTCACGTCGGCGTCACCGGGGGGAAGACGGAGGGCGTCCATGGCAATCTCGAAGGTCCGCTCCAGATCCCATGCCCCAGCCGCTTCGATCTTGTCCTGGAGTTCGGCCTGCTCCGCCAAGAGCCTGTCAAAGTCGGCATCAGGTTCACTCATCGCCGCACACACGGCGTTGAACTGGTCGAGGAGCGCCTTGGTCTCGCCCACGCCGTCAGACACGTTTCCGAGCACGTCCTTGGACGGGTCGAGCTGCGGCTCCTGGGCCAGGTAGCCCACACTGAATCCCGAGGAGAGACGGGTCTCGCCGGCGAAGCCGTCGTCCTCACCGGCCATGATCCTCAGAAGGGACGACTTGCCCGAGCCGTTGGACCCGATGACCCCGATCTTCGCGCCCGGAAAGAAAGAGAGATTGATCCCCCTGAGCACCTCGCGGTCGGGAGGGTAGAAGCGGCGCAGGTCACGCATGGTGTAGATGTACTGAGCTGTCACATCGCACAGTGTGGCACGGCAGGCTCCTGGACCATTCCCAACATTTGGCCGCAGAAGTATCGTGGGCACAATGAACCACGGGGCAGCGAGGCGACCGGGGGGCCACCGGCGGTCGGGGTCGACGATTGCTCTTCGAGACTGGAGGAGCCCGTCGGCCCGGTGGGCCACGTGATCGACGAGCCCGGACCTATCCCAGCGATCCCGGCAAATGGGGTCGATCCGGGGGCGCGGGTGGAGAGTCCCGATGCGACCCCTGTTCAAGCAGTCCTCACCCGGCGGGCCACCGTGGTACAGCAGATCGAGCGCCTCGTCCGGGCCATCCGCAATGGCGACGAGAGCATGGTCGAGAAGGCCATTGTGGACCTCAGTGAACGGAGCCGGTGGCTGGCCCCGCTCGCCCTGGCAGTCGGTGCCTTCGCCATGCTCTTCCAGGGGGTGAAGTTGTTAGTGATCAACTGGCGTCTCACCCTCGTGGAGATCCTGCCCGCCATGTGGATCTGGCTGGCGATGCTCGACCTGAAGATCCATGTCTTCCGCGGCAAGGAATTCCGTATCGTCCGGGGTCCTTTGCTCATCCCCATTCTGTTGGCGATAGCGGCGATCACTGCGGGCAGCTTCTTCCTCAATGCCGTCTTCGCATTCGCCATCGCCCGACCCGACAAGCCCGAGATTCGTCCAGCGTTTGCACAGGCGCGGGAGCACTTGCGCACCATCCTGGCTTGGGGCGTCGTCGTCGGACTGGCGCTCGGGTTCTCCGCCATGGTGGTCAGCCGCTGGGGGAAGGGATGGTTCGCCCTCTCCCTCGGCATCGTGGTCGGGGTGATGATGTTCGCCTACGTGGCTGTCCCTGCCCGCTTGGTCGGGATCAAGTCCGACCGATCCCGACGGGACAAGCTCACCGCCACCGCTGTGGGCGGGACCATCGGGGCGATGGTCTGCTCCCCACCGTACGCACTCGGCCGTGTCGCCATCATCCTGCTCGGATCTCACACCTTCAGGGTGCTTGCCGTCCTGCTTCTGGCCATCGCCATCGTGCTCCAAACCGGTGCTACCACCGCCACCAAGGCCATCAAATTCAGCGCCAAGCTGGTCGTTGGCCACAACCCGGCGGAGGTGAGCCCAACAGCGGCAGGGTCCGGGACCGAGACATCCACCTCGGCCCGCCCTCCCGGGACCGCGACCGCGACCTCATCGGTGGAGGAAGCGTAACCAAGCCGGGCAACCGCTCGCATCAGGTTTCGAAGCGATCCCTCCCATCGCCGAGTCGGTCTCGGCAACGTGACCGAGCATCGGCGGGTCGTGCCCTGGCCTTCGGTTCCTGAACGAACTCTTGTCACCCAAAGCGGTGAAACGGACACTGTTCGTATCCGCCATCAGAAGGGTGCTCCACCGACATCGGACGGTGGACGGCGCGTCTGCCGGGGCCTCGCCAACGATCAGGTGGCGGAGGGCGATCGGAATCAGGTCGGGTCGACCATCGCTCGCGATCCGTGTTTTTGACGCGGTGCCGACGTTGGGCAAAAGGCATTGCTGTGCAAGGAGAATTTCCACCTTCTCTAGGTGACGAGACTGGCAGTCGCGGACTCCCACCTTGCCGAGCAAGCTCCTCGTCAAGGAAGCGTGCAAGGTCGCCGAACGAAGCTCTGAATGTGTCAGACGACCCGGAATTCGGCTCGCCATCGAGGACGAGCGCCAGAGAGCGTCGGGCACGGATCGGCCGAAGTAGTTGCATTTCGACTGCAGCGAACATTGCGAGGATTTCCGGCGACTCTTATCGTCCGGCTCCTATGCAGAAACCGGTTGCTTACGGGTTGCGATGGGGGAGCCCCACAGCAAGCCGGGCGACCTTGGTGATGGCGACGTGCTCGGTTCTGCTGGCGTCGTGCGGGTCCTTCTCCGAGGCCCCGGGAAGCGGGGCGGATCACCAGGGGTCTGTGCTCCCGCGAGCGGCCTCCTCAGGCCATGACCAGGCGGCTTCCGCGCCCATGGGGTCGACGGGATCGCAACTGAACGGCCAGATACTGTCGGCTTGGCTTGCCGCTGAGCAGGCGTTCGATACGGCCGCCCTCACTGCTGACCCGAGCGAACCCGATATGGCCGCGACGACGGTGCCGCCTCAACTCACCTGGGCTCGCTCATTCTTGGGGGAGCTGCGGGCGGAGGACGAGATCGCCCAAGGCACCGTCGACTACGGAGTACCTCGAGTCGTCTCGTTGGGTGAGCAGCAGGCGAGGGTCCGGTCGTGTGTCCACGACGCCGAGATCGTCGTGTCCGCATCGTCCGGGCAACCAGTCCCCGGCGATCTTGGTCAGGTTGATTTCGAGTTGATCACTTCCACCATGGCATTGGCAGGCAGTGGGTGGAAGCTGTCGTCGCAGCAGGTGGTGGATGGCCGATGCGACTGACCGGGAGCCTCCTGGCAGTCGCCCTTTTGGCGGGCGTCGGAGTGGCTGCCTGCTCCGCGACAGCAACTGCCGCGGTCGACGGAGGCGTGGGTCCCGGAGGCACCATCACGGTGGGTGCATCCGATGGCGGGTCATCGTCAGGCGCTCCGGGGGGATCGACTGGTGCGGGGGTTGGCTCACCAGGCGCAAGCCCCTGGCTGTGCATCGACACGGCCTTGACCTTGAACGATGGGCCTGGGTTCGCTCCTGGTGGTCCGACCCCGGGCGGCTGGTACTCGGTGACCTGCACTAATCAGTTGACAGGCGCGTCGACCACCGAGACGGAGTGGATTCCCGACGCGTCCTCCACGGCCACGCCTGGGGTCGATCCATATGCAGTAGCCCGGCAGGCGGAGAATTCCCTCAAGCTGCCCTCTCCGTCGATGAGCTTCAACCCCTCGACCGTGTCCGTCGTCAATCTTCCGACCTGGTTGTGGATCGACGATGACATCTGGCATCCCTATCCGGTGACGGCCTCGGTCGGGCCGGTGAGTGCTACAGCGGTGGCCACTCCGACCTCGGTCACTTGGCTCACGGGTGATGGGGCGGTCGTTCTGTGCGCCGGGCCCGGGACGGCCTTCGATCCCTCTAAGCCTGCGGCCCGGCAATCGACGCAGTGTGACCATACTTACTCGGTCTCCTCGAGCGGACAGACCTCTCCTGACGGAAATCCCAACGATGGCGCCTTCGATGTGACGGCAACGATCCATTGGTCGGTGTCCTGGTCCGCCAACGGGGCCGCCGGCGGCGGGGAATTGCCCGCTCTCTCCACTTCGGCCCTGGCGACTGTTCGTGTCGAACAGGTGGAGAGTGTCAATTCCGATCCCGCCGAGGCCTTCGGGATCAATAGTCCGGCGATTGCGTCGTTGAGGTGACGACGCTGCTCGACCGAGGCCATGCTTCTTCGTCCACCACTCAGGAGACGCCGTCACGGCGACGACTCCCCTCAGCCGCCAGGTCGAGGCGCCCCATTCTGGCGGTGACGTCGGTCATGATCGTCTTTGCCAGCATCGCGGGGTTTGCCGAGCTCTATTCGTCGGCGAACCATCAGGTTTCGGTTCTCGTCGTGACGGACACGATCGAGCAGGGCCAGCGAATCAGTGGGAGCGATCTTGGATCGACCAGCGCCAGCATCTCGGGAGGAGTGGTCCCGGTCCCGGTTGCAGACGCCTCGGAACTCTCCGGCGAGCGAGCGGCGGTGACCATCCCAGCCGGCTCGCTTCTCACCGCGGGCGACCTGACCGATTCCGAACCGATTCCTACGGGGGATGCGGTGGTGGGTTTGGCTCTCAAAGCAGGCCAACTGCCGGCATCAGGCGTGAACCCCGGAGATCAAGTCATGATCGTCCAAACCGCCGACCCGGGGTCCTCGTTGAGCATCCCCACCACCTCGGGCGGAGATAGTGGCGACGGCGGATCCTCGACTGGTGTCCTTGTGCCCCAGTCCAGCGTGTTCGACGTGGAAGCGCCGCCAGCCGATTCGTCGTCCGATGTATCTCAGCTGGTCTCGGTTGAAGTGCCGTCTACGGAAGCAGCGGCGGTGACGACGGCAGCCAACGCCGACCAGGTGAGCCTCGTGCTCCTTCCTTCGCTTGCCGGGGACGTTGAGCCAAGCTCCGGCAGTCAGGTCGCTCGTGGTTATACCGACGGCCCGCGGCCCAATCCTCGAGCGGATGCGACTCCGAAACCGGGCCGCTCGTGACTATCGTCGCCTTCGCCTCGGTCAAAGGCGCACCCGGGATGACCACGCTCGCGTGTCTTGTTGGGGCGACCTGGCCAGAAGAGCGCAATGTGATCGTCGTCGAGTGCGATCGGTGTGGAGGTGACCTTGCCGCCCGCTTTCGCTTGTCATCTCGGACCGGCTGGTCCTCGTTGGCTTCTGCCGTGCGTCGCTCTGATGGTGATCTCGATGTCCAACAGCACCTCCAGCAACTACCCGGTGGTCTCGACGTACTTGTTGGGACAAAGGCGGTTGAAGCGTCCGAATCTGAGAGAACCCTGGCCGCCTTCTTGTCGGGAATCTCGTCAACTCGGGGAGGGCCCTGGGACGTTCTTGTCGATCTCGGAAGGCTGTCGCCCGGGGACAGGGCATGGCCCAGTTGGCTGGGCCACTCCGACGCCGCGGTGATCGGCCTCCTCCGTGATGCCGCGTCAGTGATGCAGATCGGGGAGAGGCTGGCGACCGACTTGGCCCCGTGGAAGAACCGGTTGGGACTGGCCGTGGTGGGAGCGGGGAGTCGCACGACCTCAGAGATCCAAGACTTTATGGGAGTTCCGGTTCTGGGCGAGATTCCGTTCGACTCCCAAGCCGCCGCCGTGGCCACAGGTGAAAAGAGCGGGGACCGTCGACTGGCCCGGTCGATGCTCGCTGCCGCGGCCCGTCGCCTGGCGGCGACACTCGCCGCCGATCCTTTCGCTCCGGGACTCTCTCCGCCTTCGTCGGACCCGCCCGCCGGCGAAGCGGGCATCCCGCAGGCGGAGGAGGAGTCCGCGCACCGCTACGCCTCACAGCGAGAGTGGATCCGGGACCTCCACATCCCCCGGGTCAGGACGGCTCGAACCCGGCGCCATTCACTGCACAGTGAGGAGGAGGCATTGAGTTGAACTCCTCCCTGGCGATGGTAATCCGCGAGCTGATTGCTGAGGATCTGGCTGTTCCGCAGGCCGCGGCTCTCGGGCCGGACGATCGACGCGAGTTCGCCCGCCAGCAAGTCTTTGCCCATCTCGATGCTCTCACCACGGGCAACGAGCCGGATTGGCCGCCGTACGGCGAGGCGCAGGCGGAACAGCGTTTGGCCCAGTCGGTACTCGACGCCCTGTTCGGCATGGGGCGTCTTCAGGCACTCATCGACGATCCGGATATCGAGAACATCGACGTCAATGGGTGCGATCGGGTGTGGGCCACTTTCGCCGACGGTACCAAGCGGATGATGCCTGCCATTGCCGACTCCGACGATGAGCTTGTCGACCTGGTCCGTTCGGCGGCCAGCCGCTTCGGGCTTTCGGAGAGGCGCTTCGATCTGGCATGCCCCGAACTTGATCTCCGTCTGCCCGACGGCAGCCGACTTTCGGCGTTGATGGCTCTGACAGCAAGGCCCGCCGTTTCGATCCGTAGGCACCGATACTCGGACCTCTCACTTGCGGATCTCACCACGTTGGGCACCCTTGATGAGGGGATGGCGTCCCTGCTTGGGGCGGCCGTGAAGGCCCGCAAGAACATCGTCATCTCGGGAGCCATGAATTCGGGGAAGACGACTTTGTTGCGGGCCCTTGCCGGAGAGATCTCTCCTCGCGAGCGGATTGTGACAATTGAACAGGCCCTAGAGCTGGGACTCGACTCAGCCCCTCATCGGCACCCGGACATGGTCGCGCTCGAGGCGCGCCCGGCCAATGTGGAAGGTGAGGGCCTGATCTCCGTAGCTGCTCTGGTCCGACGTGCACTGCGCATGAATGCCGATCGGGTGATCGTAGGCGAGGTTCTCGACGATGAAGTCCTACCCATGCTCAACGCCATGAGCCAGGGCCGATCGGGATCGATGTGCACTATCCATTCCGACTCGTCGTCAGGCGTGTTCCGCCGCATCGCTTCCTATGCCGTGCAGGCCCAAGAGCGTCTGCCGCTGGAAGCAAGCAACTTGCTGATTGCCGGTGCCATCCACTTCATCGTGCATCTCGAAAGCGACGGAGCCGACGACGTCGACGGGGAGCGCGAGCTACGTCAGGTTCACAATCGGTCTAGCTCGGTGTATGGGAATGGCGAGGACATGAGTGTCCAATTTCATGCTGGACCGATCCGCCAGCGATTCGTCTCCTCGATCCGAGAGGTGGTTGATGCCGAGGGGGTGCAGGTCATCTCCAACGAGATCTATCGGCCCGGCGCCGACCACCGCGCTGTTGTCGGTTCGCCTCTCCGAGCTGGAACCTTGGAGGCGCTCCAGCGCCACGGATATCAGCAGTCCCCGTCTGATTGTGTCGGATCGTCGCTGTGAACGGCGCTCTCATCGTGGTCGTCGGACTGTCCTTCGCCCTCGGGGTGTTGGGGGTTGCCATCGCGTGGCGGGCGGAGGGAGCAGGGAAGAGAGCCACCCGATCCCTCCGCCCCCCGAGGCGCGTCGAGCTTCACCTGCCCATGCTGGCCCTGTCGGGGGTGATCGGGCTGGCGGCTGGTCTGGTGACGGGATGGCCTGCCGCGGTCCCGATCATCGGCATCGCTGTGTACGGTCTCCCGAAACTCTTCGGAAAGACATCTGCCTCGGTGTCCATCGCCAAGGTCGAGGCGATTGCCGTGTGGACGGAAATGTTACAGGCAACCCTCGCCGCTTCCGCGGGATTGAGCCAGGCGATCGTGGCAACGGCTGCCCTGAGCCCCCCGGCCATAAGGGGAGCGACCGTGCGACTCTCCGGCAGGTTGAGCGCCGGGATGCACCCTCGTGAGGCTCTGGTCATGTTCGCCGACGAACTCGAGGATCCTTCTGCCGACCGTGTCGTGTGCGCGTTGCAGCTGGCCGTCACCTCCCGGGCGCAACGATTGGGCGAGCTCCTGATGGCGTTGGCGGACTCGACGAGGGACGAGGTCGCGCTCCGACTGCGAATCGAGACAAGCCGTGCCTCGGTACGGAGCGGCGTCCGAACGGTGTTGGTCTTCTCCGTCATGTTCGCAGTGGGATTGGCATTGTTGGCCCGCCCTTACTTAGCACCTTTCGGTTCCTCCACCGGGCAACTCGTTCTGATCGTCGTGGGAGTCCTGTACGGCCTCGGGCTCACACTTATGGTGGTCCTGGCCCGTCCGCCCGCCCCAGTCCGGTTGCTCGGACGACAAGTGGCCGAGACCTGAACATGGCCGCGATGCTCGGTGCACTGTTCGGAGTCGGCTGCACCGGTGTGTTCTGTGGTCTTCGAGCATCGCCGATCTCGCTCGAATCGATCGCCGAGTCGATGAACGGAATCGCCATCGTTCGCGCTCGATCGGAGCCTGCAGGAATGACTGTGAGAGCAGGGCGCCTGCTGATTGCTTGGGTCGAGAGCACCACGATCAAGAACCATGCACGGTGGCTCGCTCTCCTTCCCAGTCTCGATATCACCGGAGAATCGCGCGAGGGACTGGCGTCCAAGGTGTTGATGGGTGGGGGCGCAGGTCTGGTCGCCCCGCCAATGCTGTGGGTCATTGCCCACGTGGCTGGATTGCCCGTCAGTCCGGTTGTGCCGGTTCTCCTGACCGTGTTCGGTGTTCCGGCGGGAGCGTGTTTTCCCATCGTCTCGTTGCTCGACCGCGCACGAGATCGACGGGTTCATTTCCGAATCGTTCTCGGGTCGTATGTCGACCTCGTTGTGTTGGGCCTGGCTGGGGGAGTCGGGATCGAGGGTGCGCTGTTTGCCGCGTCTCAGGCCAGTGAGGATTGGGCGGCAAAGCGCCTGCAAAAGGCCCTTTTCAAAGCCCGTGACGGCGGACAGTCCCCTTGGGTCGCCCTGGGTCAGCTTGGCGAGGACATCGCCCTTCCTGAATTGGTGGGATTGTCCACAACCCTCGAGTTGGCCGGCACCGAAGGTGCCCGGATACGCCAGTCGCTGAGCGCACGGGCTGTGTCCTTCCGGCGACACGAGCAGGCAGAGGCCGAGTCCGCGGCTAATTCGATGACTGAACGCCTGTTTCTCCCGGGAGCCCTACTCCTCGTCGGATTCTTGTTGTTCATCGGCTATCCGGCGTTCAGTCGGATCCTCGGGGGCTTCTGATGGACGGGTGGTCCGGAGGCGATTGGCAGTCGAGCTCAATCCGCAGGTTTCAGAAAGCAATCACACATGAAGGGAGAATGGACGATGCCAAACCAGGTAGTGGTTCTGTGGGCTTATCTGAGAGCCCGAGTGGATTCGATGGGTGGCTGGGACGAAACGGGCTCGGTCGTCGAGACCGTCATCATCACAGCCATCTTCGCGGCACTGGCGATCGCCATCGGAGCGATCATCGTCGCCAAGATAACGACCAAGACCAATTCCATCAACCTCGGCTAACAACTGATGAGAAGGGTTCGACGGTCGTGGAGTTCGTGATTGTGATTCCGGTGATCATGCTTCTCCTGGTGGTCTTCATTCAGCTCGCGCTCTGGGCCCACGCCGCCCAGGTTGCCCAGTTGGCTGCCTCAGAAGGAGATCGGGCCGCGAGATCCTTTGGAGAAAGCCCAGCCGCAGGGGTTACCCAGGCACAGGCCATTCTGACGGGAGCAGGTTCAGATCTGGCATCGTCGCATGCCGTCATCGTGGTGTTGCCTGGTGATGAGGCACGCATCACGGTGACCGGTTCGGCGACTTCGCTTCTTCCCGGTATTTCGCTGCCGGTCTCAGCCGTAGAAATCGGCCCCGTCCAAGAGTTTCGTGGTTCCGAATGAGGAAACGCCCGTACGATCAGGATGGAAGTCTCACTGTCGAGCTGGTGGTTATTACACCGGTGCTGTTCCTCCTAGTCCTGTGCGTCCTGGCTTTTGGCCGCATATCGGAGGCAAGGCAGGAGGTGGTCGAAGCCGCTCGCGCGGGTGCCGAGTCAGCCGCGGTGCAACCCAATTCCAGTAGCGCCCAATGGGGAGCAGCCCTGACTGCGTCGGTAGGGGTATCAGACGGTGTCGACCCATGCCGAAATGCTCAGGTCGTGACCGACGTGACCCACTTCTATCCTGGCGGTTACGTGTCAGTCACCGTGGATTGCCACGTTGATCTTTCCGACCTGCCCATTCCTGGCTTCCCCAGCGGCACGGTGGTGCGCGCCACCTCCATCGCACCCATCGATCCCTATCGATCAGTTCAATGAGAGCTGGACTCATTCGCGGTCGGTACAGGAGAAAGGGTGGTCCGGTGCTCGAGAGGTGGAGGCCCGCCGAACTCGTTTTCCCGGAGACCCGATCCCAGGAAGGTTCGCTGACGGCGTTCGTCGCTCTCGTGTTGGTTGCCCTTTTCACGCTGGTCGGCCTGGTCGTCGACGGTGGCTCCGCGCTCAGCGCTCGGCAATCCGCCGCTGATGAGGCCGAACAGGCAGCTCGGGCTGGAGCCGGCGCACTGTCAATCGATGCTCTCCGATCGGGCTTTGTGGAGATCGACCAGTCCCAGGCGATCGCTGCCGCCGAGCAGTTCACTGATGTGGCAGGACACCCAGGCATCGCAACCGTCTCGTCGGGAACGGTCACCGTGCGGATCCATTATCAAATCCACACCCAGATTCTCGGGCTTATCGGCATCGACACTTTGCCGGTGTCGGCGTCAGCCTCAGCAGTGGACGTGCAGGGCGTGACGGTCGGCTCATGACCAGAAAAGGGATCGTCCCTCAGGCCACGCACAGTGAGAGTACGGTGCGGGCAGGCCTATCGACACTCGCTCTGATACTCGTCGTTGTGGCGACTCCGGTCATTCTGCTCAAGGTCGGAGGCTCCCCTCTCTCCCATATCGACCTCAGCCGCGTCTCGCAGATGTTCGCGTCTCACCGCTCGTCTGATCCCGGCCTGATCGCCCACTGGGTCGTCCGCGGTGCACTGCTGATTGCGTGGATTTGTTGGGCTTGGATGACGCTGTGTGTGGCGCTCGAGGTCAAAGCTCGGATCACCGGGCGCTCATCCACGAGGCTCCCTGCCAGTCGGACTCTGCAATCTCTGGCGGCATGCCTCGTTGGGACCGCGCTGGCTCTGTCTCCCATCGGGCGGGTCATCTCTGCGCCAAGGGCAACAGGAGGGTCGGGCCACATGTCTGGGGACGCTTCAGCAATCCCTTTCTCGGTGATTGACGAACCGCTACCCACAGGGCACACACACCGCCCCGGCGTGGGAACAGTCAGTCCGGAGATGTTCGTTGTGGTTCGCACGGCCACTCCCACCTCGGTCGAGGGCAGGGGATCGGCACAGCACCATTCAGAGAACCGGGTCGCCGTTCTGGATGCCGTCGATCTCCTCTCATCAACCGGATCGACGGAACCCGACGCTGCTGACCAGCCGGGTGAACTGGGACGTACGGCAAGACCGAATCGAGTGGAGGGACAAACCCCTCGAGCGCCCAGTGCATTGTTGGTGACCAGCCATCCTGTCCAAGGTGAACATCATTCTGCGGTGAACACGCACCGGGTGATGCCCCGGGAGACCCTCTGGTCGATCGCCGCCGAAAGATTGGGATCCGCACTGCGGTGGCGCGAACTGGCTCAATACAATTACGGCCTGCCTCAGCCCGACGGGGGAACTCTGACACAGGAACATTGGATTCAGACGGGCTGGACGCTGGTCCTGCCCGAATCCGTGCGGGGGCTTGCCTCCTCCGGCGTGGTCGCTCCGATGTCATCACCAGGTGGATCAGAACCAGAGCCCTTTGGAGGGCAAGGCTGGACTCCCGATCTCCCTGTTTCTTTCCCGGGCCCAGCGCGTACCGCAATCGCAGGGCGACCGACGACGCCGCAGGCGGGATCGGTTGCAGGTGGGAGAACTCACAGCCCACTATTGCCGTTCGCTCCTGGGGGAGGCGGAATCGTCGGAGCAGGCGTTGTCAGCCTTCTCGATCGCATGAGGCGGGTGCAGCAACGCCACCGAGGTACAGGAACGTATATCAGGTTGCCGGCGTGGTCCCAAAACCTCATCGAACAGAGACTCCGCCTTGGTGATGGTCGGGAGGTCGCGGAGGCGGTGGACACCGCGCTGCGACTATTCGCGGAGGAGATCGGAAATCGGGGTTTGGATTCATTGATCGTCAATGGAGTCATGGTTCGACACGAGGTGATCGAATTGGCGATTGACAGTTTGGATTCCCTGCCGGGTCTGACTGATTCATTCACGATCGGACCGGGCGGGCGATCGGTTCTGGTGGACAGGTCCGCTCTTCCTCCCGTTCGGCACCCGCGGAAGGCAGCGTATTCGGCCACGTCACCGGCGCCACTTCTTGTGACCGTGGGACGTGGAGAAGATGGCCTGATCCTGGTCAATCTGGAATCGCTGGGGAGACTGGTCGTGAGCGGCGATGCGACGGGTTGCGAGAGTGTCGTCCGTGCCCTGGCGTTGGAGCTCGCCACGTCGCTGTGGGCAGGTCGGTTTGATGTCATCTTGGTCGGGTTCGGATCCGAGTTCGAACGGTTCGACAGAGTCGAGGCGACGAGCGACGTGCCCAAAATCATCGATTCCCTTTGTCGACGGAGGATCACCGCCGCTCGGCTGCTGCAATCCGCCGGTCATGCCTCTTTTGCCAATGCCAGGAATGTCGATGGTTCGGACAGGTGGGATCCGCTGGTCGTGGTGTGCGGACCGACCATTGCCGACGACCAAGTCGCAGAGCTGCTCGAGCTGACTCCAGATCCTGGCCTGGGAATCGCCGTCGTGGCCATTGGTCAGCGGTCCGATACGGCAGACGCGGTGAGGTTGTCGGTACCTGAGCAGTCAGCTTCTCTCGAACCGCTGAGTTCGGTGGTGTTCCCTCAGCGGGTAGGCGCTGAAGACCTCGCCGCGGTTACCTGTCTGATGGAGTCGGCAACGAGTCGTGAGTCGATGTTTCTGTCCGAGCCGCCTTACCTGAGCCTTCCGATCTCCATGCCTACCCCCGCGCCCGACGAGCGCGTTGACCCCCACACCCCTCACGGAGCGATCCGCGATCCCCAGAGAAACCCTCATTGGGCTCCGTCTGATGTCATCGGACAAGAATCGTCCGTGGGCGATCACGAGATTGAGATAGCAGTACTGGGTCCGATCGAAATTCGCGGTGCCGCCCGCGAGTTCACCAGGGCATGGGCGAAGGAGCTCGTCGTCTACCTGAGCATGCACCCCCGTGGCGTCTCGAACGAAGCATGGACCACAGCGCTATGGCCCGATCGACTGATGGCTCCTTCCAGTCTTCATTCTACGGCGTCGGTAGCCCGCAGGTCGCTGGGGACGGCGGCGAACGGCCTCGACCACCTACCACACTCGCACGGGCGGCTGGCTCTGGCTCGCACGGTCGGCACGGATTGGGATCGATTTGTCGCGCTCGCCGATTCGGACGATACCCGAGCCTGGCGTTCAGCACTGGAACTGGTACGAGGTCGACCGTTCGAAGGCCTCCGCTCATCGGACTGGCCGATTCTCGAGGGGATCGCGCCGGCGATCGAGTCTGCCGTCGTCGACCTCAGTGGTCGACTCGCGGGCGCCAATCTGTCGGCGCGAGATGCGCGTGGCGCGGAATGGGCTGCTCGAAAGGGATTGCTGGTCAGCCCTTACGATGAACGCCTCTATCGGATGTTGCTGCGAGCGGCAGATCTGGCCGGAAATCCGGCCGGGGTCGAGGCGGTGATGGCGGAGCTGGTCGAGTTGGTGGCCGAGGACATCGAGCCGCTTGATTCGATCCACCCGAGCACCATGGAACTTTACCGGTCGCTCACTCGGAGACGGTCTGCGATCAACAGGACGAGATGAGAGAGATGATCTGCCCCCACGCCTATAGCGGTGGGTTAACGGAGAGCAGTGGGCCAAGCTCTTCGGATGGTTCTGTCATCGACCTCACAATTGGACTCGCCACGACGTCTCGATATCCGCGACCATACTGACCGATCTCTAGAGAAGCACCGATCGATCTGTATGAGGATGTCGGCGTGGCTCCCAAGGTCTGTTATGCACGTCGGGATGACTTGCACGTTGCTTACGCGGTGATCGGCGACGGCCCGATCGACGTCGTGTTCGTCCCCGGGTTCGTCTCTCACCTCAACCGAACTCTCGATCCTGAGAAGTGGGCTACCGCGTCCACGTGGCTCGAACGGTTAGCGCGCTTCGCCCGGGTGATCACGTTCGACAAGATCGGCACGGGACTGAGCGACCGGTCCACTGACATTCCCAGACTCGAGGACCGCATGGACGACGTGCGGGCCGTAATGGACGCGGTCGGGTCAGAGCGAGCAGCGCTCGTCGGGGTATCGGAGGGCGGTCCGATGTCGATTCTTTTCGCGGCGACGTTCCCCGAGCGCGTCCACTCACTCACGCTGTACGGCGCGTACGCCACGTCCAGTCGTACCGACGATCACCCCTGGGTAGCGACCGCCGAGGAACGGGCCGCGATGCGACGGTGCTACAGAACCAATTCCGCCATGGTCCGAAGCGTGTCTGGACCACCCGCCACCAGCAACGTTGTCGCTATGGATTCACGCCAGCCCTCGAGGTCGTCTCTGATTTTCTCTTTCGGTCCGATCAGGGCGGTGTCCTCGATGAGCGCGGTCGGGACCGCGGCTGCGGCCTCGTCCTTGTGGCCGGCCAGGTAGAGCTCCTGGATCTTGGCCGCCTCCGCTTCGTATCCCATGCGGGCGAAGACGTCGAAGTGGAAGTTCATCGACTTGGCCCCCATGCCTCCGATATAGAGGGCGATCATCGGGCGATAGTTGTCTGCGGCGCGCTCGATGTCGTCATCGATGAGCGTGGGGGCGAAGGCGATGACCTCGAAGTCGTCCGCGCTGTGTCGGGCCCCGGGACGGCTGAATCCTTCGGCGAGCGCCGGCTCGAAGGCCTTGACCGCGTTGGGCGAGAAGAAGATGGGGAACCATCCGTCGGCAATCTCGGCGGCCAGCGAGACATTCTTCGGTCCTTCGGCCCCCAGGATGATCGGGATTTCCTTGCGGAGCGGATGCACGATGGCCTTAAGGGGCTTGCCGAGCCCCGTTCCGCCCGGGTAAGGGAGCGGATAGTGGGGACCATTGCTGGTGACGGGTGCCTCGCGGGCAATGGCACGACGTACGATGTCGACGTATTCGGTGGTCCGGGCCAGGGGCTTCTCGAACGACTGGCCGTACCACCCCTCGACCACCTGAGGACCGGACACACCCAGTCCGAGGACGAACCGGCCGCCGGACAGGTGATCGAGGGTCAGAGCAGCCATGGCCATGGCTGTCGGGGTGCGCGCCGACAGCTGGCACAGAGCGGTGCCGAGGCGCACCTGTCTGGTCCGGGACCCCCACCAGCTCAGCGGGGTGAGCGCATCCGAGCCGTAGGCCTCCGCCGTCCAGATCGAGTCGAATCCGAGCCGTTCCGCCTCGGCGACCTGTTCACCGGCACCGATCGGGGGTCCGGATCCCCAATAGCCCAACTGCAGTCCGAGCTTCATGTCCTTCATCGAATCCTCCCCGGAATGACCACCCACGGACCATAGCGCCGGGTGATCACCGTGCTGTACAGGGCCGATCAGGCCATGGCGGCGATGATGGTCTCCGCGAACTGTTCGCAGACGGCAGCCCGGGCGCGACGGATCGACTCGGGCGTGTCCCCCTCCTGGGCCTGGACAGACATCCATGGTGCGCACAGGATGTCGGTGACGCCGGCCTCCTCGAGGCGGCGGTACAGGTCGACATCGGGGAACGCCCGGACGGCCAAGTACAACGAGAAAGGATCACCATCCCGGCCGGCCTTCTTGAGCGCGTCGTTGATCCTGGCCACTTCCATGAACGCCTCCTCAGGCGCCGCCGCCCCGGTATTGACCCAGCCGTCGCACAGAGTGGCTGCCCTCAGGAGCGCAGGCTCCGAATGGCCACCACCGATGATGGGCACGGGAAGCGTGGGCGACGGGTTCATCTGGCAGGGCGGGACGTCGTAGAAAGGTCCGTGGTACTCCACCCATCCTCCCTTCCAGAGGGCACGCAGGGCTGGGATCATGTCGTTGAGCCTCTTGCCACGGGTGCGGAAGTCCTGGCCAGTGAGAATGTACTCCTCCTCGCACCAGCCCACTCCGACGCCCAGCCTGACCCGGTTGTCGGACAACACCGCTGCCGTGCCGACCGTCTTGGCCACGGTGATCAGGTCCCGTACTGGTGCGACGTACACGCCCGTGGTGAAGGTGAGTTTGGTGGTGATCGACGATAGCGCAGCAATGAGACACATCGGATCGGGCCACTCGGTTTCCTTCTCCCAGAACGGTGCGCCGTCGGGTGCACTCGAATAGGTGTAGCGAGATTTCAGGTCGCGGGGGTTGAACAGGTGATCCGAGAAGTAGATCCCTGCGTAGCCCATCTCGTCGCATGCCGGGGCAAGGCTCAGTGTCTCATCGAGGGGCAAGAAGGTGACCGCGAGGTGGAAACGCATGAGGGCGTCCGCTTTCTGGTTGGCGCCGCGTGCTCGGGCGGTCTTGGCTTCAGCGGCCGACGGGGGCCGAGGGGGTGAAGGCCACGGGAATGTGCTTGACCCCGTTGATGAAGTTGGACCGGAGCCGCTGCACCTCACCGTCGAGTCGGATGTCGGGAATGCGCTCGAGGAGCCGGTCGAACATGACTCGGATCTCCATGCGGGCCAGATTCGCGCCCAGGCAGAAATGAGGACCACCCCCTCCGAAGGCCATGTGATTGTTGGGGGTGCGACCGATGTCGAACTCGTTCGGATTGGAGAAGACAGATTCGTCCCGATTGGCCGAAATGTGCCAGAAGATCACTTTGTCGCCTTCGGCGATCTTCTGGTCACCGATGGCCACATCCCCGGTTGCCTGTCGGCGGAAGTGCATCACGGGAGACACATAGCGGAGCATCTCCTCGACGGCCGACGGCATCAGTGAACGATCTGCCCTGAGCCTCTCCCATTGATCGGGATTGTCGAAGAAGGCGACCATGGCCCCGGAGATCAGGTTTCGGGTGGTCTCGTTGCCGGCAACCGACAGGAGGAGGAAGAAGAGGTCGAGCTCGAGTTGCGACAGCTGGTCGCCGTCGATGTCGGCGTGGGTGAGGACGCTGAACAGATCATCGTGGGGATCGAGCCGCTTCTTGGCGCACAGCTCGTCGGCAAAAGCGTACAATTCCATGGACGCCTGGGCCGCTGCGTCGGGGCTGAGCTGGTATTCGGGGTCTTCCGAGCCGATCATCTTGTTGGACCAGTCGAAGACCAGGTGCCTGTCCTCCTGGGGGACTCCCATCAGGTCAGCGATGACCTGCAAGGGCAGCTCAGCAGAGATTTGCTCGACGAAGTCTGCTCGCCCCGCCTCGCAGACACTGTCGATGATGCCATCCGCCGAGGCCACCACCTTGGCCTCGAGATCGCGGATCATCCGGGGGGTGAAGCCCTTGTTGACCAGCCGGCGATAGCGGGTGTGCATGGGCGGGTCCATGTTGAGCATCATCATCCGCTGCTGAGCGAGCGCATCCTCATCCATGTCGGTGAATAGAGCAGCGGCTCGGTGCGACGAAAAGTGCTCATAGTCGCGGTTCACGCCGACGCAATCGTCATAGCGCGTGACCGACCAGAATCCCTCGGCGAAGCCTTGAGGGTCCGGGTGCCACTGCACTGGTGCCTCACGGCGGAGGAAGGCAAACCACTCGTGGGGGACGGCGTCCACGAAGTTGGCCGAGTCACACAGATCGATGTCAGTCAGTTCCACGGTGCCTCCCCCCCTGGGCTTGCGGCCATCGCCGGCCGGCACCAGGCGAGATCAGTGTCGATAACGTTTCTAGAACGTGTATCAGTTATCATAGGTCAGTGGCGCCGTGACCAAAGCTACGCACCGGTCGTCTGGCAACGAAGAACCAGGTCGTGAGGTGCTTGGGCGGTGGAGGCCGACTCGCTGCTCCCACGCCGGCAGCAGCGCCGGGCCTCGCGCCGATGTCTAGAGAGTGAAGGGATCGCACGTCATGCACCTCGAGGAGACCACTGAGGAGTTGGCCCTGCGGGCAGAGCTGCGGGCCTATTTTGCCGACCTACTGACCGATGAGGTGCGTCACGCCCTCGACAGCGAGGGTGAGGGAGGCGAGGTCTTTCGATCACTCGTCCGGCGCATGGGCAAGGACGGCTGGTTGGGGATCGGGTGGCCCAAGGAGTACGGCGGCCAGGGGCGTCCGACCTCTGATCAATTTCATCTTCTTCACCGAGGTGCAGAGGGCCAGAGCGCCGTTCCCTTTCGTGACCCTCAACACCGTGGGTCCGACCATCATGCGTTACGGGACCGAGGAGCAGAAGAGCTTCTTTTTGTCGGGGATCCTGGCCGGAGAGATCAACTTCGCCATCGGTTACACCGAGCCCGGAGCTGGTACCGACCTGGCCTCACTGCGGACGCGGGCCGTCCTTGACGGCGATGAATGGACCATCAACGGGAACAAGATCTTCACCAGCGGGGCTGATCAGGCCGATTACATCTGGCTCGCCAGCCGCACCGACCCTGATGCCCCCAAGCACAAGGGCATCTCGATCTTTCTGGTGCCGACGTCCTCGCCGGGGTTCTCCTGCACCCCGCTGGTCACTGTCGGGGGTGTGGCCACCACTGCCTCCTACTACGACAACGTGCGGGTGCCCCGGTCGGCGCTCATCGGTGACCTCAACGAGGGTTGGCGACTGATTACCGGTCAGCTCAACCACGAGAGGGTTGGCCTGGCTGCCGTCGGCGCCTTGGCCCAACGTCTGTGGACCGAAACGGCCGCCTGGGTGGTCGACCATGGGAGCGCCGATGTCGGATGGGTCCAGGCCGATCTGGCTCGGACCTACGCGCTGCTCCAAGCTCAGAAGCTGCTCAACTGGCGAATGACGGCGGCCGTGGCCGCCGACACCCTCGGCCCCGCGGACTCTTCCGCAGTCAAGGTCTTCGGCACCGAGTCGACGGTGGAGATCTATCGACGCCTGCTCGGTGTGGTCGGTGCCGCCGGCTACATGAGTCCGGGCTCTCCTGGTGCCGCCCTCCACGGCGAGCTCGAACGGGCCGGCCGTCAAGCACAGATCAACACATTCGGCGGCGGGGTGAACGAGGTCCAACGCGAGATCCTGGCCATGGCCGGCCTCGGGATGAAACGGTCATCCCGGTGAGCGCACAGGACATGACAACACAGGAAAGCTCCGAAGCATCCGAGCCGCCTATCGCCGGAATGACGTTCGATGAACGGCTCCAATCCTTCGTCGGCCTGTCCCCCGGACCCAGCGTGCGGAGTTCTGATGCCGTCAACCTGCCCATGATCCGCCACTGGGTCGAGGCCATGGGCGATCGCAACTCTGTCTATGTCGACGAGGCCGCGGCACAAGAAGCCGGGTTCGACGGCATCATCGCCCCCCCCTCCATGTTGCAGGCCTGGACCATGCGGGGCCTGCGCGCCTCCCTGGAGACCGAAGAGGCCCGGGGCAAGGGTCTGGCGTCAGGCGACACCCCCCATGAGCGCTTGATGGCCCTCCTCGATGATGCCGGATTCACTTCGGTGGTGGCCACCAACTGCGACCAGCACTACGTGCGGCCGCTTGCGTTGGGCGATCGTCTCGAGGTCAGCTCGGTCATCGACTCGGTGTCGCCGGAGAAGGAGACCGCTCTCGGAGTCGGGCACTTCATCACCACCCGATCGGAGTACACCGATCAAGACGGTGATCCGGTGGCCACCATGCGGTTCCGGATCCTCAAGTTCAAGCCGCGTCCCACCTCGACCGAAACGGGAATGGAGGCAGCGGCGTCACGTCCGAAACGACCGCGCCCGGCGCTGACCCCGGACAACCGCTTCTTCTTCGAAGGGGCCAAGGAGCACAAGCTGCTCATCCAGCGGTGCACCAATTGTGGGACTCTCCGTCACCCACCTCGGCCAGCATGCGCGCAGTGCCGCTCCTTCGAGTGGGATGCGGTCACCGCGTCCGGTCGGGGCACGATCTACAGCTATGTAGTCAACCACTACCCTCAGGTGCCGGCATTCGATTATCCCCTTGTGGTGGCTCTCGTCGAGCTGGAAGAGGGCACACGCCTGGTGGCCAACGTCGCTGGCATCACACCCGAAAGCGTGTCCATCGGGATGCCGGTCCTGGCCGGTTTCGAGGCCTTCGACGACGAACTCACACTGCCGGTGTTCCGACCGGACCCCTCACCGCCGTCGGCGGGGTCCGGGAAGACGAGAGGGAGCTGATGGACTTCACCCTGAACGAGGAGCAAGAGGCCATCGCCGAGGCCGCCGAGGGCATCTTCGGCGGGCTGGTGACACCCGAACGCGTGCAGAAGGTGGAGGCCACCGAGGACCGCATGGACCGTGAGCTGTGGACCGAGCTTGCTCGTGCCGACCTGCTCGGGCTGTCGGTGCCCAAGGCCTACGGGGGCGGCGGTTACGGGTTGGTGGAACTTGCCCTCGTCCTCGAGGCGCAGGGGCGGTCGGTGGCCCCGGTGCCGGTGTGGGCCACGGTGGCCCTCGGAGTCATGCCCATCGCCGCATTCGGCTCCGACTCACTGAAGGAGCGAGTGCTTCCGAGCGTCGTGTCGGGTGACACGGTGCTGACCGCCGCCCTGACCGATGCGGCCGGAGATGTGGCCACGGGAGGCGAGGGTCGCCCCTCGATCACCGCGGTGCGACGGACCGACGGCGTGTCGCTGTCCGGCACCGCCTTTGCCGTTCCTTTCGCCCACGTGGCGGACCGGGTCCTGATCCCGGCGGCCCTCGACGGGGGCGTGGTCGTCGCCGCGGTTGACCCCCAGGCCACCGGGGTGAGGGTCGAGCGGGCCGTCACCACCAACCGCGAGATCCACCCACACCTCCATCTGGATGGGGTGGAGGTGTCCTCCGATGATCTGCTGGCCGGCGGTGCCTCGGAGAGCGGGCGAGACGTGGTGATGTCGATGCTGGACACGGCGTGGACCGGGCTCTGTGCTCTGCAGGTCGGCGTGACCGAGGCGGCGGTGGCACAGACCGCCGACTATCTCAACAGTCGCGAGCAATTCGGTCGGCCTCTCTCGACCTTCCAGGGGACCATGCTCCGGGCCGCCGACGCCGCCATCGATACCGAGTCGATCCGGGTCACCATGTGGCAAGCGGCGTGGCGGTTGGACCATGGACTCGACGCGAATCTCGCCGTGAGCGTCGCCTCGTGGTTCGCAGCCGAGGCGGGGCAGCGGGCCGTGTTCGCCACCCAACACCTCCACGGGGGCCTGGGCGCCGACATCTCGTATCCGATCCATCGGTACTTCCTGTGGGGCAAGCAGATCGAATTGCTGCTCGGGCCACCGAGCAGTCAGCTGGCCCGACTGGGAGTGCAGCTGATGGACGAGCTGAAAGCAGGTCGAGAGGTGCCGATATGAGCCCGATCTCGAACACACCTGGAGATCCCCGAACCACCACGCTTCCCTTCGGGGAGGTGTCAGTAGGTGACGAACTCCCCGTGTTGTCCATTCCCCTCACCCGGACCTTGATCGTGTCGACGGCCATAGCCTCACGTGACTACCAGGACGTTCACCACGACTCGGTGAAGGCCGTGGAGCGAGGGTCCAAGGACATCTTCATGAACATCCTCTCCACCAACGGACTTGTCGGGCGGTACGTGACCGACTGGTCGGGACCGGGCGCGGTGCTCACCGACGTCAACATCCGCCTGGGCGCCCCGAATTACCCCGACGACACCATGACCCTGACGGGTTCGGTCACCGCTAAGGACGATGCGCTGGGGGCCAATGGGCAAGGCGGCGTCGAGGTGACCGTCCGGGGCGCCAACAGCCTGGGTGACCACGTGAGTGGCACCGTGCGCCTCCTGCTTCCTGCCCAGGCATCCGGTGTTGCGGAATCGACTGCCGGCGGTTCGGTCCAGTGAGCGGCACCGATCACTCTTTTGCCGGCACGACAGCAGTCGTCGGTATCGGCGCCACCGAGTTCTCCAAGGAATCGGGTCGCAGCGAACTTCGCCTGGCTGCCGAAGCTGTCGATCTCGCTTTACGTGATGCGGGTATCGAGCCGGCCGAGGTGGATGGTCTGGTCACCTTCAGTTCGGACACCAATCCGGAGATCGAGATCGCTCGCAGCTTGGGCATGGGCGAACTCTCCTTCTTCAGCCGCATCCACTACGGGGGCGGTGCCGGTTGCGCCACCATCCAACAAGCGGCGATGGCCGTTGAATCCGGCGTGGCCGATGTCGTCGTCTGCTACCGAGCCTTCAACGAGCGATCGGGGAACCGATTTGGGGCTGGTGTGCAGGATCGGCCCCCCATCCCCAATGCGGAGACTGCCAATTTCGCTTGGTACGCACCGGTGGGGTTGCTCACGCCGGCCCAGTGGGTGGCAATGGCGGCTCAACGCTACCTGCACGTGACCGGTGCGACGTCGGAGGATCTCGGTCGGGTGGCGGTGGCCGATCGAAAGCACGCGGCCACCAATCCCAAGGCCTGGTTCTACGACAAGCCGATCACCCTCGAAGAACACCAGGCCTCGCGATGGATCGTCGAGCCGCTTCACCTGCTCGACTGCTGTCAGGAGACCGACGGGGGCCAGGCCCTGGTGGTCACCTCACTCGAGAGGGCCCGTGACCTCCCCTCTACGCCGGTGGTCATCGAGGCGGCCGCTCAGGGCGCGGGCCCTGGTCAGGAGATGATGACCTCCTACTACGCGGACGATCTCTGCGGACTGGGGGAGATGGCGGCGGTGGCTCGTCAGTTGTGGGAGGTCTCCGGCCTTACCCCCTCAGACATCCAGACCGCCGTTCTTTACGATCACTTCACCCCCTACGTCCTCTATCAGCTGGAGGAGCTCGGATTCTGCGGCAAGGGTGAAGCCAAGGACTTCGTCCGTGACGGAAATATCGAGCTTGGAGGGGAACTGCCCATCAACACCCATGGTGGGCAGTTAGGCGAGGCCTATCTGCACGGGATGAACGGCATCGCCGAAGGGGTGCGACAGGTGCGGGGCAACTCGGTCAATCAGGTAGCCGATGTCGGCCACGTTCTGGTGACGGCGGGTACGGGCGTCCCCACCAGTGGTTTGATCCTCGGGGTCGACGGCTGACGCAGCCGTCACTCGCCGTTCTCGTCCTGGTGGCGCCAGTTGCGAAACAGCTCGGTGAACTCCTGGCGGACTTCAGGGGTCAAATCGTCCTGGTGGAGTGCCCCGGTGGCCCTGATGGTGGCCCGCATCTGCTCTAGATAGTTGGTGCAGTTCGGGCAGTTGCGCAGATGGGACTCGAAGCGCCGGCGGTCCGACCGGGTGAGCGCGCCCTCGAGGTAGTCGGTCACAAGCTCGACGACCTCTTGGCAGACCAGATCGTGTTTCCGTCGCAGCAACATGATCAACGACCCCTCACCGCGAGCTGAGCCTCCAGCTTCGAGCGCAGGCGGCTACGGCCGCGGTGCAGCAGGACACGTTGGTTCCCCTCGCTGACGCCGAGGACGTCGCACACGTCGGCGCCGGGGAGACCTTCCACATCTCGCATGATCACGATCTCCCGTTGCCTCGGAGGGAGCTCTTCCAGGGCATCGCTCAGGCACTGGGTCCATGTGGCGGCCACCAGTCTGTTGTCGGTGTCAGACCACGCTTCGAGTGGCTGGGCCCACGCCCCATTTCCATCGAATCGTGACGGATCGACAGCCAGTTCGCTGTCGGCCAGGGGAAGGTTACGGGGCTCGCGCACCCCGGCCGTACGGGCGCGGTTGACCAGGATGCGGAACAGCCAGGTCTTGAAGGACGAGCGGCCTTCGAAACGATCCACGCCACGGACGACACCCATCCAGGTGTCCTGCACGGCCTCCTCGGCGACCGCATCGCTCGGTACGTAGGAGCGCGCCAATCTCAACAGGGAGCCGTTGTAGCGACTGACAAGGATCACGAATGCCCCTTCGTCGCCCGCCCGTAACCGCGTGAGGAGTTCCTCGTCGGTCTCCATCGGGCGCAGCGTAGGTCGGTTGGTCCCTGGGTGGTACGCGGCTTCGCGTTCCCGATACCCAACACGGAATGGACGTCGGTCCCACCTTTGTCTTCGTTACACAGACTTTGTCAGTGTCGAAAGAGTCGTCTTGCACGACAGTCCGTGAGGACGGCACATGGTGTAACGCGCATCGGGTGTTTGGGACGACACAACGAGGAGTGTGCCCGCAGAGATGCCGAGTTGTTGATCGTTCCAATGTGATGAGGGGCCGCCAGGTGGCACGGCAGCGGATCAGCGAGCGGATTCCCTTGTTGGCTTCCAGCCTCGGGTCAGCGCTGGGCGACGGCAAGGTCCAGGACCTCGACCTCCTCGGGGAGCAGTCGGCAGTAGGGGGCATCCTTGTCGACCCGCCACCACACCGGCTCGGCGCATCGCCAGGCCTCGGCACGGAGGACACGCTTGAGCACCTTGGTGGTGGCGGTCACGGGAAGTTGATCATTGATGCGGATGAACTTGGGCGCCCACTTTGTCCCGAGGTCCGGCTCTCCGGCCAGGAACTCCGCAAATCCCTCGGGGTCGAACGCGGAGTCCTCGTGGAGCAGCAGTGTGGCCATCACCTGGTCGCCAACCGTGGTGTCGGGTACGGCGTAGACCGAAGCCAGCAGCACGTCGGGGTGCCTTTGGAGCACCTCCTCGACTGGTGCGGCCGCGAAGTTCTCCCCGTCTACCCGCAGCCAGTCGTAGTCGCGCCCACCGAAGTAGAAGAAGTCGTTTTCGTCCCGGTAGGCCAAATCGCCGGTCCAATACCACCCCTTGTGCAGCCTGGATGCCTCCGCCTCGGAGTTCCGCCAGTAGCCCTCGAACCCTGCCCCCCCTGTCTGGCTGACCAACTCGCCGATGGCCTCTTCGGCGTTGATGAGGCGTCCCTCCGTCGTGAAACGGGCCCGTGGGCACTCGTCACCGGTCTCGGGATTGATGATCAGCGTTCCCGGCCCGGCACGGCCCAGCGCCCCACGGGGAGTATCCGGTGTGCGCTGCACCGCTACCCCTCCCTCTGTGGATCCGTAGGCATCCTGCACGGTGCAACCGAAGCGCTCGGCGAACCGGGCCACATCGGCGGCAGCGGCCTCGTTCCCGAAGACCCGGCGCAGGGGATTGTCGCTGTCGTCCGGTAGTTCCGGCGTATCCAGTATGTAGGAGAGCGGCTTCCCCACATAGTTGAAGTAGGTGGCTCCGAATCGCCGCACGTCCGTCAAAAACCCGGAGGCAGTGAACCGCTCGCGCAGCGCCAGTGTCGCCCCGGCGGACAGCGCCGGCGCCCACGCCGTCATCAGGGCATTGGAATGGAAGAGGGGCATGGCCACGTAGCAGACGTCCTCGGGAGTGAGCGCGAACATCTCGGCCACGGCCGAGCCGATGCGGGCCAGACGCCCCTGGCTGCACAGACAGGCCTTTGGGGCCCCGGATGTGCCAGAAGTGAACAGTAGGTACCCGAGGGTCTCGTCGGTCACATTTGTCTGGCTCTGGTCGGGTAGCGGTGCCCCGGCGGCGCCGGCCAGAAGGGTTCCGTATGGAGTTGCTGATTCCAGAGGCAGATCACCAGAAGGGTCGTCGATCACCAGGATCCGCTCTGCGGGCAAGCTCGGCCCGAGGTCGTAGCCCTCGACAAGTCCTCGATAGGTCGCATTGGTGATCAGCAACTGGCATTCCGTATGCGAGAGGTCGCGGGCCAGCTCCTCCCCACGATGGGTGGGATTGCCACCGACCAACACCGCTCCGGCCAGCGCTGCCCCTCCCATCCAGAATACGAATTCGGGGATGTTGTCGAGGAGAAGGGCGACGTGCAATGGCCCTGGGCGCCTGAGCGACGCCAGGACGGCGGCCCTTTGGGCCTGGGCCGCTACTACCTGATCATGGGTCCAGGTCCGGTCGGCACAGGCCAGCCCGACCCGCTCGTCGCCCGCGCGCTGTCGGATCAGCTCGTCGATGGTCAGCGTTTTCACCCCTTTGCCAGTTGACTGACAGTAGGCGCCTGACGACTCTGTGGCGATGTATCAGGCACAAATATGGAACGCGTTGCAATTTATCAAACCACCGTGTACCGTGACATCCGGCGCCAGTGCGGAGTCAGTTGCGCAGGGAGAGGAGCCCATGGCGATGGAATTCGGAGTCTTTCTCAACGGCTACCTGCCCGGCCAGGCGGCTCACGACCCGGCCTGCGAGCACGAGATGCTCATGCGGGAGATTGCCTATGTCATCGAGGCTGACAAGTACAACTGGAAGTACGCCTGGGTGGGGGAGCACCACACGCTGACCGAATACAGCCACATGTCGGCGCCCGAGGTGGTCATGGGGTATCTGGCTCACGCCACCGATCGCATCCACGTGGGCACCGGCATCATGAACATCTCCCCCCGGGTCAACCACCCCGTTCGCTGCGCCGAACGAGTGTCCATGCTCGATCACGTCTTCGAGGGCCGATTCGAATGGGGGACGGGGCGCGGGGCGGGTAGTCACGAGATCGCCGCTTTCAACATTCTCGACAAGAACTCCACCAAGGCGGAGTGGAACGAGGTCATCCGAGAGATCCCCCGCATGTGGGAGCAGAAGGACTACATGTACGAAGGCGAGAGCTTCACCGTGCCCTATCCGCACAACGTCCTGCCCAAGCCTTACCGGGGTCAGGGCCACCCACCCATCTGGGTGGGGTGCGGCAACCCGGGAACGTTCACTCAGGCCGGAGAATTGGGGATCGGCGCCATCGCATTCAATTTCGAGCCCATCTACAACCTCCAGGGACGGATCGACGCCTACAAGGAAGGTATCGCCAACTGCGCCGAGCCTCTCGGACAGTTCATGAACGACAACGTGATGATGACCAACGCGGTCATCTGCTTGAGCGACCGGAAGAAGGCGCGTCAGGTCGCGCTGCGCCGGGGCCGGGGATACCTCTATTCGATGGTGTGCAACTACCACGACACCATTCCCCATCAGGAGGGGGTGCCGGTGTGGCCGGAGAGGCCCCACACGATCAGCGACGAGGGAATGTTGGACGCTCTCATCGAAGGGGGCTACCTGCTTTGTGGCGAGCCCGACGAGGTGGCCGAGCAGGTGGCCAAGTACCAGACCGTCGGTTGCGACCAATTGGTCTTTGGGCTCCCCTCGGATTCCTTCATGGAAGACGAGGTGCACGAGATGCTCGAAGTCTTCGGATCGAAGGTCATCCCCCAGTTCGATCCCGATCCCGTCCACTCCACCACCCGCTACCGCCAGACCGCTCAGCGCAAGTATCAGGACTTCAACTTCCCCGTCCCCGAGGTAACGGTGGAGGAATTGCCGACCAACGCCATGATCCAGTTGGACGGCACTCGGGTCCTCTAACCGACACGGTCTCTGCTCGGATTCGGTCGCTGATCCGCGTCCAGTGGCTGGCGGCCGGATGGTGGTGGCCTGTTGACAACCTGGGTAGAACTATCAATCCCATCGACTGTGGTCGATAATCCGGGCCATTTTTCGAATTAAACTAACGAGGTCGGGCGGGTTCACCGGGTGAGGTGATTGGCCCTCGCCCCTCGCCCTTCGCCCCCGCGCCCCGCCCGCGGCAGGCGAGAACTCGGAAGGATTTCAAGGGCCTCAGGTGGAGTGGGTCGCCCAGGCCTCGATCAGGTCGCTCACCGTGGTGACGGTGGCGATGAGGGGGAACGTGTTGTCCAACACCGCGTCGGCGTAGTCGGCGGGGAGGCCGGCCACCGCGTCGCGGGGGACCACCACCTGATATCCGTTGTTGACCGCTTCGATGGCCAGGCCGAGCACGCCGAGGTTGACCGAGACTCCGGTCGCCACGACCGTCCGCACCCCGAGGTTACGCAACCAGGTGTCCAGCGAGGTGCCTGTAAACGGCGACACGCCGTGGAAGCGGGGACAGACCATGTCGCCGGGTTCAGCGCCCAACCCCTCGACCAATTCGGTCGCGGCTGTCCCCTCCAGCAGATGATCGGGATTGCGCAGCACGGCCGCCACCAACTGGCAGTTGACCGTGGTCCCGGCCCGATCGGCCCGGAACTCGGCCGTGCAGTGCACCACGGGGATCCCGACGGACCGGGCCGCGGCCAGGACTCGAGCGGTGTTGGGGATCACACCGACCTGTTCGGCCGCGGCGGCAAGTTGGGGAAAGGAGCTCAGGTCGCCAACCACTCCGCGCTGGATCTCCATGGTGAGCACCGCGCAGTGCGGTGGGGCGACCAGCCCGCTCAGCTCGATGGGCATGACGGTCGCGTCCCCCTGGCGGCCGGTGTCCGGCTCACTCAGTGACCCGAGGCTGTCCGCAGGCCACCGCTGTCCGTCTCCGCGGGCGTACCGGCCACGATCTCGGCAGCCCAGCGGTAGTCGGGCTTGCCGCTCGGAGAACGCACGATGGTGTCCACCACATGCAGCTGACGGGGCACTTTGTAACCGGCGATGGCGTCCCGGCAGTGAACCTGGATGTCGTCAAGACTCGGGTGCTTGTCGGCTCGGGGCTGGATGATCGCCGCGACCCTCTGACCCCATCGGTCGTCGGGAGCCCCGACCACGATGGCATCGAACACCTCAGGATGGGATCGCACCGCCGATTCGACCTCCTCGGGGAAGATCTTCTCGCCTCCGGAGTTGATAGATACCGAACCGCGTCCGAGCAGTGTGACCGAACCGTCCTCCTCGACGGTGGCGAAGTCGCCAGGCATCACGTACCGAGTTCCGTCGACGGTGATGAACACCTCGGCCGTCTTTTCCGGATCGTTGTAGTAACCCACCGGGATATCGCCGGCTCGGGCGATCTTTCCGATCACTCCCGACCCGGGGACGACAGGGTTGAGATCCTCGTCGAAGACGACCGTATTTCCGAGCACCGAGACGGTCGGGCCGCTTTTCATGGCCGTGTCTCCCTTCCCGATGGTGACCATGCCGTTGTTCCCCGATTCCGAGGACCCAACAGCATCGACGATCACGATGTCAGGGAGGTGCTTGAAGAACTCGTCTTTGACCGGGGCGGAGAACAGCGCCGCTGATGATGTGACTGCCAGCACCGAGGAGAGGTCGTAGGAAACTCCGGGCTCGTCCAACGCCTCGATCAGGGGCTTTCCCATAGCATCGCCGGTGATCATCACCGAGTTGACCTTCTCACTCTCCACCAGGCGCCACACGGTATGGGGATCGAATTTGGGGACCAGGATGGTCCGGTTGCCGACGAAACTCTGACCCATGACCGACCACTGGGTCGCTCCGTGCATGAGAGGCGCGATGGGTAAGAGAGTGACCGCCCCCGCCATACCCCTCTCGACCATCTCCTCGGGCCGCTGGACCCGGATGTTGGTGTGGGGCTCCACCCCTCCGCCCAACGCATAGAAGACGTCCTCGTGCCTCCACACGACCCCTTTGGGCAGGCCCGTGGTCCCGCCCGTGTAGAGGACGTAGTAGTCGTCGTTGGATCGCGGGGCAAAATCCCTCTCGGGACCACCCGAGCGAACCGCATCCTCGAAGGGAACGGTCCCCTCGGCCAGGGTCTCGTCCGAACCGTCGTCGATCCCGACCAGCAACCGGAGGCTGGGTAGCTCGGGGAGGAGCTCGGCGACCCGAGGTGCGAATTCGGCCTGGTGGACCAGAGCCACGAGATCGGCGTTGGTGAACAGGTAGCGGAGCTCGTCTTTGACGTAGCGGTAGTTGATGTTGATCCACACGGCGCGGAGCTTGAAGACAGCCCACGCCGTCTCCACCCACTCGACGCTGTTGAGGGAGTAGATGCCGACGTGATCCCCGGGACCGACCCCCTGGTCGGAGAGGAAATGGGCCAGCCGGTTGGCTCGCTCCTCCATCTGGGCGTAGGTACGACGCTCACCGGCCGCTACCAGGTACTCCCGGTCCGGGAAGGCGTCCACGGCCGCCTCGAACAGATCAGCGAGGTTGAACGTCATCGGGCAGTTAGTAGAACACGTTTCGTTTCGGGCGGCAAACAGCGGGGAAAGCGATCTGCACGCTGTGCCGGAATCGATTCAATCAAGTGCGTCGTGGGTGGTCGCCGGGCCCGGAAGCGACGGCGTCGGTGGGTTGACTACCTCACCATCGAGTTCGCCCGACAGCGACCTCATGGCCTCCAATGCGGTGCGCGCCAGACCGGGCCCGTCGAGTGCGAGGTGAGCAAGGATGTGATCGGGCTTGCCCTGGGCGATATACGACCGGGGTGCTCCCACCGAGAGGATCGGTGGGGCTGCACCCGGTGACGATGCGGCACGGAGCGCATCGGCCAGGAACATTCCGGCCCCGCCCTGTCGGATGCCGTCTTCGGCGGTGATCACCACGCGGTGGCGGGCAGCGTCGTCCAACATGGCGGGATCGGGGTCCGAAACCACGCGGACGTCCCAAACCGTGGTGTCCAACCCCTCCGTCACGAGAGCGTCGGCAGCCGATTCTGCCGCCTCCAGCATCTTGCCGATGGCCAGAATGCAGACGGATCCATCGCCGAACCGAGTGCGGCGGGCGTCCATACCCGAACCGATGGCTCCCGGGGCCACCCGAGGCGCCGGAGTCTTGGGAAAGCGGATGATCGAGGGGCCGTCGAGCGTGAGGGCCTGGGCCAGCATGACCTCGACCTCGGGCGCTGACGATGGAGCGAAGACGGTCATTCCCGGGATGGCGAGAGCCAAGGCCAAATCCAACAGACCGTGATGGCTGGGGCCGTCGTCACCGGTGATGCCAGCGCGGTCGAGGACCATGACCACCGGCAGTCCGTGGAGACCGACGTCGAGATTGGCCTGGTCGAAGGCGCGGGAAAAGAATGTCGAGTACACAGCCACCACCGGCCGCATGCCGGCCATGGCCATTCCGGCCGCCGAGGTGACCGCGTGCTGCTCGGCGATACCCACATCGACGAAGCGCTCGGGAAAGCGGGCTTGGAACGGGAGGAGCCCAGTGGGTCCGGGCATCGCCGCGGTGATAGCCACGATGCGTGGGTCGGCGTCGGCGTGGCGAATCAGCGATCGGGTGAAGGCGTCGGTGAACGTGGTCACCGGAAGGTCGCTGCCATCGCCGATGTCGCCCGGCGGGTGCGAGCCGTTGGTGCTGCCGGCAAGACTGGGGCGGACGACGCCGTCCCCCAGCGGGTCCACGATTGCGGCTGTGACCTTCACGTCGTGCAACCGCTGGACGTCGTCCTCTTCGGCCGGAGCGTAGCCTCGCCCCTTCTGGGTGAGCACATGGACCACGATGGGGCCGGGCCACTCCGTGGCGTTGGCCAGTGCCAGTTCCACGCCGGCGATGTCGTGCCCGTCGATGGGTCCGGCGTACCTGATGCCGAGCGCTTCGAAGAAGGTGTGGGGGGTGACAACCTCGCGCAGAGCGCTGGTCACTCCGTGCACTCCGGAGTAGGCCAGGTCGCCAACGCCGGGAAGTTCGCGGATCAGGTGGCGGATGCGCTGGCGGGCGTGCACGTAGGCCGGATTGAGCCGCAGGTGGGTCAGGCTCAGTGACAGCCTGGACACGGTGGGCGCGTAGGAGCGGCCGTTGTCGTTGAGGACGATGAGCACTCGCTTGCCCGAATGGCCCAGATTGTTGAGGGCCTCGTAGGCCATCCCCCCGGTGAGGGCTCCATCACCGACCACGGCCACCACCCGGCGGGCGTTGTCCTGGAGTTCGAATGCACTGGCCAGTCCGTGTGCATAGCTCAGAATGGTCGAGGCGTGGCTGTTCTCTACCCAGTCGTGCTCCGATTCGGCGCGGTTGGGATAGCCGGAGAGCCCGTCGGCCTGACGGAGATGGGTGAATGCTTCTCGTCTGCCCGTCACCAGCTTGTGTACATAGGCTTGGTGACCGGTGTCCCAGAGGAGCACGTCCCTCGGGGAGTCGAAGGTTCGGTGGAGGGCCAGCGTGAGTTCCACCACGCCCAGGTTGGAGCCGAGGTGGCCGCCTGTGGCCGTCACCGCATCGACGATGAACCCACGGATTTCACCCGACAGGATGGTCAGTTCCTCGGGGGTGAGGGACCGCAGGTCGGCGGGGCTGTCGATGTGTTCGAGGATCATGAGTGCATGGATCGCCTTTCGTTTTTAGGCTACCAGCGCCAGGCGCCAGCGCCCGGGCGAATCGGATGCCCGCTGCCGGAGAACCAGGACCGTCACCGAGAAGCTGGCCAGTGCCTCTCCGGCGGCCAATTGAGCCGTGAGGCAGCGAGTGCGAGGGCAAAGCGGCAGGACAACGAGGTATCCCGATTTGCCCGGTTGGTTGCGGGCAAGATGGGAGCCGGAAACGAGCCAGGCGTCCGGCTCCCCGGGTATAAGGAGATCCCATGCAAGCCGAAGTCAAGGGCAGCACCATGCCTCTTCTGGAGATGATCCTCGAATCCGGCGAGTCGATCGTGTCGACCCACGGCGAGCTCTCGTGGATGTCGTCCAACGTCCAGATGTCTCAGTCGACGTCAACCGGGGGTCAGAAGGGTCTGATGAGTGGATTGAAGCGGGCCGTGGGAGGGGGCGGAGTCTTCCTGACCAAGTATGAGGCTCAGGGCGGCCAGGGCATGGTGGCCTTCGGGGCCAAGCTCCCCGGCCGCATTTTCCCCGTCACCATCGCCGCTGGCCAGGGTTATCTCGTCCATCGCCACGGATGGGTGTGCGGGACCGATGGCATCGTTCCCAGCGTGGGGATGCAACAGACGTTCCGGGGCGGGATCTACGGTGGCGACGGCTTCATCCTGCAGCGCTTGGAGGGCGAGGGTCAGGCCTGGATCGAGCTCTCTGGCGAGATCGTCTCCTACGAACTGGCGGCTGGCCAGACCATGCTGGCCCACCCTGGACACGTCGGTCTGTTCGAGGACAAGGTCAGCTTCACCATCAGCCGAGTTCCGGGAATCAAGAACATGGTCTTCGGCGAAGACGGCTTCCATTTGGTGGCGCTCACCGGACCGGGCAACATCTGGTTGCAGAGCATGCCCGTTTCGGTTCTCGCCGAGGCCCTGACTCCCTACCTCCCGCACGCTGACGACCACCATGCTGCGGCCGACGCGGGCATCGGCGGGGTGCTCGGCGGGATGATCGGCAAGAACCTCTAGCCTCTCGGGACGCAGAACCCCACCTGTCCATTCGGTCCCGGCGGGACCGCTATCCCCCCGGTCGGCGAGATCGGGCGGCTTCCGGCAACGATCCGGTCAGCGCACGTTGGAGAGGAACGTTGCCCGGTCCACGATCACCCGGATCAGTTTGCCTGCGGCGACCAGCCCGGCGCTCTCCGACACCGAGAGGGTGAACACCAAGCGCCGCCCCTCGATGCGATCGAGGGTGGCCTCGGCCCACACCTTCCCCCCGACGCCCACCGGGACGAGGTGGTCGAATTGCACCCGCTTGGCTACTGAGGTGCAGTTGACAGGCAGATGACCTTCGATGGCCATGCAGCTGGCTTCCTCGCACAGTGCCACCAGGCGGGGGGTGGCCAGGACAGGCACGGTCCCGCAGCGCAGCGCCTCGGCGGTGTCGGCTTCGCTCACCTCTAATTCGATTCGGGCCGACAGACCGGTATAGGGCGCCACGCCGGTACGATACGTGACACAGGAGACGTCGGCCACCTTGCCCCCGGCGTTGACGCAAGGAGGCGTAGTGATCGAATCCCCAGTTCTCGAGCGGGTGCTGTCCGAGGCACTGCGGCACGGCGGCGACTTCGCTGAGGTCTTTGCCGAGGACCGCTCCACCTCGTCGGCCCTGCTCGATGACGGGCGGGTCGAGGAGCTTTCCTCCGGACGCGAGCGTGGAGCTGGGATCCGGGTGGTGTCCGGGGAGACCACCGGCTTCGCCCACACCGCTGATCTCACCGAGACCGGCCTTCTCCGAGCGGCCGAGGCCGCATCGGCCGTGGCCCGGAGCGGGCGGGGGGGGATTAGCGCCGGGGCCGCTGGGCCGCTTGGGCCGGAAGTCGGAGGAAGCCCGGGTGGGGGCCAGACGGCGGCGCCCCTGCCCTCAAAAGGGGATTCGCTTGAGCTCTTGAAGCGGGCCGACGAGGCCTCCCGGGCGTCCGGCAATGCCATCTCCCAGGTGCAGGCCGCCTGCGGGAGCTCCCGCCGCCAGGTTCTGATCGCCAATTCCGATGGCCTGTTGGCTCGTGACCAGCAGGCCCGCACCCGCTTCTCGGTGTCCTGCGTCGCCGTGGGGGACACCGGCCTCCAGACCGGTTTCGAGTCGGCGGCCCGAACGATTGGTTTCGAGATGTTCGACGAGGTGTCGGTCGAAGAGCTCGCCGAGCTGGCCGCCCGCCGGGCACTGTCCAAGCTGACCGCCCGCCCGGCGCCGTCCGGGGAGCTTCCGGTGGTACTGGCCGGAGGGAGTGGTGGAATCCTGTTCCACGAGGCATGCGGCCACGGTCTCGAGGCCGACCACATCGTGAAGGACGCCTCGGTCTATACCGGGATGGTCGGCCAGCAGGTGGCCAGCCCGCTCGTCACCTTGGTGGACGACGGCACCGTGGGCAGCGAGTGGGGGACTTATCGTATCGATGACGAGGGCCGGCCCGCCCAGCGCAACGTGCTCATCGACCAGGGCGTGCTCACCGATTACCTCTGGGACTTTCTCCGGGCCCGCAAGGAGGGGAGGACGTCGTCGGGAAACGGTCGACGTCAGACGTACCAGCACTTGCCCATGGTGCGGATGACCAACACCTTCCTCCTGCCCGGCGTCGAGGATCCCGACGAGATCGTGGCCCAGACACCCCGAGGGGTCTACGTGGCCAAGCTCGGTGGGGGCCAGGTCAACACCACCACCGGGGACTTCGTCTTCGGCACAACCGAGGCGTACCTCATCGAAGGCGGCAAGATCACCGAACCCCTCAGGGATGCCAATCTGATCGGCAACGGGCCCGAGGTCCTCAAGCGGATCGATGCGGTGGGGACCGACTTCGGGATGACCCCGGGCACCTGCGGCAAGGATGGCCAGAGCGTGCCGGTGGGATGCGGGCAGGCCACCATGCGGCTCACTGGAATCACCATCGGAGGTACAGCCGAGTGAGCACGGCCACCGACACCGAAACCGCGCCCCCCGAATCCGGCGACGTGCCCGAGCAGCTGCTGGCTATTGCGGATCGAGTGGCCGGATGGGCCCGGACCGGCGAGGAGATCGAGGTCTACGTCGCCCGCGGGAACGAGACGGATGTCCGAGCTTATGACGGTGAGGTGGAGTCGCTGACCTCGGCGACGTCGGCGGGCATCGGTATCCGGGTCGTGGCAGACCACCGGCTCGGCTTCGCCTGGGCCGGTTCGCTCGACGGGTCGGTGGTGGAGGAGACCCTGGCCGAGGCCCGGGACAACGCCTCCTTCGCCTCCCCCGACGACCACGTGGCCCTGGCCGCACCCGACGGGGTGGCCGCGGTGCCCGTCGACCTGTGGGACGACGGGTTGGCCTCGGTACCGACTCCGAGGAAGGTCGAGCTGGCCTTGGCCCTCGAGGCCCAGGCTCGCGGCGCCGATCCCCGTATCCGCCAGGTGGACCATGCCGACTACGGCGACGGATCGGTGGAAGTGGCCCTGGTGTCGACCACCGGCATCCGCTCCTCGAGCCGGAAGACCTCCGGCTACATCTCGGTGGGGGTCATCGCCGGCGAGGGCGATGGCAGCCAGACCGGCAGCGGATTCAGCGTCGGACGGGGTTTCGACGGTCTCGATCCGGACAGGGCCACTGGCGACGCCGTGACCCGTGCGGTGCGCATGTTGGGCGCCACCAAGGGTCCTTCGGGGCGCCAGACGGTGGTCTTCGACCGTCGGGTGGCCACCACGTTGCTGTCAGTGGTGTCCGGAGCCCTGTCGGGCGAGGCGGTGGCCAAGGGTCGGTCCTTCTTCGCCGGAAGGATCGGCGAGATGGTCGGCGATCCGGTGATCACCCTGGTGGACGATCCCACCGATCCGCGGGCGTACGGTGCTGCGGCCTACGACGCCGAGGGCCTGGCCTGCCGGCGCAACGTCCTCATCGACTCGGGAGTGCTGACCAGGTTCCTCTACGACACCGAATCCGCCTCGCGGGCCGGTGTGTCATCGACCGGATCAGCCGTGCGGGGAGGATTTTCAGGGACGCCGTCACCGGGTTGTCGGGCGCTGACTCTCGCTCCCGGTCCGGAGGGCTACGACGAGGACGACGTGCTGTCTGCTGTCGGTGAAGGCCTCTTCGTCCAGTCGATGACCGGTGTCCACTCCGGAGTGAACCCGATCAGCGGGGACTTTTCGGTGGGTGCTGAGGGCCTGATGATCCGCGACGGAAAGTTGGCTGAGCCAGTGCGGGAGATCACCGTGGCCTCGACCCTGCAGCGCATGCTCCTAGCACTGGCGATCGTGGGCGCCGATGTCGAGTGGCTCCCGGGCATCGCCGCCGGCCAGACCCTGGCCGTGGGCGACATGCAGGTTAGCGGGGTGTGACCTTCAATCGCCACGGCTAGCCCCTCTTAAAGAGCTTCGCGTAATACCGCGCCGGCCCGGCTCATAGCTTGAGGCCACAGTGGCGAAGGAATGAGAAGACGAGTCTGGTGTCGTTGCCAATGCGGCAGAGTCCCTGGTCGACGATGTCCTCGGCCTCCTCTATGGTGTCGGGGCAAAGGTTGGCCAAATCGCCGCCTTTCAGGTTGCCCCAGACCTGTTCGACCGGATTGAGGTCGGGGGCATAGGCGGGAAGTCGCTCGACCACCAGCCATTTCCGTTGGCTCTTGATGAAGGCCTGCATGGCTCTGCTGCGGTGGGACGGAAGTCCGTCCCAAACGGGTGACCTTGTCGCCGTCCAGATGGCGATGGAGCTCGAGCAGGAACTCCATAATCGACTCCTCGTTGTAGGAGCCGGGCTGCATTGCGAACACGAGGGAGGCTTGGCTGCCGTCAGGACGGAAGCACACCGCGGCCGACATCGACAGACGCTTCCAGTTGAAGCGGTGGGTGAGGACAGGCGTTCTGCCCTTCGGTGCCCAGGTGGCTCTCACCGAGGGGAGGAGGCTGAACCCGCTCTCGTCCTGGAAGACGATCCACCCGTCCCTGGCCCGAGCGTTTTTTTTACCCTGGGCCAGCGGTCGTTGACCCAGCGTTCGATGGCCTCGTCGTCCCGCTCTATGGCCTTGCGGGCCGGCCGTTGTCGGCTCCAACCCATCCGGCGGAGCACCTTCCAGACGTGTCCGGGGTGGTACTTCACCCCCGTCGTGTTCTCGATCACCTCGGCCACCCGGGCCAGGGTCCACAGATCGGTGGGATACCCATTGGCCTTCGGACCCTTTTGGAGGGCCCGCTCCACCTTGACCAGGTCGGCGTCGGTCACCTTGCGAGGACGACCAGGATCTCCGGTGCGTTTCAAGGCTTGTTTCCCTCCGACCAACCACTGCTTATGCCAGTCGGAGACCGTCTGGTGGGAGACCTCGACCTCACGGGCGATGTCGGCCTGGGAAATCCCTTTGGCGAACAGATCGGCGGCACGCATCCGAGTGGCCTCCATGGCCGCGAAATCCCGGCGCGGACGGACTCGGGGCGGTGCCTTGTTCGTGCGTGCTGCACCAGCTGATGACTTGGGCGTGGACATGCACCAATTATTCCACTCCACGGACCGCTAGCGGGATATTAGGCGAACCTCTTTAATGGAGGGTTGCCGTGGCCTTGGTGCAGGCGGCCAGTGCGTTTGGAGCCGTGGTGTAGTAGATCGATCCCACGACTGACAGGCTGTACGGTCCGGCGGTGGGCGCCACCGGCGTGTTGCCGGTCCAGACTGGCTGTCCCCCTGACACGGGGGCCGAGGATGACCCGGTCGTCCCTGAGCCAGACGTTGAGCCTGAGGTGTTCGCACCGAAGCTCAGGTTGAAGGTCTGGACCACGAAGAGACGGGGGAAGCTGTCCAACCCGATGATGAAGGCGTCCATTTGGTTGTAGTTACCGGTGACCGCCAGGGTGGTGGGCACGGCCACGACACCCGACGGAGTTTGGTTGGCTGAAGGCGTCGTGGGTGTCGCCGCGGCCGCTGTCGCCGGTGCGAACCCACTGAACGCGGTCAGTGTCACCCCGGTGACCCCGGCCAAGGCATTGAACTGACTCTCGAACGAAGACTCTTCGGCGTCGATGTCAGTCGGGCTCTGCACACTGGGGATCTGCGTGGCGATCTTCTCCAAGTCTGCGCAACTCTTGGTAAGACTGTGTTTCTCCGACTTCAAGGCCGCCAACTTGATCTGGAGTGAACTTTCCTGACTCTGAAGCTGGGTTTCTTGGGTTTTCAGGCTCGAAAGTTTCGAACTCTGAGGCGAGACGAGCACGGCCCATAACAGCAGCGCGGCGACGAGGGCCCCTGTCCCGATCATCAGAGGAATGCGGTATTCACGGACGGTGTTCATTTGAGGCTCGCATTCTTGTCGAGGCTGGCGTTGGGTGTCACAGAGATCGAAAAGGGGAATGAGATGGTGCTGTTCGAATTCACGACGGTCGCTCCTTGGAGCGGGTTGGCAAAGTACTTGGATCCGGCAACAGCGTTGATCCATGCCTCGGAGATAGACAGACTCGGTCCCGGACCGGTGACTCCGAACTGGAGGGTGCCGATTGCCGCCGATGTCGTCGTGCTTGGAGCTACCGTCGATGTAGCCGCTGCCGTGGTGCTCGAACCTGTCGTGGTCGCCGAGGTGGAGGTCCCCGCTGATGGGGTGGTGGAAGCACCGCTGACCGACTCGACCGAGGCATTGGCGGGAGTGATCAAGAAGAGGTTGCTCAGCACCAGCGGCCAGTCCACAGCCGAACTAAGTACCGAGGCGCGTCGGGCCTCACCTGCCGAATAGGCGGTTTCTGCTGCAACGACCAAGTCGTACTTGGGTACCTGCGCGTTCAGGCTGGCGATGTTCTGGTTGAGAGCGTCGACGTTGTTCTGAGCATTGTGGACCTGGTAGAACTTCCAGCCCCCGAAGAGAGCCAGGAGGACGAGTACGGCCACACCGGCCAGAAGCGTCCGCTCCTGGATTCGCTTCATCCGTATACGCTTGGCGACCTCTGGGGGGATGAGGTTGAATTTCTTGACAGCCTTGTCGGGCTCGGGAAGGGCCAAGCCGATGGGCGTGGCCAGCACAGGTCCGACCTCGTCAGCCTGTTGGCTGCTCAGGTCGAGTCTGGTGGTGTCGAGCCGATCGAGCGGAGAAGCCGTGAGTACCGGCAGGCGCACCTGGTTTTCGAGCATGGGGATGAGCCCGCTGAGTTGGGCACCACCGCCGGTGACCAGGACCCGTGACACGGGCAACCGGCCAGGGAGCGAGGCGAAGTACTGGATCGAGTTACGGATCTCTCCGACCAATTCCGTGATGCTGCCGAGGGCTGCCCGCTCCGCTGCCTGTATTTGCGCCACCGGCTCGCCGATCCGGCGCTTGACTCCTTCCGCGTCGGAGATCGGCAGGTCAAGTGCGGCCGACACGGCCGCCGTGGTGGCATTGCCACCCGAGCCGATGGTCCGGACGAACTGCGGTCGCCCTTGTTGGTGGATGACGACCACGGTGAGGCCGGCGCCGACCGACACGATCGCCTCCGGTTGTTCGGTCGACTCCTGACCACCGATGGCACGCACCAGCGCTGACGAGATCAGATCGACCCCTTCGACCGTGAGACCAGCCTTCTCCACGGCTTCGATGACGCCGTTCACCAGATCGATGTGGGCCGCGGCCACCAGCACCCTGCGCATCTTGTCGCCTTCGGGAGAGGTGTAGTCGGCCAGAACTTGCGAGGAGAGAATGGTCTGGTCGGGCGGGAACGGGATCACTTCCTCAGACTGGAAACGCACCGCGTTGTCCACCTCGTTGTCCGGAACAAAGGGAAGGTCGATCTCGCGGGTGATGGCCCGAAGCCCGGCGATGCCCACGATGACCGAGGTGCCGGAGAACTGTCCGTTCTTCCAAAGCTTGGTGATCGCCTCGGTGACCGAGGAGACGTCGCGAATCTCGCCGTCGACCAAGGAACCGGGGGGAAGGCCGACCTGACCATAAGTCTGCAGCACCGGGCGGGAATGGCCGACATCGAGTTCGGCAGCCCGCACGGCGCTCGTCCCGATGTCGAGGCCAACGGTCAGCTGTGCCATGGAAGTCTCCGGTCCGTATGTGATCGCTTGCTCTATGCAATGGGCTGGTGACTGTCACACAGTGCACCAGACGCTACGAAGGTCTATCGGACGGAACCTGGAACACCTTGAGGTCCTCTGTCGGTCGATTTCAGACGTCAGGACGAGGACAAATCAGGTGTTCTCAGACAAGTGTGAAACCACTCGGGAGCCTCGTCGCACCTAGACCCGCCGGCAGACGGAGGCTGGAGCGTATTCGCTGGTCAGCTGAGGTTGGCTGTCGCGAAATTGACCGGTCTGCATGATGCCCTTGCGTTCCAGCATGACCTTGAGGTCGTGGGGATTTGTAGCGGTGGCCATGGCCTCGGCCAGATCGATAGTGCCCTCGCTGATGAGGTTGACGAGGGATTGGTCGAAGGTGGTCATGCCGTAATACTCGCCGTCGGCCACAATTTCTTCGATATCACCGGTCAGCATGGGATCGATGATCGCCTGTTGAATCCTTCCGTTGACCACCAGAAGCTCGAGCACCGGAACCCGGCTCTTGCCATCCGCTGTGGGGATGAGGCGCTGGCAGATGATGCCTTTGAGAGACCCCGCCAGCCCGAGGCGCACCTGGGTCTGTTGGTGTGGGGGGAAGAAGTCGACGATCCGGTTGATCGTCTCGGTAGCGTTAATGGTGTGGAGCGTGGATAAGACGAGGTGTCCGGTCTCTGCCGCGGTCATGGCCGCCGAGACGGTTTCGGTATCCCTCATTTCGCCCACCAGGATCACATCAGGATCCTGCCTCAGGACGACCCGCATGGCCGAAGCGAAAGAACCGGTATCGAATCCGACCTCGCGCTGATCGATGGCGGCCAGGTCGTCCGTATGCAGGTATTCGACCGGATCTTCGATGGTGACCACATGGCACGCACGCATGTGGTTGATGTGGCTGACCATGGCCGCCAGGGTGGTCGTCTTGCCCGATCCGGTTGGACCGGTCACCAGCACCAGGCCGCGCATCTCCTCGGCCAGGCGGTTAACCACCTCCGGGAGTCCCAGCTCCTCGGCCGTGGCAGCCGACGACCGCACCCGGCGCATGGCTAGTGCCACCGAGGAGCGTTGGAAGTAGGCATTGACGCGGAACCGACCGGTACCTGGAAGACTGTATGCGAAGTCAACCTCGTGTTTGTCGTTGAACACGTCGAGGATGCCTGGCGACATGATCGACTCAGCTAGCTCCTGCGTCTCGGTTTCGGTGAATGAAGGTTCGTCGTCGAGGGTGCGGAGTGAGCCGGCTACCCGGAGGCGCGGCGGCGCTCCTGCTTTGATGTGCAGGTCCGAGCCATCGAGTTCGGCCAGCATTATCAGGATTCGATCGAGATCGCCGCGGTCCACGAGAACCATTGTACGGGCGCGTACTGCGTTTGGCGAGGATTACTTCCGCTCATTGAGTCAGAGCAACCGAGAGTGTGTGCACGAGGGGCGTAGCTAACCAGGGGGTGCTGCGCCCGCCCTAGGTGAATCCCCCTTGCTCGATGACGATGGTTTGTCGGAGGTTGCAGGAGTTGTCGTCTTCGCGGGTGCCGGCGTGGAGTCCGCCGAGCCTGCAGACGACTTGCCGTTGGCAGCTGGCTCCGAACTCTTCGATCCGCCATTCGATTCCGGTGACGATTCGCCCCCTTCGGTCTTCTTCAAGGAGCTGCCCTTGCGGCTGTCCGTCTTGTAAAACCCGCTCCCTTTGAAGACGATTCCCACGTTGCCGAAGACCTTTCGCACCGGAGCACCACAGGTGGGACAGGCGGTCAGCGGGTCGTCCTGAAACGACTGTACGACGTCGAAGTTCTTGTCGCAGCTGTCACAGCGGTATTCGTAGGTGGGCAAGCCGCTTCCTCTCGGTTCGGGGTCGACCCCGCGTTAGCAGTCTACTGTAGCGAGTGCCAATGCCGTCCCTTGTGCCTGGTGTCCCGTACACTGGGTGCGTGACGCACCGGACGGCCTCATGACAGACCGAAGCCTCAGCCACCTGGACCCCTTTAGTGGTACTCGTATGGTGGATGTGTCGCCAAAGGAGGCCACCCACAGGCGGGCACTGGCCCGCTGCAAGGTGGCGATGAAGCCTGAAACGACCGCGAAGGTGGCAAACAATGCCATCACCAAGGGCGACGTCCTGGCCGCCGCCCGGGTAGCGGGCATCCAGGCAGCCAAGCGGACGGCCGACCTGGTGCCCATGTGCCATCCGCTTCTGGTCGGGGCGGTGCACGTCGACTTCACCATCGGAGACGACTTCGTCGAGGTTGAAGCCAAAGTCGAGGCCGTGGACCGAACTGGAGTGGAGATGGAAGCCATGACGGCGTGCGCCATCGCCGCTCTCACCGTCTACGACATGTGCAAAACAACGGATCGGACCATGAGCATCGGCCAGCTCATGCTGTGGGAGAAGACGGGTGGGACATCAGGCGTGTGGAAAAGGGATCCTCTGCTCTGAGGCCAGATGTGAGATGGCCTATTTCAACCGCCAGAATTTCTTTTTCGGTCGCGACGTGGTGAAGAAGTCAGGCGCCATCGGTGCCTCAGGTGGGTCTGGACCGACATAGGGCTCTTCAGCGGCGGCGGCCTCGGTTTTACCCTCCGACTCACTAGGTTCCGGATAGTCGGTCGGTCCGACAGAGAGGATGTCCTTTGCCATGGCAGCGGCAGAGGCAAAGTCGGTGTTCGATGCCTTGGTCTCTTCGGGTGAGGCGGAAGGCGGGGGCGGGGGTGCCGGAGGTGCGGTTGCAGGCGGTGGCGGCGGAGCGGAAGAGGGTGGTGGCGCACCGGCTTGGCTGGGTGTGTCCTCACTCATTGCCTGACCCGGATTCACCCGAAGCGTTGCCTGAGCATCGTGGAGCACAACCTCCGCCGATGGCCCCGGCCCACAAATGACTTGTCCCAACGACGGCCGCACCGGGACCCGATTGGTGGCAGATGCCAAGTGCCCCCCGTGTGGTGGACGTCGTCACAGTTATCGTGAGAGGAGGTGTCGGTCCATAGGGTGTCGTTCGATCAGCAATCCAATTGGCGTCCACCACCTGCCCGCGACGCCAATCGGACATTAAACTCTACCCGCTTCGACCCGGTTCGAATGGGTTTGGCCCCGAAACACGACCCGGCTGATTCAAGAACACACCTTCGGTCTCCCCGAACGGCGGAGCGCAGATCTTGATCAGCCGCGTACGGCGGAACGCAGATCCCTGAGGGAGAGCTCCGAGGTCGCCTCTCCGCCGCATTGGACACAGTGTTCGACGTGTCGCCAACTCCTCAAAAGACGAGTCCCTTCGGGGTTGAGGAGGACAACGAACGATTCGGAGAGAGGATCGATCTCCACGCCATAGCAGGCCTGCCACTCCGTTGAGGCAGGACTTGTGCGATGATCCGAATCCTTAACCAGGCGTCGGAACCGCGAATTCTCCATGTCGATGATCCACGTACTGTGGCACGACTCAATGATGATCGGTTCCACGCCACGAGTATCCCATGAATTGATGAGAATCAACCCTCAATTTCATTTCGGTTGAATGACAGTTGACCGCTCGGGCTGTGCAGAATATCGGCCCAGACAGGCGTAATTCATCGTCAGCTAGGGCACTGGATGGCTAATTCAGACTGTCAAACCCTCATTGTTCCTCGATAATCGTTGTCGGAACCCACACATCCACGGTGCTTCCGGCTCCCAACTCCGAATGGATGGTGAGCCTCGACCCGATCAGGTGCGCCCGTTCGGTCATGCCGGGAAGCCCCTGCGATCGATTGTTGACGCCCTCGGCCTGCCGCTCGACTTTGAAACCGACGCCATCGTCCTTCACCAGGAGTCGCAGTCCGCGCTCTTCGAAGTTGAGTCCGATCGCCACCCGGTGGGCTGAAGCATGTCGCTCGACGTTCGAAAGTGCTTCCTGGGCGATGCGAAAAAGCGCCAACTCGACGGCGGGAGCCAGTCGCCGCTCCGGGCCGGTCACCCCGAAGGACGTCTCAAACTGCTGGCGCTCGCCGGCCTCCGAAAGGATCTGGTTGATGGAGGCGACCAAACCCAGGTCGTCGAGAACTGACGGTCTCAGTCCCCGAGCGATCGACCGCAACTCGGCCACCGTGTCTTCGACGATGACCCTGAGGCCCGACAGCCCGTCCGGGTCATCACGGACCGAGTCGGACCGTGACTCCACCTCGTCGATCTGCCGGCACAAATGGATGAGGGTTTGCACCGGACCGTCGTGAAGCTCCTGTGCAATGTGACGCCGCTCCTCCTCCTGACCGAGGACGACGCGGGCCGCATACGCCTCCATCAGGTCATGGCGGCGTGTCTCCGCAGTGACGTCCTCGAATATGACCTGCATCCGGGCTCCATTGTCCAAGTGACCGAGCATGGTGGCCGACGGTCGGAACAGGATGGGTTGTCCTTCGATCTCGAAGGGGACAGGCTGAACTCGTTCAACTCTCACGGCGCGATCGTCCTCCGTCGAGGACTCAGGAAGCTGCTCATTGATCAACCGGGAGAGAACTTGACCGGCCGCATCAGCACCGATCATGTCGACCAAACGGGTGGGGGAGACCTCCGAACCCATCGGTTCGGATCCCGAAGCCACGGATCGGGGAGTGGCTGCGAACGCTCGCTGGGCTGAGGCGTTGGCTTCGACCACGTTCCCGCTCCCGTCTACGATCAGAATAGGCGCCTGGTTCGAATCGAAGAGGTCCCGGTAGAGAGCCTCGGCACTCAAGTGCGCCTGTTGGGCGGATTCGGCCAGTTGGCGCGCGTCCCGCTCCGCCGTCACCCGTTGACCGACCAAAAAGGCCAATGCATCCAGGAGAAGGACCTGGGCGAATTCGGCCCATGCACCGACGTAGTTACGATCGTCGACTGCGGTAAAGAATCGAGGGACCGCCAGGACCGTCACCCATCCGGCGGTGAACAGCGCCCCGGCGAACCCATAGTTCAGTGCCGCGTAGATCACCGGCACCAAAAAGAGGGCCAAGGTCGAGAACTCGACTGCCAGCGAAGTGGTATCCAGGTGAAAAGCGACGGTGGCGGCCAGTCGGGTCAGATAGAGCGCCAGAATGACCACCTGAAGGACCCAGAAGCGTGAGTTCGTCCACGGTCTTTTGGTGGAGGTCACTCGAGTCGAAGACTTCTCGCTTCCGGCAGCACGATCTTCGGGGGAGGGTTTCGGAGGGCGATCCGTTTGATCGGCGGCCGTGTGGGCTCCGGTTACGGGGGTGCCAGTCCAGCGTGCGACGGCCTCGCTCACGGCGCCGGGTCCGTTGCCTCTGCCGGTTCTCTCACGAACAAGCTATTGGCCAGGGCGTAGTGGACGAGCTCGGTTCGGGATGAGGCGCCGAGCTTGTCGAAGACATGATTGAGATGTCCCTCGACCGTCCGCGGACTGATCCTCAGCTGCCTGGCGATGGCCTTGTTGGACATCCCGCGGGCGACCAGCTTGACCACCTCCTGCTCGCGGACCGTGAGTCGGGGTGCGTATTGGCCCGGAGTTGGTTTGCCGGCTTTCTCTCCCCGGCCCATCGGTCCGCCGTCGAGGAGGTGGTTGCCTTCGCATGCGGCACCGATCGATCGGATCAGCTCGTCGCTGGGCATGGTCTTGAGGAGATAGCCCGAAACGCCGGCTGCCAAGGCGGCCCTCACGTAGTTCTCGTCGTCGTAGGCGCTGAGAATCAGGACGGTGATATCCGGGTAGGCCGCCACGATCGTGCGGGCCAGATCGATACCGTTTGTGGTGGGAAGCCTGATGTCTACCAACACCACGTCAGGTTTCGCCTCGGCAATGACCCGGAGGGCCACGTCACCATCTCCCGCCTCACCCACCACGGAGAAGCCGGTGGAGTCATCGAGGATGCGTCGTGTTCCGGCACGCAGAAGCTCGTGATCGTCGACGACGACGACCCGACGGGGACCACCGGGAGGAATGGATTCGACCGTTCCTCCCGGATCGGACGAGACGGTCGACCCGGGGGGTTCGACAATGCTCATGATCTCAATCGTAGATTCGTCAACCCCTGACAATGAGGGAGGCCGCCATCGCGAAGGCGAGCGCCGTCACCAATGGTGCCCCGAACATGGGCAGCACCGCCTGCTCGACGGCCGGCGACGATCCGGCCCCGGGCCGCAGCCTGGTTATTCTCCAGGCCACCACCATGCAAACGAAGTAGACCACGATCCAAACCGCAGCGCCGACTGCGACTCCACGGAAGCCCGTTCCCCCTAGCCAGCAGCCCGTGACCAGGACAGCGGATCGGCCATGCCCACGTGGATCGACGCATTCGGGGTCCACGGACCGCAGGAGAGCGACGACGATGATGGCGACGAAGGATCCGATGAGCGAACCGACCACGATTCGCCAGTGGTGTTGCCATCCCGCTCCGACTACGATGATCAGCTCACCGACGGCAGCACCGACAGCCGCCACCCACAGGGGTGACCGCCTCCCGCCGTATTCGATGAGAGCGACGGCAATCATGGAAGCGGCCAGGCAGCAGTAGGCCGCAGACACGATGGTGCCGTTCCAACCCCAGGTGACAAGGGCGAAGGTGGCCCCTGTGGAGAACTCCACCAGGGGATAGCGAACCGAGATCGGGTCGTGGCAGGTGCGGCACTGCCCTCTCAGTCCGACCCACGAGACAAGCGGAACGTTTTCCCACCACGCCAGTTGCCGGCGACATGTAGGGCAGAAGGACCGCGGGGTGGAAACCGAGAGACCGAGCGGTGCTCGGTAGACCACGACGTTCAGGAACGAGCCGACGAAGACGCCGATCACACCGGCAAGAGGAATAGTCGCTGCCAGTAGCGAAAAGTCGTCAGAACTCATATCATGTATTCAACCGCGTTGGAATAAGCGGTTAGCGGATCGGGTGGAAGCCACTGAAAGGGGCAGAACTAAGGGGCCGTGGCAGGATCGCGTCGCCACGCTATGGGGCATTTCTTGCTGGGATCTTGGGGCTGAGCTGGGCCTGACCGCTTTAGCGCGTGGATCCTCGACGTCGTCCTTGACCACGAAATACATCAATCAAGCAATACATCAATCAAGAAGGTGTCATCGTCCAAGAGCGGGGCACCCTAGCACTACCCACGAGGCAAGCAGGAAGGGGGGCTGGTGCGACCTTTCGTCGGACAGGTCCCCAATTGTGGGACCGATCAGCCGGATTCGGGTTCAATCTCAGGCACCAGTCTGCCGATGGTGCTGGTATGAGCGACGTCGATGCCATCCGTTGGATGGCGAGCGAGCACGACCTCGAATTCGTCGACCTCGACACGTACGGGGTCGATCCGGCCGCGGGTGAGATTCTCCCCGCGTCGCTCTCGCGTCTCTACCACGTTGTCGCCATCAAGAGGAAGTTCGGAACGCCGGTGGTCGCCACGGCCGATCCGGACGATCACGCTGCACAGGATACGGTCCGAGCCACAATCGGAAGGGATTTCATCTCGGTGGTGGCGTCGAGGGAGCAGATCAGTGCTTATCTCGATCAGCTGTTCGGACCGGAGGGCGAAGACGGACTCCCCAACAGTGCTGAGTTCGTCGGGCTCGAGGCTGAGGCGCCCATCAAATTCGCAGCCGAGGAGGTCGTCGAGCATGAAGCCCAGGGTTCTGTCGACGGAGCTCTTGACGAGGCAACGCCGGTCGATGGACTGCCCGTCGACGAGGGTGGATTTGCTGTCGATTCGCCCGATGCCGCTTCCGCCAAGGGAGTCAACGAGGATCTCGTTGAGGAGTCTGTTGTTCCCACAACCGGCAAGCGGCGCCGCCGGCGGGACGAGTCCAAGCATAAGACGAGCAAATCAACGTCTTCCGAGGCAACTGAAGTGACCGAGGTCCTGGAGACCGAGGCGATCGAAGAGACCGAGGTCCTGGAGATCGAGGCGATCGAAGAAGAGACCGAGGTTCTGCAGGGACCGGAGACCGACGTCGGAGGCAGCCCTGCATTGTCGGAAGCCGTGCCTGATCAGGAGGCCGCCGAACTCGTCGACAACCTCGACGCCGTCTCTTCGTCCGATGCCAATGCCGGATCACTGGATCAGATCGATGAGCCAGCTGCCGATCCCCAACCGCTACTGGATCAAATCGCAGAACTGGACGGCGGGGCCGGACAAACGAGTGAGCTGGTCGACGCTGCCGGTGAAGGTACCCAGTATCTCGAGCCGGCCACCAGCCTCCTCCCCGAGTTTGGCGCGAACCAGAACGTGTCGGTTTGGTCGACGACCGGCACGACACACGATGCGAACGCAGATCCTCTCGCCGAGTTGGCACGTTCCGTAGAGGACGAAGAGCAGCTACCCAGTGCCGACTCAACCGCTCTGGCCGCTGATCTGGTGGCTGAAGCAGTGGCCACATATCAAGAACAGCACGGCGACGAGCAGCATTACGAGACGAGCGGCATCGACGCGCCAACAGGAGCTGCATTCTTCCCCCCCCTGGCCAAGGCGTTGGTGGACGGTGACAGGGTGTCCCTCGAGGAGATGGAGGCCGTCGTCGAGGAGCACTACCGGACGGGTCAGAGCATCGCCCGCATCCTGACTGCACAGACGCTGGTGACTGAAGCCGACCTCATGTGGGGGATGGCTGAGGAGATGGGGCTCGACTTCGTCGACCTGGATACGGTCGGAGTCGATTTTGCCGAAGCCGGATCGATTCCCGAAACAACGGCACGTCATCACAATGTGATTGTGATTGCCAACGACGAAGGCACTCCAGTTGTGGCCGCATCCAACCCCACCGACGTCTTCGCTATGGATGACCTCCGCACCATCATCGGCCGGAACTTCATCGTAGTTGTAGCTACGCGAAGCCAGATCAGCGCCTACATCGGACGTGCCTTCAACAGCGGTGGTGACGCGGCGGACATGGCCATGGAAGCTTCACGAGGCTTCGACGGTGACTCTCCCGACGCGGGCGTCGACGACATCCAGGCGGTCACGGAGGAAGCCCCGATCGTCCGCTACGTCAATCTGCTCGTCTTGCAGGCCCTCAATGAGCGCGCGTCCGACATCCACGTAGAGCCGACTGGTTCCGACCTCCGTATCCGATACAGGATCGATGGAGTTCTCCATGACGTCTCGACCGCACCCCGCACGATCTCCGCCGCGGTCACAACCCGTCTGAAGGTGATGGCCGATATGAATGTGGCCGAACACCGGGTTCCCCAGGACGGACGAATCTCCCTCAACGTTGGAAGCAAAGGGATAGATCTCCGGATGGCCACCCTCCCGACGATCCACGGGGAGAAGGTCGTCATGCGTGTTCTCGACAAATCCAGTGTGGTCCTCGGGTTCCCGGATCTCGGATTCGACGAGGACCTCTTGGGCACCTATGAGGGCCTCTACACGAAGCCCTACGGCACGATTCTTGTCACCGGACCGACCGGATCCGGAAAATCCACAACCCTATATACGACCTTGACCGCGCTCAACTCCCCTGAGAAGAACATCATCACGGTCGAGGACCCCGTTGAGCTGCAGCTGAAGGGCGTTAACCAGATCCAACTCAATGTGAAGGCCGGATTGACCTTTGCATCGGCGCTCAAGTCGATCCTTCGTTCTGACCCCGACATCGTGTTGGTGGGTGAGATTCGCGACAAGGAAACGGCCGTGATCGCCATCGAGGCAGCACTGACTGGCCACATGGTATTGGCCACACTTCACACCAACAGTGCGGCAGCTACCCCGATGCGACTCATCGAAATGGGCATTGAGCCCTTCTTGGTTACCTCATCGTTGTCAGGTGTGCTGGCGCAGAGGCTCGCCCGACGTTTGTGCATGCACTGCAAGGAGGCCTACGAACCCACGGAAGCCGACATCACCGCGGCCGGTTGGTCACCCGAGGAGGTTGAGGCCGCCGGAGGGATGCCCAAGGTTTTCAAGGCGATTGGGTGCTCGGCATGTGCCAACACGGGTTATCGCGGGCGTAAGGCACTGGCCGAGCTCCTGGCGATGACTGAAGAGATCGAGCGGACGATTATCGAAGGAGGATCAGTGGAAGATATCCATAGAATCGCAGTGGCTCAAGGGATGCTTACATTGCGTCAGAGCGGGCTGCGTAAGGCCATTGAGGGCGAGACTACTCTCGAGGAAGTACTGCGGGTGGTCGCATGAGCCCGGTCACGACGCAAACAAGTAACGAGTGGTCCACCCGCCTTGCCCAAGCTCTGGTACAAGGTGGTTACGACACCGAGGCCAATCTGGCTCCTCTGCTGGCAGAGGCTCAGGCTAACGGCCAGACACTCGCCACTCTGTTGATTAGCAGGAACTTGGCGCCTCCGGGTGTCGTTGTCGGGGCAATGGCCCATCTGGCCCAGCTGCCGGCGATCGACCTCACCGCCATGATGCCCAGTCCCGAAGCAACCGCGGCCCTACCCGAGGACGTGGCCCGGGAGTACGTGGCGGTGGCGCTGCAGTTCGACGGGAATGTCCTGGCTGTGGGGTTCGCCGAGCCGCCGACCGGTGAAGATGTCGATGCGCTTGCGTCGCGCGTCGGATACCGGATCAATCCCGTATTGGCAGACCCAGTGCTTATCGCTCAGATGCTTCGGATCGAGCTGGCGCCTCCGCCCCCTCCCGGCCCCGCGCCTTCCTCGCCGCTAGTAGACGCGAGCGCCGGGGAGGAAGAGGTCGAGGCGGCACCGAACGTCGCCAGGCTCCTCGAGGAGGGCATGCCCGCGTCAGCCAGCGATGGCACCATGCCTTTGCATGTCGACGATTTGCTGCGCTACGCGGTGGCTGTCGGTGCATCGGACCTCCATTTGACCGCTCAGATGCCGGGATCGATTCGCCTGCACGGGGCGATCCGTCCCGTCGAAGGCTGTCCGGTGCTTAGCCACGAGACCATCCGAGAGATGATTTTTGGCATCCTGCCGGCCACACAGCGGGAGCGGTTCGAGGAAGAGCATGAGTTAGACACATCGCACTCGATCGCTGGGGTGGGTCGCTTCCGTGTGAACGTCTCCTTACAACGGGGCACGATCGCGTGTGCGCTGCGTCCCATCCCCCACGAGATGCCAGAATTCGACACGCTTGGACTGCCTGACGCGATCAAAGCGTTCACCGATTTGCGTCGGGGTTTGGTGTTGGTCACCGGCCCGACTGGATCGGGCAAGTCGACCACCCTGGCGTCGCTGGTGGACATCATCAATCGAACGAAACCACTGCACATTGTGACCGTGGAAGACCCCATCGAGTTCCTCCACGATCACAAGCGATCGATCATCACCCAACGGGAGATCGGCGAAGACACCAACTCCTTCGCAGAGGCCCTGAGGCGAGTCCTCCGGCAGGACCCTGACGTAATCCTGGTGGGTGAGCTCCGTGACCTCGAGACCATCTCGACGGCGTTGACTGCCGCCGAAACTGGCCACCTGGTCTTCGCCACTCTCCACACTCAGGACGCACCGCAGACCATCGACCGGGTGATCGACGTGTTCCCTACCAACCAGCAGGAACAGATCCGGGTGATGCTGGCCGCCACCCTCGAGGGGGTTGTGACTCAGCAGCTGATCGTCAATTCCGACGGCACTGGGCGAGTTCCCTGTGCCGAGGTCCTGATGTGCACGTCGGCCATCCGCAACTTGATCCGTCAGTCCAAGACCCACCAGATCTACTCGCTGATGCAGGTCGGAGGGTCGTACGGCATGCAGACCATGGACCAGGGACTGGCCCAGCTGGTCAAAGACGGAATCATCTCGGACAGCGTCGCCTACGACCGGTCCTCGAACGAAGAGGACCTAAGAAACCATCTCAATACCTGATGAAGAATAACTATTGGCATGACCTAGGAAACGGGGCACCGTGGCACTGACATTTGACTACAAGGTCCGAGATAGGTCCGGAGGACTGGTCGAGGGACAGCTCGACGGTGACAGCATGGCTCTGGTCGTGCGTCGCCTTCGCGAGATGGGCTACATGCCCATCTCGGTGACGCCGAAGTCGTCGATCCATATCAAGACCGAGATCAACATTCCCGGAATCTCTGATCGAGTGAAACTACGCGAGGTTGCCGTCATCACGCGTCAACTCTCGACAATGGTCGATTCGGGGCTGTCGGTGGTCCGCTCTCTCGGGATTCTGGCCGCGCAGGTGGAGAACCCTACCCTGGCGCGCGTTCTGAGTGAGGTGCGTCTTGATCTGGAGCATGGCTCGTCGCTGTCAGCGGCGTGTGCAAAACATCCCAAGGTCTTCTCCCACCTATTCTGCACGCTGGTTCAGGCCGGAGAAGCCGGGGGTAATCTCGACGAGGTCCTCGGCAGCTTGGCCGACACCATCGAGAAGCAGGCTCAGCTGAATCGCACGATTCGTTCGGCGATGACCTATCCGGCAGTCGTGATGAGCGTGATGCTGCTTATCTTCACTGCGATGATCGTGTTCATCGTACCGGTGTTCCAGAATCTTTTCGCGTCGCTGGGTGGGAAGCTCCCATTTCCGACCCGAGTTCTCATCAAGATTTCGCAAATCGTCACCAGTGCCTGGGTGCTGCTCGTCATCGGTGTAATCGTCGGATCAATCATCGCGTTGAGGAAATGGATGTCCACCGATGAGGGGCGACGCAAGTGGGATCGCTTAATCCTGCGACCGCCCGTCTTTGGTTCTCTATTTCACAAGGTTGCCCTCGCTCGGATGACCAGCACGTTGGCATCGCTTATTGCCTCTGGGGTACCCATCCTTGAATCGCTGGACATTTGCGCCGATACGTCGGGGAACCGAACGGTCGGCGACGTGCTCCTGTTAGCGAAGGAAGGTGTCCGTGAGGGTCGGCCTTTGGCTGATCCGCTCCGGGAGCACGAAGATGTCATTCCGGTGCTCGTCGTGCAGATGATCGAGGTGGGAGAGCAGACCGGTGCGTTAGACGGGATGCTCAAGAAAGTCGCCGAATTTTACGATCAAGAGGTCGAGGTCACCGTAAACAATCTCACCGCGTTACTGGAGCCGCTTCTGACCGTCTTGATGGGCTGCATGGTCGGAGCAATGGTTATTTGCCTCTACTTGCCGATGTTCGACTACATCAAGCTGGTCCCCAACGCGCAGTCGTAAGGACTTTGTCGATCCTTTGATCAAAGGAGAACGACCAGGAGGCCGATGTCTGGGCAGGTCCAGCCTGCCTAAATTCGATCTGAGCGATAGTTCGCAGGATCCATTGCACAATGTGCACTTGCCCTGTTATCGTCCTAGATAGGAGTTTCGATAGCCATAAGCACATATGGCGTGAGATGACGAGGGGCCTCGGATATGTCTCGCAGCGCTGGCGGCACGCGCTCGGCTGTTTGTTCACGGATCAACACGGATGGGGCTTGTCTATTCGGATCTGATCTGGGTATGGCCAATGGCTCGCCCAAGCACATTGCTGGGCTCGTGCCAAGTAACGACCTCGTTCTCGGGTGTAAGTGTGCCCGCTCCAACGTTCGTTCCAACAATGCTGAACCAAGGTTAAAGATCCTCGATTAGATCCTAAAGCCATGGCGGAATTGGGACGATAGCAACACCGGACGCTGTTCGCGGTGTCCGTCCATTGATGCATCAATAACAACGAGGAGGCAGGAAATGTTTTCATCCGCTATGCGACGCCTGAATGACAGGCGCGACGCAACGGGAGATGCCGGTGCAGATGCTGGTTTCACCCTCATCGAGCTCATGGTGGTGCTGTTGATCCTGGCCATTCTGCTCGCCATCGCCATCCCGACATTTCTCGGTGTGACGAAGTCGGCAAATGACCGGGCTGCGCAGTCCAACCTGAACACCGCCCTGTTGAATGCTAAGGCTCAGTATCAGCAGAACAGCCAGTTGTATCCGCAGGCCGCCAACTTGGTCAATGCATTGAGTACGGCTGAGCCGTCTCTCACGTTCCAGACGGCTGCTTCTGCGAATCAGAACCAAATCTCGGTGTTCGTGACAGGCGACGGGTCGGCTCTGGTTCTGGCTGCCTATTCGGCCCAGACCAAGAACTGCTGGATGGTTCTAGACGTGCCGACGAAGCCTGATGGAGTGACCGCTCCGGTGGGCCCATTCGCGGCTGCGGCGGCTCCTTCAGCCCTCTATCCCGCAACGGCGACCGGGGCGGCCGGAGGCACAGCAGCAGTCTTCGCGCTTGGCCAACTCGGGCCTACATACGCTGAGATCAAGACGGTGTCTGGTGGGACGGAAAGCAGCGGCGGTTGTATCGCCAGTGCGCCAAACATCAATGTTGGCACGACCTACTCGTATTCGTTTACGTCGTTCCCGGCCCTCTGAGCGGAAGCGTGACTTTCGGATAGCCAGCCAGACCAGCTGTCCGACATCAGTTGACGAGAGTGCCCCCTCCTCCGGGAGGGGGCACTCTCCATGTCCAACCAGGCCGAGGGCTGATGGTGGAGGTTCGGTGCTCAAGGCGAGGCCTTGTCGTCACGATGGTAGGAGGATGAAGGCGTCGCAATCGACAGCTTGTCCTGACGTGTGGGTTGTCGGCCTTCGAGTCACCGATGATGTGAGGGTGATCAGGGTGCAAGCGGTTGCTCGGATGTCGGCGTGAACATGGTCGTAGTCATAAACCGTGAGGTCGACGGGATCGGAGACCCAGTCACAAAAGACGTTGGTGAGCGTCGTGACCGGGTGAGTCGAATCTCCTGGACGGTCGAGCATTTCAAACGGCGGCGTGTGACGTTGGCGGTGATGCTGATCTTCGCGATTGTGTCCATGGCCTATTCGCTGGCATGGAATCCGGCCGTCCATCACTCTGAAGTATGGGTGATCCCCGGGGACATCTGGTCGACATTCCGTGCTGCGCATTGGGTGGGTTGGGGCAACATCGGCAGCATCTACGGAAAGGACACGCAACTGGTCACTTTCCCGGGGATCGCCGTCCTCTTGGCGCCTGTGGCCATGGTGAGTGGGGCGCTCGGACTGGGTGAGTCCATCACCCCGATTATCCTCGCCCGGCCCACGTCGTGGTTGCTGCTCGGACCGGCCATTTTGTTGTTGGGCTCGACGTGCCTGATGGCCTTCGACGCAATGGCCGAGGAACTCGGGGTGAATGGACATCGCCGGATCGTCCTCAGTGTCATGGAGGCGGTCGTCATCGTTCAAGTCGTGACCATGTGGGGTCACCCCGAGGACTTGTTGGCCCTGACCTTCTCGTTGTATGCGCTCTTGGCCATGTTCCGTGGTCGATGGTCCCTATCGGGATGGTTGTGGGGAGCAGCCATCGTGACCCAACCTCTGGTCATCCTGATGTTCCCGTTGGCATTCGTTCGGACACCGAGTCGCCAGCGCCTCCGCCTGTGTCTCTACGGAGCCCTCCCTTCGGTCGTCCTTCTCAGTGCCCCGCTGGTGACGCAATGGCACCAGACGTCATCGGTCCTGTTCCGTCAGGCCAACGCCAGGTTCCTCGATCACGCGACACCGTGGGTCGCACTGTCGCCCACGCTTTCACGGACCATGGTCGGGGCGGGACCGGGGCGAATGATCGCGATCCTCACGGCCGTCCTGGTCGGCTACTTGGCCTATCGGCGGCCGCCCTCGGCAGTGGGCCTGCTCTGGCTGTGTGCCCTGGCCCTCAGCCTGCGGTGCTTCTTCGAATCGGTGATCGTTGTTTTCTACCTAGGACCTCCGTTGGCGCTCATCGTCTTGACGGCTGCCACCTCGGCCAGTTGGAAGCGTCTGGTCGGGGCGTGGGCGATTGCCGTTGTTGCCACGGTGTTTGCCTTCCACCGCGCCTCGGAGTGGGGATACTGGCTCCCCATGGTGGCCTTCCTCGCCATCGGACTGGCCTGTGCCTGGCCCGGCCGCGCCGAAGTCGGCATCTTCGGCGATGGTTCGACGATTGGTCTCGCCGCGATCGAACCGTAAGCCGCCGGACGTCCTCCCCTGCTACAGCGGCCCCACAGTGTGCTTGCGGCCGGGCAACATCTCTCGTGACGTCTCCAGAGTGGCCAGCGCCTCGGCCACCACCGCCCGGGTGTCGTCCGGATCGATGACGGCGTCGACGAAGCCGCGCTCGGCCGCCTGCCACGGGGTCAGGAATCGCTCGGCGTACTCCTCACGGAGAGCCTCCTGCTCGTCGGCCCCGGCCCGTCGGTTGAGGATCTGCACTGCTCCCTCGGCCCCCATCACCGCGATCTCCGCCCCCGGCCAGGCGAAGCAGAGATCGTTGCCCAGGCCCTTCGAGTCCATGACGATGTAGGCCCCGCCGAACGCCTTGCGCAGGATCACGCACACCCGGGGCACGGTGGCCTCGGCGTAGGCGAAGGCGAGCTCGGCCCCGTGACGGATCATCCCCCGCCACTCGAGATCCTTGCCCGGCAAGAACCCGGGGGTGTCCACCAGCGTGACCAGCGGCAGGTTGAAGGCGTCGCAGAACCGAACGAACCGGGCGCCTTTCTGCGAGGCCGCGATGTCCAGGGTGCCGGCCAGAGCCTGGGGCTGGTTGGCTACGAACCCGACCGCCCGCCCACCGATCCTGCCCAGGGCGGTGACCAGCTGGGGGGACCATCTGGTCCACAGCTCGGTCACGTCGTGGTCGTCGGCCAACGCGGCGGCCACCCGGCGCACGTCATAGGAACTGGTGGCCCGGGCCGGGATGAGCTCCCCCAAGCCGCCCGGCGTGGGCCCGGGCCCGTCGCCGCCCGCTCCGAACGGGGTCAGCTCGTCAGCGTTGGACGGCAGCAGTCCCAGCACGTGGTCGACGTGGGCCAGTGCGTCCTCCTCCGAGCCAGCCTCGATGGCACACAGTCCACTGGATCGGGCGTGCATGGCCACGCCTCCGAGTTGTTGGATGCCGATGCGGATCCCGGTGAAGTCTTCGACCATGGCGGGCCCGGAGACGAAGGCGAAGGCATCAGTGGTCATGATGACCAGATCGGCCAGGCCCAGCAGGAGGGCCGGCCCGGAGAGAGCCGGTCCGGTCACCACCACGACGACCGGCACCATGCCCGAGCAGGCGCCGACGGCGCGAGCGGCACCGCCCCAGCCATGCAACGAGGCAACACCACCCGACACGTCGGCCCCGCTGGACGCCAACACCATCACCAATGGGATCCGGAGGGCCAAGGCGGACGAGGCCGCCACCCTCATGGTCTCCCCATCCTCCAGGGAGAGCGCACCCCGACGGAGGGTGGACACCGTGCGGACCACCATGGTCGGCCGGCCTCCGAGCTCCTCGACGCCGGCCTGCACTGAGCCGGTCACCAGCCGGCGGAACATGGGTGCGGCCGGGGCCTCGAGCGTCACGACGCCCATGCTAGAGACCGGGCCGCTCGATTGCGGATCCTTCGCCATGCCGGCGTCCGATGGACGCCTCAGGAGTCGGGCAGATCTCCCTCGGGGGACTCCGCTATGCCCTGCGGCTCGCCTTGCTCCTGTCCACCCTGGCCCTGCGGCTCACCCTGCTCCTGGCCACCCTGCTCCGGCCCGGACGGTCCCGGCGCGGTACTCGGGTCCTGGGGCACCGGATCCCGTTGACCGCGTCGGTCGGCCCGTTCGAACTGCCTTTGGACGTCGGCCCACACCAAGGGGTCGTCCTTCCCGAAGTCGTCCTCGGACAGTGGGGCCCGGGCCAATACCACTGCTCCGACCGTCAAGAGGACGAACAGCATGCTGAGCTTCGAGACGAAGCCGGCGATCTGTTGATCGTCGAGAGGGCGCAAGCCGATGGCGGCGTGCGAGCGGGCGAAGACCTCGTAGAGCGGGTGTCTCGAGAAGATGAAGATGAACGAGAGGAACGCCGGCACCACCGCCTGGAACACCAGATAGCCGAATCGCACGACCGGCTTCAATCGGGGGATGCCCGGTATCCGCCCGAGGACCGGTATCCACAGGATGAGGCCCGCCACCACGATCAGGGCCTCCATCAGGCCACGGACCGGGGGTGACGTCGATTGAAGGCGAACCATCGCCGGGGTCATCGATCCGACCACGATCACGGTGACGGCGGCGACGGCCACCGGAGGTCGCTGCAGCCGGAGGAGTGTCGCGTCCACGGCGGCGGGTCGGGTGAGCCATTGGATCACGTCATAGGGCAGGCCCAGAAGAAGCATCGGAGCCACGGCCAGGACCAGGATCACCCGCTGCGTGACTAAAGCGGTGAGCGACCAGTGGGCGGCCAAGTCAGCCAGGGGCCAGGTCAGAGCGACCACCGAGGCTGCACAGGCGCCGACGAAGATCCGGATCTGGTGCTTGGTCCAGGGGATGGGCCGTTCGCTGCTGTGAGAGAGGCGGCGGTGCCCGATCACAACCGAGAGGACGCTGACCGCCACCACACCCCAGGTCACCAGATGGGGATCGAACGAGTAGGGGCCACCGTTCGTCCCCACGATCAGAACCTGGTCCGGTGCGCCCTAGATTGACCCCGATGCCACGCCTCGATCGGCTCGAACGGGTCACCGACCTGTTGTTGGTGCTGCTGGACGCCCCGCGCCCACTCAGCCTGCGGGAGATCGCCGACCGGGTGCCCGGGTATCCCGACAGCCACGATGCCCGGCGCCAGGCCTTCGAACGGGACAAACGGCTGCTGCGAGACGAGGGTGTCCCGGTGCTCGTCGTCCCCATCGACGGTGAAGAACAACTCGGGTACCGGGTCGATCCTGACTCCTACTACCTGCCCGACCTGGGACTTGAGGCAGAAGAGCAGGCCGCATTGAACTTGGCCGTCGCCGGAGTCCACTTGGGTGAGCCTATCGGCCACGATGCGTTGCTGAAGCTGGGAGCGGGGGGCGATTCGCCGCTCCGACCTAACGGAGCGCCGCTGGTTGACCTGCGGTCGATCGACGGGCTGCCGGCCCTACCGCTGGTTTTCGACGCGATCCGCCAGAAGGCGGTCGTGAGGTTCGGATACCGCGGCGAGTCGCGCCAGGTTGACGTGGCCGGGCTCCGTTTTCGCGATGGCTACTGGTACCTCATCGGGTTTGACCGCGGCCGCGGCGATGCCCGGACCTTTCGGATCGACCGGATCGACGGGTTGCCTGAGGTCGGTGACCCGTCGTCGGCGCAGTTGCCCACGGGCTTCGACGTCGATCTGGTGTTCGGTCGCGATCCTTGGCAGTTCGGGAGCGGGGACGAGGTCGAGGTCGACGTCCTGGTCGACGCGGCGGAATCGGGTCGGGTGGTCGCCGAGCTCGGCCCCGAAGCCGTGGTCGAGGAACGGGGCGGGGGTTCGGTGGTCGTGCGCCTGTCAGTGACCGATCAGGAGGCCTTCGTCCTCTGGGTGCTCGATCTGCTCGACCATGCCGAGGTTCTTCGTCCCGAGGCGTTCCGTGTTGCGGCCATCGAGCGGCTCAGGGCCATCGCCATGGCAACCACGGCCACCTCGGCCACGATGGCCCCGAAGATTGACGGGGCACCGCAGTGACGACCCTGGACACGGCGGCACGGTTGCGGCGTCTGCTGGCCATCCTGGCCTGGCTGGCCCAGGTGGGCGAGGCCCCGATCGACGAGGTGGCCGCCCGCTTCGACCTCGAGCCGTCGGCCTTGGTCACCGAGCTTGAGATGGCCGCGTGTTGCGGCGTCCCGCCTTACACGCCCGATCAATTGATGGAGATCGTGGTCACCGATTCCACCGTGTCGACGTGGGCGGGGACGGCGCTGGCTCGTCCCCGGCGGCTGAGTCCGCCCGAGGGGTTCGCCCTGGCTGCGTCGGCTCGCGCCCTACTGGCGGTTCCAGGAAGTGATGAGAGCGGCGCTCTGTCTCGGGCTCTGGCCAAGCTCGACCGGGCCCTGGGCGGTGAGGAGGTCGCGGTGGAGCTGAGTGCGCCCGCCCTTCTCCCCCTGGTCCGCGAGGCACTGGCTGCGAGGGAGGGCCTTGCCGTTTCCTATTACTCGGCCTCGACCGACAGAGTGACCGACCGCGTCATCGTTCCCCGGCGCCTGTTCGCCTCGGAGGGCCACTGGTACGTGGACGCCTATTGCAACACGGCTGGGGACGAGCGTCGGTTCCGGGTCGACCGGATCAGTGCCGCCGAGATCGTCGACGGGGACGATCCGACCAGGGATGTGACCTCGAAGAGCGAGGAGGGAAGAGTTGGCGACCGGGTGGGCAGCCACGACCCCGCTGCAGCCGACTCCGGCCAAGGAGCCGCGGCCTTCGACTTCCACCCCTTTGTTCCCGGGCCCGACAGCCGGCGGGTCCGCCTGTCCATCGAGCCGTCGACGGCCTGGCTGGTCGAGTCGATCCCCTCGGCCGGTCCACTGGAAACGGTCGACGGTCGGTTGGAGATCGAGCTCTTCGTGGGCGGTGAGGCGTGGCTGGAACGCCTTCTTCTCCGCCTCGGACCCGACGCCTGGGTGCTGGACCCGCCGGAGCTCCGATCGTTGGCCTCCGATGCGGCCCGGCACATCCTCGAGCGGTATGAACATGAAAGATCATGAAAATTACTGGCATTGATCGAAAGGATGTCGAGGGCTAGGCTCGACTCGGGAGGTCCCAAGTCGTGCTCAGGATTCACGTCGTCCGCCAAGGCGGTCACCTCTATTACGTCAATCATCTCGTTCCCGGTCGGGCGGAGGGGACACTGGTGGCGGGCGAAGAGCCCGGTGTGTGGTCAGGCCCGGGCGCCAAGGCTCTGGGCTTGGCGGGAACCGTCGCCGCTCCCGCCTTCGGCGAGGTCCTCAACGGTCGGGAGCCCCGGTCGGGAGCCCCTTTGCGGGTCTCGGCGGGGGAGCGGAGCGTGGCCGGTTACGACCTCACGTTCTGTGCGCCCAAGTCTGTGAGCCTGCTTCACCTCCTGGCGCCGGGGGAGATGGCGGGCGAGGTCGGTGCCGGTCATCACGCCGCCGTGGTCGAGGCGGCCGACTATCTCCAACGGGCGGCTTTGGGGGTCCGTCGGACCCGTGGTGGTTGTATCTCGCATCTGCCGTCGGTCGGGATGGTGGCCGGACGCTTCCTCCATCGCACCAGTCGGACCCTCGATCCCCACCTTCACACCCACCTGGTGGTGGCCAACGTGACCCAAGGGGTCGATGGACTCTGGTCGGCGGTCGACGCACGGCGCATGTTCGCTCACGCCCGGGCCACCCAGTCCATCTACCACGCCCGCCTCCGCATAGAGTTGAGCGACCGACTGGGCGTCAGTTGGCTCGTGTCCCCCACGGGGCTGGGCGAGGTCGTCGGGGTCGACACCACCCTGCGCCGGCTCTTCTCGCAACGGTCAGCAGACATCGAGGAATACTCGATCCGCCGGAGCGGACCGGCACCGGCGACGAGAACCCGGGGGGCCTTCCATGCCACCCGCCCCGACAAGGACCGCAACCGGACCGTCGACTCGCTGAAGACCGAGTGGAAGCAGCGAGCGCGCGACTTCGGGTATCACCTGGGCGATCTGACCTGTGTCGTCGGACCCAAGCGGGAGATGGGGCCGATCCCCGAGATCGACGGGGATCGGGTACGCGACGGTCTCGGGCGACTGGCCCTGCGGAACCGAGCCGTCGCCGTCCGTGACGTGGTGGCGGTGATCGCTGCGGCCTCGACCGGGGGAGCCCGGACCGAGTTTGTGGAGGCGGTGGCCGCCCGGATGGTGGAGGCCGCCGGCCCGCCGCAGACCCGCACCCGTCCGACCGATCGTGCCGCCGCACTCCACGCCGTACGGGGAGGCCTCGACGCCGAGCCGCGGTGGGCTGCCGCTGAGGTGGCCCTGGTCGCGACTCGCCAACCGGAGCAGCTGTTGGCACCGGCGGCCTACCCGACGGGGTTCGGCCCGTTCCGAGGGGCCGGCGTCGAGCGAGGTGGCACCACCCCGGCACCAATCCGGGTCCGACCGCCCGCCGTTGCGCAGTCGAAGGTGGTGGCCGAGATGGAGTTGGGACGCTGAAGACGGGGTTGGAGCAGATCGTCAGCGTTCTCTGCCGCAGTGCGGGCTCCAGTCCGGACGATGCTGATCGAGCTCCGGTTCTGTTGGTCCGCCGGCTCTCGCCCGGTGGACGTCGACGGCTCGAAGGTGACGCAACGTGCGCCAGGGCTCGCACGAGTGGGATGGGGCCAGAGGGAACCATGCCGGGCGGTTGCGCTCATCGAAGGCCAGGGCGTGACCCGTCGATCCTCGTGTGATGAGCCGGCGCCACTGGGTCGTCAGGCTCTCCCCACGCTGGGGTCGACCGCCCGACAGCAGATCGGCCACGGGATGATCGCTCAGCGTGTACCCGGCGGTCACCGTGCGGGTCGGGATCTCCTCGTCACCAGCCAACACCGACAACGCCTCCAGCGTTCGGACGTCACCGATGCCCGGGAGGACCACCGTGGTTCCGAACAGGGAGGGAAATCCGTCGGCGTGATCGGGCCACCGGTGCCGAGCCTGGGACAGGTCCTGCAGGCACGCCAGGGTGACCAGGCCTTGGCCTCCACCCTCGCTGATCATCGACGGAAGATCGGGAACCGGGGCGATGTTGGCCACCTCGTCCAGAGCCAGTACCACCGGAGGATGGATCCTCGATCCTTCCGAGCGATCGGCGTGCCGGGCGTACGTGGCATGCCTGATGTCGTCGATCAGTCCCACCACCATGGGGGCCACCAGGCTCTGGCGGTGCGCAGGGGCGGCGATGTAGATGGTGTCGGAGGACGCCACGAAGCCTGCGGCATCGAAATCGGGGTGCGACGTGGCCTCCAGCGCCTGGTCGGAGCGGAACCCGGTTAGGGAGCCCGAGGCCGTGGACCAGATGCCGCTCAGCTCCCGCTCGTCGGTGGCCACGATGCCGTCCAAGAGATTGCGGGCCAAGAGCGCGCTGCGGCCGGGCTCCCCGGCCAGAATCTGCTGGGCCGGCAGGGCCTGATGGCGATCGACCCAGGTCAGAACGGTGCGCATGTCTGCTCCGTCCAGCGCCGCGGCGTGCAACAGCGGCGCCATCAGGGCCTGGGCCCGCTCCGTCCAATGCGACCCTTCGCTGCGGGCCCCACTACCCAACATGGACGCGGATCCCACCTCGACCAGGGATCGAGCCATGGCCAGTGAGGCCGTCCAGGTGGTGCACGACTGGAGTGGCGACCATCGCAACGGGACCAGGCCATGGGTTCGTTGGACGGATTCGGTGGGATCGAACAGGAGGCAGCGTCCCCGCTGGGACCGGACTCCGACGGTGGCATCGAGAACATCCGGCTTGGTCGAGGTGGACACCACGGGGCCATTGCTGAGCATCACGTTGGGAATGATCAGCGCTGAGGTCTTCCCCGATCGCGGTGGGCCGAGGATCATGACCGATTGCTCGGGCCGACTGAAGCACCACCCTCCCTCTCCGTGTCCGAGATACGCCCCGAACCCAGCGCGGGCAGAAGCATCGATAACGCCCGAAAGTTGCGAATCAGGGCGTTGTGGGGGTGAGGAAGCAAAAAAATCTGTCATGGGGGAAATCTCGTCCGTCCACTCAGTGCGCCTGTTCCGGCGATGGCGGGACACAGTGTTCCGCAAGAAGTGCGAAGGAGTTGCTCGTGTAATTAATCCTTGCAAACAAACGGTTTTTTGTCCATGGCATCGCGTCACCGAACGACAACGCGTCGGACAACAGATGATCCGTCATCTCCGCGCGCCACGCGCTCCGGCACCGCGCGCGGAGGCGCGCGGCGCCAAGATGCTTGACCTGGGCCTAAAAAGCCATTTTGCTAGTAGAGGTTGCGTATCGCTGAGGAGGTGATCGTGAACAGGTCTCAACTCGTCAGAGCAGTCAGTGAGTCGACGTATTCGTCGCGGCAGGCTGTTGAAGACGTCGTTGATACTTTGTTCGAAACGATCGTTACCGAGGTTCGCTCCGGACGGAAGGTAACGGTGACCGGATTTGGGGCATTCAATCCGATCGCTCGTGGTCCCCGTGTGGGTCGAAATCCGAGGACCGGCGCAGTGGTACCGATCCCGGCGTCGAAAGGTGTCCGGTTCGCCACCGGTTCGGCGTTCAAATCGGCGTTGAACCCTAAGGAGGGAGTATCAATGGCAGTAAAGAAGGCAGCCGCCAAGAGAGCGGTCCGTAAGGCTCCGGCCAAAAAGACAGCAGCCCGCAAGGCGACAGCCAAAAAGGCGGTGAGGAAGGCACCGGCCCGTAAGAAGGCTACGGCCCGGAAGCGTACGGCCAAGAAGGCTCCGGCCCGCAAGACGGCAGCGCGGAAGTCCACGGCCAAGCGCACGGCCAAGAAGGCACCGGCCCGCAAGCGGGTAGCCAAGAAGGCCCCGGCCCGCAAGCGCACGGCCAAGAAGGCCCCGGCCCGCAAGACGGCAGCGCGGAAGTCCACGGCCAAGCGCACGGCCAAGAAGGCTCCGGCCCGCAAGCGGGTGGCCAAGAAGGCTCCGGCCCGCAAGGCTGCCAAGCGGACGGTCAAAAAGAGGAGGTAGTACCTCCCTGCGGTGCTCCGGCATCGTCACAGAGTGGTCAGCAGGGGCCTTCGGGCCCCTGCTGACGTTCTCCGGCGATTCTCCTGGGTCACCGATCAGTTCTCAAAGGTCACCGATCAGATGGAAGGCCTCGGCCGACCCGCACCCGGCCAGCGAGCCGTGTTCGGCCAATTGGTGCCGTACCCGGGAAGAGAAGGTCTGGCGTTGTTTTTCGACCGAGGTGGCATCCCCGTCCTCGGTCGTGATGCCCATGGTCGACCGCCACTGGCTCCGATGGCAGAGCAGTGCCTCGATCTTCGTGCCGTCGAACCCCTGGGCATCTTCGAGATGGTTGGGCTGGTCGGCCTCGAACAACAACACCGACTGCGGCCGGTGCGGGGGCAGACCGAGGTCACTGAAGAAGTGCGGGTCGCGCGCCGCCACCAGGGCATCGAGGGAGAGAAATCCGGCGGCCCGATGGTCGGGATGGACGCGGTAACGACGCCAGGGGTCGTGACCGAGGAGCACGGTGGGCTGGACCGTGCGAATGATCCGGGCGACGTCTTTGCGCTCAGCCCGTCCATTGGTCAGCTCACCGTCTACCCTGCCCAGAAACAGAACTCGGTCGTTCCGGCGGGTGGCGCCGACGGGTACTCCGTCGATGACGTCAGCTGCGGCCCGTGCCTCGTCCATGCGTTGGGCCACCAGCCTCCCGAGGTCGGCATCGGGGTCCCAGCTTCCCTTGGAGCCGTCGGTCAGGACGAGATGGTGCACCCGGCAACCGGCTGCCGCCCATTTGGCCAGGGTCGCGGCGCAGCCGAACTCGATGTCGTCGGGATGGGCGCCGATGGCCAGCGCGCTGGCCGGCACCGCCATGTCGACGGTGATCGGCCGGGTGGAGGCCAGATCACCCACGGGCAGCCCGCTCGGGCCGCTGCGTCCCTCGATGTCACCGTCCGCTGGCGTCAACGGGGGGCGACGCCGGAGGCGACCACGGGAACCACATCGCCGGGTTCGTCGATGTCATAGGCCAGGTCGGGCCGGTCGAGGATCCGAAGGGGGAGGCCCAACCTCTCGGCTTCGGCCCGATGGCGGGCGAAAGAGCCCTGACCGTACGAAAACCGGAATCCGGCCCCCGAAGGCACCGCGATCACGTTGGTCCCGTTGCCGAAGCGATCGGGGACCAGCGTGATCCCCGGCGACCCACCGACCAGGGCGAGATCGGTGGCCCGCGGAAGGTCGGCGTGGGCCACCGTCACCTGGGTGACCCCGTTGGCCCCGAGGTAGTCGACGCCGGCCTGGACCGCTCCGTTGAGTCCTCGTCCCGGTTCCCACACAACCAGAGCCCCCCGGGTGCGGGCCCACTCGGCCACGTCAGTGCTGTCGCACACGACGGCCACCGGCAGCGGATGAGCGGCTCCGACGACCCGATCGGCCATGGCCCGGGCCAGTGCCGCGCGTTGGTGGCCGCTCAGGGTGGTGTGGAGCCGCCGCTTGGCCTGGTCGAAGGCCTTGACCGGGACGAGGACCGCCTGCCGTCCGATGTCGAGCGGAAACCCCGGCGTTGGAAACCGCTGATCGACGCCTGTCACTGCGCCAGTGTAGGTGGGCTTCCTGTCGACCCACCGGCCGAGAGCGCCAGACGGCGGAGGGACGACCGCTTCTCGGCGATCCCCGGAGTTCGGGCGCTGAGGGGTCGATGTGCAGCCAGATTGTCGTCGGCTGACGAGGCCGCGGATGAAACCGGCTCAGCCCCCGTCGAGCAGGGCGGTGGCGATGCCGTGAGCCCGGAGATCGAACTGCCCGTCGAAGGGTGTGATCGGCTGGCCCCGGAGATCGACGAGCCATCCGGACCGCCCGGCGATCTCGACCGTGGTGGGAGTCGAGCGTGGGTTGAACACCCGAACCTCGAGCTGACCGGCCTGGCGCCGCAGGGCGGACACCTCGGCGCCGTCCACCGAGAGCTCTGACCCGCGGTCGGGCCGGGTGCCGCCACCGAAGGAGGCCGCGGTCACCAGGGGGACCAGCACGCCCTCGGCCATGCGACAGGGATCGAGAGCTCCCACTCCGATGGCGTAGTTGGCCTCGACTGGTCCGATCATCTGGGGACCGGCGAGAGGCGTGATCGGTCCGGCCGACATCGGGCGGGTGGTCATGCCCAGCCGCGACAACATGCCCGTCGCACGCACCAGGGTGAGCGCCAGAGTGGTGGCTCGGTCCCCTCCGATGTCGGTTCCGTCCCCGCTCTCGATGTCGATCAGCTCATACTCCATGACACCGTCGTGGACCACGGTGAGTCCGCCGCTCGACACGAACCGCCGGGCCGGGAAGGTAGGCGTCCCGAACTCCTCGATCCGTCCCTCGGCCACCAGGCCTCTCTCGACGATGGTGAAGGCGCACTCGGCTGCGGAGGTGGCGGCCGGCTCGGGCAGGGGGAGATGGACGCGCAGACGGTGGTCCCGACACGGGTTGTCGAAGCGGGTGCGCACCCGCAGCGCCGGATCGTCGGCCCTGACCTCGAGGGAGGTCTCGATGGTCACCTGCCGGCTCCCCACCCGGGATTTGGTGTCCTCGTCGACCCGTTCAGGCCAGGTGAAGGTGGACGTGATCGTCGCGCTGGCTCGGACGGGGCCCTCATCATCCAGAGCCACCGCCACCGCATCGGGGACGTCCACGACGGTGTCGACCGCCGGGGGAGAGTAGTTGTAGGTGTCCCCGAAGTCCCCGCTGTCGACCAGCCGCCCGAAGCCGGGCAGGCCGTTGATGGAGAACGTGCCGTCGTCGGGGTCGATGACCACCGAGACCAGGCCGTTGCTCAAGCTCAACCCGCCTGGGGCGCCGGCGTCGGCGGCGGCGGGATGGCGAAGCCGGGCCGGGGCGAACCGCGCCCACCCGAACCCGGGTACCTCCTCCTGGCGGCCCAGAATGCGGCGGGTCGGGGGCTGGTCGAGGCTGAGGCGGACCTCGGTGTCGGGGCGAGCACTGAGGCGGGTGTACAGCTCCCGTTTGATCTCTTCCACCGGGACCCCCTCGCGGGGCTCGGTGCCGACCCGGATGGTGATGTCCAGCCCCGTCTCGTCCTCGGCCATGGTGACGTCGGTGATGTAGGCGTCGTCAGCGATGCGGGTGCCCTGGATGAGGCCGAGCATGGTGCGCAGGGTCTCGCCTTCGAGGGTCATCGATCCCGGCAATCCGGCGCGCTCGGAGAGGACCTGGACATCGGGTCCGGGCTGGCCGGTCCCGGGGACCACCACTTCGACCATGCCGGTCCGGGCCCGTGCCGACGGATTGACCACCACCGGGCCCGCGGTGGCCATGGATCTGGCCAGGGCGGAAACGGCCGCCTCGGTCAGTCCTTCGCCGATGTGGCGCGCCTCGGCGTAACGGTGGAGAACGGCGTCGACCACGTCGTCGGCCGAGCATGCGCAGATCGAATCGTGGGCCGAGTTGCGGATCATCGACGTCCAGGCCACCCGCAGGAACGGGGTCGGCCACCCGTCCGCCGGCAGGAACAGCGCGGACAGGGGCTCGGCCAACGCCTCGAGCGATCGCTCGGCCCGGGCCGCGGCCTGCTTGACGTCGACCCGGTTGGAGGCCACGCCCATCAAGATGTTGGCGCGTGCACCCGAACGCAGCTCGCCGTGCCATTCCGGCAGGCCGGCTCGGGGGGCGCTCTCGAGATAGTCGGGCAACGACGAGATGGCCAGCTCGAAATCGTCCTGCACCTGGTTGGCTTCGTAGACGACCCGCCCCAGCCAAGGTTGGGGCGGTTGGTGGTCGGTGCCGTTCATCAACAGGAGCGGGTCGTCCGGGCGGAGGAACGGTTCGAATTCCTCGTTGAGCGAACGGAGGCGGCGAACCAGAGCCTTGGCGTCGTCGGGGAGCGCGGCACCGTTGCCGTACCCGGCCACCAGGTACTCGGCCCGCACAGTCGAGCCATCCGGGGCGTGCCAGCGGAACGCCGACCTGTCGATGGCCGATGGCACGCCCCGCCACACCACGGCGTGCTCGAAACCGGCCAGAGACAGGATCTGGGGCATCTGGGCCACGTGGCCGAACATGTCCGGCAGGTAGCCGACCTCCATCACCCCGCCGAAATCACTGCCACGGCGGATACCGGCCTGCAGGTTTCGGATGATTGTCTCGCCCGACACCAGAAACTCGTCCATCAGGATGTACCACGGACCGATGCTGAGGCGACCGGCGGCGGCCAACGCGCCCAGGCGGTCCTCGTTCTCGGGCCGGATCTCGAGATAGTCATCGAGGACGGCCAGCTGTCCGTCGAGGAGGAAATGGCTGTACGACCCGTCTTCCTCCATCTGATCGAGCAGGTCGTCGATGGTGGCCACCAGCTTGAGGCGGAAGATCTGGAAGGGGTCGTACCACTCGCGATCCCAGTGGGTGTGGGGGACAACGGCGATGCGCCGAGGTTCGCTCACTGCACCGTCGGCCGGTGCGTCATCGCCCTGACCAGGCCCTTGAGGGCCGAAGTCCGCCCCTTGCGTCGGTCCCATGTGGGATTCCCTTTCCGTCCGACATCGTGCCCCGACCCGATGATGGCCGGCTCCGATCGCCGAGCACAACCGGCGGTCCCCTCCGGTGTATCAGAGTTGGTGGGCGCCGTGGGCCGACCCATCGCGGCCCGGGCGACGGCCGGGCCTGGACGGTGGAACGGAGCCGGGTCGGATTTCCGCTAAGACTTTGGGATCGCTCGACCGGACATCGGTGCCGGTCCCCCCCTCCTCCTCGACCGTCGAACCGATGCCGAGACCGACACGGGCCGCCGATCGGGGCCGGCGCAGGGTCGGCGAGGAGAAGAAAGTCGGGATGAGACAAGGGAGGAGTTCCGTGCGTCACTGGCGTGAGCACCTGCCTGTGGGCTCTGACCTGGCCGCAGGCGACCTGGTGGCTTCGGGGACCTTGATGCTGGCATGGTCGGCGCGATGGCGTGACGATCCGCGAGCGCCGCTGTGGAAGGGAGCGGATGGTCCGACGGATGGACCGGGTTCGGTCGATCGGGGGACCGGTGGGCGATGGTGGACGGCCGGGGAATTCGACGCCGCCACCCGGCGGATCGCCGGCCGACTGTCGGGCGCCGGCCTCCAGCCGGGCGATCGGGTGGTCTGGTCCACCTCGTCGTCGGTCCCCGCTCTGGTCGCCCACGTCGCCGCCCTGCGGGCCGGGTTGGTGGTGGTCCCCGCCAATACTGCCTACACCGAGCGCGAACTGCGTCACATCATCGATGACGTCCGTCCCGCGGCCGCCATCGTGGAGCGCGCCGACCAGGCGACGTGGGTCCGACGGACCTCAGGAGGGCCGCGGTTGGTCACCAGCCCCGACGTGGACCTTCCCGACGGCGATCCCGGCCCCCTCGACCGAGCCGCCCCCGAGGACCTGGCCCTCATCTGCTACACCTCGGGAACAACCGGCCTGCCCAAAGGGGCCGTGCTGCGCCACTGCAACCTGCTGGCGGGCGCCGAGGCGGTGAGGATCGCCTGGCGTTGGGGCCCCGAGGACCGCCTGGTCCATTGCCTCCCCCTGTTCCACGCCCACGGCCTGTGCGTCGGCGTGTACGGAACATTGTTGGCGGGTGCCTCGGCGGTGCTGCTCCCCGGATTCGATCCTGCGGCGGTGGCCGAGTCCGCGTCCGACGATCGCGCTTCGATGTTCTTCGGTGTCCCCACCATGTACCACCGCCTGGTTTCGTCGGGGCGGGCCTCCGACCTCGGGCACCTGCGTCTCGCCGTTTCCGGATCCGCACCCCTGCCCCCCGATCTCCACGCCGCAGCCAGTGCGGCCCTCGGTTTGGTGGTGCTGGAGCGCTACGGGATGACCGAGACCCTGATGGACACCTCCAACCCCGTGGACGGCGAGCGCCGGGCCGGGACGGTGGGCTTCCCCCTGCCCGGCGTGGAGCTCCAGTTCGGCGTGGCAGAGGAGATCCTGGTCCGCGGGCCCAATGTGTTCGGCGGCTATTGGCAGAGGCCGGCGGCCGACGCCGACGCCTTCACCACCCTCGACGATGGACCTCCGTGGTTCCGGACCGGAGACATCGGGGCCGACGATGACGGCTATGTGGCCCTCCGCGGACGATCGAAGGACCTGATCATCTCGGGGGGCTTCAACGTCTACCCCAGTGAGGTCGAGGATGTCCTGGCCAAGCATCCACGAGTGGCCGACGTGGCGGTGACCGGCACGCCGTCCGATGAGTGGGGTGAGGTGGTCACCGCGTGGATCGTGTCCGACGGCGTGCCCCCTACGGAGGAGGAAATGGCCGAGTTCGGCGCCTCCACCTTGGCCGCCTACAAGCGGCCGAGGTTGGTTCACATCGTGGAGGAGCTTCCCCGCAACTCTTTGGGCAAGGTGGTGAGAAGCCAGCTCGGGCGCTGACGGGGAGGTAGGTTCGCAGCGGTGGGACGGGAACCCGGCACACGCCAGCGGTCGGCGACGACGATGCCGATCTCGAGGGCCGCCCCGTCGCCGGCCACGCGTCGCCGCTCCTCCAAGCCAAGGCCGCACGACCGAATCGAGCGATCGCTGACCGACGAAGGTTTCGGGGTGGTGGTTGGACTCGACGAAGTGGGACGCGGCGCCTGGGCTGGCCCGGTCTCGGTGGGGGTGGTGGTGTTTCCCGACAGGGGGCGTCCGCCGAAGGGCCTGTGCGACTCGAAGCTTCTCGACGAGGAGAGTCGTGAGGCCCTTTTTCCCAAGGTGACCGAGTGGTGCGCGGGGTGGGCGGTCGGGCACGTTGGTGCCGGGGACTGCGATCGCCTGGGGATGACTGCGGCCTTGCGGTTGGCCGCGCAGCGGGCGCTCCGTGGCCTGGCCTTGCCCCCCGAGGTGGTGGTGATGGATGGCGGTTTCGATTACGTAAGCGAACCGCAGGCGGCGGACGTCAAAGTGCCCGCAGCAGCGTTGGGAGCACCGGAGGTCCGGACGGTGGTCAAGGGTGACGCTCATTGCGTGTCCGTCGCCGCCGCCTCGATCGTGGCCAAGGTCACCCGAGATCGCCTCATGCGGTCCATGGCGGCCAGTTTCCCCGGCTTCGACTTCGACTCCAACAAGGGCTACCCGAGCCCGGTCCACCGCACCGCCCTGGCCGGATTTGGGCTCACCTCACTCCACCGGCGCTCGTGGTCGTTCGTGGACGATCTCGCCTTTCGCTAGGCCCGCCGCCCGCCCTCGCCGACGGCTAGCGGGGTGCCGGCTCCTTGGGCAGACCGAGCACCCGCTCACCGATGATGTTGTGCAGGATCTCGTCGCTGCCTCCGGCGATGCGCATGCCAGGGACGCCGAGGAGGAGATCGGACCAGGCGTAGGTACCCCAGGCCCCAGTGTCGGCCACCAGGGCGGGACCGAGGATGGCCGAGACGAGGTCGCAGGTGCGCACCATGTTGGCGGTCAGTGACAACTTGGCTAGTGACATCTCCGGCCCGGGCAGCTGGCCCACCGCCATCTTGGCCATGGCCCGCAGGTTCGTGTAGCGGGCGACGCGCTCGTTGACGATCACGGTGGCCAACTGTTGGCGGATCAGCGGGTCGCTGGCCCGGCCGGTGATCCGGGCCAACTCGATCAGCCGGGTGGTGGTGGGCAGTCCGAGGCCACCCCCGCCCCCGCCGATGGCTGCCCGCTCGTTCATGAGGGTGGTCAGAGCCACCGTCCAGCCCCCGTTCACATCACCCAACCGGTAGGAGTCGGGCACCCGGACGTCGGTGAAGAACACCTCGTTGAACGAGGCCCCCCCGGTCATCTGTCGCAGGGGACGGACCTCCACCCCGGGGGCGTCCATGGCCACGACGAACCCGGTGAGTCCGCGGTGCTTTTCCAGATCGGGATCGGTGCGGCAGATGATCTCGCCGATGTCTGACAGATGAGCCCCCGACGTCCACACCTTCTGACCGTTGATGACCCATTCGTCGCCGTCGCGTTCGGCCCGGGTCTGGAGCGAGGCCAGGTCAGACCCCGATGACGGCTCGCTGAACAACTGGCAGGCCACGATGTCGCCCCGGTACATCGGCCGCAGGGTGGCCTCCTTCACCGCGTCGGTGGCATGGGCGAGGATGGTGGGGGCGACCATGCCCAACCCGATCCCGTAGACGGCCATGGACGGCGTCTTGTACTCGGAGGCCAGGGTGGCGAAGGTACGCTGGTAGTCGCGAGGCAGCCCGCGTCCGCCATAGGCCGGTGGTCCTGTGATCCACCCGAAGCCGGCATCGAACACGGCCTGGGCCCAGGAGCGGGCGGCCGCCAACTCAGCGGCCTCTTGCTCGCGGGTCCTCTCGGGGAAAAGGCTGACTTTGTCCGATCCCTCGCCCCAGACGAAGGTCTCCGGGGGACGCTTGGCCGCGTGGCCGTCCAGGAACTCTCGGGCCTCGCCCGTGAACTCCTCGATGCTGATCGCCACTCCGTCGCGGGACTGCGATTCGTCCTGGCTGGTCACAGCGCTGGCCAAGGTGTCCGTCCTTTTCTAGGGCCGAGCCACCAGGCCCGGGTCCCCGACAGCGTAACCCTGGGTTTTCGGATCCGGGTTCTCCCGATCCGAGGTCGGGGCACCGGCACCACTCCTCAGCTGGGCACGAGCACCGACCGGACTGCTTCGTCAAGGTCGCTGTGGGCGAAGGCGTAGCCCTGCGACGTCAACGTCGCGGGCAGCACGCGCTGACCGGCGAGGAGGAGCTCGTCCGCCATCTCCGAGCCGAGGATGAGCCGAAGCCCGATCGAGGGCACGGCCACCACGGCGGGCCGGTGAAGGGCGGCACCGATGGCTTTGGCCAGTCGCTCGTCGGTGGCCGGCGCCGGCGCGGTGGCGTTGACCGGACCGGCCACGTCGCCGTTACCGAGGCAGTGGATGATGACCCCGATCTCGTCTTCGAGGGTGATCCAGCTCCGGTACTGGGTGCCCGGCCCGATCCGGCCCCCGAGCCCCAGCCGGAACAAAGGGAGCTGCTTGCCGAGGGCCCCACCGGCTCGACTGAGAACGATGCCGGTGCGCAACAGCACGGTGCGGATGCCGGAGTCGGCCGCCGGTGCGGTCGCCGACTCCCATGACCGGCACAAATCGGCGAGGAAGCCCTTCCCGGTGGCGGACGCCTCGGTCAGCTGCTCGTCACCCCGGTTGCCGTAGATGCCGACCGCCGACGCGCTGATCAGCACGCCCGGCGGCGCGGTCAGGCCGACCAGGGCGTCCACCAGCAGCGAGGTCGAGTGGGATCGGCTCTCGAGGAGGACCTTCTTGCGGGGCCCGGACCAACGCCGGTCGCCGATGCCGGCACCGGCCAGGTGGACCACGCCGTCAAGGCCACCCGCGGCGTCGAGGGCGGACCGGTCGAGGTAACCGGCGTCGGGATCCCAGCGGACGTCGACGGTGCCGGTGCGTCCCTGGGTGGCGGACGGGCTCCGCACCAGGCGGGTCACCGTGTGACCGTCCGCCAGGAGACGGTCGGTGAGTGCCGTGCCGATCAGGCCCGAGGACCCGGACACCAAGACATTCACGCTCCGGTCTCCACCATCCCGGTGGCCCGGAGGAAGGTGTGGCGGGCCATGGCTGCGAAGGCGTCGGGATGGGTCAGGTGGGCACCGTGCCCGGCACCCGGGATCTCGACCAACTCGGCCCCCGGGGTGTGTGCCGCCAGCCAGGCCACCGACTCACGATGGCGCGGGGTCGAGTTCTCCCCTCGGGCGAACACGACCGGGACCGACAGCGCGGAAACATCGAAGGGGGCTTCGGTCATGCGGATGTCGCGGAGCTCGGCAGCAAGCGCCGGGCCCTCCGCTCGGCGGGCCGCCCGGGTGTCCTCGGGAAGCCGCTCCCACGCCGCGTCACCGACCATCCGGCGAAAGAATCGCTCCGCTGCTTGGTCGTCGTCGGCAGCGCTGTCCGAGTCACCACCGACAGACGGGCGGCGACCGTCCGACCCGGCGACGGGCGGCCCCGCCGACGCCAACCACGGGGTCGGGGGCTCGTAGGCGGCCACGCCGACGACGGAGCTTCCCCCTCCTGGCGGAGAGCCGCACCGAGGGCCACGTTCCCCCCGTAGCTGTGCCCGACGACCACCGCCGGTCGACCGCCGATCACCTCGAGGAGGTCGTCGATGTGCCCGCCCAAGGTGGTGTTGAGCGGCAGGGCCAGGCCCGAGCGGTGGTAGCCGCGGCGGTCATAGACGACGGTCGGGAGGTCACGCAGGCGGCGAACGACGCGGGCGAAGCTGGTCGAGCGGTCGAGGGACCCGTGGACCAAGACCACGATCGGGGTGCCGTCCGCAAGCCCCTCGGGGACGTGCTCGGCGACGGCAAGTTGGGTCGACGAGGGCATCGCCGGCCCAGACTGTCAGAGGTCCACCAGCGACGCCATACAGGGACCTGACGAGGACGAATGGAAGTGTCACGGGCCCATGAGCCCCCCGGATCCGGGCCATTCTCCCCACCCGCTGGCGGGCTGTCTCGGCTCAAATGCACACACGGGGTGTTCAGATCGTGCATTGTTGTGGGTTCCCAAACACGAAGGAGAGACTGTGCCCCTCACCAAAACCGATCTCATCGCGGCTGTGGCCGCCCACTCCGGCTCGACCGTCAAGGACGTCTCGTCCATGCTGGCCGGTCTCGAGGACGTGGTGGTGGCCAATGTGGCCAAGGGCGAGAAGGTGGTCATCACCGGCTTTCTGACCTTTGATCGGGTACAGCGCGCCGCACGCTCGGGTCGGAACCCGCAGACGGGCGAGACCATCGCCATCAAGGCGTCGAAGAGCCCCAAGGTCTCCGCCGGCGCATCGTTCAAGAAGATCGTGAACGGTCAGGCCCCCGCCCCGAAGCTGGCCAAGGCGTAGGACGAGTCGGCCGCGGTCCGGGACATCCCGGGCTGCGGCCGATCACTCGGTGGCCTGCGCCCGTGCTCCGACCTCTGAGGCAGATCAGAGTTGGCCGATCGCCCGGTGGGTCTGGGGGACCACCCGCACCCGTGGGTAGCGACGCAGTGCCCGCTCCTGGAGTCCGAGGACCTGGTCGGGGCTGGGAGCTGAGGCGACAGCCCCGAACGGCGTCACCGGCTGAAGGAAGATCTCCAGTCGGCGGTCGCCACCGGTGCTCGTGCCTTCCGAACTCCGCATGGCGCGTCCGGCCGTCTCGGCCACCATGTCGATGGCCCGATCGAACTCCGCCGGGTCGGTCGTGGGCCCGATGACCACTTTGACCCAGGTGATGACATCGGCGTCGATCGCCGCGTCGAGGAAGCGCCGCTGGGTGTCCGGGGCCACCCGGGCACGGTCCACGCTGTCCAGCTTCACGTCCATGCTGACGTAAGCAATCCAGGGCAGGACCCGCCGGAAAGCCGGTACCAGAGTGCCGTTGGTTTCGAGCATCAGCGGACGGCCCCCGGCGGCCAGCCGTCGGGCCAGGTCGACCACGGCGTGGCCCTGCATCAGTGGTTCACCCCCGGTGAGGCTGACCGAGTGGTGGGGGAGCAGCTGCCAGAGACCGTCGACCGCATCGACCAAGCTGGTGACGGGAAGTGGACTTGTCGTCACTCGCCAGTTCCGCCGTCCGGGGGTCTGCTCGATGCGGCACGGGCCGGCCCGCTTCTCGAGGGCCTCGGGTTGATCGCAGTAGGCGCAGCGGATGTTGCAACCGGTGAGCCGAACGAAGACCTGTCGCTCGCCCACCAGTGCGGCCTCGCCCTGAATGGCCGAGAAGACCTCGGTGGCCAGGATCCCGCCCGCCGGAGGTGTCATGGGTGAGCGGGGTCCGGGGTGGCCGCCTCGGCGAAACCCCGGGCCCGGATGACGCATGCGTCACAGACGCCACAGGGGGTGTCACCACCCTGGTAGCACGACCAGGTGAGGTGCAAGGGTGCGTCCAGTTCCTGTCCCATGGCCACGATCTCCGCCTTGGTGGCATCGATGAGCGGGGTCCGGATGGCGATCGGGTTGCCCTCCACGCCCCGCTTCTGACCGGTGGCCGCCACCGCCCGGAAGGCCTCGATGAACTCGGGGCGGCAATCCGGGTAGCCGGAGTAGTCGATGGCGTTGACCCCGATCCACACCGCGTCGAGCTGGCGCGCTTCGGCCACGCCGAGGGCCACCGCCAGAAAGATGCTGTTGCGGGCGGGCACATAGGTGATGGGGATGGCCTCGCCCTCCCCATCGACCGGGATCTCGAGGCTCGAGTCGGTCAGTGCCGATCCTCCCCACGCAGTGGTGTCGAGGTGGACCACCAGATTCTCCGAGTGGTAGAAGCCGGCGACCCCGGCGGCGTGATCCACCTCGGTGCGGTGCCTTTGGCCGTAGTCGAAGGTGAGGGCCAGGGGTGGCGAGGCGGACTCTCGGTCGGCCAGGGCCATGCACACCGTCGAGTCGAGACCGCCGGACAGGATGACCAGGTGCCCGGCCACGTTCAGTTGCCGTCTCCGGCTGTCGCGGGCAACCGGTCGAAGCCGAGCGGCTCCCACCCGGTGACGCCAGCCGGTCGGAGTGACCGCTGCTGTCGCCGCACCTGCCCCCCAGTGAAGATGCACGTCACCCTGGTCTGCCATCCGGCCATGTCGAGGACGCTAACGCACCGACGCGATGAGCGATCCTCGGCGCTACTCGCCGAGGCGGGCCGGTAGGCTCGACGGGTGATGGACGACACCGGCCAAGGAGATTCGCGGGAGGCAACGGGGACGGTCGTCGGTCAAGATCCCACTCCCGCAACCAGCGCGGGTACGACCGCCGGCGCCGGAGCGTTCGGACCGAACGCGTGGCTGGTCGAGGACATGTACGACCGGTATCTGGCCGATCCGACCTCGGTGTCCGAGTCGTGGCGGGAGTTCTTCGCCGACTACCGGCCCGCGGCACCGGCCTCGGTGCCCACCGGCGTGCGCCCCCCGGGGTCGACGGCGTCGAGGCTGGCGGCGCCCGTGAGCCCGGCACCCGGCACTCGCCCGGCCCCGGCCCCCGCGGGTCGACGGGAGACGGCCGATGCGACGGCCGGGGCTCCCACCGGTGCCCCCGAGGCGGCTCCCGCCCCGAGCGCCGACGGGCTCGCCTCACCGGCGCCCGATCCCCCCGACCGGCCCACTCCCTTGCGAGGTGCGGCCGCCCGCATCGTGGCCAACATGGAAGCATCGCTCAGCGTTCCCACCGCCACCAGCGTGCGGGCGGTGCCGGCCAAGCTCCTCGAGGTCAATCGGACCATCATCAACAATCAGCTGTTCCGGACCACCGGTGGCAAGGTCAGCTTCACCCATCTGATCGGGTACGCGGTGGTCAAGGGCCTCGTCGCCGTGCCGGCCATGAATGCCTCGTTCGTGCCCGATGCCGATGGCAAGGGAACCCCCGGTGTGATCCGGCACCGCCACGTCGGTCTGGGCTTGGCGGTCGACGTCGAGAAGGGTGACGGCAGCCGCACGCTCTTGGTGCCGTGCATCACCGACGCCGACACCTTGGACTTTCGTGGATTCGTCGCCGTCTACGAGGAGCTGGTGCGGAAGATCAGCATGAACAAGATCGGGCCCGAGGACTTCGCCGGCACCACCGTGACGCTGACCAACCCCGGCACTCTGGGAACAGTCCAGTCGGTGCCCCGCCTGCTGGCCGGACAAGGGCTCATCGTCGGGGTCGGAGCATTGGGAGTCCCCCCCGGCTTTGAGGCGGCCGACCCGAGCACCCTCGCTGACCTCGGTGTCGGGAAGACGGTGACCCTCACCTCCACCTACGACCATCGGATCATCCAGGGGGCGGAATCCGGGCTGTTCCTGGGCTACGTGTCCGAGTGTCTGATGGGCAAGCACGATTTCTACCGCGAGGTGTTCGCGTCACTCGACATCCCCTACGAGCCGGTGCGGTGGGAGAGCGACGTCAACGCGTCCGACGATCAAGGCGCCGCCCACCAGCGCCTGATCAAGCAGGTGCACGTGCAGACGCTGATCAACATGTACCGGGTGCGCGGCCATCTCATCGCCCACCTGGATCCCCTGGATGCCGAACCTCCCGAGCTCCATCCTGAGCTGGACCCGCTGCACTACGGCTTGACCATCTGGGACCTGCCCCGCCACTTCGTGGCCGACGGCCTGGCCGGAAAGGACACGGCCACACTGGACGAGATCCTGCACACCCTTCGCGACGCCTACTGCCGAACGCTGGGCGTGGAGTACATGCACATCCAGGATCCGGAGCAGAAGGCCTGGATCCAACAGCACGTCGAAGGGGTGTCCACCGCGCTCCCACCCGACGAGCAGCGCCACATTCTCGACATGCTCAACGCGGCCGAGGTCTTCGAGCGGTTCCTCCATTCCCGCTACGTGGGCCAGAAGCGCTTCGGGCTGGAGGGCGCCGAGTCGGCCATCGTCCTGCTCGACACCATCCTCGACGAGGCGGTGCACGAGAACCTGCACGAGGCGGTGATGGGTATGGCCCACCGCGGGCGCCTCAATGTCCTGGCCAACATCGTGGGCAAGTCCTACGGCGAGATCTTCGAGGAGTTCGAGGGCAACCTCGACCCCGAGTCGGTCCAGGGTTCCGGTGACGTGAAGTACCACAAGGGTGCTGTGGGGACCTATCGAGCCCGCAACGGGGGCTCGATCCCCATCACCATGGCCTCCAACCCCTCCCACCTCGAAGCGGTCGACCCGGTGGTGGTGGGCATGGCCAGAGCCAAGCAGGATGCCCTGGGCGGTGAACGGGGGACCGGGCCTGAGCTCGAGGACGGCGCCGGCGATCCGTTTCCGGTGCTGTCCGTCTTGCTCCACGGTGATGCCGCTTTCGCCGGCCAAGGTGTGGTGGCCGAGACCCTCAACCTGTCCGGTCTGGCCGGCTACAGGACAGGCGGCACCGTACACATCGTGATCAACAACCAGCTGGGCTTCACCACTGCGCCCGAGGCCGCCCGCACGTCGGTGTACCCGACCGACGTGGCCAAAATGGTCCAGGCTCCGATCTTCCATGTGAACGGGGACGACCCCGAGGCCTGTGTCCGGGCCGCTCGGCTGGCCTTCGGCTTCCGCCAGGCCTTTCACAAGGACGTGGTCATCGACATGGTCTGCTACCGGCGCCACGGACACAACGAGGGTGATGATCCGAGCTACACCCAGCCGCTGATGTACGCCCTCATCGAAGCAAAGCGGTCGGTGCGCAAGCTCTACACCGAGTCACTGGTGCGCCGGGGGGACATCTCACTGGAGGAGGCGGAGAAGGCCCTCGACAGCTTCTCGGCCCGGCTGCAGGCCGCCCTCGACGAGACCCGGGCCGAGGCCGAGTCGGCCGGGCACAGCACACCGGTGATGAGCGACTACCTCGTCGCCGAGCTGACCACCCCGGCGGTGATGACCGGGGTCGACTCATCGGTGCTCACCCGGGTGGCCGAGGTCGTCCGGTCGGTCCCCGACGGATTCGTGATCCATCCCAAGCTCGCTCGCCAGTTCGAGCAACGGGACAAGATGTTCGCCGACGGCGAGGTCGATTGGGCCCTCGGCGAAGCGCTGGCCATTGGATCCCTGCTGTTGCAAGGGACCAACGTCCGGCTGACCGGTCAGGACACCCGCCGCGGGACCTTCTCCCAGCGTCACGCCGTGTTGGTGGACAACGTCACCGGCCTGGAGTACGTGCCCCTGTCCACCCTGAAGGGCGGCCGGTTCACCATCTGCGACTCGCTTCTGTCCGAGTACGCCTGTGTCGGCTTCGAATACGGCTACTCAGTGGAGGCCATCGACGACCTGGTGGCCTGGGAAGCCCAATTCGGGGACTTCTGGAACGGGGCCGAGATCATCGTCGACAACTTTTTGGTGGCCGCGGAGGACAAGTGGGCCCAGAGGTCCGGACTGGTTCTCCTCTTGCCCCACGGCTACGAGGGCCAGGGCCCCGAGCACTCCTCGGCCCGGATCGAGAGGTTCTTGACCCTGTCGGCACGGGGCAACATGCGCATCACCGATCCGACCACACCGGCGCAGTACTTCCATCTGCTCCGGTCCCAGGTCATGAGCCCGAGACGGAGACCTCTGGTGGTCTTCACCCCCAAGTCACTCCTCCGGTCACGGGAAGCACGCTCGCCCATCGCCGCGTTCACCTCTGGCTCGTTCGCCGAGGTCCTCGATGACCCGGCGGCCGGTACCGAGGAATTCAACTCGGACCTGGTGACCCGACTGGTGCTGTGCACGGGCAAGGTGGCCTATGACGCGTTGGCCCGACGGGACGAGATGGGCGAGGCGGCCAAGAGCGTGGCGGTTGTGCGCGTCGAGCAGCTCTATCCCTGGCCCGAATCCGCCATCGGGGCCATCCTCGACCGTTATCCCAACGCCCGCGAGGTGGTCTGGCTGCAGGAGGAACCCGAGAACATGGGGGCGTGGAACTTCGTGCACGGCCGGCTCCACCGACTCCTCCGTGACAGCCGTACCCTGCGCCACGTGAGCAGGGCCGAGTCGGCCAGCCCGGCCACGGGCAGCATCGCGCTGCATCGCCTGGAGCAGGACGACCTGTTGGCCCGAGCCATCGGCTGACCGACCGGGGGGAGGCGAATCTCTGCTGCTGGGGGTCAAAGTCGTGGAGCGTTCGACCCGGACGAGGAGCGTCAGACCAGGAAGTCGTGGGCCAGGGCGATCCACATCTCGGTCGACAGACGAAGGGACTCGACGTCGACCCGCTCATCGATGCCGTGGAACATGGCCCCGTACTCCTCGAAGCCGATGGCCTGGCTGTGGAGGCCGAACCCGTAGGCCACACTGCCCAACGCACGGTGGTAGCGGGCATCGGTGGCGCCCACGGTGATGAAGGGGACGGTGCGTGCCCCCGGATAAAAGAGGCGGCTGACTCGCTGCAGCGCGTCCCACAACGGGGTGTCCATGGGCGACGTGGACGCCGGCTCTTCCGAGGCGAAAGCGATGTCCACGTCGTCAGCGAGGTCTCCGATGACGTCGGCCAGCATGGCGCGGACGTCCAAGCTGTCCCAGCCCGGGAGCGTGCGGATGTCGATCTCGAGCTCGACCCGATCGGGGATCATGTTGATCTTGTTACCGGCGCGCATGACGGTCGGGGCCAGCGTGGTGTGGGTGCAGGCGTGGGCCTGTCGGGCCAACCCCACCTGGGGGAGCTCCTCGCAGAAGGCGTCGATCCGATCGGGATCGAGAAGGGGATCGGCCATCTCGGGGCGGAACCCGATCTCTTCGACGAATCGCACCCATGCCTCGTGGAGTTGCGCTTGGGGCCGGAATTCGTCGATACGCCGAACGACCTCAGCCGCTTTGACCAGCGCGTTGTCGGTGCGTAGTGGCTGGCTCCCGTGACCGGGGGTGCCCCTGACGGTGAGGATGCACCAGTAGACGCCCTTCTCACCCACGATCACCGGCAGGCGGGTGGTGCCGTCGGCGCCATTCATGGGGAATCCGCCCGATTCGGTGATCACGTAGTCGGCATCGACCTCGGCAGCCGCGTGCTGGCACAGCCACCTGGCGCCGTGGGTGCCGAGCGCCTCCTCGTCGGCGACGGCAATGTAGGTGAGGTTCCCGGCGGGCCGGAAGCCGCTGGCGGCCAGGTGGCGGAACCCGGTGGCCATGGTGGCGGTCAGGTTGAGCATGTCGATGGCGCCCCGACCCCACACCACACCTTCGATGAGCTCGCCGCCGAACGGATCGTGACGCCAATCGTCAGCGTTAGCCGGAACCACGTCGGTGTGGCCCAGCAGGGTGAGGGACGGTGCCGCCGAGTCATAGCCCTGGATCTTCGCCACCAACGAGGTCCGGCCCGGTTCGGGCTCGAACGTCTCCATGTCCACGCCGGACCCCTCGAGATAGCCCTCGAGCAGGTCGGCGTTGCGATGCTCCTGCCCCGAGCTCACGGAGCCGTCGTTGACACACCCGTTGCGGATGAGGTGTTGGAGGAGGTCGGTGGCCTCATCGGTGAGGCTGGTGTCGGAGGCCACCTGGGTCATCCTACGGATCTGGGGTCGCCGGCCGATATCGGGCTCGATTTCGGGGCCGAACAGCCAGGCCACGCCTGGGCATGGTCGGAGACGACCTGGTCAGATGGTTGACTGGGGTCAATATGGAGTCTGTACCCGCTGACCGCCGACGCATCGTCGTCGACGGTTCCAACATCGCCACTGAGGGCCGTAGCGTGCCCAGCCTGTCTCAGCTCGATGAGGCCATCCGTGCCTTTCTCGAGGAGTACCGGGGCTTCACCTCCTCCGACGTGACAGTGGTGGTGGATGCCTCCTTCGGCCACAGGATCGATCCCTCGGAAGTGACCGCCTTCGAACAGGCGATCGAGCATGGCGAAATGGTCACCCCGCCGGCGGGAGCGGTGGGACGAGGGGACGGGTTCATCCTGCGCATCGCCGAGAAATCGGGTGCCCTGGTGCTGTCCAACGACTCGTTTCAGGAGTTCCACGCCGAAAGGCCGTGGCTCTTCGAGCCGGGACGGTTGATCGGGGGCAAGCCGGTGCCGGGTGTCGGATGGATCTTCACTCCCCGCACACCAGTCCGCGGGGCGATGAGCCGATCGGTGACCGGTCGATCGAAACGGGCGACCAAGGCCAACGGGGAAGGTCGGGAGGAACTGGCGGAGAACTCCGACAGTCGAACGACCACCGCGTCGGCCAAGGCGGGCAAGGGAGCCAAGGCGACCAAAGCCGCCAAGGCCACCCCATCAGACAAGGCCGCGAAGTCGGGCAAGGCCACCAAAGCCACCAAGGCTTCGAAGGTGGCCAAGGCCACCACCGGCATTGCCAAGGCAGCGACCGCCAAGGCCGCTCAAGAGGTGAAAACAGGCAAGGCGGCGAAGACCACCAGGTCGACCAAGGTGAAGGAGACCCCGGCAGCCGCCAAATCAACCAAGTCAACCAAGTCGGCCAAATCAACCAAGTCAACCAAAGCGGCCAAATCAACGAAGTCAACCAAGTCGGCCAAAGCGACCAAGTCAACCAAGGTTGGCGAAGCCCTCGAGCCGGCGGCCAAGTCGGCCAAGTCGGCCAAGTCGGCCAAATCGACCAAGTCGGTCAAAGCGAGCAAATCGTCCACGGCCCCGCCGGCGGAGAGGGAAATCAAGGATCCCGAGGCGCTCAACGACCCGATGACGTTTCTCACCTTCGTCGCCGAGCATCCGGTGGGCAGCAGCTTCGAGGGGACGGTGACCTCGTATACCTCGCACGGGGCCCATGTCCTGGTCGACGGCATGCTCTGCCATGTGCCCCTCCGGGGTCTGGCCAACCCTCCTCCCAACAAGGCCCGTCAGGTGCTGTCCAAAGGTGAGACCCGCCCCTTTGTGCTCGTTTCGCTGGATGCCGCCCACCGGCGGGCCGAGCTGGCCTTGCCAGGCGTCAGGTCGTAGCCCGGTCGTAGCCCGGTCGTAGCCCTCGGGAGCGAAGCCTTGGGCGAGGTCGCCCTCAGCCGGTGATGGAACTGTCGGAAGGAGGATTCGGGCATCGACCAGCGGCCCGATATCCTCGTCGGACGTGCGAGCCGAGGATTACCTGCCCCATCGCCGTCCCTTCCTGTTCATCACTGATCTGGTGTCCCTCGAACCTGGTCAGTCGGCCACCGGGACCTGGCAGCTGACCGGCGACGAGGATTTCTTCGCCGGACACTTCCCCGGGCGACCGACGCTGCCGGGCGTGCTGATGGTCGAGGCATTGGCCCAGCTGGGGGGAGTGGCGGTTCTGGCCGACCCCAACGTCGTCGGCAAGCTCCCTCTGTTCGGAGGGATCGAGAAGGCCCGATTCCGGCGCCAGGTCATCCCTGGTGACCGGCTCGATCTCGAGGTCACCCTCGGTCACATGTCGGCCCGTGCCGGCAAGGGGACCGGGCGGGCGTCGGTGGGCGGGGAGTTGGCGTGCCAGGCCGAACTGCTCTTCGTCCTGGTCGACTCGACAGCCGCGCCGAGCTGATCGGTCGATTGGATGCGCATCGCCACCTGGAATGTCAACTCGCTGGGGGCCCGCCTTCCCCGGGTCGAGGAATGGATCCGCTACGCCACACCGGACGTCCTCTGCCTCCAGGAGACCAAGCAGGCTGACGCCGCCTTCCCCGGGGACGTCTTTGCTGCGCTGGGCTATGAGACCGCCCACCACGGCGATGGGCGGTGGAACGGGGTGGCCATCCTCAGTCGGGTCGGCCTGTCGGGGGTGTCGGTAGGGATGGGATCGGAGGGCGACGACCAGGGGACCCGACTGATCGCCGCCGACTGCGGCGGTGTCCGAGTGCTGTCGGTCTACGTTCCCAACGGGCGGAGCCTCGACAGCGAGCACTACGCGGAAAAGCTGGCCTGGCTCGGGCAGCTGCGATCCTTTCTCGACGAAACCAGCGCCCCGGATCGCCCGCTTGCCGTGTGCGGTGACTTCAATGTGGCCCCGGAGGACCGAGACGTCTGGGACCCGGCCGCTTTCGTGGGCCAGACCCACGTGAGCGAACCTGAACGCGAGGCCCTGGGCCGTCTTGAGTCCTGGGGCCTGGTCGACGTCTTTCGCCGCCTCTACACCGAGGACCAGCTCTTCTCCTGGTGGGACTACCGCGCCGGCATGTTCCACAAACACCGGGGTATGCGCATCGACCTCATCCTGGTCACCGAAGTTCTGGCCCGGAGCGCGACCTACGGACTCATCGATCGCAATGCCCGCAAGGGCGAAAAGCCGTCGGATCACGCCCCGCTCCTGATCGACACCGCGCTCGACTCCTGATCGACACCGCGCTCGACGGGCACGGCCCCAGTGATCGGATCCGCCCCGATGGGGGATCAGCTGCCCAGGCCTGATCTGATCTGGGCGATCCTCCGCACCGCGTCCCGGGGGGTGGTCCTCCCAGTACCGGTCCGCGAAACCCGGGCCACCGCGGCCAACCACGGCGACGGCTGGCGTTCGACCCGCCGCCCTCCACTCCCCATCGTCCGGTGGCGCGCCCACGAGCAGTGCAGGCCGGTGGCGGCCCGTGTCATGGCCACATACAACAGCCGCCGCTCTTCGTCCCGCGCCGTTCCCGACTCGGCATAGATGATGGGGACGAAGCCGTCCTCGACGCCTACCACGTTGACCGATTCCCACTCGAGGCCCTTGGCCCGATGGAAGGTCGCCAGCTCCACGGCGTCCTCGTCGGGGAGCGGGCGACCCGCCCGCCCGCCCGCCCCGTCGTTCGTCGATGCCGTCGGCCCCTGTCCGGGCGTCGGGTGAGGGTTCCCGACGGGAGTCTCTGGACCGGGGGCCAGCCGGTAGGGGATGCCGGCGCCGGCCAGGGCGCGGCGCACCACGGCCAGCTGGTCGTGGGTCCGGGCCAGAACGGCCTGCTCGGACCAGCGCATTCCCTCGGCCGAGCGTTCGAAGAGGTGGGCCACGACACCCTCGGCCTCGGCCACTTCGTTCTCGTAGCCGGTCACCACCGGTAGGGGGCCGTCGTCGGCCGCCGAACCGGGCGGTGCGGCCACCGCGGGCCCCAGGGCGGCCGCCGCGGCCGCCACCACCTGGGGTGTCGACCGGTGGTTGGTATCGAGCCGGACCACCTCCATGCCTGGTATCAGGTCGGGGAGCCGGTGGATGAGGCGCGGATCGGCGCCGTTCCATCCGTAGATGGCCTGGTTGGGATCGCCGACCGCGCAGATGTCGGACCGGTCGCCGGCGAGGGCCTCGATCAACCGGAACTGGGCGGGGTTCACGTCCTGGAACTCGTCCACCGACAGATACCGGTAGCGCCAACGCACCCGTTCGGCGAAGCCGGCGTCATCGTGGAGGAGGTCCGCGGATCGGATGAGGACGTCATCGAGGTCGAGTGCCCGTCGGCGGGCCAGGGCCAGTTCGTAGGAAACGAAGGCGTCCTCGACCTGATCGATGCCGACAAGGGCAGGACGCCCTGCCAGACTCGCCGCCTCCGCGTACGACGTCGAGTTCAGGCAGTTGGCCTTGGCCCAACCGATCTCGGTGTCGATGGCCGAGGCCATCGTGGCGTCCCCGACGATGGTGACGATCATCCGGTACCGACCGTCGGCCACCACCGGCGGCGGTCGGTCGCCATCCAGGGCATGGCGACGGAGCAGCGTCAGGGCCAGCTGGTGGATGGTCCCGGCGCGCGCGCCGGGGTCAGGTGCGCCGCCCGACCGTGCCGGGGTGGAGACGGGCACCCCGTAATGACGCAGACGTTGCCGGAGTTGGTGCGCGGCCTTGCGGGTGAAGGTGCAGATGGCGGTGTGATCGGCCTCCGCGGTGCCATCCCTGATCCGTCGGGCAGCCCGGAGGGCGAGGACCCGGGTCTTTCCCGAGCCGGCGCCGGCGATGACGCACAACGCCGGCGACACCGAGTCGACGCACCGACGCTGATCCTCGCTCAGCGCCGCCATGGCCTGATGGAAGCCGTCGGAGCGGTCCAATGCGGGCGGGACCGGTGGGACGCTCACCGGGTCCCGTGGTTCCACACCAGCCGAGGCTATCGGTAGGGTGTACCGGTGCTGAAGTCGTTCGCCGGCGGCCGCCTGTTCGGTGGAACATGGGGCTCCGGGGTTCCGACGGTGCTGGCCCTCCACGGCTGGCAGCGCTCACATCTCGACTTCTCGCCTGTGTTCGACGACCCCGGTCGAACCGGAGGGCTGAACGTGGTCGCCCCCGACCTGTTCGGCTTCGGGTCCACCCCGGCGCCGCCCGAGGCTTGGGGCAGCGACGAGTACGCCCGTCAGCTGCTTCCGCTGTTCGACGAGCCGGGCGCGCTGGCCGATCGGATCGTGGTGGTCGGGCACTCCTTCGGCGGCCGGGTGGCCGTCCGTCTCTCCGGCCTGGTCCCCGATCGGATCGAACGGATGGTGCTGAGTGCCGTTCCCCTTCTCGATCGGCAGGGCCGGCGAGCCCACCCGGCTGCGGCCTTCCGCCTGGTTCGCCGACTCCACGGCTGGGGCCTGGTCGGCGAGGAGCGGATGGAGGCGGCCCGCAACCGGTACGGATCCCCTGACTACCGGGCGGCCCAGGGAATGATGCGCGCCGTGTTCGTCCGGGTGCTGGCCGAGCAGTACGCCGATGACCTGGCGTCGATCCGCTGCCCGGTCGACCTGGTGTGGGGGGCTGACGATGCCGAGGTGCCTGTCGAGGTGGCGCAGCGGGCCCGAGGCCTGTTTCCCGACGCTCGCCTGACCACCTTGGCCGGCGTCGGCCACCTGGTCCCGACCGAGGCCCCCAATGAGCTCCTGGCCGCCGTGCTCGGGAGGGATGGGCCGGCCCCGCTGCTCCGACCGGCGACCGTGGACGACGACCCCCTAGCTGCTCCTCCGTGAGCACCACCGCGGGGCCGGTCCTCCTCGCTGTCCTCGACACGACCCGCTTCAACCGCGGCGTGGCCTGGATCACCGTGGCCTGCTGTGTCGCCGCCTGTGTGCCGTGCGGGCTGCGGTGGCTGCGGGTGGCGCAACGGGAGCACTACCTGGCCGGATCGGTGACTCGCTTCGCTCTGCGCTGGTGGCGGTCGACGCTGGTCAACGCGGCCCTGGCCCTGGTGGCCCTGGTGGCGGCCGCCACCTCGTTGGTGTGGCCGATCACCGGGGTGGTCACCGCGGTGGTGGTTGCCGCCGGTCCGATCGGTCTGTCCCTGCGGGGGCGGACCTCCCCCCTGGTCTGGACCTCACGGCTGAGGCGGTTGGCGGTGACCGCGGTAGTGCTCGAGGTGGTCGTGGTCGTGGTCGGCCTGGTGACCGGTCTGGCCGCGCCGCTGGCCGTGCTGGCGGCCCTCGCCGCGCCCCTGGCGGTCGACCTGGCCTGTGGGGTCATGGCCCCGGCGGAACGGCGGCTGTCCGTCCACTTCGTGGACGAAGCGGCGGCCCGATTGCGGGAGATCGACCCCGTCGTTGTCGCCGTCACCGGTTCCTACGGCAAGACCTCCACCAAGAACCACATCGCCCATCTGGTCGGGGCCAGTCGCCCGGTCGTGGCCACCCCGGCCAGCTTCAACAACCGGGCCGGCCTGGCCCGGGCCGTCAACGAGCACCTGGCCGAGGGCACCGAGGTGTTCGTGGCCGAAATGGGAACCTATGGCCCGGGGGAGATCGCCGAGCTCTGCCGCTGGTGCCCACCGGACATCGCCGTCATCACCGCGGTCGGGCCTGTTCACCTCGAGCGCTTCGGCTCCGAGGAGCGCATCGTCGACGCCAAGGCCGAGATCCTCGAGCCGGCCCCCGTGGTGGTGCTGCCGACCGACGACGCCCGCCTGGCCGGGCTGGCCGACAGCGCCGAGAGGCGGGGCAAGCGGGTGCTCCGCTGCTCGGTCGACGATCGCACCACCGACGTCTGTGTCACCCCGGCGCCCGACGACGGTCACCGCATCTCGGTGTTCGTGGCCGGGTTGCCTCTGGCCGAAGCGGTCGAGATCCCCACCGGCGTCCAAGCGGCCAACCTGGCCTGCGCGGTGGCCGTGGCCCTGGCCCTGGAGGTGGACCCGGCCATGATCGCCGCCCGGCTGGGTGACCTTCCCTCGGTCGACCACCGGTTGTCGGCGGTGCTGTCCTCCGCCGGGGTGACCATTCTCGATGACACCTATAACGCCAACCCGGCCGGGGCCGGTGCCGCTCTCCGCGCCCTGCAGGCCGTCACCGGTCGTGGGTCGGGTGTCGACGGGGGAGACGGGCACCGCCGGGTGGTGGTCACCCCGGGCATGGTGGAGCTCGGGCCCCGCCAGTTCGAGGAGAACCACGAGTTCGCCGCGGCCACCACCGCGGTGGCCAGCGACCTGGTCATCGTGGGTCAGACCAACCGACGGGCCCTCGAGGCCGGAGTGCGGGGAGTCGACGGCGGCTCGGCCCAGATCACCCGGGTCCGAGATCGCCGCCAGGCGGTGGCCTGGGTCCGGGAGCATCTGGCCCGAGGTGACGCCGTGCTGTACGAGAACGATCTGCCGGACCACTACCCTTGACAAACTGAGCCGCCGGCCCCGCCCGCCCGCTGGTGGTCCAGGCCCCATTCGCCGACTGGAGGAGTCAGCCCAGCGTGACCGTCGTCGCCGTCATCTTCGGAGGTCCTTCCCCCGAGCACGATGTCAGCGTGCTGACCGGCCTGCAGGCGGCCCGAGGTCTGGCTGCCAGCCCTGCCGGCACGTCCACCGTCATCAAGGCTCTGTTGTGGACGAAGACCGGGGACTGGTACGAAGTCGATCCCGGCCTCGAGGCGGAGGCCTTCCTCGAGGGCGTGCCTCGGGGGGCCACCAAGCTGCAGTTCATCGCCGTCCCGGGCGGTGGGTTCGCCGAATCCGGTGGGCGCCTGGGCCGGCCCCGGATTCTCGAGCTCGACGCCGCCCTGGTGTGCTGCCACGGCGGACCGGGGGAGGACGGGACCCTGCAGGCGGCCCTGGACTTGGCCGGCATCCGCTACTCGGGGCCGACCGTCGCCGGCGCCGCCCTCGGGATGGACAAGCTGGCCTTCGGATCACTCATGGCCGCTGTCGGCCTGCCCACCCTTCCCCGGGTTTTGCTGGTGGCCGACGGCGACCCGCCGCCATTCGAGGGGCCCTACATCGTCAAGCCCCGGTTCGGCGGTTCCTCCATCGGGATCGAGGTGGTCGAGGACTTTGCCACCGCGGTGGCCCGGTTGGGGGTCAACCCCCACCTCCGGACCGGGGCCGTCCTCGAGCCCTACCGGCCGGCGATGCGCGACCTCCAGGTTGGTGTGCGCACCTGGCCGACCCTGGAGCTGTCGGCGGTGGAACGGCCCATCCGCGCCTCGGGCTCGGTTGACATCCTCGACTACCGCGACAAGTACGTGGCCGGCGAGGGCATGGCCGGGGCCAACCGTGAGCTCCCGGCCCAGATCCCCTCCGAGCTGGAGAAGGGCCTCCGCCAAGCGGCCGAGAGGATCGCCGTGCTGGCCGCCGTCCGCGGTGTCGCCCGCATCGACTACCTGGCCGACGACACCAGCTTCGTCGTCAACGAGATCAACACCATTCCCGGTTCGCTGGCCCGCTACCTGTGGGTGGCACCGCCCGTCCCCTTTGCCACGTTGATCGACGACCTCCTCACGGAGGCCAGGGAGCGCCCGACCCACGCCTACTCCGCCGCCGGCGCCGACGGCAGCGTCCTCCGCTCCGCCGGATCGATCGCCGGCAAGTTGGGCTGAGGCCTTTGGCCGTCCATCGCCTCCAGCTCCTGCCGGGGGAGACGGTCCTGGTCGACATCAGGCCGCACTGGTCGTTCCTGTCCGGGCCGCTGATCATCTCGGTGCTGGCCATCGCCCTGGGCGTGGCCCTCGACGTGGCTTTTCCCCACACCTCGGTGACCCTGCACTGGGTCGAAGGACTGGTAGTGGCCGTTCCCTGTGTCTGGCTGGCTGTCCGGGTGGTGCGATGGCGGATGACCAGCCTGGTCCTCACCTCCGGTCGGCTGATCGAGCAGTGGGGTGTGGTGTCGCGGCGTCAGGCCGAGACACCGCTGGCGGCCATCATCTCGACCACCGTCGTCCAGTCGCTTCCTCGCCGCGTCGTCGGGACCGGCCGGCTCGAACTGGAGCTGGGCGAGGAGATGCGCTGGATCGACGACGTCCGCAAGCCCGTCATCCTCCAGCGTGTGATCCACCGCCGGTTGCGGCCCTACCCGGATCCGGGCACGCTGTCCGACGGGCCGGTGTGACTTTCGGCCATGAAACGGAGAGCCGAGAGGTCATGATCCTCAGCCACAGTAGGAAGTTCATCTTCCTGCACATTCACAAGACCGGGGGGGAGTCGGTCGTCGCCGCGCTCGAGCCGTACCTCGACGAGAACGATCTCGTCCCCACCAGAAATTCTGGGCCCGACGGACTCCGGAAGCACAGTCCGGCCCTTACGGTCAGGGAGATCGTCCCGGCGGAGACGTGGAACAACTACTTCAAATTCGCCTTCGTCCGCCATCCGATCGACAGGACGATCTCGCACTACAACTACTGCGCCCGGATGGCCGAGCAGCGCTGGCGTCCCTTCCCGCACAAGGGCTGGTACCGCGCTCGGCGGGGCGCGGGCAAGAACATGTTGCGCTGGCCATCCATGCAGGCTTTCCTGGCCACCAACTCGTTCTCGGAGTTCATCCGGCATCCCGCGCTGGTCAACGAGCCAGGGATGCAGCCGCAGTTCAACTTCATCAGCGATGACCAGGGAACCGTGATCATCGACCTGGTGGCGCGCTATGAGCGGTTCGACGCCGATTTCGCCAAGGTGCAAGCCAGCCTCGGTCTGCCGCCGATCGAGGCACCCCGGAAGAACTCCTCGCCCCAGCGGCTGGTGGCCCGGGCGGAGCTCCCCGACGACGACATCGCCTTTCTGGCCGAGCACTTCGAGGTGGACTTCGCCCGCCTCGATTACCAGGTCTGATCGAGAAGCCGAACTACGAGCCGAGATGCGAGCGGGTCGCCACCGTCCCGTCGCTGGCCTCGACCCGCCAAGCCGGTGTGGCCAGCGAGTCGGGATCGATGGCCCCCGGACGGGTGAGGGCCACCGCGCATCCGCCGAAACCGGCGCCGGTCATCCGGGCCCCGAAGACGCCGGGCCGGCTCAGAAGGTCGTCCACCAGGGAGTCGAGGGCCGGAGTGGAGACCTCGAAGTCGGAGGCCAGGCTCCGATGGCTCTCGGTCATGAGCGCTCCGGCCTCGGCCAGGTCGCCGGCTGTCAGCGCCTCGGTGCACTGGCGGACACGGCGGCACTCGGAGACGACGTGGCGAGCCCGATGGCGCAGGACAGGGTCGCGCAGTCCGGCCAGATCGTCGTCATCGGCCGCCCCGAGCGGTCCGATGATGGCGGTCGCCGCGTTCGACTCGGCCACCCGGGTGGCGTAGTGCGAGGTGCGCAGAGTCCTGGGCTGGCCCGAGTCGACGACCACCACCTCGGCGTGCCCGGAAGTGGGCATCCTGACCTGTCGGGTCGACAGGGTGGCGAAGTCGATGAGCAGGGCGTGACCCCGCACTGCCCCCGCGCAGACCAGGGGGTCCATGATCCCGACGGGGACGCCCGCCAGATGCTCGGCCTGCTGACACAGGCGGGCCACCACCGCCGGCGGTCCGGTGACGCCGAACACCTCGGCCAGGGCCACGCACAGCGCCGCGCTGGAGGAGAGCCCCGAGCCCACGGGAAGGGTGGAGCGGATGGTGAGCGTGCCGCCCCCGTCGGGACGGGCCAGTGCGACCATCGACCCGATCGGGCGGACCCACGACGGGGCCAAAGCGGCAATGACGTCGGCGTCGGGCGGGAGATCGACCGGCAGCTCGACCCCGTCTCCGTAGGCCAATGAGATCAACACCAGGTTCGACCCGCCCGACGCCGCGAACTCGACGGTGACGCCGAGGCCGATGGCCATGGGCAGGGCCAGCCCGCCGTTGTAATCGGTGTGGTCACCGATCAGATTGACCCGACCGGGTCCCGTGGCTCGCCGGACCAGTGGCAACTGTGGACTCCTCGCCGGGATCGATCGGCGCCGGCCGATCGGCAGGCTAGCAACCCACTCCGGTCGGACCGGCATGGGAAAGTGGCGGCGAGGCGTATTTGACCACCGGGACGCCAAGCGGCCACCATCCGGCCATGAGGATCCTCGTGCCCACCCCGCCGCCGCCCGCCTGCACACCCGCCGTACCCCTCCCGGCCGGTGCCCGATGAGCGGTCCGCTCGACGGCATCCGGATCATCGAGCTGGCCGGTCTGGGTCCGGCGCCCTTCGCCGGGATGATGCTGGCCGACGCCGGAGCCGACATCGTCCGCATCGATCGGTTCGAGAAGGCCACCTATCCGCCCCACCAGGAGGCCCACGTGGACCTCATGAACCGTGGTCGACGGTCGGTGGCGGTGGATCTCAAGCATCCCGAAGCGGTGGCCCTGGTGCTCCGCCTGGTCGAGCAGGCCGACGGGTTGATGGAGGGTTTCCGGCCCGGTGTCGCCGAACGGCTCGGGCTGGGCCCCAAGGTCTGCCTCGAGCGCAATCCGAAGCTGGTCTTCGGGCGGATGACCGGTTGGGGGCAGGAGGGTCCTCTGGCGGCCACGGCCGGACACGACATCGACTACATCGCCGTGGCCGGTGCGCTCGAGCCGCTGGGGAGGGCCGGCGAGCGTCCCGTGCCCCCGCTCAACCTGGTGGGCGACTTCGGGGGCGGCGGCATGCTGCTCGCCTTCGGCATGGTGGCCGCCATCATCAGCGCCCAGCGGACGGGCGTGGGCCAGGTGGTCGACGCGGCCATGGTGGACGGTGCGGCGTCGCTCATGACCATGACCTACACGTTGCACCAGGCGGGCATGTGGAGCGGCCCCCGCGGGACCAACCTGCTCGACACCGGGGCCCATTTCTACGAGGTCTACCAGACATCCGACGGGGGTTTCATCGGTGTCGGCGCCATCGAGTCGCAGTTCTACGCCTCGTTGATCTCGCTGCTGGGGTTGGAGGGGGAGGAGCTCCCGGCTCAGATGGACCGGGAGGCGTGGCCGGCCATGAAGGAGCGCTTCGCCGCCATCTTCGCCGGCAAGACCCGCAGCGAGTGGGAGAAGATCTTCGACGGCAGTGACGCCTGTGCCGCCCCGGTGCTCTCGCTGACCGAGGCGCCCGAGCACCCGCACAACCGGTTCCGGGGGACGTTCACCGAGGTGGCCGGGGTGGTTCAGCCCGCGCCCTCACCGCGTTTCCTGGGCACTCCGGGTTCCATCCGGCGACCGCCGCCCCATCCGGGCCAACACGGCGACGAGGCCCTGACCGAGTGGGGTTTGGACGAGGGTGAGATCGATCAATTGCGGGGGGCGGGCGCCATTCGCTGACCGCTCCGGTCCGAGGGCCCCTGGCCGCCGCCTCGTTCAGAGGTTGACCACCGGGCAGGTCACCGTCCGGGTGATCCCCTCGATCAGCTGGATCCGCCCGACCACCATCTGTCCCAGCTCGTCGACCGTCCCGGCCTCGGCGCGCACGATCACGTCGTAGGGGCCGGTGACCCCCTCGGCGGCGACCACCCCGTCGAGGCCGGCCACCGTGCGGGTCACGCTGGCCGCCTTCCCGACCTCGGTCTGGATGAGCACGTAGGCGTGGACCGGCATGGGCTCCTCCTGCGACGGGCGTCCGTGGCGACGGCCGCATGTTATCGCCGGTGCTGTTGCCGCCTACCATTTCGTCGTGGGCGTTCGGGAACGTGGTGATCAGTTCCGGCGCTTGGCCCGGTCGGCCATCACCGACCTGTTCGACCAGCGCCGTCCGTTCGGTCGGCTGGCCTTGACCCATGTGCTGATGACCGCGGGCGACACCATGTTCGCCGTCTCTCTGGCCGGCTCGCTCTTCTTCTCGATCTCCCCGACGGCGGCCAAGGACAAGGTGCTCTTGTACCTGCTGTTGACCATGGCCCCCTTTGCCGTGGTGGCTCCCGCCCTCGGACCCCTCATCGACCGGAGCCGGGGCGCCCGCCGGGCCATGGTCATCGCCTCGGCGGTGGGGAGGGCGGTGCTGTGCCCCTTCCTGGCCCGCGACATCCACTCGCTCCTTCTGTTTCCTGAAGCGTTCGCCATGCTGGTGCTGTCCAAGGTGTACTTGGTGACCAAAGGGGCCCTGGTCCCGGAAATGGCCGCCCTTGGCATGCTCGATGGCGACGGCGTCCCACCGGCGGAGGACGGCGCCGGGCCGTCGGATGAGCCGGCGCCCGACATCGGTCGGGACGCCGGGGGCCGACCGGTGACTGGGTCCGTCCCCGCTCCCACCCCTCCGTACGGCACCCCCGTCGTCCGGGTCGACGACCCGGTCACCGGTGATCCGGTGATCGAGCCGGACCTGGCCACACTCAACGCCCGCCTCGGATTGCTGGCGTCACTGTCGGGCTTCGCCTTCGCCCTGCCGGCCGTGGCCTTCCTCAAACTGGGTGGCGCCCCGAGTGTGCTGTGGGCGGACGTGGCCGTGTTCGCGGCGGCCGCCGCCGCCGGAGCCCGCCTGCCCGTCCCGGGACGTGCTGGTGGGTGGCAGGCTCGGCGCCGGGGTCAGGGTGGGATCACCGGGCCTGCCGGTGCACCGGGCGGGGCCGAGGACCTCGGCCCCGGCCACCGTCGTGGCTCCCCGGCCCAGCCCGAGGTCCAGTGGGCGCCCGACGTCGACGCCGGGCTGTGGGCCGGCGACGCCGAGGACCTGGCCGCCTTCCGGCCGGTGGCCGACACCGAGGTCGTGTTGGCCCTGATGCCGATGTCGGTGCTCAAGGCCCTGGTCGGGTTCATGACCTTCCTGTTCGCCTTCGGCCTCCGCCGGGAAGGCGCCGCCACCTGGTGGTTCGGCGTCGTGCTCGCCGCGCTCACCGCCGGCGCCCTCATCGGCGTGCTCTCGGTGGGGACCATCCGCCGTGCTCTCACCGAGCAGCAGATGTTGACCGGCGCGCTGTGGTGGGTGGCGGCGTTCACCGCTCTCGGTGCCCTCTATCCGCAGCGCTGGTTCCTGGCCGTGGTGGCGCTGGGCGTCGGGACGGCCAGCGCGGTGGCCAAGCCCTCCTTCGACGCTCTGGTCCAGCGCCATGTGAGCGAGTCGAACCAGGGGAGGGCCTTCGCCCGCTTCGAGACCCGTTTCCAGCTCCTGTGGGTGGTGGGCTCGCTGGTCCCGGTGGTCCTCTCCCTGTCGGTGGCGGCCGGCTATCTGGTCATGGCCATCGTGGCCGGTGTCGGGGCCGTCTCCTACATGAGCTCACGGCGGGCCGTCGGGGGCGGCAAGGGCACCAACCGGTCACGGCACCCCGCCCGGTGAACCTCGGTGGGAACGGGAAGGATCCGCTTTCCGGCCGGGCCGACTGACCGGCCTCGGGCTCAGCCCAGCTGTTTCTCGAGCTCGTCCACCTCGGCGTGGAGCTCGGCTGGCAGCTTGTCGCCGAAGACGGCGAAGTGCTCGCGGATGCGGGGCACCTCGTCGCGCCATTCGTCAGCGTTGACGGCCAGCAGCTTGTCCATGTCGGCCGGCGACACGTTCAACCCCTTGGTGTCGATGGCGCCGGGCGCGGGGACCAGGCCGATCGGGGTGTCGGTGGCCTCCCCGGTGCCGCTCACCCGTTCGAACACCCACTCGAGGACCCGCGAGTTCTCGCCATAGCCGGGCCACAGCCAACGCCCGTCCTCGTCCTTGCGGAACCAGTTCACGTAGAAGATCTTGGGCAACTTCTCCGGGTCGGCCGAGGCACCGATCTCGAGCCAGTGGGCGAAGTAGTCGGCCATGTTGTAGCCACAGAAGGGGAGCATGGCAAAGGGGTCACGGCGCAGGTTGCCCACCGCACCGGCCGCCGCCGCCGTCGTCTCCGAGGCCATGATCGAACCGAGGAACACCCCGTGGTTCCAGTTCCTCGACTGGAACACCAACGGGACCACGGACGCCCGTCGACCGCCGAACAGGATGGCGTCGATGGGCACTCCGGCCGGGTCTTCCCACTCGGAGGCGATGGCCGGGTCCTGCGAGGCCGGGACGGTGAAGCGGGCGTTCGGGTGGGCCGCGCTCGTCCCCGACTCGGGCGTCCACGACTCACCCTTCCACGAGGTGAGATGGGCGGGTGGCGTGTCGGTCATGCCCTCCCACCAGACGTCGGCGTCGTCGGTGAGGGCGGTGTTGGTGAAGACGGCGTTGCCGTCCAAGGTCAGCATGGCATTGGGGTTGGTGTGGCTGTTGGTGCCGGGCGCCACCCCGAAGAACCCGGCCTCCGGGTTGATGGCATAGAGGCGACCGTCGGCTCCGAACTTCATCCAGCAGATGTCGTCGCCCACCGTCTCGACCTTCCAGTCGGGAAGGGTGGGGATGAGCATGGCCAGGTTGGTCTTGCCGCACGCCGAGGGGAAGGCGCCGGTCACGTAGCGGGTCTCGCCGGCCGGCGAGGTGAGCTTCAGGATGAGCATGTGCTCGGCCAGCCAGTTGTCGTCACGAGCCATCACCGAGGCGATGCGCAGGGCGAAGCACTTCTTCCCCAACAAGGCGTTGCCGCCGTAGCCCGAGCCGTACGACCAGATCTCACGCGTCTCGGGGAAATGCACGATGTACTTGTTCTCCGCGTCACACGGCCACGGAGAATCGGTCTCCCCTTCGGCCAGCGGGGCCCCGACCGAGTGGAGGCAGGGCACGAATTCGCCGTCGGCCCCGAGCACCTCGAGGGCGCCGCGTCCCATGCGCGTCATGATCCGCATCGACACCGCCACGTAGGCGGAGTCGGTGATCTCCACGCCGATGTGGGCGATGGAGGAGCCGAGCGGTCCCATCGAGTAGGGCACCACGTACATGGTGCGCCCGCGCATCGATCCCTTGAACAGTCCGGTGAGGATCCCCCGCATCTCCTCGGGATCCCTCCAGTTGTTGGTGGGTCCGGCGTCCGACTCGAGGGTCGAGCAGATGTAGGTCCGGTCCTCCACCCGGGCCACGTCGGCGGGGTCGGAGTGGGCCCAGTAGCTGTTGGGCCGCTTGGCCTCCGACAGCTTGGTGAAGGTCCCCTGATCCACCAGCAGCTGGCACAGGCGGTCGTACTCCTCGGCCGACCCGTCGCACCACTCGACGGCGTCGGGCTCGGTCAGCGCGGCGATCTCGTCCACCCATGCCATCAGTTTCTTGTTCTCGGTGGGGGGCATGGGCTGGTGACTCCTCCTCGTCCTCGGCGTTCCGGGTCGGCCATCCGGCAGGAACTGCGTCCCGGCGAGCTGTCCACGGGTTATCCACTGATTGTAGTGGGGGCCTCTCCGGCAAATGGTAGGCAAGGTAGGTGACCGGTCCCAATTCGGAGGCCAAATCAGGGGAGCGGCCCCAGGGCCCCGCCAGCGGACCGAACGACGAGTTCGCCGCTATCGAGCGGCTCCGGACCCGCTTCGAGGCTGCGGCGCGGGGGTTCCGGCCCGAGGAGGCGTTCCCGCCGGCGGGGGAAACATGGATCGGTGACGACGCTGCCGTCGTCACCATGTCCGGCGCCGACCAGGCACTATGGGCCACCGACCTGGTGGTGGACAGGGTCCATTTCGATCTCGACATCTGTACCCCCGGCGACGTCGGCTTCAAGGCCGTCATGGTCGCCGTGTCCGACCTGGCGGCCATGGGGGCCTGGCCCCATTACGCCCTGGCCTCGGTCGCCGCCCCGGTGGGCACCGACCTCGACCAGTTGGGGTCGGGGATGGCCGCTGCCGCCGAACGGGCCGAGTGCGTGATCGTCGGCGGGGACCTGTCGGCGGCTCCAACCCTGGTCGTCTCAGTGGCGGTGCTCGGCGCCCTGCGAGGAGACCCCGGCCGCGCCCCGCTGCTCCGGTCCGGGGCCCGATCGGGCCATCGCCTGTTCCTGACCGGCCCGTTGGGGGGGTCAGCGGCGGGCCTCCGTATTCTCCGGAGGGGCGGGGGCCCGGAGGAGTTGGCCGGGGCCGGGGCCTCGGCCGCGGTCGACGCCTACCGACGCCCGGTGGCTCGCCTCCGCGAGGGCGAGGTGGCCCGGCTGTCCGGGGCCTCGGCCGCCATCGACGTCTCTGACGGTCTGGTCGACGATCTGCGGCACCTGGCCGGGTCGTCGGATGTGGGGGTGGAACTCGACCACGTGCCGGTGGCCGAGGGGGCCACCGAGTCCGAAGCGCTCGCCGGCGGCGAGGACTACGAGCTGGTGGTGGCCACCCCCGACCCCGAAGCGCTGCTCGAGGCCTTCCGATCGGCCGGTCTGCGGGCGCCGGTCGCCATCGGGTCGTGCACCGGGCGACCGGGCGACTACACCCGTGACGGGGTCCCACTTCCCGAAGGCGGGTGGCGCCACCGGTTCTGAGGGCGCGGTCCGAGCGCAGATCGCTTCCCCTCGCTGACTCGGCGGTGGGGTTTCTCAGCAAACCCACAGGAAGAGGCCTCATCATGGTCACATGAGCACGAAGGCCCCCGGCTCCCCCGTCGAGGGGCAGGCCGGCCCGATCGGCGACGGAGGCATGACGGCCGCCACCGAGCGCCGCATCCTGGTGGTCGACGACGAGAAGAGCATCACCGATCTGGTGACCATGGCCCTGCACCTGCACGGGGCCACCGTCCAGGTGGCCCACACCGGCTCCGAGGCCCTGGCCGCAGTCCACGACTTCCGGCCCCATCTGATCGTCCTCGACGTCATGCTTCCGGACCTCGACGGCTTCGCCGTGCTCGAGCGCCTGGGTCAGGAGCGCCGCTCGGCGGATCTTCCCGTCCTCTTCCTCACGGCGCGGGGTGGACTCGACGACAGGCTCCGGGGTCTGGGACTCGGGGGCGACGACTACATGACCAAGCCGTTCAGTGTCGAGGAGTTATTGCTGCGGATCGCGGCCATCCTCCGCCGCACGGACGGATACGAGGACGTCGGACCCCGGGTGACGGTGGGCGATGTCGAGCTGGACGAGGAGAGTCACCTGGTGTGGCGGGCCAAACAGTCCATCGAGCTCACGCCCACCGAGTTCCGGCTTCTCCACTACCTCATGATCAATGCCGGCCAGGTGGTGTCCAAGTCGCAGATACGGGACCGGGTGTGGGACTACAGCTTCGACGGCAAGGTGAACATGGTCGAGGTGTACGTCAGCTATCTGCGCAAGAAGCTCGACGCCCACGGGCCACCCCTGATCCGGACCGTGCGGGGCATCGGGTACTGCATGCGCGCCGTCCCCGACCCTGCCGCATCCTCGTTCCCCAAAGAGCTCGAGGGATGACGCTCCGTCTCCGCCTCTCGTTGCTGGTGATCGGGATCGTGGTCGCCGGTCTGGTCATCTCGGACGTGGTGACCTACAACGCCCTTCGCTCTTTCCTGACCACGCGGGTCGACCAACAGCTGGAGGGGGCCGCTTTTCCGGTGGGCCGGGCCCTCCTGTCGACGTCGGGGCTGGGACCCGAGGTGCCGGCGGCTCCCCGGACGGCGCCGGGATTCACCGGCCGTCGCGGCGGCACCGTCCCTTCGCTGCCCACCGGCACCTTCCGCAACGGCGGCGGGTTCTTCGGGCAGTCGCGCAGCGCGGCCCGCGGTGTCCTGGTCCCCCCGGGCACCTACGGCGTGCTCCGCAGCGCTTCGGGGAAGGTGGAGGCGCACCTGTCCTTCAGCTACGGGGGGAAGGCACCGACTTCCCCGAAGATCCCGGTCGACCTCCCCGGGTCCGGCCTCTCGACTGGCCCGGACGTCTACTTCACCACGTCGAGCTCGGGTTCCGGGGCCGTCTCCTACCGCGCCCTGGCCAAGCCGCTGGCCGCCCACGGCGGGGTGCTCGTGGTCGCCGTCCCGCTCACCGATCTGGACAGCACCCTTCGCCAGCTGTTGCTCGTCGAGCTCATCGTGTCGGCGGTCCTGCTCAGCGGCCTCGGCCTCTTGTCGTGGATCATGGTGCGGCGGGATCTGCGGCCCCTGGCCGAGATCACCGAGACGGCGGGGGCCATCACCAGGGGCGACATGTCACAGAGGGTCTCCCACGTGGCCGAGGGAACCGAGGTGGGGCAGTTGGGGCTCGCCTTCAACACCATGATCGACGAGATCGAGACCGCCTTCGCGGCCCGGGCCGCCTCCGAGGTCCGCCTCCGTCGCTTCCTGGCCGACGCATCACACGAATTGCGCACGCCCTTGACCTCGATCCTCGGTTATGCCGAGCTCTTCGACCTCGGGGTCAGGGACCGGCCCGCCGACCTGGCCCGGTCGTTACACCACATCAGGGACGAAGCGTCGCGGATGGGGACGTTGGTTGACGACCTCTTGCTCTTGGCCCAACTCGATCACGAGCGCCCGCTGCGGATCGGGCCCGTCGACCTCACCGACCTGGTTCGCCGAGCGGTCGCCGGGATCAGGGCCTCCTACCCTGATCGACGTGTGGCCGTCGACGTCGCTGAGGGGGTGGCCGTCGACGGGGACGAGCACCGATTGCGCCAGGTGGTGGACAATCTGCTGGTCAACGCGGTCGTGCACACACCTGCCGGCAGCGACATCGACGTCTGGTTGGTCGCCGATCAGGAGTGGGCGGATCTGACCGTGCACGACGAGGGACCGGGCATCGCCCTGGCCGACGCCAGCAGGATCTTCGAGCCCTTCTTCCGCTCGGATCCCTCGCGGTCGCGTACCTCCGGGGGAACCGGACTGGGACTGGCCATCGTGGCCGCCGTCGTCGGCGCCCACCATGGCCAGGTCGCCGTCAAACCGGGCGTGGGTGCCACCTTCGAGGTCCGCCTCCCCACCGAGCAAGCCGGCAGGACGGACGACCACGTCGAGGACGCGGTCGCGTCCGGGGCTCCGATGAACAACGCCGGGCCGCGGGATGCCGGCGCCGCCAATCAGACTGCCGGCAAAGATCAGCCAGTTGGTGATGATCAGCAAGCCGGCGAAGACGAGCCCGCCGGGGAAGACCAACGAGGCGGAGACAGGGTGCCCGGCGCCTGACAGGAGGGGCTGTCGCTCAGGCGGGGATGTCCCGCACCGGCGGTTTGACGACCTTGCCCGACCGGATGCACGACGTGCAGACGTTGAGCCGCTTGGGCGAGCCGTTGACCAAGGCGCGGACCTTTTGGATGTTCGGATTCCAACGACGCTTGGTCCGTCGGTGGGAGTGACTGATGTTCATGCCGAACGATGGCTTCTTTCCACAAACCTCACATACCGCGGCCATGACGCTCCGACTTCCTCTTCCGATCATCCAGGTAGGTCGCAAAGGTTAGCATCCTGGCAATGGTGGTCCTGGACACGCTCAATGCCGCGGAGCTGCGCCAGGTCATCGCCACCTTCGGGGATGGGCTCCGGTCCCATCAGGAGCTCATCAACCGCCTCAACGTGTATCCCGTGCCCGATGGTGACACCGGGACCAACATGGCCTTGACCGTCGAGTCGGTCACCGACGAGCTCGCCACTCTGGACTCCCCGGACCTCGAAGCGACGGGCAAGGCCATCACCCACGGCTCGCTGATGGGGGCCCGGGGCAACTCGGGGGTCATCCTCTCCCAGCTCCTCCGTGGGATCTCCGAGGGCCTCACCCGCTCGAGCGGTGCACCGGGAGCCCACGAGCTGTCCGAAGCCCTGGCTATCGCCGACCGATTGGCGCGCGAGGCGGTCATGCGGCCTGTGGAAGGCACCATCATCACCGTGGCCCGGGCCGCCGCCGACCAAGCCCGGGCCGCCGCCGACAAAGGAGAATCGCTGGTCAGTGTGGCCGAGGCCTCACGGGCGGGGGCGGCCGAGGCGCTGGCCCGCACCCCCGCCCTGCTGCCCGTTCTGGAGGAGGCAGGGGTGGTTGACGCCGGCGGGGCTGGCTACTTGCTGTTGTTCGACGCTCTCCTCTTCGTGATCGACGGACGCCCGATGCCGACGCCCCCCGAGGTGCCCGAGACCGTGGTGAGCCCTGTCAATCCCGCAGCCCCCGGCACCGCGTCGGCGCCCGACGCCTTGGGCGATGGGGAAGACAATCTGGCCGGCCTCCGTTACGAGGTCATGTACCTGCTCGAGGCGCCCGATACCACCATTTCCTCGTTCAAGGAGGTGTGGGCGGGTCTGGGCGACTCCATCGTGGTGGTCGGCGGCCAGGGGCTGTGGAACTGCCACATCCACACCGACGACATCGGCGCCGCCATCGAGGCGTCGCTCGACGCCGGCCGACCGCGCACCATCCGGGTGACCGATCTCCTCGAACAGGTCGAAGAGGAACGGTGGGTGCGCGAAGCGGTGGCCGCCGGCGAGGCGCCGAACGCACCGACCGGGCCTCCCCCGGCCACCGGCGTCGTGGCCGTGGCCACCGGTGACGGCGTGGGGCGCATCTTCCGCTCCCTCGGCGTGCAGGGGCTCATCGCCGGGGGCCAATCGATGAATCCGTCGACCGCGGAACTGGTCGACGCGGTGAACGCCCTCCGGTCCGATCAGGTCATCCTCCTCCCCAACAACGGCAACATCCGTCCGGTGGCGGAGCGGGTCGACGATCTCACCGGCAAGACGGTCTGGGTGGTGCCCACCGAGACCATCGCCGAGGGATTCGCCGCCCTTTTGGCCTACGACCCCGAAGCGGAGGGCGAGGTCAACGCCCGGGCGATGGAAGCCTCCGCCGACAAGGTGGTGCCCGGTGAGGTGACCCGGGCGGTGCGCGATTCTGACGGCCCGGCGGGTCCGATCCACGCCGGCGACTGGCTCGGTCTCTCCCGGCAGGGGATCGAGGTGGTCAACGACACTCTCGCCGGTGCGGCGTGCGCACTCCTGGAGATCCTGGTCGCCAACGACCACGACCTGGTGACCATCATCGAGGGCGAGGGTTCCGGAGCCGCCGACACTCGGCGGATCACCGAGTGGATCAGGGATCACCGGTCCCATGTCGAGACCGAGGTTCACCACGGAGGCCAACCCCTGTATCCGTATCTGTTCTCCATCGAGTGAGTGACGCGTCATCGAATGAGCGAGGCCGCGTCGGAGGAGCGTGAACCGACCGAGGGAGCCGGTCGCCAGCTCGGTCAGCTGGCCGCCCTGCCGGTGTCGGTGCTGCGAGGAGTCGGAGCCGTGGCGGCGCGCGATCTGGCTGAGCTCGACATCGAGACGGTGCTCGACCTGGTCACCCACTATCCCCGGCGCTACATCGATGGCACCCGGCTGGTGCCGATCGCCGACCTCGCTCCCGGGGAGAAGGCCTCGGTCCTGGGCGAGGTGGTCCGGATCAACCGTCCACCGTCCGGCTACGGCCGGGGTCGCCGACGCTCGCCCTCGCGGGTGGTCCTCCAGGTCGCCGACGCCAGCGGCCGGTTGGAGGTGGTCTTCTTCAACCAGGCCTGGCGGGCCAAGCAGCTCCCGGTGGGGACGCAGGCGCTGTTCTACGGGACCGTCGGTTCCTACCGGGGCGCCCTCCAGCTGAGCAGCCCGACCGTCGACGTGCTGCAAGCCGCGGTCGACCCGTCCGAGCCCGAGGAGGGCGAGCGCGTCGGTCGGGTCTTTCCGGTGTACCCGTTGACCGACAAGGCCGACCTCACGTCGGCCCGGATCAGCCGCCTGGTGGGGGAGGCCCTCGATCGGGCCGGACGCTTCGCCGACCCCCTTCCCGACACGTGGCGTCGGCGTTTCCATCTGGTGGATCGCAGCGCTGCCTTCAATCACATCCACCGGCCCGCCCAGATCCGCGAGTGCGAGCCGGCTCGCCGCCGACTGGCCTTCGACGAGCTGTTCCGTCTGCAGCTCGCCCTGGTGCTCCGCCAGGAACGGTTGGCCCGCGACGCCCGTGGCATCCGGCACACCGTCACCCGGAGAGACGGAGCTCCGACCCTGGTCGACCATTTCATCGCCGGCCTGCCCTTCACACCGACACCGGCGCAGAGCCGGGCCATGGCGACCATCCGCGACGACCTGGCCGGGCCGCTGCCCATGCACCGACTTCTCCAGGGCGACGTGGGCTCGGGGAAGACGGTGGTGGCCGTGGCCGCCATGTTGGTAGCGGTGGAAGGAGGCCACCAGGGGGCGTTGATGGCTCCGACCGAAGTGCTGGCGGAACAGCACGCGGCCGAGGTCCGTTCCCTCGTCGACGGCCTGTCGGTGCCCGACCCGTCCACCCTCGAAGGCCGGCGACCTCTTCGGGTTGCCGTGCTGACAAACAGGGTCCCGGCCCGGGAGCGGACCCTCCTCCACGCCGGCTTGCAGGAGGGCAGCGTCGACCTGCTCGTCGGGACCCATGCCCTGCTCACCGAGGAGGTCGGGTTCCACTCCCTCGGGGTGGTCGTCATCGACGAGCAGCACCGGTTCGGGGTGGAGCAGCGGGCGGCCCTGCGGGCCAAGGGGCGGGGTGACGACGGCACCGGACGCGACCCGGACCTGTTGGTCATGACGGCAACCCCCATCCCGCGCACCGCGGCCATGGTGGTCTTCGGCGACCTGGACATGACCATCATCGACGAGCTGCCACCGGGGCGGCTCCCGGTGACCACCACCTGGCTGCGCAGTCCGGGGCAAGGAGAAGAGGCCTGGAGCCGGGTCCGCGACCAGGTCGGGACCGGGCACCGCGCCTTCGTCGTGTGCCCTCTGGTCGAGGGGTCGGAGAAGGTCGCGGCCACCTCGGCGGTGGCCGAGGCGGAGCGACTGGCCACCCACGAGCTCAGCGGGTTGCGTGTCGGTCTCCTTCACGGCCAGCTTCCCTCGGGGGCCAAGGAGAAGGTCATGGCCGAGTTCCGCTCCGGTCTTCTCGACGTGCTGGTGGCGACCACGGTGATCGAGGTGGGGGTGGACATCCCCGAGGCCTCGGTGATGGTCATCGAGGACGCCGATCGGTTCGGGATCGCCCAGCTCCATCAACTGCGCGGCAGGGTCGGGCGGGGAAGCGACCCGTCCTGGTGCTACCTGCTGTCGGAGAACGACACCCCTGAAGTCGACATCCGGTTGTCGGCCATGGAGCGGACCACCGACGGCTTCGAGTTGGCCGAGGTCGATCTCGGTCTGCGCGGCGAAGGCACCATCCTCGGGGCCCGCCAGAAGGGCCGCAGTGACCTCAAACTGGCCAGGCTCCTCTCCGACCAACCCCTGGTGGTCGACGCGCGGACCTTGGCCGAGGAGCTGGTGGCGGAGGACCCCGGTCTGATCGAGCATCGACTCCTGGTGGACGAACTGCGGCTGTTCATCGACGACGCCGAGGCCGAGTTCCTGTTCAAGAGCTGAGCCGGGCCATCGGATCGACGGCGCGTCGAGGGCGTCGCCCGCCCCGGAACGTTGCTCGTGTCCCGGTAGTCTGACAGTGTGCGCGTGATCGGTGGCGAGTTGCGGGGCCGGCGTCTGTCCGCACCGGCGGGCGACGTCGTGCGCCCCACCTCCGACCGTGTGCGGGAGGCGGTGTTCGACATCCTCTTCAGCCTGGGCGGGGTGGACGGCCTGCAGGTGGCCGACTTGTTTGCCGGATCCGGAGCGATGGGGATCGAAGCCCTCTCCCGGGGGGCAGCTTCGGTCACCTTCGTCGACGACAGTGCCGTCGCCCTCGCCGCGGTGCGGGCCAACCTGAAATCGGTGGGACGTCCCGACGCCGAGCGCGACGGCGACGCCACTGTCATCCGTGCCGACGTGTCGTCGTGGGCGGCCACCACGGCGTCGCGCTACGACCTCGTCCTCTGTGACCCTCCCTACGGTTACGACCAATGGGAGACGCTCATCGCACGCCTGCCTGGGGATCTCGCCGTCCTCGAATCCGGTGCCGCGCTCGGCGGCTCCACCGAACTGGGGAGTCATCAAAACCAAGCGGTATGGAGGTACCATCGTGACGGTGGCCCGACCCGAACTGGTCGCCAAGAAAGGCGTCTCGTGAGGATCGCGCTCATTCCCGGATCGTTCGACCCGGTTCACAACGGCCACCTCGAGGTGATCGAGCGCGCCTCACGGCTGTTCGACGAGGTCGTGGTGGCCGCGCTGCGGAATCCGCAGAAGAGCGAGGCCCTGTTCGACCTCGACGAGCGCCAGGAGATGCTCGAGGAGTCCCTGGGCCACCTGGTCAACGTCCGCATCGTGTCGGTGTCCACGCTGGTGGTCAACGTGGCCCAGGACGTCGGGGCCAGTGCCATCGTCAAGGGTCTGCGCGCCGTGTCCGACTTCGAGAACGAGCTGCAGATGGCTCAGATGAACAAGCAGCTGTCCGGTGTGGAGACGCTGTTCATCCCCACCAGCTCCGCTCATTCGTTCATCGCTTCGCGGCTGCTGAGGGAGGTCGCCCGCTTCGGCGGTGACGTGACCTCCTTCGTTCCCGCTGTCGTGGCCGTTCGGCTCAAGGAAAAGTTTGCCGATGAGTGATCTCTTCGAGGACCTCGAACAGCAGCGGGAGGCCGGCGAGAAGCACGACGCCGAGACCTTGATCCGGAGTGCGCTCGATCTGGTCCAGACGGCCAAAGCGATGCCGCTGTCGGCTTCGGTCCTGGTGTCGCGTGAGGAGTTGGCCGAGTTGCTGCAGGCGGCACTCGACCGTATGCCCGACGAGCTGCGACAGGCCCGTTGGCTGCTCAAAGAGCGCGAGGAATTCCTGGCCGAAAAGAGTCGGGAGGCAGACGTCTTGTTGGAGGAGGTGAGGGTCCAGGCCGAGCGGATGGTGCAGCGCACCGAGATCGTGCGGCAGGCCAACCACGTGGCCCAACGGATCCTCGACGACGCCAACGAGGAGGCCCGTCGGCTCCGCCACGAGGCCGAGGATTACGCCGACCAGAAGCTGGCCAGCTTCGAGATCGTCCTCGATCGAACGATGAAGACGGTGCAGGCCGGCCGGGAGAAGCTCCAGGTCACTCCTCTGCCCCGGATCGAGATCGGTGAAGGGGGCGACACATCGCTGGCGCAGGACACACCGGACGGAGGAGGTCAGGGGGTCGATGACCCCGAGGGCTTCTTCGACCAGGACCTCGACTGAGCCGAGCGTTCCGATGAGGGTGGATCCGGTGACGACCGATCCGGTGGACGGAGGATCAGGAGGGGCACCAGTCCGTCGGAAGAGCGGGACCCGGCCGTTCCTGGTCCCGGTGGCCGGGCTGCGCCGGCACCCGGGGGCGTCGCGCCACGATGTCTTCCACGCTCCCATCGAAGGTCTGGCCGCGGTGGGCGTGGTCGTCCCCGACGGGGCGGCAGTGACGGCCGACCTGACCCTCTCGTCCTATCCGGGAGGCATCATGGCCACCGGAACGGTGACCGCACCGTGGCAGGGGGAGTGCCGTCGGTGCGGCGGCCCGGTGGCCGGCGTGCTGGTGGCCGCGGTGCGGGAGCGCTTCGTACCGGCCGGCTCCGAGGAGGGCGACGATGCCTACCTGCTGGACGGGGACGAATTGGATCTCGAGCCGCTGGCCCGCGACGCCGTGCTGCTCGACCTCCCCCTGGCCCCGCTGTGCTCGGAGGTTTGCCAGGGCCTGTGCCCCCGGTGCGGGCAGAACTGGAACCTCGGTCCGTGCGACTGTCCGCCCGAGGGTGACCCGCGATGGTCGGCGCTCGACGCCCTGCGGGGACCGGAGGCCGGCGGTTTGGCCTAGGATGCCACTCCTATGGCTGTCCCCAAAAAGAAGACCTCGAAGTCGAAGAGCCGCAGTCGCCGAGCATCCAACTGGGTGCTCAAGGCGCCGGCACGCTCGGTGTGCCCGCAGTGCAGCCACGCCAAGACCCCCCACGTGGTGTGCCCGAACTGTGGCTGGTACAAGGGCCGTCAGGCCGTCGAAGTCGAGTAGTGAGGCGGGGCGGGGCGCGGCTGACCGCTGAGGAGTTCGCCGCCCTCCCGGTGGCGGTTGACGCCATGGGCGGGGACCGGGCCCCCGGCGAGATCGTGGCCGGTGCCCGGCAGGTGGCGGAGAGCACCAGCATCGAGGTGGCCCTGGTCGGACGGCCCGGCCTGATGGGCGAGATCGGGGAGCTCCCGTTCTTTCCGGCCAGCGAGGTCATCGGGATGGAAGACGACCCCGGGCAGGGTGTTCGGCGGAAGAAGGACTCCTCTCTGGTGCGGGCGGCCGAGGCGGTCCGGGACGGGAAGGCCATGGCCATGGTGTCGGCGGGCAACACCGGAGCTGCCATGGCCGCCGCCCTGTTGCGCATGGGCCGGCTTCCCGGGGTCCTCCGCCCGGCCATCGCCACTCCCATCCCCTTCCCCGGGGGGCCACACCCCACCGTTCTCCTCGACTCGGGTGCCAACGCCGAGTGCTCACCTCAGATGCTGGTGCAATTCGCTCAGATGGGCGCGGCGTTCGCCCGGAAGCGCTACGTGATCGACCGGCCGAGAGTGGCGCTGCTCTCCATCGGTGAGGAGAAGTCGAAGGGTTCGCCTCTCGAGAAGGAGGCCCACGCCTTGTTGGCCGACGGCGGCGGTGGCGAAGGTCTGGACTTCGTCGGCAACGTCGAGGGGCGGGACTTCTTCACGGCGAAGACCGACGTCATCGTGACCGACGGCTTCACCGGCAACGTCGCCCTCAAGACGCTGGAGGGTTCGATGCGGTTCCTCATCGGCGCCCTCACCGAGATCCTCGGCCGTCCCGATGTCCGCGACACGGCCGACGCCCTCTACACCCATCTCCTCCCGTTGGCCTTCGACCTCGATCCTGAGAACACCGGAGGGGCCATGTTGCTGGGCGTCGACGGGGTATGCGTGATCAGCCACGGGTCGTCGTCCTCGGTGGCCATCGTCAACGCCATCACCGTGGCCCACGACCTGGCCGTGGGCGGGCTGGTCGACGCGGTGGCCGCGGCGGTGACCCCGGTGGAGACGCCCGACTGATCGCCGGTGGTCACCCGGTCGTCGGGGTGATCCATCCGTCGGGGTGAGCCCTCATGTCTCGACTCAGCGCCAGAACCGGGCCAGGGCTCCGGAGTCGGCCGCGGCCTGTCGTGCCCCCATGGCCAAGGCACGGGGGACGGCGGTCGGTGACATCAGCTCGGCCAGGTCGACTTCGGCGGGCACGGCCACGACCACCTCGGTCCCCGATCTTCTGATGGCGTCGAGCTCTTTTTGCCGATCTCCCGGCCGGGACGTCATCCCCTCGGTCGCCTCGCGTTCGTCGGTGAGGGCCAGAGCCAGCACCCGCTTGGCCCCGGCCAGCAGGTCGAGGTGGAGGCCGGTTCCCGAGACCCCACCGTCCATGCACCGGCGGTCGCCGATGGCCTGAGGGGGAAAGATGCCCGGCACCGCGCTGGACGCAGCCACCGCCCGCGCCATGGTCGTCCGGGATTTGTTGGTCACCACACACCGCTCGCCCGTGTAGGCGTCGACACAGGTCAGCTGGAGCCGGTCGGAGGTCAGCCGACCCCACCCGGTGACCAGGGCCACGTTCCGCCGCATGACCTCCGGTCGAGGTGTCACCGCAGCCAGGGCGGCGTGGCCGATCGTGCGGACGGTGGACGCTCTGCCGTCCGTGGCCTCGAGGAACAGGGCGAGGGCCCGGTCCTGGCTCGGGTGGAGCTTGGCCGACGGCGCCAGGGCGGCAATGAGGTTCGGCACCTTGGCCAGGACCGACAACTCCGCGTGCAGCCGGCCCAGCTTCCCGGCGGCCACCGCCGTTGACACCATCGAGCCGGCCGACGTGCCCACCACCCGGTCGGCGTTGCCGAAGCGGATCCCGTGGGTGGACAGGGTGTACAGGTAGGACACCTGCCAGGCCACGAAGAACAGGCCGCCACCTCCCAGGCAGAGCCCGCGGTCGATGCCGTCCCCGTAGCGGGGGGCGAATGAGCGGCGGAGCGCGAGATCCGGCTCTGCGGCCACGTGGGTTGCCTGATCATCGCTCACGGCTGCACCATATCGGCGGCCCGAAGCGCTCAGCGGCTCAACAGGTCCTTGGCGATATGAGTGACCTGGATTTCATCGGTCCCGGCGTAGATCTGGAAGACCTTGGCGTCGCGGGCCAGTTGCTCGACCCGGAATTCGGACATGTAGCCGTTGCCGCCGAAGAGCTGCACAGCCTCCATGGCCACCTCGGTGGCGGCCTGGGCCGAGTAGAGCTTCATGGCCGAGGCCTCGGCCAACGAGAGGCTCTCTCCGGCCGCCGACAGCTCGATGTGCCGGAAGACCAGGTTCTGCACGTTGAGCCGGGCCACTTCCATTTTGGCCAGCTTGAGTTGGATCAGCTGGCGGTCGCCGATGGGCTGCCCCCAAAGCATGCGGTTCCGGGCGTACTCGACCGACAGGGCCAGGCACTGCTCGATCACCCCCAGCGACATGGCGGCCAGGCCGGCCCGTTCGGTGACGAAGTTGCCCTTGGCCGACTCGCGGCCGCCGCCCGGGCGCTCGTCCTCGGTCTCGCCGAGGAGGTTTTCCTTGCCCAGGCGCACGTCGGTGAGGAAGAGCTCGCCCGTGGGGGAGGAGTGCAGCCCCATCTTGCGGAAGGGCTTGGATTGTTCGAGACCGGGCGTCCCCTTCTCCAGCACGAAGGTGAGCACCTGACGATCTCGGATGGGGGTGTCGGAGCCGTCGTCGAGCTTGGCGTAGAACACGATGGTGTCGGCGTAGGGGCCGTTGGTGATGAAGGTCTTGTTGCCGTTGAGGATGTACTCGTCGCCGTCCCGGCGAGCCGTCGATGTCATCCCACCCAAGGCGTCCGAACCCGAATTGGGCTCGGTGATCGCCCACGCCCCGACCTTGTCCCCGGTGAGCAGGTCGAGGCCCCATCGTTCCATCTGGGCCGGTGTGCCCAGCTTCATGATGGTGCCACCGGCCAACCCGACGCTCACGCCCATGGCGGTCACGATGCCCGGGCAGTAGTGGCACAGCTCGATAATGGGGATCAGGGTCATCGCCGCACCACCGCCATCGCCGCGGCGACCGGCCTGGTCCTGCTCTTTGGCCTTCTCGTTTGCCTTCCCACCGCCGGTGGCCTTGCGCTCGAGTTGCGCCTTGAACCTCTCGCGTGCCAGTTGGTCCATGCCGAAGGTGGCGTACAGCTTGCGGATGATCCCATAGGGAGGCATGTCACCGAACTCCAGAGCGTCGATGTTGGGCACCACCTCCGCCTCGATGAACCGGCGAACGGCGTCCCGGACCATCAGCTGCTCCTCGGACCATTCGAACACGGCGGACCTCCTCGTTGCCTCGGCCTCATGACCCGACGACTTCTTTTCGGGGGCTGAACCGAGGCTAATGGAGGTCGGCCTACAGTCGGGGCGTGGTGCCGGCCAACGACGACGAACCGACCGCCTACGAGCGGTGGGGCGGGGAGAAGTTCTTCACCGGCCTGGTCGAGCGCTTTTACGCCGGAGTGGCCGGCGACCCCCTGCTGCGGCCCCTGTACCCCGATGACCTCACCGAACCGACGACCCATCTGGCCCTGTTCCTCATGCAGTACTGGGGTGGTCCGCGCACCTACAGCGAAGAGCGGGGCCATCCGCGCCTGCGGATGCGTCACGCACCCTTTGCCATCGGGACGGCGCAGGCCGACGCCTGGCTGCGCCACATGACCGAGGCGGTGCGGTCCGCAGGATTGGATCCGGCCGACCAGCGGGAGCTCCTCGACTACCTGGAGATGGCCGCTCGGAGCCTGATCAACGTTCCCCTGTGAGGCGCCGGTGCCCGCACCTGGGCACCGTTGTGCCTGGTCTCGACATCAGCCCTCGCCGGCCAAGCGGGTCACGTCGACCGAGACGTCGAGCTTCTGGGAATCGCCACCGCCGAACACGATGCCCTTCAGCGGGGTGACGTCGGCGTAATCGCGTCCCCACGCTGTCGTCACATAGGTCGACCCGACGAACTGGTCATTGGTCGGATCCACGTCGAGCCAGCCCCACCCGGGCACGTAGACGGACGGCCATGCGTGGGAGGCGTCGGCCCCGACGACCCGCTGGTTGCCCTGAGGCGGATCGGTCTCGAGGTAGCCGCTGACATAGCGGGCGGCCAAACCCATCGACCGAAGACATCCGATGGCCAGGTGGGCGAAGTCCTGGCAGACGCCTCGACGAAAGCGGAGCACCTCCTCCAACGGGGTGGTCACCGTGGTGAAGCCCGGGTCGTAGAGAAAGTCCACGAAGATCCTCTCGGTCAGTTCGGAGACGGCGTCCACCAGAGTCCGTCCCGGGGTGAAGGAGGGCTCGGCGTAGTAGCGGACAGCGGTCGAATCCGGAACCAGAGGGGACTCGAAGCAGAACTGGCGAGCGGCCAGGTACTCCGAGCTCAGATCGGTGGCCAGCACATCGCGGACCCTGTCCCAGGTCTGCCCGGAGTCGGGAAGATGCTCGCGGCCCGAGACCGAGACCGAGCTGGTCGCGGTCACGGTCAGCTCCTCGAAGGGACCCTCGACGGCGAAGGAGGTCACCGGGTTGCCGAAGAAATCGGTGTGTTCCGACCAGGTGGCGGGTTCCGGTTCGACGATCAGATCGCTGGTCACGCAGCGCTGACGAACGGTCGGGCGCGGCCGAAGGTGGGCCTCGTTACGCGAGCGCAACATTGGCGCGCTGTAGTGGTAATGGGTGCGGTGGACGATCCGGTACATCACGAGGCTCATTCGATCGCGTCCCGTTGGCGGCCGACGCTCAGCGGGGGCTCGGCTCGAGGGCGACAATGCCCCCTCATCGTCAGGAACGGCCTGGTTCACGATGCGAAGGATGTGGGCTGCCACACGATCACTGAGGGACGGAAGTAGGTCGCATCGATCTGGTGATGGATCGTGGCCAGGGCGATCTGCACCTCGTCGAGGAACCCACTCAGACCACCGAGGGTGAGTCGGGGCACCGCGGCCGAGGCCACCAGCATGGCGGCGTCGGCGCAGGCGCCGAGGGCGTCCTCGGCGAGGGTCAGGCTCTTCAGCTGGTGACGGGCCTCGGCCAGGCACGCGCTGACGGCCCGGGGGAACCGGTCGTCTTGGAGCAGGAACCTGAGGGTCGAACCCCCCTGCGGGCGGGCCGGCATGGCGCGTCGGAATGGCTGGTAAGCAGCCAGAGAGCGCAGGACGGCCATCCAGTGGACGACGTCGTAGGGGTCGTCGCCTCGCTCGGGGTGCAGGCTCTCCGACCGGGCGTCGAGGACCCGCGTTGTCAGATCGGCTCGTTCGAGGCTCTGGCCGATGGCGAGGAATGACATGGCCTCGTCGCGGCTCATGGTGCCGAGCAGGATGCCGTTGATCCTCTGGCCGTCGGCGATCACCCGCCGGAGCCACTGGACCCGGCCCTTGCGTGTCCGGGCCTCATCGAGATTGTCCGAGCAGGCCAGCCACAGGTTGTTGACCGCCTCCCAGGCCTCGCGGGGCACCACGGGTCGCGCCGTCCGCAGGTTGGCACGGGCGGCGGCGATGGACGCGAGGATCGAGGATGGATTGTCACGGCTGTGGAGCAGGAACTCGACGACCTCCTCCTCGGGTGCGCCTCCGGCACCGTCCGCTCCGCCTCGAGCGGGGCGGGTGGCGCTGGCCGGATTGGCCCCGTTGGCGGCGGCCCTGGGTCGAGCGACCGCGCTCGACCCAGAGGGCGCACGACGGCCTGTCGAGTAGTGGTCGGCGAACTGGCTGTCCACTCCGGCGATGGCCAGGAGCGGCTCCCAGCCCACATCTTCCCCGACCGGCAGGTCCACATGGGCGTCGGTGTGGACCTGGACGATGCGGGCGGTGCACTCGCTGCGCTCGAGATACCGTCCGGTCCAGTAGATCGCTTCGGCCATTCGTGCCAGCAGCATGATCAGCTCCTTCGTGTTGCCTGCGTGAGGCGTGGTTCCCGTTCCGAGGACCGGGGCTGCTCAGGAGCGGCCATCCCCCGAGTGTTGACGACCCACGTGTCCTTGCTGCCCCCACCTTGGGACGAGTTGACCACCAGGGATCCGGATGGCAAGGCGACCCGGGTGAGCCCGCCCCGGGTCACGTAGGCACCTTCGGGACCGAGGAGGGTGAAGGGCCGGAGGTCGACGTGGCGCGGGGAGATCACGCCGTCACACAAGGTGGGAGCGGTCGAGAGGGGAATCACCGGCTGGGCGACCCAGCGGCCCGGCGCATTCTCGATCTGGGTGGTGACGTCGGCCAGTTCCGCGGCCGTGGCCTGGGTCCCGACCAGCACACCCTTGCCACCGGACTCGTTGGCCGGCTTGACCACCAGGTTGCCGAGATTGGCCAGGACGTACTGGCGTGCCGCGTCCTCACTGCAGCGGAGAGTGGGCACGGTCTCCAGGATGGGTTCCTCGGCGAGAAAGAACCGAATGATGTCGGGAACGTAGGGGTAGACCTTCTTGTCGTCGGCGATGCCCGATCCCGGCGCGTTGACCAGGGCAACCCGGCCGGAGCGCCAGGCCCGCATGAGCCCGGGTACGCCGAGCAACGAGTCGGGGAGGAAGGCTTCGGGGTCGAGGAAGAGATCGTCGATGCGCCGGTAGACGACGTCAACCCGCTGGAGACCCTCGATGGTGCGGGCGTAGACGCAGTCGTCGTCCAGGACCACCAGGTCGTCTCCCTCGACCAGCTCCACGCCCAGTTGCTGGGCCAGGAAGGCGTGCTCGAAGTAGGCGGCGTTGTGGATCCCCGGAGTCAAGACGACGATGGTGGGATCGCCGGTGGCGGGTGAGACCGAGGCCAGCAGGCTGGCCAATCGTCCGATGTAGGGATCCACCGGTTCGATGCTGTAGTGCCGGAACAGTTCGGGGAACACGTGCTTGGCCACCATGCGGTTCTCGAGCAGGTACGAAACCCCCGACGGGACCCTCAGGTTGTCCTCGAGCACGTAGACGGTCCCCTCGCCGTCACGGATGAGGTCGCTGCCGCAGATGTGGGCCCAGATGCCACCCGGGGGGTCGATGCCGACACACTCGCGCCGAAAGTTGGGGGAGCCGAAGACCACATCGGTGGGGATGGCTCCCGAGCTGACGCAGCGCTGGTCGTGGTACACGTCGTCGATGAACAGGTTGAGGGCGTTGAGCCTCTGGACCAGCCCTGATTCGATCGTCTGCCATTGGTCCGAGGGCATGATCCGAGGGATGATGTCGAAGGGCCAGGGGCGATCCACCCCGCCGGTCCCCTCGTAGATGGTGAAGGTCACTCCGATGGCCCGCATCTCGTGGTCGGCGGCCCGCTGGCGCTCGGCCAGCGCCTCAGGCCCGAGGTCGGCAAAGTGCCGCCAGAGGGCGGCCGCCGCCGGGCGCGGCATTCCACCGGGCCCGACCAGTTCGTCGCGGAACTCGCCGGGATCGTAGGACGGCCAGCAAATCGGGCTCCCTTCGGATCCATGGGGCGCGTCCACGGTCCCCGTGCCTTCTGCGCCCCCGGAGATAAGTCTGCCCACGCCCCTTGTGATACGTCGGCCATGGGTCCGATGGGTTGCCAGCGTGTTTCGACTCCGTGAATGTCACCGTCCGGTAACATCAGTGCAGGTGAAAGGTCCCGGTCAGGTCTGTGTGATGTCCCGAGCGGGCTGGTCCCCAACAGGCAGTGTCGCTTGGGCGTCATGCCCGGTGGGGCTGCCCGGCGGTACGGAATGCGGCGGGGTGGTGTCTGGGTCCGATCGCCGACCGGCCTCGAATCGGTCCGGGCCATCCTGCCGGTGCTGCCCAGGCTCTCGGAACCGGCCGCCCATCCCCCGACATACGACCACGACCCACAGGAGAAACCGTGCCCGCTGAGACCCACATGGAGAAGGGTCCTCTTGAAAGAGACCAGGTCCTCGAGCTCATTCGTGACCTTCTCGCCGACATCTTGGAGATCGAACCCTCGGCCATCGCCGAATCGTCGTCGTTTGCCGAGGACCTCGACGCCGACTCGTTGGCCCTGATCGAGCTGGTGGAGGGCCTCGAAGAGGAGCTTGGCGAACGCTCGGTCGGGTTCCGCATCGATGACGAGGATCTCGAAGAGCTCCGCACGGTGCGGGACTCCGTCGACTACGTGTACGCCAAGCTCGGAGGGGCCTGAGGCGCCCGATGGCGCAATCCACCGACTCGGGGGCTCCCGGGGAGGGTTCGGGTCCGCCCGGAGAGGAGCAATGGCTGGCCGACGGTGACCACTACCTGTTCGCCGACCTGGGCCTGCTGGACCAGGCCATGGCCCACCGATCGTGGTGTGCCGAGGACCAGGGCAGGACGTCCAACGAACGCCTCGAGTTCCTCGGTGACGCCGTCCTGGGCCTGGTGGTGGCCGAATTCACCTACGGGACCCGCCCGGAGCTGTCCGACGGTCAGATGTCCCAGGTGAGGGCGTCGGTGGTCAACACCCGGATGCTGGCCGAGGTCGGGCTCGATCTGGGGGTCGCCGAGCATCTTCGCTTGGGCCGGGGTGAAGACCTCTCGGGCGGTCGGTCCAAGGAATCGATCCTGGCCGATGCCACCGAGGCCGTGATCGGTGCCGTCTACCTCGACGGTGGCCTGTCCGAGGCCCGCCGGCTGATCCTCTCCCTGCTCAGAGGGCGGATTCTGGTGGCGATCGGTGAACCTGGTGAATCCGATCACAAGAGCCGGCTCCAGGAGGAGTCGGTACGCCTGGGCCGGGGCGTCCCCCACTACGAGCTGGAGAGTTTCGGCCCCGATCACGCCCGGAGGTACCTGGCCACGGTGTACGTTGCTGGCCAGCGCCTCGGCACGGGGGAGGGGCGGTCCAAAAAGGACGCCGAGCAGGTCGCCGCCCAGGTCGCCTGTGGATCGTTGGAAGTCGAGAGAGGCGGGGGGAATGCCTGAGCTTCCCGAAGTCGAGACCATCCGCCGCGACCTCCAGAGTGAGGTCATCGGCCGGAAGATCAAGTCGGTCGAGGTCCGCAACGGTCGCACCGTCCGCCGCCATCCGAGCGCCAAGCACTTTCGGGCCCGTCTCGAGGGCCACACCATCAAGTCGATCGACAGGGCCGGAAAGTACCTGCTCCTCGGCCTGGAGGACGGCCAGACCCTGGTGGTGCACCTGGGTATGAGCGGGCAGCTGCAGCGGGCCAAGAGCATCAAGGAGCCCAAGGCTCCCCACACCCACGTGGTCATCACGTTCACCCAGGGGGGCCAGCTCCGATTCGTGGACCCCCGCACTTTCGGGGAGCTCTTCGTCTCGGCGGCTCCCGTCGATGGGTCCCCACCCCTCCCCGAGCTCGCCCACCTCGGCTTCGATCCCCTCGAAGACGTCATGAGCTGGGAGAAGTTCTGGGTACTGCTGTCCTCCCACAAGGCCGGGCTGAAGGCGCTGCTGATGGACCAGGAGTTCGTGGCCGGCATCGGCAACATGTACGCCGACGAGATCCTGTTCGCGGCCGGGCTGCGCTACGACCGCATGTCCAACTCGCTGTCGTCCCAGGAGGTCCGCCGCCTGTACCGGGCCATGGTCGAGACCCTGGCCGAGGCGGTCAAGCGTCGGGGCTCGTCGCTGGCCGACGAGCAGTACCGCGACCTGTTCGGCGAGGTCGGCGACTACCAGGACCAGCACCAGGCCTACGATCGTGAGGGCCAGGCCTGCCGCCGGTGCCGGGCCACCATCGTCCGGGTCAAATCGGGTGGGCGATCGACCTTCTTCTGCGACCACTGCCAGGTGTGATCCGCACTCGGACGGCGACCAGGCGAAGAGTTCCCCTCCAACCCACGGCGACCGATAGGGTGAGGGCGCGGTGTTCCTGAAATCGCTCACACTCAAGGGTTTCAAGTCGTTCGCCGACCCCGCGGTCCTCGAATTCGAGCCGGGCATCACCGTTGTCGTCGGCCCGAACGGGAGCGGCAAGTCCAACGTCGTGGATGCGGTGGCGTGGGTCCTCGGGGCCCAGGGTCCCCGCACCGTGCGCTCGGCGAAGATGGAGGACGTCATCTTCATGGGGACGGCCAACCGCCCCGCTCTGGGCCGGGCCGAGGTCTCCCTCACCATCGACAACAGCGCGGGCCAGCTGGCTACTGACCTGGCCGAAATCACCATCACCCGCACCCTGTTCCGATCCGGTGACAGTGAGTACTCGATGAACGGGGCTCCCTGCCGGCTCCTCGACATCCAAGAGCTGCTGTCCGACACCGGGGTGGGTCGCCAGCAGCACGTCATCATCAGCCAGGGCCACCTCGACGCCATCCTCGAGGCCCGGCCCGAGGACCGCCGGGCGGTCATCGAAGAAGCAGCCGGGGTGCTCAAGTACCGCCGACGCCGCGAGCGGTCCGAGCGCCGGCTGGCCTCGACGGAGGAGAACCTCGAGCGGCTCTTCGACCTGGTCCGTGAGGTCAAGCGCCAGATCCGCCCGCTCGAGCGCCAGGCGGCTGCGGCTCGCTCCCACGCCGGGCTGGCCGAGGAGCTACGGATGATCCGCCTGTATGTGGCGGGCTCGGAGTTGAAGGCGCTCGAGGCCCGGCACGCCGAAGGATCCCGGACCCAGGTCGAGCAGCAGGCCGTCGAGGAGAGGCTGCGCACCGAACTGGCCCGACTGGACGAGGACACCGAGCGGACCGCGGACGAGATGTCCGCCGAACGGGAAGCCGACCTCGCCACCGCTCTCGGACGGGCCGAGGGCATGGTGGAGCGGGCTCGGGGCTTGATCGGTGTGTTGCGCGAGCGCCAGCGGTCCCTGGCTCAAGCCCTCGATGCGGCCGCTGACGCTGACGTGGTCTCGACCCTCGAGGCCGAGGGTGCCCGTCTGGGGCAGGAGTTGGAGGCGACCGAGGGCGAGGCGGACCGCCTCGCCCCCGAGGAGGACGCGGTCGTCCAGGCCGAGAGGGAGAACGCCGCCGCCCTCGAGTCGCACCTCGGGGCCTGGGGGGACGGCGGGCTGCTCCGGCAGGCCGACGAAGCGGTGACGGTGGCCCGTGGGCAGTTGGCGTCGCTCGAGCGTGCCCTCGAACGGGACCGGCTCACGCTCGAGCAGCTCACGGCGCGGCTGATGGCCACCGAGCGCCGGGCCGCTGTCTTCGAAGGCGAGGACCACGAACTGGGCGAGCGGGTGGCGGCCACCGAGCAGGCCCGCCACCAACTGCAGGCGGCGGTGGCGGAGACCGAGTCGGCCCACAGTCAGGCCGTCGGCCGGGTGGAGGTGGCCGAGGAGACGCTGCGCCAAGCCGAACAGGAGCTCCATCGCTCGGTCGCCCGCGCCGACGCGCTGCAGAGGGCCTTCGACGAGGCCCGGGGCGCGGCGGGGGCCGAGCTGCTGGCCGGTGTGGAGGGTGTGGTGGGGACCCTCCTCGATCTGGTTGAGGTCGATGCCGGTTGGGAGGACGCCTTCGAGGCAGCCGCCGGTGCCTCGATCGCCGCCGTGGTCGTCTCGGGGAACGAACCAGCCCGAGAGGCGCTGTCCCGCCTTCGCCACGGCGGGGCCACCGGAGCCATCCTCGCTCTCACCGACTCCGCCCTCACCGATGGTGTTGCCGCCGGCGGGGACGACGGTGGTGTGGGTGCCCCCGGGGGCACCGAGTCGATCCGTCTTCACGTGCGACCTCGCCCCGGTAGCGGTGCCCGCGGTCTCGAGTCGGTGCTCGACACTCTGTTGTCGGGTTCGTACTGCGCCCTCGGGGGATGGTCCGAGGCGATCGATGTGGCGCTGACCCGACCCGATCTGGTGGTGGTCACTCGGGAGGGCGACCGTTTCTCGTCCACCGGATGGCGGGTGCGAGCGTCCGGCGGCGCCGTCACCGCAGACGTGGTCGATGAGGCCAGGTCTCGGGCGGAGATGGCCGCACTGGCCACGTCGCACGCGGCCGAAGAGCGGGCCACGTCCCGTTCTGCCGTGGAGGCCACCCGGGTGGCCGTCCTCGAGGCCGTCCGGGCCGATGACCGCAACGAGGTCGACCATCAAACAGCGCGGGTGGCGCGCCAACGGGTGGCCGACGACCGGGTGGCGCTGGCCGCCGAGCTCGAGGAGTTCCGCCACACCGGCGCGGAGCTCGAGGAGCGGATCGCCCGGGATTCTGCCCGCGCCGCCGAGCTGGTCGACGACCTCCCCGGCCTGGAGGAGGCCCGGTCCGAGGCTGCCGCCCAGGCCGCCGCGGCCCGTGAGGACCGCCGCCGCATCGACGAGCGACTGAGCGAGGTCGCCGCCCTCCGGAGCGAGTGGGAGATCCGCTCGGCCGGTCTCATCGAGCGCCGGCGCGTCCTGACCGAGCGCCTGCTCGAGGTCGAGCGCCGGTTGACCGGGCACGCCGACGAGCGTCGCCAGGCGGCCGAACGGAGACGGCGCCTCGAAGCCGACGCCACCGCGGTGGAACGGCTCACCGCCCTGGTGGGTACGGCCCAGACCCGGTTGGAGGAGGCCCTCGCTGAGCTGCGTGAGCGCTATCAGCGTCAGCTGGAGGCAGTCCGCGCCGGCGGAGCCCGTCTCGAGGAGCTCCGGCGCCTGCGCTCGGCTCACGAGCACGAGCTGGCCGCGGTGCGCAGCCGGCTCCAGAAGATCGAGCTCGACCTGGCCGAGGCGAGCATTCGCCGAGAGTCGGTGGTCGAGGCCCTGCGCCGCGAGCTGGCCTTTGGACCCGAGGAGGCGGTGGCGGTCCCGGCCCCCGACCTCCCCGAGGATTCGGATCCGATGACCCGCATCGGAGAGCTCGAGGCTGAGCTGGCGGCACTGGGTCCGGTCAATCCCCTCGCCCTCGAGGAGCTGTCCGAGCTCGGGGAACGGCATCAATTCCTCGAATCCCAGGTGGAGGACGTCCGTGCCGCACGGCGGGAGCTCCACCATGTGATCCGGACCCTCGACGAGGAGATCATGCACGTCTTCGACGCCGCCTTCGCCGACGTCAACGAGCACTTCTCCACCCTGGTCACCGCCCTGTTCCCCGGAGGAACGGGCAGGCTCTCGCTCACCGATCCGGAAAATCTGTTGGACACCGGGGTCGAGGTCGAGGTCCGCCCGGCCGGGCGCAACGTCCGACGATTGTCCCTTTTGTCGGGTGGTGAGCGATCGCTGGTGGCGCTGGCCTATCTCTTCGCCGTCTTCCGGAGCCGTCCCTCGCCCTTCTACCTCATGGACGAGGTCGAGGCCGCTCTCGACGACGTGAACCTGCAGCGGTTCCTCGGGCTGGTCCACGAGTTCCGCGACGGGGCCCAGCTGATCATCGTCAGCCATCAGAAGCGCACCATGGAAGCCGCCGACGCCTTGTACGGCGTGACCATGGCTCCCGGTGGGTCCTCCAAGGTGATCAGCCAGAAGGTTCCCCGCCAGGGTGACGATGCCGTTGGGGGCCCAGGGTCGGGGTCGGGGTCGGCCCAGGCCGCGGACAGCCAGGCCTCGGACTCCCAGACCTCGTCGGCCAACACCGTTCTCTTCCCGACCGCGGTGCCCTCGGTCGCCGTCTCGTCCCCCTCGGAGCCTTCCAACCGTCCCGTCGGAGGCCAGCAGGCCGCCGGTCCCCGGGATGGGCCCGGGGGCGACAGCGGGGTGGAGGCGCACCGGGCGGCCGGCGATCGTTCCGAGTCCGATCGGGTCGAGTCCGAGCCTGTCGGCGGACCTGACCAGTGATCGACGGCGCCGTGTTGGCGTCCAGTTCGGACGCGGCGATCGGTCTGTTGGTCGCCATACCCGTCGTGGTGGTGGCCGGAGGTGTGGCAGTCGGGCTCCGTCTCCGGGGTCGGGGGGCCAAGGGCCACGTGCCCGCGGGCGAAGAGGCTGTCGATGCCCCCACTGACATCGAGCTGTCCCGCAGTGCGGAGGCCACCCGTATCGCCGAGCGGGCGCCGGAGACCGAGACAGGCCCGAGCCCGGTTGCCGCCCCCGGCCCGCCGGCCGAGGTCGCCGACGTCGCCGAAGTCGTCCGAGCTCCTGAAGCCGAAGAGCCTGCGTCCTATCGGAGCCGCCTGGGCAAGGCCCGGGGACTGTTGGCCGGCTACATGGGAGCGGTCCGAGCCAAGGGCAAGATCGACGCCGCCACCTGGGACGAGCTCGAAGAGGCGTTGATCCGGGCTGACGTCGGGGTGGGCGCCACCGACGCCCTGCTCGATGACCTGAGGACCAGGGTCAAAGGAGGCGAGATCGCCGGGCCCGACGCGCTCGTCGAGGCGCTCAAGTCCGATCTGGTGTCGATGCTGTCGAGCGCCGACGCGTCTCTCTCGGTGCCGGGATCCTCTCTACCCGGGTCCACCGGGGACGGGCACAACGGCCAAGACGACGAAGACGACGTGGGCGCCTCGGTCGACGTCTGGCTGTTCGTCGGTGTCAACGGGGTGGGCAAGACGACCACGGTGGGCAAGGTGGCCAGTCGCATGTCGTCCTCGGGCACCAAGGTCTTGTTGGCGGCCGGCGACACGTTCAGGGCCGCCGCCGGCGAGCAGTTGTCGATGTGGGCGTCGCGAGCCGACGCCGACATCGTCCGGGGATCGGAAGGCGGCGATCCCAGCTCGGTCGTCTTCGACGCGGTGCAGCGCGCCTCATCTCGGGGCTATGAGGTGGTCCTGGCCGATACGGCCGGTCGGCTGCACAACAAGGTCAACCTCATCGAGGAGCTGAAGAAGATCCGCCGAGTTTCCGACCGGCGGCCCGGACGGGTGGCGGAGGTGCTGTTGGTGCTGGACGCCACCACCGGTCAGAACGGCCTAGCCCAGGCCAAGGTCTTCCTCGATGCGGTCGACGTCTCCGGGGTCGTGCTCACCAAACTCGACGGCACGGCCAAAGGTGGAATCGTGGTCGCCATCCAGCGCGAGCTCGGCCTTCCCGTCAAGCTGGTCGGGTTGGGGGAGGGCGTCAACGACCTGGTCGACTTCGACGCCAAGGCCTTCGTCGAGGCGCTCTTCTGAGCCCTTGGACAGACGGCACGGCAAACCGGTCCGAACCGCCGTCCACTAGCCTGAGGACCCCATGTTCGAGAGCCTGACCGACAGATTCGAGGGGATCCTCTCCCGCCTCCGCAACCGCGGACGGCTGAGCGATGCCGATGTCGACGAGGTCCTCCGCGAGATCCGGACCGCCCTCCTCGAGGCCGACGTCGAGATCGGGGTGGTGCGCGCTGTTCACCGACGCCGTCCGCGCTCGCTGCGTAGGCCTCGAGCTGGTTCAGAACCTGAGCCCCGGTCAACAGGTCATCAAGATCGTCAACGAGGAACTGGTTCGGATCCTCGGGGGCGAGACCCTCAAGGTGACCTACGCCGGCCGACCCCCGACGGTGATCCTGCTCGCCGGTCTGCAGGGATCGGGGAAGACGACCACCTCGGCCAAACTGGCCCGCTGGTTCAAGCAGCAGGGCCGCAACCCCCTGCTGGTCGGCGCCGACCTACAGCGCCCGGCCGCCGTCGAGCAGCTGCAGATCCTCGGCGCGCAGGCGGGCATCACCGTCTTCAGCGAACCGAGCGACCCGGTGGCGGTGGCCGTCGCCGGCCTGGAGGAAGCCGACGTCTGGGTCGTGACGTGCTCATCGTCGACACCGCCGGACGGCTGTCCATCGACGAGGACCTGATGGACGAGATTCGGCACATCGCCGGAGCCGTGGACCCCCACTACACATTTCTGGTCATCGATGCCATGACCGGCCAGGACGCGGTGTCGACCGCAGAGGCCTTCCACCAGGCGTTGACGCTTGACGGCGTCATCCTCACCAAGCTCGACGGTGACGCCCGTGGCGGCGCCGCCCTGTCGGTCAAGGAGGTGGTGGGCCGGCCCATCGCCTTCGCCTCCACCGGTGAGAAGCTCGACGACTTCGATCTGTTCCACCCCGACCGGATGGCCGACCGCATCCTGGGAATGGGTGACGTCCTCAGCCTCATCGAGCAGGCCGACCGCACCATGGACAAGGACGTCGCCACCAAAGGGGCGGCGGCCATGATCGAGGGTCGGTTCACCCTCGAGGACTTCCTCGAACAGCTCCAGCAGGTCAAGAAGATGGGATCGGTCTCGGGGATGCTGTCCCTTCTCCCCGGCGTGCCCAAGGATCTCAAGCAGGCCTCGTCGGCCATCGACGACCGCCAGATCGGACAGATCGAGGCGATCATCCGCTCGATGACCCCGTCCGAGCGGTCGGAGCCGGCCATCATCGACGGTGCCCGTCGGGTGCGCATCGCCCGAGGCAGCGGGACTGCGACCTCGGATGTCAACGCCCTCCTCAAGCAGTTCAAGGAGATGCAGAAGATGATGAAGGGCTTCGGGAAGGGCGGCGTGCCCGGCGGCGCCATGGGCGGGCTCGGAGGTCTCTTCGGCCGCGGCCCGAAGATGTCGCCCGAGGCCCTGGCCGAGATGGCCGAGATGACATCGGGCGGAGGGGACCTGGCCTCACTGGCCGGGATGGGAGGCGACGCCGGCGCCCTCGGCCCGGGCCTGGCGCCATCAGGCTCGTCCGGGGCGGGGCGGGGTACAGGGAGCCGGAACTCGTCGAAGTCCAAGGGGAAGGGCAAGAAGGGGAAGGGCGGCGGCCGGGTGACACCCAAGGCCCGGTGAGGGGCCTGAAGCCGACCCCGGACGTCTCGGACCGTCGGGTCCATGGATTCGGGGTGGGGTGGGAGGATCGGTGGCCTTCCGTGCGACGGAGAGCCCGTTGCACGACCGACCCGGCTTTGGTGGGAGACTGTTGCCCGCTATCAAGAGAATGAAGAGGAGTGCACTGTGGCCGTAAAGCTCCGCCTCGTGCGGATCGGGAAGAAGAAACAGCCGACCTATCGCCTGGTGGCAGCGGACAGCCGCTCGCCGCGCAACGGGCGGTTCATCGAGATCGTCGGCACCTACGCCCCCCGCGGCAAGTCTTTGGCCGAACCGGATGCGGTGGTGGAGATCGACAATGCCAAGGCGGTCAAATGGTTGGCCCAGGGAGCGACGCCGACCGAGCGCGTCGAGAAGCTGTTGAAGAAGTCGGGCGCCCTCGATGAGTTTGCGATGGCCAAGGCGGCCAAGTGACCGACGACCTCGCACTCGATTCGGCTGACGACGTCAACACCCTCGACGATGTCGACGGCCGTGAGGACGACGATGCCGGCAACCGGGTGTCGGGGGGGACGCCCCTGGCGGTGGTGACCTATCTCGTCAACTCGATCACCTCCGACCCCGGATCGGTGGTCATCAACACCGAGGAGCGGGGGGATTCGGTCCGCTTCAGCATCCACGTGGCGCCCGACGACATGGGTCGGGTCATCGGCCGTCGAGGACGGGTGGCGCAGGCCATCCGCACGGTGGTCGCGGCCGCCGGGGCTCGCGACGGGGTTCAGACCAGCGTCGACATCGTCGACGACTGAGTTCGCCGACTTGGTGAGCGCTCCGGTCACCGAGGACGGGGGCTCCGATCACGAGGGCCGGGGCGGTGCCGCCCGGCACGCTTCCCCCGGGGCGGTGCCCGGCGCCAGCCCCCAATCGCAGCCGCGGTTGCTCGAGGTCGGCCGTATCGTCAAACCACACGGTCTCCGAGGCGATGTGATCGTCTCGCTCGTCACCAATCGCGACGAGAGGGTGGCACCGGGCTCGGTCCTCTCCACGAAGACGGTCGGGAGCTCACGGTGGCCCGGTCGTCACCACACCAGGGCCGGTTCATCGTCACCTTCGAGGGCCTCGAGGGCATCGACGAGGCGGAGCGGCTGCGGGGAACCGAGTTGCTCGCTCCGCCGCTGATCGACCCCGACGCTTTGTGGATCCACGATCTGATCGGTTCGCGGGTCGAAGATACCGGCGGGCGGGTGCTCGGAACCGTCGAGGGCGTCGAAGCGAATCCGGCCAGTGATCTGATGGTGCTCGACGGAGGGGCACTGATCCCTCTGCGCTTCGTGGTGGCGACCCAACCCGGTCGGTGTGTCACCGTGGACGTTCCCGCCGGCCTCGTCGACCTGACCTGACATCATCCATGTCGTCTCTGCGGATCGATGTCTTCACCCTCTTCCCCGAGGTGATCGAGCACTACGCCGACACTTCCATTCTCGGTCGTGCCCGGCGTCGCGGGCATCTCGACCTTCGCTCCCACGATGTCCGGGCCGGATCCCGTGACTCCTATCGGTCGGTGGACGATGCACCCTTCGGGGGTGGGGCGGGCATGATCCTCGGGGCCGAACCGGTCTTCGGCGCGGTCGAGGCGGTGGCCACCTCGTCCGAGGGACTTCCTCGACCCTTGGTCCTCATGTCCCCGTCGGGCCGTCGTTTCGACCAGCAGGTGGCCAAGGACTTCGCGGCCATGACCCCGGGATTCTCCCTGCTCTGCGGGCGTTACGAGGGTGTGGACCAGCGGGTGGCCGATCACCTGGTCGATGAGGAGCTGTCGGTGGGGGATTTCGTCCTGGCCGGGGGCGAGCTGGCCGCGCTGATCGTGGTGGAGACGGTGGTGCGCCTGGTGCCGGGGGTTCTCGGCAACGATCAGTCGGCCGACGACGAGAGCTTCTCGGCGGGCCTCCTCGAGTACCCCCACTACACCCGGCCGGCCGAGTTCCGGGGCTGGGAGGTCCCCGACACCCTGCTCTCCGGCGATCATGCCCGGGTGGAGCGCTGGCGACGGGCCCAGGCCCTCATCCGGACCATGCGGCGTCGACCTGATCTGATCGGGGAGCGGGGTGGGTTGACCGACGAGGAGGTTCGCCTGCTCGAGGAGCACGGCGAGGTGCGCCTGCTCCGCGAACACGGCTACAATCTGTGAGCCTCGCAGGAGCCGGTTTGCCCGGTGTACCGACCCGTGGCCCGGACGGCTAGAGACAGACCCGCGGAGAGCGAATTCCCGGGACGAGCTGGCAGATGGGGTGGACGGGTGCCTGACGAGGGAGAATTCGAACGACCTGCGAAAGACGCGTCCCATGAACCCCACCGACATCATCGATCGTGACAGCCTGAGGGACGACGTCCCCGAGTTTCGTCCCGGGGACACCGTCAAGGTCCACGTCCGTGTGGTGGAGGGCACCCGGGAGCGGGTACAGGTCTTCCAGGGCGCGGTGCTGAAACGGCAGGGCACCGGGATCCGTGAGACCTTCACCGTCCGCAAGGTGAGCTTCGGGGTGGGGGTGGAGCGCACCTTCCCGGTTCATTCCCCGGTGATCGCCATGACCGAGGTGGTCTCTTTGGGAGACGTCCGTCGGGCCAAGCTGTACTACCTGCGCGATCGCCACGGCAAGGCGGCCAAGATCAAGGAGCGGCGGACTGCCCGCCCCTGATCCGGTCAGACCGTTTCCGGCCGGTGTCGCCAACGCCCTCGGCTCAGCGCGATGAGTGAAGAGGACCTCGAGCGCTACGAGTCGGAGATCGAACTGGCACTGGTGCAGGAGTATCGGGCGGTCCTTCCCCTGTTCGCCTATGTGGTGGAGACCGAGCGGCGGTTCTATCTGGCCAACAGCGTGGACGTCACCGTGCGGTCGGACACCTCGCCCGCCTGCGTGGAGGTCAATCTCAACGACGCCTGGGTCTGGGACATGTACCGACCGGCTCGTTTCGTCCCCTCGGTGCGCATTCTCACGTTCCGGGACGTCAACATCGAGCGGCTCCCCGAGAAGGACCTGTGAGCGGGGGCGCAACCGGGCGCCCTCTTGATCCTCGCCGCGCCCTCGGTACCCAAGGCGAGGCGTCGGCCGCACAGTGGTACGAGGACAACGGATACGAGATCCTCGAGCGCAACTGGCGCCGGCGGGAGGGTGAGGTCGATCTCATCGTGCGCCGAGGGAGTACGGTCGCCTTCTGTGAGGTCAAGACCCGTTCGAGCGACCGTTACGGAACGGGCGCCGAGTCGGTTGTCCCCGCCAAGCAGCGCCGGATCAGGCGGCTGGCGGCGCGATGGCTGTCCGAACTGACTCCGGCGTCGGGAAGGGCGCGGGTCGACGTCCGCTTCGACGTGGTGGCCATCACCGCCGAGCAGGTCGAGGTCATTCAGGACGCATTCTGACCCTGCTCCTACCGTCTGCCTGCCCAGCGGGCTGCCGGGGGTCCGGCGGATCTGCCGGGGGCGGCGATCTCGTAGGCTGCGAGAATGTCGAACCAGCTCGAGACACTGATCGTGGAACGCAAAGACGGTGTGGCGACAGTCACCATGAACCGTCCGGCTCGGAAGAACGCGGCAAACGGGACCATGTGGCGTGAGCTGTTGTCCACCTTCGAGGACGTAGCCACCGACCGCAACGACCGGGTCATGATCCTCACCGGAGCCGGCGATGCCTTCTGCTCCGGTGCCGACCTGGGCGACGCCTCGAATGTCGCCGGGCGACCGGGCGATCCCTATCTGGTTCAGATGCGTGCCCTTGGCGACGTGGCCCTGCGGCTGCACCGGTTTCCCAAGCCGACCATCGCCAAAGTCGGCGGGATCGCGGCCGGGGCCGGAATGAGCATGGCCTTGGGTTGCGACCTGGTGGTGGCAGCGGACACCGCCCGCTTCTCCCAGATCTTCTCCAAAAGAGGACTCTCGGTCGACTTCGGCGCCTCCTGGCTGCTTCCCAGGCTGATCGGGCTCCATCGTGCCAAGGAGCTCGCCTTTTTCGCCGACATCATCGATGCCGAGCAAGCGGCCGAGTTCGGCTTCGTCAATCGGGTCGTTCCTGCTGATCAGTTGGACGAATTCGTGGCCGACTGGGCCGACCGCCTGGCCGTCGGTCCTCCGTTGGCCCTGTCCATGACCAAGACCATGCTGAACAACTCGTTCAACATCTCGATGGATCAGGCCATCGAGGAGGAGTCTCGTTCGCAGGCTGTCAACTTTGGCAGCGCCGACACCATGGAGGCCATCGCCGCCTTCGGTCAGAAGCGAGAGCCCCACTTCGAGGGGCGTTGAGCACCGGGACGTAGCACCCGCACCGTAGGGTGCCACCCGTACTTCGAGCGGCCGCGTCGACGGTTGAGAGCGGCTCTCCAGATTTCGACGTTCGGTGCTGGCTGACCCCGAGGCTGCCGGACCGAACCGTGTCGATCGGATGCGTCATGATCGCTGCCATACCCTCCGCCGTCCTCATCGGCGTCGACGGCCGTCAGGTCTCGGTTGAAGTCCATGTTTCCAACGGGCTGCCCGGCTTCACCGTTGTCGGCCTTCCCGATGCCGCGGTGCGCGAGTCCCGAGACCGGGTCCGGGCCGCGCTCTTGTCCAGCGGCCTGTCGTGGCCACTTCGTCGGGTGACTGTCAACCTCGCTCCCTCGGGCGTCCGGAAGGGAGGAGCCGGCCTCGACCTCCCGATCGCCATCGGGGTCCTGGTGGCCTCGGGTGATGTGGACCCCGGCGCCGTCTCGGGCATGGCGTTCGTCGGAGAGCTGGGCCTCGATGGCTCGCTGCGGGGTGTGCCGGGCACGGTGGTCCTGGCCGAAGCCCTCCGTCACTACAGCTTGGTGGTGGCCGCCGAGAGTGCATGTGAAGCCACGTTGGCGGGGTCCGGCCTGGTCCGGGCTGCGGACACGCTGCGGGGGTTGGTGGACCGGCTCACGGGCCGTCGGCCCTGGGCCCAAGCCCGGCCCAAGCGCCGGCCGGCACTAGCGGGGACAGAGACGGCGGCAAGGCGTGGCCGAACGGCGAACGGATCACCGTCGTCGTCGGGGGGTCGGAGCACCGATGGCGCGCCCGACCTGGCCGACGTGCGAGGCCAGCGCCTGGCCCGCCGGGCCTTGGAGGTGGCCGCGGCCGGCGGTCACCACCTGCTCATGGTCGGACCCCCGGGCTCGGGCAAGTCCATGCTGGCCAACCGGCTGCCCGGACTGCTTCCGCCTCTCGATCGGGACACCGCCCTGGCGGTCACGCGAGTTCACTCAGTGGCCGGCCTTCCTCTCTCACCTGCGGGGCTGATCGACCGTCCGCCCTTCCGGGCTCCGCATCACGGCACATCGCCCGTGGCCATGATCGGCGGCGGAACCTCGTGGATGCGCCCCGGCGAGATCAGCCTCTCCCATGGTGGCGTCCTGTTTCTCGATGAGTTGGGCGAGTTCTCCACGATCGTTCTCGACGCTCTCCGCCAGCCGCTCGAGGACGGCCAGGTCAGGGTCAGCCGGGCCCGGGGATCCACCGTCTTTCCCGCACAGTTCATCCTGGTGGCGGCCATGAACCCCTGTCCATGCGGCGAGGGCGGTGCACCCGGCGCCTGTCGCTGTACCGACCTGGCTCGCGAGCGTTACGCCCGACGTCTGTCGGCACCACTGCTGGACCGGTTCGATATCGCCATCCGGGTGGATCCTCCACTCGCCGATGAGCTGATCTCGGATCGTCCGGCCGAGAACAGCGTTTCGGTGGCCCGACGAGTCGGCTCGGCGCGCCGGCGGGCTGTTGCCCGGGGTGTTCCCTTCAACGCCGCACTGGCCGCGTCGCGGCTCGAGGAGGCCGTTCCCCTGACGCCCGATGCGGCCTCCATCATCGAGAAGCAGGTCCGGTCGGGATCACTGAGTGCTCGGGGTCTCCATCGGGTTCGCCGGCTGGCCCGGACACTCGCCGACCTGGACGGCGCCGATCACGCGGTCGAGGAGAGCCACGTGCGCGAGGCCCTGCTCCTTCGATCCCGGCGTGATCTGCTGCTCGGGGGGACCGGCCGATGAGTCCCGGCACAGATGCTCCGATCCACGGCGCCGCTATCGCCGGACTGCCGGGCATGACACCGGTACGTCTGGCCCGATTGCTGGATGGGTTTCAGCCGGAGACGGCCTGGAGGGCCGTCCGCTCCGGCACCCATCCGGCCGATCCCCAACGTAAGTTCGCCGGGCCGGCGCGTGCCACCGATGTGCGAGAGGTCGCGACGCGCTACGCACGAGCAGGAGTGAAGGTCCTGTTGCCCAGCATGGTCGGCTACCCGTCCAGGCTGGTGGGCGATCCCGGTGCCCCGGCCGTGCTTTTTGCTCTGGGCGACCCGACCATCGTGGATGACACCGCTCGGGCGGCGATCGTGGGCACCCGCTCGGCGACGCACTACGGTCGCCAGGTGGCCGCCGACATGGGTGCGGAATTGGCCGCCGAAGGCGTTGTGGTCATTTCGGGCCTGGCCCGAGGTATCGACGGAGCAGCTCACGCCGGGGTGGTGCGGGCGCGGCATGAGCACACCGCGCCGCCTGTCGCCGTTGTTGGTACCGGCTTGGACGAGGTCTATCCGCCGGCGAATCGCGAGTTGTGGGAGCAGGTTGCCGCTTCGGGTGCTGTCCTGTCCGAGTCGGCCCTCGGAACGAAGCCCCACCCCGGAGTGTTTCCTGCCCGCAACAGGATTATCGCGGCTCTGTCTGATGTGGTGGTCGTGGTCGAGAGCCACCGCGACGGCGGATCGATGTACACAGCCGAGGCTGCGGCCCGTCGTGCCATCCCCGTCTGCGCTGTCCCGGGTTCGGTGAGGAGCCGAGCATCGGAGGGGACCAATGCGCTCCTGGTCGACGGCTGTGTTCCGGTACGGGACGCCACCGATGTGCTGGTGGCGATCTCCCTAGTACGGAGCGGCAAGGACGAGGCCTTGGGGGAGATCCACGCGCTTCAGTCACGAGCCGTCCGGGGCGGATCCGGCCCTTCGGGAGGCGGCGGCGTTCGTCGCTCCAGCCCCAACGCTGCGATGAGCCCGCACCAGCTCGCCGTCTGGGAGGCGGTCGACGACACTCCCACGACCTTCGAGACCATCCTGATCCGAACCGATCTTTCTATCGCCGAGGCCGCAGCAGCCTGCGACTCGATGGTCGAGCGGGGAGTACTGCTGTCCGGATCGGGGTGGTGGTCGCGACAGCAAGGACGGAACCGGGCCGGATGAACAGCGGAGGCGAGTGGCGAGGGAGCTCGTCTCGGCGAAGCGCCTCAGGAAGCGGGGAAGCTTCCCGGCTGCCAGCCGACGGCGGCTGACGTGACCGGTCCTGCCAAAGGAGCCGAAGCGAGCGCTGGCGCCGTGCAACTCGAGGCACCTGTCTGAGCGCCGTACCACGTCGGCGATCCTGCCGATTTCCACACCAGCCAACACGTGCCGCTGGTTGATCGATCGGCCAGGGTGACGCTGCCGCCGCCTCCACTTGTGCCATCGCCTCCTGCGCCGATGCCGCTGATCCCGTCGACGCTTCCCACGCCGCCTGCGGTGCTCACACTGACGGTCGTCGGACTGGACGATGGGCCCGAGACGAAGGTGATCGACGGGTTCGATGCGGACAAAGCGGAGGCGGTCACGGCGTCGTATCCATTGGTGCTGGCCACCGTGGCGACGGTGGTCAATGCGGTAGACAGCGTCTGCTGGGCTTGGACCGCCGTCGCCAGTGCAACTCCCGGTGCGTTGTTGATGCTGGTGTCGGAACTCGATCCGGACGTGAAGGTCTTGCTGAGGAGCAGCGCCACCAGGATGGCGGTGATGCCCATGCTCAGAACCGTCACCACCATCGAGAGCCCGCTATCGGCGAAGTCGTCGTCTTGGTCGGATCTCGCTCTGTCGCTGTACATGGCTATCTCCCCTAGTGCCGGGCCATCCGCCGCCTGCGGGCCCGCAGGCTTGAAAGCTCCAGACGAGCCGACGCCTCCTCCCTCTTCCATCGGCAGCTCTCGACGTCCAACTTGAGTCGCAGACTGGACACCAGCGGTACCCTTGCCACGTGGACGAGGTTGGTCACGCCCAATCGGTCACACGACTCGGCCTGCTCCTGCCCAATCCGCTGCCAGCTGGGCTCGGAGAGGGCGTCCTCGAGAGCGCAGCGGGCATCGCCCATCACGCCGAAGAAGCTGGGTTCGATTCGTTGTGGCTGAGCGACCGGATCGTGCCATCGGAGGAAGATTCCCCTGTTCGGAACGCCGACGGCTACGAGGCCTATTCGCTCCTCGGCGCCCTTGCTGCCCGAACCCGATGGCTGCGGCTCGGCGTCTTTCCGAGGTCGTTCGATGACCGATCCCCGGCGATCGTGGCGAAGATGGTCACCGGCGTCGACGTCATCTCGCACGGCCGTGCCCTCTTGACTCTGGCCTTCGATCCGGAGGACGGGGTGAGGGGAGTGGAGCGTTTGGCCGAGGGGCTTGAGGTCTGCCGAGCCGTTCTCGAGGATGAGCGTCCGGAGTTCGTGGGCCGTTTCTTTGCGATCGACGGGGCTTTCAATCGTCCTCGTCCTAGCCAGCCCGGTGGGGTCCCTCTGGTCGTTCTCCTGGACCGTGGGGACCTCGACCTCGACCCCGATTCCAGCCCCGGCCCCGGGCCTGGGGAACTGCGAATCGAAGGCCTGAAGGCTGCGGCTCACTGGGCCCAAGCGGTCGTGGTGGGGGCAGACGCCACCGCAGTGGAGTCAGCGGTCGAGGTGGTCAGATCGACCCCCGCGGTTCCTGTGGGCAAAGGGCGCAGTCGAGGGGGATCACCATCACCCGCCGTCCAGGTGATCGCCTTTGCCGCCGTTGGGGTGGATAACGGTGGCTTCGCTCGCCCCGAGAGCTCCATGCCCGATTTTTCGGCCGAGGTGCCCGATGTGGCCGACGTGGCCGACCGGCTCAGCCAGTGCCTCCAGGCCGGAGCGCACGGTTGCATCGTGTCATGTGCCGGTACCAACCAACTCGATCTCATCGTCCGTTATGGCCGAGCCATGAATGCTGCGATCAGGGCCGTTGGCGAGACGGTCCGCCCGCCAGACCGACCGGAGCCCCAGTAATCCCGGTATTCGCCCAGAGATCTTTCCCGGTAGGGATACCCCCGACATCCTGGCCAAAGACCCTGTCGTGGCACACCGACAGAGTATTTAATTCGAGAATTCGGTCATATTATTAGCTTGGCCTCAGGACTTATGGCCTAAATTCGATAATTAGGGTCAATTCGCGAATTAAATGTTCGTCCCGATGGGCTCGCCTACCGGGTCGGGCCCGTCCGCCCCGGCCCCCGGCAGTTGGGAGACAGAACAGCTGTCTCGGCCCGACTGTTCTCCGCTGAGCAGGATCCGACCCCAGACGGTCGGCATCGGGTCAACGAGCAGCGCCGATGCTGAAGCCGGGGAGGCGGCATGGCCACGCTAGGGTCGGCCAGCGCCGACGGGTGGACCTGATTGCGAACCACGATCACGACGGAAGGGAACCGAAGATGACCTCCAAAACCCGTATGGAGACGGACAGCATGGGGGCGATTGAGGTTCCCGCCGATCGGTATTGGGGTGCGCAAACGACGCGCTCCCTCCACCACTTTCCGATCGGTGACGACCGCATGCCTGAGCCCGTCATCCGGGCTTTGGGGGTCGTGAAAGAAGCATCTGCTCGGGTCAACGCCGATCTGGGCAAGATGCCTAAGGACAAGGCGGCGCTCATCATGGCGGCCGCCCGCGAGGTGGCGGACGGGAAGCTCGATGACCAGTTTCCCCTGAGCGTCTGGCAGACCGGCAGTGGGACCCAAAGCAACATGAATGCCAACGAGGTGATCTCCAATCGGGCGATTGAGATGGCGGGGGGCGTGCTGGGTTCCAAGGTTCCGGTGCACCCCAATGATGACGTCAACATGTCGCAGTCCTCGAACGACATCTTTCCCACCGCGATGCACATTGCTACCGCGGAGGAGATCATCCATCGGTTGCTACCGGCCATCCGGCTGCTGAGGGATGCGATCGCGGCCAAGGCTGAGGCCTTTGCCGATGTCACCAAGATCGGGCGCACCCATCTGATGGACGCGGTTCCCATCACCCTGGGTCAGGAGTTCTCCGGATATGTGGCCCAGTTGGATGCCGATCTCCGCCGTATCGAGTTCAGTCTTGACGACGTGTACGAGTTGGCCGCCGGCGGGACCGCGGTGGGCACCGGTCTCAACACCCATCCGGAGTTCGGCACCCGGGTGGCGGTGGCCATCGCCGAGCTCACTGCCTTGCCCTTCGTCACTGCGCCCAACAAGTTCGCGGCGCTGGCCGCCCACGATGCGCTGGTGATGGTCAGCGGGTCCCTTCGCACCCTGGCAGCATCGTTGATCAAGATCGCCGACGACATCCGATGGCTGGGCTCGGGTCCCAGGACCGGGCTGGGCGAGCTCATCCTGCCTGAAAACGAGCCGGGCTCATCCATCATGCCGGGAAAGGTCAATCCGACCCAGTGTGAGGCGATGATCATGGTGTGCATCCAGGTTTACGGGAACGACGCCGCCGTGGCCATGGCCGGGGCGCGGGGAACTTGGAGTTGAACGTCTGCAAGCCGGTGATCATCCACAACCTCCTCCATTCGGTTCGGCTGATCAGTGAGGCTTCGGATTCATTCAGACGTTTCTGCATCGAGGGCCTCGAGCCCAATCGGGCCCGCATTCGCGAACACCTCGAGAACTCCTTGATGTTGGTTACCGCCCTCACACCGCTGATCGGGTACGACAAGGCGGCCGAAGTGGCCAAAAAGGCCCACAAGGAGGGAACAACCTTGAGGGAGGCATCCCTGGCGCTTGGCTATCTGACCGGTGACCAATTTGACGAAGTCGTCCGACCCGAGGCGATGACCCATCCCTGAGCGGGCCCGACCCTCGCCGGCCGGCGCCCGGAGACCCGGCCGTTGATACTCGGGGATGTCGATCTCACCGATCTCGACCTCTTCGTCGACGGATTTCCCGACGAGGTCTTCGCGGTCCTCCGACAGGAGGCTCCGGTCTGGTGGCATCCCCCTACCGAGCACACTCCAGACGGCGCCGGGTTTTGGGTGCTCAGTGCCCACGCCGACATCATGGCCGTCGCTTCCGACGCCGAGATCTACTCATCGGAGCGTTCCCCGGGAGCCGATGGCGGCGGGACGATCATCCAGGACCTTCCCTACGGCTTCGCCGCAGGCGTTCTCCTCAACATGATGGACGACCCTCGGCATCAGCGAATCCGGCGCCTGGTCACCCCGTCGGTGGCCCCCAAGGCTCTCGCCAGGATGGAGTCCGAGCTGAAGGATCGCGCCCGGAGGATCGTCGACGCCGTCGCCCATCGAGGATCGTGTGACTTCCTGAGTGAGGTGGCCGTCGAGTTGCCCCTCCAGGCGGCGGCGGCGCTGATGGGCATACCCGACGCCGATCGGCACGACCTCATGACCTGGTCCAATACCACCCTCGATTTCGAGGGACGAGAACTGGGCGAGAGCAGTGACCAGGTCACACAGGCCGCGGCGGCGATGGCCGCCTACGGGACCGATCTGATTGCCGCCAGGAAGCGGGCACCTGGTGATGACATCCTCTCCGTGGTTGCCCATGCGCAGATCGAGGATGAAGCGGGGGAGCCTCAGCCCCTGACCGAACTCGAGTTGTTGATGTTCTTCAATCTCTTGGTGGTGGCCGGAAGCGAGACCACCCGGAACTCGATCGCTCTGGGCATGGTGGCTTTGATCGAGCACCCCGAGCAACTCGCGTCGCTCCGGGATGACCGATCACTGATGCCCAAGGCGGTGGAGGAGATCCTCCGGTGGACCAGTGCCACCCTCTACAACCGCCGAACCGCCACCCGAGCTACGGAGTTGCACGGGATTCCTATCCAGGAGGGGGACAAGGTCACTCTGTGGTGGCCATCGGCCAACCGAGACGAGTCAGTCTTCGAAGACCCATTCCGGTTCGACATCCGTCGTGATCCGAACCCACACGTGACCTTCGGCTACCGGACCCACTTCTGCATGGGAGCCAATTTGGCCCGCATGGAGATCCGGGCGATCCTCGACGAGGTCCTCGACCGTCTGGAAGACTTCGAGTTGGCCGGTTCGGTCGAACGGGTGCGTACCAACAAACACGCGGGCGTCTGTCATGTTCCGCTGCGATTCCGGACGAGATCCGTGGCCTGACAGGCCCATGGTTGGTGATCGTTTCCCGACCCTTGCAGGGGCTGGCCATATACTCCGCAGAGGATCTGCTCTCGAGCAGGATGGATTTTTTGACATCGCCCTCAGCCCTCAGCCTGTCGGAGCAGAGGCATCCGGGGCGACTGTCGACAGGACGACCCAAGGGAGCACCATGACCATTGCACCTGACGAGCTGGCCATCGGTCTGACCGACGGCACGTTCTATGGCGGCGATCCCTTCCCCGCCTTCAAGTGGATGCGGGACCAGGCGCCCGCCTACTTCGACGAGAAATCTGGGGTGTGGGGCATCACCCGTTACGCCGACGTCAAGGAGATCTCCAAGGACCCGGAGACCTTCTCCAACGCCGGCGGTATCCGCCCGGATAGCGATGCGCTGCCGATGATGATCGATACGGACGCCCCCGAGCACGTGCGTCGGCGCCGGCTGGTGAGTGAGGGGTTCACCCCGGGGCGCATCCGCGAGAGCGAAGAGGGCATTCGGACTATCTGTGATGCGATCATCGATCGGGTATGCCAAAAGGGATCAGCCGACTTCGTTCGGGAGGTCGCGGCTCCTCTGCCCATGATCGTCATCGGGAACATGCTCGGGGTTGCTCCCGAGGATCGCGACGAGCTGCTGCGCTGGTCCGATGACATGCTCAAGGCGCTGGGGTCTCCCGACCCGGGAGCCATGGACAAGGCCGCTCAGGCGGCGGCGGAGTACGCCGCGTACATCACCGCCGTCGCCGAGCAGCGGCGGCGGGACAATCAATCCGACGACTTGATCGGGACCCTGGTCCACGCCGAAATCGAGGGCGACCGATTGGACGAGCAGTCCATCATCTACGAGTCGTTGCTGATCTTGATCGGAGGCGACGAGACTACCCGTCACGTGATCAGCGGTGGCATGTTCGAGCTCCTGCGCCATCCTGACCAGCTCGAGGTACTTGCCTCAAACCGCACGGCGATGCCGAGCGCGGTGGAAGAGATGCTCCGATGGGTCTCCCCGATCAAGAACATGGCCCGGCAGATGACCAGGGACGTTGACTTCGCCGGGGAAACTCTGCGCAAGGGACAGAAGCTCCTGATGCTCTACCCTTCCGCCAATCGGGACGAGCGGGTGTTCGAGCGTCCGGACGAATTCGACATCACCCGGTCGCCCAATGATCACATGGCATTCGGCTTCGGTTCCCACTTCTGCCTGGGCAACCGCCTGGCCCGCATGGAGCTGTCGGTGATGTTTGACAGGCTCCTCGACCGACTCCCCGATCTCGCCCTGGCCGACGCGTCCGAGCCGCCCAAGCGGGCCGCCAACTTCGTGTCCGGCTACGAGACCATGCCGGTGGTGTTCACTCCGACCGAACCGATCGGAGCTCGATGAGCCAACCCGTGTTGAGCGAATCCGAGGTGGAGGAAGCTCTGGCCCGACCCGATGGGCCCCGGTGGGAGCTGATGGGGGGAAAGCTGGTGAAGGCGGTGACCTGCGATGGCTTTGTGGGGGCACTGGCCTTCGTCAACGCTGTTGGTGAACTGGCAGAGGAGGCAAACCACCATCCCGACATCGACATCCGCTACAACCGAGTGACGCTGGCCCTGGTCACCCACGACTCGGGAGGGATCACCCAGTTCGATCTCGATCTGGCCCGGTCCATCGACGGCGTGACCGCCGGCGTCCGCGGCCAACCCTGAACCGCTCCACGGGACACCGATTCAAGACACAGACAGGGCGGGGAATCGCAAAAGCTGATGCGTCGTGGGACGGCCCGAGGGGACGGGCCGGTTCGAGGGCCCGATCAGCCGACGGGAAGGTCCCAGAGGGGGAACCAGCGGTCCAGATCGGGTTCGATCACCAAATCGTCGACCAGCAAGCTCTTCAGCCGCAGTTCCTGTTCGATGTTCCGGCTCTCGTGGCCCTCGGGAACGAAGGGGTAAAAGGTTCCCCGTTTGAACAAATAGACCAGGTACGCCGTCGAGGGGATCACGTGGCCTGGTCCAGCGGTTGTCGCGGGCATCGCCCCTCCGGCCCCCTCGGGGACCCCACCCCCGGCGACCACATCCTCGGAGGGGTCCGAGGCCGGGGCGGCGCCTGTTCCAACGGCGAGAGCGGGTCCCCCGTCCTCCGGCGGCAGTTGGGCGACTCCGAAGACCGAGCACAGCAGTTGGGGACCCCACCCGGCGTCGGCCAGGGAGGAGTTGACCAAATGAACGTGGGTCACCAATGCCTCGATGTCACTGTCCTCGAGGACCAGCCAGTGGTAGCCGTAGTTGTCCTCAGCTTTCTGCAGGCCACCGGGCCCGTCCATGGAGAGCAGTTTGACCACCTCGGCCTGCATGTCCTCGAAGCCCTGTCCCGAGGGCGGCTTGAAGCACACCCCGGCGTGCCCTGAGCACGACATGCCGGCTGCGCTCTGGAGGGTGATGGATGCGGAGGGAAGGGCAAAGAGTGCGTCCAGGTTCGACTGGACCGGCTTGGTCCGCCCGAGCAGGGTATTGAGGAGACCCATCAGCGCAGCCTCTTCATCGAACGGACCGACCGAATGCGGAGGCCCAACCGATCACGAAGGACGGCTGAGCTCGGCCTCGATGCTGGCCAGCTGGGCAAGCCGCTTTTCCAGCGGAGGGTGAGTCGAGAAGATGGTAGAGAGGCTGACCCCGCGCTTGGCGATGGCAGGGGTGAAGTAGAAGGCATTGAAGCTCTCCGAGGAGCGAAGGTCGCGTGTCGGAATGCGGGACATCTCCCCGGTCACCTTCACCAGAGCGGAGGCCAGCGCCGACGGTCGTCCGGTGAGGAGGGCTCCGGAGCGGTCGGCCGCCAACTCGCGGTAGCGGGAGAGGGCCATGGTGAGCAGGAAGCTGATGGCGTAGACGACCACTGAAACCGCCAGCACCGCCAGTTCGACCAGCGCCGCATTGTCGTTCCCACCCTGGCTGTTTCCGCGGTTCCCCCCGCCGAAGCCCCCCATCAATCCGGTCCACAGCATGATGCGGGTGATCAGACCGGCCACCATCCCTAGAAAGCTGGCAATGGTCATCACCGCCACATCCCGGTGGGCCACGTGGGAGAGCTCGTGGGAGAGTACGGCCTCAAGCTCGGACTCGTCCAGCCGTCGCATGAGTCCGCTCGTGGCACACACCACAGCATTGTTCGGACTCCGACCGGTGGCGAAGGCGTTGGGAACGTCGGTGTCGGCGATGGCGACACGGGGCTTCTTCATGTCCGCCAGGGCACAGAGTCGGTCGATGACGCCGTGGAGTTGCGGCGCCTGCTCGGGCGTGACGATCCGACCCCCCATGCCGAACAGGGCGATCTTGTCGGAGAACCAGTACTGAACGAACAGGATGATGGCGGCGAAGACCAAGACCACGGCATAGGAGATGCCGAAGGCGATCAGCAGCCCGATGACCGCGCCGTAGAGGATCACCAGCATCAGGCCGGTGGTGAACATCCTCAGTGTCAGCCCCCGATCGGGGGGAATGTTGCGTGCCGTGCTCATCGAGTCGGCCTCAGCGCTCGTCCGATCCGGAGCTGTCAGCCGTATCGGCGAGTAGGTCCTTGGTCTCCTCGAGCGTTGCGTCCGGGAAGGGAACGACCAAATCGGAGGGGGCGAAGTCATCAACGGCCAGGGGCGTTCCCAATCGCCGCACTGCGGAGGTGAGGGCGGCCAAGGCCGTAGTGAAGACGTCGGCGTTCCCACTGTCGACGGCCTCGGCCAACGCTGTGTCCAGTGCTTCGAGCTCGGGTCGATCCGCGTCGGCGATCGAGTACTGCCCCTCACCCAGGATGCGGACGATCACGACGAGGTGTCCTCGTGTCCGGTCGGTTCGGCGGCCCCGAGTTCCGCCGGCGGGGGTGCCCCGGTTCCGACTTCGGCTTTGAGCGCGGCCAGTTCGGCATCGACCGTCGAGGTCGTCGACGCCTTGTTCAGCTGGGCCTGAATGTCATCCACCGGGTTCGACAGGTCGGTCAATGCGCCCGAGGCCAACAGTTCGTCCATGGCCCCTGCCCGTGCCTGCATGCCGTCGATCTTGTCCTGGGCACGTTGCATCGACATTCCGGCATCGCTCATCGATTCGGAGATTCCGGACACCGCCTCGCCGATCTTGGTCTGGGCCTCGGCCGCTGTGTAGGTGGCCTTCATCGTCTCCTTCTTGGTGCGGAAGGAGTCCACTTGGGTCTGGAGCTTCTGGGCCGTGGCGACCAGCTTTTGTTCCTGCGCCGAGACCTGCTCGTGCTGGGTCTGGAGGTCCGTGAGCTGCTCGGCCAGTGCGGTGCGCCGGGAGAGCGCCTCCCGGGCCAGGTCCTCGTTCCCCTGAGTGAGGGCGGCTTTGGCCTGCTGCTGGAGCTTGTCCGCCGACTGTTGGAGCTGGGTGGCCTGCAGTTCGATCCTCTTCTTGGCGGTGGTGACGTCGGCCACGCTGCGGCGGACCTTCTGCAGGCTCTCGAGCTGCTTCTGGTAGGACAGGTCGAGGGACTCCCGTGGATCCTCGGCTTTATCCAGCAGTTTGTTTGTCTTGGCCTGGACTATTCCCGACAGGCGCTTCATCACGCTCATGCTGATGGGTCCTTCCTCGCTCGCGGCAATTGAAGCTTAGGGCCTCGGTGCCCGGTAGCGTGATCAGCGTGCCTGATCAGCTCTGCCTTCTGACCGTCCACGCCCACCCCGACGATGAGTCATCGAAGGGGGCCGGGACCGTTGCCCGCTACCACGCGGAGGGCGTTCACACCGTTCTCGTTTGCTGTACCGGGGGAGAGGAGGGTGAGGTTCTCAACCCCGCCCTCGACACTCCGGAGGTCCATGCCCGACTTCCGGAGCTGCGTCGCCAGGAACTGGCCCGGGCCGCCGAGATCATCGGCTACGACGAGGTGGTCATGCTTGGCTATCGCGACTCGGGCATGCCCGGCTCGGAGAGCAATGCCAATCCCCTCAGCTTCGCTCAGGCCCCCCACGACGAGGCCGTCGGCCGGCTGGTGGCTGTGGTTCGCCAGGCCCAGCCGCAGGTCATGGTGATCTACGGAGACGACCAATCGGGGTACCCCCACCCCGACCATCTCCGGGACCATGAGATCGGTGTGGCCGCGTTCGCCGCCGCCGGCGACCCCGATCTGTATGTCGACGCCGGACCAGCTTGGCAGCCGAACAAGCTGTATTACACGTCGTTCTCCGTTGCCCGCTTTCGAGAGATCCACGAGAAATTCGAAGAACTGGGAATCGAATCCCCGTTCGACAAGGACTGGCGCAAACGATGGGAGAAGGCTCCGGTCGAACCGATCACCACCACCATCGACATTTCTGACTACGCCGATGTGCGCCGGGAGGCGCTCCTCGCCCACGCCACCCAGGTCGACCCGAAGTCACCGTTCTGGTTCGGACTTCCGCCTGAGGTGATGCGCTCGATCTACCCTTTCGACGACTACCGGCTGGCCCAAGTCGTCTGGCCGACGGGAAGGTCAGCAGCGGCCGGGGCAGTCGGGCTGGACCCTGGCGATGGTGGGACAGTCGAAACCGATCTTTTCGCCGGGTTGCGTACGACTCGTTGAACGGGGTGGAGCCGGCTCGTTTAACGGGCCGTTCGGGCCACACCCTCTCCTGGACTCGGGTTGGTCGATAACATCGAGCCGGGCCCGGAGACGACGAGTTGGGGAACGCGAGTGACCAAGTGGCTGACCGCGGAGTGGTTCGAACGGGCGAGAATGTTGGGCGTCGACCAAACCCTGTACCCGGGCCTGTCCGCCCGGATCCAATATGAGGTCACTGGTGGTCCCGAGGGAGCGGTCTCCTACTACTGGGTCCTCGAAGACGGACGGCTCCAGTCGGGGGACCGTGGGTCGATCGACGATCCCGACGTGACCCTCACCATGGTGTGGGACGACGCGGTATCCATGTGCCAAGGAGATCTCGATCCCAACGTGGCCTTCATGCAGGGCCGGATGAAGGTTGCCGGTTCCATGGGGTTGATGATGACCATGCTTCCGGTGACCAACACGACCGAGTACCGACGTCTCCGGCAGCGGATCGCTGAGGCTACCGAATTCTGAGCCATCCGATGGTGCCCGAACTGGCACCACCGAGCAGGGGAAGGTGGATGGTCCCTGCGCTCTGCAACAGGATCAGGGTCACCGCCGCAGCAATGAACAAGACGAGGGCGACCACCAGAAACGGCTGGACCCTCGACCAGCTGACCGCCCGCTTCGGCTTCCGCGTCACTCGTCGCCGTTCGATGTCCTGACCCCAGGCCACGACCCGGGTGACTGACGACGCCCCCGAGGGCCCCTGGTGCTTGACCGCCAATGCGGTGACCTGCCTCGAAAGGGTGTGGGCGTCTCCACCCGGCATTAGGAACCGGTAGGTTCCCGTCGACGTCCGGATATCGATGAGTGCTCCGGCTTCCACGTGAGGAAGCGAACGGCTGGTGGCGTCGGGATCGATCACGGAGGCGAGCCCGGGATCTCTCTCGGCAACGCGCTCGAGTTCAGGGTCGACCCACCATTCCGGAACCACTCCGCCGCTCCACGGTTCGACCGCATGAGTGATCACCGATGACCAGGGAAGTACGCGCGCCGCCTCACCCCGGATTCGGATGACGCCGATTCCTTCGTCGCTGAAGCTCAAAGTGTCGATCTCCACAGTTTCACTGCCCTCTGTGTCGAGCAGGAGAAGACCCTCGAGGCTGAACGGCTCGGAGTGGGTTGCGTCTCTCGAGGGTGTCGGTCCGGGTCCGGCGACATCCGCTGGGAAGCGGGGCTCGTCCCCTGACCGCCCCGGTGCGGTGTCACCGGGCGGGGAAGCTGGGTCATCGAGTGGGGGGGACTCGGTCAGCGATGGATCCGATACCGAGTCGGCGTGGGAGAGGTCCGGCCGAGCTTCCGGCTCCGCCAGCTCGATCACCAGCGAGGCAGTGGGGTCGGATCGGGGCGCGGGGTCCGTGGCCACCGAGGCGGTCTCCACGATCGGGACCGCGTCTTGACTCCACTGCTCTCCGTCGGCCACGGCAACTCCCATCGGTGGTCCTTCAGAATATCGGCGCAGGTCGGGAAGGCGGGGACCCCACACCACCCGGGGCGCCGCCGGTGTCACCCGTGGGGGCTCTCGGAGACGGGTCGGAGTCTGCCCGATCAGGGCCGGCGCATGGCGTCTCGGAGCGGGCGGTAGCCGATCCGGGTGACACCAGCGTCGGCAATGAGCTGATCGATCCCTCGCTCAACGGCCAGGAGCACGTGGTCAGCCACTCGCTTCCGCCAGTCGGTGGTGATGGCTCGCAATTCCGAGGTGTCCACGGCGGGATGCATGGTCAGCTCGGTGACGCCGGGTTCGAGCTCGGTGATGAGTTCCATGAAGGTCTGCCCGGTGCTCATGGCCGGAAGCGTGGCGAAGCGGTCGGCGTACAGCACCCCTTCGTCAGCGGCCAGCCGGCGCACAGGAAAACCCACGTTGGGCTCGGCCTCGGCACTGAGGAGGCGTAGCGGCAGCCGGAAATCGACGGCCAATTCGAGGTAGACGTCGAAGAACTCCGGTCGCAACACCAGTGCGTCGAGATGGGCACAGAGGTGACTGATGTCGAATCCCCATAGGACAGCCCGCTCGACCTGGGCCCGACATTCCCGCCGGACCTCGTCGATGTCGGCGTGGTCCCAGAGGTCGATCACGGTCCGGGGGAACCCACCGTCGCCGTCCAGGAGCGACGGGGCCTGGGTGATCGGAGCCCACCGGTAAAGGTCGTGTTCGGCATTCAGCGTCAGCTGGACGCCGACGTCATCACCCCGAAACCGAGAAGCCGACTCCCGCGCCCAGGGGGCGGGGACCATCAACGAGGCGCTGGTTCCCGTCCCCTCGCGGAGCGCTTCGTAGACACCGACGGTCGCCGCGTGACACAAACCGAGGTCCCCACAGTGGACGATGAGCAGTTTGGCCTCGGGCGGGTAGCCGAGGCGCTCGGCAACGGACGGCACGCCCCTGACCGTAGTGCGGACCGTTGTCAGGCGGCGCGACCAGCCCGACTGCTCGCACCACCGGAGTCGTTCCCGTGGTCGGAGCCTGCGTCCTGAAGGAGGGCCCGGGCAGCAGCGACCCCTCGACGACCCACCCGGCGTGTCTGCTCATCGAGCCGCCATTCCGGCAGGGAGCCGGAGGCGGGGGAGAGGTCGGAAGGGAGCGGGGAGCGGAGCGCCGCCTGGAGCGGGAGCTCGAGCTGCAGGGGAGCAGACCGTCGTCGGCGATCGGTGGACATAGGTGCAGCATGCCCTGAGGGTGTATTACGTGGGCCATGGCCGAAGCCGAGCAGAGGGTGGCGACCGGCCCCCGCTATGGGATCACCGTCCCCTTCGACGGGGTGACCCTCGAGGATCACCGCAGGTGGTATGCCGAATTGGTCAGGCTCGGGTATACCGATGTCTGGTCCGCCGAGACCGACGGGCCGGACGGGTTCACCCCCCTGGCCTTGGCCTCGGCGTGGGCCCCCTCCCTCAACTTGGGTGTCGCCATCATTCCCGCCTACACCCGAGGTCCTGCCTTGCTGGCCCAGAGCGTGGCCGCCATGGCCGAAGCTGCCCCCGGCCGCTTCACCCTCGGCCTCGGCACCTCCTCCGATGTCATCGTGAGTCGTTGGAACGGCATCGATTTCGCCGAGCCCTACAAGCGGGCCCGCGACACGATTCGCTTCCTCCGGTCGGCCCTGGCCGGCGAGAAGGTGGACCACGACTACCCGACGTTCGCGGTGAGGGGATTCCGTCTGGCCCGGCCCGTCGAGCACCCCCCGCCGATTTTCTTGGCCGCTCTCCGTCCCGGCATGCTGAGACTTGCCGGGCGCGAGGCCGACGGGGTCATCATCAACTGGTTGTCGGCAGAGGACGTGGGCACCGTCACCCCCGAGCTCGACGCCGATATTCCGGTGGCGGCCCGTATTTTCGTCTGCCCGACCGAGGACCTCGAGACGGCACGGGCGATCGGCCGACGCATGATCGCCGCCTACCTCAATGTCGGCATCTATGCGGAGTTTCACCGGTGGCTCGGGCGCGGACCGGTCCTCGAACCCATGTGGGATGCATGGCAGAAGGGGGACCGCAAGGGGGCCCTGGCCGCCATCCCCGATGAGGTCGTCGACTCGCTGGTCGTGCACGGATCGTTCGACGAGTGCCGAGCCCACGTGGGTCGGTACGTGGCCAACGGTGTCGATATTCCGGTGATGGCGGTGATCCCGTTCGGCGTGACCCTCGATGCCGCAGTCGAGGGTTTGGCCCCTCCCTGGACGGCGTGAACTCAGTCGGGGCCGTAGCGGGCCACGATCTCGGAGTCCTGGTCGCGTACCTGATCGGCCAGGTCCTGGCCGAACCTGTCCAACTCCGCCGCTAGGCGCAGGTCGGACAGGGCGAGGATCCTCACCGCGAGAAGGGCGGCGTTACGCGACCCGTTGATCGCCACGGTGGCGACGGGGATCCCCTTGGGCATCTGGACCATGGCCAGCAGCGAGTCGAGTCCAGCCAGGTTGGCCAACGCCACCGGCACCCCGATCACCGGCAGGGGAGTGGCGGCCGCCACCACCCCGGCCAGGTGGGCCGCACCCCCGGCGGCGGCGATGATGACCTTGATGCCCTCGTCGGCCGCGCCCCGGGCGAAGGCGATGGTGTCGTCAGGAGTGCGGTGGGCGGACAGGACCCGCACCTGGGCGGGGATCCCGAAGGATCGGAGGGTTTGCACGGCGTCGTCCATGATCGTCGAATCGGACGCGCTTCCCATGATGATGGCAACGGACATGCCCGCATTCTGCCCGACCGGTACGGGAAGGTCACATCGATAGCCGGAGGCAGGCGCCAACACGGCCGAAATCACGGCCGAGGGCACCGACGCGGAAGGGTACGGTAGGGCCGAACCATCCTACCGCCCAGGAGTACACCTCGCCCGAGCCCGACGGTGTGCCCCGTACGGGCCCAGAAGGCCGCCGACATCGTGGCCGGTCCTCGTGATCGGTGAGCACGGGGCCCAAGACCCTTGAAGGAGATTCTCATGCGTATCGGCGTCATGATCGACACCGAGGTGCCGTTCGACCAGGTCGTGAGCCAGGTCGCCTCACTGCGCGATGCCGGCATTCAGACTGCATGGGCTTCGCAGATATTCGCCTATGACGCGCTGACCGCTCTCGCCGCCATCGGTCGTGACGTCCCCGGCATTGATCTGGGGACCGCGGTGGTTCCCACCTATCCCCGTCATCCGGTGATGCTGGCCGGGCAGGCCCTCACCGTCCAAGCTGCCTGCGATGGTCGTCTGACGCTGGGAATCGGCCTCTCGCACCAGGTGGTCATCGAGAATGTGTTCGGTCAGTCATTCGAGAAGCCGGCCCGCCACATGAAGGACTATCTCTCGATCCTGGTGCCGCTGCTTGAGGGCGAGCAAGTCTCCTTCGTCGGTGAGACTCTTCGGGCCTCGACGTTTGGTCCGCTGCAGATCGCGGCCCCGGCGCCACCGGTGTTGGTGGCCGCGCTGGGCAGCACCATGTTGCGACTGGCCGGTGCCATGGCCTCCGGAACGGTGACCTGGATGACCGGACCCGACACCGTCGAGGGCCACGTCATCCCCACCATCCGGAAGGCCGCGGTGGCTGCCGGACGCCCTCTTCCCCGAGTGGGAGTGGGCCTCCCGGTCTGTGTGACCAACCACGCCGATGTTGCCCGGAACACGGCGGCCGAGGTTTTCGCCGTCTACGGCCAGCTTCCGTCCTACCGGGCAATGCTCGATCGGGAAGGAGCCGGTGGACCTGCCGACGTGGCCATCGTCGGTACCGCGTCCGACGTCACGTCGGAAGTCCGCCGACTGGCTGACATCGGCACCACCGATTTCTGCGGCGCACCCTTCGGCTCAGCCGATGAGAGAAGGGCATCCGTCGAAACCCTGGCGGAGCTGGTCGGCGTCTGACCCGGTGTCGGAGGGACTGGTGCTCCGGCACTGCTTCGAAGCAGGACTTACCGACTCACCCGCGTGTACTTGAATTCGTTGAGCTCGGGATGGTCGCGCATGAGACCCAGAACCTGTTCGATGGTCTGTACGGCCAACAGGCCGTCCCCGTTGGGTCGGGTCATCAGGCGGGCGAACACGGCACTGTCGTCGACGATGAACGTCGGCACCCCGAAGACGTCCAGTTCGCTCACCACCCGTTCATGTTCGTCGCGCACCACTTTGGCCGGCCATCCTGATTCGACCTCGGCCATGACCGCTTCGGCATCGGCGCCGCCCCGGGCCAACGCCTTCCGCACGACCGAGGAGTCGCGCAGATCGCCGCCCTCGTCGTGGCGTGCCGCGAACAGCGCACGGTGAACAGCGGGAAACTGTTCGGGGAACCGGTCTCGCACCACCACGCCGGCGGCCAGAGCTACCAGGTCGGGCTGCTGGGCGGGGTCATCCCACGCCGGGGTCCCGCCTTCGGGGACGTGTGGCTGGTTGAGGAAGAAGGGCACGTAGGTAACGTCCCACGACGCCCCCGCCTCCAGCCCATCCAGGATGTGCTCATGCCCGTTGCGAGCGAAAGGGCACCGATAATCCCAGGTCACGGCAAAAGTCCATAAAGAGCTCATACTCCCTCAACCCCGCGTTTCATCGGTCCATTCCTGGTGTGGCCGCCGGAGGCCACGGCGTGGCGGCAGTGGCCGGTCCCCGATGTCGACGCCGGTCGCGGCGGGGCGACACCGGCTCCTCAGAGCAGGCGGCGGCCGACGAGGCCGAGGGCGGTTCCGATGAGCGCACCTCCGAGGACGTCGGACGCGTGATGGGCACGGAGGTGAAGCCGGCTGATCCCCACCAGAGATGCACTGGTGAACAGCAGGGCATTGCCCCCACGATCGCCGCGTTGGCACATGACCGTGGCGGCGCAGAACGCCGCCAGGGTATGCCCGCTGGGGAAGCTGCTGGTCCTCGGTTCGCGTACCGGTACGCCACCTTCCGCCAGGCGCACGCCGCTGCGATCAGGGCGCGAGCGGCCGACGAGATCCTTGATGGCGGCGTTGACCACGCTCGATTCCACACCAGCAACGGTCAGCGCCCTTACCGCCCGGGCCCGCTCGGGTCCGGTGTGCCTGGCTCGCCAGGCGGAGGTCGCCGCCCACATCAGGCCGTGATCGCCCAGGCCGGTAATGACCTTGGCCGCGCTGTCCAAGGAAGGGTTCCCGCGCAGCGGCTCGAACCATCTGTCGACCCGTTCGTCGAAGGCCGCCACCATGCCCGCCAGCGACGACGGTCCGGTGCCCGGTGAGACAGCCGCTTGGACCGGATCATCTCCGACGCGAACCGAGCGCGGCGACGTTGCGTCGGCCCGGCCTTCCGGGAACGCCACCGTCGCTGCTACGTCGGCGTCGGTCACGCCGCACCCCCGACGGCGCCGCCCAGCGCCAGTGCCGCCTCATCAGGATTGCCGCCGAAGGCCGGGCAGTAGGCACGGAACCGGCAGAAATTGCAGAGACCGGATGGCCGGGGACGGAAGTCCTCGTTCTCGCAGGCTCGCTCGATGGCCGACCAGATGGCCACTGCCTTCTGCCGATGGCCACGAAGGGCCTGCTCGGAGGGTACGGCGATGATGGTGGTGGGCTCTTTGAGGTGGAGCAGCCGGACCTCCACCGGTGCCCGACCGAGGACCTCCTGACACAGGAGGGCGTAGATGTGCACGCCGATCAGCTTCGATTGTTCGAAGGCCGGTGAGGGCACTCGACCGGTCTTGTAGTCGATGACCACCAGCTCGCCGTCAGCCGTCAGGTCCAGCCGATCGATGATGCCCCGGAGACGCATGTCCCCGACCCTGGCCTCGAGGGTGAGCTCGATGCCGACAGGAGTGATCTCATTCGGGTCCTCCAGAGCGAAGTAGTTCCGGACCAGCGTCTCTGCGTCGGACCGGAATTCGTCGATCTCGGTGGCCGGAAGGTCGAGAGACAGGAATTCCGGGTCCGCCTGGAGCTCGTCCCAAGCTGCACAGAGCTCGGCCGCGGCCGCGGCCGGACTGCGATCCCCACGGTCGTGGAACCAGAACAGTCTCTCCAACGCCCGGTGGACCAGGGTGCCCTTGACCATCCAGATGGTGGGCTCCTCGGGAAGGTGATCGATGGCGCTGAACCGAAAGGCCAGAGCGCAGTCGCGAAACGACGTGACTTTCGACGGTGAGAGGGAACGAGGGGTTTCGAGGGGCACAAGAACAGACTACGACCGGGGTGTGCCGTGGGTGGTGGTCCAGGCCCGCCCGACGGACCCGGCCACCCATGAGGGCTCTTGCAACGGACCGAAATGTCCGATCTTCGGCGCGATCTCGACGGTGGACCGACGAATCTGGTCGGCGTCGGCCTGCATGAACGCGGGGCCGAAGGCATCGCTGCGCTCGCCGCAGCAGAGGGTCACCGGGCAGGTGATCTCCCCCAGGCGGCGGAACGCCCCGTGCGAGGTCCCCTGGGCATAGATCTCTGCTTCATCGTCCCGTCGGCATCGGAGTCTGAGAGTGGTGCCCTCCCCTCCCTCATCGGGAGGGACGACTCCGAATCCGGATTCGACGTAGATCCCGAGCACTTCGGGGTCGATGTCGGCGAACGGGGGCTTGGAGGAGAAGTTGAGGAAGGCATCCTCCGCCGAAGGGAACGTCTCGCGCCGGCGCCGTGCCGATCTCGAGAGCGGATTGTCGATGACGAGACCACCCGGTGGCTCCTCAAAGACAACCGGTTCGAAGCAGTACAGCGAGGTGAACGTCCCGGGCCGGGCCTCCTCGGCCAGAAGGACGGCCGCGCCGCCACACGAGTGGCCGAAACCGAACGGACGCGACAGCCCGAGATGATCGATGGCGGCCAGGACGTCAGTGCAGAATCCGGACCACGCGAAGTTCCCGTCCGGGGGCCTGTCCGATCGGCCGTGGGCCCGGAGGTCCACTCCCCAGCAGTGGTAGCGGTCCTGGAGGCCGCGGGCGAGGGGGCCGAGCACTTCTGCACAGAAGCCGGTGGCGTGGACCAGGAGTGCGTCCTCCCCGTGGCCTCCGAAGTCGTACACCGCGATGCGAAGCCCATCGGGGGTCAGACAGCGATCCCACCGAGGATGAGGGTCGGACGGGCCCGAGGTCACCGGGTGACGGTACTCCACCGGGGTGGAGGCGATGCCTCCGGTCCCGAGCGGAGCGCCTCGAGGTACCAGCCGGGATGCCCGCCGGCCCACTGGCCACCGTGTAGACATTGATGACTGATGGAGAATTTTCTCGAAACCTGGGGATACCTGGCCGTCTTCGTGTTGAGCTTCATCTCGGCCATGGGTCTGCCGGTGGGCGCCGAGGTGGCGATCATCTACGGAGGGGTTCTGGCCAGCGGCCAGATCCCCAACGAGCCCCACCATCTCGACCTGGCCGTGGTCATCATCGTGGCCACGGTGGCCGAGGTCGCGGGTTCGACGGCCGGATACCTGATCGGGTACTTCGGAGGCAGACCCCTGGTCGACCGGGCCGGCAAGTACGTTCTCCTGACCCACAAGGACCTGGACCGGGCCGAGGCGTGGTTCGCCCGGCGAGGGGAGCCCTTCGTTCTCTTCGGGCGATTCATCCCGCTCCTGCGGTCGTTCGTTTCCTTTGCCGCCGGACTGGGCGAGATGGCCATCGCCAAGTTCCTCATCTTCACCACCATCGGCTGCGCCGTCTGGTGTACGGCCCTCACCAGCTTGGGCTACTCCCTGGGCAGTAGCTACAGTCGTGTTCTCAAGGCGTTTAGTGACATCGGGTACGTCCTCGCCGCGGTGGCCGTCATCGCGGTCGTCATCCTCCTGTGGCACCGGGTCCGCGTCGTCCGCCAAGAGCGGCGCTGACCGATGGCCCGTTCCCCGCGAGCACCGGCCCGGCGGGCGGCCATCGATGCGTCCGGGCACCTGGAACGATCGGAGACCTGGAATGGGCTTCGGTGCGGCGACCCGGTCATCGTCTCCGGGCTCCGCATCAGAGGTGCCCAATGGCAGTTCCGGGCTCGCGTCGTCAACACGAACAACGGCACCGAGTCCATCGAGGTGATCGGCGGACGGAAGGGCGAGCGGACCATCAGGTCATTCGGTCCCGAGAGGATCTTCGCCGTCGTCGGGCGGAGAGTCCGGGGCGGGGACCCTGACCGGTTGGTCCAGGGCCAACTCTCGTTGGCCGATGCACCCCAACTCCCCCTGGCCTGACCAGGTCGGTACGCCCGCCGGGGATGGGCCGATCGGCTTGGCGGCACTCCCCAACTAGGGTGCCGCCAATGGCCACTGTCGTGTTCTTCCATGCCCACCCTGATGATGAGGCCATCGCCACGGGGGGCACCATGGCCAGCTTGTCCGATGCCGGTCACCGGGTTGTGCTGGTGACCGCCACCGGAGGCGAGCTCGGCGAAGTTCCCGATGGTCTCTTGAACCAGGGCGAGACCCTGGCCGAACGACGCCGCACCGAGCTGGCCGAGGCCAGTCGGATCCTCGGGGTGGAGCGCCAGGTCTACCTTGGCTATCTCGACTCGGGCATGGCCGGCGAGGCCACCAACGACCGCCCGGGTTCCTTCGCCGCCGCCGACGTGGAGGAGGCCGCGGGCGCCCTGGCCCGTCTGCTCGACGAGGAGGATGCCGCCGTCGTGGTCACCTACGACGAACACGGTGGCTACGGCCACCCCGATCACGTCCAGGTTCACCGGGTGGGTATGCGGGCGGCAGAACTGGCCGCCACCCCTGGGGTGTACATGGCCACCATGAACCGGGACTTCATGCGTGATCTGGCGGTCGAAGTGGCAACCAGCGAGGAATGGGACACCCCCGAGGATTGGGACGGCCCCGGTGGCCAGGCCGAGGGGATGGAATCGATGGGCGAACCGGCGAGCCGGATCACCACTGAGATCGCCGTGCGGCCCTGGATCGAGCGGAAACGCGAGGCCATGCGGGCCCACGCCAGTCAGATCAGCGAGACCAGCTTCTTCCTGGCCATGCCGGACGACGTGTTCGCCCGGGTTTGGGGCCAGGAGTGGTACATCCGGGTCCGGCCGGTCAGGAACGCACCCGAGGGGAGCGCCAAGGAGACGGCCCTGGTTCTGGGGGGTGGGACTCCTGCCGGCGGCGCCGATGACCCGGCTCGGGTCGGCGCGGCCGAGCCATGACGGACACCCATCGGGTGCTGCGTGTGCACGGCGGTCGGCTGGTGGTGGCCGAGCGCCGGCTCGAGCTCGAGGCCGAGCTCGACGCGGCCGCGGCCGAAGGTTTCCAGCTGTTCGATTCCTTCGCGGTCGACGACAACGTCTACCTCGTGTTGCGAAGGCCCGGGTAGCGCCCGGTCTGGCTCAGAACTCGGTAAAGGCCTGGATGGAGACGACCCGGTTGCGGCCGGACTCCTTGGCCCGGTACAGCGCCTGGTCGGCCCGCTCGATGAACGACGTGGTGTCCTCGATCCCGTCCCAGCTGGTCAGGCCGGCAGACAGGGTCACGCCGAACTCGGAGGTGGCCTCTCGTCCCCCCGACCGGAGTGTGTCGAGCAGGTGATGGCCGCCGACCAGATCGGTGTCGGGCATGACCAGACAGAACTCCTCGCCTCCGTACCGGGCTACCAGGTCCTGGCCCCGGATGTTCGACACCATCACCGCAGCGATCGAGCGCAACAGGGTGTCACCGGCCACGTGGCCGTAGCGGTCGTTGTAGTCCTTGAAGTGGTCGAGGTCGATCATGGCCACGCTCAGCGGTGTCTCGGCCCGAAGAGCGTGGGCCATCTCGATCTCGATGCGCTCATAGAGGCTCCTCCGGTTGGCCAGCCCGGTGAGCGGGTCGGTACGGCTCTCGACGTGTAGACCGCTCACGAAGTTGGCCCGGCTGGTCACCCGCAGGAATGTCGAGGCCAGGAGCTCGGCCGCCTCTTGGGCTCGATAGTCGACGTGGCGCTCCGCCTCGGCCCGGGTGACCACCATCACCAACTCCCCGTCGGCGCAGTAGCCGACCGGAATGGCGCAATGGAATGCGTTGAGCACCACCGAGTCGGCGCGTAGTGCCTGGGACAGCTCGGGCAGTTCGATCAGGGTGGTCACGTCCTCGTGATCGCTCGGCCAGGTGGCCAGGGGGACGAACCTCTCGAGTTTGCCGTTGCGGGCAAAGACGACCACCTGCTCTGCGGGCAGAACATCCGCCACCAACGGCAGACCGCGACGGAAAACGTCCTGGATGACCTCGGTACTCGTCTCGGCATCGGCCGGGCCGACGTCCTCGAATGTCTCGTGCAACGCGTCGATGGCCTGGCGGAAATTGAGGTGTCCGGTCAGGGATCCGACGGCTCGGGAGGTGATCCAGGTGATCACCACGATGGTCGACGCGTAGACGATCACCACCGCTGCGAAGTTCGACCCTCGGAGCCCTTCGGCCCAGCTGATGATGGCCACGAGAACGATGGCGTACAGGTCGATGCCGATGCGCATGCGCCTGTCACCGATGATGCACACGAAGGTGACGCCGACCAGAACGGCAGGCGTGTAGGTGCCGAACTTGTTCGACGATGCCAACTCGATGAAACCCAGAGCCGACAGGGCAAGACAGACCATGATGAACCCGACGTTGGCCTGGGCGCCGACCCCCGCCTTCCCCTTGGTGATGGCCACGAAGAGGGCCAGATAGACGACCGACGCCAGGATGCAGCCGATGGCGCAGAGGATGTAGGGCCATCGAACCTGGCTCTGATTCACCAGGATCACGGTGAGGAGGACGGGAAGGGCGACGGATTCGGCGATGATGCCGGAGACCAATCCGTCGCGGACCTGGCGCTGCGTGGGATGAGCGAGGTCGAACTTCACTGTCTGGTTATCGGCCCTGGTGGGGTGGTTCTTTACCGGTCGGCCTTTTCCGTGGCCCCCGGTAGGACAAAAGGGCAGCTCAACGTGGTCGCGGCGCCGGCAAGTCGATGTCGCACCCGTGCCAAGTGCCCGTCCCCGCGCCCGAGAGGTCGGGGGACAGGGAACGGATCAGGCGGTGGTCTCGGGGGGCACCGTACCTGGTGGGCGCTGGGGGAGCATGCCCGTCAAGAAGAGGCTGACCACGGTGAGCAGCGCCACCAACCACAAGGCGCTGCGGAGTCCGATGAGTCGGGCCGAGGCGTTCTCGGCCACGATCGCGTCCTGGGCGGAGACGGGGAGATCGGTGGAGCTCAGGTCCTTGTCCACGATGGCCACCTCGTCGACGAAGACCCTTGGTCACGACGTGAACATGGCCACCGCGCTGGCAATCTGCGCTGTGACCTCGGCCACTCCAAACACCATGAGCATTACCAGGGATCGCTATCGCAGCTTGGCTCTCCATCCTCAACGTCTTCCGCCGATCATGGTGGCCGTACAGCACGCGACTGCGGCGCGTCGAGGGAGTTCCGCTATCACGATGTGCGCTCCTATCCAGATGCCGAACGGATCGAAGGCCTCGTCGTGTTCCGGTTCGACGGGCCCCCGTTCTTTGCCAACGCTCGCGCCTTTCGTCAGTAGGTTCGGGAGCTCGTTGCGGCCGAACCCCGGCCTCGCTGGTTCGTAGTGGCGGCAGAGCCCATCACCGACGTCGACACAACGGCGGCGGACATGGTCGAGGACCTCGACGAATACCTCAGCAGCCAAGGAATCTCGCTGATCTTTGCCGAGATGAAGGATCCGGTAGGCGCCAAAGACGAGCGATACGAACTGACTCGGACGATAAATCCGACGCACTTCTTCCCGACGATGAGGCCGCACTCGCCGCCTTCGCCCAAACCCCACTAATTGACGTCGACGTGCCCCCGGGCACGATGAAACGACAGGACGGTACGCATGACTGATGTCATCCATGGCGCTGCGTGAGGCATCGAGAGACGACTGGTCTCTGTCCCTTCCCCCGGGGGTACCAATGAACTACGTTGACCAGGGAGGTCTGAGATGGATTCGTCAGCGATTGCAGCATCCTCTCGTCAGCCACCGGTCACTGGTCGCGACCGCGGGCTGGTGTTAGGTTCGCTCGGTTGCGGTCTGGTTCTCGCCGTGGCACTCGCCGGTGACACCCCATGCCGATCGACCACTCCTCCGGCTTGCCGCACTTGCCCTGTTCTTGGGCGGTTTCGTTGGCTTTGGTCAGGCAGCGCTCGTGCTTGACCTGCGCGCCGATGACGATCGTCGCCCGGCGTCAGTGAGACGGGTTCAGCATGCCGTGCTGATCTGTAATCCATGGTCAGGAGGAGGCAAGGTAGCGAAGTGTGGTCTCGCCCACCTGGCCAGGGATCTCTGGGTTGAGGTGATCATGCTGGATCGTGGCCTCGACCTAGAGCAACTGGCAAGTGACGCGATAGCGGGCGGAGCCGATTGCCTAGGTATGGCCGGAGGCAACGGCCCCCATGCCCCCGTCGCCTCGATGGCCAGTGAACACGACCTCCCCTTCGTATGTGTGTCAGCGGGGACGCGAAACCACGTCGCGCTCGACCTCGGGATCGATCGGGAGGATCCCCCTCTCAGCCTCCATGCCTTTCGTGCGCATGGAAGAGGAGGTCCCGAATGAAGAACTCGGCTGCTTCGTCAACTGGGTGGCTCGCGCTGATTGCACTCGGCATGGCTCAATTCGTGATGGTTCTGGATCAATCCGTCATGAATGTGTCGATCAGCACACTGGTCCACGACTTCAACACGACAGTGCCGACAATCCAGGCGGTGATCACCTTCTATTGCCTCATCATGGCCATGCTCATGATGTCCGGGGCCAAGATCGGAGACATCATCGGACGGCGTCGCGCCTTTGTGGTCGGACTGATCATCTACGGCTGTGGATCCGCGATGACTGCCGCAGCACCCACTGTCCTAGTCCTCACTCTCGGTTGGTCAGTACTTGAGGGGATTGGAGCCGCCCTTGTCCTTCCGTCCCTTGTTGCGCTTATCGCCGGCAATTTTGAAGGGTCCCGACGCAAGGTGGCGTATGCGATCATCGGAGGTGTTGCCGGAGCGGGAATCGCAATCGGTCCGATTCTGGGTGGATGGGCGACCACTGAGTACACCTGGCGAATCGTCTTCATCGGCGAGGTCGTCCTGGTCTTGTTCATCCTGGTCATGACGGGGAAGGTGGGGGACGTGCCCCGACCGGAGCCGACTCCGAAATTCGACGGTATTGGCTCACTGTTGTCTTCCACCGGCCTCGGACTCTTCGTACTGGGGGTTCTCGAGTCGAGCACATGGGGATGGGTGAAGCCCAAGGATTCGCCCGTGTCCCCTTTCGGGCTCTCCTTAACGCTGTACGTCATGGCCGCCGGTGCGGTCTTGATTTGGGGGTTCGTGACCTGGCAGCGCCACAGAGAGGACACGAGAAGGGATCCGCTTGTCCATCTCTCACTCGCTCGAGTGCCCTCCGTCCGCTCAGGGTTGATTGGCTTGTTCAGTCAGAATCTGATCTTGATGGGTGTCTTTTTCGTGATCCCTCTCTACTTGCAATTGGTCCTCGGGCTCGACGCCCTACAGACGGGAGTAAAGATGCTTCCCGTCTCCATTACGATGTTCTTAGCGGCCGCTGCCGGTTCCCGGTTGTCCAATCGTTTCCCCGTGCGTTTTATCGTCCGGTCCGGTCTCACCGTAACCATGGCGGGCGTGCTTGTCCTCCTCTCCACGATCAAACCCACTCTGTCAAACGTCGGGTTCGGTGTTGGGATGGCGGTGCTTGGGATCGGCATGGGATTGATGGTTTCCCAGTTGGGAAATGTGGTGCAGTCCTCCGTTGAGGACTCAGGTCGTAGCGAAGCCGGAGGGCTGCAATACACTGGGCAGCAGCTGGGTTCCTCATTGGGAGTTGCCCTCATCGGCGCCATCGTGCTGGCCGGTCTCGCCAGTACCTTCATCTCCAACGTAGAGAAAGATCCCCGCATCAGCGCCGAAATCTCGAGCCAGGTCGGAGTGGCCGTGGGATCGAATACCAACTTCGTTTCTTCCAAAGAGATCGAAACTGCAGCTAACAAAGCCGGGCTCAGCTCCACCACGACGACGGCGTTGGTAGAAGACTACGAACTTGCTCAGCTCAGGTCCCTCAAGGCCGGCCTCCTTGCCGCGGCGCTTTTGGCGCTGTTTTCGTTGGCTTTCACACGAGAGCTTCCCCATGAACGAACCGAAGGGCAGCACGAGATTGAGTTTGAATCCGCACTTGCTTGAATCGAACTGCTCAACTCGTACACCCGGATCCGGGGCTCCCTGGTGTCACCGAACGACGGGTCCGTTTCAGAAGGGGACATGACAGACCGGGAAGGGATTGGAGTGTGAAGATTCGGGTGGGAGTCACGTTGTGGATCTTGTCCTGGGTTCCTTATGGCCTGGTCCTTGGTTTATCCGGGACTTCGCTCACCATCGCATGGACGGTGGAGATACTTCTAGGAATAACTGGGTTGGCCATTGCAGGCACCGAGTTCGCCCAAGCAGTCAAGGACAGGGGCTGGAAGGGTGCTCCCGCCATCGCTTGGCGGTCGCTGCTTCACGGCGAGGGCGTTGCAGCCATCGACTGAGCCATCCGTCACGGAGATGTCTAGGAGCTCTTGGGAGCTACCGTCCTAAGCCCCTTCGCCCGCGCGCACCCCGTTTCCGGAAGCGGGATGCCGGCCCCATCATTGCCCTTGGCCGTCGCAATGGTCCCGGCCCCACTGCGGTTTTGTCGCTGCCGCGGTCGGGTCTAGGTGCTACCGGGATGGCCAACAGGAACGGCCGCCAGGGACGGAGGCGCCGAAGTGGGCCCCCGTCGGTGGTGGCGACCTCAGGATGCTTCGGCACGATCCTGTCGGCGGGCGGCTTCGTGGTCGAGGAGCCAGGTCTTGCGGTCGAGGCCTCCGCCGTAGCCGGTCAACTTCCCGTTGGCGCCGATGACCCGGTGACAGGGAACGATCACGGCGATGGGGTTTCGCCCGTTGGCCAGGCCCACGGCCCGGGATGCAGCGGGGTTTCCGACCCACCGGGCCAGCTCGCCGTAGCTGATGGTCTCACCGTAGGGGATCCTCTGGAGTTGCCCCCAGACCCGGCGCTGGAAGTCGGTGCCTTCGAGCCTGATGGGGAGATCGAACGTGGTGAGGTCACCGGCGAAGTAGGCATCGAGCTGGCCTGTCACCTCCGCGAACCAGATGTCGTTGCGTTCTGCGTCGGGGTTGGAGGCCGGTGCGTGTCGCTGCCCGTCCATCGACACCCCGGTCAGGAACCCGTCGGTCGCGGTCAGCGTCAACTTTCCCAGCGGGCTGTCGACGGTGGTGGTGAAGGGGGTCGTCATGGTTCTCCTCGTGGTTGACTCGGCTGTTGGGTGATCGGGGGTGCGGGAGGCCACCGATTGATGCGGTGATCGGTCGAGGCCCACAGGTACTGGGTCGCGTAGGCGCGCCACGGACGCCACGCCGCCGAATGCCGGCAGAGGGCCGACGGGGTCGAGGGCAAGCCCAGGTGGCCAGCTCCTCGGCGCACGCCGAGGTCGGACTCGGGGAAGGCATCGGGGTCCCCCAACGCCCGCATGGCGATCATCTGGGTGGTCCAGGGCCCGATGCCCGGCACTTCGGCCAGCACCGACAGGGCCTCGTCGCGGTCGCACCCCGGCCCGAGCGACAGCCGGCCGTCAGCGAGCGCATCGACCAGGGCGGACAACGCCCGCTGTCGGTCGACCGGCAGTGCGGATTCAGCCTCCTGCAGGGCTGCGGGCGTGGGGAACAGATGGGTGAGGCCCCCGTTGGCCTGGGGCAACGGCTCGCCATAGCCCACCACCAGGCGGGAAGCGTGGGTGCGGGCTGCCCCCGTCGATACCTGTTGGCCGATCACCGCCCGGACCGCCATCTCCCCGCCGTCGACGCACCGCGGCACCCGGCGCCCGGGGGCCTTGGCGATGACGGGGCCGAGGGCGGGGTCGGCGCCCAATTGCCGATCGACGGCGACGGGGTCGGCATCGAGATCGAGGAGCCACCGGCACCGGGCGATGGCGGTGGTCAGGTCCCTGAGGTCGGTAAGCATGGCCCGGCACGAGATGTGCTCGGGAGTGAACGTGAGCTCGACGACCCCCGGGCCGTGGGCCAGCCCCAGGGTGCGGCGGTAGGTCGATCCCCGAACCTCCTCCACCCCGGGCACCGCGGTGGCGGCGAGGTGGCCGAACAGATTGTCAGGACACAGGGGTTGACGGAAGGGGAGGCGAAGGATCAAGGCAGCCGAGGGATCGTTCGCCGGTCGCGAAGCGGGGGACACCCGCGAACGGAGCTGGGTCGGCGAACTGGCGAACACGCTCTGGACGGTGTCATTGAACTGCCGGATGCTGGAGAACCCGGCGGCGAAGGCTACGTCGGTCATCGACAGCGCGGTGGTCTCGATCAGCACTCGTGCCGTCTGAGCCCGTTGCGCCCGGGCGATGGCGATCGGTCCCGCCCCCACCTCGGCCGACAGGGTGCGCTGGAGCTGCCTGACGCTGTATCCTAGCCGTGCGGCCAGCGCCGGAACTCCTTCGCGGTCGACCAACCCGTCGGCGATCAGTCGCATGGCCCGGGCCACCACGTCGGCCCGGGAGTCCCATTCGGGCGATCCGGGTGTGGCATCGGGGCGGCACCGTTTGCAGGCCCGAAACCCGGCCAACTGGGCCGCGGCCGACGACGGGTAGAAGCGAACATGGGATCGCATCGGCGTCCTCGCCGGACAACTCGGCCGGCAGTAGATGTGCGTCGACGTCACCGCGGTGAAGAACCAGCCGTCGAAACGGGGATCACGCGAGAGCACGGCGACGATAACACTGTTCGAAGTCGTCGACCACACCCACAGCCTGGCCCACATCGACGGCCAGATCTAGCGGGAATACGACACGGTGGTGGGCGCGCCGCAGCAGCCGGCGGCCACCCGCGGCAAACCCGCGACTCTCCGAAGACCGTCGGCTCGTCCAGCCGCCCCTCCGGTCCAGTCGTCCGGCGACTCAGTCGCCCACCGGAATCTCCAGAGCCTCCTTGCCCGTCAGCCATGGTCGGCCGGCGGCGGCCAGGTCGGCCCACTTGCCCAGATCGTCGCCGGACTGGCCCAGCTGCCCCGGTGTCGGTCCGAATTTCTCCGCCAGAGGTCGTAACGCTTCGGTGTCGAAGCCGTAGCATGCCGCGGCGTTGGTTCCGAGGATCTGTTGGGTCTCGTCCACCGGTATGTCGGAGAAGGCGTTCTTGAGCCACTCCCGGGTGTGCGGCCACGTGCCCTCGGGGTGGGGGAAATCATTGCCCCACATGATGTTTCCGACGCCGATCTCGTAGCGTCGGGCCAGCTCCCGGCGCCGGGTGTTGGAGGCCCCGATGAAGCAGTTCCGATCGAAGTACGCGCTCGGACGCATGGACATGTGGCTGGTGAGTTGCTTCCCCAGCTTTTTGGCCGCGTGCTCGCGGTCATAGGCGATGTCCGAAGTCCACAGCAGATCGGCGGCCCAGAACGCACCGCACTCGGTGGTCACGAATGTCAAACGACGGGAAAGCGCTCGAACGTGCCGGCCCAGAGCAGGAACCACAGGGGCCGGGTCGACCACCAGCGCACTTCGGCGATGTAGATGCCGACGTGCTCGCCGTACGATGCCCGGTCGGCGGCACCGGAGTGCACATGGACGGGCATGTCGAGATCGGAGCAGGCGGCCCACACCGGGTCGTACTTGGGATGGTGGTAGGGCTCGTAGGGCTGCCACATGGAAGGGATCAGGATGCCCCCGCGGAGCCCCGACTCCCGGGCCCGGCGTGATCTCCTCCACCGCGCCGTCCACGTCGAAGATGGGGACGATCGCCACCCCGGCGCGTCGGTGCGGGCTGTCACTGCACAGCTCGGCCAGCCACCGATTGTGCGCCTTGGCCCCCGCCATCAGGAGATCGATGCCGACCTCGGCTGTGGCTGCAAGTCCCGCCCCGAAGGGCGCCGACGCGCCGGCCGGTCACCGCGTCGGCGTCCGGGAAGATCACCTCACCAGCGACACCGTCGCCGTCGAGCTCCCGGTCACGGCGGTGGGCATCCCAGCCACCCTGCAGCCCTTCGGCGTTCTCGTGCTCCCACTCCTCGGCGAATTCCTCGTTGCGCAGGCCTCGCTCGGCCAGCTCGGCCTCGACCGCCGCGCGCGCCGCCATGTACTGGTCGAAGGAGTCGCGGTGTTGGGGATCCAGCCAGTCGCGGTACTGGGCGTTGGGCAGGCCGGCATGGCAGTCAGCGGAGATGACCAAGTAATTGTCCATCAGCGTGTCGACCTCTCTGTTGGGGGTGGTCACCCGGGGACCTCCCGCAGGTAGGTGGGATTGGTTCGCTGGAGCATGGACGTCGCCCGCGCCTCGATCTGCGCGTCGATCTGCGGGCTCGGGGCCATGATCCAAAAGGTGCCGGCACGGACTCCGCGCACCACCTGGTCGGCCACCTCGGCCGGCTCGGTGTAGTGGACCTCGATACCGGCGGCGGACATCTGTCGCTCGATGTCCTCGACAGTGGGGTACGGGGTCTGCCGCGGTCGCTCCTTGGCCAACTCCTTTGGCCGTACCCGCCACGAGGTGAAGATACCGGTGCGCAGCATGTGGGGACCCGGAAAGAGGACCGAAGCCCCTACCTCGGACCCCGCGTCCTGCAGCTGGGCGTACAGGCACTCGGTGAGAGTCACGACCGCCGCCTTGGTCACCGCGTACTGGGGGGTGCCGCGCAGGGGTGACACGCCGCCGTTGCCCGATGACGTATTGACCACGTGCCCCTCGGACCCGGAGGCGACCATGGTCGGCACGAAGGCGTTGATGCCGTGGATGACACCGTTGACGTTGACGTTGAACGCCCAGCGCCAGTCGTTGAGCTCGTGCTCCCAGAGCGCTCCTTCGGCTCCGGCACCGATACCGGCGTTGTTGCACAAGAGGTGGACAGACCCGTAGCGCTCGAGCGTCCTGTCCCGAAGAGCCTCCACCGAGGCGAAATCGGCCACGTCACAGGGCACCCCGGTGACCTCGAGACCCTCGGCCCGCAGCTTTCCCACTGCATCGTCGAGGGCTCCCGGCTCGACGTCGGCCAAGATGACCTTCATGCCTTCACGGGCGAACCTCTCGCCCATCGCCCGGCCGATGCCGCCGGCACCGCCGGTGACTACGGCCACCCGGCCGGAGAGCTCCTCCATCAGTCCTCACCGACCGGCGAGAGATCGTCATAACGCTGGTGGACATAGGGGCGGACCCACTCGCCGGGCACGGTGCCATGGATCTCACCCCTTTGGATGCTGCTGCGCTCGGCCACGATGATGGACAGCACCTCTCGGACCGGCAGGTCGGCGACCGGATCGAAACGCGACTCACCCAGGGTGATCGTGCCGGTCACTTGCTCGATCTTCCGGGTCTGCTCGGTGCGATGGCAGTACACGAGGGCGGGATCGCTGTCGAAGCCCTTGCCGTCGGGTGCCGGGAGGAACTTGAGATAGAAGTCGGTCCGGGTCTCGGTGTCGGGCCGCTCGAGCTCTGGACCGACCTGACCTTCGATCCGGACGATCTCGGTGCCCATGCGGGCGAAGGTGCCGGTCACCTGATCACCGTTTCGGACCAGATCGACTGCTCCCAGCTTCTTGGGCTCACCAAAGGTCTCGCGGCCGCCGATGACCGCCTGCTCGGTGGTCATCGGCATGAGAAGGGCATAGAAGCCGTCGGTTCCTTCGTGGCGGGCTCGGACCGAAAAGCTCCCGGCTCCGAATGTCGGATATCCGGGGATGTCCACCGTGGCCACCGTGATCTTGACCAGCGGCCGGTCACCGGGCTCGATCGGGGGTGGCAGCACGGCGGCGATGACCTCGGGATCGGTGAGGTAGGTGGCGACCAGGGTGGTGGCCCACACGTCGACCGAGGTGGCCTCGACCTCGCGGTTGCGCAGCTGCTCTTCGGATCGTGCGCCGTAGCGGACTCGTGCCATGGGAATCCCTCGTCTCTGTTGGGTAGCAATGGTGTTGGTAGCGATGACGTTCGGGGCGGATGCTGTTCGATGCGAGTGCTGTTCGGTGCGGATGATTGACAGTGGTCAGGTGGTGACTCCGGCAAAGGCCGGGCATCGCCCGGCGTCGGGGGGGATCTCCTCGGTGCCCAGCGGGCGGGCCACCTCCTCATGGGTCGGGCCCACCCGTGAGGCCACCTCGCTCAGCGCGGCGAGGTCGAAGCCGAAGAGACGGGCAGCATTGCCACCCAGCATCGTCTGGACCTCGACGGGATCGATCCCGGCGAAGGAGAGTCGGAGGGCCTCGGTGCTGAACGGGTAGCTCGACTCCTTGTGCGGATAGTCGCTTCCCCACATGATCTTGTCCACGCCGACCGCGTGGCGCATGGCGGCCTCGGCCGGGCGCATGAAGCTGGAGCCCACGTGGCACTGCCGAGCCCAGTACTCGCTGGGCTGCATCGACATCGCCGAGACCACCGACTGGCCCCATTCGAGCTCCTGGGAACCCGACGCCGTGCGCATGCGATCGAAGAAGAAGTCGAGCGTGCCCAGAGTTTCGGGGATCCAGGCAGTTCCCTGTTCGGTGAAGACGAACTGGAGCTCGGGATGCCGCTCGAGGACGCCGGCGAAGATGAGGTGCCACAGCGTGCGATGGGCCCACCAGGTGACCTCGAGCATGAACATCACCTTGTCGATGTCCGAGTCCCCCAGGGCCGGGACGGCGCTGCCGCTGTGGTGGTTGATCGGCAGTCCGGCCACCTCGCAGACCCGCCACAGCGGGTCGTAGACCCTCGAGTACAGCGGCTCCAGCCCCGAACCGGGAGGGGCGCCGGGGAGCAGGACGCCGGCGGTCATCCCCGCCTCGGCCGCCCATTCCACCTCGGCCACGGCCTGGTCGACGTCGTGCAACATGATCTGGACGATGCCCAACCGTCGGCCCGGTGCCGCGGCGCAGAAATCGGCGAGCCACCGATTGTGGGCGCGTAACCCGGTCCAGCGGAGCTCGAGGTCGCCTTGGGTGGCCCCGGGGATCTGCGCTTTGAGGGAAGGCTCGGGATAGAAGGGGGGAATGGTGTTGGGAAAGATAACCTCGGCCACGATCCCGTCCGCCTCCAGGTCAGCCAGTCGCCGGTTGTGGTCCCAGTTGCGACTGGCGTCCTCGCCCATGAGGTCATCGAAGGGGATCCGGTAGGTCCGGGCCCATTCGTCGAACTGAGGATGCAGCCCGCTCGGAAGGTAGTCCCGGTAGTCCCGAAGGTCGCCACCGGCGTGGCAGTCAGCCGAGATGATGGTGTAGCGCCCGTTGCCGGTCATCGCCTCGCCTCCCCTGGATCCCACGCGTCGCACCCGAAGCTCTCCTGGCCCCGTTCCTGTAACATCGTTACATGACGGCCGGGGGAGGTCAAGCAGGTTCGGGGCGTCCGGTCGGCCCGGCGCTGTCGGCCAGCCAAGTGCTCGATGCCGGCATGCAGATCCTCGAGACGGAGGGGGTCGACGGCCTCACCATCCGCGGACTGGCGGCCAAGCTCGGAGTAGCGGCAACCTCCATCTATTGGCACGTGGGCGACAAACAAGCGCTGCTCGACGCTCTGGCCGAGCGGGTCATCGCGCAGCTCGCCGATGTATCGGTCCGAGGCCGGAAACCCGAAGACCGGATCATCTCGATCGCCAAATCCCTGCGCACGACGCTCCTCGAACGGGCCGAGCTGGTGGCCTTGGTCCATCGTCAGGGTCGGACCGCAGCCCTGTTCCAGCCGGCTCGCCGGGTCCTGCTGCGCGAAGTGACTGCCGCCGGCGTCAGCGGACCGACCGCAGCATTGGCCGTCCAAGCCGTCCTCAGCCTGGTCATCGGGTCGGTGCTCTTGGATCGGCAGCTCGAGCGCCAACCGGCTCAGCGGAACACCCCCGAAGAGCTCTGGGCACCCACGGATGCCGAGCACGCCCCCGAGCTCCTCGCCCATTTGTCGAGACCGGTCGACGAGGAGAGCTCCTTCGACTACACCCTGACTGCCCTGGTGACCGCCTTCACCCACGCCTGACCCGACGGCCAGGCGTCGCCGGCATTGGTCCTGGGGACCAGCCGGATCCTCCACATGGTCCCGACGGTGTCGGACAGCCCCGCACATCAAGAATTCACCCCGATCGGTCGATGAACCCTCGGTGAGCGGAGGGGACGGCGCAGTCAGCGAAGAGGTCCGATTGGCATGCCTTGACCAGGTCAATCGCTCGACGCGGCGCGGAGCGCTCTTCGCCCCGGTGCCCGCCGCGATGCTGGTCGTCATCTTTGCCCGTGCCGTACCTTTGCCGTGGATGATCGCGTGGGCGGTGTTCGCCGCGGTGGCCAGCGAGGTCGCCGTGCTGAGCGCGGCGCTGTACCTACGGCGCAGGGGGCGGGGGGAGCCGGTGGGACGGTGGCGGGCGGGCCCGCTGACCTCGGCCCTGAGCGGGTTCGCCTGGGCGTCTTTGCCCTTTTTCGCCTTCCCCTCCGAGAGCCACTTCGACCTCCGCGCCATCTACCTCATTTTCCTGTGTGCCATCTCGGCCGCCAACGCCGTGGGCACCGCAGCGTGGCGCTCCTACTTCATCTCGTTCCAGGTCGCGTTGTTCGTGCCCATCGACCTGGTGTGCCTGCTGGCCCCTGACCGTCCGACTCAGATCATGGGCCTGGTCATGCCGGTCTACCTCATCGTGATGATCATCCTGCACTGGGAAGTCCACACCGTCGTCTTGAGCGAGCTCCGTTTGCGGGAGAGCAATACCGAGGCCAACCAACAACTTCGGGCGTTGAACGAACAACTCGGCGCCCTGGCTCTCCACGACGACCTCACCGGGGTGGCCAATCGGGTGGCATTCGTGGACGCTCTCGGGGAAGCGTCGGCGGACGTGCGGCGAACCGGGGCGCTCATCGCCGTGGTGTTCCTCGACCTCGACCGGTTCAAGGTGGTCAACGATTCGCTCGGCCACCAGGCTGGCGACGAGCTCCTGGTCCAGGTGGCCGAGCGGATACGCGGCGTCTTGCGGGACGACGACGTGTTGGCCCGATTGGGCGGCGATGAGTTCACCGTGCTCCTGTCCGGGCTGACCGAAACGGAAGAGGCGGTCGAGACCGCACACCGCATCCTCCAGACGTTCGCCGTGCCGTTCGTCGTCGCCGGTCGACAGGTGGTGGTCAGCGCCAGCATCGGGGTGACGGTGACCTCCAGCCCCCATATCGGACCGCAAGACCTTCTCCGGCAGGCCGACATGGCCCAGTACGAGGCCAAGGAGAACGGGCGGAACCGGGTCGAATTGTTCGTCCCCACCTTGCACCCGACCGCCCGCCGCCGACTCGACCAGGAGGAGGCCCTGCGCGAAGCTCTGCGCGAGGGCCAGATCGTGGCCCATTTCCAACCCCAAGTCGATCTCAGAACCGGTCGGATCGTGGGTGCCGAGGCTCTGGCCCGCTGGAACCATCCCGAACGCGGTCTGTTGAGTGCGGCCGAGTTCGTGCCTCTGGCCGAGGAGTCCGATCTGATCCTTGACATCGACGCCACCATGCGCCGTGCTGCCATCGAGGCTCGCATGACGCTCGCCCATGCCGGATGCGGGGACGACTTCCGAGTGTGGTGCAACGTCTCGGCCCACCAGTTGGCGGCGGTGGACCCGGTCGCCACCTTTCTCGACGAGCTGGCTTTGGCCGGATGCGATCCGGCCGGCATCGGCATCGAGCTCACCGAGACGGCAGTCATGGCTCATCTCGACGAGGCCGCCCGCCACATCGGTGACGTGAGACGGCTGGCCGTTCGGGTCGCTCTCGACGATTTTGGCACCGGTCACTCGTCACTTTCATTGCTTCGATCGATGACCGTCGACGAGCTCAAAGTGGACAGGAGCTTCGTGTTCGACATGGTCGGTGACGACCGCGACCGGGCCATTGTCCGGGCCATGACGTCGCTGGGGAGAGATCTGGGACTGTTGGTGGTGGCCGAAGGGGTCGAGACGCTGGCTCAGGCCGCGCTGTTGGCCCAACTGGACTGTGACCGCGCCCAGGGGTTCCTCTGGTCTCCGGCGGTGCCTCTCGGCGTGCTGTTGACCATGGTGCAGACCCCGTTTCCCGTACGGGGCGAGATCGAGCCGATCTCCCTGGCTACCTGACCCACTCGGTCCGCAGCCATCGCGGCCAGCTTTTCGGCGCTGGGGATACCGATATGGTCAGCGGTAGTGACGGCGGCGCAGTCGGGGATTGGTCAGGACCGTCGGCGTCCAACCGGCGTCTTCCGGGTTGACATTGGTCCCCGGCGGAACGATCTCGTCAATGCGGTCCATTACCGACCCCTCCAGGCGGACGTCCGGCGCCGACAGCTGTGATTCGAGCTGGTCCATGGTGCGGGGCCCGATGATGGCGGCGCTGACCGCCGGGTGCTCGAGCACAAAGGCCAGGGCCAGTTGGATGAGGCTCAAGCCGGCGTGGTCGGCCAGCTGGGTCAACTGGTCGACGATCTCGAGCTTCCGTTGGTTGGCCGGGATGCTGAGGTCGTAGCGCCCGGGGATCCTGGCCGCCCGGCGACTGGTGTTGTCCTTGCCCTCCCCGAACTGCCCTGACAGCCAGCCGCCGGCCAGCGGGCTCCAGGGGATCACGCCCATCCCGTAGGTCTGGGCCACGGGAAGCACGTCACGCTCGATGCCACGGACCAGGATCGAATAGGGCGGTTGCTCGGTCATGAACCTCTCGCGACCCCGGCGCTCGGCCACCCACTGGGCCTCCACGATCCGCTCGGCGGGATAGGTGGAGCTTCCAAAGGCGCGGATCTTGCCGGCGTGGACGAGATCGCTGAGCGCACCGAGGGTCTGGTCGATGTCGACCGTCTCGTCAGGCCGGTGGACCTGGTAGAGATCGATGTAGTCCGTGCCCAGGCGGCGAAGGCTCTGCTCGCACTCGGCAATGATCCACCGTCTCGAGCTGCCCTGGGCGTTGGGGTCGTCGCTCATGGGTGAAAAGACCTTGGTCGCCAGCACCACCCGCGACCGGTCGACGGTGGCCAGCGCCTTTCCCACGATGACCTCGGACTCGCCGGCCGAGTACACGTCGGCGGTGTCGATGAAGTTGATCCCCTCATCGAGGGCGCGATGGATGATGCGGACCGAGTCATCGTGATCGGGATTCCCCCAGGCGCCGAACATCATGGCTCCGAGACAGAGAGGGCTGACCTTGATTCCGATTCGTCCGAGAGTGCGGTTCTTCATGGGGGAAACCCTACGGGCCACGGCTGTGGGGTCAAACGGTGGTCGGGTGGCCATCGGCCGGATTCGAAGCTGACCCCCGAACCTGATCCCCGATCGCCGGCCGTCCGACGAGGCCGACCCGTCATGTCGCCTTCGGCGATATTTCGGCTGGGGATGTCTGCGGATCACTCTGACCGCCGGCCGTGCCGTTTGCGTGGTTCTCCTCGCCGGCCTCCTCGACGCCGGGCGCCACCTCTGTGGCCGATCGGAGAGGTACATAGCGGCCGTCGCCCGCCCACGGGTCCGCGACCGGCCCGACGGAGCCGGCCGATTCGCCGGCCGCGGCCGCGGCCGAGCTCTCTTCACGTCCCCCGGGAAGCTCGGATCGGCTCGTGCCGATCCGGAAGCTCGCCGTCAGGTTGACTTGATCCGCGAACTCGGCGATGGCGAGTGGTCCGGAGTAGGGGAATGGACCCGCACCGGGGAACCAACGTCCCGACGCCGGTGGCGCCAGCACTTCGAATGCGCTGAAGGGCCTTGCCACTCCGGCAGGCGACCTGGCCGTGGTTGTGAGTGCCGTGGAGGGCGAGAGTCCAGCCGCGGATTTGACGCCCGCGTCGACGTGTCCCGGACCTCCCCTTCGACGGGCGCGCTTCCGTCGCAACCGGACCGTCCACGCGCGGCGACGGGCGGCGCGGCTGCCCGACGCCGGGATGTGATTGGCTTCAGCGGTTGACGACGAGGGAATCGACAGGGGGTCGTGACCTCCAACGTCTTGCCCGGGGATGCGGGTCATCTGACCCATGTCCTCACTCTCGAAGGTGCCGTCATTCTACCCGCGGGTCGTGAACGGACAGTTCGGGGGCGCCGCCGGCCAGCGAACCTCCAACATGATCGGGTGAACGGTGAGCGGCTGAAGGGGATCGAACCCTCGTCATCTGCTTGGAAGGCAGAGGCTCTACCATTGAGCTACAGCCGCGGGTGGTGGTGATCACCAAAGGTTTGCGTCACCGCCAGAAAGCACCAGGTTAGTCAGCCGGCCAGAGCGGTTTGTCCACGGTGAAGCCGATGGGCGAGCCCCACCGGTTGCGGTAGGAGACCTCGTGGACCGGCCGCCGTTGTGCGACACCCCATCGGCCGGTGGGGTAACCGAAGCTGACACAGCAGGCCATCAACCAGTGCTCGTCACCGGGCGCGCCCAGAATGTCGAAGACCTCGTCGTTGTGGAACAGGCCGAGGACCATGGTCAAGGAGCTGCCCACTCCTTCGGCCCGGGCCGCCAGCTGCGCGCTCCAGACCGCCGGGAAGATGGAGCCGCCGGTGGGATCGGCCTGAACGAAGGCGAACAGATAGAGCGGGACGTCCTCGAAGTGGTCGGCCAGCCACTGCGCCGAACGTTGGATGCTCAACATCTCGATGCTCTCGGCCGCCTCGGGATGCTCAGCCGCGGCAGCCAGTTGGTGGACGTAGACGGTCTGCCAGAGCTGTTCGATGGCGTGGCGGTACAGGGGGCCGATCCTGGCGATCACCTCGGGACCGTCCACCAGCATGAACCGCCAGTTCTGGGCGTTCCCACCGGTGGGGGCCCGGATCGCGGCGTCGAGGATCCTCGCTTGGACGTCCAACGGAACCGGATCCGGGCGGACCCTCCGCATGGCCCGGGTGGTGTACAGCGCTTCATTGATGTCCACGTGTTTCCTCCCCAGAGTTGGCAAACGACCCGATCTCGGACGGCCGGGTTCCTGCGCGTGCCGGTTCCACTGGACAGGGTCACCGTATCGCCCAGCCCCGGTCCCGGAGAAGGCAAGCCCGGTCCGGGACAAGGAGCGCGGGGACGGCCGGGCCCCGTCGGGGTGCTAAGACCGCGTCCATGAGCCCGAGTGTGGATGGTCCCGACGAGGGCACGGTGGCCATGACTCGGGGAGGGCTTCCACCTTCGCCCGGATCCGCGTCGGGGGTCGGGACGAGGATGGTCCTGGTCACGGGAGCCGCCGCCGCCGGTGGAGGATGCGTGGCCCACGCCGCTGACGGGCGGGTGGTGTTCGTGCGCCATGCGCTTCCCGGTGAACGGGTGCTGGCCACAGTGACCGCGGCGACCTCGTCGTTCCTCCGGGCCGACGCGGTGGAGGTCCTCGAGCCGTCGGACGACCGGACAGCACCGCCCTGCGCCCACGCCGGGCCCGGACGATGCGGAGGCTGTGACTGGCAGCACGTGACTCTGCCGGCCCAGCGGCGTCTCAAGGCCGATCTGGTGTCCGAGCAGCTCCAGCGTTTGGCCGGCCTCGACCGCCGGGTGGAGGTCGAGGAGGTCGCCGGCGCTGCCGATGGTCTCGGCTGGAGGACCCGGATGAGGTTCGCCGTCGACCGGTCCGGGAGGGTCGGGCTGCACAAGCACCGGAGCCGGGACATCGAGCCGATCGAGCACTGCCCGGTCGCCACTCCCGAGGTGGACGGGGTCGGTGCCGGCACCCTCTTGTGGAAGGGGGCCCGCCACGTGGAGGTCACCGCATCCCCTGACGGCGGCACGCCGGTCGTGGTGGTGGAGACAGCGCAGCACCGGATGGTCGGTCGCCCTCCTGTCAGCGCTGGTCTGGTGGTCGACGGACGGACCGTCCGGCGCCCCGACCGCTCCTCCTTCCGCGTGCTGGGGCGCCGTTTCGAGGTGACCGCCAGTGTCTTCTGGCAGGTCCACCCCTCGGCGGCGGCCGTGCTCACCGAGTGCGTGCTCGACGGTCTGGTCCCGGAAGCGGGGGAGAGGGTGGCCGACCTCTACGCCGGCGCCGGACTCCTGACCGTGGCGTTGGCCCACGCGGTGGGACCGGCGGGGAGGGTGGTGGCGGTGGAGAGAAGCGGCCGGGCCTGCGCCGACGCGGCCGGCAATGCACACGATCTGCACAACGTCGAGATCATCAAGTCGACCGTCGATGCCGCCATCGTGGGGCGACGGTTGAGCGGGATGGATCGGGTGGTGCTGGACCCGCCCCGTCAGGGAGCCGGTCTGTCGGTGATGGGGGCGCTGGCTTCACTCGATCCACCTCCGAGAAAGATGGCGTACGTGTCGTGTGACCCGGCATCGTTCGCCCGTGATCTTGCCGTCATGCTCGAGGCGCGCTGGACCGTCGAGTCGCTCCGGGCGTTCGACCTGTTTCCCATGACCGAGCACGTGGAGCTGGTCGGGATCCTGGCCCCTCCTCGCCGGGGTTGACACCGCGGCCGGATCGTCGGTGGGGAGTGTCCTGACCAGGTTGTCCATCGGTCGACTGGTACTCTCGCCGGGTGCGTGGTCGGGTCGTTGGGGTGGTTCTCGTCGTCGCTCTGGCCGGCACCGGGTGTGCCGGAGGCTCGGGGGCGGCCAATGGCGGTGGGAGCACGGCGAACACCAAAGCGCCCCTTCCGGCCGGGAAGTATCCGTCGGAGATCGCCACGGTGGTCTGTGCGGCCGAGGCGCAACACGACATCGCCTCGGCCCTGGGTGAGACGGCCACCGTCAGCGACCGCACATGGGTCGATCATCTCTACTCCTGCATCTACGGCTATCCGACCGGGTCGATGGTGCTTTCGGTGAAGGAGCTGTCGAGCTGGGCGCAGACCCTCGCCTACTTCCGGATGTTGGGGGACCAGATGGGCAACACGCGGGATCTCGAAAACCTGGGCCAGGGGGCGTTCCAGACCACCGACGGTTCGGTCGTCGTGCGCAAGGACTGGAAGATTCTTCTGGTGAACAGCGCCGGTCTTCCTCCCCAGTTCGGTGTCCCCCCGACCAGCTCGGGAGACGTGGCCGTCACCGTGGCCGACGTCATCCTCGGGTGCTGGGACGGCGACTGAGCCAGCGCAAAGCCTGCCGCCACGGTTGACGGTCAGGAGACCGCCCGGGCGACGACGAAGGAAACCGGTGTACCGCCGAAGCGGGCCGTCACGTGGAAGAGCCAGTGGCCGGGGGAGAGGACAACGATGTCGGTAAAGTGGCCGGGACCGACAACCAGCTGCCGCAGCACTCGGGCCGGACTGCCCGGTGCCTGCGCAGTGGTCAGAGGGTCGACACGGGCCAACTGGGTCGGGGTTCCACTGAAGATGAGGTGGAAGCGGTTGACGCCGACTCCCCCCGGCTCGAGATACGACTCGACCGAACCGCCGTGGGGCAGGGCCACCGTGGTGATCGAGGGAAGGGTGGGCAGCAGTGGCTGCCCCCGGGCCGGGGACAGCACCTGGCTGACCACGGTCAGTCCGGCGAACAAGACGATGGGGAGTGCCACCGAGACGGCGACCCCCTTCGGCCCCCGCATGAACCGAGGCGACCCGACGGCCGACAGCCCACCCCGTCCCAGCGTGCGCAGGCGCAGGCTGTTGAGGACGACGATCACGCTGGACAGGCCCATGGCCACCGCCGCCACCAGGGGATCCAGCAGGCCGAAGGCGGCCAACGGCAGGGCGGAGACGTTGTAGCCCATGGCCCAGCCGAAGTTCTGGACGATGACCGCGTAGGTCGACTCGGCCACGCCCACCGCGGCCGGGACACCCCGGAGATCACTGCCGAGAAGGGCGACGTCGCTGTTGGCCAGGGCCGCCTCCGAGCCGCTCCCGATGGCGCACCCGACATCGGCCGCGGCCAGTGCCGGAGCGTCGTTCACGCCGTCGCCCACCATGACCACCGATCGGGCGTGGTCACCGGCCGCGGCCGCGGCCGCGGTCACGGCCTCGACCTTGCCGGCGGGGCTCAGACCGCTGCGGGCTTCCGTGATGCCCAGCTCGGCGGCCACCGTGCGGACGGCCGGCTCGCTGTCGCCGCTGAGGATGGAGGAATCCAGGCCCATGGCCCGCAACTGGTCGACCGCCGGTTTGGCCTCGGGGCGCAGAGGGGTGGTCACCGCGATGGCCCCGATGACCACGTCGCCGCGCTCGACCACGACCACCGTCTCACCTCGGGCGTAGCGGCTGACCACGGCGGCATCGATCGACGCCGGCAGCGTGGAGGGGACCAGGCGGCTGACCCGGATCCGGCTGCCATCGACGGTTCCGACCACGCCGATACCGGGTAGCGAACGGACGTCGGAGGCCCGGAGCTCGGTCCGGGCGGCACGGGTGATCGCCACCCCGATGGGGTGCTCGCTCTCCGTCTCGACCGCGGCGGCCAGGGCCAGGACCTCCCCCTCGGTCGTGTCGTCGGACGCGGCCACCGCGGCGACCTCAGCGTGGCGCTCGGTCAAGGTGCCGGTCTTGTCGAAGACGACTTCGTCGACCTTGGCCAGACGTTCGAGCACGTCGCCGCTGCGGATGAAGATCCCCATGGCCGCGGCCCGGCCGACTCCGACCATCATGGCCACCGGTGCGGCCAGACCCATGGCGCACGGGCAGGCCACCAACAGCACGGCCAAGCCGCTCAGGACCGCCTTTCCCACATCGCCGACCACCAGCCACCAGGCCACGAAGGTCACCGTGGCCCCGATGAGGACAGCAGGGACGAAGATGCTGCTGATCCGATCGGCGATGCGCTGGAGAGGGGCCTTGTCCCGTTGGGCGTCGTCGACCAGGCGCTGCAGGCGGGCCAGCACCGATTCGGTGGCCACCGCCCCCACCCGGATCACCAGCGCGCCGCTCCCGTTACGGGTGCCCCCGGTGACCGTGCTCCCGGGCCCACGGTCCACCGGCAGCGGTTCACCGGTGAGCATCGACTCGTCGACCGGCGACCATCCGGCCACCACCGTTCCGTCGAGCGGCACCGCCTCGCCCGGACGCACCCGGACCAAGGCGCCGACCGGGACCGACTCGGGGGAGACCAGCTCCCCGTCATCGTCGTCGGGGCCGGTCACGACCCGCGCTGTCGGCGGCCGCAGTGAAAGGAGGGAGTGCATGGCCCGCGACGCCCGGTCCCGGGCCCGGGCCTCGATGGCTCTGCCGGTGACCAGGATGGACACGATGAGAGGGGCCATCACGCCATGCAGCCGGGCCGCGAACTCGCCGCTCCCCCCGAGATGGAGATGGCGACCACCGAGGGCAATGGCTTCGACGGCGCTGACCGCCAGGGCGGCCAGCGTGCCGAGGGCGATGAGAGTGTCCATGCTGGTTCCGCCGTGCCTGAGGAGCCGGGCGCTGTTGCGCAGGAAGGGCCAACCACCGGCGATCTCGACGATCACCGCCAACACCAGCACGGTCCATCCCGACGTTGACGTCTCCGGCGCCACCAACGCCACCAGCGTCGCCGCGATGGCCAGCGGCCACGAGATGGCCGCCCGCACCCCCCAGTGATCGTTGTCCCTGTCCGTCGTCTGCCGGTCGGCGTCGACGGTGGTGGCGCTGTAGCCGACGTCAGCGACGGCCCGGCACAGTTCCTCGGGGCTCAGCCGCGCCGGGTCGTAGGAGACGAAGGCTCGGGTGGTGGCCAGGTTGACCGACGCGCTGGCCACGGCGGGCAATCGCCCCAACGACCTCTGGATCCGGGTGGCGCACGCGCTGCAATGCATGCCGCCCAACTGGAGCTCGGCCGTGGTGAGCGTGAGCTGCTCCTCCCCGGTGTCTGGCGGGGTCGCCGTGGGAGCAGTGAGCATGGTGTGTCTTCGGCCCTAGCTGACCGGCGTCGCCGAGTACCCGGCGTCGGCGATGGTGGCCCGGATCTCCTCGACGCCGAGTTGGGCGGGGTCGAAGGCCACGGTGGCCAGGGCCGCCCCGAGATCCACTGACGCCGAGATGACGCCCGCCTGCTCGGCCAGAGACTCCTCGATCAGGGCAACACAGGCATCGCAGTGCATGCCCTCGATGGCCAGTTCGGCGATGGACGGTGAGCTCGGGGAAGGGGAGGTCATCTGTCCAGCGTAATTCCTAGGCGGCCCGGGGCGGGCGGCGGCGGGAAGCACGGCCCCACCCTCAGGTCACCCTGTTCCGTCCACCAGCCGCCGGAATTCGTCGTCCTGGACGCCAGCCGCCTGTTTGTCGGCCACCGACTCGAGCCATTGTTTGCCCGGTTCGCTGTCCATGGCCTCGACCATCTGTTTGGGAATGGCTCGGATCAGGTAATCCGGCGGCATCACCGGATTGTCGTTCCGACGGCGGGCCAGGGCCTGTTCGACCAGCGGTTCCCACTTGGCGGACTTGGCCGCGGAGGCAGCTTGGTCGCGCTCGATGAACTCGGGGAGCACCTCGGTCCCGAAGAGCTCGATCGATTCCATGATGTGCTCGTGCCGGTTGTGACCGGCCTGCATGACGAAGATCAGCTGGTCCACACCGGCAGATTCATAACGCCTCAGGAATTCCCGGAGCTGGGCCGGGGTCCCGATCGCCCCCCGAAGACCGGTGTAGTCACCGGCCGCCGCCTTGGCCCCCAGGGTCTCCTTCTGCTCGGCCAGAGCGGCCTCCGGGGAGTACCCGGCGTTCTGCCGACGATCGAGGAATTCCTCCCACACGTTGGTCGTGGCCGGGATGTGGTCCCCGAAGACGTAGTAGTGGGCGAGCGAGTAGCCGAAGAAGTTGGCCCCCTCGAGACCGCGGGCCAGGGCGGCCTCTTCGGTGGGGGCGCACATCATGGCGGTCACGCAGGCCACCTGGGGATTGACCGACAGACCCACAGGGATGCACCGGTCCCGCAGGGTGATCTCGTAATCGTCGACCCACTGTTTGGCATCCTCGGGCTCGACGAATGCGAAGCTCAGCGCGCCGATGCCTTTTTCGGCGGCCAACAGGATGGTGTCCCGACGGCTGCACGCCACCCACAGCGGTGGGTGCGGCTTCTGCACCGGCTTGGGCACCACGTTGCGGGGTGGCATGGTCACGAACTTTCCGGCCACTCCACCGAAGGGGGTCTCGGTCATGCAGCGGATGGCCACCTCGAGCCCCTCCAGCCAGGCCTCCCGTTTGGTCACCCGATCGACTCCGAAGCCGGCCAGTTCGGCATCGGAGGACGACTCACCGGTTCCGAACTCGACCCTTCCGTTGGACACCAGGTCGAGCATGGCGATCCGCTCGGCAATGCGAGCCGGATGGTTGTAGCCGGGCGCGGTCTGGACCACGCCGTGTCCCAGGCGCATGCGCCGGGTTCTCTGACTGGCTGCGGCCAAAAACACCTCGGGTGCACTGGAGTGCGAGTACTCCTCCAGAAAGTGGTGCTCCACCTCCCAGAGGTACTGCACCCCCAGCTGGTCGGCCAGCTCGATCTGCTCGAGGGCGTCGGCGATCAGTTGCTGCTCGCTGCTCTCAGTCCAGGGCCGGGGCAGCTGGTGCTCGTAGAAGATCCCGAACTTCACCATCGGCTCCTTTGGCCCGGAAGAGGAGCCACCCGGAACGGGTCGTCATCGGTCGGGATGGCCGGCGTGCTCAACCCAGCAGGGCGGTGCCGTCCGGGTCGACCACGGAGCCGTCGTCGCGACGCACCACCGAACCCAGCGACAGCATCTCGTCGAGGATGTCGCCGCCATCGGGCCGCCTGGCCAGGGCCTCCTCGATCTCACCCATGATGAAGTTGAGGTTCTCCTGCCGCCGGAGCATGACCGAATCCCCGAGGGCCCGACCCCACAGCAGTTCGATCATCTCGGCACCGGAATGGAGCTGGCCGCCGGTCCCGACCCATGTCCTGTCGCGCATCTCGGAGAGAGCCGTCCGCAGCCAGGCCACGTGAGGGGTCTCGTCGGCGCGGATGTGGGAGACCAGGGCGGCCGCCACCCCGTCGCCGGCGACGAGCTCGGTGTCCCCCAACACCGCCTCGGCCCAGGCGAAGCCGTGAAAGGCGGAGATTTCGATCAGCAGCAGCCCGATCATGCGGGTGACCACCGTCTCCAGGGTGAAGTCGATGTCATCGGGCAGGACACGCTGCGCCCGTGCCGCCTGGCGGATCTCCGCCAACTGTGTGGCCGACCGGGGCGTCGGATCGATCCCCATGCGGGCCAGCATCCGCGCCCGCATGTCACCGGTGTCGGGGTGCTCGAAGGCGATGTCGCGGGCCACGAACCACATGCGGTCGTGGCCGGCGGCGTCACCGAAACCGGCCTCGTCGCGGGCGTGAGCCTCGAAGAGGCCGTTGTCGATATGGGCGATGGCCGTGCCGGTGATGTCCTCCTCGAAGCACCGTGCGAAGTCGGGCGTGGGGAGGGCGCGCAACATGCCGCCGAACCCCTCGACCGTGCCGATGCGGGTGAGGGCACTGATGGTCGGCTCGGGAGCACCGTGCCGGATGAGGAACTTCGACTGCTCGACGTTGGGGAAGTTCTCGGGCCAGGTGTCGATCGGAACATCGAGGATCGGTGTCGCGAATTGGGTCTGCCTCTGGTGCTCCCACGCCTCGATGGCGGGCCAACGGTTTTTGGTCCGCGGCGAGACATAGTGCCCACCCGCATCGAAGCCACCGTGGCAGAGGACCCCGTCGACGATGAGAGGCTCGACGATGTCATGATCGGCCAGCAGCTCCGTTGCCGCGTATTCGGTCTGCACGGTGGTCATCGACTCGTCCCCGGGATCGGCGCGGCACTCGCCGCGTTGATCACGAGTGTAGATGAGGCCACTTCCCGGCGTTGCTCAGGGGACAGCGGCGGTCAACGCGCTGCCGGAGATGAGCGATCGGGCCGCTCCGTGGTCGAGCGGTCGGGCCATGAGGAATCCCTGCCCCTTGTCACAGCCGAGATCGACCAACCGGTGGAGTTGGCTCTCGTGCTCGATGCCCTCGGCGATCACGTCCAGTCCGAGGCTCTGCGCCAGTCCGATGATGGCCGTCACCAGTGCCGAGCCCGCCGGGTCGGTGGTGACCAGCGGGTCGATGAACGACTTGTCGATCTTGAGGATGTCCACCGGAAAGCGCTGCAGGTGGCTGAGGGAGGAGTATCCCGTCCCGAAATCGTCCACGGCGATCCGGATGCCCATGTCCCGCAGTCGGGACAGCGCCTGAGCGGCCCGCTCGGGGTCGTCCATGAGGACGCTCTCGGTGATCTCGAGGATGAGGCGGTGGGGATCGATCCCGCTGAGGGTCAGCGCCGTCTGCACTTCGTCGGTCAGATGGGGGGAGATCAGTTGGCGCCGTGAGAGATTGACCGAGAGGTTGAGCTCCTCGCTGGAGTCTCTGCTCCACGCGGCCAGCTGCTCGCACGCTTCCACCAGGACCCAGCGCCCGAGTGGCACGATGAAGCCGGTCTCCTCGGCGATGGGGATGAAGCGGAGAGGGGCAACCACGCCAAGGCTGGGGTGACTCCACCGGACCAGAGCCTCGAAGCCACAGAGGCGATTGTCGGAGAGCGACACGATGGGCTGGTACTGCAGGAAGAATTCGGATCGGCCCAGGGCCCACCGGAACCCGTTGGTCAGATCGAGTCGCTCGAGCATCCGCGAGCGCATCGACGTTTGGAAGACCTCGACCCGGTTCTTGCCCTTCTCCTTCGCTTCGTACATGGCGGAGTCCGCCTCGCTGAGGAGCTGTTCTGTGGTCTTGCCGCCATCGGCAAAAGCCACCCCCACGCTGATGGAGAGGCCCACCTGGTGCCCTTCGAAGTCGGGGGCGTTGCGGAGGACGGTCACGATGCGATGAGCGAAGTCCACGACTGCGTCGGGACGTTCGACGTCGACCAGCAGGACTGCGAATTCGTCACCGCCCAGGCGGGCGACCGTATCACCGGGCCGGACGATCGATGCCAGCAGCCGGCTGGCCCGGACCAGCACCGAGTCACCGACGTGGTGACCCAGGGTGTCGTTGACGGTCTTGAAGCCGTCGAGGTCACCGAAACAGAGGGCAACCGACTTGCCCGAGCGGGGCGCCGACGCCAGCGCGTGTTCGACCCGGTCGTGCAGGAGGGCCCGGTTGGCCAGCCCGGTGAGCTCGTCGTGGAATGCCAGATGCCTCAGATCGGCCTCGAGGGCATCTCGTTGCTTGTGGGATGCTTCGAGGGCCTTGGCGTGCCCGGCGATCTCACTGGTCTGTCCGGTGATCTGCCCGATCAGCCACATCATGCGCAGATAGATGAGGGCGAAGACGGCCACGCACAGCCCCGACATGACCGGCACGTTGACCGTCAGGTGGTAGCAGCTGGCGACCAGCAAGATGGTCGGCGGAATGAAGCCGGCGAAGGCGACGATGGGAATGCGACTCCTGCCATCGGCATCCCGCCGGTACACGCTCGGGACCTCCTTTTCCGGTGTCGGGTCACGCTTGCCGATCGACGGGTGCAACGCGGCAACCCCCATCAGCACATAGCTGACCAGAAAGAGCCCATCGACCGGGCTTTCTGGCTTGTAGCTGTTGTGCAGCACCAACAGTTCGTAGACGAGGTCCGCCACGAACAAGACGATCAGGGAGACAGCCAAGAGCTTGCGATAGGCCAGCTTGGATCTGCCGAACAGCAACGAGCGGAAGACGATGAAGACCAAGAAGATGTCCATGACCGGATAAGCCACGATCACCAGTTTCCCGAGGGCTGTCAGTGACGAATCGTGGACGTAGAAGTTCAGAAGGAAGCTCCAGGACATGGCCAGAGCCCCGAGGGCGACGATGGCGGCGTCCGCGTAGTCCTCTCGCCGGGCCCGATGGTCCGGGTTGCGGGTGAGGCGCAGGATCCCGGCGAACACGAACGGAAAACCGGCCAGGTAGAGGGCATCGCAGACCGAAGGGAAAGGAACCGCCCGGTGGAGAATCACCCCGTAGGTGCTCTCTGCTGCGTCGCCCAGGGTGAAGAAGGTCCCCCCGAGGGCCAGCAGGTACCAGCCCGCTCGATCGTCGGGACGGTTCAGTTGAACACCCACCAGTATGCAGATGACCGACGCCACGCCGAGGAACTGATAGACGGCGTCCTGGCTGACGTGCGTGGGCAGGACGAAGTACCCGGCCACGACGCACGTGCCCCCGCCCAAGATGTACTTCCACAGGTTGTCTGTCACGCCCGGGTTCCTCTCGATGCGTCGTGGTACCTCTCCTATCGGCGCAGAGGGCGCCGTCATTGAGCCCCGAGTGGCCGTACGCAGGGAAAGAGGCCGTTGTCCGGCAATTCGGGTCACGACGGGGTGCGGCGGGGGCGAGCCGCGGAGAGTCCCTCCCTGCCCGCTACGGTTGAGCCCACCATGCCGACCCATGTCGACAAGCCCAAGGCCGTTGACCTGCTCCGCAACGAATATCTGGCCATCGCCACCCTGTGCTCGAACCTTTCCGAGGAGCAGTGGGACGAGGCCACCTGCCTGCCGGGATGGACGGTCCGCGACGTCCTCAGCCACGTCATCGGGACCGAGGCGATGTTGCTCGGCGAGCCGGCCCCGACGGTGGACATCTCGCATCTCGAGCACATGCGGAACCCGATCGCCGAAGGCAATGAAGTGTGGGTCGAATCCATGCGGGGTCTCACCGGGGACGAGATGCGCGCCCGCTTCGGTGATGTGACCGATCGACGAGTGGCAGCTCTCGATGCGATGACCCAGTCCGATTTCGATGCTCCGTCGTGGACACCGGCAGGCCGCGACGAGACCTATGGCCGGTTCATGAGGATCAGGCACTACGACTGCTACATGCACGAGCACGACATCCGCGATGCGTTGGGGGAGCCACCGCGGGCCGAGCCGGCGGATCTCCGCTCCGCCATGGACGAGGTGGCCACCGGGTTGGGCTACATCGTCGGTCGGCGCGCGGCCATGCCCGAGGGCACTCGGGTGCGCTTGGATCTCACCGGGCCGCTGCCCTTGACCTACTTGGTCCAGGTGGAGGACCGGGCTGCTCTGGTCGACTCCTTCGAGAAGGAGCCGACGGTCGGGCTCGAACTCCCGCTCCCGCTGTTCCTGCGGCTGACCGGGGGCCGGCATGACCGTCGGTCCGCTCCCGATGAGATCACCATCACCGGCAACCGGAAATTGGGTGAGCAGCTGGTGGCCAACCTGGCTTTCACCATCTGACCCCAACCCGAAACCGCGAACCTGGGAATCTTCGAATCTCGAGGTGGCGGCCTCTCAGCGTGGGGAAGTCACCTCGGCGGCCAGCGCAACCAGGTGATCACCCGACAGCCGATACCCGATCCACTCGTCCATGGGTTCGGCCCCCGGTGACGGGTTGAACCGCAGTGCCCGCTCGTTCCAGTCGACGACGGGACAGTCGGTGAGGTCGAGATCGGTCCCGACCACGCCCAGATGGTTGCCCGATGATTCGAGGCGGACGCCACCGAGGGCCATCGAGGTGGTTGTACGTGAGCTCACGGCTTTGATAAGTCGAGCATGAGTCCAGCCTGGTTCCCCCGAGGCTTTTTACCCAGGTCGGTTACAAAGTGCCACACCTACACAGGCGCTGTGATGGCTCACCACAACAGCGAAAGGTCGCGGCGGGTCGATGGAGGCAATCTACCGTGGCTGACCGGCGCATCTGGGGCAACCTCAGGCAGTGATCAGTTGCACCGGGAGTTCCTCATGGCGGCGAACCATGAGACTGTTGGCCCATTTCGGTGAGAAGTCGGGATCAAGCGAAATTCCGCTCGTACGGGCGAGCAACACTTCCAGAACGTTTTTGGCCTCGACCCGAGCGAGGGGTGCCCCCACGCAGTGATGGATGCCCCGACCAAACGCCACGTGTCGGCGCGGTACCTCCCGTGTGAGATCGATGCTGTCTGGATGATCAAACATTTCGGCATCACGGTTCGCTGCGCCCCAGAGCAATAGCACCGTTGCCCCGGCTGGAATCACCACTCCGCCGAGTGCAGTGTCACTTGGTGCGAAGCGCATGTGGTAGCGGAATGGTGGTTCCAATCGCAGGGCTTCCTCCACGAACAACGGGATCAACTCGGGATTTTCTCGGAGTTGGTTCTGAAGGTCCCGATGCTCGGCCAGGATGCGCACGGCGCTTCCGAGAAGGCTTGCCGTGGATTCGCCGCCGGCGCTCAGCAACGTGTGCAGGATCACGATGCCCTCGTATTCGGAGAACGCATCAGTCTCGACACCTCGGGCGACAGCTCCAAGGAGGTCATCTTTTGGGTCGCTGAGGGCAGCGGAGAGCTGATCGCCTACCCACGCCTGGATTTCACCGCTCCGGGCGATGAGGGCAAGCAGCTCCTCGTGGGACAGCGTCGATCCCAACATCGCGGTCGAGTCGAAGGCGGCACTCAGCAGTTGGTTCAGGTCACTGTCGTAAAATCCGATCAGGCGGCTGATTATGGTGATGGGCACTACGTTGCCGATGGCCGCCATGAAATCGACGGAGGCTTGGTCCAGGGCCCGAGATACACACTCACCGGCAATGTCAACGATGTCCGATTCCAGTGTTGCCATACGCTTCGCCACAAGCTGAGGAAACACTGTGCTCCGGTGCAATGCGTGCATTGGTGGATCTGCCGTGGCAAGCGCCTGTGTCCCAGCATCACCGAAGGGGAGGCGACGAGGCATCCCGCCCTGATCTTGATAGAGGAGACAGTTGATGTTCGACGAAAAATCCTCTACCCGAGCAGCCGCTTCGGCGACGAGTTGGAACGTAGCCACCGTGAAGATCCCGGTGCCCGGGACTTCCCATACCGGCGCATCAGCCCGTAGTTGGTCATAGAAGCGGTACGGCTCGTCAATCACATCTGGGTCAAGGAGGTGGGTTGCCGAAATCGCCTGGGCCATGCCGAGAGTCTGACACCAGCCCTTGGGGTGCCCCGGAACTCCCGGTCGGCAGAGCCTTGCAACCGTGGCTGAACTGCGCTTCCGGGGCGGTTAACCCGGATCGGAGTAGAACTGGCGAAACCATCGGCGGTACTGCCTTACCGGGCCGTCGTTCTTGGTGAGCATGGGGCGCTCTCGGTAGATCTTGTTCTCCCAGATCGCTACATCCTGGGCGAACTGCTCATTGGTGATCCGATCGTTGAGTTCGCTAATCGAGTCGGTGGCGTTCTCGTCAGGTAGAGCCTTCATCGAAAAGCAGAGGTTCACCTCCGTCAGCTCGTCGTCGATGGGGGTCTGCGTGATGTAGGTCAGCATCTCGATGGGCTCCTGGCTGACCTCGACTGCGACTATCCCAGGGCCGCATGTGGTCGAGGTCGTCTGGATCTCGTACCCGGCCACGTCCACGGCGGTCACTTTGAGGCTCTGCTCGACGACCATCGAGTTGCCATCGAACCGAACATTGAAGTGATTGCTCTCGGGTGGTGCCATGTCGTGGACCGCTGAGAAGTGCGACCGGTCGATGATGTTCTCGGTCAGATCTTGGACGTGGACACGGACCCGGTAGGAGTTGGATCTCCAAGGCGTCCAGTTCAACTCGTTTGGTCGGTAGCCGATCACTTCGTAGCTGGGGGGAAGATCGTCGGCGTGGTGCCAGATGAAGATACGACCGTTGCACTCGCACACCGGCCACGCATGGACACTGGCTCGCGGCTTACGATCCAGCCCCGGCACTTCGGCGAGTTTGCCTCCGCCTTCAAAGCGCCACCCATGGAACGGACAGGCGATTCCATCCCCACATACGCGACCGCCGACGCCCAAGTGGGCTCCCAGGTGAGGGCAGTAAGCATCAAAGACCCGAGCGATTCCGTCCTGACCCCGGAAGAGTACGAGATCCCGTCCGAGGTAGGTCACTGGCCGAACGTCGCCTGGAGTTAGGTCGGAACCAGCACCGACACTGAACCAACCATTGGGAAACGCAGGAAACGGGTATCGGGAGCCCATGGCGCTACTTGGGAGTCGGGGCATCAGACGACGCCTTGTCGTGAAACCGGGCGCCGAAAGTGCGGAGCGGAAGATCCGCACTCGTCATCAACCCCGGTTTTGCCTCACACACCGATCGGATCGCATTGAGTGCGGGCATTCCGGTGATCGTCATGCCCACCGAAGCGAAGTACTCGGGCGTCCATGCGCCGTGCGGCATTCCGGTGGCAGGGAAGATCATGTGACGGTTGACAATGGTGGGATCACCCTCAATGGTGGTTACGTAGCACCCCTGCACCTTCCACTGTGGCTCCGTCCTCGGAGCCATCTGCCATTCGAGGTGGACCTCGATCTTCGGCTCTCCGCCCGAGATTCCCTTGAACTTGGCGAGGCTCGCTCCCACCGACCCCTTCGGCAACGTCCACCAGCCCAAGTCGGCGTCTTCAGTGCAGGCACCAAGCTCACACTCGAACATGATGTCGTCAATCTCCAGGTCGAAGCAGTCAGCCATCATGTAGATCGAGTCGGCGAAGACCGTGCAACCGGTCTCCAAGAGGTCGGGGACCTCAGGGTCGTCCACGGGCCGTCCGTAGCCCACGTTCTTCCATGTGTCCACCGAGTGATGACACGAGACATCGACCGTCTCCAAAACGGTGATGTGGTCTACCCGTCCCATTCCTGCCGTGGCCACCACGCTCAGTATCTGGGCGAGGCCGGGGTTCATGCCAGTCCCGTAGAACGTCGTACCTCCACGCTGACAAGCGGCTTCGATGAGTTCGGTGGACTTTTTCCCCGACGGGTGCGGATGATTCCGGTCGCGGTGGTAGCCAGTGATCCAATCCGACGTGGTCACGACATTGATGCCCGCATCGAGCAGTTCGCAGAACAGGTCGATGTCCGGCCAAACGCCGTTGAAGTTGACCACGTCCGGTTTGGCCTGGAGCACGTCAGCCACATCGCCCGTAGCTGTCACCCCAAGCGGAGCCATACCGACGATCTCGCCAGCGTCGAGGCCCACCTTGTCAGGCGAGTAACAGTAAAGGCCGACCAGTTCGAGGTCGGGATGCTCGGCGATTCGCCCCACCATTTCCGAGCCGACGTTGCCTGTGGCGACCTGAAAGACTCGAAGCTTTCCGTGCGACATTCGCGATCCTCCCCCGAGAGAGTCTCACCAGCGTTGAGACCCCGAGTCCACGATAAGGGAAAACTTGGACACCTGTCCAGAAGACTGTCTGGTGTCTGTGCACACCGTGGCGCTTTGGATCCGTAGGTGGCGAGGGAACCAACTGCCCGATTCCGCCGGGTGTGGGCCACCGAACAACCCTGCTAGTAGCTCGCTGGACAGCCGGTGCGGCTTATTCCTCCCGATGGTCAAGGGACCCTAACGCCTCCAGCGCCTCGCCGGATAGCCGGTACCCGATCCATTCCTCCATGGGTTCGGCACCCAGCGACCGGTAGAAGCGCAGTGCTGGCTGGTTCCAATCCAACACCGACCAGTCGACACTTGCGATTGGTAAGACGAGGCTTCTAGCCTTGTGACCAGGGCAGGAACGAGAGGGGCAGTCTCATGAGCAAGCCGCTGCGTGCAGCAGTCTACGTCAGGATCTCCGCAGATAGCGAGGGTAAGGGTCTCGGTGTCAAGCGGCAGGAGCAGGATTGCAGGACCGTCTGCGAGCGTCGTGGCTGGCAGGTCATCGAGCCGCTGTACTCGGACAACGACAAGACGGCTGCCGATCCATCGAAGGCTCGACCCCATTACGACCGCCTGATAGCGGACATGGCTCGTGGTCTGGTCGATGTGGTGGTGGTGGCCAGGGAAGACAGGCTTCACCGTCAGCCTGCTGAGCTTGAGCAGTTCGTGAAGTCTGCCCGTTCGACAGGAATGATCCTGCTGAGTTCGGCCAAGTCGGGTGACACCGATCTCAGCGACAACTCTGCCGTGATGGTCCTCAGGATCAAGGGTGACGTTGCGGCCTACGAGGTCGACAATCTCACGGATAACGTCATCCGAACGAAGGTCCAGATAGCCGAGAACGGCGAGTATGCCGGTGGCCGTCGACCTTACGGCTATCGAGTGGTCACGAAGGAACAAGCCAAGATCACGGGTGAGCGAGCCGGACTCTTCGTAGACGAGGCTGAGGCTGTCATCGTCCGTGAGTGCGCCACTCGTGTGGTCGATGGCGAGTCGCTCGTGAGCATCGTTCGAGATCTCAACGACAGGGGCATTCCGACCGTCCGAGGCAAGCAGTGGAACACGACGACCTTGCGGGATCTGTTGCTGCGACCTTCGATCACCGGCCTGCGGGTCCATCAAGGCGAGATCATCGGCGAGGCGGCGTGGGAACCGATCCTTGACCGAGTGGTGTGGCAGCAAGTCACTGACATCCTCACCAACCCTGAGCGGCTGACGCCACGTGCGTCGTGGGACTATCCGCTCAAGGGTGTCCTCAAGTGCTCGGTGTGCGGTCACTTCATGAAGGCGATGCCTCGCAAGGGTCATCGGGCCTATGGCTGCTGCAAGGTAGCCAGTGGCCGGGTGACTGGCGCCTGTGGCACGATCTTCGCCAAGGCTGACACGCTCGATGAGTACGTCTTCAGTCAGATCTTGCCGATAGCCGACGACCCGAAGCTCCGTGATGCCATCCGAGCGGCTGAGCAAGATAGTGCCGACGAGACTGCCGAACTCGTCCGTGAACAAGCGAAGGATCAGGCCAAGCTCGACCAGTGGGACGAGGACTACAGCGACGGCAAGGCGTCTCGTGCGTCTTGGCTGAAGCAGACCGGTCGGCTTCGTGAGCGGATGGAAGAGCGTGCCGGGACGATTGCCGGGATGCGTGGCACGAGCATCCTTGACCGTCTCGGCTACGACGTTCAAGAGCGCTGGCCAACGCTGAGTGCCGATGAGCGCAAGATGATCCTTCAGGCCATGGTGGTCGAGATCAGCGTCAAGCCCGCCGTCCGTGGGCGCACGAAGTTCGATCCTGATCGTGTGGACATCCTGTGGAGGTATGCCACGGTCGCCAAGATCACCGTCCGAGGCATCAGAGCCGCCAACGCTGCGTGATCTTGAGACCCTCTGATAGCTCCCACTCCGGGGGAGCAGCGGCTCGTAACCCCGTGGGGCTACCAGGCTGCCCTGAGCGTTCCCATAGGGGGGTTCAGAGCGGCTCAACGGGCGAGGGCGTTGGTTGGACCGCACCCGATACCTTCAACGGCTCTGTACGTCGGTTCGACTACCTCGGTAGTGGGTGAGTTGGGGACATGGCGGGGGGTACCTCGGTAGAGAACCTGAGGAGGGAGAGGGCGCCAGCGATCGGGAGGCACCAACCGCCCACGTCGGTCGAAAGAAGCCCCTGCTTCCCCCGTGTGGGACCGCTCACCTGGCTCCTGAGGGGACAGGCGCTCCGTGGTACCGGCATGGCGACGATCAAGCTGGTTCGTCCTTCTGCCGATGTCGTCCAGAAGACGATGACAGCGACCTCGGTGGAGACACAGACTTGTCATGCTGCCGCCCTCGACCTAGCTCGCCGTGAATGGTTCGTCGTGTTCATCTACGGAGTGCATCCTGGTCCCGAAGGCAACCTTGTGTGCTCTTGTAGGGCGGGGAAGAAGTGTACGAGGAGTCCAGGCAAGCATCCTCGGATGCCGAAGGGCTACCAGGAGCGGTCCCGGCCCGACGAGGAGGCGATCAACGCTCACTACACCAAGTATCCGAATGACAATGTCGGCATCCTCACCACAGGTTTGATCGGGATTGATCTAGATACACCGAAGGCCGATCATCAATGGCGCAACGCCGAGGAAGAGTGGGAGGCGCTCCAAGAGGAGCATGGTCGGGTACCTGAGACGCTGACTGCCATTACCGGTAGCGGGGGCAAGCATCTACTCTTCCGTCCGCCTCCTGGGCGGGTAGGTATCAGCAAGCTTCCGATGCTGCCTCAGTCTGCGTACAAGGGTGTCATCGACGTGAAAGGGAGAGGTGGTTTGATCGTCGTTGCTCCGTCGTTGCATGTCAGTGGCAATCCCTATCAGTGGATCGACCCCGATGCCGAGATTGCGACTCTGCCCGCCTGGCTGTACAAGGAGCCTGAGGCGGTCGGTACACGAGACAGAGAGATCGAACCCTCTGTCACAGTGCACCAGAAGACTGAACTAGCGCCGACTAGACCTAAGACACCGAAGGAACTTGATGATCTCGACATCAAGGCGCACAAGCTGCGGGAAGTGCGAACGAATCCTGATGCAGTCCTGGGCTATGCCACTGCGAAGCTCATCAGGGAGGGTCGCTCCGGTCGAGGTCAATCCCGGGTGGTCATGTCCATCTGCAAGGGGGCAGCCAGCGTCGGCTATGACTCTGACCGTCTCTACGCCGAACTCCTCAACCCGACGAACCCAGGGGGACTTGGCATACGAGAGGCCATCGCCGAGGGAGGACCAGGAGCGGGTCGGGAGCGGTTCGACCGTGCACTGCACCAGGCTTACAAGTGGCTTGCCGAGCACGTCGATGATCTGGCGCCATTCAGAGCAGAGGCCGAATCCTACGAGTTTCCGAAGGTGGTCACGTTCAGGGGCCGCAATGGCAAACGCCAGGGTGTGGAAGGAAAGAACTGCGAAGCGATCCTGAAGGCCAGCTTGGTCGTTGCCGAGGAGACCATCACCACTGCGCCGATGCTGGGGTGCGACGATCTCGCTGAGATCACTGGCCTCCATCGAGACACGTGTCGCAAGGCCTTTGAAGCGCTCGAAGCCGTCGGTTGGTGGAAGGCGACCAACCCAACGAGAACTGGAACTCAGTTCGCCTACGTGTACCGCTTCATCCTCGATCCATCATCGAGAGAGAAGCCGCCGATGAAGGCCCGGAGTGTAGCTCCGAATCGGAAGAGGAAGAAGACCCATCCTGATGAATGGCTGCTTCGCTACATGCGGTCTCACGGCGGGGAGGCCTTGTCATCTGAGGTCAAGTTCTTCGCCACGGGGGCTGGCATCTCGGAGCGAACGATCAAGAGGTCGGCTCAGCGGCTAGGGATCATTTCGATCCGTCTGCCTGAGCAGAGTTCTCGAACGATGTGGCACCTTCCGAATCCATGATCCAGCATCTCCCGGAGTCGGGAAACTCAGGCCAGAACATCTTCGGGAGCGCCGGATGCCACCAAGCAAGGTTTGGTGCCGTCAGTTTCCCCGTGCGAGGGTACTGAGGGCAATCTGAGCGAGGAGCACGGCGGCAGGATCGCACCAAACTAGGAGCATCGGTCTACGTGGCGAGTTCGAGGTGATCTCTCCGCCGCCGCACCCTTGTGCGATGTGGCCCAGGTAAGTGACCAGGCTCGACGCACTTCTCGTGCTTCATCAGACCAGTTCAGAACCCTGACCTCTTGACCATTGCATACACACGTACAGGCAGTGGTCGGCGTGTAAGACGTAGTTATTTACAACAGGTAGTCAGGCTGGCAGGCAGGGTTTCCCGAGAGGGAAGAAGAACAATCACAGTTACGATGCGCATATGGCTCTCACCAGGGAGAACGTGAGATAGATGCCCGACGTAGATCGAGAACTGGCAGCACTCGGTCTTGTACTTGGTCTGGTCGGAGGCACGTACAAGCACACTGATCTCCCTGATGGGCCGAACGGTCAGCACGACTTCGAGATCAACACAGGTGAACGCACCATCGCCCTAGAGGTGACCAGTACGACGGTCGGGGAAGTTCGCACCATGTGGGATGCGGTCGGTAGGCACTTGTGGGAGTGCACCAAGTGCTCCTGGGGATGGTCGATCTCGGTGGAAGCTGCGGGTCCAGGTAAGCGGGGAACGCCTATCGGACCACTGCGGCGCAAGATCGAGGAGCACCTCGTGGTCCTAGAGCAGGCGGGAGTCTTGCACTTCGGCGCTTCACACCCATTGCCGACTGATCCCTCTTCTGCGGACGCCGTGCTGGCGCTTGAGAAGCTCGGCGTGAGACAAGGCGGGTGTCTCGGACTGCCACGACACCCCGACATCCCCCCGCAGATTGGTTTAGGCACGTCAGGACCCGCTGGCGTAGCTGATCCCGACAACCTCAATCCTGCGGTCGGGAGAGCGATCCAAAACAACATCGAGAAGCTGCGGAGGGCTGCGGTAGACGAGCGGCACCTGTTCGTATGGGTCGACTCGACTGACTCGATCTGCTTCGCACCACTGACGTTCGGCACTCTACCGACGACCCAGCCCACGATGGCCGAGGATCTCGACAAGGTTTGGGTTGCTGCGGAGCTTCCTGGGCCAACAGTTCCCACATCCGTCCTCTGGGCGGTGACGGCCTCTGGTCCATGGGCGTCCGAGAACATCCGGTACCAGGACGTTTCCACGACACTCGGTTAGTGCCCTGCTTGGAGAATAGGCCATGTCGGTAACTGAGCGGGGCATTAGGCCGATCCTGCCATCTCACCGGATCAAGGTTCTCCGGCACTGCGTCGATACTGCGTGAAGGGAAGTGGTCAGAGGAGTTTTATGGCACACAAGGCGGCTGCAAGTAAGCCATCTGAAGTAACTGATGCCTTCTGGATTCGTGCGTCTGGACCTGACGACCCGACAAAGGACGTAGAGAAGGCGGGCAAGTGGATGTTGTTCACGCCGAAGGACGACCACGATGAGGTGTGGGCCAAGATTCGCACGGCTACTGAGGCTGGCGAGCTTGGCTGTGCCGCCAAGGCAGCGACGGCGAAAAGTAACGCACTGAGTGTCAGCAATCGGGTGCTATTGACTTGTGTCTACACCTACGATTACGAAGACCGGGACGATGTCACTCGTGTTCTGACTCGGTTGCGTGAACTTGGCTTCGTTGGTCGGCTGTCGTACAAGACCGATGCGGCCACCATCGAAGGCACCTACGGCAAGGGTTCGGCCATGTATGTCGCTCAACCTAACTCGGTCGACATTGGTGAGCGCCGACGCTAGCCAGAGACCTGGCGTGTCGTCGGTGGCAGTCGGGCTTCTAGATTTAGCGGACGCTTCGACGGGTCGTCCAGGAACTATCACAGGCGAGACTGATCGGCATCGCCGGTTGGCCTTAGCTGAGCTTCAATGCCTTAGCTGCGGCCACGACGCCCGGACTGTTACAAACCGAAGCCGGGCCACCATGGATGCTCGAACAGATAGCAGCCGTGATGTAGTTGGCCGTTCCCACTATCGACTTGGTAACGGGACTGTTGGGATTGCTCAGATCCTTGCCGATGGTGGTCCACGACAGTCCCGCCAGCACGCCTGGGTCGTAGTTGGCCCCCGAGATAAGCGCCACATTGTCGATGTCGATGAACGGGAGGCCGACCGAACCGGCTTCTGCGCCGGGGACAAGTGTCCCGTTCTCATGCCTGTCCGAACCGGCCTGTGCGCCGGGGAGATACTTCGGGTTCGCATAGGTGTTGAGTACCGCTTGCTCGCCCTTGGAGGGAGTCTGTGGTGGTGTGGCAGTCAAGGGATCTATGGAGGCGAAGGTCAGATAGGGACTTGAGAACTTGGCCCCGTCGTAACTGAACGAGTGGGTGCTGGGGTAGACATCGTTCGGTGATGAGGAAATGAGCTTGAGCTTGGACCAAGTACCGAAGCGGGATAGTGCCACTGTCAGTGGCCACCGCTCAGCCGCACAGTAGGGGCAGTATTCGGCACCGTCCCACAGCACTGATGGGGACTTTCCTTCGAGTATCAACGGTGGTTGCCCACTTAGGATGACCGGTTGTGACAGCGGTTGTGTTGAAGAAGGGACACTCACTCCCACCTCGTTGAAGACCGAGGCCGGAATGGTGGACACCTCGTGGACAATCGAAGCGGGCGCAGGTATCTCTGATGAGTTGGATGTAGGAGCGGACCCCGAGACGGCCTTGCCCTTGTACTCAGTGATTGAGGCAAACAAACCGGACGCCCTGAGGATCTGCGCCGCCTCTCGCATGTCCGGCACACTTCCGAACTCGAACTCAAGGGTGTATCCGACGTTGATGACCTTGCCGCTGGGCGTAGTGCTTGGTGTTTCGCCTGCTGCCTCCTGTACTGCTGATGACGCCGACCCGCCGAAGCTACTGAGACCTAAGCCAAGGAGCTTTTGCAGTTGGACTTGTAGTGGTTCGATCTGAGAGTAGGTGACATTCAGATTGGAGATGGCCTTGATGGCTGCGGTAACGGGCGTTGGCCGAGACAGAGCGAGTCCGGCAGGCAAGGAGTCGACGACCGTTGCCGTACCCACGGGGTCGAGCCACTGGATGGTCACCCCATACGACCCTCCCTCCGTGCCGATGCTCGGTGTCGGTGAAGGCGCAAGATAGGACTGTCCTAATCCCATATAGACCAATGGGCTTTCGACATTCCGAGCTTCCAGTAGGGCGCCGTTGGACGGGTCGACGACGATGACGCTCTTGCCGATTGGCGAATCACCAGCGAACCCCAGGCCTGTCAGACCCGAGTGAGTACTTGTATCACCGAGCATAGTGATTCCTGGGATCAGGGCCAGTGCGCTGTACAAGGCGGATGTGAAAGCCGGGGTGGCCCCGGTGGTGGGACTGACCAGGAGATAGATGGCCCGCTCGAATCCAGCATTCTCACGATTCGGAAGAGATAGCTGATCCAGTCCAGCGATGCTAGTGGTGCCTGTGCTCAGTTGATGGGCCAACTTCGAGGGATTGATAGGTAGGCGTGATACGTCAATGATGCCCGCTGCCTCGACTGGGGACCCGAACGGCGACTCACTGGTTGTGACACAGCTCGTATCAGGCTGTCCGTTCGGAGTGTCGAGAACGCCCGCAGCTTTCCACGCCGCTTGGTTTGCAGGGGTTGCGAACTGCGCCGGAGTGGACGATGCGGAAACGCACGTGCCCCCGTACTGATCCGTCCACTGTTTGATCGTTGCGCCAATAGTTGCTCGTGCATTAGGCGTCGGCGTCGAGCCGACCTGGGTCACGCTTGCGAACAGTGAGACCCGATCTTCGGTCATGAGATACTGACCAGGGCCGAGTTGCGGAGTCGATTGACTGGCGGCGGCGGTGGCGATCTGACGGAGTTCTGCTGCTGCTGCCACGGGTTGATGTTGTCCAGCGTTCGGAAATAGTACGACGATCAGCAGAATGACAGCGACAGCCGCCCCAATGCCACCCACAAGCACCGCCCACCGAGGCCTCCTCGGTCGCCGTCGCTCTTGGTGAAGTTGACGAACACCGTGTCCATCTCCTTGAACATCCGACTCGACGGCATCCTCAAATCGCCGGATCGTCTCGTAGAGATCGAAGCCCACGTCGGACCCGTCGTCCATGTAGCGACGGAGCAGGTCAAGGTCATTTGTCATTCGAACAGCCCTTCAGAAGTCGAGACGTTCCCGTTCGGTTCGTCCTCATCTTGATATTGCCCATCGAGACCAAGAAGTTCCCGAAGCTGGGTTCGTCCCCGTGACATTCGAGACCGAACCGTTCCTACGGGAATCCCGAGCGCCCGGGCCACCTCCTCGTAGGTGAGACCAGGTCCAGCGACAAGCATCAACACGTCCCGATACCGCTCGTCGACCTGTTCCAGCGCCGATTGAATCTTGCTCGCTTCGGTATCGGCCACCATCCCCGACTCGACCTCCTCAGTCCTGTCCTGTTCGGATTCAGGGGAATGCCACCGGCCTATCCGAGCGATGCGCCGACCTTCGGACCTTCGGTGATGACGGAGGACGTTGGTAGCGATTCCGAACAGCCAGGGGCGGGCGTCGAGGTAGGAGGTGTCGTAGTTCTGGCGGCTGCGGAACGCAGTCAGGAATGTCTCGGAGACCAGGTCGTCAAGAGCAGAGTGGGGTGACCTCTTCGAGAAGTAGCGGTGGAGCGCCTCTGCATGGCGCTCGACGACGCCGGTGAACCGCTCAGGATCACTTAAGGAGAGGCGAATCAGGGAAGCGTCCGGTTCAGGGTCCTCCCCCAAGTGAGCCATCTCTCAACTATTGCCCGCTCGGCTCGATGCGGTTCCCCATGCGTGTGGGCAATGCGCTCCCGCACCTGAGCGAGGACAACTCGGGTCGTGGATCGGGAGCTTCTTGCTCTACCTCCGGTAACGAATCGAATACCTCGGTAAGGCTGTCGCTACAGGCCCGATTAAGGCTCTGAAACTTCAGGAGCTACGAACCACCGGGCGATGCGAATGAGGCCCTCAGTTTCCCGGTCCGAGAGTACTGAGAGCCTTCTAGTGATGGCTACCGTCAGCAGGAGCGCACCGCAACAAAATATGCGCACGGCGTTCTTTCGGGTCCGGTGGTGGATTGGTGCCCTCGACGCATCCAACGGCTCAGTTTCTTGCTCTGAGGATCTGTACCTAGGTACGACTTCAGCCATGAGGTGCATTCGCCCAGGTAGAAGGATGTTCGAGTTTCCGGAAGACCGATCAAGTGTCCGTTGAAGGCGTCCCGAATGGCGTTGTACCTAGGTACTCCGAATCCCATCTTGGCACCCGGCTGGTATTTCTCAGGCAAGTGCTGAGAAGAGCCGAGACACCCACTCGACTGCCTTGCCGTATCTCTCGGGCACACTCGCCTGGCAAGTGAAACGAAAGATGAAGAGAATACACTAGTTCCGTGGAGCCTGAAGCCCAGTGGTACCTCGTTGAAGCGCTCGCCAACGCACGTGCAGATGCGGGTGTCCGAGACGACTACGAAACCAAGCAGAAAAGGTTGAGTCATTTCGCCGGGATCTTGGCGGGGTTCCGATATCTCGACGCCGTGACGCAGGAAGAACAGCAGACCTGGTACCGCAAGATGCTCGTTGCTCTCGGATACGAACTCCCTGACCCTGCGCCACCAGGAGTGGCCCAAGCCATATATGTCGGTGACCCCAAGAAGCGGCCCTCGGAGCCACGTGTACCCGAGAGCACGCCACGATTCGTTCGTTCCGTCGCCGGACCCGACCAGGAGTTCGAGGTTTACGGCGGCAAGCTGAGGATCGTCGCCGTCGAGATCTATGACACTGCCGTCGCAATCAGATGGCGGTGTGCGCCGGAGCCAGACATTTCACTGGCCTTCCCGGCTGAAGCGGCTGCGCTTGAGCAGGACATGGAAGGAGTGGAGGACTGGGCTGCCGCAGAACTGAGACGAAAAGCCGGTCTTGGGATGCGCATGAGGCGTCTCTATCGTTTCGGTCTTGCGGATGATGTAGGTACTCCCTATTTCCAAAGGGGTCAGCGTTCCGGCGGGGGTGGCGGCGTGATGACGGGCGAAGCGGAGTTCCAGCCGGGACCCCCATCGAATACTTCGGGCCTCGTGCTCTCATGGCTCACTCTCGAAGTGCCGATCCCGCTGCCTTGACCGCACCCGTACCCGAAGTGCGGCTAGACGGGCCAATGCCATGTCCACTTACGGCCCCACAAAGTCGAATAGCTCGCTGCACCAAAGCCGCAGCGCACTTATGACGGAGCCGACCGGCAACTGCATTGAAGTGGCGCAGTTTGGACTCGGACCGAGCTTGGCGCTTAGGCCAGAACACGCAGTATCCTGTTGGTCAACATCAAGAAGGCCATAGGGACGCAGCCCGATGACGGCCTAGCAACCGGCCGAAGAGGCACGGTGCTAACGCTGCGACGATGGAGGTTCGATGTCTGACATCGACGGTTCGTATGACACGCCTCAAGGTCGCAAGGTCTTCGTAAGAGCAAGGCCTGGTGAGACTTCCGACGACTTCGCCGAACGTGCGATGGCGATGCTGAGTGAGGCCGGACACCCGTTCGCCGACGATCAAGTTGAGGCGCCGTCAGACGATCCGACAGGCTGACCGGTCGATGGAAGCGAAGACTGCACTCTGTCCGGACGGCAAGTTGAGGGCGTACACGGTGCAGGGTGAGATCGCCTTCGTGAATGTGCGGGGTTACCGGGTCGAGGGGAAGATCACTGAAGAGGGAGGCCTGACGAAATTCCGACAGGTCGCCAGCCACCCTGGTGCACACTTGATGTGGTACCCAGCACGAGCCGACTAGAGGGGCAAGTGTCACGTACTGATTGTGGAGTCAGACCCACGCCCCACCGCAATGGGCACTCGGATGCTGACTCCTCGGGGCTGTCGCATAGATTGGCATCATGCCTAAAGCGATTCCGAACCATCCTTCAGGCGGAGGAGAGGATGACGGGCAAGAACGGTTGCTGAACTTGCGCCAGTTCTCGTCCGTCGAAGATGCGATGGCCAAGGTCGAGCCGGGTGACCGGTATCGAAGCATCGCCAACGACCTTCGCCTTGCTGAAGGTGACGATCTAACTGTGGTGCTCATGTTCTTCCTCACCGTCATATCTCGGTGCGATGGGCTGCACAGTGCCATTGCCAGGGAGATTCGGCGCTCAAACGCTCACGGAGTCTTTCCTATGATCCGAGCGCTAGCCGAGACAGTGATGATGTTGATCTATGTCAACGACCACATCCAATACATCAACGTTCTGACGGTTCGAGCTTCGGAGTTGCCGCAAGATGGACCGAAGCGGAAGAGTATCCAGGCCCTGATCGCCTATGCGTCCAAGGAGGCTCCAGGACTGAAGCATGTCTACGCTGAACTCTCAGAGATCACTCACTTCGGATCAGCAGCGATGTGGGCTGCCCACACTGTTCGAACCGATGAACAGTCTCGCTCAACATGGTCATGGACCAGTGCTCCACGGTGGCGGAACAATCAGGCCGAGATCGCTTGCGCACAGACCCTTGAGTTGGCCGATGCGGCTGGTCATTACCTGCGTGAGTTCGCAGGCCGTCATCTGGTAACGGCTACTCCGTAGAACAGGCCGTTAAAGTGCACACATAGGCTTCCTGGATGGATTGCCTGACAGCATCAGAGACGGCGATCGAAGGCAGACGCCTGTACTGTCGCCCACCTTGACGGTGCGGAATCATCCATTCAAGCCCTCGCCGAGGGCAGTCCTCAATCCCGTTGACCCAAAACGGAAGATTCGGCAATCGCCCCCCTCCTTCGAACGATTCCGTTCTAGTTTGGCAGGGCCGAAGTAGATGACACGATGGCCACTGGCCCATAGTTGTTGAAGCTCACAAGCGTTCCTTTCGGTACAGGAACACCGGCCAGGTTGTATGAAGCGCCCGCAAAGGCCTCGTTACCAAGTACTGCGGATGTATTGGGATCGAAGATTAGGAGAATACGCAAGTTGCCTCCTGAATAGAAGGAAGCTGGACTGTCGATTTCGATGCCCAAACCGGAGCGACCGGCCTCATCCCTCGTTGGACCGACCACCGTCACACCAGGTAATTTCTCAATCACCTGGAAGAGAGCAGACCGTAGTGCGGGTGATGCTCCCTTTTCGAAGATGTCACTGGCGGTGAGGAAGGCGGTTACAGGATCGCTGTTGTTGTCATAGTGGTCTAGGTATCGTTTGAGGGCTGCGGGGTTCGTGGGCAAGTCTGAACTGGACGGGTATGTGAGGCGGTACTCACCATCTGTCCCTGAAACCGCCGTCATCCCGACAGCAAGAGTCTTGCTGGGAAAGGTACCCTCGTAGATACCAGTTGTCAGACTGGCAGAGTGTGGCGACCCAGCCGCCTCCCAGGCTTCCTTTTCGCTGGGAGCGAGCAGGTGCGTGGTTACGTTAACCCGTTCTCGTCCCGCCCCATCGGTGGTCACCCAGTTATCGGTGGTCATCGTAGAGAAGAGGAGGAAGTGGCGTTGCCCAACCGGTGCACCGGAATCCTCAATCGAACCCTGAGTAGTTCGATAGTAAAGATATTGCCCCGCACCGGGAACCGAGTTGGCTGGTTGGTTGGCTGCGACAGAGGCGGCGTGCATCAGGACGGCAGCTGCTGCTGAGGTCGAGCGCCGGCCTGTCGACGGGAGGAGTTGGAGCACCAAGACCACCACCGCAACTGCAACCAAGACGATGAGGGGCATCACCACCATGGAACGGGCTGGCGATCTGCGGCGGGATCGTTTCTCAGCCCGCTGCTTGAGGAGCGCCAGGGAGGGATCCGGCGGGAGACGACTCTCATCAATGAGGTTTGCGAGAGTTTCGCCGAGTTCATCCATGCTCCATCACGTCCTTTCCCATAGGCGTACCCAGTGTGTCTGCGAGCCGTTTCCGAGCCGCAGAAAGGGTTGCCGCCACCGTCCCCTCCGTAATGCCCATGACCGCAGCCACATCCTTCTGTGGAAGGTCACTCAGATAGTGAAGCGCCACTGCGGTGCGTTGTCGGACCGGTAATCGCTGAACCGCATCCCACACTTCGAGTGCATCCTCACGAACCGGAGGGGGAACGGTTCGACGGCGAAGCAGGAGTGCCTCAAGCCGTGCACGACGGAAAGAACGGCGGGCCATGTTGAGCGCCACCGTGTATGTCCAACCCGTTGGCGATCCCATCATCGAGACACGACTCCAGTTTTGGAGTGCACGGGTGAATGCCTCTGAAGCTGCTTCGGTCGCCGCATCGGTATCTCCGATTGCCAAGATCAGCGTGCGAAGGAGGCTGCCGTACTCAGCTTGGTACCAGATCGCAAAGGAGTTTTCGGCTTCGTCCGCTGTGCTGTCACTATTCATTGAGGACACGCCGGATTCTGCGCACACCTATTCAAGTCTCCCAACTATAAGAATCTTTAGTTGCGAGCCCGACCACGAACGGCGCTCGGCGGATGTGAGGTGGAGACTCGGGTGGTGGCGTGTCCTCTCCTGCTTGGGTGACCCCACACGATTCGTGACCGCAAACGGTCGTATGAGGAACGCCTCCTAAAGTGACCTGACTCAGACTTGGGCCACCTGTCACAAAATCGTCCCGGAATCTCTGTTATCTAAACGATTGACTTCCGTTACACTAAGTAACATGGCAACACTGGGTTATGCACGGGTCTCAACATCCGAGCAATCGCTCGACCGGCAGAAGGACGAGTTGAAGGCAGCGGGTGCTGAGATGCTTTACGCCGAGATTGGTTCCGGCAAGAAGGGTGCTAACCGTCCTCAGTGGGATGAGCTTCTCCGGTCCCTCCGCAAAGGCGACACCCTTATGGTGACCGAGCTTTCACGGCTGGGCCGATCGACGAGTCAGCTCTCGGCCCTGGCTGATGATCTTTCTGAGCGGAAGGTCAGCCTCAAGATCCTGAACCTCGGCATCGACACCGGGACCCCAGCCGGGAAGCTCGTCTACTCCATCATCGCCGCCGTGGCTGAAATGGAACGTGACCTACTCATTGAGCGAACCAACTCCGGCCTGGCTGCTAGTCGTGCCCGGGGTCGGAAGGGTGGTCGGAAGCGGGAGTTCTCCCCCGCAGCGGTTCGAAAGGCCCAAGAGCAATACGACCGGGGTGAGTTGTCCGTGACCGAGATCGCTCGCCTAGCTGGTGTGAGCCGTCAGACACTTTACAGATACCTAAACATCCAAAGGGTAGGGAGTTCGGCGGCGTAGCTCGGTCCGTCTAACCGGCTCCACTCCATTGTGCGACTTTACCCCCGCCCCCGGTGGGGTATCACCTACCGGCACATGCGGGCGAGGGGGTCCGTGGCGAACATTGGGATGCTCGACTGTGCTCCTGGTGTCATACTTGGTGAGTGCGACGAATAGGGCGGGGTGCCCTAGTGACTGGGATAGCGATAGCCGCTGGCGTAGTCGTGTCGCTGCTTACCATCTACGTTCTGCTGCGTGTCGATCCGAGCACAGTGCTGAGGGCGTGCTCCCCTGGTGCGCCGTGCTCCTCGAACGCATGGGGTATTTGGCTGCCGGACGCAACCGGTATTCTTGGGATGGCGATAGTTGGAACCCTGTTGGTGCTACGCCGTCGAGGCGTTTTGGGTCCGATCCCGCTACCGACCAAATCAAACTGACCCACTATCGACCGATCAGGCAGGGGTGCCCCTGACCACCGGTTGAGCGGGCTGTTACCGAAGATCCCAAGATGGGTAGGTCCAGAGGCATGGAACATGCTCCTCTAACTGCCGATTGGTGGGGCGTCCCGTATGCCGTCGGTTCGGCAATCATCCTGCTGGTCGCCCTCGTCATAGGAGTGATTGGTCGGCACCTGAAGGAAACGAAACCGGAGAAGCGTAGGGAAGATGCCGCAGCCGACGAACTGATCGTACGCAATGCCGAAGCCGCAGGCTGGGGTCCACCACGTACGGGCCATCACCATAAGTCCTCATTGGATTGAGTGACCCCTACTACCGGGTCAGCGCCATTATTGGCTCCAGACGGACCGCCGCCTGCTAGGACCGTCCGGGGTCTACGCTTACGAAATGCCGACAATCCAGCGGGGATTGAGGATCGCTGTGGCATCAGCCCTCACGATCATCTTCTCTGTCTGGTCGGTCCACCTATTCGAGTCTCAGCCGTCGGCGGCACCGACTGTTCAGATCCCGAAGTGCCCCAGCCCAGCCACTCGTGCGTGTCTCGATCACGCTCTAAAGGTGGCCTTCTCTGGCAACCTCGACGGTCGCTGGGCGCTGTGGGTGGTCTGGATCTTTTGGTCTCTTATTGCGATCGTTTGGCTGTCGGCCTCTGCCCTCATCCTGTGGGTACCCCGTCCAGCCGACCCTTCGGTCTCTTTCAAGATTGATGAGGCGTCCATCGATAAATCACTCGGTGGGTCCGTCAAGTGATGGACACCGCTATGCCCTTAGGTCCGTCCCCTACGACCGGGCAGGTGCGACGCCTTGAGGCTGTTCCCTAGATCCGCCTCTGCTGATCGTGTCCCTCAACTTGGGTCATAGACTTTGAATGCCATGGGACAGTACCTAGATCCGCAAAAACGGATGCACGTCCAGCACCTGGACAGGGGGCGATGCATTGAATCCTGGCTCCTAGTATGCGATTCCTCCCATGCTGCAATGAGGTCGTCCGACAGAGTGATGGCGATTGCAGGCGGCGGATACCGTCAGAATATTGGCATCCGCCAAGAGATTGTGGACTTGGACTCCCTTGAGAAGTGGGTCAGGACAGACGGCCCACTCGGGTGGCAAGTCCAGAGCTAAATCGTAGGATGCGCTGAACCTCTAATGCCTGTCCCTGATCACCGACCGTGGGTACTTATTACAGCGTGCCCTCGTCGGTCCGGCCTATTTCCAGGCGTTGCTGATGGCACCGCCTCATGATCGCAATCGATGTTGGCCGCTCACGCCAATGCGGGTCGAGGTAAGCGAAGCGAAGCTTTCTTCTCTTGAACAGGCCTATCTGCTGCGGCTGTTCCAAGATGACGGAAGCGCTGAACACATGTTGCTGGACGAATCGAATGTTGTCCCAGGGCAGCACCACATCGATCACAGCGGCCTGGACTCTGGGAGCCACACCATACCTATAGCTAACGCCATCCTCTGTCACCACGATCGTGGACACTCTCTGCACGAAATGGGACACAAACCATAAACCGATCGCCGTCCCAACCACTAAAGCGGACGTCATCCCCACGTTCCGCTTAACAATCCCCAAGACGAGAAAGAAGGCCACACACGGAATCGCCACTCCCAGGTAGAGCCACGCAAACGATCCGAAGGTACTACCCGACACATTCGGGGGTGCACGATCAGCCATGCCAGCGAGCCTAGGCCGACGCATACAGCCACCAGAAGAAGCAAGCGTCAATAAGGTCGGCTCGCCCCTGATCACCGGCTATGGCGCACTCTACCCACCCGAGTTTCGTCGCTAGTTCAACTTAAGGGCGGCCTAACGGTCGGCCCTTGACCGGGTCTTGTCGCAATCGGTCTCGCTAGACGTGCCGTGGCTTCGTCAGTAAATGCAGTCGCTAGAGTTGGCCGCCGGAGCGTCGTGCTCAACATCGACGGCGACAGCTATCGGATGCGAAGCCACCGGGCCCGTGCCGAAGCCAGCCGACGGGCAGTGGCCGGGTGACGCCCGATCAGCGCCGCCGGCACGAAGAGGGGGTGGTTGCCGCCGGCTGACTTACACTCATCACACGCTCGCCGCCCCGCTCAATAACTGGGGAATTTCGGTGATCGAGTCTGGGGAGTAATCCGTGATCCCTACCAACGTGACTGCCACGGCTCAACTTGTACAGTCTCCAGCGTTCCAACCGGTGAAGGTGGGCACCGTGGCAAACCCCCATCCGTAATACGTAGCCGCAAGTTGCGCTGCGGTCTGCACTTGCGAATAGGGCGGTGAACTCTCACACATTGTCTGAAGGACTTGCTGTTCCGTGGCATTCGATCCGGCGCCGAGAATCACTGGATAACTGCCAGCGAGGTACTTCCACGCCAGCACGTTCACGCCGCCCCCACCTGGGCAGGATGGGTTACTGTCACCATCGGCGCCGTAGGTCAGCGGGGCCGAACACTCATCGACCACGGGAGGGGTTGTGGCTGGCGACAGAATCTGCCGGGCCGGATTCAGGGTTGTAGTGCTCACTGTTGGGATTGTCGTCGGGGGAATCGAGGTAGTAGCTGGAACCGGCACTGTCGTCGTTGTCGGCGGACTCTTGTGTTTGTGTGCACCTACAGCTTGAACATGCACTGTAGGAGATGATGCCGAATGCAAACCGATGACAATGCCGATCCCGAGAGCGGCAAGGACGACTGCGGCAATCCCAATGCGGACGACCGTGGCCTTCTTAAGAGTAAACACCTCAGGGTCATTGTCTGCCATGGTTACCGACCTAGTTCCGCAGTCGAGGCATCCAAGCGCCAGTCTCCATCAGGCCAAGGCGCTTCGTGAACCGTTCTCAGCGCCGGAACGTGACAGATCCGGTACGACAGGTTCGACTCGGAGAGTTCCGGGTACCACGATTTCGTCGGATCGGCTGAGGGCGGAAGTCAGTACGACTTCGACGATGGGGTCGTCGGCAAGACGGTCCGATCTACTGGCCCGAACAGGCAACTCCCCTTGAATCTCGTCTTCACCGGACGACTGATCCCCCGTGGACGAGGATCGCACTGAGGGGGCCGGAGCCGACCACGGCTTCAGGTTCTGAACCACGTCGATGTAGAACGAATCAACGAGGGCGAGCACCGATCCCACAAATGATCCTCGTCCTTGTCCTCGTTTCGTACCAATGGGTGCAGACAGGCGCAACGAGAATGTCTTGATGTCCTTCTTCGGGTCGTCGAAGAGCAGGTGCGATGAATCACGAACGGCAGACAGAGGCTCGCACAACCCTGTGCGTGCCCACGCCGGAACGGCCTCGACCAACAGACCGATCGGGGCCTCACCGAGTTGACGCACCAGCCAGTTGATCCGAGTCGTCGGCTTGCCCTGAGTAGGGGCGTCGATGGATACCGCACACGTGACTCGACCAGACTTCAAATCAACTGTGATGTCAATAGGGGAGATCGCATGGGGGACCTTGAGACTGCCTGCCAATGTTCCTCGATCAACCAGCTCTGCCGCCTCAGATTGCAGGCGTTTCGCACTATCCCGAAGTTGTGCCCTGGTGAGCGCAGGCCGTACTTGGACTCCCAGTTTTCGAGAAAGACGCATCCCTGCGAATGCGACCAGTTGTCCGAATCGTCCAACCACGTCGAGCGTCCTGGGATCGGCGGTTCGCAATGTGCCATCAGCGGCACCGTCACGGACAGCGACCCATGAACTACCCATGTCGTCGAAGTCGACCGCACCAGAACGGGAGTGCTCAAGGTAACGAATAAGTTCGGCCAGTATCCATGCTTGGTCGGGATCGGCGACCGAACGATTGACTCGCTCGATCACCGCCTCTGTGTGGATCTGGCTCCATGAGAGGTGATGGAGGTGGACCTTTCGGAGCTTCTTCTTGTCGACGTTGCAGGGATGCTCTCCGACAACCGTGGCGATCTGGTTGGAAATGGTAATGACAGCTTGGAAGCCTTGTTCTCTGGCGACATCAAGGTAGGACTCAAGTTGGGATGCGACGAGATCGTTCCGATCCGTCTTCACCTCAACGAGTGCGGTCCAGACCTGCTTCCCACGGGTGGTCCGAATCACGCCATCGGGACGAACTTGCCGATCTCCTAGTTCGAATGGAACCTCAATGAAGCACTCGATCTTTCCGGCCAATGCGCCTAGCGGCCCCAGCACGGCCCGATTGAACTCGTGTACTGACTCAAGAACGGCGAGTAACGCTGATGCGCCTCGCCGCTCTTGCTCGTCAGATCCCTTGATCCCTGAAACCGGGATCAGCCTCGCAGCTTCCCAACCGTCTTGATCCATATGGCACCGTCTCTCTCGGACCGGTCTGTACTGCCTCTGACACGGACCTGATCGTGCTTAGCGCCTCGATGCGCCGTCCTTACAGGCTTCATCGGCTTCTATGACAACTGGCTTGAGAGGTTGAAGACGACCGATTCACCCCGTCCAAGTCCTATCTACAGCCATCTCATCTGGGCGTCGATGGGACAGCATGAGGAATCGACCAGGAGAGCGAGCACGGCTTGAGATCCGACGAGCTTGGCAGAGGACTGCTCGGAAGAACGCCATCGCAGCGGTCTGCCTCATCCTCTTCGGCGTTCTATACGCTGAGGTGATTTCGGCCCTGCGAATGCCAACATGGTGGCGGGCCTTCCTGATCGGATTCGCCACGGCATCGCTTCTGGCTGGCCTTATGTGGATCGTCTACGTCCTGTCTGGAATCCACGGTTGGAGCCTTGGAAAGTTGGGCGAGGAGGCAACAGCGGAGTCAGTCTTGAGCAGGAAGAAAAAGCGACTTGGTTGGCGACTCATCAATGGCCTCTACCTTGCGGGACACGGTGACATCGATCACGTCCTCGTCGGTCCGGGTGGAATCTTCGCCATCGAATCGAAGTGGACCTCCAACCGGTGTCGGATCGAAGAAGGTGGCATCGTAGGGATACTGGGGCGTGAGCCGGTAGCGCAAGCCAGGGAAGGTGCTCGAAAGGTCGAGAGGCTCCTTCGTCACGGCCCTCAGCGATTCGATGTCACCGTCGTGCCCGTTGTGGTCATTTGGGGGCCACGTAGCCCCGAGCTTGACCAGGGGTGGGCGAATGTCGATGGGGTGTTGGTCTGCGAAGGTCGCCGTGTCGATGCCTGGGTGCCACGATTGACCGGCAATGCGATAGAGCGATCTGAGTTCGAGGCAATCGCTTGTGTTCTAGAGGAGCAGGTCAGTCGCCAGATCGAAGTGACTACGAACTAGTTGCATCCCATGGCAGCTATGTCATCGAACGTGCGAGGGTAAGCAGACCAGGCAAGGAAGATGTCCGCTCCCCAGCGCCTTCTGGATATTCACCGGCTCAACCTCGGCTGGATCTCCACCACGTTTTTCGACCTTCTCCTGTCCGCTCTGAAGCGCCTTGCAGGTCGGAGATCTATGGAAGGCGGCGCTCCAACCTCGTGTCATGAAGACCGTCGTCGGGTAGTCGTGCGGCTTACAGCGAGCGCAGTATGAGAGTTCATCCGGCTCGCACGGCCTGCCTTCAAACCACCAGTCGCTCTCTCCCACTTCCTCCGGTGGCTGCGAGCGCCGAGCATTGTCCATAGGAAAGTCATCGACCCGTTCTCCGTAGAAGCTTGAGAGACGTTCCGCCTCGGCCAGGTTCAGGTGCCATCACAAACCGGAAGCATTGGCCAGGCTCCACATAGAAGGCGTCGACGTAGGTCCACGCCGGCACGGTAGCGGACGGGCGTTCACAAAGACCAGCGAGACAGGAGACCACCTACCAGCCCATCCCGACAGTCCCCGGACGCCAATCTGGAATCTGTTGAAACTCTTGCCACGCCCCCTCGGCTAGCGCAATCATCGTTTCGAGCAGCAACTCGGCCATGCCCTGGTCTGCCGGTTCTCCGGGACCATATCCGGCGATGATCGCCAGGACTGAGTGCAGCCCCTCGGTAGGTAGCACTCGCCGGAAAGAGAACTGGGCCGATTCCTGAGGCTCAAGGCCCGCCTCACGCCGAAGTGCGTATTCATACCAGATGAGATCCAGATAGGGATTCAGTTGGTCGAGCGGATCTGCGTCGTTCTGCGCCATGCTAGGGATATCGGCCTGCCCGGCCTTACTACTTGAAATGCGGCTCCAAGTGATCTGAGTCGAGGTCACTCCCTGCGCCGTCCAAAGTGCGGATGATCCCCCGTCCTGTCGGGCCGCACCGGGGGACCCATTAGGGCCATAGACGGTGGCTCAAGCACCGACGAAGGCCTGCCGATCACTAGAGCATGAGCGACACTTCGCAGGGGCCAGGCTGGTGGCTGGCAACTGATCACAGGTGGTATCCGCCGACAGCTCAACCCGGTCCGCCAGCATACGAACCACAGTACGGAGACGATTACCAGGATCAACCACGTAAGTCCCGAGGCAACCTTGCGATTCCGTTGATCGTCGGTGTCGTCGTAGTGGCGGTCCTCATAGCGGTAGGCGCACTCGCCGGTCACTCGTCAAGTTCGGGCGGTTCGGCTCAATCAGGCGTGACTGCCTACGGTCAGCCATTGACCCTTACGCTGTCTTCGTTCACCGATCCGGCCACCGATAGCAGCGGGTACACATCGGATAGCGGCAACTCGAACGATCACTTCGCCGTGGTGAAGGTCAGTACCACTAACAACGGCAACTCGGCCTTGCCCGCCACGATCCCTATCACCATTGCGGCCTTCGGTACTAACGGTCAGGCCTACGAGAGGGTCAACGAGACAGACGACGGCAACACGCTCTGCTCATACGGCGATGCGCAGAGCCTCAGTCCATCAGAAACGCTCCCTTACTGTGCGGGCTTCGTTCTGCCAGAGAACGTCACGGTGACTCGTGTCGAAGTATCTGGCAACCAGGGCAACGGCAGCGGCACCGTGAGTTGGAAGGTCACGGATAACTTTAACGGCTCATCAAACTCAAGTACCGCCGCCACCCAGCCGCCGTCCACGAACCCGACTTCATCATCATCGCCCACATCGGGACTGGCTACCCAGTTGCTTGCTCCGAATAACTCCGAACTCGACTGGTCAGGTTTTGTCATCTCGCCGTCAAGCTGTCGGGTTGTGAGTGATTCGGAGGTAATGCTGTCTGGTTCAGTCACCGTTCCATCGCTCGTCGGCTTAGGTCCCGTGGTGGGACAAGTTGAAGCTTGGGCAACTGACGCAGACGGCACGGTTGCGTCCGGCACTCCATGGCCAATCCCAAACGCCACCGGCCAGTACCCCTGGACTGTCACGGTACAGATTGCGCCGAATCAAAAGCCCACGGGCTGTGAAGTTCAGGGGATTGACCCCAACTCCTCATACAGCGCACCCCAGTAGACGTGCGGCGTCGGAACCGCTAGGGCCACGAGCGTTCCTATGATGGCGCCGAGGCCGGAGCCGCCCTTCGGTTGGTGTCACATTAGGCGCATAGGCTTTCGTCATGAGCGAGCAACCCGAGTGCCCTAACTGTCATGGCGCCCTCTTGTATGGCGCCGTGAGTTGGCGAGACTTCGAAGAGAACGAGGGGTTCGGCACGTGGTCATGCGTGCCTTGCGTGAAGTCAGGCCAACAAGGGATCTTTGGCGTTGACGAGGCAGGGATGCTCAAACCGATCGAACCTTTGCCGGAAGAGGGGTTTGACTGAGCGCTGAACTCTTGCGAGCCGCCTGAACTGGGGCCAACGACTAGCGTTTCCGCTCCCACTTTACGTAGACACCGAACCACCGAGAGGACACTCGGACTTCAGTGGGTGGCCAACGGTGAATGGCCACTACTAGAGCGAGCACGAGTATCGGGCCGCAACTTGCGAGCGACCCTGCGATCCATACCAACACGACACACGTCCTTCGGTGCCACCAGTCTGGCAACCTAGATCAGTGCGCAGTGCTTACGGTTGGGTGCTTTTCGATTGCGATCCAGACTGGTGGATTCGCTGGACGGCCTTGACCCGCCCTCGCATGTTGTCGCCAATCATACAGGCGGAGTGTGTCAGTCGGAGGGTGTGTGCATCCACCAGCGAGACTGGAGATCTACTACCAGCCCATCCCCACAGTCCCCGGACGCCAATCTGGAATCTGTTGAAACTCTTGCCACGCCCCCTCGGCTAGCGCAATCATCGTTTCGAGGAGCAACTCGGCCATGACCTCGCTGCCGGTTCTCCGGCTCCATATCCGACGATGATCGCACTAACGACAAGTGCCTACTCTCGGAATGGCAGCCCCTCTTCTATGAAGCGCTCATTCCTCCCAATGGCCGGTGGGATCGACCAATGCGGCGATTCCATCGGCTTCTAGCCGGTAGCCGGTCCACTCGTCCATGGGCACAGCCCCCAGCGACTCGTAGAAGCCGATGGCCGACTTGTTCCATCTGAGCACCGACCAGTCGATGCGGCTGTAGCCGGACTGATGGGCGATGGCGGCAAGCTCCGACAGGAGGGCACGACCGATGCCCCGGCCCCGACCCTCGGGGCGGACGTACAGGTCCTCCAGGGCGATCCCTGTCCGACCGGTCCAGGTGGAGAAGCTGAGGAACCAGATGGCCATGCCGATGACGGTCCCCTGCTCCTCGGCCACATGGGCGAAGACAGTAGGTGACGCCGAAAACAGGGCAGCGCGCAACTGCTCGCGGTCGACCTTCGCCGAGTCCGGAAAGCGTTCGTAGGCGGCCAGGTCGTAGATCAGCTCGACCAAGACCTCGACGTCGTCCTCGACCGCGGGCCGGATCATCGGCTCAGGCTAGATGTTCGAACCGCGGGCCTTCGCTGTGGTCAGGGCAGTGGTCAGGGGATCAGGAGCACTCGCCCGAACGCCTGGCGGGATTCGATGTAGGCGTGGGCCTCTTCGGCCTGCTCCAGGGTGAAACGACGATCGATGACCACTCGCAAACGGCCTGCCGCGATGTCGTCGAGAAGGCCAGCGATCATGGCGTGGGCACGGGTGCCCATGAAGAGCTCAGCACCGAGGAAATAGCCGACGAGGGTCTGGTTGTTGGCTCGCATGGTCGAGATGTCCAACGGTGCTCCGGCCTCGCGCCCGGCATCGCCGAAGGTGAGACAGCGCCCCCGATAGGCCAGGCTGTGCAGGCTCTTCTGCAAGGTGGGGCCCCCGATCGAGTCCACGATCACATCGGCGCCCCGACCAGCGGTCAGCCGGCGCACCTCATCGACGAAGTCGGTGGTGGCGTAGTTGATGCCGTCGTCGAGCCCGAGCTCGACCAGCCGCTGGAGCCGCTCGTCACTCGACGCGGTGGCCATCACCCGGGCCCCAGCCCTCTTGGCCAGCTGGATGGCGGCGATCCCCACTCCGCTGGCTCCGGCGTGAATGAGGGCGGTCTCGCCCGGCTGCAGGCGGCCGAACTCGAACAGACAGTCATCGGCCGTGCCGAAGGGGACGGGGACACACGCCGCCTCCTCGATCGAGAGGTCGGCGGGCACCGGCCAGCAGAACGACTCGCCGGTCACCCGGAGCTCGGCATGAGATCCGTCCACGCCCACGGTGACCACCCGGTCACCTTCGGCAAAGCGGGTCACATCCGCGCCGGTGGCCAACACCGTGCCCGCGCACTGGTAACCCACGACGTGGGGGACCTGAGCGATATCGCCCCCCAGCCGATTGAGGGTGTCACCACCCTCGATGCTGACCGCCTCGACCCGGACCAGCACGTCGCCCGGGCCCATCACCGGATCAGGGACCTCCTCGTAGCGGAACACCTCGGGACCACCTGTCTCGTAGTACACCGCTGCCTTCACTGGATCTCCCTCGGTGGGCCGAACCGCCTCACCTTAGGTGTTCTGCCCCCGCGCTCATCGCTCCGGGGCCCTCGATCGGATGGCGCTCCACCCCCGGACCGACCTCGATCCGGGGGGGACGGAGCGTCGGAACCGGGGAGGTCTCCCAGCGCGGAAAGTTGGTGCTCACCAGGGAGTTCTCCGGCGGCGGGCTTACGTTTGCTGCTCAAGTAGTCCTCGAGGAGTGCCGATAACCGGGTGTGGGAATCACTCCATCTGAGGGCGTGGATCGGATCCGGGTGGCCCGCTCAGTCGAGGAACCTGCGCCGGAACCCGCCCCGGCGGCCGCCGAGGTGTTTAAGAGGTCCACCAGCCTGTCGCCGGTGGTGTTGAGTTACGTCGTCGGTCCTCTGGCTCTGGGCGTCCTCCTCGTCTTCCGGCACTTCGGTCTGGTGGCCGGTCTGCCCATTTGGGCCTATCTGGCCGCCATCGCCGGCGCCGGCGTGCTCTCGGTGCTCGTCGAGCCCTGGCACGCCGCCCCTCCCGGGTCGCTCAAGCGGCACATCCGCCTGGTCATCCACGTGTCCGCCGTCGCCGTCGTCATCTACATGAGCGGATGGGGGCCGGCTCTGGGTATGGCCTATGCCTTTGTGGCCGTCCAGGAGATCGAGCTGTGGGGCTCCCGTCTGTGGCGACCGGTCCTGTTCTGGACCTTGCTCTCCATCATGGTGGCCCAGTCCCTGATCTGGATCGGGTGGGCCCCCTCCTTCCTCGGCCGTGGCCAGGCCGAAGCTGTTGGTGCCCTCGGCGCCTTCGTTCTGGCCATGGTCATCCGGATGGCAGGAGCGACCGGAGCAAAAAAAGAGGAGGTGGAGGCGCTCCTGGCTCATCAAGCGCTCTACGACATGCTCACCGGACTTCCCAACCGCGCCTTCTTTTATGAGAGGACCGATACCGCCTTGGCCGGAGCCGCCGCCGACAGCTTCTGCGCCGTGATGTTGTTCGATCTGGACCGGTTCAAGGAGATCAACGACACCATGGGTCACCGCTACGGGGACCAGGTCCTCATCGAGGTCGGCCCGAGGGTGAAGACCGTCCTCCGCTCCGGTGACACCCTGGCCCGCCTCGGAGGGGACGAGTTCTGTGTCCTCCTGCCCCACATCGGCGGTGAGGGCGAAGCTGTCCGGGTGGCCGAACGGATCATCGGCGCTTTGGAGGAGCCTTTCGAGGTGGAAGGGACCACCCTCGGCATCGAGGCCAGCTGCGGGATCTCGATGGCCCCGACCGACGGCGAGAGCGCCGACGCCCTGTTGCAGCGGGCCGACGTCGCTATGTATGTGGCCAAAGACTCACCAGCCAGCGTGGTCGTGTACACGGAGGACCTGAACGTCAACACCCCGGCGCGTATGGCCATGCTCGGCGATCTGCGGAACGCCGTGACCCAGCACCAGTTCGTCCTGCACTTCCAACCCAAGGCATCGATCGCATCACGTCGGGTGACCGGAGCGGAGGCGCTGGTTCGATGGCAACACCCCACTCTCGGACTTCTCTATCCGGACCGGTTCATCTCCGAGGCCGAGCGGACCGGGTTGATCGAGCCGATGACCGAGTGGGTTCTCGGCGAAGCCCTCCATCAATGCCGTCGATGGATCGACGCCGCCGGTCCCGGGGACCCCACCGATCTGTCGGTGGCCGTCAACCTGTCCACTCGCAGTCTGCTCGACGCCTCGCTCATCGACACCGTGAGCCAGGAGCTCGCCCGCTGGGACGTCCCACCCCACTTGCTCCATCTGGAGATCACCGAAACGATCATCATGACCGACCCCAAACGGGCCCGTCGGGTGTTGATCGAGTTGGCCGACATGGGAGTCACCTTGTCCATCGACGACTTCGGCACCGGCTACTCGTCCTTGGCCTACCTGCGGGACCTCCCGGTGCACGAGCTGAAGATCGACCGAGCCTTCGTCCAGGACTTGGGGACGGAAACCGAGGACGGGGTCATCGTGCGTGCCGTGGTCGACCTGGCTCGCAACCTCGGCCTCCAGACGGTGGCCGAAGGAGTCGAAGACCTCGCCACCTGGGAACGACTGCGGGAACTGGGGTGCGACAGCGTGCAGGGGTACTACCTGGCCCGCCCGATGGCGGCCGAGCTGTTCTGGGCTTGGCTGAAGGAGTACGCGAATGCGGCTGGCTTCTCCGCTCAGCGTGGCCCTCGGTCGATGACCGAGCGGAGCACCCTGACTCCGGCGAGGCAGCGGTGACCACGGTCGTTGCTCGGGAGTCCAGTCTGGTGAATCGATGATCGACGGCATGCGACCCGAGGAGCCGGACGTCTCCACCGGCCCCACCGACGACGTCGCGCCCGGATCGAGCTCGCGTCCCGCCCGGACGGGCGCCGCGGTGAGCGAGGATCGGGTCGCCCTGGGCGAGGCGGTGCAGGCCCGGGCCGACGAGGTGGGCATGCGGGTGGACGCCAAGTTCGCGGTGGAGCTGGCCGGTGAAGCTTTCGCCACGGCGCGCCTGGGCACCCACCTGATCGGCCGCTGGCTGGCCACCGACGAGGTGGCCTCGACCGAGGACGAAGCCACTCTGGCCGAGCAGGGCGAGCAGGCCATTTTGGAGAACGCCGAGCTGGGCAGCGTGGCCAAGGCCTACTTGGCCTGGCGGGACGCCACCATCTCTGTCATCCTCGACGAGGCCGCCACGCTCGGAGTCAGCGACTCAGTGGTCGATCTGGCCTGCAACGTGGTCCGGTTCAGCTGCGATGGCAGCCTGGTCCGGATCGTCCGGCAATTCGATGCCACTCGCCGAGCCCTGCAGCGTCGCCTTCGTGAAGAACAGGCCTCGCTGGCCCATCAGGCCCTGCACGACCAACTCACCGGTCTGCCCAACAGGACCCTCCTGAGTGACCGAATCGGACAGGCGGCAAGCTCGCTGGATCGCCGGGGGACCGGTGCCGTGCTCTTGTTTCTCGACGTCGATAACTTCAAGGCCATCAACGACCGCTTCGGTCACGCGGCCGGGGACGTCCTGTTGGCCGCCGTGGCCACCCGCCTTGAGGGGCTGGTCCGTGGGGCGGACACCGTGGCCCGGCTGGGTGGTGATGAGTTTGTTGTGCTGGCGGTGGACCTCGACGATCCTGAGGTCGCGGCTCGTTCGTTGGCCGAGCGCATCCACCTGACCATGCGGTCGCCGGTGCTGGTGGGTGATCGACAGTTGCATACGTCGGTGAGCATCGGGATCGCCGAGGTGGTCGCCGGTGCCGACCCCGAGGTGACCCTGGCGCGGGCTGATGCGGCCATGTACCAGGCCAAGCGCGGGGGACCGGCCCGCTATGAGTGCTACAACTCGGTCATCGGCGAGGACCGCCAGCGGCAGAGCCAGTTGGCCCACGATCTGCGTGAGGCCCATCAGGGCGGCCAGCTGTCGGTGCACTACCAGCCCCTGTTCAAGCTGGGCGGCCAGATGGTGGGGATGGAGGCACTGCTCCGATGGCAACACCCCGAGCTGGGCGCCATTTCCCCCGCCGAGTTCATTCCCCTCCTCGAGCGGAGCAGAGAGATCGTCCCGGTGGGCCGTTGGGTCCTGGGTGAGGCGACCCATCAATGCCGGACGTGGCGGGAGGAGGGTCGATCCGGGCTTGCCGTCTCGGTCAATGTGTCGGCCCGTCAGCTCCAGGATCCGTCGTTCTTCGACGATGTGTGCGGGGCCCTGGCCCGGTCGCGGCTCGACCCCGGTGCCTTGGTTCTCGAGGTGACCGAGTCGGTGCTGGTCATGGACTTTGTGGAGATCGGCGCAGTCATGCAGAGGATCAGAGATCTGGGTGTGCACATGGCACTCGACGACTTCGGCACGGGGTACTCGTCGCTCCTCTATCTGAAGGGCCTTCCCATCGATCGAGTGAAGGTCGATCGGAGCTTCGTGGCCGGCCTGGGATCGGCGGATCAGGATCCGACCATTGTCGCCACCGTCATCGACCTGGCCCACAGGCTGGGCCTGGCCGTCGTGGCCGAAGGGGTCGAGACGGAGGCGGAGCTACGTGCCGTGCAGGCGATGGGGTGCGACGAGGCGCAGGGGTTCCTGCTGGCTCGTCCCGCCCCCGCCCATACGTTCTCGAGCGCCGGGGACTTCGAGCGGAACCCGGGCGGACGGGCTCGCTCGTCCGTCGGCTGAACCGCGGGCCGAGCGTGTGTGTGCCGCGCCTGGATCGGCGCGCCGACGGGATCAGGCGTCGGCCGGAATGGCCTGCTGGGCGTCCATCATGTCCGCCATGACCATGGTGATGAAGCTGTCGGCCTCGTCGGTCAGCCCACCGGCCACGCCTCCGTAGATCGCACCCGACTGGGGTTCTTCGTCCGCGTGCACCCGCGCATAGTCCACCCCGTCGGCGAGGTCGTCAGCGAAGGTCTCGGCCACCCCGGGCTGGGTCTGGGGTCGGGTGACCGCCATGTGGAGGGCGTTGGGGTACTGCTGGCCGTTGAACCGCCACCCGCGGCGGCGCATGAAGTCGTTCACCAGGTAGATGTCGAACTGGTCGGAGGTGAAGCTGAACAGGAAGGTCGGGTCGCCGATCAGCCGGAGTTCGGGATGCGAGAGTACCGACGTCTGCATGGCCGCGGCGGTGGCGAAGATGTCCTTGGCGTAACGGCGGTACCCCTCGCGGCCCAACTGGACCATGGCCGCCCAGGTGGCGGCGATCAGTCCCCCCGAGCGGGAACCCTCCATTCCCGGCGAGCAGTACTTGCCGCCGCTCCACCCGGTCAGGAAGAAGTACTGGGCGTCGCGGAGGGACTTGTCGCGAAAGGTGATCACCGAGGTGCCTTTGAGGGCGTAGCCGTACTTGTGGGTGTCGGCCGACATCGAGGTCACGCCAGGGTGGCGGTAGTCGAAAACGGGGATGTCGTACCCCAGGTCCTGGCCGAACGGCAGGATGAACCCACCCAGACAGCTGTCCACGTGGAGCCCGACCCCGTGGTGCAGGGCCACATCGGAGAGCTCGGCGATCGGATCGATGGTTCCGTAGCCGTAGTTACAGGCCGATCCGATGATGGCCACGGTGTCGGAGTCGATGTTGGCCGCGACCCAGTCGGTGTCGACCTGGGTGGTGACCGGGTCCACCGGGGCCACCTTGAGCTCGATGCCGAACAGATGACAGGCCTTGTCGAAGGCCGGGTGGGCGGTCTCCGGCTTGATCACGTTGGGTCGTCGGATGCCCCGGCTCTGGGCGGCGTGCTCCCGGTAGGCCAGCATGGCGTGGCAGATGCTCCCGGTCCCCCCGGTGGACACCAGCCCGGCCGGCTCGCCATCGGTGACCGCTTCGGCGTGCAGGAGGTCGAGGGTCATGGCGATGATCTCGGCCTCGAACTTGGTCGCGCTGGGGCAGATGTCCCGCTGGAGCACGTTGACGTGGGCGAACAGCCCGAAGGCCTCGGTCATGAAGCGGTAGTGGTCGTGGTCGCCGCAGTACATGGTGCCGGAACACTTGCCGGATTCCCAGGCCAGATCTTCCTCTGTGGCCATCGATCGCAGTTCCTCGAGGATCTCGGAACGGGGCGTTCCTTTCTCGGGAAGCGTCCGGTGCACGGGGAAGCGGCCTGCGTAGGGGAAGGTGCTCATGGGTGCGGCCTCCTTGGGCTGGCTCGGCTCAGGCACCTCTCGGGCGCATGTTGGCTGCACGGTACACGGCATCGATCACCGTCATGTTGGCCACGGCGTCGTCCGGCGTGGTCTCAGCCGGCTGACCTCGGAGGACCGCGTTGCAGAAAGCGTCCAACTGGTAGGCGTAGGTGGCCCGGCGGGCCGGGATCTCGGTGCGACGGGCACCTCCGGAGCGCACCGTCAGCCAACTGACGTACTGCGGGGCGATCGGGTTGAAGACTCGCAGTTCGCCCTCGTCCCCGATGACCCGTGCCGCCAGGTGCAAGACCGAAGAGGACCACATCGAGCAGTGCACCGACGCGGTGTGACCGCTCGGGAACTGGAGTTCGGCGGACATGGACCGGTCGATCTCCGGATTCAGGAGCTTGGCTCGGGCGGAGGTCACCGTGGGCTCTTCGCCGCCGAGCATCCGGGCCATGTTGACCACGTAGGAGCCCATGTCCATCATGGCTCCACCGGCCAGGTCGATCCGGTATCTGATGTCGGACTTGTTGATAATCGGAGCGCACAGCCAGGTCTCGATGTGATGGAGCCGGCCCAGCTCGCCGCTGTCGACGATCTGGCGCATGCGATGGGCCAGGGGGTGGTAGCGGTAGTGGAAGGCCTCAAGGACCACCAGGCCGCTGTCGGCCGCCGCCGTGTCGGCCGCCGTAGCCACGGCATCGGCTTCCTCCGCGTTGGCGGTGAAGGGCTTCTCGCACAAGACGTGCTTGCCGGCGGCCAGGGCGGCCAGGGTCCAACGGCCGTGGAGGCCGTTGGGCAGGGGAACATAGACGGCGTCGATCTCCGGGTCCTCCACCAGAGCCTGGTAGCTGTCGAGAACCCGGGGGATCCCGTGCCGTTTGGCGTAGGCGGTCGCCCGTCCCCCATCGCGGGCGGCGATCACGTCAACGGTCGCCTCGGGACTGGCCGTCGCCGGTCGGATCAGCGCGGCCGGGGTGATCCGTGCCGCCCCGAGGACCCCGAACCTCACTGTGGTGGACGTCATGGTGACTGGCTCCTGGACGGCGGACCGGAGGCTCCCCCGGCGGTCCGAGTCTGCTCACGGTGGACACTCGGTTGTCAAGTGATCGACGTCGGCGCGGCCGGCTGGCCTTCTCGCTGCTTTACGAAGCTTTCGTCGTCGGCGTCGGGCTCTGGTGGGTGATCGGCGTGGCCTCCAGTGCGCAGTAGCTGGGTCCGACCGCGGTCACCGCCGGCTCCCCGGGTCCCCGGGCCGGAGGGTTGCGGATGCCGATGGCCGCGCCCAGGCCGCCGACCACACACCAGGATCCGGCGATGACCACCGCCTTGTTGAAACCGTGCGCCAGCGCGTGGGGATGGAGGTAGCTCAGACCCACGATCCCGCCCAGAGCCGGCAGGACAGCCACGGCGATCAGGGAGCCGAGCCGGGCGACGTCGTTGTTGACGGCGGAGGCCATCCCCGAATGGGCCGCCGACACCGAGTTGAGGGCGGTGGCCGTGAGGGGGGCCACCGTGGTGGCCAGGCCCACGCCGATGACCAGCACCGCAGGGAGCACGCCGGTCACATAGGACGAGCTGTCCGGGACTCGTACGAGGAGGATCATGCCCACGCCCACCACGACCGGACCAACGCTCATCTGCAGCCGCGGCCCGATGGAGGCGGCGATCCGGCCCGACCGAGCGGAAAAGACGAGCATGACCGCGGTCAGCGGCAGCATCGCCACCCCTGATTCGAGGGGGGAGTAGTGGTTGACCACCTGGAGGACGACCGGCAGGAGGAAGAGCGCACCACCCAGGCCGGCGTAGACGACCAGGGTCACAGCATTGGTCACCGAAAACTGGCGGTTGGCGAACAGCCCGAGGGGGAGCATCGGTGCCGTCGAACGCCGCTCGACGAGGACGAAGGCCAGCGAACCGACCGCGCCCACCACGAGGGATGCCATCACCGCGGCTGACGTCCATCCGCGAGACGGCCCCTCGATCAGGGCATAGGTGATGGTGGCCAACGATGCCGTGGCCAACGCGGCACCGATGACGTCGATCTTTCCGGAAGCAGTCGGGTCGCGCGATTCGGGTACGTGCCTGGCCGTCAGCAGGAGGACGGCGGCGCCGATGGGCACGTTGATGAGGAAGATCCACCGCCACGAGGCCGCGGTGATCAGGTACCCCCCGAGGAGCGGGCCGGCGGCGGTGGCCACACCGCCCAGACCCGACCAGGCACCGATGGCCTCGCTGCGATCGTTGGATACGAACGAGGCCTCCAGGATGGCCAGGCTTCCCGGGGTGAGCAGGGCACCCCCGACTCCTTGGAGGATGCGGGTGACGATCAGCTGGGTCGAGCCGGTCGACACCGCGCACGCCGCCGAGGCCAGGGCGAACCATCCGACCCCGATCATGAAGACCCGCTTTCTTCCGAAGCGGTCACCGAGTGACCCGCCGAGGAGCAGCAATGACGCCAAGGTCAGGGTGTAGCCGGTGACCACCCACTGCAAGGTGCCCAACGAGGCGTGGAAGGCGCGGCCGATGGTGGGGAGGGCGATACCGATGACGGTGGCGTCGATGGCGGCCATGCCCGAGCCGAGCACCGTGGCCGCGATGACCCACCGGCCCCGGCTCGAATGGACGCGGAGGAGATCGGGGCGGCCGGGGGTCTCGGGCGCGCTGGTCACGTCCGACACCGTTTCACAATGTTGCCCCCGGGGCTCGGCTCGCCAGGGGGAGGGGCGCCGCCATGGGGCGTCCCGGCGCCGGTCTGTTGGGCCGCTGACCAGCGTCGTCGCCCCCTACCGGGTCGCCGGTATCGTGGGTCTTGTGCTCGTCACGGTCTCGTCCGAGCTTCACCGGCATCTGGAGGAGCGGGGCGGATCGGTCTACGTGGGATGCCGACGGCGCCGAAGCTGTCCCGGGGTGACCTTCCTGGAGGCCACCACCAAAGCTCCGGCCGCTCTCGACGAGTATGAGCTGTACGTCGTCGACGGGGTCTTCGTGCTCGCCCGTCTTCCTCGGTCCACCCGGCCCGCTGAGCTGCATCTCACTCTCAGCGGCTGGCGTCGACGACGTCCGGTGGCGTCGTGGGACGGATGCGCCTTCGTGGTGTGAGTCGGGTCTGGCCTGGGTGGTGCGATGGCGCCGGAGCCCTCAGGGGCGGCGTCCATTGGGCATCAGATTGCTCGCCCCCCACTGATCGAGGGTGTTGAGCTGCACCTGGTCGCCGGTGGCCTCGACGATCCGGTTGCCGCCGACGTAGATGGCCGTGTGGTACACCGTCGTCCAGTCGGTGGTGTCAGTACCCCAGAAGACGAGATCGCCCGCCTCCAGCGAGGTCATCGGGACCGGCACCCCGGCGGTGTTGTACTGGTCGTCTGCCACCCGGGCGAACTCAACGCCGGCACCCTGACTCCAGGCGGCCAGGGCCAGTCCGGAACAGTCGTAGCCCACCGGTCCGTTCCCGCCGTAGATGTACGGCTTGCCCAATTGCTGGAAGGCGAACAGAACGGCGGCATCACCGGGGGTGACCGGCGCGAACAGCAAGGCGGTGGGCGGAGGTTGGAGCGACACCGCGTCTCCGAAGGGGGTGGCCGTCCCGTTCTGTTGCACGATCCAATAGCCGTTGCCTGTCGGCGTGGTCAGGAGGCGTTGCACCGGGTCCTCGGGGCTGTTGGCGGTGGAGCCGTAGAAGGTGGCGTCGCCGAAGGCGAAGACACCGCCGTCGGCGGCCACCATCCAGTAACCCCTGCCGTCGGGGGTGGCGTCCATGGAGACGATCGGCTGGTTCAGGGTGAGGTTGCCAGTGGAGCCGTAGAAGGTGGCGTCACCGAAGGCGAAGACGCCCCCGTCGGAGGCCACCAGCCAGTACCCGTTGCCGTCCGGTGTCACCGCCATGCCCACGATGGGCTTGTTGAGGGTGAGGTTTCCGGTCGAGCCGTAGAACCGGGCGTCGCCGTACGAGAAGACGCCCCCGTCCGAGGCCACCATCCAGTAACCCTTCTGATCCGGCGTTGCCGCCATGCCCACGATGGGCTTGTTGAGGGTGAGGTTTCCGGTCGAGCCGTAGAACCGGGCGTTGCCGTACGAGAAGACGCCGCCATCGGAGGCCACCATCCAGTAGCCCTGCTGGCTCCGGGTGGGGACCATGCCGACGATGGGTCGGTTGAGGGGAGCGCCACCGGGGGATCCGTCGTCCGGTACGCCGAAGGCATAGAGGTGGCCGCTGGCCGTGGCCAGCCAGAAGTTTCCGGGGGTCAGCGAGCCGATGGCATGACCGGAGTCTGCTCCGGCGGTGGCCGCCGCGGGGATGGGGGCGGCGGCTATTGAGAGAGAGAACAGAGCGCAGCCCACGACCGCGAAGATTCCCTGCCACCGTCGATACCGACTTGTCATACTGCGCCCCTCTGCCCGTGATTACGGCCCGGTGGGCGCCAACCCGCCCACCGGGCCAGTATCGGCACATCCGACCCCGAGGTTGAGCCCGACGTCCGACTCGGCCGGAGGTGGGCCCTGAGCGGCGGGGACCGGACGCCGAGTACGGTGCCGCCATGACCCATCCGGGCGTCGAGTCGATCGCGGCCTACCTGGCCGAATCGAACCTCTCCCAGGGGACCATTCTCGAGCAGCGGGCCGCCATGGCCGCGGTGGCGGCCCAAGCGGTGCCTCCCGAGGGGGTGACCGTCGAACCGGTCTCGCTGGGTGGGTGTGGCGGCGAATGGCTGATGCCCGAAGGCGGCACCACGGATGCCGCTGTGCTCTACCTGCACGGTGGGGGGTACTGCATCGGTTCGCTCGCCACCCACCGTGATCTGGCCGGGAGGTTGGCCCTCGCCGCCGGCTGCGCCGTGGTCACCCTGGACTACCGGCTGGCCCCCGAGCACCCTTTTCCTGCTGCCGTGGACGATGCTGCTGGTGCCTACCGAGCGCTCCTCGGGCGCGGCTTGAAGCCCCACCGCACCGCCATCGCCGGAGACTCGGCCGGGGGCGGCTTGACCGTGGCCGCGCTCCTCGCCCTGCGGGCTTCTGGCGATCCCCTTCCGGCCGCGGCCGTCTGCCTGTCACCCTGGGCCGATCTCACCCAGTCGGCCCCCGCCTACCGTCACCGTGCCGATCAAGATCCGATGGTGTCCAAGGCCGGTCTCGACGTGATGGCACACGCGTACCTGGGTGACACCGATGCCCGCCTCGAGCTCGCCTCGCCTGTCTATGCCGAGGATCTGAGCGGGCTCCCGCCGATGCGCATCGAGGTCGGCGAGCGCGAGGTGCTCATCGAGGACGCCACCCGGCTGGCCGAACGCCTCGAGACGGCGGGGGTGAGCGTCTCACTCATCGTCTGGCCTGATCTCATTCATGTCTTCCAGGCATTTCCCGGTTCGGTCATCCCCGAGGCCGACCAGAGCGTTGCCGGCGTCGGAGCCTTCCTGGTCGACCACCTCGGGTTGTCGGACCCTGCCGCCGGCCTGCGGCATTCCACCTGATCGGGCCACGGAGAGGACGGATCGTCGTCATGCAGGAGTTCCGAGGGAAGGTCGCCGCGGTTACCGGAGCCGGAAGCGGTATCGGACGGGCCCTGGGGCTGGCCTTGGCGGCCCAGGGTATGCGGGTGTCGGTGGCCGACATCGATGGTGCCGCGCTGGCCGAAACGGCCGATCGGGTGGCGGCCCTGTACCCCGAGGCCGAGGTGATGGCTGCCGCTTGCGATGTGAGCGACGGGGACGCCGTCGGGGCATGGGCGGATGAGGTGTTCGATCGGTTCGGCCAGGTCGACGTGGTGTGCAACAACGCCGGGGTGTTTGTCGGGGGTTTCGTCTGGGACCGTCCCAACGAGGACTTCGAGTTCGTACTCGGAGCCAACCTGTGGGGGATCCTCAACGGCATTCGGGCCTTCGTGCCCCGGATGATGGCCCAGGGCACCGAGGGACACGTGGTCAACACCTCATCGGTGGCCGGCCTGTTGGGGGCCCCGTTCGAGTCTCCCTATGCCATCTCCAAGTTCGCCGCCTTCGCCGCCACCGAGTCGCTGGCTCATGACCTGGCCGCAGTCGGCTCGCTGATCAGGGCCTCGGTGTTGTGCCCGGGGATGATCGCCACCAACATCGCCGACTCCGATCGACATCGCCCCGAGCGCTTGGTCACCCCGGTGACCGAGGATCAGAAGTTCGTCGGCGACTTTCTGGCCCGAGCTGTCGACCAAGGGATGGATCCGGCCGAAGTGGGGCAGCGGGTGGTGGACGGGATCCGGTCGGAAGACTTCCTGATCCTGACCCACGACGCCTATGGACCGGCCTTGACGGCGCGGATGGAGGCACTGGTCGACCGCCGCCTCCCGGACGTACCCGAATTCGCCTAATGCCTCTTGAACACAACCGGTCTCAGGCGTAAGTTGGACGGGCGAGTTCAGGACATGTCCGACCGAAGCGCCGACACGGAGAGGGTTGAAGTCGGCCACCCAGGTGGGCAATGCCCAAAGAGCGGTCCCTTTTTTGACGGCCTGAGCTTGCGTGGGCGGAATTGGGCCGATCGGATCTGACCTGGAGTTCTTGCTCTTGTACTCCTGCTGTCGCAGATGCGTAGAACGCCGCCTCAGTGGGGACCACCAACGGGTCCTCCCGGGGCCCCGTCAGGCAGTGGTGGCGATGCCCCCGTCGACCGGGATGATGGCACCGGTGACGTACGAGGCGGCACGGGAGGCCAAAAAGATGGCCACACCGGCCATGTCATCGGGCCGGCCGATGCGCTTGAGTGGGGCGCCCGCGGCGATCTGGTCACCGAACGCCTCGAGCGTGGCCGCCATCATCTTGGATTCGAAGGGGCCGGGTGCGACGGCGTTCACGGTGATCGTCGGGGCCAGGCGCTTGGCCAGATGACGGGTGAGCTGGTGGACGGCGGCCTTGGAGGCGGAATACGAGTACGACTCGAGTACGGGAACGTGGATGCCGTCGATGGACCCGATGTTGATGACCCGGGACGGTTGCTCGGTGCTCGCTCCGGCCTCCAGCAGGGGAAGGAAGAACTTGGTGGTGTGGAAGATCCCCTGCACATTGAGGTTGAGCACCCGATCCCACGACGCGGTGTCGTGCTCGGCCAGCGGTGCCCCCCAGGTGGCCCCGGCATTATTGACCAGCACATCGACACGTTGGTGGTCGGCGCCCACCTGCTCGGCGAGCCGCTGGGCACCCTCTTCGCGGGAAAGGTCGGCGGTGAGGCCTGAGCACTCGCCGAACTGGGAGAGCTCGGCGACCGCGGTCTGGACGGCCTCGTCCTTGCGTGAGGCGATGATCACGCTGGCTCCGGCGACGACGAAGCCACCGGCGATCATCCGACCGATGCCCCGACTGCCGCCGGTCACCACCACGGTCTTTCCAGCAACGGAGAAGAGGTCGATCGGGGGGGTGGGTACCGAGGTCTCGCTCATGGGCCCGACGGTAGTGCAGACATCGGTGCGGCCATCGATCCGTCCACCGCTGGGACCGACCTCCAGCGACCTCGACCGCTCGGGCGGGACCGGCGTCTTGTTATCGTCCCTTCCGAAAGGGGAGGCCCATGCAGTTGGCACTGACCGAAGAACAAGACGCCCTCAAGTGTGTGCTGCGCGCCTACTTCGCGGGCTTGGTCGACGAGGTGGACGCACTCGACTCCGAAGAGCCGGCCTACAAGCACTTCATCCGGCGGATGGGGGAGGACCGCTGGCTCGGCCTGGGATGGCCCATCGAATACGGAGGCCAGGCCCGTGGGCCCATTGACCAGATGATCTTCGTCGAGGAGTCCCACTGGGCCGGGGTTCCGCTCCCGCTGCTCACCCTCAACAGCGTCGGTCCGACCCTGATGGCACTCGGCACCGACGAGCAGAAGCAACGGATCCTCCCGGGGATCCTCCGGGGCGAGGTCCACTTCGCCATCGGCTACACCGAGCCCACCGCCGGAACCGACTTGGCCTCGCTCCAGACCCGGGCGGTGCGAGACGGTGACGAGTACGTGATCACCGGCGAGAAGCTGTACACCAGCGCCATCCAGTACGCCGACTACGTGTGGCTGGCGGCGAGGACCGATCCGACGTTGCCCAAACACAAGGGGCTCTCGGTGTTCATCGTCCCCGTCGACGCACCCGGGTTCCATTGGACACCGCTGCGCACGACGGCCGGTGAATTCACCAGCTCCACCTTCTACGACGAGGTCAGGGTTCCGGTGGCCAACCTGGTGGGCGAGGAGAACCAGGGCTGGAAGCTGATCACCAACCAGCTCAACCACGAGCGGGTGGCCATCTGCCCGGTGTCTGGCATCCTTCGCAGCATCGCCGAGGTGGCGGAATGGGCCCGGAACGAGCGGTTGGCCGACGGGGGGCGAGTCATCGACCGGGAGTGGGTCCAGCTCCATCTGGCCCGGGCCGAGGCCAGGGCCGAGTTCCTGAAGTTGCTCAACTGGAAGGTGGCCTGGGCCGCGGACAAGGGCCTCGATCCGGCGGACGCCTCGGCCACCAAGGTGTTCGGCACCGAGTTCGCCCTCGAGGCCTACCGCCTGCTCCTCGAGATCGTGGGCCAGGCCGGCTACCTACCCGAGGGGTCGCCCGGGGCCGTCCTGCGCGGCCAGCTCGAACGCAGCTCCCGTAGCCAGACCATCTTCACCTTCGGGGGCGGGACCAACGAAATCCAGCGCGACATCATCGCCATGGTCGGCATGGGGATGCCGAGGGCGCCGCGCTGAGGACGGACTGCCGAGGGAGATCGTCCGATTGCATTCCGGCCGGCAGGATCGCGGCTGGCTTGCCGATCGATGAATCGGCGACGTAATGAGAACGTGTGGCCACGCTTCGAGGGCTGACACGGTAAGAGACTGACGTCGCTTGCAAGCTTGATCGGCTTCCGTTTAACTGTCCCAAGGGGCCTGCCAGCCGTCGTGCATGCAAATGTCTGTCGATGTGCGCGGCCCGGCGGACCGAAACATGGAACGGAGCGGATGAACATGGTGGGAATGCGCAGAATTGTCATGGCGGTCGCGCTTGCATTGACCTCGTTGGGTTCGATAGCGGCGGTGTCCGTGGCCACAGCCACGCCCAGCGCCGCCGCCACCTGCACGATCGACTGGGCGACGGGCTCCAGCGGAAACTGGTCTTCCCCCGGCAACTGGTTACCGGCGCGAGTGCCGACCAGCAGCGATGTGGCCTGCATCTACGCAAGTGGCACCTACACGGTGGATATGACCGGGAGCGAAACTGTCGGTGCGGTGCAGATCAGCGACGGGGCCAGCGGCACCCAGACGCTGAAGGTGGACGGCTCCTCCACCAACGTCAACCTGTCGGTTGGCGCGGCCAGCACGGTGGGAAGCACCGGCGTACTGGCGCTCAACCCCAACTCCAGCGGTGGTTATGCCGACATCAGTGGCGCCGGTGGCGTGACCGTCACCTCCGGTGGGGTCCTGTCGACCAGTTTTACCGGAACGGGCGACGTGCCGGCCTACATCGAGACCCCCCTCACCAACCAGGCCGGCGGCACCGTGACCATCGGTGCTCCCGACACCCGTCAGGACTCGAACACGCTGACCACCAACTCGGGGACGTTCTCCGTGGCCAGCGGTGGGAACCTGGCGGTCACCGGTGGCAGCTCGTTCACCAACACGGCCGGCACCCTCACACTGACCGGCACCATGACCGAGACGAACGGGACCTTCACCCAGTCCGGCGCTACTGAATCGGGCAACGCGGTGAACGTCAACGACGTCACCTTGGCCGACAGCGCCGGCACCGGATCGTTCGACGACATCGGCAGCGGATCCACACTGACCGGCACCATCCCGGTCGGACAGACGGTCACCGTGGACGGGAGGACCACCAACGTGAGCCTCGCCGTCACCGGCGTGACCGATGACGGGACGCTGGCCCTGAGCTCCAACTCTTCCGGTGGCTATGCCCAGATCACCGGGTCGGGGAGTGGCCTCACCGTCGCCTCGGGCGGTGTCCTGTCCACCAGCCTGGCCTCGGTGTCGTCCGTGCCCGTCTACATCGAGACCCCTCTGACCAACCAGGTCGGCGGCATCGTGACCATCAGCGCTCCTGACACCCGTCAGGACTCGAACACGCTGACCACCAACTCGGGGGCGTTCACCGTGGCCAGCGGTGGGAACCTGTCGGTCACCGGTGGCAGCTCGTTCACCAACACGGGCACCCTCACACTGACCGGCACCATGACCGAGACCGGCGGGACCTTCACCCAGTCGAGTACCGAATCGGGCCATCCGGTCAACGTCAACGACGTCACCTTGGCCGACAGCGCCGGCACCGGATCGTTCGACGACATCGGCAGCGGATCCACGCTGACCGGCACCATCCCGGTCGGTCAGACGGTCACCGTGGACGGGAGGACCACCAACGTGAGCCTCACCGTCACCGGCGTGACCGACGACGGGACGCTGGCCCTGAGCTCCAACTCGTCCGGTGGCTATGCCGACGTCGTCGGATCGGGAAGTGGGCTCACCGTCGCCTCGGGTGGTGTCCTGACCACCAGCTTTACCGGAACGGGCGACGTGCCGGCCTACATCGAGACTCCCGTCACCAACCAGGCCGGTGGCGCCGTGACCATCGCTGCTCCCGACACCCGTCAGGACTCGAACACGCTGACCACCAACTCGGGGACGTTCACCGTGGCCAGCGGTGGGAACCTGGCGATCACCGGTGGCGGCTCGTTCACCGACGCGGCGGGTACCCTGACACTGACCGGCACCATGACCGAGACCGGGGGGACCTTCACCCAGTCCGGCGCCACTGAATCGGGCAACGCGGTGAACGTCAACGACGTCACCTTGGCCGACAGCGCCGGCACGGGATCGTTCGACGACATCGGCAGCGGATCCACGCTGACCGGCACCATCCCGGTCGGACAGACGGTCACCGTCGACGGGCGGGTCACCAATGTGATCCTCCAGGTCACCGGCGTGACCGATCACGGGACCCTCGCCCTCACCTCCAACTCGGCCGGTGGTTATGCCGACATCGAAGGCTCGGGAACTGGCCTCACCGTCGCCTCCGGCGCCCACCTGTCCACCAGCTTTACCGGGACGGGCGACGTGGCGGCCTACATCGAGACCCCGCTCACCAACCAGGCCGGTGGCACCGTGACCATCGGTGCTCCGGACACCCGTCAGGATGAGAGCACCCTGACCACCAACGCCGGCACCCTCCAGGTGGTCAATGGCGGCCACCTGACCATGAGTAGCGGCGGCACCCTGACCAGCACCGGCACCCTAGGGGTCACCGTCAACGGGACCGTCGGTACGGGTGGCATATCCGGGCCGGGGGTAACCATCACCGGCAGCACCCTGGCCGTGACCACCGTGGGCAGTCAGCCCACCGCAAGCACCATGTTCACCCCGATCGGCGGCCCGGTGACCGGTACCTTCACCAATCTGTCGTTCGGGCCCAACGCCTACGCCGTGACCTACCCCTCGAGCGCGGTGGTACTGACCGCCGAAAACCCGTTCACGACCAGCCCGACCGCCCTGTCACCGGCAGAGAACGTGCAGCTGACGACGCCCCAGGTGGCCACCATCGCCAACGCCAATGACGACACCACCGCCACCTGGAGCGGCACCGTCAACTACGGCGACGGCAGTGGCCCCCAGACGGCCACCGTCAACATCACCGGGGCCACCGGGACCGTTGTCGGACCGAGCCACACCTACACCACGCCTGGCACGTACACGGTGACCACCTCGGTGTCCAACACCAACGGCACCACTCAGACGACATCCGAGTCGGTCACCGTTGTCGGACCGACCATCACGGGCTTCTCCAAGACGTCGATCAAGCAGGGCCTGACGCTGACCACCGTCGTCTCGGGCACGGGGTTCGACTCCCATGACGTCGTCACCGTGTCCAATGCGGGGGTGACGGTGAGGTCAGCCAAGCTCAGCAAGACCAGTAAGAAGCACCCCATCCCGACCCTCAAGCTCAAGCTCAAGGCGTCCAAGACGGCCACTCTCGGTCCCTTCAACGTCACCATCACCGACTCCAGCAACGGAGCCAACACGACGGCGATCGGCGCCATCACGGTGAAGTCCTAGACGCCTCGGGAGCAGGCCTGCCCACGGCGACTGGTGTCAGCGGGGGAGTCCCGCACCCGGCGGTCGTCAGCGTGTCCGGTTGCATCGGGTGAAACAAGCTCGGCTGTGGCGAGTAAAGGCGGGGGTCTGCGGGCCGAAGGGGCGCGTGGACTCCACCCGATCCATCAAGAGGACTAGGAGACCGAGACCGGCGAGGCGGTCGCCATCTGCTCAAGCTCGTCCAGATCATCCCTCACCTCGGCGAGTCGACGTCGGGCCTCGGAGCGGTGGCGGGTCTCCATCGTTCTGCCACGTTGATCGAGCTCCCGCTCGGCGATCTGCAGTTCGCTGGTCAGATAGTCAAGGACACGCTTGCGACCCTCGGCGAAGGCGGCGGCAACCGCTTCTGCGTCCTCGGTGCGAATCTCCGTGGCCAGATTGCCGGCATCGGTCTTGATGGCCCGGGCGGTGGCGCTGGCCCAGATGCCGATACCGAGCGGCCACACCGCCTCGCTCAGCAGGGCGCGAAGTGACCGGGGGTGGGGCGAACGAAACCATCCCACCGCCACCAGGGCCGCGGCCCCAAGACGGGCCAGGCGAAGCTCCCGACGAGACAGATCCGGGCCACAGTGCTCGGTGACCAGTTCATAGCCCTGCAGAGCCAACATCCAGGGGAACCACGACGCCCCGTCCGGCGAGTGGGGGTTGCGGGCTCCAGTTGCGCTGATCTGGGTGTAGATCGCGGTGGCCAGTCCCGAGACCAGCACCGAGGGGCGGCGGGGCGCCAACCCGACCCGATTGGCCCGGACGGCAGTCCACAGCGCCGCACCGGTGGTCAGGACCGCGGGGACGAGGGTGGCGCGGACCGGCACGCCCTCTCTGGTGTCCGACAGTTGGGGCACGAACCACAGGGTGCTCATGACGAACGCGGTCGGAATGGCGTCGTAGATGACCGAGAGCGCCTCGAGCGGTCGCCCCAGGGAGACCACGTGGTCAGCCACGATCAGGTCTCGACGCCCGTCGGCGCGCCGGGCTTCGGCGGCGTCGACCAGTCCGACCGCCACCGTGCCCCGCAAGTCGAGGTTGTCGAGTGCCAATCGCAGGTCATCAGCCTGACTCAGTGTCAAAAGCACCGTGCCGGCCCCGGGTTCGATGTCGAACTGGACAACGGATCGCAGGTCAGGGTGCAGGTTGTGAGCGGCTTGCCACAACAGCAGCGCATCGGCCAGAAAGGCCGCTCGTTCCCGGGTGACCTCGGCCAGGGTTGCTTTCCAAGCAGCTACCGAGCTGGTACGGCGCCGGTCGCCTCCGCCCAACTCGACCAGGGCGGTTGCCCGCTGCAATCGGTCGGCAACCGGGTCGGTGTCGGTGACGAATGAGTGGTACCCGGCCAACTCAGCCGCCTGCACCCTCGCCTCGAGGTCCCGTCGATGGTCCTCCTGTACCGCGTTGCGTCGACGTGCCGCCGACACCGAGAGCCCGATTCCTCCCAGCACACCCATCACCTGCCAACCGATCTGCCACAGGCGAAGGTCATGACCGCGACATTTTCGCACGACGGCCATGACTGATGCGTTCACGACGGGAACCACCATGCCGGCCAGACCGAGACGTGCGCCAGCTTCGGCCGCCAGCCCGACGCCGGGAATCACGCTGTCCGAGGTGGTGTCCGGGTCGTCACCGGCCGCTCGACACCACAGGGCCAGGTCAGCTGCGTCGACGACCAGCCGGGACAGAAGATGGAAGTCTCGGTCTCGCCGAAGTCGTCGGGCGCCGACCAGGTCGGCTCCGACCGACGCCGCTGCGATGCTCCGCCACAGGGGTGTTTTGGCTGCACCCCTGGTCGAGACGACGGCATGGAACCGTGACCCGAGCCTCCACATCAGATGGGTGGCGATACGCGCTTCAACGAAGCTGTCGGGCGCAAGTCCCCAACGTCTCGAATCGCTGGTCACAGGCCAAGTCTCGCAGAGCCCTGTTTGCGCGATCCATTCGCAGGAGTCACCATGGTGGCGGTGGCAAAGGATCCGGGCATCCGCATCGCAGTGATCGATGACGACATGTGGGTCCGGACCGGTCGGGTCTCAGCACTCGAGTCCGCCGGGCTGACGGTCGTGGCGGCCTGCGATCACGACCAGGCTCTTTCGGGAGTGGTCCCGTGGGCGGACGTGGATGCCGTGCTGGTCGACGCCTGGGATGCCAGTCAGGCGTGGGACCGATTCCCGGGGGTCCGTGTCGTGGAGGCGGTCCGACGGGTTCGCTCGAGGGAAGAGACCCTTGTCATCGTCATCAGCGGCCACGTCACCAACGAGCTGTTGCGATTGCGTATGGCGGAAGCGGGCGCTGACTTCTTCTATGGCCACGGCGAGCTGCGAGACCTGGATGACCTGCTCCATGCCATCCGCTCACCCGACGAGGCGCGGCGGGCCAGGCCGGGTTCCAGTACCAAGGTTGCCGCCCTCGGAATCTCCTCATCCTCCCAGCTCAACGCCGCGCTGCACGACATCGAGGAACGAGGACTCCAAGGGGCCTTTCGACCCCGGACATCGCAGAAGTCGCTGCCCTTCGGACGCCGGTCCCTGATCGCCACCCGTCGTCGAGTGGCGGCTCTGGCCCGAATGACCCAGCCTGGTCCGGACGGGGACCGTCGCGAGCCCGAATGGCGCCACGTGGTGCGTCTGGTCAACCTGGCTCGGGGAGTGAACGACACCGAGACGGAGTGAACCCCGCCGGCGACGAATTTCTAGTCCGTCACCGAGAGAGACCCTGTCGCCGCGTTCCGTGGATAAGGACGGGGAAGGCGGAATCGGATTGTCCCAGCTGAACCATCTGCCGGACACGCGCGCGCGAACGTTGCCTTTAAAGTGATCGACTCGATCCGACACCATGGCGGTGATGAACTCAGCGCGGAGAGGGCGACCGCCCGGCGGCGAGCGGCACCATCACACGAGTACGCCGAATGGGGTATTTCCGATTAGTGATGCGTTGACCACTGACCGTGAACGACCACCGACACGTGGTCATGCGTTCGATCGGTCGCCGTCGCTGTGGTTGCACAGAAGATGTTTGTCGGCTTTTATGTCCTGGGGAACACCGGCCAAGGACCCGCGTGGTTCGTGGCTGTGGTGGCGGGCGGTATGGGCGGCACACTGAACCTGAAACGGAGCGGATAATCATGGTTGGATTGCGCAGAATCTTCATGGCGGTCGTCATTGCCGTCGCGTCGTTGGGATCGATTGCCCTGGTGTCGCTGGTCACGGCGACGCCAAGCGCGGCACTTCAGACGTGCACGGATAACTGGGTGGGCCCAACCACGGGAACGACCAACTGGAACAACAGCTCGTCCGACTGGTCGACCGGTTTCCCCAATGCCACGAGCGTGGCCTGCATCAGCGCGGCCGGTACGTACACCGTGGAGCTGACCGCCAGCGCCTCGGTCGGGACACTGCAGATCGGTGGCGCGACCAGCGGGGCCCAGACCGTCCTCGACGACGGGGCCGCCGGCTCCATTGACCTGTCCCTGGGCGCCACCACAAGCACCCTCGAGAGTGGCGGTACTCTCACCTTCGAGTCCGGCGCCAGTGGCAATGCCTCGCTCGTCGGCACAACCGGGACCAACCTGACCGTGGGCTCGGGCGGGACCCTGAGCACCGAGGGATCGACCAACGCCGTCCAGATCCAGGTGCCCGTGACCAACCAGGCCGGGGGCACGGTGACCATCGGGGCGGCTAACACCGCACAGAACGACACCACCCTGACCACCAACGACGGAACCTTCACCGTCTCCAGCGGGGGGGCCTACAACCTGGGCGGGTCCAGCAACTTCACCCAAGCGGCCGGCACCCTCAACCTGACCGGCGCCTTCAGCGAGAACAGCGGGACCTTCACCCAGTCCGGCGGAGCCGAATCGGGCAACCCGGTGGGCCTGACCGGTGGCACCCTGGCCGACAGCGCCGGCACCGGGGCCTTTCTGGCCACCGGCTCGATCACCCTGTCCGGCACCATCCCCTCGGGGCAGACGGTGACTGACGACGGGGCCGCCGGCAGCATCGACCTCAGCGTGAACAGCCCGGTCACCGTCGACGGGAACCTGACCCTGGAGTCGGGCAGCAGCGGGAACGACACGGTCACCGGGTCGGGGAGCCTGGTCGTGGCCTCGGGAGCCCAGTTGACCACCGAGGGTTCGACCAACGCCGTCCAGATCCAGGTGCCCTTGACCAACCAGGCGGGCGGCACGGTGACCATCGGCGCAGTCAACACCGCGCAGAACGACACCACCCTGACCACCAACGACGGTACCTTCACCGTCTCCAGCGGTGGGGCTTATAACGTGAGCGGGTCCAGCACCTTCACCCAGGCGGCCGGCACCCTGACGGTGACCGGGGCCTTCAGCGAGAACAGCGGGACCTTCACCCAGTCCGGCGGAACCGAGTCCGGCAACCCGGTGGGTCTGACCGGCGGCACCCTGGCCGACAGCGCCGGCACCGGGGCCTTTCTGGCCACCGGCTCGATCGCCCTATCAGGCACCATCCCCTCCGGGCAGACGGTGACCGACGACGGGGCGGGCGGCAGCATCGACCTCAGCGACCCAACGGCGATCACCGTCGACGGCACCCTCGTCTTCGAGTCCGGCGCGAGTGGTAATGACACGCTCACCGGGGTGGGCGGCGTGACCGTAGCCTCGGGCGGGCAACTGACCACGGAGGGTTCGGCCAACGCCGTCCAGATCCAATCGACGTTGGCCAACCAGTCCGGCGGCACGGTGACCATCGGCGCGGCCAACACCGCACAGAACGACACCACCACGACCACCAACGACGGAACCTTCACTGTTTCCAGCGGGGGCGCATACAACCTGAGCGGGTCCAGCAACTTCACCCAGGCGGCCGGCACCCTGACGGTGACCGGGGCCTTCAGCGAGAACAGCGGAACCTTCACCCAGTCCGGGGGAACCGAGTCCGGCAGCCCGGTGGGCCTGACCGGTGGCACCTTGGCCGACAGCGTGGGCACCGGGGCCTTTTTGGCCACCGGCTCGATCACCCTGTCCGGCACCGTCCCCTCCGGGCAGACGGTGACCGACGACGGGGCGGGCGGCAGCATCGACCTCAGCGACCCGGGCGCGGTCACCGTCGACGGAACCCTCACCCTGGAGTCGGGCGTCAGTGGTAATGACACGCTCACCGGAGCGGGCGGCGTGACCGTGGCCTCGGGCGGGATACTGACCACCGAAGGTTCGGCTAACGCCGTCCAGATCCAGTCGCCCTTGACCAACCAGGCTGGCGGCAGGGTGACAATCGGGGCAGCCGACACCGCCCAGAACGACACCACCCTGACGACGAACTCGGGGACTTTGCAGGTGCTCAACGGCGGCAAGCTGGCCCTGGCCGGCAGCAGCACGCTGAGCAACACAGCCACTGGCACCATTGGCGTCACGGTCAACGGCACAGCCGGTACCGGCGACATCACCGGACCCGGCGTGTCCCTGGCCTCGGGCAGCACCCTGGCCGTGACCACCGTGGGTTCACAGCCGACGGCGGGCACCATGTTCACCGTGATCGGCGGCTCCTCGGGCGACGCAGTAAGCGGAACCTTCTCCAACTTGGTCTTCGGGTCGAACGCCTATTCGGTGGCGTACGGCACCACCGGGGTGGTACTGACCGCCGAAAACCCGTTCACGACCAGCCCGACCGCCCTGTCACCGGCAGAGAACGTGCAGCTGACGACGCCCCAGGTGGCCACCATCGCCAACGCCAATGACGACACCACCGCCACCTGGAGCGGCACCGTCAACTACGGCGACGGCAGTGGCCCCCAGACGGCCACCGTCAACATCACCGGGGCCACCGGGACCGTTGTCGGACCGAGCCACACCTACACCACGCCTGGCACGTACACGGTGACCACCTCGGTGTCCAACACCAACGGCACCACTCAGACGACGTCCGAGTCGGTCACCGTTGCCGGACCGACCATCACGGGCTTCTCCAAGACGTCGATCAAGCAGGGCCTGACGCTGACCACCGTCGTCTCGGGAACGGGGTTCGACTCCCATGACGTCGTCACCGTGTCCAATGCGGGGGTGACGGTGAGGTCAGCCAAGCTCAGCAAGACCAGTAAGAAGCACCCCATCCCGACCCTCAAGCTCAAGCTCAAGGCGTCCAAGACGGCCACTCTCGGTCCCTTCAACGTCACCATCACCGACTCCAGCAACGGAGCCAACACGACGGCGATCGGCGCCATCACGGTGAAGTCCTAGACGCCTCGGGAGCAGGCCTGCCCACGGCGACTGGTGTCAGCGGGAACCGACCGGGATCCAGACTGCGTGATCCGAGCACGTAGTCTGGTCCCGGAGGCGGAGTCCCCCGTGAGCAAAGGAGCCGGCCATGGACGATCACGAACTCATCACCCGGATCAGCAGCCTGGCCGACGAGGAGAAGCGTCTCGAGGAGACGCACGTCGGTGAGGGTCTGTCCCCGGAGGAAGAGAAGCGTCTCAAGTCGATCGAGGTGGCTCTCGACCAGATGTGGGACCTTCTCCGCCAGAGGCGAGCCCTGCGGAGTGCCGGGCGTAGCCCAGACGAGGCCGTGATCCGACCGGAGGGCACCGTGGAGGGGTATCGGCAGTAGGAAGCCCAGGGGCGGTGCCAGGCGTCGGGGGCACTGGGCGCACACCCACCTCGATCAAGGACGCGCAGGTGCTCACCGAGCCTTCGAGGTCACCGACCGATCGCAGTCTGAGCCGGCTCCGGGTTCGGGAAGCTCACTGGACCATCCGCGGGAGGAGCATGGAACCACCGTGCCGGCCGATCTCGCGATGCCGTTGTCGATGATTCGACCACGGAGGCGTTCACCGCGTCGAGCGTGCCGAAATCGTCGCAGTTGACGATCAGGGCCGGTGCGTCAGGCGCAAAGCCCGGCAGCTCACTCGACAGTCGATCAAGAAAGTCCCCGCCTGCCCGACCGACTGCTGCCTCGGAGCAGGGTCAGGCGGCATTCTCCACCTTCAGGAGAGCGGGCAAGAGGTCGATAACTCCCACATGATGGTACGGGCGCTTGCCCTCGCAACGACAGTCACCCTGTTGCTAGTCGGACCACTGGCATCGACGGCGCAGGCCGCGGCCAGCCAGGGCTGCTCCGGTTCCATCTCCTCGGCCGGCGGTCAGAACGCTTCTGTCGATACGGTCGCAGTCCCTGGACCCGGCGGGACCAGTGCGAATCCATTCCAGCTCTACTGGGCCGACCCTGTCACATGGACTGCGCAGACCGATGCCCCGATGACCGACGGCACGTGGCGCCTTACGGTGAATAACGCCTCTTGGCTCTTTGGCTTGGGTGAACTTGTGACCGGCCATCTGCATGGGCTGTCCGGCACATTCAACAGCGGCCAAGGTGGTACTTCATTCACCAACTCGTTCACGCCAAGCTCGATCGAGCCGGTCACTCTCCCCGGCAGATATGAGGTCGGCTTCACCGTGACTGGGAGCGGCGGAGTGAACTGCACGGGAACCTTGTCGGTGCGGGTGATGGACCCCCCTGGTCACAACCCGTTCTGGTGGCTGGCGTTGCTCTTGATCATCGCTGGACTGGTCATGTTCTTCGTATTCGGCATCTCGAAGTGGACCAGGCCTGTGCGTGTCCGGACAAGTGATTAGGAGGAGCGGATGAACTCCAACGCGAGGCACGTCGTTGCCAATACCCTTGCCGGTTTGTTCTTGGGCATCGGCGTGAGCTTGATGTTGAGTCTCTACGGAATTGTCGGATGGAGTACAGACATTCCTGACATGGTCATCGCTCTCGGCGTGGTGCTCGGACTTGGCGTTGGCCTTCTGCCGGTTCGAACCTTTCGACAGCAGCGTGATGAGAAGTCCGACTACTCATCGGTCCGCCGTTAGGGTCGATTCATGGTTCGAGGTGATCCCGATGTTCGTCTTCCGGGCTCGACCAGGTTTGCCACGAGGAGTCCGTTCAGTTCCGACGGCAAGAGCCTGCTGGACCTGATGCGGCGCGCCGCCGGTCCGATCGAAGGACCTGTCCGCAAGCTTCTGAGGCGGATCATCCCGGCCCTGCCCTAGGATTCCACCGTGGTGCGTCCTACCCGATTCAGGGTCGCGGCAGTCGTCATGATCGCCGTCGTCGGCTTCTTGATCGCCGTTGTCGGCTTCACGCTTCAGCTGGGCGGGACATCCTCCAAAGCAGGGGCCGCGGACGCCGTGCACTCCGCACCAGATGCGTGCCGGGTGTTGTCGGCCAAAGAGGCGAGCAATCTCCTGAGGTTGCCTGCTTCGGACCAGGCGGTCACAGATCTGGGCTTTCCTGTTTCTCGCACTACGGCACCGAACCCCACCTACTCCCAGTGTCGGTTGACCTTTCAATCATCACGGAGCCAGATGAGGCTGATTATCAATGCCTCCCTCGCCAAGGCGCCGCCCCTGAGGATTCAAGCGATGGCAGCAAGAAGTGAACCCGGTGCCCGGATCCTCACCATTGACCGGGAACTCGTCGTGTGGCTGCCGTGGACGCAACAAGATCTTCGGGGACAAGGTGGTTCGCTGAGTTCGGTTAAGGATGGCGACTACATCGCCGTAAGCCTGATTTACGTTCACCGAGACCCACTCCGCGTCGCCGAAGATGCCATGCGTACCGTGCTCCAAAGGATCTCGGTCTCGCGTTAAGCCCGTCCGATTCGATGGCGTGGTCGAATCACCGGGCGATGTGACGTCTCAGCAATGCTGCCGTAGGGGGGGTTCCTTCACCTCTGGCGTAACAGGTCGCCAGGGTCGAAAAAGGGCTCATTCGGCGAGCACCAATGTTGACAGGAGGGAGACGTCTTGGTTGGGTACGCAGAAGGCACATTCCCCGCCATGCCCCTCTAGGGGTGGGATAGTCAGCGGTTCTTGGGCCGAGAACTTCTCACTGTCAGAAGCACCCAGATGGTGCCAACCACCACGAGCGTGATGAGCGCCGACAAACCACTGCCTCCATAGATTGTGCTGATCACGGTCACCTCGCCAAGGCCACCCTACTCCCCACTCTCGATGGGCTACCCAGCGTCGCCCGAAGGGTGGGGCCAAAACAGGACTTTCGCTCTTGCCCTTGGCTGGTCGTGGGATCACCATGGAAGGCAGAGGCAGACACGAAAGGAGTCTCGATGCTAGCGAAAATTGGGGACCAAATCGTGATCGGTGGTCGGCGAGTGGGGCAACCCAGCCGAAATTGCGAAGTGATAGAAATCCGTCACCCGAACGGCGAACCGCCCTACCTCGTCCGGTGGGGCGACACGGGAAATGAGGACCTCTTCGTCCCGGGTCCTGACGCCTCTGTTGTCAATTCAAAGGACGGATAGTCGCCACTGGCGCGCTCAGGGTTAGCCAGTAGTTGAAGAGCGGGACGCACCGCCTTTGCCGTCATCGCCACGAGTAGGGCGCCTACCCCGGATACACCTGCCACAGGTCACCGCTCGTCGGCAAAGAACCCGGGAACCAGGCTCAGCTCGTCTGCGAACGCCTGTTGATGGTTTCGTCTTACAGTTCCTCATCCGCCTGTTGAGCGAGGAATGCCCCGACCGTCTCGATGGAAAACCCGCCCGCCCATCTCCGGGCACCAGTACCGCCTCTCTGCCAAGGGTGGGGGCCGTCGAGGGGACGAAACTCGACGCCAGCCGCTTGCAGCCGACCGCAGTGACGTTCCAGGGCAACCCGGCGTCCCGGCCACTCGCTGGGCCGCCCTGACCACGCGGCCTGTGCGAGCAGGCAGAGCCGGGGAAACACCCGATAGTCGAGCAGTCGTCCGTCGGGAACCGCCTCGGTCCAAATCGGTGCATGGCAGCCCAGAATGCGACTCGAACCGCCACCAGGAGGTGCCCAGCCAGCCAGCCGGGCGATGTCATTGCCATAGCCGAGGGCCACCGGCTCGTCGGCGTCATCCACTTCGGCGTAGTCGAGATAGGTGGGGTCGACCGGGGCCATGATCACCTTGTGGCCGGCCGCCGCGGCGCGAAGCCCGATCGACTCGCCCCGCCAGCACATCACGAACGCCCGCTCGTCCAAGCCACCGGCGGCAAACGCCTCGTCCCAAAAGATGGGGAGCCGGCCCAAACTGATGACGGTTGAAGTCAGCGTCTGGTTGACGTGCTGACCGAGAGCAGACACATCGGACAAGGCCAGGGTTTTGCGATAGTCGATGACCTCGGGCGCTGTCTCCCACTCGGAGAGATCCGCCTCGTCTCCACCGACGTGCAGGTAGGGGCCACCCACGGCCGAGGCGACCTCTTCCAAGAGCTCGCCGATGACCTCCATCGCGGACGGCAGCGGCGAGATCGTGGCTGGCCGAAGCGACGTGAAGGCGTCGGGATGCGAGCGGGCCGGCGCCACGGAGCTTGCCAGCTCTGGCACCGCCGCCAGGAGCGCGGCGCTATGGCCGGGAAGATCGATCTCGGGCACCACCGTCACCCCCCGGACCTTCCCGTGGGCGGCAATCGCGGCGAGATCGGCGTGCGTGTACAAGCCACCATGCGGCGTCCCGTCGAAGGTCAACCTGCTCGCACCGCTCATGATCGCCTCTAGGGGATGGCCGAGGGCCGTCTCCGGTCTCCAGCTTGCGATCTCGTTGAGCCGGGGCCGGCACCGGCTTTCGACTCGCCAACCCTGGTTGTCCGTCAGGTGGAGGTGCAGCACATTGAGCTTGTGCATTGCGACCAGGTCGATGTAGCGCAATACCTGGTTGACGGGGAGGAAGTGCCGGGCCACGTCGATCATCAGGCCTCGCCACTCGTGTACCGGCTCGTCATCGACGACCACCGCCGGCACAAACCAAGTACCTCGGGTCACTGGCGTCGGCCGCCAAGCGTCATCGGGCAGTAGCTGGCGAAGAGTAGTGGCGGCGGCCAGGAGGCCGGGACGGTCCCTAATGCGGATCTCCACACCCCGCTCAGCATCGACGGTCAGACGATAGGCGCCCGCGGGAAGGTCGGCGCGACGCACCCGAACGTCGCTCACTTCGCTGAGTGAGGGGCCGATCGGACGGAGGAACCAGAGGGCCTCGATGACCTCGAACTCGGCGATCCCCGGGTGCTCCACCGATGTTGTGATCTCGGGAGGGAGATACCACTCACCCGGCTGACGTTCCACGGATGCCGGGTACGGCCACAGGCTGTGTTCCACTGGCACGTCGTTCATTGGATCCCCGCTGCGGATGGAGGGCGGCATCCGTTTGTATCGGCCGCCACCGTTCATGCACAATCTGACGATCGCCCGACTGTCTTCAATCGGTCACATGCTAAAGCAAGCGGATTCAAAGCGCCGAAGGGCTTTCAGGGAAGGGCCCCTGCCCTCATCACACGGGGCTGAGACGCCTATCGCGTCACCCTTGTCGCACCTCTCGAACGCGATCGATGTGGCCCATTCTCTCCTGTGCGACCAGCCATTCACCGGAGCGAATCAGTTGTCGTTCGACAGGAAGGTGGTGTCGACCTTCGGGACCATCAGTTTGGGATCCGCATCGTCGACACACAGACATTCGCCCGTTCGTCTCTGGCACATGGTGTACGTCGAGCTGGCTTCCTGCGAGGACTGCGGCTTCAGTGGACACGCTTCTCCAATCGGCCGCCGAGCCCAGCGCGGCTTGGCGGCGATCTGAAAGGAATGCAATCGGCACCCGAATGAGGCCACATTGTCCTTCACTCCACCCTATGCCCGAGTCGCGACAATGGCGAAGTCTTCTCTGAGGCTGCCCAAAACACGGGATACGGCCCGCCCCGACCGCACCTGCGGGCCTGTGGATAACGCTCACCGAGCAGTGCGGCTCGGCTGCCTGCACAGCCGGGAGAATCGATTGACAGAGCCGAGGTCATCCGTCAAACGTTGGAGGCAGATGAGCTTGTCCTCCCGTGGTTTGACTGCCCTACCAATCCGAGGGTCAGGATGGGGCAGTCCCGTTGTCAATGTGCCGCTGGAGGAGCACGGCCGACGACGCCCGAGGATGCCTCATGCCTTGCCTCAAAGTCAGGCAAAATCTCCCAGTGTTCCCGACGCTGCTGACGACCAGCGAAAGAGGTGGACCATCAAGGCCATTGTCATTGTCGGGGACACGTCGAGTGTGTCTCAGGGATGGCGCACTGACCCTGCTTCGTGGGAGCCCCCGATAGCCAGACGAGTCGCCCATCGCAGGAGGGCCATGTCAATGTTCAGCCGTTTGCCGCGATCCCTTGCAGCACGCCGCTACCAGTGGCCGATCCTCGGAATGGCGCATCGCCGAAGGAGAAGACACCCCCATCCGCGGCGGCCGTCCAGTAGCCAGTTCCGTCGGGATTTGCGGCGATCGCCACCATGGGCTGATTCAAGTGGCTTCCGGCCATTGAGCCGTGAAATCCTGCATCCCCGAAACTGAACACTCCGCCGTCAGAGGCAACCAGCCAGTAACCTTTCCCGTCAGGAGTTGAAGCGATTCCAACGACGGGCTGGTTGAGGTGTTTTCCACCCATGGAACCGTAAAAGAGAGCATCCCCGAAACTGAACACCCCGCCGTCAGAAGCAACCAGCCAGTAACCCTTGCCGTCAGGAGTGGCTGCGATCCCAACGACCGGCTGGCTCAGGCTCACCCCGCCCATCGAGCCGTAAAAGGGTGCTCCGCAGAACGCGAACACACCGCCGTCAGAGGCGGTCAGGAGGGCGCCGAACTGTGCCGAGGCGACGCCCACAACAGGAGCGTCCGAGACGACGGTTGATACCTGATTGCATGTAGCGGTATTGCCGAAACCGCCGACCTCCGCACCGTACGCAACTTGGCCATTGGCGCCCGTGACGCGGGTCGTCGACCCTATCCAGTAACCGGGACTGACGTAGTCTCCCGTCGACGCGATTCCAATGCTCGTGCATGCTCCCCACGTTGGAGTGAAGCACTTCTGAGTTCCTCCGGTGGGGTTGTCTGGCAGGGAGTTCACCTCTGGGGCGTTGAATCCGTACACGGCATCGGAGACTTGCAGCTCGTATCCGGGGCCAATCCCCGATGAGGCCGGCGCGGCCGCAGCAGATCGAGGTATTGCACCGGCTTGTTGGCCGACGGCAAGCATGGCCAACATAATGAGCGAGCCAGCGAAGACGGCACTCCAACGTTTCATGTGCTCTCCTGTCGGCAACGTGGTCCGTGAGTCTGTCTGCAAGGTGGCCCGTGAGCCAGACCGCCCGGGTCCTGTGTGAAGGTGGCAGAGTTCGCCGAGGTCATGGTCGGCGGACCGAGCCAGTCGCTCCACAAAAATGGCTGAGCCACAAAAATGTCTTTTGACCTGGAGAGCGGGCGACGGGAATCGAACCCGCGTTCCGAGCTTGGGAAGCTCGTGTTCTGCCTCTGAACTACGCCCGCGTGGAGGCCAATGGTACCGGAAGCCGATCGGCCGTTGCTCACCCTACGGGCCGGGAGTGGGACAGTGGGCGTCGTAATCGTCGGCCAACCCTATTGGAGTTGGTCGACGTGCTGTACCCGGCCTTCACCCCTGGTGAACAGAACGTCGTTGTAGCCCTGGCCCGGCCCGATCATCTCGAAGGTGAGCGGTGGTACGAACGTCAGGTACAGCGCCCGCCGTCCCTTGGCGTGTTCATCGATGGGCGGGGGAGCGGCGTGGAGCGTATGGCCGAAGTGCACCGTCACGTCGCCGGGTTCGGTTGCCAGAGCTACGACCCGAAGCCTTTGCGCCTCGACGGGCCTGGGCAGACGCGAGGTGCCCCGATGCGAGCCGGGGATCATCTGCAATTGGCCGGTTTCGGCCGTGGCGGGATCGAGCTGGATGCCCACGTTGATCATCGGGCACTTGACCGGGTGGCCGCCCATTCCACAGTCTCGATGCCAGGGCAGGTCGGCCAGGCCTGCACTGGCACCCGGAACCTTGATGACCACGCTGTTCCCATCGAGGCGGTCGCAGGCATCACGCAGTTCGGGTCCCCCGAGGGCGGCGACGCGGGTGAAGCGCTCGTCGGAACCCAGCTGGGCGATGCGCTGGGAGCGGTCGTTGAGGTAGTTGACCCGGTTGCACACTTCGCGTCCCTCGACGGTGGTCCACCACGATCGGCGGTCGTCGGCTCGAGCGGCGGCCACAGCCGCGCTGACCTCGGCTCGCAGTGCCTCAACTTCGTTGCCATCGATCACCCCTCGGAGATGAACGTATCCGGCACAGTGGAGGAAGTCGGCGATTTCGTCATCCGGATCATCGAGGGTGAAGGTGCGGTCCAGATCGAGTGCCCGTCCCTGGAGGTCCTCGACCGGGGCTGGATCGTCGACGTCGTAGAGCGGCTGCCCGTCGATGGCGACCCGAAGGGGCGGCTCCCAGCGCACCAGCTGTCCGAAGTTCCCCCGGGCGATGACCAGCTCATCGGCGTAGAGCAGGGCAAAACAGGAGCGCAGCTCCCAGGCGAACGCGCACCACGACTCGTAGGAGAGCACAACGACCGTCTGGGCGTCGTCGCAACCTTCTACGACCGAGAACATGTCGCCCGAGGGGAGATAGGTGTAAGCCCGACCGTCGTGGAGCTGGAAACCGATGGGCCGTACAACCCGGGCATCAGCGGGAGAGAAGACCCCCTTCCGTTCCTCGAGGAGGGCCGGGAGCTCGCTCCGGTGAAATCGATCAAAATCGATGGGACCGAATCGATCGTTGTGCACAGCTTCAACGTAGTCGCCCACGGAGCCGGAGCACCAGGAATCCCGTCGGGGCTTCATGACAAGCCGATCACGTCCCCGCTCTCGTCGATATCGATGTGCTCTGCCGCCGGATGTGAGCTGAGGCCTGGCATCGTGCGCATGTCGCCGCAGATGGCGTAGATGAAGCCGGCGCCGGCCGACGCCCGGACTTCTCGGACCGGAAGACGCCAGCCGGTCGGTGCGCCCCTCAGCTTGGGGTCTGAGGAGATGGACAGGTGGGTCTTGGCAATGCAGATCGGCAGGTTCCCGAATCCGTTCGCCTCGAAGAGCTCGAGTGCTGTCGACGCCGCGGGGAGAATATCGACCCCGTCGGCACCGTAGATCGATGTCGCGATGGCCGCGATCTTCTCGACCAGAGGCGCCTCCAGCGGATAGAGGAAGTGGAAGTCATTCGGCTCCTCGGCTGCGGCGACGACGGCCTCGGCCAGATCGGCCGCCCCCGCCCCGCCGTCCCGGAAGTTGGTGGTGACCGCGGACCGCACGCCGAGGGAACGGGCGATGGCGTGTATGGCGGCATATTCGGAGTCGAAGTCACCAGGGAAGGCGTTGATGGCCACCACCGGCGTCACTCCGTGAATGAGGACGTTCTCGATCTGCTTGCGCAAGTTGGAACCCCCGCTCGTCACCTCGTCGGGGTTCTCTGTGAGTATCGAGGGCGGTAGCGGCCGGCCGGCAATGATCCGATGGTTGCCCGAATGAGCCTTCAGGGCCCGCACGGTGGTCACGATCACGGCCGCGTCAGGGACCAGTCCGGACGCCCGGCACTTGATGTTGAAGAACCGCTCTGCCCCCATGTCCGCACCGAATCCCGCTTCGGTGATCAGGTAGTCACCGGTGTGGATCCCGATGAGATCGGCGACAACCGACGAGTTGCCGTGGGCAATGTTCCCGAACGGCCCGGCGTGGACCAGCACCGGGGTGTTCTCGAGTGTCTGGAGAAGATTGGGCTTGATGGCGTCACGCATCATGACTGTCATGGCCCCGGCCGCCCGGATCTCTTCGGCGGTCACCGGCCGATCGTCGGAGGTGAACCCGACCAGGATCCGACCCATGCGCAGGCGCATATCCCGCAGTGAGTGGGCCAGAGCGAGAACCGCCATGACTTCGGATGCGGCCGTGATGTCGAACCCCGATTGCCGAGGTGTGCCGTCGTCCTTGGAGCCGAGACCGATGACGATGTTCCGTAGTGCCCGGTCGTTCACGTCGAGAACCCGGCGCCAGCTGACCTGGTGCGGATCGATCCCGAGACGATTCCCCTGGTAGATGTGGTTGTCGACCATGGCGGCGAGCGTGTTGTGGGCGGCGGTGACGGCGTGCATGTCTCCGGTGAGATGGAGGTTGAGGGACTCGAAGGGCGCGGCCTGGCTGTATCCGCCGCCCGCAGCTCCCCCCTTGATGCCGAAGGTGGGGCCCATCGATGCCTGGCGGATGGCGGCGGTAGCTCGCTGGCCGATGTGACGCATCCCTTGGGACAGCCCGATTGTGGTGGTGGTCTTGCCTTCGCCGAGCGGTGTCGGGGTGATCGCGGTCACCACCACGTAGCGGGCCTTGGGCCGGTCGGCGAGAGCGGCGATGGCATCCAGCTTGATCTTGGCCACGAACTCCCCATACGGCTCGAGGAGGTTGGTGGGAATGCCCATCTCGCGGGCAACCTCAGCGATCGGCTTCAGGGAGGCCTTGCGGGCGATGTCGAGTGCCGAGAGCTGTGGCTTGTCGGGCACGGTCACACGCTCTCCTCCATCGGTTGTCAAAGCATCGGCGTCGGGTGGCCGCATCGTACTGGGGCAGGTGCTCCTTCGGGAGCCTGGCCAGCGCCACGGTGACCGGCTGACGCCACGGAGGACGCCGCCGTGCAGCCCGGCCGGGAGCCGATCGGCCAGGCCCGGATCGACCTGTCGATCGCCGACCAGGCGACCGTGTCGGTCGGTCCGCTCACGCTCTGCTTACCGGGCCGGATGGATCTTAAGGGTGGCGATCTCGAAGGGGGACAGCTCGAGGGTGACGGTGGCGCCGTGGGCTGGGGTATCTCCGATCTCCTGCTCCAGCAGATCGCACACCGAGGCACGAGCGACGTCCCAGGGGAGTCGAAGGTTGACAGGACCACGTCTTCCCCATGCTTCGTACATCCGCACCACCAATGCACCCGATTCGTCGTCGGATATTTTGACCGTGTCCACCACGGCGTGCGGGACATCGACCGAGATCAGTGAGGCGGTGGCTGGCACCGAGCCCGAGTGAGGAGAGGCGACGACCGCGCGCAAGGGAACGTTGAGGTCGTAGCCGGCATCGATGACGCCCGCCTCGCGGAGATCGCCGGAGTGGGGGAGGAGTCGGTAGGTGAAGCGGTGGTGTCCGCGATCAGCCACCGGGTCGGGCCAGGTCGGTGAACGCAGGAGCGAGAGACGGATGACGTTTCCGGCGATGTCGTACCCGTATTTGGAATCATTGAGGAGGGCGACGCCGTACCCCGGCTCGGAGAGGTCGGCCCACTTGTGTGCGCAGACCTCGAAGCGGGCAACGTCCCAGCTGGTATTGGCATGAGTCGGCCGTTCCACGTGACCGAACTGGATCTCGTAGGTGGCGCGGAGGCTGCGCACGTCGACCGAGAACGCCACCTTGAGCAGCCGATTGCTCTCGTGCCAGTCGATCTCGGTCTCGAAGTCGATCCACCGCGATGCGGCGTCGAGGCGGATGATCTGGGTCAGAACCGAGTCCCCGAATCGACGGTGGACCCGGATGCCGGCACGGAGGGGGCCGTGTTCCACGAGATCCACCGATTCCACCGAATCGAGCTCGACCACCTGGTCAAAGGCGAAGCGGTCGATGTCCCAGGCATCGTAGAAGTTGGGGTAGTCCGGGTGGAGCTGGAAGCGGTTGCCCCGAGCCCCTGGTGCGAGGACCTGGCGCCGGGCCGCCTTATCGACGATGGAGGAGACAAGACCCTGTTCGTCGAGCTCGATCCGGAGGTGGTCGTTCTCCAGGTGGCGCGGGCCGGCGGTGACCTCACCGACGGTATCCGCGTCCACCGTCACCAGGTCGTAGAGCCGATATCCACATGCTGGCACCCTGGCTTCGAAGGTCGCTCGTCCCTCGGGATCCCTCTGGATGGGGCTGGGAGCGCCCGTGTCACTCACCGCGGCGGTGAGTGCGCCGGGAGCCTCCACGGTGATCAATTCCCTGCGGTCATGGGCGAGCGAATTGAAGATCACGACGGGGTAGCCCGCCCCGGTAGTGTCGACGGCTTCAGTGAGGTGGGACCTCGCGTCGTCGGCCAAGCTGCTCGCTTCGCTGATGATGCGGACGTGATCGCGGGCAGTGTCGTCGTACACCCAGTGGATACCCGATCCGGGGATGATGTCGTGGAACTGGTGGAGAAGCAGGAGCTTCCAGATGGCGTCGAGCTGGTGACTCGGATAGGCGGCGCCGGGCGACAGCGACGACCACAACTCGGCTTCGCGCAGTGCGTACTCGGCTCGCCGGTTCCCGGCCTTGGTGGTGGCCTGGCTGGTGTACGTGCCCCGGTGGAGCTCGAGATAGAGCTCACCCGACCAGACCGCTGGGTCGCGGATGTCAGCCTCGGCCGCAGTGAAGAACGCCCGCGCCCCTTCCATGGTCAGTCGGGGAAGATCGTCCATGTCGGCGAAGCGCCGAGCCGACTCGAGCATCTCGCTGGTGGGGCCACCTCCACCATCGCCCCATCCAAACAGATAGAGGGAACGAGTAGCTCGATCGTGATCCTTGAAGTTGTCGACTGCGAACCGCAGCTCGCGGACGTTCACCTTGCCTCCGTAGGTATCGGCGGGAGGAAAGTGGGTAAAGACCCGTGAGCCGTCGATGCCCTCCCACAGGAAGCTGTGGTGAGGGAGAACGTCGTACTGGTTCCACGAGAGCTTCTGGGTGAGAAACCATCGGATGCCACTCCGGCGCATGATCTGGGGCAGGGCGGCCGAGTAGCCGAAAACATCGGGCAGCCATACGTCGTTTGTCTCGATCCCGAGCTCTTCGAGATAGAAGCGCTTGCCGTGGACGATCTGGCGCACCAGCGACTCACCGGAGGGGATGTTGCAGTCTGCTTCGACCCACATGCTGCCGGTTGGCTCGAGCCGGCCCTCAGCGATCCGCTCCTTCATTCTGATCCACAGGTCGGGATAGTGGTCGCGCATCCAGGCGAGGTGTTGGGCCTGGGACACAACGAACCGATATTCCGGGTACCGATCCATGAGTTCGAGAACCGTGCTGAAGGTTCGTGCGCATTTGCGGACGGTCTCCCGGAGAGGCCAGAGCCATGCGGTATCCAGATGGGCGTGGCCGACAATGCTGACCGCATGGGCGCCCGGCGCGGCTCGTTCAGCCAGCAACTCCTCGAGAACCGGGTGGGCCCGCTGCCAGCTGTCTCCGATGTCGGGTAGCTGGAGTAGGTTGCAGGCCCGTTCGAGACCGCCGCACAGCCGGGCGAAGTGCGGTTCTCCGTCGGGCAGCTCCAGCAATTCGACGAGGACTCGGAAGTCGTGCCAGAACCGCTCGAAGGCCTGATCCCGCATATGAAGGTCGACGTGCTGAAGAGTGAACTGGGGTGCCCCGTCAGGCTCGGGAAGCAGCAGCGGCCACGGATTGGCCCCGAAGGGGGAGGAAGGATTGGCCGCCGACTCGACGAAGAGTTCGATCGGGTCGCCACCGGATGCGTCCCCGTCGATCACGTACTCCCTGTGGTTCGGTGAGAGTCCCTGAACCGGTCGGCCATCCCGCCACACCAGGGACTCGGCACCGAATCCGGTGGACCCGGCATTGCCGATGATGAATCCCAGGGCCACCTCCCGACCCGCCCATTCGACCGGCACGGTGCCCCGGATGCGGAACCAGGTCGTGTCCCAGAGGGGCCCCCACGAACCGCCCAAGGGGAACGGTTCGTAGTTGGCATCGAAGGCCTGTTGGGGTGGAACGGGCTCGCCGTGGACGTGGAAGGCGCCCACCTCCACCGGCACCGACGGACCACGGCGTCGGGGACGGACGAATTCGTGGAGGACCCGAACGATCCGGCCGACACGGATCGAATCCTCCGGGCGCACGCCGACCGAGTATAACGATCACCGGTCGGACGGCCAGGGGCCCGGTTCGGGCCCCATTCGCATCCGACTGCGGCTGGGCAGAACACCTAGGCCAGAATCTTCGTCCAGCCTTGGTCCACGGGTGACATGAACAGCGTCGTGAGCTTCATCGAACTGTGGAGCCAGGTCCCGTCCGTTCGGGTGTAGGAGTCGTCTTCGAATCCGCACATCCAGTACGACGAACCGTCCTTGAGTCGGCATGGACAGAGGAGATCCCAGCGGCCCGAGGCGCGGTCCCCCTCCACCTGGAGGCGGGGCTTGACGAACAGGTGCCGAGAGAACGAGAGAGTGGGGGTGCGGAGACGGGCGGCGATGGCGGACCGGCCGGTGGCGATGCCGAGTCCCGGGCCACCGTCCCAGATCCCGTCGACGGTGAACAGGGCGGCCGCCTCGTCGGCGATGCGCTCCAACGTGGCGGTATCGACGACCCCTCCGGCCGTATAGCGCCCATCGACCAGCTCGCCATAACGAGCCTTGAGGTCCTGCAACTCGAGGATGTCCTCAGTGACCCTGACCCGTTGACGCAGCGCGCCAACCTCCTCTGCCAGCTCATCGATCGTGGCCATGTCATCTCCATTTGTCAGCAGCGCGGTGGCCAAGCAATGGTCACCCGTCAGTGCTCAGCCGGCCACGGCATCGGTGAGCGGGTCGATTCCGGTCAGTCGAGCCGCCCCATCATCGCTGAGGCGACGGCCCGCGGCAAGGAGGTCGGGGGTTGGTGTCGCTCCACTTCGTCTCGCCCCCGAGCCCCCGAGGAGCACCGTGAGAGGACAGATCGAGTGCAGGGGCCGCGCCGACCGCCGGCCGGTTCGGACCGAACTAAGTGCCAGCCGTCTCTGACGAAACGGTCGGCGCTCCCAGCCACTCGACGACCAGAAGAGCGATGTCGTCAGGGTTGCCCTCGGGGCCGAACTGTCCGGCCAGAATGGCGTCGGCCAGCTCGTCACAGCGGCCCGCCACGGAGTTGCCCATCGTGTGGATCAGATAGGAAAATTGCTGTTCCGCTTCGGGACGGCCCACATCGATCAGTCCGTCGGTGTAGAGCACGATTCGTGCTCCCGGCCGGAGTGTGATCTGTTCGACGGTGTATTTGTGCCTCTTCACGCCGAGCGGTGGACCCGAGCGGAGCCGGATGGGAGTCGCTTCCGTCTGGTCGTCGGCGACAAACGGTGCCGGGTGGCCCGCTGATGCAACCTGGAGCTCCCCTCGGGTCGGATCCAGTACAGCGAGCGTTGCTGTCGCCAATCGTGGCGATTCCGACCGGAGAGCGAACTCGGCGAGGAGTGAGAGGACGGTGCCCGGATCGCGGGTGAGCATGAGGTAGGCGCGGAACGCACTGCGAAGCTGTCCCATGACGGTTGCAGCTGTCATGTCGTGTCCCTCAACGTCCCCGATGACAAACGCCACATGGCTCTTGGGGAGGGGGATCACGTCGTAAAAGTCCCCCCCGACCTCGGCGCCGCGGTCACCCGTCACATAGCGGACAGCCACGTTGATGCCCGGAATCCGATCGAGGCGCTGCGGGAGGAGGCTGCTCTGCAGGTGTCGGGCAATGGTGGACTGCTCGTCGAAAGCCTGAGCACGCTTGATGACCGCGGCAACCTGCGACGCCAGCTCTTCGGCCAGGAGGAGTTCCTCCCTCCCAATCGGCCGCCCCGAACCGGCGGTGACCAGAGTCAGGGCCCCGATCGCCTCGTCGTCAGTCAAAAGAGGTACGGAGACAAAGGACTGAAATCCGAGGGAACGAGTGAGCTGATAATGGTCTTCGTTCTGCGTGGTGCTCCTCATGAATTGCTCGCCCATGTCGCTGGACCATTGCGACTCGCCCTTGCGAACGGCCAGTGCGGCCGGATGCGATCCCTCGAGGTCGGGAGCATGGCTTCCGAGCTCATCGGTGAGCGCTTGGAACGACGGGTCGGCGTGCCGCGCTGCCATGCGCTTCAGAACGCCATCCGAATCCAGGACGTCGATCAAACAGATATCGCCCAGGGTGGGCACGGCCACCTCGGCCAGCTTGCGTACGGCATCATGGAATCCATGGGCACCGGCCAGGGCCCGATTGGCACTGAGCAGGAAGTTCTGGCGCCGATGGGATCGCTCGAGTTGGACCAGCAGTTGTCGGCGCTCAAAATCGAGCTCGAGCCGCTCGATGAAGTCTCCCAATGTGGCGCCGACGTCGGCAATGGCCTCGAACAGCGGTTGATCCGGCCTCTGGGGTCTCCGGGTGAGAAGCTCAATGACGCCGGCAAGTCGTTCTCGGGTCCTGATCGGAAAGATGAAAGCCGCCTGCACGCCGTCGGCTACGAAGGCTCGGTGGCGCTTGAGGGTGGGAATCTCGCTGACTTTGGAGTACCACAGCGGCTCGTTCGATCGTACGATCAGGCCTGGTAGCCCTTCCCCCGGTTTGATGTTCATCCCGATCGAAGAGTTGAACAGCGATTCGAAGTCGGACGGATTGTTGCGCCACGCATGCCCACAATGGAGCAGCTCCGTTTCGGCGTCCCACTCCCAGGCCGTCGCGAATTCGAAATCCAGACTTGAGCAGAGGACACCGAGCAGCTGGGGAATGATCTCATCCTGCGAGCCGGATGCCCCGGCAAGGAACGCAAGGAGTTCCTCGGACACCCGCTGGTAGCGTTGGATGTCGATCCTGTCGCTCACATCCCAGAGGACGGCGATGAGCAGCCGCAGGCCTTGGCCTGGGTCGACCAGGGAAGTGGCGATGTCTACGGGGACCTCGGAGCCGTCAGCAGCCAGCACCGTGGTCCGCATCGGGGCTCGGCTGATGGGTCGTGTATCGGGGTCCATCAAGGAGTGGAACAATGCTTCCGAGGCGCCCCGCGTCCGCTCGGGCAGAAGCGTGGTGAACGGCACTCCGAACAGAGACGTGACCTCCCACCCCAACATCCGCTGGACAGCCGGATTGGCATAGAGGATCCGGGCCTGGTCGTCAACCAACACAACGGCGTCGACCAGACTGTCCACCATTCGAGGTGAGAACGATCCGCTCGTCTGTGGATCTCCCACGGTGGCATCTCCTATCCCCGCGCTGTCAGGCACTCATTTTTCACCAGCATCAGCCCACTGTCACCCCGTGGGCCTCCAGTGCTGGCAGTATTACTGCCAAATTGCCAGGTCTGAGGGTTGGCGGTGAGGCCGCCCCGTGCTCCATCCTCCGTTGTGGGGCATGTTCACGAGCGGTGCGGCCGCTACTCTCACCTCGGGCCTGATCTGCCGCCCCCGTGTCTGATGGAGGGAAAGGGCTCCAGGCGAACAGCGATGGACGATCCCTACGATTTGGAACGATTCGTCACGGCTCAAAACGCCGACGGTGCCTTCGACCGTGCTGTCGCCGAGGTGAGCCGAGGGGCCAAGAGCAGTCACTGGATGTGGTTCGTCTTCCCCCAGATCTCCGGCCTGGGCCAGAGCGCCCAGTCGAGGAAGTTCGCCATCGCCTCACTGGCCGAGGCGCAGGCTTACCTTCACCACCCCATTCTCGGTGCCCGACTCTTTGAGGTCGCCGGCGCCGTCCTCACGACGCGGAACCGGACCGCGGTACAGATCTTCGGGAAGATCGATGCTCAGAAGCTGCAGTCGTCGATGACGTTGTTCATGCGAGCCGCCCCAGGAACCTCGGTGTTCGAAGAGGTCCTCGAAGGGCATTTCGACGGTCTTTCGGACCCCGCGACCCTCCGGCTCCTCGAGTTGTGAACAGGCCCCCTTGAACTCAGGAGATCGAACGGGCCATCTCTGAGGTCAGAACGGGCGACGATTGTGGCATCGATGACCCTGACCAGCCGGATTCGGGGCCGATGTCAGAATTGAGATACGGCGGGGATCGGTTCGAAGACGGAGGCCCTGTCATGCTCCGAGGTCACACAATCGGACTCAGGCCAACCCCCAAGCGTGTTGATGCCGACGACCGGATGGTGGCGCGACCGACATCGGCCGGATTCAGTTCACAACCACCCGCAGGCACGGCTTGCCGGCCTGCTCGGCCTCGGCATCGATGCACAGCCGATGTGTGGGCGGCTCGACATGATGCCACCGGCGGACGTTGTGCGCGTCACCCCGGATGGCGATGGGTTGGAAGCACCGCCGACACCGGGCATTGCCTCGCCGATCAGCTTCGTGGATCCGGATTGTGCCTGGTTCGGGCTGGACAGGGGCGACCCTCGCCAGCCGGAAATTTGTGAGGTTGGAAATCGCGCTCCGGAGGCCAGGCATCGGCCCCCATTATTCCCACATTCTCGCTGGTCCACACGGGCGACGGTTTCGCGGGTCTCTGAGGGGTTCGGGGCCGCCTGGACCAGGGGTCGGGATTGGGGATCCGGACCCTCCGAATTCATCCAGATCAGCAACGACTCCGAACAAATGGTGCCTGCCACCGATGTCCGGCCCTGGGCACTAAGCCCGTCCCCATTTCCGAGGGCCGGCATCGAGGCGGGTTCCCACCAACGGCCCCAGCGTAGACCTTGGTGATCCGCGAGGCCGGCTGAGCCGGCCCCCCGACCGTTGAGTTCAGGAGGACGCGGGATCAGCTCCCTCAGCCAGACGGCGCGCCCGGAGGAGAACACCGTCGAACATCGGTTCGGTGAGCGTGCCGGTGAAGGTGTTCTGTTGACTGGGGTGATAGGAGCTGAGCAGAACGATGCCTTGGTGTGCCTTCGCCTCTGCGCCGTGGCCGAATCGAGGACGTGGTCTGAGATCCAATTGACTTGCCACGATCTGATGGGCGAACTGTCCGAGCGCGACGATGACCCGCACATTCGTGAGCAGCGTCAGCTCACGGCGGAAGAAGGGGATGCAGGCGTCGCGTTCTGTTGGGGTGGGTTTGTTGGCTGGTGGAGCACAGCGGACGGCGGCACTGACATAGGCATCAGACAAGGTGAGGCCATCGTCGACAGCCACGCTGTGGGGCTGGTTGGCGAAACCACATCGCCAAAGGGCGGCGAAGAGCCAATCGCCTGACCGGTCACCGGTGAAAACCCTGCCGGTGCGATTGGCACCGTGGGCTGCAGGCGCCAACCCCACGAACAGCACCCGGGCTTCCGGATCGCCGAATCCGGGAACCGGCCGGCCCCAATAGGTGTCCTGGGTGAAGGCCGCCCGTTTCTGAACTGCCACCTGCTCCCGCCATGCGACCAGGCGCGGGCAACGCCGACATCCGACGATCTCATCGCCCAGAGTGCGGAGCTCCAGATGACGGGCTTCCGTCCCTTCTGCGGGCGCGGCCCGATTGTCGGACGTCATCGGCGAGATTGAGCGGGCATCGGAATCCTTGGTCATTATGGCTGACACCAGGGGTGTCGGTTGTGACGTCGAATGTGTCACGTTGACCGACAGTGGGTGGGGCATCGACTGTGAGCGGGACTCCGCCACCTCGCTCCCGGCTGGTGCGAGGCTAACGGCCGTCAACGGCGACGAGCCGCCGTTACGTGTGCCACCATCCGTCGATACCGACCTAGCTTCCTCTTTTCAAATCAGCGGCGGCTGTTGGCGGGATCCCCAGACAGTGCTGGCTGGGTAAAGCAGATGTTCTGGTGATGGAGGCGTCGTCAGTTGTCGTGAACGTCATAGCAATCGCGAGTTGCCTTCTTCCATTCAGGGCTCGCCGCGGATTGCCAATTTTGGTGATGTATCGACGCGGCCACCGTCCGCATAATGAGGTGCCCTGTCAGTGTCGGCCCTGGAGCCTCTCGGGGGCCGGCAGTGGCAGGGTCAAGCGGTCAGGACCAGGCTGAACGTCCGCACCGCTCAGTGACGTGTCAGTCGGTGGATCAGGGGTGCGATGGCTCCGAGCCCAGGTCTTCTTGGGTGGAAATCCCGCCAGTCCCCGGAGTCGCCGGCCCGGACACATCCTCAGTATCGGAGCGCACGCAGTGGTGACGAAGGCGAGCGGCCTCGATCCGGCTCTGTTCCGCTGGTAACCGCGCCGCAGCCCGGGCACGGCCCAGCAACTCACGGTTTGGGTTCTCGTCACCCCACATGGCGGTTCCCAGGGGTCATTTTCTGTCAATAAATGGACTGTGAGTGTGCTCCCAATAGTGCGATATGTCAACAACGGATTCGTTACATAAATGGCAAGACATTTGGTGGCGACCATAATTGTGAGAGGTCGATTCCTCGAGCTATCTGTTGGACGAGCTGCCTCGTAGTGGCCGAAAGGTTGTCTCTCCGACTTTCACCGCAGGTCGGCGTCATCAATCACCGAATCTCAGGAGGCGGGTTCCGTGGAGGTGACAGGACCGTTCGGGATGTGGGCGCCCGAGGGGAGACCGGCGGCGACGTAGGCGTCGTAGCGGGGCCTCCAGGGCATGGCCGCCGGGCTACGGGGACCGTCACTGGGTTTGCCGGCAAGATACCTGTCGAGCGCGTCGAGGCACACATCCCACCCGGCGGCGTTGCGAGCCGCCGAGTCGCGCCCATCGAGGAGGTCGAACAGCGTGAACCGGCACCCCCCACCCTCGGTCGATTCGAGCTGGAAGGTCAGTTCGTCGTCCCCCCAGGTGAAGGCCAGATGCATCGGTGGGTCGCAGACCAGGACTCGACCTGGTCTGTGCTCGGTGTAGGGGTCCCCGCGATAGGTGACGATACCGCCGGGTCGCAAGTCGACCTCGACCTGGGCCGGAAACCATCGGGCGAGTCCTTCGGGGGTCGTGACCGCGGTCCAGACCCGCCCGATCGGATGGGGATAGGTGCGAACAAAACGCACCGCCGGTCGGCCGTCGAGTTCGACGTAGGTACCCGGATCGGTCATGGGTTCTCCTTCTCGTCGTCGAGGTACTCCCCGAGGGCGTCCAGCCTGTCGTTCCACAGCACCCGGTACGGAGCCAGCCACTGGTCCAGCGTCACGAAGGGCCCTGGCTCGATCGCGTAGACGCGTCGCTGGGCGACACCGGTGACCCGCACCAGCCCGGCGTCGCGCAGGACCCGAAGGTGCTTCGAAGCTGTGGGTTGGCTGACCCCGAGGGCCTCCACGAGTTCGCCGACATCGCGGGGCTTTTCGCGCAGCAGGTCGAGCAGGGCTCGCCGTTTGGGCTCGGTCAGCGCCGGCCAGACGGTCATGGTCACGGCACGAACATACCCTAACTGGCATATACCTGCAACCGAATATACGTTCGTCCGATGCCGCTGACCCCCGCTCCCGGTGTTCGTCCGGTGGGCCGAAGAGGGCGTGCCCGTCTCGGGCTTCCCCGATACCGGGTCGTCGACCGGGACGGGACCGGCCGGAGGACACCGGACCCGAGGGTCAGGTCAAGGGGGCCCGGTCGAGAACGCCTTCGGGTTCACGCCTCGAGCTGGCATCATGAAAGTTGCTCGCAGTCGAAAGACGAGCCGTTTGAAGTCCAGCCCCCTAGGTGGAAGAGAGGGCGCCGTGTCCGCACCGGAGCAAGCCGACAACGAGTGGGGTGTTGTGTCCAAAGTCAGCCCTCGCTCGGTTGCCGACACCGTCTCACGCCTCACCGAGCTGCTCGTGGCCAAGGGAATCAATGTCTTCTCTGTCATCGACCAAAGGGATGAGGCTCGCAAAGTCGGACTTGATCTGCGAGACACCACATTGGTGATTTTCGGCAATCCGCTCCAGGGAACTCCGGTGATGGCTGCTGAGCCGCTGGCGGCACTCGACCTTCCACTCAAGGTGTTGGTGTGGGATGACAGCGGGCAAACAAGGGTGACGTACTACTCACCCAGTGCACTCGCCCATCGCTATCACCTCGACCCGGCGATTGCCGGAAACCTCGCCGGCGTCGACCCGTTGACAGACACCCTCGTTCAGGAGTAATAAGAGTCGCTGGTTGAGGCTGTCCGTAGGATCAGTCGTCGAAGAAGTAGATGGCCCCGTTGTAATTGGCCGCGGGGAAGCACCAACCGCCACGTTGTTCTGCCGAACGGTCGCCAAACTGCGCCGAGAAAGAATCATGCACACCACGGCAGTGGAGTCGGCGGTCGGACATCCACGCCAGGCGTTCATTGGCCGAACACCGATTGAGCCGAACCCCCGATGGGGCCAAGCGAAGCCAGATCGACGACCATAAATCGACTGGTGGTTGTAGGGCCGGGCTCGTCGGATCAGTTCCCGAAGGTGGGAGTTCGACCTCTGTCGTTCGACCGCCTCGACTTTATCGGCTCCGCGCTGACTCACAGGTCTCCGAGTTAGCGCGGAGCCGAATGCGGATACGTGGCAGGATGTCGGCCAGTGTGGATGAGCAACACCAAAAACTCGGACCTCGAAGACAGGATCGTCGAGCGCCTATCCCGAAGAAGTTGGCCGATCCTTGTGTCGATCGCCTACATCGCGCTGGGACTGGCCTACTGGTTTCGGTGGGGTTCCATCGTCCGTCACACTCCTTCAGAATGGGTATCGCCGGGAGACCTGTGGACGACGTATCAAGCGTCCAGTGCCCTGGCTCACGGCCACTTCGGTTCCATATACGGTTCGGGATTTCTGGCGTTGCCGGGCATCCTGGTCGCTTTGGCGCCACTCGGTGCGTTCAGCAATGCGTTCGGCTCCACATTCATCGAGATCAGCAACCACGGGCACCCGGTGGTCGGGCTCCACAACCTGCTGGTTAGTGGCACTCCCTACAACCTTGACCTCACCCGAGTCGGATCGAAACTCTACGCCGTACACCAGCAAGCGTTCATCTTGCTTGCGCCGGTCGTCCTCGCTCTGTCCGCCTTTGCGCTATTTGCTTTTGACGCGCTTGCCGAACGGCTTCAGGTAACTCGGTCGCGACGGGCTCTCCTCTGCGTTGTGGAAGCGGTGCTGCTTTGGAACGTCACGGTGTTCTCTGGGCATCCCGAGGATGCGGTTGCCGTGGCGCTCGCCGCATACGCCCTCATCCTTGCCCTCGATGGGCGCTTCGCCGGGGCTGGCTGGCTTTTCGGAGCGGCCCTGGCCGTGCAACCTCTTGTCATCGTCCTGTTCCCGCTCCTCATCGTCCTTGGGGGAAGGCGCCGCGCCCTCGGGCTGGCACTCCGATCCGTCATTCCCGCCGCGGCACTCACGATTGCGCCGCTGGCCTCTGATGTCAGTACAACCGTCCATGCTCTCGTGACCCAACCGGGCTACCCCAAAGGGCCGAACAACCACCAAACGCCGTGGACGTTCTTGGCACCGAAGCTGAGCGGCCAGGGAGTTCATGAAGAGATCGGCGGTGGACCGACACGGGCCTTCTCGCTCGTGCTTGCGGTTGCGATTGGATGGTGGGCGTTGCGCTGGCGAGGGAGACCCGAGATGATCGTGTGGGCCGCCGCCCTGGCCCTTGCACTCCGCACCTACACAGAATCGGTGATGACGGATTACTACACATGGCCAGCATTGGCTGTGGGCGTGCTTGTGGCGGCCCGAGGAACCAAACTTCGGTTCTCCATCGCCATCGCTTGCGCGATAGGCACGACGATTGTGTCTCAGTGGCATCTGGGATTGTACCCGTGGTGGGCACTCCAGGCGGTTGGAGTGACGGGCCTGCTCGCGGCCGCGGCCAAGCCGGCACCCACCGAAGAGCCAGCGGAGCCAGCGCGATCCCGAGCACCAACAGCGCAGGCTCGCGGCGGGTCATCGAAGTCGAAACAAAAGAGGAAGAAGAAGACGGCTCGCGCCGATAGGAAACGCACCGCGCGGCGTTGATTCCGAATGGGAGCAACGCCAACGCGATGGCGGCACCCAGGACGGACCGGCACGCGATGAGCATCGGCACCCTGCACCCGGCACCGGCTGTCTATCGGTCCTTGAGGTCCGAGAGGCGCTGGTTTGGCTCGTCCGTCGCGATCGACATATTGGTGCCCTACAACTCATGGTCGGTCGTGACGCGATGGCTGGTGGCGGTGTGCCTGCGTCAGTTGGTTGGTGGAGGTGGCGGGAATCGAACCCGCGTCCTCCGGCTTCTCAATAGGTCTTCTCCGAGCGCAGCCGGCTTTGGATTGTCGGGAACGATGCCGTTACCGGCGGCTGCATCGTTCCGTATCCGACTGAAGTGTCCCTAGCGGCCCGTCGGAACAGCCGGCCAGGTGAGTCCCACTTGATGGCGCCCGGCTCCGGTCCGTGGGACTGAGACCGGTCGGACGTCGCAGTTTCTAGGCTGCGAGCGCGAGCTGAGGCTCGGCGTTTATTTTTTGTTCCGGCTCTTTAACGTGGCTCCGGAGACCACGGCTCGCTTCTCCTATTTCGACGACCGGAGTCGAAGCCTGTCACCCCCTGGGTGTCTCGAACGGGTGAGCAGCCTGCTCACCCGACAACCAGCTTACCGCTGCCGATATGAAGCAGATCCGTCCCTCGAAGGCCTAGCCCACCCGCGAGGCCGATCGAGCTTCTCGGGCCGCTTCCCGGGTCGCATCCCTGGTGGCGATGGCATGGCGCTTGTCGTACTGCCGGCGCCCACGGGCCAGAGCCAGATCGACCTTGGCCCGTCCGTCTTTCAAGTAGATCGACAAGGGCACCAGGGTCAGGGACTGCTGCTGGATTCGACCCATCCATTCGTCGATCTGCCGGCGGTGCATGAGCAGCTTGCGACGGCGATCCGGATCGTGGGCGCCGAATCCGTTGGCCTGGGCATAGGGCGGAATATGGAGGCCGAAAAGCCACATCTCGCCGTCGATGATCCGAGCGTAGGCATCCTGCAGGGCGATCCTCCCGGCCCGGAGTGATTTCACCTCGGAACCCTGCAGGACGATGCCGCACTCGGTGGATTCGATGATGTCGTAGTCGTGGCGGGCACGCCGGTTCGAGGCGATGACCTTGTTGGCCTCCCCGGGGCTTCGGGTGGCGGATGGCTTGGTCGACTTGGGCTGGCCGCCACCCGCTCCGCTCTTCTTCCGCGCTGCTGCCATGTCACTCCGACGATAGTCGCCCGATTCCGCTCCGGTTCATCTAGCGTTCAAAGACGATGCTCGTCCTCCCCAAAATGGTGCACGATCAGATGGTGGCCCACTGTCTGACAGGGCTGCCCGACGAGGCGTGTGGACTCCTGGGCGGCCATCTCGAAACCGGCGAAGCCGTCACCTGCTATCCAACCCGCAATCTGGCTGCGTCAGCCAAGCTCTACACCGTCGATCCGACGGACTATCTGCGGGCCGACCGCGATGCTGAGGCCGCGGGTTACTCGATCATTGGCGTCTTCCATTCCCACACCCACACCGAGGCTTACCCTTCGCCGACCGACGTTGCTCAAGCGCCGGACCCCGAGTGGCATTACGTCGTGGTGTCGCTCCGGGACATCCAGCCGGTGGTTCGGAGCTATCGCATCGTCGACGGCACGATCACCGAGGAACCGGTCAGGGTGTGGCCCAGATAGAATCCCAAGCGGAGTAGTCGACATTAAGCCCGGGTGCGCTCACCGGAACCAGAGGAGAAATCGTGTCCGTCCAAGTCAATCTGCCGACCGTACTGAGGTCCCACGCCGGAGGGGCCAAGACGGTGTCGTCCGACGGGTCGACCGTCGGTGAGGTGCTGGTGGCCGTGGTCGGCGAGTACCCAGGATTGGCTGGTCAGGTCATCGACGACGGTGGCGCGCTCCATAAATTCGTGAACGTGTACCTCAACGATGACGACGTCCGATACCTGTCGGGCCTGGATACCCCGGTCAAGGACACCGACGAGATCTCGATTCTGCCCGCGGTGGCGGGTGGAGCGGTCGCCGCCAAGGCTTCCCGCTCACGATGACACTCTTCAGCTCCATCCTGGAGCTGATCGGCAACACGCCGACGGTCGACATCACCGAGTTGAGCCCGAATCCCAGGGTGCGGATCCTGGTCAAGCTCGAAGGTCAGAATCCGGGGGGCTCGGTGAAGGACCGGATCGCTCTCTCCATGATCGAAGAAGCGGAAAAGGACGGCATCCTCAAACCCGGACACACCCTCATCGAACCCTCGTCGGGCAACACAGGTATCGGCATGGCCATGATCTGCAAGGTCAAGGGCTACCACCTGAAGGTGGTCCTGGCCACCAATGTCTCGATTGAGCGGCGCCAGCTCCTCGAGGTGTGGGGCGCCGAGATCATCGAATCGCCGGGGTCGGAGGGATCCAACGGTGCCGTGCGTAGAGCCCAGGCGTTGGCTGCCGAACACCCCGAGTGGGCCTTCCTCTACCAGTACGCCAATCCGGCGAACCCGAAGGCCCACTACGAAGGAACGGGGCCGGAGATCTGGCGAGACTGTCCCGAGGTCACCCACTTCGTCGCCGGACTGGGTACGTCGGGGACCTTGCTTGGGGTGGGACGCTATCTGAAGGAGCAGAACCCGGATATCAAGGTCCTGGCCATCGAGCCGCCCGCCGGCGAAATCGTCGATGGACTCCGCAACCTTGACGACGGGTACATCCCCCCCATCTTCATCGACAACCATGGGAAGGAACTTCTCGACGGGAAGCGGATCGTTCGGCCCCGCGAGTCCATCGAGTGGACCCGCCGCCTTGGCGACGTGGGGATCTTCGCCGGGCTCTCCTCGGGTGCAGCCCTGGCCGGGGCGGTCAAGACGGCTGCATCCATCGAATCCGGGACCATCGTGGTGGTGGCCGCCGACGGCGGCTGGAAGTACCTCTCCACCGGTGCGTGGACCGACGACCTCGACGTGGTCGAGGAGCGGGCCAAGTCGATCACGTATTTCTGAGGGTTCCGCACTTCTCAGGAAAAGGCCCGTTCGGCGAGACTCGATGGTGCGGGTGTCACCTAGTCTTCTTCGGTGACCGGCCCACCCACGCGGAGCTCGGCAAATCTCCAGCCAACCCCACGGGCCCAGACGGCGATGCTTCTGACCGTGCTCGGTTGCGACGGCAGTTGGACGGGTCCCGGAGGAGCGGGGAGCGGGTACATGGTCTCTGCCCGGAGCACCCGCGTCCTGATGGACATCGGTCCAGGCACGTTCGCCAACCTCCAGTGCCTGGTCGATCCGGCCACGATCGACGCCATCGTCGTTTCCCACCACCACCCTGATCACTGGACCGATCTCCATCCATTGTCGACCCACGCTCGTCTGGTCCTCGGCCGGCGGGGGATACCCGTCTATGCGCCTGCGGGGATGGTCGAACGGTCGGGCCTGGCCGACTCGTCCGCCTTCACCTGGCACGAGGTCACCTCCGGCGACCGCGAGAGGATCGGTGAGCTGGTCTGCTCCTTCCGCCGTACCGACCACAGCTTCGAGACATTGGCCGTGCGCATCGACGGTGCCGGTCGTTCCCTGGGGTACTCTGCCGACACCGGCCCGGGCTGGTCCTTGACCGAGCTCGGGGTTGGTCTCGATCTGGTGCTGTCCGAGGCCACTTATACGGTCGACCACGAAGGGACCGCGGACCACATGAGTGGGCGACAGGCCGGTGAGCAGGCGGCTGGGGCCGGCATCGACCGCCTGGTGGTCACCCACCGATGGCCGACGATCGACCCCGGGACGCTTCTCGCCGAGGTGCGGGACGCTTTCGGGGGAGAGGTAGAGCAAGCAGCGATCGGAAAGGAATTCGTACTGTGAACGAAGGAGCGACGGGCCCGCCCTGGGCGGGAAGAGCCGATGGGCGGGCCATCGATGAACTTCGCCCCGTGGTGTTCGAGCGGGATTTCACTGTCTTCGCTCCCGGATCCGTTCTGGTGTCGATGGGGCGGACCCGGGTCCTGTGCACCGCGTCGGTGGAGGACCGGGTCCCGCCGTGGATGCGAGGGAGCGGAAAGGGATGGGTCACGGCCGAGTACTCGCTTCTCCCCGGTTCGACCGGAGAGCGGGTCACCCGTGAAGCGGCCAGGGGCAAGCAGTCGGGCCGGACCCAGGAGATCCAGCGGCTGATCGGCCGGTCGTTGCGATCAGTGTGCGACATGGTGGTGCTGGGTGAACTGCAGGTCACCGTGGACTGCGACGTGCTGCAGGCCGACGGAGGCACCCGGACGGCGTCGATCTGCGGGGCTTACGTCGCCCTCCACGACGCGTTCACCCGGCTGATCCAGAAGGGGACACTGCGGGCCAATCCGCTGACCGAGGCCGTCGCCGCCGTGTCCGTCGGCGTGGTCGACGGGGTGTGCATGCTCGACCTTCCCTATGAGGAAGACAGCAGAGCCGAGGTCGACATGAACGTGGCCATGACCTCGTCAGGTCGCTTCATCGAAGTCCAAGGCACCGCCGAGGGCATGCCGTTCACCAAGGGAGAGCTCGACGAGATGTTGAGTCTGGCCGAGCACGGCATCGCACAGCTCCTCGACGTCCAATCGGCGACGTTGAGCGAACCGCCCGCACCCCGGTGAGCGGGCACGAGCTCCGTCTGGTCCTGGCGACGGCCAATCCCGACAAGGCAACCGAGATCACCGCCATCCTGGGGACCGTCGCGGGCCTTGTCCTGTTGCCGCGCCCCCCATCGGTTCCTGAGGTCGACGAGACCGGAGACACCTTGGTGGACAACGCCCGGTTGAAGGCGCGAGCTCTGGTCGAGGCCACGGGAATGCCGGCCGTCGCCGATGACACCGGGCTCGAGGTCGAGGCTCTGGGTGGGGCGCCGGGCGTCTATTCGTCCCGCTTCGCCGGCGATCACGCCACCTACGCCGACAACGTGGCCAAGCTCCTGGCCGAGCTGGCCAAGGTCGGGGCCGATGAGCCCGAACGGCGGGAGGCCAAGTTCCGGAGCGTGGCCCTGGTCTCCTATCCCGATGGCCACGACGTCTGGGCCGATGGCGAGGTCAACGGCGTGATCACGTCGGAGCCGATGGGTGCTTTGGGATTCGGGTATGACCCGGTGTTCGCCCCGGACGGTCACGGGGGGCGCACCTTTGCCCAGATGAGTGCCGACGAGAAGCACCAGATCTCGCATCGCGGCCGGGCCTTCCGTGCCCTCGCCGAGCTGTTGGGGGCGCCGTCAGGACCCTCGTGAGCAGTGATGACCACACCGGCCCGGAGGCCGGTGTGGTCATCCTCTGTCGTGAGGCCGGGAACCGGTGACGGGTGCCTCGGGGGGACTCGGCTCCGTCATCGGCGCGGGCCTCGTCTCAGGCCACCCCGTCGTCGTCCGTGCCGTTGGACTCGGCAATGGGTGCCCAGGGGTCGCCGGCGATGGGCGGCGGCATGATCGCCACTTCGGCCAGGCTGTCGAAACGATCGTTGCCTTCCCGTCCCGAGTCGGTCTCGCTCGGAGGTGGGGCGGTGGCCAAGTCGTCGGCGACGGAGTCCTCCGACACCACCAACCGGGGTGGCATCGTGAGTGGGGCGCCGTCGGGCTCGTTCTCGGACGGAGGGGCGAACAGGGGAGCGGCGTTCACGATTGCCTCGTCGACGGCGCCATCGCTCGGTTCGAGATCGATCAGTCCGGCCGCGTGGAGATCACGTAGCGTCCGGAGGCCGACGATCTGATCGTCCCCGATGAGGTCCAGGACCGACTTGACCGTGTGTCCCGACGTACCCACCGTGGTGAGCACCCGCCACTGGTCGCTGCGGATCTGGACGTCCTGGCCGGGAGGATCGGGGGACAGGGTGACGACGGCTTCGAGGGGCACGACCCGCCGGATCTCCCGCCACTCGTCGACTTGGGGCTGAACCTCGGCCAGGACGTCACTGACCGAAGCAGTCGGTTGACCGCTCGAGGTGAAGGCATCGGTGGTGAAGGAGAACCAGCCCTCAGGCACGCACGCCAGTTCGAAGACGGCCTGGCTGAGGGTGGTGGCCGCCCCGACGCTGGCGTCGGCGAGCTCACCCCCGTCGAGCCACACCCGGCCGTCGACCGTCTCGCTGACCACCCGCAGCTCCCCGGTCTGCGATGTGGAGGCCAACATGGACAGGACGTCGGCCAGGGTGAAGGCAGACAGGGAGCCGACGAGAGATGCCGCCGGGGCCTCCTCGGAGACCTCCGTCGGGCTGAGCGTTCCGCTCCCGTCGCCGGGCGGCCCGAAGAAGGGTGAGGTGACCGGCGCGGGCGCTTCACCCGCTTCGACCGGATAGAAGCTGCCCGGACGTTCTGGCAGTTGATCCACCATGCGGTCCACCGTGCCGTTCTGGTTGTCCATCGCTGATCCTCCCGAGGACCCACGTCTCCTGGCCATCGCCCATGTCCTTCGATCGAGACTCCCTTGGCTCTACAATAACCGCTTTACGTGAGTATCTCCACACTGAAAGTGGTATTTCTGGTCGAATTCGGGTTGTGGCTCTCGGCGATGTGTCCGCACCGGCCGGTGGTGGCGAGGCCACTGGACGGCCGGCGATGCCCCACCCGACCAGGGCTAACCTCGCAACCATGCCGACAGCCCGCTGGAAACCGGCCGTTGACGGCGTGCGTCGGACCCTGGTCCACCTGGCCACCCGCCATCCGGGTTGGCGCCGATTGTTCGCCGTCGCCGGCCGGGAACTGACCCAGGCCTCCGAGCTGGGAGCGGCCGGGGCCGAGGCCGGTGGCCGCGACACCGACGTGGCCGATACCTACGGGGGCAGCTACTTCGGCGAGGGTCGTGATGCCTCCGGTGACCGTGCCGGGAGGTCGGGGTACACGCGTTACGACCGAATCGCCTCCAACGCCGACATCGCGGCCTGGTTGCTGTGGAGGAATTTCCGGGTGTTCACGGCTCTCGACGTGGGCTGCGCCACCGGCTTCCTGGTGGAGGTCCTCCGCGAACGGGGCATCGACGCCCAGGGCTGCGATGTCAGCCAGTTCGCCATCGACCACGCTTCGCCCGGCGCTGTCGGCCATATCCGGTTGGCCAACCTCTTCGCCGGTTTGCCCTGGGACGATCGCTCCTTCGACCTGGTGACCGCGTTGGAGATCCTCGAGCACCTCCCCCCTGACCGGGTGCCCGAAGCCCTTGCCGAGGTCCACCGGGTCTGTGGTGGATATCTCTACGCCACCATTCCCTCGTTCGGCGTCAACCGGTCCGGGACGACCGGTCATTTCGAGGGCAAGGTCCGGCCCGAGCGCCTGGACCACTACCGCCGGTTGGGGCCCGAGTACATGGGACCGGTCCCCGAGGAGGACCTGGCCGTCGACGCCGAGGGAAACCTGGTGGAGGGTCACCTGACCATCGCCTCGTTCGAGTGGTGGACGGAACAGTTCGAGCGGGTGGGTTTCACCCGCTGTGTTGACGTCGAGCAACGGTTGTACGCCGACATCGAACCGGCCGACCTGGCCCCGTTCTGGAACATCTACGTTCTCAAAGTCGCCGGTGCCCCCGAGGCCGTGGTCGAACCCTGGTACCCCGAGCGCTCGCTGACCGACCTCGGTCTCCACCATCCACTGCTCGAGACGTGACCAACCTCCCGCCATCCCGGCTGTGCCGGTCCTACGACGACTTCGAGCATCTCCGATTCGAACGATCCCGCCCCGGAGTCGTTCTCATCACCATCGATCGACCGGGCGTGCTCAATGCCGCCGATGAGAGGCTGCACCGAGAGCTCTCCGAGGTCTGGTCGGTGATCGATGACGACCCGTCGGTGGCGGTGTCGGTGATCACCGGGGCCGGGCGGGCCTTTTCGGCGGGGGGCGATCTGGCCATGGTGGAGAAGATGACCACCGACCAGGCCACCGTCGTTGAGCAGTGGCGCGATGCCAACGCCGTGGTCGAGGAGATGCTCTCATCGGTCAAGCCCATCGTCTCGGCCATCAACGGCGTGGCCGTCGGAGCCGGGCTGGCGGTTGCCCTCTTGGCCGACGTGAGCATCATCGCCGAGTCGGCTCGGCTTTCTGACGGTCACACCCGGCTCGGCGTGGCCGCCGGTGACCATGCCGCTCTGCTCTGGCCCCTGCTGTGCGGCATGGCCAAGGCCAAGTACTACTTGATGACCGCCGACTTCATCGATGGCCCCGAGGCCGAGCGCATCGGCCTGGTAACCCGGTGCGTGCCCGACGAGGCCGTGCTCGGCGAAGCGCTGGCCGTCGCCGCTCGACTGGCTGAAGGCAGCCGGACCGCCGTGCAGTGGACGAAGCGGGTCCTCAATCAGTGGTTGAGGACAACGTCACCCGTGTTCGGCGAATCGCTGGCCCTCGAGATGCTGGGATTCCTCGGTCCCGACGCCAAAGAGGGGGTGGCCGCTCTGCGTGACCGCCGGCCACCGCGTTTTCCCTCCGCCGGTACCCCGGACTGAGGCGTCCCGCTCCGGCCGGGTCGGTGGATCGGTCAGGAGACGGTGACCAGAGTGCCGATGGGCGTCAGAGGAAAGACCACCTCGGCGTGGTCCGGCGGCATCTCCACACAGCCGTCACTCTGGGGAAACCCGTAGCTCCCACGCACGAATCCATGGAGGGCGTCCCCGCCGTTGAAGTAGCTGACCCAGGGGATGCCCGGATCCGAGTACTTCGATCCGTCGGGATTGGTTCCGGTCATGGTGGTGACCCGGTACCGGACATAGACGGGAAAGGTACCCGAGGCGGTTGGGGCGGCCGCGACTCCGGTGTTGGCCAGTGTCGAATAGACCTCGGCCCCGTCGCTGTAGACGGTGGCCGTCTCGGGGAGGGACTTGGACACGTACACATAGTTGTACGGAGCTGTGTTGACCGTCCCGGCCTGGGCCACGGTCAGCAGTTGCTGCCAGACCAGGGGACCGGCGATCCCATCGGTCTTGAGGTTGTGCTGGGACTCGAACGCCATCACCGCGCCACTGGTGATCGTGTTGGCAGTTCCCAGCGTCCACAGACTCGTCAGCGACGCAGGCTCACTCCAACGCCAGGCGAAAGTGCCCTGTTGGGGCTGGGCCGCCTCCTGGGGAGCGGTGAGCGGCCCCGCCGGGGCGAAGCTGAGCGGCAGGTAGCCGAGTTGAGCCAACAGCTGTTGGAGGCGGAGGGTGCTGCCCGGAGCCACAGTGAACCGGGCGACGACCGGCTGGGCCAGCTTCTTGCCCGTGCTACTCACCACACCGGTTGCGCCGGCCGGCACGGTCACCGTCTCCATCGTCGACGGGATCAGCGGGGCCGTGGGCACGAAGGCATAGGTATCCGGGGTGACCAACTGCCAGGCGCCGGCCACCGCCGGGGTCAGCGAGGGGGCGGGGGAGTGGGCGCTCAACGGGAGCGAGAACCGCACCGATACGGTGGCATCGCTCGGAACCTGGGTCGTGCCATCAACGGGTGTCACCGCGACCACGGTGAACGGGCCGGGGTGGCTGGACAGTTCGACACCGCTTGCCGGTGACGAGGTCGGAGACGCGGCCGCCCGGTCGGACGTTCCCCGCACCGCAACCGCGGCCGCACCCACGCCCACCAGGGCCACGATCGCCAGAGTGATGGCGATCAGCCAGCCGTGGCGACCCTCGCTTGTTTGCTCGGGGCGCGGCGGCCTCGAGTGTGCGTGTGTTCCAGCCATTCCGCTCTCCTCTGCACCGAATCTACCAGGCAGAAGAAGGTTTCAGGCGCCGCACCGGAGGGACGGCCGGCGAGGCTCCCGAGTCAGTCGGCCCGACTCGAGGCGTGCTGAGCCACCCGGTCGGCGATCGACGCCTCCAGCTTGGTGATGAGGCGGGTGTCGGTGAGTTTCTCGCCGTCGGGCCCGCGCACGTAGAAGGCGTCGACCACCGCCGACCCGAAGGTGGAGACCTTGGCCCACGTCACATCGAGCTGGTGGTCGACGAGGGCCCGGGTGATCCGGTGGAGCTGGCCGACCACGTCCTCGGCCCGTACTTCGACGACGGTCGCCGAGGCTGAGGCGTTGTTGTCCACCGTGACCTGCGTCGACACCAATTGGGGGGTGGTCACCCGGCGCTCGTTGCGGTAGGTGCGGGCCCGTTCGACCAGCTCGTCCTCGATGGAGAGGGTGCCGGCCATGACCGCGGCCAGGTCATCGGCCAGGCGGGCCACCGACGGCCAGCGCCCCCGTGGGGGCTCTAAGGTGAAGATCTCGACGGCCACGCCGTCCTCGCCGGCCACCACCGCCGAACGGACGTTGAGCCCGTGGAGGGCGAGCACCCCGGTGACCTCGGCGAGCAGCCCGGCACGGTCAGACGCCACGACGGTGACGGTGGGGTCGTCCACCGACAGGGCCGGCCCGCCGTGGGTGCGGACGGTGTCCATGATCACCCGGAGCTCGTCGGTGATCCACGGGGTTGGTGGGTCGAGTGGCTTGCCGGCCAACAGGCGGCCGGTTCGCTCGACCAGATCGGCTATGAGTCCGGCCTTCCACGGCCCCCAGGCGGACGGACCGGTGGCCAGACCGTCCGCCTCGACCAAGGCGGCCAGCAGATCGAGGGTCGACCGGCTGCCGACCTCGAGGGCCACGCGCTCGGCGGTGGCCGGATCGTCGAGGTCGCGTCGGGTGGCGGTATCGGGCAAGAGGAGGTGCAGCCGAACCAAGGTGACCACGGTGTCGACGTCCTCGGGCGGGAAACCCATGCGAGCGGCCACCTCGGCGGCGACGACCATGCCCACCGCGGTGTGATCCCCGGGGAAGCCCTTTCCGATGTCGTGCAGCAAGGCTCCGATCACCAGCAGGTCGGGTCGGTCGACCCGATGGGACAGGGTGGCGGCGTTGGCGGTCGCCTCGAGGAGATGGCGATCGACCGTGAAGCGGTGGTAGGGGTTGCGTTGGGGCTTGTTGCGGACGGCCGACCATTCCGGGATCGAGCGCTCGAGGAGATGGCGCTGATCGAGCGCCTCGAGGGCGGCAATGGCCGGTGGCCCGGTGAGCAACACCCGAATCAGGACCGACCGAAGATCGTCCGGCCAGGGAACTGGCGGTGTGGGCGCCTTGCGGCCGAGGAGGTTGAGAGCGTCCCGGTTGATGGGCAGGTTCTTTTCGGCGGCCACCGCGGCCAGGCGCAGAGACAGCGAGGCGTCGCCGACCACGTCGGCGCCGGCCATCAGAACAGCCTCGTCCTCGGTCACGCCGACGTCAGGGTCGCCGGGGACCGGCGAGATGGCGCCATTGGCCGCCTTGTCCTCCTTGGCGGGCGAGGAGGACCAGAGGCGCCGGCGGGCCGTGCCCTGCGATCGAGACCAGGCGCTTCGGCGGCGCCAGGCGTCGTCCCCCTCCCACGCCACCGTGCGCCCGGCGGTGGCCACGGCGCGCATCAACGAGTCGGAGTCGGGGTCGCCGACGGCCGCGGCCACCTGGTCCTGTTCCTGGAGGAGCAGCTTGTTCTGCTCGCGGCCGGCACGTCGGTGGAGCTCCACCCGGATGGTGGTCAGCACCCGCCGGGCCTCGTCGATGGCCACGGTGTCCACGTAGTCGGCCAGAACGGGGACGGCCAACATCATGGCCCGCAGGGCGGCGACGTCCCGCAGTCCGCCATGAGCCTCCTTGAGGTCCGGCTCGAGAAGGAAGCCCACATCGCCGTAGGTGCGGTGCCGCTCGGCGACCTGGTCAGCCAGGATCCCGAGCCACGGTGGTTTCTGCTTGACCCAACGGTCGCGTGCTCCTTCGAGCACCGGCTCCGCCACCTTGGGATCGCCGGCGACGACCCGTCCGTCGAGCAGACCCAGGGCCACCCGGAGGTCGCTGGATACCATGTCCAGGGCCTCATTAGGTCGACGGACGCTGTGGTCGAGCGCGATCCCCTCGTCCCAGACCGGGTACCAGATCTTGTCGGCCGTTTCCGAGATGTCGCCCCGCCCCCGGTGCAGGAGCACGACATCGAGGTCGCTGTAGGGACAGAGCTCGCCCCGTCCATACCCACCCACCGCAATGAGCGCCATGCCCTTGGCGTCGCCTCCGGTCGCCTGGTCGAACAGGCTGCTCAGCCACCGGTCGGCTGCCTCGGCGTAGGCAAGGCAGAACGCATCCCCGCGCAGGTCGTCGCGCTCGAGGAGAGCCTGGCGCATGGCACGCAGGGACACGTGCGGACCGTACCACCAGGCAACTCGCGGGTGGCAGAGGTCAGCGGCGGTCGGCGATGACACTCCGCGGTCGCCGTCGATTACCCTGGGGACGTGGCCAGAAACCAACAAATGGAGCCCCGTCGGGATGAGCGCAGCGGGCTGAGCCTGTTCGACGGGGTTCTGATCATCGGCGGCGGGCTGATCGCGCTGCTCGTAGCCTTCGAGGTGCTCGGATTCATCGCCGGCGTGCTGTGGTTCTTCGTCAAGCTGGTGGTGGTCGTCGCCCTGGTTGTCCTCGTCGTCAAGCTGGTGTTCCGCCGACGTTCGTGACGCTGAGCGGCGCTCGCCCGCGCCGCCAGGCCGAGCTCAGCTCATCATCGACTCGAAGAGCTCGATGTGCTCGGCCACCATCCGGTTGGTCGAGAAATAGCCTTCGACCGCCAGTCGGCAGTCACTCCGTTTGATTTCGCCCAGACGGCCGATGCCCTCGACCATCGAGGCCTCGTCGTCGCACAGGAATCCGGTGCGCCCGTGATCCACGACCTCGGGTGCCGCCCCTTCGGGGAAGGCGATGACCGGTGTGCCGCAGGCCATGGCCTCGATCATCACCATGCCGAAGGGCTCGTTCCAGCGGATCGGGAACAGCAGGGCCGACGCACCAGCCAAGAGCTCGAGCTTGCGCTCGTGGGATACCTCACCCAGGTAGCGTGCGTCCGCGCTCAACAGGGGCTCCACCTGCTCGGAGAAGTAGTGCATCTCCCAGGCCTCTCGCATCTTGGCCGCCAGGAATATACGGATGCCGGCTTTGCGGGCCACCTCGATGGCCCGGTGGGCCCCCTTTTCTGCGGCCATGCGCCCGAGGAACAGGACATAGGGACCATCCCGGTCCCCGGCCCCGTTTCCCACCGGGAAGTGCGAGGCGTCCACTCCGTGATGGATGACTCGGGCGATCGGGATCTCCGGCGCGGCTCGATGCTGGGCATGAGAAATGGCGATGATCGGGACGCGTTCGGCGTTGGCCCGGTACACATCGGTCAACTCCTCGTTGAACGGGCCGTGGATGGTGGTGGCCACGGGGAGACCCGGGTACCGTTCGGCATGGAAGGGTCCCATCAGGGTGTGGTCATGGACCACGTCGCAGTGGCGCACCGCTTCATAGGCATGGATGACGTGGCGGATTTCGGGGACAGCCATGCCGATCCGGGTGCCCTCGGCCGCCGGAAGAACCCACTGGAGGGGGACCGGACAGGTCGAATCGCCGGTGGCGAAGAGGAGAACCTCTTGGCCCGCGTCCTGGAGCCCTCGGGCCAACTGGTCGACAACCAGCTCGATCCCCCCGTAGAGGAGCGGGGGGATGGGAGTCCACGGCGGAGCGATGATTCCAATCCTCATGAGGAGATTCAAGCATCCCGACGGGGAGGGTAGGATCGCCGAGCGCCCGGGCGGCGTGGCCGAGTGGCTTAGGCAGGGGCCTGCAAAGCCCCGTACGGCGGTTCGATTCCGCCCGCCGCCTCCATCACCTGATCTCAGCTATCTACCAAAGGCTGCATGGGCGGGAACACGGTTGGCTGCTCCGGCCTATGCCCAGTGACGCCGCTGACCAGCGGAGGAGGGTGGGCCGTCCCAGCCGTCGGGACTTGCCCTGAACTCAAGCTCTCGATCGGGTCGGGCGAAAGGGATCCGTGTGTCGAAGGCCGATCAGTTGCTCAGCCAGGTGACCGTGAACGCCGATCCACCGGCTGACAGCGCCGAGGGTTGAGCCTTGGTTTTCTTGGCGCCCTTGGTGGTCATGTCGATCTGATGATCGGTGAACCCGGCTGACGAAATTGCTGCATTGTTGGCCGAAGCACTGCTGAAGGTGACCGAGGCGAAGTCGGCGAGGGGGAGAACCTTGCACTTCGACCCGGTGCATGGCGCCTCAGTGATCCACTCGGCAGAGGAATTCTGAGGCTGGCTCGAGGGGGTTTGCGTGGTGGAGAAGTGCCACTTGGCGCCGTCGACGATGGTCAGTGTGTACGTGGAACCGGAGACAGCCACGCTTGCGCTGATGGCATCCCCGTGGGCGACCGGGTACGACGAGGTGGGAAGCACGACGTCCGGTTGGGGGAACATCTGGTACCAGGCATAGTAATTGGCCCCGCCGGGCTTCTTCCCCTTGGCTTTGGTGCAGTCGGAGTCAGTCCCAATTTGCTCTACCGTCGGATCCGAGGCCGAGTAGCCGTCAATTCCAACCCAGAACGCGGCTTCCTGCAGTTGTTTCTTGGGGCACGTGGCGGTCGGCTGAGTCCAACTTCCTGCGACGTTGGAGAAAGTCGGACCGGTGACGGCATATCCGGCCCAGTCGAGCGATGTCTGTGTTCCATTCGATTGGTTCCCATTCCCATGATCGGCGCTGGGAGCGGGAGATGCGGACTCCAGGGGAGCATGTTGACCGGCAAGGCTGGTGCTCGCTGCCCCTGAGTTGGATGCGAGAAGAGCCACACCGATCCACAGAACAAGCACAGCTGCCGCCGTTGCCGACCGACTGACCTTCTTTGTCATACCCGGATCTCTACCCATTCTGCCTGCCCCCAGTCACGTTGCGGATCCGTTCCCTCAACCGTCGGGAGTGGTCCCGTGGTGATGATGGCCGCTGCCGCTTCCACCGTTCCCTCCGGTGCCCGAGCCGTGTCCCTTGCCCGTGCCATGCTTTCCGCCTCGGCCGGAGCCGGTGCCCTTGTTCCCACCCCGGTTGGAGCCGGTCCCTTGGTTCCTACCCCGGTTGGAGCCGGTCCCTTGGTTCCCGCCCCGGTTGGAGCCGGTCCCTTGGTCCCCGCCCCGGTTGGAGCCGGTCCCTTGGTTCCCACCCCGGTTGGAGCCGGTGCCTTGACCGGTTCCGGTGGACTGATCAGCCCCCCCGGCTCCACCCTGTCCACTGCCAGAGCGGAATCCGGTCGCCAGGTTGCGGTCCTGATTGGCCGGTGTCCGAGCGGAGGTCCCACCGCCGGCCGCTGTGGAGGCCTGATGCAAACAAGACCCCGAGCCGCCGGTTGCGTTGAGGTTCGGCGCATCGCCACCCGACGGATCGCTCTTGTCCGAACAGGCGGGGGTATTTCGGGAGCGCGAACGGGACACGTCGGCTGTTCCCTTCGAGGAGGACCCTTGGGTGACCGCTTTGTTCCCGCCGGGGACAACTTGCGGAGGGGCGACGGTCTGGGGCGTGACGTTGATATCGACGTGATTGAGTATCGGGTCGACAATTTCGCGCCGCTGATTGCGGAAAGCCGGTGGCCGCAGCCAGGCCGGTCGTTGTCGTAATCAGACAGGCGCCCGTAGCCACCGCGATTCCCAGGGGCTTGCGCCATCGCAGTCGACGAGGTTGCATCCGAGAGGTTGCCTGTGACCGGAAGTCAGCGCGAGCCGTCATCTCGTGACGCAACTCATGGGGTGTCCCCGGAGCAGATGCCGACGCCATCAGATCGGCCAGTCCGCCGCTCATCAGAGTGGGAAAGGCCACGACGTTGTCGTCTGCGACCGTCGTGCTTTCCGGGATTCCTCCGATGCTCACATCAACCATGGAGGCCAACCTCATGAGATTCAAGCACGCCAACTCCCGCCGACTCTGCACCAACCGCAGCTGCCGCCACTCCGGTCAGTGGGCCACCGCCCGATTCCGCGCCATCGTAACTCTGTTGGAGGACACTTTCCAGGTGGCGGAGGCCTCGATGGCACAAGACCCGCACCGATCCCGGTGACCGCTTCATGATTTTGGCCACGAAGGAAACATCCAACCCGTAGACAATCCGAAGCAGAACGGCTTCGGCTTGGTCGGGCGGAAGTTGAGCAATCAGAGCGATCGCCACTGCCGTCGCCGAATTCTCTTCGGCCTCGGTCTCCACATTGCTGCTGGCTGGCAGTACGACGAGCAGCGACCGGTCGATCAGCACGGGCCGTCGTTCGTTGCCGCGGTACCAATCGGTCAGCCGGTTGCGAGCGGACGTGAAGAGCCAAGCCCGGAAAGCGTTCTCATCTCCTTCGAAATCAGGCAGCGCCCGAATGACTCGGTGCCAGATATCTGCAGCCAGGTCCTCAGCGTCTGGGGCCGCCTTGACCTTCAGGTAGCGGAGGAGAAAGGGGTGAAACTCCCGCCAGATGTAGGCGAATGCGTCTTCATCGCCTTGCTTGGCCGCCCGCAACTTCCCCCGAAAGTCGATCATCTGACGACACCTGCGACTCGACTAGGTAGTGAACCCGCTTGCCGTTGCCATTCATACACCTGCTCGACGGGCCTGTCCACCATGGGAAACCCCTGTTGAGCAGGCCGTTCCCGGTCCGACTCGATGGTGTAACGCAATGAGGGTCATTTTCGTTTCTACCATCGGCGGGTTTCTGCGCGGCCTCGTCAGTTTCTGCGCGGCCTCGTCAATTTGTGCCTGGTGTTGTCAGAATGTGTGATTGCCCACCGGGCGGTCGAGGCTGGTGGGGCACGCCCGAGAAGCTACAGCGAGCTCAGGGGGTCGGTATCGCGTAGTCCCAGAGGAGATGCGATTGGTCGTCTGCCCCGAGGAGCAATTTGGCGGGGACGTTCTTGTCGATGTGACCGATGAGCCCGTTGTAGATCCCATAGCCAACCAGCTGCTGCAACCGTGGCGAGAACCGGCGCACGAGATCGATGGGCAGACCCAACTGCTGATTCTCCTGCTGACGGATGTAGCCGGCGCAGTAGTTCATGGCGATGCCGACCCGTCGGGCCGCCGTGGTATTCGCCCCACCGCCATGCCACAAGCTCCCGTGCCACACCAGAACACTGCCCTTGGACATTTCGGCGGGAATGGAGTCGTACCGCAGGAAGAGATCCGGCGACTCGGATGCCCGATGGGTGCCCGGAATGATGCGGGTGGCTCCGTTGTCCTCGGTGAATTCGGTGAGTGCCCACATGGTGTTGCACACGGTGGGCGGATGTGGTTTCGGGATCGGGATGATCTGATCATCGGCGTGGAGGGGTTGCGGTGTCTCCTCCGGGCCGATGGCAATGGATGAGAGAGAGGAGACCAGCAATCCGGGGTCGAGGACTCTCTCGCAGATCGGAAGAATGGCCGGGTGGACGGGCACCTGCTCGAAGTGTGGTCCATGGGCCAAGAGATTGTAGATGCGGGTGGTCTGGATCCCTTCGAAGGTGTTGTGCGCAGGCCGGATGCCCAGCTCGTGCTCCAGACGGCGCAGATCGTCAGTGAGAGCATCGATCAGATCGAGGTCGATGGCATCCTCGACGATGGTGTAGCCCACCTCTTCGATGCGATTGACATGAGTGTCGATGTCGGTGCTCATCGCATTCTCCTTTTTTGCTTTGGGTCGAGCCTATTGTGCGGACGTGTCTCGCAAGCGAAGGCGACCCGACAATCTCTATGAGCTGCTCACGTGCGCCTGGAAAGGACACGCCTTGGTCGGCACCGATGCTGCCGAGGTCACTCCCCAGGACTCCATGGTGGTGAGGGAGGGCGATGGCGTGCGCTGGTACCGGTGCCTGAGGTGTGATGCCTGGGTGCCTGGAAGAGCTCCTCGAGAGCCGAGCCGACCACGTGTTCCCTCCCGTGACGACATCACTGTCCCCGCCCGGGGACCAGTCCTCCGAGATCGCTATGTCCTGCGGCTCATTGCCGTCGATCGGGCCATTCATGTCCTCGTGCTGAGCTTCGTGGCGATCGTGTTGTTCTTGTTCGCGAGGCATGACACGGCGCTCCATCGTGACTACGTCGATATCATGAACGACCTCAACGGGGGGGACGCGGCTGAGGCCCACGTGCGCGGTATCCTCGGTTACTTCGGGCGGGCGTTCAAGTACTCTCCCCGTCATCTCGTGATGTTGGGACTGTTGGTCATCGCCTACGCGGCCCTGGAAGCCACCGAAATGGTGGGCCTGTGGCTCAACAAGCGATGGGCCGAGTATCTGACGTTCGTGGCCACCACCTTGCTCGTGCCGCTCGAGATCTACGAGCTCACTGTGGGGCTGAGTGTGTTCAAGTTGATCGTTCTGGTCATCAACGTGGCCATCGTGGTGTACCTCTTGGTGGCCAAGCGGCTCTTCGGGTTGCGGGGCGGCCACCGCGCCGAGATGGAGCACCGCCGTGAGTTCGGCGGATGGACGGCGATCGAGCGGGCCACGCCGTCGGTGCCAACGGCCATCCCTCGGTAACTCGAACGTCGTTCCCTCCGAGGTGCGGTACCTACTGTCCTCCCAGCGCTCGGGACTTCATCAGTCGATCTCGTGGCCGTCGAGAATCAGCCCGGTGGTAACCTCCTCGGTCACGGGCCGTTGGCGCAGTTGGTAGCGCACTTGCATGACACGCAAGGGGTCGTGGGTTCAAGTCCCGCACGGCCCACCAGTGAAAGCCCTGTTCAGGACCGGAAATCCTGAACTGGCGGGTCCCAGAAAGCGCCAAAATGGCCCGATGGTCACATTTTGGTCACATGAATTTGCTACCTTGGTCCTGTCAGGGTGACCGAGGAGCGTTCGTGCAGGGACGGGTGTACCGCAGGGGAACGGGCTGGGCCTTCAAGGTCGACCTGCCTCGCGACCCCGCCACCGGACAGCGCCGACAACGCCAGAAGGGCGGCTTCGCCACCCGCAAAGCGGCCGAAGAAGGCCTGACGGATCTGCTCGGTGAGATCCGGACGGATGTCGTCGCCGGCACCGGGACCCTCAAGCTCGAGGGCTGGCTGACTGAGTGGCTGGCCGCCGTGAAGCCGTCGCTGCGCCCGAGCACGTACTCCCTCTACTCGACCGCAGTCACGAGCTGGATCACGCCGAGGATCGGTGCGCTCAAGTTGGCAGAGGTCACCCCCCAGGTTGTCCAGCGGCTCTACACCGACCTGGCCACCTCAGGTGGCCGAAGCGGTAAGGGCTTGAGTCCCCGCTCGGTCCGGCTGGCCCACCAGGTGCTGCAACAGGCGTTCGCCAAAGCGGTGCAGTGGAAGCTTACGGCGAACAACCCACTGGCCTCGGGCATCATCCTGCCCCGCATGGAGCCCAAGGAGATGAAAACCCTCAGCGCCGAGGATGCCAAGGCGTTCCTCGACGCCACCGCTGATGACCGCTCGGGTCCACTGTGGTGCCTTCTGCTCACGACCGGTCTGCGACGGGGCGAGGCCCTCGGGCTGCGCTGGACTGACGTCGACCTGGCCGACGCTCGGCTGGAGGTGCGCCAGACCGTGGTGGCAGTGAAGGGGACGCCGTTGATCTCGGAGCCGAAGACGAAGACGGGCCGACGGACGGTCTACTTGTCGGGGAGGACGATCGAGGCCCTCAAGGACCAACGGGCTCGCCAAAAGGCCGATCGGAAGTTGGTGGGGAGCGCCTGGGAGGACTCGGGCCTTGTCTTCACGACGACGACCGGGGGACTGCTCCATCCGAGGAACGTGCTGCGGGATTTTCAGATCGCCTTGGGGAAAGCCAACCTGCCCAAGGTCCGGCTCCACGACCTCCGCCACACCGTGGCCACGCTGCTGCTCCACGAAGGCGCTCACCCCAAGGTGGTCCAGGAACTGCTCGGCCACGCCAACGTGGCCATCACGCTGAACACCTACTCGCATGCCACCCCAGGACTCCACCGGGAGGCCGCCGACATGCTCGAGGGCGTGCTCAAGCTCTAATCGTCACCATCTCCCGCAGGGCGTCGGCCGGCACCCGCAGGAGCCGGTCCCCGATCCTGACGCAGGGGAGGCCTTCGGACCCGCCGGTCGCCTCGAATCGACGGGCCAACTCGTAGGCGGCCGATCTCCCGATACGGAGGAACTTTGCCGCCTCGGGAATGGTCAACAGCGTGACCTCCGTCGGCGGTGGGCGGCTCTCGGCCGGCTCATCGGTGTCTACAAGTCGAAGATGGTCGTGGGTGGTCATCGTGATCCTTCCGGCCGTCTGTCCAGTGCGTCGCGAGCGTGCTGTCCAGTTGTTCTGGACCGACCGACTGTTCTCACATCAGCAGATCGGTGCTGGCGTCGCAGGTCCATTGTCCAGTTCAACGTCACCCCCAACGTCACCCTCGGATATCTCGCCAGCATCACCAACGTCACCCTTGGGCTCCAGCGGGCTGAAGGCAACGTCACCCTCGCAGGTCAGAGCACTGTTGGCGTGAGCGAGAAAGCGCCACAGGCAGGTGACCGTCTTCCGGGCCCACATCAGCATTTCCCCCGGCATCGAGCCGGTGGAAATGTTGTACCCCGGCCCTGTTCGGCGGGCAGCGTATGGGGGTGCACGCCCTGCCGTGTGGCCACTCATGATGGTTCCCGGAGTTCGCACCGGTCCGCGGATCGAGAGAGGCGCCCAGGCGGGCATCGAGCCCGCCAAGGCGGCCTGGGTGACACAGCAGATCGGTTCAGCGGGAGCGGGACAGATCATGTCCACACAGTTGCATCATCCCGATGACAGCGTCCCCTCCGCCCGGCGCGAGACTTGACTTCGCAGAGCGGTGAGCCCGGCCGAAGGGCGCTGGACTCCCGAGTGCATGTGTGTGGACAATAAATGTACCGGTCTGGCGGAGCCGAGGGTGACGTTCTCATCGGCGACCGTGGCGGGCTCGATGCCCGCCTGGGCGCCGCTTCGTGAGGGAAGCCGATGTGACGGGCCGATCAGTTTCGGCGCGAGCCCTCCTCACGTGACCACCACTGCTCTGCCTTCGGGTTCGTCAGGCCAGCGGCTCGCCAAAGCCGGCCAGAATGGCCCGAGGGGCGAGAACGGACCGCCGCCGGGTATGGGGTCCGCAATGGCAATAGGGCCCTTGCAATCGTGTTCGGCCACCGTCCGGTGGAGTTGGTGAGCCTGAGGCAATGGGCCATCCCAGCCGTCGCCTGCTGCCCCTCAGGCCCCAAGCGGATCCTAGAAGCCCAGAACCTGGATCAGATCTGGGGGTAATGGACAGAGGACCGGGGAATCGTCGCTCCTGTGGAGACCGTGGACGGCCGGTTCTCCCACGCGGTCGTGAGGGTAACGTTCGGGGTGACATTGGATAGCTGCGATGGTCGTGAGGGTGACATTCGGGGTGACATTGGATAGCTGCGATGGTCGTGAGGGTGACGTTGGCTTCCAGCATCAGAGAGGCCAAGGTGACGTTGGAGGCGGCGAGATGGTCATGAAGGTGACGTTCATCCCATGTGCCCGTACGGGCGAGGGTGACGTTCGGGGTGGCTGTTGATCCACTGTCGGAACGGCTCACCGGAGCACCAAAGTTGCCACATTGGCCCCGTGTGCCCCAATAACGCGATTCGGCGGTAGAACCGTCCCGTGTAACGGCACTTCGGAGCGTGTGGATGAGCATCACACTCAGCCAGTTGGGGGATCTGGATCTGCGGCACGCCGTGCCACGGGATCTGCTCGAACCCGTCGCGATTGCTCGTGTTACTTGGAACCGGACCAAGTGAGATTCGCCGTGATTTGATTTGCCTGTACCCTCCACTGGTTGAGCTCGGATGGTGAGGGCAGCCAGCGCCTGACCTCGCGATCCCCATGGGCGGCGTCGTGCATATCGGATACGTAGGTGTTGCCGGTAGACCAAACCTTGCGTACCTCAAGCCGCTTGCTTACAGCCTCTTTTGAGGAGAATTTCGTCTTTCTCGGACATGCTGTCCAAGAGATGACGCAACTGGTCAACCATCGGCGTTGCATCGGCTGCATGTTGGGCCATTCGCTTCCCCAGTAGCCCGCGGGGTGGCTTGGGATACTTACAGGCTGGCATCGGACAGGCCATGTGTGGAGCATCGGTCGCTCAAGGACCCTGCTTTAGAAGAAGCGCCAATCCACCCACAACGCAGCTGGGGGTAAGCAGGCTCAGATGCCCCCGACCACCGGTTCGGCAGCTCTTATCGACCGACCCCGACCAGCACTCGGGAGGTGACTCCGCCTGACACAATCTGTACATGCCTTTTTGGCGTCGCTCCAAGCAGACCTCCGAAAATCCCGACCGGCAATGGCTTGAGGAAATCGCCCCTCGGGTCAGGGCCGCACAGGCGCAGCGTCAGCGATTGCTTGTTGGTCAAGAGGACTTGGTGGCCCAACTGGAGAGATTGCTGTTCAGGCATGACCCCGTCGGACTCAACTTCGGAGAGAACGTAGACGAGTACAGACCAGAGGCCGAGACAATTACGCTCCGGCTGCCAGAGGTGACCAACGAGGCCGACCTGCTCCGCATCATCCATGAGGAGTTTGTTCGGTGGCACGATATTGACGTTGCAGGGCGGCCCAGTCGCTACGAGGGAATAGCTTCTGAAATCTGGGCCGTGCTCGGAGAGGCACGGGAACCCATCCGAGCGGCGGAGAAGCTGCTACCGACACTCGCTATCGACGGAAGCCGATTCTCAGACCTCGAAGGCTTCTACAGGGAGGTGTCAGAGCACCTGATCCCGGGGGCGGAGTGGGGTAGGAACCTTGACGCCTTCAACGACATCCTCCGAGGAGGCTTCGGTACCCCCGAAGGTGGGTTCGAGTTGAGATGGTTGAATTCAGCGACCTCCCGATCGGCACTGGGTTGGCCCGCGACAATCGCTCGCTATGAGCGGCTGCTTCAGACGTGTCATCCTGACAACCGGACACATGTGCAACATCTGCTCGATGAGGCCCGACGCCACCGAGGCCAGACACTCTTTGATCTCATCGTCGAGATCATCCAGATCATGGGCCAGGGGGAGACGAAGCCGGGAACGGTGCGGTGCTGCTGCTGGCCTGACTTGAAGCATGTCCCATACCGCCGGGTAGGCATCACGTCCGGACGTCGATCCCAGCTTCCACGCCACGCGGAGGCGCAGTACTAGGAAGTCGGCCGGTTCTGATCCGCCCGGCGCACCAGTACGGCGCGTTCACCCGCGTTCGCCGAACGTGCCGCCGCCTCGCTGAACGCGGCCATCGCCTGATCGTGCCGACCAGCCCGCTCAAGCAGGTCTCCACGCACGCTCGGCACCAAGGGTGACTCGCCGAGCGCGTCGTCGCGTACCTCCTTCAGGACGGCAAGACCGGCGTCGGCACCGAAGGCCCGACCGTGGGCGACCGCCCGGTTGACCTCAACGACCGGTCCCGGCACGGTGCGGGACAGGACGTCGTAGAGGGCTGCGATCCGGTGCCAGTCCGTCTCCTCTGCGCGCTTCGCGCGGGCGTGCTGTGCCGCGATCAGGGCCTGCAGGAAGTAACGCCCGACCGGGGCCCCGGCCGCGGCCAACTCTTCCGCTCCCTCCACTGCGGCCAGGCCCCGCCGGACGCGCACCTGATCCCAGAGGCTACGGTCCTGTTCCTCCAGCAGGACCGGGATCCCGTGCTCGTCGAGGCGGGCCGCCATCCGCGAGCCCTGGATCTCGAGGAGGGCCTCAAGAGCGAGCACTTCGGGTTCATCGGGAGTGAGGTCGACCAGCATTCGCGCCAGCCGGATCGCCTCGTCCACGAGGTCCGGGCGCATCCAGTCCTCACCCGTGGTGGCCGTGTACCCCTCGTTGAAGATCAGGTAGATGACCGCCATCACGTCGTCGAGCCGCTCGGTCCGTTCGGCTCCCACCGGCAGCTCGAACTCGGCGTGGGCCTCAGACAGCGTCTTCTTCGCCCGTGAGATCCGTTGCCCCATGGTGGACTCGGTGACGAGGAAACCTCGGGCGATCTCGGCCGTGGTGAGGCCGCCGACGAGCCGCAGGGTCAGCGCCGCCCGTGACTCGGGTGTCAACGCCGGATTGCAGGACAGGAATACGAGGCGGAGGACGTCGTCCTCGATGAAGTCGACCTGACTTTCGACGTCGGGCACCGCCGCCGCTTGGCTGTCGCTGGCATGTCCCAGCTCGGCGAGCTTGCGGCGCATGGTCTCGGTGCGCCGGAAGTGGTCGATGGCTCGGCGCTTCGCCACGGTCATGAGCCATGCGATGGGATTGTCCGGCACGCCCGTCTCCGGCCACTGCTCGAGCGCGGCGACCAGGGCGTCCTGGGCCAGGTCCTCGGCGAGGCTCACGTCGCGAGTCATCCGTGTGAGGGCTGCTACGAGCCGGGCGGACTCGGCCCGCCAGGCGGCAGAGACGGCCACATTGGGGTCGTTGGGACGGGTCCGGGCCGGCACCACGCCAGCGTAGTGATACCGGCTCAGACCTCCCGCCCTTCCGCCCACTGCCGCCGCTGGCAGGCTGAGCACGGACGAATGCGGCGTCAGGCGTCGGGCGCCTCCGGGCCGGTCGAGATCTGGCGCAGCGTGGAGATCACCGTGACCTCGGGCCAATGCTTGGCATGGAGCTCGGCGAAGGACCGCTGGTCCTCGGCGGCCTCCTCGAGACTCGGGTATTCCATAATGGCCCAACCCCCGACGACCTCCTTGGCCTCGGAGTAGGGCCCGTCGACACGGGTGACCTCACCCTGGCGGACGACGTAGTTCACCGCGTCCTCCGTCCCGTAGAGACCGCCACCGTCGAGGAAGATCCCCTTGCTGGCCCGCTCACCGATGTACTCGTCCATCGCGTCGAACAACGCCTGTGGCGGCGTCCCGATGCCCTCTTCCATCCTCACGAATCCCATGAATCGAGGCATGTCGATCACTCCTTTTGGTTTGTGATTGGTGAACCTTTCGTCAATGAGTCGAACAGAGATGCCATTCTTCGACATCGATCACCGATCCTTCTCCGGATCAACAGTATGAGCAGGCCCAAACAGGTGCGTCGACTCCCCGACCGTCCGGCAGGAGGTGTGCCGTTGTGGATGCAGGTGCTTGCCTGCGCTTGCAGGCCTCGCCTCTCGGCCACCAGCCGAAGCGCTGTCGGCGGGTGACCCATACCGCTGGGTCGAGGTCGATATCTGCAGGTGCATTCGCTTCGATCTACCGTTTAGGTCATGGCGCCGAACCGGAATCCCACACCTGAGGATCGAGCCGATGCAATCGGAATTGCTCTCGCCGGGATTGCTTCTGAAGCAGATTCCGGAGAGACCCTCTCCAAACTCGCAGCGCTGCACCTCCAGAACCACACATTTCCGGCCGAAGACCTGCTCGAGCTTGCCGCCGATGCGATCGACGAATCGGGTGCGACGCGCGATATGCCGATTGACAGCGAGAACATTCGTGAGCGATTCCTCGCCGAGCACCCGTTCTCTGGCAAGACCCAGCACCACAAGAGCAAGTATGCGATCTCGGCTGCGGCAATGATCCACGGCGGCGTCCATCCGGACATTCTGAGCGATGCCGCCTGGTGGGAGGCCGACGACCTGTGGACCTACTCGTTCTTCGCCCTCCTGATCTACGTGAGGGTTGCAGCGGAGCGAACTGGCCGATCGAGTGAAGCCGTAGTCCGGTCGATTGAGAAGCGTCGTGGACTGACATTGACCACGCCCTACAGCTAGTAGCCACCGGCGGGGCCCGGACCGACTATCCCCCGGCCACGAAGGCGACTACGACGTAGGCGGCATGACGATCGAAGTTCTCCCGCCGGCGGTCGTAGACGGTGGTCGTCCTCGGGTCGGCATGCCGAGCCGCGATCTGGACATCACGGAGCGGAACCCCAGCGTCAAGGGCGGCCATAATGAAGGCCGATCGGAGCATGTGCGGGTACACGGCGCTGAGCCCTGCCTGCTTCCCGATGGAGCGCACCCAACGGTGAGCAGTTCGCCGATCGAGTCTCTTCCCGTCCTTTCGCTGGAGGATCGCGCCCTCGGTACGCTCGCCGATGGTCAGGTCAATGGTTCGAGCAGCCCGCGGCACCAGGGGAATCACCGCCGGCTTGCTCCCCTTTCCCATGATCCGGAGCGTTCGATGCCCTTGGTGGAAGGCGAGATCCTCGATGTTGGTTCCACAGGCCTCGCTTACCCGGAGCCCGTTGAGCCCGAGCAGCACCGCCAGGGCGGCGTGGCTCTTGTCACAGCGCTCGGCCGTGAACAGGAAGGTGCCCAGCTCCCGACGATCGAGGCCCCGACCCTCGGAGGGATGAACCTTCGGACGCCTGACGTACTGGGCCGGGTTGGCGCTCACCCGTCCATCGATGTGGGCGAACCGGTAGAAGCCACACACCGTGGAAAGCCGGCGGTCGATGGTCGAGGGAGCCAGACCTCTCTGCTCCATGGCCGTCCGGTAGAGCTCGATGTGGGGTCGCTTCGCCTCGAGAACGCTGAGACCGACGTCAGCGGCCCACTGGAAGAAGGTCCGGAGATCGAAACGGTACGCATCCAACGTTCGGCCGTTGTAACGGGCCAGGAAGGCTGCGGCGGCAACCTGGGCTTCATCGAAGCCAGTGTCCTCGACGATGATCGCCAGAGTGTTCGAATCTGAGTCAAGTACCGACATGGTTCTCCTCCTAGAGTTGGGAGGACCAGCCAACACCGGCAATCTTGCCCGTGAACAGGGGTGATTAGTGGAAGACGAGCTGCAGCGGTGTGCAATGTGTCAGCTGATGAAGCGCAACGGCGTCTCGAGTGACGACGGAACCGTCTTCATCTGCGCCCAGTGCGACCAAGTCGCTGCGGACCTCCACAGGATGCAGGACCACGCTTACGGTGACGATTAGAGCCTCGGCGGCGACTGAAGGCCCCAGTGATGGCGGGTACCTGCGTGTAGTTCGTGCGACGACTCGCAGGTGTTCAGGGGCAGTGGGGCGACTGGTCAACTGGGCGGAATCAAGGTGGAAGCAGTCATGGTCGATGAGATGGTGTGGAGAGACCCTGGCTGACGAACTCTCGCCGTTCTGGTAGTGCGGTGTTTCTACTCGTTGTCGCCGTATCCTTGGTCGGCACCTCGTGTGCGGCCCCAGAGGCGGCGACTGCGCCCACTATTGCGTCAGGGATCAGGAACTTGACGCCCAAATCCACGCTTCCCAATGGGCTAAAGCCAATCACTGTTCTGGCGACCCCGAATCTTGCTTGCACCTTGATTACACCTGCCGACGCCAGCACATTCCTTGCCGGTGCATCATCGCTGGGTCAATCGTTGAGCAATGGAACTTGCTGGTTTACAAGAGCTACTCCGGTCTACAAGGGACTTCCGACCAAGATGTTTCTCGACATCGAGCCTCTGAACCAATACCACGGAGCCGACCAGATCTTCCAACAAGTGCGCCACGCCCGAGGTGTTACACGGGTCGAAGTCGATGGAACACCGGCCTACTGGATTTCGCTTCCGGTGCCGTTGCCGTTGCCGCCAACTGTCCATGTCGAATCTGGAAGTCTTACAACGGAGAAGAACGGCAACTTTATCAGTGCGGGCGTTGAGTTTGGGGAACAGGCGAAGTCGGTAAGCAAGCAAATCATGGCATTCGCCCTTAGTAAGCTCGCCTCTACATAATCGGCTTCTAGGTGCAGAGGCCTCGGCCCTTTAGCGATCCTCCGCTATTGCTTTTTCTAGGTGCCAATCCGAGCGGAGTGCGAGGGTCTATCCACACGCCCGGACGTGCCGCTTAGCCACGATTGATAACCGCCCCGCTCCTGGTCGGGGGCACCTCCAGCCTTTGGTTAACCTTCTGGAATGCTCGGCCACGACAACGGATGATTCTCCACGCCCGACTTATGCGTCGGCCCGTGCTATTTCACATATTCGCCTGGCTCGACTGCTCGGTTCCATTGATGCGAGGTCAGTTGTCTCGTCACTTTTTGCCGGTTCCCTCCGGTCGATAACCGACTCGGTCCCGGCGATTAGGGGGTGCGTCCAGCAGCTTGGACGCCATGACAACAAGGAGGTACGTGTTGTGATGACGTAACCAAGCGACAAGCTGAGGTCAGCCAGCCGGTGCGAGTCCGGTCCGGGGAGACGCCAAGGTCCCCGGTAGTGAAGCCCCCGTGCGTGGTCGAGAGGCCGGGTTCGAAGCGGGGCGGAGCAAATGACCAGTCCGTAACATCACGTGAAGCCTGCAGCGTCGTTACACCGGTCCGCCGTCATGGCGGATTAGGAGGAGTCGAGCCTCTCCCCTTAAGGGCGAAGACCACGGACGACACCAGAGATCTTGGAGCGGGTGTCCAGGAACCTCCCGGCGCAGGGGGCTCGGAATGGCCAGAAGGTTGTCCTCGGAACTGGAGAGATCCTCCTCGGCCCCGGATCTGCGGTCCGGGTAGCAGCCCTGTCTATAACCGGTGATCCCGGGAAGTGCCAGGCGGCCGAGAGGAAGTCGGAGGGGGCCGTAGTAGTGATGATGGACAGGACAACACAACCTGTCCGGAGCGAAGGGCCCCTGCTTCACCGGTGCACGACGGAGATGTGGAGGAACCCTGATGAGTGCCGAGTCTTCGGCTAGAGCCATCAGCGAAACCGAGAAGGTGGACAAGGTCCGAGCCCTTCAACGTGTGCTCTATCGCAGTGCCAAGCAGGATCCCACTCGACGTTTCCACGCCCTCTACGACAAGGTCGCCCGCAGCGACATCCTGTGGAGGGCATGGGTCGAGGTGGCAAGAAACCAGGGTGCCCCCGGCATCGACGGCGTGACCATCGCGTCGATCGAGGACGGGGGCACCGACGGGGTGAGGGTGTTCCTCGACGGACTGGCCGCAGCGCTTCAGGACAAGACGTATCGTCCTAAGGCTCTCCGGCGGGTCCATATCCCGAAGCCGGGCAAGCCGGGGGAGACCCGGCCGCTCGGTATCCCGACGGTGGCCGACCGGGTAGTCATGTCGGCGGCCAAGATCGTCCTCGAGCCCATTTTCGAGGCCGATTTCTCCCCGGTGAGCTTCGGGTTCCGCCCGAAGCGGTCCGCCCACCAGGCGCTCGAAGCGATCCGGGTGGCGGCCAACCGGGGGGCCAACTGGGTGCTCGACGCCGACATCAAAGCGTGCTTCGACGAGATCGACCATGACGCCCTCATGGGTCAAGTCGGTCGCCGGGTCATCGACCGGCAGATGTTGAAGCTGCTACGCAGTTGGCTGCGGGCCGGGGTATTCGAAGGCGGGCTGGTCGCCGACACCGAGTCGGGGACACCGCAGGGTTCACCCATCTCCCCGTTGCTGGCCAACATCGCCCTCCACGTCATCGACGAGGCCTGGGCAAAGATGGCCAACCTGGGGACGTTGGTCAGGTATGCGGATGACTTCGTTGTCCTCACCACCAGCCGGAGCCGAGCCGACGAGGCCAAGTGCCGGATCGGAGAGGTGCTGGTCGGACTCGGGCTGCGTCTGCATCCCGACAAGACCCGCATCATCAACCTCCACGGTGGCAAGGACGGCTTCGACTTCCTGGGCTTCCATCACCGGATGACCCCGTCGAGGTTCGGAAGTCGCCGTTACCTGTCGAAGTGGCCGTCGGACCGGGCCATGGCCTCAATTCGGGCCAAGATCCGGGACCGCACCAGTCGCCACCTGGCCAGCCGTGAGCTGCGTCACGTTGTCGCTGATCTCAACGCCGTGCTACGGGGTTGGGGAGCGTACTTCCGCTACGGAAACTCGAACCGGAAGTTCGCCCTCATCGACAGCTTCGTGCATTTGCGGCTCTCCAAGCTGGCCAGCGTCAAATACGCCACCCGAGGCCGTCTTCGGGCCAGCCGGTTCAACTATGCCTGGCTGACCGAACTCGGCATCTATCGACTCAGTGGAAGAGTCAAGCGATGGACACCTGCGCATGCCTGACGATGAACGGTGTCGGAAAGCCGTGTGCGGGAGAACCGCATGCACGGTTTGATAGGGGGCCGCTGGGGAAGCTGACTCACCCTGCGGGGGCTGCTGGTCCCGGGCCGGTGCGCTGGAAAACGCCACCCGATGGCCTGGTCGGGACCTCAACCGCAGAAGTGAACGGTCGAACCAGCGGCCTACCTCACCAGGTGACGCCAACCGGTTCCCATCCTGCCCTGTTGCGCAGCTCTAGTCGATCGTCCATGACGGTGATGAAACCGTCATGCGCTGCCCCGCTGGAACAAGGAGCCGGTGCACCACCAGGATGGAGAAAAGGAACCAGAGCTAATCAGACCGATTCGCGGAACTCCGCACCTTTTCCGAGCATGGCTACACCATCGGTGATGTCAACCATAGGTATCAGGTCGAATTCAAGCCACGTTGTGAATTTGGATGTTCCGTCCATGAGGCCCGCCTGATTGTCAGTCTCGATGACTGCAGCGCCTCCTTGGCCGTCGATGCGGGCCAAAAACTCCGACCACTTCTGATCAGAAGGGATTTGCCACTTGGCAAACGTCTCCAAAATGGATTTCCCATCATCATGGTTCTGCTGGGCTGATCCAGCCGCACGCGTCTTCCAGGTCAAGAGATACTTCGCCATGAGAATGTCCGCCTTTCGGAATGCCCCCGGCCAATCCGGGACTGCACTGGACCATCGTTGCACTCCCCCGATCGAATTTCCATTGGCGGCCCATTTTGCAGCCGGGGCATCAGAGCCCTGCCCCTTTCGTGCCGATCAGCCCTTGTGATAACGCTGCCGACCCGGTGGTTCGAGACGCCCCGCGGAATCCTGTCGCCCGAACGCCTTGTTCGCCACCGTGGTTGACCTAGAGCCCCGCAAATTCGCGTCACCCGACGCGGCAGGGCCCCCGCTAACCGAGGACCCTGCCGCTGACGACTGCCTGAGCTACCGCCTCTAGTTGATGGTGTCAACCTGTGTCGCGGTGATGTGAGCCGACACGTTTAGCTGGACGCTGTCGGGAACGGCGCAATAGACGTAGAACTCGTTCGAGTTCGCCGTGTCGGTCATCGTTAGATTCCCGGAATAATCATTTCCCGGCACAGTCAGAGTCTCTTCATCGATAAACGCCATGCCCGTCCCCTGGTTGTCTTCAAGTCCGCACAGGGGATTAGCGGTGTTGGTGTTGGTGTTCTGAAAATCGATACTGGCATTGACGACGTAATTTCCATCAGCGCCACCTCCCACTGGCAAAGCGGTAACTTGCACCGACGACGCGCCAGTGGTTTGGGCACTACCCGACCCGCTGTAGCCCGTCGAGGTTCCAGAGGGGCCCGTGGGACCTGTCGGTCCGGTGGGACCAGCCGGACCCTCGGCACCCGTAGCCCCCTTGATATTGGAGTCAGTATCGGTCCAGTTGCCAGCTAGGCAGCTCCACACCTCGTCGGTGTTCAGCGCAATGTCGGTGTCGCCAGAATTACAGGAACCATATGGCGTTCCGGGAGTTGTCAAGACGTTCGTCCCGTTCGCTCCGCTTGCACCGAAAGATATTTGGACTGCATGAGCGCCACATTTAGGTGGGATACCTCCAACCTGGGAGAGTCTCCCGTTCGATAGGCACGCGTAGTAGGTCGTATTCGAGTTCGACGCTTCCGCTTGCACACCGAAGCTGACTCCGACAGCAAGAACCACTCCCACGAGGACAGCTAACAACAACCGTAACTTGTTCATCTTTTCCACCTCCGCCGAAACACCTTGTTCACGGCGGGCAAAGCCTTATGGAGATGAGATTCCTCCGCAACAGCAGCCGCCCCTCGTAGCGAGTCGAACGCTCGGCCAGGGGTGTAGCAACGACTTCCCTGCATGCGAACTTCATGGAAATGCCTGTCCCCAACGTGCCGGAGTGCGACACATTCCCGGTGGTCGGGGACGGTGGCCTGCACTTCGACAGAGCCTCCTGTTGTGCTCAACTCCGCTGAGCTGGGTTACCGTCAACCGACTACGAATATCGAATCCGGGAGAAGGCCGCGTGAAAAAAGGCACAACCAGCCAAGTCCAAGAACGAGTAGGTGCATCACCCGAAGTCGTCTATGACCTTGTGACCGATGTGACCAGAATGGGCGAGTGGAGCCCCGAATGTGTCGGCTGCGTTTGGATTGACGGCGCCAATGCCCCGGTTCCCGGAGCCAGATTTCGCGGCCGAAACCGGCACCGACTGGCTCGATGGTCGACCAAACCACGGGTGGTCACAGCGAATCGACCAGCGGAGTTCACATTCGTCGCCGGCGACGCAATCGGCCGTGACCTGACGGTTTGGACCTATCGAATCGCCGCAACGGAATCGGGGACCGAGGTGACGGAGTCGTTTGAGTTACTCAGGGACATTCCGTGGTACATCCGATCCTGGCGTCGAACCTTCATGGGGGTGACGGACAGGAAGGCCGATCTCGAGGCGAACATGCGCGCCACCCTGTTGAATCTCAAGGTTGCCTCAGAGAATCAATAAACGATCGGCAACAACTAGACCATCCAGTACCGACCATCCCGACGTGCCGGTCGGGGACGCGACATATCTCAGAGCTCTGAGTTGGTCACGGCCCAATCTCTGCAGAATAGGGCAGATGATGCGATGTGGATATTCATCCTAGTAAATAGTCATCAGAAGTGATATCCTAGTGGAGTGGCGCTCAATCAGGTTCGCCATCCGCACTTTGACCGCTGGCTGGGACAGCTTCCCGTCGTCGTGGCCGCTGAGATCGCCGCACTGCTGGACTACCTCTCGGAGCACGGGCGGGGAGCGGCTCTTCCGTACGTACGCCATCGGATCCAGATCAGCCGGCACTTCCCGGACATGAGTGAGCTGCGGACCGACCACACCGTCGAGGTCGTCCGCTACGTGATGCGGGTGCTCACCTGCTTCATCGACGGAGATCAGGGAGTCCTGGTGTGCGTCGGGGGCAACAAAGAGGGCTGGCAGGAAGGCACCGGACACGACTGGTACGACGACTACGTGCCGGTGGCAGATCAGATCGTTGACCGTTATCTCAGCAGAGGAGGAACACCATGAGTGCCAAGGACACCGTCGAGCCGACACCCGAGGACTGGCTGGCCGGCGCTGACGAGGAGTTCGTCGGCAACCAGAAGATCAGCCATCCCGACCCGGCGTTCGACGAACTGCGCGACAAGGCCAGCGAACGTCTCCGAATTGAACATGACGTCGTGGCCACCCTCGGCGAGCTGCGGAGGGCGGCCGGCTTCAACCAGTCGGAGATCGCCGAGCGATGGGGGAGAGGCCAGTCTCAGGTGAGCAAGGTCGAGCGGGCCCCGGACTCCGTCGAGATCGCCACGCTGGCCGGGTACGTACGTGCGCTCGGGGGCAATCTCTCCATCACCATCGAGGTGGGTGGCCACACCTACCACGAGGATTTGGTGGCTTCGTAGGACGGCCGTTCCGAGGGCTGGATTTGGTCACATTTTGGTCACATCCGTGATGAAAACCGCCGGTTCTCCACAACACCCGATGGACGGGCCCATCGGTGAAAGACCAGCTAGCCGGCACAATATGGGATTTGCCAACACAGGCCAACATGGCGCCTATCTGGATGACACGCAAGGGGTCGTGGGTTCAAGTCCCGCACGGCCCACTCAGGAAACGCTCCGACAAAACGCACGGTCGACCGCACGTCAGCTGGACGGAGCACGACAGACGCGGCTGCTGCAGATCGCGGCCGGAAGGGCCGCTCGCGGTCACTTCACGGGGTCGGAGAGATCATTCAGTCGGCCCCGAGGAAGGGAGCACCGAAGGCGAAGATGCCGCCGTCGGAGCCGACCAGCCAGTAGCCGCCGGTGGCCGGGTCGGCGGCCATTCCCACCACGGGAGCATTGAGGAACGATCCACCCATCGAGCCGTGGAAGCCGGCGTCCCCGAAGGCGAACACCCCTCCGTCGGAGGCCACGAACCAATACCCACCATCATTGGTCGTGCCGGCCATGCCGTTGACCGGCCGGTTGAGGATGAGGTTCCCGGTGGACCCGAAGAAGGGTGCCCCGAAGGCGAAGATGCCGCCGTCGCTGGCCACCTCCCAGTAGCCACCGCTGGCGTAGTCGGCGCTGATGCCCACCACCGGTTGGTTGAGGTGCTGACCTCCCATCGAGCCGTGGAAGCCGGCGTCCCCGAAGGCGAACACCCCGCCGTCCGCGGCCACCAGCCAGTAACCCTTCCCGTCCGCGGTGGGGGCGATGTCGACCACCGGCGCGTTGAGGTGCTGACCTCCCATCGATCCGTAGAAGCCAGCGTCCCCGAAGGCAAACGTCCCGCCGTCCGCGGCAACCAGCCAGTAACCCTTCCCGTCCGGTGTGGCCACGATGTGCTCGACGGGCGCGTTGAGCTGGTGGCCCGCCATGGAGCCGTACCCCTCGGCGTCACCGTGGCCGGTGACCGCGCCGTTCGAGTTGACCAGCCAGTATCCATCGCCGGTCGGCGTCGAGGCCATGCCGGTCACCGGAGTGGCCAGGGCCGCCGGGGTGATGATCGTCGGGGCCACGAACAGTCGGCGCGCCCCCCCACACGAGTAGTTCGTGCAACCGGGGGCCCAGGCGGCATAGGCGAGATACCAGTTGCCCGCACCGTCCTGGAAAAGCGAACCACCACCCGGTCCCGCCGCCGAGCCGTAGGACGACAGCACGGGCGCCGATTGGCCCTGTGTGCAGGGACCGCTGGGTCCGGCGCAGGCGGCAAAGTCCTCCCCGTACGAGGACGAGTCCCATGCACCGGTCGAGAAAAGAAGGATGTAGGTGCCTCCCACGTCGACCATGTCCGGGTTCTCGATGGTGGTCTCAAACGGGTAGTCCGTGCTGTCCTGGGTCAGCAGGACCTGAGGAGTCCCGACCAAGGACAGACCGTTGGCACTCAGCTGGTCGGACCAGATCTCCGCAGGCTGGGACGAGCCCCCGTCGTTGGATTTCCAGATCAGGTAGGCATTGCCGGTCACCGGGTCGACGAAGGGGCTGGGGTCGATGGCACCGCCTTGTTGAGGCTGGCAGAGGAAGGGTCCGGATGAGTTGTCGGTGAAGACCGGGTCGGTCGGCGTGAGGGTGGTCGCCGTGGCCACCGACAGGCAGTTGTTACCGGTGCCCGCCGCGTGCCCCTTCTGAGAAGCGTCGTAGTACATGATCCACTGGCCGCCCCAATAGAAGACACCCGGTGACGTCTGTGTGTTGATCTGCTCCCAACTCGGCACGACAGGCAGGGCCGTGGAGCCGTACGACGTGCCGGTATAGGAACGCCAGCCCGATTCGGGCGACCCGGACGTGTCGACCAGCGCCTGGAGGTGGTTCCCGAGGACGGTGCCCGTGGTGAAGGCGTAGTAGTCCGACCCGTCCCGCACCACATCGGGGTCGGGGGCGTCACCATTGAAAGCGGGACTCGCGGTCTGCTGGATCGTGATGCCCCCGGCACTCTGGGCGCCGGCCGGACTCCCCTCGACAGTCATCGCCACGGCCAGACCGGCGACGGCGAGCGCCATCACGACCAACCCCGTTGTCCACCGCCTCATAGGCACCGTCCTGTGATCGCGTGGTGAATAGGTCAACCCGTCGACCGCTTCGCCGAGCAACCGGCCGCCCAAACGCGTGAAGTGCGTCAAGAAACAGACGTCCGGTACGGGGCTGCTTTGGCGCCACGATACCCCGCACCCTCGCCCGGGGCATGGCACCCTGTCCGATCAATTCGTCGACGGCACAAGGGCGGCCGTGGCTATCGGAGATCGGCTGGACCCGGCCCGATGGACCACCGACCCGGCAGGGGACCGGGTAGCGTTGTCAGCTCGGCGGTGTGGCCACGGCCCGGCCGCCCGGTCGCACAAGAGCGGTGGAGAGGGTGACGACGATGGCAGTCGAGGGTGGGTTCGAGTTCGGGGGGATCAACCATCTGGCCTTGGTCTGCAGCGATATGGCCCGGACTGTCGACTTCTACACGAACGTACTGGGGATGCCTTTGATCAAGACGATCGAGCTCCCAGCGGGCATGGGCCAGCACTTCTTCTTCGATTGCGGGGGTGGGGACGCCTTGGCCTTTTTTTGGTTCCCCGACGCGCCACCCCCTTCGCCCGGCATCGCCGCACCGGCCGTGCGCCCCGACCAGGGCAGCCTGCTCAGTGCCATCGGTTCGATGAACCACGTCGCCTTCGCCGTGCCCCCTGAACGTATTGACGATTATCGGGATCGGCTGCGTCAGGCCGGGGTCGCCTGCACCGACGTCGCCAATCACGACGACAGCGAGTGGGGGATCGCCGACCAGCCCCATCCGGGTGTCTTCGTGCGCTCCATCTACTTTCAGGATCCGGACGGCATCTTGCTCGAGTTTGCCTGTTGGACCCGACCCTTCACGACGGCCGACATCGTTCACCCCCTGGCCCGGGCCTCGGATCCGGCGCCCGCCTGAGGGGGCAGGGTGGGTGACGACACCGTCCACCGGGTCGATCCCGGTGACGAGCCGAGGCATCAGGCGGAGTCCGACCCCCTGTGGAACGAGTCGTACTACCTCGACTTCGTAGCCGAGGGTGGGGCGCTGGCCGGCTATGCCCGTATCGGCCTCTACCCCAACCTGGGAGTGACGTGGTGGACGGCCACGGTCGTCGGCACCGATCGTCCCCTGACCGCCTCGGTGGCCTACGACCTTCCGGTGGCCCAAGGAGCGGGTCTGGACATCGCCGCCGACGGGTACGACATCGGAGGTGTGGTCGACGACCCCCTGGCCGCCATGACCGTGAGGGCCACCGCTCCGGCGGCCGTCCACACCGACCCCACGGCCGTGTATCGCGGTGAGCCCGGCGAGCCGACCACCCTCGGCTTCGATCTGGCCTGGGTGACCGACGGCAGCCCGTATCACTACCAACTCACAACGCGCTACGAGGTGCCGTGCCTGGTCACCGGCGAGATCATCCTGGGGGGCGACCGCCTGTTTGTCGACGGTCATGGCCAACGTGACCATTCCTGGGGCATCAGGGACTGGTGGAACTTCGGATGGTGCTGGGCCGCAGCCCGATTGGACGACGGGACCAAGATCCACTTCGCCGACATCCGGATTCCCGGCAACCCCGTCGCCTTTGGGTACCTGCAGACACCCGGTGGGTCGGTCCAGCCGGTGGAGACGCTGACGATGTCCGAGCATCTCGGCGACGGGGGACTGCCAACCGACGGCCGCGCCCGCATCGAGCCGGGAGGTATCGACATCGAAATCCATCCGATCGGCTTCGGTCCCCTGTTGCTGATCGCACCGGACGGCCGCACATCCCGATTCCCCCGGGCTGCGGCCCGTTTCGACGTCGGTGACGGCCGCACCGGCACCGGCTGGATCGAGTGGAACCAACCGGATCCGACAACTCGAGGACGCTAGCGTCAGGGGGTGCGCGTCACCCTGACCCCGTCGACCAACCCCACCGACTACCGGTTCGCCCATCGGATCCGAACCCGCTTCGCCGAGACCGATGCCATGGGCATCATCCACCACAGCGCCTACGTTCCCTACCTCGAGGAGGCCCGCGCCTCCCTCCTGCGCCACGCCGGCCATCCCTACGAGGAAGTGCGCCTCGAAGCCATCGACTTCGTCGTACTCGAGCTCTTCGTGCGCTACCGGCACCCACTGCGCTTCGATGAGCTGGTGGACGTCCACGTCACCGCCGGCCGTCTCACCCGGGCCACCTTTCAGGTGGGATACCTGTTGGCCGTGGGGGGCGAGGCGCGGGCCTCGGCGGTGACCGTCCACGGCGCGGTGGATCCCACCGGGCGGGCAGTGCGAATGCCGCCGTGGTTGGCCGGTGTGATCGAAGGTGAGCTGGTGGGCGGGAGCTGATTGTTGGCCGAACGGCCCGCGGCGGCGACGCGGCCGTACACCGCCTGCTCGTCGGGGTGGTATGGGGGTGAGGGGCTACCCTGGATGCGGAGCGCCGGGAAGTCTGGTCGGCCTGGGATGGACGTCAGGTGCCATTCCTGCGGAGGAGCGCGGTGACCGAACCAGTGAAGACGAGCGCGTCGGACCGGGTGCAAACCCATGCCCGGCATGTTCAGCCGCGGACCCCCAACTGGCGGGTGGAGGCTCTGCGCACCACGTTCTGGGTGGTTCCCACCGCGCTGGTCCTGGTCGCCGTCGTCTTGTTCCTGATCACCTTCGAGGTCGATCTGGCCGCGTTCCACCATCACCTGACCCTGCCCACCTGGGTGCGGACCGGCAGCGCCGATGCCGGACGGCAGGTCCTCATCGCCATCGCCGCCGCCATCATCACCACCATCGGCGTGGTGTTCTCGATCACCATCCTGGCCCTGACCCTGGCATCTCAGCAGTTCGGGCCCCGGATGATGCGGAACTTCATCCGGGATCTGGGGAATCAGTTCACCCTGGGCGTCTTCGTGGGCACGTTCGTGTACTCGGTGCTGGCCCTCGGTTCGATCACCGGGCTGCCCGGCGGTGACTTCGTCCCGCACCTGTCGATTACCACGGCTGAGGCCCTGCTGCTGGTCGATCTGGCCATGCTCATCTACTTCATCAACCACATCGCCAAGTCCATCCAGCTCCCCGAGGTCATCGCCGGCATCGCCCGCGACCTCGACCGGGCCGTCGAGGCCGAGTTTCCTGAACACTTCGGGGAGAGCGACGACGATGCGGAGTTGACGGATATTGCCGATCTGATCGAGAAGCTGCGCACCAGGGGTGCCGTGGTGACCGCCAAGCAGAGCGGTTACCTCCAGTTCGTCGGCTATGGACAGCTGATCGAGATCGCCGAGACACTGGATGCGGTGATCCGCTTGACCCACCGTCCCGGTCACTTCGTGGTGGCCAATCGACCGCTGGCCACAGTGTGGCCCGCTGGCGCGGCAGGTCAGGTGGCAGCCGCCTTGGACAAGGCGCACGTGACCGGTCCTCACCGCACGCTCACCCAGGACCCGGTCTTTGCCATCGACCAGCTGGTGGAGATCGCCATCAGGGCCTTGTCGCCGGCCGTCAACGACACGTTTACTGCGCTCACCTGCATCGACTGGCTATCCGCCGGGTTGTCGGACATCTCGTCCCGCGTGCTCGAAGAGGGGGTCTACCGCGGCAAGGCCGGGAAGGTCCGGTTGATCGAATTCGATCCGAGCTACGACCGCATGGTGAACCGTTCCTTCGACAAAGTGCGCCAGGCCGGGGGGGCCATGCCGGCAGTGGTCATCCGCATGCTCGACGCTCTTACCCATATCGCCGAAAACACCACCCTCGACGGCCAGCGTTCGGCGCTCTCTCGTCAGGCCGAGATGATCATGCGAGGCGCCGAGCAGGTCCAGGAGCCCAACGATGTGGCCGACATCCAGCGTCGATACCGAAAGTTCCTCCGGGCCACGACTCGCGTGGATGTCACAGAGGGATCGGCCGCGCTGCAAGGCCCGTGACTGGCGCGGTCACCGCTTGGGGACCGTATGCTGCTGAGCACGACGCAGGGCATGGGTGATCGGCGCTTCGGGTCGCCGGCCCTTCGCGGTCCACCCGTCGTACAGACAACGCAGGAACAGACGAGACAGAACAACGCACGACCCAAGGAGAAATCTCATGGCCATCGCCGTCGGTGACAAGATTCCCGATGTACGCGTGATGACTTTCGGTGCTGAGGGACCGACTCATGTCCAAACCGGTGACGTCCTGGGGTCAGGCAAGGTGGTCTTGTTCGCCGTGCCGGGAGCGTTCACGCCGACCTGTTCGGACTTCCACCTCCCCAGCTATGTCATCCGTCACGACGAATTGAAAGCCAAGGGCGTGGACACCGTGGCCTGCATCTCGGTCAACGATCCGTTCGTCATGGATGCCTGGGGGAAGGAGCAGCAGGTCGGTGACTCGGTGCTGCTCCTGGCCGATGGGAACGGCGAGTTCACCCAAGCCGTCGGGCTGGAGATGGACGGCAGCGGCTTCGGACTGGGGAAGAGGTCGCAGCGGTACGCCATGGTCATCGACGACGGCGTGGTCACCACTCTCAACGTCGAGCCCGGTCCTGGCCTCAGCGTGAGCGCGGCGGATGCCATTCTGGAGGCGCTCTGAGGACACCCGCTTTTCGACGGGGTGCACCGGGGCCTGACCACTGAGGCGACCGCCACCGATCCGGTGGATCCCTGTCATCCCCGCCGGTCGCACCCGTCGCAAGACGCGACGACCCGCTAGTTCGATGACGGCACACCCTGCGCTCGGCGCCGCTACGGTCGGGGAGGTGAAACTGATCGATGCGCTCCGGACTACCGGTGCCGTGCGCGACTACCAGGGAACCGAGGTTCCCGACACCACCGTCTACCGGCTGCTGGATACCGCCCGCTTCGCGCCCAACGGAGGGAACCGCCAGGCCTGGCGGGTGATTCTGGTCAAGGACCCGGCGCTTCGACGCTCCCTCCGGGATGCCTATCTCCCCGGATGGTACGAGTATCTGGCCCAGCTGTCCGCGGGCCTCACTCCGTGGGCGGCAGTGACCGACCGCGAGTTGGAGCGCCAGTCGATCCAAGGGGCTGCCTCGCTGGCTTCGTCGGCGGGCACCGGTCCCGGTGGGTTCGCCGAACATCTTGACCAGGTTCCGGTCATGTTGGTGTTGTTGGCCGACTTGACCCGGCTGGCCACCGTCGACCGGGACGTCGACCACTACACGATGGTCGGCGGAGCCTCGATCTACCCCTTTGCCTGGAGCATCCTGTTGGCGGCCCGAGCCGAAGGGCTGGCCGGGGTGATGACCACCATGGTGGTCAGGGACGAGGCCACGGTCAAAGGACTTCTGGGCGTGCCCGAGGCGGTGTCGGTGGCGGGACTGTTGGCTCTTGGTCACCCCGTGCACCAGCCCACCAAGCTCCGGAGGCAGCCCGTCGAGTCCTTCGCCACCCTCGACCGGTTCGACGGGCCTCCCCTGGTCCTGCCGTGAGCTCGACCTCGCCGCCGGTCGGCCGGGAGCGCCGGCCAGGTGTCCGGTGAAGGTACGCATAGGGGTGGGTATGGGCGCAGCACCGGCGGGCGAGGGAGCGGGATTCGCCCGGCTGGTCGACGACCTCGCCGACCTCGGCTTCGACTCCATCTGGTTACCGGAGATACTCACCGCGCCGACGCTGGATCCATTGACCGGTCTGGCCTTCGCGGCCGCGTCGAACGATCGTCTGAAGCTGGGTACCACCATCTTGCTGCCCGGTCACAATCTGGTGCGGTTGGCCAAACAGCTGGCCGGACTCGATCGGCTGTCGGGTGGTCGGCTGCTGGTGACCTTCGTCCCCGGACTCCCGCGCCAACCGGAGGCGGCCGCGGTCGGGATGACGGGACGCGACCGGGGAAGCCTGATGGACGAGATGCTCCCTGTGGTGCGGAGGTTGTGGGCCGGTGAGACGGTGACCCACCACGGTGAGTCGGCGAGCTTCGAGGACGTGACGCTGGCGCCTCTCCCGGTCCAACAGCCCCTCGAGTTCTGGACGGGTGGGATGGTGCCGGCCGCCCTTCGCCGTTGTGGTCGGCTGGCCGACGGGTGGCTCCCCTCCGCCTGCACCCCCGAGGAGGCGGCCGCGGCGCGGCTGATCGTCGAAGAAGCGGCTGACGAGGCCGGGCGGGTCATCAGTCCTGAGCACTTCGGCGTGTCCATCGCCTATGCCCAGGGAGCGCTGACACCGGGGATGATCCGGGCCCTGGCCGCCACCCGCCGAGGGGTCGATCCGGAAAAGGTCGTCCCGGTGGGCATCGATGGACTGAGGTCCATGCTCGAGCGTTTCTGCGCCGCGGGCTTCTCGAAGTTCGTGGTCCGACCGATGGCCAGCCCCGATTCGTGGAAGGGCGAGCTCGAGGAGTTGGCCAACGGGGTCCTCGATCTCCAGACATGACCAGGAGCCGACCCACCGAGTTGGAGTTCGTCGACCATGATGATCGTCAACTCCTCGCCTCCATGGCCAAGGTGTCGAGCGCGGGATCGGGCTGGATCAACGTGGAGCCGGTGATCGATGAGGAGCATGAGCCACCGCAGCCGGGTCCGTTCGCCTTCCTGGGCGGATCGACCCACAAGGTTCCCACCGTCACCTGGTTGCCGGGGAAACGGGCTCCGAATGGGACGGTGAAGTCGACCACGGTGGGGCTGCAGCACGCCTCGGGCCCGAGGGTGGCGTGGCGCCTCCGCGATCTGGGCTGTCCATTACCCGACGGGTGGCGGATCACTCAGGACCATCCCCGCCGGGGGTTGGTGGCCCTGGTGCCGGCGGATGCCAAAAACGACCAGGTGATCGACTGGCTCCTGCGGGCCGCCACTCTGGTGTGCACGGTGCCGTCGACCGGTCGTTGGATCGCCTCCGTCCACGCCGGCACTCCCTGAGCCGGAAAGCCAGCGGCATCACCGTCGGCCGAAGGTAGGGTCCGCCGAGGGGTGTGTGGTGTTGATCGTGTCGACAAAGGGAGGCTCACACCGTGTGGAAGGACTTCAAACAATTTCTGCTGCGGGGCAACCTGCTCGACCTGGCCGTCGCCGTTGTGGTCGGGGTCGCCTTCACCGCACTGGTCAACGCCTTGGTCAAGGATCTGATCACCCCGTTGATCGCGGCCATCGTCGGTAAACAGAACTTCAACAGCCTGGTCCTCACCGTTCACGGCTCGCAGTTCGACTACGGGGCGTTCTTCAATGCCTTGCTCTCCTTTGTCCTGATCGCCGCCGTTGTCTTCTTCCTGGTGGTCAGGCCGGTCAACTCGCTGATGGATCGACTGGGCTTCATTGCCAAAGAGGAGCCCGTACGCGAGTGCCCCGAGTGTCTCAGCAAGGTTCCCGCCGCGGCAACCCGGTGTGCTTACTGCACGTCCGCCTTGACGGCGACCGGGCCGGCTTCGACCACGTGAGCTCGTGTGGGGGTCGGAGACGTCCGAGCCTGATTCCCGGCACCACTGTCGAAGCGCTTCACCCGTCCGGGGACCGGTGCCCAGATGACGGCCACCACTCCGAGTCCGACGAAGACGATCGACGCCACGGTCACGAACGGCAACCACGAGGCCACCGCGAAGGCGGCACCGGCAGCGGCGGCCGAGAGCGCGGTGAGGGCGGTTTGGCTGGTGGCGAACAGACCTTGGATCCGGCCCACCTCCGAGGGTGACGAGCCCTGGGTGAGCAAGGACTGGACCGCAGGCAGGGCGGCGGCGAAGCCCATGGCCTCCAACGCTCCCAGCACCACCAGGGCGGGAACACTGCGGATGAAAGGGTACGACGCGCACAGGACGGTGGACGCACCGATACCGGCCAGCACCAGGACCCGGCGGTCGGTGTGGTCGGCCAACCAGCCACTCGGCTTGGTCGCCAGTACGAACGGCACGGCAAACAGGGTCCACGAGATACCGATCTCGAGGCCGGAGGCGCCGCGGGAGACGAGGAGAAGTGTCCAGCAGATGTCGTAGACGCCGCTGGTCAGCCCCAGGGCGGCACCACAGATGAGCGCACCGGCCATGGGACGGCCGACTCGGATCCGGCTCAGGGCCACGACCGATCCGTCCGACCCGTTCCGCCCCGTCCGGGTCGCGGTGTCGCCCCCGGGCCCGCGGACCCGGAGCGCAGGGATGCACGCTCCCAGCGAGAGCAGCCCCGAGGCCAAAAACATCGCCCCCATGAAGCGGACCCCGAGGGCGCCCCCGACGAGCGGGCCCACGGCCATGCCCGACAGCTCGCCTGCGTAGATGGCGGCGAAGGCGCGGCCCCGCCGCCCGGGGGCCACCGCGCTCGAGACCAAGGCCAGCGCCGCCACCGTGGCCGCCCCCGCCCCCACTCCCTGCAGGAAGCGCAGACCGATGGCCGCCTCGGCGTTGATCGGCAGCAGGAACGAGAAGCTGGCCACGCTGTAGGTCACCAGTCCTGCCACCAGCACCGGGCGTCGCCCGATCCGATCGGCGAGTCGACCGACCGGGTACTGGAAGAGGACGCCAGCCGCGAAGAACGATGCCATCACCACGCCGGCAAGTGCGTCGGAGCCACCCAGGTGCCGGATATAGACCGGCAGCATGGGCACGATGGCCGTGGCGCCCGTCCACTGTAGGAACACGGTCAGCACCAGGGTGCGGATGAGGCGGTCCGAGCGATCAGACCCGTCCGAGCCGGCGGCCTGGTCGGTGCCGGCGCGGGCTCCCATCGCGGCACGATACCGTCCCGACGGTCGTGTCATCGCCCCGTCTCCGGCCCACGCTTCGGGCGTCGAGCCCGTCAGCCGGCCGACGGCACCTGTCTTTGGCCCGACAGAGTGACGAGCTGATTATCGACTGGTCTCGATAGTGTGCCCCTTCCCTATCGACTGATGCGCATAATTACGACCATTTTTGAAATTGAACCTATGGGACCAGAGCTCTTTTTTTGGTGTTTCTTCGCTGAGCACCCATCCCCACTCCAAAAGGGCCCGACCCGGGCCCTTTCCAACGTGGGCCCGACCCGGGCCCACCCCGTGAGGGAAGTCGGCCCGATCACGAACGGCGGCTGCCCAGGTGCCATCCGTTGCAGAAAGAGCACAGGTAGGGGTCGAGGTCCGCTCCCTGCTCGAGACGCAGGCGGAGGGACGACCGGTTGGCCTCGTCCTGGGTCGGGAACCTGGCCTTGGGCACGCCATCGGCCCGCCAGTGGTCGCGGAGGTCGCCTCGGAGCTCGGGTCTAAGGGGTGATTGACCCCCCGATCCCCCCGAGCGCCCGGGGCTCGGAGTCTGCCCTTTCCTTTTCCCGCCTCGCCGGGACTTGGCCATGATGCGAGCTACTCGGTGTAGATCGGAGGCCGCTTCTCCCGGAAGGCGGCCGACGCTTCGGTGAGATTGCCGGTGTGTCCGGCCAACAACTGGGTCCGGTTCTCCAGATCGACCGCGGACCGGAGACTGCCCACTTCCAACGAGCTCCAGATGGTGTCCTTGGTCAGGGCCAGCCCGAACGGGCTGAAGGCGCACATGGCCACGGCCATGTCGACGGCGTGATCGAGGACCTCCCCGTCGTCCATGACCTGGGAGACCAGACCGATGCGCAGGGCCTCCTCGGCATCGACTTTCTTGCCGGTCAGCAGGATCTCGGCTGAATTGGAGGTTCCGACGGCACGCGGCAGGAGCCAACTCACCCCCAACTCCGTCCCGCTCAGGCCGTTGCTGATGCCGGCCCCACAGAAGACGGCCGATCGCCCGGCCAGACGGATGTCGGCGCCCAGGGACAGGCACATCCCGCCGCCATAGGCGGGGCCTTTGATGGCGGCCACGATCGGCTGGGGCAGAGCGCGCATGGCCGGAACGATGCCGCCCATGTACTCCATCGCCCGCATGCCGAGGCGGTGGCGGCCGAGATCCTCAGTGCCGGGAGGAAGCCCTGCGCTCTCCAACTCGAGCCCCGAACAGAAGGCGCGACCGGCGCCGGTCAGGACCACCACCCGGCAGTCGTTGTCGGCGGCCACTTCCTCCAGGGCGGCGTACAGATCGGTCACCAGCGCGAAGGACATCGAGTTGAGGCGAGAGGGGTTGTCCAACGTCACCAATCGGACATGGGGACGGACGGGGTCGAGGGAGACGAGCGGCATGGACCCAGCCTCACCGAAGCGGGCAACTGGCGCCACTCCGCCGACCAGTTGAGCCATCATCGAGACGTGCCCATCGAGCCGTTCAGCGCATTCGAGCCCTATGGCGGGGCCACCCCTCCCGAGCATCTGGCCGGGCACCTTCTCGTGGCCGCCCCTCGTCTGGCCGATCCCAACTTCTTCCGACGGGTGGTGCTGATTCTCGACCACGGCGACCACGGCGCGCTGGGGGTGGTCCTCGATCGCCCCGGCGGCGTTCCGGTGGTCGATCTGCTGCCGCAGTGGCAGGGGTGGGCGACGGCACCCTCCGAGCTGTTCACCGGTGGTCCGGTGGCCCGCAACGCGCTCATCGGTCTGGTCCGGCTGGTCTCCCGGGAGGCGGCAGCCGACGACTCGGTGCTGCGCCCCACCGGGTGGCGACTGCTGGTGGACGGTGAGCGTCCGGTGGGAACCGTCGACCTCGGGACCGACCCCACCGACTTGGCGGAGGCGATCGTCGGGGTGCGGCTCTTCTCCGGGTACGCCGGCTGGGACTCGGCCCAGCTCGAGTCCGAAATCGCCGAAGGGTCGTGGTATGTGGTGCGAGCCGAGGCACCCGATCCCATTTCCGCCGATCCCGAGGGCCTGTGGCGACGGGTCCTGCGCCGGCAGGGAGGCGCCCTCGCGGTGGTGTCGGGATTCCCCGAGGATCCGGCGCTGAACTGACGGCAGCGGCGGTACCATCGCCGAGTGCAACGCGCAGCCGGGGAGCCAGTGACACGCCGGGCGAGCGCCGCCGACGTCCCCGGTCTGGCCGACATGTTGGAGCGCGCCTTTGCCGATGATCCGGTGGCCAACTTCATGTTCGCCGGCGAGCGCCGCCGACGTCGGGGCCTCCGCTCCTTCTTCACTTCCCAGCTCCGGCGCCAGTACATGCCCTACGGCCACGTGTACACCACCGAGCACGGGGAGGCGGCCGCCCTGTGGGGGCCACCCGATGCCCATCGGAATGGACTCCGTGAGCTGATCCAGCTGCTACCGGTGGCCCCGTACCTGGCCAGCGAGCGCACCCACCGTGCCCTGCGGCTCTTGTTCGAGGTGGATGGGCTCCACCCCAAAGAACCGCACTGGTACCTGGCCACCCTCGGGACCGAACCCGCCCAGCAGGGGAAGGGGATGGGATCGGCTCTGATGCAGACGATGGTCGAGCGCATCGACGAATCCGGGTTTCCCGCCTACCTCGAGTCCTCCAAGGAGCGCAACGTCCCCTTCTACTCGCGGTTCGGTTTCGAGGTCATCGAGGAGCTCTGCTCCAAACGAGGGAACCCCACCATCTGGCGCATGTGGCGCGAGGCTCGGGCACCGGAGCTCTAGCCCGGCTCGGACCAGGTCAGCTCTCGAGGTGGACGCCCTCGGGACGTTCGTCGGTCACCGCCACGACCGCCTCGAGGAGCTCGTTGAGGGCACGGGTCGGCGCCGAGGGAAGGCCCCGACTGCGTTGGGCGACGCCCACCCGGCGCCGGGGGAGACCCTCGATGGGGACCGGGTGGAACTGTGAACGCAGGACCGAGGGAATGGCGGTGGCCGGCAGGATGGCCGGTCCGTATCCTTCGAAAGTCAACGATGCGATGAGGCGGAGGCCGTCGATCTCGGCTGTGGGCAACAGGGTGATCCCCAAGGGACGGGTCACGGCATCGAGCTCGTCCCGGAAGGCGGTGCCCTGCAGGGGCAGGATCAGCTCCAGATCGGCGAGGTCCTCGAGGGCCAGAGGGCGACCGGCATCGGCCATGGCATGTCCCTGGGGGAGAACGAGCATGAGGTCCTCTTCGAACAGCAAGTGGGCCACCAGGTCGCGGCCGGCCACCGGCAGGTGGAGCACGGCCAGGTCGAGCTGTCCGCTGGCCAGTTGGGGCTCCAGTCCGGTGGTGTTGCCCTCGACCACCACCAGCCGCAGATTGGGGTGGCGCTTCCGGGCCATGTCCATGAGGCGGGGGACCAGCCAGCGCGCCGTGGTCCCGATCATGCCCACCCGGACGGTCCCGGTGACTTCGTCCTTGCAGGCGGCCACGTCCGAAATGAGGGCATCGAGCTCCGACAGGATCCGCCGGGCCCGGGCCACCACCACCGTGCCCTCCTCGGTGAGCCGGCCGTCGGCCCGGTCGATCAACGGCGCCCCCAGCTCGCGTTCGAGCCGGGCCACGTGCGCCGAAATGTTGGACTGCACCGTGCTCAGGTGTTCCGCCGCCGCCGAGAAGGTGCCGTGATCGCTGATGGCGGTCAACGCCTGTAGATGCCGGAGCTCCATCGCAAAACATGATAGCGGCTATCGTTGTTAGCTGCTTGACTGATTGCTGGCGCTCGTTATACGATGAGAGTCGACCACAGGATGTACAGGAATCCCCCTCCTAATCCTTGTTGTGTCAGAGCGAAGGGACCGCCTTCCCCCCCCTGGCGGTCCCTTTGCCGCGTCCGGGGCAGTTCGTTGCTCTTCCCGATCTTCCCGCCTCGCATGGCCGGCATTAGCGTAAGGCCATGCCCGATGCCGCCGGCGCCGTGTTCGTCGATCTCGACCGCACCCTCATCAGGTCGGCCAGCGGTCCGGTGTTCCACGCCGCCCTCGAAGCCGAGGGCGTCCTCTCGCCCGGGCGGCATCTCCCCGGTGATCGTCTCATGTACGGCTTCTATGACCGCTTCGGCGAGTCGGTGCCCTTCATCGGGCTGGCCCGGGCCGCCGCCGCCGTCATGCGCAACCGCTCGGCGGACGCCACCCGGCGCGCCGGCAAACGGGCGGTGGAGCCCCTGGTCGACCTGGTCCAGCCGTGGGCGCTCGAGGTGCTGGCCGCCCACAAGGCCGAGGGTCGTCCGCTGGTGCTGGCCACCACCTCACCCCTCGATCTCGTGATCCCCCTGGCCGACGCCCTCGGTTTCGACGCGGTCATCGCCACTCGGTACGCCGAACGTGACGGTCGCTACACGGGCCGGCTGGACGGCCCCTTCGTCTGGGGCGTGGGCAAGAGGTCAGCCGTGGCCCGGTGGGCCGCCGCCCACGACATCCGGCTGGGCGACAGCCATGCCTATTCGGACAGTGTGTTCGACCTGCCCCTGTTCTTTGCCGTCGGCCACCCCCATCCGGTCAACGCCGACCCTCGGCTGGTCGCGGTGGCTCTGGCCCGGAGGTGGCCGCTCGAGAACTGGGACCGGCCACCGGGGATCCCTTCGTTGCTCGGGCTCGAGCCCTATCACCTGGCCAGGCTGCTGTTCCGACCCGAGGCGTTTCCCTACGCCCGGTTCGACCTGCACGGTCTGAAGAACATCCCCACGTCGGGCCCGGTACTGCTGGCCTCCAACCACCGCAGCTACTTCGACGTGGCCGCCCTCGGTCTGGTGGCCGCACGCCTGGGTCGGCCGGTGCGGTTCATGGCCAAACAAGAGGTGTTCGACGCTCCCGTCGTGGGTTGGCTGGCTCGGGCCCTGGGCGGGATCCCCGTCGAGCGGGGCAGCGGATCCTCCGATCCGATGGGCCGGGCCGCCGCCGCGCTGCGGGCCGGCGAGGTGGTCATCGTGCTCCCCCAGGGCACCATCCCCCGTGGTGAAGAGTTCTTCGACCCCGTGCTGCACGGCCGCACCGGCACCGCCCGGCTGGCCGCGGAGAGCGGCGCCCCGGTCGTCCCCATCGGCCTGTGGGGGACCGAGCGGGTCTGGCCCCGTGCGTCGAAGATCCCCAACATGACCAACCTGCAGCACCCGCCTCGGGTCCGGGTCAGCGTCGGTTCGGCGGTGCCCATGGGTCTCGAGGACGCGGTGGCCGACACCGCGGTGCTGATGGCCGCCATCGTCGACCTGCTGCCCGACGAGGCCCGGTTCGAACGCACACCGACCCCCGAGGACGTGGCCCGCACACGACCTTCGGCGTGACCGTCTCCACCCGCCCGTCTTCGGTCGCCCTCCCCGGTCGCGCCGCCGCCGCGGTCGAGGCCCTCAAACTGGCCAACTGGCTCTCGAGGAGCCTCGGCCGGGGGAGCGGGACGGTGGCCGGGGGCCGCGGTCGGCCTGGCCCTCGACCCGGCGTTGCTGGTCACCCTGGCCCAGGGCCGGCGAATGGCCCTCATCAGCGGCACCAACGGCAAGACGACCACGACCCGGTTGATGGTGGCCGCTCTGGCCGGCGACGAGAGCGAACACATCGCCACCAACGACACCGGAGCCAACATGCCGGCCGGTCACGTCTCGGCCCTGGCCGGAAACCCGCCGGGGGCTGACGCCGTGCTCGAGGTCGACGAGGGTTACCTGGACCGGCTCATCGTGGACACCCAACCGACGGTGGTCGTCCTCCTCAATCTGTCCCGGGATCAACTGGACCGGATCTCCGAGGTGAGGATGTTGGCCGACCGGTGGCGGAGGGCGATGGAAGGGCTCGCCGCCCCGGGTCCCGAGGGATCGGGCACGGTGGTGGTGGCCAACGCCGACGACCCGATGGTGGCGTGGGCGGCGTCGCCGGCGCCGGACGTGCGCTGGGTGGGAGCCGGTCAGGTGTGGCACAGCGACGCCGTCGGTTGTCCGGCGTGCGGGGGTGGCATCGAGTTCGGCGACGACGGCGCCTGGGCGTGCGACCGGTGCGACTTCGCCCGCCCCCGGCGACAGGCCTGGCTGGAGGGCCCGGATCTGGTAAGCGACGGCGGTGACCGCTACCCGGTAGGCATCCGGCTCCCGGGCCAGTTCAACCGGGCCAACGCGGCCATGGTGGCGGTGGCGGCGCCGTTGATGGCCGGCCCGGGCCGATCACCGGACGGGCACGACCGGGCCCCGTTGACCCCGGCCTCGGCGCTGGCCCGGATGGCCGACGTCGTCGAGGTGGCCGGGCGGTTCGCGTCAACGGTCCGTCGGGGTCGTGCTCTCCGTCTCCTGCTGGCCAAGAACCCCGCCGGCTGGACCGCCCTGTTCGACCTGCTCGACGAGGCCGATCCGAAGGATGCACCGGTCGTCTTGTCGGTCAACGCCCGCACGGCCGACGGTCTCGACACCAGCTGGCTGTGGGACGTTCCCTTCGAGCGACTGGCCACCGGGCGTCAGACCGGCAGGCCGGTCGTGGCCACCGGGGATCGCCGGCTCGACCTGGCGGTGCGCCTCCGCTACGCCGAGGTCGACCACCAGGTGGTGGACGATCCGCTGGCCGCGGTGGACCGGGCCATCGAGATCGGTCGGGGGTCGGCCGGGGCCGCCGCCGAGGCCGTCGAGGCCATCGATGTCATCGCCAACTACACCGCCTTCGCCGACCTGCGGAGGCGGCTGTGACCGGTCGGTCCCCACTGAGCATCGCCGTGGTCTACCCCGACCTGCTGGGGACCTACGGAGACGGCGGCAACGGGCTGGTGCTCGCCCGACGGGCGGGCTGGCGCGGCATCAACGTCGATCTCATCCAGGCCCACTCGGGACGCCCGCTCCCGACCGCCGACATCTACTGCATGGGAGGGGGCGAGGACGGTCCCGAGGTACGGGCGGCCGAGGCGCTGCGGGCCGACGGTGCTCTCGGTCGGGCGACGGCCGGCGGTGCCGTGGTGTTGGGGGTGTGCGCCGGGTACCAGCTCCTCGGGGCCTCCTTCCCCGACAGCGCGGGCCGTCCCCGTGACGGGCTCGGGCTGCTCGACGTCACCACCGGCAAGGGAGGCGGTCCCCGAGCCGTCGGTGAGGTGGTGGCCACCGCCCTGCCCGACGCCCCCCGGCTTGCGTCCGGGGAGGAGCTGCCCACCCTGACCGGCTTCGAGAATCACGGCGCGGTGACCGTGGTCGGGCCCGAGGCGCGACCGGTGGCCCGCGTGGTCCGCGGCGTCGGCAACGGGAGCGGTGACCGGACCGAGGGCGCCTGGTCCGGTCGGGTCTTCGGCAGCTATCTGCACGGACCGCTGTTGGCCCGCAACACGGCCCTGGCCGATCTGCTGCTGGGATGGGCTACCTCGGGCACCCGGGGAACCGACCCGCTCGAGCCACTCGACGATGCCGAGGAGTCGGCTCTCCGCCGCGACCGACTGGCCTCCGCCGGCCCTGCTCCCGCCGGCCGCCGCCTCCGTCGGTTGTCCGGACGCGGGGCCTGAGCGGCCCGCGCCGGTTCCGGGAGGATCAGCCCTTCCGGCGGGGCCACTCCCCACCCTGGTCGGAGTCCCGCAGCCCGGGGGCGTCGGGCAGCAGCCACGAACGACGCCAGGCCGACACCTCGGGGCCCTGGAGTGGGGGAGTGGTGCCGGCCGCGGCCTGCTTGCGGGCGGTCCACCAGTCGGTGCGGGCCTCGTTGGCCATGGTGGCCACCGCGGCCTCGATGCGCACCCCGAACCGGCGGGCGCCCTCACCCGGGTCGGGCCGCAGTGGCACCCCGAAGGTGATGGTGGTGCGGGTCCGGCGCACCCCCTTCCCTCCCTTGGGGAGGATGTGCCGGGTCCCTTCGATGTGCACAGGGACCACCGGGGTGTCGGTGCGGGCGGCCAGGTAGGCCGCGCCGGCCAGAAAGGTCTGGCCCCACCCGTCGGGGGACCGGCCGCCTTCAGGGAAGATGACCAGGTTCCAGTCGTCGGCCAGCAAGTCAGCGGCCAGGTCGGCCGACCGACGGTTGACCTTGGTCCGTTCGATGGGGATGGCGGCGAGGAAGAACGACCAGGCGTCCGCTTTCCATCGGCGGTCGAAGAAGTAGTCGGCCGCCGCCGCCACCACCGTGCGGTGGCGGAAGCGGAGCGGGAGGCTGCTGAGAAGGAGCGGGGTGTCGATGTGACTGGCGTGATTGGCAGCGAAGATCACCGGTCCCTCGAGGCCGCTCAACCATTCCTCCCCCCGGATGTCGGGCGAGGCGATCGCCTTGGCCAGGGGACGGGCCAGGTTGTCGAGCACCATGGCCCGGGCCAGCCGCATCGGGTACCTGCGGGACCAGGCGGTGTCGTAGTCGACCCCCAGTTCCGGGGTGGGCGCCGGGCGGGGCACCGTCTCGGGCCAGCTGGGTGCGGCCAGCGGGAACCGGGCCCGGCCCGCCCGCCCGGCCAGCGCCGAGGGTGAGAGCCGGCCGAGGGAGAGGCGGCCGCGCCCGTCCCCGTGGCCACCGGTTGCCCCGAGAGCGGAGTCCGAGGCCACGGCGCGCTTCGACCGCAGCGAGCTGGCCGAGCCCCGGGGCGTGGTCACTGGACGTCGGCCATCAGGATGGGCGGGGCGTGGAAGTGGGTCAGGGTCGGCGACGGTCCGACCACGTCCTGGGCGATCTCCAGGGCGTCGGCCAGGGTGGAGGCGGCCCGGAAGCCGAGGCGATGGACGGCCGCCTTGTCGCCGCCCACGATGATCACCGCGCCGAGGTGCTGGAGGCCGTGGGCGCACCAGTACCACATGTAGAAGGGATGCACCCCGTGGTAGGCGTGCCCGGTGCGGTAGAGGTGGATGTACCAGGGGTCGGTGGCGTAGGACTCCTCGTAGCGGGCCTCCACCTCGATCGGGTCGGTGGTCTCGCTCAACACCTGCTCGAAGAAGTCGATGTAGCTCGGATGGTGGACCGGGTTGAACTCCCACGGCGTGGGGTGGGTCATGATCAGCACGCCACCCTCGCGGACAAGCGGCTTGCCCCGGTAGAGATTGAAGAAATAGCCGAGACCCAGACAGGCCACCAGAATCGGGTTGAGGATGGAGTTGACGTTGTAGGGACTGATGTAGGGGAGTCCCATGGTCACGATGTCGGTCTGGCCCTCCACGGCCACGCCCTGTTGCTCCCAGATCCGTTCCGTGGTCCGGGCGTGGACCGCCTCGACCTCGCCGGCCTGGACCGAAGTCATCCGGTGCGGGGACCGCACCGACTGGAAGATCTGCCGGGCGATGCGTGACGGGGTGCGGTCGAGGGCGGTGGAGGCGGCCAGATATCCCATCCTGTCTTTCAGGCCCCACTCCCACTCCCTCTTCTGCAAGAAATTGAACGCCGGCGGGAAGGTGTCGTTGTTGAGGGTGGTCTCGATCTGGAACACCTGTACCCCGCTGGCCGCGATCAGTCGTCCCATCCGCCAATTGGAGCTGTGCAGCTCGGAGCGGTGCTGATCCATGAACGACCGGCTCTTCTGCATGGTCGCCACGTTGTGATGGTGGCGCAGGCTCCGGTAGCTGGCCAGGCCGGTGGCCACGCTCTTGTGCCCGCCGTCCATAGCCACCAGGTTGATGTTGACGTAGACCAGAAGATCGCTCTCGGCCGCCCGCTTGTTGATTTCGACGTCCTCCCCCTGATCGGTGAAACCGATGTGAACCAGGGCGTCTTTGTCCTCGGCGTCATGTTGGGTCAACAGACCGTTGGGGGCGAAGGCGTCGTAGATGCGATCGCCGAGGGCGTGGCGCAGCTCGGCCTCGGTCATCCGTCGGTGGAGAGCCAGGGCGACGATCAGGGCGACGTCGTCCACCCCGGCGTCGGCCGCCACGTCCAGAACCTGCTCGATGACCATCTGGCGGATATCGGGCTGTTCCATCGGGGGCAGGGGCAGGGAGATGTCGTCGAAGGCGATGGTCAGCCTCATCCCCGGTCGCAACAGGGAGGGGAGGGGATCCCTGTCGCCCATCGGATGGTTGAGGGCCGTCCGGATGGCGGCCACCGGATCCTTGAGAGGATCGATCGGCTCGGGTGCGTAGATGACCCGGCTTCCCTCCGGGAGTTTTTCGAGGCTGAAGCGCTCACCGCGCCAGAAGAGGGTGGGCGGGGTTGACCGGTCGACCTCGAGCACGAATCCAGGCCTGGGGCTCATCGGGTGCTTCCTTTCCGGTTGCGCAGGTCGAAGACCACCTTGACCGCGCCTCGGCGCCCGGCGGCGCCGGCGTGGGCGATGGCCTCCTCATAGCGCTCGAGGGGGTAGGCGGCCGAGACCAACGAACCGAGCCCGGCCTCGGCCACCAACCCGAGGGCCAGCTCGAAGCTGCGCCTCGGGGCATGGTCCGGCGGTGGGGACTCGGTGCCGTAGGCGTAGGCGCCGACCAGGGTCAGCTCGCGGTGCCACAGCGGGGCGAGGTCGATCGAGACCTTGCCGGGCATGCCCACCAGGACCACCCGTCCGCGGGGCTTGACCATGGCCAGACAGTGGGCGACCGACTCCGATGACCCCACGCAGTCGAAGACCACGTCGGCCCCTTCGGTGAGCCGGCCGGCCAGAACCAGCGAACTGGCCTGCCGCCGGACGGCGCGGGCCAACTGGTCGGGCGGGACCACCACGTCGGCTCCCAGCGACTCGGCGACGTCACGCTGATGGGAATGCTTGGCCCCGACCAGGACGGTGCAATCGGTTTGGGGACGGACCAGGTGGTCCACCGCGGCCACCACGACCAGTCCGAGAGTGCCCGCCCCCACCACGGCCACCGTGTCCCCTGCACCCACGGCGGCGGACAGGACGGCGTGCACGGCGCACGCCGTCGGCTCAACGATCACCCCGTCGTCGTCGGAGAACGTGTCGGGGACGGCGTGAACCTGGGAGGAGTGGGCGGCCAGACCGGCGGTGGACCAGCCGCCACCGATGTCGGCACAGAAGCCGGTCTGGAGACCCGGCTCGATGTCGCCGAAGGCCACGTTGCCACACAGCCCGTTGTTCCCCGCCGCGCAGCGGGGGCAGAGGGGATCGATGTGGCGGGGGGCACACCCGAGGACCGGCTCGATGACCGCCCGGGTGCCCGGGGCCAGCGGGCCACCGTCATGGTCGATTCCGCCTTCGTCGAGCACCCCGACCACTTCGTGGCCGGGGACGAAGGGAAAGCTGACCATGTCCTCGAAGTAGCGGGAGCTGCGTCCGTCGAGGGTGGCCAGATCACTCCCGCAGATCCCCGACAGCAGCGGGCGGAGATGGAACCAGTCGGGTCCGGGGAGGGTCGGCCTTTCGGCGTCGACCAGACGCAGGGGGCCGATACCCGCACCGCGGCCGGCACCGAGGGTCGAGGCCAGACGGGAGGCCGCGAATCGGGGCAGGTTCCGCTCGACGAGTAGGGCCTTCATCGGCGTTCCGCCCCGGTGACCCGCCGTTGTGCCCCCGACAACGCCGCCGGGCTGGTCGGCCCGCGCCGGAGCGAGCCGCGTCGATCCACCGGGCCCAGGGGCAGGATCGGTTGAGAGCCACCGCCGGCCCGACGCCAGTGCTCGACATGCCATCCCCGCCGTCGGGCGATGGCGGCCAGTTTGGCCTCCGGGTTGACCGCCACCGGAAAGCCCACCGCCTCCAGCATGGGCAGATCACTGGCCGAGTCGGCATAGGCCATCGACTCCTGCAGACGGAGCCCCTCGGCCTCGGCGTAGTCGGCCAGCACCAGGGCGCGCGCTTCACCGATGGGCGGCAGCTCCTCGAGTCGGCCGGTGAAGGTGCCGTCGACCTCGCCCAGACGGGCGCACACGATGTCGTCGAAGAGCGGACGCATGGGCTCCACCACCAGGTCGAGGGCACCGGTGATGAGGACGGTGCGGTGGCCGAGGGCCCGGTGTTGGCGGACCCGGGCGAAGCCGGCCGGGAACGACTTGGCCAGAAGGAGCTGGTGGAAGAGCTCCCATCCGTCGTCCCGGAGCCGGTCCACCGGCGCCCCCTCGTAGCGGCGGTAGAAGGAACGGAGAAAATCCCCGCGGTCCCGGCGGTCGAGAGCGAGCAGGCCGGGCGCCTCCCGCACCAGGTCGGCCACGAAGGCGGGCCGCTCGGCCGCCGGCAGGTGGCGAGAGGCCAGCCAGGCATAGGAGTCGACCACGTTGGAGGCGATGAGGGTGTTCTCGAGGTCGAATGCGGCCAGGTGACGCTCGGGGGAGAGGATGGCCTTGCGGGCCCGGTCGGCCCGGCTGGGCTGGGTCGACTTGCCCGGGCTGGTGCGCACCCGGGCGTGCTCGATGATCGAGGGGAGGTGGATGTCGCGCACATAGGTGGCCCAGTCCACCGCGGCCGGGTCGAAGCAGAATGTCTGTCGGTCGTCGTCATCCATCCGGTCCCACAGAGCCATCAGACGGTCGACTCGGTATCTCGCCTCGGTCTCGGTGTAGGCGCCGTAGAGCTCGACGTAGCCGAGGGCCCGGTCGGCGAGCAGGTGCTGTTCCTCGAGGGCCGCCATCCATGCCGCCTGGCGTCCGCGGATGGGAAGAGAGCCCACCACCCGTTCGGCGATGTCCATCGCCTTGCTGGCCCGTGACAGTTGGCGTTGGACCCGACCGCGCCCGGGGAACGACCAGGCCGGCACGACGATGGGCTGCCCGTCTGCATCGTAGAGGGGATGTTCGAGGAACCACGCCTGGACGAGCTCGACCAGGCGCCCGTAGCGGAAGGGGTTCCGGACCCCGGAGGCAACGTGGTAAACGGTCGGGCCGTCGTCGTCTTCGGCTCGCTCCAGCCAGGCCTCGCCGGCGACGGCGAGGATGGCCGCCACGACCAGGTCGACCGGGATCACGTCGGTCACCCCTTCGGGCACCCCCGGAAACTCGCGAAGCAGTCCCCGGGCGTACGACACGATGATCGGCTCGGCCATGCGGAAGCCGCGGATCCAACCGGGGCGGGGTTCGGCCAGGGCCGACTCGATGATGGAGGGGCGGATGATGGTCATCGGGAGTGCTCGGCCATACTCGGACACCAGAGCCCGTTCCCCCAGGGCTTTGGTATAGGGATAGGCGTCAGGCCATCCGAGTGACTGGGCCCGGGCCCGGCCGATGGTCACCATTTCTTTCTTGACCCACTCCTCGCGGAGTCGTTCCGCCCGCTCAGCCAGCAGGTGCAGGCCGGCGGCGCCCAACTCGCTGCGTGCCTCGCGAGTGAACCCGGTCAGTCGATCGGGTCGACGGGACTCGGCGTCGAGATCGCCCCGTTGGCGCCGGGCCGCGACCACCTCTGTCTTCCAGTCCACATCCAGGGTGAAGGGGTTGTCGTCCAACAGCTCTTCTCGGGCTTCGCCCTGGTGGGTACCGGCGACATAGGCGGTGGACACGGGGATGAAATGGACCGGCCCGGTGCGGCCCTGATCAGCGGCACGTTGGCGCGCCTTCACCGTTGCCGCGGCCACCCGGGAAGGCCCGAGAAGGTTGACTTCGACCGCGGCATCGAGCGGCGAGTCGAAACTGACTGCAGCCGCCGAATGCACCACAAGGTCACATTCCGACAGCAGTTGCCAGCCGTCGTCGTCCAGACCGAGCCCGTCGGTGGCCACGTCGCCGGCGACCGCGGTGACCCGGGCCGCGACCTCGGCATCGAACCGGTCGCCGTGCTCCTCGCGCAAGCGGTCGAAGCAGTCGTTCCTCAGGATCTCCTTGGCCGCCCGCTGCTCAGCGGTCGAGCGGCGGCCAGGACGGACGAGCAGCACCACACGGCTGTCGGGAGCACAACGGAGCAGGCGCTCCACCAGGGCTGTCCCCAGAAATCCGGTGGCCCCGGTGATGAAGAATTGCCTACTGCTCAGGGCGTCGCGGACGCGAGTCACCAGATCTGTCTACCATATGGTAAGTGACCAAGTCGAGCAGGGGAGAGCCGGGACCCACCGGGCGGGATCGGAGCCGGCCCCGGGCTGTCCCCTCCCGGGGAGGCACCGGTTCCGATCCGGCGACCACGTCGGAGCGGATCCTCGACGCCGCCCTGGCCTCCTTTGCCACCCGGGGCTATGAGGCCTCGTCCCTGGACAACCTGGCCGCCGGGCTCGAGATCCGCAAGCAGACCATCCTCTACTGGTTCCCATCCAAGGAGGTGCTCCTCGAGGCGGTGATCGACCGCAGTGCTCTCGAGCTGTCGGCCGCGCTGGAGGAGTCCTTGGCGGCCGCGGGCTCGGGGTGGTCGCGGGTCGAAGCTGTGGTCCGCTCGGTGTTCCGGTTGGCCGCCCGCCGACCGGAACTGTTGGGACTGGTTCGAGAGATGGGTCGAACCGGAACCCCAGCTGCAACCAGGTTGGTGAACGCTCTCGAACCGATGGTGCGCCGGGCGTCGGAGTTCCTGGAAGCCGAGATGGACGCCGGGCACATGCGACGCCACGAGCCCCGGCTGCTTTTGTTGGCCATCTATTCGACCGTGATCGGGATGGTGACCGAGGTCGAGGTGTTGCGGGCCTTCGGCGAAGAGCCGACGGCGCGTTCGCTGGTCCGCCGAAGAAACGAGATTTTGGAGCTCCTGCGCTCGGCCCTGGTGACCGTTCCGCACTAAGAGCGAGTCGGAGGGGCACTCAGTCGGCTTTGGCCGCCTTCCGTTCCCGCCGGGAGGGCTTGGGCGTCGGTGGCGGCGGCCGTTTCGGTGTGTAGCGCTTGTTGGCTTCGGGCCGGACCGGGCCGCTTTTGGCCCGGCCTTTCGGCGCCGCCTTCGAAGACGGAGCCGCGGACTTGACCGGTCCGCCACCACCCCTGGTGCTCGTTCTGGTGCTCGGCGCCCCCGACGATGCTTGTCCGGAGCGGCTCGCCCGTAGTCTCGCCGCCGACTCCCTCTGGATTTTGTAGGAACGGTAGAGGAGCCAGACGGCGAGGGCCAAGAAAGGGGCTCCGAGGAGGATGGAGGAGGTCCCGAAGATCAAGAAGGCGAAGAGCGCCACGAAGCCGACTGGGGCCCGGCGCCCGACGAGCGTGGCCCCGATCAGGAGACCACCACACACCAGACCGAGGATCAGGGTGGTCACCGGGGCATCGGGATTTTTGGTGAAGTGGACCTTGTCCTCGGTCTCCAACAGATAGATGACGATGCCGAACACCAGAGCCGCGGCTCCGGCGGCGAAGGCGAAGCGCCTTTCGCGGTCGTCGAGCCTCTCGATCGCGCCCTTGGTGGAGACCGAGGGTCGGCTTGTTCCGGCCGCGGATGAACGCCCGACAGAACGGATGCGATCGCCCCAGCCGGACAGGCTCAGTGGTCGAGCCGGTGGGTGGCCTCCATCGGCATCGTCGGGATCAATGGCACCGTCATCGATGCCCTCGACGTCCATCTCCTCGTCGTCCGTCTCCTCGAATGCACGGTCGTCGTCGGATGGGGAGGCCACTCACGACAGGCTATCGGTCCGCATGGCCGCGGTTGCTGCGCCGATCCGGCGCACCGGCTCGATCGACCCGGTGCGCCGGGCCGCTCGCTGGCACCGGACCTCAGTCGGGGCCGGCTATCAGGCGCAATCCGGCATTGGCGTCGGGGGGGACCTCACGGTAGAGACCGGCACGGGCGGTGCTCGCAGCTCCGGGAGGCGGTTCAGCCACGGGCCGACTTGCCGGTAACCCGCCCGGGTCTTCGACGGCGAGCTCGAGGTGGTGGATCCGGCCGACGCGACCGCCTAACCACGCTCTCAACCGAGTCGGGGTGGGACCGACCGGGGACACCAAGCGCACGCCCAGGGGACCGCCCCAGCTCACCGCTCGCCACCGGTGGTCGAAGGCGGCACCGTCACTGATCACCTGACCTCCCAGCAGATCGACGAACAGTGATGAGGCCGCGTCCAGATCGTCGACCGCGTGGACCACCCACTGCAGCGAAGCGGGTCGGACAGGTCCGCTCCCATCGCGCCGCAATCGGCGCCGGATGGGAAAATCGACGGGAGGAGGACTGGTCCACCCGTTGAGGGCCTGAGCCAACTGCACCACCACGCCCGAGGCTTGTTTGGGATGGATGAATCCCTCCATCCACTCCGGGTCGCGGCGAACGACGCCGATCGGTTCGAACCCCGCCCTGGTTACCCGGTCGAGAGCCACAGCCAGATCAGGCACCTTGAAGGTCAGGTGGTGGGGACCTGGTCCATTCCGAGTCAAGAAGCGCTGGAGGAAGTCGTTGGCCTCGACGTCGTTGGGCATGAGGATCTCGATCTTGGCTCCATTGCCGAATCGAAGTTGGGCGGGAGCGAAACCTTGAGAGAGCCCTCCCGATCCCCACTCGGCGCCGAAATCGATGGCGTAGCGGTCCCAAACGTCCTGCCAGTGGGGCACGGCATGAGCAACATGGTCGAGCACGGCTCCGGTGATCGTGGTTCGGCTCATGGGAACAGACTGCTTTCCGAATGGTGGTGCTGTCGAAAGAGGAAGTGCCATCAGGGTCATCGGGGACTTCGGAGCCAGTTGTGGCTGTCCCGGACCACCATTACCGTCGCGGCCATGGACTTCCGGGACGAGTCGGTGACTGGACTGGCACAGAAGGTGCGGAGCGGACAGGTCACAGCCAGTGAGTTGACCGAACACGCGCTGACTCGGATCGCTGCGCTGAATCCCGTGATCAATGCCTTCGTCGCCGTCGACGAAGAGAGGGCGCGGGCCGCGGCTACAGGGGTGGACAAGAAGGTGGCTGCCGGGGTCGATCCCGGTCCTCTCGCCGGCATTCCCCTCGGAGTGAAGGACCTGGAGGACGCTGCGGGCTACGTGACCACTCACGGTTCCCCCGCCTATGCCGGCGATTCCCCGGCTACGGCCGATTCGGCTCTCGTGGCTCGACTGGTGGCGGCAGGGTGCGTCGTGGTGGGGAAGACCAACACACCCGAGCTCGGGTGGAAGGCGGACACCGACAACGCGATCTTCGGCGCCACCCTCAATCCGTGGAATCTGGACCACTCGCCGGGTGGGTCGTCCGGTGGGAGTGCAGCCGCCATCGCTTCCGGTATGGTCCCGTTGGCCACGGGATCCGATGGAGGTGGATCGATCCGCATTCCGTCGGCGTGTTGTGGGCTGTCGGGAATCAAGACCTCCCTCGGGCGGGTGCCCAGCGGTGGGCCCTCCGCTCCGGATTGGCAGCACCTGTCTGCCCGGGGTCCGATGGCAGGGCGAATGGCCGATGTCGTGGCCGCCCTCGACGTCGCTGTCGGTCCCGACCCTTCTGATCTCCGATCCCTGCCCCGCCCCGAAGCGTCGTGGCTGGCTGCCCTCGAGCAACCGAGGCCTCCTCGCAAAGTGGCGTGGTCGCCGACCCTCGGATACGCGGAGATCGATGCCGAGGTTTTGGCCATATGCCAGCGGGCCATAGAGGTCATGGCTTCGCTCGGCACAGACATCGTCGAGGTCGACACCGTGTTCGACACCGACCCGGTCGATCACTGGCTCACCCTGTCCGGTGTGTACAACGCCCGCACCTACGCTGCCATCAGGGATACGCCGACGTGGGATCAGATCGATCCGGTGCTGGCCATGGTCATCGAGAGCGCGACCGATACCAGCGCGCTGGATCTGGTGCTTGCCGAGGACGCGTGTCACACACTCAATCTCCGGCTGGTCGATCTCTTCCACGATGTCCGGCTCCTGATGACACCGACCACCGCGGCGGCGGCCCCTCCGCGGGCGCTCCGAGGATCGGCCCTCATCAACGGAGTGCCGGATTACAACTGGGTCAAGCTCACCTACCCTTTCAACCTGACCCGTTCGCCGGCGGCATCGATCTGCGTCGGGCTCACAGCCGCTGGATTGCCGGTGGGTCTGCAGCTGGTCGGGCCTCAGCACGCCGACCTCGTCGTGTTGAGGTCGGCGGCAGCTCTCGAAGCGGCCATCGGGTTCGATGCCACACCGTCTCTCGCTGAAGGGTCGGTTGCCTGAGCAGCGACGAGAAGCCATCGGCGTTGCGGCGGCTACCATGTCCACCTGCCCGGTCACGGCCACTGTCGCCGGATCCGGCGCCAGGGCGTTTAGCTCAGTTGGTTAGAGCGCAGCCTTCACACGGCTGAGGTCGGAGGTTCGAGTCCTCTAGCGCCCACACTCTAGCGCCCACTGGGCTCGAATAGCGCCCATCAGAGTCATCCCTGATGCCGCTGTTCGAACCCTCCCGATCACGACTGATTACCGAAGGCGGCGGTCAACCCGATCTGACCCTACGTACTGACTCAGGAAACCAGACCTCAAAGAGTCCCGAGAAACTTGCTCTCGTGTTCAATGGTCGCCGCCCACGTAGAGAGGAGCCGGAGCCGCTCATCGGTCTGCGAATTGGGCTCGGCAGAGAAGGCAAACATGTGCCAGCCTGGATCGGAGGGAAGGTCCAACGCCTCGTAGTGCAGCTCTAAGTCGCCGACTACAGGGTGGTTTACACGCTTTAGGCCAGTCCGATGGTGCCGAACATTGTGGGAGCCCCACCGCGTTCGGAACGCATCGCTCCGTGTCGCCAGCTCACCGATCAGGTTGGTAAGAGATGTGTCATTGGGATGCTTTCCGGCGTAGCCCCGCAGAGTGGCAACGATGTCGTCGGCACCCTGCTCCCAATCGACGTAGTACTTGCGGGACGCCTCTTCCTCCAAGAAGACGAAGCGAGCGTTGTTGGGAGGTCGTTGCGGGTTCTCGAATAGTGGTGAATACAGGCCGCGGCCAAGCTGATTCATTGCGATGAAGTCCATGCACTCGTTGCGAACGATCACCGGAGCGAAAGTTACTGCGTCGAGGTACCACTGAAGGCTAGGGCCGAGGCCATTGGCTGAGGTCGTACGTCTCCGTCGTATCGGGCGGGGCTGAGCGGCCCGAGCCAAGTCGTAGAGGTGTGAAGTCTCAGCTTCATCGAGTTGAAGGGCTTGACCCAAGGCCTCGAGGACGTCGTCTGAAACCCCAGCTAGGTTGCCCCTTTCGAGCTGTGCGTAGTAGTCGACGCTCAAGCCAGCCAGGAGCGCGACTTCTTCACGTCGCAGCCCAGGGACTCTCCGACCACTCCCGGCCATCAAGCCCACGTCCTGAGGCTTCAGTCGGGCTCGACGAGTCTGCAAGAAGTCCTTGACCTCCTTCTTCTGATCCACGGGTGTCAGGGTACGCCCTCCGCGGACGGCCTGGAATGGGCCACCAGTACATGGCTCAGCGCTGAAGGGTGTGCTGCTGGCACATGGATCGGTGGCCACTTCTCCTCCTCGTCCATCGCGCACATAGTGGATGTAAGCCCAACATTGAAGGGCTCTATTAACTCAAATGAGTTGGCATTTGTTACACTAAAAGAGGCATGAAGATGAACGCTCTACATCGCAATAAGAACCTGGAAGCGCAACCGTCAAGATCATCGACCAGCGCCAAGCGTGCTTCGAAGGGCACTGCTGCCGACCGGATGCGCCAACGTTTCACCCTGGTCGTTGCGATGTTTGGGTTCGCCGTGGTGACGCTCGATGCTCAGGCTACGAACGTAGCCCTGCCGGCTATTCATCATGAGCTTGGCGGTGGTCTATCGGGCTTGCAGTGGATCGTGACCGGCTACACGCTCATGTTCTCCGCACTCCTGCTGTTTGGCGGGAGCCTGGCGGACCGAATCGGCAGTCGGAACGGTTATCGGACCGGCATGCTGGTATTCATCTTGGCTTCGGCCGCGTGCGGGCTGTCTCCCTCCCTCCCGTTCCTTATCGTCGCTCGGATTGTTCAGGGAATCGGTGCCGCCCTGTTAACTCCCACCTGCCTGTCTCTAATACGGGAAGCTTTCTCGGAAGCCGACGAGCGAGCCAAGGCCATCGCCTACTGGGCGCTGGGTGGATCCGTAGCTGCTGCCGCAGGGCCGGTGCTCGGGGGACTTCTCACTCAGGTGAACTGGCGGCTGATCTTCTTTGTCAACCTACCGGTCGGGGTCGCCGCCCTGATTGCTCTCAATCGTGTCGCTCCGTCATCGAAGCACCGCGTCAGATTTGACTGGACGGGCCAGCTGGCGGCGGTCGTCGGCCTGGGCGGCATTACGTTCGGCGTCATTCGCGGAGGGGCGATCGGATTCGGCAGCACTCAGGTGGAACTGGCGCTCGTTGGGGGCATTCTTAGCTTGATTGTCTTTGTCCTCAACGAAGCCCACACCAACTACGCAATGTTGCCACTGGCACTCTTCAAGTCCCGAACGATCTCACTGACCCTGGGAGTTGCATTTATCACGATGGCGTGCTTCTACGGAGTGGTGTTCCTGCAGAGCCTGTACTTTCAGGAGCTGCGGGGAAGGTCGCCGATTGAGACGGGACTCTTGTTTCTTCCGATGACCGGCATGGTGGCAGCGACCAATCCGATGGTGGCTCGGATCATGCGTCGATTTGGGCGCGTCCTGCCCATCGTGGCGGGCCAGGCCGGGATGGCAGTCGGACTAATTGCCCTAGCGGCGATACAGCCAAAAACTTCGATCTACGTCGTGTCACTCCTGATGATCCTGGTCGGAGTCGGCGGTGCTTTCACGGTCCCGCCGGTCGCAGCGATCGTCCTCGACATCGCTCCAGACAAACTGGCGGGGACGGCCAGTGGCGTTTTGAACACGTTTCGCCAGATGGGTGGATCTCTGGGAGTGGCAATCTTTGGGGCCTTGGTCAACGCAACCGGGCACTTCGAGACCGGCCTGCGGTTCAGCTATGTCGGAGGCGCGATCTTGGTTGGTGTCCGTGGCCACGAGAAAGTCCCCGCTGGTGGCCATATGAGATCCCCGCTGGTGGCCACGAAAGTCCCCACCTGTGGCCACGAGAAGTCCCCACCCCTCACTGAACCATCCACCTGAGGTGCCCCCTGGCCGGTGACGGTTGCGGTGCTAACCAGCATCCGCACCAGACCAAGGGACGCCTCAATGAAATCAGTGAGGGAACACATGGACATGCATGCCGCCTACCGGGAGGTCGGCTCCTACCGGGCCGCCGCCGAGATTTGCGGGACCACGCCGAAGACCGTGAAGCGTTCGGTCGAAGCCGCCCAAGCCTCCGATTCCGGGCCCGCCCCGGGCGAGGTCCACCACAACTACGACGGGATGGCCGACCTCGTCGCCGAGACGGTCGCTCGCACCAGGGGCCGCATCTCGGCCAAGCGACTGCTGCCGGTGGCGGTGGCCGCCGGCTACGTCGGATCTGCCCGCAACTTCCGCCGATTGGTGGCCGGCGCGAAGGCAGCCTGGCGGTCAAAGAACCACCGCGGACGACGGCCGGGCATCTGGGCCCCGGGCGACACGGTGGTCTTCGACTGGGGAGAGATCGGCACTCTGTTCGTCTTCTGCGCGGTCGTCGCCTGGAGCCGGTTCCGCTTCGTGTACTTCACCGACAACCTCGGAGCCGAGGCCACCATGAAAGCGCTGGCCGAGTGCTTCGAGCGCATCGGCGGCGTGCCCAAGAAGGCCCTCACCGACCGCATGGGATGCCTGAAGGGCGGCACCGTCGCCGGGTTGGTGATTCCTACCCCGGCCTACGTGCGCTTCGCCACCCACTACGGGTTCCGGCCCGACTTCTGCGAGGGTGCCGACCCCGAGTCCAAGGGCCTGGTTGAGAACCTGGTTGGCTACGTGAAGTCCGACCTGATGATTCCCGAGCGGCTGTCCGTCGCCGACCTGGCAGAAGCCAACGCCAAGGGGCAGGCCTGGTGCGCCGAGGTGAACGCGGCCGTCCACTCGGAGATCATGGCCGTCCCCGCCGAGCGGCTTGCCATCGAGGCCGAGCTGTTCAGCGACCTGCCGTCCCTGCGGGCCCAGATCGGCAAGATCGTGACCCGCAAGGTGGACAAGCTGAGCTGCGTGCGGTTCGGCTCGGCCCGCTACTCGGTGCCCAACGACCACATCGGCAGAGAGGTCAGCCTCCGGGTGAAGGACGGGGTGATCCAGGTCGTGTTCTGGGGCGAGATCGTCGCCGAGCATCTGGTCGTTTCCCCTGGTGAAACCTCTATCGACGACGATCACTACGGCGGGGCGAGACCGGCACCGCAGCGTGCTGTTCGGCCCAAGAGCACGGCCGAGAAGGCCTTCTGCGAACTCGGCCCGGTGGGTGACGCCTTCATCAAGGGAGCAGCCGCTCAGGGGATGACCGGGCTGGCCCGTGACCTCGACGAACTCTCCCAGTTGGAGGCCATCCACGGGAGGGAGCCGGTGCTTGCTGCCCTCGAGCGGGCCGTCGCCTTCGGGCGGTTCCGGTCGGCCGACGTGGTGTCCATCCTCCACTCAGGTGCGGGTGTGCCCCGTCCCACCCGCCCCGGTGAGGCGCTCATCGTCGAGTTGCCGGTGGTGCCGGTGCGCTCGCTGTCGGACTACGCCATGGGAGGTCAGTCATGACCGCCATGCCACCACCCCTGGCCGCCGATCTGGAGGCCGGTCTGCGCCGTCTGCGGCTTTCGGCCATCCGCACCCTCGCGCCGGAGCTGTTGGTCACGGCCAAGACCCAGAGATGGAAGCCCGAGGAGCTGCTCCGGGTGTTCGTCGAAGCCGAGATCGCCTCCCGGGATCTCTCCAACGCCCGGGGCCGGATGAAGGTCGCCGCCTTCCCGGTGACCAAGACACTCGAGGAGTTCGACGTCGTCGCCTCCTCGGTGCCGCGCCCGACCTTCGACTACCTGGCGGGGCTCGAGTGGATCCGGGCCAAGGAGAACCTCTGTCTGGTCGGACCGGCCGGGACCGGCAAGAGCCACCTGCTCGTGGCCCTCGGACACGCGGCCGTCGAGGACGGCCACCGGGTCCGCTACTTCACCGCCACCGAGCTGGTCGAGACCCTCTACCGGGCGCTCGCCGACAACTCGGTGGGAAAGGTGATCGCCCAGATCCTGAAGGCCGACCTGATCCTCATCGACGAGATCGGGTTCGCCCCGATGGATGCAACCGGGGCCGAGTTGTTCTTCCGGCTGGTGGCTGCCGCCTATGAGCGGAAGTCGCTCGGCATCGGCTCGCACTGGCCCTTCGAGGAATGGGGCAAGTTCCTCCCCGAGCACACCACTGCGGTCAGCCTGCTCGACCGACTGCTGCATCACAGCGTGATCGTGGTCACCGACGGGGAGTCATTCCGGATGAAGGAAGCGCGTCAGAACGGAAGTCGATCTACGCTGGCCAAGGACTGAACATCCGCTCCGAGGGGTGGGGACTTCTCGTGGCCAAAAGCGGGGACTGAAATCTGGCCACGGACAGTTGGTATCGGAGCCCTGGCGATTGCAGTCCTCCGACCTGAGCGGGCTCGCGTCGGAGCCACGCTCAATCGGGTGGGGGCTCACTGATGGCCAGCCGCAATCCGGAAACCACGGGCAGCTCGCTCGACCCTGCCGATGTTGCCAGGGTCCGAGAGGGCTTCGACCGCTCGGAGATCATGGTGTTGTCAACCATTGACAGTGAAGCGGGTACTTGGGCTGTCCCATTGCTGTATCAGTGGGACCGGCGGTTGCACCTGTTCTTCAGTTCACTGCGGGGATCACGTCACGTGGACAACGTCGTCAAAGACGATCGGGTATCGATCGCTATCTACAGCTTTCCAGGGCCCCCAGGCGGCAATCTCGGCCTACAGCTAACCGGCACGGCGCGAGGTCTCGATGGGCACGAATCGGCTGGCGAGTGGTTGCGCTTTGAAGTCACTCCATTGGGGATTTGGTATTTCGACTCACGGGCGGACCGCCACCGGCATGAAGTCGACCTTGAGCTGCTTCAGCGAGCCATGGGCGAGGAGTCGGACGCAGACACCGAAGGATCACAACAACAGTAATTCAAGGAGGTAAGTAGTTATGGAAAGGGTTCCCACAGTCAAGTTGTCGGACGGACACGAGATGCCCATCTTGGGCTTCGGCGTCTTTCAAATGAGCAATGAAGAAGCCGAGCAGGGCGTGGTCGATGCGATCGAGACCGGTTATCGGTCAATTGATACGGCGGCGTCCTATCAGAACGAAGAAGCGGTTGGTCGCGGGATAAAGAGGAGCGGCATTGGCAGGGAGGAGATCTTTGTCACCAGCAAACTGTGGATTGCCGACGCCTCGTACGAAGCGGCGAAGACGGCCTACCGGACGTCACTAGACGAGCTAGGCCTCGACTACCTCGACCTGTATCTCCTGCACCAGCCATTCGGCGACGTGTTTGGTGCCTGGCGGGCGTTAACTGAGCTCTACGAATCGGGCAAGGTCAAGGCCATCGGAGTATCCAATTTCAGCGCCGCCAAGCTGACCAACTTCATTCTCACAAACCAAAGGGTCTTGGGTGTCGACACCGTCCCATTGGTCAACCAAGTCGAGACCAATCCCTTCAACCAGGAGGTCGCGGCTCGGGCGGTCATGGAGGAGTTCGGCATCGTCCACGAGGGTTGGGCACCGTTCGCTGAGGGCAATCACGGCATCTTCACAAACGAGGTCTTGACCAAGATCGCTGAGAGTCATGGCAAGTCGATTGGACAGGTTGTCCTGCGCTGGCATGTTCAGAAAGGGATTGTGGCCATCCCCAAGTCCGTGCGAAAGGAACGCATCCAGGAGAACTTCGACGTCTTCGACTTTGAGCTGTCCGATGCAGAAATTGCCGAGATCGCCGGGCTCGATACCAACGCGACCCTCGTCGACCACGAAGATCCGGAGTTCGTCAACAGGCTGTTCAGTCGCCTCGGCTGATCTCAGCTGAGCTCCTATCGACGTCCGGAGTTGCGTCGAGCAAGCGGTGGGCTGCTCACCCTCTGGCGTGCCAGTCATGCGGACCTCGCATCTGTACGCCAGCAGCCTTGAGCCTGTAGCGGATGGTGTCCGCTGCAAATCCAAGCGCCTGACCGATTCTGGCGGCGGACTGTCCAGCAAGGTACATCCGGATCGCCTCACTCATTTGCACCTCGGACGGCCCTTTGACGCGCCGAAACACGCCTGAGCGTTCTAGAAGGTCGGCTGCGGTGGTCCTATGGATCTGAAATTCACGAGCCAGGTCTCGGAGGGTCGCTCCAGCTTCGTAGGTTCGCTTCAATCGCTCAGTCTCTTCCGGGGTTAAGCGATGTTGAGGCTGCTTTTGGGCGCGAGCATTGACCTTTGTTGAGTCTTCTGGGACAATTTCTAGGATGTGGCGAACTCGTTCTCCCTGGTCAGAGAGGTTCGAATAACGTCCCAGTACCTCCACGGTGTGATGTCGCGGGATTTCTGGGACAGACGAACCGTCTCAGGCCACGCTTGTCCTCAGATTCAGGGCACCTGAAGGTCGACGAGGACGCCACGTCCCCGAACCAGCCAATGAGGGTGACCGACACCAGGGTGTCGGGGCCGAGCACCGTACGCAGCCGCGACACCGATCTCCGGAGAGCCCCCGGAGACATTTCGAGCACGTCGGCAAGCCACTCAGTGCGCAGCCGCTGTTGTGTATGTAACGCGAGCAACCCGAGGAGTCTCCGTTGGCTGGCGCTGGGGACCTCGACGATGCCACCACCGGGCCCGACCGCTCGTACGTTGCCGAGCACACAAATGAGCTGCATCACCGACGGTCCGCCTCCCACGATCCTCTAGTTCTCTCGTTGGCGGCTGTGTAGTCTCGTCGGCCGTTGCAGAACGAGAACAATACCAGCCGTGATCAGCCGAGATTCTGGTGTTGGTCTCCGTGAGCCGACTACTGGCCAACCAACCGTGCGCTTCCCGGGGCGATTGGGTAATAGCCGCCGGACGGTTTCAGTAGACGAAGTCGCACCACTCAGTTTACGACGCCACCTCACTCGTCAGTTTTTACGACGCCACCGCCCTCGCTCTGATTGTGCATGAGCTGATGGGGCAGTCAGGAGGCGCTCAGACTGAGGGTCGAAACAGTTGAGACCGTGCTTAGCAGCCAGCTCTGCTGCGAAGGTGACGGCCTCTTCCGCCTTGCTGTACACCATGCCGACGTAGAACAGCGGTCCGTTGGCGTTGTTGATCACAGGTGCATCAGCCCATGGGCTCTCGTCCAACCGATCCCCCCGGTCCGGCCAACGCCGAAGCAGGGCAGCAACGTACGCGGCAATTGCAGGCGTTGGGTCGTACGCGGTCTGTTCGCCTCTCATTTTGGCGTGAATCGCCTCCACGGCCCCTTCGTCATTCCATTGTTCCATGAGTTGACGGTACGTCCCCAAGGCCGCAGCATCATCTGCCGGGGGTGGGCCTTCCCACACCGCCAGGTCAAAGCTCACGCTTTCTTCGGGGAATGGCATGGCGCCCATTCTTGCGCAGGATGATGCTCCGATCACCCGGCTCCGGCCGCTATCTTTGCGCTCCGGTCTGGGGCTGAAAGAGCGGCTAGACAAACGGAGAGCTGACTGGTGGAGCTCGTCGATCGGCGAGGCCAGGCAAGCGCCTCGCTGGGCTGCAGTTAGAACTGAAAGCGAGTCAGCCCGCCCGGCTCGGTGCCCAGTGTCACGGTCACCGAGTGTGGCGTGATGCAATAGACGTTCCACGGCGGCGGTCCCTGCGATGGCGCGTTGAACGGGGCGGTGATACCGGTCCCGGTCTCATCCAGTTCTGCGGGCCATCCCTGGTCCGCCCAGGCCTTGGCCAGGCGCGTCAGTGTGACCGGGTCGGTCTCCCGCGCCGCCCTACCCTCGGCGACGACGTCTGCGTCGCGGATCGACACCGCGATCGAACAGCGCGGGTCGCGGGCGACGTTGCGGCCCTTGCGGGTCCCTGATCCTGTCTGAAACCAGAAGCTTCCGTCCAGCCAGAGCGCGCCGACCGCAGTCACGTGCGGGCTCCCGTCTTCGTTCACCGTCGAGAGCCACGTTGTGCGAGCGTTGTGGGCGTCCGGAGCCGGCGGCGACCCGGCATCGAGCTTCTCGACGATGTTCGCCCAGTCCACCGGAGGCAGCCCGTCCGCGGCACCCAAGTTGATGATGTCCATTACGTCTCTCCTCTTGTAGTCCGGGCTCAGAGTCATACCGCCCATCAGACGATTACCGGTTGGCGGAGTCATGGCATATGAGCGACGTGCGAGTCATCCCGGCCTCGCCAGTCTGCCAGGCGTATCCCTGAAGACCGGACATGCGCCATAAACTGTGGACATCCCGGGTCGTCGCTTAGCGAACGAGGCTGTGGACCTCGGTGATCGTTGTTTCGGTCCGCCCATCTTGGACGCATCGAGGCCTCTTGCTGAGGTGGGTGCGCCGTGTTCATGCTGCCCTTCGGGTTATCGATGGTGTTGCTTTCGGTCCATATCTGGCGGGCAGGTGCCAGGACTGAGGCTGGGTAGGCTGCGACGGGATCTCATTATTCGCGGCGAAGGGTTCGCCGATCTCGCGGCTGCATCCGGTTGAGTTGCAGCGGCCAGTCCGACCGACACTGAGATCCCCGCAGGCATCGTCGAGTGAAAGGCAGTCAGCCCATGCGATCTGACATCAGACCAGGCGGGGTGTTCCCCGACTACTCATTGCCGGATCACACCAACATCGTTCGCACACTCAGTGAACTCCAAGGTGACGATCCGATGATCCTCACGCTGGCGCGAGGCAATTACTGTCCGAAGGAACACCAGCAGCACCTGGAGCTCGCAGCGAACTATTCGAAAATCGCCGTCGCCTATACCCAGGTCGTCACCATTGCGACCGATGACCACCACACCCTGCAGGAGTTCCGGGGTTCAGTCGGCGCCCAATGGACCTTTCTCTCGGACCCGGCTCGGACGATCCAAAAAGACCTCGACATCCAGGAATACACCGACCCCGAGCACGATCCGATGATCCCCCACACGCTGGTTCTCAAGCCCGGACTCCTCATTCACAGCATCTACAACGGCTACTGGTTCTGGGGACGCCCGTCGTTTTACGACCTGTGGTCCGACTTGTGCGCTGCGTCGAGCGAGATTCGCCCCGACTGGGACCTGAGCAAATCGGGATTGAGAGAGGCCTGGGATGGAGGCGACTACTCGAGCTTCCACGGTTGGAACAAACGGGCCGCCAAGTCGATGCCCACATCGTATGAGTCATAGAAGAATATGGATCTGTCCGTGTTGGGTGGAGAACGGCTTGGATCGAAAGGGTAGGTGGCAGTAGTGAGAACGCCGGTCTGCGAACTACTCGGGATTGAACAACCGATTGTCTTGGCGGCGATGGTGGCGGTGCCCGAACTGGCCGCAGCGGTATCGAATGCCGGTGGGCTCGGCATGGTGACGCTGACGTGGTCCGATCCGGCAGGAGACGTGGTTCGCCAGACGGCGGCGCTCACCGATCGTCCCTTCTGCGGCAACCTGGTTCTTACCTCCGATCAGCACCGTCGCCTCGATGAAGCTCTCGAGGCCGGTTTGCGGATCGTGTCGCTGTTTTTGGGAGATCCCGCTGGCTACATCGAGCGGGTCCACGATGCGGGCGGACTCGTTCTGTGCACGGTCGGGAGCGCCGAAGAGGCACGGCGGGCGGTCGCCAACGGAGTTGATGTCATCGTGGCGCAGGGTTGGGAGGCTGGCGGGCACGTAGGGGGTCAGATTGCGACGCTCCCCTTGGTGCCCGCCGTCGTGGACGCGGTGGCGCCGGTGCCAGTGATCGCGGCCGGTGGGATCGGGGACGCTCGCGGCGTGGCCGCCGTCCTCGCCCTGGGCGCTCAGGCGGCGTGGGTGGGTACCCAGTTTCTGCTTGCCCAGGAGATGCCCATCCACCAGGAGTACCGCGCTCGCCTGATCAAGGCGGTCGAGACCGACGCCGAGTGGTACCCCGACCTCTATGACGTCGACTGGCCGGACTCGCCCCACCGCGCCCTCCACAACTCGACGGCCGAGATGTGGGAGGCGGCGGGCCGGCCGCCTCTGGAGAGCCGGCCCGGAGCGGGCGATGTCATTGCGCACTTCGGTTCGGGCGAACCCATCGTCCGCTACGAGCCGGCGCCACCGATGGTTGGCACCACCGGTGACATTGAAGCACTCTCCATGTGGGCCGGACAGAGCGTCGCTCTCGCCAGGAAGCCACGACCAGCGGCGGAGATCGTGGCTGGACTCGTCTCGCGTCTGTGAGCAGGCCCTGCCGGCGACAATCAGAGACTTGAGAGAGAGTCGTCATCGATCGTCCATTTGAAATTCTCTATCGAGTTCCCAGAGCGTTGCCGCGCTTGAGGTACCGACGGACCTGCGCAGTTGTCAAACAAAACTCGGGCCCTCTAGCGCTCTAGATCCATCGGCTGGGTCGCTTTATCTGCCAGCGCATAGTCGGATCGGCGCCCGGGACGCCTGGCCAGAATCCAGATCGAGTTTAGGAGCGTCCGGGTCTGCCGGCGACGCCGCGGTCTTGGGTTGCGGCGAGCGAAGTGCAGCGGGACTCCTTGCGTGACCTCACGACATCACATGAGTTGTTCAGCGCGAGGTTCCGTTGACAAATCCGCAGAGATGTGAGAGTCAATTGGCGGTGACTCGTAGGCACGAATGAGCGTGCTGATGGGATCGCGGCAGACGAAGGTTGGACTCGGCGCGTTGACCGACTCATCGCGCCGCCCGAAGAGAGGGGATCGTGGAGGACAAAATGCCATGGTTTCCTGATTTCGTTAGTGCCGTTGAACTCGCCCGTCGCCAGACACAGTCCGTTGGCGATGCTGATCCCGTTCAGCTGTACTTCGACGCCCTCGAGACCGGGCGCACTCACGAACTAGAGGAAATATGGTCCGGCCAAGTGGCAATTTACGACCCCCGGGAGGGGGAGGTGCGCGGTCATCGGCAGCTTCGACGGTTTGTCCGCAACAATCAATTGTTGTGGGCTGAGCGCCGCGCCCGCATCGAAACCGTGGCCTCCATCTGTATTAGCAGGCGGGCCGTGGTCGAGCTGTTGGCCCACCTGGACGACTATGACGGTCAGCCGGTGGATTGGCCAATAGCCGTCGTTGCAGAGTCCCCCGACGAGCATTCGGTGGAGTTCCGCACCTATTGCAGCCAATGGCCGGTCGACGGGCAGCATCACATCCGGCGCCCCGTGCTGGAGCCAGCGAGCGCCCGGCTTAGTGACGTTGTCGGCCGATATCTAGCCGCGCTAAGCGCCGGCGATCTCGACTCCATCGTGAGCGCGTTCGCCCCAGATGGGTATTTCCGCGAGTCAATCGGTCCGCACTACCTACACCACGGCACACGTGAGCTGCGTTCGTATTTCGCCGAGTGCTTCAAGGATGGCGGGCTCAAACTCGAGCAATGCACCGTGACCGACGACGGCGTACGTTGCGCCCTGGAATTCAACTGTGTCCGATGGGGCAGTCATGACCTGACACCCCAAGCGGGAATTAGCGTGTTTGAGCGAAGTTCGGACGGCCTGCTGGCTGCCGCCCGAATCTACGACGACATCGAAGCGCCGGTTTGACAGTTGCGTATCGGCTGGGAGATGCAGCGACCTTACGCAACAACAAAGGCGACCCAAAAGGCGGACTCATTGCAATCCAGTGCCATCGGCTGCGGAGAAAGGCTGCACGAAGCTCCCACCGAGGTTGCAGCGAAGCGTCATCCACGAGAACGGTGCGGGTATCGGTTACGCGTGCTTCTCTGGACCGGCTCGAACCGTCGCCACTTTCGCGAAGTGGGTCGAGGTGGTCATCGAAAGACCAGACTTTGCTCAATTGTTCCGCGGGTCGTCGATGGGGTCGATGTATTCAAGGCCGAGCGGGCCGTTGGCCGTCACCTGGGTGACGTAAGTACCGGACGCCCGAGGGCACCTTGACCCTGATGACGTACGGCCCGAGTTAGGAAGGCTCACCGACGAGGATTGCCAACCGTGCCGACGGGGGGACGCCGGGAAGGGCTTCCAGTCGATGTCTTCGGGCAGGAGCGACTTGAAGATCGCCTGGTCGGGTTGGTGGATCCCCATTGTGTGGACCTCCCGATTCGGTAAGAGAGCTACCCAACGCCGCTCTCACAGTTCGAAGTGTGACTTTCGCAGCTTGTCCGAGGCTGCCAGATACCGATCCCGCGGATGTACGGGCAAAGGATCTCATATGAGCACGACTCCTATAGCCGACTATGCACTCCTTTCGGATCGGCACAGCGCTGCGCTGGTGAGCCGGGACGGGTCTGTCGACTGGTTGTGCTTCCCACGCTTCGACAGCCCGTCGATTTTCGGTCGCCTCCTCGGTGACGAAGCTGGCCACTGGTCGATCCGGGCCACGAGCGCCACGCAATTGACCCGCCGCTACCTGGACCGCACGATGGTGTTGGAGACCACCTTCGTCACGCCAAGCGGTACGGTCGTCATCACCGACGCCTTGGCCATGGGCGACGGCAACCGGGGACATGAGCTCGGCAAGGATGCTCCACATCTTCTGCTGCGCCGTGCGACGTGCGTTGAAGGTGACGTCGAGTTGTCCCTGGAGTACGCCCCGAGTCCCGAGTACGGACTGGTCCATCCCCTGCTCGACGTCGTCGACGGTGGAGTGACTGCGTTCGGGGGCGCCGACGTGCTGGTCCTCTCTGCTCCCATGCCCGTGACCGTCGACCAGTCGTCGGTTTCAGGCCAGATCGAGCTCCGCCACGGCGAAAGCGCGGGCTTTGCCCTCCACCACGTCAAGCGGGCCGAGACGGGCACGGCCAGGGTCTGGGACCAATCCGAGATCGGTGTCCGGTTGGATGACACCGTGTCGGCATGGGAGTCATGGTCGGAGCTCCACCAGGCCTACGTTGGTCCGTGGCGAGACCTGGTGCATCACAGCGGTCGGGTACTCCAGGCGCTCTCCTTTGCACCCACCGGTGCGATCTGCGCGGCGGCGACCACGTCGCTGCCTGAGGCGGTGGGCGGCAGCCGAAACTGGGACTATCGCTACACCTGGGTCCGGGACGCTTCCTTTACGATTGAAGCCCTGTGGGTGGCGGCCTGCCCAGACGAAGCCAATGAGTTCTTCGACTACATGTCCACCTCGGCGGCCGGCTCGCTCGACCGCGGCGGCGACCTGCAGATCATGTTTGGCATCGGCGGCGAACGGGACCTGACGGAGCGAGAGCTGTCGCACTTGGGGGGCTGGCGACATTCGCTGCCGGTTCGGGTCGGCAACGGTGCCTGGAACCAGCGCCAGCTTGACGTCTACGGCGAATTGCTCCAGGCCGTTCACCGCCTCTCCGACCATCTGTTCGACGACACCCACCGGGTCGGGCCCATGGCCAACCCTGGCAAGTGGGGTGCGGTCCCCGATCTGGCACCAGCCACACGACGGTTCTTCGTCCAACTGGCGGACACCGCCGCTCGGCGCTGGCAGGAGAAGGACCAAGGAATCTGGGAGGTTCGGGGCGAGCCTCGCGATTTCTTGTATTCCAAGCTGATGTGCTGGGTGGCGCTCGATCGAGCGGTGATCCTGGCCGACCGTCTCAACGCCTCCTCTCGAATCGGGTCATGGACGCAGACCCGGGACGAAATCCGTGAGGCGATCCTGACCAGAGGCTGGAGCGACGGGGCCGACGCCTTCACCCAGTCCTTCGGCTCCGACGAGCTTGACGCCTCCAGCTTGATGTTGCCCCTGGTGGGCTTCCTTCCCGCCGACGATCCCCGAGTGCTGGCCACGATCAACGCGACCGAAGAACGCCTCACGGATGATCGGGGCCTGGTTTACCGCTACCGGACCCAGGACGGGCTCGAGGGCGAAGAAGGCGCGTTCCTTCTGTGCACGTTCTGGTTGGCTCAAGCCCTGGCCCAGGCCGGACAGTCCGCTCGGGCCCGCACTGTCTTCGAACGTGCCGTCGCATTCGTCAACGACGTCGGCCTCCTTGCCGAGGAGGTCGATCCCGTCGGCGGGGAGCTCCTTGGCAATTTCCCGCAGGCGTTCAGCCACATCGGGCTCGTCAACGCGGCCTGGGCAATTTCTGAGAGCGAGCCAAAAGCGCAACCGACTTGAACATCTGCTGGACTTCCGTGGGATCTTTGGACCAGACCCTTTTCGAGTTTGGAGGCCACATGCGCAGCGACATCCGTGAAGGCGAGACGTTTCCCGACTACGAGCTCGCCGATCAATCCGGCCGGCGGCGGATCCTTTCGGAACTCCAGGGGGGCAACCCGATGGTGCTCCATCTGTCCCGCGGCGGATTCGATCCCAAAGAGCATCAGTTCGTAGGTCAATTGGTCGGCGTCTATCCCGAGTTCCGGAATGCTTACACGCGATTGGCCCTCATCTCGACCGACAATCAGCTGAACATCAATGAGTTCCGGGACGCGTTGGGCGCCACGTGGCCGTTCCTGTCGGACCCCGATCGGGTCGTCCAGAAGGACCTCGACATCAAAGAGTTCACGGATGAGCCGCACGATCCGATGATCCCCCACACGTTCGTCCTCGAGCCCGGACTCAAGATCTTCAAGGTCTACAACGGATACTGGTACTGGGGCCGGCCCACGATGGCCGAACTCCACGTGGATCTGAGGGGCGTGTTCAAGAAAATTCGGCCCGACTTCGATTTGGCCGCTCCGGGGTTGAGGGAGGCGTGGGAACGAGGAGACCGGGATCAATTCCTCGTCGACACATTGGAGGAGCCGATCCGGTACACCGAAGGCAAGAGCATCGGTATCAAACGCTGACCCTGGGGGGTTGGGACGGTCGACCTTCGCTCGGGTTCTTGACCGCAGGAACTCGAGCCGCTCGCGGGCCGAGCGGAAAGGTTCAGACGTGCACCCGTACATCGCCATTCGGCCCCGGTGGGGTGGAACAGCGTCAAACCCCAGTGGGGGATGTTCAGGTGCAGAACGTTCGCCAGGATGCGATAATCCTGTTCGGGGCTGGATAAAGGAGAGCCGGATGAGCACCGTCGATGGACAGAGCGCAGCCGGCGGATCGTCGAGCAGCGAACCGGCCGATCTCAAGCTGGAGACGGTCGTCATCCCCGTGGCTGATGCCGATCGCTCCAAGGCGTTCTACGCCGGCCTCGGCTGGAGGCTCGACGCCGACTTCTCCTTCGACAACGGCTTCCGGGTCGTGCAATTCACGCCACCGGGATCGCAGTGTTCTGTGCAATTCGGCACCCACATCACCGGGGCGCCACCCGGATCTGCACATGGCCTGTACCTGATCGTGCCGGACATCGAAGCCGGACGTGACGAACTTGTGAGCGGGGGAGCCACGGTCAGTGGGACGTTCCATTCCGGAGCGCCCGGAGCGCAACTCGACCCTAAGGGGACGGGCGATCGGGTCAACGGGCCGGATCCGGATCACAAGAGCTACAACTCCTTTGCCACGTTCGAAGACCCCGACGGCAACAGCTGGTTGCTCCAAGAGGTGACTGATCGCCTCCCGGGTCGCCTCGATCCGACCACCACCTCGTTCAGCTCCGCCAGTGATCTGGCTGCGGCGTTGCACCGCGCCGAGTCGGCCCACGCTGAGCACGAGAAGCGCATCGGCCGGACCGACTCGGACTGGCCCGACTGGTACGCCGAGTACATGCTGCGCGAACAGAACGGCCAGGAGCTTCCAGTATGATCGATTTCGACGTGATCCTGCTGGGCGGCGGTGCGCCCGGCGAACATTGCGCCGGGGCCATCGCGGCGCGTGGGCTTCGGGTCGCCGTTGTCGAGCGGGAGCTGGTCGGCGGCGAGTGCTCCTACTGGGCGTGTATCCCGTCCAAGTCCCTCTTGCGTCCGGGAGAGGCGGTCCAGGGCGCCCGCGACGTCGGCGCCAGCGCCGAGGTGAACGTGCAGGCGGCGCTGGACTGGCGGGACTACATGGTGTCCGGCTATTCGGATGCAGGGCAGGAGAAATGGCTGGCAGATCGGGGCATCTCGCTGATCCGGGGCGTGGGCCGGCTCGCCGGGCCCGGCGTAGTCGACGTGGACGGCACTCGCCACACGGCGGAGCATGTCGTCGTAGCCACGGGCGCTGATCCTTTCGTGCCGCCCATTCCGGGGCTCGACGGCCTGGGCGGCGTGTGGGGTACGCGCGAAGCGACGGCCATGAAGACGGTTCCCAACCGGCTCATCGTGCTCGGCGGTGGCCCGGCCGGTGTCGAGATCGCACAGGTGGTACGGCAGCTCGGTGGTCAGGCCGTGCTCGTCGAGGGCACCGATCGGCTGATCCCACGAGAGCCGGCCCCTCTCGGCGTGGCTCTGACCGAGGCGCTGCGGCGGGATGGGATCGAGTTGCACCTCGGAGTCCAGGCCGTGGAAGCCTCGCGCGACGGCGACGACTATGTCCTGAGGCTCTCGGACGGGACCTCCGTACAAGGGGAGCGACTGCTCGTGGCAACCGGCCGCCGTCCCCGTGTCGAAGGGATCGGGCTCGAAACGGTCGGTATCGAGGCAAACCCACACGGCATCGCGGTGGACGAGTATCTGCGTGCCGGCGACAACATTTGGGCCATTGGGGATGTCAACGGGATCTGGCCCCTGACACACGTCGGCGAGTACGAGGGAGACGTGGTGGCGGCGAACATCGCCGGAGAGAGCCACCCGACGAACTACGACGCCGTGCCGCGCGTCACGTACACCGATCCGCAGGCCGCCGCCGTCGGTGCCGCGGAGGCACCCCACAGCAGCACAACGCTCCTGACCGACGTGTCCAAGACCGCGACCTACAGCCACCAGTACGCCCAGTCGAACGGATTCTTGACCCTGCTCAGCGACGGCACCCGGTTGACCGGCGCCTACGCCCTCGGACCCGAGGCCGGCGAATGGCTCCAGCAGGCGACCCTCGCCATACGAGCCCGCGTTCCGTTGGATGTGTTGAGCGATGTCATCCAGCCGTTCCCGAGCTTCTCGACTATCTTCGATTCAGCTTTCAAAACCCTTCGAATGGAGATCGCCAAAATGCCGCCGCCTATGCAGCCCATGCAGGCGCAGATGGCGCGGCTATGAACGTGGAAGACCCTCGGAGGTAGCAGATGGCCGAGGTCCGACCGTCCCAAGATGAAATCCTGCTCACACACTTCATCGTGTCGGACGACGTCGAGCGCTCTCGGCGCTTCTACACCGAAGTCCTTGGGGGCCGGGTCGCCTTCTCCAGCCCCGGAGGACCGACCAACGTCGCACTGTCCAACAGTTGGATCGTCATCAATGCCGGCGGAGGCCCGACCGACGACAAGCCGGAAGTCACCCTGGAGACGCCCGGCGACCCAAATCGGGTGAGCAGCTTCGTCAACATCCGGGTCAAGGACATGAAGACGGTGTACTCCGAATGGAGCGCGCGGGGTGCTCAGTTCATCACGCCCCCGAAACAGCACCAGTACGAGATCCGTTGCTACATCCGTGATCCTGATGGCCACCTGATCGAAGTGGGGCAGACCACCGACCCGCAGGGCGACTGGGTGCCCGATCACTGGCCATCGAGTACGCCCGCCGATGAGCTCCCAGCGCCCCCAGAGGGGATCGTGCTGGCCCACTTCATCGTGTCGGACGATGTCGAGCGCTCTCGCCGCTTCTACACCGATGTGCTCGGGGGCAGGGATGCGTTCTCCGGACCCGGAGGGCTCACGTATGTCCAACTGTCGAACAGTTGGATCATCATCAATGCCGGCGGAGGGCCGACCGACGACAAGCCGGAGGTCACCCTTGAGACGCCCGCCGATCCCAACCGGGTCAGCAGTTTCCTCAATATACGAGTGACGGACATGCTCGCGGTGTACACCGAATGGGGCGGGCGCGGTGCGGAATTCCTGACGCCACCGAAGCAGCACCAGTACGAAGTCCGTTGCTATATGCGCGATCCCGATGGTCATCTGATCGAAGTAGGACAGACGACGGACCCGGGAGGAGATTGGTTCCCCGATCAATGGCCATCGAGCAAGTCGGAGTGAGCTTCCTGACGGGGGGGAGGTCTCCATCATGACCACAGCGATCATCGGTACCGGAGGCATTGGATCGGCCATCGCGCGTCAGCTTGCTGCCGGCGGCGAGACCCTCCAGCTCTCGAGCGCCGACAAGGAGTCAGCGCGAAAGCTGGCCGCGGCAATCGGCGGAGCGGCGATCGTCGCGCTCGACAACCGGAGCGCTTTGCAGGGAGCCGATGCCGTCGTCCTTGCGCTGCGGTTTTCCGTGTTGAAAGACGTCATCGACGAGATCGCCGACGCGCTGGGAGACACGTCTCTCGTCGTTCCGAGCAATCCGGTTGGACTCGACGCACAAGGCAAGATCGTGCGACTCCTACCGGAAGGGCAGTCGTCGGGCCAAGTCGTTGCTGGGTGGTTGCCGATCGGGACACGCTTTGCCATTGCTTTCGGCACCATGTCGGCCGATCTCCTCGAGTCCTCGAGCCACCGGTCGGCTGAGCCCGCGGTTCTGTTCTATGTGTCCGAGGACGCACATGGGAGCGACGAAGTCGAGCACTTGATCCGGACGGCGGGTTTTCAGCCGATGAGGATCGGCGGGGTCGAACAGTCGAGCCGACTCGAGGTGGGCGGCGATCTTCACGATCTTGTGGTCGGCTCCGCAGAGGCGCGGTCCCTTGTCGTCGGGGCCTGATTGCCTTCTGACGCGGCCGAGGCCAGCAAACGAGACCCAATCAGAAGTGATGTCGTGGACTTCGTTTTCCCAATCCACGTCTCGACCTGATCTACCGCTTGGAAGCGAGCGTCGGCCACCCCCAGGACGTTGACCACAGTTCCGTTGGACACCAGCGGATCGTTCCATTGAACGGCGGGAAGCTCAGGGGCCTGAGCTGCGCGGAACATTGCTTCCCGGAGCCAGCGCCGATTGGCAAACGGGTCTTCCTGATGGCACTGTGCTCGAGGACGGGTGCTGAGACCAACCGAATGGTCACCATCCGCTGTCACCCTGACACCGGTTGAGCCGTGGAACGGGGGACACGATGTCAGGCTCGATTCGTGATAACGACTCCCAGGTTCGCTCCGGCGGAACGGTGGGCGTGGTGATCGGCGCCATCGCGGTCGTGATCGGCACCGTCGACAAGCTGACGACCGTGGGCGCCGCCTCCTACGGCTCCCTGAGCGGGCCCCCCGTTGTCAGGGCATTCTGTCCGGGCGTGGGTTAGCCTTCGCACCAATCACACTCGGGTTCGGCTAACACGCTGAGTCGATGCCAGGACGGGGACGGGAAACCATGACCGATCTCATCAAGAACGCCGACAGCCACTCTGCCGACCGAGCGGACGACGGGGCATCACGAGGGCCCGTCCCGCCGAAGCGGCGCCGCTTGGCTGGCTCCGCGGGCATGCCGCGGACCGTGATCGTGGCTATCGGGGTGGTGCTCATGTCGGTCGCGTTCGGCGCGGTGGCGCTGGCGGCCACCTCGGGGTCGACGGAGGCGAACCCGTCGTCGCAAACGCCTGTCTCCACCGTGTCGGTGGCATCACCGAGGTACAAGCCCCAGGCGGCAGCGGGGGCGACCGACGACTACCACTGCACCTTGGTCAACCCGCACATCGCCCAGAACTCGTACGTGATCTCGAGCCAGTTCAAACCGGGCAGTCCCGAGGTTCACCACGCCGTGCTCGCCCTGGTGCCCCCGTCCATGACGGCTCAGGCCATCGCCGCCAATGCGGCCACCAGTGGCAAGGGGTGGACGTGCTTCGGCGCGCCAGCTCTGCCCGGTGCATCGCTCGCCGCCTTTATGAGCACCCCCTTCCTGAGCGTGTGGGCGCCTGGGCACGGCGAAGACGTGCTCCCCAAAGATACGGGGATCTCGCTGCCCAAGGGGAGTCTGGTGATCGAGCAGGTGCACTACAACCTGCTGGTGGGCGACAAGCCGGTCACGAACGGGCTCGTGCTCCACACGGTGCCGATGTCCACGTCGCTGCTGCCGTTGCAATCCCAATACCTGATCGCCCCGCCGAACATCCCATGCCCGGCCGATGTGACTGGGCCGCTGTGCAACTATCAGGCGTCCCTCAATTACCTGAACCAGCGCTTCGGCTCGGGCGGCGTTGAGATGGCCAAGGGCATCGACCAGATATGTGGTGAAAACCCCGACGACCCGCCCGTCGGTGACACGGCCACGTGCACGTGGCGGCTCGAATCGAACGGCTACATCGACAGGATCCAGCCCCACATGCACCTGTTGGGGGTCGCGTTCACGATGGTGCTCAATCCGGGGACGCCGCAAGCCAAGACCATCCTGAACGTCCCGAACTACAACTTCAACTACCAAAAGGCGTACAACGTGACGCCTATCCCGGTGAGTCGCGGCGAGCAAATACAGATCAACTGCAGGTACGACCCCGAGCTGGCGGAAGAGCTGCCGATCCTTCGCAAAGCGCCGCCGCATTTCGTCACGTTCGGCGACGGATCATCCGACGAGATGTGCGTAGGAGTCACGTGGCAGTCGTCGTCGCTGCCCAACTCCCACGACTCGCTCTGAGCGACCGACGCTGTCGCCGGAGATCATTAGTCAATCGATCGACCGTCACCTCATATCCGCGGTCAACGGAAGGTTTGTCCGGCTTCACGCCGTAGGGGACTCCAGCGTCCGAGTCCTCGCCAACACGGTCGGCCGCAGAACCAAGGACGAAATGGCGGCCAGCGATGGGGCCGATGGAACACAGTCACCGTAAAGAAGACCAGTCGAGGCGGCTACGGCGACCGACGCGGGCATTCTGACCATCGCCTGACGCAGACTCTCGACTTGCGAAGACCCGGTTCCGGGCGAGTCGTTCGCGTGCGAGCCTTGGGTCCTCGTGTTGCAGTTATCCACAGGCCCGGATGGGCATGATCATGGGCAGTTGGCGAGCGGCGAGCACCGATCTCGCCTGGACGAAGATAACGCGACCCTCAGCCGGCGATATGAGGCAGGCTTTAGCACAGGTGTCGCCGACCGGATTCCGTGAAGTCGCAGGTCAGTCTGTCAATGTGGCCTGGACAGGCCCACACGGGTCTGCCACCGGTCCCCTCTCGGCGAACGCCACCGGCAGGTCGGTGCCGACGCTTTTCTCCGGTTTTGCCGTAATAGCAGGCAACCTTTCGAACACAAAGGAGGGTTGAAGTAGGTAATGGACGGACGTCGGCATCAGAGCCAGCCTCGAATTGACTTCGACCGCTTCGTCGCCGAGACGGCTGAGCCCCTGCTGCGGTCGGCCTACCTGATCACCTGGGACTTCGCAGAGGCGGAAGACCTGGTTCAGGAGTGTCTGTTCAAGGTCGCCCGCCGATGGCCCCGGGTCAACAAGATGGAGCGGCCCGTGGCGTACGCCCGCACGGTGCTCATCCACCTTGCGTTAGACGAAGGGAAGCGGCGGAGCCAGCGGCGCTCAGAGCTCGGATCCGAAGCGACCGGGTTCCTCGAGGCGCACCACGACGATGCCGCCGTGCGCCTCCTTGGACGCGTCGAGGCGAGTACCGACCTGCTGGGAGTGCTCAGAGAGCTGCCACCGCGCCAACGCGCCGCCCTCGTACTGCGGTACTTCGACGACCTGAGCGAAGCGGAGGTCGCTGATGTGATGGGTTGTTCGGTCGGGACGGTGAAGAGCACCACGTCGCGCGCCCTCGGGCGCCTCCGTCGGGAAGTCGAAGACACGGGAGCTGCATCCGATATCACGGTGGACGGCACACAGGAAAGCCATGCCAACGGTCCTTCGCGGCCAACCGACCTCCGAACGGCCGCGCTCGCACACGTCCGGCCAGACGTGGACGCAATCGCACAAGACAGGACACAAGCGACTGAAGGGAGCACCATCAAATGAAGACGACGTTGGAAGAGGAGCTGATCTCCGCCCTCAGAACTCGCGCGGCAGCGCTGCCGACGGACGCGTCGGAGAAGCTGCGCTCCGTCGACTACCACCCACGCCGGCGCCGTGCCGCGCCTGCGGCACTCGGCGCCACTGCTGTCGGTGCCGCCGCGGCGGGAACGGCCCTGGTGGTGGCTCTCGGTGGGGCCTCTCCCGCTTACGCGGGCTGGAGCGCTGCGCCGACAGCGGCCTCGTCCTCACTGTCGTCGCAGGCCGACCAGAGCTGCCTTGGCGCGCTCTCTGACCAGCCTGCCGGCGGAGAGCTCGGCTCCGGGCCCTGGCGGCCCCTGCTCACCGACGTGCGTGGCCCGTTCACGGTGGCGCTCTACCAGAACGACAGCGCCTACATGGGTTGCTTCACCAGCTCCTCCTTCACTCAAGTGACCCAGGTGAGCTCGGACGGCGACAGCTCGAACGGCGTACTCAAGGTCAGCGGCTCCGGCTCTGGCAGCCCCTCGCAGGGGCTGTCGACGGTAACGGTGGGCGGTACCACCTCTGGCGATCTGCAAAACGTCGTTCAATCACATCTGTCCACGGCTGACGGCCCGTACACACTCGTCGACGGACGAGTCGCGTCAGGGGTGACAGGGGTCACCCTCGTGCTCGATAACGGGCAACACGTTGTGGGCACCGTGGCCGAAGGGTGGCTTCTCGCCTGGTGGCCCAGCGACGCCGCGGCAACCTCCTCGCAGGTAACGAATGCGTCCGGTACGACGTCCGAAGCTCTGGTCTCATCGACCAAGGGACCGCCAACGCCCCCTGCCCCCGGTTCCTGCACGCCGACCACGACTCCCGACGGAACGAACGGGGTAGTCCACTGCGCCAGCTCCGGCGGTGGAAGGGTAGGGTCAGGGAGCCCTGGCAACAGCGGCGGCAGCCAGTACGGGACCGGAACCGGCCCGACGAAGTCCTGAGACCGCCGGCCCACGAATCCGCCGTCGCAAGACCAATATCAAACCAGAGTTGGGGGCCACCAACTGGCGGATGAGCCACCATACCCCGACTGGTCACTCGCACAACCAGTGGTCGGGGGCACGGCGGACTGGTCCATCTGGTGCATGGAAGGGGTTCGCTAAGGGACAGTCCGGGGGGTTGCATCAGAGGGCTGAAGCGCTGGGAGCGGCGAAAGCCTGTGGACTCAGCAGACGAGGTGGGGCAGCCGCCCCTAGCGTTCTGAGTGGGGCTGATGCTCAGGCTGCGGGTTGAGTCGCTCCGCGTCGTGCGCTCGGCGCCGCCGACCCGACACGGTGGCCCGACTCCTACTCGACCAACGTGTCAGCCCTTCACGCAGGCGTGCCGGCGAGGACCGCTTCGATTTGCGAGAAGACAATGCGCATGCCTTCTTCGATCCCCATGGCGAGCACCTCCTCCATGCCCGCCTGCGAGTCGAAGTGGGTGCGGATCGCCATCACCGCGCCCCCGCCGTCGCGCTCGTCGATGGTGATGATCATGGCCGTCATCGCGTTCCCGTCGTTCGGGCGGCCGTCGTCGTCGACGTCGGCATCCCGCAGCTCGAGGTGGCGGGGCGGGTCGGCGGCGATGACCTCCCACGTGCTGTCGTGGCGCTCGCCCTCGGTCCCGGCCATGAAGAAGGTGATCCGCCCGCCGGCCCGCAGGTCGTGGTCGACCACGGTCGCCGGGTAGCCAGGGGGCCCCCACCACTGCTCGAACTGGCGGGGGTCGGCCCACAGCTGCCACGCCCGTTCGACGGTGGCATCGAGGTCCGCCGTGACCGTCATGGTCAGGGATTCGGGGTCCTTCTCGACGCTGGTCACGCTCATCGCTTGCCTCCAGTGGTTCGCTTCTCGGTTGCCAGGAGGTCGTCGATCCGGTCCACCCGCGCCCGCCACAGCTCCTCGATGCCGTCCAGGAGCACCCGGGCCCTCTGGACGGTGTCGACGTCGGTGCGCACGAGCCGCTCGCGCCCCCGCCGCTCCTTTGTGATGAGCCCGGCGCCTTCGAGCACGGCGACGTGCTTCTGCACGGCGGCGAAGCTCATCGGGTAGCGCTTCGCCAACGCCGACACGCTGTACCTGCCCCCGACGGCGAGGGCGAGGATGTCGCGCCGAGTGCCGTCGGCAAGGGCGTGAAAGATGCGGTCGACGCCGGCGTCGGATGCCTGATCTACAACCATCTAGTTGTATGTTAGCGAAGAAGGATGACGGGCACAAGATCTCGGTACGGATCGAGAGTGGGGGCACTCCTCTTCTGATCCGGCGCTGGTTTTGCCGCCCTGACGCACCCTCACCTGACTTCATGGCCTTAGTCAACCGATAGGTTGCATACGTCGTATCTGCAGGTCTACTATTCAACCTGGTGGTTGAGGAGAGGAAGTCCGGGGTCGAGGTCGACGATTACAAGCTGAACGCTGTGTTCTCGGCCCTTTCCGATCCGACGCGGCGGGCCATCGTGCGCCGATTGGCCTCGGGAGAGGCAACCGTCAGCGAACTGGCGCAGCCATTCGCTGTGAGTTTTCAGGCTGTGTCCAAGCATTTGCAGGTGCTGGAACAGGCCGGGTTGATCAACAGGAGTAGGAGGGCACAGCAACGACCCTGCCGATTACGACCGGAGGCGTTGTCCTACGCCAGCGGCTGGCTGGGCGACTATCGCCAACTCTGGGAGTCCTCCTTCGACCGCCTCGATGAGCACCTCACGAACCGGGAAGGATCATCACAATGACTGACCAAAAGCGCTCCATCACCATCACTCGCACCTTCGATGCCTCGCCAGAAGATGTCTTCGAGGCGTGGACGAGTCCAGCTCAGTTCGGCCGCTGGTTCGGCACAGAGTCCACCGCTGTGGAGGATGTCTACATGGATCTACGGGTCGGTGGCGATTGGAGTGCCCGGATGATCCTCGAGAACGGCACGGAGATCGGTTGGCACGGTTCCTATCTCGAGGTGGAAGCGCCGGTTCGACTCGTACTGAGCCTTAGTGACCGCCCTGGCGATCAGTTCGAACGGGTGACCGTCGATCTCAAGAAAGTCGAGGACGGAACAGAGATGACATTCACCCAATCGGGTGGCAACATGCCGCCAGAAAACTACGCCCAGGCTGAGGAAGGGTGGCGATCGTTCTTCGACGACCTGTCGAAGGGGCTCTCCCGCTAACGCAGTCGCCCTATCCCGTGATCTGGGGCAGGACGGCAGTTGTGACGAACAGGGCTGAGTTGCGGGAACGTCAGCGGGTCAAGGTGGCGCTTTTCAAGGGCGAACCGGTGCCGCGTCAGGACTTCGGAACGGTCCACAAGGTGATCACCGACTTGAGGTGGTCTTTGTTGATTGCGATCGTGTTGTTGTTCTGCGCCTTCTCCCAGCCGTTGCTGATTACCCATGAGCACGGGGAGTTTCGCTGGGTGGCCGCAACATCGGGTCTCGTGATGGCTCTGTGCGCACCCGTGATCCTCTGGCAGCGGAGGCGGACCCTGAACAACGCAGGAAAATTGCTAGGTCCTGGCAGCACCAGCAACTAAGTCACTCAATCTCCCGACGGCCAAGGGAGGTGCCGCTTCCTCCAGCTACGCTGGACATCATGGCTCAGCCGAAGCAGCACCCCGAGCCGGAATATGGGTCATTCGGCGACTGGCTGGTTCGGTACTGGCAGATCGCTGTCGGGTCCTCCCGACGGGAGACTGCGGCACGCCGGACGCTGCCGCCAAGGGAAGAGCCGTCAGGACCGCTGGGCGTGGACGGTGTCGTGGATGAGCATGAACCGCATCGACCAATACCCAGGTCGTGGCTCGGGCAACTCGTGCCGGGACCACAAGATCCCCGTCAACGTGACGACGGCGACGGCCAGCCAAGTGATCACCCCGACGGCCAGGACCCATGGCGTGGCTCCCATCGACATCACGATGATGCCCGCGAGGGCGATGGCCAACCCGACGTACCCCACTCGCAGGGCCCAGACAGCCATCCGCCAGTGTCCGTTGTATCGAAGCTCCGGCGGCTCGGCCATGTCACACATTCTACAACCGTTGTGCCACCAGGGTCACTGGTCCTCCGGACCGGTCCGCCATACCGGCCCCCCAAAACTTGCGAGACGCTGTCCTCGTAGGGTGGCTCAAGCGCCATATGGCCACGGGTCGATATCCGCCGCCGAGCCGGTGATCAGGAGCACCCACCCACCAGTCGGCATCGGCACGTCTCGCCCGGTCCATACGCTCGAAACGCAATTGTTCTGTTTGAGGAAGTGTGTAAGCCTCCCAGCTAAGTGATCCACCGACGGGTGGGCGCTATTGACGTTTTCCTAAAGGCTCTGGCGGGACGCCGAGAAACGAGGAGCGTCATGGACCGGAACCCATCACTCCTTCACTCGGGCGCTTTGCCACACTGACTTTTGCCGTGGCCTTGCCTCCAGGAGTCATGCTGGCAGTCGTCCCCGGCGGGGTGACGTTTCTTGTTCGTTCGGCTGGTGCTTCGTTGTTGCCTATGGGGACCGTCTACATCGCCAATTCGCTGAGCAACACGGTGACGCCGATCACAGCGGCGGCGAACACGCCCGATACTCCGGTCGGGGCCGGTGACAACCCGTTTGAGTCGGTGTGACGAGTGCCTATTCGAATCAGCCGACTCTCGGTCTCCACTCACGGCATAGCAATCGAGAGTTGCAATCCATCCAGTGGGGATCTATGGTCCTCGGCAGGCGGGAGCCGGGTCGAGGTCGGGCAATCGGGTGGGATGGCAGAATTCCCGCACGGTCGCCCGACTTTGACGGACCGGCGTGGGGGGTGGCGCGGGTTTGCTCGGAGGGCATTCGCCCTACTCTCGCCGGGTCCGTACTCGATGGTGTGTTGCCACGCATCGCCGTGTTGGGAACTGACGGACCCGGATCATCCCCGCGGCCGGGGCGTCGGAGGCGACCAGTCGGGGTCCGGTTCGAGGAATTGCATGAGAAGTGCTTCCAAGCCGATGGCGAAGAGCGTCCACTCCTGGTCTTCACCGTCGGGACCGGTGGGTCGCAGGATCACCCCTAAGTCGGGATCGACATGCTGGCGTAGGGAGCACCCCTCGGCAAGAGCACCCACAGCCACGGTCAGCTGGCGGAGGGTCAGCGGTGCCCTGACACGCATACCGTGAAGAGAGGCCAGACCCGCGTAGGCGCCCTCCCATAGCGTAGTAAATCCTTTGTAGCCCTCCAGCAGAGCAGCGCGGATCCGCCGTTGATACTCGGTCTGTTGGCTCCCGGCGTTGTTGGCGGTGGCCATTGCCCACACGGCAATCCACATCGACCAGTTGGGCGACTCGAGCAGCATGAAACTGTTGGCTGATCCGCCGACACGGCACACATCTCTCAGCGACCGCGAACGCGCCTCAGGGGTCGAGAGGTCGAGGCTGTCGAGGAGAGGTCCGAGTGCCCGGACCGTCTCCTCGAATTCTCCGAGTGCGTCCTCTACGGCGATAGTGGCCAGGACATCAGCCTGGTAATCCGCTTGGTTCTCCCAGACTCGGCGGATGACAGACGCATTGGAGAGCTTGAGACCGGTCTCCGCATCGATACGTTCGAAGACCCTCTTGAATGTGAGGGTGTCAACGCCGACGCCGAACCCATCTTCGATGAGAATGAGGCGACCCATCTTGAGCATCAGCGCGCGGAGCTCTTCGCGGCTTTGTTTAGGCTGGCGTTTCATGTTCGCTGAGGACAATTCTGCTCGCTGTCACAGTGGAAATGGTGTGATGGATCCTCGCCTGCGGTGTTTCGTGCGAGGAATCGGAGGTCAGGTGGCACGCATGGTGGGTTCGGCACCGAGAAGTATTCGGCACTCACATCCTGATCAGGAAACGTCAATGCGGTGTCTTCGGTGCTCACGATATGTGTTTGTGCTCAGAACCCGCAGCAGGCTGAGGACACCCTCTTCACTTTGGGCAAACGCGAGCAGTGTGTAGTGGGATCCCCACATTGGTCCGGTCCATCCAATCGAACGCCTCAGGACTGTCTCTATCACACATGGAGCGGCTGCCCCCGGTGGTTGGGAGCCCTCAGACGAACCAGAGCTGCGTCAGCGGATTGCCATTCGTCCGGAAAAGTGTTAGACAGCTCGTAGAAGGCAGGGCGGCTGTTCTGCCAATGGCGAGAGGCGGATTGTTGTGCGGCGGAATTTTGTTGTAATTGTCATCGGCGTAATTCTGTGCGTGTTCGCGTTCACCGCGATTCCCGGCTCGGCAGGCGCATCTCCTCCGCCGCGCAAACCCTCGAAACCGCACGCCTTAACGGTCCTACCCGTGGATACCGCAGCCGTCGCCACCTGGTCGGCTCCGACCTCTGACGGCGGGTCTGTGATCACGGGCTACGTGGTTACAGCTAGTCCGGGCCACGAGACCTGCACGACGAGCGGCGCCACCACTTGCACCGTGAGCGGCCTCAGTAACGCCAAGAAGTACCGGGTCGAAGTCCGAGCCGTCAACGCCGTCGGTGACGGCGACCCGTCCAGGTCGCGCAAAGTGGTTCCGACCACCGCTCAGAACTGCACTTATATCGGCGCTTATGGAGATCTCCAGAATTGCAACATATCTGGTGAAGCTCTGTCCGGCATCAACCTCAGCTATGCCGACTTGGACGGCACCAACCTCTACGGCGACTCCCTGGACGGTGCCAATCTGACCGGTGTCAACGGCCAGAACGGCGACTTTTACCATGTCGACTTCACCGGTGCCAACCTGACCGATGCCAACCTCACGGATGCCGACCTGAATGGTGCCACCCTGAGCGCCTACAACCAAAACAACATCCTGATCGCGGCCGACATAAACGGTGCCATCCTGACCAACAGCAACGCCACCGGGGGTGGCAACGACCTGGACGTCGTAGAGTGGGGAGGGATCACCGGCACGCCGACGGACCTGCCTCCCGGTTGGGTTTTCACCGAGGGCTATCTGCTCGGGCCCGGCATCGCACCGAGCGGTCCTTATGGCGCAAACCTCAGCGGCGGCGAGCTCGCCGGGGTCGACCTTACCGATGCCAACCTGACCAGTGCGGACCTGAACGGTGCCGATCTGACCAATGCCAACCTGACCATGACCGACTTGTACGGGGCCACCTTCGTCGGTACCACCCTCACCGGGATCACCTGGTCGGACACCACCTGCCCAGATAACACGAACAGCGACACTTACTCACCACAGACCTGCTTGAACGATGGCGCCTGATTCCTGCGGTCGTCTCCCGATCCGCCAGCATCGCTCCAAGCCAAAGGGCCCCAGGAGAAATCCGGAGGCCCTTTGACGTCTACCAAAGTGTCGGGAGAGGACGCCAACGAACTCTGACCCGGAACTATCCCGATTGCTGTCCGCACCGTCATCGCGAGGTTCACTGGAGCAACTCACGTAGGGAGTGTCTTCCGCGGTGGGCCATCGTGTCGCCTGCCTCCCGCCTTGTCAGTGTGGCCGTCCTCGCCTAGTGGGATCTTTTGACTGTCGCCATTGTCTGGTTCCGCCTATGTCAGATTCGATTTCCCTAAGTCGGGCTGCGCAAGGACCCACCTGCTGGTCGCGGCCGCTCTCAACCGATTCCTCGGGTCTCTCGGGCCATCTAGTCCGGCGTACGCGAAGTGCTGTCAGAGACGCTGACGGGTTACTTGCCGGTAACGGAGGCCGCGACGTAACGCTGACAGGGTTGTGTCGTTCTAGAAGGTAGGAGAGCAATAGCAACTTACCTAGGAAGGCAATCACATATGAGACGAGTACTACTTATAGCCGCGGCCTTGACGATTCCGTTTTCGGCGGCAACGCTGGCATTCGGTGGCGTCGCCGGAGCCCACACTGTGAAGACGACGTGCACGACCATTACGGGAACTGTCAGCGGCACCATCACCTTGAGCGGCTGTACCGGAGGCAGCACGGGTGGAAGTTCCCAGCCGGTCGCCACCTCGTCACTAGCGAGCGGTGGAACCTTTACCTGGATCAATGGCAACACCACGACATTCGGTGCGCCGACGCTCAAGTCCTCAAAGACGCTGACCAAGACCTGCGTCAAGAAGTACGGCGCGGGCTCGACCGAGGAGTCAGCAAAGGGCACCGTCACTGGACAGAGCGGCACCGGTGACTCGCCGATTCCGGGTGTGTTCAAGGCGGAGGTCTGCATCGATTCCGCGGGCAACATCCATGCTTTGAAGCCGGCGACGACTTCCTGATCCAACACTGCGGGAAAGGGGCTCATCCTCGAACGAGGCTCTGGGCCCCTTTCCTTTTCCTGTAGCCAAGGGGACACGAACCCGGTTCCCCGACGCAGGCTGAGTCTGTCCCCTTGGCTGCTCCAAGGATTGTGGGATCACCGATTCGGTTGACAGCCAGGGTTCCTCGCAGAGGTTGGCCCCGATTTCGCGTTTGCCCCGAGGCCAGGTGCTGCCCGCACGTCGCTGTTGGAGCGCGTTTCTTGTCTGCGCAGGTATGCATGACTCGGAGTGCGTCCGTTCGGGATCAACCGTCAAGCCGCGGTAAAGAGGTTGCCTCGATGCGCAAGACGGCTTGGCGATCTCGGCTACGGCAACCTTCCCCCGTGTCGGACAGAGCTGCCCGTCTGACAGCGGCGGGAGACAGGGGATGGCTGCGTCCACCGATCCGACCGCGTGACCGGCTTGCCGGGACCTACCCATCACCGCGGCTGACCCATTCGACGGAGATGACCTCGCTCTGGGTGCCGAGTAATGAAGCCGAACAATGAATCAGCGGCAGCCGGACCACGGCTCGGCCGGGTGGCTGTCAGCCACCGAGCACGGGGAGGCCGAGACCGCAGTCGACCGAGAACGATGGGTCGTCGTCGAGTGCCTGCATCACGTCCTGCAGGGCGGCGCTGTCATAGGGCATGGCCAGGTGGTCGGCGTGATCGTCGGGGCACTGGTCCTGCAGCGTCACGTTCGTTACCGCCGGCCCGCTCAGAAAGGCCGAAGTGTAGGGAGTCACCACCTCGTCGTCCTCGGTCTCGATCACGGTGTAGCGCACCCCCGGCACGGTGTCACCCCCGGCGTTCAGCCGCTTCAGGAAAGCCGATCCCGCCAGTTGCTGGGTGCAGGCCGGACACTGGGCCAGCGTCAGGGGTGCGGGCAGCCCGAGGGCGGTGACCGCATCGAACAGGGCGCTCATGCCGTCGACAGTGGTCCCATGGTTGGAGGGGGCCAGTCCTACCAGATCGTGGACGTAGGCGGCCCCATCGTCGAAGCGCAGGTACCAGCGTGGCATCATGCCCCCCTGCGACCAGCCGACGAGGTCGACCTTGCTGGCACCGGTAGCGGCCAGCACCTGTCCTACGAAGGTGGCGAGTTGGCGAGCCGAATTAGGGATGTCACCCACTGACCAGATTCGGCCCCCACTCAGCGTGGTACTGGCCGTCGCTCCGTAGTTCAGCCCGTAGACACACCATCCGTCGTCGGCCAGGATCGGGCCTAGGGCTTGCCAGGTGTCGGCCATGTCGTACAGCGTGCCGGGCAACAGGATCACCGGGTACTGCTGCGGCCCCGACGCGGCCGGGTTGCAGCTCGAGAGGTTGACACCTGGCGGCGAACCAGTGGGATCGGTGAGCTCAGCGAGATAGCCGGTGCCCGCGCCGCCGACCGGATACGGCCCACTGGTCGTGGTGACGCTGGAGGCGCCGGCGTCCGTGGCCGCTGGAGTGGCCGCAGTGACGACCAGGCCGGCGAGGACCACCGTCCCGCAAACCAGGACGGTCAAACATTGCACTTGCCGCCGCACGTGGCGACGCAGGCTCCCGGGGGACAGGGTGACGCTTCGCACGGGCTTTACCTTCCCGGAATCCAACAATCCAACCAACAATTCGGCGTCAGAGCCATTCAATCTCGATCCGCGGTCACGTCAGAGAAGGCTGCGCTGTCGCTGTCAGCCACGGAGCTCGTTCCCAGTGAGTTGCGGTGTTTGCGCCGGCATTCGAGCCACTGGTCGCACAGCGTTCTGTGACCCTGGCGGCTTGCCTGTGTCACCTTAAGGCCTGTGTCACCTCAAGGGTCGTGTGCAGAAGATCGTCGTATGCCGTTCCTGCGGTCCCCATGTCGTTGGCATCCAAGCCGACCTCTTCGTGTCGATTTCCGTGTCCCTCGTAACAGGCTGACCTGGCGCAAGGGCCAAGAAATACTGGCGGATCAGGTCGCGGTCAAAGGCTTCAGGGCAGTGACAGCACCGCTCGGCGCGGTGCAGACCGCTCCAGCGGCCTTGCCGGGAACCTTGATGCCGTCTCCTGTGTCCGCGGTCACCTTGGCCGCGAACTTCTCAGCACTGCTTCCAGAAGTGGGACATTTCTTCGCAGAGGTCTTGGTCAACCTCGGAGCAGCGATGGTTGTCGTGCTACCGCTCACCCAGTCGACCGTTCCTCCGTGGCCAAGGTAGCCGCGTTGATGGGATCTGAGCTTCCCCCGTATTACCACCGGTGCAGCTGCTCACCGTGATGGTGGAAGAAGCGTTCCCCGTGATTGTCGTACAGGTGATCTTCTTTGCTGCGGCCCAAGCCGGGCTGTTCAGCGCAACAAGAGAAGCCCCCGAAAGCGGAATGCTCAACGCTGCTGCCAACAGTAACGCTCGTCGTATGTGGTTCCTTTCTTCATAGTTACCTGTCAGTAATCAACTGCCTGCTTCAGTGACCAACTGCCACTGCTGACGAGGGAGCCCCCCAACGAGAGTGCCCACCCCAAGCGCAGGCGATACCCGACGTGGTCTCCTTCAAACATCCGGGCGACTGATTCACAATCGCGGTCTCGGCGCATGGCTTGGAAATCGCCGCTCGCAACTCGGGGGAGCGACGCGGCAACACCGACTGGACAGAGGAGCATGAAGCAGCTGGACAGAGCAACATGAAACAGGGAGTCGATCTAACAGCACGAAATGGACGGAAACGATCAAGAAGACGGTCGCGCGCGCCGATCATCAGAATATTGGATCGTCAATTGCGGATTCGGAAGTGCCATGGGATCAAAACGGACTGCAGATCAACGGGTCATACGCAACCATCCATTCTGTGCCTTGTGCGGTAGCCACATCGACCTGACGGTGGAAAGAACCCCGATGCCTGTCGGCCACACCGTTATGAGCACGGTCACAGGCACGACCCACGAGGTCGAGACGGGCATGAGCAGGCCACGAGTCGTGTGTGGTTCGTGCCGTGCCAGCCACGATGCCTGGTTGGCTGAATTCTCCCACCGGTCGTAAATAACCAGGCCAAGCCCCCTTTTGCTCGACTGCGGGTTTGCCCGCGCTGACCTGCCAAGCGGCGGCCTCTACGACCGGGCAAAACGTTTCGACCGATCTCGCTCGCTCAAGTGGGGAATGGGGGGCGCCGATGTCTATGACATGGCAGTTCAACGCGCCTGGGAGGATACGGACGGCCTTTCAATCAGGCAGGGCCTTCTGGCGGAGTATCGCTGCTCGATGTGCCACAAGCAGTGCCAGGTGCCGTGTCAGTTCACCGTCGCTGAGTTCCGGCAAATGGAGCAAGCGATGCGCTTCAACGACGAGACTACGAACGACTGAGCTGTCTCCCGTCCGGTGGCGGCGGTCAATTGATTGGTTCGTAACGTTGCGCCGCCTCCGGCTGGCTAGCATGCCGAGCATGGCGATCTGCACGTGTTGTGAGAAGGCCGCGGCCGAAGACTTCGTGCGTTTGCCTTCCCGGCCCGAGATCGTGATCTGTCATCGCTGCTTGGACTGGCTGAACAGTCAGCGGACGAAGAAGGTCGCTGCGACCGGCGGGGCAGTGGCGATCGTGGGAGTCGAACCGATCTTCAACGTGACGGACGTCAATCGTGCCTCCGATCATTATCGACGCCTTGGATTCACGAGCTTGCAGCACGGCGAGGCCTACGCCGTCTTTCAACGGGATGACCTGATCATCGCCCTGGTGGGGGGCGATGATCATCGGCGGAAGGTCGCTGGTGCCTTCTATCTCCATGTCGATGACGCCGACCAGCTCGCCGACGAGTGGCGCCGAGCAGGGGTGGCGGTGGTCGGTCCCGTGGACTACGACTACGGCAAGCGTGAGGGCTCGCACACGGATCCCGACGGCAACCTCATCCGATTCGGATCACCCTCTCCGAAGTCGGTTCCAAACTGACCGAGGTCAGTGGTAATGGTCGGTCCAGCGAGCCCCGTCCCAGTACCTCATCTGCCCGGGAGGACCACCGGGCGCCGGAAACCATCCCGCGGGAGGCAGCGCACCCGGCTGTTCGGATTGCGCTGTCGAGGGATCGGCGGTCGGCGAAGGATCTGGATCTGGCTCTCCCCGGATGAACTGTCCGAAGGTGGGAATCGGAACGTGGGCCAGTGAGTGCTCAGTTTCGGTGGTGGGACCTGGCCGTGTGGTCTCCGGAGCCGGCGACCCTGTTGATGAAGACCCGGTCGCGACAAAGGCAGTGGGGATCGATGACGGGGGAACGGTTCCCGAGGGGAACGACCCTGGGGGGAAAGGGCCTGGCCCCCGACCACCCGGACCCGATCTCCCGCCGTAACCGCCCGGACCGACCCCATAGCCGCCCGAACCGGTCATCTGTTTCCGCAGGGCCTGGACCTCACGAGTGACAGGCCAGTTGGAGAAGGCGAAGATGAAGAAGAAAACGATTCCCACGAGGGGCACCAAGCCAATCAGCAGCCACCACCCCGAGTAACCCGCTTTGGTGATGATCTTGACGTAGGCGATGATGCCCAGCACCAGTAGAGCGAGATAGACCACCAGGATCACGACCCCGATGCCGGCGAAGATGCCGGCGCCGGATGTGTTGTTGCAGATGAGATGTCCAGTGGAATCGGTCGAACACTGGAAGGCAAAGGCGGAGGCTACAGGTGGCGCGTATCCCGTGACTGCGGTCATCGCTCTCCTCTCGGCCGCCGACCAGCGCAAGCAATGATACGAGAGGGTGAATCATCACCAGCGGATCCTCCGCGAACGTCGGTTCTCGGACGGCGCGGGGGGTTGCAAGGATCGAGGGAGCACCGTCGCACTGGAGAGGAAAGTCAGCCAGCGCGACGGTGCTACGACCTCGGGCCGGCCGACAAGCCCCGACACGCTCCGGACCGATAATTTCTTAACACTCCACGGGTCGCCGAATGGTGAAGGAACGCTTAACTCTCGGTGAACAGCTCATGGCAAGTCGACCCCTGAGTCGAACCCCTGCGTCGAAGAGTCAGATCGGGATCTCATCCGCGGCGAGCGACAAAAGCGCGGGAGGCGAGCCCCCCGCTCAGGAAGGATGCTTGGTCGGGTAGTGAGCCGGACCCCAGAAGATGTTCAGCGGCCTGGGCGAGTGCCCCGTAGGCGATTCGGGACAGGGAGCTTCCGACCGAGACACGCCGCACCCCGATGTCTGCCAGCTGTGCCACAGACGGGCCACCGGGGAGAAGGAGGACGTTTGCCGGCGCATCACACTCCTTGACGATCCGGGCAATGGCCGCAGGATCGCTGAGTCCGGGGGCGTAGACGACGTGAGCGCCCACGGCCCGGTAGGCGTTGAGCCGACCGATGGTGTCATCGAGATCGTCTTGTCCGCGCAGGTGGTTCTCAGCTCGAGCGGTCAGAGTGAGGCCGAGTCGGTCGGCCGCCGCCGCTCCCTCCGCCACCCTTTCAACCGCCACGGAAAGAGGTTCGATTTTCTCGGACGTGGGGTTCCAGTCTTCGAGCGAACACCCCGCTGCTCCGGCCTCGGCCAACAGCTCGACCGTTCGGTCCACGCCGCCGTTGCGGTCGGGGAAGCACTGCTCGGCATCCACGTTGAGAGGGAGATGAGTCACGCCGCACAGAGATTGCACATGGTCGACGAGCTCCTCACGACTGACGCTCATATCCTGACGTCCAAGCGAGGCGGCGAATCCGCCGCTGGTCGTGGCCAACGCCTCAAATCCGAGCGCGGTCAGGATGCGGCACGATCCCCGGTCGTGCGGGTTGGGCATGATGAAGGTGCCCGCGACGTGCAGGGAGCGAAAGCGATCTCTCGCCTGGTTTGGGTCCATGGGTCGATCATGGACGCAGAACGTCGACCGGACAAGCGGAATTGCGGCGTTGTCGTCCTCGACGAGACCAGGGATTGCCAGGCCTGCTCTGCCGTCGTCGTTCGCATGCCGGCACCTTCGCCACTGGTCGGCGCTCTAGGGGAAGAACCCGAACACACCTCGGGCCCGCAGTGCGTTCCAGAATTCGTCGTCGTAGGCGTGCTCGGGATCGGCCCGGACTTCGGCATCGATGGTTTCGGCATCCTCGCCGACCAGAATTCTCCATTGGTTCTGACGGACACCGTCGAGGATGATGCCGGCCGCCTGTGTCGCGCTGGTCGGGGCGGCATCCCGAAACGTCTCTGCCATCGCCTGAATGCCCTTGCGTAAGTCGTCGTCAGACAGCTCGGCCACGGGGATGCCCCGGCCGACGAGCTGGTCGCGCATCGTCGAGAGTTGAGCACCGTCCATGGTCTCGGGATCGCTGCCGTGAGCCTTCCCGGAGTTGATGATGATCGACGTGCCAATGTGGCCGGGCATCACCACCGACGCTCGGAGGTGAGGGGCATTGATTCGGAAATCGGTGATCAGCGCCTCGGTGAACCCTCGTATGGCATATTTGGCCGCGCTGTAGGCGGTATGTGGGGTATTGGGACCGACCGACGCCCACAATCCGTTGATACTGCTGGTGTTGACCACATGGCCCTGATCGGCGGCCAACAGCATGGGCAGGAAGGTGCGTGTGCTGAGGTAGACACCACCCCAGTCGACACCGAATGTCCGGTCCCACTCGGCCCGGTCGTCAGTAATGATGCTCCCTCCGCCTCCTATTCCCGCATTGTTGAACAACAAATTGATGTGGTCGGTGGCGAAGGTTGTGGTGACGGCGTCACGGAAACCCAAGAGCTGGGTCTCGTTCGAGACGTCGGCAACGTGGATGGCCAACCTGGTGCCTGTGGGAGCCCCCGCGAGGGCCAGTTCCCTCGTTTCGGTCAGGGCATCGGCAGAGACGTCGCAGGTGGCCACATGGCAGCCCTCGGCCGCCAGTTGGCACACCAGTTCCCGACCCATCCCGGCGCCACCTCCGGTCAGAACGGCGATGCGTCCTCCGAGTTGCTCCATTACGGTCCATCTCCTGGTGGCGGACGCCTGGGTCGGGGGGAGCCCGTCAGCGCCGGTCGATTGCAGCGAAAACCACCGTACCGGCTTTTGGGTATCGAGGATAAGCGGCGGCCAAGCGACAAATAGGCCCCAGAGTCCCAGGCGCCGGCCAAGGAGTTAGCGGGCAAAGGCGTGCCAACCGAGCCACATCCAGGCCAGAACCAGAACCCCTCGACCGGCGCGACTGGCGGCGATCCGACCCACGACTGCGCCCAACGCAGGGAAGCGACCATGGGTGAGGGCGGCAATGATCACACAGGCCAGTGCTCCCGTTCCCAGCAGCCCCCACACCACGAAGGTCCATTGTCGAGAGGTCATCGCCGGACCAGGTAACACCCGAGGAGCAGCCACAGTGCGATGGCAACGGTCTTTCCGGCGTGGGTCGAGTCGAGCATGTCGATGAGTGTGCTCAGAGTGGGGTGGGCGCGTCGAGGCGCGCTGGTGAATGCGACGAGCTCCCAGCTGACGATGGCCGCGGCCACCGCGAACCAGACGAGCGACCACCGGGTGAGGGGCACCGGAACGGGCTCACTTCCCGGGTCGGAGGCGAGAGCCGGTCGGCCAACGGTTCGCTCTCGCACCACGGCGACGACCACGGCAACCGCCAGTGGAATTGCCGTCACGACATCGGCTCCCACGGTGAACGGACGTGTGAACGAGGCCACCGTCGCATAGCCGAGGCCCACGATGGCAAGGACGATGATTTGGTAGGGCCGCGCCGCGGCTCGCCGTTGTGTCACGGCGGAGCCCTAGCCGACCACGTCGTCGGGCCAGAACCACTCCGGCTCGTGCCCTCGAGTTTCCGGGAGGAACCAAATCAGACCGCTCAACACCATGGCCGGCACGAAGGTGACGAGAGCGGCGGTCCCGAAGCGGTTTCCCACGTCGGCCACGGCGCCGAACACCACCAGGCCCACCACTGCTCCCAACACAGCTCCGGCAACATTCCACCCGGCAACTGAGGCACGCACTGCTGTTGGGAACAGCTCATTGACGAATGCCCCTGCGGCGGGAGCGATGATCCCCCCGGCGGTGACGCCGGCCAGATACCCGACCACCAGGGCCACCTTACTGCCGCTGTAGCAGAGGATGCCGGACGCTCCGATGCAGATCATGGCGCCCATGGCCGTCGGTCGTCGTCCGATTCGGTCGGCCAAGCGAACCCCGGCCAGCAGGCCCCCCAGTCCAAGGATCCCAGCGCCCACGACCAACGCTGATTCGGCGATCCCCGGAAACTTTTTGACGTTCTGCGCGTAGAGGAACACGAAGCTGTTGGCCGGTCCGCTGATCATTCCCAAAAGGAAGACCAACATGGTGACCAGAGCGAGGCGAGCACGAAACGGACGGGACACGGCTCCGAGGACCGGCCATCGCCGCTCGTCAGAGTTCGCAGCCTGCACGAAGCGGTCGGGCTCCGATACCCAGCGTGCCACGAAGGGAAGCCCGACCAGGGGGACAACAGCCAGCACGAATATTCCCCGATACCCCAGGGAGTGGCCGGCCAAGCCGTAGAGGACGGCGGTGGCGCCGGCGCCGACCGCGTAGCCGGCTGTGACCAGAGCCATGGCCGCGGCACGCTGACTTGACCCGGTCTCCTCGGCCGCCCCCACCTGGGCGACCGCATAGGCCGCCGACAGGAGTGGTCGCCCAAGGGCGAAGATGAAGACGAACCACCAATAGCCCGGACTGGCGGCCGACGCCGCGGTGACGGCGAGCCCGAGCCCGCAGGCGAACAGCATGACCCGTCGCCGGCCGACACGGTCGGCCAGACCCGCCAACGGGAGCCCGCCCAACGATGCCAGCCGGATCAGCGCCAGCCCCAAGCCGAGCTGAGTTCCCGATAGACCTGCCTGGTCGGCGATCGTCGTGCCGTGCAGGATGTGGCCGAAGTGTCGGGCGACGTCGCCGAGCGTGGCGGTCAATCCGAACTGTCCGAAACCTGCGGCCATCGCCACCAGGGACACACCCATGACCGCCGGGTCCCTCCATCCGTGGACAAGCAGGGGTCGGGCTACGGCTCCGGGCTCTGACTGTGCCGGAGGAGCTCCACCGTCCGTCGGCGTCATCGGGCGCCGAGTGACGGGCGGGCGGCATCGCCCTGGGCCCACAGCGCCTCCTCCCGTCGCCGGCCGGGCCAGAAGGGAGCGTCGAGGGCGATGAACAACACCAAGGCGACGACCGCGGCACTCAGCAGATACCAGGGCCACGGGCCGAGCACACGCAGGAGGGTCCACTCGCCCGGGGGACGCCGCAGGAACATGTAGTTGGCGCCAAAGAGGGCGTCGACCAGCCCGACAAACGCGGTGTAGGCGAGGGTGATGGCGAAGACCCTCGGAACTGCACCACGTCGGGGCACGACGCCCAGCCCGGCCACAAGGAAGAGGGCGGCGAAGACGATGCCCAGGTGGCCGACGACGTACTGCCAGAAGACGAGATGGGGGAAGCCCACCGACAGGTCTGGGGTGAGCACCCCCTGCAGCGTGCCGGCCAGACCCCAGAAGTAGGTCAGCTCGACCAGGACAGGCACCCTCCAGAAGCAGGCCGCCGCGGCCACGAGCACTGCCGCGTCACAAAGAGGAAGAGGGAGCGAGGTCCGAGCCGACCACGTGCCCGCGACCAACAGCCCGATCGAGTAGCTGCAGGCATCGAGCGCGAGCGCCACTCCCACCACCCAGGCCACCGCCTGGGTCCAGGTTCCCGGTCGAACCCGCGCCGCCATGCACGCCCCGACGCAGGCGCCCAGACCGAATACCACGCTCACCCCATAGGCGAATGGAGACACCACGGCGTCCACCCCACCAGTCTCCCCCTTTGACGGCGGACGCGGGTGCCGCGACGAATGGGGAACCCCTTAGGCAGACGAGATCATGGGTACCACCTCGGTGGCGATGCGGGCGATCTGGGCGCGCACCGACTCGGTGGACATGCCGGGTAGGTGCACCCGAAGATTGAGCGCGTCGGCCCCCGATTGCTCGACCGCCTCGATGAGCCGGTCCGCCATCGCCGCCGGTTGGTCGGTGCATATGGTCTGATCATCACCGAAGACGGTGGCAGCTCCCGAATAGCTGTCGTAGGTCGCCCGCTGCCTCCGGACCAGTTCGGTCGGAAGGTCTCCCAGCCACACCCGCCGGATCAGGACCTTGGAGGCCGTCCCCCCGTTCGACTCATAGGCGGCCGTCAAACGGGCCAATCGGTCCACCGGCGACATTCCCTCCATCAGGAGGCCGGCGCCGCAGCGCGCCGCCCGCCGCGCCGCTGTCACCGAGACAGCGGCACTGAGCACGGGGACTGGACGGACCGAGCAGGCCCGCAGTGCTGGATCTCCACTCAGCTGCTGAAGGTCACGGCCCCGGAGCATGTCGACCAATCTCGGAAGTTCTGACGTGAACACCGTGGCCGATTCTGTCAATGCCTTTCCCATCACCTCGAAGTCGAGGGCAAGTGCACCGGCTGCCACACCGACACCGACCCGGCCTGGGTGGCGGGCGCTCAGCCAGGCCACCTCTTCGGCCACCAGAGCGGTGGGGCGCAGGGGGAGGAGAAGGGGGCAGGGGGCCGCCCAGCCTGTGGCGTTCTCCTCGAGGATGAAGGAGACCGTCTGCAGCGGGTTCGGCAGGTAGCCCGGGAATCCGCCATGGTGCTCGCTGGTCATGATGCCGTCGAAGCCGGCTTCGAGCGCGATCTGGGCCTGGGCACACAGTTCGCTGACGATGCCGTGCGCCTCGAGTTCGTTGTGAGGATAGAGACGGATCGACACCGAACCAGGGGAGAAGGGACACGGCGAACCTGGCCCGGAGCGTGGCACCGACCTGTGCTAGCTGTTCGGCGAAGGGAGGGAGTAGTGCTGGAAGAACTCCCACATGGTCTGATTGGCGTCGACCAGGACGATACCCCTGCCCACACCGGTGAGGATCCACGTACTGGGTGGTCCGGTGTTGAGAGTGCTGCCGGGCCAGACGTGGCCCGATCCGGTGAAGCGCCACAGGGCAACCTCCGAACCATGTCGGCAGTGGGTGTAGGTCACCAGGGTGGCTGTTTCGCCGGCGGAGACAGAGTTGGATGCGCCGACGATGGTCGTACCGTCATGAGGAGTGGCGTGACAGCCGTCTGCCCGAACCCACTGGTCAATGCCTTCCATCACCGACAAACGCAGGGCGGGATTCCGATTCGGCACCCCGTCCCACTTGGCGACCGGATCGTTGACACTGTGGAACTCCAGAGTGGGCACAGCTCGGCTGGGGTGGATCGCAGGGATCTCGACCTGGCCCGACACCGACGAGATGGCAGCCACATGGTCGGAGGCTTCGGCTGCCATCGCGTAGGCCATCATCCCGCCGTTCGAGATTCCCGTCATATAGACCCTCCGGAGCTCGACCGGGGTCCGGGCCGCGATGTTGGCAATGACGGCCAACAGGAAGCCAACGTCGTTGATGTGCCGGGTGACAGGCAGACCGCAGCACTGACCGGCATTCCACCCGTACTGGGCCTGTTTGGCGACGGGGTCGGGAGTCAGGACCTTGGAGATCCGCGTCCCGTCGGGGTAGGCGACCAGATAGCCATTCTGGTCGGCGTTGGAATCCATGCCCGAGGTGATCTCCTCCAGCTGTGCATTTTGGGTGGCGCCGTGCAGGTTGAGAACGAGAGGGAGCGGCTGACCTCCGCTGGCTGCCGGCGGGACATGTAATCGGTAGTCACGGGTCAGACCGTCGAAGCGAAGGGTGAAGACATAGGCGCCGCTCCTCGGAGCAAGAGTCGGATGGGTGCGGGGCGACCCCGCAGATCCAGCGGCCGTCACCGAGGGGACCAGAACTGCTGCCGCCGCGACCACTGGGACCATCACGGCTCGAAGCCAGCGGTCGCGGACCAAGGTGGCGCTCCGTTTCGGTTGCTCGACGGGGACTGCCGGCCAGTATGCCAGCCCCCATCATCAAGCGGACGATTGCCCCATCAGCCGCCCCGTTTATTCGGCTGCTTCAGCCAGAGCCTCGGCCAGGGTCGGGTGCACCAGCATGGCCTCGACGATGTCGGTGACCCGGAGTCTCCCGGTGACGGCCACGGCCAGAACCGAAATGAGCTCCGATGCGTTATGGCCGACGATGGAGCCACCGAGGAGGATGCCGGTGGCCGGATCGGTGAGAATCTTGACGAATCCGCGCGAGTCGTTGTCGATGAGGGCTCGGGCGCTCGCCGCGAACGGCACCTTGGTCACCCGGATCTTCCGGCCCTCGGCGAAGGCGTCAGCTTCCGCTAGTCCGACGTCGGCGATCTCTGGCTCGGTGAAGATGGCCGAGGGCGCGCTGTCATAGTTGGGGTGGCGGTGCGTGACCGAGTGGCCCCCGACCACGTAGTCGGCAACCTGCCGACCTTGCATGTGGGCCACGGACGACAGTGGGAGCTTTCCCGACAGGTCTCCGGCCGCGAAGATGTGAGGCACGTTGGTCTGGCAGTGCCGGTTGATGGGCACGTATCCGTCGTCACCGACCACGACGCCGGCGTTCTCGAGCCCGAGCCCTTCCGAATTGGGAATGGAGCCGATGGCCATCAGGGCGTGGGAGGCGACAACCGACCGCCCATCGTCACATTGGACCACGACGCTGCTTTCGGTCCGGTCGGCGGCGACCGCCCTCGCCCCTTTGAGCAGATGGACGCCACGGCGGGAGAAATCGGCCTCCAGGACCGCGGCCACCTCGGGATCTTTTTGGGGAAGGACCTGTTGGCGGCTCACGATGAGCGTCACTTCACTGCCCAACGCCGAGAAGAGGTGGACGAACTCGACGCCAGTGACTCCCGAACCGATGACCACCAGGTGGTCGGGGAGGACCTTCGGCGGGTAGGCATCCCTGGTCGAGAGGATGCGATCGGCATCGAGAGTGGCCCACGCCGGGATACGGGGGCGGCTTCCGGTGCTGAGCAGTATGGAATCGGCCTCGAACACCTCCTCGCCATGAATGGTCTCGGCCACCACGGTGTGCGCATCGGCCAGCCGAGCGGTGCCCCGCACCAGGCGCACGCTCTGGCTCTCGAGAATCTTCTCGTTGGTTCGCTCGAGACGATCAACGATGGAGGCGATCCGTCCACGCAGAAGCTCGAGGTCGATCGTCCCCTCTGCTCCCACGACCCCCATACCCGGGATCCGACGGAGTGTGGACATGACGCCCCCGGTGGCGATCATCGCCTTCGACGGGATGCAGTCCCACAGGTTGGCGGCTCCGCCGACGATGTCCCGCTCGATGAGAGTGACCTCGACACCGAGGCTGGCCGCGTGGGTGGCGGCCTGGTTTCCCGCGGGCCCGCCGCCGATGATCACGAAGTGCATCACGACAGCCTAAAAGGCACGAACCAGCGCCCGGTTCGTCGGGACCGGGCGCTGGTTCCGCTGTCATCGTGATGATCCGACTGACCAGGTTTCGATCGACCGGGCCGCCCCTACGCCCAGGCACTCCTGTTCGCGGTCCCGGTCGGTTCCATGGGCGTGGGAACCGGGGGAATCAGACGGCGACACCCTCCTGCAGCCGCTCGGTGGCCTCGAGATACTCCTCGACCATCGAGAACACCACGTCCTTGGCCTTGCGGACCGTGGTGGCCCTCCCGATCACCTGACCACACGGATTGAAATTCACGTCCTTGGCCTGTTCCGGGTAGCGATGGCCCCGTGAGACGGCTTCGATGGCCACCATCATCTGCAGGGGCATGGGCAAGGGGTCCGGAGTGTCCTCGGCCTCCCAAGCCTCGGTCCAGTCGTTCTTGAGCATCCGGCACGGCTTTCCGGTGAACGACCGCGACCGCACCGTGTCACGGCTGGACGCGGCGATGTATGTCTCCATCTGTTTGGGCGGGATGTCCGCTTCCTCCACGGTGAGCCACAGTGTGCCGGACCAGACCCCCTGGGCGCCGAGGGCGAGGGCGGCCGCCATCTGCCGACCACTGCCGACACCACCCGCGGCGAGCACGGGGATCGGAGCCACGGCGTCTACAACTTCCGGCCACAACACGATGCTGCCTACGTCTCCGGTGTGTCCGCCGCCCTCTGACCCCTGACAAACGATGAAATCGAGGCCGGCGGCCTTGTGGTTGAGAGCGTGCTTGACCGAGCCGGCCAATGCTCCGATCATGAGTCCTGCACCCTGGACCCTCTCCACCACATCGGGCGGAGGAGTGCCGAGGGCATTGGCGATCAGCTTCACGTTCGGGTGCCGTAGTGCGACCGACAGGAGTCCGGCGGCATGGGCCGCCGTCCATCCGATCATCCCCCCGGAGTGGCGTTCCTCCTCCGGAATCTCGGGAACGTTGTGGTCGGCGAGGATCTTGAGGGCGAACTCCTTGTGCTGGGGCGGGACCAGGGCCCGGATCTGAGCCTCGAGCTTGTCGGGATCCATCTCGTCCATACCCTCGTACTTGGCCGGGATCACGATGTCCACTCCGTACGGTCGATCACCCACGTGCTCGTCGATCCAGGTGAGCTCGACCTCCAACTGGTCCGGCGAGAAGCCGATGGCACCGAGCACACCGATGCCACCGGCGTTGGTCACGGCCGCCACCACGTCCCGACAGTGGGTGAAGGCGAAGATGGGGAACTCGATGCCGAGCTTCCGACGGATCTCAGTGTTCATAATCAGGCTCCTTTGTGGCGATCATGTGCTTTGGTTTTGAGGGATGTGGTCGGCACCCGGCGCAGGCGTCGGTCCGCCGACCGGTCGGGCGACATCGGGAAGTCCGATCAGCGCACTCAGACCTCGCACGGCAAGGTCGTCGCTGACGGCGTCGGGCTCGAGCTGGCGTTGCATGGCCAATCCGGCGAGCAGGGCGGTGACCAGCACGGCGAGTTCCTCCGGATCGGCGGAGGGCCGTGCGCCGGTCCGCGAGGTCCAGCCGGCCAGCTGGTGGGCGCTGAAGCGACGGGCCTCGGCGTTCCGGTTCCGCATGACCTCCGCCACCTCCGGGTCCCGTGCCGCGCGTAGCCACAACTCGTGTTCGAGGAGAGCCCAGCGACCGGCCGGGTCGTCAGAGTCTCCCGTCATTCCCTCCCAGACTGCCGCCAACTGACCCTGCGGTGATGCGGTGACCGCGACCTCGGCCAAAAGGACAGTGCGCACCGAGTCCTTCCACGCGTCGAGCAGGGCCAAGAGCAGTCCCTGTTTGCTTCCGAAGTGGTCGTACACCGCTCCCGATGTGCGGCCCGCGGCCTCGGCGACGGCGTCCACCGACACCGCATCGACCCCCTGTGCGGCAAACAGATCAGCGGCCGCGGCCAGAAGCCGCGCCCGGGTTTCGGCCCTCCGCTCCTGTTGGGTCTTGCTCACATTCCTCCGGTGATCGACGCTTCGACGTTCATCGTGACCACCGTATATATATTGGAATCGTTATGCAATATGTCCGGACTTGAGGTCCGTCGACCTCGAGACCGGGCTGTTTCCTGGTCAGAATCGACCAAAATATGTGCCAATCCGCATAATCAAGCCAATTTTCGAAAAGAGATGGACCAGCGGAGAGGGCCCTCACCGACGCTCCCCAGGCCCTGGTGCGAGCCGGCGACCGCTCCGGGACGGGCCACTGCCATCGAGGGCAGAACCGATCCGAGGGGAACTCAGGCTCAGAGCCCGAACTGGTCCTCGACCAGGCCGAGATAGATCTGGGCGGAATCAATGTAGGTCTTCTCGCCGATGAAGACGTGTTGGGTCCCCGTATACATATCCCGGAAGGCCCGCTCGAGGCGGCTCCCCTCGCGGATGGCGCTGGTGCCGGCGGCCAGATGGGCCCACTGGACGATCTCCCGACAGGTCTCGGTGGCGTACGTGGCCGCCACCCGCATGTCGGCACGCTGGCTGGGTGTGAGGGCACGTCCTCGGGCAACCGAGTCTTCAACCTCCCCGAAGGTGGCCACCACCAGCAGCCGGGCGGCTTTCCATGCGGCGAGGTGGTGAGCCAGGTTGCGTTGGAACGAGGCCCGGTGGGCGATCGAGCTCTCGTCGCCCATTCGGACCTTGGTGGCGGCCAACTCGGTCACGTCGTCGAGAGTGCTTTTGGCGACACCGAGTGCCCAAGACGAATGCCCGGCCGCGGTGATCGGCATGAGCCCCATCTGAAAGGCCGGTGAGCCACCCCGCCGCGGCTCATGGGTGAACAACTCGTAGGTGCGACCTTTCGGGACGAACAGGTCGGTGACGTTGTAGTCGTAGGAACCTGTTCCCTTGAGTCCCTGCACGTACCACCCATCGGTGAAGACCACCTCTTCCCGGGGGATGATGGCGACCAGGAGCTGGGGAATGCCGCCATCCCCACTGACCATCTCACCGCCCACCGTGGGAATGAACCCCGCCGCAACGTACTGGGAATGCCCCGTACCCGATCCGAAGTTCCAAGCCCCGGTGACCTGGTAGCCGCCGTCGACGGTTTCGCCCAATCCGTTGGGAAAGAATTGCCCCCCCACCGTCACCTGATTGTCGTGGGCGGTGAAGACCTCTTCGAACCCATCGTCGGGCAGGTAGGCGGCAGTCGCCGCCGCCGAAGGGAGGTTGGCAATGCCAATCCAGCCCAGCGAACCGTCTTGCCAGGCAAGCTCGATCCAGGTGTCGATCATGGCCAGGAACGTCGGCTCGCTTCCGCCTGCTTCGACCGGGTTGCACCACTGGATGAGACCGCTCTTCCACAGGGCATCGACCGTCCGCTGGTTGAGGGTGCGGAGACGCTCCGAGTCGGCGGACTCCTCGGCGGTGACCTCTCTCAAGCTACGTGCTGCCTCTACGCCTGCCATGGACACCGTGTTCGACATCGGCTCACTCCTTGTTCGTTAGGTGCCAGATTGTTCGCCAGGTGCCAGGGCCAAAAACCGGGACCAGGGACCGGACCGTACCTCGCCAGGCAGCTCGAGCCATCAGACTGAGGGCGGACCGGAAAGCGGGGGCGGCCCCTGTCACTGGCGGAGGACCTGTGGGAACGGAGGGTTCACGACGCCGGGCGTCAAGGCTCGGCCGGGCGATCTTCGCGGGACGACGTCGGAAGTTCCGTGAGGACGTGATGGCTGACATCACCGACCAGATCGATCAGGTACCGCCGCTCGGCGAAGCGCCACGAACCCTCGTGGCGCACGAAACGATCGTGGTAACGGCCGGCCAGGATCGGCTGGAGAGGAAGTCCGGACACGGCCTGCAACACCGTCCAATACGACCGGGCGGTGGCCGTGCCGTGCTGGTCGTCGACGTCCAGGATGAGGTTGGTCGTCACGTGCTTGGTGCCGGGGGTACCGTCCGGATAGATCCGAGTGGTCGAGGTGAACAACGATCGGATGGCCTGCCGGCCGGAGAGTAGGGAGGAGCTGTCGCCGTCGCCCACGGCGGCGTCACCCAACAGGTCGGACAAGCCGTCGAAATCGCAGCTGTCGATCAGCTCGGCGTAGCGAGCAATCAGATTGGCCAGTTCCGTGGAGCTGTCGGGCATGTCGTGTTCCCTTCGTCGGGGCCCCGACCCCGGTGGCGGTTCGTTGGGTCCGGTCAGGCACTGGGCATCGACGCGACCGGAGCTGGCTAGGGCACGGTCACGTCGGCTTCATCCCAATAGGCACGGACATCGGTGAACAGGCCGTCCTCGTTGGTGGAGAAGATCTCGATGCCTTCGATAGTCATGGTGACCCCTCCGGTCTCCACCGCGATGGCGAAATCGATAGCAAGATGGTCGGCGCAGGTATGGACAGATTTGGCGGTGAACGTCCACGCGTCGCTGGCGGCGATGCCGTTCTCGAAGAAATTGGCGATGGCAGCACGTCCAATGGCGGGAGGGTTCGAGACCGGATCGGCCTGGACGGCGTCCTCGGTGAAGAACGCGGCGATGACCTGGGGGTCACGTGTGTTGATGGCGTCGACGTAGGCACGCAGCCGTCCGCGGAGATCATCGGGTGTGGGCATCATCCTCCTTGTCGTGCACTGGCCACGGCGGATGTTTCGGGCGCGCTGCGCAGCCGATCATGCGCCGATGGCGTGGACCCCTCCATCCACATGGAGTATTTCACCGGTGGTCATGGGTAGAAGGTCGGAGAGAAGTGCAACACAGGCTCGGGCCACCACGTCGGAGTCCATGACATCCCAACCCAGAGGGGCTCGCTCGGACCAGGTGTCCTCAAAGGCGCCGAACCCGGGGATCGATTTTGCTGCCATCGTCTTGATGGGTCCGGCTGCTACCAGGTTGACGCGGATCCTTTCGGGACCGAGGTCCCGGGCGAGGTACCTCGACAATGATTCGAGGGCGGCCTTGGACACACCCATCCAGTCGTAGGCGGGCCAGGCCACGGTGGCATCGAAGTCGAGCCCGACGACGGAGGCCCCGGGGCGCCCATCGGTCCCAGCCGCGGCCAACAGGGGCCGAAAGGCTTCGACCAGGGCCTTCAGTGAGTAGGCCGACACGTGGAGGGCCTCTTGAACCTGATCCCAGTTGGCTCGGAAGATGTCACCACCCAGGCACTCCGGAGGTGCGTAGCCGATCGCATGGAGCATGCCGTCCATGCGATCCCAGCCATCGGACAGGGAGGCCGAGGCTGCGGCCAGCTGATCCGGTCTCACGACGTCGATCTCCAGGACCTTGGCTTCGTCGGGAAGCTTGCGCGCCGTTCGCCGGGTGAGCGAGAGACCCCGCCCGGCCCCGCTGAGAACGACCTCGGCACCTTCGCGTTGGGCAAGACGGGCCACCGCGAATGCCAGTGAGGCATCGGTCAGAACGCCGGTGACCAAAATCCGTTTACCCTCGAGGAGTCCCATTAAGGGGTCAGGTTATCGTCAACCATTCCATCGGCCGTGATGGATGTCTGTGCAAGGGTGTGGGTCCATGCGAATCGGAATTCTCGGAGGAACCGGCCCGGCCGGGCGGGGATTAGCGGTTCGTCTGGCCGCGGCCGGTGACGAGGTGGTCATCGGATCGCGAGATGAGCAAAGGGCGGACGACGTCGCCCGCGGCCTGGTGGAGGCGTGGCCCGATCGCCGCCTGTCGATCGCTGGAGTGTCGAACCAGGATGCAGCTGCCTGCGATGTGGTGGTGGTTGCCACTCCGTGGGACAGTGCCGTGGCCACGGTGACGCCGTTGGCATCGGCGCTGGCCGGCAAAGTGGTGATATCGATGGCCAACGCGCTGGTGAAGGAGGGGCGCGAGTTCCTCGGCATGATTCCACCGCGAGGATCGGTGGCTGCCTCGATCCAGGCTGCGCTTCCCGACTCGTGGGTGTCTGCATCGTTGCATCACCTTCCGGCCTCGGTGATGGAGAGGTTGACCGCGCCGCTCGTCGCCGATGTGTTGGTGTGCTCTGATCATGCTGCTGCGTCGGCCGCGACGGTGGCCCTGGTCGATCGCATCGAAGGGCTTCGGGGGGTGGACGCCGGAAGTCTCGCCCAGGCGGCACCCATCGAGGCCTTCACCGCGGTACTGGTCACGGTCAACATCCGCCACAAGGTCCATACAGCCGTGCAGCTGACCGGCTACGGCACCCACTGATTGGGGCGTGGGTGAGTTGGTGAACGACATGGCCGACGACAGGAACGACATGGACGACAAGAACGACAGGGGGGACGTGGACAGCGGGGGAGGGGGAGTGCGCCTTTATGACACGGCCAAAGGGCAGGTGGTCCCGCTCAATCTCCAACCGGTCGTCACTCTGTACTCGTGCGGGATCACTCCGTACGACTCGGCCCACCTTGGACACGCCCAGGTCTATCTGACCTTCGACATCCTGCAGCGCCGCCTGCGGGACCTCGGCCACGAGACGCGGTGCGTTCGCAACGTCACCGACGTGGACGACGACATCCTGAGGAAGGCCCGCGAGCTCGGCGTCCACTATCTCGACCTTGCCGCCGAGGAGATCGCCCGATTCGACTCCGACATGGCGGCACTGGGTCTGATTCCACCGTGGTCAGAGCCCCGGGCCACCTCGGCCATCGCCGAGATCCTCACCCTCATCGGCTCCGTGCTCGAATCGGGCCATGCCTACCAATCAGGGGGGGCGGTTTACTTCGACGTCACCACCTTTTCGAGGTTCGGAGCTGTGGGCCACCTCGACCAGGGGACGATGCTCGCCCTCGCCGCTGAGTGTGGAGGGAACCCCGATGATCCGAACAAGCGTCATCCTCTCGACTTCGTCCTGTGGCAGCCCTCGTTGCCCGATGAGCCCTCGTGGGAATCGCGGTGGGGCCCCGGTCGACCCGGTTGGCACATCGAATGCTCGGCCCTGGCTCTGCGCGAGCTGGGTGAGACCATCGATGTTCACGGAGGCGGACGCGATCTGATCTTTCCCCATCACGAGTGCGAGACCGCGCAATCCGAGTCGGTCACCGGCCGATTGTTCGTCCGCCACTGGCTCCACGTGGGGTTGGTCGGGCTGGACGGGACCAAGATGTCCAAATCCCTCGGCAACCTGGTCTTCGTCGGTGACCTCCTGAAGACGTGGGAGCCGGCCGCCGTGCGGGTCGCCCTCCTCGGCCATCACTACCGACCCGACTGGGAATGGACTGAGGAGGATCTGCCTGCTGCCGCCCGTCGGCTGGCTGCCTGGCGTTCGGCTCCCCGCCCGACCAGTGCCGGCCGCGACGCCGTCGACAGCCGGGAGGTGGGGCTCGAACTGGTCCGCGCCGCCCTCGACGACGACCTCGACACGCCCGGCGCACTCGCCGCTCTTGACGAGGAGGCCCGAGCGGGGCGTCCGGTGGTCCAGGGGGCTTCTCTGCTGGGCGTTACCCTGTAACTGCGTCACCGCTCAAGGCGTCACCGCGCCGGGACGACGGGGACTGCAGGGACTGAGGTCGGCTCGCCCTGACCTTTCCTTGCGGGGCGCGGGGTTGGCGATCGGACCGAAGACCGAGAAAGGCATTCACATGGCAGGCGTCACCGTTCGACTTCCCGATGGTTCGACCAAAGAGCTCGAGCAGGGCACGACCGCATACCAGTTCGCCGAGTCCATCGGCCGGCGCCTGGCCAAGGCGGCAGTCGCCGCCACCTTCGACGGTGTCCCGGTCGACCTGGCCCTTCCCGTGCCCGACGGGTCCGAGGTGACCGTGATCACCTCGGATTCCGACGCCGGACGCGCCGTGCTCCGCCACTCCACTGCTCACGTCCTGGCCCAAGCCGTGCTGCGTTTGTGGCCGGGCGCCCACTATGCCATCGGCCCCGTCATCGAGGACGGCTTCTATTACGACTTCGAGCTGCCCGGTGGTGCCCACTTCAGTGACGATGACCTGGAGCGGGTGGCCGCCACCATGCGGGAGATCATGGCCGAGGACCAACCCTTCATCCGCCACGAGCACAGCATCGAGGAAGGCTTGTCGTTGTTCGCCGATCAACCCTTCAAGCGCGAGATCATCGAGGCCGTCGGAGCCGGGCACGACGAGGTCGACGCCACCGTTGAGGAAGCCTCGTCAGGAGTCGTCTCCACGTACTGGAACACACCCGCGTTCACCGACCTCTGCCTCGGACCGCATGTTCCTTCCACCGGTCACCTCGGCCACTTCGCCCTGATGCGGGTGGCGGGGGCCTATTGGCGCGGAGACGAAAAACAACCGCAGCTGCAACGCATCTACGGCACCGCGTGGGAGTCGGACAAGGCACTGGCCGAGCACCTCCACCGACTGGAGGAGGCAGAGCTGCGGGATCATCGCAAGCTCGGCGCTGAGCTGGACCTGTTCTCCTTCCCCGAGGAGATCGGCTCGGGGCTGGCGGTGTTCCACCCGAAGGGCGGGATGGTGCGTCGGCTCATGGAGGACTACTCGCGACAGCGCCACGAGGCGTCCGGTTACCAGTTCGTGCACACCCCGCACATCACCAAGTCCGGATTGTTCGAGACCTCGGGCCACCTCGACTGGTTCTCGGAAGGCATGTTCCCGCCCATGGAGCTCGACGGTGGCCAGGAGTACTACCTCAAGCCGATGAACTGCCCGTTCCACATTCTCATCTACAAGAACAGGCAACGCTCCTACCGCGAACTGCCCCTGCGTTTCTTCGAGTTCGGGACGGTGTACCGCTACGAGAAGTCGGGGGTGTTGCACGGCCTCACCCGGGTCCGGGGAATGACCCAGGACGATGCCCACATCTTCTGTACCCGCGAGCAGATGGCCGACGAGCTCCACGCCGCCCTGCTCTTCGTCCTCTCGCTGCTGCGGGACTTCGGTCTGAAGGATTTCTACCTCGAGCTGTCGACGCGGCCGGAGGACAAAGCCGTGGGCACCATCGAAGAGTGGGACGAGGCCACCGAAGCATTACGGACGGCGGCACTGGCCATGGATCTCGAGATGGTCCTCGATGAAGGCGGCGGCGCCTTCTACGGGCCGAAGATCTCCGTGCAGGCTCGGGATGCCATCGGCAGGACCCACCAGATGTCGACGGTCCAGCTCGACTTCCAGCTTCCCCAGCGCTTCGACATGGAGTACGTCGGTGCCGACAACGCCCGGCACCGGCCCATCATGATCCACCGGGCCCTGTTCGGATCGGTGGAGCGGTTCTTCGCCATTCTTCTCGAGCACTACGCCGGTGCCCTGCCCACGTGGCTTGCACCCGAGCAGGTGCGGGTGCTCGGAGTGCGCGATGACCACGAGGAGTACGCCCACAAGGTGGCCGACCGCCTCCGGGCGATCGGCGCCCGGGTGACCGTCGATCCGGCCGACGAGCCCCTGGGCGCCCGGGTGGGCAAGGCCAAAGTCCAGAAGATCCCCTACATCCTGGTGGTGGGCGACGACGACGTTGCCGCAGGAACAGTGGGCGTCAACCGGCGGGGCAGCAACCGACCCGACCGGGGGGTGGAGCTGACCACCTTTACCGAGATGCTGGAGAGTGAGATCGTCGAACGCCGTGTCCCCGAGGCGCCGTGAGTCTCGAGCACCTGTGGGCCGGGTGGCGATCCGACTACGTGACCGGGGCCTCGTCGTCGGCATCGGCATCTGACGGCGGGTCGACTGTCGACGACCCTGAGCACTGTGTGTTCTGCCGCATCGCGGCAAGTGGCCCTCCCTCGGCCGACAACGGTGTGCTCTGGCGCGGACCCCTGACCTACGCCGTGCTCAACGCCTACCCCTATGCCAGCGGCCATCTCATGGTGGTGCCGAACCGGCACGTGGGCTCCTTGTCCGAGCTGACCGACGGGGAGAGTGCCGAGCTGTGGTCGACGGTGCTCAGCAGCGTGGAGGCCCTCGAGGCCGCGCTCGCACCCGAGGGCATCAACCTCGGTGCCAACCTGGGTCGGGCAGCCGGGGCCGGGATCCCCCGCCACCTCCATCTCCACGCCGTACCCCGATGGGCGGGCGACACCAATTTCATGACCGCGGTGGCGGGGACCCGGGTCCTCCCCGAGACTTTGCCCACCACCTGGGAGCGGATCCATCCCCACTGGCCGGACCGACCCGACCGCCGGGAGGACCCGCCTACCTCCTCCGACCGAGCCGGCTCGCTCGACCGAACGGTGGACCGGGCGGATCCGTGAGGGATCCGTGAGGGTTCCGAGATCCACCCGTGAAGGAATCGGCGCCACCGTGTGGGTGTTGCCCGACAGGAGCAAGGGTAGGGGTAGAACAGGTGAAGACCCATGAGCGGGCGGATACGAGGTTGAGATGACAGTCAAGGAACTCGGGCACCTGGTCCTCTACGTGAGGAGTGTCGAACGATCGTCGGCCTTCTATCGAGACGTCCTCGGATGGGAGTCGGCCATTCCCGACACCATGGGGGCGCCTGTGGCCGCCTTCTCGTCGGGGCGCACCCATCACGAGCTTCTGCTCATCGAAGTGGGGGAGGGTGCCACGCCCCAGCCCACAGGTCGTCATCTGGGCCTCTACCACTTCGGGCTCAAGGTCGGGGACTCGGACGAGGATTTGCGGGACATGGTGCGCCGGCTGAAGGAGGCCGACGTGATCATCACCGGGGCCAGCGACCACACCGTCACTCACAGCCTCTACATCCTGGATCCCGACGGCAACGAGATCGAGCTCTACATCGATGTCCCCGGGGTCGACTGGCACGAGGACCCGAGCCTGATCATGGCCCCGATCAAACCTCTCGTTCTCTGACCGCGACGCCGCCGGGACCGCCCTCCGAGGGTGGTTCCGGACCATTCCGGCAACCGCTCGATCCAGGGTACGGATGGTAGGGTGAAACAAGCTTTCTGGAGGAAATGCATGTTCGATGGGCGATGGCGCGACACGGTTGACCGGGGCACCGGCCCGGTCGGTCGCCGGCTTCAACAGTGGGGCGTCACCGCTGACATGCTCACGGCCACGGGTCTGATCTCGGCCACGGCCACGGCCGTGGCTGTCGCCACCGGCCATCTCCATCTGGCCATCATCCTGCTCATCCTCACCGGTCTGCACGACCTGCTCGACGGCCCAGTGGCCAAGGCGTCAGGGACGTCGTCGGTGCGGGGAGCCTTCTTCGATTCGGTCACCGACCGGGTGGCCGATGCCCTCATCCTCGGCGGGGTGGCCTGGTATCTGGTGGGGGCGCACCCCGGCCATCTGGTGCTTCTCCCCTTTGCCGTCCTCGGCGCCACCTCGTTGGTTTCCTACCAGAGGGCCAAGGCCGAGTCGTTGGGCATCTCGGCCCGGGGCGGATTGATGGAACGGGCCGAGAGGATGATCCTGTTGGGCGTCGGGTTCCTCTCCCCGGTGCTCCTGGTCCCCGTTCTGTGGGCGATGCTGGCCCTGACCACGGCCACGGCTCTGGGTCGGTTCGTGAAGGTGTGGCGTCTGGCTGAGGGTCCGGTCCCGGTGGCGGCACCCCGTCGCCACCGCCGGTCTCGCAGCGTGGCCCGAGCCGAGCGGCGGAAGGCATCCACCTCGCCGTCCCGTTGGCGGGCCCGCCGGCAGGGCGAGTTGGCCAGCCGTTCGGGAAGGGCCTGGCGCGCCCGCCACGCCCGAGGGGGCCTCCGGCAGCGCACCAGCCGTCGACACACCTGAGCCCCCCGGATCAGTTGAACGAGAACGAGGGCTCGTGAACAAGGGACAGATCGTCTTTCGCACCTACACCACCCTCGGGCGGTGCCTGGCTGCGTTACCCGAACCGGTGGCCATGGGGGCGGCCAGTGCGGTGGGGGATGTGCTGTTCACCGTGCGCAGTGACCATCGCCGGGCCGTGTCCAACAACCTTCGCCGCGTCCTCGGTGCCGACCCGAGCGACCAGGTCGTCCTCGATCGTTGGGCGCGGCGATCGTTTCGGGCCTACGCTCGCTACTGGGTCGAAGGGGCTCGGCTCGGGAGCACGTCACCGACGGAGGTGGAGCAGAGGACATTCGTCCAGGGCCTCGAATACCTGGTGGAGGGGATGGCAGCCGGAAAGGGCGTCATCATGGCACTACCGCACGTGGGGAGCTGGGAATATGGGGGCGCTTTTCTGGCCACGCAAGGCCTGCCGATGACGTCGGTCGCCGAAAGGATCGAACCGCCGGAGTTGTTCGATTTCTTCGTCGAGCAGCGGGCGACCATGGGCTTGACCATCATCCCCCTCGACTCCTCGTCGGGACGTTCCATCATGGCCACTCTGCGTCAGGGGGGCCTGGTCGGGCTCCTGAGCGACCGCGACCTGGTCGGCAACGGCGTCGAGGTCGAGTTCTTCGGCGAGACGACCACCATGCCGGCGGGACCGGCCACCCTGGCCCTTCGGACGGGGGCCCAACTGGTCACCGGCGCCGTCTTCAGCGGCCCCGGATCCGATCATCGGGGAGTGGTCGAGCCTCCGCTGGACACCACACGGTATGGCTCCCTACGAGAGGACGTCGCTCGGCTCACCCAGGACATGGCCACCCGGTTCGAGGGACTCATCCGCCAGGCGCCCGAGCAGTGGCATGTGTTCCAGCCTTTGTGGCTGGCCGACCGTCCCGAGGCGGCGGCGTGACCAAGTTCGACGACAGATCCCTGTCCGGCGACGCCGATTTCGAAGCACTAGGCCCGGCGGTGCTCAGCCAACCGGCCCCTCGCCGTGCGGTCCCCGGCCTTCCTGTTCCCGACTTGGCCGTATCCAACGGCGCAAGTCCGACAGGTGAACCACGATTCCACTCGTTGAGCGAGCACGAATTCGACGTCGTGGTGGTGATCGATGCCGACGGGCGATTCATCTTCGTCAGCGCCTCGGCCGAGCGGGTCTTCGGCTACGACGTCAGCGACGCCATCGGACTCGATGCTTTCGGGCTGTTCGACTCGTTGAGCATCGAGCCGGTGAGAGCCCTGTTCAACGACCTCGTGGCGGGCCGAAGATTGTCGGTGTCCCTCGAGATGCGCACTGTCCGGGCCGACGGGAAGCCGATCGACCTGGATGTGGTGGCCGCCAACCATCTGGACGACCCCATCCGGGGGATCGTCGTCACCATCCGGGACATCACCGACCGGAGGAGCCTCGAGAAGACCGTCCGCGACGTCGACCGGAGCCAGACCACCCTCATCGAATCGCTGGCCGACGGCGTGCTGATCGTGGACGCCGACACCACGGTGGTCAGGGTCAACCAAGCGTTCGAGATCATGTTCGAGGCGCCCCGGGTGCGTCTCGTGGGCCGCCGGCTCGGTGATCTGATGGCCGAGGCCGACGGACTCGAGCTGGTCGACGCCGACGGTGAGGCCATCGACATCCAGAACCACCCGATCATGGCGAGCCTGCGAGGCAGCCGACGGTCGGTCGGAGTCGTGCTCGGCGTACGCCGTCGGGGAAGGTCAGCCATGTGGGCCCGGGTCAACACCCAGGCCATGGTGGAATCGGACGGCACGGTGACCGGAGCCGTGGCTTCGTTCAGTGACGTCACCGAGTTGCGCCAGTCAGCCACCGAGCTCCGTCGAGAAGAGCAGTTCCTCCAGGTCCTTCTCGACACCCTCGAAGAGGGAATCGTGGCCTGCGATGCCGAAGGGCGCATCACCGTTTTCAACCCGGCGGCCCGACAGCTCCACGGTCTGGCTGAAGGGGAGGAGCCGATCGGCCAGATCCCCACCGATCAGGGGCTCCGACGGCCGGACGGCACACCGATCGCCCAACGGGAGAACCCTCTGGTCAGGGCGATGGCAGGCGAGCAACTGCGCGACGTGGAGATTCACCTCGAGTCGGAGGGCGGGGACAGGCGCAAGGTCAGCATCAACGGCCAGGCTCTGGTGGACGAGGACGGGTGGATGCTCGGCGCCGTGGTGGCCATGCACGATGTCACCGAGCAGAAGCTCAACGAGGAGCGGCTGGCCGAAATGGCACTGCACGATCCTCTGACCGGATTGGCCAATCGGACCCTTCTGGCCGAACGACTGCAGGAAGCGATCGACGAGCTGTCACTGTTGACACCCTCGACGACCGATCGGACCGGCGAGCCGGGCATCGTGGCTGGGCACCGGGGTGTGGCCGTCTACCTCTTGGACCTCGACGAGTTCAAGGAGATCAACGACGTGCTCGGTCACGATGTTGGCGATGACATGCTCGTCGCCGTGGCCGGCCGTCTCCAGGCCATCGTGCGCCCGACCGACACGGTGGCTCGCCTGGGGGGCGACGAATTCGTGGTGGTCTGTGACATCGAGAGTGGCGAGGAAGAGATGCTCCGCATCGCCGATCGGATCTCGACCGCCCTGGCCCGGCCCTACCGGATCGACGGGCGCACCCTCACGGTACTGGCCTCGGTCGGCGGCGTCTTCGCCGACAATGCCGACACCGACCCCTCGAGACTGCTGAGCCGGGCCGACGATGCCATGTATGGCGTCAAGTGGAGCCGGCGGCGGCAGCGCCGGTCGATGATGGACTGACCGGGCGGTGGACCGCGGCACATCGCCGACCGCCCCTCCGCTGCACATCGCCCTTGTATGTCCGTACAGCCTGTCGCGTCCCGGCGGCGTCCAGGGCCAGGTCATCGGGCTGGCCAGGGCTCTCGGGGCGCGGGGCCACCGGGCCACTGTCTTCGCCCCGCTCGATGCACCGATGGACGCTCCCGAGGGCGTCGACCTGGTGGTCACCGGGCGTTCGGTGTCGCTTCCGGCCAACGGCTCCATCGCCCCGGTAACCGTGTCCCCCACCGCGGTGGTCCACGCCCGCCGCGTCGTGCAGTCGGGGGGGTTCGATGTCGTCCATGTGCACGAGCCGTTCGCCCCCGGGCTCCCCTACGGGCTTCTGGTGGGCCGGGGCCTGCCGCCCCTGGTGGCCACCTTCCATCGCAGCGGTTCGAGCGTCCTCTACACCGTGTTGGGCCCGGTCGCCCGCCGGCTGGCCCGTCACTTTGCCATCCGGGTGGCGGTGTCCGAGGCAGCCCGGGTCACCGCGTCGGAGGCACTCGGTGGGACCTACGAGGCGGGGTTCAACGGCGTCGAGGTGGAACGCTACCGGGGTGTCCGCCCCTGGCCGGTCGAGGGGCCGACCGTGCTCTTCCTCGGGCGTCACGAGGAGCGCAAGGGCTTGCGAACCCTCCTGGCCGCATTCGAGGAGTTGCGGTCCCCGCCGTCCCACCTGCCCCTGTCCGATGTTCGCCAGCCCGCCGGTCGGTCGGCTGGGCCCGTCCTGTGGATCGCCGGGGACGGCCCGCAGACCGATGCCCTCCGGCGACTCCACCCCGAGTCGTCCGACATCCGGTGGCTCGGGGTCCTCCCCGAGGACGAGAAAATCCGTCGCCTGGTGGCTGCCGACATCCTGTGCGCGCCGGCGCTGGGCGGCGAGTCCTTCGGCATGGTCCTGGTCGAGGCCATGGCGGCCCAGACCGTCGTGGTGGCCAGCGACATCGACGGCTACCGCCAGGCCGTCGGCGGCTGGGCCGTCATGGTGCCCCCCGGCGATGCCGGCGCCCTGGCCAAGGCCCTGTCCGGCGTGCTCTCCGGCGAGCTGGCCGTCACTTCGGCCAATCTGGACCGGGCGGGTGGGGGCGGGAGCGACGAGTCCTCCCGTCGCTCGTGGCTCGCCGCCGGGCTGGCCCGGGCCGAGGAGCGGTCGATGGCCAGGTTGGCCGATTGGTACGAAGGCCTGTATCGGTCGGCGATGGTCGGAGCCCAGCCGTGACGAGCCGTACACTGCACCCATCATGAGCGAGTCCGACAACGCCAACGCTCCTGCCGGAACGCCAGGCCGCGGGTTGCCCGACAAGGAGCGTTCACCCAACAGCGGGGGAGGATCCGGTTCGGGCGCCTCGCGGAACCGGAACCGCAACCGAAATCGGAACAGCCGGGGTGGCAATCGATCGCGGTCCAGTTCCACGACGGCGGGAAACGCCCGAACGGGCGGGGGCGGCGGAGCGGGCGGGCGGAGCGGGTCGCCCGGGTCCCGCTCCGGTGGGGGAGGGTCGCGCGCCGCATCGGCGAACCGTTCTCCCTCGCGGTCGGCGGTTCCCGTTGACCGCGACCCGGCCCCGGCGCGGTCGGTGGCGCAGGCCGTCGATCGCCAGGCCGAGGGCAACGAGGAGGCGTCGGCAATTCGTGCCAATCGTCGACGGGCCGGGGTCCTCGCCATCCTCCCCGGGCTCATCGCCGGACTCGTTGTGGGTGGCGTGTTGGTGGCGCTCGGGTTGCTCCTGGTCGGTGCGGCTGCCTTGGTGGTCATCACCATCGCGGTCACGGTGTGGCTGTGGCGATTCGCTCCGGGCGCGGTGGTGCGCTCTGTCGGCGGGCACCCCAGCGACGAGTGGGAGCATCCACGACTCCACAACCTGGTCGACGGGCTCTGCGCCACCATGGGCCTGCCCCGGCCGACCGTGTGCATCGTGGACAGCCCGATTCCCAACGCCATGTCCGTCGGTCGCGACCCGGCCACGGCCCAGCTCGTGGTCACCTCGGGTCTCGAACAGTCCCTCACCTTGGTCGAGCTCGAGGGAGTACTGGCGCACGAATTGGTCCACATCAAGCGCCACGACACGGTGGTGGCCGGTCTGGCCGTGGTCGTTACCGTTCCGTGGGCCGCAGTGGCGGGGGTCGCCCGCGGCACCGACCGGGTGCACTCGCTGATTGGCCGCGGCCGCGAATACTGGGCTGACCAACGGGCCGCCGGAGTGGTGCGCTATCCCCCCGGTATCGGATCGGCGCTGGAGTCGATGGTCGACCCACCCTCTCCGGTTGCACCCTGGCCCTCGGGGTCAGGGCGTACGGCCAAGCTCACCCGCTGGTTGTGGATCGACCCGATGGCGGGCGCTCCGCCCGGCGAGTCGCCGGTGAACAATCTGGACGACACCAGGGTCCGCGCCGAAGCCCTCTCGCTTCGCTGATCCACTCTGACGAGGACGGTTGGTCACTCGCCTTCTGACCGACGACAGTCCGTCACTCGCCTCCCGGGCAGAGATCCCCGTCCTCTTCGGCCAGCGCCCATGTCGAGTTGGCATCGAAGAGATGATCCCGGAGCTTGCGGAGCAAGGCGGCCAGGGTCTCCTCCTCCTCGGAGGTAAACAGGTCGCTGAGCACCTCGTTCACATGGGCGATGTGGTCCGGTATGGCCCGGTCCATCAACTCCTGGCCCGACGGGGTCAGGACGGCGAACGCCCCTCGCCGATCCTCCGGACAGACCCGCCGTTGCACCAGGCCCTGCTCCTGCAATCGATCGATCGAGCGGGTGAGGCCGCTCGGGGTGAGTGAGGTCTGGGCGGCCAGTTCGCTCATCCGCAGCTCTGAGCCCGGGGTTCGGGCCAGCCGGATGAGGACATCAAAGGACTGTGTGGTCAGCGACCGCTCCGCTTCCATCCGTTGTTGGAACACCCTCCGGAGGCCGGCTGCCGACTCGAAGAGCAGGCCGACGGTGGTCAGCCTCTCGTCATCTGTGATCAGCGTTCGCGCCATAGCGCCACTGTACCAGGATCTCCGGGAATACTTGCGCCTGCAAATAGTTGTTGGTATAGTTAGTTGTACAAGCAACTTCAGGTGCCATGGGGCCCTGGGGGACGAGAGGAGTGACAGATGGCAACCACAACAGGAGTCACCAGCAGGAAAGTGAACGGTGTCGAGTATCCGGCGGTGGGGACGTACGTGATCGACCCCGCCCACACCCAGATCGGGTTCGCCGTGCGGCACATGGCCGTGTCCAAGGTCCGTGGCCGGTTCGGCAGCTTCGAGGGCAAGCTCGAGTTGGCCGAGGATCCGGTCGACTCCAAGGTCGCTCTGACCATCCAGGCCGAGAGTGTGGACACCCGAGACGAAGGCCGCGACAACCACCTGCGCACCAGCGATTTCTTCGACGTAGCCAACCATCCGACCTGGCATTTCACCAGCACCGCGGTCAAGCCGGAGAGCCCGACCCACTGGAAGGTCGAAGGTGACCTCACCATCCGCGGTGTCACCCGGCCGGTGACCTTGGACGTGACCCTCGAGGGCGTCGTTCAGGACCCGATGGGTAATCACCGGGTCGGATTCAGCGGTTCGACCACCATCGACCGCGACGAGTTCGGCGTGTCCTTCGGGGCGGTCATGGAGGCCGGTGGCCTCGTGGTGGCCAAGAAGGTCGACATCGAGCTCGAGCTGGAGGCTGTGCTCGAGGCCTGAGCGACAAGCCGCCCGCCAAGATGTCGTGCTGTGCAGCGGCCGCCCGACCGGGGTGGCCGCTGCGGCGCGGGTAGGCAGCCCGAGCGAGCCGTCAGCAGTGGGCCCGCAGGTAGAATGCCGGCCATGGCCGACGACGTCACCGATTCTGTCGCTACCGGACCCGATCGGTCCGGCCGTCACCGGCCCACCGGGACCTTCACCGTGAAGCGTGGCCTGGCTGAGATGTTGCGCGGCGGCGTGATCATGGACGTGGTCAACTCCGAGCAGGCGAAGGTGGGCGAAGACGCCGGGGCGGTGGCCGTCATGGCGCTCGAGCGGGTGCCTGCCGACATACGGCGGGACGGGGGAGTGGCCCGGATGAGCGACCCGGCTCTCATCGAGGGGATCAAGGCGGCAGTGACCGTGCCGGTTATGGCCAAGGCCCGCATCGGTCATTTTGCCGAGGCCCAGGTGTTGCAGTCGCTCGGCGTCGACTATGTCGACGAGAGCGAGGTTCTGACCCCGGCGGACGAGGCCCACCACATCGACAAATGGGCCTTTGCGGTGCCTTTCGTGTGCGGTGCCACCAACCTGGGGGAGGCCCTGCGTCGGATCTCCGAGGGAGCAGCGATGATCCGGTCCAAAGGCGAGGCGGGCACCGGCAACATCGTGGAGGCGGTCCGCCATCTGCGTTCCATCCTGGGTGATATCGGTCGGCTGACCATGGCCGATTCGGCCGAGCTGTACGGGTGGGCCAAGGATCTGGCCGCCCCGGTCGATCTGGTCCAGGAGATCGCGGCCACCGGTCGGCTGCCGGTGCCCCTGTTCTGTGCCGGAGGGATTGCCACGCCGTCGGACGCCTCGCTCGTCATGCAGTTGGGTGCCGAGGCGGTGTTCGTAGGTTCGGGGATCTTCAAGAGTGCCGACCCACCGAGGATGGCCCGCGCCATCGTCGAGGCCACCGCTCACTTCACCGACCCCGACCTGGTGGCCAAGGTGTCCACGGGCCTGGGGGAGGCCATGGCCGGTGACGAGATCGACACCCTGGGCGTGCACCTGGCCGAGCGTGGTTGGTGACCGGCGCGCCCGTCGGCCGCGCTGGGGACGCTGACGATGGCGCTGGGGGTCCTCGCCCTCCAGGGTGATGTTCGAGAACATGCTGCTGCGCTGGCGTCACTGGGCGAGCAGGTGCGGCTGGTGCGGGAGCCAAGCGACCTGGTCGGCCTGGCTGGTCTGATTCTGCCCGGGGGGGAGTCGACCACCCTCTCGTTGCTGCTGGAATCGTCGGGTCTGTTCGACCCGCTGGCTGAGTCATTGGGCGCGGGACTGCCCGTCTTCGGCACCTGTGCCGGCATGATCCTGCTGGCCGCTTCGGTGCTCGACGGTCGCCCCGATCAAAGGCGCTTCGGTGCCATCGATCTGGTCATCCGGCGCAACGGGTACGGCCGTCAGGCGGCCTCCTTCGAGTGCGACTTGGACATCGCCGGCCTGGGCCCGGAGCCATTGCACGCCGTGTTCATCCGGGCCCCGGTCGTGGAGAGTGCCGGTCCCGGGGTGGAAGTTCTGGCCCAGCTCCCAGCGAGCGGGGCGGGCCACGGTGAGCAGGTCGGCGGGGTCGACGATCAACTCGTCGGGGCCACGGCGCTGCCGGTGGTGTGTCGCCAGGGATCGGTGCTCGTCACGGCGTTTCATCCCGAGCTCACCGGAGACCCTAGGCTCCATCAGCTGTTCGTCGAGATGACCAAAGAAGACAACGAACCCAGACGAGACAGAGTCGAAGAATAGAGAGGCGTTAGTCGATGTCCGGACACTCCAAGTGGGCCACCACCAAGTACCGCAAGGGCGCACAGGACTCAGCCCGGGCCAAGGTGTTCGCCAAGATCATCCGGCAGGTCGAGGTGGCGGCGCGTGAGGGCGGGAGCGACATGACCGCCAACGCCAGCCTGCGGACCATGTACGCCAAGGCCCGCGACGCGTCCGTGCCGATCGATACCATCGAGCGGGCCATCAAACGGGGTTCGGGCGAGCTCGAGGGCGTCCGTTACGAGTCGGTCGCCTACGAGGGGTACGCCTCGGACGGCGTGGCGGTCATCGTCGAGTGCCTTACCGATAACCGAAATCGGACCGGCGCGGAGATCCGCAATCTGTTCAACAAGAACGGCGGGACCTTGGCTGAACCCGGGGCGGTGAGTTGGCAGTTCGAACGCAAGGGGGTCATCGCCGTTCCCCGCAGCCACGATGAGGAACGGGTGATGGAAGTGGCCACCGAAGCCGGTGCGGAGGACCTCACCGACGAGGGCGACCACTGGGTCGTGACCAGCGCCCCAGGAGACCTGATGGCGGTGCGCGCCGCTCTCGAACAAGCCGGGTTGGAACCGGGTTCGTCCGAGTTGTCGATGGTGCCCACCTCGACGGTGGAGGTCACCTCCGAATCCGAGGCCAAGAAGGTGCTGCGGCTCATCGAGGCCCTCGACGACCACGACGACGTGCAGAACGTCTATGCCAACTTCGACATCCCTGACGCGGTGATGGCCGCCTACGAGGGTTGAGTCCGCCGGGCGCCGGCCCGAGCCCGCCTCGCTATCCCCCTTCTCCGCCCGGGCACACGGTAGCATCGAACGCGTGTTCGTCCTGGGAATCGATCCGGGCCTGTCCCGGTGCGGATACGGCGTGGTCACCCGCCGATCGGGCGCACTGGCTGCGGTGGCCGGCGGGGTGATCTCCACCGAACCGTCCATGCCCTTGCCCGAACGGCTGCGCTGTCTGTCCGAGGAGTTGCGGGCCCTGGTGGCCCAGTTCAGACCGGAGTCGGTGGTCGTGGAACGGGTCTTCTTTCAGGTCAACGCTCGAACGGCCATGGCCACCGGGCAGGCGGCGGGCGTGGCCCTGGTGGCTGCGGCCGAGTCGGGTTGCCAGGTGGCGCAGTACACGTCGAACGAAGTGAAGCAGGCGTTGGTCGGATACGGAGGGGCCACCAAGGATCAGGTGCAGCGGATGGTGGCCTCGGTCCTTGGATTGGCGGAGCCGCCGCGACCGCCGGACGTGGCCGACGCCTTGGCCCTGGCGGTCTGCCATCTCACCACTCAGCCATTTCGCCGGGCGGTGGCCGCGGCCATCGGGGAGGTTCCATGATCGGTACGTTGCGGGGGACGCTGGTCGACCGGCCGGCGCCCGGCGAGGTCATCGTCGAGGTGGGGGGAGTGGGCTACCGCGCCTCGGTGCCCACAAGTCTGGCGTCCGGGTTGGGAGGTCACGGCAGTGAGGTGTTCCTCCACGTGCACACCCACGTGCGCGAGGACGCCATTGTGTTGTACGGCTTTGCCCACGCCGACGAGCGTCGCTGCTTCGAAGCCCTCCTCGGCGCCCACGGGGTGGGACCCTCGCTGGCCCTGGCCATCCTCTCGTCGATGTCTCCGGCGGCCCTCTCCACTGCGGTCCTCGAGGACGACATCGATACCCTCTGCCGGGTACCGGGGGTGGGGAAGAAGACCGCTGCCCGACTGCTGCTCGAGCTCAAAGCCCGGCTCGACCTGCCCACCCTGGGCGGCGACGGGCCGGTGCCCGAGGGTGCCACCTCCTCTCGGGGCGAGGTTCGTCTCGCTCTCGTCGAGCTCGGTTACGGTCCTGAAGAGATCCGCGGCGTGATGGACGCGGTAGACGACGACGGACCGGTCGAAGAGATGGTGAGGACCGCTCTGCGCGAACTGGCTCGGAGCCGGTGATGTCTCCGGTGCGCCGCGAGATCCTGGCCGAGCCGGCAACCGCGGTCGAGGGAAACTCACCGGCCGAGGACGGCCTCGACGCCGAAGTGACCGGCGAGCCGGAGGTCATTCGCCCCGTCGACCCCCACGTGGCGCCGGCCGAGGAGGTCGAGGACGCCGGTCTGCGGCCCCGGACCCTGGCCGAATTCGTCGGCCAGAGCCAGCTGACCGGGCACCTGGAGATCGTCATCGAAGCCGCTCTGAAGCGGCACCAACCGGTCGACCACCTGTTGTTCGCCGGCCCGCCGGGGCTGGGCAAGACCTCGCTGGCCGGCATCGTGGCCGCCGAGATGGGCGTCGGACTTCGGATCACCGCCGGCCCCGTGTTGGTGCGGTCGGGCGACCTGGCCGCCTTGCTCACCGATCTGCAGGAGGGCGACGTGCTCTTCATCGACGAGATCCATCGCCTGCATCATTCGGTTGAAGAGATCCTCTATCCGGCCATGGAGGACTTCAAGTTGGACATCCTCATCGGCAAGGGTCCCACCGCCCGGAGCATCCGTCTCGATTTGCCTCGGTTCACCCTGGTGGGCGCCACCACGCGCACCGGTCTGGTGGCGGGACCCCTGCGTGACCGGTTCGGCTTCGTCGGCCGACTCGATCACTACGACGTCGAGGAACTGCAGTCGATCGTGACTCGCTCGGCCGGCATCCTCCGGGTGCCCATCGACGCCGAGGGTGCCCGGCGGATCGCCGAACGGTCGAGGGGGACGCCCCGCATCGCCAACCGACTTCTGCGGCGGGTGCGGGACTTCGTCGAGGTCCGGGCCGAGGGCACCATTACCTCGTCGACGGCTGTGGCCGGCCTGGAGGTGTTCGGCGTGGACGAGCTGGGTTTGGACAAGGTCGACCGGTCGATCCTCGATGTGCTGTGCCGACGCTTCGCCGGGCGCCCGGTGGGCCTCACCACCTTGGCTCAGTGCATCGGGGAGGAGCCGGACACCATCGAAGACGCCTATGAGCCCTACCTCTTACAGGCCGGCCTGCTCCAGCGGACGACCCGCGGTCGGATCGCCGCTCCCCGGGCCTGGGCTCATCTGGGCCTGGTGCCGGCGGAGTCGACGTTGCTCTGATCGCCGGGCGGCGCCGCCGACCACCGGTTCTGCCACCATGGGGTTCGTGTCGGATGTCGCATCAGAGCCAAGACCATCGAAGACAAGGCCATCCCAGACGAGCGCATCAGAGCCAAGGCCGTCGGACACGCACGCGTCGGTCGGGACGCCGATGGACGCCTACGACTACGGCCTTCCCGACGATGCCATCGCCCAAGAACCGGTCGAGCCCCGGAGCGCGGCCCGGCTGATGGTCGGCCCCGGCCTGGGCGGCGGTGGGGACGGGGACATCGCCCATCGCACCATGGGCGATCTGCCTGACCTGCTGCGACCCGGTGACCTCGTCGTGGTCAACGACACCCGGGTGCTCCCTGCCCGGCTGGCCCTGGTCAAGGCCGGTGGGGGAGGTGCCGAGGTGCTTCTGCTGGAGCCCGTCGTGGACGACCAGCCCGGCCTGTGGGAGGCCCTGGTCCGTCCCGGTCGTCGGCTGCCCGCTCCCACCCTGCTCTTCGAATCACCGTCCGGGCGACCGGTGGTCGAAGTGGGGCCTCCGGTGAACGGCGGGGAGGACGGGCGCCGCCGGGTCCGGCTCATCGATCCCTCGGTGGTCGAGCGCACCGGGGCCATGCCCCTCCCGCCCTACATCCGCCACCGGCTCGCCGACCCTGATCGCTACCAGACGGTCTACGCCGTCCCCCGGAACCTCGACGAGCGCTCGGCGGCTGCTCCCACCGCAGGTCTCCACTTCACGTCAGCGCTGCTCGAGGACTGCCGCCGGGCCGGGGCCCACCTGGCCTCGGTGGACCTGGCCATCGGACTCGACACCTTCCGCCCGATCACCGCCCCCACCGCTGACGCCCATGTGATCCACTCCGAGCGCTACTCGGTTCCCGAGGCGACCATGGCCGCCTGTGCCGCTGCCGACCGCGTGGTGGCCGTCGGGACCACCGCGGTGCGCGCCCTCGAGTCGGCCGCCGCCACCGGCAAACTGTCGGGCCGGACCGATCTCTACATCCACGGTGACTATGAGTTCGAGGTGGTCGACGTGCTGGTGACCAACTTCCATCTGCCCCGGTCCAGCCTTCTCTTGCTGGTGGAGTCGTTCTGCGGACCGCTCTGGCGCCGGATGTACGCCGCCGCCCTGGCCGAGGGCTACCGCTTCCTGTCCTTCGGCGACGCCATGGTGGTGGGGCGCGCCACCCGATCGGCCGGGCCGGCTGGCCGGGCATGAGCCCGACCCGGGTGGAGGTGGTTGCCACCGACGGAGCGGCACGGACCGGATGGGTGCACACGGCCCGGGGTCGGTACGCCATCCCGGCCTTCATGCCGGTCGGCACGCGAGGTGTGGTCAAGGCGCTGGACAGCCGCGACCTCGAGACCCTGGGAGCGGAGGTGATCCTGGCCAACGCCTACCATCTGATGCTCCGGCCCGGTGCCGACGTCGTCGCCGCTCTCGGTGGGATCCACCGTTTTTCCGGTTGGTCGGGCCACACCCTCACAGATTCAGGCGGGTATCAGGTCCATTCGCTGGCCCCGTCGGTGGACGACGACGGGGTCACGTTCGCCTCGGTCTACGACGGCGCCCGCCTCCGGATCACGCCCGAGTCGGCGGTGGAGGCCCAGGGTCTCCTGGGTGCCGACATCCAGATGGTGCTCGATGTGTGCGCCACCCTGCCCGCCGCCCCTGAGGTGCTGCGGGTCGCCGTCGATCGCACCGCGGCGTGGGCCGGCCGGGCCCGACGGCACCATCGGGGGCTGGAGGCCAGGCCCGAGGGTCAGGCCCTCTTCGGCATCGTCCAGGGGGGTACCGATGTCGGGTTGCGCAAGGAGAGCGCGCTGCGAACCGTCGAGCTCGATTTCGACGGATACGGGATCGGGGGCCTGTCGGTGGGCGAGCCCCGGCACGCCATGCTCGAGGCCCTGACTGCCACCACACCCCATCTCCCCGACGATCGCCCTCGCTACCTGATGGGGGTGGGTGACCCGGTCGGGATGCTCGAGGCGGTCGCTCTCGGGGTCGATCAGTTCGACTGCGTGGCTCCCACCCGGATGGCCCGGCACGGCTCCCTGCTGACCAGCGCCGGGCGTCTCAACCTGCGGAATTCCGCCCACACCCGGGATGACCAGCCCCTCGACCCGAGCTGTGGGTGTGGCACCTGCGCCCGGTTCTCGCGGGGCTACCTGCGTCACCTGCTGGGGGTGGGTGAACCGACCGCCTGGCGACTGCTCAGCATCCACAATCTGGCCTTCGTACTGGGATTGATGGACGAAGCACGCACGGCCATCGCCGAGGGACGCTTCGCCGCTCTCTGCGCCCGCACCGCCGAAACATGGGGTGCCTGAAGGCGAGCGGTGCCTCACCCTGGCGGGCCTGGGCTACAGTCGGACCGCTGTGCGGACCCCGATACCCTCCCCGCCCCCTCGGTCGTGACTGCCCTGGATATGGCCGTGACGCTGCTAGGCGCCACGGCCAAGAAGTCCACCAGTAGCAACCCCGCCCTCTTGATTTTCGTGGTCATCGCGGCCGGGTTCTACTTCCTCATCTACCGCCCCCAGCAGCGCAAGGCCAAGGCCCTGCGTTCCCAGTCGAAGGGCTTCGACGTGGGCGATGAGGTACTCACCGCCGGGGGAATCGTCGGGCACATCATCGACATCGACGGAGACCGGGTGACCCTGGAGACCAGTGTCGGGGCCTCGTTCGTGGTCCTCAAGCAGTACGTGCTGCGCAAGCTGGAGGAGCCGGTTCCCTCCGAGACCGACGAGGACGAAGAGTACGAAGAGTACGAAGAGTACGAGGAGACCGACGACTTCGCCGACCACGGGGAGCAGGCGGAGGGCTCGACCGACGACGAAGACGAGGAGGACGAGGCCGAGGCCGACGGCCCCTCGTCATCCGGTGACCATGTCGCCAACGGCAAGGGAGATCCGTCGGGGAGCAAGGGAGGTCCGTCGGGGAGTTCGACCAAGGCAGACGGTGACGACAGTGGTGGCCCCGACCGGCCATCGGCGACCTGAGATCCGATGAAGAACAAGCGCAACCTGTGGGTCAGTCTGCTCTCGGTTGTTGCCGTGGCGGTCATCGCCCTGGGTGCCTGTCTGGCGGCCGGCTGGTCGCCGAAGCTCGGCCTCGATCTCGACGGCGGACTGGCCGTGACCTACCAGACCCACACGGCGGTCAACTCGGCCCAGCTGGACACCATCCAGACCATTCTCAACAACCGGGTCAGTGCTGGGGGAGCCAGCGGGGCGACCGTGTCCACCCAGGGGAAGAACCAGGTCTCCGTCCAGATCCCCGGTGAGAAGAACACCCAGCAGATCCTGGCCACCTTGGGCAACACCGCCCAACTTCTGTTCCGGCCGGCGCTTTGCTACGCGCCGCCCTTCAGCCTGACCAAAGGCGAAAAACCCTCGACAGGCCCGTTGCCCACCTGTGCGGCGGCCGCGCAGCTGACCCAGGCCAACCTGCAGGTCACCCCGGACTCGAGCAACATCAACGGCTACACGTCCAACTCCAACATCGAATCCGACCCCGCCTTCGCTCCCTACAAGTCCACCCCACCGTTGTCCGACGACAAGAACGCCACCGTCCTGCTTCCCGGGACCCAGGCTGAAGGTTCGGGCCGCTACGTGCTCGGACCGGCCCCGCTTACCGGCACCGCCGTGCACTCCGCCTCGGCCCAGCTCAACAACGGCCAGTGGACGGTGAACCTGAACTTGACCAGCGCCGGCTCTGCCGAATGGGATGCCCTGTCCAAGCAACAGTTCCACCAGATCATCGGCATCGATCTCGACGGGCAGGTCATCTCCGCCCCCATCACCCAGCCCACCCAGTCGTCATGGTCCTCGTTCAACGGCTCGGTGCAGATATCGGGGAGCTTCAGCGAGAACGAGGCCAAGACCCTGGCCACCGACTTCACCTACGGAGCCCTGCCGGTCAAGCTCGACCGGCTCACCGTCGAGACTGTTTCGCCCACCTTGGGCAAGGCATCGCTGCACGCCGGTCTGGTGGCCGGTCTGGCCGGCCTGCTTCTGGTGCTCGCCTACGTGATCTTCTACTACCGGTTGCTCGGGGTGGTGGTGGTGGCCGGTCTGGCGGTCACCGGAGCGCTGCTGTGGTCCATCATCGCCATGCTGGGCCAGGGGTTCAACATCACCATCGACCTGGCCGGCGTCATCGGGATCATCGTGTCGATCGGGATCACCGTCGACTCCTACATCGTCTATTTCGAGCGATTAAAAGACGAAGCCCGATCGGGGCGGACCGTGCGGAGCAGCGTGGATAAAGGGTTCTCCAGCGCTTTTCGCACGGTGTTGGCCGCCGATGCGGTCTCGCTGCTGGGTGCGGTGGTCCTGTACGAATTCTCCATCGGCCCGGTGCAAGGCTTCGCCCTCTTTTTGGGCATCTCCACTCTCCTCGATGTGTTCGTGACCTACTTCTTCACCCGACCCTTCGTGATCATCCTCGGGCGTAGCCGAAGCGGCAGCGAAGTTCGGGGCATGAGCGTGGCCAGCGGCCTCGGTGTGACGGCGGGAGCCACCCCGTGAGCGCCCGACGCTCCAACGGCGCCAGCGGGGCCAACGGCGCCAGCGGGGCCAACGGACGGTTGGATCTCCCCGAGGAGGACGAGGCGGCCATCGAGCTCGAGGCGGAGTTCGACGAGGAGATCGAGTTCGCCGCCGAAGAGGAGGAACGAGCCGAAAAAGGGGAGAAGCGCCACAACGCCCTCATCCGCCTCTACCGAGGCGAAACCTCGTTCGACTTCATCGGCAACCGCAAACGCTGGTTCACCATCTCGACCGTGATCATCCTGGCCGGCCTCATCTCCCTCGGGACCCGGGGCCTCAACGAGGGCATCGACTTCAAAGGCGGACAGTCCTGGTTGGTCTCCTCCCCGACCCTGACCGTGGCCCAGGCCACGGCGGTGGCCGAGGCGGCCGGGGTCACCCAGCCCACCGTGGTCCAGCTCACCGACCAGGTCAGCCACACCAGGCAGATCCAGGTGACCGTCGACCTCAACTCGAAGCCCGCCGCCCAACGCACCACCATCGAGAACAACGTGCAGGACGCGCTGGCCAAGGCGGCCAACACCACACCGGACAATGTCAACTTCAACGACGTCGGCCCCACCTGGGGAGGTCAGGTCACCAAGGACGCCATCAGGGCCCTGATCATCTTCTTCATCGCCGTCACCGCGTACATCTCCATCCGCTTCGAGTTCAAGATGGCCGTGGCCGCCATCGTGGCGGTCATCCACGACATCTTGGTGACCGTCGGTATCTACTCGTTGACCGGGTTCCAGGTGACTCCCGACACCGTGGTGGCCGTGCTGACCGTGCTCGGCTATTCGCTCTATGACACCGTCGTCGTCTTCGACCGAATACGGGAGAACTCCAAGGGCCTCGGCGCCTCGGGGCGCATCACGTATTCCGACATGGTCAATCTGTCGATGAACCAGACCTTGGCCCGCTCCATCAACACCTCGTTGGTGGCCATCGTTCCGGTGTTGTCGGTCCTGGTGGTCGGTTCCTTCCTGTTGGGCGCCACCTCCCTGCAGGACTTCGGTCTGGCTCTGGTCATCGGTCTGACCAGCGGGGCCTACTCGTCCATCTTCATCGCCTCACCGCTGCTCGCCCTCATGAAGGAGCACGAGCCCCGCTACGTGACCATCCGCCAGAGACTCGAGGCCCGCGGCGAGCGCGGTGCCGTGCTGACCCCGGCGGCGGCCGCGGCCATGGCCGGCGCCGCCGGCGCAGGTGGACGGTCCTCGGGTCGTGGCCGCAGTCAGACCGCAGGAGTCATCCGCCCCGGCGCGGCTTCGTCGTCCCGGCGATCGGGTGGGAAGTCGGCCAAGGGCGGGGGTTCGGTCGCCGGCGAACCGGTGGGCGCCGCCGCGGCAGCCTCGGGCGGAGGGTCGAGGACGTCGTCAGGAGCCAGCCGCGCCTCGTCCGGTTCCACCCGGCCCGGTGGGAACCGCCCGCCACCCCGTCCGCGCAAGGGCAAGGGCAAGGGCAAGGGCAAGCGCCGCTGAACCGGTCCGTGACCGAGGGTCCGGCGCGGAACGGGACCGGTGATCACTGGCCGGGGAGCACCCGTCCACGGGCTCGACCGGGCCCAAGAAGTACCGGTCCACCTGCTTGGACAGGTACCGTGTAGCTATGGCCCTGGCCACCCCAGTCCCCGCCGAGGGGACCGTGCCACCGGCCGACGAGTGCATCGCCGGCTCGTCGCTGCCCGCCGCCGAGGCTGCCCTGATGGTGCCGGTGCTCGAGGCGTTCCTCCGCCGTCACCCCGGTGACGACACCTCGCTGATCGTGAAGGCGGCCGAGACGGCCACGGTGGCCCACGCCGGACAGCTCCGGCGTTCGGGGGAGCCCTACATCACCCATCCCATCGCGGTGGCCGGGATCGTCGCCGACCTGGGCCTGGACTACCAGACCGTGGCCGCCGCCCTGCTCCACGACGCGGTGGAGGACACCGGGGTGACCACCGATGTGATCGAGCGGGACTTCGGTGCTGCCGTCGCCCTCATCGTCGATGGGGTCACCAAGCTCGACCGGCTGCAGTTCGACTCGAAGGAGGCCCAACAGGCGGCAACCGTCCGCAAGATGCTGGTGGCCATGGCCAGCGACTGGCGTGTGCTGATCATCAAGCTGGCCGACCGCCTGCACAACATGCGGACCCTGTCGGTGATGCCCGAGTGGAAGCAACGCCGGACCGCTCAGGAGACCCTCGACATCTACGCCCCCCTGGCCCACCGGCTGGGAATCCAGGAGGTCAAGTGGCAGCTGGAGGACCTGGCTTTTGCCACCCTCCACCCCAAGCGGTACGCCGAGATCGAGCAGATGGTGGCGTCTCGCGCCCCGTTGCGGGACGAGTTCCTGGCTCGGGTGCTGGTATCGGTGCGTGAGCGGCTCGCCGTGTCGGGGGTGGCCGCCGAGGTCACCGGGCGCCCGAAGCACTTGTGGAGCATCTACGAGAAGATGGTGGTGCGGGGCAAGGAATTCGACGACCTCTACGACCTGGTGGGGATCAGGGTCATCGTCGAGTCGGAGAAAGACTGCTGGGCGGCCCTCGGGTCGATTCATGCCATCTGGCCTCCGGTTCAGGGCCGGTTCAAGGATTACATCAACTCGCCCAAGTTCAACCTCTACCAGTCGCTGCACACCACGGTGATCGGTCTCGACGGCAATCCCATCGAGGTGCAGGTCCGGACCCACGAGATGCACCGGCGGGCCGAGTACGGCATCGCCGCCCACTGGGGCTACAAGGAGAATCCGAGCCGACCGGACCGTCCGGTGGGGACGGCCAGGTCCGGCAAGGACGCCGGGGCGACGGCCGCCAAGGGACGCGCCCACAAGGATGCCCACAAGACAGCTTCGGCCGAGACCAAGGCCGAGGGTGGAAAGAAGGGCTCGTCGATCACCGCCGCCCAACGGGCGGAGCTGGTCGAGCGGGACCGTCGGGCCGAGCGGCTGGCCCTGGCCAAGGAGACCTCCTCGACCACCGCCGAGGTCGAGTGGATGCAGCGGATCGTCGACTTCCAGAACGAGACCACCGACCCCATCGAGTTCCTCGAGGCCCTCAAGCTCGACCTCGAAGAGGACGAGGTCTATGTCTTCACCCCCAAAGGCAAGGTCATCGCCCTGACCGCCAACGCCACGCCGGTGGACTTCGCCTACGCCATCCACACCGAGGTGGGTCACCGCTGTATCGGGGCCAAGGTCAACGGGCGCCTGGTGCCCCTCGACACCCGACTCAACTCGGCCGACACCGTGGAGATCTTCACCTCCAAGGCGCCCACCGCCGGTCCGTCCCACGACTGGCTGGGCATGGTGGCCTCGTCGCGGGCGCGGACGAAGATCCGCCAGTGGTTCTCGCGTGAGCGTCGTGAGGACGCCATCGAGCTGGGCAAGGAGGAGTTGATCAAGGAGCTGCGCCGGGAGGGGCTCCCGGTGCAGAAGCTGGCCTCCGAGCGGGCCCTGGCCGATCTGGCGGCCACCATGAACTACGCCGACCTCGACGCCCTGCACGCGGCCATAGGCGACAACCGGGTCTCGGCCCGGGCCGTCGCTCAGCGGATGCTGCGGGACCTGCGGGGCGGAGTCTACGAGGAGCAGCTCCCGGTCACCGCCCGCCAGCAGCCCACCGCTTCCCGCCCGGGCCGGGGCTCGGCCGTCGGAGTCTACGTCGAAGGACTCGACGACCTGATGGTGCGGCTGTCCCGGTGTTGTACGCCGGTCCCGGGCGACGAGATCGTGGGGTTCGTGACCCGCGGCCGGGGGGTGTCGGTCCACCGGGCAGACTGCGCCAACGCCGCCTCGCTGGCCAGTCGCTCCCGCGAGCGCCTCATCGAGGTGGAATGGGACCACCGGTCGTCGGGTGTGTTCGTGGCCACCATCGAGGTGGTGGCCATCGACCGGTCGCGTCTGCTCACCGACGTCACCAAGGTGGTCTCCGAGCACCATCTCAACATCGTCAGCGCCAACACCCAGACCGACCAGGACCGCATCAGCCGCATGCGCTTCGACGTGGAGCTGGCCGATCCCGGCCATCTCGAGTCGGTGCTCAACCTGATCCGCCATCTGGACGCGGTCTACGACGTCTATCGCATCCTCCCCGGCAAGAAGGACTGATCCCCAGGTGGGCGACGAAACCATGGCGGCGCGCGCCCCGAGTGGCACCCACGACGTGCTGTGGCCGGAATCGACCCGATGGGAGTCCTTGTTGGCCATGTTCGCCGGTCTGGTCGAGCGGGCCGGCTACGGACTGGCCCACACCCCGATCTTCGAAGACGTGCGGGTCTTCCGCCGGGGCATCGGCGAGGACAGCGATGTGGTGGGCAAGGAGATGTACGAGTTCGAGGACCGGGGCGGCCGCGCTTTGGCCCTGCGACCCGAAGGGACCGCCCCCATGGTCCGCGCTTTCATCCAGCACCGGCCACCTCTGCCGTGGAAGGCCTGGTACGCCACGCCGGCCTTCCGCTACGAGCGACCCCAGCGCGGCCGCTACCGTCAGCACCACCAGATGGGGGTGGAGTCCCTCGGGGTCCCTGATGCCGACCTCGACGTCGAGGTGATCTCGCTGGCCGATGATCTCTTCCGGTCGCTCGGCCTCACCGAGTACGACTTGCGACTCAACTCGATGGGCGACGCGGTGTGCCGCCCGGGCTACCTGGACACGCTGTCCGCCTACCTGGCCGAGCACCGCGATCGACTCTGCCCCGAGCACGCCGAGCGGCTCGAGGCCAATCCTCTGCGGGTCCTCGACTGCAAGCAGGAGGGTTGCCTCGAGGCCACCGCCGGCGCTCCCGCCCTCATCGACTTCCTGTGCGACCCGTGCCGCCTGCACTTCGACCGGGTACGCGCCGGGCTCGAGGCGCTCGGCGTCCCTTATCAACTCGACGACCGACTGGTCCGGGGGTTCGACTACTACACCCGCACCACCTTCGAGTTCTCCTCGCTGGCCCTGGCCTCGGCCCAGAACGGGATCGGGGGCGGGGGACGCTACGACGGGTTGGTGGAGATGTTGGGAGGCCCCCCGACCCCCGGCATCGGTTTCGGCATCGGCATCGAGCGGCTGCTGCTGGCCTGCGACGCCGAGGGCACTTTTCCGGTCGACCCGGCTGTCCTCGACGCCTTCGTGGTCGATGTGGCCGGCGGCGAGTCTGCTCGGGACATCACCGCCGAGCTCCGCCGGGCCGGCCTGTCCGCCGACCGGGCTTTCGACGGGCGGTCGATGAAGTCCCAGCTCAAGTCGGCCGACCGTTCCGGAGCTCGAGTGGCGCTGATCGTGGGTCCTGACGAGCTGGCGTCGGCGACGGTGTCATTGCGGCCTTTGCGCGGGAACGGCGAGCAGCGTCGGGTGGCCCGCTCCGAGGTGGTCGACGCGGTCCGTGAGCACACCGGTCGGGTTGGCGCTGATCCGCCTCCGTAGCTTGTCCACCGGCCCATCCGGTGCCATTAGCGTGTCCGTGGCCCCGTGATCGGGTCCTGCCCCCGAAAGGACCAGTGGTGAGCGCCTCCCTGCCCTCGAACGAAGCAACGTCGTTGCGGACCCGGATGTGTGGGGCCCTGCGCGCCGGGGATGTGGGCGCCGCGGTCACCGTGTGCGGCTGGGTGGCCAAGCGACGCGAGCACGGCGAGCACCTGGCCTTCATCGATGTGCGCGACCACACCGGGCTCGTCCAGTGCGTGATCCCCGGCACCGTCGACGTGCGCAGCGAATACGTGATCGCCGTCGACGGTGTGGTTCGCCTCCGACCCGAAGGCACCGTCAACCGCGACCTCCCCACCGGGCAGGTGGAATTGGGCGACTGCACGGTCACGGTGCTCAACCCGGCGGAGCCCCCGCCGTTCGCGGTGGACGACCGCAGCGACGTCGATGAGCCCACCCGCTTGAAGTACCGGTACGTGGATCTGCGCCGGCCACGGATGCAGGTGAACCTCCGGCTGCGGTCGACGGTCAACCGGGCCCTGCGGGCGGCCATGGACAGGCAGGGGTTTGTCGAGGTGGAGACGCCCCTGCTGTGGGCCCCCACTCCCGAAGGGGCGCGAGAGTTCATCGTGCCCAGCCGGCTGAGCCCGGGCTCGTGCTACGTGCTCCCCCAGAGCCCCCAGCTGGCCAAGCAGCTCCTGATGGTGGCCGGGGTGGACCGCTATTACCAGATCGCCCGGTGCCTGCGTGACGAGGACCTCCGGGCCGATCGGCAGTTCGAGTTCTCCCAGCTCGACCTGGAGGCGTCCTTCGTGAGCCAGGACGACGTCCTCGGTTTCGTGTCGGTGGCCGTGCTCGACGCCGCCGAGGCCGCGACCGGGGAGCGTCCCCTCGACATCCCACAGATGACCTGGGCCGAGGCCATCGACCGCTTCGGCTCCGACAAGCCCGATCTTCGCTTCGGCATGGAGCTGATCGATCTGTCGGCAACCTTCGAGGGCACCGGGGTCAAGGCCTTCGGGGCCCCCTGCGTGAAGGCCATCGTGTGCGAGGGCCAGGGGGCCATGAGCCGATCGAGGCTCGACGTTCTCACCGATCGGGCCCGCCAGCTGGGGGCCAAGGGCCTGGCCTGGTTCCGGGTTGTCCCCGCCGATGAAGCGACCTATGAGGTGGCCGACGAAGCGACGACGCTGGCCGGCCCACCGCTGGCCCTCGACTCGCCGCTCGACCGGTTCCTGACCGACGCGGAGCGGGCCGGTCTCTTGGCGGCCACCGCGGCCCGAGCCGGCGACCTGGTCCTGGTGGTGGCGGACGAGTACCGACTGGCCTGCACCGTGCTCGGGTATTTGCGTCTCGATGTCGGCGGCCGACCGGTCAGCGAGGGTCCCTACCGCTACGTGTGGGTGGTGGACTTCCCCATGTTCGACGGCGTGGACGAGGCCGGTCACCCGCTTCCCGCCCACCATCCCTTCACCATGCCCCATCCCGAGGATCTCGACCGGCTCGAATCCGACCCCGGTTCGGTGCGGGCCCAGGCCTACGACCTGGTGCTCAACGGATGGGAGCTGGGCTCGGGCAGCGTGCGTATCCATCGCGACGACATCCAGAGCCGAGTGTTCGCCGTGCTGGGCATCGACGAGCAGGAGGCCCGGTCGCGGTTCGGCTTCCTGCTCGGAGCCTTCCGTTACGGAGCCCCGCCCCACGCCGGGTTTGCCGTGGGGATCGACCGGCTGGTGGCCGTCTTCGCCGGCGAGGACAGTATTCGCGAAGTGATCGCCTTTCCGAAGACGCAGTCGGGATCGGACCCGATGACCGGCGCGCCCAAGCCGGTCGCGCCGCGGGTGCTGGCCGACCTCGGACTGCAGACCGTGCCACCGAAGGACTGAGGGAGCACGGTGGCCGGTGACGATCTCTTCTCCGGTGCAGCCGATCAGCGTCTGTCCGACCGGGCCCCTCTGGCCGCGCGCCTGCGGCCGCGCACCCTGGATGAGATCATCGGCCAGCAGCACCTTGTCGGCGCCGGAAGCCCGCTGCGAGCCCTCATCGAATCCGACCGGCTGACCTCGGCCATCCTGTGGGGACCTCCGGGCACGGGCAAGACCACCTTGGCCCGGGTGGTGGCGTCGGCCACCGCCAAGCGGTTCGTCCCCCTGTCGGCCGTCACCGCCGGGGTCAAGGACGTCCGGGAGGTCACCGACTCCGCTCGCCGTCTCCTCGGGGAGCAGGGTCGGGGCACCATTCTCTTCCTCGACGAGGTCCACCGGTTCAATCGCGCCCAACAGGATGCCCTGCTGCCGTCGGTGGAGGAGGGGCTGATCGTCCTCATCGGCGCCACCACCGAGAACCCGTTCTTCGAAGTCAACGCCCCCTTGCTGTCGAGATCGACGCTGTGGCGCCTCGAGCCCCTCTCGCTCGACGAGTTGCGAGCGGTGGTCGGCCGGGGTTTGGACGCCGAGGGCACCACCGCTGAGCCGGAGGCCATCGAGGCTCTGGTCGGCCTGGCCGATGGGGATGCCCGCGCCGTCCTCACCACGCTGGAGGTGGCCGTCGCCCTGGCCGGCAGCCGACCGGTTTCCCTCGAGGACGTGGAGCGAGCCCGGCACTCCCGCCTGCACCACTACGGCGAGGACGATCACTACGACCAGATCAGTGCCTTCATCAAGTCCATCCGCGGCTCGGACCCCGACGCCGGCCTCTACTGGCTGGCCCGGATGCTCGAATCCGGCGAGGACGCGCGCTTCGTGGCCCGACGGCTGGTCATCCTGGCCAGCGAGGACATCGGCGAGGCCGACCCGCTGGCTCTGGTGGTGGCCGATGCCGCGGCGCGCGCCGTCGAGTTCGTCGGGCTTCCCGAAGCCCAGCTCAACCTGGCCCAGGCCGTCGTCCACCTGGCCTGCGCGCCGAAGTCGAACCGGGTCACGGTGGCTCTGGGGCGCGCCCAGAGCGATGTCCGCCAGGGTCCCCGCGGGGATGTGCCCACCCATCTGCGCGACGCCCACTACCGGAGTGCGACATCGATCGGGCACGGCGAGGGCTACGTCTACCCCCACGACGAGCCGGAGGCCTGGGTCGACCAGCAGTACCGGCCCACCGCGCTGGCCGGCCACCGCTACTACGAACCGAGCGACCGCGGCCACGAGGCGGTGGTGGGCGAACGGCTGCGCCAGTGGCGAGGCGCGGGTACTGCCGGCGATGGCCCATTCCCATCCGATGAGGCGGGCCAGCCGGGCGATGAGACGGGCGAGCCGGGCGAGACGGCGGCGGGCACTGACTCCACCCCTGAGGACCCCTGAGGTGGGGCCAGAGTGCAGAATGAGCCGATGACGCCCGGGTGGGGGAGAGCGACGGGCGTGCTCTCGCCCCGGGGTCGGGCCGGAGTCGGGCCCCGCCCCCTCCGTGCCGCCGCGTTCGTCCTCGTGGCCAGCGGTCTGGCCGTGGTCGGTTCGGTGGCCGGACCGCTCGTCGTGAGCGCGGCGACCCCGACCTCGGGCGCCGGTATGGCCGGACGGATCCGGCTGCCCGGGCCCGCCCCCGCCCTGCCGGCCGGCGCCGCCGTGATCGGCCCCGCGGCCGGAGCCACCCGGATCACCGCCGACGTTTCCGTGGCGCCCCGTGACCCGGACGCCCTGGCCGGTTTCGCCGAAGCGGTGTCGACGCCGGGCTCGCCGCAGTTCCACCACTATCTGTCCCGCGGGCAGTTCGCCACCGTCTTCGGGCCGACCGCATCCACCCTGGCCGCGGTGCGGAGTTGGCTGGCCTCGTCCGGAGGGCTCCGGGTGGGGACGACATCGCAGGACGGCCTCCTCATCCCGGTGACGGGAACCGTCGACCAGATGGAGCAGGCCTTTGCCGTGCCCCTGGTGGAGGCGAGGCTGTCCACCGGCCGGGTCGCTCGGGAGGGCACCGCCAATCCCGAGGTGCCGGCCACGCTGGCCGGGGCCATCGGCGGGGTGATCGGGTTGAGCACGGTGGCGGAGGCCCACCCCCAGATCCGGCCCGGACCCAGCGTCGGCGCTGTCGGCACCCCCGGCCCGAACCCGGGGGAGTCCCGCCCGGCCGCGGTGCCCCACGCCGGTCCTGCGGCGTGCCCGGCGGCTTCGAGCGTGGCCGCTGATCACGGGGCGTGGACGGCCGACCAGCTGGCATCGACCTACGGATTGAGCACGCTCTACGGTCAGGGTCGGGTGGCCGCCGGCCAGCAAGTGGGAATTTTCGAGCTCGAGCCCTTCTCGCCCGGCGACATCGCCACCTACGAAGCCTGCTTCGGGGTCGATGCCTCGGTCTCCACTGTGGACGTGGACGGCGGCGCCACCGGAGGCCAGATCGGCGAGGCGGCACTGGACATCGAGGTGGTGGCCGGCCTCGCCCCTTCGGCGGCCATCACCGTCTTCTCCGGTCCGAACACCGGCGCCGGCCCCATCAACACCTATGAGGCCATGGTCGGGGACCCCTCGATCAAGGTGCTCACCACCAGCTGGGGCGAGTGCGAGGGTCCCGGGGGCATCGACCACGGACAACAACAGGTGGAGAGCGCCTTGTTCGAGGAAGCCGCCGCCGATGGTCAGACCCTCATGGCCGCCTCCGGCGACTCGGGATCCTCTGACTGTTACGACCCGATCGGGAACCCGCCGGACTTGGACAAGGGGTTGTTCGTGGACGACCCGGCCGACCAGCCCTTTGTCACCGGGGCCGGTGGGACCTCCCTGACCAGCCCGGTGTCCACTCCGGCTTCGGAGACGGTGTGGAACGACGGACCCGCGGTGGGCGCCGGCGGCGGCGGCGACTCGATCGACTTTCCGGCCAACGCCGCCCAGTTCGCCGCCCTCTCCTACCAGCACATCCCCGCGGTCGAGAGCGTGGCCAGCGATACCTGCGGCCCCTCGAGCAACGAGCAGTGCCGGACCGTGCCCGACGTCGCCGCGTCCTCGGATCCCGAGCACGGCGACGTGATCTTCTTCGGTGGAACCTGGACGATCTTCGGGGGCACCAGCGCGGCTGCGCCCCTGTGGGCCGCGCTGACCGCGGACACCAACCAGGGCTGCACCAACTCGGCCGGATTCCTCAATCCCGCTCTCTACAACGCCGGCGCCGATGGGTCGCCGGCGTTCAACGACATCACCGTCGGCGACAACAACCTGTTCGGCAACCCGGAGTACGCGGCGGGGACCGGGTACGACCTGGCCTCGGGTTGGGGTTCACCCCAGGCGGTGGGGCTGATGGGGTCGCTGTCGGGATCGAGCGCGGGGTGCCCGGCGATCACCGGGCTCAGCCCCAATTCGGGGCCGGCCCGCGGCGGGCGCTCGGTGGTCATCAGCGGAAGTGGGTTCGGCACCGGCTCGCCCACCGTGCACTTCGGTGGTCTCCCCGTTCCGGTGAACGCCTACACCCCCGACTCGATCACCGTGACCACCCCCGACGTCGGCTCGGCCACCCAGCTGCCGGTGACCGTCACCACCACCGGCCCGGCCTCGGGCACCAGCGCGGTGGTCCCGGCCAGCGAGTACACATTCGTCTCGCCACAGGTCAGTCGGGTGGTGCCGGGCAAGGGCCCGACGTCGGGCGGCGGGCGGGTCACCATCACCGGATCGGACTTCGCCGCGGCCACCTCGGTGTTCTTCGGGTCGTCGCCGTCGCCGTCCTTCACCGTTCTCTCCCCCGACTCGCTGGTGGCCCAAGTGCCGGCGGGCCCGGCCGGCGGCGGCGTGGTCGACGTCGTCGTCGCCAGTCCCGACGGCACCAGTCCACGGGTGGCCGGCGACCACTACACCTATGCGCTGCCCGGTTACTGGCTGGTGGCCGCCGACGGCGGCATCTTTGCTTTCGGTCATGCCGGATTCCACGGTTCCACCGGTGGCCTCGCCCTCAACAAGCCGATGGTGGGCATGGCCGCCACCCCCGACGACGGGGGCTACTGGCTGGTGGCCTCCGACGGCGGGATCTTCACCTACGGCGACGCCGGCTTCTACGGGTCCACCGGCAACCTGGTCCTCAACAAACCCGTCGTGGGCATGGCCGCCGCTCCCGACGGCAACGGTTACTGGCTGGTGGCCTCCGACGGCGGGGTCTTCGCCTACGGCGACGCCGGCTTCTACGGGTCCAGCGGCAACCTGGTCCTCAACAAACCCATCGTGGGCATGGCCGCCACCCCCGACGGCAACGGCTACTGGCTGGTGGCCTCGGACGGCGGGGTCTTCGCCTACGGCGACGCCGGCTTCTACGGGTCCACCGGCAACCTGGTCCTCAACAAACCCATCGTGGGCATGGCCGCCACCCCCGACGGCAACGGCTACTGGCTGGTGGCCTCGGACGGCGGGGTCTTCGCCTACGGCGACGCCGGCTTCTACGGGTCCAGCGGGAACCTGGTCCTCAACAAACCCATCGTGGGCATGGCCGCATCCTTGGCCGGCAACGGCTACTGGCTGGTGGCCTCCGACGGCGGGGTCTTCGCCTACGGCGATGCCGGCTTCTATGGGTCCACCGGTTCGTTGGCCTTGGTCCAACCGATGGTGGGCATGGCCGCCACCTGAGGTCGGCCACCTCGCCGACCGGGCGGCAATAGGCTGCCGCGGTGCCGGTGGCCAGCCCCATTCGCTCTGCTGGCCCCCGCCCTCCGGAGCCGACCGGGCAAACGGTGCCGGCTCGTCGACCGGCGCCACCGTCCCCGCCCCGGCCCGCGGCCCCGGTGGCGACCTCTCGGCGGGTGCGGAGGAACCGCTTCTTGTGGTCACTGGCCTTGCTTGCCCTCCTGGCCGTGCTGACCTGGTCATTGGTGGCGGGAGGGTCGCGCCGGGCCGCCGGGTCGCGGCACCGTCCGCCGGCCCCGCACCACGGACGTCCGGTACCGGCGGCCAAGGACCCGCGCTTGGATCCCGACTGGGAGGGCAACGGCCAGCCGGAGACGTTCGCCTTCGGAGGCGATGTCAACTTTCCCGCCGGCAGCGTCCTGGGCGACCGCCTGGCCGCCGATCCGGCCACCGCCCTGGGCACCGGGGTCCCCGCCCTGTTGGCCGGCGTCGATCTCTCGATGGTCAACTTCGAAACCGCCCTCACCGACGGGGGATGCCCCGATCCCCAGGACAAGCAGTACGTCTTTTACGCCCCGGCCTCCGCTCTCACCGCCTTCCGGAGTGCCGGTGTCTCCTTGGTGACCGAGGCCAACAACCACGGGGAGGACTGCGGACCGGCCGGACTGCAGATGGCCCTTCTGGCCCGTCAACAGGCCAACTACACCGTGCTCGGCATCGGGCAGAACGCCGCCCAGGCCTTCACCCCGTACCGGATCACCATCCACGGGCAGAAGGTGACCATCATCGCCGCCACCCAGGTGATCGACTCGGATCTGCAGACGACGTGGACGGCAACCGCTGCCCAGCCCGGGCTCGCCTCCGCCTATGACGTGACCGACTTGGTGGCCGCGGTGGAGGCGGCCCGCAAGGTGTCCGACACGGTGATCGTCTTCCTGCACTGGGGAACCGAGCTGGACGCCTGTCCCAATCCCGACCAGGAGCCTCTGGCCACCCTGCTGGTTCAGGCCGGGGCCGACATCGTCGTGGGCAGCCATGCCCATGTCCTGTTGGGGGGTGGGTACCTGGGCTCGGCCTACGTCGATTACGGACTGGGCAACTTCGCCTTCTACAACGACCCGCCCCCCACCGATCAGAGCGGATCACTGGTCATCACGGCCACCGGTCGCCACATCGACAACGTGACCTGGCGACCGGCGGTGATCGAGGACGAGTTGCCCCAGCCCGTGGTCGGCGCCCAAGCGGCGTCCGCTCTCCAGAGTTGGAACGCGGCGCGCGCCTGCACCGATGTCACCGCCGCCCCGGGAGCGTCGCTGGCCAGCCCGACAAGCGAAGCGTCCCCGGCCCCGGCCACGGTGGCCCAGCAACTGTCGGTGGACTCGGGATGACCGGACCGGACCGTGTGGGTCCCTGGCCCTGCGGATTGACGTCGAGTCGAGGATCTAAGCTGCCCGGATCATGTCCGCCGGTCAGATCGCCGTACTCGTTGCTGCTGTCGTGTCCGGCCTGGCCGTGGTCGGGCTGCTGATCGCCGTGAGATCCCTGCGCACCGAGACCCGCCGGCTGGCCGCGGTGGCTGACGACCTCCGGCGCCAAACCGTTCCCCTGGTGGTCGACGCTCACCGGGTGGTGGACCAGGCGGCCACCGAACTGGAACGGGTGGGCGCCGTGCTGGACTCGACCGAGTCGGTCCACGCCACCGTGGACACGGCGTCGAAGTTGGCCTACCGGGCCTTCGCCAATCCGGTGGTCAAGGTGCTGGCCGTACGGGCCGGGGCGGCGACCGGGCTGCGTCGGTTGAGATCGGGATCGGACAGCGACCCCGGCAACGGTTCGACACCCGCCGGTCAGCGGGCCTCCGGCACCGGGAACGGTCACCACTAGCCGTGCCCAAGCGGACCTTCTGGCTGGTCGCCGGGGCCACCCTCGGTGCCGGGTCGACCCTGTGGGCGGAGCGCAAGGTGCGCCGCGCCGTGCACCAGGCCGCGGCCAGGCTCCAACCCGACGCCTTGGTGGTCGAGATGGGTCGGACGGCGCGCCAGGCGGCGGGGAGCGCGCAGGGGCGGGTGCGCGACGCCTTCTCCTCCGGGCGCGACGAGATGCAGCGCCGGGAAGAGGAGCTGTGGGCCGAGCTGGCCGGCCCGGCCGTGATGGCCGATCCCCGGACCCCGGTGCCGGCGCCGCCGCCGGTCGCCGTGCGGAGTCGCCGCTCGCGGGTGGCCTCGGTGCGGACCCGGGCCCAGTCACCGGCTCGCCGGGCCAACCACCATGTGACGTCGTGAGTCCCGGTACGGCGCTCGACGCCGACAAGCTACGGGCCGCCTTCACCCAGTTCTTCACCGAACACGGCCACACCGCGGTTCCCTCGGCCAGCCTCATCCCCCACGACCCCTCGGTTCTGTTCACCATCGCCGGCATGGTGCCGTTCAAGCCGTTCTTTCTGGGCGACGAGGTCCCTCCGTGGAAACGGGCCACCTCGGTGCAGAAGTGCTTCCGCACCATCGACATCGACATCGTGGGCTCCACCCAGCGGCACTGCACCTTCTTCGAGATGTTGGGAAACTTCAGCTTTGGCGATTACTTCAAGGCGGAAGCCATCCCCTATGCCTGGGAGCTGATCACCGGCGTGCTGGGCATCGACGGCGACCGGTTGTGGATCACCGTCCACGAGGGCGACGACGATGCCGAGCGGATCTGGATCGACTCGGTCGGCGTCTCCCCGGACAGGGTGCAGCGCCTGGGCGATGACAACTTCTGGAGGATGGGGCCCACCGGGCCGTGCGGCCCGAGCTCGGAGCTCTTCTTCGACAAGGGCGCCGCCTACGGGGCCGACGGCGGCCCGGCCTTCGGCGGAGAAGAGAGGTTCGTGGAGATCTGGAACCTGGTCTTCATGCAGTACAACCGCACCGAGGACGGTCGCACCGAGCCGTTGCCCCGGCCCAGCATCGACACGGGCGCCGGCCTCGAGCGCATCCTGCCCGTTCTCCACGGCGTCGACTCGATTTTCGCCACCGACCTGTTCGTCCCCCTGATCGAGACAGCCGAGTCGATCACCGGCCACACCTATGGCGACGTGGAGCGGACGGACGTCGGCCTCCGCATCCTGGCCGATCACGGCCGGGCCATGTCGATGCTGGTCTCCGACGGGGTCCTGCCCGCCAACGAGGGCCGCGGCTACGTCCTGCGCCGGATCATCCGACGGGCCGTCCGCCGGGCCCGACAGCTGGGGGTGGAAGGTCCCTTCGCCACCCGCCTGGTGGATACCGCGGTCGAAATCCTGGGCGGGGCCTATCCCGCCCTGGCCGAGCAGCACCGGCTGATCGCCGATGTGGTGGCCGGCGAGGAGGAGGGGTTCCTCCGTACCCTGGCCACCGGGTCGACCATCCTCGAAGAGGAGCTGGCGTCGGGGGTCCCGGTGGTGTCGGGCGATGTCGCCTTCCGCCTCCACGACACCTTCGGGTTCCCCGTCGAGCTCACGGTGGAGATCGCCGAGGAGGCCGGTGTCTCGGTTGACCTGGCCGCGTTCGAGGCGGCCATGGACGCGCAGCGGGCCCAGGCCCGGGCCGCGGCCCGGGCCGGCATGACGGTGGCCGGGGAGGCCGCCTACCGCACCGTGCTCGACACCGAGGGCCACACCGTCTTCGTGGGCCAGCGCCCCGACGGCTACGCCGCCCCGGCCCGGGTGGTCGCCGTGTTGGAGAACGAGGAGCCGGGCCACGTCGGCGAAGCCGAGATCTTCCTCGACCGCACGCCGTTCTATGCCGAGGGTGGTGGCCAGGTCGGGGACACCGGCACCATCGTCACCGAGACAGGGACCGCCTTCGTCTACGACACCGTCTCCGCTCTCCCGGGACTGACCTCGCACCGGGCGCGGCTGCAAGGCGAGATGTTTCCCGGGCAGGACGCACTGGCCACCATCGACGGGGTGCGACGCGATGCACTGCGGCGCAACCACACCGGCACCCATCTGCTGCACGCCGCCCTGCGTTCCGTGCTGGGCGATCATGTGCGCCAGCAGAGCTCGTTGGTGGCACCGGATCACCTGCGTTTCGACTTCAGCCACAGCAAGCCGGTGGCCGCCGCGGAGTTGGCCGCCGTCACCGCCCAGGCCAACGCCGACGTGCTCAGCGACGCCGATGTGATCGTGGTCGAGACCACTCGGGCCGAGGCTGATGCCCTGGGTGCGCTGGCCTTCTTCGGTGACAAGTACGGCGAATTGGTCCGGGTGGTCCGGGCCGGGGAGCACTCCGTCGAGTTGTGCGGCGGAACCCATGTGGGTGCCCTGGGGATGATTGGCCCGATCACCGTTCTGTCCGAGTCGTCCATCGGATCCAACAAGCGGCGCATCGAGGCGGTCACCGGCACCAGTGCCCTCGACCGCATCGTGGCCCGCGAGGGGCTGCTGTCGGAGGCGGCCGCCTTGTTACGGACCGAACCGGAAAACGTTCTCGAGGCCATCGACCGCCTCCTCGAGCGTCAGCGAGCAGCCGAGAAGTCGCTCGAGCAGGCGCGCCGCCGCGAACTGCAGTCCGAGGCCCGCGACCTGGCCGCCGCCGCGTCAGACGGTGTGGTGGTGAAGCGGTACGACGGTCGGGACCCTGACCGTCTCCGCGACCTGGCTCAGGTGGCCCGGACCACCGCAGGACTGCGGGCCGTCGTGCTCGGGGGGAACCCCGGTGGTGGGCGGGCCAACCTGGTCGTGTCCGCTGATCCGGGCGCCCCGGACCCGGTCGACGCCGGGGAGCTGGTCAAGCAGATCGCACCCCTCCTCGGTGGCGGCGGCGGTGGCTCGGCCGAGATGGCGGTGGCCGGTGGCAAGGACCCGGGTGGCATCGACCGCGCCCTCGAGCAGGCCCGACGCATCCTCCTCCATGAGTGAGCGGCGGTGACGGGGGACCCCTCGGCGTCGCGCCGCCGGGCCGTCGGCATCGATCTCGGCTCGCGGCGGATCGGGATCGCGGTCAGCAACGCCTCGGGGAGCATGGCTCTGCCCCGGACGACCATCGTCCGGACCGGGGACGTCGACGCTGATCGGAAGCAACTGGTCGACCTCGTCCTGGAGGAGGGGGCCGCCGTGGTGGTGGTGGGCCTGCCCCTGTCACTCGACGGCTCCCGAGGCCGGGCCGCGGTCGAAGCCGCCGCTGAGGCCGACGCCCTTTCGGCTCTGCTGGCCGGGCACGGCATCGCTGTCGAGCTGTTCGACGAGCGCCTGACCACGGTGACCGCCCATCAGGCCCTGGCCGCCGGCGGTACCCGCGAGCGGGATCGGCGGGACATCGTGGATCGGGCTGCGGCCACCGTCCTGTTGGCGGCCTGGCTCGAGTCGCCCCGGGGACGGGAGGGGCGGTGAACGGGGACGACGGGGGCGAGCAGGTGCCCGCTCCGGAGACAGAGGCGACCGGCGGCGGGCTCCCATCCCCGAGCGTGGACTCCGGGGTTGGAGACCCCGGCGGCCCCGGGCTCCCACCCCGGAGACAGAAGAGCCAGGCGCCCCGGGGTGGTGTGATCCGTCGCCACCCAGGGTGGACGGCGGCGGTGGTGGTCATCGTGGTCGGTGTGGCCGTCATCGTGGGCGGATTGCTCTGGGTGCAGTCCGAAGCCAATCCCGGGGGCCCGAAGGGTGCCCAGGTCATCGTGGCCGTACCTCCGGGCGGTGGGCTGAGCAGGCTGGCCGGTTCCCTGCAGTCCCGAGGTGTCATCGACAGCTCGTTGGCCTATCGGATCTGGAGCCAGTTCCACTCCGTCCCCGGCGTGCTGTCCGGCTCGTACGCCTTCGACAAGAACAGCAGCTTTGACGACGTGGACGCGGTGATCGCCGGAGGGCCCAACGTCTTCCCCCTGGTGATTCCTCCGGGCTTCACCGTGTCCGAGGTGGCCCAGCGGGTGGGCCAGCTACCCGGCCATGACAGCTCCACCTTCGCCGCCCTGGCCACCAGCGGGCAGCTCCGCTCACCGTGGCAGCCGGCGGGATCGACCAATCTCGACGGACTCCTCGGCACCGGCACCTATGTGGTCGTGCCCGGCGAGACCGACCGCCAACTGCTGACGGCCATGATCGACCGCTTCGACACCGAGGCCGACGCCCTGGGCCTGGCCGCCGGCTCGGCCACCCTCGGTCTCACTCCCTACCAGGTGATCACGGTGGCCTCCATCGTCGAGAAGGAGGGCGTCATCAGCAAGAACCTGGGCCCGGTGGCCCGGGTCATCCTCAATCGGCTGGATCAGAACATGCCGCTGCAGATGAACTCGACCGTGCTCTACGCCGAGGGACGGGACGGCGGCGCGGTGACCTCCGCCGACCTCAAGTTGCCGACCCCCTACAACACGTACCTGAACAAGGGCCTCACCCCCACCCCGATCTGTTTCCCGTCGAGAGCCTCACTGCAGGCGGCGCTCGACCCTCCCCCGGGTTCGTGGCTGTACTTTGTGGTGGTCGAGCCGGACGGCACCGAGGCGTTCGTCGACACCTACGCCGAACAGCTGGCCAACGAGGTGTTGGCCAAACAGCGCGGCGTGCCCTGACCGGCGAACCGGAGAGGACCCCCATCATGCCGTCGACCCCGAGTGAGCAGCCGTCGGCCGGCCGGCTGTCCGCCGCCACCGCGGTGGTCGGGGTCATCGGTGATCCCGTCGCCCATTCGCTGTCGCCCCTCCTGCACAACACCGCCTTCGCCGAGTGGGGACTGGACTGGGTGTCGGTGGGCTTTCCGGTGGCCTCCGGCCAGGCGCCGACCGCCCTGTCCGGGGCCCGGGCCCTCGGGGTCAGGGGGCTGTCGGTGACCATGCCCCACAAGGAGGCGGTGGCCGCCTGGGTGGACAGGCGCTCGCCTTTGGCCGATCGGCTCGGCGCGGTCAACTGCGTCATCTTCGGCGACCAGGGTGCGCTCGGCGACAATACCGACGGCGCCGGACTGGTGGCCGCCCTGCGCCGCGGTGGGCGCTTCGACCCCGAGGGTGGGCGCTGCCTCGTGGTCGGCGGGGGTGGGGCCGCCCGTGCCGTGGTGGCCGGGCTGGCCGATGCCGGGGCGGCCGAGGTGGTGGTGGTCAACCGCTCGGCCTCCCGGGCGGCGTCGGCCGCGGCCCTGGCCGGCCCGGTCGGGAGGGTGGGCCAACCCCCAGATGTCGCCCAGTGCACGCTGGTGGTCAACGCCACGCCCCTCGGAATGGACGGGGGACCGAGCGGGTGGCCCCTCGATCCCGCCCTTCTCACCCGCGACCATGTAGTGGTCGATCTCGTCTACCAGCCGACGGCCACACCCTGGCTGGAGGCGGCCCGGGCCCGGGGGGCCACCGTGGCCAACGGTTTGGGCATGCTGGTCCACCAGGCCGCTCTGCAGCTGGCCGCCTGGACCGGCCTCGATCCACCGGTCGAGGCGATGTGGCGTTCCGTCCACCCGACCCCGACTGCCAACTGACCCACTTGGGCCCCGGGTGCCCGAGAGGGCCACGGGCCGGCGGGTAACCTGAGCGCCCGGAGCACTTCTGTGACCTACTCGTGACCTACGCCCCCGCAATCGCCACCAGCCGGTCGCGGCAGCTGTCCGCCAGGATCGACGTCATCTTGCTCGGCGGCGCTCTCTTCCTCGCCGTGACCGGCGTGGTGATGATCTACTCGGCGACCAGGGGTTGGCTGTCCCTGGCCGGCGATGATCCCCACTACTTCCTCAAGCGCCAGGCCATCTTCGTGCTCATCGGCGTGGTGGTCATGGTGGCCCTGGCCCTGTTCGACTACCGGAAGTTCGAGCAGATCAGCACGCTGCTCTACATCGGGATCCTGTTCTCGCTGGTGGCCGTGCTGGCCACCCCGGAACGACAAGGCGCGCAACGCTGGTTCCCGATCGGCCCGCTCCAGCTCCAACCGTCGGAGTTCGCCACCTTGGCGTTGATCATCGCCATCGCCACCTACTGCGCCCGAAGACCCGAAGGCCTCGACTTTCGCGACCTGGTCCGGCTGGTGCTGATGGCCGCCCTGCCCATCCTGCTGGTCTTCAAGCAACCCGACCTCGGCACGGCCATCGTCATGACGGTGATCCTGCTGATGATGTTGGCGGTGGCCGGCATGCCCGGGCGGTACCTGTTGCTGCTCGTCGTCGGCACCGCGCTTCTGGTCCTCATCGCCGTGAACGTGGGCCTGCTCCAGCGTTATCAGATCGATCGGCTGACCGCCTTCATCTCGCCCAATGGGGCGAGCCAGACGACCACCTACAACGTGACCCAGGCCAAGGAGGCCATCGCCCACGGGGGCGTCTTCGGCCGGGGCCTGTTCCGGGGCGCACTGACCAATCTGGCCTACGTGCCCTCCCAGCAGACCGACTTCATCTTCTCTGCCGTGGGCGAACAGCTCGGGTTCGTCGGAGCCGGCTTGCTCCTTCTCTTGTACGGGGTGGTTGCCTGGCGGGTGCTCCGCACTGCCCAGTTGGCCCGCGACAACTTCGGCCGCCTGCTGTGCGCCGGGGCATTCGCCCTGATCGTGTTCTCGGTCTTCGAGAACGTGGGGATGAACATGGGGATCATGCCGGTGGCCGGCATCCCCCTGCCCTTCCTCTCGTACGGCGGTTCGGCCACCATCGTGTTCTTCGCCGCCGTGGGCATCGTCATCAGCGTGCACGCCCGGAGCACCCGATGACCGATCCCGCCGGCGGGCGGTTGGATCTTCCCGAGCCGCCCGAACCTCCCGGGCCGACCGAGTCGCCCGAGCCTCCCGCCTCCGAGGGAGCCGACGGAGCTGGTGCCGGCGAGCCGGGGGCCGCGGTCGGAGAACCGGTGACGACGGCACCGGGCGAGGCGGGAGAGCCGGCCGCCGCCGACGGAACTGACGGGGCCGAACCGGACACGCCGCCCGACCGCCGTCCGACCCCCGCCTCGGCCGACTTCCGGATGGCCCTGGTGGCCACGGTCACCGTCGACCTCCCGTCCCAGCATCCCACGGTGGTCCTGCGCGAGACCGAGTCACCGCGCCGGCAGCTGTCGTTCTCGGTGGCCCTGGCCGACGGGGTGGTGCTGGCCCATGCCCTCCGCCGCGTCGCCACACCGCGTCCGCTGACCCACGAGCTCCTGAGCAGCATCATCCAGGGCTTCAACATCGACGTGGTGGCCGTGCGGCTGGTGGGCCGTCAGGGCCCGGTCTACTTCGCCGAGATCGACCTGCGGGGCAAGGACGGACGGGCGGTGTACTCGTGCCGTCCCTCGGACGCACTGGTGGTGGCCATGCTCCAGCCGGTGCCGGTTCCCATCCTCATCGACCGTCGCCTGTTCGAAGAGGTGGGCGACGTCACCCCTTCGGTCACCACCGCACCGTCGGGCTGAAGCTCGGGCGTCGGTCGCGCTCACCCACCGGTGAGGAGTCGGTGCCGGCGTTCCTCGTACTGCTCGTACTGGGCCTGGTCGGCGGCGTCGGCGGCGGCGTTGCCCTCGTCGGAGATGCGCATGAGGAGAGCGATCAGCACGTAGTTGGCCACCAGGGCCGATCCCCCGTAGGAGACAAAGGGGAGGGTGATCCCGGTGAGGGGGAACAGGCGGATCACCCCGCCGATGATGAAGAAGGCCTGGAACCCGATGATCAGGGTCAGCCCCACCGCGGCCAGCTTGGCGAACTCCGATCGGGCCGCCTGGGCGATCCGCAGTCCGGCCCCGACCAGAAGCAAGAAGGCCACCACCACCATGGTGGCCCCGAGCAGTCCCATCTCCTCCCCGATGACCGCGAAGATGAAGTCGTTGTTGGCGTTGGTGATCTCGTAAGCACCGGCCCCGAGGCCGAGCCCGGTGCCGCCGATCCCGCCGCTGCCCAGCGAGTACCACGCCTGCACCAGTTGGCGGCCCGAACCGTTGGCCAGCTTCCACGGGTCGATCCAGTCCTCGACCCGGACGTGGGTCTGGCTGAAGTAGCGTCCGGTGACGTAGGCCCCGATGGCGAACAGGACGATGCCCAACAGCAGGTAGCCGGTGCGGCCGGTGGTCACCCACAACAGGCCGATGAACAGGGTGAACAGCAGAGCGGAGAAGCCGATGTCGTGCTCGAGGCTCATGACCCCGATGGCGAAGGCCCAGGCCAGGGTGATGGGCACCAGCGGCCGGGGATCGAGGATCAGGCGGTTGCCGAAGCGGGCGGTGGGGATGGTCAGCAGCTCGCGCTTCTCGGCGAAGTAGGAGGCGAAGAAGATACAGAGCACGATCTTGGCCAGCTCCACCGGCTGGAACGAGAACGAGCCGACGTAGACCCACAGCCGGGCGCCGTAGATGGTCCGGCCATAGGGCGCAGGGAGCAGGGGGAGCAAGAGCAGGATCACCCCCAAGGCCAACAAGATGTAGCGGTAGCGATCGAGGTCGCGGGATCGTCGGATCACCGCCAGGGTGACGACGTAGGCGGCCACCCCCCCGGCCGTCCAGGCCGCCTGCAACGGCGCGTAGGAGGTGGCGTTGCCGAGGTCGATCCGGACGATCATCACGTAGCCGAGACCGTTGAGGAGGAAGGCGATCGGGAGGATGACCGGGCTGGCGCTGGGCACGAAGATGCGGTTGGCGATATGGGCCACCCCGGCCAGCCCGAGCATGGCCACCATCAGGGGGACGACATCGGCGGGGATCTTGGAGGTGTTGCCCAGGATCATCAAGGTGTAGGCGGCCACCACGATGACGGCCGCGGCCGAGAGCAACCCGAGCTCGGTGCGACGACGGGCCTTGAAACCACGCTCGCGGCGCTTCGTCGGGGAAGCCCGCAGGGTCATGGCCGGCACGCGATGAGCCTATCGGTGGCCGCGCGTGAGCCGGGGGAGCCACTCGGGGCACCCGAGCCGCCCGGCGCGGCCGACGATACGATGACCGGGCGATGGGATGCCTGCCATGACCGGCCAGCCGTGAGGGACCAGCCGGTTTCGATGGCCCGCCGCACCGGAACGGCTCCGTCGGCCAGCTCGACCGCCCTGGCCGGGTCGAGGCGGGTCGCCTCGCCGTGGCCGCCGGCGGCCACCGAGCTCGGCGAGGATCCCGCCGACGGTCCGACGACCTCCGCCCTCCTCGGCCCGGACCGCTTCATCAACCGGGAGCTGTCCTGGCTCGAATTCGGCGACCGACTGTTGCAGTTGGCGTCGGACGACCGGATCGCCCTCCTCGAGCGGGTGAAGTTCCTGGCCATCTTCTCGGAGGGGCTCGATGAGTTCTTCCAGGTGAGGGTGGCCGGCCTCGAGGACCAGGTGGCCGCCGGCCTCCGCACGCGGTCCCCCGACGGGCTGAGCCCGGCCGACCAGATCTTGGCCATCACCGAGCGGGCCACCGTGCTCGTCGAGGAGCAGAGTCGGATCTTCTCCGCGGAGGTCGCCCCGGCCCTGGCCGGGGCGGGCGTGGTGATGTCGGACTGGCACACTCTCGACCAGGAGGACCACGCCTACCTGCTCGATCTGTTCAACCGCCAGATCTTCCCCATCCTCACGCCCTTGGCCGTGGACCAGGGCCATCCCTTCCCCTACATCTCCGACTTGTCGCTCAACCTGGTGGTCCGGGTGCGCAACCCGGTCACCGGCGAAGAGCGGATCGCCAGGGTCAAGGTCCCCCCCTTGCTGTCACGCTTCGTGATGCTTCCCGACCGGCGGCGGTTCGTGCCGATGGAACAGGTGATTGCCGCCCATCTCGACAGCATCTTCCCCTCGATGGCCATCGTCGAGCACCACGCCTTCCGGGTCACCCGCAACGCCGACCTGTCGGTCGAGGAGGACGAGGCGGGCAACCTGCTGGCCGCGGTCGAGCTCGAGCTGCACCGGCGGCGCTTCGGCCAGGCGGTCCGGCTGGAGGTGTCCGCCGGCATCTCCGACGACCTTCTCGACATGCTGGTCGCCGAGGTCGAGGTGCCCGAGGACAACGTGTACCACTTCGAGGTGCCCATCGACCTCGGTGGGCTGCGCTCGCTCTCCGAGCTGGACAGACCTGATCTGCACGCCGCACCGTGGACGCCGGTCACGCCTCCGCAGCTGGCCGGGGGGGTGGGGATCTTCGCCGTGCTCGACCAACAGGACATCCTGGTCCACCACCCCTACGAATCGTTCGCCGCCTCGGTCGAGGCCTTCGTGTCCGTGGCCGCCGAGGACGCCGACGTCCTGGCCATCAAGCAGACCCTGTACCGGACCGGGGACAACAGTCCCATCGTGGCCGCCCTGGTCCGGGCCTCCCAGGCCGGCAAGCAAGTCACCGCGGTGGTCGAGCTCCAGGCGCGGTTCGACGAGAGGACCAACATCGGCTGGGCCCGGACCCTCGAGGAAGCCGGGGTCCAGGTCATCTACGGCCTGGTCACCTTCAAGACCCACTCCAAGATCTCGCTGGTGGTGCGGCGCCAGGGCGAGCAGATGCGCCGCTACTGCCACGTCGGGAGCGGCAACTACAACTCCCAGACGGCCCGGACCTACGAGGACGTGGGGCTGATCACCGCCGACCCCGACATCGGGGCCGATGTGGGCGAGCTGTTCAACCTGCTGACCGGATCGGGGGATCCGCCCCGCTTTCGCCGTCTGGTGGTGTCACCGGTCTCGACCCGGGCCCACGTGCTGGCCGCCATCGAGGCTGAGGGTGCGGCGGGCAGCGCCGGCCGCATCATCCTCAAGACCAACGGCCTCACCGATCCGGGGATCATCGACGCCCTCTACCGGGCCTCGTTGGCCGGCGCCTCGGTGGACCTGATCGTGCGGGGCCGCTGCAGCCTGCGTCCCGGGGTGGCCGGGCTGTCGGAGCGGATCCAGGTCCGCTCGATCGTGGGTCGCTACCTCGAGCACTCGCGGATCTTCCGCTTCGGCGGGGAGGGTGGCCGCCCGATGCGGGTGTCCATCGGCTCCCCCGACATGATGGAGCGGAACCTCGACCGCAGGGTCGAGGTGATCGTCCCGGTCGACGATCCGAGCATCCAGAGCCGCCTGGCCAACATCCTGGACGACGCACTGCGCGACCAAGCCAACTCCTGGAGGCTGCAGTCGGACGGGAGCTGGGACCGGGTCGCGCCACCGGGGGGAGACCTCGGCTTCAGCCTCCAGGATCACTGCCAAATGCAGGCCCTCGAATCCCTCCGGCATCGGCGCGGGGCACCGCCGAGCGGACCAGCCGACCAGGGGGGGATGGCGGCTCCGTTGAGCCCGCCGCCGGCCCTCCCGTCCCGGGAGGCGTCACCGCGGCAGTCCCGGTGGTGGCCGCGGAGGTTCCGGTCGCGCCCGTGAAGCCGATGACCGGGTCGCTCACCGTGGCGGCCCGGGCCTTCCGGGCCGAGCGAGTGGTGCCCGGGGTCGGGGGACGCTCGGCGTGGTGGTGGAGGAAGCTCTGGAGCTTCCGGTAGGTCGGCCTCCGTTCGAGCTCGAGTGAGGCGTAGGCGAGCCCGCCGAAGGGAATGGGGAGCCAGAAATTGACGGCCCGGTAGGCCAGAACGCCGGAGAGCGCCTGGCCGGCGGTGGGGCCGAACCCGGTGATCATCGACACCAGGACGAACTCGACCACCCCGAGGCCTCCCGGCGTGATGGGGATGGCGGCCAGAATGTTGGCCAGGCCGTAGGCCACGAGCAGGTCGACCGGGGAGATGAAGTGGCTGAAGGCGGCCACGAAGACCCACAGGGAGGCGGCGTCCAACAGCCAGTTGGCGGCAGCCCAGCCCACCGCCCGGAAGGTCAGTGAGCGGTCCTCCATGAGGACGGCGAAGCGTGCCGCCAGCCGCTCCACCAGTGCCGTCGTCCGGTCGGCGTCGAGAAACCGGATGCGCCCGGCGATGCGCCGGATCACCCGGCTGGCCTGCTGCTGGCCGGTGGTCAGCAGGTAGAACAGCCCGCCGAAGACACCGAGCAGGACCACTCCCACTCCGGCGGCCACGATGACCAGGATGGAGGCCGACTGGGACTGGTGACCGTCGTGGCCGGTCGGCACGTGGAAACCGTGAGTGACGAGGAAGGCCACCAGCGCCAGCCAGAAGATCACGTTGAGCACCACGGCCGAGCCGATCCCCTGGGTCCCGAGGGCGAAACCGGCATCCGATCCGGTCACCCCGGACTGGGTCAAGAGCCGGTAGCCGAGGGCCGCTCCGGGAGCGGTCCCACCCGGGGAGACGTGGCTGAGGGACAGGGTGGACATGTTGATCCGGAACAGTCGGAACCGGCGAGGACCGCCACTGGGCAGTACGGAGTAGGTCAGCTGGGTGTAGGCGGCCAGGGCGGCGATCTCCAAGAGGACCCCGAGGGCGAGATAGGCGATGTTGATGTGGGTGAGGGAGTTGACCTCGGCGCGGTGGCTGGCCAGGAGGGGCAGGGCGACGTAGAAGATGAACAGGAAGACCACCAGCGTGCCCACGCTCAGCCTGACCTCGCGGCGCACAAAGGGGCCCCGGTACCACCAGCGTCGGTGGATTCGGCTGCCCTGGTCTGGGTCCTCGGCCGCCATCTCCTTCATGTTGGCACGCCGACGACGCAGAGACCTGACATGCTGACCCTGTGGCTGAACCCACCCCTGGGGACAGAGACGTCGATCCCGTCCGCTCGTCCGTGGGCCCGGGGGTGGCCGCGGGCTCGGGGCCACCCCCGCCGACGCCGACCTCGGTCAGCCGGGTGACCCCGGTGGGGGCGACCACCGTCATCAGCGAGACGACCGTCGAGGTCCTCGACCGCGACGTGGGTCCCGACGCTCCCCGCCGCGAGCGCCTGTTCGCCGCGGCTTCGGCCAAGGGCGTCCCCCTCCGCACCATCGTCACCGTCGACGCGGTGGTCATCGTCACCTGGGTGGCCTACCGACTGATCGGGAGGTTGCGCGAGGTCATCCTGTGGATCCTCATCGCCGCCTTCATCGCCTTGGTCCTCAACCCGCCCGTCAACTTCCTCCAGCGCCACCGCCTCCGCCGCGGCGCAGCCATCGGACTTGTCTTCGCCGGGGCCGCCATCCTCTTCGCCGGGCTGCTCGGGCTGTTCGGCTACCCCCTGGTCAACTCCCTGACCCACGTGGCCAAGAGCCTGCCCACCATGGTCAGCCAATTGCAGAAAGGGCACGGGTGGCTGGCCCATACCCTTCAGCGGTTCCACCTCCTCACCTGGGTCCAGAAGAACGCCCCCAAGCTGGAGACGGCGGCCAAGAACTTGAGCAAGCCGGCTCTGAGCGAGGGCACCAACCTGGCCGGTGCCGTGTTCGGGACCATCCTGTCCCTGTTCACCATCGCCTTTCTCTCCCTGTTCATGCTGCTCGAGGCGCCCCGGCTGCGGGCCGGCGTGCTCGGGTCGATGCGTCCCGACCGGCGTCGCACGGTGGAGGACATCGCCCACCGGGTGTCCCACCAGGTGACCGGTTACGTGCTCGGCACCATCGCCCTCTCCCTCATGTTCGGGGTGGTGATCCTGGTCACCCTGCTCATCCTGGGGGTCCCCTTCGCCGTCCTCATCGGCCTGTGGGTGGCGCTGGTGGCCGCCATCCCTCTGGTGGGCGGGCTGATCGCCGCCGTGCCCAGCGTGCTCATCGCCCTGCTCCACTCACCGAGCGCCGGCGTGGTCACCCTCATCGTGTTCGTGGGGTTCCAGTTGGTGGAGAACCACTTCATCTACCCGGTGGTCATGAGCCGTTCGGTGCGCATGAACCCCCTGTGGGTGCTGCTTTCGGTGCTGATCGGGGCCAACCTCGGCGGTGTCTTCGGCTCGGCCCTCGGGGCCCTGGCCGGAGCGCTGGTGGCCATACCGGTGGGCGGAGCCATCCAGGTGATCATCGGGGAGCTGTGGGACCAGACCCGGGCCTCCGGTGGTGAATCGGCGGATTCCGAGGCCATGGCCGTCGGACAAACCTCCCCGCCGGACACGTGAGGGAGCGGGACCGGGCCGCCGCCGGGCTGCTCGGCCGATCCGGTTATCGCCAGTCGGTCCCGTAAGCTTCCGCCATGAACGTGCTGGTGGTCCTGCCCACCTACAACGAGGCCGAGAACGTCGACCGGGTGCTGCGGCGTATCCGCGAGGCGCTGGGATCGGCCACCATCCTGGTCGTCGACGACGGCAGCCCCGACGGTACGGCCGACATCGCCGAGGTGTTGGGCAAGGAGCTCGGCCACATCGAGGTCATGCGGCGACACGAGAAGTCCGGTCTCGGGAGTGCCTACCGGGCCGGGTTCCGGTGGGGGCTGGCCCGCGGCTTCGACGCCTGCGTGGAAATGGACGCCGATCTCTCCCATGATCCCGAGGCCCTGCCCGCCCTGGTCGAACCGTTGTCGGCCGGACACGACGTGGTCATCGGGTCGCGGTACGTCCCTGGTGGTTCCATCCCCGATTGGACCTGGCACCGCCGGCTCTTGTCCAAGGGGGGCAACGTCTACGCCTCGGTGATGCTGGGCCTCGGGGTGTCCGACTCGACCGCCGGGTTCCGGGCCTATTCGGCCTCCGTTCTCGATCGCGTCGACCTCGACGGCATCCGAGCCGAGGGGTACGGGTTCCAGATCGAGATGACCTATCAGGCCAAGCGGTCGGGAGCGTCGATCGTCGAGGTGCCGATCCGGTTCGTGGACCGGATCGACGGTGAGTCGAAGATGTCCATGTTCATCGTCGTCGAGGCCCTGGCTCTGGTGACATGGTGGGGGGTGCAACGGTTGATGGAGCGCCTGTTGGCGCGACCGCAACCGGCCCGGGCCTGAGACCGATTCGGTGAGCGGTGGCCCCCGCATCCTGGTGGTGGACGACGAGCCCTACATCACCGACGTGGTGTCGGCCGCCCTCCGGTTCGAGGGTCTGGCCAGTGAGGATGTCGCCACTGGCTCGGAGGCCTTGGTCAAGGCTCGTGGGGGCGGCTACCAGCTCATCGTGTTGGATGTGATGCTGCCCGACATCGAAGGCTTCGAGGTCTGCCGTCGGCTGCGCGCCGAGGACATCGACACCCCGATCCTGTTCCTCACCGCCCGTGATTCCACCGCCGACAAGTTGGCCGGGCTGGCCCACGGTGACGACTACGTCACCAAGCCGTTCAGCATCGACGAGCTGGTGGCCCGGATCCGCGCCGTGCTCCGCCGCACCGTGGCCGAGGATCCGTCGGGCGACGACCGCCTTCGCTACGGCGACCTGGTGGTGGACGTGGGGACCCACCAGGTGTGGCGGGGGGATCACTCGATCGAGCTCACCGCCACCGAGTTCAAACTGCTCCTCTACCTGTTGCGCCACGCCACCCGGGTCCTGTCCAAATCACAGATCCTCCAGGCCGTGTGGGACGACGGCTTCACCGGCGACTCCAACATCGTGGAGATCTACATCTCCTATCTGCGCAAGAAGATCGACTGCTACCCCCCGCCGCTGATCCACACCATCCGTCGGGTGGGCTACAGCCTCCGAGAGCCGCGTCCGTGAGGCTTCGCCACCGGCTGGTCGCCACCATGATCGTGCTGGTCGCCCTGGGCCTGGCCGCGGTCGACATCATCACCTTCACCTCGCTGCACTCCTATCTGTATGGCCGGGTGGACGACCAACTGGCCACCACCAGCCGGCTGGTGGCCGATTTCGTTTTCCGCGCCGACCATCGAGGCTTCGCGGTCACGCCGGCGGCCCTCGAGTCTCGGGTGAGCCCCGACCTCTACGTGGAGCTCATCGGTGCCGACGGCACGGTGTTGGTGTCCCGGCCCTCGGGGAGCAGGGACCAGGCCGACCCGTCGCCCACTCTGCCCCGGACGCTGTCCGCTCTGGCCGCCCCGATCGCGGTGGGCCCGTCATCGGCCAACCGACCCGACCATCCGAGCTCGACCTCGATCGACGTGGGATCGGAAGGTGGGCACGGACCCGAGTACCGCCTCAAGGCGACCTCGTTGCCGGGCAAGACACTGGTCGTGGCTACCCCCCTCACCCAGACCAACGCCACCCTCGATTCCCTGGGCACCATCGAGCTGGCCGTGTCGCTCGGGCTGCTGGCCGGCTTGGCCGTGTTGATGACGCTGCTCGTCCGCCTCGGTCTCCGGCCCCTCGAGGACATGACCCGCGACGCCGACGCCATCGCCGCCGGCGACCTCACCCGGCGGGTGCAACCCACCGACGGCAACAGCGAGATCGCCCGGCTGGGTCGAGCCCTCAACGGCATGCTGACCCAGATCGAAACCGCGTTCGCCCAGCGAGCCCTGTCCGAGGAGCGGCTGCGGAGCTTCCTCGCCGACGCCTCACACGAGCTGCGCACCCCCCTCACCTCCATCCGCGGCTACGCCGAGCTCCTGCGCAAGAACGCTCTGGCCGACGAGGATTCGCGTGACCGGGCTTTGTCGCGGATCGAGAAGGAAGCGGCCCGGATGGGTGCTCTAGTGGGCGACTTGTCCCTGCTCGCTCGCGAGGGGGAGGGTCCGGAACCGACCCTCGGACGGGTGAACCTCACCGCGGTGGCCGCCGAAGTGGTCGCCGATGCCCGGGCCATCGACGCCCAACGCCCCATCCAGATGACGTCGACCGGCGAGGTCCCGGTGGCCGGCGACGACGCCCGGCTGGAGCAGATGGTCCACAACCTGATCGGCAACGCCCTGGCCCACACCCCGGCCGGAACCCCGGTCGAGGTGGGGGTGTCGGTGCGCGGTGGCCGGGCCGTGCTGAGCGTGCACGACCAGGGACCGGGGATGACACCGGACCAGGCCGGCCGGGTGTTCGACCGCTTCTACCGGGGTGACGAAGGACGTCTCGATGGTGGATCGGGGCTCGGATTGTTCATCGTGGCCAGTCTGGCCCGGAGCTTCGGCGGTCAGGCCACCGTCGAGACCGCCGTGGGGAAGGGAGCGACCTTCGAGGTGGTCCTCCCGGTCTACGGCGAGCCGTCCCTTCGTGGGGGCGGTGAGGACGGAGGTGCTCGCCACCACTGATCAGGGGTCCGGACCCCCGGTGGTGCTGCTCCACGGCCAGCCGGGGACCGGTGCAGGGTGGGACCCGGTGGTCCGGATGCTCGACGACCAGTTCCGGGTGCTGGCCCCCGACCGGATCGGCTACGGAGCGACACCCGGCGAAGCCCGGGGACTGGCCGACAACGCCGAGCTGGTGGCCGCTCTCCTGGAGGACCGGCTCACCGGGCCGGCCACCGTGGTGGCCCACAGCTGGGCCGGGGGCGTCGCCGTCCTTTTGGCCGTGGGCCATCCCGAGATGGTCACCAGCCTGGTGCTGGTCGGGGCGGCGTGCACCCCCGACAGCCTGAACGCCGTCGACCGGTGGCTCAACGTCCCGGTGCTCGGCGACGCCTTGACCGTGGCCGGCCTGGTCGGCATCGGCGAGGTGCTTCCCCGGGTCAGGCACCTGACCAAGTACGCACCCGCCCGATACCGCGACCGACTGGCGACGGCCCTGCCCGACGAGAGCGTGATCGGCGAGCAGAGGAGGGCACTCGGCCGCAATCGGAGATCGTTCACCATCGAACAGCGGGCCATCGAGGCAGAGATGCCCGAGGTGACCGCGGCTCTCGGTCAGATCGAGGTGCCGGTGGCGGTCGTCTCCGGGGAGTGGGACATCGTGGTCCCGCCCCGGGCTTCGGTCAGCCTGGCCCGGGCCATCCACGGCGCCGAGCTGGTCTTCCTTCCCCGGGCCGGCCACTTCGTGGCCCGCGACGACCCCGAGGGCCTGGCCCGGGTGATCCGACGTGTGGCCGGCCGGACCGGCTAGCCGGCCACAGACTTGGCCACCGACCCGGCTTCCGCTCCCGATCGGTCCGGCACCCCGTCCCGGGTCGGCCAGGGGTCGTCATGTCGCGACGGAGCCAGGGCATCGAGCACGGCGGTGAGCTTGAGATCGGTCTCCACTCGTTCGCTCTCGGGCTCGGACCCGGGCACGATCCCCACTCCGGCGCTGAGCCGGGCGGTGCGGTCGTTGATGGTCATCGCCCGGATCCCGACCATCCACCGTCCATCACCCCGGGCGTCGACATACCCCACCGGTCCGGCATAGTGGCCCCGCGTGGTGCCCTCGAGGCGGCGGATGGCATCCAGGGCCGGCCGGGTGGGGACTCCCCCCACCGCCGGAGTGGGATGGAGGGCGCCGACCAGCTCCAGGGCGTCGGGAACCCGTCCCGTGGCGTCGGAGGCCAGAGTGCCCCGCACCGAGGTGCCCAGGTGGATGATGTTGTGAAGATGGACCAGCTCCGGTTGGGACGGCACCTCGAGGTCGGAGCAGAGCGGACCGAGCACGGCGGCGACGGCGTCCACCACCAGCCGGTGCTCGACGGCGTCCTTCCGTGACTCGAGGAGGGCCTCCGGGAGAGCCCGGGCCCCGGTCCCGGCCAACCGTTCGGCGGTGCCGGCCAGTGGTCGGCTGACCACCACGGCCCCGGAACGCTCCACCAGCAGTTCGGGACTGGCCCCGACGAACTGGCCGTGAGGGGTGGGCACGGAGAACAGAGTGCAGTTGGGTTCGAGACTGTGCCAGCGACGGAGCAGTGCGGGGATGTCGATGCGGTCGGGTGCGGTCACATCGGCCTGTCGGGCCAGCACCACCTTCTGCAGATCGCCGCGGCCGATGGAGGCCAGGGCGTCGGACACCATGGCCACGAAGGAGGCGTCCGAGGCCAGCGGCACCACCTGCAGCGCAGCCAACCGGTTCTCGGCGTGGTCCCCCTCGGTCTGGGCCGCGGTCAGCCAGGCGCGCAGGCCGGTCGGGGAGGACGGGAGGGCGCCGCCGGCCGGGACCACCAGGCTCACCCATGCGTGGCCGGCGTCGGTGCCGTAGGTGACCTCGGGAACCACCAGGGTGGCGGGCGAGGACCGTTCGAAGGGCAGCGCCCCGAAAGCGGTGACCGCGCCGCCGGCCGGGTGACAGTGGTCGTCACAGGGGATGGCGGCCAGCACGGCGGTGGCCGCTCGCAGGTCGGTCTCCGAGTCGAGCCCGTGGGGGAGGGCGATCCTGGCCGCCGACCCGAGGCCCACCCGCACCCGGTCGCCGGTGCGGAAGAGGGTGCCGCGGGCGCCGGCCAGGGCGCAGGGGTCGATCGGTGGTCCCGGATCGAGGGGGAACCGCGCCGCCACCAGACCGTCGAGGGGGGTGCGGCGATCCGGGGCCGATCCGGTCATGGAAGGCCCTTGCGGGTGGCGGTGACCAGCTGGCTGAGTCCTCCCGACAGGAGTCGGTGATTGACGGCCGAGAACCCGGCATCGCCCAGCATCGACCGCAGCTCGGGCGTCGAGGGAAGGTAGGCGGTCGAACGGGGGAGGTACCGGTAGGCGGCGCCGTCGGACAACAGGCCGCCGATGACCGGGACCACCGTGGTGAACCAGAAGCGGTGACCGGCGAGGAGCAACCCCCGGGTGGGCTCGGCCACTTCGAGGAGACTGATGCGCCCACCGGGCCGCACCACCCGGGCCATCTCCTCGAGCACCGAGGCGAGTTCGGTGACGTTGCGCAGGGCGTAGCCACAGGTGATCCCGTCCACCGAGCCGGAGGCCAGCGGCAGGGCGGCTCCGTCGGCCTGGGCCACGGGGCGGCCCGAGTGGTCGGCCGCCAGCATCCCCCACGACAGGTCGACCCCGAAGGCCGACAATCCTGACCCGTCCAGGATGGCGAGGAAGTCACCGGTTCCGCAGGCCAGGTCGAGGACCCTCGACCCGGAGGGGAGGGTCAGAGCCCGACAGGCGCGCCGCCGCCAGCGGACGTCGAGGCCGAAGGTCATCAGGCGATTGACCAGGTCGTAACGCGGGGCGATGGCGTCGAACATCGAGCGGACCAGCGCGGTCTTTTCCGGGCCGGTGGGGAGCCCGGCCTCGGCCAGGCCCGGGTCCGCCTCCGCCAGGGGCCGAGTCTTGGGACCGGAGGCCAGGCGGGGGTTCATGACGAGGTCACGAGCCGGTCACGAGAACGGCACTGTCGCCGGTCGGTCATTGTCGATGGTCTCGATGGTCGGGGGGCCGATCTGGTCCCCGACCGCCTGCCGCTCGGCGTCGGAGCCCACTCGCTCGACGTGGTCGAGGGCCGCTTTCACCAGGGTGCGGGCGAAGTGGATTCCCACCAGGGTGTTGACGGCCGGGAGGAGCTCGGCGTACGCCCGCACCAAGCGGTCCACGTCGCCGCCTTCGGGGTCGGCCCGGTCCTCGCCGGCCTCGCCGCCGCCCTTGCCGGCGCCCTTGCTGCCGCTCAGCCGTAGGGGTCGCCTCACGTAGGTCGAGAAGAGGGCCACCGCCTCGCTGGCCACGGCTTCAGTCGCCTCGTGGTGGCGGCGCGCCAGGGCCAGCAGGTCCGAGAGGGGGATGCCCCAGTCGAGGAGAAGGAGGCCGGCTTTGGCCGCGGCCACATCCTCCGAGGTATAGCGCTCGCGGCCCCCGACGTGCCGGGGGATGAGCAGGCCTTCGGCTTCGACGGCCTTGAGGAGGGCCAACGGGACGCCGGTGGCGGCGGCGAGGTCGTCGATGGTCAACAGGGCGTCGTCTCCGCCTCCGCCTCCGTCGATCTCCCCGATCCCGCCGGGGGGCCGAGAGCCGTCGACCGTGCCGTCCACTCCGGCGAGCTCCCCGATGAGAGCTTCGTCGGCGGCGTCGAGGTCTCCCGACGCCAAACGGGCGATGGTGGCCAAGGTGAAGCCGCGCTGCTGCAGGATCCGGATCCGGTCGAGCCTTTCGACATGGCCGTCGTCGTACCAGGCCACCCGCCCGGCCCGTCGGGGCGGATCGAGCAGTCCCTTGCTCTGGTAGTAGCGGATGGTGTCCACCGACAGGCCGGACCTCACCGACAGCTGCTCGACCCGCATCTCCATGCTCACACTCTAGGAGTGATCGCTCGTACTGTCAGAGCGAGGATCTGCTCGGGTCGCTCGGGATCGGCCGACGTCGCCGACCCGGGCGAATCGCGGCGGATCAGTGGAAGTAGCGGTAGACCACCTGGGCCACGCAACTCGGCTTGGCGGACCCCTCGGTGTCGAAGGAGAAGTCGAGTGCCACCTGCACACCACCGGTGACGTCCTCGACGTCGGCCACCGCCACCCCGAGCCGGACGTTGCTGTCCACCGGGACGGGAGAGGGGAAGCGCACCTTGTTGCATCCGTAGTTGATGCCCATCGAAGCGCCCTCGACCACCAGGACCTGACCCAGCAGCACCGGGCCTAGGGACAGGGTCAGATAGCCGTGAGCGATGGTGGTGCCGAAGGGCCCTGCCTTGGCCCGCTCGGGGTCCACGTGGATCCACTGGTGGTCACCGGTCGCTTCGGCGAACAGATCGATCTGAGCCTGGTCGACGCGATGCCATTCGCTGTACCCGATGTGGTGCCCGACCAGATCGTGGAATTTCTCGATGCCCTGCACAGTGGTAGCCATGGCCGAAACTGTACGGGAGTGGCGAGGTCCGGACCACCCGCGCTCGGCCTCGTCCACTGGTCAGTGAGGCGGTCCTTCGCCCCAAGATCAGTGCGTCCTCAGGCGCACCCTGTCGGTACGCTGCAGTTTGTGGCGGACCACAGTCATCGGAATCTTCAGGGCGGAGGGGCCCGGGCCGCCGTCTTCGGCGTCAGTGACGGCCTCGTCTCCAACGTCGCCCTCATCCTGGGCATGGCCGGGGCCCACGCCTCGGTCGGCACCGTGCGCCTGGCCGGCATCGCCGGCCTGGTGGCGGGGGCGTTCTCGATGGCCGCGGGCGAGTACGTCTCGATGAGGGCTCAGTCCGAGCTCATGCTGCGCGAGCTGGACGTCGAGCGGCAGGCCATCCGGCACGACCCCGAGGATGAGCGCAAAGAGCTGGCCGCCATCTACGAGAGTCGGGGCCTCGACTCGTCCATGGCTGCGGAACTGTCGGCCAAGATGATGAGCGATCCCGACATTGCCCTCGAGACCCATGCCCGCGAGGAGCTCGGCATTGATCCCGGACAGACCGGCAATCCCCTCCAGGCCGCAGTCTCGTCGTTCGTGGCCTTCGCCATCGGTGCCTTCATCCCGTTGCTGCCCTGGCTGATCATTGCCGGAACCAGCGCGACCGTGTGGTCGGTGATCCTCGGCGGGATCGGCGCCTTCACCGTCGGCGCCGGATTGGCCCACTTCACCGGGCGGTCGTGGCTGTGGTCGGCCAGCCGACAGCTGTTCATCTCGGGTCTGGCCGCCGCCATCACGTACAGCATCGGACACCTGGTGGGAGTCGGCTGACCCCAGCCGTCGGCTGACTTCACCCCGTTGGCAGCCGTCAGCCGAACAGTGCCTTCGGCCGAACAGTGCCTTAAGCCGAACAGTGCCTTCAGCCGAACCGTCCCACATAGGCCCGGTCGACGTGGTCATCGACGAAGCCCATCGACCGGTAGAGAGTCACCGCCGCCGTGTTGTCGGCGTCCACATAGAGCATGCCCACGGTCAGGCCGCGCCCGGCCAGGTGGTCGAGACCGGCCACGGTCAGGGCACGACCCCAGCCGCGTCCGTGGAAGTCCGGATCGACGCCGATCACGTAGATCTCGCCCATCGGGGGATCGGCGTCGGCGTGGACCTTGGTCCAACAGAAGCCGGCCAGCCGGCCTCCTTCCTCGAGCAGCAACAGGCCATCGGCATCGAACCACGGCTCCTTCTCTCGTGCCGCCATGTCGGCCAGGTCCCAGTGGCCCTGCTCGGGATGAGCGCCGAAGGCCCGGTTATTGGTGACCAGCCACGCCTCTTCGTCCTCGCCGGGGCGGAAGGTCCTGGTGCGGACGGCCGGGCCCCGATTCCGGACCGCATCGGGCAGGGGGAGGGCGCACCGCATCTGGATGAGGTTCCGCTCGATGTGGAAACCCCGGTTCGACGCCCTCTCGTCGTCGGCGGGCGAGGCCCTCGGTGACCAGAGCCGCAACAGGCCGCCCCCCCGTCGGATGACCAACTCGACGGCGGCGTCCACCAGTGCGTCAGCCACCGCTGCGGAGTCGTCGGCGCCCGGATCGACGACAAACTCGACCGCGTACCGAAGGGCTTGTGCGTCGCCCAGCAGCGGGGCGAAGCCGATCAGCTCGGTACCGCGCCGCTGCCGCGCTGCCACCCCGGCGACCAGTGGGGGGCTGGCCGGAGGCCCACCGGCGTCACCGATGCCCCCGACCACCACCATGCGTTTGTGTTCACTGAGAGCCGGATGGCCGGTGGCGCGAGCGGCCCGTTCGAGCAGTCCGGCAACCTCTGCGACCAAGGCGGCATCGGGCGCCGTCACCACCGTCAGGTCGAGCCCGTCCACCACCAGGACGCTACCGCTAGTCTCCGGACATGGCCCGACCTCGGAGTGCGGCGGGGCGCGCCAGGGTCACCGACCAACGGTTGGCCGTGGAGTTCCCCGGTAACGCCCGCCAGCTGTGCGCCCTCGACCACGCCGACGCCTTCCAGCTCCTGGTCGCCACCATTCTCTCGGCCCAGTCCACCGACGAACGGGTCAATCTGACCACGCCGGCACTCTTTGCCCGCTATCCGAACCCGCCCGCGCTGGCCGCGGCGGATATGGGTGAGCTCGAGAACCTCATCCGCTCAACGGGTTTCTTCCGGTCCAAAGCCCGCAATCTGGTGGGCATGGCCGAGGCGGTGGTCGATCGTTTCGACGGTCAGGTGCCGTCGGCCATGGCCGATCTGGTCACCTTGCCCGGGGTCGGGCGGAAGACCGCGAACGTCGTTCGCAGCGTGGACTTCGGACTGCCCGGGCTACCGGTCGACACCCATGTCCTTCGCCTGTCGCGACGGTTGGGCCTCACCGACGAGACCGATCCGGTCAAGGTGGAGAGGGATCTCGACCCGATGATCCCGGCCCACGAGCGCGGGTCCTTCAGCCTGCGGCTCATCCTGCACGGACGGGCGACGTGTACGGCGCGCTCACCACGTTGTGGGGACTGCGTGCTGGCCGATTTCTGCCCATCGGCCTTCCGGGTGGCGCCGGTTCGGCGGGCCCGGTGAAGCAATAAAATTGAAGTGGCGTACTTGCTGTCACAAATAAACCTGGGTCCAGCACGGGGTCCGGTGCCCCAGGCCGCGCCACCCAGGGCACGACCAGAAGCGGTCATCTACCTGGAACGATGCCCCCACCAGGAGTCGCGGCCAAGCGGGCTCGGGTCGGCCGCAGCCAAGTTGACTGGCAATCAGATCAGAAACGTGGTGTTCTAGTGGCCTCGGAACCGGTTCCCGCCAACTGGTTCCGCAGAGCGGTGTTCGGGATCCGCCGCCCGACCCGCTCGCGCGAAGGCACCCTTTGGGGTGCCTTCGCCGCGTCGGGGGACTGCCCCCGAAGTGGCGCCCCGGCCACCATCGGCGTGGAGGGGTGGCTCACCGCCGAGCGAGGGTGGTGGACAGGCGGGTCAGGCGTCGATTGGCACTGTTGAGGGCGCGCTCGATGGCGAAGAGCTCGCGGGCAACCTCGTCGTCCTTGGCCGCGTCGGCGGCGTCGGCGTGGACGGTCACCCGTCGAGTCAGCTCGTCGAGAGCAGTGGCCAGCGATGACAATTCGGCGGAGCGGACGGGCATGGGACGATCATGGCACTACGCGGCGTCCGGCCGACTCCGACGGCAACTCGCTCACATCGATTCCGCGGCGCGCGGCCCGGCGAGTCGGGTCGCAGCTGGTCTCCGGTAGCATCGACGGGCTATGGCTCTGCGTCGCCTCGATCTCCGTGGCCTGGCCGGCGACCCCCGTCGGCTGGAGGACGCACTGCCCCGTCCCATCGACGAGCAGGAACGGTCCTCGGCTGACGTGGCTGCCATCATCGGCGAGGTGCGTGCCGGGGGCGATGCTGCCCTCCGCCGGCTCACCGCGCAGTTCGACGGGGTGGCCGTCGACGACGTGCGGGTTGCCGAAGAGGAGATCCAGGCGGCCTTGGCCCGCATGCCGACCGACGTCCAGGACGCTCTGGACGTCGCTCACGATCGGATCCTGGCCTATCACTCACACGAATCGGCCGATCCTGCACCCGACGACTTCGAGTCCGGTGGCATCGACGTCCGTCATCTGGTCCGGCCGGTGGCTCGAGCCGGCTGCTACGCGCCGGGCGGGCTGGCCCGCTATCCCTCGACGGTCCTCATGTGCGCGGTTCCCGCCCAGGTGGCCGGGGTGGGAGAGATCGCTCTGTGCGTGCCTCCCGGCCCCAGCGGCACCATCGACGACGCCACCCTGGCCGCGGCGGCGGTGGCCGGGGTCCACGAGGTCTATCGGGTGGGCGGTGCCCAGGCCATCGCGGCCATGGCCTACGGCACCGAGTCGATCGCCAAGGTGGACGTGATCGTCGGACCGGGGAACCGCTTCGTGGCCGAGGCCAAGCGCCAGGTGTCCGGGGTGGTGGGGGTGGCCGCCGCTTTCGCCGGACCGTCCGAGGTGGTAGTGATCGCCGGTCCCGACACACCAACCGAACTGGCGGCCATCGACCTGGTCGTCCAGGCCGAGCACGGCCCCGACGGCCTGGCCTGGTTGGTCACCTGGTCCGAGGAGGTGGCCGACGCGGTCGGCGCCCACGTCGGGCGGATGGTGGCGGGGTCCCCACGCCGCGCCGAGCTCGAGGCCACCTTGGGCACCGGGGGGTATGCGGTGCTGGTGGACGGCCCTGCGCAGGCCTGCGCCGTGGCCAACGTCGTGGCCCCCGAGCACCTCGAGATCCTCACCGACGATGCCGAGTCACTGCTCCCACTGATCGTGTCGGCCGGCGCCGTGTTCCTCGGCCCCGGATCGCCGGCCAGCGTGGGTGACTACCTGGCCGGCCCCAACCACGTGCTGCCCACCAACCGGACAGCCCGGTTCGCCAGTGGTCTCCGGGTCGACGACTTCAGACGCCACATCCACGCGGTCAGCGTTTCCGAGAAAGCTCTCGAGGTGCTCGGGCCTCACGTGGTGACCCTGGCCGAGACCGAGGGTCTGTCCGCTCACGCCGACTCGGTGCGCCTGCGATGGCCGCAGTAGGAGCGGGGCGAGGGGACGAAGGGTCCGTCCCGACCATCCGGCCCGATCTGGTCGAGCTCAGCGGCTACCACTCGGCGCAGGTCGAGGTCGAGGTGAGGCTCAACACCAACGAATCGCCGCTCCCGCCGCCGCCCGAATGGCTGGATGCCTTTCAGGCCGGGCTGGCCGACCTCGAGCTGAATCGCTATCCCGACCGCCAGGCCACCGAACTGCGAGAGGCGGTGGCTGCCAGCCACGGTGTGGGACCCGCCCAGGTCTTCTGTGCCAACGGCTCCAACGAGGTCCTCCAGTCGCTGCTCCTGGCCTACGGCGGTCCCGGGCGCACCGTTGCCCTGTTCGAACCGACCTACACCCTGCACCGCCACATCGCCGGCATCACCGGGACCCAGGTCGCCGCGGGCAGCCGCACCGACGACTTCGCCCTCGATGTCGACGAGGTGGCCCGAGTGGTGGCCGCTCACCACCCGGTGATCACCTTCCTGTGCTCGCCCAACAATCCCACCGGTCGGGCCGAGACGGAGGACGAGATCGGCGCCGTGGTCGACCTCGCCCCGGCCCTGGTGGTGGTGGACGAGGCCTACGGCCAGTTCGCCCCGTCCTCTGCTCTGGGCCTGGTCCGGAAGGGCGAGACGGGATCCGAGCGGTTGGTGGTCGTGCGCACCTTTTCCAAGACCTGGTCGCTGGCCGGGTTGCGACTCGGCTATCTGGTCGGTCCGGCCGAAGTGGTCCGGGCCTGCGAGACGGTGGCGCTCCCGTACCATCTGGACGCGGCCAAGCAGCTGGCCGGTCGGCTGGCCCTGCAGTTCGTGGACGAGATGGAGACCCGGGTGGCCATGCTCAAGGAGGAGAGGGGCCGGATCGCCGCCGCCCTGGCTGCCCTGCCCGTGGACACCTGGCCCTCGGACGCCAACTTCATCCTCTTCCGCCCGACCACCCGGAAGGCTCGGGAGGTCTGGGCGAGCCTCCTCGAGCAGTCGATCCTCGTGCGAGACTGTTCCGAGTGGCCGGGTCTCACCGGATGCCTGCGGGTCACGGTGGGACTCCCGACGGAGAACGACCGGTTCCTGGCCGCACTGAGCGAGAGCCTGCGATGAACGCCCCGACAGCTGCACCCGACACCCGTCGCACGGCCGCGGTCCACCGTGTGACCAAAGAGACCTTCATCGACGTGGCCCTGGACATCGACGGCAGTGGCGCCACCGACGTTTCCACCGGCCTGCCCTTCTTCGATCACATGATCAGCCAGCTGGGTCGGCACGGCGGGTTCGACCTCACCGTGTCGGCCCGGGGTGACCTGGACGTCGACGCCCACCACACCGTCGAGGACGTGGGGATCGGGGTGGGCGAGGCCCTGGCCCAGGCGCTGGGGGACAAGGCGGGCATCCGGCGGTTCGGATCGGTGTCCCTTCCCCTGGACGAGGCGCTGGTGGAGGTGGCCCTCGACCTGTCCGGTCGCCCGTTCCTCGTCTATGAGATCGAGTTCGCCCCCGACACCAACCCTCTCGGGACACCACCCTTCGACCCCCAGCTGGCCGAGGAGTTCTGGCGGGCCTTCGCCACATCGGCCGGGTTGACCCTCCACGTCCGGCTGCGTTCGGGAAAGAACACCCACCACATCGTGGAGGCCTCCTTCAAGGGGGTGGCCCGGGCCTTGCGCGACGCGGTGCGCCGCGAGGGTGGTGGCATCCCCTCCACCAAGGGGACCCTGTGAGACGGTCGAGGCGGCAGAATCTGTGGGCGGCCCGGGCCGGTGCCCGGCCCCTGGGCCACCGGTGATCGCGGTCCTCGATTACGGCATCGGGAACCTGAGGTCGGCCGAAAAGGCACTCCAGCACCTTGGCGCCGATGCCGCACTGGTTGATGATCCGGACCGCGCCGCGGCCGCCGACGGTGTCGTGCTCCCCGGAGTGGGCGCCTTCGGGCGCTGTGCCCAGGCCCTGCGATCGTCGGGCCTCGACCAGGCGGCGATCGCCGCCGTCGACCGCGGTGTGCCGTTCCTCGGCATCTGCGTGGGGTTCCAACTCCTCTTCGAGGGGTCCGACGAAGACCCGTCCGAGCCGGGGCTCGGCCTGTTGGCCGGCACCGTCAGGAAACTGCCCGACGCGGTCAAGGTTCCCCAGATGCAGTGGAATGTCCTGCACGTCGAATCGGATCGGCCCACCGGCCTGCTGGCCGCCCTCCCCGACCCGGCCTGGGTCTACTTCGTGCACTCGTACGCCCCGGAGCTGACCCCGGCGACCTCGTCCACCTGCGACTACGGGGGGAAGGTCACCGCGTCGGCGGAATGGGGCGCGGTCTGGGGGACCCAGTTCCACCCGGAGAAGTCCGGTGCCGTCGGTCTCGGCATCCTGGCCAACTTCGTGCGGACCGTGGCCGACCCATCCCGCTGATGGATCTCTACCCGGCCATCGACATACGCGACGGCGAGGCGGTGCGGCTCACCCAGGGCGATTTTGCCCGTCAGAGCCAGTACGGGGACCCGCTCGCCCTCGCCCTTCGTTTCGCCGCCGCCGGCGCCCCGTGGCTACACGTGGTCGACTTGGACGCCGCCCGCACCGGCCAGCCCGTCAATCGCCCGACCGTGCTGGCCATCACCGCCGCCGTGAGCATCCCCGTCGAGGCGAGCGGCGGGGTTCGCTCGGAAGACGACGTGGACGAGCTGGTGTCCGGGGGGGTGAGCCGGGTGGTGCTGGGAACGGTGGCCGTGGACGACCCCGGGCTGGCCCGAGGACTGGCCCGGCGGCATCCCGGGCGGGTGGCCGTCGGCATCGACTACCGCCTCGACGCCGACGGTCGCAGCGAGGTGGCCGTCCGCGGCTGGGAACAGGGGAGCGGGCGCAGTGTCAGCGATCTGCTCGAGGAGCTCGCCGGGGTGGAGCTGGCAGCGTTGGTGGTCACCGCCATCGAACGCGACGGCACGCTGGAGGGCCCCGACCTGGTCGGGTTGGGTCAGGTGCTGGCCACGACCGCCCTCCCGGTGGTGGCGTCGGGCGGGGTCGGCAACGCGGCCGACGTGGCCGCGCTGGCCCGCCTGGCCGTGGCCGCCGCGCCGTGGCGCGGCAACGGGGTCGCTCCGATCCGCCGCCTGGCCGGGGCGATCACCGGCCGGGCACTGGTGGACGGGCGAATGACGGTCGAGGAGGGGCTGGCGGCGTGCGCACGGTGAGGGTGATTCCCTGTCTCGACGTCGACGCCGGACGGGTGGTCAAAGGGGTCAAGTTCGTGGACCTGTTCGATGCCGGTGACCCGGTCGAGCTGGCCACCCGCTACGACGCCCAGGGCGCCGACGAATTGGTGTTCCTCGACATCACCGCCTCGTCGGACAACCGCTCGACCATGGTGGACGTGGTGTCCCGCACCGCCGAGGTGGTCTTCATCCCCTTCACCGTGGGGGGTGGCGTGCGCTCGGTGGAGGATGCCCGTCTCTTGCTGCGGGCCGGCGCTGACAAGGTCGGCATCAACACGGCCGCCGTCGAACGACCGGACCTGGTGGCCGAGCTGGCAGAGGAATTCGGGAGCCAGTGCGTGGTGGTGGCGGTCGACGCCCGCCGAAGCGGCTCCCGTGGTCCCGAGGAGTCGGGGTGGGAGGTGGTGACCAACGGCGGTCGTACGGCGACCGGCATCGACGCGGTCGAGTGGTGCCGGCGGTCGGCGGCCATCGGGGCGGGGGAGATCCTGCTCACCTCCATGGACCGCGACGGGACCCGCGACGGATTCGACCTCGACCTCACCCGTCGGGTGGCCGAGCTGTGCCCGGTGCCGGTCATCGCTTCCGGCGGCGTGGGCACCCTCGACCACCTGGTGGAGGGTGCCCTGGTCGGGCAGGCCGATGGTCTTCTGGCTGCGTCGATCTTCCATCTGGGCGAGTTCACGGTGGCCGAGGCCAAGGCGCATCTGGTGGCGGCCGGGGTGGAGGTGCGTCCGGCATGATCACCGGACCCGGCCGACCCCATCATCCGATCGTCGGGAATCAGCCCTGCGGTAGCCTGGGGTGGTGGTGACGACGACGCCAGAAATACCGACGACCAGCCACAATGGCGACGGGACCCCGCCCAAGCTGGCCATCAACGTGCTGGCCGACCGGGTGTTGGTCCAGGTGGGGCAGGCCGAAGGCGAGCGCCGCTCGCGGGCGGGGATCCTCATTCCGGCCACCGCGCAAGTGTCCCGCCGCCTGGCCTGGGCCACCGCGGTGGCGGTCGGTCCCCATGTTCGTGCGGTGAAGGTGGGGGACACCGTGCTGTTCAATCCCGAAGACCGCTTCGAGGTCGAGGTTCAGGGGGAGGAGTACGTCATCCTCCGCGAGCGTGACATCCATGCCGTGGCCGCCACCAGGATCGACGGCGGGACGGGGCTCTACCTCTGACACCGCACACACCTCTGACCCCCGACCGCCCCGGCGCCCCGGCGCCGACAACGGAACGGACCCGATTGCACCCCGAGGACCTCACGTGAGCACCTCCGCCACAACCCCCCCGGCGATCACGCCGATCGACTACACCGAAGAGGAGCTGGCCCGCGTCACTTTCACGGCCGACGGCCTGGTGCCCGCCATCGTCCAGGACACATCCGACGGCACCGTCCTCATGTTCGCCTGGATGAACCGCGAGTCCCTGATCAAGACCCTGGAGACCGGGCGGACCTGGTTCTGGAGCCGGAGCAGGCAGGAGTTCTGGTGCAAGGGTGAGACCTCGGGCAACCGCCAGTACGTCCGTCGCGTGGCCTACGACTGCGACGGTGACGTCGTGTTGGTGGAGGTCGACCAGGAAGGAGCGGGAGCGTGCCATACCGGCGAGCGCTCGTGTTTCTTCCGCGCCTTCGGCGACAATTCGTGACCGCCGCCATCACGGTGGAAACCGGCCCCGCGGGTCCGGGGAGCGACGGGTTCCTCGCCTTGGCGGCCAAGCACCGCATCGTGCCGGTGTGGCGCGAGCTGGTGGCCGACACCATCACCCCGGTCTCCGCCTTTCTGCGGATCGTCGACGGCCCCGACCGGACCGGGTTCCTTCTCGAGTCGGTGGAGGGGGGCGAACGGTGGGGTCGCTACTCGTTCGTAGGCCGTAGTCCGTTGGCCACCATCACGGCGCGGGGATCGCAGGTGACCACCGCCGGCGACCTCGACCTGGATGCGGTCACCGAGGGCGGGGTCACCGGTGGGGCGGGGATCCTGGCCGCGCTCGAAGTCATCCTCGACGCCTTCGAGTCCCCCGATCTCCCCGACCTCCCGCCCCTCCACGCCGGGCTCGTCGGTTACATCGGCTACGACGTGGTCAGAGAGGTCGAGCACCTGCCGCACCCTCCGCCCGACGACCTCGGTCACCCCGACGCCATGCTGGCGGTCATCGGGCAGCTGGCCGCCTTCGACCACTGGCGCCAGCGGGTGGTGCTCATCGACAACGTGTCGATCGACCCGGCATGGGGGAGGTCCGAGCTCGAGGACGCCCACGGGAAGGCTCAGGCCCGGCTGGATGAGCTGGCCACCGACTGTTTCCGACCGATGGACGAGGCACCGCACCTCCTGCCCGAGCGGGCCGACCCACCGGGGGACGTCCGTCGGACCATGTCCGACTCGTTCTACGAGGATGCGGTGCGGGCGGCCAAGGAACACGTCACCGCGGGGGACGTGTTCCAGGTCGTGCTGTCCCAGCGCTTCGACCTCGATGCCCTGGGGGTGGCGCCCTTCGACGTGTATCGGGTGCTGCGCCTGGTCAACCCCAGCCCCTATCTCTACTTCTTGCGCTTCCCCGAGGTGACCGTGGTGGGGGCGTCGCCCGAACCCATGGTCCGGCTCCGGGCGGGGACGGTCATCTCCCGGCCCATCGCGGGCTCGAGGCCCCGCGGGGCCACGCCCACCGAGGACGCTCGTCTCGAAGGAGAGCTGGTCGAGGATCCGAAGGAGGTGGCCGAACACGTGATGCTGGTCGACCTGGCCCGCAACGACGTGGGACGGGTCGTCAGCTTCGGCACCGAGGTGCTGGACGAGGTCATGGTGGTCGAGCGCTACAGCCACATCATGCATCTGACCTCGCAGGTGTCGGGGCGGTTGGCTCCGGGCAAAGGCCCGATCGACGTCTTGCGGGCCACCCTGCCCGCCGGCACCCTGTCCGGGGCGCCCAAGGTGCGGGCCATGGAGATCATCGACGACCTCGAGCTCACCAAGCGGGGCGTCTACGGGGGGGTGGTGGGTTACCTCGACTTTTCCGGCAATCTCGACACCGCCATCGCCATCCGCACCATGACCGTGGGTCCCGACGGGAGCGCGTCGGTGCAGGCGGGGGCGGGCATCGTGGCCGACAGCGATCCGGCCACCGAGAACGCCGAGTGTGCCCACAAGGCGGCGGCCATGTTGTCGGCGGTGGCCATGGCCCGCGTCGCCTGGTCCGATCCGGACCGATGAGCGGGCAGGAGCCCGAGGTCCGGGTGCGGGCCGAGTACGACGCTCTCCGCTCGACGGGCGCAGTGCACGCGCTGGCCCGCGACGTGTTGGCCGTGTCCGGCCCGGACGCCGCCTCCTACCTCCAGGGCCAGTGCAGCCAGGATGTGGCCGCCCTCCTTCCGGGTGCCTCGGCCGAGGCCCTCCTGTTGAGTCCCCAGGGCAAGGTCGAGGCCTATGTGCGGGTCACCCGACGAGGCCAGGACAAGTTCGTCATCGACACCGACGCCGGGTTCGGCCCGCTGGTGACGGCCCGGCTGGAGCGCTTCCGCTTGCGGACCAAGGTGACCATCGAACCCCTCGAGTGGACGTGCATCGCGGTGCGGGGGCCCGACGCCCGGTCGCTGTTGGTGGGACAGCCGGACGCCGTGGTAGACGTGGCCTGGCCAGGACTGGTCGGGATCGACCTCCTGGGCCCGGCTCCCGCTGCCGGGTTGTCCGACTGGGTCGACGATCGGGCGGTGCGCTGCGGGGACGCCGCCTGGGAGGCGGCCCGGATCGAGGCCGGGGTGCCGGTCAACGGACGTGAGGTGACCGAGGACACCATCGCCGCCGAGGTCGGACTGGTGGAGCGGACCGTGTCGTTCACCAAGGGCTGTTTCACCGGTCAGGAGTTGGTGGCCCGGCTCGATGCGCGCGGATCGAAGGTGGCCCGCCGCCTGTGCGGGCTGGTCATCGGCGATGGTGTCGGGTCGGCGAGCGATGGTGTCGGGTCGGAGACAGGAGCGGGTCGGCCCGCGGCACCGCCGGTGGGCGCGGTGGTCCTCACCGCCGACCAGGCCCACGAAGTCGGGCACCTCTCCTCGGTGGCCTGGTCGCCGCGCTTCGGGACGACGGTGGCCCTGGCCACGCTCCACCGACGGGTGTCCCCTCCCGAGGCGGTGCTGGTGCAATGGACGGACACGTCCGGATCGTGGACCCTGCCGGCCGGCAGCCGCCCCCTGCCCCTCGGGGGTTGAGTCGACGGTTCCCGGCGGGGGAGTGCTAGACCAGGCCCGAACTAGCCCGGGCCCGAACGGACGGGCGTCACCCAACGGGGAGGTCGGGGGACGGATGCGAGAGGTTTTCTGTGGAGCCCACCGGCGCGACCACGGGCGCCAGCTGAGCGAGTCGCCCGCTGGTCCCGCGCCCGCGCCGGCGGGCGCCTGGCCCGGAGGTCGCCGGTGAGCCCGGAACTCCCCCCGTCGGCGGTCCCCAAGGCGGGAACGGTCTCGGACAAGGAACCCGAGCACGTCACCATCTCGACCCGCGACCCGAAGCAGACCGGGGAGCGCCTCCAGCAGTGGTTGGCCGACCAGCTCGGCCCCGGAAGTGACCCCTCGGTCTCTGAGGTCTCCAGCCCCGAGAGCAACGGGATGTCCTCGGAGACCCTGTTGTTCACCGGCCGCTGGCTGGAGGACGGCGCCCCGGTGCGCCGCCGTCTGGTGGCCCGCATCGAACCGCCGGACACCGACTACCCGGTGTTCACCACCTACGACCTGGGCATGCAGTACAAGGTGATGCGGCTGGTGGGGGAGAACACCGGAGTGCCGATCCCCCACACCTACTGGTACGAGCCGGACCCGTCGGTCCTCGGCGGCCGCTTCTTCGTCATGGCCGGAGTCGACGGTCTGGTGCCGCCCGACGTCCTGCCCTACACCTTCGGCGACAACTGGGTCTTCGACGGGACCGACCAAGACCGCCGGACCATCCAGGAATCGGCCATCGAGGCCATGGCCGGCATTCACGCCCTCACCCCGGCGAGCCACGATCTCTCGTTCCTCGAGTTCGACCAGCCGGGCACCACCGCACTCGAGCGCAGCCTCAACCACTGGCGGGCCTACCACGAGTGGGTGGTCAAGGACCGTCCATCGCCCTTGTTGGCCGAGTGTTTCGCCTGGCTGGCCGACAACCTGCCGTCCGATGTGAGCCCCAACGCCCTGTCCTGGGGTGACGGACGCATCGGCAACATGATGTTCCGGGACAACCGGGTGGTGGCGGTGCTCGACTGGGAGATGGCCGGTGTGGCCCCGCCCGAGGTCGACCTCGGGTGGATGTGCTACCTCCACCTGTTCTTCCAGGACCTGGCCACAGACCTGGGTGCGCCCGGCCTGCCGGGGATGTTCAAGCCGGCCGAGGTGGCCGAGTCCTACGCCAAGGCCGCCGGCCGGCCACCAGGGGATCTCACCTGGCACATCGCCTATGCCGCCATCCGGCACGGCGCCATCATGCGCCGGGTCACCGAGCGGTCCATCTTCTTCGGCGAGGCCGAGGCACCCGAGGACATCGACGAGCTGATCCTCCATCGGGCCACCCTCCGGGGCATCCTCGACGGCACCTACTGGGCCGGCGTGGCCCTTTGAGGCCGGGCGCCGGCGCTACCAGAACGACGAGTCGGCGCTGAGCCCGAGGTCGGGATGCGCCCCGGTGATCATCGGTTGGCAGTTCCCCCAGCCGATCGCCCCGGTCTCCGGCTCGCGGACGAGGACGAAGGTGTCCCGCAGCTGGTGGAGCTCACGGGCCAGCGCCGGTTGGCGGCAGTCCTCCAATCGTTCGCCGTCCACCTGGAGCTCGCCCCGCCACTCGCCGTGGTGGTGACCCTGCCACCCGAAGTACAACCCGGCGCCCAGGTGGAACCCGGTGTCGGAGGGCACCTCCAGTTCGAACACTCGCTCGGTGCCGTCCTCGAGGGTGACTGCCACTGAGCCGCCCCGTAGGCGCCGGTTGGACGGGTCGTAGGCCAGGGCCGGTCGGATGTCGGCCATGCGCTCGACCCGCCCGTCGGCGTGCTCGATGGCGCCGATCACGGTCCGGTGGTGATGGCCGAACCCGTGGGCGTCGATGAGATGCATGAACAGGCCCCAGTGGGTGCCGTCGGGATCCCGCATGAGATTGGGGGACCAGATCATCTGGAAGTCCATCGCCCTCATCGGGTCGAAGGGATCCATGTCGGTCGGTGGGGTCCCCACGTCGTAGCGCACGCCCCAGCTGTGGTCGCGGGTGGACACCCAGTCCTCGGTGCTGATCTCCTCCCGCTGGCCGTCGACCTCGATCCAGCCCGAGGCCGTCCCGATCTGGTGGTAGCGCACCAGTTCGGCGCTGACCCGGTAACCGAGAGGCGCCCGCTGGTGGGTGCGGTCCTCGGTGGCCGGCGGGACCGCCGCCTCGAAGATCACCTCGAAGGCCAGGGGCTGGCAGGGGTTGGCCTCTAGGGCGAAGCGGACCCGCTGCATCGGCTCCAGCACCTCGTAGCGGATAGGCCCCACCGAGCTCTGGTCGGGGCGGGGGAAGAGGCGTCGGCTTCCCCGCACGGTGATCTGCTCGGCCCCGCGGGACAGGCCGGCGTAGCCGTCGAGCACGTTGCGGTTGGTGTACTTGCCCAGGCCGAAGCCGACTTGGAGGCTCCCGTCCCGGCGGGCGGCCATGGCGCAGATCTTCTCCGTCCAGGACGGGTCGCTGGTGGCGACGGTGGCGAAGGTGTCGGCGAACTGGTGGTCGAGTCGCTCGTCGGCCGGCCCCAGCGGACCCAGTGGATTGGGCATGGCCTGCTTTCCTCGGTAGTGGTCGGACCGTCAGGGGCGTGGTGTCGGCGTGTGTCGGCGTGAAAGACGGGCGAGAGGCGGGCGGAGATCTGTTTCCCGAGAGATCAGACGCCGAGGCTACCCTTGGCCGCCCTCTCGAACAGCCGGTACGGGAGCAGTCGTTTGGCCACGACGCCGATCCGCTCGCCGAACCGACCTGTGGAGGTGCGCCGAGGTGGGTGTCGGGCTTCGAGCACCCGTTCGACGGTGATGGCGACGGTGTCGGGAGAGACGCCGTTGGCCTCGTCCTCGCTCATGATCCGCACCGCCTTGGCCGCCGCCGGCTCGTAGGCATCTTCCTGCGATGGGCCATCGACCAGGCGCCGGCTGGCGGTGAAATCGGTGCGCACGTTGCCCGGCTCGACCAGGGTGACCTCGATGCCGAAGGGCGCCACCTCGTAGGCCAGAGACTCGCCGTAGCCCTCCATGGCGAACTTGCTGGCGCTGTAGAACGACTGGAACGGGATGCCGATGATCCCTCCGAGCGAGCTGATCAGGACGATCCGTCCACGACCTTGGGCGCGCATGACCGGCAGTGCCTGTTGCACCACCCGCACGGCTCCCCAAAAGTTGGTCTCCATCTGCTCCTTGGCCTCGGCGACGGTGGTCTGCTCGGCCGCCCCGGCCAGGCCCCACCCGGCCCCGGCCACCACCGCGTCGAGCCGGCCCGCGGTGGCGACCACGTGCCCGACACCCGAGGCCACCGAGGTGTCGTCATCGACGTCCATCACCATCGGTGTCCATCCCCCGGGGGAGGTTCCCCGTCGGCTGGCGCCGAAGACCCTCCAGCCCCAGCTGTGCAGGCGGTCGGCACAAGCCAGCCCGATGCCGGCCGAGGCTCCGGTGATCAGGACCACCCGTCCTGGGCCCACGTCAGCCATCGGCAATGCTTCCCGTGCCCGGGCCGCCCGACACCAGGAGATGTCCGTTCCCGTCGAACCCGGTGCGCAGAGGGGCCGCGGCGGGACGGAGCCACACCACCATGCGGGTCCCCCGGCCCTGGGCCACCGGCGACTCGGCCTGGACCGTGGCCCCCATGGCCGCGGCCAACTCGGAGACGATGGCCAGTCCGAGCCCCGAACCCTTGCGCCTCCCTCTCACCCTGTCGGAGATGAAGTGGCGCTCGAAGACCTTGGCCAACTGGTCGGTGGGGATCCCCGGCCCGTCGTCGACCACCCAGACCACCGGCCTTTCGCTGACTCGCCCGGCCCCGACCACCACCCGGTGAAGGGCGAACGAGGATGCGTTCTCCACCAGGTTGGCGACCACCTGGTGCAACCGGTCGGCGTCGGCCGAGACCCACACCGGCCCTGCGGATCCCTCGATCGTGACCAGGTCGAGGCCGAGCTCGGCGGCGCGGGGCCGGAAGCCGTCGGCCACCTGGCTGACCACCCGGCTGCAGTCCACCGACTGGAGGTCGAGGGAGAAGCGGTTGGCGTCCAGGCTGGCCAGGTCGAGCAGGTCCTGGACCAGTCGCTCGAGGCGTCGCGCCTCGGCACTGATGACGAAGGCCGCCGCTCCGGGGTCCTCGGCGGCACCGTCGACCACCGCGTCGGCGTAACCGCGTATGGAGGTCAAAGGCGTGCGCAGCTCGTGGGACACTGACAACAGGAACTGGCGCTCCTGGTCGCGGGCCCGGACCAGGTTGGCGCCCATGGCGTTGATGGAGTCGGCCAGTTGGGCGAACTCGGGATCCTCGTGGGGCAGCCGGGGCACGGTGGCGTCGAGGTCGCCCGAGGCGATCCGTCGGGTGGCTCCCATCGCTGCCACCAGGGGGCGGGTGAACCGACGGGCCAGGGCGTCCGCCACCACGGCGGCCAGGACCAGCCCGATGACCCCGACCAGCAGGAAGTAGCGTAGGCCGTTGGCCGGGTCGTGGATCTGGCGGGTGACCACCAGCACCGGCAGGGCGCCGGCGACCCGCGAGATGGGGGTGGGGACGGCCGAGTAGGCGAGCAGGGACGAGGTGTGCCCGGTGGTCTGGAGCCCCTCTTGCAGGCGGGGGATGTTGAGCTCTGCCGTGGTGATCCCCGACGGGAGTGCCGGACCGGTGAGCGAGCCGTCGGGATGGAGGGCCTCCACGTCGATGCTGGCGAAGGCGCCGGCTTCGCTGATCACCTTCTTCTGCCGGGTGAAGGCCGCCTTGGTCCGGTAGTCGGTGCTGGAGAAGGTCGCCGAGATGGCCCGGGCCTGCCCGGCCAGCTCCTCCTGCCCGGTGGAGATGGCCGCCCGTTTGACGAAGAAGTAGCTTCCGATGCTGGTCACGGCCAGGGTGGCCGCCACCAGCACCAGGATGGCAATGGTGAGTCGGCGTCTCATCCCAACCGGTAACCGACGCCCCAGACGGTGGCCAGCGGCAGGCCATCGCCGAGCTTCTTGCGCAGCTGGCGGACATGGACGTCGACCGTCCGTTCGTCGCCGTACCAATCCTCGCCCCACACCCCGTTGAGCAGCTGGCGGCGCGACAGGGCGAGCCCGAGGTTGTCCACCAGGAAAGCCAGGAGATCGAACTCGCGAGTGGCCAGAGGGACCACCTCACCGGACAGTCGCACCTCCCGCCGACCGGTGTCCACCTCGATGCCATCCAGCTCGACCACCGCCGGGGTGGCGATGTCCGCCGGCGCATGGGTCCGACGCAGGATGGCGTGGATCCGGGCCACCAGCTCGCGGGCGGAGAACGGCTTGGTCACATAGTCGTCGGCTCCGAGCTCGAGGCCGAGGACCCGGTCGACCTCGTCGTCCCGGGCCGAGAGGATGAGCACGGGCGTCATGCCCGATCCGGGCGCTGCCCCTCGTGCCCCACCGGGGGACGGATGCGATCCGTTCCGCAACCGGCGGCAGACGTCGAAGCCGTCGAGGTCGCCGGGCAATCCGATGTCCACGATGACCATGGCCGGCCGCTCTCGTTCGACCAGGGCCAGGCCGGACTCCCCCTCGTCGGCCTGCAAGACCCGAAACCCGTCGCGGCGGAGGTACATGGCCACCAGATCGGAGATGTGATGGTCGTCCTCGATGACCACGACGATGTCTTCGCCTCCCACCATGGCGACCAGCCTGCCACCGCGCCGACGGCACCGTCGGTCATAGTTAGGAAAGTGTGAGTCGGAGTGCCCCGGCGTGGTCACCGGTGGCGGCGACCACGCCGGTAGGCTTCAAAAGCCATGCCGGCCTATCTGGAGACCATCGTCACCGCCCACCGGGCCGAGGCTGCCGGCGACACCCGCGACCTCGAATCGGCGGTGGCCGAGGCGTCCCGCGCCGGTCCCATCCGCCCTTTCGATGTCGCCATCCGGACCGCATGCGCCCGTGACGGCGTGGCCGTCATCGCCGAGATCAAACGCCGTTCCCCGTCCAAGGGCGAGCTCGACGTGGCCCTCGATCCGGCCACGGTGGCAGCCGAGTACGAATCCGGGGGCGCCGCTTGCCTGTCGGTCCTCACCGACCGCCACTTCTTCGGAGGGATGGCGGCCGACCTGGGCCAGGCTCGGCAGGCCTCCTCCTTGCCGGTGCTGCGCAAGGACTTCACCGTCAGCGCTCTCGACGTGTGCGACGCCCGGACCATGGGTGCCGATGCCGTGCTCCTGATCGCGGCGGCGCTGAGCGACCTCGAGCTGGGCTCGTTCGTGGACCTGGCCCGGACCCTGTCACTGACCGCTCTGGTCGAGGTGCACGACGAGGCCGAGTTGGCCCGGGCCCTCGAGGCCGGTGCCTCGGTGATCGGTGTGAACCAACGAGACCTGACCACCTTCGAGGTGGACCGGGGACGGGCGCTCACCCTGGCTGGACTGATCCCCGCCGGCGTGGTGCGGGTGGCCGAATCGGGGATCCGCAACGCAAAGGACGTGGCCGCACTGGCCGCCGCCGGCTACCAGGCCGTGTTGGTGGGGGAGACCCTGGTGCGCTCGGATGACCGGCGGGCCGCGGTGGCCGATCTGCTCGGGGTGCCGCGGTGACCTGGGCCGGCCCCGGGGTCGATCCTGACCCCGGCTCCGACCCCGACGAGGACGGGATCTTCGTGAAGATCTGCGGGGTGACCACCGAGGCCGATGCCCTGTTGGCCGTGGGCATGGGGGCCTCGGCAGTGGGATTCGTGTTCGCCCCGTCGCCGCGCCAGATGGCCCCGGCGGCAGTGGCGGACATCGTCAAGCGCCTTCCCCACGAGACGGTCACGGTGGGCGTGTTCCGGGATGAGGCACCCCAACGGGTCATCGAGATCGCCAACCAGATCGGGCTGCAGGCGGTCCAGCTCCACGGGGTGGAGTCGGTCGAGGACACCCGTTGGATCGCCAGCCGAGCTGCCTGCACCATCAAGGCATTTTCGGCCGGCCATCGCAACATCGAGCGCTTCGCCGAGTACGGGGCTGAGTTCTTGATGATCGACGGGAACAGCCCCGGTTCGGGCGAGCTGTTCGACTGGCGTCTGGCCGAGGGGGTGGTCGACCCGCGGCGACTGATCGTGTCGGGGGGGCTCCGGCCCGACAACGTGGGAGCGGCCATCGCCCATCTCCATCCCTGGGGCGTCGACGTGTGCAGCGGCGTCGAGGCCTCGCCCGGCGTCAAGGATCCCGGCAAGCTCCGCCAATTCGTCGCCGCCGCCCACGCCGCGTCCCGGGACCTCGGGATCCGAGACCATGGGGGAGGATCCGCCATCGAGGCCGGCGACGGCGACGGCGCGCCCGACGACCCGCCGGGCCTGTTCGATTGGCAGAACGAGTAGTGGCGACCGAGGTCATGGGGGACCCCGGTCCCAGTGGCCGGTTCGGCCCCTTCGGGGGTCGGTTCGTGCCCGAGTCGTTGGTGCCGGCATGCGTGGAGCTCGAGGCGGCCTTCCGCCAGGCGTGGGCCGATCCCTCCTTCCACGCCGAGTTCGATGGCGTCCTCGGTGCCTTCGGCGGCCGACCCACCCCGATCACCGAGTGCGAGCGCCTGTCGGCGGAGCTGGGTGTGCGCCTGCTGCTCAAGCGGGAGGACCTGGCCCACACCGGTTCGCACAAGATCAACAATGTGGTCGGCCAGGGGCTCCTGGCCCGCCGTATGGGGAAGACCCGGCTGATCGCCGAGACCGGGGCCGGACAGCATGGGGTGGCCACGGCCACGGCCGCCGCCCTCTTCGGGATGGACTGCGTCGTGTACATGGGCGAGGTGGACACCCACCGCCAGGAGCTCAATGTCTTCCGTATGGAGCTGCTGGGCGCCGAGGTTCGGCCCGTGTACAGCGGGAGCAGGACCCTCAAGGACGCGGTGAACGAGGCGCTGCGGGACTGGGTGGCCTCGGTGGGCGACACCCACTACTGCGTCGGGTCGGTCATGGGTCCCCACCCGTTCCCGTGGATGGTCCGTGAGTTCCAGCGGGTCATCGGCGAGGAGGCCCGCGGTCAGTGCCGGTCGCTGCTCGACGGGCGCGACCCCGACATGGTGGTGGCCTGTGCCGGCGGCGGCTCCAACGCGGCGGGGATCTTCGCCGGCTTCGCCGATGACACCGAGGCGGCGCTGGTGGCCGTGGAGGCGGCTGGAGGCGCGGCCATGACCACTGGCATCCCCGGTGTACTCCACGGCATGCGCAGCGCCCTCATGCAGGACGAGGAGGGTCAGATCCTCGAGGCCCATTCGATCTCGGCCGGTCTCGACTATCCCGGCATCGGCCCCGAGCACGCTCATCTCGGGGAGCTCGGCCGAGCCCGCTACGAATCAGCCGACGACCACCAGGTCCTGGACGCCTTCCAGCGACTGGCCCGCACCGAGGGGATCATCCCCGCCCTCGAGTCGGCCCACGCCCTGGCCTGGGTGTTCGCCCACGCGGGGACCGACGCCGTGCCCCGCGGCTCGACGATCCTGGTCAACCTGTCGGGTCGCGGGGACAAGGACGTCGCCCAGGTCCGTGACCTGTTGCGGGCGATGTCGTGAGCGCCCGAAGGGCGGCGATCGACGAGGTCCCGGTCGGTCTGCTGGAGGCGACTCTCGTGGCCCATCGGGACGCCGGGCGCAAGCTGCTGGTGCCGTACGTGATGGGGGGCATGGACGACGAGTGGCTGCTCACCGTGGAGGCCTTGGCCGGGGCCGGGGCCGACGCCATCGAGGTGGGCATCCCCTTCTCCGACCCGATGATCGACGGCCCCACCATCCAAGAGGCGGCCCTCCGTGCCCTCGAGCGGGCCACTACGCCCGACGGGGTCCTGGCCGACCTGAGCCGGATCGACGTCGGGGTGCCCCTGGTCGTCATGACGTACTACAACCTGGTCCTCCGGGCCGGTCACGCCCGGATGGCCGGGTTGATGGCCGAGTCCGGTGTGTCCGGTGCCATCGTCCCCGATCTGCCGCTCGAGGAGCTCGATCCGTGGTCCGAGGCGGCAGACCCGGCCGGGGTGGCCACGGTCCTCCTGGTGGCGCCGTCCACGCCGACCGAGAGGATCCAGGCTATCTGCGAGCGGTCGCACGGCTTCGTCTACGCCGTCGGCCGCATGGGGGTCACCGGGGAGCAGGCCGAGCTGGCCGACTCGGCCCGTCAGGCGGCGGGGCGGATCACCGGGCTCACCCGATTACCGGTCTGCGTGGGGATCGGCGTGTCCACTCCCGAGCAGGCGACCGAGGTCTGTCGGGTGGCCGACGGGGTGGTGGTCGGCTCGGCGTTGGTCCGCCGCCTGCTCGAGGGGTCCGGGCCCGATGGGGCGGCCGCCTTCGTGGCCTCGATCCGCCGCGCCATCGACACCGCCTGACCAGGACGCTCCCCCCGCCGGGCATGTCGCCGGTTCCGGGCTCGATTCGGTGGTGTTCAGGACCGGTCGGGTCGGACCAGGCGCCGGACGGCCTTCAGGGCCTTGAAGACCTGGAGAAGGGAGGGCCGGTCTCGGCTCTCGTCCCGCTGTTCGAGGCGTCGCCGGATGAGCTCCCGCCGCTCTTGGAGGTCGCGGAAGGTGATGGCGTCGGTGTCCACCGAAAAACCCATGGCGGCCCGGTAGCCGTCGAGGTCGATGGGGCTCTCGGCCAGTTCCACACCGATGTCGCGTGCGATCCGCTCACCGTGTCGCTCGGTGAAATAGGTGATCACAGCCACGATCTCGCCCAGGATGTCGACATCCGGGGCCAGGGTGGCCATCGACCCGTTGAGGAAGAGGATGTCCTTGACGAACAGCATCAGCTCCTTGGGCAGTTTGGCGCCGTAGCCGAGCAGGGCCTTGGTCACCTCGCGCAGCTCGGCCACCATCTCATCGGCGGTCAGGGTCGTCGGGTCGATGGGCGGCCGGTCCAGGCCCAGATCGGCGATGACCGCGGCCACGTCGGAGTCGGCCGGGAGCGCCCCTAGGTCCCGGAGCGCTTCGACCTGGACCGTCAGGTTGTTGGAGGTGGCCCCCATCTGGAGGCGCAGAAAGGCCAGCCGCTTGCGCTCGTTCAGCCGGCCGGTGATGCCGAAGTCGAGGAGGGCCACGGTGCCGTCCCGCTGGACGAGCAGGTTGCCGCCGTGGAGATCGCCATGGAAGACCCCGTGCAACAAGGCGCCCTCGAGGAAGGCGATGAGGCTCGAGCGCAAGACCGCGGCGGTGTCGATGCCGGCTGCCCGCATGCCTGCGGCATTGCCCCAGGTGAACCCGTGGAGGTGCTCCATGACCAGCACGCGGGTGGTGACCAGCTGGGGATGGGGGCGGGGCACCACGATGAGGCGCTCGCCGGTGGCGGCGAACACCTCGGCGATGTCCAGCATGTTCTGGGCCTCCAACCGGAAGTCGAGCTCCTCGACGATGGTCTCGGCGAACAGCTCGACCAGGGCGGGGGGATTGGACAGGGCGGTCACCGGGATGCGCCCGACCAGCTGGGGGGCGATCCACGACATGGCGGCGATGTCCAAGCGGACCAACGAGGCCACGTTGCGCCGCTGGACCTTGACCACCACCCGCTCGCCGCTCCGCAGGGTGGCCGCGTGCACCTGGGCGATGGAGGCCGAGGCGATGGGGACCCGGTCGAACGAGGTGAAGACCTCGGCCAGGCTACGTCCGAGGTCCTCCTCGATGGTACGGCGAACAGCAGCGAAAGGCTCAGGAGGGACCCGGTCGCGCAGGAGCCGGAACTCGTCGACCAACTCCTCCGGAAAGATCCCTTCGCCGGAGGAGATGATCTGACCGAGCTTGATGTAGGTCGGACCCAGACGTTCGAAGGCAGGCCGCAGGCGCCGAGAGAGCCCCGCCCGCGAGCGGGATGTGCCCCGGTCGCGCAACCACCATCCGAGGAGAGCCGAGCCCAGCCGGATCCCGACGGCTGCCACCCGGACCCCGGAGGGGAGGCGCCGCGGCGCGATGAGCTCGCGGGCCAGGTCCGCGGCCTCGGCGCGCAGGGCGTCGATGTCGCCTCCGGCGTCGGGGGGGAATCGCCACGGCATGGCCGCAGGGTCGACCGTCCAGGGACCATCGGCCGTGAACGCCCCGATGGCCAGGTCCGGGCGCCCGACCCCGGACGGGCTCGGCCCGAGTGGGCTCAGTGATTCGACCATGCCCGCTCAACGGTAGGCCAACGGCAAACGGTTCCGTCCCACCGCCACCGACAGTGGCCACCGGGGGGATTTCAGACTGGTGCGATCACCAGGCACCCGTTGTGTCCGCCGAACCCGAACGAGTTGGAGAGCACCGGTCGGGGCTCCCAGGGCCGAGCCGCTCCGGCCACGATGTCGAGGTGGATATCGGGATCGGGCTGCTCGTAACCGGAGGTGGGGGGGATCAGCTGGTTCTGGATGCTGAGGACCACGGCCACCGCCTCGATGGCCCCGCAGGCTCCGAGCCCGTGTCCGGTGATGCCCTTGGTGGAGGTCACCGGGGGGGAGTGAGCACCGAACACCTTGGTCACCGCATCCGCCTCCGCCCGGTCGTTGAGCGGTGTGGAGGTGCCGTGGGCGTTGATGTGGCCGATCTGCTCGGGGGTCACTCCGGCGTCCTCCATGGCCAAGGTCATGCACGCCGCCGCCCCGGCACCGCCCGGAATGGGAGCGGTGATGTGGTGGGCGTCCGCGGTACTGGCCGACCCGGCCAGCTCGCCATAGATGTGGGCCCCCCGTGACACCGCCTGGTCCCAGGCCTCGAGTACCAGAGCCCCGGCTCCCTCGGTGATGACGAATCCGTCCCGCCGGATGTCGAAGGGGCGCGAGATCCCCGAGGTCGACAGCGCCGTCATGTTGGCGAAGGCGGCCATGCCCACTCCGGTCATCCCCGCTTCGGCGGCGCCGGCGATGGCGACATCGCACCTGCCCGAGGCCACCATCCAGGCGGCATGGCCGATGCTGTGGGCCCCGGCAGCACAGGCGGTGGTGATGGTTTCGGACGGACCGTGCCAACCCATGCGGATGGAAACGGCGGCGGCCCCGGCATTGGACATCATCATCGGCACCAAGCGAGGCGACACTCGCCGGGGGCCCTTCTCGCCGAAGAGGAGGATCTGGGTCTCGAGGGTCTCCAGACCGCCGACACCGGTCCCCATCACCACCGCGCAGCGCCCCGGATCGGCTTTGATCTCGCCCGCGTCCTCGACGGCCATGGTGGCCACGGCGACGCTGAACTGGGCGAACCGATCGACCTGGCGAGCCTCTTTGGTGCTGAACCACCGCTCCGGGTCGAAATCGGACACCCGCCGCTCACCGACGGGCGGTGGCCCGTTCAGCCCCGTCCACAGCGCTTCGGTGCCGATCCCACAGCACGAGACGACGCCCATGCCGGTGATGGCCACGCGGCGCCCGGGGACCGGACCGGCGGGACCGACGCCCAGTAGCATCAGAGTTTGGCGTTGATCAGGTCGAACGCCTGGCCGACGGTCTCGATGCCCTCGAGCTCGGTCTCCTCCACCGAGACGTCGAAGCTCTCCTCGAGCGCCATCACCAGTTCGACGAGATCAAGGCTGTCGGCATCGAGATCCTCGGCGAATCTGGCCTCCCGGGTCACCTTGTCGGCTGGTACCTGGAGGACTTCGACCGCGCACTCCTTGAACTTCTCGAATGCCTCGTCGTCGCTCACGCAATTACTCCTTTGTCGGGGTTGGTGTCTCTAGCTCTGTTGGCTTTTATGTGGCGCTTCTGGCTGTTCTGCGCTTCGGTCCTGGTTTCGTCTGGCCGCTGTTGTCCCGGAGCGCACTCACATGCCCATGCCCAGGCCACCGTCGACCGGCAGAACGGCTCCGGTGATGTAACCCGCCGCGTCCGAGGCCAGGAACCCTACGACCTCGGCGATCTCTTCGGGCTGGGCCGACCGGCCCAGGGGCACCTGAGCCTCCATCGCGCTCCTTCGTTCTGCCCCCAGAGCTGCGAGCATATTCGTTTCGACCAAGCCCGGGGCTACCACGTTGACGGTGATCGACCGGCTCGCCACTTCCCGGGCCATCGAGCGGGCCATTCCCACCAGGCCCGCCTTGGAGGCGGCGTAGTTGGCCTGGCCGGGCGATCCGATGAAGCCACCGATCGACGAGATCATGATGACCCGTCCCCGATGGTTGCGGACCATCTTGGCCAACGCCCTCTTGGTCACCCGGAACACACCGGACAAATTGGTCTCGATGACCTCGGACCACGCCTCCTCGCTCATCCGCAAGACCAGGGTGTCACGGGTCACACCGGCGTTGGCCACGAGCACCTCCACCGGTCCCCACACCTCCTCGACGGCGGCGAATGCGGCATCGACCTGGTCGGGAACCGTCACATCACAGACCACGGGAAGGAGCCGCCCGGAATCGGACCCGATGTCCTCCACGTCACCGGAACGGCTGGTCACCGCCACCCGGTCGCCCCGCTCCAGGAACCACTGCGCGCAGGCTCGGCCGATGCCCCGGGATCCGCCGGTCACCAGCACCACCCGGCCTTGAGTCACCCCGGCGGCGTCGCTCACGACGAGCTCCCCGGCGTGCGGATCCAGGCCACCGGCTGGCCCTCGACGACCCGTTCGCCGCGCACGGCCAACCAGCGCACCAGAACTCCCTCGAAGGGAGTACGGACATCGGTCAAGCCGACGGTACCGACCGGATCGCCCACGGAGAGGATGGAGCCCGGTTCCGCCCCCTGACCGCTCCCCGGTGCCGCGGTGGCCTCGGCCAGGGCGGTGCTCTCCAGGGCGGCCAGGGCGACATCGGGTTCGAAGACACCCGGTGTCGGGCTCACGATGACCCGCTCGGAGGTATAGAGGTGCTCTCCTTGATGGTCGGGCCCCGAAGCCGTCCATTCCTCGGTACCGGCCACGGTGTCCATCAACTTGTCCAGATCGGAGGGGACGGCCACGGCCACTCCCCGCACGTCGGGGATGGTGCGCCGGACCATTCCGGTCAGGACTCCTCCCGGACCCAATTCGGCGAGAACCGTGGCACCCCGGCCTCCTAGGGTCTCCAGTGACTGTCGCCACCGAACCGGGCTACAGAGCTGGGCCGACAGCAGGCCTGGCCATTCCGCGGGATCGGTATGGACGCGGGCATCGACGTTGGCCACCACCGGCACCTCGGGTGAGTGGAAATCGACCGCTTCCAGGGTTTGGCGGAGACGGGCGCGCGCCGGCAACATGAGCTGGGTGTGGAAGGCGCCGGACACCGGTATGGGCATCACCTTGCGGGCGCCGAGCTCCTTGGCCCGATCGGTGGCCGAAGCCACGCCCATGGCCGTGCCGGCGATGACCACCTGCCCCGGTGCGTTGTAGTTGGCCACCCAGACCTCGTCTTCCGCCCTCTGGCACGCCGCTTCGGCGTCGTCGTCGCCGATGCCGATGAGAACGACCATGGTGCCCGGTCGCTCATCGGCCGCGGTCTGCATGGCTTCACCTCGGTCGATGACCAGGCTGGTTCCATCGGAGAGGGAAAGCGCTCCCGATGCGACCAGTGCGGTGTATTCACCCAGGCTGTGACCGGCGCAAGCAGCCGGAAACAGTCCCAAACGCTCGACCGCGTCCAGGACCACCAGGCTCATGACGAAGGTGGCCAACTGGGCGTTGGCGGTCCGGGTCAGTTCCTCGATCGGGGCCTCGAGCAACAACGAGGTGAGATCGCGCCCGGCGATCTCCGAGGCCTCGGCCGCTACCTCCCAGGACGGGTGCTCGATCCAGGCATGCCCCATCCCGGACCGCTGCGATCCCTGTCCCGGGAAGGTAAATGCCAGCACCTACCGACTCCTCTCGAATGCCGTCGGTCGGGGGCGACGGCGATGGCTGGACAAGTGTGGCACGACCCCGACGGCATCAGGACATTACCGAGGGGTCACTTGGCCCGGTCGAATCGGGTTGTCGCTCCCTGGCCCCCGGCGTTCATCGGGGCCGCCCGTTGACTCCGGAGACCGGTTCGTTGGACGGGAGGGTGGGCGATCACCTTCGTGCTTGTGGCCCCCATGCGTGCGGCCTCGTCGAGTGGCGACGGCTGCCTCTGTTTTGTGCTCGTGCCCGGCAGACCCTGAGGTCGACTTAGGAGACCGTCCTGTTCGCTCCGATGCCAACTTCGGGATCGCCGCCGGGACGGGAGGGAAGGTTGACCCCTCCCATGTCCGTTCCGGACGGTTCCGCGTCGGGTCGGGGACAGTAGTATTTTCAATTTCGAAAATTGCCAGAATTATCGACTTCAGTCGGTAGATTAATGGCTATCCATCGACCATAATCCATAATTAAGGCAATTTTTGAATTGAAATATATGGTCGGGGAGCGCCATCTGGCGAGCACCAAAAAGCCGTCCTGGGCAACCCCGGAGACCGGACAAAAGGCTCTCGGAGGGCCTGGAGCGGCGGCCCCTTGGACGACAACAATTGCGTGCCCGGGGCGGGAGTCGAACCCGCACGCCCTTGCGGGCAGTGGATTTTGAGTCCACCGCGTCTGCCATTCCGCCACCCGGGCCAGCGGGGCCGAAGCCTATCGCCACGCCTGCTCCGTTCGAGCCGATCCCAGCGAAGCACCCGTAGGCTCCGAGGCCGTGGAACAGACCGGGAGGACACCGCTCCGGTGAACGCCTGGGAGGACATCGGCGCCCGGGGTGGGCTTCAGCTCCGGGCCGTCGAGTTGTGGTTGGTCGAGCTCCCCTTCGTCCGTCCTGTCCTGACCTCGAGGGGCGCCCACCGCAGCCGGCCACTGGCCTTGGTCAAAGTGGTCGTCGAAACGGATCACACGATCGTCGAGGGCTGGGGAGAGTGTGCCGCGCTGGCCGACTCCACGTACGACGCCGAGGATGCGAGCCGGGCCTACACCACCCTCGAGCAGCGACTTGTGCCTGACCTGGTCGACCGCTCGCGCGGCGACGGCAACCGGCTCTGCCCGCCGTCTGCCCTGCACGACCTCATTCGGGCGGAGCCCACTGCCCCGCTGGCCTTCGCCGCTCTGGAGATGGCCGTGGCCGACGCCCATTTGCGGGCCGAGGGCCGATCCCTCGCCGGTGCCCTCGGGGTGGAGGGGCACGTGGTGCCTGTCGGCGCCGTTGTGGGCCAGAGTGCCTCGACGGAGACCTTGGTGGCCGAGGTGCACGATCTCGTGGGCGCCGGGTACTCCCGGGTCAAGATCAAGATCGGGCCTGGCTGGGATGTGGAGCCGTTGGAGGCGGTGTCGGCAGCCTTCCCCACCCTCGCCCTCCAGGCCGACGCCAATGGCTCCTACACCGAGGCCGACATTGATCACCTCACCGAGTTGGACCGATTCGGTCTGCTCTGCCTCGAACAGCCGCTCTCTCGGACCGACCTTGCCGGTCACGCCCATCTGGCCCGTCGAGTGGTCACGCCCATCTGCCTCGACGAGAGCATCGACTCGCCCGACTCGGCCCGGCGAGCGCTGAGCCTGGGGGCGTGCTCGGTGGTCTGCATCAAGCCATCCCGCCTCGGTGGCCTGGGCCCGGCCCTCGAGCTGGTGACGTCCTGTGCTGTGTCGGGCACACCCCTGTGGATGGGTGGCATGTTCGAATCCGGGTATGCCCGGGGCATCAACGTCACCGTGGCCGCTCTACCCGGATTTAGCTGGCCGGGTGACACCAGCCCGGCCAGCACCTACCTGGGGGCCGATCTGGTCCCCGGTATCCAGCTGGATCGGTCGGGTCGGGGCCGTGTACTGACCACAGCCATCCCCCAGGGAACGGGCATGGGAACCCCCCCGGACCCGGGCCAGATCCGCAGGTATTCGGCCCGTCACCGCCTGGTCGAGGCGGCCCGGACCTGACGAACAGCGGCTGTCGGGGCCAAACGGGACCTCCTCCCAACTGTGCGTGAGGTGGCCTCCGTCGTGCGTACAATTGCCCTCCCATGCATCGCGCCATCATCGAACGACGACTCAGCGACGCCCACGAGCGGCTCATGCGCGCCCGCACCGAGCTGGCTGTCCTCGATGAGCAGCTGGTCGTGGTCAACGAGATGGCCGATGACACGCGTTTGCGGGCCCTGGTCGCCGAGACTCCGTTGGCGGCAAAGGAACACGACGAGGCCAGCCGGCAAGCGACGGTCATGCTGCAGTCCCGCGATGCGCTGGTCGAGCGCATTGCCGAGCTCGAGCGCCGCCAGGACGAGCTTCTCGACCGATTGGTGGTCGGACCCGGTTGATCCCTTTTCCGTCGCTATCCGCCCTGCTGTCCCCGGCAGGCCCCTACTCGGCGCGCCGGTCGCCAGTGCTGGCGCGAGTGCCTGCGGGAGTCGGGTCACGGTGACCCGGCGCGTGGTCATTGCTGAGGACGAGGCGATCATCCGGCTCGACCTGAAGGAAATCCTCCAGGACGAGGGGTACGACGTGGTTGGTGAGACCGGCCGCGGGGACGAGGCGGTCGACCTGGTCAGGGACCATCACCCCGATCTAGTCATTCTCGACGTCAAGATGCCTGGTTCGGACGGCCTGGCTGCCGCCCGCGCCATCCGGGACCTGGGCCTCAAGGTGGCGGTCCTCATCCTCACCGCCTTCAGCCAGCGCAATCTGATCGACGAGGCCCGGGACGCGGGGGTGGCCGCCTACCTGGTCAAGCCGTTCCAGCGCATCGAGCTCATCCCGGCGATCGACCAGGCCATGGCCCGGTGCGAGCAAGAGTGGGCTATCGACGACGAGGCGCGCCAGGCGGCCTCCGACGAGGGCACGGGCCGACCCATCAGCGCCGAGGACAAACTCGAGACACGGCGACTGGTCGACGCGGCCAAAGGCCTGTTGATGGAGCGGTCGGGTCTGTCCGAGGCCGAGGCCTTCGGTTACATCCAGAAGACGGCCATGACCACCCGGTCGCGGATGATCGATGTCGCCCGCCAGGTCCTCGAGGACACCGTCGCGCCCTAGCGTGGGCCAGACTCATGTCATGGCCCCCGAGTCGAAGGGTTCGTCAAGGAAGGCGAACGGGAAGGGCAGAGAGAAAGAAGGGGAGCTGGCGCCGCCCTTGTTGCTTCTCGACGGCATGTCGTTGGCCTTCCGGGCCTACTTCGCCCTTCCTCCTGACCTGGCCACGCGGGACGGCGTGGTGACAAACGCGGTACACGGGTTTTCCTCGATGGTGGTCAACCTCGTCCGCGACCATCGGCCCGTCGGGTTGGCTGTCGCCTTCGACCTCCCAGGGGGCACGTTCCGCGACGAGATCGTGAGCGACTACAAAGCCGGACGGAACGCGGTCCCTCCTGACCTTCCGCTCCAGTTCGACCTGATCCGGCAGCTGCTCGGTTCGCTGGCCATCCCGGTGGTCGGTGCCGAAGGCTTCGAAGCCGATGACGTGCTGGCCACCCTGGCTTCCGAGGCCCGCGACCGGGGCCACCCGGTGATCATCGTGACCGGCGACCGCGACTCGTATCAGTTGGTCGAGGACCCCTACATCCGTGTCCTCTACAACAAGAGGGGGGTGAGCGACTACGCCCTGTATGACGAGGCCGGCGTCGAGGAGCGGACCGGGGTACGACCGGAGAAGTACCCACTGCTGGCTGCGCTACGCGGCGATCCCTCCGACAACCTCCCCGGTGTCCCCGGGGTGGGGGAGAAGACGGCGGCCAAGCTGATCAACGAGTTCGGCGATCTCGACGCGCTGTTCGCCCAACTCGACGGGTTGTCGCCGAAGCTCCGTCAGAACCTGGCCGACCATGCCGAGCAAGTCCGCCTCAATGCCGAGGTCATCCCGCTGATCCGCGATGTGCCCCTCGACGTTCACATCGACGAGCTGACCCTCGGGGGATGGGATCGTGAAGAGGCCCGACAGCTGTTCGCCGATCTGGAACTGCGTACGGTATGGCCGCGCTTCGTGTCGCTGATGGACGAGGGCGCATTCGGCCAGGGGACCGACGGAGGAGAGCCCGACGCTGGGAGTCGGGGAGGTGAGGAGACGGCTTCGGGAAGTCCAGTCCCTGGCACGTTGGAGGAACCTCCGGCCTGGTTGACCAACCCCGAAGTCCGGGAGCCTCCGACAGCAGCCTCCGGGCGCGAGGCCCTCCGCGAGCTCTTTGCCGCAGCTCTGGCCTCGGCGGGCACCGTGGCCGTCTTCGCCCGCTGGACTGGCGATCCGGGCCGATCACCTCTGGCCAGCCTGACCCTCTCGTCCGAAGTCACTGACGATCATGAGACCGGGACCGTTCTTCATCTCGGGCTGGACGACGAAGGGCTGCCCATCGTCGCCGATGCCGGTGTCCTGGAGGACCTGGCTGTCGGATTCGGAGCGGGCGGGGTCGGTGTTGTCGCTCACAACGCCAAAGAGGTGATGCGGTCGCTGCTCCCGCTCGGTGTGGACATGACCCAGCTGGTTATGGACACCGCAGTCGCCGCCTATCTCCTGGATCCCTCGACCGATCGCTATCGCCTCGCCGATCTGGCCGAACGTCTGCTGGGTGTCACCGTTGACGATGGCACCGGAGGCAAGGGCCAAGGGGCCTTCGTCTTCGAGGCGCCCGCTGAGGGCTCCGACGGGGACGGCGACACCGGGCAGGAGGCCCTGGCCGCAGCGCGGTTGGCCTCGGTGCTGGCGAGGTTGCGGGTCCCACTCACCGAGGCCCTGGTCGCGGTGGGGGGTGCCGGGCTCAACGAGGACATCGAGCAGCCCCTGGTCCGGGTGCTGGCCCGCATGGAGGTGGCGGGCATCCCCGTCGATCTCGATGTGCTGCGCTCGATCTCGGCCGGCCTGGCTGAGGAATGCCAGTCGCTCGAGGAGACCATCCAAGATCTGGCCGGCGAGCCGTTCAAGGTGAACTCGGTGCCCCAGCTCCGGACGGTGCTCTACGAGAAGCTCGGTCTCACACCCGTGCGCAAGACCAAGACGGGATTCTCGACCGACGCGCGGACACTTGAGCTCCTGCGTGGTCAGCACCCGATCGTGGAGGCTCTTCTGCGCTACCGCGAGGTGGAGAAGCTGCGGTCGACCTACGGCGACAGTCTGGCCGCCGAGGTCGCGCCGGACGGCCGGATCCACGCCACCTTCCGACAGACGGTGGCCCGCACCGGTCGGCTGTCGTCGGACCGGCCCAACCTCCACAACATCCCGGTGCGCACTGAGGAGGGGCGCCGCTTTCGGGAGGCGTTCGTGCCCTCGGCCGGGCGACAACTGCTGGTGGCCGACTACGACCAGGTGGAATTGCGGGCCATCGCCCACCTGTCGGCGGACCCCGGCCTCACCGGAGCCTTCGCCGCCGGCGAGGACATCCATCGCAGCGTGGCCTCCAGCGTCTTCGGCGTCGACCGCGACCAGGTGACCCTGGCCCAGCGGTCGACGGCCAAGATGGTCTCCTACGGCCTGGCCTACGGCATGGAGTCCTTCGGTCTCTCCCAGCGGCTGGGTGTCCCCGTGGAGGAGGCCCAGGTGATCCTGCAGGCGTACTTCGCCGCCTATCCATCGGTGCGCGAGTACATGCAGCGGGCCGTGGCGGACGCCCGCAATGCCGGTTACACCGTCACCGCCTTCGGGCGCCGCAGGCCGCTTCCCGATCTCACTTCGACCAACTATCAGTTGCGTCAAGCGGCCGAGCGCCAAGCCATGAACGCTGGCATCCAGGGTCTGGCCGCCGACCTTTTCAAAGTCGCTCTGATCCGCCTCGACAGCGGACTCGAACAGACGGGCTTCGCCTCGCAACTGATCCTGCAGGTGCACGACGAGGTTCTGGTCGACGTGGTCCCCTCCGAGGCCGACGAGGTGGCCGCGCTCACCGAGAGGGCGCTCACCGGGGCCGCCGACCTGTCGGTGCCGCTCAAGGTGGCCATGGCTTGGGGTTCCTCGTGGGCAGACGCCAAGGGTGGGTGACCGTCGGCGCCCGGCGCCTGTACCGAGATTCGGGCAGGTGGAGTAAGATTGCCCGCCGGCCACTACGGCGGGCGCCTCATTCTTTTGCCACTGTCTCCCCACGGGGTCAGTGGATCCGTCCGGAAAGCGAGCAACCTAGTTCATGTCCGAAACTCACGTCGTAACCGAAGGCACCGCCCTCCTCTCCCCTGAGGCCATGGGCAGTTTTGACGAGAACGGTGTCTATCTCCCCCGTTCCGTCACTGAGGACGACTTGGGAGGTGCGTCCCTCGAGGATGCCATGGCCGGAACCATCGTCGAGTTCGAAGACGGTGATCTGGTCGAGGGGACGGTCGTGAAGATCGACCGTGACGAGGTCCTCCTTGACATCGGGTTCAAGTCCGAAGGAGTGATCCCGGTCCGTGAGCTCTCGATCCGCAACGACGTCGATCCGTCGGAGATCGTGACCCTGGGTGAGGCCATCGAAGCCCTTGTCCTCCAGAAGGAGGACAAGGAAGGCCGCCTGATCCTGTCGAAGAAGCGGGCCCAGTACGAGCGGGCCTGGGGCACCATCGAGAAGCTCAAGGAAGCAGACGAGGTGGTCACCGGACCGGTGATCGAGGTGGTCAAGGGGGGCCTCATCGTCGACATCGGGCTGCGCGGCTTCCTTCCTGCCTCCCTGGTCGAGCTCCGGCGGGTGCGTGAGCTCCAGCCCTACGTGGGCAAAACCATCGAGGCCAAGATCATCGAGCTCGACCGGAACCGAAACAACGTGGTCCTCTCTCGGCGGGCGTGGCTCGAGGAGACCCAGAAGGAACAGCGGGGCGAGTTCCTGCTCAACCTCAAGCCAGGCGAGCGACGCCGGGGCGTGGTGTCCTCGGTGGTCAACTTCGGTGCCTTTGTCGACCTCGGGGGCATGGACGGACTGGTGCACGTCTCCGAGCTCTCGTGGAAGCACGTGGATCATCCGTCGTCGGTTGTCTCGGTCGGCGACGAGATCGACGTCGAGGTGCTCGACGTCGATCTGCCCAAGGAGAGGATCAGCCTCTCGCTCAAGGCCACCCAGACCGACCCCTGGCAACTGTTCGCCAACTCGCACCAGGTGGGTGAGCTGGTCTACGGCCGCATCACCAAATTGGTGCCCTTCGGTTCGTTCGTGCAGGTGGGAGACGGTATCGAAGGCCTGGTCCACATTTCGGAGATGGCCGGCCACCACGTCGACCTGCCCGAGCAGGTCGTGACTCCGGGTGAGGAGCTGTGGGTCAAGATCATCGACATCGATCTCCAGCGGCGGCGGATCAGCCTGTCCATCAAGCAGGCCGCAGAGGGCGGCGAGGTCTCCGAGGAGTACCGCGAGGCCTTCGGTGAGCATGCCTATGACGCCGAGGGCAATTATGTGGGGCCGTTCGAGTTCGCCGAAGCCGAGTTCACTCCGGAGACCGAGGCCCAGGCGGCATGGGCCGACTACGTCGCCGAACACGGAACCGCCGAGGGCGCGCCGGAGCTGCCCAACGCCGCCGTTGCCGACGCCACCTCGACTCCGAAGACGGACGGGCCGACGGGAACGGCCGACGCGGTAACGACCGAGGCGGTGCCGACGGACTCTGTGGAGACAGCCGCCACGGCACCTGCCTCTGCGCCGGAGACGGTGACCACCGCGGAGCCAGTGCCCGCCGCGGAGACCGCCCCGAGCGCGGAGCCGATCCCCGCCGTGGTGGAGTCGAGCCCGAGCGCCGAGGCCGGAACCGAAGCGGGCTGATCTCCCCGAAAGCGGGAGGAGATCAGCCCCCGGATGCCCCCGGGTTCATCGGTGTGGCCGTGGCCTCGACCACCTCGACGGCCTTGACCACCTCGACCGGCTCGATCAGGGGGAAGTGGCAGGCCACCTTGTGCCCGGGGGCGATCTCGCGCAGCGGGGGCTCCTGTTCGGCACAGAGCTCCTGGGCGTAGGGGCAGCGGGTCCGGAAGCGGCATCCTGAAGGTGGATGGAGCGGGGAGGGGAGTTCGCCGGACAGCCCTTTGTGCTCGGAGTGTTGGTCGGGATCCGGCTCGGGGATCGACAAAAGCAGGGCCTCGGTGTAGGGATGAGCGGCGGACCGGTAGAGCTCGTCGGAGGGGGCGATCTCCACCAGCTTTCCGAGGTACATCACCGCCACCCGGTCGCTGACGTTCTTGACCACGGCCAGGTCGTGGGCGATGAAGACCATGGTGAGGCCGAAGCGGGACTTGAGGTCGGCCAGCAGATTGAGGATCTGGGCCTGAACCGACACGTCCAGGGCCGAGACCGGTTCGTCGCAGACCAGCAGATCGGGTTCGGACATGAGGGCGCGGGCGATGCTGATCCGCTGGCACTGGCCGCCGGAGAACTCTCCGGGCCGTCGGTCACCGGCGGCGTCCGGGTCGATCCCGACGGCTTCGAGCATCTCCCGGACCTTGGCGTCCCGTTCCGTTTTGGTGCCGCGCTTCCAGATCACCAGAGGCTCGGCCACGATGTCCCGCACCCGACGGCGCGGGTTGAGAGAGGAGATCGGATCCTGAAAGATCATCTGGATCTTGGTCCGAACTCGTCGGAGGTCGCGAGAGGAGAGGGCGCTCAAGTTCTGCCCCCGGTAGGTGACCGCGCCGGAGGTGGGGGGCTGGATCTGGACCAGGGCCCGTCCGGTGGTCGTCTTCCCGCACCCGGACTCGCCAACCAGACCGAGCGTCTCCCCGGTCCTGACCGAGAAGCTCACCCCCGAGACCGCGTGCACGGTGCGCCGGCCGTTGCGGAACTCGACGACCAGGTTGTCCACGACGAGGACGGCGTCGCCGTCGGTGTCGGCAGCTGCCGTGGTTGCGGCAGAACCGTTGGTGCCGGGGGGTGCATCGGTCACGGTGAGGTGACCTCGGCATCGGCGTCGGCATCGGGGTCGATGACGGTGGCTTCCGAGGAGGCGGCCGACGAGGGAGAGGAGGGCGAGGAGGGCGACTTCGTCGATGGCGCGGTGGACACCCCGTTGATCAGGGGGAACCAGCAGGCGAAGAGATGGTCGGAGGAAGCGGCCGTGCGGAGCGGTGGATCGTTCTCCCGGCACTTGTCCTGCACGTACGGACATCGGGGTGCGAACCGGCACCCCGATGGCGGATGGATCAGGTCGGGTGGTCGTCCGGCGATGGCGTGCAGGCGGGTCCCGCTGGGGTCGGACAGGCGGGGGATCGAGTCCATCAGCGCCTGGGTGTAGGGCATGTGGGTGTCGTGGAACAGGGTGGCGGTGGGCGCCCGCTCGACGATCCGCCCGGCGTACATGACCACGATCTCGTCGGCTCGACCGGCCACCACGCCGAGGTCATGGGTGACCAGGATGACCGCCATGTGGCGCTCCCGCTGGAGCTCAGCCAGCAGGTCGAGGATCTGGGCCTGCACCGTCACGTCCAACCCGGTGGTCGGTTCGTCGGCCATCACCAGGCGAGGTGCGCAGGCCAAAGCGATGGCGATCATCACCCGTTGGCGCATGCCCCCCGATAACTGGAAGGGATACCAACGGATCCGCTCCTCGGGTGAGGGGATGCCCACCGAGCGCAGGAGCTCGATAGCGGTGGCGTCGGCATCGGACCGGTCCATCCCCAGGTGCAGGCGTAGCGACTCGGTGATCTGGCGGCCGATCCGCTTGACCGGATTGAGCGCGGTCATCGGGTCTTGGAAGATCATGCTGAGCTCAGCGCCCCAGACCTGGCGCAGCTGGGCCGGCTCCATCGAGGTCAGCTCGTGGCCGGCGAACCGCACCGTACCGGTCGTGATGACGTCGTGGGGGGGAAGGAGGCCCATGATCGAGCGGGCGAGCACTGTCTTTCCCGACCCGGACTCTCCGACGATGCCGAGGGTCTGACCCCGGTCGACGGTGAGCGAGACCCCGTCGACCGCCCGGACCGTCCCCCGCCCGGTGCGGAACGAGGTATGCAGGTCCTCGACCACCAGCAGCGGTTCACCCGGAGTGTCGACGTCGGGGAACTCCAACCTCTGCCGGGTGTGTCTCGACCGACGAAAACCTCTCACAGGAGGCCCTCTCGGATGTCGAACCGTTGACGCAGTCTGTCGCCGATGAGGTTGATCGACAGCAGCAGGAGGAACATGGCGATGACCGGCCAGATCATGATGTAAGGGTTGGTCTGGAGGTTCCCGTTGCCGGCGCCCTCGGAGATCATGTTCCCCCACGAGGGGGTGGGGAGCGGCACCGACAGGCCCAGGAAGGCCAGGGATCCTTCGATGACGATGACCCCGGCCACGGTGATGAGCCCGAAGGTGACGGCCACCGGGACCACGTTGGGGAGGATCTCGCGGAAGACGATGCGGCGGGAGGTGGCCCCGAGCGTTCGGGCCGCCACCACGAAGTCGCGGTTGGCGAAGGTCAGGCTCGAGGCCCGCACCACGCGGTACAGGAGCGGGATGGTGGCCACCCCGAGAATGATGGTGATCTTCCACAGGGTCGATCCCCAGAAGGCCACCACGGCGATGACGGCCACGATGGCCGGAAAGGCCAGGAGGACGAAGGCCCCGGCGTTGAGGGAGATGTCCAGCCTGCCGCCCTTGTAACCGGAGATGAGCCCGAGTGTTCCCCCGACCAGCATGCCGATCACCACTGAGCCGAAACCCACCACCAGGGAGACCCGGGCTCCGAAGATGAGTCGGCTGAACAGGTCCCGTCCCAGGTCGTCGGTGCCCAGCAGGTGGTGGATGCTTGGCGGGGCGTTGAGAGCGGTGTAGTTCTGGAAGTCGGGGCTGGGCAGGGGGAGCACGCTGGCCAAGATGGCCGCCAGTACGACGATGGTGACCCAGCCCACGGCCAGCCAGAACAGGATCCCGAGGGGCTTGCGGAGCAGGATGTCGTCGCTGTCCAGGGTCTCGCTCTGCCGCGAGGTGACCAGTTCGTCCAGGGCGGCTTGGCCCGGAACCCGGTCGGCCAGGAGGCGGTCGGCGGCCCGGGTGTCGGCGAGCTCCCTGTCGTCAGGCATCGTTCACGTCCGGGTCACTCTCGGGTCGACCACAGTGAAGACGAAGTCGACGATGAACTGGAGCAGCACGTAGGCGATGGCGATGACCAGGGTGATCCCCTGGACCACCAGGTAGTCCCGCTGGTTGACCGCCTGGACCAGCGAGTAGCCCAGTCCGTTGATGGCGAACAGGTACTCGACGATGAAGAGCCCCCCGATGAGGGCACCGATGTTGACGCCGGAGGCCGCCAACAACGAGAACGACGAGGGGCGGAAGGCATGCCGCCACATGATGCGGCGGGAGGAAAGGCCCTTCGATCGGGCCATGGTGATGAAGTCCTCCTGCAGGGTGCTGATCAGGTCCGATCGGAAGAGCCGGTAGTAGACGGCGATGGAGCCTGCGGTGATGGCCAACGACGGCAGGATCATGTCGTGGAGGTTGGTGGCGACGTCCTGGGACAACGGTACGTAGCCGGTGGCCGGAAACCAGTGCAGCCCCACCGCGAAGATGGCCACCATGATGGGGGCGATGACAAAAGGGGGCAGGGCCAGCAACCCGAAGGTGCCGGTGGTGGACAGGTTGTCCACCGGCTGATTGGGGCGACGCGAGGTGAACAGGGCCAAGGGAATGGCAACGGCGAAAGCGATCACCTGGGAGATGATGATCAGCTCGAGATCGATGGGCCACCCGGTGGAGATGATGTGGGTGACCGATTCGTGGTCGAGGTAGGACTCCCCGAGGTTGCCGTGGAACACCGACGTCAACCAGGTGAAGTACTGCTGGATGAGCGGCTTGTTGAGACCCAGCTGTTTGAAGAGGATGGCCTGGTTGTGCGGGCTGTCGTTCGGTCCCAGGATGATGGTCGCGGGGTTGCCGGGGAGGAGATGGACCAGCAGGAAGACCAGGACGGAGATGATGAAGGCCACGACTGCCAGTTGGAGAAGGCGGCGAATGAAATATTTGCCCATGGACTGTCGCGACGCCGAACCCGTTGTCCGGCGCTAGCCGGCTGCCAACCAGGTCTCAGCGGGGAAGAAGACGCCTTCGTTGAAGCTGTACCCCGGCATTCCGTTGGGAAGGGTCAGATTGTTGAAGTTCTGGACTCGGGGTAGGGCCACCTCGGAGAACAGGTACTGCTCGATCCACAGATAGGCCAGGTCCTGGGCCAGCCGCTCGTTGACGGTCCGGTAGGCCGCAACCCGGGTGGATTGATCCGTCGTGTGCCGCCCCTCGAGCATGGCCGACTCGAGCTGTGGGTCGTTGAGGCGGGTGAAGTTGAGTCCGATCGACCCGATGGGGGAGCGGGTGGTCGTGCTCCACCACACGTAGTTGAGGTCAGGGCTGACCGCGCCGAACTGGTAGGAGGTCACCGCCTGGAAGTTGCCGAGCACGAAGTCGTCGATGATGGTGGCCTGCTCCACCTCGCTGACCGTGACGCTGAAGCCCACCTGTTCCCACATCTGCTGGACCGTTTGTACCACCTTGATCTCGAGTGGTTCGGGGATGGTGAGGAGGTTGAGGGTCGGCGTGCCGTGCTGGGCCTTGTACGCGCTGACCAGGGACTTGGCCCCAGCCGGATCGTAGGTGGGGTATCCGGTGTCGCTGTAGTAGGGCGAATCGGGGAGGAAGATCCCGGTGGCCGGTTTGGCCGGCGGCCCGCCGATGATCGTCTGCACCACGTGCTGGTCCATGCCCTTGGCCAGCGCCTGTCGGATACCCAGGTCGTTGGTGGGAGCGACCTCGGTGTTGAGCATGATGAAGGCGAAGGTCGGCTGCCCGATGACCCCGGTCAGGGTGTTGACCATCTGGAACCCAGTCCCGCCCGAGCCCGAGAAGTTGGTGATGGTGGTGGGATCGACCGACTCGATCATGTCCACGCCGCCAGTGCGCAGGGTCGATTCGCGCTGGGTGGTGTCGGGAATGGGCTTGAAGGTGATCGAGTCGAGGTAGGGCAGCCCGCCGCCGCGCCAGTAGTGGGGATTGCGGGTTGCGGTGAAGTGGTCGTTGGGTTGCCACTGGGAGTAGATGAAGGGCCCGGTGCCCACCGGCGTGGGGCTCACGTTGGGGTTGGCGGTGACCTGGTCGATCATGGCCTGGCCGACCACGTAGCCCACCTGGGTGGTGAGGCCGGCCGAAAAGGAGGGGTTGGGGGCGACCAGGTTGTAGATCACGGTCATCGAGTCGGGGGTGGTCACCGACGACAACTGCCGGAGGGCGGGACCGGTCAAGGCCGATGACTGAAGGGCGGCGTAGTTGGCTTTGATCACCGCGGAGGTCAGAGGCGAACCGTCGCTGAAGGTGATGCCGGGCCGGAGCGTCATCGTCCAGGTGTCGAAGGTCGAGTTGGGGGTCATCGACTCGCACAGGTAAGGCTGGATGGTGCCGTCGGCCGCCGGCCACATCAGGGGGTCGTAGACGGTGTTGGCGTAGAGGAAGCCGTTGGTGTCCCAGTGGTTGGACGGCGGGTAGAACCCGTCGATCTCGGCGATGGTCCCGACGGTGAGGGCGCCGCCCCGAACCGGAGTTCCCGTTCCCACTCCCGGCTTCGAGCCGGAGGCCGTGGTCGTCGTGGACGAGCTCGACGGGTTGGAGGAGCAGCCCGCCAGAAGGCTGGGGACCCCGGCGCCCAGCATGACGGCCCCGCCCGCGGCGGCTCCCCGGGACAAGAAGGTGCGCCGAGTCAACCCTTTATCCGAGCTCACAGTTCTCCCCCATCTTTTCCCTCAGCCCGCCTGTCAGAGTGCTCCCGAGCCGGAAGCACTCTGCCACAGGCCAAGCCTGTTGTGGGGGCACGTTAGTGCCCGGTCGGACCAGGATCCATGGAAACACGCGATCGCACCACGCCGCTCGTGGCGCTGGATACCATGCCCCCATGGATGCGCCATCAACGGGCTCCGCCTCGGTGGTCGTGAGCGAGGCGGTGGCTGACTCCTCCGTTTCGGCGCCGTCGGTCGGCGGTATGGGCGTCGCCGAGGGAGAGGGGAAGCCGGGGGACCGCTCCACCGAGGACGGCACCCTTCCGGAAACCGGCTCGGTCAGCGGGGCCGTCGGCGACGATCCCGAGGGCGCACCGTTCAGCCGTGCCGCCGTGCTGGCCATGACCGCAGGCACGGTGGTGGTACTGGTGGCCTCCCTGGTCATGCGGTTCTGGACCCGGTCGGACCTGTGGCTCGATGAGGCACTCACCGTCAACATCGCCCGCCTGCCGATCCACGAGATCCCCTCCTTTCTCAAACGAGACGGCGCCCCCCCGCTCTTCTATGTGTTGCTCCACTTCTGGATGGGCTGGTTCGGTACGTCGGACGAGGCGGTCCGTGCCCTGCCCGGGGTGATCGGCGTGGTCACCGTTCCCTGTGCCTGGTTGGCCGGCCGGCGGTTGGGGGGACGGCCGGCGGGCTGGGCGGCCATGTTGTTGGTCGCCACCTCGCCGTTTGCCATCCGCTACGACACCGAGACCCGCATGTACTCGTTGATCGTGCTCTTGACCGTGCTCGGTTTCCTCGCCCTCGACCGCTCGATCCGCCGTCCCCGCGCCGGCAATCTGGTGGCCGTGGCTGTGGTGACCGGCTTGTTGCTGTACACCCACTACTGGTCCCTCTACCTGATCGGCACGGTCCTGCTGTGGTTGGCCTGGATGGCGTGGCGCGGCCGGCCGGAGTGGAAGAGGGGGGCGCGGGCGTCGCTGGTCGCCGGGGCGATCGGGTGTCTCACTTTCATCCCCTGGTTGCCGATCTTTCTCTTCCAGTCGGCCCACACCGGCACGCCCTGGGCCACCCCGGCCAACTTCGCTGCCATGGTCAGCGCGGTGGCATCGTTCGCCGGGGGCAGCACGAGCCAGGGACGCGCCCTGGCCCTGATGTTCTTCGCCCTCGCCGGCCTGGGCCTCTTCGGGGTGGCGAAGGACCGCCGTCACATCGATCTCGACATCCGCACCCGGCCACTCGGACGTCCGGTGGCCATCGCCGTGGGGGGGACACTGGCCGCGGCGATCGCCGGCGGGTTCATCACCAACAGCGCCTTCGACGCCCGCTACGCCTCGGTGGTGTTCATCCCGCTGATCCTGCTGGTGGCCATCGGGCTGACCACCTTCGGTGACCGCCGGGTGAGGGTGGCCATCCTGGTCGGAGCGGTCGTCCTCGGCCTGGCCAGTTCCATCCCCGACGTGACGACCAACCGCACGCAGGCCGGGCAGGTCGCCGCAGCCATCGCCGCCTCCGGAAAGCCGGGTGACGTCGTCGCCTACTGCCCGGACCAGCTCGGCCCGGCCGTCAACCGGCTCCTCCCGGCGGGCCGGTACCACCAGACGACCTTCCCCCGGGGCACCGGTCCCGTCTTCGTCAATTGGGTCGACTACGCCGACGCCGTGCGGGCCGCCTCGCCGGTGAGCTTCGCCGAGCACCTCGAATCACAGGCCGCCGCGTCGGGCGGACAGATCTTCCTGGTGTGGGCGGGGGGGTACCAGTCCTACGGCTTGAAGTGCGAGCAGATCGTGCAGACCTTGCAGGGGAATCCCGCCTATCGGGTGCAGCAGTTGATCGTCGGCAACCAGGTCTCCTTCTACCAACCCATGTGGATGGTGCGCTTCACACCGATCAGGCCCTGAGCCGGGGTGGCCGACCCCCCACGCCAGGCGGTTGCCGAGGATCCGGCGGGGTCGTCGGTGGCCGGCCCCGAGGGAAGCGGAGACACGGCCGTCGACGGGACCGGGTGGAGCGGGCTCGGCGGCCCGGCCGCCACCTTCGGACGGGCGGTCCTGTCCGTCCTTCCCGCCTGGATCACCGCCCGGGTGCTGGTCATCGTGAGCCTGGTGGGGGCCCACCTCCTGGTGGCCACGGTGCGGCCCGGCAATGCCGGTGCCCGGCTGCGGGTCCACCAAGGCCTGCTGGCCTGGGACGCGGGCTGGTACGAGTCGATCGCCGGCCATGGGTATGTCTCCTCGGGGGTCCAGTCGGTCCGGTTCTTTCCCGGGTTTCCCATGGCCGCCCGCGCTCTGAGCTGGGTCACCGGGCTCGGTGTGGCCCCGGCCCTGGTGCTCATTGCCAACGCCTGCGCTCTGGCCGCCATAGCCGCCCTGCTCATCCTGGTGCGCCATGACTTGGGCGACGCCGCCCTGGCCCGGCGCTCGGTCTGGTTGCTGGCCCTGGCCCCGGCGGCCTACTCGCTCGTCTTGGGCTATGCCGACGCCGCCCTGCTGCTGTGCTCGATCGTCACCATGCTGGCGGCCCGGACCGGACGGTGGTGGGTGGCGGCGGCCGCCGGGCTGGTGGCCGGGCTGGTGCGCCCGCTGGGGATCCTGCTGGTGGTCCCCGTCCTCATCGAGGTGGTTCGGCAGCGGGGGGTGGGATCCCAGACGACGAGGTCCCCGGGGACTCCGGTCCGGAGCGGTCACTGGGTGGCCCGACTGGCTGCGGTCGGGGCCCCGGTGGCCGGCACTGCGGCCTACTTGGTGTGGGTGCGTTCCCAGTTCGGCGATGCCTTTCTCCCGTTCCGGGTGCAACAGGAGAACGGTCACCGGGGGGTCCTCACCCTTCCTCTGGCCGCCATGGCCCACAATCTGGAGTCGGTGGTCCGCGGCCACCACCTGGGCAGCGCCCTCCATGTCCCCTGGGTGGTGCTGTGCATCGCCCTACTGGTGGTGGCCTTCCGCAGGCTGCCGCTCTCGTACGCCGCGTTCGCCTTGGCCGTGCTGGCGGTGTCGTTGACCAGCACCAACCTCGATTCGTTCGAGAGGTACGCCCTCGGCGCTTTCCCTCTGGTGATCGCCGCCTCCACCCTGACCTCACGCCGCCGGGTGGAGGTGGTGGTCCTGGGCCTGGCCGCGGTGGGGATGGTCGGCTACGCCGCCCTCGCCTTCATGGGGGTGGTGGTGCCCTGAGGCCGTTTCCCGGTGACCCCCAGGTTGCTCACCGGTTCCCCCGGGTGACAGGGCGAGCAACTATCCTTCGGGTGCGAACGAAGACAACTCGGCGTCCCCTCAGGGTGGACTCCGCCGTGCCGGCCCCGTAGGAGGCGGGTCCGAGGAGCCATCGTCAGCGACCCGGGAGCTCCGCCTCGGTCCCGCACTCGTCGGCCGAGGAGGGTGTCGGCGTGGTGCCGTCGAACGGTTGCCGCACCTCGATGTCCGGGTATGGCTGACGCGGACATCAACGGACACCGAGACCCACGCCAACAGAACCGGGAGGACCCGAAGTCGTGCCATCACCCCTGTCGCACCACCAGGAGCGATCACCGGACGCGGCCTCCGCCCCTGACGGTGCGGTCCGCGATCGAGTCCGGGAGTCCGCTCCGGTCGGGGTCGGCGAGGGGGGAGCCAACCGCCCGGTGGTCGTCATCGGGGCCGGGCCGGCCGGGCTCACCGCCGCCTACCAGCTGGCTGCCGCGGGGGAATCGGTGGTGGTGGTGGAGGAGGACTCCGTGGTCGGAGGGATAAGCCGGACCGTGGAGCGGGACGGGTGGCGTTTCGACATCGGGGGACACCGCTTCTTCACCAAGGTCAAGCCGGTGGAGGAGTTCTGGCACAAGGTCCTCCCTGACGAGGACTTCCTCCTCCGTCCCCGGATGAGCCGGTTCTTCTACAACGGCAAGTTCTACGACTACCCCATCAAGTTGGCCAACGCCCTGGCCAACCTCGGGGTGGTCGAGGCGTTCCGCTGCGGGCTCTCCTTCCTGTGGGTCCGCATCCGCCCGCCCAAGGATCTGACCACCCTCGAGGGTTACATCGTGTCCAACTACGGTTGGCGGCTCTATCGGCACTTCTTCAAGACCTACAACGAGAAGGTGTGGGGTGTGTCGGCATCGGAGATCTCAGCCGACTGGGGCGCCCAACGGATCAAGGGCATGTCCTTGTGGACCGCGGCGTGGGAGCCGATCCGGTCCTCGCTGGCCGGCGCCCGGCGGGACAAGTCGAAGCAGGTGACCAGCCTGATCGAGGAGTTCCAGTACCCCAAGTACGGCCCCGGGATGATGTGGGAGCGGTGCGCGGCCCAGGTGGTCGAGATGGGCGGCACCATCCGCATGGAGACGGCGGCGGTCACGGTGCACGTGGAAGACGGCGCCGCCGTGGCAGTCACCGTCACCCACGGCGGGGAGACCGAGAGGATCGACGCGTCCCATGTGATCTCGTCGATGCCCTTCACCTCGCTGGCCCGGATTGTCGATCCACCGGTGTCCGACGAGGTGACCCGGGCGGCCTCCGACCTCCACTACCGCGACTTCCTGACCGTCGCCCTGGTCGTGCCCGAGGAGCGGGGCTTCCCCGACAACTGGATCTACATCCACTCGCCCGACGTCAGGGTGGGGCGCATCCAGAATTTCGGGGTCTGGTCGCCCTACCTGGTCAAGGACGGGCGTACCTGCCTGGGCATGGAGTACTTCGTCTTCGAGGGCGACGAGATGTGGAACTGCTCCGATGACGACCTGGTGGTGATGGCCACCAAGGAGCTGGCCACCATCGGGCTGGTCGACCCCTCGGACGTCGAGGCCGGATATGTGGTGCGGATGCCCAAGGCCTACCCGGTCTACGACGACGTCTATCGGGACAATGTGGACGTCATCCGCCGGTGGTTCGAGGAGCACGCCCCCAATGTCCACCCGGTGGGCCGAAACGGCATGCACAAATACAACAACCAGGATCACTCGATGTACACGGCCATGCTCACCGTCGAGAACATCAACGGCGCTCATCACGACATTTGGTCGGTCAACGTCGAAGAGGAGTACCACGAGGGAGGTCCGAGCCAGTCCGGCTCGGGGCCAGGAGCGACCGGCCGTGACGCACCGATCATCCCTCGCCGAACCGGGGCCGTCGGGAGCGTCCCGACCTGATGGGCCGCGGCGCCACCGCCGGTTGCGTGCCGGGGCGACTCGCGGCGGGGTTGACCGGATGAGCGAGCCGGTCCCTTCCGCCGAGGGCCCCGAGGTCGAGCCGGAGGTGAGTCCGTCGCCCTCGACCGATGACGGGGCACCCTCCGGCCTCGGGGTGATCCTCGAGGAGATGGACCAGGCCGCCGAGGAGGTCACCGAGTCGGTGTCCATGTCTCCTGCCGTCGGTGTCGCCGCCGCCGGGGGACCCATGATCACCCTGCCCGAGGAGGATCGGGAGGGGCGGCCAGGCCAGGGTGACTCGATCCGGTCCGGCCTGAGCCAAGCCGGTCCGGTGGCCGTGGCCGGCCTTGTCGTGAACGGCGCCGCCGCGCTGGTGGTGGTGGCGGTGGCCCGCCTGGTCTCGTCCCAGTCCTACGGGGCCATCGTCCAGTTGCTCGGTTTGTTCTTCATCATTTCCATGCCCGGCTCGGCCGTCCTGGTCGGCGTGGTCCGTCGGGTGACAGCACTGCAGAACGCCGGACGGGGGAGCCAGGTCCGCGGGTGGGTGGGGAAGGTCCACCGCATCGTCCTGATCGCCATCGCCATCGAGGTGGTGGTGGTCCTCCTGCTCCAGGGATGGATCGCCCGCCAGCTCTCCCTGCCCAACAGCCAAGGTGTGGTGCTGATCCTGGTGGCGGGCGGGGTCTGGATCCTCCTGTGCGTGGACCGCGGCCTCCTGCAGGCCCACCGCAGCTATCGGCCCTTGGCCGGCAACCTGTTGATGGAAGGAGGGATCCGCACCTTCTTCGTCCTCGTCCTTGTCGCCGCCCACGCCGGTGTGGCCGGTTACGCCTTCGGCGTCTTCATCGGCGAGGTGGTGGCCACCATCCACGCCCACTGGTTGGCGTCTCGGGTGTGGACCAGGGAACCGAACCCGATCGTGGTGGCCGATGGCGTCGACGCGCTGGCCGACAGCGCCCTGGTGCGCCGCAAACTGATGGCCGACGTGTCGGCCGCGTTCGTGGGGCTGGCCCTGCTCGGTCTCCTCCAGAACGTCGATGTCATCCTGCTGGGGAGGTTGGACCACACCAACGTCGGTCCCTACGCCGCCATCTCGGTGGCCTCCAAGGCCCTGGTCTTCGGAGCGCTGGCGCTCGGTGCCTACCTGCTGCCCGAGGCCACCATCCGCTGGCACGAGGGAGGCCACGCCGTGCGTCAGATGGGGGTCACCCTCATCTTCATGGCCGTCCCGGCCGGACTGTTGTTGGCCATCGCCGTGTTCGTCCCCCAGCAGTTCCTCACCTTGGTGTTCTCGGCCCGGCTGAGCTCGGCCGCACCGGCCTTCGCCACCCTGGTGGCGGCCATGATGTTCCTCTCCTTTTCCGTGCTGGTCACCAACTACCTGTTCGGGACCGGATCCCGCTGGATCGTTCTCCTGTTGGGCGGTGGGTCAGTCCTGGCCCTGGTCCTGGTCGACTTGGCCAATGGGCGCACGGTTGCCACCGCCCGCGCCGACCTCATCGCCCAGGCCGCGTTGGCCGCGGCCATGGCCGCGGCCTTCGTGGCCGTCCACCATCGGCACCGCCGCCATCCCTGGGCTCGGGGATCTGGTCACAAGGATTCTGCCGACACCGCGGCGTCGGGCGGCGAGTGATCGTCGTCAGCGTCGGGAGCCCGGGGCCCGGTCCGCGCCGCTGAGCGCCGTCGCAGGACGACCTCGACCACGCCGTCGGCCCCGAGGAAGACGATCCCGGCCCACGCCAGGTTGCTGGCGGTCTGGAAGTACACCGGCCACGAGCCGTTGGCGGTGACCGGAATGTGGGTGGCCGCTTGATGGACGGCGGTGTACCCCCCGGCGGCCACGATGCCGGCCATGGCCGCCAATCCGAGGACGATGCGCAGTCGGGGCACCAGGAGGACGGCCGCGGTGGCCACGCCCACCGCGGCCCCGGCCGCCGGGGCGGCGATGGCGGCCGCCACTGCTCCGCTGACGACGCCGGTGACCAGGGCCAGCCACACCGGGGCCCGGGGTGCCTCGGCTCGGAAGGGCACGGCCAAGCCGGGCTGGTCGTCGGGCTCGTCGGTGTCGGGGCCGCTTGCCACCGCATCGTCCTCGGTGTCGGCCGCGGCCGCCCCCCGGCTGTGGCGACCCCGCCGCCGCCGGCGGCGCATCGGCACCACGGCCAGGACCACGCAGGCGATGATGGCCAGCAGGGAGACGATGAGGGCCAGGTCGATCGTCTTCTGTGGTTGGAACGACAGCACGATCGACACAGTCCCGTCGTTGACCGCCGATCCCAGGGTGGAGGGATCGATGCGCCAGCCGTTGGCGAACCCGTCGATGAGCACCGGTTGGCCGAGGTCGTGTCCTCCCACCACCGACGCTTTCCAACCGGCGTTGATGCTTTCGCCCAGGACGAGCTCGATCGGCGCCTGACCGGCGCCGGTGTGGACGCCCTCCATGGAGAGATGGATGGTGGTTGCCGTCTGGCTGTCGACTCGGACGGTGGGCGAAGGCTCCACCGTCGGCGGGGCCAAGACGGTGGGAGAGGCCAGTGGCATCGGGCCACCGCCCGGGGCCGAGTCGAAGGCCAGTTGGTCGATGTCGAACCCGCTGGTCTGACCGAGGACCGAGCGGAGAAAGTGGTCTCCCGGACCGAGGGTCACACCACCGGCGTCGGGGCCGCACAGGGAGACGGTCAGCGGTTGGCGGGCCAAGGCGGCGGCGGTCGACCCGGAGATCGAGATCCACAGCGGGGCGCCGTCCAGGCTGACCAGGTCGCCTCGGCACGAGGAGGGGATGGCGGCCGGGAGCGGCGCCGCGTGCAGACCGGGGATGCCCACCTCGGCGATGCCGATGGGCATGGCGATGGGAGTCCGGGAGTAGTAATTGGGCGTGGTCTCGGTGCGGACGGCATCGACGGTGATGCGGATGCTCGGGCCGGTCACCGCCGGGAAGGACACCGGAACGTCGGTCACCGAGCCGGGCACCGGGCTGTCAGCCAGGGTGGGGAGATTGAAGGTGGTGCTCCCGCTGTTGGCCGACACGGTCATCCGGGTCGGCACCGAATGCTGCCCGTCGGTGGCCAGCTGGAGATCGAGATGATCGAAGGTGATCGGTGTGGGGAGGACGTACTGCAGCCACTGTCCGACCTGGTACGAGCCGAAGCCCGGTTCCCACATGGTGGACGAGTTGTCGTCCAGGGTGGCGATGGCTCCGGCCTCGAGGTCGCCGGGCAGCCGCCCCAGCGAATAGGCCACGATCCCGCTGCCGTCCGCGCCGGGCCGGCCCACCAGCCGGTCGATCATGTCGTCGGGGATGAGGGGGGAGATCCGGGCCGAGCCGGTCAGGGAGAAGGTGCGCGCCGTGGGGAGCCAGAAGGACCGGTCCAGCGAGGGCTCGGTGTCGGTGCGGGGCGGGAATCCGGAGCTGCGGAGCCGGGTCATGACCAGGGTCAACCGATCGAAGAGCGAGGTGGCGCCGGTGGCCCGGAGCAGGTCCTGGGGCATGGCGATGGTCTCGTTGGCGGTGACGCCGGGGATGCCGACCTCGGCGAACCCGACCGAGCTGCGCGAGCTCACCGGGACGGCCGGGTTGATCACCCCCACCCCGGCCACGGTGATCCGGAGGGTGGTGAAGGTGCGGGCGGGAAAGGTCACCACCTGACCCGGGGGGGTGCGGGACGCCGCTCCGAGGGCCACGGTCACCGGGTGCCGCCCGTCGAAGGTGATGGTGGCCCGGGTGATGAACCGGTCGGGGGCCCCGGTCTGCGGTTGGAGCAGGGTCAGCGAGCTCTCGGTGCGCGGTGCCTGCAGGACCACCTGCCACCACTGACCCCGAGGGGAGGCGAAGGAGTCGTCCAACCACGCGGTCTGGTCGTTGTCGTCCAGGGCTGCGGACGGACGGTCTTCGGGCAGGTAGGTGATCGAGGATCCGTAGGACGAGGCGGTGACCGAGGACACTCCCTGCAGGACGGAGGTGGTCTGGGCATCCGGCGGCGCCTTGGGGAACAGGTTGAGGGGCGCGTCGCTCGGATCGGAGGTGTCCGGAGGCTGGCTGGCCGTTTCGGTGTAGCCGGTGTTCTCGTTGAGGGAATTCCACTCGAATCCCTGTTTCCGATTGGTGTCGGTCACCACCAGATCGGCCGGCTTGGTGAGGGTGGCCTTGCGCAGGGAAGGATCGGTGTCCAGTGTTCCGGCGTAGAGGATGCTGGGGTTGCCGGCCAACAGGCCGACCGAGGCGGCGTTGGCGATGCCCGAGGCGTCCCCGTCGACCACCAGCGGGGTGTGGGTGGACTCGGTCCTCACGATGGGTCGTGGGTCGGTGACCGTATACGAGACCAGGGGGGCCGGCCAGCCTTGGTTCGCCGGTCGGGCCAGGGCGGCCTCGTCGAACTGGGGGACCAGAGGAACATTGGGACGGGGCGTCCCGTACGAGACCGGGTCGGTCAGCCCGGGAGGAGTCACGGCCAGGTCGTCGGCCACCTGCTGGGGGTTGGGGGTGTCGTACCTCTCGTAGGCCTGGTCATACTGGACGAGCACGTCGCCCGCGCTCATCAGAGAGGTCATCGGCCCGAGGGCGTTCCAGTTCATGACCCCGTCCTGCAGCGGTGTGTCGACCGCCTCGAGCATGTCGGCGGTGGCCAGCGATCCCATGATCTGCTGTTCGTGGGTGACGAACGGTCGGGTCAACAGTCCGGGATAGACGGTGTCGATGGTGTCCCCCCACCGGTAGGCGGCGAAGTTGTTGCCGGGCAGGGCGTAGACCCGGGTCCCGGGGTGGGTGCGATCGAGGGTGGCGGCCGCGTGGCGTACGTAACGCGGGGGCACCGCCGGTTGGGTGAAGCCGTTGGCGACGATGGCGCCGGTCCACAGGGGTGTGGTGGCGGCGGCGATGGCGGCCACCGCCAGTCCCCCGATCACCAGCCCGGTACGGCGCACCCGCGCCACCAGGGCGCTGATCCCGCCACCCAGCAGCATGGCCAGGCTGAGCAGAATGAGGGGTGATGCCCGATCGGTGGAGCGCAGGGCCAGCCCGGCGGTGGTGTCGACCAGGAACGCCTTGATCAGCGACCCGACGGCGGACGGGTCCGCGTAAGGGTTGGGGCCGACGGCCAGCACCGTGCCCACCACGGTGAGGAGGACGAAGTAGGCCCGATGCCGCCAGCGGGAGAAGATGGCGGCGACGACGCAGAGCGCGGGCACCGCGAAGCTGGCCACGATGAGCCAGATGTTCTGGGTGTAGGAGACAGCCGCCTGCGTCCACGGACCCAGCCGGTCGGATCCGTAGAAGTACCAGTAGCCGAGGCCGCGGACGATCTCCGAGGCCAAAGAGGCGGCGCTGGTGGCCGGGACCGTCTCGGTGTATTTGAGGACGTTGACCCCGTAGGCCGCCTCCACCTGCAATCCGACCGCCCACCACAAGGAGACCAACGCACTCAGCAGGCCGACCTTCCAGGCCACTCCCCACGCCTTGCGCCAGGTGGACTGCCGGGCGATGACCACGGCGTAGGGCAGCCACAACGCCGGGGCGATCCCCACGTAGAGGATCGAGCTGGCGTTGATGCCGCTGGTGAGGGCCACCACCAAGGCGAAGAGCGCCGGGTACCGCCATCCGCCCCGACGCAGGGCGAGGATGACGAAGGCCACCATCCAGGGCAGGCCGGCCCAGGGGAGCAGGATGACCGAGATCCGCCCCGAGTACTGCAGGACATAGGGAGTGAACATGAACCCGAGAGCGGCGACGTAACGCCCCGGACCGGGCAGGCGGACGGCCCGGCACAGGGCGAGGACGCCGGCCCCGGCGGCGAACATCAGACACCCCAGCCACAGCCGCTGGGCGATCCACAGGGGCACATGCAGCTCGGCCATGGCCCAGTAGAAGGGGCCCATCGGCAACAGGTAGCCGATGTTCTCGTGGGACACCGTTCCCAGCCCGACCCCCGGCTCCCAGATCGACGCCGCCTGGCGGACGTAGCGCCCGGGGTCCAGGTAGAGATACGTCTTGGTGTCGTCGGTGACCACACCCGTTCGGGACGCCACCATGGGGGCGAAGGCCAGAACGGCCAGCACCAGATGGTCGACCACCGCCCGCAGACGGCTGGGTGAGCGGAGCCGGGCGTAGACCGAACGGGCCCGGCTCGGGCGGACAGGCGCGGCTGTGGAGAGTTGGGGTTCCGTCACGAGTGGTCGGTAGTGTAAACAACGCGACGCTGGTCACGGCATCATCGTGGAACTCGGTCGCCACCAGCCCAGATCAGCCCCCGGGGGAGCCCCTATGCGAGAGAGCAGTGCCGGTTCGGCCAGCCGGGAAACGGTGGCCACCGTCGGTGGCCACCGATCGGGAGCCCGACTCACCGGAGAGCGGCCGATGCAGGGGGTCACGCCTGACTCGCTGTTGGCCCTCCACGCCGCCGGTTACCGGACGGTGATCGAGCGCCTGGGGGCAGGGCGGATGCTCGATGTCGGGTGCGGCCAAGGATTCGAATCGGCCCGCTTCCTGGCCGAGGACCGACCCGTACTGGGGGTCGACTACAGCGCCGAGGGGGTGGCGGCCGCCCACCACCGCTGGGCATCCACCGGGCTTTCCGTGGCCCAGATGAACGCCCTCGCCCTCGGGCTGGCCGGGTCGTCTTTCCAGTGGGCGTGCTCCTCGCATCTCATCGAGCACTTCGACGATCCCGAGGACCACGTGCGCGAGCTGGCTCGGGTTCTGGCCGACGACGGGACGGCCTTCTTCCTGACCCCCAACGCCCCGGCCGACTTCGAAAACCCTTTCCACATCCACTTGTTCGAGCCCCCGGAGCTCACCGACCTTCTGGCCCGTCACTTCCACGACGTCACCGTCCAGGGGCTGGACCCGGTACCGGCGGTCAAGGCCGACTTCATCGCCCGCCGGGTGAAGGCCGACAAAGTGCTGCGCCTCGACGTCTTCGACATTCGCCACCGGATGCCGCGCTCGTGGTACGTCGGGATCTACACCCGCATCCTGCCGGTGGCCTACAAGATCATCGCCCGCGGGGATGCCGGAGGCAGCACCGGCATCACCGCCGACGACTTCAACGTGTGTGATCAGCTCGACCGCACCACCATGGTGCTCTTCGCCACCGCGTCGCGGCCGCGGCGGGCGGGCTGAGCGCCCACCGAGGATGCTCGCGGTCGGGCTCACCGGCGGCATCGGATCGGGTAAGTCGACGGTCGCCGATCTGCTGGTCGGTCACGGAGCCACGTTGATCGACGCCGACGCCGTGGCCCGAGAGGTGGTGGCCCCGGACGGACCCGCCTATCGACCGCTCATCGACCGCTTCGGATCCACGATCGTGGACGCCGCAGGGCAGATCGACCGCCCCAAGCTGGCCGAGCTGGTCTTCGGGCACCCGGAGGCCCTGGCCGACCTCAACGCCATCACCCATCCGGCCATCGGGGTGGAGATGATCACCCGCAAGGACAGCTTCGCCAACACCGACGACATCGTGGTGATGGACATTCCGTTGCTCAAAAGCATCCACCGCGAGACGCTGTCCTTGGCCGCGGTCATCGTGGTCGACACCCCGACCGAGTTGGCCCTCGAGCGGCTGGTCACGCTGCGGGGCATGTCCAGAGCCGACGCCGAGGCCCGCATCGGCTCCCAGATCGATCGTGCCACCCGGCTGGACGGAGCCGACCTGGTCATCGACAACTCGACGGACCACGACCACCTGCGGCGCGAGGTGGACCGGGTCTGGTCGGCCCTGGTCGAGCTGCGCGCCCGGAGCAGCGCGAACAGCGGCCCGGTGCCCTCCAAGGAGTGAGCGGAAGGGCTCGGGCATGCGGCCGATACCATCGAGGCCATGCCGGCATTCGAGGTCGTCTCACCTTTTCGTCCTGCCGGTGACCAGCCCGAGGCCATCGCCGGACTGGTCGCCGGGCTGGAGCGCGGCGACCGTTACCAGACCCTGCTGGGCATCACCGGCTCGGGGAAGACGGCCACCATCGCCTGGACCATCGAGGCCGTCCAGCGCCCCACGCTGATCATCGAGCCGAACAAGTCGTTGGCCGCCCAGCTGGCCGCCGAGTTGAAGGAGTTCTTCCCCCACAACCGGGTGGAGTACTTCGTGTCCTATTACGACTACTACCAGCCCGAGGCGTACGTCCCCTCGTCGGACACCTACATCGAGAAGGACTCGTCGATCAACGACGAGATCGATCGACTGCGCCACGCGTGCACCTCGTCACTCCTCCTCAGGCCGGACACGATCGTGGTGGCGTCGGTGTCGTGCATCTACGGGTTGGGGTCGCCGGACGAGTACCGCGACCGGAGCGTCGCTCTGCGCCCCGGGGAGGTGCACGAACAGCGCGCCCTGCTCCGGCGGCTCATCGAGCTCCAGTACTCCCGCAACGACGCCACCTTGTCCCGTGGCCAGTTCCGCGCCCGTGGCGACACGGTGGAGATCCACGCCGCCTACGAGAGCCGGGCGGTCCGGATCGAGTTCTTCGGGGACACGGTGGAACGGATACGTCCGTTCGACGTGGTCACCGGCGAGATCGGGGAGGATCTCGATGAGCTGGTGGTGTTCGCCAACACCCACTACGGCACCGGGGACGAACGGATGCGTCTGGCCATCGAGGGCATCGAGGTCGAACTGCGCCAGCGACTGGGTGAGCTCAACCAGGCCGGCAAACTGCTCGAGGCCCAACGGCTCCGAATGCGGACCGAATACGACCTGGAGATGCTGGCCGAAACCGGGGTGTGCAGCGGCGTGGAGAACTACAGCCGACATCTCGACGGGCGGGCACCGGGGGAGGCCCCTTTCACCCTCCTCGACTTCTTTCCCAAGGACTTCGTGGTCGTCCTGGACGAGAGCCACGTCTCGGTGCCCCAGCTGCGGGGCCAGTACGCGGGCGACCGCTCGCGCAAGGAGACCCTGGTGGACCACGGGTTCCGGCTGCCGTCGGCCATGGACAACCGCCCGCTCCGGTTCGAGGAGTTCATCGAGCGCACCGGCCAGGCCATCCTGCTGTCGGCCACGCCGGGGCCGTGGGAGCTCGAACACAGCGCCAACGTGGTCGAACAGGTGATCCGGCCGACCGGCCTGGTCGATCCGGAAGTCGACGTCCGCCCGACCACCGGGCAGATCGATGATCTCCGGGAGCGGATCGATGCCACCGTGGCCCGGGGGTACCGGGTGCTGGTGACCACCCTGACCAAAAAGATGGCCGAGGACCTGACCGACTACCTCGCCGAGCAGGGCGTCCGTGTGCAATACCTCCATTCCGACGTGGACACCATGGCCCGGATCGAGATCCTCCGCGATCTCCGCCTCGGGGCCTTCGACGTGCTGGTGGGCATCAACCTCCTCCGCGAGGGGTTGGACCTGCCCGAGGTGGCCCTGGTGGCCATTCTCGACGCCGACAAGGAGGGATTCCTGCGATCGGCCTCCTCGCTGATCCAGACCATGGGCCGAGCGGCGAGGAACGTCAATGGGAGGGTCGTCATGTACGCCGACACCCTCACCGACTCGATGAAAGAGGCCATCGGGGTCACCCAGCGCCGGCGGGCCCGTCAGATCGCCTACAACCACGAACACGGGATCGATCCCCGCTCGATCACCAAGTCGGTGACCGACATCCTGGCCCGGGTGCGGGCCGAGGACACGGGATCGGCGGCCATCACCTCGGGGGCCAATGGAAGGGCCACCAGGGGTAGGGCCGGGCGCCGGGACCCGAGGCAGGCGGCGGCGGCCATGGCCGAGGAGCTGGGCCCCGACGCCGACGAGCTGTCCGGTCTCATCTACCGCCTCCAGGGCGAGATGAACCGGGCCGCGGAAGAGCTCCGGTTCGAGGAGGCCGCCCTGTTGCGCGACGAGATCGCCGAGCTGAGGGCCCTGCTGGTCAAGGACCCGGTCGACGGCTCGGCGGTCCTGCCCGGCGGCACCGCGGACATCGAGGAGACCGCCGAGGTCTGACCGTCGGGGACCTCCCTCCCTCCCGGTATCCTCACCGGATGGCCGATCGTTTGGTGGTGCGCGGCGCGCGCGAGCACAACCTCCAAGACGTCTCGCTGGATCTCCCCCGCGACCGGCTGATCGTCTTCACCGGGCTGTCCGGATCGGGGAAATCCTCTCTCGCCTTCGACACCATCTACGCCGAGGGCCAACGCCGTTACGTCGAGTCGCTGTCGGCCTACGCCCGCCAATTCCTCGGCCAGATGGACAAGCCGGACGTCGACTTCATCGAGGGTCTCTCGCCCGCCATCTCCATCGATCAGAAATCGGCGTCGCACAACCCCCGCTCGACGGTGGGAACGGTGACCGAGGTCTACGACTACCTCCGGCTGCTTTACGCCCGGATCGGAAAGCCGCACTGCCCCAACTGTGGCCGGCCGGTGGCCCGCCAGAGCCCCCAACAGATCGTGGACCGGATCCTGGCCATGGACGAGGGCACCCGGTTTCTGGTGCTGGCCCCTGTCGTCCGGGGTCGCAAGGGGGAGTACGGGGCCCTCCTCGACGACCTGGCCAAGCAGGGGTTCGCCCGGGCCCGGGTGGACGGGGCCACGGTCGAGCTGGCCGACCGGGCCGGTCTGGACCTGGCCCGTTACGAGCAGCACACCATCGAGGTGGTGGTCGACCGGCTGGTCCGGAGGGACGACATCCAGCGCCGGTTGACCGAGTCCCTGGAGACGGCGCTGTCCCTGGCCGAAGGGGTGGCCGAGGTGGTGGTGGTCGATGCCGACGGCACCGAGGAGGAGGCCATCACCTTCAGCCAGCACCTGGCCTGCACCCACTGTGGACTGAGCTTCGAGGACCCCTCGCCCCGCAACTTCTCGTTCAACTCACCCTACGGTGCGTGCCCGGCCTGCACCGGACTGGGGACCCGGTTCGAAGTGGATCCCGAGTTGGTGGTGCCCGACCCGACCAAATCGCTGGCCGATGGGGCCCTGGCACCGTGGTCCGGGGCCCGCGGCGAGTACTTCAACCGGCTGATCGCGGCGGTGGCCGAGACGGGCGGCTTCTCGCTCGACGTCCCCTGGGAGAAGTTGACCAAGGCGAACAAGAAGCTCATCCTCTACGGCGCCGGGACCAAGCAGGTCCACCTCAAATACCGCAACCGCTACGGGCGACAGCGCTCGTTCCACACCCTCTACGAGGGGGTCGTGCCGTGGCTGGAGCGACGGCACTCCGAGGCGGACTCCGACTTCCAGCGGGACAACCTGGAGGGCTACCTGCGTGAGGTGCCCTGCCCGGTGTGTGGTGGTGCCCGGCTCCGTCCCGAGTCGTTGGCCGTCACCGTGGGGGGCTACTCCATCTTCGCCCTGTGCTCGCTCCCGATCAGCACGGCCGTGGGCGTGATCGCCTCGCTGGAACTCTCGGACCGGGACCATCTGATCGCCGACCGGGTGTTCCGCGAGGTCCGCGAGCGCATGCAATTTCTGCTCGACGTGGGTCTCGACTACCTGACGTTGGCCCGATCGGCCGCCACCCTGTCGGGAGGGGAAGCACAGCGCATCCGGCTGGCCAGCCAGATCGGGAGCGGACTGGTCGGGGTCCTCTACGTGCTGGACGAGCCGTCCATCGGACTCCACCAGCGGGACAACAAGCGGTTGATCGGCACCCTCAAGCGCCTGCGGGACCTGGGCAACACGGTGATCGTGGTCGAGCACGACGAAGAGACCATCCGGGTTGCCGACCACGTGGTCGATGTGGGCCCGGGCGCCGGGGAGCACGGGGGGCGCATCGTTCACTCGGGCCCGGTGGTCGGGCCCGGCGGCCTCGAGTCCAATCCCAACTCGCTGACCGGCCAGTACCTCTCCGGGGTCAAGTCGATCCCGGTGCCCGTGGTCCGGCGCCCGGGCAGCGGGGAGTTCCTGACCGTCGAGGGCGCCCGCGAGCACAACCTCCACGACATCGATGTCGAGTTTCCCCTGAGCCTGCTGGTGGCGGTGACCGGTGTGTCCGGATCAGGAAAGTCGACCCTGGTCAACGACATCCTTCTCCGGTCGCTGGCCAAGCAGGTCCACCGGGCCAAGTCGCTGCCGGGGCTCCACCGAAGGATCACCGGCGTCGAAAACATCGACAAGGTGGTCGAGGTCGATCAGGCGCCCATCGGCCGCACTCCCCGGTCGAACCCGGCGACCTACACCGGTGTCTTCGACCATATCCGAAGGCTGTTCAGCCAGACTCCGGAAGCCAAGGTCCGGGGCTACCAGCCGGGCCGGTTCTCGTTCAACGTCAAGGGTGGCCGGTGCGAGGCGTGCTCGGGCGACGGGACCATCCGGATCGAGATGCACTTCCTGCCCGACATCTACGTTCCGTGCGAAGTGTGCCACGGAGCCCGGTACAACCGCGACACGCTGGAGGTCACCTTCCGGGGGAAGACCATCGCCGACGTGCTCGAGATGTCGTGCGAGGAGGCCCTGGCCTTCTTCTCCCACCAGCCGCCGATCGCCCGCCATCTTCAGACCCTGGTCGACGTGGGCCTCGGCTACATCCGGCTGGGCCAACCGGCTCCGACCTTGTCCGGGGGCGAGGCCCAACGGGTCAAGCTGGCCTCCGAGCTCAGCCGGCGACCGACCGGGCACACCCTCTACGTGCTGGACGAGCCCACCACCGGGCTCCATTTCGACGACGTGCGCAAACTGCTCGAGGTGCTCAGCCGACTGGTCGACCAGGGCAACACGGTCATCGTCATCGAGCACAACCTGGATGTGATCAAGAGCGCCGACTGGATCATCGACCTCGGACCCGAAGGCGGGGACCGGGGTGGCCAGGTGGTTGCTGCGGGCACGCCCGAGGACGTGGCCCGGGCCCGGGGGTCTTACACCGGCGAGGTGCTGGCTCCGGTGCTCGGCCTCCGGCGGGGCCGGGCCCCCATCGTCCCCCGGCCGAAGCCGAAGAGGGCTCCGGGGGTGAAGTCCGGGGTGAAGAAGCCGGCCAAGGTGGCCGCAGCCCGGTAGGTGGCGGCTGGCCGACCGCGGCGCTGCGGTTGGTGCCGGCTCAGACCGTGGCCAGCATCCGTTCCAGCGCGACCCGCGCCCAGGTGGCCGTGGCCTCGTCCACGGTGATCCGGTTGTGGACGTCGCCGGCCACCAACCCTTCGAGGATCCAGGCCAGGTGCGAGGCGTCGATGCGGAACATGGTCGAGCACGGACAGACCAGGGGATCGAGGCAGACCACCGTCTTGTCCGGGTTCTCGTCGTCGAGCCGCTTGACCAGATGGATCTCGGTGCCGACGCCGATCACCGAGCCGCCCGGGGCCTCAGCCACCGCCTGGATGATGAAGTCGGTCGAGCCGACCTGATCGGCGGCCTCGACCACGTCGTGGGAGCACTCGGGATGGACCACCACGATTCCGCCCGGGTTGTCCGCCCGGAAGGCCTCGATGTGGGCGGGCCGGAACCTCTGGTGGACGGAGCAGTGCCCCTTCCACAACAACAAGGTGGCGGTCTTGAGGGTAGCGTCGTCGAGGCCACCGCGATCGAGGCGGGGGTTCCACACAGCCATGTCCTCGTCGGCGTAGCCCAGCTGGAATCCCGTATTACGTCCGAGGTGCTGATCGGGGAAGAAGAGAACCTGATCGCCACGTCGATTGCCCTGGTCGTCGGGCCCCAACGCCCATGTCAAGACGGCGCGGGCGTTGGACGAGGTGCACACCACCCCGCCGTGGCGGCCGACGAATGCCTTCAGCGCGGCTGACGAGTTCATGTAGGTCACCGGGACGACCCGATCGAGATCGGTCACCGTTGACAGGATGTCCCATGCCTCGTCGACCGAGTCGATGTCGGCCATGTCGGCCATCGAGCAACCGGCGTTGAGATCCGGCAGGAGGACCTGCTGGTGGGGGCCAGTCAGGATGTCCGCCGACTCGGCCATGAAGTGCACACCGCAGAACACCACGAATTCGGCCTCGGCCTGATCGGCGGCGATGCGCGAGAGCCCAAAGGAATCGCCGCGGGCGTCGGCCCAGGCCATCACCTCGTCGCGCTGGTAGTGATGCCCGAGGATGATCAGCCGGGAGCCCAGAGCGGCTTTGGCGGCCCGAATCCACTCGGCCAACTGGTTCGGATCCGCCTCGGTGTAGCGATCGGGGAGCGCTGTCTGTAGCCGGAGCATGATGGGTATGACCTCCTTGGGGAGGCGCTCCGGTAGTGGCCGGCGGGGACAGCCTGGTCGCCCATCCGCGGGGTTGTCGGCCCCGGAGCGGTAGATGTCGCCGGAAACCAGGCCGGCGTACCGCCCACTCTATGCGGTGGCCCGATGCCGGCGCACTGACCCGGATCCCGGCCCGGGCGCGGCACACTGGGGGGGTGGTGACCCGACCTCAGCCTGGCTCGATCCCCGACGGCCCGGGCTCGTACCAGTTCGTGGACAAGAACGGTCGGGTCATCTACGTGGGCAAGGCCAAATCGCTCCGGCAGCGGATCAATTCGTACTTCCAGGACCCGATGGGTCTGCCCCCCCGGACGGCGCAGATGGTCAGCCAGGCCGACCACGTCGAATGGATGGTGGTCGACACCGAGTCCGAGGCGCTGCTCCTCGAGCACAACCTGATCAAGGAGTTCCAGCCCCGCTACAACGTGCGCCTGAAGGACGACAAGAGCTACCCCTGGCTGGCGGTGACCGTCAACGACGAGTGGCCGAGACCCGCGGTGGTGCGGGGACGCAAACGGAGCGGGGTCCGGTACTTCGGGCCCTATCCCAACGTGGGCGCCATTCGGGGGACCCTCGACCTCCTTCTGCGGTCGTTTCCGGTGCGGACCTGCTCGGACAACAAGTTCAGGCGTCATCAACGCCTCGGCCGTCCCTGTCTCCTGTACCACATCGAGCGGTGTTCGGGACCGTGTGTCGGGTTGGTGGAGCACGCCGAGTACGACCAGATGGTGGAGGACCTGATCGCCTTCCTGGCCGGAGACACCGCGCCCCTCGAGAAGGGTCTCGAAGCGGCCATGCGGGAGGCCGCCACCGCTCTGGAATTCGAGCGGGCCTCCGTGCTCCGGGACAAGCTCGAGGCGGTCCGGGCAGCCGATGCGGTGCGCCAGATGGAGCTGGCACAGTCCGAAGATCTCGATGTGTTCGGATTGAGCGAGGACGAACTGGAAGCTGCCGTCCAGGTCTTCCACGTTCGCTCCGGCAAGGTGGTGGGACGCTCGGCACTGTTCGTGGACAAGGTCGAGGACCTGACGCCGGACCAGCTGATGGAGCGGATCCTGGTCGACGTGTACGCCGAAGCGGCGTCGGGGGTACCCCGCCAGGTGCTGGTTCCGACCATGCCCGCCGATCTCGAGGCGGTGACGGAGTACCTGAGCGAGCGCCGGGGCGGCCCGGTGGTGTTGCGGGTGCCGGTGCGGGGCCCGAAGCGGGCACTGCTGCAGACGGTGGAGCAGAACGCCGGCGAGGCCTTCGTCCGCCACCGGTTGGCCCGGACCTCGGATCACAACAGCCGGGCCCGCGCCCTCGAGTCGTTGCAGCGGGAGCTGGCGCTGCCCGAGGCGCCCCTGCGCATCGAGTGCTACGACATGAGCCACCTGCAAGGCACCGACTACGTGGGTTCGATGGTTGTTTTCGAGGACGGTTTGCCCAAAAAGAGCGACTACCGCCATTTTCGGGTGGCCACGGTCGCCGGCAACGACGACTACGCGGCCATGGAGGAGGTGTTGACCCGCCGCCTCACGGCGTTGCTGGCCGAAGAGGCACCTCCGACATCCGGTTCGGACGGCGATGTCGACCCCCGGCCGGCGGTGGGCAGACGCTCCCGACGCCGGTTTGCCTATCCACCGCAGTTGCTCGTCCTCGACGGGGGACTCGGACAGCTCAATGTCGGGGTACGAGTCCTTGACTCCCTGGGCCTGTCCGATCGGATCCCCATTTGCGCCCTGGCCAAGAGCTTCGAGGAGATCTACCTTCCGGGCCGATCCGAGCCCATCCGTTTGTCCCGCCAATCCGACGCGCTCTATCTGCTGCAACGGCTGCGGGACGAGGCGCACCGCTTCGCCATCTCCTATCACCGGACCTTGCGTGGGAAGAGGATGATCGTGGGTGCGCTCGACGGCATCAACGGGCTCGGGCACAAGCGCCGATCGCGGCTGATCGAACAGTTCGGCGGGCTGGCCGGCCTCCGGAGTGCATCTCGTGAGGAGCTGCTCGGCGTATCGTGGTTACCGTCGGAGGTCGGAGCTGCTGTCTTCGAGCGATTGCACACGCCTCTGGCTCCGAACGGAACCTCGGCCGCGAGGCGCGCAAAGGTGGACCAATGAGCGAATACCTGGTGGTCACCGGAATGTCCGGTGCTGGTCGGTCGACGGCCGGGGCCACTCTCGAGGACCTCGGTTGGTTTGTCATCGACAACATGCCATCGGCCCTGATCTCGAAGGTGTCGGAGCTGGTCGACGGTTCCGGGTCGGAGATGGAGCGGGTCGCATTCGTGGTGGGCCGGGGAGGGGGCGATCTGGATGATGTGCTTCCCGCGGTAGACGCTCTGGAGGCGGGACGCAACCGGGTGCGCATCCTGTTCCTGGACGCGGCCGACGATGTGCTCATCAGGCGATTCGAAGGCACCCGTCGCCGGCATCCCCAAGCCGCACGCGGCGTGGTGGACTCCATCGCCGACGAGCGACTTCTCCTGAGTGGGTTGCGGGATCGGGCCGACCTGGTCATCGACACCGGGGAGCTCAACACCAACCAATTGCGGGCGCGGTTGATGGAGGTCTTCGGGGTCGAGGAGCCCGGTGGCACCATGCAGACCTCGATCCTCTCCTTCGGGTTCAAGCACGGGGTTCCTCTGGACGTGGACCTGATGTTCGACTGCCGTTTCCTGCCCAATCCCTACTGGGACGAGAAGCTGCGCAGCCACAGTGGTCTGGAGCCTGAGGTCAGGAAGTACGTGCTGGACCGCCCGGAGACCACAGCATTCCTCGACAAACTCGATGAGTTGCTGGTCATGTTGATCCCGGCTTATGCCCGCGAAGGCAAGTCCTATCTCACGGTGGCCATGGGATGCACCGGGGGCCGGCACCGCTCGGTGGTCCTGGCCCAGGAACTGTCGCGTCGTCTCGAGGATCGCGGCCTGCCCACCACGGTGTTCCACCGGGACGTCGAGAGGTGACGTCGACGGGGGGCGCCCGTGGGGCGGGGGGACAGCCCAAGGTCGTCGCTCTGGGCGGTGGTCATGGTCTGGCCGCCACCTTGCGGTCGGTACGGATGTACACCGACGACGTGACGGCCATCGTGTCGGTGGCCGACGACGGTGGCTCGTCGGGTCGGCTGCGTGAGCTCCTAGAGATCATTCCCCCCGGAGATCTGCGCAAGTGCCTGGTGGCCCTGGCCGCGCCGGATTCACTGCTGGCGTCGGCCTTCGAGTACCGATTCGCCGAAGAGGAACTGGCGGGCCACTCCCTCGGGAACCTGATCCTGGCCGGCATGTTCGACGGTGCCCGCGACACAGTGGCCGCCCTCGACGAGGCTTGCCGGTTGCTCGGCGCCCGCGGACGGGTATTGCCGGCCACGACCGACCCGGTGGTCCTCAAAGCGGACTCGGCCCGGGGCCCGGTGGCCGGACAGGTGGCGGTCATGGCCACCGACAACATCCGTATGGTGTCCCTGGTGCCGGCCGACCCCGAGGCACCGGTGGAAGCCATCGCCGCCCTGGGGGAAGCGGACCAGATCATTCTGGGGCCCGGTTCGCTGTTCACCAGTGTGCTGGCTGCCGTCGCGGTTCCGGCCATCCGCGACGGCATCAACGACTCGAGCGCATTGAAGATCTATGTCAGTAATCTCCGCCCCCAGGTTCCCGAAACCGAATCGTTCGATGTCGGGATGCACGTCGAGGCACTGGTCGCCCACGGCATCCTGGTGGACGTGGCCGTCTGCGACACCACTGGGATCGCCCTCGGTAGTCCTCACGTCGACGTGGTCGACACCCCTCTGGCCAGGCCCAACGGACTGGCGCACGATCCGCTCAAACTGGCGTCGGTGCTCGCTGATCTGCTCGGATGGCCCTCTACGTAGCCGGGATGGCCTAGCGTGGACGCCGGTCTCCCGATGACTGGGAGTCGAGGGCACGGACGTGCGCCAGGTGCGTGCGGCTACAGTGGAGGGTGAGGTAGATAGGTAATGACCGTACGGATCGGCATCAACGGTTTCGGACGCATCGGCCGTAATTATCTCCGAGCGTTGCGGTCCACGGGTGCCGACCTCGAGGTGGTGGCCGTCAACGACCTCACCTCGGCGGAGACCCTCGGCCACCTCCTTCGCTACGACTCCACCCAGGGCCGGTTCGGTAGCGATGTGAAGGTGATCGACTCGGCCATCGTGCTGGACTCGGGGCCCATCGTCGTCCTCGGCGAACGCGATCCCAAAGCTCTCCCGTGGGACACCCTGGGCGTCGAGGTGGTCATCGAGTCGACCGGCCTGTTCACGACTCGCGAGACGGCTGCGGCTCACCTCGAGGCGGGCGCCTCACGGGTCATCGTCTCGGCCCCGGCGAGCGGCGTCGACGCCACCTTTGTGGTCGGCGTGAACGACATGGAGTTCGATCCGCACAAGGACTTCATCGTCTCCAATGCCTCGTGCACCACGAACTGTTTCGTGCCCATGGTGAAAGTGCTCGATGACGCCTTCGGGGTCGAGAGCGGGATGATGACCACGGTTCATGCCTTCACCAACGACCAGAACCTGCTCGACCTCCCTCACCGCGATCTTCGGCGGGCGCGCGCCGCGCCCATCAACATCGTCCCCGCCTCGACGGGCGCGGCCCGGGCTACTGGCCTCGTCCTCCCGTCGATGAAGGGTCGACTGGACGGCGCGGCCTTCCGAGTTCCGGTCGCCGACGGGTCGATCACCGACTTCACTGCGGTGATCTCGGGCGCGGTCACTGTCGAGGAGGTCAACGCCGCCTTCGCCGCGGCGGCGTCGTCAGGTCCCCTGTCGAAGGTGCTTGTCTACACCGAGGACCCTGTGGTGTCGTCGGACATCATCGGCAGTCCCGCTTCGTGCACTTTCGACGCCGGTCTCACCATGGTGATGCCCTCCTCGTCGGGCATTACCCTGGTCAAGGTCGAAGGTTGGTACGACAATGAATGGGGCTACGCCAACCGGTTGGTCGACCTCTCGTTGATCGTCGGTGGTGCCGGCTCCTGAGGAGACCGGTTTGTTATCTGGAGAGGGGATCGTGGGGGGATGACGGGCGATGAGTGAAGCTTCGGAGAACCCGCTGCTGGACGGGCTGCCCTTGCTCGGTGACCTCCCCGATCTCGACGGCGCCAGCGTGCTGGTTCGAGTCGACTTCAATGTGCCGCTGCGGTCGTGCGGTGACGAGCCCTCGGTGGTCACCGACGACTTTCGGATCCGGGCCTCGCTGCCGACCATCGAGTACCTCATCGATCATGGGGCCAAGGTCACCGCCTGCACTCACCTCGGACGACCGTCCGGAGCTCCCGACGCCCAATGGGACCTCGGCCCGGTCCGTGTCGAGCTGGCCCGTCTGGCACCGCAGGTCGAGCTGCTGGAGAACTTGAGGTTCGACCCCGGCGAGAAGGGCAATGATCCTGGCTTCGTGGAGAAGCTGGTCAACAGCCACGACGCCTATGTCAATGACGCCTTCGGCGTCTCGCACCGCAGCCACGCATCGATCGTCGGACCGCCGAGCCGGTTGCCCAGCGCTGCCGGGTTTCTGGTTCAACGAGAGCTCGAAGCCCTCGGGGGCCTGCTCGGCTCTCCCGCCCGCCCCTTTATCGCCGTGGTCGGGGGAGCGAAGGTCGGCGACAAGATCGGTGTGCTCAAAGCCTTGTTGGAACGGGTGGACACCCTGATCGTGGGGGGAGGGATGAGCTACACCTTTTTGGCCGCGGCTGGGCATGACGTGGCCGGGTCCCTCATCGACGAGGACAGGATTCCCGATTGCCGCTCGCTTCTGGAGTCAGGCAAGCCGATCCTCCTCCCCACCGACATCGTTGCCCTCGAGATGGGCGCCGAGTTCGGAAGCGGGTGCTCCCATGGCGCGGTGCGGGTGGTCGGCGTGGACATTCCCGCCGGTTGGCAGGGCCTGGATATGGGGCCGGCCACGGTGGCGTCCTACCAACAGGTCATCAGGACTGCCGGCACCGTCCTGTGGAACGGCCCGATGGGGGTCTTCGAGGACGTCCGCTTCAATGCCGGCACGGCTGGTGTGGCTCGAGCGGTGGCGGAGTGTCCCGGCTACACCGTTGTGGGTGGAGGTGACAGCGTGGCTGCCGTCAACGGGCTGGGACTGGAGGACCAGATCAGCTTCATCTCCACCGGTGGTGGTGCCTCTCTCGAGCTCCTCGAATTCGGTGATCTTCCCGGACTGGCGGCTCTGCGGGGTGCGGTGAACGCCCCCCCTCGCAAGAATCAGCGCAAGCAGATCAATTTCAGGCGGTGACCGACGCCGCGCCGTCGCGCCGCCCGCTGATCAGCGGCAATTGGAAGATGAACCTCGATCACCTGGAGGCCTTGCACACCGTGCGGGATCTGGGCCTGCGACTGCAGCCGAGCGACACCGGCCCTCTGGACGTGTCGGTGCATCCGCCGTTCACCGATATCCGCACGGTGCAGTCAGTCGTCGAGCCCGAGGGCATCCCCGTGTCCCTCGGGGCGCAGAACTGCGCGGTCGAGGACAGTGGCGCCTTCACCGGTGAAGTGAGCGCCCGGATGCTGTCCCGCTTGCATGTCGAGTACGTGATCGTCGGGCATTCGGAGCGTCGACAACTGTTCGGTGAGGTGGACGAGGTGGTGGCGGCCAAGGTCCAGGCCGTTCTGCGCAACGCCATGACACCTATCTGCTGCGTAGGGGAGCACCTCGACGAGCGGGAGCTCGGTGTGACCAAGGACCGGCTGGCCAGCCAGGTGGAGATCGCCCTGGGTTCGTTGTCCCCTGACTCGGTGGCTGGCATGGTCATCGCCTACGAGCCGGTGTGGGCCATCGGCGCGGGCCGGGCGGCCAGCCCCGAGGATGCTCAGGAGGCGTGCCATTGGATCAGGGAGACGGTCAGCCGCATCGCCAGCCCGGAGGCCTCAGCCAGTATCCGCATCCAGTATGGAGGATCGGTCACCGAGGAGAACGCCGAATCCCTACTCCGGTGCCCGGATGTCGATGGTGCGCTGGTGGGAGGGGCCAGTCTCGACCCGGCTGCGTTCGTGGCTATCGTCCGGGCCGCGGCCCGTTCGGTGCGTTGACTTTGCTAGCGTCTGCAGCGGCCCCGAGTCAAAGGAGGAGGATCCAGTGCTGACCGCAATCATCGTCGTGCTCCAGATATTGGCGTCCTTCGGGCTCATCTTTCTCATCCTGATGCACAGTGGTAAGGGTGGGGGACTCTCGGATATGTTCGGGGGCTCGGTCGGCTCCGCTGCAGCGGGTTCGACTGTGGTGGAGAAGAATCTCGACCGCATCACTGTCACCGTGGCCGTCATCTTCGCCTTCACAAACGTGATCCTCATTCTGCGCCTGCAGTGACGGGCAGCGGCGCCGAGTCCGTCGGCCGCCGTCCCCGAATCGCCGTGCTTTGGCGCGAGCGTCGCGCCCGGTGGACATTGCCTCTGGTCATCATCGTCATCATTGGTTTCGTCGCCATTGTCGATCACCTCGGCTCCCATCGGATCCGGCAGGTGGATGCCCAGACACGATCGGCTCTGGTACCCGCGACGGGAGGGGATGCCACGGTCGAACTCGATCAGCCGTGGTCGGGGTTCAATCCCAACACCCCCGTCGGCGCCGCGTCATCGTCAACGACGCTGCTCACGTCGGTCCTACCGAGCGCCTACGTGATCGATTCGAATCTGGTGCCCGAAGTCAACACCAACCTCCTTTCCAGCGTGGAGGTCACATCGACGTCCCCGTTGACCATTCAATATGTGATCAACCCGTCAGCGGTGTGGTCCGACGGGGTACCAGTGAGCGCTGACGATTTCATCTATGCCTGGCAGTCCCAGAATGGCAACGGGGTCGACATCGACGGTCAGCCGGACCAGGTCGTGTCCACCCTGGGCTATCGCGATGTGGCCTCGGTGACAGCCAGCCACGGGGGGAAGACAGTCACGGTGGTATTCGCAACTCCGTTCACCGATTGGCGTGTGATGTTCGATGACCTGGTCCCTGCCCACATCGCCCGGCGAGTCGGGTGGAACCATGGCTTTGACACCTTCAACCCCGCCATCGACATCTCTGCTGGACCTCTGGAGTTGCAGTCGGTTTCAGCGGGTGGAACAGCCGTGTTGGTCCGCAACCCGAAATGGTGGGGGACTCCATCCATCATGAAGCGGGTAGTGGTCAACGTCGCCCGGAATCAGCAATCGTGGACGGGCGAGTTGGCACAGAGCAACCAGGCGGTGGCCCAGCCGAATGCCTTCAACTTGGGCACGCTTGACGCGGTGTCATCCCTGCCGAACACCCAGAGCTTCATCAAGCCATCGCTCAACCTCCTCCAACTCGAGTTCAACGTGACGTCTGCCGTCACGATGCGAGCAGCTGCGCGCCAAGCCATTGCCCACGTCATCGACCGCACCGCTCTGTTGAACAAGACATTCGGACCCATCGACCCGACCCTCGTGGTCAATCAGGATCATCTGGCGACGGCGTCACAGGCTGATTACCAGGAGTCCTCGGCGGCCGGCGAGTACAGCGCGCCTGATCTCACGACCACCGACCGTCTCCTGAAGAGCATCGGTTACCACCAGGACCCGGCCGGCACCTATCTCGACGCCGACGGCAAGCCGCTGACTTTGAGGATGGCGGTCGAGTCCGGAGATCCGTGGATCGATTCGGTGGCGGGGTTGATCAGTTCGCAATTGCGCAGCGCGGGGATCTCTGTGGTCACCGTTCCGGTCGATGGTGCCCAGGGCATGGTCGCGGCAGCGGCCGCCAACACCTACGACATGGCCCTGGTCACCCGGGTGGCCAGCCCGTTCCAGTCGAGCACCGCGGCGTGGTTCTCCGACGGGCTGGGCGTGGCCGATTCCAATGGGAGCCAGGACTGGAGCAAGTTCGACGATCCCCAGGTGGACGCTTTGTTCATTCAGGCGGCGGAGGCCCTCAATCCGGTGTCGGGAGCGTCGGTCTATGCCCAGATCGACGACCAACTGTGGGACCAAATGGTGGCTCTGCCGTTGTTCGAGGAGCCGGGCTTGGAGGCCAACGGGGTTCAGGTGGCCAATGTCCAGTACAACGCCTCGTCCGACGGCATCCTGTGGAACGTGCCGCTGTGGACGACCCTCAAGCCGGGTCCCCCCAACCACTAGAGAGATCCGAATCGGCCCGTCGCCGGGGCCCCTGCTGCCAAGGAAGTGCCGCCCCCAGAGGAGACCCAACGACCATGGGGCGGCCCGAGGGCGCGCTACCATGCCAGACGCCCCGGTAGCGATACCGGTGCCACTTCGTCGGAGTGGCGGAATAGGCAGACGCGCTAGCTTGAGGGGCTAGTGCCCGAAAGGGCGTGGGGGTTCAAGTCCCCCCTCCGACACACCGTTCTACCTGGTGGTTCGAAAGGTCTCATCGCGACGAGACCTCGAGGAATCGACCGGCGTGCGCGATTCGTGCGCGAGGGTCTCAGAGGCTGACCACTGTGACCGCCGCGGGGTCACGCTGCGCTTCGGCAATGGCCTTATTCATGGCTCCGCTAGCGCCTTATCGCGCTCCGCAGTGGCGTGCTGAGAGCGCGTGGCCGCGGTCGCCGTCTTATGGCCCAGCCGGTTCATCACCTCGGCGATCCAGGCCGAACCGGGGATCTGCTGGCGGATGGTCGCCGGGCCGCCCGGCTACCGGGCCGGTAGTCCGACCGACGGCCTCGAGCCCGTACGGAGGATGGGCCGGGCGTGGGTCGGCAACAAAAGGATGCGGCTGTGGAGCTGCGAGGTCATGTCGAGGGGCTCGAGGATCTGTACCCGGTCATTCCCTCCTGAGGCACTCAGGCCGCCCAGCCCTGACGCCATGTATGCTTCGAGTTGCTCGGAAGGGGCTTCCGAGAGCTTGAAAGTGAGGTATGCGAATGCGCCGTCTCCTCCTCGTAGCCGCAACCGCCGTTGCGCTCTCTGTCCCGGTCTCAGTCGGCCTCGTCGGCACCTCGTCGCCGGCTTTTGCGGGCTCCAGCCTGACCTGTGCGAACGTGTACGGACATTTCAATGCCAATATCGAAATCCGGAAATGTACTGTTCCCTCAACCGACAAGAAAAGCTATCGGTCGGCGACGGTCGTCGTATCTACTCTGGCCAGTGGCGGGACGTTCACCTGGTCCACGAGCAAAGCGACGACGACTCTCGGTCCGGCAACCATCTCATCACCCGGCCAGGGTCGTTGCGCCAAGTACTTCACCGAGCAAGACATCACGGCAACCGTGATCGGCGGAACCTCGGTCGTCACCAGTGAGGGCGATGCCTTTTCCGCTGATGTCTGCGTCTATAAGACTTATCATGGCTACATGAGCGGCTTGACAAAGCTTGTGAAGGGGACGACGGTCAGCATCTGACTTGAGCCTCGGTGAAGTTCAAGTCGGGATTGGAGAACGACCAGTCGGGGCCGGCGGAATCTTGCTCAACGGGACCGGCCACGGACACCCTAGTGTCAAGTCACCTTGCGGCCGGCTGTGAGGTGAGTTGGCGCCCTAAAGTCCGAACTTGCGCATCGACCGCATCAGGTTCTTGTTGGTCCGGAGGACTGCACGACGCACATACCGCTTGCTGAGAGCCGACGGTCCCTTCATCGCTGCCTGAACGTTGCCGAGATCCCGAGCCGCTCGGTACGTCTGACTGCGGGTCTTACTGAGCGTGGTCACGACGCCCCCTCTGTCGGAAGATGCCAAACCGGACCGCCCTGATCCAGGTCCTCAACCGTCAATGCCATGTCGACGATCCGATCCTCTGTGGTCGTGCAGTGGCCGCAAATCACCAGCCCGTCATCGATCACGATTCTTCCGTCTGGATAGTCGATGATGTCACCCTCAGATGCACCCACGGCGCAACGTATGCACACCAGGCTCATTTGCCCACCTCTCCCATCTGCCGGACTCGCTCGCCGGACCCGCCCATTCGACGGTTGGTTCTGCAGGCCGTATGTGCCGGGCCCGCGCCCCTCATGGCAAACGAACCCGGCGATCTCTTCATCGACGGCGATGGAGTCGAACTTGAGAGCGGGGGACCCCGGAGCTGGGTGGCGGCCCTGCAGCCGGGCACCGGACGCAGAAGGGTAGACCGTTGATGCCTACCGGGCCGCTGGCCGTCGCAGCCGGCAGCCTCTACGACCACGGCAGGCGTGCCGTAAAGGGACCTGAGAGAGGGCTACAGCCCTCCCGTACCTCTACTCCGGCCCGGTCGAGAACGGTGCATAACCGGCAGCGATCGGGGGCAAAGCCTCGAAGGCTGTTCAAGGTCGAGCGTCGATAGCGGCCGTTGCCGCCAAGAACCTGCCGCGACATGCTCACGATGTCCAAGGCGGACATCGCTATCAAGGGAGACGGATGACGAAATACGTAGTTTCGTGGACGAATCGTGAAGCTGGGAATGCGGAGAAAGAAGCAAAGCGCTCGCTTGCGGTGTTCAGCAAGTGGACGCCTTCGCAGAGTTCGACATTCCACCAGTTCGTTCAGCGGGCCGACGGAGTGGATGGGCTCGCTTTCCTCGAGTCTGACAGTCCTGAGGACGTCCTGCGGGATACTTCGAAGTTCACTCTATGGATCAAGTACGACGTTCTTCCCGTAGTTGACATGGCAGACGGTGCAGCAATCGGAGCCGAGGCCATCGGCCATCGGGATTCGATTTCGTAGCTTGCAGCAACTGCTGGACGAATCGGTGTTCGTGGCCGGCGTGAGCCGGACCACGGGCACCGGCAGACACTCATCCACGCGCCGGGATGTTCCCTGGGATGGTGCATATCCAGTGTTAGGGGATGCCGTTGCCGGACTCTCCGGCGATCACACGGCCAGCCGAAGGGACGTTTGGCGAAGGGCCTTCTTGTTCCGAAGAACTCCGCGCTGCTGGTGATGTCCCTACAGGGGAGAGTTCGTTCTTCAGGAGGTCCAGTCGACTAGTACTTCGGGGAGCGGGCTTTCCGGTGGAGCGCCCAGGTCGACGCCAGTCACGTCCTTGACTTGGCCACGAAACCAGATGGTGAACTCGTCGCCGGAGGTGGCGAGTTCCGTGAACGCCTTCTCGATGTCGGGAGCCTCGAACCACACCAACATGAAGCTCCCCATCGGGGTCTCCTGCAGAGCCCAAGTCTCACGGTCGAGCCCCGTTCTAGCCGCCTGAGCATTGAACCCCTTGCGGCGCTCCCCAATACACGCGGCCGCGAAGTCCCTTCCTCCTTGTTCTTTACCGGGAGGGATCGGGAACACGCCATTGAACACTGCCATCGGGCTCTTCTCTTGTTCGTCCGCCGTAGCACCGAGACAGTATCAGTGGGCTCCGAGGAGTGCCCGTAGCCAAGAGGTTCCGTAGGGTCCACGTCGAGGGAAGCCGATCAGTCGGCGGTACGACTCGAGGCCGCCAACGTTTGCAACCACCGCCGCCAAGGACGACGATGACGCTCAAGATCCCTAGAACTCCACCGATCGATCGTCCGCCAGGCGCCGCCTCCGGCGCCGACGGGTCATCACTACCAGCAGAAGGACGCCTATCACCAGTCCGGCAACCAACGCCCTCTCGGCGGTTAATAGTGGCGACCCGAGCTCCTCGTCCACCTCCTCGAGGTCAAACTGCTGCTCGTCGGTCATGCTGGCTCCTTACCTAGATCCCCAGATCGCTGAGCCTTCGTGCAAGCGGCGCGTCAAAGTTGTGGTGCGCCGCAAGGGCGATCAGTCCCGCCAGGATTGCTACCGCTGGCTTCTGTCTGAAGATCGCCTTGGTGACGGCCACTACCAGGAGCCCGATCAGGAAGTGCCCAACGATCACTGCCAAGAGACTTGGTGGAGGCCCCGTGTCCCCGATCTCACTCATAGCCATAGATTTCATCACCTTGCCGCTTGCCGCAACAGGCCAGGTTGGGCAGGTGCCGGGCTCGGGCAGGGATCTAGGGGGATTCATGGACCCTCCGAGCCCGACGCCTACTTACATTCACAAACGACCAGCTCGAACCTTCCGTTACGAGCTGCGATAGCCTCCATCTTCGCCACCGTGCGCAAAAAGCGGCATGGCCCGCAAGCGGGTTGAACTTTTGATCCCTGGCACGTTTGACAACCTCAAGATCCGTACCGGGTTTTGAGGCGCCATCGGGTCATCATCGATATCGCTACAGGCCACCCGAGGGTCTCAGACCAGGTGCGACCAGCGCCGGTACCAGGGCTTAGGCGGTGGCTCCGGCGGGTCCCTGAGCTGACCGCACCCACTTACGCTTAGGCGAGATCTGGTCACTGTGACTGGCGGACGAAGTTGCGCTACCTTCGCAACTGAGGGACGACGCAAATCGCGGGAGCCTGCGCCTACCAACTTGTCTGGAGGATTTGATGAAGCGAATCGTAACGACGGTAATTGTTGTCACCTCCATCGCAACGCTTGGATTCAGTGCGACGGCGGGAGCCAGCGCTCAGACTCCGACGAATCCCTACAGCGGAGGCACCAAGGCCTCGCCCGCCGGTAGGAGGATTATCGGGAAGACCTACAACTTCTGTTCCAACACCTTGGGTTGTCCTTATACGACATGGACGATCGCCCACAAGACGAAGACCTTCACGGACGGTTTCGGAGACGCCGGCACCTACACGGTGACCCACAAGGTGTACACGTTTGTCATCCTCAACGCCTCGGGCAGTGGAGTTACTTGCACTTTCACCGGGACCAAGACCCACACGGGTTTCAACTCCGCCTCCAGCCCAGGTAACTTCACGTGCGACGATGGCTTCTCGTCCGGTTGGTGGCTTACCAAGACCTGATTTCGAGCACCACTCATCGTGGGAGCCGGGATGAACGGGGTCACAGGTGTTTGCCGTTGCGGGCTGGATTGACGTTCCTGATCGCTTCTCCCGCATCGAATGGTCAGCGTCCCGGCCGGCGAGAGGAGGCAGCCAATTCTGTGGCCAGTGCGACGCTTCGATCCGAAGCGTGCTACCAAGGGCCGGTGGCATCCGAGAGCACCGTCAGAACGGAGCGGTTGGAGATCCGGCCGGTGGTTGAATCAGACCGTCAACGGTATGTCGATCTGTTTATGGACTCGGAATTCATGGTGTACTCCGCCACTGGATCACTCGACCGCCAGGCGGCGAATACCCGCTTTGATCACATGATGGCCTTCTCGCAGCAGGTTGCCTTCGGCAAGCAGGCGATCGTCGAGACCTCGTCTGCATCTCTTATTGGTTATGTCGGCGCGGATGAATTCGAGTTCGGTGGGGAAATCCGGCTTGAGTTCGGCTACAGACTCGTTCGGGAGTCACGTGGTCTTGGATATGCGACCGAAGCCACAAGGGCAATGTTGGCACTGGCCAGGCAATTGTGGCAGGGCGAGCTTCTTGCCTTTATCGATCCTGATAATGGCGCCTCTCGAAATGTCCTGGCCAAGACAGGATTCGAGTTTGTTGAACACATCGTGATCAACGGTGACAGAATCGAGCTCTACAAGCACTCGATCTAACCAGCGCCCCGACACCGATGGTGCGTCGTGTTGCGGCGGCAGAGAGCCACCCTTCCATGCAACCTGTTGAGGGTGTACTTTTTGGCTTTGTGCCGATGTATATCGACCGCCATGATGCACCGGGAGCGTCGCCCGAGCAGCTGGCTGCCGCCCACCTGTTGGACGTGGAGGTACAGGGCAAACACGGTGTGAAATATCACACCTACTGGTTCGATCCGGAGGATGGGACGGTATTTTGTCTCGCGGAAGGGCCGAACAAACAAGCGGTCGTGGCCGTGCATCGAGAGTCGCATGGAATGGTGGCAAGTACCGTTTTGGAGTTCGACGCACGAACCCCTCTCAACGCCTTTATGGGGCCCAACCCCGATCATCCTCCGGGCACTGCATACACCGCGCCAGCTATGCGAGCCATTGTGTTCACCGATGTGTGTGGCTCAGTTGCTCAAACACAGCAACTCGGCGATGAAGGTCATATGAAGTTGCTCGGCGAACACAATTCGATTGTTCGAGATGAGCTCAGTGCCCATCACGGTCGCGAGGTCAAACACACCGGCGATGGGATTATGGCCGCCTTCACCTCCGTTGTGTCCGCCGTCGCCTTTTCTGTAGCTGTCCAACGACGCATTCACGAACGCAATGTAAGGGCCACTCCACCGTTCCACGTCAGCATTGGCATTAGCGCAGGTGAACCAGTCACCGACGATAATGACGACCTGTTTGGTGCAGCCGTCCAGCTCGCCGCTCGGCTTTGCGCAGTCGCAGCCGATGACGACATTGCCGTCTCTGTGGCTGTTCGTGAACTCTGCATGGGTAAATCCTTCCGCTTTGATGATCGAGGCGATCACAGGTTGAAGGGACTACCCGAACCCACTCGCGTTTATGGGGTCGACTGGAACGATTGATCTGGCGAGTGCCACGTCACCTCAGGCAGAACAGTCGCGTCTGACCACATGTCGGACTCTCTGAGATTGCCTACACCAACGGTGATGAGGCTGAGATCCAGATTGGCTGTCGATCCCGACGCTCGCAACCCTCTTACGGTTGATCGGAGCATTTCCCGAGGCTTTCGGCTGTCCCCTTGTGTTCTGGGATATCGGAGCCGCGAGTACTTCGGTCGACCGTGAAGTCATCAAGTGGTTCGACCCACCACATCACGTCGGTGGGCTCCCGACATGATCTGCTGACCTCGGGCATGCCCTAATGCTTCATTAGTGTCTGTCAGTGTGAGATCCGCCGGGTGTGCCGCCATCGTCCTCTCGAGAGTTGCCCGGCATGACCAACTCCGGCCTGGCCTCATCGACGCCGGGCCTGTTGATATGAGAGAAGGGCCATGGCCAGCCAGAGAGCAATTCGAAGAGGAAGTTATGTCGAAGCTCAATCCGACCCAGACGCTCATCACGCTTCCCGACGACACCCCATGGCAGGCGCCGGACCTAGCACCGCCCAACAGCGTCGCCGAAGCCGTTATGGCCGGTGGGGAGGATCTGGAAGGCGCCTATCTGGTCCTCATGAAGTGGTATCCGCGCCACATACTTATGTGACCGATCGCTTGTGCGTGGTCGTGTCCGGCGTGTGGTGGTGCAACAGTGGTCCCGACTTCGACCCGGCAGAACCCGTCCCGGTCTATCCCGGCGGTCTCGTGCGTCGGGTGGCCGGCACTCCACACTATGACGGATCCTGCGCCGACGCGGCCGAGCCGGCCGTGATCGTGGTCAGTGGCATTGGTCCAGTGAAGTAGGCGTGGGTCGACTCGTCCCAGCCAGTGCTACGACAGTGGTGAACGCCGACAATCGTTAGGCACAGCGCCGGTTGGCAGGGCCTCGGCCACCATGCGGGACGAGGACACGAGGAGTAGGGTCGACACGCGGATGCCAGCATCTACGGAGGAGGTCGACCGTGATCCGCTGTTTCCTTTCCAAACCGGCGAGGAAGCTTGTGGCTCTCCTGACGGGGCTTGGCGCCGCCCTCGTAGCTTCAGTCCCGGTGGCACCAATTGTCGGCGCCGAGACTAGTCCGACGGCTGCATGGACTATCCAACGCAGCCCCAATGCGGTCATGGCGCTCGCAAGTGAACTTGACGCAGTCAGCTGCTCGGATCCCGGTCGTTGTGTCGCAGTTGGCTCATCCTCCTATCCGTCAGGTAAACAGATTCCCGACCAGGTGGCACTGATCGAACAGCTCGTGGATGGGGTTTGGACCATCGCGAAGATCCCGGCGATCAGTGGTGCGACGACCAGCGTGCTGGACGGGGTGTCTTGCCCGGTATCCGTGTTCTGTGTGGCAATCGGGTCTGTCCAGTTGGCAGAGCAACACGGCGCGGTCGGCCTGCTGGCTGAGACGTGGGGCGGGAGCTCATGGAACGACAAAGTGCTCCCGACTCCCGCAGGAGGAACAGATCCCCGCCTCACTGCGGTGTCCTGCGCCGCGCCTGGATTCTGCGTGGCCGTTGGCAAGTACATCGACAACAAGACGGACACCTACCGCACTCTTGCGGAGCACTTAGACGGCTCGACGTGGTCGGTGACGCCGGCGCCCATTCCTCCACACGGAAGCGGGATCGCCAACAGCGAGTTCACTGGTGTCGACTGCCCCACAGCCAATCTCTGTGAGGTGGTCGGAAATGTGGGCTACAACGACACTCTCCAAAACGTGTTCGCCTACAGCCTGAGCGGCTCCACATGGGTCTATCAACCTCAGGTCAACCCGGGGCAGACCCCTGGCAACACAGACGATGCGGTGTCGTGCAGCGCTGCGGACGCTTGCACGTCGGTCGGGTCGGCGTACGTCGCCTCAGAGGCAGCATTGGCGGAGTACTGGGATGGATCGATGTGGGTTCGACAGGTCACCCCCGCTCCAGCGAATAGGCCCGACAACGCTCTCTACGACGTCTCCTGTGATGGCAGCTCATCTTGCCTAGCGGTGGGGGAGTCGTACCGCGTCAACCAGACCAACGGCCACCTCGTTGCGGGTCGCGTCATGGGCGAGGTGTGGAACGGAAGCTCTTGGTCTCAGTCGCCACCCGTGGTCCTGAACGGAGCGAGCGTGGGACTGATGGGAATCTCGTGCCCGTCACCAACCGCATGCATCGCGGTTGGTGACTCTTCAACGGCGTCGAGTACCACCACGCTCGTCGAGGCCTACGCAAGCTGACCATCGCGGACGCCATTTGCTTATCGTCCGCGATCCTCTCGCTCGCTTCGTCGAGACATTGTTGACTTTCCTCGTGCCAGAAGGAATTTCAATCGCCAACCGGCCCCGTGACTTGGGTTCTTTCTCCACGCAGGTCAAGGTTGCCAGAGGGTCTTCTGGCGAAGCTCAGAATTCTGGACGCCAGTCGTTGTTGCTGGTGTGGTCACCCGACAACCACCGTGTGAGATCGGAGTGAGCGTTCTTCCTGCGGATGGCGTCGATCTCCTCGACCTCTGGATGATCGACGGTGAACTCCAGGAGTAGCCCGTTCGGATCGGTTATGTACAGCGACTCGCAATAACCGTGGTCGGCGGTCATTGTCTCCGCCCCAGCGGCTTGGGCCCGGTCACGGATTCCCTCTTGGCCCTCTGCACTGACGAGGAGGGCGATATGGCGGAACAGGGAGGGCGGGGACGGTGGAGCGAACTGATCAGAGAACTCGCGGTTGGCGAACTGGAAGAAGGCCAAGCTTCCGCCTTCACCGAGTCCGTAGAAGGTATGACAGAACTCCTGTTCTTCTCCGCCCATCAGATTTTCCACCTCGGTCCAGGTGGCGACGAGCGGTAGACCCACAATGTCCTCATAGAACTTCCGGGTCGCCTCCTGGTCGGTGGTGACGAAGGCATGATGGTGCAGACGGGCTGGAGGTGGGATCGGAGTGTCGGACGCGTCGAGGACGGTCATGGGGGATTCCTCTCTTTGGGATCAGCGGTAAGGCGGATGACGAGGGCGGAGGAAACCTCCTCGCTAAATTGTATCGATGCCAGATGGGCTTCGTGTCCAATCGCCGGGAGGGTATCGTGGCAGATGCCTATCCTGCTTCCGCATCGTTCTTGATCGCATCAAGGGTTGCTGGAATACCCTTCTTGGCCAGTTCCAGCCGGTTGGCGATCTCAGCCTGAGCGTCGGCGCCAAACCGCTCCTCGAACATCGCGATTCCACCGGGTAGGAACTCCCATGACTCGGTCAACTCCGTGCCCCCATCGACTGGAGTGAACGCATACCCCCACCGCGTCCAGGAGCCATTGACGATGAACGCGAACTCATGGCCTGGGTCAGCGACGACGACCTTCGACCTTGTCTCCCAGGTTCGGTCGGGCAACTCGTTCCTACCCGTGAACCAAGCGCCAACCTCTGGGCCAGCACCCTCGTCCCACCAGCACGCCCTACAGATCGGGCTCCATGTCCCCATGCGCGTGATATCGGAGACAACGTCGTAGATGTCCACCGGCGAACGGGCAATGACTATCGAGTCCGAGTGCTTGAGAGTTATCATCGCCATAGTTTGCCCACAATGCTGGTATGCCGCCAGGACGCGGTGGCCCATCTCGCTGAACGCCGATGGTCACTGACCCATGAGTGCCCCTGCCACTGGATATGCGCCTGCCGACTGCCATTATGCCTTAGGCGGCGAAGCCAGCGGGCCCTCTGCCAGTCGACGATCGATTTCAGCACCCATGATCTTGCAGTCTGTCGCCGGGTGGTCATAGCGGCAAAGCAGCGCGCCGGAAAGGTAATCACGGGCCCTTTGCAATGTGGCGATTTGGTCGTCGAGAGCTTCGAGCCGATGCCTGGCGATGGCCTTCCATTCGGTAGCAGTCGCCGCTTCGAGGATTCCGGTCATGTCATCTAACGCGAGCCCTGCGTCTTGGAGCATTCCTATAAAGACAAGTTTTCGGAGAGTGGCGACGCGGTATCGGCGCTGTCCGGAGGTTCGCGCATCGGCGACGAGCAGGCCGAGGCGTTCGTAGTAGCGGATCGCCGATGTGGCTAGGTGGGCTCGTTCGGCAACTTCCCCAATAGCAAGCAGCGGCTCATCCATGATCCCACTTGACTTGAAGCCGGGTTCAACTGTCAAGGTGAAGGTGTGGACGAACAGCATGCACCGCCCAATCACCACGCTCACTACCCCGGCTTTGCCGGTGTCTCTGGGCTCATCGCCGCCATCAGCATGGCCTTCGGTCGCAAGGCCGACGCTCAGCTTGCCGTACGGCTGAGCGGTGCGAAATCAGACGACGTGGTCGTGGACGTCGGCTGTGGCCCTGGCGTCGCCGTTCGCTATGCGGCCGGACTAGCCGTGATGATCACTGGAGTGGATCCAGCCTCGGTGATGCTGCGGCTGGCGAGACTCCTCACTCGGCGTCCGACGAACGTGCGATATATCGAAGGTGTCGCCGAGGCGATCCCCCTATCGGACGATTCTGCTTCGATCGTCTGGTCGATCGCCACCGTGCACCACTGGTCGGACATCGACGCTGGACTTCGAGAAATACGCCGAGTGCTCCTCCCCGGCGGTCGTATGGTCGCCATAGAGCGGACAGCTCAACCAGGGTCCCGGGGTCACGCAAGCCATGGCTGGACTGACGAACAGGCAACCGCCTTCGCCGATCGATGCCGCGCCCTCGGCTTCACGGATGCTCATCTGGAGCGAACGACAGTGAGCCGCCGATCGACAGTCAGTGTGATAGCCAGCAGTCCCTGATACTCCCAGAATGTTTGTCCGGATCACCTGGCAAGGGGTCCCCGATCACCGGGTCAGGGGACCCCAGGGGGTGCCGCCGACCGGGACTTTGTGGTCAACTCTGCTGTCTGGCTGGAGGCCAGTGCGGTTCGGACGGAGGCGTTCGCCATCCACAGGTCGAGGCGTGGTCGATGAGAGCCTGGGTAGCCCGGGCCACTGGCGGCCGGGTGTCATCGGCGCGGTGAAGGAGCATCCAAGTCCAAAGGGGCACCGGGGTGAGGACAGGCCGGCGGGTCAATGTCGGCGGCATCGGCGCCGCGTGGCGCTTGGGCGACTCGAGCACCGGCCGACCAAGGCGTGACACGTGGTCGAAGAACGCAGGCCCGGCAATGCCGCCATCGTCGACATTGGTCACTGACGCCTGGTTCGCCACGGCGAAGGAAGAGGCGTAACGGTTCCAGGACCACCACGATGCTTCGTCCACGTCGACGAGCACCGTGAGATCTGCGGCCGGCACGCCTTCGTGACGAGTCGCTGGATGTGCCCGTGGCAGGACGGCTACCAGTGGCTCGTACCACAAGAGGTGGGCGGCCAATTTGTGCCGTTCGATATCGGTCTCCTCGATCCAGGCAATGGCCAGGTCGAGGCTGCCTTCGGCTACTCGCGCCACCTGGGTGTGTGAGGGGAGGACCCATTCGTCGACACGGACCCGGGGGTCGGATATTGCCGCCGCCTCTGGAGGAAGCCAGCTGACATAGCCCAGGCGGAGTGGAAGGTCGTCGCCTCCCTTGCGGGCGCGATCGAACGCCCGGGTAGCGGCGCCCAACGCCTCGCGGGCATCGGTCAGGAACTGGCTGCCGGCGGGGGTCAATTCGACGTGCCGTCGGTCGCGGATGAGGAGTTGGGTCCCAAGCTCACGTTCGAGATTGCTGATCTGCTGAGAGAGCGAAGGTCCGGCAAGATGAAGCCGCTCCGCGGCCCGACCGAAATGCAGTTCTTCGGCGACGGCGACGAAGTAGGTCATCTGCCGGAGTTCCATGCAGTCGATGGTACCGCCCGGGTGATAGGCGGGGCCTACCAGAGCTTGGTCATAAGTCGTGGACCCAAGACGACGACAGGCGTTTACTGATCCAAGAGATCCACAACCAAACCAAGGACAAAAGGAGTTCGCCATGGGCGCAACCGAAAAGATGAATCTCGAAAACGAGATCATCCCTGTTACCGACGTCGACCGAGCCAAGGCGTTTTACGGGCAACTGGGTTGGAGACTCGACGATGACGTGGCCCCGATGGAGGGGATCCGGTTCGTCCAGTTCACGCCCCCGGGATCGGGGACCTCAATCACCTTCGGCCTGGGACTCCCCACGGCCGCCCCAGGATCAATCCAGGGCACGCTTGTCGTCACCGACATCGAGGCGGCCCATGATGCGCTCATGAAACGTGGCATCGACGTGAGCGACATCTGGCACGGTCCCCCGTTCCCCCTCGAGGCGCGCCAGCCCGGACCCGACCCCGAGCGCACCAGCTACGGGTCCTTCTGCTCCTTCAACGATCCCGACGGCAATCTGTGGATCGTCCAGGAGGTCACCACCCGGCTCCCAGGTCGGAGCGACCCCACGACGACGACATTCGCGTCCGCGGAAGACCTGGAGTCGGCGCTGTCACGTGCCGAGACCGCCCACGTCGAGCACCAGAAGAGCACGGGGAAGGCACACCTGTTCCACCGGTCGAGCGAAGACGACACCTGGCCCGCCTGGTACGCCTCCTACATGGTCGCGGAGCAGGCCGGGAGTGACCTGCCGGCCTAGCCGAGCGCCACGCCTGCCCGACCGCCGCCCCGGCCAGGCGGCCGCGCGGCGCACGCTCATATTCGAACCCGCCCGCCGCGGGACCCTCCTCAAGGAGAGAAACGATGCCTCATGTTACCGTCGGCACCGAGAACGACTCCCCGATCGAGATCCACTACCGGGACCACGGGAGCGGGAATCCTGTCGTTCTCATCCATGGGTATCCGCTGGACAGCAGCTCGTGGGAACGTCAGGAGCGCGAGCTGTTGGGCAATGGCTATCGGGTGATCACTTACGATCGCCGCGGCTTCGGCAGGTCGAGTCAGCCGACTCTCGGGTATGACTACGACACCTTCGCGGGTGATCTCGATGTGCTTATGGACCACCTCGATCTCAGCAACGTCGCCCTCGTCGGCTTCTCGATGGGGACCGGGGAAGTGGTTCGCTACCTCGCCACCTACGGCTCGGAGCGGGTGCGGAAGGCCGCGCTGCTCGGCGCCATCCCGCCCTTCCTGCTCAAGACCGACGACAACCCCGAGGGGGTGGACGACAAGGTGTTCGCCGATATGGAGGCGGCAATTGTTGCCGATCGGTTCGCCTATTTCGAGAGTTTCTTGAACAACTTCTACAACGTCGATGTCCTCGGTGGAACGCGGATCAGCGATCGCGCCTGGCAAGCGAGCTTTAACGTGGCGGCTGCCTGCTCCCCTTACGCGACGTATGCGTGCGTTGATACTTGGCTGACCGACTTTCGTGCTGACATGTCGAAGATCAATATTCCGGTCCTCGTCCTGCACGGAGCGGAGGACCGAATCCTGCCATTCGAATCCACCTCGGCGCGGCTTCCGGGGCTGATAGCTGACTGCGCCCTTGTCCCGATCGAGGGCGGTCCGCACAACGTCGGATGGACCCACCCCGATGAAGTCAATGCGGCACTGCTTACCTTCCTTGGCGTGGAGAGGTAGTTCGACCCTTTTCCTTTTGTTACTCGAGTTGATCTTCGAGCCACCCGAGTGTGGTTGTCCCCTTGGCCTGGAAGTCGGTTGCCCAAATGAGGGGGTTTTGCCGTGGAGTTTCTTGCCGACATGATGACCCACGTTCCGGACGGTGTGTCTGACTCCGAAGTGGATGACACCAAGGAACGAGAGGCCGTTCGCGCTGCGGAGCTTGGAGCACAAGGTCATCTCCTTCGTCTTTGGAAACCGCCCGCTCAAGAGGGAGAGTGGCGCACACTTGGCTTGTGGCAGGCCGACAATGAGAAGCAGTTATATGAGCTTCTTGGTACATTGCCGCTGCACGCGTGGATGATGGTCGAGATCACTCCTCTCCTGCCGCACCCCAATGATCCGGGCACATTCGTGGTTGAAGGGTGACCAGAACACCAGTTTCGTGGGACACGACGACTGCCTCCTTCCAGCACGTCCGGGCGTGTGGATAAGTGCGTCGGTGGCACCCCATGCCGGCCTGCAGGGTTCTGGCTCTTGCAGTGCCCCGCCTAAAACCGGCTATCCGGGCAGAATGACGACATGAATGCTCATCTGATCACGGTCGACGGCACGGAGCACGAGGCCGACCCAGCCAACATAAAACGCCTGATTGACTCGTCGGCCCGGTTTTGGTTGGACCTGGGCGGACTGGATAAGACGACCAGCCAGACGATCCTGCGGGACACGTTCGGTTTTCACCCGCTGGCGGTTGAAGACGCCGAACACTTTGGCCAACGCCCCAAGCTCGACTCCTACGACAACTTTGTACTGCTCGTCGTGTACGGCGTAACGGCCGAGGGTCGGGTTTTGGAGGTCCACTGTTTTTACACCGAGAACTACCTAGTCACCGTCCACCATGATCCGTGCCCCGACCTGACCGTCCTGGCCCAGCGGATAACGCGCCACCCTGGCCCGGGTCCAGATCACGTCATGCTTCTCTACAGGGTCGTGGACACGCTGGTGGACGGCTACTTTCCGGTGTTGGCGATGCTGGACGACAAAATCGACGAGTTGGAGGATGAGATCCTGCAACGGCCGACCGAGGAACAACTCGGTCAGTTGTTCGACATGAAGCGGTCCCTGATCGCATTGCGAAAGGTGGTCACACCGCAGCGGGATATGTTCGCGTCGCTCTTGAGCGAACCCGGGGGGATTCCCGGCATGACGTCAGATGCGGAGCGCTACTTCCGGGACCTCTATGACCACCTGATCCGCATAAGCGATCTGGTGGACAGTTACCGGGATCTGCTGAGCGGGGCCTTGGACACCCATCTGTCCACCGTCTCCAACCGACTTAACGTCGTCATGAAGCAGCTTACGATCATCGCGACGATTTTCCTGCCGTTGAGCTTCATAACCGGCTTCTTTGGCCAGAACTTTGGGTGGATGGTGGAGCGGATCGGTAGCTTTCCGGTATTCGTTGTGGCTGGCATCGGCTTGCAGGTGCTGACAGCGGTGGCGCTGGTCGTCATGTTCCGCCGCCGGGGGTGGCTGAGTGGGGACGGAACCGTGCCTTCGGCGAAGCCGGCGATCCGTTCCGGGGCGACACGAGACAAGCTCTGGCACCAATTGCGTTTGGCAAAAGAGCCACCATCGGCGTAGGTGGGCGTCACGGGTATCCAGAGGGCAGGCACTTGTCCCCTTCGGCGAAGTGCCCTGGCTCTTCGCTCGTGGTCTCTTCCGGCATCGCTGGCTATGTGTCGGCGGGAGCCGGATCTGATGTCCGCGCATCTCTCGCCGCATCCTCGGACGCATTATCTCCAAAGCCGACTCCTATCCGCTGGTCTTCACGCTGGAGACTCTGATGGGCCAAGTCATGGAGAACCCGATCGTCGGCTGGTGTGGGATTGTCGCTCCGGATACCTCGAGGCCAGAGATGTCGAGCAAGCACCGGATTCAGCTCAGCCCCGTAGAGCGTGATCTTGGCGAGAAGGAAGAGGAAGCCAACCAGTCCGATCACGACACCGAACTGGCCATAGGTCGCCGAGCTGTTGCGGAGCTTGTGCTGGATCAAGCCAGACCCAACCGTGATCAGCAGGGTGAAGCCCACTGACGCCATCGCCGCTCCCGGTAGGAGCCGCATGGTAGTGATCCCACCGGGCGTGAGCACGCGAAAGGCTGCGACATAGAGCACGACGTTGAGAGCCAGCATGACGGCGAATACCGGGATTCGGATGAGGTAATTCCCGCCCGAACTGGTGTCAAAGGTAGCAACAGCGGCATTGACCACGAACGTGCCCCCGATAATCACGAGGCCGGCAAGGCTGCGAGCGAGGCGCGGCAAGAACCCCGGGATGTCGAGACGCGGAATATTCCAGACCTGAGTCATTGCTTGCTGGGCTGTCTGGGTCACACCCTGAGCGCCATAGATCAATCCAACCAGGCCTATGACGAGGGCTGGGACGCTGCCATGCAGATCGGTGGAGCCGTGTGCCGGGTTGAACTGAGGGCCGATGACCGGAAACTGGTGAAGGGTCGTGACAAGTCGGTGACCCAACGACGCCGCTCCGATAAATCCCAATACCGTGATCACCACAAGCAACAACGGATAGATGGCCACAAAGCCGTACCAACCCAATGCGACCACGTATTGATTGGCTCGGTCATTGCCGAACTTCTTGACGACTCCGTAGATCAACCCAGGTAGACGCATGGACCGCTGCCAGCGATCGGCCGCTTCAACCAGACGATCAAACTGCTGCAACCGAAAGCCCCTTCCATGCGAGCACAGCGATTGCCTCTGTCCTACCCGAATGGGATCTCTTCGACGGCCTCAGCCTATGTGACTCCTGGTCAGTTCAGACGTCGTATCAACCCTTTACTGCATTCCGTGCCCAGGCCAGGGACTCGGCACCCGTTGCCACCGCGTCCGCGACATCGACAACCGGAACGACGTTGACATCGTTCCAGTAAACGAACTTCGAGACGAACGCATAGACCACTGCGGGATCGTCCGATTGCACGAGCACGTAGCCACCATTATTCAAGTTCGAGACGAATGCGTCGATCGTCAGGCCCTTCTCAGGTGACCAACTGCCAAACGCCTTGAGCAGCGCCTCTTGATTGGCATAGAGCTGATCGTGAGTGAGACCGGACGTGCGAATCTCATATTCGATCATGTATTTCATCGTGTCCTCCTCGCCTGTTCCGCCCTCTCCACCTTTGAGAGGACCTTCGTCCGAGACGAAGCTAGCCCACCCGCCCGAGTGACGCCGGCAAGACCATGAGGAGGGTCTTGGGAATAGGGATGTAAGGCGTCGACCGCCCCCTCATCGAGTGCGGGATGCCTATTGCCACCTGCGCCCTTCCACACGAACCTTCTGCGACAGAGCGAGCAACTCACGGGTTGCGAGATGGCCGGTTACGAGATCGGCGGTCGCGTGCGAGGGCTTTGGAAGGTGACCAGTTGCGCCATCTGCGGGTAGCCGGTCGCAATGGCCAACTCATCCAGTCGCGACAGCGTTCGCTCCGTAGAGAAGTCGGAGTAGCCGTATAGCTCTGACCGGTCCCCGAACACCATCTCCAATCCCACCAGGTCCTGAATCCATGCGATCGAAGCGTTGGTTCCCCATCGATTACTCGTGCGTTTGGAGAACGGCGCGATGTCCAAAAAGAGGTCGACACTGAGAACGAGGAGGCCGCCTGGTGCCAGGAGCTCTTTGGCCGTCAACAAGGTAGCCGTAATGTCCTCGACCAACATGTGCTCGATGGTGGAGATGCAGAGCACGGCGCCGAACGTGCCGGTGAGACCGGCCTCGGGAAGGGTCGTCCGGTGGAGGGTCACTCGGGTCCGGAAACTCCGGTTCAGCCGGGCGTGTTCTTTGATGGGATCTAAATCATAGTGGCGAACCCCGAGGTCAAGGAACGGATCGACGTTATGGACGTCATGGCCGTCCTTGGCCAGCACGAACTGGAGCCCGGATAGGGCGCCTCCGATCTCCAAGATGCGTGAGGGTCCCAGTGCCGCCACTTGATCGTAGGCCCACGGGTACTCGTAAGCACGGGTGGACGTGTTCGGTTGAAATGCGAAGGGCCCGCGGGCACGGTCGAGCCACTTGTTATTCAGTGCTTGCCGGCGAATCGGATTGGGCCATCGTTCGATCGATTCGACGAGGTCCGTGTGCCGACCCAACGGGGCTCCCCATCGAACATTCCAGGAGCGATACTCAGGCGGTAGCTCTCGTCGGGCCAGCATTACTGCGATGGTATTCACACCGTAGAGCGCTGACAAGTAGCAAAAGCGCGTTCAAAGGAGGGACCGAAGTACTCGATCCATCATCGACGCGTCACTTTCCGGGTGATGCGTTTGAGGGTGTTCTGTTACCGATAACGCACCCGAACCGATCGGCCGGGTAGTCCGGCCTCTGTCGCCGAGCCCGGACTACAACCGATGGTCCGTCTATTTGCGGACGGCAACAAACGTCATGCGGCGGCGATTCCGATACCGCTTCTCCAAGGTCTTTGAGCTGGACGACAGGCGCTCCACGTCGTCGAATCCTACGTAGTGGAGGAGCTCCTCGACTGCTCGAGGCGTGGGATTGAACTGGATTGCATCCCTCGTGCGCCACTGATTCGTGGTGTTGAGCTCCTTCGCCGAGGGGGCAACGTTCATGTACCAGAGGGCTCGGTTGGCCAAAAAGGGCAGTGCGCCACGGTAGAGCCGGAGCGCATCCGTGTCGACCACCATCACCTTTTCAGTCACCGAGGAGAGGGCCTTCATCGCACGGACCGGGTCTTCGAGGTGATACAGAATGCCGAAGCAAAAGGACACGTCGAAGGTCCCCACGGTCTCCGGGGAGAGGTCCTCCATCGCGATGTTCTGGAACTCCACATTGTCGAGACCGAGCGTGTCCTTAATGAACCGGGCCTGATCCAGGTAGCTTTCCACCACGTCGATGCCGAGGACGTGGGATGCTCCGCCTTTGGCTGCTTCGACGCTGAATCCACCGCTGCAACAGGCAACGTCGAGAACGCGCAGACCCTGAAGAGAACCCCCGGTTGCCTTGAGCAGTGCCGGCCACGCGTGCTGAACGAGGTTGCTCACCCGTGTTCGCTCGATCTGGCCCCTTGCCAGCTCGGGTACGTAGGTCGACACGCCGTGCGGCAGATCGACGGCGTGGTGGAACGGACCGAGTTCTCGTACCCGGACACGAAGCTCTTCTGCCGAGAGGTCAGGACCAGTTGACGCCATCTAGACAACGTAGAACATCTCAGACTTCTGACGCGGGGGAGGGTCCTTACCTACCCGTGGCCCGCAGGTGAATCCATTCGGCGGTTGGAGAAGGGCGTCAGGTGACGATCTCGCTCTGGCATGTTCCCGTGGGCTCCGCATTCGGCAGACCGCTGGGGCCAACAGATGTGTCGGCAAACTGTTGAATAGGCCAGCATCCTCACCGGTCGAGGGTGGCGCACCCGGCTACTGCGGCCTCGGCGGCCAATCGGGCGGCCAGGGTGGTATCTCGGCCGAGCTGATTCAGTTTCCCGGCCACTTCGGGCTCGGCGGCGATGAGACGCTCGATGTCCGGCACATTGCCGGAGCCGTCCGGGTTGGTTGCCGCCACGATCCTCTCGTCCAGGAGGCCATCGAAGTAGCGATCACCGATGCACCGGTACACCGACCACGGGCAGTCATGTGCTTCGCAGATCTCGGCGACGGCTGAGGACTCCATATCCACGCCGAGGCAGCCGTCCTCGAAGAATCGTCGGCTTAGTCCGTGGTCGAGAGTTGCCTCTTCGGTGGTGACCAGCTTCCCCGTTCGGAGTGCATCTCCCGGCGGCGTGTGCCGGTAGGTGGCTCCGCTGGCGTAGTCGAGGAGGATCTCGGGATTGACCAGGGTCCCGACCGCCAGGTCGGGATCGAGTCCACCGCAGATCCCGGCGATCATGACGTGGTCCACCGGGACGTGGTCAGGCAGAGTCGTGTCGAAGAGACGGGCTGTCGCCTCTCGAGTCAACGCTGGGCCCATGCCGATGTGAATCGCGGTCACGGCGGATCTGCCGAGGTGACCCTGCCACGGCGCACCTGTGTCATCACCAGTGGGTTGGAGACCGAAGGCGGTCACGATGGCGTTCATTTCGAGGGGCATGGGTGCCAGCACGACGACGTGTCGGTGAACAGTGGGTGAGGGCATGTCCCCAGCTTGCCCGCTGGGAACGGTGGGTGCGTTGCTCACGAGGGACGGAGGCCCAGGATGCCGAACCTGGTCCACAGTCGAGGCGTGAACGGTCACGGCGAGCGGTCACCCGAACAGGGACGACCGCCGGGCCACAGCGAGGTTGGGGTGCCCGGGCCGGTCTTGTCGGTTCCCGCCCCCGCCAGCCGACCCGGGCACCCGTGTGCATACCCCGCTGGTCGGTTTCAACACGTGTCACGTCCCCGTAACCGTGCATTTCAGACCGAGGGCCCGAGTCCAGAGGGGCAGAAGCCTGAGGGCAATCGACGGAACGCTGCTCAGCCCTCCCGAGGTGTCGCCGGTGGATCCATCCGATCGCCGTCGGGTCAACCGGGACTCGGCCAGAGGTGGCGACGAGCCATGCGTCGAACCTGACCGTCCTTCAACTGTCCTGTTCCACCAAACCGACATGTGCCGACATGCCGCCGTCGATGGCGATCATCTGTCCGGTGATGTAGCGGGACTGGTCCGAGGCCAAGAAGGCCACCAGGTTGGCGATGTCGTCGGGCTGGCCGAGATAGGGAGTCAGGGTCGATCGCCCAAGCCGATCCAGCAGGTTCGTCGTGAGATGCGCACGCACGGCGTCGGTGATGATCAGGCCGGGAACGATGGTGTTGGCTCGCACTCCCTGCTTCCCGTGACCGGTGGCGACGTACATGGTCAGAGCGTTCACCCCGGCCTTGGAGACACCGTAGGCGGTACGGGTCCGATCGCCCTTGAGGGATGCCCCGGAGGACATGTTGATGATCGAGCCGCCACCTCCCCGGACCATGTGGGGAATGGCGTGCTTGCAGGTCAGCATCTGGCTGCGCAGGTTCACCGCCATCGTCTGTTCCCAGACCTCCACCGAGAGCTCGGTCACGTCGGTGTCACGGGACAGGAATTCGGATGCTGTCAACGCCGCGTTGTTATGGAGGACGTCGATCTGCCCGAAGTCAGCGATTGCGGATGCGACCACGGACGCCACGTCCGCCTCCCGGGAGAGATCGGCACGCCGCCAGGTGGCGGACATCCCCGAGGCTTGAATGGCCTCGGCCACCTGTGCCGCCCCCTCGCCGTTGATGTCCACGACGACGACGGAGCTTCCACGCTCGGCCAACGCTCGAGCCGTCGCCCCGCCGATTCCGCCGGCCCCACCCGTCACGATGGCCACCTTGCCGTCGAGATCCTCCACGATCAGGCGGGCAGAGAGTCAATCGGTGAAACGGCCACCGCCGTCAGGGTCTGTGCTCTCTGCATCCACCCGCAGGGGGTCCGAGGTACCGGCGCGGCTGAGGCCGGAAGGGAGGGTGAGCGCACGCTCACACAGTTGTTGACCGACCGCGACAAATCAACTCGGAGCATGAGGTGAAGAGGCTGGTCCGGGTATCGAGACCGTCGGTCGTCTTTCGGACCACCCACCTCCGGTCACGGCACTGAGGAGGGACAAGCATCACACCAGCCCTCGGTGAAGCAGCTACCGGGGTCCTACGCTACAAAGGGGCTGTGAATCTCCGTCCGATCGGCTGGGTCTTCCTGCTGTTCGGCGTCTTCTGGGGGGGATGGGCGGTGTCGGCCGCCGAGGTGGAGAGGGCGCTGCACCTCTCGACGGGGGGCTTCGGCCTCCTCTTGTCGATCGCCTTGGTCGGGGCCGCGTCGGCGAACGCGTTGGGTGGGGCACTGTGTGAGCGGTTCGGGACTGGCATGGTGTTGGGAACGGCCCTTGTGGCCTGGGCGGCGCTGCTTTCGGTGGGAACTGCGGCGGGGACCCCGGTCGCCCTCGGGCTGGTGATCATTCTCATCGTGTCGGGGGGAGGAATGATCGACGTGTGCATCAATGTCGCGGCGACGGCCGCCCTCGGGGACACGCCGGGGCGGCTGGTCGCCTTTCACGCCCGGTTCAATGCCGGAGCCGCTGCCGGTGCGGCATTCACCGGGTTGCTGTTGGCGGTCGGGGCCTCATGGCGATGGATGTGGGTTGCCGTGGCCCTCGGAGGTGTGATCCTGGGACTGGTGTGCCTCAAGGTTCCGCTCCCCGCCGGAGGCCGCGGTGACCGGCTTCGCCTCGGTGGGACGATTTCCCTCCTCCGCCGGGAGCATCTTGTCGTGCTTGCCGTGGCCTTCGGGCTCGCGGCCATGGTCGAAGGCGGCATCGAGCTCTGGGGGGTGCTGTTCCTGCGCACCCACCTCTCCTCCGGGCTCCTGATCGGCGCCGGGGGTGCTGTCTTGGGGTACACGGTCGCCGCCGTCGCCCGGTCCACACTCGGGCCTGCTGTCGGGCGCAGGGGCTCGGCCCGTGGCGTGATGCTCGGCGCCGGCGCCGCCGCGTTGGGCATCGCCATCCTGGCCACTGCGCCGACGGCGGTGTTCGCTGCCATTGGTCTGGTTCTCGCCGCCGGCGGGATCTCGATGTGCTGGCCGTTGCTGGTGGCGCAAGCGGGCAACGGGCGGTCCCGAGCCGGGGCCGCGGTCGGGGCCGTGTCGGCCATCGGTTATCTCGGTTTGGTCATCGGACCGGCCATGGTGGGCTGGGTGGCCGAGGTGGTGGGGTTGCGCGCTGCCCTAGGAGTGCTGGGCGCCGTGGCCGTGGTGGTCGCAGTCCTCCCCACCGGGGCGGCCGCCATGGTAAAACTCGAAGGGTCGCCTTAGTAGCTGAGGGACGAGCAGAACTTACGCCGGATGCGATCCCTCGACGACGACGCGCTCGCCCCGTCGCTGAGCCCGGGTTCAGCCCGTGACCTGTCCGGCGGGTGGAGGGATCGTTCCCGACCCGGTGGTCTGACCGACGCGGAACCGCCGGTCCGCCAGGAGGGAAGTGCTGCTAGAAACCTGCCATGACCCAGACGGCTGAGCCCCGGCGGGCGCTGGTGACGGGCGCCACTCGTGGCATCGGGCGGGCCACCGCTGTGGCCCTGGCCGGGGCCGGATGGGACGTCGCCATCACCGGGCGCACCCGTCACGAGGGGGAGGGACGCGACGACTCCGACACCGGTGACGGGCGACCCCTGCCCGGCAGCCTGGAGACGACAGCCAGCCAGATCCGGGCTTCCGGTCGCGACGCGCTCGAACTGGTTGCCAACCTGCAGGACCATGGTCAGCTGCGAGCTGCGGTCGATCGTGTCGTCGAGGAGTGGGGCGGCGTCGATCTGCTGGTCAACAACGCCGTGGACACCGGGCCGGGCAGCATGGTCCCGATCACCGCACTGACTGTCGGCCAGCTGGAAACCAAGCTGGACGGCAACGTGGTCGCCCCGTTCGTCCTGATCCAGGCGGTGCTGCCCGGCATGCTGGCCCGCGGTCGGGGCATCATCGTGGATGTGACCTCGCACACCGCCACCGCCGACCCACCCGGTCCGGTCGGCTCCGGAGGATGGGGTGTGGCCTACGCGGCGTCGAAGGCGGCATTCCACCGGTTCGCCCCGTTGATCGCCATCGAACTCGGTGAACGAGGGATCCGGGCGCTCAATGTGGATCCCGGTTATGTCGACACCGAGCGCCAGCTGCTCAACGCCGAGTCGCTGGGTCTGGTGAGTCACTATTCGGGAGCGCCCCCTTCGGTGCCCGCCGCCGCCATCGTCTGGCTGGCCGACCACCCCGACCAGGTGGACAATGGCGGCACCGTCCGGGCGCTGAAGCTCGCTCTCGCCCACCGGTTGCATCCCGATTGGCGATCGCCCCGGTCCTGACCCGAGGGCGTCGGGGGGTCGATCAACGACCGGGCCGGCCGATTCCGGGGGGCCCGATGTCGGGGGGCGGACCGGGTCAGGTGCCGATCGAGGCTCTCGGGGAGGTGGACTCGGCTTCGGGCCGGTGAGCGGCGTCCCCGACCGGGCCCGGGATCAGACGACCGGTCTCGGTCAGCCGGGTGCGGGCGGTCACCACGTGGCAGTGTTCGATGAGGGCCTCGCCGTCGGCATCGGTCTGTGGTGTGAGGGTGCCCCCCATGCGCCATCCGTGACCGTTGCCCTGACGGGCCGAGCAGACGGCGAACCTGACCCTCACATCGTGCATGTCGCCGTCGACAGAGGGAAGACCGAGCCGGAGGTCCACCTCGGCGCCCACCTCCAAGGGTCGGTGAGCGATGACGCCGGCCCCGCCTGGTGTGAGGTCGACCACCCGGACCAGCATGCCGTCGACGATGCCCGCCACCTCCACCGGGATCCGGAAGTGGCGACGCATCTGGCGGCGGCGGGTCACCCTCCACAGGGCCGCCGTCACCAGCAGGATCTCCCAGGCTCCGAAGGCCAGTCCGGCCAGCAAAGCCAGACCGCGGAGGGGAGGAAGGGGGACCAGGCCCACCAGGGCGAGGAGGCGAACGATCACCGCCCCGACCAGCACGCCGGCCGTGACCAGCACCAGGCGGAGTTGCCGGGCCGCGGGCCAGCCACCGTCGTCGATTCCGTCCTTGGGCGTCACCGCGAACGCGGTCCGGAACGGGTGCACCAGCACGAACGAGGCTCGGGCAAAGATCTCCGTTGTCAACACGTTCGAGTAGGCGCCGTCCCAGAAGTTGATCCGGCCGCGGCACAGTGCCCTCCGGGCGCCGAGGTCGAGAGCCAGCCACGGCACCCAGAAGATACAGAACTGAGCCAGGGTGGCGTGGAGGGGAAGGCGACCGCTGACCAGCATGGCTACCAGCACAGCCAGCATGGCCAGGCGCTGAAAGGGGACGAAGTAGGCCATCAGCGAGGACAGGTAACTCGCCCGTTGTTTGGCGCTGAGCCGAGGGGCCACCAGGGGATTCTCCGGTGTGCGCAGCACGGCCAGGTTCCCGCGGGCCCATCGGTCCCGTTGCAGGAGGAACGTCGCCAGGTCGTGGGGAGCCAACCCCTGGACGAGTGTCTCGTCGTGGTATCGGGTGTGCCATCCCTGCCCGTGGAGCCGGATGGTGGTGTGGAAGTCCTCGGCCACCGTCTCGGTGGCGATGCCACCGATTCCTTCGAGTGCGTGGCGGAGGATCAACGCCGCCGAGCCGCACCAGAAGACCCCGTCGTGCCTGTCCTTGCCCGGCATGATCACGTCGAAGAACATGCTTTGGTCATGACGGCCCGTCTCGAAATGCTGGAAGGAGTCGTGATTGCCGAAATCATGGGGGGTCTGCACCAGGGCCACCGAAGGATCGTCGAAGTAGCCGACCGTGGCGTCGAGGATGTCCGGCTGGGGCACATGATCAGCATCGAGGATCAAGAGCAGCTGTCCATGCGTGTGTCCGAGCGCGCTGTTGATGTTGCCCGCCTTGGCATGCTCGTTGGTGGGTCTGGTCAGGTAGCGAGCCCCGAATCGTTCGGCCAGTCGGCGTACCTCGTCACGGCGTCCGTCGTCGAGCACCCACGTCGTGTGGGGATAGGTGATCCGGCGGCATCCGACGAGAGTTGCCCCCAGGACGTCCAGACCCTCGTCGTAGGTGCAGACGTAGACATCCACCGTGGGGCGCCATCCGATGGGTGGCCGGGCGGAGACAGGAATCCGCCAAGCGAGGAAGGCGAAGGAAGCGAGCATGATCCATCCGAAGACCTCGCACGCATAGAGCACGACGAACATGACCGGTTGGGCACCGTGCCGGGTGTCGGTCAACCTCCAGGCCAGATAGGCCGCACCCCAGACCAAGGCCACCACGGCCAGGGCGCGCACCACCCTGTCCCCACCCTTGTAGCGCGTTGATCTCTCCGACGGTAGCGACGTCACTGCTAGGGCTATCGACATCCCGGGCGGGACCCTTGAATGCGGCCGGCCGCAGGGGCGACAGGCCGGATCAGCATCAGTCGCCCGCCCGATCGGCCTCGTTGGGCAACAGGGTCGACTCGGTGCGGTCGACGGTCGCTGTCAGCGAATGGCGGTGACGATGTCCACGATCACCAGAGCCAGCACCATCCCGCCGACGACGGCATAGAGAGCGGTGAATGCCCACCGCTGGCGGTGATCGGCCAGCCAGAAGCGGCGGATACCCAGGTAATCGAAGGACAGAGCCAGGATGCCGACCGGGATACCGATGGCCGGCCCGACCCCTCGGGCCACCCCGATGGCCGGCAGGACCACCGGCAGGACGATGTAGCTGAGGAGACAGCGCAGAGCGGAGAGAAAGATCGATGCGCTGAAGATCCGGTGGGTTTCCGATTCGTCGATGGGGGGCCGGTCGGTCGGCACCCGTAGCAAACGGCGCATCGTCTCGTCGGGTCGCGACCGTCGCGGGGAAACGCTGGGCCCATCGGGGGCCACGACCAACTGATCCACGAGCCCATGGTAGGCCCACCCGACGGCGGGTCTCCAACCGCGGGGACGTGTTTCCCCGGCCGTCGAATGTGGCTCGCCGGAACCACCGCGAGCGACCTTTCATCCCCTGGAACAGGCTGTATCGTGCTTGGGCATGGAAGCGAGCCGGTGATCGCGGGCGCTGGCCGACGGCGCAGCCCGATCGCCCCGCCGGCAGGATCGCCGCACGGGTCCACCACGATGTGGTCGGTCACAGGGCCGGACGGGTCGGTGGCCACCGGGTGGTACCTGGTGCCCCTGCGTCTGTTCATCGGGGCCACCTTCCTCTTCGCCGGCCTGCAGAAGCTGGCCAATCCCCAGTTCTTCAGGAAGGACAGTCCAACCTCGATCTACGCCCAGATGGAGGGTTCCTCGCGCTTGAGCCCCATCCACGTCCTCATCAGCCCTCTGGTTCACATTGCCCCGGCTGTCGGCCTGGTCATCGCCGTCGGGGAGGTGGCGGTCGGGCTCGGGGTGCTCGTCGGACTGTGGATGCGGGTCGCCGCCGCCGCGGGCATGCTCCTCTCCCTCAGTCTCTTTCTGGCGGTCAGCTTCCACTCGTCGCCGTATTACAACGGGTCGGACATCGTCTTCTTGTTCGCCTGGACCCCGCTGGTGCTGGCCGGGGCGGCCGGGGCGCCGGCTCTCGACACCTGGCTGGCCCAGCGATCGCCGGCGAGCGCCGTCCCCCAGGGCGAGGGGTTGCCGCGCCGCGCTGTCCTCTCGACCGGGGCCATGACCGCACTGGCCGCCGCCGTGGTGGTGGCCGTCGGAGGGCTGGCTGCCGCATTCGGGCGCGCTGTCGGAGGCACCTCCGACTCCGGTGGGAACCCGGTCACCCTGGCCGGCGGGTCCGGATCGACCACCCCGAGCACGTTGAGTACCCCAACGACGGGGGTCACCCCGACCACGGGGGGAGGATCGCAAGCGACCACCTCGCCCGTCCCCTCGGGAACGGCGATCGGTCCAGCATCCGATGTCCCCGTCGGCGGATCAGCGGCATTCACCGATCCCGCCACCGGCGATCCTTCTCTGGTCATCCAGCAGACCGCCGGGAAGTTCGTGGCTTTCGATGCCGTCTGCCCTCACGCCGGATGCACCGTGGCCTACCAGTCCTCCTCGAAGATCATCGCCTGCCCGTGCCACGGCTCGGAGTTCAATCCCCGGAACGGGGACGTCATCCGGGGGCCGGCGACCTACGGGCTGACACCGATCCGGATCATCACGGGTGCCAACGGGAACCTCTACGTCCCCCAATGATCGAGTCGCTCGGCGATCCCGGCGGATGGGATGTTCTCTTTCCTCGCGTGTGGAGTACCATGCCGAAGTCGTCCCCCGGTAGGCGACAGCGATCGCCCATGACCGCCGCCTCCCCTGCGCCGACCAGCGCCTCCGATCCCGACGAGGTGGAGAGGTCCGCCGATAAGACCGACTGGGTGTCGGCCCTTCCCTTCTTGGGCGCACACCTGGTTCCCCTGGCCGGTTTCTTCGTGGTGGTCACCTGGCAGGACTGGGTGCTCTGTGCCGCCCTCTACGTGAGCCGGATGTTCTTCATCACCGCCGGCTATCACCGGTACTTCTCCCACCGCAGTTACCGGATGAGCCGCCTTCCCCAGTTCCTCATGGCCTTCGGTGGCACCACCGCAGTGCAGAAGGGGCCGCTGTGGTGGGCGGGCCATCACCGCCTTCACCACCGGTACACCGACCTCGACGACGACGTTCACTCACCCCGCGACGGGTTCTGGTGGAGCCACGTGGGTTGGATTCTCTCCACCAAGTACAAGAGGACCAATCTGTCCGCCATCGCGGACTTCGCCTCCTATCCGGAGCTGCGTTTCCTCGAGAGGTTCTCGTGGATCGGCCCGTGGATGCTGGCCATCGCATGCTTCCTGGTCGGGGGCTGGGGTGGACTGGTGATCGGCTTCTTCCTCTCCACCGTGCTCCTGTGGCACGGGACGTTTCTCGTCAACTCGGCGGCTCACCTGGTGGGCCGGCGTCGCTTCGCCACACCCGACACCAGTCGGAACTCGGCCCTGATCGCCGCCTTCACCGGCGGTGAGGGTTGGCACAACAACCACCACTACCTTCCCGCGTCGGCCCGCCAGGGGTTCACCTGGTGGGAGTTCGACCCCACCTGGTACGGGCTCCGGGCCCTGGCCGTGCTCCGAGTGGTGCGCGACCTGAAGGACCCGCCGGCCCGCCTGCTCGATCAGGCCCGTGTCCGCGATGGCGCTTTCGACATCGGGATGTTCCGCTCCTATTGGGAACGGGCCGCCAAGGTGACCGGCGAACGGATCGCCGACCTGAGCGCGCGGCCGCTCTCCCCGTCGGCTGAGGCCCACCCTGCGACGGAGTCGGTACCGGAGCCGGAAGCCGACGGACAGCCGGCGCCGAACGAACCGCTGTCCCACCTGTCGGGATTGATCCGCCGCGCCCTGGAGACGGCGGACCAGCTGGCCGCTTCCACCCGACGCACCCGGAGGGGGACCAAGGTGACCTCGGCCGAGGCCGGGTCCACCGACCAGCCCCCGGAGTGAGCCACCCGGTTGCTGCCCCTCCCGGAGGTATGTCGTCGTTCCGCACCGCTTCGCTGTGGATCGTGGACCTCGACGGCGTGGTGTGGTTGTCGGGGGAGCCCATCGGTGACGTCAGCGGAGCGATCGCCGCTCTGCGGGCCCACGGGAAGCGGGTGGTGTTCGCCACCAACAACTCCGATCCCACCATCGCCGAGCTGCTGACTCGCCTGCAGCGCCTGGGCGTGACCTCGTCGGCCCACGACCTGGTGTCCTCGGCGGGAGCGGCGGCGGCACTGGTCGACCCGGGTCAGTCGGTCACGGTGCTGGCCGGAAAGGGCGTGCTCGAAGCGCTCGACCGGCGCGGGGTGAAGACGGTGGCCGGCGTCGGGACCGACGCCGCCATCGTGGGCTGGAGCCGATCGTTCGACTTCGACATCCTGGCTGCCACCGCCTCGGCCGCTCGGTCCTCGGGCCGCCTCATCGGCACCAACGAGGATCCTGTGCATCCCACCCCGGCGGGGTTGGTGCCCGGCGCCGGCGCCCTGTTGGCCGCGGTGGCCACGGCCTCCGGCGTCGTTCCCGAGGTGGCGGGGAAGCCCAACGAGCCGATGGCCGCCCTCATGAGGAAGGCCTTCGGGTTCACGAACGGTGACCCCTCGGTGGTCATGATCGGGGACCAGCCCCGCACCGACGGGCGCCTGGCCGAGCGCCTCGGGATCGCCTTCGGACTAGTCGACTCGGGGGTGACTCCGGCCGGGTCGGCTGGATTCGACACCCCGGTCGCCGTCCGTCGCCCCGATCTGGTGACGTTGGTCCAAGACGCGCTGGACCCCGGACCGCACTAGGGGTTGGTGCCGGCGGGCACTGCCGTTAGGGTGGATACGTATGGTGAACAGGGACGCGTTTCAAAAGTACCTCGATGCCGGCATCGCCTTCACCAACATCACGCGAGCACGGGCCGAGGAGCTGGTGCACGAGCTGGTCCAGAGTGGGGAATTCCAAGGCGAGGACGCCCGGGCCCGGGTCGAGGAGCTCATCGAACGCAGCCGGAAGGGCCGCGAGCTGTTGGTGTCCCAGGTTCGTCACGAAGTGGACCGCCAGCTGGAGGGCATCGGTATCACCAACCTCGAGGATCTGGCCAAGCAGGTGGCCGCGCTGCTGGCCCGGACGGCGGTGGCCGGTCGGGCGGCGAGCAGCGGAGTGAAGAAGTCGGCGACCACCAAGTCGGCGACCAAGACGTCGGCGGCCAAGAAGTCACCGAGCAAAAAGGCGCCGACCAAGGCGACCGCCACCAAAAAGGCAACCGGCAAGAAGGCCGCGGCCAAGAAGTCGTCGGCCCAGAAGGCGGCGGGCACCAAGGCGGCGGCCACGAAGTCCCCGACCAAGAAGTCCCCGGCCAAGCGGGCCCCGTCAGCCGGATCGACCGGCGGCCGGTCGGCCGACTGACCCGCGCCCCACGGCTGCGCCTCGACCGGGTCCTCGTCGAGCGGGGGGTGGCACCCAGCCGACCCCTGGCGGTGGCTCTGATCGAACAGGGGCGGGTCCTGGTCGCCGGATCCGTGGCCGACAAGCCGTCCCGACTGGTGGCACCGGACGAGCCCGTCGAGCTGTCGGGGGCTCCGCCCCGCTTCGTGAGTCGGGGCGGGGAGAAGTTGGCCGCCGCCCTCGATCGCTTCGCCCTCGACCCCACCGGCCTCCGAGCCCTCGACGCCGGCGCTTCGACCGGGGGCTTCACCGACTGCCTGCTCCAGGCCGGCGCGGCGTCGGTGATCGCGGTGGACGTGGGCCACGGCCAGCTCCACCACCGGCTGCGTCACGACCCCCGGGTCACCGTCCACGAGCGCACCGACATCCGGGACCTGACCCTGGACCTGGTGGCGGGAGTGCCGGTCGACATGGTCACCGCCGATCTCTCCTTCATCTCGGTGGTCCGAGTGCTGCCCGCCCTGATCGGGGAGGCGGTCTCGCCCGGAGCATCGGTGGTCATCTTGGTCAAGCCTCAATTCGAGGCGGGACGCATCGAGGCGTCGCGGGCCCGGGGTGTCATCCGCGACCCGGAGATCCATCTCCGCACGCTCAGCCAGGTGGCAGACGCGCTCGGCGGTGCCGGAGCAGTCATCATGGGGGCCATGCCCTCACCGATCACCGGGTCCGCCGGCAACATCGAGTTCCTCCTCCACGCCCAGGTGCCGGCGCCGTCGACCGCCTCCGGGTCGCGCCCCTCCCCAGATTCCCAAGCCATGGTGGAAGCGGCGGTCGCCCAGGCCCACGGGCACCACCCGGAGGGCTGAGCAGGTGTCCCGGATCGCCTTCTACACCCACCCCGACCGTCCCGAGGCAACCCTCCTGGCCGAACGGGCCGCCACCTGGCTGGCCGGCCAGGGCCACTCGGCCATCCCCGCGGTCACCCCGGACGGCACCGTCTCCGTCGACGGCGCCGAGCTGCTGGTGAGCCTGGGCGGTGACGGCACCCTGCTCCGGGCGGTGGAGGTCGCCCTGCCCGGGGGCGTCCCCGTCCTCGGGGTCAACATCGGTCGGCTCGGCTACCTGACCCAGGTGGAACCGGACGACCTCGAGGAGGCACTGGCCCGGTTCCTGGCCGGCACCCACCAGGTGGAGGAGCGGATGACCCTCGAGGTGATCGTCACCGCTCCCGACGGCCGACGGGTGGCCCACCGCCGGGCCCTCAACGAGGCCTCGGTGGAGAAGACCGTCCCCGGGCACACCGTCCGGGTCGCTGCCCGGATCGACGGCCGGCCGTTCGTGACCTACGCCGCCGACGGTCTCTTGGTGTCCACGCCGACCGGCTCCACCGCCTACAACCTGTCGGCTCGCGGACCTGTGCTCTCCCCCCAGCTGCGGGCCATCGTGGTCACTCCGGTCTCCCCGCACATGATCTTCGACCGCCCCTTGGTCCTCGGACCGACCGAAAAGCTGAGTCTGGAAGTACTCGAGCCCCGACCCGCAGTGCTGGTGGTCGACGGGGTCAGCATCACCACGCTGGGACCGGGCTGCACCGTCGACTGCCGCGAGGGGGACCGGCCCGCCCTCCTGGTCACCCTCGGCGCGCAGGACTTCCATGCCATCCTCCGGGCCAAGTTCCACCTGGCCGACCGGTAAGGGAGACCACCGTGGGCGCCACCCTGGTCGAGCTCCATGTCCGCAATCTGGGGATCATCGACGATGTGACGGTCTCGATCGGTCCCGGCATGACCGCCCTGACCGGCGAGACCGGTGCCGGCAAGACCCTGTTGGTGGAAGCGCTCGGCCTTCTTCTGGGGGGTAGGGCCGATCCGTCGATGGTCCGGGCCGGGGAGGATGAGGCCCTGGTGGAAGGGAGGTTCGCCGGGTTGTCCGGAGGCGACACCGAGGGTGATGGGGACGGAGGCGACACCGAGGTCCTCTTGGCCCGGTCGGTGGCGAACGGCGGCCGTTCACGGGCGTGGATCGACGGGAGGATGGCCTCGATCGGCGCCCTCGCCGAGGTGGCCGCCGGGCTCATCGAGCTCCACGGGCAGCACCAGCACCGGTCGCTGATCCACGCCGAGGCCCAGCGTCGGGCCCTCGACGACTTCGGTGCCGTCGACCTCACCGACCTGGAGCAGGCCCGCCTCCGACTGCGCAGCCTGATGGCCGAGAGCGCCACCCTGGGCGGCGACGCCCGGGAGCGGGTACGCCAGGTCGACCTCCTCCGATTTCAGATCGCGGAGATCGACAAGGCCGCCATCATCGACGTCGACGAGGACGCTCGCCTCGAGCTCGAAGAGGATCGTCTCGCCGCAGTCGCCGCCCACCGCAACGCCGCGGCCGAGGCGTTGGCCTGGCTGTCGGAGGCCGAGGAGACCAGCGCGCTGGATCGGCTGGCCGCGGCGTCGAGGTCCCTGGCCGGACGGGTCCCCCTGTCCACGCTGGAGAGCCGGGTGCGTGCAGTCATGGCCGAGCTGTCCGATCTGGTTGGCGAGCTGCGTTCGGTCGTCGAAACCTGGGATGACGACCCCGATCGCCTCGCCGCGGTGCGCGACCGGCGTCAGTTGCTGCACGAGCTCGGGCGTAAGTACGGCGCCGACCTCGCCGAGGTGCTCGCCTTCGCCGACGCCGCCCGGGAGGAGCTCTCGGCCATCGAATGCGACGAACAGCGGGCTGTGGCATTGGACACCGAGATCGGCCGCGCTCGGCTCGTGCTGGAGGAGGCCGAGGCGGGTGTCGCCTCGGCCCGGCGAGAGGCCGCTCCCCGCCTGGCCGCCCAGATCGAGTCGACGTTGCGCGGGCTGGCCATGGCCTCGGCCCGGTTCGCGGTGACCGTGGACGGACCGGGACCGGCCGACCAGGTCGTCTTCCAGTTCGGGGCCAACGCCGGCGAACCACTCCAGCCCCTGGCCAAGGTCGCCTCCGGCGGGGAGTTGGCCCGCACCATGCTGGCCATCCGCCTGGCCATCACCGACGCGCCCGGCGTCATGGTGTTCGACGAGGTCGACGCCGGGGTGGGCGGCGCCGCCGCCACCGCCGTCGGGGCGGCGCTGGCCGGGCTGGCCGAGCACGCTCAGGTGCTGGTGGTCACGCACCTGGCCCAGGTGGCCGCGCTGGCCGACGCGCAGATCGCGGTGCGGAAGTCGGAACACTCGGGCCGGACCCGTGCCGAAGTGGTGATGCTCGAGACCGACCAGAGGGTGGTCGAGCTCAGCCGGATGCTGTCGGGGCGACCGGACAGCACCTCGGCCCGACGGCACGCCCGCGAGCTGTTGGACCTGGATCGCCCATCGGCCCGGCGATGACGACCACGTTTTCCTACGAGGGTCCGCACGGAGTGCCGGCCGCTTCCGCTAGCCTCATCGGGTGCCCGACATGAACGGCCCGGCGCCCCTCGGGGGAGAGCAGGCGGCCGGTGCACCTCGCAGTGCCAACGGGACCGGTGCCGCCCGGGACAGGGCCACCAAGTTCATCTTCTTCACCGGCGGTGTGTCGTCGTCCTTGGGCAAGGGGTTGACGGCGTCGTCGCTCGGTCGTCTTCTCAAGTGCCGTGGTCTCCGGGTGACCATGTGCAAGCTGGATCCCTACATCAACGTGGATCCGGGCACCATGAACCCCTTCGAGCACGGTGAGGTGTTCGTGACCGAGGACGGTGGGGAGACCGACCTCGACCTCGGGCACTACGAGCGGTTCATCGACGAGAACCTGCACAAGGGCTCCAATGCCACCACCGGCCGGATCTACTCGTCGGTGATCGCCAAGGAGCGCAGGGGTGACTACCTGGGCAAGACCGTCCAGGTCATCCCGCACGTGACCGATGAGATCAAGAAGTGCGTGCGGGCCCTGGGCACCGAGGACGTGGACGTGGTCATCGTCGAGGTCGGCGGCACGGTGGGCGACATCGAGATCGTCCCCTTCCTCGAGGCCATCCGCCAGTTCCGGCGCGACGTGGGGCGGGAGAACGTGGCCTACGTCCACTTGACCCTGGTGCCCTACCTCGGGCCCTCGGGCGAGCAGAAGACCAAGCCGACCCAGCACTCGGTCACCGAGCTCCGGAGCCGGGGTATCCAACCCGATGTGATCGTCTGCCGCTCGGACCGGATGATCTCCGACGACTTGAAGCGCAAGATCTCGCTTCTGTGCGACGTCCCCATCGAGGCGGTGGTCTCGGCTGTCGACGCCGCCAACATCTACCAGATCCCCTTGGTGCTCCACGAGGAGGGTCTCGACGGTTACATCCTCCGACTGTTGCGCTTCGACGAAGCCGAACGGCCCATCGACCTGTCGGTGTGGGAGCGGCTCGTCGACCAGGTCGACGCGGCCGTGCGTCCGGTCCGCATCGGGATCATCGGCAAGTACGTCGACCTGCCCGATGCCTACCTGTCGGTTGTCGAGGCACTGCGTCATGCCGGCTTCCTGCAGGGGGCCAAGGTCTCCATCGAGTGGATCCAGGCCGCCACCGTGCCCGAGCTCCTCCGCCACGATGGCCTGCGCAGCTTCGACGGACTGGTGATACCGGGTGGCTTCGGGGAGCGGGGCGTCGAGGGGAAGATCGCCGCCGCCCACTACGCCCGGGAGAACGACGTCCCCCTGCTCGGGCTCTGCCTCGGACTCCAGGTCATGATCATCGAGGTGGCCCGGTCGCTGGCCGAGCTGGAGGGCGCCAACTCCCGCGAGTTCGACGCCACCACCCGGCATCCGGTGGTGGACCTGATGGACGACCAGAACGAAGTGGCGGACAAGGGCGGGACCATGCGCCTCGGTTCCTACAGCGCCCGGCTCCTGCCCGGCTCGCAGGTGGCCCGGGCCTACGGAACCGAGGTGGTGTCCGAGCGTCATCGGCACCGTTACGAGGTCAACCCGCGCTACCGGAGCCGGCTCGAGGAGGTCGGACTGGTGTGCTCGGGCATCTCGCCCGATGGGCGGTTGGTCGAGTTCATCGAGCTTCCCGGCCATCCCTTCTGGGTCGGGACCCAAGCCCACCCCGAGTTCAAGAGCCGGCCCGACCAACCCCACCCGCTCTTCCGCGAGCTGGTCGGGGCCGCCCTGGTCCGCGCCGAGGGTCGGGATCCCCGCCTGATCGACATCGGTGCCGTCGGCTGAGCCGGGGGGCAACGGGCACCGATCCAGGGCCGAGGCCGACGATCTTCCACGGTTCCGGCCCACCGGTGAGGCGGTGGTCCACCGCGGCAAGTTCATCACCGTGGCCCGGGCCACCTTCGTCGACCCCGACGGCACACCCTTCGAACGCGACGTGGTGCGCCACCCGGGAGCGGTGGCCATGGTGGCGATGACCGACGCCGATGCGGTCGTCCTGGTGCGCCAGTACCGTCCGGCCGTCGACCGGTGGCTCCTCGAGATTCCCGCCGGCACCCGGGATGTGGAGGGCGAGCCCACCGAGGTGACGGCGCGGCGGGAGCTGGCCGAGGAAGTTGGATTGGCAGCCGGCTCTCTGACTTTGCTCACCTGTTGCGCCATCACTCCGGGATTTTGCGATGAGTACTCCTCGGTCTATCTGTGCACCGACCTGGCGCCGGTGCCCGCCGATCGACAGGGGACCGAGGAGCGCTTCATGAGGATCGAGGAGGTGCCGCTCGCCCGGTTCGACGGGCTGGTGGACGACGGGTCGATCGTGGACGCCACCACCATCCTCGGCGTGGGATTGGCCCGCCGGCACCGCAGTGGGAGACGGTGACGGCCCGGGCGCCGAGCCGAGCCCTGTCCATCGGGGCCGAGGAGTACCTCTCCTGGTTGGCCGTCGAGAAGGGCCGGTCCCGCAACACCCTGGTCGCCTACCGACGGGACCTGCTGGCCTGGGAGGGCTGGGCCCATGGCACCGGTCTGGACCCGCTCGACGCCGGCACCGAGTCCATCGAGCTCTACCTGGCCGACCTGCGGGGCCAGGGTCGCCATCCGGCGTCGATCGCCCGCTCGACGACCGCCCTGCGCGGGTTGTTCCGCTTCCTGGTCGGCGAGGGGGTGATCAGCGGGGACCCGACCGCCGATCTGGGCTCGATCCGCCTGCCCCGACGCCTCCCCAAAGCGCTGGACGAGAACCAGGTCCTGATGCTGCTGGACTCGGTCGACGGGCCCGAGCCGGCCGACCTGCGCGACCGGGCCCTCCTCGAGCTGCTCTACGGCACCGGGGCCCGGATCTCCGAGGTGGTCGGGCTCTCACTGGCCGACCTGCAGGCCGATGACGGCCTCCTCCGGGTGTTCGGCAAAGGAGCCAAGGAGCGCCTGGTCCCGGTGGGTGGCCCGGCCCGGATGGCCCTCGATCGGTGGATCTCGCCCGCCGGCCGACCCCATCTGGCCCCCGTGCGCTGGGAGCGACGCCACGACGCCGAGGCGGTGTTCCTCAATTTCCGCGGCGGCCGGCTGTCCCGGCAGGGGGCGTGGGCGGTGGTCACCCGGCGCGCCGACCGGGTCGGGCTCGGTGACCTGGTCAGTCCCCACGTGCTCCGCCACTCCTGCGCCAGCCACATGCTGGCCCACGGCGCCGACATCCGCGTGGTCCAAGAGCTCCTCGGGCACGTCTCGGTGGCCACCACCCAGATCTACACCAAGCTGAGCCAGGAACACCTGCGGAGCTCCTATGAGCGGGCGCACCCGCGGGCCGGGCTGTCCCAGCTCAAGTAGGATCTTGGCCGTGCCTAGCGATGCCCCCACCATTGACTACCGCCGGCTGCTCGAGGTCGAGAGGCGCCAGCTCCAGTCGGAACTGACGGAGCTCGGATACGGCGAGGACGGGGGTTTGCACTACGACCCGAACTTCGCCGACTCCAGTCAGGTCACCGCCGAGCGGGGTGAGGCCGAGGTGCTCGCCGGCCAGTTGCGCGAGACGCTGGACGAGGTGGCCGAGGCGCTCGCCCGCCTCGAGAACGGAAACTACGGGCAATGCGAGGTGTGCGGGGAAGCCATCGGCCCCGCCCGCCTGGAGGCGATGCCCGCCACCCGATTCTGCATCAGTCACGCCAACCGGCCCTGATCGGGCCCCGGCGCTGATGGGTTACGGGGGCTACGGAGCAGGCAGCGGTGGCTCCCCGCCTCCCCGGCGCCGGTTCCAGCCCAACCAGCGCACCGTCATCATCGTGGTGGTGGCCCTGGCCATCGTGGCCATCCTGTTGCGGACCCACAGGATCGACCGGTTCGAGATCATCTACTTCTGTGTCCTCATCCCCTCGATCATCCTCCATGAGATCTCCCACGGAGTGGTGGCCCTGGCCTTCGGCGACGACACGGCGAAGCGGGCCGGCCGTCTCACCCTCAACCCGGTCAAGCACATCGACCCGGTGGGCACGATCCTGGTTCCGGCCATCCTGTCCCTGTCGGGTATCGGTGCCTACGGATGGGCCAAGCCGGTCCCGGTCAGCACCAACCGGCTGCGCAGCCCGCGCAACCACACGGTGGTGGTCTCACTGGTCGGGCCGCTCACCAATTTCGTCCTGGCCGCCATCCTGGGGGTGATCCTGGTTGCCACCACCCCGCACGTCATCCTCCAACAGGTGCACTTCTACTGGAGCCTCGGCGGAGGGGCCTATCCGCCTTCCCTGCTGGGACAGATACTGTTCATCGGCGGCATCGCCAACATCGTGCTCGGTGTGTTCAACCTGATCCCGTGCCCTCCCCTCGACGGGGCGGCCGTGCTCGAGCGCTTCCTTCCTGCCCGCATGCTTCCCGAGTACTACCGGATCCAGCCTCTGTTGATGTTCCTGCCGCTCGTCCTCATTCTGCTGTTTCGTAACGAGTGGTCCCAGTTGATCGGCCACGTCATCACTTGGTGGTCGGGTCTGCTGGTGTGAACAGGGGCTGGTCCGGACTGGCCGCCAGCCGCTGGGCACCGTACGCGGTGGCCGGTGTCCTGCTGCTCGGCGACTTCCTCTGGTTGTCCCGCGGCCTTGCCCACGCCAACGCCAGCTACCAGACCTGGGGCCTCGACCGCGGTCTCTACTCCGACATCATCTGGCTGAGTGCCGAGCACTACCTCCGGGGCGTGCAGATCATCCACCCCGTTCCCTACCTGCACGACCGCATCGAGTACCCGGTGCTGCTGGGATTCACCCTGTGGCTCCCGACCTGGCTGCCGGCCGGTCCGGCTTCGTGGTTCGCCGCGGCCGGCGTGATGACCACGGCGGCGACCTTCGGGTCCCTCGCCCTCATCCGCCGGCATGATCCCCGCGCTGTGTGGTGGATCGCCGTCTCCCCAGCCCTGCTCCTCGATGGCGCCATCAACTGGGACCTCATCGGCATCCTCTTCCTGGTGGGCGGGGTGGTGTGGTTCGGCGAGGGACGCCTCCGGCTGAGCGGTGCCTCGACGGCGGTCGGCACCTTCTTCAAGCTGTTCCCGGTGGTGGTGGCGCCGGTGGCCCTGGCCGCCTTGGGCTCGCGGTGGTGGCGTTCGCTTGCCCCAGCCGGAGCGTCCCGACCGACTCACAACGGGTCGCCCCCCGACGCCGCTCTGGCGGCGGCCCGTTCGGCCCTGGTCCGCTGGCTGGTTCCCTTCGCCGCGGTCAGCGCCGCGGTCATGGTGCCGTTTCTGATCGCCGCCCCGTCCAACACCCTCTGGTTCTTCCGGTTCAACAGCCTGCGGCCCCAGAAGGACTCGATCTGGGAGCTGGGCCAGAACACCGTCGGCCTGGGGGTGTTCAGCAATCACGCCGTCAACGTCGCCACCTTGGTCATCGTGGTCGCGGCCATGGCCTACGCGGCCCGGATGGTATGGCGCATTCCCGAACCCGACCAGGCCCGGGCTGTGGCCCTCGGATCAGCCCTGCTCATCATCGTGTGGATGGCGGTCAACAAGGTCTGGAATCCCCAGTACGTCCTGTGGGTGTTCGCCGCCGGAGCCTTGGTCTCCGCCCCGGCCCGCTTCGGACTGGCCCTAGGCGCCATCTCGGTCTACGACTCGTGGTTCGAGTTCGTCCTGCGCCGGCCCGACCACGCCGACATGTTCACCCGAGTCGGTTACGTGTCGGTGGTGGCCCGGTCGGTGCTCTTCGTGTTGATGGCCGCCTGGCTGGTCGGCCAGCTGCGCCGCCTGCAGCGCCCCCCGGAGCCTGCGGCCGTCGATGACGCCGTGCACTCGTCGGCATGATCGCCACCGACGCGGCGACCGCCCCGGAGGCGTCCCCGGTGGAGGAAGCCCCCATCGGTGGCCACCGTGGGCGCCAGGTCCGGAGATGGATGCGCACCCACCCGGGCATGGTGGTTCTGTTGGCCATCCCGCTGGTGCTGTTCGGCCTTCCTCAGCTCTTCGGGTGGTCGTTCCTCGACGGCGACAATTTTCTTCAGAACTTCCCCCTGCGGGTGCTGGTGGGCCGCGACCTCCGTCACGGCATGCTCCCGCTGTGGAACCCCTATCTGTCCAGCGGCACACCACTCCTCGGTGGCTTCAACGCCGGAGCCGCCTACCCGGCCACCTGGCTGATGGCCGTGTTCCCCATCTTCGTGGCCTGGTGGCTCAATCTGGCCCTGGCCTACGACGTGGCCATCGCCGGGATGTACCTGTTCCTGCGCCGCCAGGCCATCGGCCCGACGGCGGCCACCTTCGGGGCAGCCACCTTCGCCTGTTCCGGGTACATGACCGCCCAGATCGTCCACATCGACCTGATCAGCGGGGCGGCCTGGGTGCCCTGGACACTGATGGCCGTCCACGCCCTCACCCGGCCTCCACCTGACCGGTCGGAGCGGCCGGCGCCGACCCGGCTGGCCGACAGCCGTCGGGGCTGGGTGGCACTTCTGGCCCTCTCCATCGGCCTGAACATCCTGAGCGGCGGGGCCGAGGCGATCATCGACGGCGCCGTCCTGGTCCTTCTCTACGTGCTGGGGCGTCTGTTCACCACCGGCCTCGTGGGCAAGGAGCACCGACCTGCTCTGCTCGCTTCGGTCTCGACCGTGGCCGCCGGCTTGGCCGGTGGGGTGGCGCTGGGGGCGGCCCAGTGGGTCCCCGGCCTCGCCTTCATCCACCAGTCCCAGCGGGCCACCCCCACCTACACCTTCTTCACCAGCGGCTCCCTGCCACCGCGCCTGCTCACCTTGCTCGCCTCCCCCTTCGTCCTCGGGACCAACCAGGGCCGGCCCGGAACCTACGCCGGGCCCTACAACTTCCCCGAGGTCACCAGCTATGCGGGCATCCTGGCTCTGATCGGCTTCTGCTCCCTCTTCCTGGCCCGTTACCGGACCCGGCCCGAGGCCCGCCAGTGGCGGGTCTGGTACCTGATCCTGGTCGTCGGCCTGCTGTCGGCCCTGGGTGGTGAGACCCCCTTCGGCCACCTGATGTACCTGGTGCCGGGCATCTCGGCCGAGCGACTGCTTTCCCGCAATCTGCTGTTGGTCGACGTCTCACTGGCTGTGCTCATGGCCTGGTGGGTCCACCTCCTCCTGGCCGACAAGGCCGAGGGCCGATCGGCCCGCCCCGGCCCCATCGGTCGGCGGTGGCAAAAGGGGGGCCGGGCCGAGATCGTCGTCACCTGTCTCCCGGTGGCCTTCATCGTGGTGGTCTGCCTTCTTCTGTGGGCCGACGGCCCCGGCCTGGAGCGCCTCCTCCAGATCCAGGCCGGGGTGACCACCACCGAGCGACTGCAGGAGGCCGCCCTGGTGACGGCCGGTGCGGTGGTCGCCACCGCGGCCACCTGGATCGCCCTGGCTGCTGACCGCCTCTCGGCGGTGCGCCTGCGGCGGCTGCTGGCCGCGGTGCTCGCCGTCGACCTCGTCCTTTTCAACTGCTTCGTCATCCGCCTGCCCACCACCGCGGCCAAGGCCCAGGCCATCGGACCCCTGTCCAGCGCACTGCGGGCCCAGGTGGGGGAGGGCCGGTTCATCATCTACGACCCGGACGAGTTCTACACCGACCAGCTCTATGCGTTGGGACAGACCGACCTCAACGTCCACAGCGGCCTTCCCAGCGGGCAGGGGTACACGGCGCTGACCGACGGTACCTACTTCGCCGCCACCGGCGCGCACTACCAAGAGGACCTCGATCCCAACGACCTGGCCGGCTCCACCTGGGACGACCTCAACGTGACCACGCTCCTGTCCCTGCCGAGCTACTTCGTCACCCCGGTCCCGCCGTCGGCTTCGAACCGGCGCGCCATCCCGTTCCCCACGCCGCTCACGGACTACGAGTTCGACGTGCCCCCACCGCCTGGTTCCTTCGCCCTGCAGCGGGGGAGCCCACGCACGTGGTACTTCGGGGGGGTGCTCACCGTCGACTCGCTCGATGTCCCGGTGCTCGCCGGTTCTGGCCATGATCTGAAGGTCGGCCTGGTGACCGCCACCGGTGGGACCCGGTGGCTGCCGGCCGCCGATACCCGGGTGGTCGCCGGTGGCGGGGGCGGGTCCCTCGAGCTGATCCCACCGTCGCCTCGACCGGCGGCCGGGATCGTCGTGGAGGCGACCGGCCCGCGGTCCACTACGGTGGGCACGCCGACCCTGGACAGCGCCGAGGCCGGCGAGGTGGCTCTCGACGGTCGCATGCAAGACAGTGTCCAGCCCCGTCACTGGACCTTCACCGGCACCCTCGGACATTTCGGCGTCTTCCACAACCAGCGGCCCCGAGGCTGGGCCTGGGTCCTCGCCCCCGGCGGCGGAGCCCGCCCGGCGGGGGCGGTCGTGGCCGGGTCGGTCCCCGATCGGAACGCGAGCCAGCAGATCACCGTGCGCACCACGGCCGCGGCCGTCCTGGTGCGCAGCGAATCGTGGAGCCCGGGGTGGCGAGCCACCGTCCAGAAGGTCACCCCCGGTTCACCGAGCGGCGGGCTCGGCCCGACGGTCACCGCCGCCGTCACCCGGACCGGGGTCATCCAGCAGGTGGCGCTGCCTGGTCCGGGGGAGTACCGGGTCTCCTTCTCCTACGCCCCGGCCGCCGCGGTGGCGGGGCTCGTCGTGTCGGCCGCGGCCGGCGCCGCCTTGGTGCTCGGAGCGCTGGCCGAAGTGGTCCGTCGTCGGCGGCGGATCCGAGGTCGCCCCGTCGCCGCGGGCGGTGGCCTCAGCCCGGGCTGAGCAGGCCGATGGCCGCCGCCGCCCGCTGGTAGGTGACCGACGCGGTGGCCTCGGCCTTGTTGGCACCCAATTGGAGCAGTGCGGTCACCGCCCCCGGGTCGGCGGCCAGCTCGGCCCGGCGCGCACGGAGTGGCCGGAGCATTTCCACCAGAGCCTCGCTCAGGGCGTCCTTGAGGGCGCCATAGGTGGCAAAGGAGGCGGCCACGTCCGGCGGGGACCGGTCGCTGGCCACCGCCAGCAGCTCCACCAGGTTGGAGAGTCCGGGCTTGGCCTCGGGGGCATAGCGGACCTCCCCGTCGGTGTCGGTCACCGCCTTGCGCACCTTGCGCACGATGGCATCCGGTTCGTCGAACATCAGGATGGTGCCGAGAGGGGAGTTCACCGACTTCGACATCTTCTGGTCGGGGTGCTGGAGGTCCATGACCCGGGCCGCCACCTTGGGGATGGCTGCCTCGGGCACCACCAGGGTCGGGCCGTAGTGGTGGTTGAAGCGCTGGGCCACGGTCCGGGTCAGCTCGAGGTGCTGACGCTGGTCGTCCCCGACAGGTACGCGTTCGGCGTCGTAGAGCAGGATGTCCGCGCTCTGCAGCACCGGATAGGTGAACAGCCCGACCCGGACGGTGTCCTTGCCCGCGCTCTTGTCCTTGAACTGGGTCATCCGCCGCAGCTCGCCCATGGTGGCGGTGCACTCGAGCAGCCAGGACATCCGCGGGTGCTCGGGGACGTGGCTCTGGACGAAGAGGGTGCACTGCTCGGGATCGAGCCCGGCGGCCAGGAGATCGAGGGCGGTCTCGTAGGTGCGCGTGCGCAGATCGTCGGGATCGATGTCCAAGGTCAGGGCGTGCAGGTCGACGATGCAGTACAGGGCGTCGTGTACGTACTGATCGGCCACCCAATTGCGGATCGCCCCCAAGTAGTTCCCCAAATGCAGGTCGCCGCTGGGTTGCAGACCGGACAGAACTCGAGACATGGGGGGTCATCGTAGGTCGGGCCTGGAGGTGCACGAGATGGCCCCCTCCACCCGGTAACGTCGGGTGGCGTGCCCGCCACTGTGACCACTCCCGTGTTCGAGGGCCCCATCGATCTGCTCATGCAGTTGGTGAGCAGCCATCACGTGGACATCTACGACATCCCCCTGGCCTCGGTGGTCGATGCCTTCGTCGCCGAGGTGGCGAGTTGGGAGACGGTCGATCTCCAGACCCTGTCCGAGTTTCTGGTCATCGCTGCTGTGCTCGTCGAGCTCAAGTCGCGTCGCCTGTTGCCGGGGCGGGACGACGTGGATCCCGACGAGGAGCTGGTCGGATGGGAGGAAAGGGACCTCCTCCTGGCCCGGCTCCTCGAGTGCAAGGCCTACGCCGCGGCCGCCGACAACTTCGCCATTCTCCTGGAGCGGGCGGCGCGCTCGGTGCCACGGACCGCGGGCCTCGAGCGCGACCTGCAGGCCAACGCTCCGGACCTGCTCGAGGGGGTGACGCCCGATCAGGTGGCCCGGGCCTACCTGCGGGCCACGGCCGAGCGTCCCGTCCCCACCGTCGACCTCTACCACGTGACGGTGGACACGGTGACGGTGGCCGACGCCGTGTCGGAGCTCGAACAGCGGCTGGCGGTCATGGGCACGTCCACCTTCCGCGCTCTGACCGGTCATCTGACCTCCCGCATCGAGATCATCGTGCGCTTCCTCGCCCTCCTCGAGCTGTGCAAGCGAGGACGGGTGTCGCTCGACCAGGGGCACTCCTTCGGCTCGCTCGAGGTGGCCTGGGTGGCGGCCGAGTCGCAGCCGGTACCGGTCGCCGCCGGGCTGGTCGACGAGTACGAGGGCTGAGCATGGCACTCTCGCCCGAGGCCCGGGCCATCGAGGCCGTCCTGATGGTGGCCGTCGAGCCGGTGCCGGGCGGGCTGCTGGCCGAGCTGTTGGAGCTCCCCGTGGACCGGATCGACGCCTTCTGCGACGAGCTGGCCGAGTCGTGCCGCGAAGGTGGGCGCGGCTTCGAAGTCGTCCGCATCGCCGGGGGGTACCGGGTCCAGACCCACCCCGACCTGGCCTCCCACGTGGAGCGGTTCGCCAACGTCGGTGTCTCCTCCCGGCTGTCGGCCGCCGCCCTCGAGACCCTGGCCATCGTGGCCTACAAGCAACCGGTGTCCCGGGCCCAGATCAGCGCCCTCCGGGGTGTCAACGTGGACGGGGTGGTCCGCCTGCTCGAGCACCGGGGGTACATCGCCGCCGCGGGAAAGGCGGCGGGCCCCGGACAGGCCGTCCTCTACGCCACTACGGATGCTTTCTTGGAACGGCTCGGTCTCGACCGCCTGGACCAGCTTCCGCCGATCCAGGACCTGCTTCCAGGACCCGAGGCCCTGGACGAGATGGAGGAGCAGATGCGCCCGGCCGCCGATGGCTGACGGTCCTGACCCTTCCTCGTCCACCGGGGAGCGGCTGCAGAAGGTGATGGCCCGGGTCGGGGTCGGATCCCGACGGGTGTGCGAGGAGCTCATCGCCGACGGCCGGGTGACGGTCAACGGCGTGGTTCCGGTCCTCGGTCGGCGGGTCGAGCCGGACGCCGATCGGGTCGAGCTCGACGGCGTGCCCCTCCCCATCCAGCCCGGTCTGGTGCACTACCTGGTCAACAAGCCCCTGGGTGTGGTCAGCACGGCCGAGGACACCTACGGCCGACCGACCGCCGTCTCGCTGGTGCCGGAGCACCCGCGGGTGTTCCCGGTGGGAAGACTGGACATGGACTCGGAGGGCCTCCTCATCCTGACCAACGACGGCGAGCTCACCCATCGGCTGACCCATCCCTCGTTTGGCGTGCCCAAGGAGTACCTGGTCCAGGTGATGGGGGAGCCGACCGCGGGCGAGGTGCGCCGGCTCCGTCAGGGTGTGGACCTCGACGATGGGCCCACCGCCCCGGCCCAGGTGGCCGTGGTCGCTCCCAATCTCCTCCGGATCGTCATCCACGAGGGCCGCAACCGTCAGATCCGCCGCATGGCCGAAGCCATCGGCCACCCGGTGGTTCGCCTGGTCCGGACGCGCATCGGGCCTCTCACCGATCCCTCGCTGAGCCCGGGAGCCCACCGCGTCTTGAGCCTGGACGAGGTGCGCGGCCTGGCCGCGGCAGCCACGCCCACCGAGGCGGGCGCCGGTGACGCCGGAGACGGGGAGGGGGAGGGCGAGGGGAAGTCCAGAGTCCCTGAGTAACATGCCAGGCTGATGCCCCCGACCGTCCGAGCCGTCCGCGGCGCCACCACCGTCGCCGAGGACACCCCCAAGGCCATCACGGAGCGGGTGGTGGCCCTGCTCCGGGTCATCCTCGACCGGAACCAGCTGGTCGAAGATGACATCATCTCCATCTTGTTCACCGCCACCGAGGACATCACCTCGACCTTTCCGGCCACGGCCGCCCGATCGATGGGACTGGGGGCCGTCCCTTTGATCTGTGCCCGCGAGATCGCCGTGGTCGGGTCGGTGCCCCAGTGCATCCGGGTCCTGCTCCACGTGACGACGGAACGCCCACGGGACGACATCCATCACGTCTACCTCGAGGGCGCGCAGGGACTCCGTGACGACCTCCCCGCCTGAGGGCGCCGGGCCGGCAGGTGACGCAACCGCCGGGTCGGGCGGGGAGAGGGTGGTCACGCCCGGGCGGGCGATGATCTTCGGCACCGGCCTCATCGGTGGCTCGGTGGGAATGGCCCTGCGCGACCGGGGATGGCGGGTCAGTGGCGTCGACGCCATCGACGGCGTGGCGGCCCGGGCCGTGGAGCTCGGCGCCCTGTCCGACGAGGGCATCGACGACGGTGCCGACCTGGTGGTGGTGGCCACCCCTGTCCATGTCGCCGCCGCCATCATCGGGGACGTCTTGTCCTCGACCTCGTGGAGCCCCGATGCGGTGGTGACCGACGTGGGTGGCGTGAAAGGACCGCTGGTGGCGTCGATCGACCATGCCCGCTTCGTCGGGGGACATCCGATGGCCGGCTCCGAGCAGGTCGGCGTGGACGGAGCCTCGGGCGAGCTGTTCGTGGGGGCCACCTGGGTGCTCACGCCGACCGACCTGACCGACCCCTCCGCCTACACACGGGTGCGCAACGTCCTGGCCGACATCGGAGCCAACGTGATGGCCCTGACCCCGGCCCAGCACGACTCGCTGGTGGCCGTGGTCTCCCACGTCCCCCACCTGACCGCGGCCACACTGATGGACCTGGCCTCGGGCTTGGGGGAGGAGCACGCCGCCCTCTTGCAGCTGGCCGCGGGCGGGTTCCGGGACATGACCCGCATCGCCGCCGGGCAGCCTTCGATCTGGCCCGACATCTGCGAGGACAACGCCGACGCCATCGTCGACACGCTGGACCTGTTGATCGAAGCCCTGGCCGGCATGCGCCGTCGAGTGGCCGAGCGCGACCACGAATCTCTTCTCGAGATCCTCGGCCGCGCCGCCGCGGCGCGGCGGGCGCTGGTGGACCACGCGCCCCGCCCCGAGGGTCTGGTCGAGGTGCGCATCCCGGTGCCCGACCGCCAGGGTGTCCTGGCCGATGTCACCACCCTGGTCAGCGAGCTGGGCATCAACATCTTCGACCTGGAGATCGCCCACTCGGTGGAGGGCGACCGCGGGGTGTTGGTTCTGGTGGTCGACTCCTTGGCCGCGCCGACCTTGCTGGCCACCCTCCCCGGCCGCGGCTACCGGGCGACCAGCTTGCCGGTCGGGACCACCCGGTGAGCGAGGACCCGACCACGTCGGTGGCCGGTGGCGCCCCTCTGGTGGGGACCATCTCTGTTCCGGGCGACAAGTCCATCTCCCACCGGGCTCTTCTGCTGGCCGCCCTGGCCGAGGGCACCTCGACCATCGCCGGTCTCAGTGACGGCGGTGACGTCGTCCGCACGGCGGCGGCCATCGCCGCGCTGGGGGCGGACGTGGAACGTGACGGCCCGCTGGTCACCGTCCGAGGCGGGCGCTCGCGGTTGGCCCCGCCCAGCGGAGCCATCGACCTGGGCAACTCCGGGACCGGCCTGCGTCTGCTGGCCGGCCTGGTCGCCACCCTTTCGGGCACGACCACCCTCACCGGCGACGACTCGCTGCGCCACCGGCCCATGGACCGGGTGGCCGCGCCGCTCGAGGCTATGGGGGCCCAGATGGTCGGGCAGGGCGACCGCCTCCTGCCCCCTGTGTCCGTCACCGGCGGGGAGCTGCGCGGGATCGACTACACACCTCCCATGGCCAGTGCCCAGGTCAAGTCGGCCATCCTGCTGGCCGGAATCGCCGCCGACGGGGAGACCGTGGTCCGTGAACCGGTGGCCACCCGGGCCCATACCGAAGACATGTTGGCCGCCACCGGCGCCGACATCAGCATCGAATGGGTGGGCCCGGGCCGGGTGGTCCGGGTGCGGCGGTCAACGCTCAACCCGGGAGCCTTCACCATCCCCGGGGACCCGTCCCAGGCCGCCTTCTGGGTGGTCGGCAGCGTGATCATCCCCGGCAGCCTGGTGACCGTGCCGGACATCACGCTGGCTCCCGAGCGCCTCGGCTTCATCGGCGTGCTGCGCCGGATGGGGGCCACCATCGAGATCGAGGAGGCGGGAAGCGGCACCGGGTCGGTGACCAGTTACACCTGTCTGCTGCACGGCACCGAGGTGGAGTCGTGGGAGATCCCCTCCCTGGACGAGGTACCGGTGTTGGCCGTTGCCGCGGCCGCCGCCCACGGCCAGACCCGGTTCCGTGACGTCGGTGAGCTGCGGGTGAAGGAGTCCGACCGGCTGGCCGGCACCGTCGAGATGATCCGTGCCTTCGGGGGGAACGCCGACACCGACGGCGACGACCTGGTGGTGGAGGGCGACGGGACCCCGTTCCGGCCGGCGCAGTTCGACGCCGGAGGCGACCACCGGATGGCCATGGCCGCGGCCGTGGCCGGCGCCGCCTGCCCGTCGCCCGGCCAGGTGACCACCATCGCCGGATGGGACTCGGTGTCCACCAGCTACCCCGCCTTCGCCGACGACCTGGCCCGGCTCCGATCGCCCACGGAAGACGGCCGATGAGCCCGGTGGGCGGCGGGGTCGCTTCCTCCTCGGTCATCGCCATCGACGGTCCGGCGGGATCGGGGAAGTCGACGGTGTCGCGGGCCTTGGCCGATCGCCTGGGACTGGACCGGTTGGACACCGGGGCCATGTACCGCGCCGTGGCCTGGGCCGCCCTCGACCGGGGGATCGACCCGGGCGACGCTGCGTCGGTGGCCGAGCTGGCCCGCAGCCTCACGCTGAGTGTCGGGGAAAGGGTCGAGGCGGACGGGGTTGACATCACCGAAGCCATCCGAGGTCCCGCAGTCTCCGGGGTGGTGTCGGTGGTGGCGGCCAATCCCGACGTCCGGGCCGCCCTGGTGGACCGCCAGCGTCGGTGGCTGGTCGAGCGGGGGAGCGGGGTCATCGAGGGCCGGGATATCGGGTCGGTGGTCTTCCCCGACGCCGACGTCAAGATCTTCCTCACCGCATCGGCCGGCGAGCGAAGCCGGCGGAGGCCCGAGGAAGGGGCCGACGCCCTGAATCGCCGGGACCGCCTCGATCGAACCCGGTCGGCATCGCCTCTCAGCGTGGCCGAGGGGGCCCGGGTCATCGACACCACCGACCGGCCGGTCGAGGACATCGTGGACGAGGTGCTGGCGTGGTTGTGAGCCCGGCCGACGGGCACGACGTGGACCCCTCCGGTGACGACGACCCCAGGGTGGACACCCGCTTCACCCCGATCTACCGCTTCTTGCGGGTTCTCGTCCACGGCCTGAACCGCCTGCTGTTCCGGACCACGGTTGTTGGAGCCGACCGGGTGCCCACCGAGGGACCGGTGATCATCGCCCCGGTCCACCGTTCTTTCATCGATTTCTTCGTGGCCTCCGAGGTGACCAACCGGAAGCTCCACTACATGGCCAAGGACAGCCTGTGGGACAACCGGGTGCTGGCCCGCATCCTTCCTCCCCTGGGGGCCTTCCCCGTCCATCGGGGCGCGGCCGACCGCGGGGCCATGCGGCGGGCCCAACACGTGCTGGAGGCAGGGGAGGCACTGATCCTGTTCCCCGAAGGGGAGCGGCGGAACGGCCCCGTGGTCGAGGACCTCCACGAGGGGGTGGCCTTCCTGGCCGCCCGGACCGGGGCCACGGTGATACCGGTGGGGATCGGAGGGTCGGCCTCGGTCATGCCCAAGGGAAGCAGACTGCCCCGCCCCCGGCACATCCATCTGGAGGTGGGTGAGCCCCTGCCCTCACCGGCGCGCACGGGCGGGGGGAGGGTGTCCCGGAGCCGCACCCATGAGCTCACCGAGGCCCTGGCCGCCTCGATCCAGAAGCTCTATGACCGCGCCGTCACCGTGACCGGCAGGTATTGAGCACCACGGCGCCCGGGTGGTGCCCCCCGGTCACCCCGACCGGTGGCTGCGGAGGCCGAGGGTCGACCGCCACCAGGTGGTGGCGATGACTCGGGCGTAGCTGGCCCCGAAGATCAGGTTGCTGCCCTTCTTGGAGGATCCCGAGGCTCGGGCGTGCCACACCGTCGGCTGTTCGGTGATGCGCCAACCGCCCCGGGCAGCCAGGATGACCACCTCGGCCGTCTGATACTGGTCCTGGACCAGGCGGGGAAGGATGTCGGCGATCACCGCGGCCTGGAAAGCGCGGTACCCGCTGGAGGAGTCGGTGAGCCGTTGGGAGACGATGGTGTTGAGGATCCAGGCGTACACCCTGACGCCGGCCTGCCGGAACCGGTCCGTGGTCCGGTCGACACCCAATCGCCGCGAGCCGATCACGAAGTCAGCCGTGTCCTCGAGGAGAGGCTGGACCATGGTGGCCATCTCGGTCGGATCGTTCTGTCCGTCGGCATCCAGGGTGACCACATAGCGGGCCCCGTGGTCGAGGGCCAGCCCGTAGCCCAGCCGGAGGGCGGCACCGTGGCCCAGGTTGACCGGCAGGACGCAGGTCAGGACCCCGGCGTCGAAGGCTACCTCCGCGGTGCCATCACTTCCTCCGTCCACCACCACCAGGGTGGACACCTCGAGATCCCCGATGAAGGTGGGCATGGCTTTGAGGACGTCGCCGATGTTGCGCTCCTCGTCGTAGGCCGCGATCACCGCCACCACCGGACCGAACCGGGCCCGGGGATAGCGGATCTCGAACTCGGAGCTGGCGCTGTTCAGGGCGAAGGCGTGCAGCTCAGCCACCCGCTGGTGCTCGCGGATGGCCGGCATCGTGATCCAACGTCGTCGCGGCATCGCTACAGGATGTGCGGATTGCCGAAGACGGCCCGCACCTTCGGTTCGAAGTGGGTGAGAGGCTCGGTCGGGTAGTCGGGATCGAAGCTGTTCTGATCCCATTCGTCGGCGAATCGCTCGGCCAGCTCGTACCAGGGCTCGTCCCGGTAGCGCTCACGCATGTCGGGGTCCATGTTGAAGTGGTGGTAGTAGTGCCGGCCCTGGAAGTCCTGGTGGGCGGCGACCACCGCGGTCACTTCCGGCCGCACGTAGGGACGCAGGATCTCCGCGGCCACCCGCGGGTGGTTGGGCACCCCCACCGCCTTGCCGATGTCGTGGCACAAGGAGGCCACCACCAACTCGTCGTCGGCGCCGGCTCGCTCGGCCCGGGTGGCCGTCTGCAGGCAGTGGGTCAGTTGATCGACACCGAAACCGACCACGGTGTCCGACAGCGACTCGAGCATGGCCAGCACCCGATCGGCGACTTGGCTCTGGTCCTGCATCGTCTCGGTGCCGATCACCATCCAGTCGTCACGGGTGGAGGCGTCCATGCGGGTGAAACCGGTCCTGGCCTCAGTCGAGCTGCTCATGGCACCATTCTCGCATCAAATGGGCTCGTCCCACATGCGGGACCTACCCGACCAGACGCTCGAGCGCATCGGAGGCGGCACTCGTTCGATCGTCGGCCAGCACGGGAGCGGCGGCGGTATCACCCCTGGTGGTCAGCCCGTCGGGCGTCCGCCGGGGCGCACCGTTGAGGAGGGCCAGAACAGCGTCGAGGCTGCGCAGGAGCTCGCGCAGCTCCGGTGGGGGCGGGAAGTACTCCTCCTCGACGGTCACCGGCGACGATTGCACCCCATCCCGGGGGGCCAGGCGCGCCACCACCGCGTCGACCAGGGCCTCGGGGGCCGAGGCCCCGGCGGTGACCCCGACCGTGCCGGACAGGTCGTCGGGAAGCTCGGAGGCGTCGTTGACCCGCAAGACCCGGGGGCAGCCGAAGGCGGTGGCCACCTCAGCCAGGGCGACGGTGTTGGAGGAGTTCTCCGAGCCGATGACGACGATGGCGTCGGCCCTGCCGGCCAGGGCCTTGAGCGCGGCCTGGCGGTTGGTGGTGGCAAAGCAGAGGTCGCTGCGACTGGGCATCCACAGGTCGGGAAAGCGTTCACGGGCCCGGTCGACGATGTCCGACCACTCGTCGTGGCTGAGGGTGGTCTGGGCCAGGAGTGCCACCCGGGGCGGCGCCCCGTCGGCGGCGGCCGGGTCGTCGAGCGCATCGACGTCCGCGACCCCTTCGAGCAGGCGCACCGAGGTCGGAGCCACGGCCATGGTCCCGACCGCCTCCTCGTGACCGTGATGGCCGACATAGAGAACGGTGTAGCCCTTGTTGGCCCTGACCTTGAGCTCGTGATGGACCTTGGTCACCAGCGGGCACACGGCATCGACCACCACCCGACCACGGGTCCGGGCCGCCACCACCACCTCGGGAGCCGATCCGTGGGCCGACAACATGAGGGGAGCCCCGGACGGAACCTCGTCCACATCGTCCACGAAGATCACGCCCTGAGCCCGGAACTGATCGACCACGTGACGGTTGTGGACGATCTCGTGGTAGCAGTAGACGGGCGGCTCGAAGATCCGGACCATCCAGGCCAGCGCCTTGATCGCCTTCTCCACCCCGGCGCAGAACCCCCTCGGTTCGGCGAGGAGCACTCGCTCGACGGGCATGGCCTCCAGGCTACCGGGGTCATCCGTGCGATCGGCGCCGAGGCGACGCCGGGGGGCCGGAGGTGACCAGGTAGCCTGGGGTGATGTCGGCGCCCCGAGTGACGACGGCACCCAAGGTCGTGGCCGTCACCGCATCGTCACCGGCCGAACTCTCCGGACTCCTCCCCGGGGACGAGCTGCTCCTCCTCAACGGGCGGTCACCCCGCGATGTCATCGAGTACAGCCTGCTGGTCGACGAACCCGAGCTGGACCTGGTGGTGCGGCGACGCGGGTCGGTCGATCCCCTCACCCTGTCGGTGACCAAGGAGGCGGGTGAGCCCCTCGGGGTCGAGGTCAGCTCGGCCGTCTTCGACCGGGTCCGCACCTGTGACAATCACTGCGAGTTCTGCTTCATCCACCAGCTCCCGAAGGGCATGCGGCGCAGCCTCTCGCTGAAGGACGACGACTACCGGCTCTCCTTCCTCTACGGCAACTTCACCACCTTGACCCGGTTTACCGAAATGGACCTCGAGCGAGTACTGAGTGAGCGCCTCAGCCCCTTGTTCGTCTCCATCCACGCCACCGATCCGAACGTCCGGGCCCACCTGCTGCGCAACCGGCGGGGGGCCACCAGCCTCCGGTGGCTGGCCGCCCTGCTCGACGGTGGGATCGAGGTCCACGGACAGGTGGTGGTCTGTCCGGGCACCAACGACGGGGCGGTACTGGCCGACACCCTGGCCGGCGTTCTCGACCGGTATCCGTCGTTGGCCACGGTGGCCTGCGTGCCCCTCGGGATCAGCCGGTTCTCCCCGGAGGAGGCGATGCGAGCACACACCCGGGAGGAAGCAGCGGCGGTGTGCGACCTGGTGGGGGAGTGGCAAGACACCTTCCTGGGCGCCATCGGCAGGCGGATGGTGTTCGCCGCCGACGAGTACTACCTGATGGCCGAGCGGCCCTTTCCGGAGGCGGCCACCTACGAGGGCTTCCCCCAGCACGAGAACGGCCTGGGCATGGCCCGGGCCTTCGAAGCGGCGTTCGGGGGCGCGACAGAGGCCGCACTCGGGGTGCGGCGGGGATTCTTCGCTTCGGTGGACGGGGCTCCGGCCACCGGCTACCGGGCGCCGCGAGCGACACCGACGAACGGGTCGGGCCAGGATGCCCCGGTTGCCATCCTGACCGGCGAGTACGGGGCTCGGGTGCTGGGGCCATTGGTGGAGTCACTGGGCCGCGCCGACATCCGCCTGGTCCCGGTGGTCAATCACTTCTTCGGCGGCAACATCGGCGTCTCCGGCCTGCTCACCGGCGCCGATCTCAGTGCCGTGCTCCGCGACCAGCCCGCCGGGGACCGCTATCTCCTGCCCGACTCCTGCCTGTCGGAGGGTCGCTTTCTCGACGACGCCACCGTCGCCGACCTGCCCCGGTCGGTCGAGGTTGTCCCGACCGACGGGCTCTCCCTGCGCCGGGCGCTCGAGGGTTCCGGCGCGCCGACCGGCACCGGGAGCGCCTGCGGAGCCCGGGCCGATGACCCCGGAGAACAGCGAGTCCGGGTGACCCTGGGTACGCCCCGATGAGTGCGGTGAGCGCGGCGGTGGGCAGCTCGACCCGGGAGCGCCCCCTGGTGGTGGTGGCCGGTCGACCCAATGTGGGGAAGTCGACCCTGGTCAATCGCATCGTCGGCCGTCGCGCCGCAGTCGTGGAAGAACGGCCGGGGGTCACCCGCGACCGCAAGGAACTCGACGCCGAGTGGTGCGGACGCCCCTTCACGGTGGTCGACACCGGAGGATGGCTGGCGAGCGTTGACCCGCTCGATGCCCAGGTGAGCGCGCAGGTGGAGCGGGCCATCGCCGACGCCGACGTCATCCTGATGGTGGTGGACGTCACCGTCGGGGTCCTGGATGACGACAGGGCTGTGGCCCGCATCCTCAAGCGGTCGGGCCGACCGGTGCGGGTGGTGGTCAACAAAGTGGACTCGTCCCAGCGCGAGGCGGACGCCTGGGACGCCATGGCTCTCGGGCTGGGGGAGCCCTGGCCGATCAGCGCGCTGCACGGTCGGGGAACCGGCGACCTGCTCGACGACGTGGTGCGCCTCCTGCCCGACCCGGGGGCCACCGGGGACAGCCCGCCGGAGGACAGCGCCGACGCTGCCAGTGGCGTACCGGACCCGCTCGGGCCGGAGGCGGTTGTGCGGGTGGCTTTGGTGGGTCGGCCCAACGTCGGGAAGTCGACGCTGTTCAACCGGCTGGTCGGTGACGAGCGGTCCGTGGTCCACGACGCCCCGGGGACCACCAGGGACGCGGTGGACACGGTGGTGGAGACACCCGAGGGGACGGTCTGTTTCGTGGACACCGCCGGGATGCGGCGGAAGAGCCGAACCGAACGGGGAACCGAGTACTTCTCCGTTCTCCGGGCCCTCGAAGCCCTGGACCGGGCGGACATCGCTCTTCTGGTCATCGACGCCACCGCCGGGGTGACCCATCAGGACCAGCGCCTGGCCGAACGGATCGGGGCGTCCGGATGTCCCACCGTGGTGGTGCTCAACAAATGGGAGCTCATTCCCACCGAGCAACGGGCCGACATTCTGATCGACATCGGCGACCGGCTGGCCTTCCTCGGCGACGCACCCGTCCTGAAGATCAGCGCTCTGACCGGGTTGGGCGTCCACCACATCCTGCCGGCCGTGGCTGCGGCCGAAGAGGCCTACCACGCCCGGATCCCCACCGGAGAGCTCAACCGAGCTCTCACGTCGATCCAGATGGCCCACCCGCCGGTTGGGGCGAAGATCCAGTATGCGGTGCAAGGAGCCAGTGACCCGCCAACCTTCACGCTGTTCACCAACGGGCGCCTGCAGGCCACCTATCTCCGTTACGTGGAGCGGGGCCTGCGTGAGCGTTTCGACCTGGGCCCGACCCCGATCAAGCTCCGGGTCCGGGCCAAAGGCGCCCATGGGGGCGGGGTGCGCCGGCGGTCGGGGAGGAAATGATCGGTGCCGTGGTGTGAGCAGTGCGACCATCGACTCGAGAGCGAGGAGCTGACCGCTGAAGGCGCCTGCCCGGATTGCGGGGCTGAGCCTCTCGAGCACCGCAAGTCGCCGTGGTACTTCAAGTTCATGCTGGTGGCCAGTGTGATCTACCTGGGCTATCGGGCCTTCCAGGGGGTCACCTGGGTGGTCCACCACGTCTGACGGCAACCCGCCGACCGAGCTCAGCGGGCGGGAGGAACACCACCGGGGAGCCGGCCCCAGGTCACCGGGATTCGGAAACAGGGCGACGGTGTGCTAGCAGTATGTGTCCTTGGTGTGAACGGGTCCACCATCGATGGGGGAGTGCACATGCGGTCACGGGTGGGCAGATCGACAGGGCGGTGCATCCTGGTGTCGGCCGTGCTGGTGGGTCTGGCGGTGGTGGCCCTGCCCGGTATCAGCCAGGCTGGGGGCACCCACGACGTCCAGGCCAGCATGGCCAAGACCGCCCCGAACTACTACCTGTCCCTCGGTGACTCCTATTCGGTGGGCTACCAGCCCGGCAAGGGCGCCACGTCCGGATACACCGGCTACGTGGCCATGAAATCGAAGCTGACGCTGGCCAACCTCGGGTGCGGGGGCGCCACGACCACGTCCCTCCTCACCGTCATCGGGTGCACGACGCCCTACGGTCCGACCGCGGCCAAGGACGCCGTGGCCTATCCGACCGAGACCCAGGAACAGGCCGCCCTCGACTTCATCGCCGCCCACCCCGGCCACGTCGGTCTGATCACCGTTTCCATCGGCGGTAACGACGTCACCGCGTGCGACTCCAACCCCGATCCGATCAGCTGCGTCGAAGCTGCGGAGTCGACCATCATGACCAACGTGACCTCGCTGGTTTCCGCCCTCGACGCGGCTCTGAGCTCCAACGGAGACACCAGTGCCAAGCTCATCGGGCTGACCTATCCCGACGTGATCCTCGGGGACTACGTCTACCCCCCGGGTGGAACCAACGTGACGTTGGCCAACGAGTCGGTGCTCGCCTTCGACGACCTGATCAACCCCACTCTCAAGACCGCCTATACCTCGGTCCCCGAGGGCAGTTTCGTCAACGTGACCCAAGCTCGCTACCAGAAGGCCATCTCGGGTGATGACACCCCTCTGACCACCACGGTCAACCTCAAGCCGTACGGAAAGATCCCTGTCGCGGTCTGGGAGGTGTGCACGCTGACCTACTACTGCTCACAGGGGAACATCCACGCCAATACCAAGGGGTACACATTTATCGGCAAGCTGACCGTGGCCGACTACCGAGCATCCTGAGGCTCAGCCCGCCGGGCGCGGCGCGTTCGGGCGCGCTGCGCCGTCCCGCAGCCATCCGAGGTTTGGCAGGAAACGACGCGGCCCATCGGTCCGTGCGGTCATGCGGCGAGAGGCTTCACCCAGAAACGAACGGGTCGGCTAGGGTTGCCCGGTCCGGTAGGAACCCTTCTTCTCCCGCGTGGCAGCTTTGCTCGCCGGTGGGAAGATCGGACGGGTTGGATGGTACCCAACAGTGCCTCTGATCAGGGACGGGCTGTGGCGCAGCTTGGTTAGCGCGCTTGACTGGGGGTCAAGAGGTCCCGGGTTCAAATCCCGGCAGCCCGACCACGTGCGGTTGACCCTATGGGTGGACCGGATCTGATGAGAACGCGACCTGGGCTTCTTTTGGGTTGAGAGCTTCGAATTCATTGGGTGTCAGGTGGTTGAGGGAGCTGTGGCGCCGGGCGAGGTTATGTCGGGTAGAAGTAAGCGTTTCCAGTCGCTGGCGGGTTAACAGATGTGAGCCAAGACGACGCCGCGTTCGCCAAGTTTTTCGCGGCAAACTGGGACCCCTGCCTGCGGGCCGTTGCCGCCAGCACCGGCAACATGACGCTGGCTGAGGACCAGACCGCCGAGGCGTTCGCCCGGGCGTGGGCATCGTGGCACAGAGTCAGCCATCATCCGGCGCCTCGGGCCTGGGTCGTTCGCACCGCGCTCAACGCCGGGGCGTCCTGGTGGCATCGGCGCAGACAGGAAACAGCGCTGACCAGTCATGACATCGCGGCCACTGACAGCCAGTGGACCGGCCTGGACGCTGCAGTGCTCACCGCGCTGCGCCGTCTGCCGGCACGTCAGCGGGAGGTGATCGTGCTGCGTGTCTTCCTCGACCTGGACATCGACACGACTGCCAGGCAGCTAGGCATCGCACCGGGAACCGTCCGGGCTCACCTCTCACGGGCGATGACAGCCCTTCGCGGCGAACCTACCCCCGCCACAACCACGGAGATCAAGCGATGAACCACGAGGAGATCACGATGGACCACGACGAGAACCCGAACGACAGCGCCCTGACCCAGGAACTGCGCGATGCCCTGTCTGAACTGAGCACGCCCGAGCGGCCACCGCTGGAGGAGATCACCGGCATTGGCCACGCGCACCGGCGGCGGCGGCGGACTGCCTTCGCCGGCCTCGGCGTGACCGCTGCTGCTGGGGTCACCGCGCTGGCACTCGGCCTGACCGGCGCCCTTGCTGCAGTTCCAGCGCGGACCAAGGGCGTCGCCGCTCCTGCCCTCAGTACCGGCACGATTCGGACCCCGGCCTTCATCCTCACGAGCGATGCCAACGGCACAGACACGTTGACTTTGACTATGAGCCAGATACTGAACGCCGCCGCTCTCCAGCAAGCACTCACGCAACACGGCATCCCGGCCCTGGTCACGACGGGCACTTACTGCGAATCCAGCCCCGCGGCACCCAACCCGATAAGCATCGGGGTGGTGTCCATCCAACCACCCGCCGGGGCTCCGCACATTCCTGCGCCCGCACCCAGCGGCTCGCCGCCCGGCGAGCTGAACCAGATCGCGGCCCGCACCGTCACGGTGATTAACCCCGCAGCAATCCCTCCCGGGACCGAGCTGTTCTTCGGCTACTCGAGCAAGGACCATGCCGTGTTCATGGACCTGATTGACACCGGCTCCCATAGCTGCAGCAACGGCCAACCTTCCCGCTGGTACGGTAAGCCCTAAAGGGAATCGCTCCAGAAACTGACCGCCAAACTGACCGCCAAAGAGATTGCCTGGAGCATCTGAGAGTTGTCAGCTGTCAACAGTTCCCCCGATTATGAGCTGCAGATTGCCGCCGGTGACAAACTATCTGGGCTGCGACGACGGGGGGTCACGAGGTCCCGGGTTCAATTCCCGGCAGCCCCACACGTGGGCTTGACCCGATTGGGTGGACCGCAACGCGTGGCAGGGTCGGCAACCCTCGAAGTACGAGCCCCGGACTCGCCGGTCCGTCAGACCCGTCGGCACGTCGGTCACGACATGTGTCCCATGTTGCTGCCCGTGGTCGGCAGACATCGTGAACCCCGATGTTGTGCACGGGCAGACCGTGTCGCAGGTGCAGTTCTCAAAGCAGGTTCCTCCGGTTGCCACGTCATGGCGCCTCCTTCGGTAATCGACCTTCCGCGGGTCATTTTGCCAACTTAGGAAGCCTCCGGACGATGGCTGCGGCCCAAGAACCGGACCCTCATCGTCCGTTCTGAGCACGAGTTCTTTGGCCCTAGCGCCTCTCCTGCCGAAGCGCCATAGTTGTGCAGTGGCGAAAACACTCGATTGGGAATCTCTACTCGTCAGGGGTTACGAACCCCTGAAGGTCGCGCAACGGATCTTTCGTCACCTTCCCCATGACCCCCGCTGCAAGCTTTGTCTGAGCCCCTTTGGCGGTGTGGGCGGCAAAATGATCGGTCTCGTGGGATACAAACCCTCCCGTAAGAGCCCGAACATCTGTCAGTTCTGCTTCGATCGTCTGCCGACCGGAGGCATCGAGATCGACGTCGGAGTTGTGTTCGCCGACATTCGAGCTTCGACAGCCCTGGGTGAGCGGTCGGACGCCACGACTTTCGCCGAGCATCTGAACGAGTTCTATCGCACAGCAACGAAGGTGCTGGTTCACAATGAAGGCATTGTGGACAAGCTGATTGGCGACGAAGTGATGGGTCTCTTCATTGAGGGCGTCGCCGGTCCGGAATATCGACGCAAGGCAGCGATTGCCGCCCTCGAACTGGCCACAGAGGTCACCGAACTTCCCCTCGGTGTTGCTGCCAACGCTGGTGTCGCTTTCGTCGGCAATGTGGGATCGGGGAGCGTATTGGACTTCACTGCGCTGGGTGATGCAGTCAACGTTGGTGCTCGCCTTCAGGCCCACGCGTCGCCAGGCGAGATTGTGCTGGCCGCTTCGCTTTACCCGCTCATCGAGCCGGAGTGCCCAGGGGGCCGCGTTGAGCGGGTAGCGATACGTGGCCGGGACCAGCCAGTTGACGTTGTGGTCTTGACCTCGCCCGGGTAATCCACGCCTTCAACCCGATCGCCCGGTGTCGCCGGTTATTGCTCGGGTACGGGTTCCCCGCCGTGCCCGTCGGGGACGTTACGAATTCGATGTGAGGCTACTCATCAGGCCATGAGTGATGGTGATGGTCGTGAGAGAAGGTTGTGTGATTCTGGCGGCTGGGGTGTCGACCCTCCGCGGCGTACCAGTACACGATCTGGTCGATGACGAGCCGCCCTTCTGCTCATCAGCGGCACGTCTGCTCGGGACCGCGGGGATGAAAGCCGATTGAAAATACCTTTCCATGGCGGTACGGTTGGCTTGCGGAGCCAGCCTCTGAGAGGTGGTCATGGCATTCATCCAGGTGATCGAGATCACAACCACCCGGCCGGACGAGGTCGAAGCACTGGTCGGTGAGTGGCGCGAGAAGACGACAGGACGGCGAACCGCCCAGCGGGGCACCTTCACCCGGGACAGAGAGCGACCGAACAGCTACGTCCAGATCGTGGAATTCCCCTCCTACGAGGATGCGATGGCAAACTCAGACCTCCCTGAGACGGCAGCTTTCGCCGAACGCCTGAGTCAGTTGTGCGATGGCCCGATGCTGTTCCGCAATCTTGACGTGCGAAGCGTCGAGGAGATGTGACGACCAAAGCAACCAAGCGAAAGGAAAGCGAACATGAGTCGGAAAGTTGCAGATTGTCGAGACTTCCCCAGTGAGAATGGTTGCACGCTTACCATCTCCGGCGAGGAAGACGAGGTGGTCGCTGCTGCAACCCAACACGCCGTCTCGGTCCACGGACACCAGGACACCGAAGAGGTCCGCACCTGGCTGCGGGAGAACCTAAAGGACGAGGCACCCCTTTCCTTGTGATGGCCCGATAGAAGCCCGTGTGAAGAAGTTCGCCGACTGAACCGGAGGCGACCATCAGAGAGGAGACCAAGATGTCCGGACTGGTTCGCAAGAGCCTTGATGCACCCGATGAGACTCGACCGTTCGAGGATGGAACCGGTCAGCTCGAAGTGGTGCTCTCGGATGGAGGCGCTGTCGGTAGGGCCACCTTCCTGCCTGGATGGAAGTGGTCGGACCATGTGAAGCCGATCGCCAAGACGGACAGCTGTCAGGCTGCCCACACGGGATACTTCGTCTCGGGTCGGATGAAGGTCGTCATGGACGATGGTGAAGAGATGGAGTACGGCCCTGGAGACTTTGCCGTCATGGCACCTGGACACGACGCGTGGATCATTGGCGATGAGCCTTGTGTCGTGATCGATTGGCAGGGATACGCCGACTACGCCAAGCGGTGACTGGCCTGATACGGAAACGTCCGCGCATGGGCTGCGGGCGGGCGGTCAATCCCGGCGATCGGAGCAGTCGGATACGGGGAGTCACGCGAGGCCCTGAGCGAGGTCAGTTCGCCGCTCTGTGACCGAGAGTTCGGCACCGGATCACCTCCCAGTTCGGATGGGTCACGGGTCCGGCCATTTTGATCCGCCATCCACGTAGTAGGTCCGTTGGAGCGATCAAAGATCGTCGGCCGACCATGCAGTCGAAAGACTTATCCAAAAGACCGGAAGTGCCGGTCGGTGGCAGGTATTGCCGGTGATAGAGGGCAAGGAAAGAGTCGGCCGATGACGCCCGTGCCCGCCCGAGAAGTTGGAGGAGCAGGATCTCGGCGGAAGGCATCAGGGACGGTCGTGCCTCGTCGTGCCTCTTATCCAGGGCGGCTTGCGATAGTGGCCAACGAGTTGACCAGATCTGCCGCATTGACCGTGCCCAAACCTGTGGCCATGTTGAAACCAGCCGTCGCCTCGTATCCTGGCACGACCACTGGCGTTCCGCTTGGCGTCTCGATGGTGACCGTGTTGTTGCCTGCTGTCACCGGGACGATTCCCCCGTGGTTCGGAAGCTGATACGCACTGTAGAGATAAGGATTCAGCGCACCCAGCGGCCGTCCGGCAGCTTGATCGGCGATGGCGACAATCCCGGCGAACAAGGGCGCCGATTCGCTGGTGCCTCCGACCGAGATCCACTCGGGGGGACCCGCACCATTCGGGGTCGTGGAGTCCGTATAGAGCTCGAAGCCACTGTCGATGTCCCCATTCATGGATATGTCGGGGCCTCCCCGGTGGGAGCCGACGACAGAAACGACCAAGTCTTGATAGGAGGGTCGGCCAAAGATGGTCGATAATCCGCCGCCGCTGGCTCCCTCCTGATCGTTTGCCACTACGTCCGGGCTGGTCCGTATGCCCTTTGCGTTGAGATGGATTCGGGTGGCTCCCACGGCGGTGACAGATGGGTCCGAGGCCGGGTAACCCCGCATACGTACTGCGAAGCAACACCCAGGTCCGCCCGCTCCTACAAGTGTCTGCCGGCTTGACGAACCGAAGTCACCCGACGCGTCGACAACGCTTACGTGTTGGTCGGCGGCGTATTCGAAATCTTGGTGAAGATTCGCAACGGTTACTCCACCGAGGGCAGCCTCGCCAATGTTACCCAGACTTGTCGTTATCACCTGTCCTAATCGGCGCTCTGCCGCAAATCGAACCGCAGCTGCCTGTGGCTCGATGCTCGACGGATTCGGACTCGTGGGCACAACGAGCACCACGATGTCTGCACCGGGAGCCATTGTGTGAACGGCCTCTGTATCGAGTGTCAGTTCGGTTGATCCACCCAGCCTTGGCTCGGAACCGGCCATGGAGACGACACGGATTCTTGCGGGTGGCAAGTGGAATGCCGCATCGAACACACCCAGCTCGGATCCGAGCGCGGGTGACATCCTCTCCGCTAAGACGACAACCGTGATGCCCTTGCCGTCCAGACCTTGTGCAAACAGGGGATTGAGGTCGTAGGCCTTCTGAAGCTGCAGTGCCGTGTAGCAGGGGCTCGGGGCGTTCTGGACAGCACACAATGCGGCATAAGGGGACGGAAATGCTTTCGCTGTTGAGGTCGTCTGCGGGCTACAGCCTGCCAGTGTCAGAGCTGTCAGCGTTACCGCGACCAGCGATAATCTGCGCACATCGGCAACTGTAGGCACCAGGCGACCCGAGGTTTGAGCAGGAGCTGTTCACGTGGCACCGTGCGGCCCATCGATACGGTGAGGGCTAGCCGATCGGTGGCTGTACACAGCAGGTGTTCACGGACAGCATCCAACTCTGAGAGGGGTGTCGCCCTCGCCCTCGGCCTGGTTCTCCAGCATGCGGAACCCGTCGCTCTCAGATTCAGAAGGTTTTCACACGGCCGCAAGTGTCCGGTCGAGAGCAGGGGATAACCGCCCACGCCCCGGTGTTCGGACCGTGTTCGACCTGTAATCGACCACTAGCATCGAAGAGCGTGGTCGCCCAAAACACGTTCACCGGAGTTCGCCTCTCCGTGCCAACGGCATTTGGTATCGTCGCCACCAGTTGGCCCTTGGCTCGGATCTCAATCGGAGAGAACGGAGTGGAGCTCATCTCGAGCTTTCCCCTCCGGTCGGAGTGGTACTCGCCGCTTGATGAGATCACCTCGGTGAAAGCTGACGGACATAGAGCCCTTCTTGCTCGGGCGGACGGGAGCACCGCCTGTTTCAGGTTCTTCAGTTGGAGGCATGACGTCATTGTCTCCGCACTCGTTGAGTGTGGCCTGCAAGTAGAGCACGTCGAAGACGTCGCCTAGAGATTGGTCGCCGGGACCAACGCACGGTTCAGGTGATATTTCCACAACGCCCACGGCGGGGATCACTCGTAGAGCCCAAGGAGGATCGTGCCGGGATTCATTTCTGACAGTCCACTAGCCCCCGATCTCATTCGCATAGGTGACGGGGCAATCGCCACCGAGGACGATGTGAAACTGAGGGTCTATTTTGCCGAGGACTACGTCTGCCACGGTCCCAGTGGTGACCTCGGCTTTGAAGAACTTCAGGCCTACTCCGTCTCACTGCGCGCTGCCTTCAGCGGCCTAAGAATCGATCGCAAACAGATCATTGCTGATGGCAACTTCCTTGCGGCCCGAACTCTGTTCTCGGGCGAGTTCACCGGCGTGTTCACGTATTTGCCCATCGGCCCAGTCGAGCCCACGGGGAAGCACACCGAATGGGAAGTGATCGGCACTTTCCGGTACAACGATGACGACCGACTGGCAGAGGAGTGGGTGCAAACCGACTACCGCAGTTTCTTGACCAAGCTCGGCGTTACTGTGACGGAGTCAGCCACGCGGCCATAGTGAGTCCCAGCGGCCACCCCCTCTTGAACGGCGTTGTCAGACACGGGCGATCAATCTCAAGATAGGGTCTCGGTGTTCATCCCGAGGATCCGAGGGACCTGGCCCAGTGAAGATCCGGCAACCTGCTCAGCGGCAAGGTGCCAACGCCAGGAACGATGAGGAGGTCCTGTGTCTCTTGTGCTCGATATACCTGTCCTCCAAGGTGCCCTGGTTCGGTTGGAGCCCCTTTCGCTGACGCACTCAACAGATCTAGCCGACGCTTCCGAGGAGGATCGTTCCACCTTCGGCCACACGTGGGTGCCGGGCCGTATGGACATTGACCACTACATCAGCCACCAGCTCCAACAGGCTCAGTCGGGCAAGCTCACTCCTCTCGTCCAAATCCGGGTTGCCGACAATCGTGCCGTTGGCTGCACCGCGTACTGGGACCCGAGAGCCTGGCCTGGGCGATCCAATGAACCATGTGCCGTGGAGATTGGCTGGACATGGCTGGCAGCATCGGCTCAGCGCACCGGAATCAACGTCGACGCAAAGCTCCTTCTCCTGAGACATGCGTTCGAACACCTGGGCGTCGCTCGGGTCGACATAAAGACGGACGCACGGAACGAACAATCTCGCCGGGCGATCGAGGGACTGGGGGCGACCTTCGAAGGCATCCTGCGCAAATGGTCACCATCGTGGGTACCGGGCGAGGAGGGCAAGCTCAGGGACTCGGCGATGTACTCAATCATCGACGTTGACTGGCCCCGCTGTGAGGCAATTCTCCACCGTCGGCTGGATAGATTCACAGCTTCATAGGCGGGCGGGAGTAGGTCATCAACCCGGTGTTGGAGACAGGTTCTCGCCCATTGTCTGGTCAGTGCGACCTTAGGAATGCCCTTCGTAGGTTTCTTCCCGATTGGCGTCGTTGTACATCTCGGAGACGATCAACCACGACCCGTCGTCTTGGCGTAGCAGTACCCGAAGGGAGTGGTTGTCCCTCACCTCGATCTCGCCACCTCCCACGAGCTTTTGTCCCTCGACCTGCAAATGTGCCGACACCAGCACCACCTCGGGCGTGAGCACTCGCAGAGCGGTCTGGGGAGGAGCCTTCAACGTCCCAGCGTTGAAGTTGTCGTCCGAAAAGAGTCCACGGAGATACTCCACGATTTCGCTTCCGCCCTTCTTAACGGTCCCAAAGGCATTAACCCAATCGGCGTCGAAGGTGTAGACGCCGACGAGCTTCTCGGCGTCTCGCTCCCGAAATCCAGTCACGAGCGAGATCAGGGTTGCGGCGATGGCGTCCTGGTCAGCCTGAGGAAGGGATGAAATGTCATTGGAATCACCAGCGGGGGTCAAGGCGGCTCCTTTCGATCGGGTGGTGCATAACAGAATGAGGCGGAGTTTCACACGATTCCGCCGAGAGCGAAGAGTAGACCAAGCGGCATCAGGGCCCAGCTTTGGGAGTCCGAAGGGAGTCCGCACGGTGTTGGTCGGTGGCAAGGCTGGTCGGGGCGGCCGATAATGGCGATCACCGGCGTATTGGTGACCGCTGTTCGGCGGCGTACTCCATCGGCGTGACGAGCGTGGCGATGAGCCTACTCAGCCTTAGGGGACACCAGCGGTTCGCTACTGACGGGGTCTGCTGACTACCGACCTTCGCCCCCGAGCGCTGAATGCATATCCACATTCCAGTCCTCGACCCCAAGGGTTCGAAGCTGGCGTTCGGCAATACGCCATCCCTCGGGAAGGCGCACGACCGAGTCGTAGTAGTAGCCCCAAAGGCGAGGCGTGCCCCCATCGGTCCGCTGGTGCCAGGCATACACGGATGTGCGCACGGACGCATGATCAAGGTCCACGAACGTCACCAGGACGTTGGCATTGTGGTGGCTTGTGGCGGCAAAGCCGCCGCCGGGATGTCCGAACATCTGCCGGAGACGAGACCTGGAGCGCACTAGCATGGCGATGCCCGGTCCGTAATCGACCACACAGTCCTCGGTGAACAGTTCAACGACCTCGTCGTACAGCTTGTGATCGACGCAGTACGAGTAGCGGTGGACAAGATCGATGATCTGGTCCTTGTCGATCAGTTGCCGAACCGCGGCCTCGATGTCATGGTCCATGAGTCCTCCTCGCTCCGACGAGCCACTCAAAGGCAAGCCGGAACGGCTGCGTCGCCCTCGTACGGTAGTCCCAGCATTGGACCGACCGGTACAGCGACTACGGGGCCGTCTCCATCCGATGCCCTCTCAGCCCGTCCTGGACTGGCGAGGTGCAGAGTTGTCCACCCGCCCCGATGCACCGGTCGGTGGCACTCGATTACTGCACCGTTCCCATTGTTCGGGGTCATGCAACGCAGGCGGCCTATGCTGCCGCGCGGAGTCGGACGGTGACGTCTTTCGTGTCCGGTGACAAGGTGACGGTCCCGGTTCCCTGGTCGATGTGCCCAGCCGAGGTGGTCGCGATGTTGTCAACGAAAGATGGCAACTGGAAGAACACTGGGCCCGATGGTGGCTGGCCGCGCAGGGTCAGCGTCACCGACTGGCCGCTCGATGAGATCCTGAGGCTCAGCCTCCGGCCGTCGGTCGTTGGAAAGTTGGTGACCGAGATCGCTTGGTCACCCTTGAGCCATTGCGCGGGAACCCCTCGGCCCACGACCAGGGCGCCGTCGGTGCGCTGGGCCACCAGCGAGGCCAGGAGCACACCGTTGGCCTGGGATATTCCCCAGGCGTGGGGAGAGGAGCCCTGCCCGCTCGCCGGGTGCCTTCCCAGCCACGGGGTTTGGGTCGAGGGGGCAGACGAGCTCTCCCACCACGAGTAGGGGCCGCTTTGACTGTTGGCGATCATGAATTCGTAGCTCAAGATCCCCTGGTCGCGGTGGTCTTTGCTGGCCAGCCCGGCCGTCCCATATCCCGCGTTGTAGCCGGTCGAGTAGTAGTCACCGGGAAACCCACCGAAGGTGTTGGGTGGGAGCTTGCCCTTGAGCCGGTCGAATCCGTAGTCGTAGGTGGCATCGATCATGGTCACGCCCGGGCCGCTGACGGTCGCCGAAAAGAGCGATCCATCCCAGGCCCAAGCGCCGAGCGGCGACATCCAGTTGGCGTCCTCGGGGTCCTTGCACCGGTTAGCAGTGTTGGGCTGGAGGATCGAGCAGGGTACGTAATCGAGATGGTAACGGGCGATCGTCGAGTCCAGCGTCTTGGTGGTAGCCGCCAGGAGGCTGTCGTACTGCTGGGTTGCCCAGGCCGCCTCACCGGCATTGCCCACCTGCTGGGCGAGGTAACGATAGGCGGCCAGGCCGATGAGCGCCGAGTAGTCGTCGGTCGTCCAGTAGCCCTGGGTGTCGATGTCGTCGGTGGCCTTCATGATTCCCGTGGGGCTGGTCCTGCCAGCGGCGATCGCGTGGGCGGTGTCCTCGATGCTTGGCTGGGTCGCACCGAGGGGTCCCTCGGAATCGAAATTCTCCTTCACGAAGGCCAGATCTCCGGTCTTCATCAGGTAGATGGCCCATGGCACCGAGTACGTCCAGACCCCGTCGTCGTAGAAGCCCTGGCCTGGTGCTTCCATGGCACTACGCGCTTCGAGAAGCAGCGCGTGGGCGTCGGAGAAGTAGCCCTGGTTGAAAAGATTGGACAGGATACCGATGACGTCGTGGTTGTACTCGGCCTCATAGCCGTTGACCCCGTCGTGCAGTTCGTCGCCACTGCGGGCGATCTGGGTGTAGATGAACCCGCTGCGGTAGGCGTCGTCGAGGGATCGATCCGGGACGCTGACCCCGGTAATGCCGGCAATCTGGCCGTTCCAGAAGCTCGCCATGTGAGCGAAGTGCTGGTCGAATGTACCAGCGCCGACCAGCGCGGCGGTGCTCGGCCACGGGTAGGTTCCCCCGAAGCGGTCGGATGGGATCACATAGTCGTGATCGACCGAGGTGTGGGGGGCCACCGCATCGGGCGCTGCATCGAGCGGCACCAATCCGGGGGACGCCTCGGGGTTGGCCTCGACCACGTGGTTCGTCGGGTTCGTCACGGCGACCCGGCTGTATACGGCGACAAAGGCGTTGCCCCCGACCACCAGCTTGTCGCAGAACTCGGTGATCGAAACTCGGGCACCGTCCCGGCTGAACGACGTGATCTGCGCCGGGAGGTAGCCGTCGGCATCAGTCCAGGTGGTCGGGCTACCGTCGTAGATGCCGAAGCCATAGTTCGTTCCGAAGCCGATGCCGTAGTTCTGGTAGAGGACGTCCTGGATGTAGAACACCCCGCCGAGGCAGGTGACGACACCCTGCTGGTTGCCCTCCCATCCGATCTCCGACGCGCTGCCGTCGGCGCCGGTGAAGGCGGCGTCGGCGGGTCGGTTGCTCAAGACGCAGTCATACTTGCTCGCCGCCCCACTTCCAGCTGCGGTCAGCGAGGTGCCCGATGCGGGCGCGGGGGGTTCCGGTGCCAACCCAGCGAGGGAGCCCAATGCCACCATCAGGGCCACCGCAGTCGCCGTCATCCCCGCGAACATGGCTGAAACTCTGGCATGCCGCTCGCCCCGGCGCTACGAGACAGTTACATCGGGGCCTTCCGCCGGTGATCAGGCCCAGTTCCTGGGCGTCAAGAAGGCGCTCGTGGCAACGTTAAACCGTCAATCGGATGATGGGGTTCGGGCTCCCCTTTGACGCTGACAGGTCTTTTGGGAACACGTCGGCCCGTCCCTTGTGGGCCGGTTCGCGGCCGTTCTTATCCGCTGATGGGGGATTGCCTCAATTCCGCTGTCGTCGGGCCAGGGTGGTTGTCTACGTGCCTCCGGTGGCTCCGAGTAGAACAAGGGCAGCGGCCATCGACAGAGGAACTGCGACCACTCCAATGCGACTCGCCTTGCTGATCGACGGCTGCGCCCCAGCAGAGCGAGCAGCCCGTAACCAGAGCATCCAGGCCAGGGATCCAGTGACGAAGAGGTTCGGACCAAGATTCAGCCCGATGAGAAGCGCAAACGGGTGATCTGGGTTGCGGGCGGCGAGCAACGAAGCGGCGGGGAGGTTGTTGACCAACACAGAGCTGGCGGCTGCGACCGCAGCCGTTCCCCATACATCAAGGTGCCGAAGGAGCATAGAGGGACCTGCCCACACCCGTCCCAGGGTTCCCAACGCCACGGCCACTCCGAACAAACCTACAAGGAGAGGTGCCCCGAGTATCTGGACAACGTGGCGAGGTTGGTCCTTTCCCGCCAACAGTCGGACTCCTATGGCGACAACCCCCACGACTGCCACCGGTAGCGCAGGGGAGTGTAGAACGAGTACCAGCACCGTCGCCGCCACGACGGCGAACAGGCCGAGTCCCAGCGTCGGCCGATCCGAGTGCGTCAGTTCCTTGGAGTTGATCCGCAGCGAACGGCGCTCCACAACAGCGACCACTCCGGCTGTGACCACGAGGGCAGCCAGTGCCGGCGCCCACATGCGGCCAAGGAATGCAGCACCGGTAAGTCGGACGTGCCCAAGAACGATGAGGTTTGTCAGGTTTGAGCCAGGGAGGAAGAGTGAACCTGCGTTGGACAGCAGCAGGCAACCATAGAGAAACGGGGCCTCACCTTCGCCCCGGCTTCTGGCGGCGTAGACCAGAACGGGTGTGAGGAAGGCGACCGACGTATCCAGATTTAACACGGCGGTCACCACGGCGATCATTACGGTGGCACCGGCGAAGAGGGCGACCCCGCTCGAGGAGAGTCGGGCTAACTGGTGACCCGTGGCGGCAAAGAGGCCGTCGTCGTCGGCGGCCAAACCGATCAGAAGCAATCCGGTTACCAGCACGAACGGAGACCAGTTCTGCGCCGCCGCTGATCGAGCATCCGTGGTACTCACTGCGAAGGCTGCGATCAGTCCGATGAGGCCAACTCCTGCAAGCAGCCAGGGAGCCCTGGTCCGCATCGGTGCCTGGTGCGGGCGCTGGTCTGACGTGCGGTCCACGGTCCGGAGTCTGCCAGAGGACCTAGCCGTCCCGAACTCAGAGCTTCCGAGCGGGCCAAAGCAGGCAGGCGATCAACCGCGAACTGACCTGCCGACCTGAACCTGGTGCAGGGGACACTTCTGATTGCCCAGGTGGCCATCGCTAACCTATCGACGTGGACGATGAGCCCGTTACGGCCTACGCAACTGCGGGTGGGCTCAACGTCGCTTATCAGGTGATTGGTGGCGGGCCAGTTGATCTTGTGTATGCCCCTGGCCTCCTCAATCACATCGAATCCACTTGGGACGAACCGGCACTTGCCCGCCACTGTCGGCGGCTGGCGTCGTTTAGCCGGCTGATGCTGTTCGACAAGCGAGGTTCAGGCATGTCGGATCGAGTGCCTGCCTGGGACAAGCCGACGCTCGAACAGAGGATGGACGACATCAGTGCTGTCATGGAGGCTGCCGGATCGGAGCGCGCCGCCATATTCGCGACGGCGGATGGCACGCCGGTAGCGATGCTCTTCGCAGCGACCCACCCTGAGCGAGTCACGGCTCTCGTCCTCTGTGCATCATCAGCCCGCATGCTTGAGGCAGCCGACTATTCGATCGGACTGCCGGCCTGGTCGGTCGAAGAGGCCCTCCAGCCGATGAAGAAACGATGGGGCGACGCTTCGGCCCCGATGGCCTTGGAAATACTCGCACCCAGTCTGAGCGGTGAAGCCCGGTGGCGAAATGCTCTGGCCCGGATGCAACGACTCGCGGCGACTCCGACGGCAGCTGACGCCTATTGGCGCATGAACATTCAGATCGATGTGCGCAGTGTTCTGTCTGCGATCAAGGTCCCCACGCTGGTGTTGCACACAATCGGAGACCTCTTATACCCGATCGCCCAGGGAAGGTTCGTCGCTGAGGGCATTCAAGGGTCCCGGATGGTCGAACTTGCCGGCACAGACCATCTCTATTGGTCAGAAAACGGTGACCGAGTCGCGGATGAGATCGAAGAGTTTCTCAGCGGTGCCCGCTCGTCTCAATCGAACGACAGAGTTCTCGCCACGGTGCTCTTCACGGACATCGTCGATTCAACCGCCACCGCGGCCGCCTTAGGCGATCGTCGTTGGCACGACCTTCTCGACAGTCATGACCACATGGTCCGCCGCCAACTCAATCGCTTCCGTGGACGGGAGATCACGAGAACTGGAGATGGCTTCGTGGCGACATACGACGGACCTGCGCGGGCCATCGAGTGCGCCTGCGCTATTCGCGACGGAGGTCGCGGTCTCGACCTGGAGCTCAGGGTCGGGCTCCACACTGGCGAGATCGAGTTCGACGGCGATGACATTGGTGGCATCGCGGTCAATGTTGCCGCGCGAATCCAGGCCAAGGCGGAGCCCTCGGAGGTGCTTGTCTCGCGAACAGTCAAGGATCTGGTGGCTGGTTCGCGGTTTCATTTCGAAAATCGAGGTAGCCATATCTTGAAGGGCGTCCCGGATACCTGGGAGTTGTTCGCGGTTTCCGGCGCTTAGCTGAGGTCCGGAGTCGGCGGACTATCGGCACCGACGGTCCTGACTTCAAGGGGGATCCGCAGTCGTGCCGCTGTGGGACAGGCCTTGGCGTCTTATGCCTTCCTTCCTCGATCTAGGATCGGTTGCACCAGACAAAGGAATGAACGAAATGGCCTTCATCTTTGGCATCATCTACATCGTGCTGCTGATCACGCTCGGGATCATGTCCATTCGGAAGGGCCATTGGGTGATGTTCATCATCGGACTGTTCATCCCATTGTTTTGGCTGATCGGGGCTTTGATGCCCCGAAGAGTGGATTGATTGGGGAAGGCCGGGGCGAGCGAGGCGGCGGGGGGATCAGCTCTGGCCCGCCCAACCGGTGATGGGGGACATGGGTCTAGTGTCCTGAGTCAAAGTTTCTCCCACATATAGGAATTTCGGCGTACCGCCGCGCGTTCTGTCTCTCATCAGCGACGATGGGAGACAGACATGGCACGAGCAGGCAGACCCACAGTGGAGATCACCCTCAGCGACAGCGAGCGTGAGACAGTCGAGCGCTGGGCACGTCGTCCGAAGAGCGCACAGTCCCTGGCCCTGCGTTGCCGCATTGTCCTTTTGTGTGCTGATGGATTGACGAACAACGAAGTGGCCGACCAAGTCGGTGTCGACCGGACCACCGTGTCGAAGTGGCGTCGTCGATTCGCGGCACGACGTCTGGAAGGTCTGGCCGACGACCCACGGCCCGGCGTCCCCTCTTCGATTACCGACGAGCAGGTGGAGGCAGTGATCGTCAAGACCCTGGAGGAGACACCGGTCGACGCCACCCACTGGTCGACGCGGTCAATGGCCCAGACCCAGGGCATGAGCCAGTCGGCTATCAGCCGTATTTGGCGGGCATTTGGGTTGAAGCCGCATCTGACGGAGACCTTCAAGCTCTCGCCGGATCCCCAGTTCATCGAGAAGGTGCGCGACATCGTGGGGCTCTACGTCAACCCGCCCGACGCGGCTCTGGTCTTGTGCGTCGATGAGAAGACCCAGGTCCAGGCGTTGGACCGCACCGCACCGGTGCTCCCGCTGCGCCCCGGCCTACCCGAGCGGGCTACCCACGACTACGTCCGCCACGGCACGACCAACCTCTACGCCGCCTTGGACATGGCATCGGGCAAAGTCATTGCCGACATGACTGAACGCCATCGGGCTGTCGAGTTCCGCAAGTTCTTGAACCTGATCAACCGGAGCGTCCCCGAGCATCTCGACGTGCACCTGATCGTCGACAACGTCTCCACCCACAAGACCCCCGAGATTCACCGCTGGCTCGTCCGCCATCCGCGATTCACGTTGCACTTCACACCGACCTACAGCTCGTGGATCAACATGGTGGAGCGCTGGTTCGCCGAGCTCACCGAGAAGTGGCTGCGCAGGGGGACCCACCGATCCACGAAGGAACTCGAAGTTTCGATCAACGATTGGATCGAAAGTTGGAACGCGAACCCTCGTCCCTATGTGTGGAAGAAGAGCGCGGATGAGATCCTCGAGAGCCTGGCCGCATATTGCGGATCAATCTCTGCCTCAGGACACTAGGAGAAGCTCCAACGCGTTTGGCTGAACGTCCCTCCTTTCCCAAATCCAAAGCCCGTCTCAGGTGCGACTCGATAGACCAAAACCTCTGCTCGCCGGATGGCGTCCCCCAGACCGAACCACGTTCCATCTGGTGTGGCGAAATGGGGTCCGTACTTCGACTCGTAGGCGGTGGCCACACGTCCAAGCTCAGCGCAGTCGGTGAGGATCTCAGCGGCTCCTTCGATCACGAGATCGAGGCCGTCGAGGGTGCTGTGGCCCGTCGTGAGGACGCAATGACGGTTCTCAGAGAGGTTCCTCGCTTTTCGCTCGTCTGAGCCAGTACGAAAGTACAGAGCCCTTCGAGCCAGATAGCCAGCAGAGGCGTGACGTGCGGGCGGCCATCAGGTCGAACTGTCGAAAGCCAATACACCTCAGCGCCCAACAGCTCATCTCGCCCCTGGGACCACTCGGTCGGTGTCGCGTTCGGGCTGCTGAAGGCGCATAGCTCAGTCACTGGTTCCGGTTCAGCCTTGGCGCTGCTCCGTTCTTTCGCCGACGAACATGCGGGCAAGCACAACCGATGCCGGTGGGTCGCTAGAACTTATTGTCGCGCATGCCCTGAGGGTTCCCGGCTGGCCACACTCCCGGCGACAGGGGTCACTGATTGGGCTTCCGGGTCGGGCCAGTATGTTCGTGAGAATCGGAACCCCTGAATGTTCACCTTCTTCATGGATGAGTCGGTCGATCCGACCGTTGAAGGACGCGCATCCGAGGGTGCGGCATAGCGGCAGAGGTGCCGGTCAGCGACCGCCGATGGTGCGCCGGTCCTGGTAGTGGGACATTCGCACTGTTTATCGTCACATCGGCAACAATGTCTGCAATGCCGTTCGGTCAACAGTCCGGACCACCGGCATCGGCGAAGCAAGTACGAGAACTGCTGGCCCTCCTGAAGGACGCCGGCCACACCGACTTCCGCGATGCACGCGGTCCAATGGGGTTTACCCAGCGTCAGGCGGCAGGAAAGTTCGCTCGCGACGAGGCAGAGGCCTTCATCGGCCAGCTCCAGAACGCCGAGTCCGACGGAAGTAGTGCACTCGATGTCCCAGCCTGGCGGCAGTCCACCCAAGAGCAGGTCATGAGTTGCATGCCTTCCGAGCGGCTCGCCGATGAGCTTCGCCGTCGCGGATGGACTGCCATCGAGCCCTAGAACTGATGATGGCTGGCAGTGAATTCAGTGAAAGGCAGCCAGCTCGGACGATCAGACGCTTCGGGGACGGTCAGGCAATAGCGATGAGGACGGCGTAACCAGAATCGCAGCGGCTGGCGGGCACTCCTGCGGCCTTTGACGGTGCCGTCGCCAAGGTCATCCGCTACCGGACCAGCCGGCGTGCGCCGAAGAGAACGAGCGCCTGACAACATGACGAAATATCGGAACTACTGGGTATACAGCATCGCCCGCTTTGTGGTCTGGGGCGTCCTTTTGGCTGTTGTGGCAACGCAGGCCAAGAGTGACAAGACGCGCACCATTCTCTTGGTATTTGGTGGATGGGTCATCGCCTGGGTCTCGGGTAGCATCGCCAGGTTTGTCTACCCCCTCCTCGCCGATGGCTCCCATCCAGTCCTCCCGGGCCAGGTGAATAGAGCGGAGCCCGCAATTCGCCAAACGCAGACGGTATGGCCCGCGCTGACCGAGCACCGATTTCCGTTGCGTACGAGGTCACGAAGAAGGACTCATGTGGTTCCGCCAGATCGTTCATAGGACGCCGCTTCGATTCCGACGACTCTTACCAGATCTCCGACGAAGAGGTTGACGTCGCTGAGGTGCAGTCCCCAGGTCGGGCCCAGACTCTCCTGAACAGTCGGTCGAGTAACCGTGCCCTGGTTGACCGTGATGTTGATCCACTGAGCGCCGCCACTGTTCATACACTCGGCGGAATACAACCCCGGGTAGGTGACCCAGGTGGTCGGCTCACTCACTTGAGGCCACCAGTTCAACGCGGTTTCGGCCGGAGAGGAATCCGTAGGAAAGTAACTCTCCAAGGTGCTCTCGTCCAGAAGCCCGGCTGGATTGACGCAGGCGACTTCGACGGGCGTACCTTTCGGGGGAAGAGTGGCAATGACAACCCCCGGCCCTTCTTCGGCCCGCCCGAACCTCGAGTTGCTCGGGGGTTCCCCGTAGAAGGACGAGTAGGCGATGACACAGGACGTCTCGGTGTCGCTGTCACATGTTGGAATGTGTTGAAAGAATCCGCCCACCCGCTCACCAGCCTTGACGAGTACGTTTCCACCAAGCACGATCGCAGACACCATCCGTTTCCGTAGGGTCGGGTTGGGATCGATCTCTTTCTGGATGAGGTTTGTGACGACCTCTGCTCCCTGAGAATGGCCAATCAGAACGAAACCACGGCCATCGTTCAGATCATTGATGTAGTAGTCCCAAGCTTTGAGCAAACCCGAGTAGGCGGTCTCGACCTCTTGATCAGGTGGGGTGGCCCCGATGTCCCCGGTAGTGGCCTGAGGGTACATCGGAGCGAAGACCCGGCACACTTGTGAGAACCGAGAGGCTTGGGCCACGGCTGCACCGATCTCTTGAGGTTGGATGGTGAGATTCGCGTTAGGTGTCGTCTCGGTGCTGACCGTGGGGTAGACGTAGAAGCAGTCGATCTTCGGATTCTTCGCGGGGGAGGCCGCGACAAACGTGCTCTGACCTTGGCCATCAACCGAGGTCGCATCGAGCGAGTCCGTGCAAGGATCGGGAGTGACCCCTGGGCGACAAAGCCACACGACATCGGCCGGCATGGCTGATTTCGGTGCCGTCGTCGACGTTGTTGATGCACTACTGGAGTCGCAACCCATGAGAGTGACGAGCAACACCAGAATCACACCGGCGACACCAGCATGCATGCGCCGGCCGCCGAACTGCTTCATGGTCGAACGCTGATGGCCCGACGTCTGCCCCTGGTCTCCGCTCGAACCGTGATTGAGAATGACAACCTTCACGATGACCTCCTGTGTGGAGTGGGCTTTGGCGCCGCAAAAGCTATCTTCACGAACGACCATTGGGGTGGATGTCGAGCGAGGCAGAGAACTGACCACCTCGATTGGAGAGGGGGTGTCGAAGGAACCGATCTCTCATCGGATTCCGCCCAGCGCACACAGCGCTCGATCTCCCTACGCCGGCTGGAGGGACCGGTGAGCCTGTTCGATGAGGGCCGTTGAATCGTGCTCGTTGATCTGGTCCTTTGAGGGCGTCGGGGAAGCCCACCTTTCCGGCAGAAGACACCGGTGGTTCGTGAACATCGACGAGATAGGTTGGGAGGCGTGGAAAGGGAATCCGAGCCCGTATCGAGTCCCGCCTCACCCAAGACCAAGTTGACGGGCGGGCAGAAATGGCTGATCGCCGGCCTCATGTTTCTCGAGGTTCCTTCGGGCGCCATCCTCCTGCCCTTGGCTGCCGTCATTTCCTTGACGGGCATCGGCGTACCACTGACCATCATCCTCTTGCGAGTCGGAACGATGCCGTTCTCTGTCGCCATGAAACGCAAGGTGGCCTGGCAATCCGGAGGGGGATCGGCAGTTGCGGATCGCCAGCAGCCGCTGGTCGTTTCCGAGGACTGACACCGTCCGCCGGGACCTCGGGCCTGATCCGGACGGCGAGTAGGTCATCTCCTTCAAGTCCGAACCTCGGTTCTTCTCGTTCTTCCGATCAGAACCAGCGGGGCACGATCGATCACATCCCTCGCCTCTAGCCCGCCCGGTAGTAGGTCCCGTCACAACGGAATCCATCGGTGGATCCGGTCACCGGCGGGTCGTCGAGTCGCTCGAACTTGCCGTTGGTGACCTGGCCCAGCAGGTAACAGGTGATCGGCACCTTGCCTGCTGGGTTGCTCACCGGAATGAGGTTCCCGCTGTCGAACACCGTGATGTTCCGTAGTGCGTGAAGGAGCGATCCCCGGCTGGGATCGGCGCCGGCGTTGCGGAGGGCGTCGACGAACAGTTGGCCGCACAGCCACCCGAGCAGGGTGAAGAAGTCAGGCGTGAACCCTGGTGAGGCCTTTTGGACCCAGGTCGTGAACGTGGTGATTGTCGGGATCTGGGACGCGTCCTCACCCAGGTAGAGCGAGGCTGCCTGCTCGAGGTAGGCCCCGTCGACCGCATGGGGTCCGCCGGAATTGCCGATGATCTGTGGGTTGTAGGAGGGGGCGCCCAGGACCACAACCGGGTGGAAGTCCTGTTCGGTGAGATCTCGGAAGATGGCTGACGCATAGTTCTCCGGCTCCTGTTCGAGGAAAACGATTTGCACTCCAGCGTTCTTCATGGCCACCACCTGTGCGGTGAAGTCCGTCGTCGTGGCCGGCAGCGCGGGGTCGTACAGCACCGTGTAGCCCAGGTGCTGCATGGCGCTCTTCTCATTGTCCCAGGCCAACTCTGTCGACGGCAGGTCGGCGATGATCGTGGCTGTGTGGGCGATCTGCGTCGGGTACTTCTGCTTGAAGTAGAGGAGCGGACCCGTCGGCCACCCGTCCGAGGCCGGGGCCGGGCTGAAGTTGTTCGGGAGCTTCTCGGTCGCGGGGTCGAGCGATGCGGTGACGTCGGGGAACCCGGGGTGGGCCGCGACCTCTGGCTCGCTGAAGCTGTCCTCGAGCGAGAGCCCGCCCACGCTGGCGAAGTCGGTCTGGATGACGCGCTGGACCTCCTGCTTGTTGAACGCGCCTTGGAAGTCATCATTGGCGCTCGACACCACGATCTTGCGGCCGTTGACACCGCCCAGTGAGTTCACGTAGTCGGCATAGGCCTCGGTGCCCACAATACTGCCGGTGAACAGACCGCCCAACAGGGTCGACACGTTGCCGATCGTCACCGACGTGGAGGTCACCCCGGTGTGGTCCTGAAAGGCGGACGCCGGGATGGGCTGGGTCGACGGGCCGTTCGTCGCGCTGCTCGTCGAATTGGTCGAGGTGCAGGCAGTCAGCTGTCCGGCCACCAGCAGTAGGCAGATGGCGACTGCTGAGAACGGGTTCCACCGATGTCGGATGCCCTGACGGTACTACGAGAGGACAATGGTTTTCTGGTGATGCCTCGAGCGGCGATCTGGGACCGTCGAAGGTGCCGTGTCCACGGCTCGAAGGGTCTCGGCCAAGGAAGCATCGGCGAGTGTCGCCGAGTCGAGGTGCGGACGCCTCGCACCGTTCCCGCCTCAAGGAATCCATGCCGGCAGCCGATAGAAGCACCATGGCGCCTCGCCGCCGGCACTCGCGGGAGAGCTATTTCGCTCCCGTCCCCGTGGCCTACTTGGACGCCGTCCTCGATTCCTTCTGGGAGCGCTATGCCGCCAGGCGGCACGAGGGCTTGGATCCTGACGAGGCCGTCAAGGACTCCTTGGAGACGTTGCTTCCCCCGGAGGAAGTTGCCGAAGTCGAGCAGATGCTGAACGGCGAGTTCGACGAGGAGTTCTCGATCGGCGCACCCTTCGACGGCCGGATGATCCTCCACGATTTGATCGCGACGGGCGACCACTATCTCCGAGAGGGTGTCGGCACCCACGGTTCTCGGACCGAGGGACCTGACTCCAGGTGGTCGGAGAGGGATTGAGGATCCGTCTCTCGGTCACCGAGGTCACCGGTCGACTCGAGGACTTCGGCTTCCCCACCAGGTAGATTCTGGGCCATCCTGTCCACTAGGCATCACCGGCAACGACATCGGCGTCTGAACGAGCCGGTGCGCGGCACGGGACTGTCCGGTGCGGAGGGCGGGCACGACCGTCTCGGTGCGCGGTGAAGCGTCAGGTCCGGACCATCCTACCTCTGGGTCGAGGGGGCCGGATCCTCCGCTTTTCGGGCAAGAGCAGATCGACCGACCGTGGTGACGGCGAGAGGATGCGGCCCCGGGACGACGACGACCTCTACCGGGCCCTGGGTCGAATCGCCGCCAACTGGTCGCTGATCGAGATCGCCTCGGGCATGGTCCTGATGGAACTGGTCGGGAGCAGCGATGAGACGCTGGCCCGGGCGGTTGTCGCCGGGCAACGAGTCGAGAACGTGTGGGAGACCATCGAAGCGCTCCTCGCCGCCAACGGCACCGAAGATAACGGGGAGCTCTCGGCCTTCCGGACCTGGAGGAGGAGCGCCAATCGCTACCGGAGACGTCGGAACGAGGCCATCCACAGCGCGTGGGCGCTGACCCCCGGGAGCGAGGGGCCCGCGGCCTGGGATGTGATGAGCCAGAAGGCGAAGCGGGGCGCCCGTCCCGACCTCTTCCCCGGTGGGGTCTCCGAGCTCGAGGAACTGGCGCGTGACATTGCTTCCTGTGAGGGACAACTGACCGCGCTCAAGCTGACCACCGTCGTCGTCGCCTCCGATTCCGATGAGGCCGTTTCCGACCAGGCGTCTCTTGACGACAGGTGACCCTGGGGGCGCGGTATACCCGCGGTCAGCGAGTCTCGTCACCGGGCCGCTCAGCGAGAACAGCGCGGGCACGGAGGATGAGTTGTCGATACGGTGAGCGGTCATGGGCCCTGACAAGCAGCAGTTCGAGTTCCCCGACGGATTCTTGTGGGGGGTCGCTGGTTCCGCTCACCAGATCGAGGGCGGCGATACCAACAACGACTGGTGGGAGTTCGAGCACGCATCTGATTCGCGCTGCGTGGATTCCAGTGGTGACGCCTGCGATTCCTACCATCGTTGGCGGGAGGATCTCGATCTGGTCGCGGGCATGGGCCTCGGGAGCTACCGCTTCTCTCTCGAATGGAGCCGAATCGAACCGGCCGAAGGGGAATTCTCGGTGGCCGAGCTGGATCACTACCGCAGGATGTGCGCCGGGTGTCACGAGCGTGGCCTGGTCCCGGTGGTCACCTTCCACCATTTCACCACCCCCTCGTGGCTGGCGGCGCGGGGAAGCTTCGAGGCCCCTGACGCTCCTGAGCGGTTTGGCCGTTTTTGCGAACGGGCCGCTGCGCATCTCGGTGACCTGATCGGCTGGGCCTGCACGATCAACGAACCCAACGTGATCGGGGCCATGGGTTACACGGTGGGGGACTACCCGCCGGGGGTCAAGGACGACCTCGGCCGTCACCTGGCCGTCAACGAGGCGATGGTGCGGGCCCATCGCCTGGCCGTCGAGGCCCTGCGTTCCGGCCCGGGACGGTATCCGGTGGGCCTCACTCTGTCGATGGCCGAGATCGTGGCCGACGAGGGCGGCGACCTCACCCGCGACATGGCCGAAGACATCCTCGAGGACACCTTCTTGCGCGCCGCGGCGGGTGATGACTTCGTCGGCGTCCAGGCCTACACCCGCATGCATTTCGGACCCGAGGGCCAGGCCCCCGATGACCCGTCGGTGCCCCAGACCCAGATGGCAACCGAAAACTGGCCCCAGGCGGTCGAGCACTGCGTGCGCCGAACCGCGGCATTCACCGGCTTGCCGGTGCTGGTCACCGAGAGCGGGATTGCCACCCAGGACGACCCCGAGCGCATCGAGTATCTCGAGACGGTCTTGCGCGGTGTCCACGACTGCCTCGCCGACGGTGTCGATGTACGCGGGTTTTTCGTGTGGAGCCTGCTCGACAACTTCGAATGGAACATGGGCTACCTCCCCAAGCTGGGCCTCCATGCCGTGGACCGCGTCACGTTCGAGCGCACGCCCAAGCCCAGCGCGGCATGGTTCGGACACGTGGCGCGGGCCAACCGGCTCGGGACCTTGGGGTAGTGGGGTCGCCAATTCGGGCGTCGGTCGTCTCGGCTCTGCAGGCGGGTGGGTGCGTGGCCGCCCAGGAGGAAGCAGAGGAGCTTCTCCGGTGCGCACCCGGTGACGACGAGCTCGACAGGATGCTGGCCCGTCGCTTGGCCGGTGAGCCCCTGGCCTGGATCACCGGCAGCACGACCTTCTGCGGGATCGAGGTCATCGTCGCCCCCGGGGTGTACGTGCCCCGATGGCAATCCGAGCCTCTGGCCACCATGGCCGCGGCGTTGCTTCCCCGTCGCGGTGTCGGCGTCGACCTGTGCACCGGCTCGGGTGCTGTGGCTCTGGTCATGCAGCGAGGGCGCCCGGACGCCCAGGTGGTGGCGACCGAGAGCGATGCCGTCGCCGCTCGCTGCGCCCGCGGCAATGGGGTGGACGTGTACGAGGGCGACCTCGACCAGCCGCTCCCGACCGAGCTCGCCTCGCGAGTGGACGTGATGGCCGGGGTACTTCCTTACGTCCCCCACGACGCGCTGCATCTCCTGCCCCGGGACGTCCAGCACTTCGAACCGCGCCTCGCCTTGGACGGGGGTCGCGACGGGCTCGACCTCATCAGCCGAGCGGTGAACAGCAGCACCGGATGGCTGAGGGGCGGCGGATGGCTGCTGCTCGAGATCGGTGGTGATCAGGCTCCCGACGTCGCCGCCCTGTTGGCCGAAGCCGGTTACGACCAGGTCGGTGTCGTGGAGGATGACGACGGCGATGCGCGCCGGATCCAAGGACGGCTCCGGGCCCGGACGCCATCGACCCTTGCGGGGTAAGGGCGGGGGTGTGCCAGCATCGGAGGTACGTGATGCCACTTCTGCACAGGACCCGGCGTTGACGGCCGGCGGTGGCAGCTCGCCAGGCGCGCCGACGGCCGGCCGGCGCCGGCGACACGGGTGGGTGGGCGCCATGGGCTTCTCGGTGGTAGTCACCGGTGTGCTCGTTGCCGCCTGCGGCTCCTCGCCCCAGGCCGCTCCTCCGAGCACCGCCAGCCCGTCAGGCTCGACCGTGCCGGCCCCGCCGACCTCGGCCGTGACGCCCGCGGGTGACCCGCCCGCGGTGCCCTCGGGCCACGCCTACCTCGGAGCCTGGGTCCACCCGGTTGCCCCCGGCTCCGGTGGTTCCGCCTTCGCCGTCGAACAGGACGACCTCCCCTCGTTGGAAGCGGCCACCGGTCGGCCCCTGGCCATCCTGCACATCTACGCGCCGTGGAGCCAGCCAGCCCCGGTGGCCGATCTCACCGCGGTGGTGGCCGGCGGCTCGATCCCCTTGCTCGACTGGGGTTGTGGTCCTTCGGGCCCGGCCGTGGCCAGCGGCGCCGACGACCAGCAGATCACCGCCTATGCCCAGGCCCTGAAGGCTTGGGGCAAGCCGGTCTTCCTGCGTTGGTGCTGGGAGATGAACCTGGTCGCCGCGCACAGCCAGCTCGGTGGTCCCGCCGTCTTCGTCGCCGCCTGGACACACATCTGGAATCTCTTCCAGCAGGAGGGAGCCACCAATGTGTCCTTCGTGTGGTGCCCGGCGCTCAGCGGGGTCGACCCCGCGCCCTACTACCCGGGTGACCGCTACGTGAACTGGATCGGCATCGATGGCTACGACCGTTCGGGCTCCAGCACCTTCACCAGCCTCTTCTCCGGGTTCTACCAGCAATGGGCGGGGCACGGACTGCCGATGATGGTGGCCGAGACCGGCTCGACCGGCTCGAACCAGGCTGCCTACATCGCCAGTATCGGCACCGGCATGCCCGCCCTGCCCGGGTTCAAGGCCATCGTCTATTTCGATGCCACCGGGCCGGCCGCCGACTGGCAGCTGGTGGGGGCCGGTCTGACGGCATTCGGGCAGCTGGCCCAGGATCCGTACTTCAACCCCACCTGAGCGGCCCCGGCCGGTCGTCTTCCACCGCGCTGGCGGAGGCGCCGATGACCCTTTCACGCCCGTGCTAGGGTGCCTCTAGTCAATTTTGAGGATAAATTAGCGGTCGATACCCCGCAGAAGCGGTCGTCCTAGGCAGTCGCAATTGGCGGGCCCTCGAGTGTCTTTGCTCGGGGCGCCACAGAGATCCCGGGCAGGGGGCAGCGGTGGGGCACAGAGGGGCAGTGAGTCGAGCCAGGGCGTCGCGGGAGGTTCCGTCCCGAGGCGATCGACCTGATCCCGCAGAGCGTTGAGCACGCCGTCGACGACGAGTCGCGCCCGATGAGACGCCTGTTGGCCTCCGTGATCGCCCTGATGGGCGCGGTGATCGTGGTGTCCACGGTCCATTTCACGACGCCGGTGGTCCTGGGCCAGGCCGGTGGGGGACCGGACGCCACCGTGGCGGCCGACTCGCAGCTTCCCTCGCAGGCTCTCTACAGCTGGGGAAGCAACGACTGGGGTCAGCTGGCCAACGGATCGTCGGGGGACGGGACGCCAACCCCGGTGACTGCTCCCACCCAGGTGGCCGCGCCCACCGGCGCCGTTTTCCGTACGGTGGCCGCGGGAGGCGCCCACACACTGGGCCTCACCGTGACCGGTGATGTCTACTCATGGGGAGCCGATTTTTCGGGGCAGTTGGGATTGGGTACCGACCGGGCCGCCACCACCCCGGAGGCGGTCGCCATCCCCGGGGGACCGGTGGTAGCCGTGGCCGCAGGTTCGTCCCACAGCCTGGCTCTCACCGCGGCCGGACAGGTCTACGCCTGGGGAGCCAATCTCTTCGGGCAGCTCGGTGACGGCACCACCACCGACTCCGACGTCCCGGTGTTGGTGTCCTTCCCGGGCGGGGTCAGGGTGACTGCCATCGCCGCCGGCGGGGATCACAGCCTGGCGCTGACCTCCACCGGCCAGGTCTATGGCTGGGGGGCCAACACCGACGGCCAACTGGGCAATGGCAGCACCACCTCCAGTGACCAACCTGTCCTGGCCCAGGCGCCGACCGGGGTGAGCCTCACCGCCATCGCCGCCGGCACCGGGCACAGCCTGGCCCTCAGCTCGGGCGGGGTGGCCTATTCCTGGGGCTTCAATGGCTCCGGCCAACTGGGCGACGGCACCACCACCGACAGCCTGACCATGACCGCGGTCAGCATGCCCAGCGACACCACCTTCACCAGCATCGCCGCCGGATCGTCCCACAGCCTGGCCCTGACCTCGGCCGGGGTGGTTTTTGCCTGGGGCTCCAACGCCTTCGGCCAGCTGGACTCGGCCCTGGTCGGATCGCTGCCGGTGGACAGCAGCGTTCCTGTTCAACCACTGGGGCTGCCCCCGCTCACCACCTTCGTCACCATCGCCGCCGGTCTCAACTCGTCCTACGCCATCACCTCGGCCGGGGTTCCTTGGGTCTGGGGCGGCAACGCCTACGGCGAGCTCGGGGTGGGATCACCCGGACTCGACGCGGCCCTTCCCCAGGCCATGTCCACTCTTCCCCCGGGCACGCTGGCCACCGGTCTGTTCAGTGGACCGGACGCCTCGGCCGCCTTTCTGATCACCCGGGCCGAGCAGTCCATCGCCTTTCCCGCCCTGCCCTCGCCGACCTACGGCGATCCGCCGGTTGACGTGGCCCCGGTCGCTGATTCGGGGCTCGCCCTGACCAACACGGCCACGGGCGCCTGTGCGGGCCCTCTGGTCCATCTGACACTGGCGGCGGCCGGAGTGTGCGCACTGTCGGCGACCCAGCCCGGGAACTTCTGGTTCTACCCGGCTACCGCCGAGGCGTCCTTCGGGGTCGCCCGAGCGCCGCTCGTCATCGTGCCCGATGACGTCACCGCCACCGTGGGCACGCCCCCGTCGGCGTTCGGCTACCAACTGGCCGGATTCGTCAATCACGACCCGACCTCGGTGGTGTCGGGAGGGGCCTCCTGCACGTCCCCGGCGGATGCCGATTCGCTGGCCGGTACCTACCCGATCACCTGCACATCCGGGACTCTGTCCGCTGCCAATTACATCTTCGTCGCCAGCGGCCCCGGCGTCCTGACCCTTCAGGCCCCGCCGTCGGGCTACGCGGTGATCGGCATGAACGGGTCGGTGTGGGCCCTCGGTCCACAAAGCGCCACCACGGCGCCGATCCCGCCCTTCTTCGGTTCCATGGCCGGCCATCCTCTGAATGCACCGGTGGTCGGCGCGGCCTTCACCCCGCGTCACGACGGCTACTGGCTGGTCGCCTCCGACGGCGGCATCTTCACCTTCGGGTCGGCCGGATTCCAGGGGTCGATGGGCGGTCAACACCTCAACCGGCCCATCGTGGGCATGGCCGCCACCCCCGATGGCCGCGGTTACTGGGAGGTGGCCGCCGACGGCGGCATCTTCGCATTCGGTGACGCGCCGTTCCTCGGGTCGATGGGCGCCACCCCGCTCAACCGGCCCATCGTGGGCATGGCCGCCACCCCCGATGGCCGCGGTTACTGGGAGGTGGCCGCCGACGGCGGCATCTTCGCATTCGGTGACGCCGCCTATTTCGGATCCACCGGCGGTTTGAACATCGGTCAGGCGGTGGTGGGCGTGGCCGCCACCCCCACCGGCAACGGGTACTGGATCACCACCACGTCAGGGGCGGTCTTCTCCTTCGGCGATGCGCCCTTCGAAGGCAGCCTCCGTTACATCAACCTGAGCGCACCGGTGGTGGGCATCACCACCACCTTCGACGGACACGGCTACTGGTTGGCGTCGGCCGACGGTGGCGTCTTTTCGTTCGGCGACGCCGCTTTCTTCGGTCGGGCGGCGGAGCCGCCGGTGCCCATCGACGGGATCATCTGAGAATGCCACGAAGGAGACACCATGACTGACTGTCCGGCCCGAGGACCACAAGGGGTCTGGGCTCGCCGGTGCGCCCGCCCCCCAGGCCGGCGAGGACGACTGGCGGCCGTCGCCGTCGCTGCCGTCTTGGCGGCCACCGCGGTACCGGTGGTGAGCGTCACCGCGGCGGGGGCGGGCACCCTGGCTCCTCCGCCCGTCCCGGTCGACGGCGCCTATCTGGGTGCCTTCGTGGCCCCGCATTCGTCGTTGGCCCAGTCCCAGCACGACATCCGTCTCGAGCTCTCGGAGATCGGGAATTTCGACGGCGCCTTCGGCCGGCCTCTCGGCCTGGTCCACGTGTTCCAGAACTGGGCTGACCCGGTGAAGAACTCGGTGCTGGCCGCCTTCGCCAGCACCGGCGCCATCCCGGTCATCGACTGGAGCTGCACGTCGGATGCCAGCGTCATCAGCGGCAGCCAGGACGCCTTGATCACCGCCTACGCCACCGCCCTCAAGGCCTACGGTCGCCCGGTGTTCCTGCGTTGGTTCTGGGAGATGAATCTGACCAACGAGCCACGGGTCAGCGGCTGCCTGGGCTCGTTGGGGTCGACCGGCTACGTCCAGGCCTGGCAGCACATCTGGACCATCTTCCACCAGGTCGGCGCCACCAATGTGGCTTTCTTCTGGTGCCCGTCCATCCAGGGAACAAACTTTGCCGCCCCCTTTTATCCGGGGGACCAGTACGTCGACTGGATCGGGTTCGACGGCTATGACCGCGACCAGGATCCGAACATGCTCACGACCGAGTTCCTCCCCTTCTACCAACACTGGCTGCCCAACCAGAAGCCGATGATGATCGGGGAGACAGGAGCCACCACCGATCAGGCCGCCTATCTGTCCCGGGTGGCCGCTGCGCTGCCGGTGACCTTTCCCGACATCAAGGCCCTCTTGTACTACGACTCGGCGTCCTCATCGGACTGGACGCTGGTCAACGCGCCCGGCAACCTCGGTCTCGACCAGTTCATCGCCATGGGAGAGCTCCCGTACTTCGCCTACCCCTTCGCCGGCCCGTGAGGCCGGTCGGTCAGCCCCGGGGTCTGGCCGGGAGGGTACGCAGACTCAGAAGGAGACGTCGACGGTGAGCCCGGCCTTCGGCTGGCTCGGCGTGTCCGGCGGGTCGGGCGGGTCCGACCCCTTCTTCGATCCCGCCTTCGTCGATCCATGGTGGGGCGGATCGCTCGGGGCGGTCACCAGTTCGACCAGAAAATAGGTCTGGCCCGACTGGGTGATCGGTGTGGGCTCGATCTGGGTGACCGATGCGGTCATCGTCGAACCCTGGATGGCCGGAAGCGATGCCTGTGCCCGCTGGCCGGGGTGGATGGCATGGATTTCGGTTTCGGGCACCTGGACGACCAGCTTGGTCTGGGTCGAGGCGATCGAGACCAGGGCGGCGTAGGTGGGGGTCGGCGTGGTCGGTGTCTGGGGGCCCTGGGGAAAGATCTCGATGCCCGTCGATTCCGACTGGGACACCGGGCCCGGTGAGGTGGCCTGGCGAACTCCGTCGTTGGTGGCCACCTCGCCGACGGTTCCGTTGATGGCGGAGACCACTCCGGCGAACGGGGCGGTGAGGACGGCCTGGTCCAGGTGGGTGTTGTCGGTGGCGATGGTGGCGTTGTCCTGTTGGATCAGGGCCTCGGTGGCCGCGATCTCCTGGGCCGTCGGTGGGGCGCTCCCGACGGCTAGGGCAGCCTGGGCCGAGGCGACGGCGGTGTTGGCCTGAGTGACGCCCGACTGGGCGGCGCCCACCTCGGCTTGCTGGTCGGCCAGCGCCTGGGTGTAGCTGCTCTGGGCCGACTGGAGGTTTCCCTGGTCGACCTGGACCTGGCGCTGGTCAGCGCCACATGTCGACGGCGGGTTGGCCGACACGCATTGGGGTTCGTCGTCCTCGTAGGTCTGCTGATCGGCGTTGAGCAGCGTCTGGTCCGCTTGGACCTGGGACTGAGCTGCCGTCACCGACGCATCGGTGGTGGCGGTGGTCTGGTCGAGCTTCTGTTGGGTCGTGGCCAGTTGCACCTGGGCCGCGGTCACCTGATCCTTGAGCTGTTGGACCTGAAGGGTCTCCGTCCCCGATTGCTGCTGGGCCAGCATGGCCCGGTCGGCGGCCGCTTTGGATTGGGCCGCGCTCAGCTGAGCGGTGATGGCGGAGGTGTCCTGGGTGGCCAGCACCTGCCCGGCCCGGACCATCTCGCCGACGTGCACCGGGACAGAGGCAATGGGGCCGGTGGACGACATGTTGAGCTCGGCCTCAGTGTTGGGCTGGACCACGCCTGTCGCCGAGAGGGGTGTCGACAACAGGAACGTGTTGATGGCCACTCCGAGCAGCACGGCGGCGGCGAGCACGACGGCGCTGACCACGAGGCCACGGGTGCTCCGCAGTCGGAGCCGGTGGGGGTTGGCCGGGGCGAATCGTTGACCCTTGTCGGCGCCCAATCTGCCGTCTTCCGACATGGCCACCGCGACAGGGACCAGATCGGTCCCGGGCACCGGTGGGGCGGCCACGTCGTTGCGGGGACGGGCCAGACCACTCACCACCTCGTTGAGCCGGGCCACGGCGGGAAGGCCGGCGTCGATGACCGACAGCATCGGGTCGGGACGACCGGCCAACTGGGCCGCCAGCCAGTGGTTGAGCTGGGCTGACATCGTCTCCACCACCTCGGGGTGGAGTTCGGCGACGTTGGTCTGTTCCTCAGGATCGTTGGTCAGGTCGTAGAGCTCGACCCCGTCCCGCCCGTAGATCGTGCACTGGAGATACTTGATGAACTTCCACTCGGCGGTGCGCACGCCCCGGGCCGCCTGCCAGGTGGACTCGCTCAACATGACCACCTCGCGGTGGGTGGCCGTCTCCTGGCGGATGAGCGGCATCAACGACCTCCCGTTGATGCCGTCCGCTTCGGGCAGGCCCAGGACCTCGAGGACGGTCGGCAGGACGTCGACCAGGGTCACCATGGCCGGCGACTCGATCGTCGGCACCCGGCCGGGTGCCCACACGATCAGAGGCACGTGGACCACCGAGTCGTAGAGCCCGGCGTGATCGAACCAGGAGTCGTGCTCGGTCATGTTCTCCCCATGGTCACCGAAAAGCACGACCATGGTGTCCTCCAACAGCCCGAGCTCACCGAGATGGTTGAAGAGACGGCCGATCTCGTAGTCGAGATAGGCGACCTCGGCGTCGTACAGGTCGGCGATGTAGTCCAGATTGGGCATCGACCCGAGGAAGTCGTACAGGTTCTGTTTGAAGAGCGGATAGCTGGGCCGGCTTTCCAGCTTCTCGGTGGTCAGCGGATCGATGCGCCCGGCCGACCCGTGGGTGAATCGCTCCTTGAACGGGGAGGGCGGGACGTAGGGAATGTGTGCATCCCAGAAGTGAAGGAAGAGGAAGAAGTCGTCGTCGGCGTGGTCGGAGATCCAGGGGAATCCGATCTCGTTGATCACCGACCCCGGCGAGCGAGATCGTCCCGGCGGCGGCATGTAGTCGTCGTAACCTCGGATGAACCAGTCCTTCATGGCGAAGAGATGGTCGACCGCTCCGGTGGTGTAACCGTTGCGTCGGAGCAATGACGGCAGCCAGAGGGTCGCCTCGTCCAGGTAGGACGCCGGATGGAAGTGGGAGACGATTCCAGTGTTCACGCCGAACTGTCCGGTGAACAGGGCGGTGTGCGAGGGTTGGGTCGGGATGTCGGTGGCATAGGCCTGGGAGAAGAGGGCGCCTTCGGAGGCAATGCGATCGAGGTTCGGGGTCAGCCCGCGTCCGTGACCAAGACAGCTCAAGTGGTCCGCCCGCAAGGTGTCGAGGGAGCAGAAGATGACGTTCATGCGCAACCCAGGCTCACGTACTCGGCCCCATCCCGTTTTGCTCCATCGTCGGTCCGACGTACCGGACGCGATCGCATCGGCACTGATCCCATGGTCCCTGCCCTTCGCTCCCGAGGAGGCCGACCCCGCCGGGGCCTGCAACCCACCCTGCCTGCCGCGGATACTATCGACCCACCACTGTTAGCGCACATCCGACCACGCTGCGTGGTGATAGAGTGCACTGAAGACCGGACTCGGACAGAAGGCCACATCCCGGGTCAGCCGGGGCGAGCGGAATGGGGCAGGCCGCCAACAGATGAACTTCGATCTCCTCAACGGCGCCGGCCATCTGGCCCTGCTGGTGGCCACCGACCTCACCCTGTTGGCCTTCTTGGCCTATCCGCTGGTGAAGCGTTACCCCGACGATCAGGGCGACGGCTTGGCTCTGGTTCTCCTGCCCAAGCCCAGGCTGCCCTCCTACTGGCGGGTCCCCGGGTTCGTGGCCGTCTTCTTGACCCTGATGGTGATCTACCACTCGGCCCGGGGCTCCCTCGATCCCGATCAGATCTACGCCAACCTGCTCACCCGGGTGTGTTCGTCAGTGGTGCGCTCGCCCGCCGAGATCAACGGCTACCTGGCCGGCTTCACCCTGGGACTGCGTTTCTTGATCTTCGGGACCATCATCTCCTTGGCGGTAGTGGGGCCCGGCAATCTTCTCCGCAAGGCGATGATCGCCGTGCAGGCCTTCATCTACCTCTTCGTCATGGTGTTCATCGACGCCACTCTGATCTCCATCGAGGTGCTCCTCGGCGTCCCGGTGGCCCCGACCACGTTGCTCGGGAACTTCGCCGCCATCGCCGTTGCGGTGCTGGCCATGACCCGGATGCAGTACGCCAATTTCGCTCTTCCCAAGCCGAGCGCGGTGCCCTTCGCCAAACGACCCCGTGCCTCGGATGCGGCCACCCTGATCGGGGTCACCGTTGCCGCCATGGCCATCTGCATGGCCGGTCTGTTGGTGATCTTCGAGTGGGCCAATCCCCGCTATCAGCCGGCGCTGGCGCTGGTGCTGCCGGTGCCCTTCGCCGAGGGATCGTTCATCATCCGCAGTGCCCTCTTGGCCCTGGTCAACGGGTTCACGGTGTTGCCCGACCCACCGGTGGGCGATGACAGGCCGCCGATCGACGTGATCATCCCGGCCTACAACGAGGCCGAGGTCATCGAAGAGACGCTGAAAGCCATCGACGTGGCCGCCGGCAGGTACGGGGGGAAGGTCCGGGTCATCATCATCAACGACGGATCCGAGGACGCCACCCGGCCCATCGCCGCCGCCACCATCGCCACCTTCCAGCATGCCGTGGGCCAGGTGGTCGACGGTCGCCACGGCGGGAAGTCCGAGTCTCTCAACGCCGCTCTCAAGCTCACCACGGCCGAGTTGGTGGTGCGCATCGATGCCGACACCATCGTTGGGGAATGGTCCTTGTACTTCACTCCCCGTTGGTTCGACGACCCCCAGATCGGGCTGGTGGAGCCCATGTGCTTTCCCCGCACCGGACCGCGATCGGTGTTCCCGTACATGCGTCTGTTCGAAGAGCTGAAGCAGTTTGGCCTCAACCATCGGACCATCCAAACCGTGGACGGGGTCAACGTGGTGCCGGGGGTGTTCACCGCCTTCCGCCGTAGCGTGGCCATGGAGCTCGGGGGTTTCACCGTCGGGATGAACGGCGAGGACGGTGACTTCACCCTGCGCTTCGGTCGGCTCGGCTACCGGTCGTGGATGGACACCAAGATCATCGTGTACGAGGACGTCCCACCGATCTACCCCGAGATCCGCGAGCAGAGGATCCGGTGGGGGAGGGCCATTCATCACAATCAGGCCCGCCACGGTCCCTACCGGGCCGGTGTGGCCACGCCGAAGGTGTGGTTCAACCAGTCCCAACAGTTCTTCAAGAGCACGTTCGCCCCGGCCCGCCTCCTTCTGCCCATCTATTTGCTCATGACTGCGGTCTTCGAGGGCACCCAGCGCAACGTCATCCTGGTGTTCCTCGGTGGGTACGTGGTCGCCGAGATCGTCTTCATGCTGCTCCAGGCCACCTTGACCACTGGTTATCGGCAGGTCCGCCATTTTGGATGGGTGCTTCTGTGGCCGCTGTGGCATGAGTTCCTCATGGTCTTCGCCACCGAAGCATGGATCAGCATGCCGGGTCGTCCGATCGGGCTGCACGGCACCCGTCCGCTGCTCATCACCCAGGCGGTGATCCACTGATGCCAGGGTGGGGGTCATGCCCGTGAAGCTCATCTACTTCGACATCGACACCCTGCGGGTCGATCACCTCGGTTGCTACGGCTATCACCGTCCGACCAGCCCGAACATCGACGAGCTGGCCGCTCGGGGGGTCCGGTTCGACGGCGTCTACGCCTCGGACACCCCGTGCCTGCCCTCGCGCACCGCCTTGTCCACCGGGCAGTTCGGGATCCGCAACGGCGTCATCAACCACGGAGGAGTCGGCGCCGATCTGTTCCCCGAGGGTCGGGACCGCCGCTTTCAGACGGCGGCCGCCCGTCACAGTTGGATGAGCGCCCTTCGGGATGTCGGCGTGTGGACGGCATCCATCAGTACCTTTGCCGAGCGCCATTCGGCCTACCACTTCGACGCCGGGTTCAACGAGTGCTTCAACCTCGGGACCCGGGGGATGGAGACCGCCGACCAGGTTGCCGCGGTAGCCGGCGAGTGGCTGGCCCGGAACGCCCACCGTCCCAGCTGGTTCCTCCACGTCCACATGTGGGATCCCCATACGCCGTACCGGACACCCTCCTCGTTCGGTGACCTCTTCGCCCAGCACGCCGCGCCCGACTGGCTGACCGAGGACGTCCGCCGAGCCCACTGGGAACTGCCCGGTCCTCACTCGGCGCAGGAGATCGCCGGCTTCGGTCCGCGTGCCGTCTGGGACGGGTGGCCGCGCCAGCCCCAGCAGGCCGCCGACATGGACGACGTGCGGAGGGTCTTCGACGGCTACGACACCGGAATCCGCTACGCCGACCACCACGTGGGACAGATCATGAACGTCCTCGACGAAACCGGGATGCTCGAGGAGACAGGGGTGATGGTCTCCGCCGACCACGGCGAGAACCTCGGCGAGCTCGGCATCTACTGCGATCACCAGACGGCGGATGAGCACACCACCCATCTGCCGTTGATCCTGCTGTGGCCGGAACAGGATGCCCGCACGGTCTCACCACAGCCGGGTCTGCATTACCAGATCGACGTCATGGCCACCGTCCTCGAGTTGTTTGGGGCCGCGGTGCCCGAACGCTGGGACGGCGCCTCCTTCGCGCCCGAGCTGGTCTCGGGGGGAACCGGCGGACGTGACCACCTGATCCTGTCCCACGCCGCGTGGACGGCCCAGAGATCGGTCAGGTTCGGCAACTGGCTGTGCATCCGCAGCTACTACGACGCGTACCACGGCTATCCCGAGTTGATGCTGTTCGACCTCGAGGCCGACCCCCACGAGCAGTGCAACCGCGCCGGCGAGCACCCCGACCTGGTGGCCCGTGGTCTCAGCGCTCTGGAGGAGTGGGGGGCCGAAGCCCTGGGCCGCTCGCCGTCCGGAGTCGATCCGCTGTGGATGGTCCTGCGGGACGGGGGTCCGTGGCATTCACGGGTCGACGCTCTGTGGTACCTGGAGCGGCTCCGCACCACCGGACGGGCTCGTTGGGCCGACCATTTCGCCGACCTCACCGATCCGGTGGCCGCGGTGACCGATCAGGCCTTTCTCAATCCCTCGACGCCGTCGGAGCTCCGCTGATCCGGCCGGTGGTCCCGCCGGTCGCGCCGGCCGGGTCAGCGTCATTGACGCTCAGGTGGGGCGGAGGGTGATCAGTTCCCGGGCATTGTCGTTGAGGATCTTCCCCCGCTCGTCGGGAGCGAAGTCCTTGAGCTCGGTGACGTAGTCCATCGGCTCGGGCAGTCCCTCGATGTGCGGCCAATCCGAGCCGAAGATGACCCGCTCGACGCCCACACACTCGGCCACCTGGTCGACGTCGTCCTCCCAGAAGGGATTGATCCAGACGTGCCGGCGGAAGGTGTCGACGGGATCGTCCGGCCAGTAACCGGGCATCTTGTTGGCCGTCGAGCGGATCTTCCGGATCAGGTCGGGGAGGTACTCGGCCCCGTTCTCCACGGACGCCAGCCGGAGGTTGGGGAACCGGTCGAAGTGCTTCTCGAAAATGACGGTCAGCAGGTAGTCGCGAATGGCCTGCTCGATGGCGAAAGACCTGACGGTCGGCTTCCACCCGCCCGAGAAGGTGGCCGCGAATCCGTCGACCGCGTAGCCGTTGGACGAACCGCCGCTGTCGGCGGCGTGGACGACCACGGTGATGCCGGCTTCGTCGGCCAGGCCCCAGAAGGCATCGAACATGGGGTCGAAGGGATTGCGGCGACCGACGGCGGTGGTCGGCGCCGCCGGCCTCATCACCACGGTGCGCGCCCCCTGGTCGAGGGCCCAGGACAGCTCCTCGGCGGCCCAGGCCGGATCGGCCAGGCTCAGATAGGGGGCGGCGAAGATGCGATTGCGATAGTTGAAGGTCCAGTCGTCGAGCAGCCAGCGGTTGAAGGCCCGAAACAGGTGACAGACCGCTTCGGGGTCGTGGGTGAGCGGCTCCTCGTAGATCATCCCGAGGGTCGGGAAGACCAGACATCCGTCCACGCCTTGCTGGTCGAGGGTGGCCAGTCGAGCAGCCGGGTCACGGTAGGCCGGACGCACCGGCTCCCGTCGGGCCAGGGCCTCGCGGGGATTCCGCTGGCCGGGGTTGCCCCGGAAGTAGTCGTGCAGGGCACCGGGCAAGGCGACCGGATCGAAGGTGGGATTGGTCACGGCATGATTCACCCGTCCACCGATCACATGATAGCGGCGGCCGTCGATCTGCGACCACTGGATGACCCGGGACCCGAGCTTGGGGTCGAGATGGCGGGTGAAGGCATCGGCCGCCTCGTAGTAGTGGTTGTCGGCGTCGAACACCGGATGGCCGAGGTCCTCCGGGTCACTCATGGCTGCCTCCTGGTGACGACCCATCGGTGGGCCGGGGCCCATCTTAGAGACAGGGTCATTGGGCCTTCCCGAGCCGCCACAACTGGAGAGGGGAGGTGCTCACGGCCTCGGGAGAAGAAGTGACCGCCTCGACCAGCCACTGGGACCCGTGGTGGGGAGCGGCGGTAAAGGACGAGGGAAAGAGCGTCACGGTCGACGTGCGGTGGGCAGGCAACTCGAAAGAGCGGCCGTCGGCGGGGTACCAGAACCCGTCGGGATTGGTGTTGACCGTGGCCACCATGAAGTGCGGTGTCACCGCGACGTCCGTGTTGTTATGCACGGTCAGGGTCACCGCGTTCAACGATGTCGCGGCCTGGGAGGCACGGAAGGACAAGACACCGATCTGCAGCGGCGGGGACAGGAAGGCGAGGATCGAGACCACGACCGCGGCCCCGGCGGACCCGAGCGCGATCAACCCCCAGGTGGTTCTGGTCCGAGCTCCGTTCGGCGCGGTGGCCGTCGGCACCGCGGGCCGCACGGTGAGGGCGGCGACCAGAGCCGCCGGGTAGAGGTCGAGCAGGTAAGTGGAAAGGCTCCGGGTGGCCACGAAGAAGCACACGGGGAGGAGCAGCATCCAGGCCCGCTTCATGACCGGGTACCCGAAGACGAAGGCCGCCAGCAAGGCGGCGAGGACGAGGACGCCGGCCAGGCTGAGCAGCGGCAGCGATGCACCGCGCGCTACACCGTGGAGGGCCAGGGTGACCAGCCCCTGACCGTCGGGCACCAGTGCGCTGGTGAAGGGCAACAGGACGCCCCGCCCCCAGGCCGAGGGCTGCCAGATGATGAACGGGAGGTTGACGGCCAAAAAGACGCCGGCCACCACGGCCAGATAACCCCCAGCCAGGCGCAGCGGCCGACGCCCCGAGGTGCGAGCCTCGATGTAGAGGCCGACGGCGATGAAGGGCACGCAGAACCAAGGTGTCTGCTTGATGGAACAGGCCAACCCGAGGGCGATCGGACCTATCCACCGGGCGAGGCCGGCCTCTCGGCCCAGCCCGAAGCGGTCCCACCGCCAGACGGCCAGCACCAGGAAGGGAAGGAAGAGCGCATCGGTGCCACCGGAGCCAAAGGTGCCCACGAACACCGGCGTCAACAGGAGCAACCCGGCGAGCCAGCGGGTGGCGGACGGGAGGAGCACAAAGATCAGCACCCCGGTGAGGATCCACGCGAAGAGGTCTGTCCAATCCACGATCTCGTGATGGAATCCCATCCGGTAGGCCGCCGCCTCGAGCAGAAAGGATCCGGCCGGGTAGGAGACATGGGTGACGTACGAGCCGGCCATCGTGTAGGTCCAGTAGTCGGACGGAGGCTTGAGGAGTCGGGCGGCCGACGTCATCGGCACGGCGTACGGATCTGCCCCGTGCGCCAACACCCGGGCCGCGACCTGATTGAAGGCGGCCGCATCAGTGTTGTAGTACTGCCGCACGTGGATGGCGACGGCCTGATTACCGAGCGTGGACAACGCCGCCGCCGCCAGTCCCGTCACCTGGATGGTCCAGGATCGGGGACTGGCCACCAGCCAGGTCGCGCCCAATCCGGCGATACCGACCAGGACGAACAGAGGGGCCACCACACCCCCCGCCGGCCAGGAGGACCACGTGCCCCACAGCCCCACCCCGGCGCTGAGCACGGCCAGCCACACCAGGCTCCACCCACAACGTTCGGCGCTGTCACCTCGAGCCAACGGACCAGCGGGCCCGGGGCCCTCACCGTTGGATGCGGGGGCGGGGGTTGCGTCGACGGGAGCGGTGGCCAGCGCCGTGCGCCCGGCCAGCTCCGCGGCGCGGTGCGATCCTCCCGATTCCGGCTGAGTGGCGATCATCTTCCCTTCTGGGCACGGCGGTCGGCAGCGAGCAAACGATAGCCCGGCCTGTATGACCTGATCACTGCGGTGAAGGGACATGCTCGGCCCACCCCGAAGGACGCGACCGGTTGTCTGCCCGTCGCTGTCGGCCGGTGCCGTAGGGTCAGTCGATGGCCATCTACCGCCTCGGTGACAGCGTTCCCACCATCGACCCCGGGGCCTACATCCATCCCGATGCCGTGGTCATCGGGGACGTGACCATCGGTCCCGATTCCTCGGTGTGGCCGAGTGCGGTCCTCCGTGGCGACTACGGCACCATCACAGTCGGAGCACGCACCTCGGTGCAAGACGGCACGGTCATCCATGGCGGACCCGGTTTCCCCACCGTGGTGGGCGACGGGTGCGTGATCGGCCACCTGGCCCATCTCGAGGGGTGCATCCTCGAAGACGAATGCCTCGTCGGGTCGGGTTCGGTGGTTCTCCACCACGCCGTCATCCGTTCCGGAGCCACCGTCGGGGCCAACGCGGTGGTCCCCAACCGGATGGAGGTGCCGAAGGGAGCCCTGGCCCTCGGGGTGCCGGCCACAGTGCGGCCCGGTCGGTCGGATCGGGTGATGATCCAGATCTCGGGGGCCGAATATGTTGCCAACGGGCGGCGCTACCGGGAGTCCCTCGCCCGCATCGATTGACTCGGACCCATCGTCGGTGGGATCCCGTCCCTCATGTCGGCGTGCGACCTATTCGCTAATCGGCCAGCGAGGCTGGTCGGGGGGCCTGACCATCGGAGCCCCCGACCGCCGGCCGGCGTCGAGCATTCCCCTCACGGCTCGGGCCGACATGACCGAAGCCATCGAGGCGAAGGAGAGCAGCGAGCCCGCGCTGAGAAAGCTGCCCACCGAGGCCAGCGACAGTGCCGACCCGATCGAGCCCACCGACAGGATCGATCCGATCGAACCGATCGAGAGGAGAGATCCCTTCGAGTTGATCGACAGGATCGAACCGGTCGAGTTGATCGACCATCGGGAACGGGCCGGTGAGTTCATGCCCGTCAGTCTGTCTGGGGCCGGCATCATGCGCTGAGGGCTGTCCGCACCGCGTTGCCGGCCGGGTCGACCACGAACCAGATCCCGCCGGCGTTGGTCAGCGCCTGGCCGGTGGCTTTCCCCGGCGAGCGGTCCGGAGGCCAGGTGTAGAGCGGCCACCCGTTGTAGGTGATCTGGGTGGTCCCGTCGGATCGGGGGGCGGTTCCGAGCAGCCGGGCCTGGATGCCAGGCCCAGCGATCGGCGCCGCCGCTCCCGCCGGGAGGAGCAGCGGAGGCCACTGGATGGCGCAGATGCCGTAGCACCGCGACGGCGACCCCTGGTGGTCGGTCTCGTACAAGTAGAGGGTGATGCCCTGGCCGTCCACCAGGACCGGACCCAGACCGGGGATGGTGCCGACCTTCACCTCATCGGTGGGTCCGTGCTCGAGGACGGGAGGACTGGTGGCAAAGGGGGTGGACACCGCCGTGCCCGACGGAGTGCAGCCCGACACCGAAACCAACACAACCGCCAGAACCAGAACCACCAGGACTCGGGACAGCCGTTGATGCCGACCCCGGTGGGTCGCGGGCAGCGATGAACCGTCGGTCATGGCGTGCCGTCTGGCGCGGCGAAGAAGTCGACCGGGGGAGAGGGATACGGTCCGATACCGGGCCGCCATCCGGCCGCCAGCTTCTGATCGGCGACCCCGCCCTCGGCCCAGACGTGGCACGAATCGCGGGCCCATGGGCTCCCGGCCGCGGCGAGCAAGTCGACCGCCGCACCGCGGCTGACCGCCAGGGCGCGGCGCGACGTCACCGCCTGAACCACCACCGGCCCGAGAGAACGGGCCAACTGTTCGAGGTGGGTGCAGCCCTTGGCCCCTCCGAATCGCGCCTGCACCTCCCGCGTATACCCTCGGGACACGCTGATGCCAACCAGACCGGCGAACGCCCGGACGATGGCCGGGCACTCGGCGTGCGGGAAAGTGTGCATCTCGGCGTGGGCGTCGGTGATGACCAGGTCGGTGATGCGAACATCGACCCGGAGCTCCATGTCGTGGACCACCGACGGGGTCTGCCCATCCTCGGCCCACGGCCGGGTGTCGCGGAGCCTTCCCACCACGGCCAGTACGTCACCGCCGTCGCACACCTGGTAGTCGATGGACCGTCGGTGGAGCGGGACCTCACTGTCGGGGCGTGTCCTGTCGGCGTTCACCGCGGTGGGAGGTCCACGATGTCGTAGGACCAGAGCTCGCTGTGGGCCCCGATCGGTGGGGGAGCGGGTTCGTCGTCGGGCCCCCGGGCGCTGTCGCCGCGGTGCCCGTGGGCGAAGGCAGGAGAGGAAACCCAGGCCTCGAAGGACTGTTGGTCCCGCCAGCGAGTGACGACGAGCCACACCCCCCGGTCGTCGGTGGGTCGGAGGAGCTCGAATCCCTCGAACCCGTCGGCGTCGTCCACTGCGCCTGCCCGTTGGGCGAACCGCCGGCCGAGCTCGTCCCCCGAACCCTCTCTGACGGTGATGGCGTTGATTTTGACGACCGTCATGGTCCGATCATTGCCGGGCCTGGCCGCGGGTCCAAATCGGGGGCTCCCGGGGCCGGCGTGGCTCCTCCGGTCCGGTCACACGCACGTAATTACGGTTGTGTGATACCGTGAAAACCAGGGTGACTGTCTGGTAGGGCTTCACGGTCAACCTTTGGATGAGGTGGAGGATCGGCTGTGCCAAAGAACGATGCCGGCGGGGTCGGCGCACATTCAAACAACCGGGGGTCCGGAGGGGTGGACGAGGGCTTCCGCGGCGCCCAGGTCTGCGCCCTGGTCGGCATCACCTATCGGCAGCTGGATTATTGGGCTCGTACCGATCTGCTGCGGCCGTCGATCACCGATGCCACCGGAAGTGGCAGCCAACGTCGGTACTCCTACCGAGACGTGCTCGAGCTCAAGGTCATCAAGCGTCTCCTCGACGCCGGCCTCAAGCTGCAACAGGCCCGCCAGGCCGTCGAGTGCCTGCGGGAGGACTTCGGGGCCAACCTCGCATCCTCCCAGTTGGTGCTGATCGGAAGCCGGTCGGTGCTGGCCCATTCCGACGGGGAGATCGTCGATCTGTTGGCCGGCGGGCAAGGGGTGTTCAACATCCTTCCGCTCTCCGGTGTGGTATCCGAGCTCGAAGCGGCAATCGTCGAGATCACGACAACCCAGCCGTCCGTCCCCTCGCATCAGCATCCGGCCGCCGGTTACCTGGCATCCGCTGAGGCTGCCGAACATTGAGTGCTGCGGTCGGCCGGGTCGAAGCGAACCCGCTCCAGACGGTGACCCGTTTCGCCCACGAGTCCGAGCGTCGGTTCGCCCGCATCCTCGATTTCTACGGCGTCGCCTGGGAGTACGAACCGGTCGAGTTCGCTCTGGAGTGGAGCGACAACGGCCGTCCCACCACCGGGTTCCGACCCGACTTCTGGCTTCCCGATCCCGGCCTGTTCGTCGAGCTGACCACGCTCAATCAGCGGCTGGTCACCAAGAAGAACGGCAAGGTCCGTCGGATGGGTCAGCTCTACCCGGATGTCCGGGTCACCCTTCTCTACCAAAGGGACACCCTGGCCCTGTTGGCCAAGTACGGGCTCGCCGGCGATGGCCGCACACAGACGGGTGCCGCTCGCACCGCTTGAACTCCCGCACCAGTATCCTCGTCCCGTGGGCGACACCTCGACAGCACTCGGTGATCACCCTCATTCGGGAGAAGGCCGACCGCTGCGTCACACTGCTCTGATCGATGCCCACCGTCGACTGGGCGCCAAACTGGTGGCCTTCGGCGGCTGGGAGATGCCTCTCTCGTACGGACAGGGGACCCTCGCCGAACATCGTGCCTGTCGTCGCGACGCGGTGATGTTCGACGTCAGCCACCTGGGCACGGTGAGGGTCGACGGGGATGACGCCTTCGATCGCCTGCAGTCCGCCCTGTCCAACGATCTCCGGCGTGTGACCCCCGGTCGGGCGCAGTACACCCATCTGCTCGACGACGACGGCTCGGTGGTCGACGACATCATCGTGTGGTGGCTCTCCGACCAGGTCTTCGACGTCATGCCCAACGCCTCCAACACGTCCCGGGTCAGAGATGCGCTCGGGGGGGAGGACACCACCGGCGACCGCTGCATCATCGCCGTGCAGGGTCCCCACGCCCGGACCCGCCTGGCGACCATCGCTCCCGAGGCGGCGTCGGTGCCACGTTTCGGAGTGGCCCCCGTGGTGTGGGAAGGAGTGCCGTGTCACGTCGCCGGCACCGGCTACACGGGCGAGGACGGCGTGGAGCTCGCCGTTCCCGCCGACGCGGCCGACGGGCTGTGGACGGCTCTCCTCGGGACCGGGGTCCAGCCAGCCGGGCTCGGGGCCCGGGACACCCTCCGCCTCGAGGCGGCTCTTCCCTTGCATGGCCACGAGCTCGGCCCGGGGATCACCCCCCTGCAGGCCGGTCTGGGCTGGGTGGTCGGCTGGGACAAGGACGCGTTCCGGGGCCGGGCTGCGTTGGTCGACGAACGAGACGGCGGCGTGGCCCGCCGGCTGGTCGGGCTCACCACCACCGGCCGGCAACCACCGCGGGAGGGATCGGAATTGGTGAAGAACGGACGCCGAGCGGGCATGGTGACCAGCGGCAATTTCTCTCCCATGCTCGAGCACGGGATCGCCCTCGGATTCGTCGACACCGCTTTCCACCCGGAGGCCTCGATGGTCTTCGCTATCGTTCAGCGGGGACGAGAGGTGCCGGCCACCGTCGCTCGGACACCGTTCACCCAGACCGGCCAGTTCGGGACCAGCGGGTGACCGCTGGCCGAGCGACTCTGGCCATTCGGGCCACTATCCGCTATGACACCCCAGAACCCGACATTGGAGGAATGGCCCTGTGGGCACCTATATCCCACACACCGATGACGAAGTAGCGAGCATGCTCGCCTTCCTCGGGCTCTCGTCGGTCGATGAGTTGTTCGACGTGGTGCCCGAGGCGCTCCGGCTGCAACGCCAGCTCGAGCTCGCCGCCGGCGCAGGCGAGCCGGACGTCATGGCGGCCATGGAGAGCTTCGCCGACCGGAATCGGGCCCGCACCGATCGCCTGGTGTGCTTCGCCGGCGGGGGGGCTTACGACCACGAGATCCCTCCCGTGACTTCTGCGCTGGGAGGTCGGTCCGAGTTCGTCACCTCGTACACCCCCTATCAACCCGAGGTCGCCCAAGGCGTGCTGCAGGCCATCTTCGAGTACCAGACCATGGTGGCCCGGCTGGCCGGACTTCCCGTGGCCAACGCCTCCCTCTACGACGGGGGCAGCGCGGCGGTGGAAGCGGTCAACCTCGGGGTGGCCGCCTCCGGCCGGGAGGCGGTCTGGGTCTCCGCCGGAATCCATCCCCACTGGCGCCAGATGCTGGCCACGTGCGCCGCCGGGACAGGCCATCGGATATCGACCATCTCCCTGGCCGACGGACTCACCCGGTGGCCGGACGGCGACGAGGAATCCTCCGATCCGCCCGGCGTGGTCATGGTCGGCTATCCCAATTACCTCGGGTGCCTCGAGGACCTGGGCGCGGCCCGGGCCCTCTGTGACCGGACCGGGGCCCTCCTCGTGGTGGGTGCCGATCCGGTGGCGGCCGGGATACTCAAATCGGCGGGTCAGTGGGGGGCCGACGTGGTGGTGGGGGAGGGCCAGGTCTTCGGCACCAGTTTGAGTTTCGGGGGTCCCTACCTCGGACTCTTCGCCTGCGCCGCGGCCCACGTGCGACGGCTGCCGGGCCGGCTGGTGGGGGAGACGGTCGACGTCGAGGGTCGGCGGGCCTACGTCACGACCCTCCGCGCTCGCGAACAGGACATCCGGCGAGAAAAGGCCACGTCCAACGTCTGCACCAACCAGACCTTGATGGCGGTCACCGCGGCCATCCAGCTCGGGTGGCTGGGCACGACCGGTCTGGCCGAGATGGCACGACGGTGTGCGCAGGCCACCCGGTACACCCGTGAGGCGCTTCTTGCTCTCGACCGGATCGATGCCTACGCCCATGCACCGGTGGTGCGGGAGTTCGCTGTGCGCCTGCCGGTTCCGGCGTCGGTGGTGGTCGAGCGGATGGCCGACGCCGGTTTCCTGGCCGGCATCCCTCTGGGCGAGGACTTCGTCGACGGGGAGAACGGCCTGCTGATCTCGGTGACCGAGCGCCGAACACGGGACGAGATCGACGCCTACGTCACCGCACTGGCCAAGGCGGTGGCCTGATGTCCGAGCTCGCTTCCACCACTCCCGGCAGTGCACCCGGGGGAAAGGCCCAGAGTGCCCCCCTGTTGGGCCGGGCCACCGAGCCCACGCTCTTCGAACTCTCCCATCCGGGGCGGCGGGCGTGGTCCTTCCGCACTACGGGGATCCCCGACCTGCCGGTCGACGCGCTGGTCCCCGACGACCATGTGCGGCGTGACCCGGTCCCCCTGGCCGAGGTCTCCGAACGCGACCTGGTGGCCCACTTCACCCGGTTGTCCCACCGGCAGTTCTCGGTGGACCTCGGGGCCTACCCGCTCGGCTCGTGCACCATGAAGTACAACCCCAAGGTGTGTGACGCGGTGGCTGCACTGCCTGGATTGGCCGGCGTGCATCCGGCGGCACCGGCGACGCTCACCCAGGGGTGGCTCGGCTTGCTGGTCGAGTTGGAAGAAGCCCTGTGCGAGATCACCGGCATGGCCGCGGCCACCCTCCAACCGGCGGCCGGGGCCGCCGGTGAGCTCACCGGACTGCTCCTCATGCGGGCCTGGCACAAGGCCCAGGGAGAGGAGCGGCACAAGGTGATCATCCCCGACTCGGCCCACGGCACCAACCCGGCATCGGTGACCTTGGCCGGCTACGAGGTGGTCACCGTGCCCAGTGACGAACGCGGGTGCGTGGACATGGCTGCGTTGACCGCCGTGCTGGACGAGGACGTCGCCGGCATCATGCTGACCAATCCCAACACCCTGGGCTTGTTCGAAGAGGACATCGCGGCCATCGCCGCGGCAGTGCACGAGGTCGGGGGCCTCCTGTACTACGACGGTGCCAACCTCAATGCCATCCTCGGAGTGGTACGTCCCGGCGACATGGGGTTCGACATCGTCCACATGAATCTGCACAAGACCTTTGCCACCCCCCACGGCGGGGGCGGACCGGGGGCGGGACCGGTGGCCGTGTCGGAACGACTGGTGCCGTTCCTCCCCGGGCCCCGGCCGGTACGGGTGGCGTCGGATGACCAGGCACCGGTGTACGAGTGGGTGATGCCATCCCGATCGATCGGACGGATGCACACCTGGCACGGGAATTCGCTCGTTCTGGCCCGGGCCCTGGCCTACATCCTGACCAACGGGGGAGACGGACTGCGGAGGATCGCCGAAACCGCCGTCCTCAACGCCAACTGGATCCGCCAGCGTTTGTCCGGCACTTACGACGTGCCCTTCGACCGACCGTGCATGCACGAGGTGGTGCTGTCGGTGCGCTCCATCAAACAGGCTCACGGGGTGCGCGCTCTCGACGTGGCCAAGCGGCTTCTGGAGGAGGGGTTCCACTCGCCGACCGTCTACTTCCCGCTCATCGTCGACGAGGCCCTGATGATCGAGCCGACCGAGACCGAGAGCCCCCAGACCCTCGAGGCCGTGGCCCAGTCCTTCGAACGGATCGCCGCCGAGGCAGTTGAGCGACCCGAGGGCTGGATGGCCGAGTACCCCCACCACACCCCGGTGCGGAGAGTGGACGAAGCCCGGGCGGCCCGAAACCTGGTCCCGACGTTCGACGCCCGAGGCTGACCAGGCCAGGCCGGTGGAGGGCATCTTCACCACCCGTTTCGTGGATCCGTATCTGCGCTTCCACGCGTACATCTATGAGAGGTCGGATGGACGGTTCGGCAAGCACAGCAACCGGGTTCCCGCCCTCTTGCTCACCACCACCGGACGCAAGACGGGATTGTCCCGCACTCACGGACTCACTTACTGCCGCGATCGGGGCGACCTCATCGTGGTGGCCTCCAACGGGGGGAGCGATCGGTCGCCGGCCTGGCTCCTGAACCTCCAGGCCGACCCTCGCGTGAGGGTTCGGGTGGGCCGACAGGTCATGGCGGCGACTGCCCGGGTGGCCGACCCCGAGGAGCGGGCGCAGTTGTGGCCCTTGGTCAACCGGACCAATCGGGGGATGGCCCGCATCTTCCACCGGGGCGTCCGCGGGCGCTATGACGTGTATCAACGTCACACGACGCGGATCATCCCAGTCGTCATCATCACTCCCGACCGAACGCCACCGAATGGCGCCGATTCCTGACGGCGTCGCTTCGCGGGGATCGCCCATTTGAGGCCGGTACGGGCCAACGCGGGAGCCTTCCGGCCGGAGCAGGGATCAGTCGAGCAGGTCGGGCTGTTCCCGCACGATGCGGTCGAAGAGGGGCTGGAAGCTGAACCATCCCGCCAGATGCGAACCCACCTGGTTGGCTGTCAACGCAGCCATCTCCGGCTCGATGAGCACGGGCGTCCCGGCCGACGAGGCCAGAAGCTGGGCCTGGCAGGATCGCTCCATGCTGATGAACCACCACACCGCCTCGTCGACCGAATGGCCGACCGTCAAGAGTCCGTGATTGCGGAGGATGGCCGCCTTATTGTCGCCCAGGGCGTGGGCGATGCGCTTGCCCTCCTCGAGGTCGAGGACCACACCGGTGTAGTCGTCGAACACGGCGTGGTCGTCGTAGAAGGCACAAGCGTCCTGGGTGATCGGATCGAGGGTGCGCCCGAGGGCGGACCATGACTTCCCATAGATCGAATGGGAGTGCGCGGCAGCGACAACGTCGGGCCGAGCGGCGTGGATCTGCGAGTGGATGGCGAAGGCGGCGCCGTTGACCGTCTTGTCGCCGACGACGACCTCCCCGTGGTCATTGACGAGGATGAGGTCGGACACCCGGATGTGCCCGAAATGCATGCCGAAGGGGTTGACCCAGAAGTGGTCGAGCCTTTCGGGGTCTCGGGCAGTGATGTGCCCAGCCACGCCTTCGTCGAAGCCGAACCGGGAGAAGAGCCGGAACCCAGCCGCCAGGCGTTGCTTCCGGTACTGACGCTCCTCGTCCGGTGAGTCGAACGTCATGTTCGGGGGCGGCTTCACGATCTCGGGCATCAGATCCTCCTTGGCGGTACCGGCGCCTCCTGGGGCGAGGGCTCCCCAGTGGGGCCACATCCATACTAGGGCGTGGCTCCCGCCCCGACCTTGGGACGGGACGGGTGGGTCCGACGTCGCTTCGGACCGGGTTCAGAGCCGCCGGCGGCGCTCATCCGGTCTCCCAACCCGGATTCACCAAAGAAATGTGAAATTTCCTCTCAAGTCGGCGCCGAGTCGTGCCGATAGCAGAAAAGCCGGGTCTGTCGAGCGAGGAACCCGCAGACCGCCAAACGCCGTCCATGCTCCGGACCCGGCCTTTTCGCCTTGGGCGGGCAACCAGCGTCCGGGTCCCGCCAATCCCTCAGGGGAGCTTCGTGTGTCGACGACGAAGCTGCCTGGTCTGGACGGCGGCATAGCTACTGACCAGGCACAGGATGGCGCCTCCGAGGGCCACTGGGGCCCCCACGGCGTGGATCAGCGGAATGCCGGTGTGCACGTCACTGAGCCAACTTCCGGCCATCCAGATGACGCCAAAGATGGCCGCCCATCGCCAGCCGGCCCGGGCGTCGATGGCCCTCGTCACGGTATCGACCCATTGTCCTTCGGGCGAGGGAGGGATCGACTCAAGGGGATAGGGGTCCGCTTCGGCCATGCCTGGGCATCGGCATACCGGCGTCCACTCTTGACCCATCGCCCTCGCCGCCCTGGGATCCGCCGGGTGGTGCCAGGGCAGAGCGAAACCCACCACTCAGACGGGCAGCTCTTGGCTACTGAGGCTGATCTGACCGAAGCGACCCAGCAGGGTCGAAGCCGATTTGGAGGGACATCTGAACACCTCGGACGGTGCCCTCCTGTCGTAAAGTAGCGGGAAATGGGAGCCGGCCCTCCTCCGCAGCCTTGGCTTAAGCCCATCTAGTGCCCTGACCACAAAGGTTCGCGCGCTTGCGATCTGAGCGAATCAGGGTTGTTGGCGTTCGGTGGCGCTGTCGGGCCACGAGCCGGGCTGAGAGAGGACCATCGACCGCGATGACCGAGGTCGTGTCGGTCGGGGTCGCGTCGATCCACCGGTGGGTAGAACGGCCGACGATCGAACGATCGCTATGCGGCGCGTGACCTGGGTTGGCCCCAGCGGCGACGAGCTTCGCCGCGCATCATGGCCCGGTGCTTGCGTTCGAGGGCGAGGACCTCTGGGTCTTTGGTGTGGGCGTTGCGCCACCGGATGTAGCCCCGGATGGCCTTGGCCATCTCGGCGTGGCTCTGGTGGTCCGAGTTGTTGATGGAGAACTCGCGCAACGGGCCAAAGTGCGCCTCGATGGGATTGGCCCAGGATCCATAGGTGGGGGTGAAGGCGAGCTCGACGGCGTTGTCCTCGCACCACTGTCGGATCATCGGGCCCCGGTGGTGGTTCAGATTGTCGAGGATCACGTAGATCTGCTCGCCGTCAGGGACGCTGGCCCGGATGGCCTTGAGGGCCCGCAGCGTGGGGCGGGCCCCCTTCTTTGGCTCGATGCGGCCGAAGAGACGGTCGGCGCCGACCGAGTACCAGGCGAAGAGCTGCCTGGTTCCGTGGGGCTTGTGGTAGTTGGCCCGAAGTCGCTCCGGCCTGGACTTCTCCGCCCAGCACGACCCGCCTTCGGGCTTGACGGCGAGCGGTCCGAACTCGTCGAAGGCGAAGGTCCGGTCCCGTTCGTGCTCGAGCAGGTACTCGATGCGGGCCAGCTTCTCCTCCCGTCTCGGATCGGGCGACTCCTTCCAGGTCTTGGTGCGCTGGAAGGTGACGTCGGCATCGGCCAGGATCTGGCGGAGCCGCTCTCTCGAGACGGTGACCTTCCTGCCCTGTTTGATCGCCAGGTACTGGGCCAGCTTGCGGACGCTCCAACGGGTGAAGGGCTGTCCGAGGCTGCGGGGGCGCTTCTTGGCTGTCTTGACGATGAGCTGGCGATCCTCAGTCGTGATCCGGCGGGGACGGCCACCCGCCCACTGAGGGTCCAGGGAGCGCATCCCCTTGTCGTTGAAGGAGTGGATCATCTCTCTCACCCGGTCCGGGCTGGTCTGGACCAGTCGGGCGATCGTCGCCACGTCGTTGCCGCCCGCCGAGGCGAGCACCACCAGCGCCCGTCTCCACTTCACGATGGACTTGTCGGTCTTGCCGCCACCACGACGGACCATCCGCTGCAACTGCCGGCCCTCCTCATCGGAGAGTCGGCGCACCTTCACTGGAGTAGCCATACCAAATTCTGCGTGATCAGGTCGCTCAGGTGGTGGACGCGCCACCCCGAAGGATGGTGGTCAGGGCACTAGCCTCACGATCCGCAATTCGAAGAGTCGTACACGGCGATGCGGGAGCGCATCTTGAAAACGGCGCTATTCCGGCCAAGTACAAGCTCCTGATGGGCATGGTCACGGACACGCGCATCCAGACGGCGCCACAAAGCTTGCCAACGATGCTCGCGCCGCTGGCGCCACGGAAAGCGAGATTACTGAGGCGGTCGAAGTCGGATACTTGTACGGCGGCACTGCCGCGCTCGTCATGGGTGTCAATGCCTTCATCAAACCAGAAGGTCGGCGACAACGGGAAGCTGGCTCGTAGCAAGTGTCCGGCCTTGTGGTGCCCCTCAACCATGGCTGGGAGACTCTTCTTGACCCTGGCCTACCGGCACATCGGGGATAATGGCAGCGGCGGTCCGACCGGGCGCCAGCCCTGAGGCTGGGCTGTGTGACCGACCGGCTCGATCCTGGTCTGTTCCCCGCATGCTGACGCACTCCGACTCGGCCCATACCGGGATCGCCACCGGACTCGCGCTGGCACCCAAAGCCTCGATCGGCGAGACTTCGTCAACCCATCTTCGGGGGCTCCAGAGGTAGCGGGTGAACCATGACCAATTTCGAGCGCTTGGACGACTTTCCCAAAGCTCTGCTTTCATCCGTCCTTGAACTGCTCGCCGAACGGAAGATCAATCATCCGGGGGCAGCACTGACATTGTCACCGGACGACCTCGCTTCCTCGTGGGATCTCGTGGCCGAGTCTTCTGCATTGCCTGATCCTCCAGGGCAGCCAGATGCTGGGGAAGAAGTTGCGAGCACATACTGGTATGAGCAGGCGCTCGGCGATCTCCTCGGCGAGGGAATTCTCTTGGAACTTGAGGACAACGCGTTTCGTGTCTTAGACCTTGAGACCTTGTTGCGCTTTAGGGATAGCTATTGAACAAAGGGCGCGCCGGCCGATGGGAGCGGCAGACACGCGATCGATGGTCCGGCGGAGTGCACCCGGTCAGTCGAGTCCGAGCGTGACACGCAGTGGCGGGCCGACGATGACGGTGCCATGCCGTTTGGTGGCTGCCTTGATGCCGTCAGGCTGCTCGGGTCCGGGCGGGACCCGAGCCATGTCCTCGATCATGGGGAAAAGTCCTCCCGGCGTCATGACGTTGATGGCCCGCACGAGGTCGTCGCCGTTGTGCAGGTTGTCGAAGGTGTGCGGCACTCCGGGTGGAATGCTGACAAAGTCGCCCGGCCCGAGGTCAAAGACCTCTTCGCCGGCCTGAACCGTCAACAGTCCTTCGAGGACATAGAAGGTGTCGTCCTGCACTTCGTGGAAGTGCAGCGGTGGGCCGGTCATGGGCGCGAACGCTTCAACTACGAAGTCGAAGCGTCCCGCGGTGTCGGACGCGGTCGCCTTGAACAGGTGCGGGCTGCCGAAGGCCAACTGACCCTGGTCGGCCTTTGTCAGCAGGTACCCGCCAGTACCGGCCGGCGTGGTGGTGTTCGTCGTGAGCCTGGTCATGCGTCCTCCACTACTCGACGATCAGTTCGGCTCAATATGGTACGCGAAGGCGCTGGCCCCGGTGGTGTGGTAGCGGGAGCTTGGCCGGCCCCAGATCAGCGGATACGCACCGTCCCAACCAGCACTTTGTGGACGGTCCGATGGCTGGGTCGTCAGGTCAGTGGACGGTCCGCGGAGACCGCAGTGACGCGACGCCAAGTTCGCTCTTAACCCACATCTAGCCTGGCAACTCCTCTGGCCGCTTCTTGGACAGTTGGCCGGACAAGAGGCCTGTGGATTGACCGACCTCGATCATGTAGCCATCCGGATCGCGCATGTAGCGCGGATCTCGGAGTCTCGATCGATCGGAGGCGTGACAAATTCTGCCCCGCGCCCGCTCCATTCGCGGTAACAGGCGTCGATGTCCGCGACCCGCAGATTTAAGAAGATCGACGTCGTGTCGTCGGGCTCATAATTGACTACCGAGATGTCGGGCTTGTCGGGCGTGGGCCCACCACCGGGGTTCATGATGATCCAGGTGTTGGCGAGCTTCACCATGCATGGGTTCTCCTCGAGCACTACCTTCCCGCCCAGGACGCGCGAATAGAAATCGCGTGATTGGGCGACCTTCCGCACCGTGATGAACAATGTCGCAATGATCCCCTCAGAGGGAGCCGGCAGATTCTCATAGTCAATGTATGGAGACTCATCAGCCATCAAGTCATTCCTTTCCGCTCTTTGAGCCTATTTCCATGTCCCGTCAACTCATCGTGACTTGGGTGACTCCGGCGGGACTTGTCACCGTCGTACTACCCCGTAGGAGCGGACGAAAACAGGGTGGTAGGGCTGGCGGACGCTGTGCCTGCCGCGAAGAGCGTGGTGGCGGCGAGCGAGACGGTCGCCAGACTCCGAACAGAAGCGAACCCGACTGTGCGGCCTGCAGGCTTCCCCTACACCGGTTGCCCATTAAATTAAAAGGCGTACTCCGCTCCCGAGTGCCGATCGCAGCACCCGTCGCCACAGGTGGCTTCGCACTGTCCCGTAGCTGCCGCCATCACAATTGGCACGGGTGGCTTTCGGAGCGCTGCCTGCTGAGGAACGATTCAGGATTGTGATCGTCAAGGCTCAGGGTATTGGGACAATAGGTGTTCCGCTGACATCCACCCGGTTGGTGACCCCTGCGGGTTGTCTCGGATGGGTACTGGCCAGGTACGGCGACTAAGGACGATGCTCGCTCGACGAGGAGACGAGGAGACGAGGAGACGAGGAGACGAGGAGACGAGGAGACGAGGAGACGAGGAGACGGGGAGACGGGGAGACGGGGAGACGGGGAGACGGGGAGACGGGTCGACGGGACCCGTCGGCACGCGTCAAGCTTTTGGCGTGGCCATGGAAGTCCTCTTCGCCAGTGTTCCTGTAGCAAACCTACAGACGGCTCTGGACTGGTATGCACAGTTGTTCGGTCGTGCCGCCGACATTGTCCCCAACGACAACGAGGTTATGTGGTGCGTAGCCGGAAACGGCTGGCTGTACGTGATCGAGGATCCCGATCGTGCCGGAATGACCGTAGTGACCATTTCGGTCGACGACCTTGATCAGTTCGTCGCTGACCTTGCCAATCGGGGGATCAGGGCAGGGCCTATCGGGGCTGTCGGTGATGCCGGACGCAAATCCAACCTGATGGATGCGGACGGAAACGTCATCAGCTGCATCCAGGTCGTAGCGGGCAGCTAACGCCAGGTCCGATACCGGGCGGGCCCAGGGTGCCCTGATCGCCTGCCCTGGGGTGACTTCTTGGGCTCTCGTGACCCGGAATTCTGCGAAGATGTGGTCAGTGGGATGGGAGGCACTCCAGCAGTGGGGTGGCGACGCCGCTCGCATCGAACCACTCGGCGGCGGAGTCGCTAACGATGTGTGGGAAGTGCGCGTCAGTGGGTGCGTCGCGGTCGGTCGTCTGGGTGCCAGGAGCGACGGTGATCTCGCGTGGGAGACCGAGCTCCTCCAACACCTCGACCGTGAAGGTCTGACCGTGCCGCGGCCGATCCCGACGGAGGATGGCCGGCTTTTCGCCGAAGGTCTGGTGGTGATGACCTACGTGGAGGGTGGACCGCCCGAGACCCGAGCGGACTGGCGCCGTGTGGCCGACACGCTCCGCCACTTGCACCGGTTGACGCAAGGCTGGCCGCAGCGTCCGGGCTGGCGATCGTCGACCGACCTCCTGCACGCCGAGACCGGGACGAAGATCGACCTCGGCGCGATGCCGACCGAGGGCGTTGCTCGATGCCGAGCAGCGTGGGCGCGGCTCGCCGGGCGTCAGACATGCGTCGTCCACGGCGACCCCAACAACGCTGGCAACGTCCGCATGACCGCGGATCGGCTCACGCTGATCGACTGGGACGAGTCGCACGTCGACGTCCCCGACCTCGACCTGGTGCTGCCTCACAACGCCGCCGGTCTCGACGATGGCGCTCACGACATCGCCGCCCAAGCATCGGCCGCATGGGAAGCCGCCATCTGCTGGGACGACGAGTACGCAGTCAAACGGCTCGCCGAGGTTCGAGTGTTCTGAGCAGCGGCGTCGAGCGGCGTTCAATCCTTCTTGGTGGGGCGGCTATTCCATAGGAAGCTTTGCGCGATCGAACCCTATCCCGGCAATCTGGTGGGCCCGACCTTCCGCCTCGGAGGCGTTTGTCGACCATCCTCGACCGGCACATCGGTGGTCGCCCAATCGCATCGATACCCCGCTGATTGCCGGGAGTGGGCGCGAGACGATCTTGATGGCCGAATACCTCTAGACCAACATTCTCCTTACCTCTCGGACGCACCCCGGCGGTTATCTCCGAGGTCACGCTGTGGCGCGTCGTCAAAGTAGATCTGTGCGAGCCGCAACACCTGCTCCTCATCGATATGGTCGATGTCGATGCGTACGTCCGCTACCAACTTCGCCGCGACATCGTGGTGATGCTTCTCGACATAGGTGATCCAATGGTGCGACGCGTTGGCCTTGCCTTTGCCATGACCGAACACGAGGATCGCTCCGGCAGGTGCGATTTCTTCCGCGATCTCTTTCCAGTACTCAGGACTGTCTTCTTCGTAGGTTCCCGAAGGGTTCCCGGCCTTGTGGTGGACCTTATGGAACCTCCCGTTCGGATCGGGAGCGATAACCCGCTCGGGTCGCGCACCGGGTACCGCGTCAGTGGCGTAGATGTAGGTGTCGCGAAAGGAAATAACAGCGACCACGCTCTTACCGCGAATGATCTCTGCGTCTTGATCAGCCATCAGACCTCGGGTTCCCTCCTCATCGAATAACCCTGCCCACCCTATCCACCTCATGGCGGAGGGCGAGGTACTGAGCGGTCCATTCTGTGGTCTGTGGTCGATACCCGACCCGACAAACTGGTCTCGGCCGTGCCGACAAGTCGTGGACGGAGTATCTCTCTACGAGCTCAATGCCGAATCCCGACGACCATTCCTGGACGTCACCTGGAATCCGCCTCTTCAGGCAAATGGTTCGCCTTGTACGTCAGCCCCTCTTGCGGAGGAATACGAGGATTGAGGTCCATTGAACGTGGCCATCGGTCAGAACGACATGCCGCCTCCCCTTGGCGGCCATGGCGGGTAGCACCACAGAGTCGATGAGGTACTCCACGGGCGGGATCGTCCAATCGACTTCCTCGACTAATTCGAGCTCAGGTGATGCGCTGAGAACGAAGTTCTGAAATTCCTGGCGGTTGAAGTATTCCGGGTGCTCTTGGTCTTGCAGCAAGAGATATTCCGTTGCGACAGCGACGATTCCTCCCGGCCGGACGACTCGCGCCATCTCGCGGACCGCATCACCGGCCCTGTCGTGCGAACCGAAGTGCTCGATCGACGAGAGAGACCACGAGAAATCAAACTCCCCGTCGGGATACTTGAGGTCGGTCCCATTCATCACCCGAAAGTCGATGACGTCTGTGTTGATCGGTCGTGGGCAATACGACTGCGGGTCAACGAGGACACCATCGTCAGACTCCGCACCGATCGACCCAATCCAATGCTCGTTGCCGTAGAGGTCGGTGGCTACCACCTGAGCCAAGCGGTCGCCAAGCCAAAAGATGATGCATTCGCACCCGGCTCCAATACCAATGCCCCGGTACTGTGGTTGGAGCATTCCCAACCGCTCTAAGCCCCAGACGGTTTGAGTCCACTCCCAGCCCTTGCGGTGGATGTTAGGTGGTGTGCCGTTCGAAAAAATGTGGACATCTCGTGAATAGGTTCCCAAGTCGTGAAACAGTTCCATCCAGTGTGGATCCTGGTATGCGTCCACATTTGTGAGGCTGGCAAGCGGTAGGGCGATGGCGGTTTCGAGTGCCACGTCATCGGAGTCGACAAGCTGCCACACCATGGGCTGCGCTTCCCGTTGGTTGCGCTGACGTAGGGCCAATGCCTTGCTCCTCCTGATCGCCTGTTCAGGGTAGCAGCGGCATTTCCCTCCTCATTGGATTTGCTAATCACCCTGCGCAGTAGTCACACAACAGCCCGAGATCGCCGGGCCATGCGCTTTCGCTGGTCCCGTCAGCGAACTACCCAAAGCTGCTCACCAACAGAGCAACAAGCCGGGGGACCGTGCCAGTCCTCCACCGACACTCACCCCAAGTGAGGTTCGTTGCGCCACTTCGGCAAGAGCCAGCTCCGTCAGACGGGCAACCTCTTTGTCAAGCAGGTCGCGAGCACGCAAGATTGCCCGAAGGTCATCGAGCGCAGTCATTGTTGATCCCGCCAATCAGCCTCTAGCCCTCCTTCACGCTCACCACGAGTGAGTCGGGGGAGAGGCAGTCGTTCAGCGACTTCGATACCGTGTCGCTTCGCCACTCGCTTGACGACGACCGCTGCACCCAGCGCAGTCGCACCTCTACGACGACCGAACTCACCGAGTTCCCAAATCAGGTCCTGGTAGAAGTCCTCAAGCGCCACGGACGGTTCAACAGACGAAACTTCTTCAGCCACGACAGATACCTCGGAGTTAGCTACCTCCGACCCGTCCGGACCCGTGTCGCTATGTTTCGGGGCTACAACCCGCGATCCTACCGCTGTACCTGGGATGCCTTCCGGGCGCCCAAGGCTTTCGTCAGCCTCTACAGCGTCGCTTTTGTCGTTTTGGCATTCATGCGAACCATACGACCTGGTCTCGGCCCACCAGTCGACGAAACTTGTCTGGCAGCCGAGTCAGTGCCTCGTCCTGAAACTCGCTTAGGAGGATATGCCGATCGAGCTGGAGAGTGCAAACACGTGTTCGCAGTATCTCCATCTGACTTAACGTAATTCTGAACCTGACATAATATTGATTATCGGCGGTTGAGCGCTTCCGACCAGGAAGGTTGCCCCGCTGATTAATTCTGGCATGAATCGAGCCTGATAAGGCGATACCCTGTTTTGCGTCAAGCAACGTGGGCCTATCTCCGTTGTTTGTCACGGTGGAAGGTGCTGTGAACACCAACCTCCATGAGAGAGCCCTCGGTTACCCCCGGGGGCTCTTTCCGTTACTGCCGAACAGGCCCTCTCTTGAGGTACCGACGAATCATCACAAGGCCCCCCAACACACAGACGGCCACCAAAGCCCCCAGGTCCTCCAAAATATGCAACGGGACCAAGTGCCCAGCCGTCCGCACCAAACCGCTTCCAGCGGCCCCCAGGGTCTTCTCTACGCCCTTCGACGCACTAGAGGCATGACCAGCAACAACAGGACCCACACTCACAGCACCACCCCCCGCATCCGCTTATACCGGTAACGGACCCCCTCAACTGTGATTCCAAGGACAGCCCCAATCCGACCCCACTTGGCCCCCTCATCACGAGCACGAACCACCAGACGATCAATATCCCTCTCGAGATCGGCACGCCGAGCCACCAGCACGGCAAGATCCTCACAGGCCCAATCGGCCTCCGTACGACCAGGGTCCTGCCACACCGTCTTAGAACCTCGCCCCATCAGAGCCCATGCCTACGCCGATGACACGACCCGCAAAGGGCCCGCAGCTCTCGCCGGCGCTCTCGACCCCGATGACGATAAGTCAAGTGGTGAACCTGAAACGACGACACACGACGACCACAATCCTCACAACGACCGCGAGCCCGCTTCACAGCTCGACGTCGGCGACGGCGCCAGCCAGGAGACTGCAAATACCGCCGATATTGCGCACGAGAACGCTCACTCAAGAAGCACCCCCCACCAGCCGATGAGCAACTATGCGAGATCCGTACGCCAAAGACGCAAGCGGCACCGGCCACCTTTTAGTCGTAATTGGAGTAGTCGGACTACCTGTCTCCATCGGGATGCCCTTCCTCTGGTTCCACCAAAACGCAGGGCAGATTCCGACCAACGGTTGGAACCACTATTGGCCCCTCTGTATCGGCACACTTGGAGGATTGTTAAGCCTGGCTACAGTCGGCATCGGCTGCACCCTGCTTGCCCTAACAGAACTCCTCATTCGAACACCACCAGAAGTCACTCCCCAGCTCCGAACACGTGAAACTTCCCAAGCAACCAGATCACCAACTTGACAACCCACATCACCGACCACACGCCAACAACCATCAACGCCGCCGCCACCATGGCGTCAAGCGGGATGTAATCGTTGACCCACCCGAGATATCCAAACCAGCTCTCACCGACAACCGTGGTCGCCAATGAATTGAGACCCGGCACCGAGGGGTCAGGAATCACTGATAGCAGCGTATAAATCAGCGATTCAAAGAGCCCAACAATATTGACAATAACCATCAGTCGACCGTGTACGTGTAGGCGCTTTGACCACCAGAGCTAACAAAATCGCCATCGGCGGGACCGAGACCGGGAATGTCATCATTGCTATTCCGATTCCAAGGCATCATCCGCCACACCAAGAACAGCGCCCCTAACCATACGAACAACTCGAAAGCGTCACGGATGAACTGACGAGCCCCGAACAGCTCACCCCCCGTCGTCGCATCAGGCCCACTACAACCCAACGAAGCTGGCGCCGGGAACTGAAAACTGATTGCCGGGATGGAATAGCCATCCATCCCATGGGCACCACTGTTGATCCCCGGTGCATCACACGCAGAGCCGGAGATACCCCCACTCAGACCCGCATAGAGCGTCCCCATGGCATCAACACCATCGGCAACCCAGGTCCCCGGAAAAGTCGTGGTAAACGGACTGGAAAGAGCCGACGTAGATATGGAGTGCGGCAGGAACGCCCAACTCAACAAGCACCCCATATCAGTAATCAGACCAGGAACCCACGACGACGGATCAACCCCCAACCCAGCGCCACTCACACACGTTCCAAGATTCACCCAACACCCCGCCGAATTACAGGTGTAATCCTGTGACCCACCAGAGCCACCGTCGTCGTCACCGACCGTGCCGAGACCCCCCAGCTCCCCCCACCGATAAAGGTTGCCGTCCGAATCGACGCAATAGAAATTCGGATAAAACGTGCCTGATTTATCGGGGGTGATGGTCACCGTCTGAGGAGAACCGGTGGCCGTAGCAATCGTCGTGTCGGGAGCAAGACTATAGGTGTAGATACCCACATCCTGAGTAGTGAAATCTGCCTGACCATAGTCCCCAGGGTCAGCCAAAATGTACGACGCTTCACCGGAGTACGTCACCGTGTAGCTGTAAGTGTGACCTGCTTGCTCATCAAGACTGTCGCCGGTTCCGCCATCTGTCGTTGTGATCGTACCCAGCTGACAATCAGCTCCCCCCGTCTCAGTCGGAGAGCCACCGACCCAATAGTGGTCGGGAACAGACGCCTCGGTATCACCAGCGGACGAGACACAGGTGCTATCCACCGTCATGTCAGTTTCACCGGCCGAACCATTGAAGGAAGCATCAGCAGCAGCGTCTGAGAAATCACAGTCGGCCAAGGTCGACCCCGACGAGTTAAGAATCGTTCCGCCACCCTGATTGTAAAACTCACAATCAACCTGAAACTGCAACGGCCAGTACGTGACCGAATCAAACACGGTTCCCGTTGACCCAAGGGTCGCCGAGTTATAACGACAAATCATCGAGACAGGCTCAGAACCAATGGTGCATTGACCAGACGTAAACGATGCACAGTCCTGACCACTAGCCAAAGCCTCACCAGGATCACAACTGGTCCCGGTCATATCCCCTTCTAAAGGACTCGATCCCGACACATACAACACCCGCACACAGTCACCAGCCGGACTAGAAGAAAACGCCCCAATCGAATACGACCCATTATCTTGAACGTCACCAAGGTTCACGAACCCCTGAGGATCAATCCCACAACTGGGATTAAAAGGACCAGACCCACACGTCGCCCCAGGAATGTCAATATCGGGCGCCCACTCATGCGACGAAATATCAGACCAACTATCCGTAGGCACAGCAGCCTGACACCCAATCGAAATACCCCAATTCCCATCACCACCGGGATCAGGAAGAATCTCCTTCAAATTGCACTGACCTTCAGGAGCAGGAGAGGCAAACCCGTCCGCACTGTACGCAGACGACGGCACCCCGCCCCAAGGGAGTGACGTGATCTCCGTAGGAGTAGCGCCAGCCACCGAAGAAAACACCACCAAGCACACGAGCACGACGACACCGGAGGCGCCGGTCAGCGCCGCTCGCCGACTCACCCGGGTGCTCCCAAATCCATCAGGTCGGCCAAGCTCACAGGCTCCGCCCTGCTCGCTTGGCCTCCCCCTGAAGAACTCATGCAAGCACACGAGCGAGTACGGCGCTTCCCGCCGCAGACCAAACACCATCCGCCCTCGTCCACGTGATCAAGCAAATTCACCGGAGCCAACGTGTCATACAAAAACTGCTCAGAATGCCACGGGCGGTAGTACCAAGCCCGACGCTTCGGCCTGATATTTTTCACCTTCTCCTCGGTGTACTCAGTGAACTTGGTTGCGTCGTACGTCACGAACCGAAACAAACGATTCGGCCGCCACATCGGATTCGACCTCACACGAGCACCGCCCACCTTCAACTTCGGTGCATTCAAGACCCAGCTGCTTGCAACCTTCCGCTCCCGCATCCACGCATCCGGCATAAACCCCCGACACTCCGTTACCTCCTGCGTCACTTCCCGAAGGGCAATATCAGCCCTCCTCCAGCTCGGAGCCGTCCAAATCACCTGCACGTCATCGTGACGAAGAGTGTTCATCTTCACCACCAACTGAGGGGGAACAGTCATCGCCCCACGAGCCGGGAATTGAGCCGTCACGTCATCAAGCAACAACACGCAATGCTTGAGACCCCAAATCTCCCGCCAGGACTTCAAGGGGACGAACAACTCATGGTCAATATCGACGGACGACACCACGGGGATGCCCCGGCGCAAAGCGGGGAGACACGAAAACAGCACCGCAGCCAACGTCTTCCCGCCGCCGTTGTACCCGACAAAAGCAGTGATGGGAGCCGTCACGACCACGACCCCACTTGCCACAGAATGAACAAGAACACGACAACAAAAAGCAGCAGCAGACCAACCCACTCCCCCCAGCCTGTCCACCAATTCAGGCACGGGCCGCTAAACGAATAAGGCACAGCGTGATAACCAACGACGGCCCCCCGTGAAACTCCCTCCTCAACCCTCACACCTCCATAACCCCCACAGGACCTCACGAGAGCCCCCAGGAAGCCCGCTGGATATACCAGCTCCGTCCGACGCCCACGACCTAAGACACGCACACAGACCCGACAGAGACGAAACCCCACCGGCTCATCAGACAACGCCACGGGCGGAAACGAGTAACCGCACCGCTCACAGTCGAACCACTCCCCATCTTCGACCGCAGTCGCCGTCATAAGCGATGGCCGTCCTTCAAGGCATAAAACAACCGCCACAACCCTCCGGCCACCAAAAAACAAATGAGATAGCGACCAAACCGCCTTACGCCAAACACCGACGAGCCTCCCAACTACTAGCCCACCGACTCACACCAGATGCAAATCCCAACGCCGACAGAGGAAACCCAAGCGCATACACCCACCCGATCAACCCGGCAGAAACCACCGGCCCACCTTGACGAGCTGCACAAGTCAACACGTCACGAGCAGGAGCAACCACACCCGAATAAGCCCGAGCCGACTCAGCCTCACGAACGACCAACACACCCACCATCAAACAGAACTGACCCCAAGACCAAGGCGCCACCTGAGAAAGGAACGGCCCACTACCCAGGGTGAAGTCAGCCACCACTGAACAACCCCGCAAACCAACGCACGACCCACCACAAGGGCAGGAGAGCCAACACTCCCCCCAGCATCACGACCGGAACCACCGACAGACCATCAACGCCATTGCCCACCTCGGTAGCACCATCACCCATCGGGTACGAGCCAGCAACCAAACCAGGATCAGTGGTCAGCGTGGATGCACCACCGGGATCAGACGAACCGTACGGATCGGTATACGACACCAGCTGCAACAGAGGAACAGGCTCGATCACAGTGGCGTGCCCACGAACAGGTGCAAAACCAAGACCGACAACCACACCTGCAGCGATAGCAACAACCCCAACGACAACCACCAACACCCTCGTCCCACGTGACACAACCACCTCCTCTCAAGCGATGTGAGGGGTCGGGGGCGAATGCCTTGGCCCACCAACGGCGGCGGATGGAACCACCCGACCCCTCACACCACAGCTCAGCTGCCCCGACGATGCAGGAGCCCACGAATCCATCCCACAACCCAGAACAGAACCATGACCCCAACAGCACCGAGGAACACCGCTGCGATAACCGGACCAGCAAGGCTGCCAGTGCTATCAGCAATGTTCGTTGCATCCGTGGTCGGATCGTAAGTCGTCGCTCCCGCCGTGCCGATGAACGTCACCAACCCAGCAGCCACGAGCGACAACGGGACCAAAACCCGAACTGCCACGCTATTGACCTTTTGCATGTGCTTTCTTCTCCTTCCTGCCTTCCGCCGACACCGAGACACTCCTAGGCAAAGAGCACCTCAGCAGACCTATCGAAATATCTCCGCCAACAGACGACCAAGCAAGGCCGCACCCGCACCACCGAGAAAGAAACCAATTGCCAGATCACCCATCCCACTTACGAAGGCTCGCCGTCCTCCACGACAGAGCGATGGCAAGCCCAATAACGGCCCCCAACGTCAGCAACGGCGCCACCCGCACCAACCGAGCTATCCGGCCCTCAACCACGAAACACCCGCCGAAACACCCGCACAACGACCAGCGCCACCCACGACACCGCCACAAACGCCGACGCTGCCGAGAAGGCAACCCAAAAATACGAAGCCTGAGCCGTCGTCACCCGAGCACCGCCCGCACGAACATCGCTCCCAGGGCAATCCCGAACAACCCAACGAGCACCGACCAGTCAACAACGTTGAAGCCCTGCACCGACACGCTTTGGCAATTACCCAGGGTCCCGCTTGCCGGCGCCGTCACCACGTCATAGGTGACCGTCACGAACTGCGAGGTCGTCCCGCTGGCATCAATCACCCACAACTGACCAGCCCAGGCCTGTCCACCAACAAACTGACTCGACATCGTCGGCACCGTAAACACAGCGTTACCCGCTGACGCCGACAACGCCGACGTACCCCCAAACAGCACACCCTTAGTCCCCGAAGTGACGACCAGATTCTGCAACAGGTACTCCGTACCACTGGCCGGAGCCGGAAGCAGCTCGACCGCCGTTGTGCCGGTCGCCCCGATAATGACCTGTCCCCCACCTGTGTTCTGGTACCCCGCAGGAGCAGAACAATCGGCCCCCGCCACCCCCGGCGCAGCTAAGACCCCTAACAGTGGGGGGCCGAGGAGCATTGCTGCGACCAGGAGGCGGCGGGACCGAAACATCAGGCAGCTACCGCCGCCCTACGCCTACGGAGGCCCCACCCCACAGGCTGACATTTGCAACGGAAATCCTCGTGCATCCAACGGCTTTCCGGCATCGTGAACTGAACCCGGATCGCCCTATTGCAATGCACGCACACACCCGTCGCCTCGTCAGGCTCCCGATACTCGATGGAGCCAGCACGAGGCGTGGCGAAGCTCATATGGCGATGACTTCGAGCGCCCGCTTCCCAACAAACGGCGCCTGCTTGCCATCCTTCATCCAAGCCACCGCTTCGAGAAACACCCGCACAGCGACCCTCTGGCCGGGCTGGAGCCCTTCGGGAAGGACCGAGGCCCCCGTGTTCGGGTCGAACGGCGTGTACTGCAGCCGCTCCTCGAAAGGTGAACCATCCGCCGAAGGTGTGGTTTCCACCGAAAGCTTTGGATACTTCTCCTGCGTCACTCCCCGAAAGACACCCAGCACGTACGTGCCCGTCAATTGAGCACCGTTAGTCGGTGGCATTTGCCCACCTCACCTATCTCTAAACCGGCTGTGAACCGGACCGCCCACTTGGGCGATGTGTCTTTCTAACTGACAGGAAAGGCCACGTCAACCGCCGTTGTATAGATATGGCACAGAGGACAAGGAACCTCTGTGCCGCACCCACCAACCAATTCGCACAGTGCCCAACCAACTACTAACCGTGGCCTTCGGCCGCTGAAAGCCTCCCCGCCCGATTATCACATCGCTCTCTCCAGTCAACCCCGCTCACTCCGTTCGGGGGTCGGCCTACGGCCTTGACTGGAGCCTCTCAGCGATGCGGACGGATCGGTTCAGCCGGAGGAGTGTGAAACCTCCTCCGTCCTACGGGGCTCATCCCGTAGCCGACACCGGAAGGGGTAGTTATGACCACCACACAGCTAGACCAACTCTATGACCTCGTGCAAGCCCTAAAAAGGGCATGTGAGATGGCTCAGGCGCTACAGGACGAGCCTTGGTCGGCCGAAGTGATTGACGTGTTGATCAACACTGAACAGGTCCTCTCCGACCACGCCAACCGCTACGAGTTGCACATCGAAGAGATCGACATCCAACAGGAGCTACCGCTGTGAACGCCGAACGAGACACCACCGTACCGATCACCACAGTGATCGTCGAATATTCCCATTGCAAACACTGCGGTCACAACATCATGCGCAGTATCGGAGACGAAACTGGCTTCTGGAAACCGAGCTGGTACGGCGACTGGCGTCATGAGAATGCCAACGACGGCAAGAGAGAGTGTCCGAACTACGACGCTCAGTCCCCCCCGCCCAAGGAGTGAGTAGCTGCCCGGTGCGCATCCAGCCACCGGGCGGCCTCGCGTCTGGTATCGAATTCAAAACGCATCTGACCACACGTCCCGCACTCAACAGCCCAGGTCACACCACCAGGAAGATGCCGGCGCCCAAGCCGCCAAAAGAACCCAGCCTCAGCTATGTCACTGCAATTGACACTGCTCGGAGGAGATCTTGCCGCAGCAAATAAGCCGGTTTCCCCCGTGTACGGAACCAACACCCCTGCACTCGACCACCGTTGCGACGAACCTTGTAACCCTTGGACTTGGCCCACGCCCTCATCAGTCGGCGCACTTCAGCAAACTCTGTAGGCCCCAACTCCACCGAATCCCAATCAGGGGAAAGGTTCCAGAAACCCCAAAACCGACCAGGCTCCCTCACATCCTCGGGCACCTCGTTTTGATATTCCTTCTGGTCCCGCCCGTGTTGACCGTGACACGAGAAATACGACACCGGAGGCTTGCGCATCGGCTCCACACCAGTTCCCCTGGCCAGGTGGCGGAGATCGCCAGAGCCCACAATCCCGTACCACGTGGTGATCACCCAGCGTTGAACCTCAACCAACGGAACCCCTGCAGGAGCCGCCAACGCCAAGTGATAGTGAGGAGCTCCCCGGCGCTGATACTCACGTTTCCACACCCCCACAGCAGGGCCGTAGTGCCGCTCCCAACTCACTCGAAAATGCCGCAGGTGGCCAGCAATAGCACGACCATCACGAGTCCACTCCCCCGGATACGTCAGCGTCACAAACAAAAACGGGAACGCTCCCCACGGGATCGCAGCACAAGACTTCGCCAGACGACGGCGAGACTTCTCGGAGAACTCACGAATCGGTCGGCCGTCACCTTTGCCCCGATCCTTCTCGTAACCCTTTTGGGCACGATCGAGACCACAACCAATCTCGACAATTTCACCCGCCGACTTAATCTTATAATCGACTTTTACACCAGCACAGTTATTACCAATGTTTGCCGCATATCTCGGCGGGCAATATTGCTTATCGGCGGTTCGCGGAAAGAGGCGGTCAGAGGCAGGACGGCTCGATCACCACGCCGACCAGGTCTCGGGCAGCATCGGCGAGGTGATCGAAGGCAGCCCGGTACATGTGGTCAGACACCGATCCCTGCAGATCGGCATCGACATCCTCAACGGCTGCTTCGAGGCGATACAGACGGTCGTGCAACCTTCGCAGATCCTCCTCGGCCACGAGAACCCGTCCAGCCGGAATGCGCAACGAGGCGGCTCTCCGGCGAGCCTCGAAGGCTCTCTGGCGATGTGAGGGCGAGCAAAACCGCTTTGGTCGACCGGGCCCAGGGATCTGAGCCAGCGGACGATGACACCAGCCGCACCTGTCCCTGTCCGCTATTTCCATCACTGTGACGATAATAGCCATTTTCGGTGGGTTCGGTGGGCTGGGCGACACCACGGGCCGCGCCCGTCATCTTCCGAACGGGCCGGTAGAGGGTTCTCGCTTCTGTCGACCAAGGAAGCGAAGGAAGCTCGTTTCTATCTTCCCAGCTCCCCTCCCGGCCCATCTCACCAGGCCCTGTTTCCCGGCACGGTCATCAACAGGAATATCGGCTAAAGCGCATAATTCGGACCAATTTCGGAATTAAACATGTCAACAGGGAGGGCTCGGTCCCAAACGTCAGGCACACCGAGCGGGAAAGTCTGGTTGGCGAAATGTGCCGAGTTGGTGACTCATAGACGCAGGATGACCAAGGAGGGAGAGGGCGAGATTACGGACGATCGAGGGCGACGACCGGGATGATCCTGTCTGTGTTCTCCTGGTACTCACCGAATCCCGGGAATCGTTGCACTTGCTCGGCGTAGATCCGGTCCCGCTCCTCTCGGTCGACGGGGGTGGCCGCCACGTCGATGGTGTCGGCGCCTATCTCGATAGAGACATTCGGATTGGCCAGGAGGTTGTAATACCAATCGGGGTTGGTGGGTGCTCCAGCCTTGGACGCGAATACGTACCACCGTCCATCCTCTTCGAGGTACATCACCGGATGGACCCGGCTTTTGCCCGACTTGGCCCCCACCGTGTGGAGCAGGAGGAGCGGCGCCCCGGCGAAATTCCCGCCCAGCTGGCCCGCATTGGCCCGGAACTCATCAATGACCTGCGTATTGAAGTCGTTCGTGTCAGACATCGTCTCGTCCTCCGATCGTTCTGGCCCTGGTTCTCTACCCCATGACCGGCACTCGTGACTCTGGGCAGCCCTATGCCGGCCTCGGTCATGTTAAGCGGCGACCCTGCCCACCGAGCCCCACTTGGCTACCGAGCCCTACGCCACGGGTGGATCCCGCCGGCGGTATCCTCGGTCCAGGAGCAGGAGATGGAATTCGACCCGGACCAACTGAGCGCCGACGATCAGTACGACGACGAGGATGCCTTCTTCCGTACCTGCGGGAAATGCGGGACCCGCACCTCGCCACGCTGGTCGGAGTCTGCCTGTCTCGAGGAGGCTCGCCGCTACGGATGGCGCCGCGTGGCAGCGTCTGATCGACCAGGAGCCCACCGGATGGATCTCTGCGGCGTCTGCGCCGAACAAGCAGGCTTCGGTCCACCCCTAGCCCGATGGGGATGGTGACCCGACCGCCAGGTGACGTCGACTATGCCCGTCATGGCGCCGGCTACGCCGATCGGCGCCGGAGCGAACCACGGATAGCCGCCATGGTCGAGGACGCACTGGGCTCGGCGGACCTCGTACTCAATGTCGGTGCCGGCGCCGGCTCTTACGAGCCGCGCCGGCGACGCGTGGTGGCGGTGGAGCCTTCCGAAGCGATGGCGGCCCAACGGATCCCTGGGCTGGGCCCGGTGATCCGTGCTGTGGCGGGGGCCCTTCCTTTGGACAACGGCACCGTCGATGCATCGATGGCCATGGTGACCGTCCACCAGTGGCCCGACTGGGCCGCCGGTCTGAGCGAGATGCGCAGGGTGACGACGGGACCGGTGGTCGTGCTCACCTTCGATCCGGAAGAGCTGGGCCGCCTCTGGCTGGCGGAGTACCTGCCCGAGCTCCTGACGGTGGAAGCCGCCCGCTACCCGCCAATCCCCGCTCTGGTTGCGGCCCTCGGCCCGAGGACGACGGTCATCCCCGTGGCCGTTCCCCTCGATTGCGTCGATGGCTTTACCGAAGCATTCTACGGCCGGCCCGAGGCGTTCCTCGACCCCGCCGTGCGCACGGCCCAATCGGCGTGGAGCTTTCTCCGGCCGGGTCTGGAGGACAGGTTCGTCGACCATCTCGCCGCCGACCTCGCCTCGGGACACTGGGACCGCCATTACGGGAACTTGCGCAGCCAGCCTGAGTTCGTGGGCGCGGTGCGCCTGGTCGTCGGGCACGGCCACCGTCGCCGCTGACGCTGACGCTGACGCTAGAAGCGACGGTAAGGAACAGGTGAGCCAACTGGACGCCCAGCCTGCCAGGTGCTCATCGCCTAGCGCGCCGGGGGCAGATCATAGGGGTGGGTGTCGGCGTCGATCATGGTGACCAGCTCGCTCAGGTCGGGCCGCGTCGCTGACGATCGTCGCCCTCCCCGCTCATCGGGTGTGCCGATGTTGATCCATCCCAGCAGTTGTTCGTCCGATGTGAGGGCGAAGAAGGACCGCAGCGGTGGCGTGTCCAGCACGGCGGCGCTCTTCCACACGGCGCCAAACCCCAGCGCGATGGCCGCCAGCACCATGGCGTAGCCGGTGCACGAGGCGGAGGAGACCTGCTCCCACACCGGTACATTCGAGGTTGGGTCGGGAGACGCGATCAGCGCGACGGTGCACGGTGCCGCAAAGGCCTTCCCCCGCATCTTGGCCACCATGGCTTCGGGCAGGTCGTCTCCCCGGGCGGCGTGCAGTCCGGCCTCGAGGGCGTCGGCGAGCCTCTCCTTGCCGCCGCCGGTGATGACCGCGAAACGCCAAGGGCGAAGACCCCCGTGGTCGGGAACGGTGGTCGCGGTGTCGAGAATCTGGGCCAGGGCCCTTGGGTCCGGCGCCGTGCCGTCACGCGCCGGCTCGGCCCGGGGGGCTGACAGATCGTCGATCGGCAACGGGGCATGGGCAGCGCCGGGCTCGGTCGAGGTCACCTCGTGGTCCCTTCCATTGCAGCCTTCCCGGGTGGACAACAGATACCCGAGCGTAGAGCGACCGGAAGGAGTGCTGTGCCACGGCGGGTCCTTGCCGGGTCCTTGCCGGACTAAGGCGATGTCAACGGCCGGGCCGACCCCGGAAAGCAGAGAGCGGAGAGCAGAGAGCGGAGAGCGAGAGGAGTCTCAGCCTCCGGACTGCTGTTCCTCCGCGGTCGAGGCCAGAGTGGCGGTCACCGTCATCTGGGCCTGCCCCCGGTAGAGACCGATCTTGACGCTCTGACCAGGTTTATCGGCCTGGATGGCCGTCCCCAGCTGGTCGGCACTGGTGATGGCCGTGCCGTCCAAGGAGGTGATCACGTCTCCCTCCTGGAGCCCGGCAATGTCGGCCGGTGAACCGGGCTCCACCTCGAGCACCACTGCGCCCTGGGTGGGCACGAAGTTGTAGGCACTGCGCAGCTGGCTGGTCAGGGTCTCGATCTCCACCCCCAGGTAGCCCGATCCGCTCTGGCTGTTGTTGTTGATCGACTTGCTGCGCAGCTTGGGAAGCTCCAGCATGATCTTGTTGGCGGGAATGGCAAAGCCGATGTTCTGGGCCTGCGCCGTACCGTCCTCGTTGGCCGCCACTGCGGTGTTCATCCCGATCACCTTGCCCGAGCTGTCGACCAGCGGGCCCCCCGAGTTGCCGGGGTTGATGGCGGCGTCGGTCTGGAACATGTTGGACAGTGTTTCGGTGTTGTCGCCGGATGAGTCGCTGGCCTGCACGGTCCGACCCTTGGCCGAGATGATCCCCTGAGTCACCGTGGGAGTACCGGCAGACAGGCCCAGAGCGTTACCGATGGCTACCACCGCGTCCCCCACCTGCACGTTGTCCGAGTCGCCGAGGCTCACCGTCGGCAGGTTCGACTCATTGTCGATCTGGAGGAGGGCCACATCGTTGGTCGGGTCGGTGTCGATGAGGGTGGCGGGGAGCGCCTTGAGACTGCCGTAGAGAGTGACCGTGATGGTGGTGGCCCCGTCGATCACGTGGTTGTTGGTGACGACCTCACCGTTCGAGGTGATGATCATCCCGGTCCCCTGGTCTTCCTGTTCGCCGCTGGAGCTGCCACCGAAGAGCGACTGGGAAGCAGGCTCCGGGGAGGTGGCGTCGATGGAGACGACGGCGGGCAACACCTTGGCGATGACCGTCTCGATGTTGGTGGTGCCGTTGAGCAGGGCCGGACCCGCGGAGATCTCCTTGACCGTTGTCGAGCCAGTGTTGTGATTGGATGCGGCCACGATCGAGCCGCCCACCACGGCACCGATCAGTGCCGCCGCCAGCGACACGACAGCCCACAACCACCCGGGAGGGCGGCGCCGCGGCGGTACGACCTCGTTGGCGACCACCGCTTGTGGAGTGAGCGGCCCCCACACCGGGACCACCGAGGACGTGCCCGATCCTGATGGGGCATGAGCGGTCCACGTGGGCGGGCCGTCCACGGGGTCTAGGGCGGACGGTGCCGGCTCCTGCCAGTGCGGAGGGAGGAAGGGTGCTGTCGATGCCGGGGTCACCGCGGGAACAGATGGCGCGGGTGCCGGCGATGGCGTCGGCATCTCACGAGTCGGATCCACCCCTGACGGCTGCGGGCTGTCGGGCGATGGCGGACCCACCGGGCCCAACGGCACGGCCGGGGTCGACGTGGTCACCGGTTCCGCCCGGTCCCCGTCCACCATGGGGTCGCCGGATTCCGATGGGTCCATGGTCTGCCTCCTCGGGCATCGGCCCGATCGTCGCCTGTCGTGGTCGGACCACCGTCCGGAGATGTCCCCTCATGGTACGGCGGCCCCACAGAGCCAAACCTGCATTTCAGGGGGTTCTTAATCCCTTCTTAGAACGGCCGGTGCGACCTTTCCGCCCGTCACTGTCGGTGGCGGCAGTAGCCTGTCGGCCGGTATGGCCCATCGCATCGAAGTCGAACTGACCAGCAAGACCGATGAGTCAACCTGGACGTGGCGTGCCGCGGGAGCCAAACAACCCCGCGGGACGGTGGACGCCTCCTTGGTTCCCGAAGGCACCGGTGTCGGATCCGTTCTCAGAGCCGAAGTGGAGACGACCTTGGACGGGACCACAGTGACCGCCCTCCTTCCCCCCAAAGTGAAGGAAGTCCGACCGGCCCAGACCATCGAAATCGTGGGAACCCCCCGGCGCGGACCTGATGTCAACGTGGTGCTGGCCTCCAAGTCGAAGCGCCGAGGCGACGACGAACGATCCGACGGCCGGCGCGACGGTGCGCGTCGGCCGTCCGAACGGAAGCCTCGCTCGGAGAGCTCCGACCGTGGCCCCCGCCGTGACAGTGGCAGGCGACAGCCGGCCGATGCCGGCGCCAACTCCGAGGACGGGAGTCCCAGGAGACGAACGTCCCCGGCCAGGCCCGGTGGTCGCGAATCGCACACTCGGGAGCGCCCCGGCCGTCCTGCCCCCTCCTCCACCTATCGCAACGCCGCCTTGGCCTCGCTCAAACCCGAGGAGCTCCCGGTGGCCGAGCAGCTGCTGCGAGGCGGTATCCCTGCCGTCCGCCAGGCCATCGAAGAGCAGAACGCCCGGGCCCGCGCCGATGGCCGACCCGAGGTCACGCCGGGACCACTTCTGGCCATGGCCGAATCGTTGCTCCCGGTAGTCAACCTGGCCACCTGGAAGGACCGGGCCTCGGTCGCCCGAGCGTCGGGCAAGGACGTACCGCTCCGCGAGCTCCGGTCCATCGTTGCATCTGCGTCCACGGTGACCCTCGACGACGAAGGTATGGAAATGGCTGCCGCCCTTCGCGCCGCCCTCGATCAGCGGGTGACCGCCCTACGCGAACGATGGGTCGCTCGGATCACGGCGGCCCTCGACGAAGGTCGGGTGGCCGACGCCGTCCGCGCCTCCATCCGTCCACCCGAGCCCGCCGCCCGACTCGCCTCCGAGCTGGCGGTCAAGTTGGCCGACGCTGCCGGACTGGCCATGTCGGCCGAGACCCCTCCGGCCGAGTGGTTGGCCTTGCTCGAGGTGGTGGTCGAATCGCCGGTCCGCCGCACGGTGAAGCCCGCCGGTCTGCCGGCCGACGCCGACGAGAGCCTGCTGGCCGCGGCCCGCAAAGCTTCCGGGTACGTCCCTGAGTTGGCCCGGCTGATGGGAATCCCCATCCCGCCTCCACCCGGTCCTCGACGGCCGGTACCGGCCCGCTCGGGCCCCGGCCGCCGGGCCTCCTGACAACCACCGGCGACCACCGTGGGCCGCCGCCCAGATGTGCTCAGTCCAACTCGCGGTACATGGTGAGCATCCGCGCCTTGAACCCGGCCGACTCGTAGAAGTTTTTGGCCCCCCTGTCGCCGGGAAGCGCGGTCCCGTCGACCCCCTGGCACCCTCGGGCCGTCAGCCAGGAAAGGGACGCCTCCAACAGGAGGCTCCCGACGCCCACTCCCCTCGCCTCAGGCTCGACGTAGCAGGCGTCGAACACCCCGCGACGCCCTGAACCCGGCGTCGAAACGGAAAGGGACCCACCCCCTTCCTCGAGGTGACAGACGGCGAATCCGACCACGACATCGTCGAGGGTGCCGACGACCACGTGGGAACCCCCATCGACGAGCAGGTCGCCGATGTCCCCCAACCCGGCCTTCTCCCTGCTGGCCCGTCGTCCGGACTCCACCAGCAGTGATCCGCCGCGGTGGGCGGTGATGAGCTCCACCAGCTCCTCCCCCAGCCGGAGGAGCGATTCCCGGTCACCGATCCCGGCGGCTCGAACGGACTCCTTGGGAGTCCCGCCGGCTGACGGCTGCCCCTCCCCCGGGCTAGGAACGTTCATCGAGGAGCTGGTCGACCCGGTTGAGGATCGTGCGCCGGCCACGGGTGGACGCCTCATAGGCGCGCACCGACACCAGCTCCACTCGGTTCAAACCGTCGAGGCGCTGCACCACCTGGGATGCGGACAGCGTGTCGAACCCGGGGATGGACAGCATCGACACCGCGGGCACGTGGCCATTTCGTCCCGAGCTCTCCCCCGAGCGCCTGAGGGGCGAGGGCCCGTCGGGTCCCCGTGGGCCCGGGGAGGTGGCCGACGCCGGAGCCGCGGGAGCCGGCGCCGATGCGGTCTCGGCCGACCGTTCGGCACTCGGCGCCGGACGCCGCGCCGGCGAACGGACTCCGGCTACGCGCAATAGGCCCTCGGATCGCCGCTGGAACTCGTGGCGTCCCGCCGCGACCGCGTAGGTTCCCACGGCCCGGGCCGATGACACTCCCACCCCAAGCCGGTCCCGTCCTCGTGCCGCCAGCTTCGGAAGCTCGTCGACCACCGAGACGACGATGCCGGCCGGGATGTAGACCAACACATCGAGGATGCGTTCGTTCAGCTGATGGCCCGGGTGGCTCGACTGGTCCGAGTGGCCCGCATCGTCCGGGCGGCCTGGTTTCCTCGGCCGGCCCGAGGCGTCGTCATCGCGCTGATCGACCATCGTCTGCTCCTGTCACACGCAGTCGCGGCAGAGCATCTTCTTCCGGTCCGCCAACTGGTTGGGATGCTTGACCAGAAAGCAAGAACGACACACGAATTCGCCGGGTTGTTTGGGAAGCACCCGCTCGACGCCATCACCGGTTCGATCCTCCGGCTCAGGCACGTCCTCGTCGTCCTCGACCTCCTCGACGACCAGGCGCTCCTTGAGAATGGTGTCCAAGCTGGCTTCGACGTCCTCGTCGTCGGGCTCTTCTTCTTCCTCCTCGTCCGACTCGTCGCCGGCCGCGGCCGGCTTGGGGGTCGCCACCTTGGCCCCGACCTCGGGGATATCGATGACCTCGTCCTCCTCCTCCACCACCACGACGTCAGCGTCGTCATCGTCATCGGGCAGGGCCAGGCCGTCTTCGGCAATCAGGTCGTCGTCCACCAACTCATCGAGGTCTCCCTCGATGAGTTCGTCGGGACCTTCGACTTCGTCGAGTTCTTGTGCCATCTCGGTCTCTCAGTGGTGAGTTGGGCGGGAGCCTAGACGGTCCGGCGGCGCCATCGTGCACCTAGGCCCGGCCGCTCTCGTCGGCCTACGGTACGGGCGCTCCAGGTCCCTCGAGGCCCGGCTTCCGCTCCGCCTCGGCTGGTTACTGTCAGGTTCGGCCCACCCACCTGTGCCGGAAAGCGGCAGGCGGTAGGACCCAGGGGTCTTTGGCACCATTTCCTCGCTACCTTCGGTGCGCACCGCCGGTCTCGAGGGAATGTTTTCTACTCGATCCCCTGGGCCTCCCTCCGCCTCTCACAGCATCCCCCCCTCGAGCCGCACCGTTTGAATCCGTTCGGCGCGCCTCTCGGGGCGACTGGGACTGGGCGAACGATAGGCCATCGGTACCGCCGTTCGTCAAGTGGCCTTCACCCCATTTCACCTGGGCGTTTGTATAACCGCCCAGGTCAGGGGATTGAAGGATTTCCCGCACTCGACAACGAACTGCGCTTTTCTTCGGCGCGGCGCTCGGATTGCAGTCGCTCCAAGTCTTCGGCGCCAAACTCGACGTGCGACATGGCTTCGGCCAAGAGGCGATGTCCGGCCACGTCGGCAATCAGGCGATGCATTTCGTGGGCGACCCAGCGGTAGCTGGGATGGCCCTGCGAGCCGGAGCGAAGCTCGAGAAGGTGCATCGCTTCGCGCGCGTTCATCTGCATCGAGTAGCGGATGCGGAAGGCCAGCGCCACCGCGTAGGAGGACTCCACCGGAAAGGAAGGGGCGAGCGCGTCGGCCAGCTGGCGCGATCGCTCCAGCGAAGCCACGTACCGGTCTTCGAGTCCGGCTTCAGCGACCACGTCGGGGACGTCATAGCCCAGTGAGGCTCCGAGAGGTTGCCACTCGATGGTCAGCATCCGGTGCCGTTGCAGGTCACGAAAGGCTCCGTAGTCGGTCACCACGTCGAACCGGTAGTCGGTCCGTTCGAAGGCACGTCCGGGTTTGTGGCGCCGATTCTTGCGGTCACCGACGTAGGCCCGCAGAAGTGCCCGCTTCTCGTCGGTCCCGAGCCGGTCCACCCGGTCCCGCACCTGGGCCTCCGAGGCGTTGGTGAGGGGAGAGCAGATGGCGGCCATGACCTTTGCCTCGCCGTCGGGATCGAAGTCGAGCAGGGTCACCGAGGGCTGGCCTCGGGGCCCGGGCGCCGGTGGGTCATCGGGGCTGACCAAGTCAGGCATCAGCCCGTCGACCAGCGCCGCGGTGTCCCGGTGGGTCGCCTCGAGGTAGGAGGCCCACTCACCCCCCCGATCGGGCCGGTCCACCCGCTGGAGGAACGAGGGAATGACCTTGCGGAGCTCGTCGAGCATCAGGTCGGCGTAGCGGCGGGCCTCGGGGAGCGGGTGGGAGCGCATGCGCAGGAGGAGCATCTCGTAGGACTGGCCGGTCCCGTAGATGCCCACGTTGGACAGGGAAGCGGCGGGCAGGAGGCCGCGGAGCGCATCGAGAGCCTTGGCCCTGACCGCCTGGCGGTGGACGAAGTCCGAGTCACCCGCCTGGCGAGGGTGCCGAACCGCCAGGTAGGCCTTGGTCTCTTCGAGGAGCTCGCCGTAGGTGTCGAACATACGGTCCATGTCGCCCACGTAGCGGGCCCCGAGTGGTGAGTCGAGGACGCTCGGATCGCGGTAGTAACGGTAGTGACCGGTGCTCAGGCGTTGGTTGTAGGCGATGTAGCGAGTGGACTGCTCGAGGTAGGCCATCAGCCTGCCCCGCTCGAGGATCTTGGTCAGGACATTGGAGGCCTGCTCACAGGCCAGATGGACGCCACCGAGCTGGGCCACCGAATCGTCCCCGTATTCGAAGAAGACCTTCTCGTAGAGCTCCTCGGCCCGGGTGAGTCCGACAGTGGCGTCCACGGTGGCGTCCCCCGAGATGTCCAGCTCCCCCACGAACTCGTCGAGGAACAGGCGCCGCAGGCTCTTGGGCGAGCGTGAATAACGGGCGAACAGGGCACCCTTGACCACCTCGGGCAGGTTGACCAGGGCAAAGACGGGCTGATCGAGGTTGGTGACGTAGCGGCGGAGGATGTCTTCCTCGGCGTCAGTAAACGTCTCGACGGCATAGGGGAACATGCCCGGATCACACTACGACGGGTCCGGTCGGTCAGGCGCGGACCCCAACGCGGCCGGATCGTCGGCGCCCACGACCCCTCGTCGGAGCAAGGAGACGGCCAGGCCTGAGGCGTCACGGGTGCCCGGGTCAGGGGCGACCTGGGCCAGCTGGCGAACCAGGTCGATCAGCTGGCGGATGTTGCGCACGAAGTCACCGGCGGCGATCTCGGTCTCCCGCAGCACCGAGTCCAAGGTGGCGCCGGTGGCCCAGGCGATCACGGCCCGGGCCAGGCCCGGGTCGGGCCGACGGGTGCGACGGAGGCCGACCCGCCGTTCGGCGGCCCGCAGGTCACCGGCCAGGGCCTCGACCCCCGCCAGCCGCTCGACGACGGCCCGCTGGCGGGGCGCTCGGGTGGCATCCTCGGACCGCCGCGCCTCGAAGGTGCAGGCGGAGACCACTCCGGCCAACGACGCCGGGTCCAGCCCGTCGAACAGGCCACGGCCCAGTGCGTCGGCGATCAACAAGTCCGACTCGTGGTAGATGGCGGCCAGGACCAGACCGGCCTCGGTCAACCGCCAACCGTCCAGGAAACCCCTCTCCTCCAGGACGGCCAGGCGCCGGTCCAGCTGGGCCGACAGGGACACCGAGCCCGGCGGTGCCTGCCACTGGCCGTACGAGGCAGCCAGCAGGGCGTGGGCCTCGTCCCGTGACCACCGCCGGACCAGGTTCACGGCCAGGTTGTAGGTCGGATGGAACGAGGAGACCAGGTCCGGCGAGGGGGCCACCGCGGTGCGGGCCACCAGCGAGAACGGTGTGGCCGGTGACCACAGCACGAAAGCATGGCCCACGATGTCGATACCCCGGCGGCCGGCCCGCCCGGTGAGCTGCCGGTACTCACCGGAGGTCAAAGCCGAGGCGTCCGACCCACGAAATTTGGCGAACCTCTCCACCACGACCGTCCGGGCCGGCATGTTGATACCCAGAGCCAGCGTCTCGGTGGCGAAGATCACCTTGAGGAGACCCTCGGTGAAACACTGCTCGACCGCCTGACGGAACGCCGGCACCAGGCCGGCGTGGTGGGGCGCGATGCCCGCCTCCAACGCCGCCGACCACGGTCCATACCCCAGGGTGGCCAGGTCGTCGTCGTCGAGCCGATCGACGGCGGCCTCGGTCAGCGCCCGGATCCGGGACCGCTGCTCCGGCGTGGTCAGCCGGATGCCGTCGGCCAGGCACTGGCGGGTGGCGTCATCGCAGGCGGCGCGCGAGAAGATGAAGGTGATGGCGGGGAGCATGTCCGCCTCGGCCAGATACTCGACCACCTCGGTCCGGCGCGGCACCCGGTAGCGGTGGCGTGGATTACGCCGACGGCGGTCGTCCAGGGCGATGCCGTCCGGATTGGGCTTTCCCTCCCGGAACAACGGGATCACCGTGAGCTGGTCGCGTCCGCGCTCGGCCAGCGCGTAGTGGTGGTGGAGGGTGACCGGACGCTTTTCCTCCACCACCACCCGGGTGGGGCCGCGAACCGAGGTCAGCCAGCCACCGAAATCGGTGGCGTTGGACACCGTGGCCGACAGGCTGACGAACCTCACCCCGGGTGGGGTCAGCACCAGAACTTCTTCCCACACCGAACCCCGGTAGGGGTCCTGGAGGTAGTGCACCTCGTCGAGCACCACCACAGCCAGCCCGTCGAGCAACGGTGACCGGGCGAAGAGCATGTTGCGCAGGACCTCGGTGGTCATCACCACGATCGGGGCGTGGCTCTGGTGCGAGATGTCCCCGGTGAGCAGCCCGACCCGATCCTCGCCGTAGCGCCGCGACAGTTCGGCGAACTTCTGGTTGGACAACGCCTTGATCGGCGTGGTGTAGAAGGTCTTGCCCCCCGCGGCCAGGGCCCGGGCGGCGGCGTACTCAGCCACCAGGGTCTTGCCCGATCCGGTCGGCGCCGACACCAGCACCGACTCGCCCCGGTCGAGGGCGTCGAGGGCCCGACGCTGAAAGGCGTCGAGCGGAAAGTCGAGCCTCTGCTCGAAGCGGTCCCGGAACTCCTCCCCCACTGCCCCTCCGGCGCCCCGAGCGGTTCCCCGGGCACGCCCCGAGGTCATCGGTTCATGATCTTCCCGATCACGATCGACACCTCGTAGAAGATGTAGAGGGGCACGGCCAAGGCAATCATCGAGAAGGGATCGGAACTCGGGGTGATCACCCCGGCCACCACGACGATCAGAATGATGGCCCAGCGTCGCCAGGACGAGAGCTGAGCCGGGGTCAGCACCCCGGCGATCTCCAGTGAGACCAGCAGCACCGGGAACTCGAAGGTGACGCCGAACACGGTCATCAGCAGGACGATCAGACCGATATAACTGCTGGGGTTCAGGATTTCGGTCAGGCTCGGCCCTCCGATGTTCCCGAGCCAGCGCAGAGCGTGGGGGAAGGTGATGTAGGCCACCAGACACCCCAGCCCGAACAGGAGGATCGACATCACGATGAAGGGGATGGCGTAACGCTTCTCGTTGCGCTTGAGACCCGGGGTGATGAACCGCCAGAGCTCCCAGAGGAGGACCGGCGAGGCCAGAAACAACCCCCCGTAGGCGGCGATCTTGACCCGCAGGGCCAGCCCGTCGAGAGGTGCGGTGATGTAGAACCCGCATCGGTGGGGAGAGATCTCGCAGTAGGGGTGCTGGAGGAACGAGAGGATGTGCGGGTAGAACAGGAACGCCACCGTGCCCGTGATCACGAATGTCACCGCGCAGACCAGGACCCGGGTGCGCAATTCGGTCAGGTGCTCGACCAGCGTCATCGAGTCCGGCGTGGGCCGGGCGTGGTTCCGACGCCTCAGGGTGATGGCCATGACCCTCGAATCCGATCGGTCCGTGCCCGGTTCGCCGACCGGGTCAGTTCAATCCGGGGTCGTCGGGTACGACACCACCGGAGGAACGGACCTGGTGGACGATCCCAGCCGGGTCGCTGATGATCAACCCGGGGATGACCGGTGTCTCCTCGGCCGACTGCACGGTTCCCGCCGGCCGGTTGGAGCCAGCTGACGGCTGCACGGCGTCTCCGTGCACGTCGGGTGGTTCGGAGCCGTTGACGGTACCGGATGTCGTTCCGTTCTCGGCCATGTGGGAGTCGGCCAGGGTGTCGAGGAAGGACAACGGGGACCGCACGGCTTGGGCGATGGTGTCGGTGGAGGGCAGGTCGGGGAAGGTGCCCCGCACCTCGGTCTCCAGCCGCTCACGGAACTTGCGGAAGTCGCCCCACAGTCCGCCGATCTGCCTGGCCACCTTGGGCAGCTTGTCCGGCCCGAGGACCACCAAGGCCACCACCAGGATCACCAGCAGCTTTGCCGGGCTCAGAAAGAACACGCATCGAGTGTACCGGCGCCAAGGACGACAGGCCGGCCGGTCCGTCCGTTCCGGTCGGGTACCGAGGCCGACCGCTTACCCGGTCGAGTCGGACACGGGTGGACCGCGTCCCGGTGCCGTGCCTCTGGTCGACGAATCCCTGGCGGCCAGGAGGGTCACCACCAGCAGGGCCAGAAGCGCCAAGGCCACCACCGACAACACCACCAACCACATGGTGTCGTCGAACGGCCACACCACAAAGGCCATTTTGCCCACGATGAGGCTTCCGGGTATCGGTCCGAAGTAGCGGCTGTCCTCGGAGTCGGTCCGGTTGTCTCCCATCACGTAGTACTCGCCGGCCGGGATCGTGTAGGGATGATTGAGGCTGAACGGCTCCGGAAGATCACTCGGGTCGGTGACCGGCTGTGGCTGGGGCAGCCACGGCTCGGCCAGCGGCTTCCCGTCGATGTCCACCCGGCCGTTGACCGACGAGATGGTCTCGCCGGGGAGGCCGATCACCCGTTTGACCAGATCGGCGTAGTCGGCCTGCTCCAGTGGAGGCCGGCGGAAGACGACGATGTCGCCGCGGTGAACGATGTGCAAGTGATAGCTCAACTTGTCCACCACGATGCGGTCGCCGATCTGGAGCGTGGGAAGCATCGACCCCGACGGGATGAAGAACATCTGGGCGACGTAGGTTCGGACCCCGACGGCGAGCAACACGGCCAGAACCAGCACCACCAGCCACTCGATCAACCATCGGCCCGGATGGGTCTGATCCGGCGGGACCGGAAGCTCGGGCACCGGACGTGGTTCGGTCAGGTCCAGGCTGGGCACCGCCCTCGGAGGACGGACCGAACCCCCGACCGGCGCAGCGATGCTCAGGGACGCGTGATCGAGGTCGGCATGCACCAGAGAGCGAGGCTACCGCACCGTCGTCGGTGGCCGGCCTCGGCCGGTGGACCGGTCAGAGCCCCTTGATGTGATCCACGGGCCACACCACAGCCACGGCTCGGCCGACGATCAGTGAACCGGATATGGGCCCGAAAAACCGGCTGTCCTCGGAGTCGGTGCGATTGTCGCCCATCACGTAGTAGTGGCCGGGAGGGATCTTGACCGGTCCGGGCAGATTGAACTGTTCGTGGGGATCACCGGGCAGGGCCGTGGTGCAGCCGGCGTCCGGGGGCAACCAGGGTTCGGCCAGCTTCTTCCCGTTGATGTAGACGTCGCAATTCTTCGACGAGATGGTCTCACCGGGCAGCCCGATCACCCGCTTGACCAGATCGGTGTATTCCTGGTCCTCGAGGGGTGGTCGGGCGAACACCACGATGTCGCCCCGGTGCACAGAGTGCAGGTCGTAGCTCAGCTTGTTCACGATGATGCGATCGCCGACCTGGAGGGTCGGATACATCGAGAGAGAGGGTATGGAGAACGACTGGACCACGAAGGTGCGCAGCAACACCGTGCACAGAACCACGGCGGCCAGGATGAACGCCCACTCGAGCAGGCCCCGATAGCTCCGCCCCTTGCTCGGGACGGGGTTTGCCGGGCCGCCGCCGTCGGCCACGGGCGATTCGGGCTCCAGCGTCGAGTAGGCGTCAGTCGGGGGTTGGCTGACCACAATCAGGGGACGCTACCCCACCACGGCCGGTCATTCGGGTCGAGGTGGGTATTCGGCGCCGTCGAGGACCGCTACAGCCCGGCGATGAGCTTCTCCACCCGCTCATCTTTTGATTTGAACGGGTCCTTGAGGAGCACGGTGCGCTGGGCCTGATCGTTGAGCTTGAGGTGCACCCAGTCCACGGTGAAGTCACGGCGGCGTTCCTTGGCCTTCTTCACGAACTCGCCCCGCAGGCGGGCCCGCGTTGTCTGGGGCGGTACGGACATCGCCGTGGCGATGTCGGCATCGTCACAAATCCTGTCCAGCTGATCGTGCCGCTGGAGGCGGTAGTACAGGCCCCGGGTGCGATCGACATCGTGGTACTGGAGATCGAGGAGCGAGACGGCCGGGCTGTGCAGGGAGAGCCGGTGCCGGTCGCGGTACCGGTCGATGAGTCGGTACTTGGCCACCCAGTCGCATTCCCGGTGCAGGGAGAGGGGGTCGGCTTCGAGGCCCTTCAAACAGTGCTCCCACATGTCGAGAGCCCGGTCCTCTTGGGGAGAAAGGCCCTGCCGGTCGCGGTAGCGGATAGCTCGTTGCAGGTACTCGCCCTGGATGTCGAGCGCGTTCATCTCCCGCCCGTTGGCCAGGCGGACCGGTCGCCGGCAGGTGATGTCGTGGCTTATCTCGCGGATGGCCCGGATGGGATTCTCCAAGGTGAGATCCCGCATCACCGTCGAGGGGTCCTCGAGCATCCGCAGCACGATGCTGGTGGCACCGACCTTGAGAAAGGATGCGTACTCGCTCATGTTGGAATCACCCACGATGACGTGCAGGCGGCGGTATTTTTCTGCATCGGCGTGCGGCTCGTCGCGGGTGTTGATGATGGGCCGGCTCCGGGTGGTGGCCGAGGAGACGCCCTCCCAGATGTGCTCGGCCCTCTGGCTGAGGCAGTAGACCGCGCCGCGCGCCGTCTGCAGGACCTTTCCGGCGCCGGCGTAGGCCTGCCGGCTGACCAGGAAGGGGATCAGAACCTCGGTGTAGTGGGCGAAGTCGTCGCGTCGGCTGGTGAGGTAATTCTCGTGGCATCCGTAGGAGTTGCCGGCCGAGTCGGTGTTGTTCTTGAACAGGTAGATGTCGCCGCGGATCCCCTCCTCCCGCAAACGGGCCTCGGCCCCTTCCACCAACGAGGACAGGATCCACTCGCCCGCTTTGTCATGGACGACCAGTTCGGCGATGTCATCGCACTCGGGAGTGGCGTACTCGGGATGGCTACCGACATCGAGGTAGAGGCGAGCACCGTTCTCCAGAAAGACGTTGGAAGACCGTCCCCAGCTGACCACCCGGCGGAACAGGTACCGCGCCACCTCGTCCGGGCTCAATCGCCTCTGCCCGCGCAGCGTACAGGTGACCCCGTACTCGTTCTCCAAGCCGTAGATCCGCTTGTCCATTACTCCCACGGTACCGTGGGAAGGGCCTCGTCCCGAGTACCCGCCCGGTGATGCGTCCCGTCCCGGGAAACCTCAGGCCAGCAGGCTGTCCAATTCGTCGTCCAGCAGCCTCCGGAAGGCGCGCCGCCCGTTGGCGTCGGACAGCACGGCCACTTCGAGGTCCCCCCCCACCAGGGTGCGGTCGACTCCGGCCAGGGCAGAGACAGCGGCCTGCAGCGCCGTGGCCAGATCCCAGTCCTCGGTCCACTCTTCCTCGAGCCGCTGGGCGATGGCCTCGGTCTCACCCCCGAGCACGGCATAGCGATCCTCGTCGGTGATGGTCCCTTCGTAGGCGATGTGGTACAGCTGCGGAGGTCGGGTTCCGGTGCGGAGCTCGGCCACCAGGATCTCCACCTCCAGTGGCTTCATCTCGTGGGTGAAGACCTGCCCCAGGTACTGGGCGTAGAGATTGGCCAACGAACGGGCGTCGACGTCCTCACGGCTGTAGGCGTACCCCTTGGTGTCGGCATGACGGATGCCCGACACCCGCAGTTGGTCGAATTCGTTGTACTTCCCGACTCCGGCGAAGGCGATCCGGTCGTAGATCTCGCTGATCTTGTGGAGCGAACGCGACGGATTGTCGGCCACGATGGCGATGCCCAGGTCGTAGGTGGTGGCGATAAGCGACCGGCCTCGGGCGATCCCCTTTTGGGCGTATTCGGCCCTGTCCTTCATCACCTGTTCCGGGGCGACGTAATAGGGCATGGTCATGGCTGTCGACCCTCGCTCCGGCGTCGTTCGATCAATGCCGCGAAGCGTTCGGCGACCTCGTCTTCGGGCACGCCCTCGAAGCCGGCCGCGGTCACCGTGGCCACCAACGGGTAGATACCCCGGATCAGATCGGGCCCGCCGGTGGCCGAGTCCTCGTCTGCCGCCTCGTACAGGGCCTCGATGGCCAGCTCCACGGCATCGTCGCGGGCCATGCCCACCCGGTAACCGAGCTTGATGGTGGTGCGGGCGTCACGGCCCCCCGAGCCGGTGGCGCTGTGCTCGGTCTCCTCGTAGTGCCCGCCGGTCACGTCGTAGTTGAAGATGCGCCCGGTCTGCCGGGCCAGGTCGAAGCCGGCGAACAAGGGGACGACCACCAGGCCCTGCATGGCCATGGGGAGGTGGTCACGGACCATCTGGCCCAGCTGGTTGGCCTTGCCCTCGAGGCTGAGGACGACCCCCTCGACCTTCTCGTAGTGCTCGAGCTGGGTCTGGAAGAGCCTGACCATCTCCACCGCGGGGCCGGCCGCCCCGGCGATGGCCACCGCGGAGTAGCGATCGGCGGGAAACACCTTCTCCATGGAGCGGTGGGCGATGACATGGCCCTCGGTGGCCCGCCGGTCACCGGCCATGACCACGCCGTCAGCCGATCGCAGTGCTACCACCGTGGTGCCGTGACGCAAGTCCGGTCCGGCGGAGCCCATCCGGTCCACGCCGCCGCCGAGCGCCGGGGAACCAGGGTCTCCGCCGGGCGCCAACGGTCGGACCGGCAGCTGCAGTCGGCGGATCAATCCTCTGAAATCGGGCCCCGGATCGTCGGTGGTCGAAAAGAGCGGCAGGGACACAGGGGCTACTCGCCACCCTTTTGCACGTAATTGCGCACGAACTCCTCGGCGTTGTCCTCGAGCACCTCGTCGATCTCGTCGAGCAGGTCGTCAAGCTCCGCCTTCAACTTCTCGCCCGAGGCTGAGGACGCAGGAACCTCCTCGACGACCTCTTCGACCCGGTCGGTGGTGGTGGTCTTCTTTTTCTGCTCTCGTTCAGCCATGTCGTTCAGCCATCCCCTACTTTCGCTAGCTGCTGAGTCGGTCCAACAGCTCGGACGGACTCGCACAGGTCTCTAACAACTCCTCGACATGTTCGGCCGTTCCCTTCAGTGGATCCATCATAGGGACCCGCCGCAGGGGGTCAGTACCCAGGTCGAACACCAGAGAATCCCAGTTGGCAGTCACGACCTCGGCCGGCCATTTCTTGAGGCACTGGCCTCGGAACCAGGCGCGGGTATCCCTCGGCGGCTCGGTGACCGCGGCGGCCACCGACGCGTCGTCGAGCAGCTTTTCGGTGTCGAGCCGGGCGAAAAGGGAGCGCGACGGTCGCAGATCGTGGTACTGAAGGTCCAACGCAGCCAACCGATGGTCGTCCCAGTCGCACCCGTGGCGCTCCCGGTACGCCTCGATCAAGGACAGCTTGGCCACCCAATCGAGTTGGCGGGCGAGGGACATCGGGTCAGTCTCGAGCCCGTGGAGAACCGACTCCCACCGTCGCAGGATCTCCTCGCCGATGCTCTCGGCCCCGAGGCACTCGAGTCCTTGGTCGTCGGCGTACTTGCGGGCCAGGGCGAAGAGCTCCCACTGGATGGCCAGAGCGGTGGCCGTGGACCCGTCGGCCATCCGGAGCGGCACGGTGAACGTCCGGTCCAGGGCCACCTCGTGCATGGAAGCGACCGGATCGGCCAGAACCAGGCTCCGGCTCCCCGAGACGTCGTCTTCGATCATGGCCAGGACCAGCGCCGTGGTGCCCACTTTCAAGAAGCTGGCCACCTCGGCCAGATTGGCGTCACCGATGATGACGTGGAGTCTCCGGTAGCGGTGCGGGTCGGCGTGGGGCTCGTCACGGGTGTTGACGATGGGACGCTTCAGGGTCGTCTCGAGACCGACCTGCTCCTCGAAGAACTCGGCTCTTTGGGACAGCTGGAAGTCGATCTTCTTGCCGTCGTGGGTAGCCGTCTCCGATCCGACCTTGCCGGCGCCGGCGAAGATCTGGCGTGTCACGAAATGGGGGGTGACACCGGTGACGATGCGGGTGAAGGGTGCGGCCCGGTCCATGAGGTAGTTCTCATGGGTCCCGTAGGAGTTCCCCTTCCCGTCCGAGTTGTTCTTGTAGATGACCACCCGCGAACCGTCGTGGGCAACCTGGTCGGCGGCTTCCATGGCCCGGGTGAGGATGAGCTCACCGGCCCGGTCGAACCGCAGGCATTCCAGAGCGTCACGGCATTCCGGAGTGGAGTATTCGGGATGGGCGTGGTCGACATAGAAGCGCGCCCCGTTGGTGAGGACGGTGTTGACCAGGTGGGTCTCGACCTGGGGTGGCATCGAGTCCTCGCGGGCGAAGCCGCGGGCGTCGTTGCCGGGGGCCTCGTCCTCGAAGTCCCACCCGGTCTGCTGACGGGCGACATCGTGCGCGTAGGCATTGATCAGCACCGAGGATGCGGCAATCGGATTAGGATCGCCGTGCACCACCTGGATGCCGTACTCGGTCTCGATTCCACAGACCTTGGGAATGGCCACGAAGCCGACCCTATCCCGGCCTGTCGTCAGAGATACTGACCGGTACCCACCCGCTCGATGGACCGGCCACCGGTGGTCTCCTCCTCGTTGCTGATGAGCGTCCGGATGTAGACGATCCGCTCGCCCTTCTTGCCCGAGATCTTCGCCCAGTCGTCCGGGTTGGTCGTATTGGGGAGATCCTCGTTCTCCTTGTACTCCTGGCGTATCGATTCGAGCAGGTCATCGGTACGGATCCCGCGGGTGTCCTCGGCGATGGCCCTCTTGATGGCCAGCTTCTTGGCCCGCCTGACGATGTTCTCGATCATCGCTCCCGAGGCGAAGTCGCGGAAGTACAGGATCTCCTTGTCCCCACCCTGGTAGGTCACCTCGAGGAAGCGGTTCTCCTCGTCCTTCCGGTACATCTCGGTCACCGTGACCTCGATCATGGCCTGGGTGGCCTTGGCCGGGTCTCCCCCGCCCAGGGTCCGGACCTCTTCGGCATCGAGGGGGAGGTCGGGCGAGAGGTAGCGGGAAAAGATCTGGGTGGCGGCGACCTCGTTGGGACGTTCGATGCGGATCTTCACGTCGAGGCGGCCCGGACGAAGGATGGCCGGATCGATGAGGTCCTCGCGGTTGGAGGCGCCGATCACGATGACGTCCTTGAGCGTCTCCACCCCGTCGATCTCGGCCAGCAGTTGGGGCACGATGGTCGACTCCATGTCCGAGCTGATACCGGTTCCTCGGGTGCGGAACAACGAGTCCATCTCGTCGAAGAAGACGATCACCGGAACGCCCTCCTCCGACTTCTCCCGGGCTCTCTGGAAGACGAGCCTGATCTGGCGCTCCGTCTCGCCGACATACTTGTTGAGCAACTCGGGACCCTTGATGTTGAGGAAGTAGCTGCGGGCGTTGGTGTTGCCGGTGACCTCGGCAACCTTTTTGGCCAGCGAGTTGGCCACCGCCTTGGCGATCAACGTCTTGCCGCAACCCGGCGGCCCGTAGAGAAGGATGCCCTTGGGGGCCGGCAGCTTGTGCTGGGTGTAGAGCTCCCGGTACAGATAGGGAAGCTCGACCGCGTCGGTGATCGCCTCGATCTGATCGTCGAGCCCCCCGACATCGGCGTAGGTCACATCGGGCACCTCTTCGAGGACCAGCTCTTCGACCTCGGGCCGGGCCAACTTCTCGATCAGCAGGCCGGTGCGCGACTCCATGAGGACGGTGTCACCGGCGCGGAATTTGACCTCGAGGAGCCCGTCGGAGAGTTCGGCGACCCGTTCCTCGTCAGCCCGGCCGTAGACGAGAGCTCGCCGTCCGTCGTCGAGAACCTCCTTGAGCACCACCACCTCGCCCGAGCCCTCACCCTCCCGGGCCAGGATCACGTTGAGCGACTCGTTGAGCACGACCTCGTTGCCCCGCTGCAATTGCTCGAGCTCGATGTCCGGGTGCAGGGACACCCGCATCTTGCGCCCACCCGAAAAGACGTCGACCGTCCCGTCCGGATTGGAACCGAGGAAGGTCCCGTAGGCGGCCGGGGGTTGGGTCAGCTTCTCCACCTCTTCGCGGAGGTTGGCCACGTGCTCCTTCGCCGTCTGCAGCGTGAAGGTGAGCTTCTCGTTCTGGGAGATGGCTTGGGCCAGCTGTCCCTTGGTCTCGAGCAGCTTCTCCTCGAGCGTCTGGACTCGACGGGGGCTCTCCTGCAGCCGCCGCCGGAGGACGATGATCTCCTCCTCGGCGGCCCGGGCCCGAATTCTCAGCGTCTCGAGGTCCTCGTCCTCCGCCGAATCAGCTCGCCCGTTGGCCCCTGCGCCATCGTCGAAATCAACCGTATGAATCACCTCGTTCACTTTGAGCCCGTGTGGCCGACCCTACACCGGCGCCTGCCTGGTTCACGCGTCTTTGCGGCCGGATTCGGGTGGCCCGGGCCCCTTTTCTGACGGGCCGTCAGCCAATGCGGCCATGGTTGCGGATAGCATTGAGGTAAAGGCAGCGGGACCGACGTCCGATGATTGGAAGAAGTCCTGCCTGAGCTCTTCCGATCGGGTGCGACCAGGGACAAGCATCGGCCGGTGGAGCACGCCCTGACGAATCGGTCGCGACGTAGGAGTGAACTCACTGATGAAGGTCTGGATCGACCAGGATCTCTGCACCGGGGACGGCCTCTGTGAGGAGATCGCGCCCGCTGTGTTCACCCTGCTCGACGACGGGTTGGCCTACGTCAAGGAGGGGCCGGACGTGAAGAGCGAGCCGGGTGGATCCGCCGGCATGGCCGCCGTTCCCGACGACCTCGAGGACGCCGTGGTCGAGGCGTCCGAGGAATGCCCCGGCGAATGCATCTTCATCGAACAGAGCTGACCCCGAGCCCTGTGCGACCTGACGACCGGATCGGCCTGATCGGTCGCCACCCCTTCCCCGCGAGGGGCCACGGGCCGGCGGGTAACCTGAGCGCCCTACCGGCCGGAGCCCGAGCTCCCGGTGTCCTCGTAGGGAAGCAGCAACCGGGCCGAGCTCAGAAAGCCGGTGTGGCCGACCATGCGGTGATCGGGCCTGACCGACCGCTCCTCGACGTGCCACGTCCGATGCAGCACCTCCAAGGTTGACGCCATCCCGAACCCGTGGTGCTCGAGTGTCGCCCGCAACTGGGACGTCTGGTTGATGGAGGGAAGGTAGGCGCACAGGATCCCGCCGGGACGCAGGGCCCGTGCCGCGTCGGGTAGCACCCGCCACGGCTCGGGCAGGTCGAGGAGGATCCGGTCGAGCCCCGATTCGTCGATGCCTTCGTAGACGTCACGGATCTCCACCCGGTAACGGGCGTCCGGGCCCAGCATCGAGGCCACGTTGGTTCGGGCGCGGTCGGCGAAGTCGTCTCGGAGCTCGTAGCCGACCACGTCGGCACCCGCCCGCAGCAGCGCCATCGACAGGGCGCCGGATCCGACTCCCGCTTCGAGCACCCGGTCCCCGGGAGCGATGTCCGCCTCGATCAGGATGGCGCCGAGGTCCTTGGGGTAGATCACCTGGGCCCCACGCGGCATCTTGAGCACTGCGTCGGACAACGTCGGCCTCACCACCAGGAAACGTCGACCGGTGCTGCCGAGGACGGTCGAACCTTCGGGTGCCCCGATCAGGTTGTCGTGGTCGACGATCCCGACGTGAGTGTGGAACGAGGCACCGGCCCGCAGGCTGATCAGGTACCGGCGTTCCTTGGCATCGACCAGCAGCACCCGTTCGCCGACCCGAAGGATGCTCCGGTCCTCGCCGGCATCCACCCGCTCAGCTTCCGGACGATGAGGGCGCCGGCTGGGCGGTCCGGATGAGCAGACCCTCACCGGACGTGAGCTTGGTGCGGTAGATGACGTCATCCTGGTGGCGGGCCCGGTTGATCATCCAGATGGCCACACCCACCACGATCCACGCCGTGTGGTAGCCCCGCATCCCCCGGCCGAACGCCTTCACCTGGATGTAGTGCAGCAAGGTGTCCATCGGTCAGATGCGCCGAACCTCGACGACGGCCGACCGGCGACGACCGCTCCGGCGCCCGATCAAAAAGACCACCGCCACCAAGGCCACACCCACGGCCAGGCCCACCGTCACCGCCTGGGAGCGGGTCGATTCGACCTCGTCGGACACCTCACCGGTCAGTTCTCGGAACTTGGCCTCGATGTCGTCACGGGTGATCCGTCCGGGCTCCGGGCTCATCGGGCCTCCTTGTCCGGGTTGCCGACCATCCGACGACCTCGCCCCACCGCTCTGATGGCCAACGCGGCCACCGCCAGGAGGACGAAGGTGCAGATGAGATACGGGATCCACGACAGGTTCCCGGTGAAAGTCGTGCCCGTCTCGCCTTGCAGCAGCCGAAGGAAGGCCACCGAGAGTATGACCACGGCGATGGCCAGGGCGACCGATCCGGCCACCCCGAACACGATGTAGCGCCCGAGACCCTTGAGCGGATCCAGCGTCTCCTGTTTGACATAGTCGATGACCAACTGGAGCGTGTCGCTCCCGGTGGCACGCAGGCCACCCCATCCCCGACCTGTGCCGCTTCGACCTCGGGCCACGGTCCTCCTCGATCGGAGCAGGGAGGGATGCGGTCCGCCTATCCGGCCCGCCACCTGCTCGTGGTCGCCCCAACTCTAGCCAGCGTGTCCCGTCCCGCCGGACCCGACAGGCCGATCATCCCCGATCGGTGAACAGATAGGTCGAGCTGGCGCGGGCCACCGTCCTCCCCCGTTCATCGGTCACCTCCGCCTCGGCGAAGGCCACCCGCCGTCCCCCCGAGACCACCGACGCCCGGCACTCGAGCACGGCTCCAACCCGGACCGGGGCCAGAAAGCTGGTCTTCATCTCCACGTTGGACGAGATCACATTGCCGCCCGCCGCCCGCGCGAAGGTCACGGTGGCCGATCCCATGGCGGAGTCGGCCATGGCTCCGATGAAGCCTCCCTGGATGATCCCGGCCGGATTGGCGAAGCGCTCGTCGGCCCGCATCCTCCATGTCGTCCGACCCGGCTCGCTCTTGTCCACGCAGGTCATCCCGAGGGTCAACTCGCAATTGGGGGGGACCTGGATCTGCTGTTCGGCCACCCTGCGACGCTATCTCCCTCCCACTCGTCGATACTGGGAGCATGGTGATTCGACAGGGCGACCCACCTAGGCCCTCCCTGACCGTGGGTCAGGCCGGCGAGGACTGGACCGGCGACGCCGTCTTCTATGAGTACTCCACCGCAGTCGACCCGCTCGGGGCGGGAGCCATCAGCCCGGTCCCCACCCGGCGCTTTCCCTCCACCATTCATCACGGGGGCCGGACCCGGCTGGTCGCCCTCGACCTCGCCGACGATCTCGGGGTTCCCTATCCCGCCACCAGCCCCGGTCTTCTGGCCTCGTTCATGGTCATCCAACCGGGCGAACGACTGGTCACCGAGGCCGACGCCACCAGCGAGCTCTACTGCTGCATCCGGGGCGGTGGTCGCAGCCAGATCGAGCGTGCCCACCCTTGCGCCGGCCCGGCCACCACCACCTTGGCCTGGACGCAGGGGGACTTCTGGACCCTGCCCGCCGGGTGCACCACCGCCCATACGGCCGACGACACCGACCCGGCCGGTGCTCTCGTGTACCGGGTCACCGATGCTCCGCTGCTCCGCTACCTCGGCGTGGTTCCGGGCGAGGAGCGGTTCTCGCCCACCCGCTTCGACGGCACCGTGGCCCGCGCCCGACTGGCCGAGGTGGAGCGGGACCCGGCTGCGGCCGAGCGCAGCCGGGTCAGCGTGCTCCTCGGTAACACGGCCACCCCCCAGACCCTGACCATCACCCACACCCTGTGGGCCATGCTCGGCGTCCTCCCCGCCGGTCGGGTACAGCGGCCGCACCGACACCAGAGCGCGGCCGTCGACCTGATCCTCGAGTGTGCCCCGGGCTGCTACTCGCTGATCGGCTCCCGGCTGGACACCGACGGCACCATCGTCGATCCCGAGCGGGTGGACTGGGAGGCGGCGGGGGCGTTCATCACCCCACCCGGTGCCTGGCACAGCCATCACAACGAGTCGGGACACCCCGCCTATCTGGTGCCCGTGCAGGACGCCGGGCTGCACACCTACCTCCGGACGCTCGACATCCGGTTCGCGCCGGCAGCCGACTGATTCGTGGCGTCCTTCGCCAGCGCTTTGTCGCAGCACCCGGTGGCCTCACAGGCGACCGGTGAAGTGTCCGGCGCCGTCCTCGAGGCCATCGGTGAGCGCCCCGACCTGGTGGTGGTGACCGTCACCCGTCCGCACGCCGGGGCGCTGGAGGACATCGTGGCCACGGTGGCCACGGTGCTCCACCCCCTGGCCATCGTGGGGTGCGCGGCCGAGTCGGTGGTGGGGACCGGCTACGAGATCGAGGAGACGCCGGCCATCAGCCTATGGGCCGGACGGGTCGGTCCCCTGGTCCCTCTGCACCTGCGGGCCACCCGGTTGGCCGACGACTCGTGGCACTTCGCCGGCTGGCCGGACCACATCGGGTTCGCGCCCAACGCCCTCCTTCTGATGGCCGACCCCTTCACCTTTCCCGCCGACGAGTTCCTGGAGTGGCTGCAGGGGGTGGACCCGCATCTCCCAGTCATCGGCGGGAACGTCTCGGGGGGACGAGGCCCCGGAGGCAGTCGGCTCGCGGTGGGCGAGTCCGTTTTCACCGAGGGGGCCGCCGGGGTTCTTCTGGGCCGCGGCGTCGAGGTCGAGGCGGTCGTGTCCCAGGGATGTCGCGGCTATGGCCATTCCTTGACCGTGACTCGTTCGGACCGGAACGTGATCTACGAGGTGGCGGGTTCCCCGGCCATGGAGTGCATGGTCGACCAGATCAAGAACGGGCTCGACTCGGCCGACATCGCCGGCATCGAATCGAACGGACTGTTCGTGGGCCGCCTGATCGATGAGCACGTCGAGCAACCCGGACCCGGTGACTTCCTGATCCGCACGGTGGTGGGTGTGGACCGGTCCAGCGGAGCGGTCGCCGTCGACGATCGGATTCCCCTGGGCAGCACGGTCCGCTTCCACCTGCGGGATGCGGAGACGGCTCATCGCGAGTTGGCCACCTTGCTCGAAGGTCGACAGGCGGAAGCCGCCCTCCTGTTCACCTGCAACGGCCGCGGGACACGGCTGTTCGACGACGCCCACCACGATGCGCGGATGCTCCAACGGTCGGTCGGCCCGGTTCCCGTGTCAGGGTTCCTCGCCGCCGGCGAGATCGGACCCATCGGGAGCCACAACTTCGTGCACGCCTTCACCGCGTCGATGGCCCTGTTCCGCGGACGGTAGCGGGTCGTCATCCTGCGCCGCGGTGGCGTCGCCCGGAGCACGCTCGACCGGTAGGGTTGCCGGGAATGGCCGAGCGCACGCTTCACCTCGCTGACACCCCGGACCGCGGTGACCTCGGTCAGCTCGGGATCAACGTCATCCGGGGCCTGGCCATGGACGCGCCGCGGGCGGCGAACTCGGGCCACACCGGCACCGCCATGGCCCTCGCTCCCGTGGCCCATGTCCTGTTCACCCGGGTCCTGCGCCACGATCCGTCGCAGCCCGACTGGCCCGACCGTGACCGGTTCGTCCTGTCCAACGGCCACGCCTCGATCCTGCTCTACTCCTTGCTCTACCTCACCGGCTACGGGCTGACCCTCGACGACCTGCGCGGCTTCCGGCAATGGGGCAGCCGAACCCCGGGGCACCCCGAGCACAACCACACCCCCGGCGTCGAGGTCACCACCGGGCCCCTCGGGCAAGGCGTGGCCAACGGCGTGGGCATGGGCATCGCCGAGCGCTGGCTGCGCGCCCGCTTCTCCCCCGAGGTGTGCGACCACCACACCTTTGTCTTCGCCGGCGACGGTTGTTTCGAAGAGGGGATCTCCCACGAAGCCGCCTCGCTGGCCGGCCACCTCCAGCTGGGCCGGCTGATCTATGTCTATGACGACAACCACATCACCATCGACGGCCCCACCGAGCTGTCCTACAACGATGACGTGGGCGAGCGCTTTGCCGCCTACGGGTGGTCGGTGCAGAACCTCGGCGAGACAGCCAACGATGTCGACGTCTTGGAGGCGGCCCTCGTGCGGGCCAAGGCCGACGAGGACCGGCCCTCCCTGCTGATCCTCCGCAGCCACATCGGCTACCCGTCGCCCCATCTGATGGACACCGCCAAGGCGCACGGCGACCCCTTCCCGCCCGACGAGATCCGTCTGACCAAGGAGTTGCTCGGGCTCCCCCCCGACGAGAGCTTTTGGGTGCCCGACGACGTTCTCGACATGTACCGACAGTGCATACCCCGCGGCCAGGCCATGCGGGGGCAATGGACCCAACGCTTCGAAGCCTGGGGTGGCGACAAGGCGGGGTGGGAGGCGGCACAGCGGGGGCACGGTCTACCCGGGTGGGAGGCGGCCCTCCCGGCCTTTGCTCCGGGCGACGGTCCCATGGCCACTCGCAAGGCCATCAAGGCCTGTCTCGATGCCACCGGGCCGCTCATCCCCGGGGTGATCCCGGGCAGCGCCGATCTCACCGGCAACACCGGGATGGCCATGGCCGGCGCCGTGGCCCAGTCGGTGGAGGAGCCCGGTGGGGACCTGGTCCACTACGGCATCCGCGAGCACGGGATGGGCGGGGTCATGAACGGGATCGCCGCCCACCACGGCCTCCTCCCCATCGGGGGCACGTTCTTCGTGTTCAGCGACTACATGCGGGGGGCGGTGCGTCTCGCCGCCGTATCCAACATGCACGTCGTCTACTCGTGGACCCATGACTCGATCGGGCTCGGCCAGGACGGCCCCACCCATCAGCCCGTCGAGCAGCTGGCCGCCATCCGGGCCATGCCCAACCTGTCGGTCATCCGTCCGGCCGACGCCAACGAGACGGTCCAGGCCTGGCGTCTGGCCGTCAACGGCGACGGCCCCACCGCGCTCATCTTGTCGAGACAGTCGATTCCGGTTCTGGCCGAATCGGTCGACCGGGCCGCCGAAGGGGTCCCCCGCGGCGCCTACGTGCTGGCCGAGCCCGAGACCGCCCCCCAGATCGTCCTCATCGGCACCGGCAGCGAGGTCCATGTGTGCCTGGCCGCGGCCGACCTTCTGGCCACCTCCGGGGTTCCGGCCCGCGTGGTGTCCTTCCCCTCGTGGAACTTGTTCGCCGCCCAGTCCGACCAGTACCGCGACGAGGTTTTCCCGCCCGGGGTGCCTCGCCTGGCCGTCGAGGCGGCCAGCTCGTTCGGCTGGGACCGGTACGCGGACGCCACCGTCTGCCTGGACCACTTCGGAGCCTCGGCCCCGGGCGAGGTGGTCCTGGAGAAGTTCGGTTTCACACCCGAGAACGTGGCCGCCCGGGCCACCGCCCTCCTCGGTGGGAACTGGTCGTCGTGAACGCCAGGGGAGACCACCGAAGAAAGGAATCCCGTTGACACGATTTACTGATCTCTACGACCAGCAGGGCCAGAGCCCCTGGCTCGACAACATGCGCCGCGACTGGCTCCAGGACGGCACCATTGCCGGCCTGGTGACCCAGGGCATCCGCGGGATGACGTCCAACCCGACCATCTTCGCCAAGGCCATCGCCGGCCAGGACACCTACGACCAGGAGTTCGGTCAACTGATCAAGACCACCTCGGTCGAGGACGCCTATTGGGACCTGGTCGTGGACGACATCGATGCCGCCCTGGCCATCCTCCGCCCGGTGTACGACTCGTCCCAGGGCGGTGACGGTTACGTGTCCGTCGAAGTGGCGCCGTCGCTGGCCCATGACACCGAAGGCACCGTCAGGGCCGCCCGCGCCCTGCACGAGCGCATCGACAAGCCCAACGCCTTGGTCAAGATCCCGGCCACACCCGAGTGCGTGCCCGCGATCCGGACGATGATCAGCGAGGGTCGCAGCATCAACGTGACCCTCATCTTCAGCCTCAATCGTTACCAGGAGGTGATCGAGGCCTACCTGTCGGGGCTGGAAGCCCTCCTCGCCTCGGGCTGCGACGACCTTTCTCATGTGGCCAGCGTGGCGTCGTTCTTCATCAGCAGGGTCGACACCGAAGTCGACCGACGCCTCGAGACGGCGGCGGGCACCGCCAAGGACGGGGACAAGCTCCTCGGCTTGCGGGGCAAGGCCGCCGTGGCCCAGGCCCGCCTGGCCTACCAGCTGTTCGTCGCTCGGTTCGCGGGCCCACGGTGGGAAGCCCTGGCCGCCCACGGGGCCCGGCGGCAACGTCCGCTGTGGGCCTCGACCTCGACCAAGAACCCCGCCTATCCCGACCTGGCCTACGTCGACACCCTCATCGGCCCGGACACGGTCAACACCATGCCGGATAACACGGTGGCCGACTTCCTCGATCACGGCACGGTCGCCCGCACCGTCGACACCGACGTCGACGGAGCACAACGACTGATCGACGAGTTGGCCGCCGCCGGCATCGACATGGAGGATGTGGCCCAGGTCCTCGAGGCCGAGGGTGTGGCCTCGTTCGCCAAGTCGTTCGATGAGCTCATGCAGTCGCTCACCGACAAGGCCAACCAGCTGTCGGCTCAGGCCTAGTCGGCCGCGACGGCGACCGGGTCCCGTCGCAAGCGGCGGACCGGCGGAACGACACCCGCACCAACATCACGAGACAGCGATGATCAGACTGCGATTGATCAGATGAGGAGAGCACCATGAGGATCGCCATGATCGGCCTGGGAAAGATGGGCGCCAACATGACCCAGCGCCTCATCGAGCACGGGCACCAGGTCGTCGCCTTCGACCTGTCCGAACCCGCCCGGGCCGCCGCGGCCGGATTGGGGGCCGAGCCCGCCGCCACCCTCGAGGAGGTGGCGTCCAAGCTGTCCGCGCCACGGGTCGCCTGGGTGATGGTGCCGGCCGGTGACGCCACCAACTCGACCATCACCACTCTGGCCGGGCTGTTCCAGCCCGGCGACGTGATCATCGACGGCGGCAACTCGAACTACAAGGAGACCGCACCCCTGGTCGACCAGCTCGCCTCCCAAGGCATCGCCCTGGTCGACGCGGGCACATCGGGGGGGATCTGGGGACTCAAGGAGGGGTACTGCCTGATGGTCGGCGGGACCAAGGAAGCGGTGGCGCTGGCCGAGCCCGCCTTTTTGGCCCTGGCCCCCGAAGGCGGTTACGCCCACGTGGGTCCGCCGGGGGCCGGTCACTTCGTCAAGATGGTCCACAACGGCATCGAGTACGGGCTCATGCAGGCCTACGCCGAGGGTTTCGAGATCATGTCCGAGGCGCCCGAGTTCGATCTGGACCTCCATGAGATCGCCTCCATCTGGCGCTACGGCTCGGTGGTACGCAGCTGGCTCCTCGATCTGGCCGAGCGCGCCCTGCGCCCCGAATCGGGCTTCGACCAGGTCGAAGCGGTGGTCGTCGACTCCGGCGAGGGACGGTGGACCGTCGAAGAGGCCATCGACCGGGGTGTGTCGGCGCCGGTCATCGCCTCGTCCCTGTTCGCCCGCTTCGCCTCCACCAAAAAGGACGCCTTCGGCCTCCGTCTGGTGGCCGCTCTCCGCAACCAGTTCGGTGGCCATGCCTTCATCACCACGAAGGGCACCCCCGGCGGCGAGACCTCCACCCCCAAATGAGCGCCGATCCCACCACCAGCGCGCCGACCGGCAACCAGGCCCGGCGTCGACCGCAACCACCCGTCCTCTCGGCGACCCCCCCGGCGGCCATGGTCATCTTCGGGGCCTCGGGGGACCTCACCGCCCGCAAGATCCTTCCCGCCCTGGCCCATCTGGCCGACCGCGGTGTCCTCGACGCCGGTTTCACCGTCATCGGGGTGGCCCGCACGCCGTGGTCCGACGACGACTTCCGAGCCCACGTGACCGAGGCCACCCCCGATGGCGGACCCCGGTGGAAGGAGCTGGTCGGTCGATTCCGGTACGTCGCCGGTGAGTACGACCACCCCGACACCTTCAGTCAGCTCAAGACCTACCTGGACGACGCCGACCAGGTCGACGGGACCGGCGGGAACCGCCTCTACTACCTGGCCACCATCCCCAGTGTGTTCGGTACGGTGGCCAAAGCCCTGGCCGACCACGCCTGCACCCGGCCGGCCGAGGGAGGCTCCTTCGTCCGGATCGTGGTGGAGAAGCCCTACGGTCGCGACCTGGCCAGTGCCCTGGCCCTCGACCAGCAGATGCACGCCGCTTTCGACGAGTCCCAGATCTACCGGATCGACCACTACATGGGCAAAGAGACCGTCCAGAACGTGCTGGCCCTCCGGTTCGCCAATGCCATCTTCGAGCCGATCTGGAACCGCCGTTACGTCGAGCAGGTGCAGATCACCGTGGCCGAGAGCCTGGGGGTCGAGCATCGCGGCGGTTTCTACGAGACGGCGGGGGCCCTCCGGGACATCGTGCAGAACCACGTGATGCAGGTGTTGGCCCTGACCCTGATGGAATCACCCACCAGTACCGACGCCGACCGGATCCGCGATGAGAAGGTCAAGCTCCTCCACGCCGTCGACATCCCGACCCCCGACGAGGCGGTCGACAAATCGGTGCGGGGCCAGTACACCGCGGGCGTCATCGACGGCCAAAAGGTGATCGCCTACCGTCAGGAGCCCGACGTCTCCCCCGAAAGCCAGACCGAGACCTACGTCGCCCTCCGCCTGCGGGTGGAGAACTGGCGTTGGTCCGGGGTGCCGATCTTCGTCCGCACCGGCAAGCGACTGCCGGCGCGGGTCACCGAGGTGGCCCTCACCTTTCACCAGGTGCCCTTCCTCCTCTTCGATCACCGGACCAGTCGTGACTTGCGACCGAACACCCTCATCCTCCGCATCCAACCCGACGAGGGAATCAGTCTCGAGTTCGGGGCCAAGGTCCCCGGGGAGAAGTTCCACATCCGGTCGGTGGCCATGGACTTCTCCTATGCCGAGGCCTTCGCCGGCATGGAGTCCGCCGATGGCTACGAGCGGCTCATCCACGATGCCCTGGTGGGCGACGCCACCCTGTTCATCCGCTCGGACGAGGTCCAGCAGGCATGGAGGATCGTCGATCCCTACCTGCAGGCGTGGTCCGAGCCCGGAAGTGCCATCCAGTTCTACCCCGCCGGTTCGTGGGGGCCGCATATGGCCGATCTCCTGACCGAGGGCTCCGGGAACGAATGGCGCAACCCGGTCATCGACCTTGAGCTCAGCGGTGGTCGGCTGACCGAGCTGCCCCAGTGAGCCGACCGGCATGACGGAGCGCTATCAGCTGGTCGAGTCGGTCAGCGACGCCTTCGCCCACCTGGTGGCGGACCGGTTGGCCGCGCCGCGGCCGGGCGGATTCTCCCTCTTTCTCTCCGGTGGCGGGACCGCCGAGCGGTCCTATCGGGCTCTGGCCGCCCTCACCGCACCGGCAAAGGGCTCCGGGGTGGCCGGTGGCCAGCCCGTTGACTGGACCACCGTGGACATCTACCTGGGCGACGAGCGCTGCGTCCCCCCGGATGACGTCGACTCCAATCACCGGATGATCAGCCAGGCCCTGCTCGATGCGGTGGGCCCGGTCCGCTCCGATCACCCCATGTACACCTCGGGCGCCCCCGGCGACGCCGCCGTCGCCTATCAGCGCCTCGTGGAGCCGCTGGACCGGTTCGACCTGGTCCACCTCGGCCTGGGGCCGGACGGCCACTGTGCCTCGCTCTTCCCCGATTCGCCGGCTCTGGCCATCGACGATCCCGCCGTGCTGGTGGCGGCCAACCGCGATCCCAACGCCAACAACCCCCACGACCGGATCACCCTGACCCTGCCGGGCATCGCCCGGGCGGCCCAGGTCGTCTTCACCGTCTCGGGCCCATCGAAGCGATCGCCGGTGGCCCGGATCGTGGCCGGCGAGGACCTGCCCGCCGCCCGGGTGCGAGCCGCCGACGTCCTCTGGTTGATCGATGCCGAGGCCGCCGGGGACACCCGGCTCCCGGGCGGAAGCACATGAAGCCGCCCGGAGGGAGCACGTGAGGCCGCCTCGAGGGAGCACAGGAGCTCTGCCGGTAGGGTGACGCCGATGCCCGCCCCGCCCGGCCCTGTTCCCGCGACCTCGGCCGACGGCCCCTCGACCGGTGTGGACCGCGACCTGATCGACCTACCCCTGGCCACCCTGCAGGAGCGGGCCCGACGGGTCCGGAGTGGCGCCCACGGGAACCGGATCACCTTCTCCCCCAAGGTGTTCGTCCCCTTGACCATGCTGTGCCGTGATCGCTGTGGGTACTGCACCTTCGCCAAGGCTCCGGCCCGGGTGCCCTCGCCCTACCTCAGCATCGACCAGGTCACCGAGATCGCCCGCGCCGGCCGGGCCGCCGGCTGCCACGAGGTGCTGTTCACCCTGGGCGAGGCCCCCGAGGACCGCTACCCGGCCGCCCGCCGGTGGCTGGAGGAGCAGGGATACGACACCACCGTGGCCTATCTGGAGGCTGCCTGCCGGGCTGTCGTCGAGCAGACCGGGCTGCTCCCCCATGCCAATGCCGGCGCGCTCGACGCTGGCCAGATGGCCCGCTTGCGGTCGGTCACCGCCAGCCAGGGGATGATGATCGAGTCGGTCAACCCGGATCTGGCCGCCCACCGGGGTGCCCCCGACAAGACCCCGGGCCGACGGCTGGCCACCCTCGAGGCGGCCGGGGAGACCGGAATCCCCTTCACCACCGGACTCCTGGTGGGGATCGGCGAATCACGGGCCGACCGCCTGGACACCCTGGTCGCCATCGCCGACAGCCACCGGCGTCACGGTCACGTGCAGGAAGTGATCATCCAGAACTTCCTGCCCAAGCCAGGGACGGCCATGCACCGGGCACCGCCGTGCCCGACCGACGAGTTTCTGTGGACCATCGCCGCGGCACGGGTGGTCCTGCCGCCGGCCATCCACCTGCAGGCGCCCCCCAATCTCTCCGACGACCTTCTCCCCCTGTTGGCTTCCGGCATCGACGACTGGGGCGGGGTCTCACCGGTCACCGCCGACCACGTCAACCCCGAGCGCGCCTGGCCCGCACTGGCCACCCTCGGCGACGCCACCGAGGCGGCCGGGCTCACCCTGGCCCCCCGCCTGACCCTCTATCCGGAGTTCGCCCTCGACCCTGAGCGCTGGCTCGACGAAGCCATGCGCTTTCCGGTCCTGGACGCCTCCGATGCCGAGGGGCTGGGGCGGGATCATCCGTGGTGCTCGGGCGGTGAGATCGCCCCCCCTCTCCTTCTGTCGGTGCCGGCCACAACCGGCGAGGTCCGCCCACCGGGCGGACCGGTGGGGTCAGCCGCCCGTTCGTCGGCGCGGTCGACGGGGCCGGTGGCCGATGTCCTGGCCGGAGTGGCCCTCGGGGACCCGGTCGGCGAGGACGAGATCGTCACCCTGTTCAGTGCCCGGGGTCGTGAGGTCCGCCAGGTGGCCGAGGTTGCCGACCAGCTGCGCGCCGATGTCGTCGGCGACGAGGTCACCTACGTGGCCAACCGCAACATCAACTACACCAACGTGTGCACCTTCAAGTGCAAATTCTGCGCCTTCTCCAAAGGCCCGCTCTCGCTCAACCTCCGGGGCTCCCCCTATCTGCTCGAGCTGAGCGACATCGCCGACCGGGTGCGCGAGGCCGAGAGCCTGGGGGCCACCGAGGTGTGCCTGCAGGGAGGGATCCACCCCAAGTTCGACGGCGGGTACTACCTCGAGGTGATCAAGGCCGTGCGCCAGGCGTCGCCGACCATCCACATCCACGGGTTCACCGCCCTGGAGGTGACCGAGGGCGCCCGTCGTTCGGGCATGGCTCTGGCCGACTATCTCGTCCTGTTGCGAAACGCCGGGCTCAAGACGCTGCCGGGCACGGCGGCCGAGATTCTCGACGACCCGGTCCGCGCCGTCCTGTGCCCGGACAAGATCAACACCGACCAGTGGCTCTTCGCCCACCGCACCGCCCACCAGGTCGGCCTGCGATCCAACGTCACCATCATGTTCGGGGCGGTCGAGCAGCCCCGGTCGTGGGCCCGGCATCTGATCCGAACACGCGACCTGCAGCGGGAGACCGGCGGGTTCACCGAGTTCGTGCCGCTCCCCTTCGTGCATATGGCCACCCCCCTCTATCTCCACCGGATGGCCCGGCGGGGACCCACCTTCCGCGAGACGCTGTTGATGCACGCGGTGGGTCGCATCGCCTACCACGGAGCCATCGACAACATCCAGACCAGCTGGGTCAAGATGGGAGCCGACGGTGTGCGCCAGATCCTCCGGGCCGGGGTGAACGATCTCGGGGGCACTCTGATGGACGAGAACATCTCCCGAGCCGCAGGAGCCAGTCACGGGCAGATGATGGACGCCCGCCAGTTCGCCGACATCGTGACCCCGCTGGGGAGGACCCTGGTCCAGCGGACCACGCTGTACGGACGGGTCGGGGACGCCGCCGGTGCTCTGACCGCGCTCGCCACCCACTGAGATGGCCGCGCCCGGTCGTCCCGCACCGGATGCGGGCCCCGCCGTCGCCCGGGTCGTCGATCGGATGGTCGAGGAGCTGACCTCGGGCGACGCCTCGCCCGGCCAGCTGCGCCTCTACCGTTCGATGCTGGAGACGGTGACCGCCCTGGCCGCCGACCACACCGAGGTGATCGACCTCAAGATCGCCGACTCCGCTCTGGCCGAGATGGCCGAGGCCTTCCGGGTGTTCCGGCCCTTCCGCCACACGAAGAAGCTGACCATCTTCGGTTCGGCCCGCACGCTTCCCGACCACCCGGCCTATCGCAGTGCCCGCGATCTGGCCGCGGCGATGGCCCAGGCCGACTGGATGGTGGTGACCGGGGCCGGACCGGGCATCATGGCCGCGGGGATGGAGGGGGCCGGGCGGGACCGGTCGATCGGGGTCAACATCCGCCTGCCCTTCGAGCAGGGGGCCAACACCTTCATCGCCCAGGATCCCAAGCTGGTCGAGATGCGGTACTTCTTCACCCGCAAGCTGATGCTGATCAAGGAGTCCGACGGCTACGTGGTCCTGCCTGGTGGCTTCGGAACTCTCGACGAGGGCTTCGAGCTGCTCACGCTGCTCCAGACGGGCAAGGCCGAGCCGGCTCCGGTGGTTCTGCTCGACGTGCCCGGAGGGGGCTACTGGCGGGGTTGGGACACCTTCATCCAGAACGAGGTCGAGCCCCGCGGTCTGGTGTCGGCCGACGACCGGGCCCTGTTCATGGTGACCGACAGCGTCGGCGAGGCCGTGGCCGAGGTCCTCGGCTTCTACCGCAACTACCAGTCGTGCCGCTGGGTCGGCGATCTGTTGGTGATCCGACTGGCCGTCGCCCCCGACCGGGCCGAGTTGGCCGGGCTCAACCGCCGGTTCGCCGACATCGTGGGCAGCGGGACCATGCGTCTGTCCAAACCCCTGCCTCCCGAGCGGGCCGACCGCGACCACCTCGATCTCGCCCGGCTGGTCTTCCGCTTCGACAAGATCCACTACGGCCGTCTGCGCCAGTTCATCGACGCCCTCAACCAGATCGGCACCGACCCACCGGTCTCGAGAACTTAAGGGCCCTCTTCGGCGTCGACCGACGCCGGTCCGGCCAACAGTTGGACCGCCTTGTCCACCGATCGTCGGGCCCGGGTGATCCGCTTCTCCTCGGCGGTGACCGCCGGATCGGGCTCACCCCCGGCCCGGATCTGGTCACTGGCCTGGCGCAGCCGATCGAGGGCCAGGTCGGCGAGCTCCTCGGCGATGCCGGCCAGGCGTTCGGCGACGTCCGCCGGATCGGCCCCCACGGGTCAGCGCGCCGCCGGGAGGGCGACGTCGACCACGTCGAGGGCGCCCTCGGCGAACTGGGTGCGGAGCAGCTTCTTGTCGAACTTGCCCACGCTGGTCTTCGGGACCTCCTCCACGAACACCCACCGCTCGGGCAGCCACCAGCGGCTGACCCGCCCGGCTAGGAACTCGACCAGTTGATCGACGGTGAGGCCCGATCCCTCCTCGGCCACCACCGCCACCAGCGGTCGCTCGCTCCACCGCTCGTCGGGCACGGCGATGACCGCGGCCTCGACCACCCCGGGGTGGGCCATGACCTCGTTCTCCAGCTCCACCGAGGAGATCCACTCACCGCCGGACTTGATCACGTCCTTGGTGCGGTCGCTGATCTGCATGAACCCGCGATCGTCGAGCGTCCCGATGTCGCCGGTCCGCAGCCAGCCGTCGTGGAAGCGCTCGGGCGAGGGCTCGCGGTAATAGGAGCCGGTGATCCACGGGCCCCGCACCTCGAACTCGCCCACCGATGTGCCGTCGTTGGGGAGGATCGAGCCGTCCTCGGCGGCGATCCTCAGCTCGACCCCGGGCACGATCCGGCCGGACTTGGCCCGCCACTCGATCTCCTCCTCCGGCGGGGTGCCCCGCGGCGGGAGGGCCAGGGCGCACAGCGGGCTGGTCTCGGTCATCCCCCAGCCCTGGACCAGCTCGACGCCGAACCGGTCTTGGTAACCCTCGATGAGTTGACGGGGCACGGCGGCACCGCCGGCGGTGATCATCCGGAGAGACGACAGGTCCACCGGATGGGTCTCGGCGTAGCGGAGAAGATCACTCCAGATGGTGGGCACACCGGCCGACAGGGTCGGACGGTGGAGAGCGATCATGGCCGCCAACGGCTCCGCCTGCAGGAACTGTTGGGGCATCACCATGTCCGCACCGGTCAGGAACGCCCCGTAAGGGGTGCCCCAGGCGTTGGCATGGAACATCGGGACGATGGCGAGGACCCGGTCGAGCTCATTGACCCCGAGGGTGGACGCCGAGGTGATCGCCATCGAGTGCAGGAAGGTCGAGCGATGGCTGTAGACCACGCCCTTGGGGTTGCCGGTGGTTCCCGACGTGTAGCACATGGCTGCGGCCTGTCGTTCGTCCAAGGTGGGCCAGTCGTACCCCGGCTCCTCGGCGGCCAGCAGGTCCTCGTAGGACAGGGTCTCGCCCAGCGCCGAGGCGTCGCCCGCCCCGGCCACCACGATGTGCTCGACCGTGGTCAGCTGGTCACGCACCCGGGCCAACAGGGGGACCAGGGAGGCGTCGACGATGATGACCTGATCCTCGGCGTGGTTGATCACAAACGCGAGCTGCTCGGGGAACAGGCGCAGGTTCAAGGTGTGGAGCACCGCTCCCATGGCCGGCACGGCCAGGTACGCCTCGAGGTGGGTTTGGTTGTTCCAGAGGAAGGTCCCGACCCGGTCGCTGTCGCCGACGCCGATCCGGGTGAGCGCTTTGGCCAGCCGCTCCGACCGCTCGGCCACCTCGACAAAGGAGGAGTCGACGAACTCGCCGGCCGGTCCGGTCACCGTGATCACCCGGCTCCCGCCATAGACCTGTTGGCCGTGACGGAGAATCCCGCTCACCAACAGCGGACCATCCTGCATGGTGCTCAACACGTTCCTCGTCCCCCTGTCCCAGGCCGGATTTCCGGATGGACGAGCATACCGACCCCCATCCGGCCGGTCACCCGTCACCGGGGTTGATCGGACCGACGGCCGGTGGTCTACTGGCAACTGTCGGAGACGGACGACGACATCCCCGCCGTCGGCCCACCCCCCCCCGGTCACCCCATGCCCTCCTCGCTGAGCAAGGACTCGTGGGCGCCCTCCCCTTTTGAGCACGTCGCTCACCGTGTCGGCCCGGGTCCCGGAGGTGTGGCGATGGGCAAACTGGTCTCGGCCGTGGCCGTCGGTCTGGTGACCCTTCTGGTCGGCGTCATCTCGGTGGTCGCCGCTGCTCTGGGCTCGGGCTCGGGCTCGGGCGCGGGCGGCGGCGCGGGCGGCACCAGCGGGCCAACGTCGGCCGGCGCCTCGCCGGGGACAGGCGGGGTCGCGCCGGGCCCGGCCATCCCTCCGGGGTGGCTGGACCTCTACCAGCAGGCTGCCTCCGGGTGTCCGGGCCTGCCCTGGGCGGTGCTCGGCGCCATCGGGACGGTGGAGACAGACAGTGGGCAGTCGACGGCGCCCGGGGTGTGGTCGGGTGCCAATGCCGCCGGCGCCGAGGGCCCGATGCAGTTCGAGCCCGGGACCTTTGCCGCTTACGCCACGGTCGGACCGGGCGGGGCCCGCCCACCGTCTCCCTACGATCCGGTGGACGCCGTCTACACCGCCGCCGCCCTCCTGTGCGCCGATGGAGCCGGTTCGGCTACGTCACTGCAGAGGGCGGTGTCCGACTACAACCATTCCGCTGCCTACGTGGATACCGTCCTCACCCTGGCCACCTCCTTGGCCGAGGATCCGTCCGTCTCGGGCACGGTGGTGGCCGCTCTCTCCTTCGCCGCCCGCCAGCTCGGCACCCCCTATGTGTGGGGCGGCACCGGAAACGGCGGGTTCGATTGCTCGGGCCTGGTTCAGGCCGCCTACCGGGCCGCCGGCATCGCCCTGCCCCGGGTGGCCCAGGACCAGTTCGACGCCGGGCCGGCGGTGCCGGCCGGCTCCACGGTGGCCCCCGGGGATCTGGTGTTCTTCGGCAGCGGCCCCTTGGGAGTCGACCATGTGGGGCTCTACGTGGGCGCCGGGGAGATGATCGATGCGCCCTACACCGGAGCCCTGGTCCGTTTCGACAGCGCCGACAGCACCGATCTGGTGGGTGCCACCCGTCCCGGCTGACCGGCGTCCACCCCCCGGTTGGTCACGCCATCACCGGCGAACGTCCGGGGCCTTCGGTCAGCGCAGAGCCAGCTGTCCGGGAACGATGGGGGCGGGCAGGGCCGTCCGACCCATCAGGTAGCGGTCGACCGACGCGGCCGCGGACCGACCCTCGGCGATGGCCCACACGATCAGGCTCTGACCCCGGGTCATGTCACCGCACACGAACACACCCTCGACGTTGGTCGACCAGGAGGCGTCGGCAGCCACGCTGCCCCGGGCGTTGACCTCGAGACCCAGGTCGGCGACGACGCCGTTGCGCTCGGTGCCCAGAAAGCCCATGGCCAGAAGGACCAACTCACAGGGAATCTCGAAGGCGGATCCCTCCTGGGAGACGAACTGGGGACGACCGTCGGCATCGGTGACCATTTCCACCTCCTCACCCCGGAGGGCGCGGACGTGGCCGGTGCCGTCGTCGAGGAACTCGGCCGTGTTCACCGAAAAGACCCGCTCGCCGCCCTCCTCGTGGGCCGAGGAGGTCCGCAGGATGACCGGCCAGGTCGGCCACGGATTGCCCCCGGGCCGGGACGGTGGAGGCTCGGGCATGATCTCCAACTGGTGGACACGCAGGGCACCCTGCCGGTGGACGGTGCCCAGGCAGTCGGCGCCGGTATCGCCGCCGCCGATGATGACCACATGCTTGCCCTCGGCGGAGACGGTTGGCGCCTCCAACAGTCCCTCCCGCACCATGTTGGAGGGCTTGAGGTAGTCCATGGCCTGGTGGATCCCCGACAGGTCACGCCCGGGGACATCGAGATCACGGGGCAGCGTGGCCCCACCGGCCAGCACCACGCTGTCGAACTCCGCGAGGAGCGACCGGGCGGCGATCACCCGGGCGTCGGGAGCCAGAGCCCGCCACGCCTCGGGGGCAGCTTCCCCCACCGACGTCCGACAGCGGAACTCGACCCCCTCGGCCACCATCTGCTCCAGCCGCCGGTCGAGCACCGCCTTTTCCATCTTGAACTCGGGGATCCCGTAGCGGAGGAGCCCGCCCGGGCGTTCGGCCCGTTCGAAGACCACCACCCGATGTCCGGCCCGGGCCAGCTGCTGGGCGGCGGCCAGCCCGGACGGGCCCGAGCCCACCACCGCCACCGACTTGCCCGTTGGGGCGACCGTGGGCACCGGCTCCACCCAACCCTCGGTCCAGGCCCGCTCGACGATCTCGTACTCGATGCGCTCGATGGTCACCGGGTCGTCGTTGATGCCCAGCACGCAGGCACCCTCGCACGGCGCCGGGCACAGCCGACCGGTGAACTCGGGGAAGTTGTTGGTGGCGTGCAGGCGCTCGGCGGCCTCGGCCCAGTCGTCGCGGTAGACCAGGTCATTCCACTCGGGGATGAGGTTGCCCAATGGACATCCCTCGTGGCAGAAGGGAATGCCGCAATCCATGCACCGGGCCCCCTGCTCCTGGGCCGACTCGACCGGGAAGGGTTCGTAGACCTCCTTCCAGTCGCGGAGCCTGACCGGGACCGGCCGGCGCTTGGGCAGCTGTCGCCGGTACTTTTGGAATCCGTGGATGTCACCCATGGGCCGCAGCCATGACGGCCTCGTCGACCGATCGCCCATCGGCGATGGCCTGCTCGGTGGCCTCGAGAACCCGCTTGTAGTCCTTGGGCATGACGGTCACGAACTGCTCGGAGGAGCTGACCCAGTCCACGAGGATGTGGCTGGCCACGTCCGATCCGGTCTCGTCCCGGTGCATGGTCACCCGGTCCTTCAGCCACATGCGATCGTCGGGCGAGAGCGGCTCGAGATCGACCGTCTCGCGGTTGACCGACCCGGCTAGCAAGCCGTGGGGATCGTAGACGTAGGCCACCCCGCCCGACATCCCGGCTCCGAAGTTGCGCCCGGTGGGACCGAGCACCACCACCCGGCCCCCGGTCATGTACTCACAGGCGTGATCGCCCACCCCTTCGACCACGGCGATGGCGCCCGAGTTGCGCACGCAGAACCTCTCCCCCACCTGGCCGCGCAGGAACATCTCGCCGGCGGTGGCCCCGTAGAGGATCACGTTGCCGGCCACGATGTTGTCCTCGGCGGCGAACGGGGACTCGTCCGGCGGGCGCACGATGATCCGGCCACCCGACAGGCCCTTGCCCAGGTAGTCGTTGGCGTCGCCCACCAGCCGGAGGGTCACCCCCCGGGGCACGAAGGCCCCGAAGCTCTGTCCGGCCGAGCCGACGAAGGTGAGGTCGATGGTCCCCTCGGGCAACCCGGCACCCCCGCGCCTCCGGGTGATCTCGTAGCCGAGCAACGTGCCCACCGTGCGATCGACGTTGGTGATGGCCAGTTCCGCCCGCACCGGGGTGCCCTCCTCGATGGCCGGTCGGCACAGCTCGAGGAAGGAGTGATCGAGGGCGCGGTCGAGTCCGTGATCCTGCTGGTTGATGCAGTAGCGCACGGCCCCCTCGGGGAGCTCCGGGGTGACCAGGATGGGTGCGAGATCGAGACCGGCCGCCTTCCAGTGGTCCACGGCCTCCTGGGCGTCGATGAGATCGACCCGCCCGATGGCCTCTTCGAGGGAGCGCAGACCCAGGGCGGCCAGGTGCTCACGGACCTCTTCGGCGATGTACTCGAAGAAGGTCTCGACGAACTCGGGCCGGCCGGAGAATCGCTCCCGGAGGGCGGGAACCTGGGTGGCGATGCCGACCGGGCACGTGTCGAGATGGCAGACCCGCATCATGATGCACCCGGAGACCACCAGGGGTGCGGTGGCGAAGCCGAATTCCTCCGCCCCGAGCAGCGCCCCGATGATCACGTCGCGCCCGGTCTTCATCTGGCCGTCCACCTGGACGACGATGCGATCCCGCAGATCGTTGGCCAACAGGGTCTGCTGGGTTTCGGCCAGCCCGAGCTCCCAGGGGATCCCCGCGTGCTTGAGCGAGGTGAGCGGGGCCGCCCCGGTCCCCCCGTCGTGCCCGGAGATGAGCACCACGTCGGAGTGGGCCTTGGCCACCCCGGCGGCCACCGTCCCCACCCCCACCTCGGCCACCAGCTTCACGTGGACCCGGGCCCGGGGATTGGCCGACTTGAGGTCGTGGATGAGCTGGGCGATGTCCTCGATGGAGTAGATGTCGTGGTGGGGCGGGGGCGAGGTGAGGCCGACCCCGGGGGTGGAGAGCCGGGTCTTGGCGATCCAGGGGTGGACCTTGAAGCCCGGGAGCTGGCCGCCCTCGCCGGGCTTGGCTCCCTGGGCGATCTTGATCTGGAGGTCGTCCGCGTTGACCAGGTACTCCGAGGTGACCCCGAACCGGCCCGAGGCCACTTGCTTGATGGCACTGCGCCGGCTGTCGCCATTGGCGTCGGGCGTGAAGCGCTCCGGGTCCTCGCCGCCCTCACCGGTGTTGGACCGCCCGCCCAGCCGGTTCATGGCGATGGCCAGGGTCTCGTGGGCCTCGGCCGAGATCGAGCCGTAGGACATGGCCCCGGTGGAGAACCGGGCCAGGATGGCCGACGCCGGCTCCACTTCGTCGATGGGCACGGGCGGCAGGTCACCGATCCGCAGGTGCATGAGGCCGCGCAGGGTGGCCAGGTGGGCCGCCTGGTCGTCGACCGCCCGGGTGTACTCCTTGAACACATCGAAGCGCTTGGCCCGGGTGGCGTGCTGCAGCTTGAAGACCGTCTTGGGGTTGAACAGGTGGATCTCGCCCTCCCGCCGCCACTGGTACTCGCCCCCGACCTCCCGCTCGCGGTGGGCGAGCTCGGTGGGCCTGTCCAGATGGGAGAGCCGGTGCCGGGCGGCCACCTCGGCGGCCAGGACGTCGAGCCCCACCCCGCCGATGCGGGACACGGTGCCGGTGAAGTACTCGTCGATCACCTCGGGAGCCAGGCCCACCGCCTCGAACACCTGGGCCCCGGTGTAGGAGGCCACCGTCGAGATGCCCATCTTGGACATCACCTTGATGATGCCCTTGGAGGCGGCCTTGATGTAGTTCTTCTGGGCCTGTCGGGGTGTCACCCCGGTCAGGATCCCCGAGGCGATCATGTCGTCGATGGTCTCGAAAGCCAGATAGGGATTGATAGCCGCAGCGCCATAACCCTTGAGGAGGGCCATGTGGTGCACCTCGCGGGCGTCGCCGGACTCGATCACCAACCCGACCTGGGTCCGGGTCTTGTCCCGCACCAGATGGTGGTGGACGGCGGACACCAGCAGCAGAGACGGGATCGGGGCCAGGGTCGCCGTCGAGTTGCGATCGGACAGCACGATGACGTCGGCCCCGCCGGCGATGGCCGCACTCACCTGGGTCCGCACGTCGTCGATGGCGGCGCGCAGCGCGTCGCCCCCGCCGGCCGCCTCGAAGAGGCCGTCGATGGCGAAGGCCGAGAAGCCCGGGGTGCTCCCGTCCTCGTTGACGTAGAGGAGCTTGGCCAGGTCGTCGTTGTCGATGACCGGCATGGGCAGGACGATCTGACGGCACGACTCGGCGGTGGGCTCGAGAACGTTGGCCTCGGGGCCGAGGGTCGAGGCGAGGGAGGTGACCAACTCCTCGCGGATGGCATCGAGGGGCGGATTGGTGACCTGGGCGAAGAGTTGGGTGAAGTAGTCGTAGAGAAGCCGGGGTCGGTCGGAGAGCACGGCGATGGCGGCATCGGTCCCCATCGAGCCGTTCGGCTCGATGCCGGTCCGGGCCATGGGTGAGAGGATCAGCCGGAGCTCCTCGTTGGTGTACCCGAACAAGCGCTGTCGGCCGATCACCGAGGCGTGTTGCGGGGTGAGCATGGTGCGGGGCGGCAGGTCCTCGAGTTCGATCTGCCCGGCGTCGAGCCACTCGGCATAGGGGTGCTCGGCGGCCAGGGTGTCCTTGATCTCGTCGTCGTCGACGATCCGGCCCCGCGCCGTGTCCACCAGGAACATCCGCCCGGGTTGGAGGCGCCCTTTGCGCACCACCTTTTCCGGAGGGACGTCGAGGACGCCGACCTCGCTGGCCAGGACCACCATTCCGTCGTCGGTGACCCAGTACCGGGCCGGGCGGAGCCCGTTGCGGTCGAGGACGGCTCCGATCACCGTCCCGTCGGTGAAGGCGATGGCCGCCGGCCCGTCCCACGGCTCCATCAACGCGGCGTGGAAGCGGTAGAAGGCCCGCCGGGCCGGATCCATGGTCCGATGGTTCTCCCACGCCTCGGGGATCATCATCAGCACGGCATGATGCAGAGGCCGGCCTCCGAGGTGGAGTAGTTCGAGCACCTCGTCGAAGGAGGCCGAATCGCTGGCCCCGGGGGTCACGACGGGGAAGGCCCGCTCGAGTCCGGGGATGAGATCGGTAGCACACAACGCCTCGCGGGCTCGCATCCAGTTGCGGTTCCCGGCCAAGGTGTTGATCTCTCCGTTGTGGGCCAGGTACCGATAGGGGTGGGCCAGGGGCCACGAAGGGAACGTGTTGGTCGAGAAGCGGGAATGGACCAGGGCCAGGCCGCTGACCACCCGCTCGTCGCCCAGATCGGGGAAGAACTCGGCCAGCTGGTGGGAGGTGAGCATCCCCTTGTAGACGATGGTGCGGGCCGACAGGGAGGCGAAGTAGCACTCGTTGATCTCGTGCTCGGCCCGTTTGCGCAGGACGAAGGCCATTCGGTCGACGGCCAGGCCGGCATCCGGCCCGGCCCGGGTGGTCGCCGGCGACGGCGCCACGAACAGCTGGTGCATCGAGGGCATGGCCGCCTCGGCCACCGACCCCAGGGCACCGTCGCGGAAGGGCACGACCCGCCAGCCGAGGACAACCAGTCCCTCCTCGCCGGCCAGCTTGCCGATGGCCCGACGGGCGTCGGCCGCCTCGCCGGGGTTGCGGGACAAGAAGGCGATGCCGGTGGCGTAGTGGCCAGCTGGCGGCAGGGCGAAGTCCACCGCCTCGTCGTAGAAGGCGTGCGGCACCTGGAGGAGGATCCCCGCCCCGTCCCCGCTGTCCTCCTCGCTGCCGGTGGCGCCTCGGTGGGCCAGGTGCTCGAGGGCGGAGATGGCCTGACGGACCAGGGTGTGGGACTGTCGGCCGTGCAGGTCGGCCACCAGAGCGACCCCACAGGCGTCGTGCTCGAAGCGCGGGTCGTACAGCCCGGCCGTCGGGGGCTGGTGACGGCGCGTCGGCGCCAGAGAAACCGAAGTGGGCTCGGCAGGCGCCCTGGTGTCGTTGCGATTGGTCGTCATCGGGTCGCTCCAACGGAGGCAGTGGATGTATCCACCCGGGACGACGTTGGCCCATGTGTGGTCGAAAGATTCTATACGCGCCACGCGCCCCATCGAAGGCACTTTTCGGGGGTGGCCAGGTACCACGCTCCTAGCATGGGCCCATGGCCACTCGGGCATCGGTTGACGTGGTGGTGGCGGGCGGCGGCGTCATCGGCCTGTCCGTGGCCTGGCTGGCCGCCGAGGCCGGCGCGGCCGTCACCGTGATCGATCCCCGGCCGGGCCGGGGCGCCAGCTGGGCTGCGGCCGGCATGCTGGCCCCGGCCGGCGAAGCCAGGTTCGGGGAGGACGCCCTCATCGGTCTCCACCTGGCTGCAGCGCGCTCGTGGCCGGCCTTCGCGGCCGACCTGGAGCAGGCCTCGGGCCGGCCCGTCCACTACCTGGCCCGCGGCACCCTGATGGTGGCGGTCGATGCCTCCGACCAGTCCGCCGCCGATGACGTCCTCGCCTACCAGCAGAGGCTCGGTCTGTCGGCCCGCCGGCTCACCGCCCGGGAGTGCCGGGCGTCGGAGCCGTTGTTGGCCCCCGCCATCCGGGCCGGCGCCGACCTGGCCGAGGACCATCAGGTGGACAACCGGTGTCTGATCGAGGCCCTCGTCGCCGCCTGCGAGGGCGCCGGCGTGACCTTCGTCCCCGACGACGTGGCCACCGTCGACATCGGGTCCGGTCGGGTCACCGGCGTGGGGCTGGGGGACGGCGACCGCTGTCCCGCCGCCGCGGTGGTGGTGGCCGCCGGTTGCCGGTCGGGTCAGCTGCGCGGGATCCCCGACCAGATGGTGCCCCCGGTGCGGCCGGTCAAGGGCATGACCCTCCGGCTGCGGGCACCCGCCGATCTCCCGCCCCTGCGCCGGACCCTGCGGGGCCTGGTCCACGGCCGGAACTGCTACCTGGTGCCGCGGGAGGACGGCACCCTGGTGGTCGGGGCCACGGTCGAAGAGAAGGGGTTCGACCTCCGGGTGCAGGCCGGGGGGGTCGGGGACCTCCTCCACGACGCCCGCCGCCTGGTCCCCGCGGTCGAAGAGTACGAACTGGTCGACACCACCACCGGGTTGCGCCCGGGGTCGCCGGACAACGCCCCCATCGTGGGCGCCACCGACATCCCCGGGTTGGTCATGGCCACCGGCCACTATCGCAACGGCATCCTGCTGGCTCCCGTCACCGCCCGTGAGGTGGTCGCTCTGCTCTCGCTGGGCGGCACCGACTCCGCCGAGTCCGGCCCCGACGGGATATTCGGCCCGTGCCGGCCCGGCCGTTTCGCCGGCGACCCTTCGGGCCCGTCGATGGGCCGGGACACCGCCGGGCAAGCCGCCTCCCGGGCCGGGCCATGAGCAACGTGGTGGTGAACGGCGGTTCGTGGGAGAGCCCGTCGGGGGCCACCGTGGCCGATCTGGTGTCTGCGTGGTGCCCGTCCCGGCGGGGCATCGCCGTGGCTCGCAATGGCGACGTCGTGCCGAAGAGCCGATGGGAGGACACCCCGCTGGTCGACGGCGACCGCATCGAGATCGTCACCGCCGCCGCGGGCGGGTAACCGCCGGTCTTCCGAGCCGGCCGCGGCGGTACCGTGGGACGGATGGACGCCACCGCGCACCCCCTGGTCGATGCCCCGAGTACGGCCGACGACCCCCTCGTCATCGCCGGCACGCCCCTGAGCTCGCGCCTCCTGCTGGGCACCGGCGGCATGACCAGCCTGGCGTCGTTGGGCGAAGCACTGACCGCCTCGGGCACCTCCCTGGCCACGGTGGCCGTGCGCCGGGTCGACCCCACCACCCGCCACTCTCTGGTTGACCTCCTCGACCAGCGAGGCATCCGCATCCTCCCCAACACCGCCGGGTGCTACACCGCGGCCGAGGCCGTCCTCACCGCCAAGCTGGCCCGCGAGGCGTTCGGGACCGACTGGGTGAAGCTCGAGGTCATCGGCGACGACCGCACCCTCCTCCCCGACACGGTGGAGTTGGTCAGCGCCGCCGAGCAGCTGGTCGACGCCGGATTCGTGGTCCTCCCCTACTGCGGCGACGACCCGGTCGCCGCCCGCCGGCTCGAGCAGGCCGGCTGTGCCGCGGTCATGCCCCTGGGCGCGCCGATCGGAACCGGACTGGGTATCGGCAATCCCCACAACATCGCCCTCATCGTCGAGCAGGCCGGAGTCCCGGTGGTGCTCGACGCCGGCATCGGCACCGCCTCGGATGCCTGCCTGGCCATGGAGCTGGGGTGCGACGCGGTGATGGTGGCCTCGGCCGTGACCCGGGCCCGACAGCCGGCGGTGATGGCCCGGGCCATGCGCGACGCGGTGCGGGCCGGTCGGGCGGCCCGGGAAGCCGGCCGCATCACCCGGCGCTACCACGCCGAGGCCTCGAGCAGCTTCGACGGCATGATCGACCGGTGACGGTGGCCGGCTCTCCCCCGGTGGCCCTGACCATCGCCGGCTCGGATTCGGGATCGGGGGCCGGCATTCAGGCCGACATCAAGACCATGGCCGCGCTCGGCGTGTTCGCCACCACCGCCATCACCGCGGTGACCGCCCAGAACACCAGTGAGGTCCGCGACGTCCACCCGGTGCCGGTCGGGATGGTGGTCGATCAGATCCGGGCCGTGCTCGACGACCTGCCGGTGGCCGCGGTCAAGACCGGCCTGCTGGGCGAGGCCGCGGTGGTCGAGGCCGTGGGTGCGCTGGCCGCCCGCGGCGAGCTCCCCTCCTTGGTAGTGGACCCGGTGATGGTCTCCTCTACCGGCCGCGCCCTTGTATCGGGCCCGGGTATCAAGGCCTACCGACGAAACCTGATCCCGCACGCGCTGGTGGTCACGCCCAACCTGTGGGAGGCCGCCCTGCTGGCCGACGTCCCCAGCTCGGCGGGGGCCGACTCGGCCGTGGTCGACTCGGTCGTGATCGACCTCGAGGCCATGGTCGGGCTGGCCCGGGCCATCCACCGGCTCGGTCCCGGCTGGGTCCTGGTCAAGGGGGGCCATCTCCCTGGGGTGGACTCCCCAGCCGGGGCCCGACCCACCGAGGTGCCCGACGTGCTCTTCGACGGTACCCAGATCACGGTCATCACCGGAGCCCGCGTGGACACGCCCAACACCCACGGCACCGGCTGTTCCCTGTCTGCCGCCATCGCCGCCCAGCTGGCCCGGGGGTCGGACGTGCCCGCGGCGGTTTCCGCGGCCAAGCAGTTCGTCCACGGCGCCCTGGTCGGTGGCGCCGAATGGCGCCTGGGCGCCGGGCACGGGCCCCTCGACCACCTGGGTTGGTCGGCCCCGGGACCACCAACCGGGCCGGTTTGAGGCCAGACGCGAAGTGACCGGGCCTCGACGACCCGGCCACTTCCCCCCCCCAATCACAGGACCCTTCCACCCGATCGGGACCGGGTGCCCCTCCACGCGCCTGGACCTGACGGCCCGGCAGCGCACCTCGCATTGTGAAGCATCAGCCAGCAGAAGTAAACCGCTCCTGACCAGGTAATCTCACTGTATGTCCGGTTACTGCCACGTTGGGTGGTCCCCGCTCCCTGCGGGTGGCGCAGGCGGCGGGGACGGACGGCGGGGACGGCAAGCTTGCCGGCGCGGAATACCCCACGGCCGCCTCCCGGCGCTGTCGGGTCCGGCTGCGGTCGGGGTCGGGCCGGCCCCTAGGATGGGGCGAGATGGTGAGCACCACTCCGGAGTCCGTGTCGCCGGCGCCCGAGGATACCGAGCCCGTCGACCCCGACCACCGCAGCTACCAGACCATGTCGGTCAAAGGGCCGGCACTCATCGTGCTCGGCATCGCCGTGTTCATCGTGGTCATCGGCTCGGTGGCGGCCGTCTTCGGCTCGGGGGGCAGTCCGACCTTCTCCCTCCACACGGTCACGGCCGACGGCTCCGTCATTCATCTGACCCCGGCGACCACGGCGATGAGCTCGATCGTGAACGCCGGACAACCACCGGCAGACATCCTCGGCAACCTGGCCGTCCCGACGGGCAGTCCCGTCGTGCGCACGATCAACTCCGACCAAGACGCCGGCCAGTTCGACCGCACTGTCGCCTTCACCACCGGGCTGTCAGCCGACAATGTGATCGCCACCTACAAGACCATGCTCCCCAAGCTTGGTTGGACCGTCATCTTCACCGGCGCCCATCTGGGCGGCCAGGGGACCGAGGTACTGGCCAAGCGGGGTAGCGGCGACGGGTACTACTGGGAGGTGGGAGTGGTGGTCTCCCCGACCACGTCGGCGGGCACCACCCCCTTCACCGTCGAAGTGTTCGAGTTGCCCGATGACAGCTGATCGGGCCCCGTCGGGGCGGATGGGACCTCGGGGGCTTCCGGTTCAAGTGAGCTCTCCCCCATCGAGGTTCGAACCGGGTCATCGGCCCCGCGGAGCATCCAGGCCCAGACGAAGAGGTTGATCGGGTACAGCAGGTAGCCCACCCGGGTGGCGGGAGCGAGCAGGATGGCGATCAGCATGACCCATCCGGTCAGGGCGGCGACATCCGCAGCATCGCCCGGAGGCTTCCTCAACAGGTGGCGAATCAGGATGCTCACCCCGACGACACCGACCACCACCACGTAGACCTTGTGGGCCCCGGGGAAGGCGGCAACCAGGATGTGGCCGGGCAGCGCGCTGGCCGCAGGCGACGACACGTCGGCGAGGCCGAGCGGAAATCGGATGACATTGTCCACGAACGCCGACGGGTTGCTCAGGGCCACCGGGAAGACCACCGGCACCACCACTGCCCCCACACCGATCAGGTAGCGCCCCACTGCCCGGTGCAATTGGAGGTCGCGCACCGCCCACAGGGCCAGGATGACCAACGGCCACGCGGTGAACTTGAGGGACGACGCGGCGCCGAGGGCCAGCCCGGCGAGGACCGGTCTTCGGCGCTGCAACGCACACAGCCCGGCCAGCATCAGCGCCACCACCGGCATGTCGTCCCCCCCGGTGGCCAAGGGAAGGGCCGCCGTCGGCAGCACCGACAGGACCTGGAAGGCGCGCACCCGGGCGTCGGTCGGTGGTCGGAGGCGGCTGAGGGCCGCCAGACTGATCACGATGGTGAAGACCAGGAATTGGATGCGGGCATCGGTCAGACGGGCATCGAGCTTGCTCCCGGTGGAGCTGCCCGTGGAGACCCCGAAGAGGACCATGCCGGGGAGGTAGGGGTAGTACAGCTCGTAGGTCGGTTCGTCGCGCTGGTGGATGAGGATGTGTCCGTTGCGGTCGACCACCCGATACGGGTCCTTCCCGTGGGCGGCCCGGGCCCCGGCCTGCTCCACCACCACCACCTCGGGTTGCACATGTTGCGCGGCGTTGCCCTCGGAACGCCAGATCACCTCCAGGGACAAGGGCACCAGGGTCGCTCCGAACAAGACGATGGCAAAGGCGACCAGCCGACCGGCTCGGGTTGCCCGCCGGGGTGGGGGGCCGGGACCGGTTCCGGGGGCGTTTGGCTCTCGTCGACCCTGGCGCCGGGAACGATCGACCCGCCAGGCCACCATGGCCATCAACCCGGCGGCCACCAGGTAGGGCCCGAACGCCATCTGGCCCCATTGGCGATAGAGGGAGATGCCCACCGCCAACCCGGTGACCCCGGCGAAGACAGCCGAACACGCATACAGGAGGGCGTCGCGCCACTCGGGTGACAGGCCGCTCAGGAAGCCCAGGGTGCGGTCGATCGCGGGCCACGTCGCCAGCCTCCCCGTCCCGCCGGATGTCGACGCCTTCAGGTGCGTCCCCTGGCGGTCGGTCGGCACGATCGAGGGTACCATCCCCCACTTCGAGATCTACGACAAGGTCAACGCTCAGGGTGTGTCGGCGGCGCGAGCCGGCGGGTCTCGAAATCCGAACACGGAGCGGTAGAAGTCGAGCTCGGCGGTGAGGCTGGCCTCGATGGTGTCGGCTCGACGGAATCCGTGAGCCTCACCGGCGAAGACGGTCAGCGCGCAGGGAACGCCGTTGGCCCGCAACCGGTCGGCGAAGCGCTGTGACTGGACCGCCGGCACCACCGGGTCGTCCGCCCCCTGGAGCAGGAGCACCGCGCCCGACACCTCCTCGGGATGATGAATGGGTGACCGGGCCCGGTAGACATCGGCCGTCGCCGGCCAGGGACCCACCAGCGCATCGAGGTAGCGCGACTCGAAGTCGTGGGTCTCGGCTACGAGTGCCTCCAGGTCGGTGACCCCGTACCAGGCCGCGGCACCGGCGAACCGCCGGGACCGGATGAGGGCACCCAGAGCGGTCAGCCCGCCGGCGCTGGTCCCCCGGATGGCCATCCGGCTCCCGTCGACCCGACCCGCCCGGGCCAGGGCGGAGGCGTAGTGCACGCAGTCATCGATATCCGCTTCGCCCCACAGCCCGTCGAGGGCGCGCCGGTAGGGCCGCCCGTAGCCGCTGCTCCCCCGGTAGTCGACGATGGCCACCGCCAGCCCCCGACTGGTGAAGAACTGGACCACCGGGTCGAATCCCACCTCGGCGGCCGACGTCGGTCCCCCGTGACAGAAGACGACCAGGGGTGGGAGGAGGCCGGCGGGCCCGCTGTAGCTGGCGTTGGCCGGCGGATAGAACAGGCCGGGCACATCACCCGACGGGGTGGAGGCGGCCAGAGGCCGAGCCCGGGAGACCTCGCCCGCCGCCGGGATGACCCGGGGTGGCGCCGACACCCGTCGGACACCGGACCCGGGCCGCAGAGGGATCTCGAAGACACCCTGTGACTCGGTCGGGGTGGATCCCAGCACCCACACCCGATCCTCCTCGAGGGCGGGGCCCGCCTCTCCATCGGGGCCCGTCTCTGCGGGCGAACCGAGACCCGTCGTCGCGGCCAGACCGGCGATGCTCACGCAGGGCTGGTCCAGGGTCTCGACCGACCACTGGGCCAGAGAGCTGCCGACCGACGCGGTGGCGCTCGCCTCGGGGGGACGCAGTCGGACCACGTGGTCGCGCCCGTCGGCGTGCAGACGACAGACCAAAGAGCCGTCGGATAGCTCGGCCATGGTCGACTGGCCCACCACCCAGTCGGGAGCGTGGAACTCGGCCTCTCGATCGACCAGGCGCTGGGCCCGAGCACCCCGGCCCAGCTCGTCGGGACCCCGGCGGTAGGGCAGCCACCACCCGTTGCCGTCATCGACGTACACCAGCGACCCGTCCCGGCACCAGCGGGGTTGGCCGACCGATGATCCGGCCCCCCCGGCCACCGGGTGGGCCCCTTCGAGGCTCGGTCGGCCAAGCCCCTCGACGAGACGGGCCACCCAGACCGACGATTCGTCCCAGGGCATGGCCGGGTGGTCCCAGCTCACCCAGGCCAGCCAGTGCCCGTCGGGAGACGGGCGGGGCGCGGACACGAAGTCGCCCCGTTCGACCAGGGGAACCACCAGCCCCGACCCGTCGACGGCCACCGCCACCAGACGGTGCCCGGTGGTGGCCCCCTCCACCCGCTCCTCGATGGTGATGAGCCAACGGCCCGAAGCCGTCGGCCGCCCGTCGGCATAACGCACCGACACCGCGTCCGAGGCGGGCGCCGGGGTGAGGGCCACCGGATGGGACCCCTCTCCCTCCCTCATGGTGGTGCGGTACCACCCCTGATCGGCGTCGTCGACGTAGAGCAGCTCGTCGCCGACCACCGTGGCCGGGGCGCCCCCGTATTCGTGTACCCGGCTGCGGACGCTGACACCCGGCGGGGAGACATCGGTCGGGACCTCGCCGGGGCGGCTCCGGACCACGACCGACCGGCCGCCCTCGTCGGGCCGGCTCTCCGACCAGTACACCGCATCCCCGTCGGCCTGGAGCCCACTCCGGCTGACCTTGCCCCCGGCTACGACCCCAACCTTCCACGGCGACGGCCACCAGCCGAAGGGAGCCTCGATCAGAGCCGCGGTCCACTCGCCGGACCCCGACCCACCCGTGGCGCTCATCGGCTCTGTACGGTACCCGCAATGACCTCCGTTCCTTCCCCGACCGAGCCGCAGCCGCCGACCACGGCCACCGCCGACGTCCCGGTCCGCTTCTCCGCCTTCGTGGTCACCCGGAACGACGGCGGCGTCGAGATAGGAGTGCAGAACCTCGCCCTCGCCGATCTGCCCACCGACGAGGTGATCGTCCGGGTCGAGTGGTCGGCGGTCAACTACAAGGACGGGTTGGTCACCCGACCCGGTAATCGGGTGGCGCGCATCTCGCCGCTGATCCCCGGGGTGGACCTGGCGGGGACGGTGGTGGCCGCCGACTCCCCCACCGTTGCCGTCGGCTCCGAGGTCATCGTCCACGGCTACGACCTGGGCGTGGCCCACCATGGCGGCTTCTCCCAACTGGCCCGGGTGCCCGCCCGATGGGTGGTCCCCCTCCCCGAGGGCCTCACCGCCCGGCAGGCCGCCATCATCGGCACCGCCGGCTTCACGGCTGCCCTTTCCCTCCACCGCCTCGAACGGCACGGGCTGTCCCCCTCCGACGGGCCGGTCCTGGTCACCGGGGCCACCGGGGGGGTGGGCAGCATGGCGGTGGCGCTGCTGGCCCGACGGGGCTATCAGGTGGTGGCCAGTACCGGCAAGGCATCGGAGAGCGACTACCTGGTCGGCCTGGGCGCCGCCGAGGTGATCGATCGGGGCGATCTGGAGGTGGCCCCGGAGCGGACCCTCGGCCCGGAACGGTGGGCCGGCGCCGTGGACTGCGTGGGTGGGGCCACCCTCACCGCCGTCCTGCGCACTCTCCGCTACGGAGGGGCGGTGGCGGCCAGCGGGTTGACCGGCGGGAACACCATCGAGTCATCCGTGTACCCGTTCATCGTGCGCAACGCCTCCCTGATCGGCGTCGACAGTGTGCTGACCCCGTTGGCCGAGCGGCGACGGGTGTGGGAGGAGCTGGCCACTGCCTACGAGCCGGCCCTGCTGGAGGACATGGTCGATGCGGAGCTGGGCCTCGACGAGCTCGAGCCCGCCCTGGAGCGGATTCTCGCCGGCGGGGTCAGAGGGAGGATGCTGGTGGCCCCGGTGGCTTGATCGCGCCCGGTCGCCCCGGGGGCCGACCGCGGGCGGCGTCCCTCACCCTGTTCACCCACCCGGTGGGGCGGTGGTCTGGCTGTTCGATCCGCCGGCCAGGAACACCGGTGACACCACCATCGTCCCTCCGCCGCAGGGAGCGAGTGTAGCCGCCACAACCAGATGGTCGTAGGCGTTGGGCGGTGTGACCTCGAGCGTCGTCGAACTGGGGCAGGATGTCTCGCTTCCCACCGGCACGTCCGAATAGCCGATGTTGAAAAAGGCGCTTCCGCCCGGGGTCACCGTCACACTGGTCGGGGCCATGGCGGTGAAGCTGTAGCTACCCTTCCGCACCACGTTGGTCGGGAGTCCGGTACCCGCCGCGTCGAGGAGCAGGAGACCCGGATAGCCGTCGAGGGTGCAGGGTGCTGTCGCCGCGCTCTTGAGGCCGATGGTGGTTTCGATGGTCCCGGCCGCGCCGCTGCTCCCGGCGATGGTGCCGGTCAGTGCGGTCGTGGCGCAGGGGGACGGGCCTCCGCTGGAGGTTGGGGGACTCGACGTCGATGAGGACGCCGTCGACGAGGTGGTGGCCGACGATCCGCTGTGCGCCGCGGTCGTGGTGGTGGTCGTGGGCGAGGACGCCGTGGACGAGCACGCGGCCAGAGCGGCGCCGCCGAGAAGAACCGCGATGACCCTGCTGCGACCCAATCTCGTTCCCACGCTTCTCCATTCGTCTCGTCGGAGGACGGCAACCTGGCTGGAGGTTAACCGAGCTGGAGAGCGGTACGAGGGGATCCCGTTGACCCGTTCGTCGCCGCTTTCCCCGAGAGGGAGGTCAGGACGAGAAGTCCTCGGGGCGGATCGAATCGAGAAAGTTCCGGAACTCGCCGACAAGCTCATCGGGGTTGGCGCCTTCGTCCTCGGCGTCCTCTTCGTCCTCCTCGTCGACCGCCAGCATGATCCCTTCGCTGTCCATGAGGTCGTCGGAGACGAACAGTGGTGCACCGGTACGCACGGCGACAGCGACCGCGTCCGAAGGACGCGATGACACCGGGATCTCACGGTCGCTGTGGCGGAGCACGATCTCGGCGAAGTAGGTGGCTGTCTTCAGCTCGGTGATGACCACCCTGGTCACGTCGGCCCCAAGTGCGTCCAGCAGATCGCGGATCAGGTCGTGGGTCATCGGTCGAGGGGTGTCCATGCCCTGGAGAGCGAAGGCGATGGCCGTGGCCTCGGGTGCGCCGATGAAGATGGGCAGGGTCCGACCCAAACCCTCCGATTCCTGGAGCAGGAGCACCGGCGTGTTGGACTGAAGGTCCACCCGCACCGCTCGAAGTCGGACTTCGACCATGCGAGCAAACTTACTCGGCAGGACGGAAATGTGCGATCAGGGCGTTGGTGCCGACGGGCCGGTGCCGGGTGCTCGACAGGCCCGCCGCGGGCGCGCCGACGACCGGGCCACCAGGGGCGACGTGAGCCGGCTCAGCCGTCCAGCAGGTCGGCGAGCACCCGACGGAGCAGCGCGCTCCGGAGTTGTTGTCCCAGTCCGGCCAGATTGTCCGCCGTCTCGTGGGCCCGGGCCCGGGCCTCGGGATTCCTCTGTCTGACCAGGGGGAGCACGATTTGTTCCACGAATCCGGCTTCCCTGTCCGCTGCGTTCTTGTAGAGGCGGAGGTGGCGGGGCTCGATCCCGAACCGGGCGAACTGGGCGGCCAGCGTCGCCACGGCCAAGGCACCGTCGTCGAAGTACTCGAGGCCGGCAACGTTCTTGGGGACCAGAAGACCGAACTCCTGGAGCTCGGCGAGAACTGTGAGGTCCAGGCCGCAGGCCGCCGACAGCTCCTCGAGCGACAGGCTGGCGCCACCTTCGGGGCCGATCGGCGGGTTGGCCGGGGGTGGCGCAGCCGTTCCCCGTGATCCGGCCTCCGCCTGCCCCTCGGAACGAGGTCCCGGGTCGGTGGCCGCCGGGCCATCGTTCCCTCGGACCCGTGGGGGCCGGGGAGCCGAGGGGTTCGCCGTCGACACGCCCTCCCCCCGACCGGGAGGCGTCGGGGCGGACCGGCCCCCTCCCCTGGCGTCATCGGCCACGGCGGCCGGGCCCGGTCGCCCGGGCGCCTCTGACGGCTTGGCCGCCGGGGTACCGAGCGATGTCGCGGCCGGTGCGTTCGGCGACGTCGCGCTCGGTCCCGTCGAGGACCGCGCCACGCCGGCCACCCTGACCGGGTCCGACGCGCTGTCCATGCCGGGAAGACCGTTCCCCTCGCCCGGCCCGGCCGGTTGTTCCCGCCCGGTGGCCACTGATTCCCGTCGGGGCCGCTGACCGACCAACACGGGCTCGTCGGCACGATGATCGGCGCGAGCGCCCGCAGCATCCCCTGACGCGTGTCCGTCCGCGTTGGCCGCGACCGCGGTTGCCGTGCCCCGATCGGCGCCGTCGGACCCTTCGGCCGGCACGGAATCGACAGCGTCGTCTCCCAGCCGGTCCTTGATCACCTTGAGCGGAAGGAAGTGCTCACGCTGTTGGCGGAGCACCCAGCGCAAACGCTCCACATCCTGCTCGTAGAACTTGCGGTAGCCCGACGGGGTGCGCTCGGGGTTGACCAGGCCCTGGCTCTCGAGAAAGCGGATCTTCGAGATGGTCACGTCGGGAAACTCCTGGCGGAGGAGGGTCAACACGTCCCCGATGGACAGATAGGACCTGCTTGTCACCGGCCCACCTCGTCGTCCGCCGTCGGATCGGTTGCCATTCTCATTCGCCTCTCATTCGCCCGCCGCCACGAGATACAAGAGCTTGAACTTTCCGATCTGTACCTCGTCGCCGCTGGACAATCGCACCTCGTCGATGCGCTCCCGATTGACGTAGGTCCCGTTGAGCGAACCAACGTCCCGGACGATGGTCACCTGGTCGCTGGTCACGAACTCGGCATGGCGGCGGGAGACGGTGATGTCGTCCAGGAAGATGTCGCTCTCCGGATGCCGTCCGGCCTGGGTGATCGCCGACTCGAGGGTGAAACGGGTACCCACGTCCGCCCCGCGCTTGACGACCAGCAACCCCACGCCACGAGGGAGCTCGAGCAGGCCGACGGCAGTGTCGTCATCGGCTCCCTCGCCCTGGTCGTCCACTGGGCTCAGCGACACCGATGTGTCCGGAGCGGAGGTCACCATCGCCGCGCCGCACGACGAACAGAAATTGACGCCGACCGGATTGCGGTGGCCACAGTTCGAGCAGAACACGACAACCACGGTAGCCGCTCCCACCTCCTGGCTCGCTAGGTCCACAGGACCGCTCGCGGTGATCAACCGCCGGTCAATTGACGATAGCCACTCGAATCGAGCAGCGCATCAAACGACGACGGATCGGCAGGGACGATCGCACAGATCCAACCTTCGCCGTAGGGATCGGCGTTGAGGACCTCCGGGGCATCGGTGAGGGAGCTGTTCACCTCCACCACCTCGCCGGCCAGCGGGGCATAGATCTCGGACACCGACTTGGTCGACTCGACCTCTCCCAGCACGCCCCCCGCCTCCACGGTCACACCCTGGTGGGGAAGATCGACGTAGACCACGTCGCCGAGGGCGTCCTGCGCGTAGTCGGTGATGCCCACGCGGACCCGGTCGGCCTCGGACCGGACCCACTCGTGGTCGGTGGAGTAGCGCAGTTCGTCGGGCACGTTCATAGCTGCGGACCATACCTGACCCGGCCACCGCACGCCGAAGCCGACCGACGTGCCGCGGCCTGAATCAGTGCAAGAGGTGTTCGAGACGTACGGCGTACTCTCGAGCCCGGGCCTGGGCGGCAGAGTCGTTGCTGGCCTCCGCCCACACGTGGGTCACCGGTTCTTCGGGATCGGGCAGGATGAGGGCCCATCCGTCGTCCTCGATGACCTTGATCCCGTCCACCAGTACCAGGTCACGACCTTGCGAGCGTTCGACCAGGGTGCGCATGACCATGCCCTTCTGATCCCACGGGGTGTGCACGGCCTCGTGGACGATGTGCACGGCGGGAAGGTCCGCCACCAGGTCGGACAGCTTCACCCCTGTGGTGGTGAGGAGGGCGAGCAGGTTGACCAGGGTGGCAGCAGCATCGAAGGCGGGAAGGAAACGGGGGAAGATGAACCCTCCCGATTGGCTGGCGGCCAGAGTGACGCCCTCCGACCGGGCCACCTCCATCAGGTGCGAAGCGGACAGCTTGGTCCAGACGATCTCCGCACCTGACTTTTCGCAGATCTCCTCGGCGGCGCGGCTGGCGGCCACCGGAAGTGCCACCCGCGCCGAAGGATGAGCATCGGTCACCAACGTCAACACCACCAACAGGGCCTCGTTGTCGGTGAGCGCATGGCCGAGGTCGTCCACGATGGTGAGGAATTCGCCGCCGGGGTCGAGGACGGCACCCAGATGCGCACCCGACGCCCGGACCAACTCGGAGACCCTGGCGGCACTTCTCTGGTCGTCGAAGCTGAGAACGTTGGCCGTATTGGCGTACGGATTCACCACCAGAACTTCGGCCTCCAGCTTGGCCAGCAGGTTCGGCATGACGAAGCTGGTCGTTCCGAACGAATAGTCGAGCACCAGTTTGAGGTCGGCGGCCCGGGCGCTCGAGAGGTCGACCGAGTCGATGAGGGCGGCCGTGTAGTGCTCCAACAACCGCGGCGGAAACCCGATGTCGCCGATCTCCGACGCCAGGACACGGCGGAAGTCCTCGCGGTGGTACAGCCTCTCGATCTTCCGTTGGGTCGTCTCGTCGACGTCGATCCCGTCCTTGTCGAAGAATCGGAACACGACCGACTGAGGGTCATCGGGGGCCAGCCGCACGGTGATGCCCGCTTTGCTGGCCGACGTGGTGGTCTGGAACCGGGTCACCGGCACCGTGGCCGCCTCGAGGTCGTCGACGTTCACGCCGGCGGCATTGCACCCCACCATGATCGCCCGCTTGAGGACCCGGCCGGCCCGACTGGTGTCTCGGGAGGTCGTGACGGTGGCCCCCTTCTCGAAGGTCGACGCCCAGGCCATCGACAGGCGCACAGCCAACTCGGGACTGATATCGACGTTGGCCAAACCGCGCACGCCGTCGCGCCCGAACAAGGACCGGGATCCCATCGACTCCCACACGATCGAGGAGTTGACCGTCGCCCCGGCCTCGACCGTCTTGAACGGGTAGATCTTCACCCCCGCCTTGATCTCGGCGTGGGCACCCACCAGGCACTGGTCTCCGAGGACAACCCCTTCTTCGCATCGGACTCCCTCACGAAGATCGGATCCACGACCGAGCACGCTCCCGTCGATACGGACGCCCGACCCGAGATAGGTGTTGTCATGCACCACCGAGCGCTGGATGACCGCGTTGTCGCCGATCCGCACGTTGCGCCCGAGTGTGCAGTACTCGGAAAGGCGCGCCCCCGGTCCGATCACGCAGTTGTCACCGATGACAGCTGGACCTTCGATGACCACGCTGGGATCGATTTCTGCACCTTTGCCCAGCCACACCCGGGGACGGAGTTGGAAGCCATTGAGGTCCACCTGGACCCGTTGGTCCAAGATGTCCTGATGGGCCTTGAGGTAAGCCTCCAGGGTGCCCACGTCTTCCCAGTAGCCGTCGGCCACATAGCCATAGAGCGGCTTGCCGGCCGCCAGGGCCTCGGGGAACGAGTCGGCGGAGAAGTCGACGGGAACACCCTCGGGTATGTAGTCGAAGATCTCGGGCTCGAGCACATAGATGCCCGTGTTGATGGTGTCGCTGAACACCTGTCCCCAAGTCGGCTTCTCGAGGAAGCGCTCGATCGATCCGTCCTCACGGGTGATCACGATGCCGAACTCGAGGGGATTGTCGACTCCCTTGAGGGCCAGTGTGGCCAGACCTCCCCGTTGGTCATGGAAGTCGACGACCTGGGCCAGATCGATGTCGGTCAGCACGTCACCGGAGATGACGAGAAACCGCTCGTCGAGCTCGTCGCGAGCGTTCCTCACCGAGCCCGCCGTGCCCAACGGAGTGGACTCGGTGGCGTACACCATGCGGACTCCGAACTCGGACCCGTCCCCGAAATAGGTCCGTATGGCGTTGGCCATGAACGCCACCGTCACCACGACGTCCTCGAATCCGTGCTGGCGCAACAGATTGACGACGTGCTCCATCATCGGAATGTTGGCCATCGGCAACATCGGCTTGGGTTGGTTGGAGGTCAGCGGGCGCAGTCGCGTTCCCTCGCCGCCGGCCATGATCACCGCCTTCATCCGACCTCCCCCTGGGCCCTCGCACGTCGTCCCTCGGCCAAGGCCCTGCGAGCCACCGGGACATAGGAACCGGCCGCGATCCAGGCCAACGTGAGCCCGATGATGCCGGTCACCCAGGCGATCACCCTGATCGGTTCTTGCCATCCGGCTGCGCCGTCGCCCAGGAGGAACGCGGGGTACGAGAACATCAGGGCGAAGGTACCGGCTTTGCCGACCCACAGTACATCGATGCGCGTCGCCCCCAGCGAGGCCAAAAGGAGCACCGCCGCGGACACCACCACCTCACGGGCCAGGGTGGCCACCCCGAACCAGACCGGCACCGCCCCGTACACGACGATGGCGATGACCGCGGTGACGACCAGGACCCGGTCGGCCACCGGATCGAGAACCTTTCCCACCGTGGAGACCTGTCCGTACCGACGGGCCACGAACCCGTCCACCCAATCGGTGGCTCCGAGGACGGCCAACAGCACGGCCGCGTCCGTCTGACGGTCGGTCCCGAAGAGCAGCCACACGAACAACGGGATGCAGGCCAATCGCACCAAGGTGATGGCATTGGGCACGGTGGCGATCCGGTCGAGGCCGGTCCCCTCCCCCTGTGTCGCCGTCTGTGTCTCCCCCTGTGTCGCTGCCGTGTCGGTGATCGGGTTCCCCCTGGTCTCCTCGCCCGTATCCTTCACGGGCAGAGTCTACGAGCAGGCTGCCGCGCCGCCGGAAACAGTGACCGGGGTTTGGTCCGACCCCTTGATGACCAACAAAACCCAGGGCGGGCCCGTCACGTGTCGACGTGCGCTCTCCTAGCCTGGACGGGTGCCCGTCGGTGAGCAGGATCGGAACGTGGCCTGATGCCTGCGACTCGGCCGACCACCAGGATGGGGCCGTCGGAGGTGGCCCTGTTCGCCGTGGCCTGCGGCATTTCGGCGGCCAACCTCTACTACGCCCAACCGTTGCTGCCGCAGATCTCCCGGGAACTCCACACCGGCTCGGGCGGCGCCGCCCTGGTGGTCACTGCGGCCCAGATCGGCTACGGGGTGGGGCTGGCGCTGATCGTGCCCCTCGGGGACATCCTGATTCGCCGTCGGCTGGTGCCCGGAATCCTGCTGGTGGCGTCGGCCGCCCTCTTCGTGGCCTCGGTCGCCCCCGACATCGTCGTGCTGGTCGCCGCCGTGGCCATCGCCGGTGTGTGCTCGGTTGCGGCCCAGATTCTGGTTCCCTACGCCGCCGAGCTGGCCTCCGACGACCAGCGTGGACGGGTCGTCGGCACCGTGATGAGCGGATTGCTGCTCGGCATCCTGTTGGCCCGCACCTTCTCGGGGCTGATCGCCGAGGTCGCCGGCTGGCGCGCCGTCTATGTGGTGGCCGGCGTCATGGTCCTCGTCCTCTCGGGGGTGCTGAGTCGCCGCCTGCCGGCCGAGGGACCGAGACAGTCCCTCAGCTACTCCCGATTGCTCGGGTCGGTGGTCCACCTGATGCGGACCGAACCCGTTCTCCGCTTGCGGGCCGCCATCGGAGCCCTGGCCTTCGCCACTTTCAACGTGATCTGGACAAGCCTGGCCTTCCTTCTGGTCGCGGCGCCGTACCACTACAGCGAGGCGGTGATCGGCCTCTTCGGACTGCTCGGCGCCGCGGGGGCTCTGGCCGCGTCGTTCAGTGGTCGCCTGGCCGATCGGGGCTTCGAACGTTGGGTGACCGGCGGATCCCTGATCATCATGGTGGCGTCCATGGCCCTTCTCTCTCTGGGGTCCGAGCACCTGGTGGCCCTGATGGCGGGTGTGCTGCTCGCCGACCTGGCCATTCAGGCCGTCCACATACAGAACCAACAATTGATCTTCGCCATCGACCCATCGGCGCGCTCGAGGCTCAACACCGGGTACATGGTGACCTACTTCATCGGGGGAGCCATCGGATCGGCCACCACCGGTCTGGCTTACGCCTCCGGTGGGTGGTCTGCTGTCGTTCTCCTGGGGACGTGCTTCTCCGGTGCCGGGTTGGTCCTGTGGGTCTCCAGCGAGGGCGCTCGCCTATGGCGGACCCGACAGCGGACAAGCACCTCGGTCGGCGGATCCGCTCCGTCACCCACCTGAGCAGGACAAACTGGAGGCAATGGGCAGCAACATCAGTTGGGTTGACCGGACCATCGCGGCGGCATTGGTGATCGTCCTCCTCGCCCTGTTGGGCGTGGGCCTGGCCCAACAATCGAGCCCCTCGCGCCCCGTGACACCCGCCGCTTCGGGCTCCCCCGACTCGGTAGCCCAGCGTTCGGGGGCCAGTCCGCCTCCGACATCGGCTCCCGTTCCCGCCTCGACCACCCCCACGCCACCGTCCAATCCGACGCCGGCCGCCGCATCGGCGGCGTCGGGCTCATCGGGGACGACGGCCCCCCCGCCGGTCCCGGGGCCGGTCTCTGCGGTGGGCGACTCGATCATGCTGGACATCCAGCCCTATCTGGAGGCGGACATCCCCGGGGCCGACATCGACGGCATGGTCAGCCGCCAGTTCGAAACCGGGATCAGCGTGGTCCAGGCCGATCGCGCCGCGGGAACACTGGGCAACGTGCTGGTGGTCGAGCTCGGCACCAACGGCACCGTGACCGCATCCGACTTCGACGCCATGATGCAGGCGGCCGCGGGAGTCCAACGGGTCGTCTTCGTCAATGTCGACGTGCCCCGCTCGTGGGAGGCGGAGGACAACGCCGTGCTGGCGGCCGGCGTGGCTCGCTACCCCGGGCTGGCGGTGCTGGCCGACTGGTACACGCTCTCGTCGGGCCATCCCGAGTGGTTCACGCCCGACCAGGTCCATCTCGAACCGGCCGGCGCCCAGGCTCTGGCCGCGCTCATCGCCCAGTACACCTGATGGCCAGGGACTTCCGTTGCCGCCACCGTGATGTGATACGCAGTGGCCATGCCTCGGTTCGAACCGTTCTGCGGTCTCCGCTACGACACATCTCGTGTCGATCTCTCGATGGTCGTCGCGCCCCCCTATGACGTGATCGGTCCCCGGGAGCGGGACAACCTGGCCGAGCGGCACAGTCTCAACGTGGTCCGGATCGACGTCCCCGAGCCCGACCACCGCGCCGAGCTGGACCGCTACGCCAACGCGGCCCACCAACTCAAGCAGTGGCAGGAGGAGGGCATCCTCGTCCGGGACGGCGAGCCGTGCTTCTACGCCTACCGGATGACTTCACCCGATGGTGGACACGCCACCAACGGAGTGATCGGGGCCCTGGGTATCGACGAGGCCAGCACCTCGGAGATCCTGCCCCACGAGCAGACCCTGCCCAAGGCCAAGAGCGATCGGCTCGAATTGATGCGAGCGACCGGAGCCAACCTCTCGCCCATCTGGGGCCTGTCACTCAGTGCCGGGCTGACCAAGACCTTCGTGCGCGACAACCCAGCCGATGCGGCCGCCACCGATGACGACGGCGTGCTCCACGAGCTGTGGGCGATCCACGAGCCTTCGGTGATCCGTGCGGTGTCCGAGACGGTGGCCACTGCTCCGGTGGTCATCGCCGACGGCCACCACCGCTACGAGACGGCGTTGACCTTCCGCCAGGAGCACTCGCGACTGGCCGGGTCGGGAGGGAGCGAGGACCAGGCCGGCGTCGATCTGGTGATGGCGCTGGTCGTGGAGCTGACCGAGGACCAGCTCGAGGTGGGTCCGATCCACCGTGGGCTCTCGGGACTCCCCGACGGGCTCGACCTGGTGGACGTCTTCTCCTCATGGTTCGACGTCACCCGGGCCGGTGATTTCCAGGAGCGGACGACCGGCGCCCTCGGCGAGTCCGGTGCCTTGGCCCTGGTGATGCCCTCGGGCGCCTGGCTCCTCAGCCCCAAGGACGGCACCCCGGAAGCCGCCGGAGCCGACCTCGACTCGTCGATGGTGGCCCTGGTCATCGCCGAGTTGCCCGACCACACCCTCGAGTTCTTCAACTCGTGGCAGCACGCCGTCGACGCGGTGGCGACCGAGCAGGCCCAAGCGGTGGTCCTGTTGCGCCCGGTGTCGGTGAGTCAGATCGCCGAATGGGCCCATGCCGGACGACGAATGCCCCCGAAGAGCACCTACTTCCATCCCAAACCACGGACCGGGATGGTGTTCCGGACCCTGGACGACCGCGAACCGGCGGTCGATCCCGGGTAATCGACGAGGGTCGGCCCGCCCACCGCCAACCCGACCGTGCCCCGGTCCGGGACGTCGGGGCCGGTATCCTGTGCGGTCGGTCAACCCGTAGGGGCAAGACGATCCCGGACAAAAGGGGGCATGTGGCTCCAAGGCGGTTGGCTGCGTCCCTCGCCGTCGCGGCCCTGATCGTGACGGTCGGTGGTTGCTCCTCGTCGGTCCCGACGGCACTTCGCCGCGTCCCGCCACACCGAACCCCCGAACCGGCCCCGACGACGAGCACGGTGCCCTCGACCTCGACGACCGCCACCGGGCCCCCCTCGGCCATCCCCACCACAGTGCCCGCTCCTGCCGTCCCGGCACCGGGTTGGAGCAACACTTTGACTGCGCTGCCCCCGGGCGGCGGATTCACATCGGTGTCGTGCATATCGGACACCTTCTGCGTCGCTTCGGGTGGGGGCACCGGAGGAACCAACACACTGACTCCGGGGGCGGGTGTGGCGGTCTCGTGGGACGGGGCCGCCTGGTCCGATCCCTCGGTGTACTTTCCCGCGCCGGCCAACGGGCCGGTGACGGCCCCGATCCTTCCCGCTATCAGCTGCACGTCGGGACCGTCCTGCGTGATCGTGGACGGATCCGAGCACGTCACCGAGGGAGATGGCACCAACTGGTTGGCGCCCATTCCGATGGCGCCACCACCGGGGCTTCCCGCCAATCCGGCGGACCCGGGGCCCGGGCAACCCGATGCCCGGTTCACCGCCGTCTCGTGCCCGGCCCCGACCACCTGCGCCTTCGTCGACAACACCGGTCACGCCTACATGCTCCGGGGCGGCAGCTGGCTTGCTCCCCAGTCCTTCGGGGTGCCGAACGGACCGGGGTCGAGCACCGTATCCCTCTACCAGGCGGGTCGGGTCGGCGTCTCGTGCCCGACCAGCTCCTCGTGCACTGCCGTGGTGGGAGGGTCAGTGCTCGACTGGAACGGCTCCACCTGGACACAGGAGCCCACTCGCTGGACCGCGTCATTGGCCGTCGGCACGGGTGATCCCACCGCCATCTCCTGCCCCTCGGCCGGTGAGTGCCTGATCGTCAACGGTACCGGTGTCTCGTCCGGCGGGGCCGGAACGGGCTGGTCGCCCGAGCAGACCATCGACTCCCACGGCGGGCTCGATGCGATCTCGTGCCCGACCACGACGTTCTGCGTCGCCGCCGACCAGGGAGGCTCGGCCGTGCTGTGGAACGGCAGTTCGTGGTCCGCGCCCACCCAGATCCTGCCGACCGCCAGCCAGTACACCGGGATCGGGACCTTTGTGTCCTGCCCCAGTCCGCAGTTCTGCATGATGATGAATGCTGACGGGGACTACGCCACCTTCTCGGGCCCCGGTGCTCCCTGATCCGCGGTGGTCATCGAGTATCGCCGACCTGATGGCGGACACCGGGTGGGCACAGCCTCCCCGTGTCAGCCCACGATGGTTCCCGGCCTAGCATCGGATCGTGTGAGGAGCGATCGCACCTGGACCAGGATCCTGGTCGTCTGCCTGGGGTTGTTCGGCGTGGCGTTTGCCGTCACCGGACTGTTGGTGGGTCTCCCGTCACCGGCCGCGGGCGGCACCTGCGGTCCCGGACAGGGGTCGGAGGCCGCCATCGTCGCCCTGTTCGACCCGGGCACGATCGGAGCAGGCCCCGAACCAGCGGCAACCAACCAGGCGGCCCGCGCCCAGTGGACGGCGTTCGTCCAGGAGTGCCAGACGGCGGCCGACGACAGAGGCGCGGCGACCTTTGCCATCCTCATCGTGTCCCTCGCCATTGTCTTCTTCGGAGCGGTGGTCATCGGGCGGAGCACCCGCCGTCGGCAGAGGGGATATGCGGGGGAGACCGGTGCGACCAATCCTCCCTTTCTGACCCCCTGATTCTCGCTCCGCGCCGCTGCCCGCCGTCGCGTCGCGGGCGCCTGGCGCCTCGCCGCTGAGATCAGTCGCTCTCCGGAACCGGGTACGGGAGGGCCGGAAGTCCGGGCATCGGATGGTCCCACCACAAGGTGTGTTCGATCCGCCGTGCGATCCGCCACCCATCCGGGGTGTCCACCAGACGGTCGTGGTAACGACCACCGACGGTGAACTGCCAGGGCTCACCCTGGACAGTCAGGCGGTTGACGTTGAGGAAACAGGACCGGGCCCGGAACCCGTCGTCGTCCTGACCCAGCTCGCGATTGACCACCAAGTGCTGGGTCACCTCGAAGATGGGCAGCACGTCGGCGAGCCACTGGCGGACCTCGGGATAGGTTCCGACCAGGCCTCCCGCCGACCGGTAATCGAGATGGGCATCGGAGGTGAAGACGGTGTCCAGCATCACCCAGTCCAGACCGTCGATGGCGGTGGCATACCGGGTGAGCAGGTCGTCGATGCCGAACCGATCCTCCGAGGTCAGGCCACCGGTGTCCATGGCGACGACACTACTTCGGAGCGGTCGGCACCTCCCCGACGACTCCCACGCCGGCCATCGCCGCCAGAGTGGTGACCGTCCGCCAGTTGCGGGTGGTACCGGTCACTCCCAGGCGGCGTTCGAGGTAGGAATTGGTGAGCTTGGTCTCCCCGTGACCACCCGGACAGTGGAGAAAGACGTTCCCACCCACCACGGTGAACCGGTCATCCCCGAACTGCCCAGCCCGCTCTTCGAGATCACTCTGCTTGGCCTTGTCGGGTCGGTCGGCAAGGAACGTGACGTGGATGGTCTTCGGGTCGACATCCAGTTCGGCATACGGGTTGTCACGCAGGATCCCCCGGAGTTGTGACGTGTTTCGCACCACGACCGGGACGGTGAGACCGAGCTCAGAGACGATTCCGTCCTCGAGAGCCTGGGCGATAGGGGCGGGTGAGCCGGTTCCAGTGAAGACGAGGTTCCCGCTCTGGACGTAGGTTTGGACGTCGTGGTAGCCGAGCGACGAGGCAAGCGAACGAAGGTCGGCCATGGCCACCCGGTTGCGGCCACCCACATTGATGCTGCGCAGCATCGCCACGAACATGGTCACCGTTCGATGCGAATCACCGGTGGCCGGCCAGGCCCGGTCGGTGCCGGTCTACTCGACCGTCCACGACGAACCGGAGCGGAGCAGGGTCGCCAGGTCGCCCGGACCGCGCTTGGCGGTGGCTTCGTCGATCTGACGTGACATCTCCACCCCGTACTCGGGTCGATCCACATCGCGGAACACCCCGATCGGCGTCGGCTCGTAGGGACCTCGCGACAGCCGGCTCAGTTGGAAGGCGAGCCCGGGATTGTCGCGGCGCTCGTCATGGACAAGCAGAGCCGTCTCCCCCACGTCGTCCACCTCGACCACATCGACCGAGCCGTCCCGTTGGAGAACGACACCGTGCTCACCTTCGGGCCCGAAGCGAATGGGCTCGCCGTGGACCAGGGGGATCAGCATGTCGGCCCGGTGGTCCTTACCGGTGATCTGCTCGAAGGCACCGTCGTTGAAGACGTTGCAGTTCTGGTAGATCTCCACGAAGGAAGCCCCTTTGTGGGCATGGGCCCGGCGGAAGACCTCCATCATGTGCTTGCGATCCATGTCATGGGTGCGAGCGACGAAGGTGGCCTCGGCGCCGAGAGCAAGACTCAGGGGATTGAAGGGCTGCTCCAATGACCCGAAGGGCGTCGACTTGGTCACCTTGGCCACTTCGGACGTGGGTGAGTACTGGCCCTTGGTCAGGCCGTAGATCTGGTTGTTGAACAGGAGGATGGTGATGTTGACGTTGCGGCGCAAGGCATGGATCAGGTGATTGCCGCCGATCGACAGTGCGTCGCCGTCACCGGTGACCACCCAGACATCGAGGTCCGGGCGCGTCGTGGCCAGCCCGGTGGCCATGGCCGGTGCCCGGCCGTGGATGGAGTGCAGCCCGTAGGTGTTCATGTAGTACGGGAACCGGGCGGCGCAGCCGATTCCGGACAGGAACACGGTGTTCTCCCGTCGCACACCGAGCTCGGGCATCAGCATCTGCACGGCAGCCAGGATCGAGTAGTCCCCACAACCCGGGCACCAGCGGACCTCCTGGTCCGAGGACCAGTCCTTGCGTGTGGTGAGTGGGATCGGTTGCGATGTTTCGTCAGCGTGGGCGAGGTCGGTCATCAGTCCGATGCCTTTCCGGTGACAGAAGCGGAGCCGGCGCCGTTGGTTCCGTTCGCAGCCGGGACCGCCTCGGCCCCGGGTCCGATCAGGTCGTCGTCGGATCCCATCTGCTGAAGGATGGCCGCCTCCATCGCCGCAGCCCGGAAGGGAATGCCCTGGACCTGAGTGAAGGACACCGTGTCCACCAGGTACTCGGCGCGCAGAAGCCGGCTGAGCTGTCCGAGATTGACCTCGGGGACCAGCACCTTCTTGTAACGGCCGAGGACATCGCCTAGGTCGGCGGGGAAGGGATTGAGGTTCACCAAATGGGCCTGGGCCACCTGGTACCCCCGCGCCCTCACCCGCTGCACTCCGGCGGCGATCGCCCCGTAGGTGGAGCCCCAGCCGATCACCAGAACCTCGGCGCCCTCCTCGTCGTCGACGTCGGTCGGCGGAATGTCACGGGCGATGCCGGCGATCTTGGCCGCCCGCAGACGGGTCATTCGCTCGTGGTTGGGACCGTCGTAGGCGACGTTGCCCGAGCCGTCCGCCTTCTCGAGGCCGCCGATGCGGTGCTCCAGACCGGGCACGCCGGGGGGAGCCCAGGGCCGGGCCAGGGTTTCCTCGTCGCGGACGTAGGGCCAGAAGACCTGTTCTCCATCGGGGTCGGTGTGATTGGGAGCCACCGCGAACCCGGGATCGATGTCGGGTAGCTCGGCCAGATCGGGCAGGCGCCACGGCTCGGAGCCGTTGGCCAGATAGCCGTCCGACAGCAGGATCACCGGTGTGCGGTACTTGACCGCCAGTCGGACCGCCTCGAGCGTCGCCTCGAAGCAGTGGGAGGGGGTTTTGGCGGCGACGATGGGGAGAGGCGCTTCGCCATGGCGGCCGTACATGGCGTGGAGCAGATCGGCCTGTTCCGTCTTGGTGGGGAGACCGGTCGACGGTCCACCCCGCTGGATGTCGATGATCAGGAGCGGCAGCTCGAGGCTGATGGCCAAGCCCATGGTCTCGGCCTTGAGGTCGATGCCCGGGCCGGAGGTGGTGGTGACCCCCAATGCACCTCCAAAGGCGGCGCCGAGGGCGGCGCCGATGCCGGATATCTCGTCTTCGGCCTGGAAGGTTCGGACCCCGAACTGCTTGTGCTTGGACAGCTCATGGAGGATGTCGGACGCCGGCGTAATCGGATAGGTGCCGAGGAACAGGGGCAGGCCACTGCGTTGCGAAGCGACGATCAGACCCCAGGCGGTGGCCGTGTTGCCGGTCACGTTGACGTACTCGCCGGGCTCCAGGGTGGCCGGCTTCACCTCATAGGAGGACTCGAACAGCTCGGCGGTCTCCCCGAAGTGGAACCCGGCCTTGAAGGCCCGGAGGTTCGCCTCCATGACCAGGGGCTTGCCCGCGTACTTCTCCGTAATCCATTCGATGGTGGCGTCAATGGGCCGGGTGTAGAGCCAGCTGATCAAGCCCAGGGCGAAGAAGTTCTTGGACCGCTCGGCATCCCGCGGCTTGACCCCGGCGTCCTTGGACACCTCGGTGGTGATCGAGGTCATCGGGACCTCGTAAACGGTGTAGGCGGACAGTGAGCCGTCGGCCAGAGGATTGGTCTCGTAGCCGGCCTTGGCCAGGTTGCGCTCTTCGAAGGCATCCACGTTGGCGATGAGGATGGCCCCCTTGGGGAGCGAGTCGATGTTGGCCTTGAGCGCGGCGGGGTTCATGGCCACCAGCACGTTGGGCGAGTCGCCCGGCGTCGAAATGTCGTGATCGGAGATGTGTACCTGAAACGCCGACACCCCGGCCAGGGTTCCGGCCGGTGCTCGGATCTCCGCCGGGAAGTCGGGGAAGGTGGCCAGGTCGTTCCCGAGCAGAGCCGACGTGGTGGTGAACCGGTCACCCGCCAGCTGCATGCCGTCTCCCGAATCTCCAGCGAACCGGATGACCACGCGGTCGAGCAAATGGGGGGATTTCGGGTCGGTCGTGGTGTTGGACACCGGGCTCCTCTTCGTGCTGATCTTCGTCGAGTCTACCGCCGGCCCTCTCGACTCGGGCGACGATGGTGGCAATCCGTGGTCAGGCGACGGTGACCGACGGATCGAGGTAGACATCCTGGACGGCATGGATGAGGGCGGCACCCTCCTCGGTGGGGCGCTGGAATGACTTCCGGCCCACGATCAGACCTGATCCCCCAGCCCGCTTGTTGATGACTGCAGTGCGGACCGCCTGAGCCAGATCGTCGGCACCCTTGGATTCACCCCCGGAATTGATCATGGGGATCCTCCCGGCGTAGCAGTTGACCACCTGCCACCGGGTGAGATCGATGGGGTGGTCGGTGGTGAGCTCGCTGTAGACCAGCGGATCGGTCTTCCCGAACTTGAGCGCGTTGTAGCCGCCATTGTTCTCCGGCTGCTTCTGCTTGATGATGTCCGCCTCGATGGTCACGCCCAGGTGGTTGGCCTGCCCGGTGAGATCGGCAGACAGGTGGTAGTCGACGTCTCCCTGCTTGAACGCGGCGTTCCGCAGGTAGCACCACAGGACGGTGAACATGCCCAAACGGTGGGCCTCGGCGAAAGCGCGCGAGACCTCCACGATCTGGCGGTCGGCCCCTTCTGACCCGAAGTAGATGGTCGCGCCCACACCCACCGCGCCCAGGTCGAAGGCCTGGTTCACGCCGGCGAACATGATCTGGTCGTAGGTGTTCGGGTAGTTGAGGAAGTCGTTGTGGTTCAGCTTCACGATGAAAGGGATCCGGTGGACGTAACGGCGGGACACGATGCCCAGTCCACCCAGGGTGGTGGCGATGGCGTTGCAATCGCCGGCGATGGCCAGGTCGCAGAGCTTGGCGGGATCGAAGTAGGCGGGAAACTTGGCGAAGCTGGCTGCGGCCGAGTGCTCGATGCCCTGATCGACAGGAAGAATTGACAGGTAGCCGGTTCCGGCGAGGCGTCCCGTGTTGTAGACCAAGCCCATGTTGCGGAGCACCGAGGAGGACCGGTCCGAGTCGACGAAGATCCGGTCCAGGTGGTCGGGGCCGGGAAGAAGGAGGTGCTCGGCCGGGAAGGCCTTGGCCACATGCCCGAGCAGCGAGTCGGCCTCGTCGCCCAAAATCTGTTCGAGGTTCATGCTCCGCGAGCCTAATGGGCGCTTGGGGCGTGTTTCGGCGTCCTCGGCGACCTGGTCGACCTGTTCGGCCTGGTCGGTGGTCCCAGCGATTCGAGGCGGTCGACCACGTCGTAGGCGTCGGGATCGACGGCGGCTACCCGCAAGAACAGCTCACGGGCCTTGGGCAGGTCCCCGGATCGCTCGGTCAGATCGCCGAGCACGTACCACTGCCGGAGATGGCGCTCGGCAGGATTGCGGACCAGCCTGCCCGCGCCCGCCCCGACCAGCAGGGACACCGCACCGGCCAGGTCACCGTTGTCGGCACGGGTTCCGGCCAGGACCAGCCGACCTTCGGAGAGGACCTCGGGATCAGGTGATCCCCGCCTGAGCTCGTCGAAGAGCGTCTCGACCCTTTTGGGTCGGCCGAGAGCTCGCTGACAGTCCATGCGCACCGGATGCTGGTCGACCGACCCGGTCAGCGTCGCAAACGCCTCGAGGTTGGGGAGGGCGGCCTTCCAGAATCCCTGGTGGTAGAGGGCAAGGGCGAGGAGCTCCCGCGCCGAAGGCGCGGTCGGGACGGCCTCCACCACCGTCCGGAGGATGCGAGAGGCGTCCCGGTAGCGCTCTCGCTCGTAGGCCCCGATGCCGGCCGCCATCCGCTCGCTGATGCGGTCTCGCAGGTGGTTCCAGTCAGGTCCGGCAGCAGAGGCCAGCTCTTCGGCGATGTCGGGCGGCAGCTCGGCTGGGGTCTGCACCGGCCGGTGGGTCGGTGGTTGCCGCCGATCTCGCGTGGCTGGCGATTTCCCGCGCTGCTCGTCGGCGCGCACCCACGTCTCGGGGACGAACTCGTCTGACCTCGCCCTCGTCCTCCGCCGCCCTTCAGCGGTGTCTCCGTCGGCTCCGTGGCCCACTGGTCCGGTACGGACCGTGCTCGCCCCTCGACGGGCGACGCTCCCCCACCCCTTGCGCACCACCGGGGTGCGCTGGGACTTGGCGCTGTCCTCGGCGGCCCTTCGCCCTTCGGGTCGCCGTCCAGGCCGGGCTGGGCCTCGGGCCGACGACTGACCGGCCGGGGACTGACGGGACGAGGGTCCTCTCGATCCTGCGTCGCGTTCGGCGGCAACCCGTTGGCCGCCCTGCCGGTTGTCCTGGTCTCGTCGAGCACCCCCCTGCTGGGAACCGCCGCGCTTGACCGGGCCGGGCTGGGCTCGCCCCGAACCGCCTCCACCGGTCGCGCTCCGCCGTGGCCGCTGAGCTTCGGTACCGGATCGGCGCGGCCGCCCGCTGGTGGTGCCACGTTTGGCTGACCCGGGGGCGGCACGGCCCCCGCCTCCTTGGCCGGTGCCCTTCGATGGCGTCCGGGAAGGTCGACCCGATCGGTCCGATCCCCGCGAGCGCGGCGAACCAGGGGGGTTACGCGTGGCCATGGGTGCGAGTGTACCGGCCGTACCACCCGATCCACGGTGTCGGCCATCCCCGACCCAAGCCACGGGGGCGATGTCCGTCAGCCAATCAGTCGAATACGACGGTGCGGTTGCCGTTGAGCAAAACCCGGTCCTCCAGATGCCAACGCAGGCCACGGGCCAGCACCGAGCGCTCGACCTCCCGACCGATGCGCAGAAGGTCCTCGACGGTGTCGCCGTGGTCGATTCGACTGGTGTCCTGTTCGATGATGGGACCGGCGTCGAGCTCGGCGGTCACGTAGTGACAGGTGGCTCCGATCAGCTTGACCCCTCGCTCGAATGCCTGGTGGTAGGGGCGGGCACCGGCAAAGGAGGGAAGGAAGCTGTGATGGATGTTGATGATCCGACCGGGGTAGAGGTCGCAGAGGCTGGCGGGAAGGATCTGCATGTACCGAGCCAAGACCACCACGTCCGCCCGCATCGAAGTGAGGAGGGAGGTGATTTCGGCAAAGGCCTCGGCCGAGTGGCCGGCTGCGACGGGTACGTGGACGAAGTCGATGCCGTGCCATTCGACCAGTGAACGAAGGTCGGGATGATTGGAGATCACCGCCGGAATGTCACACTGGAGGTCCCCGCCCCGCCACCGGTGCAGGAGATCGGCCAGACAGTGGTCCTCGCGGCTGACCAGGATGACAACCCTCTTGGGAATGTCGGTGTCGCTCAGGTGCCAGTCCAACTGGAACTGACCGGCGACCTGGACGAATCGGGATCCGAAATCCCCGGCGTCGAAGGGCAGGCTGTCAGCCAAGACCTCGATCCGTTGGAAGAACGTCCCGGTGGTCAGATCGCCGTGCTGGGCCGCCTCCACCACCCACCCTCCGTGCGAGGCGATGAAGCCGGTGACGGCGGCCACGATCCCAGTGCGGTCGGGGCAGGTCACGGTGAGGATCAGGCGCCGCACCCACCCATCATGACCCGGACCGCACCGATGGGGTACCCGGAGTCGGCGATCATCGCCGAGCCATCGGGAGCCACTCCCGGCGTCGCCCTCGAGTCAGATCTCTGCAGTCGCGTCCGCGGCCCGACGTATTTTCTGGTCTCCGGGCACGCACGGCTGCTGGTGCTGGCGGGACGTACGCCCGGACCTGGCATCGGACGAACATCCGGTCGTTAGCTCGACGCTCACCGACGAAGGCGACCACCGACAGCCGTGCTCACCAAGAGTCGGCGTCGGCACCCATGTCGGCGGTCCCCTCGATGTCCTCCAGTTGAAGTATCTGACCGACGTCCACGTGGCCCTGATTCGCTACGCCGAGACATTGGCGGGTCCCACTCGGCACACGAGAGATCGAGCGCCTGTCCACCAGCATCGTTCTGGTGGCTTCGTCCCACGTCCCGCCGAGTGCCCGCTCGACGTCGAACCCGCCGAGGTTCAAGGCCACTCTCGCCGTCGATCAGATTGACGGCGCTAAGGTCCGTTGCTCTGGTCTGTGGTGCATCGGTACAGTATCGGTGCAATCGTCAGACCGTTGGCAATGACGTGGCAGTTGGGATTATTGAGGATGAATTCCGAATCAGCGCCGACTGCTGCAGTGCACATCGGCTATCACAAGACAGCGTCGACATGGTTCCAGCAGGTCGCATTCCGCCATCATGTTCAGGTGGTTCCGGTGCTGCACGACGACCCATTCGTCACGCAAATCGTCGGCGCGTCTGATAGCGATTTCGACTCTTTGACGGCCAGAGCGCTCTTCCATGAGCGAGCCCAGAGTATGGCGACCGATGGTACGAGATTGCTGATCGTTTCCGCCGAACGATTGTCGGGACACGCGGCAAGCGGAGGGTATGACAGCTTTCGGATTGCGTCCCGACTGCATGCGACGCTGCCCGGGGCAAAGATCTTTTGGCTGGTCCGTCACCAGGCTGACGCAATCAGGTCTGAGTACAAACAAATCGTCAGTATGGGCTGGCCGGGAAGCCTAGCGAGGACACTCCACCCGCTCCCGCAAATCAAAACGGTCGGGGTTGACCTTGCTTACTGGGAATACGACCGATTGCTCTCTCGATATGTCGAACTCTTCGGGCGACAGAACATCATGGTTATCGACTATGGGCGGTTCACCCGTGATCAGGGGACGGTTCTTGGTGAATTGGCGACGTTCCTGAATATTGACCCGTGGTCGATGGAACAGAGTCAGTTGACCCAGCGCCTGAATGTGTCCACCCTGGATCGAGAAGTCAGGGTGCGCCAATATCTCAACCATTTCCGGCGGACCGAACTGAACCCCTATCCGCCCTTTGTCTTCCCCCGTCGGATCGCTGAGGCGTTCACCCGAAGCTTCAGCCGTCTGCGAATCCGCCATCCCCTCTTTGATGAGACCTTTGATCAGTGGGTAGAAGAGCGGTACCGAAACTCGAACAAGCGGCTGTCCGACGAGTGGGGGGTCAACCTCACCCGTTCATAGGGCTCGAGCCCCGGTGACACGACACTCATCCACCCAGGTGGATCGTCACAGGAGGTCAGGTCCGTCAGCCAGGTGGCCAACCTGATGGCGACCAGCGTGACACGCGACAATGCCCGCCGACGAGCGGCGGGCATTGTCTGGAGAAATCCCGGCGGCGTCCTACTCTCCCAGGGGGCTACCCCCCAAGTACCATCGGCGCTGGCGGGCTTAACTGCCGTGTTCGGAATGGGAACGGGTGTCTCTCCGCCGCCATGGCCACCGGAAACTGTGCGCTCTCCGGGGCTCCAGAACATCGTCGCCAGGCGAGGACATCCGAGCCCGGTGTGGCCGAGATCGGCCACCCTGAGCGTTCCATAGCGAGCACGAGCAAGTTCCCAAGCCCTCGGCCGATTAGTACCGGTCAGCTGAATGCGTTACCGCACGTACACTTCCGGCCTATCGACGTGGTCGTCTGGCCACGGGCCTTACCAGGTTGTCCCTGTGGGAGATCTCATCTTGGAACGGGCTTCGCGCTTAGATGCTTTCAGCGCTTATCCCACCCGAAGGTCGCTAATCAGCAGTGCCCTTGGCAGGACAACTGACACACGAGAGCTTCGTCCATCCCGGTCCTCTCGTACTAGGGATAGCCTTCCTCAAATCTCCTACGGCTGCATCGGATAGGGACCGAACTGTCTCACGACGTTCTAAACCCAGCTCGCGTACCGCTTTAATGGGCGAACAGCCCAACCCTTGGGACCGGCTTCAGCCCCAGGATGCGACGAGCCGACATCGAGGTGCCAAACCTTCCCGTCGATATGGACTCTTGGGGAAGATGAGCCTGTTATCCCCGGGGTACCTTTTATCCGTTGAGCAACGGCGCTTCCACAAGCAACCGCTGGATCACTATGCCCTGCTTTCGCACCTGCTCGACTTGTAGGTCTCGCAGTCAAGCTCCCTTGTGCCATTGCACTCGACGGCTGATTGCCAACCAGCCTGAGGAAACCTTTGGGCGCCTCCGTTACGTTTTAGGAGGCGACCGCCCCAGTCAAACTACCCACCTGACGCTGTCCCTGATCCGGATAACGGACCGAGGTTAGGGTTCCGGCACATAAAGGGTGGTATTTCAAGGTTGACTCCACACTGGCTGGCGCCAATGCTTCAAAGTCTCCCACCTATCCTACACAATATGTACTAAAACTCAACAGCAAGCTGTAGTAAAGGTCCACGGGGTCTTTCCGTCCTGATGCAGCTAACGAGCATCTTTACTCGTACTTCAATTTCGCCGGGTCTGTGGTTGAGACAGTAGGAAAGTCGTTACGCCATTCGTGCAGGTCGGAACTTACCCGACAAGGAATTTCGCTACCTTAGGCACTTTTGTTACTACCCATTTCGACAGCAGGCTTACTTGCCTTTTGCCTCATAGGCGGCCAGGTCATTTCTGCCTGACTCCCCATGTCGCCATGAGGTTCGGACTGTATCTTCATCTCCGATCGCATTTTCTCCCGTGGGAACTGGAGTTCTTGCTACCTGAGAGCCTCGCGTGCAGTCTCTGAGGATCCTGACAATACTTGCTCAATACTTCTGGATCGTTGCTTGCCATTGTGGCATTCATGCCATACGCAAGCCCCACCAGACGCTCAAACCCCGACCTCGTCAAATGTTCCTCCTTTCGCATTCACCGCACAATGGCGGCGAATATCGAGAAGTTGTCACGCTTCACGACGAGAGGGTGGTGCTCGAAGAACGGCACAATGGCAACTTCCAGGTCCTGAAGTGCTTCGACCGCATAGGTCAGAACACTGCTCCTCGGGCCCTTTCGGGCGAATTCGCCCGCAGCCGAAGGTCGGGACCATAGCTTCGAGAACCTCTCGATGGTCCTGGTGCTGATAGACGTGGAAAACGGGCAGGAGTTACCCCCCCCATGCCGGCGCATCATCGAACTGCGATGAACCGAAACGGAGGAACAACCCTCGCCATCCACGAAACCAGCGATCCAGTTGGGATCAAGCACAAGACAAGGACTGGCAGTTTCCTGCTGATTGTCCGCACCGGATGGATTTTCACTGCCCATGCCGGCACCCTATGAAGCGGGTGTGACAAGGACGAGTACCACCGGATACTCGGATGTTCCAGCATATAGCGGGGTTTTATAACGGCCCTATTACAAACCGTTATAGTTACGGCCGCCGTTTACCGGGGCTTAGGTTCAGAGCTTCGCCCGAGGGCTAACCCTTCCCCGTAACCTTCCGGCACCGGGCAGGCGTCAGAGCGTATACATCGTCTTTCGACTTCGCACGCTCCTGTGTTTTTAGTAAACAGTCGCTTTCCCCTATTCTCTGCGGCCCCTTCAGACTCGGAACGCGAAGTTCGTCATCTTAGTGAGGCCCTCCTTCTCCCGAAGTTACGGAGGTATTTTGCCGAGTTCCTTAACCACAGTTCTCCCGATCGCCTTGGTATTCTCTACCCGCCCACCTGTGTCGGTTTGGGGTACGGGTTCCGTGCCAGCTCGCTAGAAGCTTTTCTCGGCAGCATGGGATTAGTGACTTCACCTGGTGTGGCTCGGCATCGCGCCTCGGAGTTCATGAGGTCCGGATTTGCCTGGACCTCCTCCTACACGCTTACCCCAGGACAACCAACGCCTGGGCTCACCTACCCTCCTGCGTCCCTCCTTCGCTTTCCGCCACCGGGTCGGTCGGTTCGCCCCGAAGGACAGCCCCTTAGGACACCGGTATTGGAAATGGCGCGGACACGGAAGTACTGGAATATCAACCAGTTGTGCATCGACTACGCCTCTCGGCCTCGCCTTAGCTCCCGACTTACCCTGGGAGGATTAGCCTTCCCCAGGAACCCTTGGGCTTACGGCGGAGGGGTTTCTCACCCCTCTCTCGCTACTCATACCAACATTCTCACTCGACCGCGCTCCACGACGGTTCACACCGCCGCTTCTCAGCGGGATCGACGCTCCCCTACCACTCCCACTCCGTGACTCCCAAGCGTCAATACGGCGTCCTCGGCGCCGAATCACCGAAGTGATTCATTGCTCTGGACGTCCGATACTCGGGCGGAATGGAAATCCGCAGCTTCGGCTTTTGACTTGAGCCCCGTTACATTGTCCGCGCAGGACCACTCGACCAGTGAGCTATTACGCACTCTTTCAAGGGTGGCTGCTTCTGAGCCAACCTCCTGGCTGTCTTTGCGTTCCCACATCGTTTTCCACTTAGTCAAAAATTAGGGGCCTTAGCTGGCGGTCTGGGCTGTTTCCCTCTCGACTAACGAAGCTCATCCCTCGTAGTCTCACTGCCAGGCTCTAGAGCATCGGCATTCGGAGTTTGATTGGGGTCAGTAAGCTTGTAGGCCCCCTAGCCCATTCAGTGCTCTACCTCCGATGCTGAACGCCCGACGCTGCACCTAAATGCATTTCGGGGAGAACCAGCTATCACCGAGTTTGATTGGCCTTTCACCCCTAACCACAGGTCATCCCCCCTGTTTTCAACCAGGGTGGGTTCGGCCCTCCACGGGGTCTTACCCCCGCTTCAGCCTGCCCATGGCTAGCTCACTCGGCTTCGGGTCTACAGCATGCGACTAATTCGCCCTATTAAGACTCGCTTTCGCTTCGGCTCCCCCTCACGGGTTAACCTCGCCACACACCATAACTCGTTGGCTCATTCTTCAAAAGGCACGCCATCACGGCCGACACAAAGTGTCGACGACGCTCTGACTGTTTGTAAGTCAACGGTTTCAGGTACTATTTCACTCCCCTCCCGGGGTACTTTTCACCTTTCCCTCACGGTACTAGTTCACTATCGGTCGCCTGTGAGTACTTAGCCTTACGAGGTGGTCCTCGCAGATTCACGCCGGCTTTCCCGGATCCGGCGCTACTCGGGAAATCCGATCGGAGTCCAATCTCTTTCGTGTACGGGGCTGTTACCCTCTGCGGCGCATCTTTCCTGGATGCTTCCACTAGACAATTGGTTTTGTAACTCCGTGAAGGTTCTGGTGCACCTTCTATCGGCTCCCACAACCCCGAATTGGCAACGCCACCAGGCTTTGACACCAACTCGGTTTAGGCTCATCCCGTTTCGCTCGCCGCTACTCAGGGAGTCACTGTTGTTTTCCTCTCCTCGGGGTACTGAGATGTTTCAATTCCCCCGGTTCCCTCCGCTGGTCCTATGCGTTCAGACCAGGGTGGCACCCCATGACGGGTGTCGGGTTTCCCCATTCGGACGTCCACGGATCAAAGCTTGGTAGGCAACTCCCCGTGGCTTATCGCAGCCTCCCACGTCCTTCTTCGGCTTCAGGCGCCAAGGCATCCGCCGTTGACTCTTTGTAACTTGGAGAACATAGATGCTCGTGCTCGCTATGGAATTCTCAAGGTGCACACAGCACGTGATCCGGACTGCTGACATCAAAGAACAGACCGATGGCAGACTGCGGTACACGCGGGCGAGCGGCCTACCAGGCCTAAAACCGGCCTGGAGGCGTCGCGTCGGAGGGTGGAATTCCCCCGGGCTGCCTTAACGGACAGGAACCGAGGATCACTCCCTCAAAACGGAATAGTGATGCCCGCGGCCAGCCCCAGAGCCCACAGGCCGTTCGGACGGGACATCACAAGGATGTGCGGTCCGCTCGGGGCGGGATGGAGACGACAGCGATTAGTCAGTGATCGACTAGGAGTATCCGGGCCGGTACGGCCCGAACAGTGACTCCTTAGAAAGGAGGTGATCCAGCCGCACCTTCCGGTACGGCTACCTTGTTACGACTTCACCCCAATCACCGACCCCACCTTCGACGGCTCCCTCCTAAAAGGTTGGGCCACCGGCTTCGGGTGTTGCCGACTTTCGTGGTGTGACGGGCGGTGTGTACAAGGCCCGGGAACGTATTCACCCCGGCGTTGCTGATCCGGGATTACTAGCGACTCCGACTTCACGCAGTCGAGTTGCAGACTGCGATCCGAACTGAGACTGGCTTTGGGGATTAGCTCCTCCTCGCGGATTAGCGACCCGTTGTACCAGCCATTGTAGCATGTGTGCAGCCCTGGATATAAGGGGCATGATGACTTGACGTCGTCCCCACCTTCCTCCGAGTTGACCCCGGCAGTCTCCTACGAGTCCCCGCCATTACGCGCTGGCAACATAGAATAAGGGTTGCGCTCGTTGCGGGACTTAACCCAACATCTCACGACACGAGCTGACGACAGCCATGCACCACCTGTTTAGGACCCCGAAGGACACCGTATCTCTACGGCTTTTCCCTAAATGTCAAACCCAGGTAAGGTTCTTCGCGTTGCATCGAATTAAGCCACATGCTCCGCCGCTTGTGCGGGCCCCCGTCAATTCCTTTGAGTTTTAGCCTTGCGGCCGTACTCCCCAGGCGGGGCACTTAATGCGTTAGCTGCGGCACAGAAACCGTCGATAGGTCCCCACACCTAGTGCCCAACGTTTACGGCGTGGACTACCAGGGTATCTAATCCTGTTCGCTCCCCACGCTTTCGCTCCTCAGCGTCAGTATTGGCCCAGACCACCGCCTTCGCCGCTGGTGTTCCTCCTGATATCTGCGCATTTCACCGCTACACCAGGAATTCCGTGGTCCCCTACCAAACTCTAGCCATGGCAGTATCAAATGGCATCTCCAGGTTGAGCCTGGAGGTTTCACATTCGACTTGCCAAGCCGCCTACGAGCTCTTTACGCCCAATAAATCCGGACAACGCTTGCCCCCTACGTATTACCGCGGCTGCTGGCACGTAGTTGGCCGGGGCTTCTTCTGCAGGTACCGTCACAATCGTCCCTGCTGAAAGAGGTTTACAACTCAGAAAGCCTTCGTCCCTCACGCGGCGTTGCTGCATCAGGCTTTCGCCCATTGTGCAAGATTCCCCACTGCTGCCTCCCGTAGGAGTCTGGGCCGTGTCTCAGTCCCAGTGTGGCTGATCGTCCTCTCAGACCAGCTACCCGTCGAAGCCTTGGTGAGCCGTTACCTCACCAACTAGCTGATAGGCCGCGAGCCCCTCCCGAAGCGGAATCCATTTCCTCACCAAGCCATGCGACTCGGTGGGGATATCCGGTATTAGCACCGGTTTCCCGGTGTTGTCCCGGTCTTCGGGGCAGGTTGCTCACGTGCTACTCACCCGTTCGCCACTTGATCTTCACCAGTATTGCTACCGGATGGACCTCGTTCGACTTGCATGTGTTAGGCACGCCGCCAGCGTTCGTCCTGAGCCAGGATCAAACTCTCCATTGAGACCCCAATCAGACCCGAAGGCCTGACCGAAATCGAAGAGCTGACCTCGAGGACACTGATCCTCTCGGTCAACTGAATACTGGCAAAGAACAGACATTGTCCGTTCAATGCTTAATTGACTAGCGACCGTAGGTTTCCCCGCGATCGCCCGCACTGACTTTTGGCTATCACTATTCCGTTTTCAAGGAGCGATCAGGCACACGCCAACTGGCGTCGATGCCGGAATTTCCCCATGCAGAGGCAAGAGCCCCATTCTGAAGGTGCCTGAAAACGCCCTCGCGGGTCGTTCACCAGGACTAGTTACCCTATCTCATAGGACTGGGCCTGTCAATCGCCCAGGACTCGAACCCCGGGCCCAGAGTCCGAGCACCCCGACAACCCACAAGGGGCCCTGCAGCCGACGCTGCGGGGCGCTTCAACTCGGGAACAGTGCCTAGTTTACGTAGCCGTTGAGGACCGTGTGACCGCCCTGGTCGGAGACCCATACATCGGTGATCTGGTTGGCCGGGACCGCGCAGGAGAGCGACACCTCGAGGCTCCCCGACCGGCCTGTCGTCCGGTAGCTGCCGGCCACCCACCACCGACCGGAAGCCGTCCGCATCGATACGGTGAGGGCCTGTCCGGCCGCCTGGCCCGACTCGGTCAAGACGGCCCGGGTGCCCCAGGCCTGGCTGGTGAGGACGACCGACGCGGTGACCCCCGGTTCACCGGACAGCGCCACGGTCCTGGTCGGGGGCGTGGAGGAACCTCCCAGCGCCACCGCAGCCACCACCGCAACGGCGGCGGCGACGGCAGCGACGCAAGCGGCCGCGGTCACCCACTTCTTCTTCCCCTCCGCCGGCCGACGGCCGCGGCGATCGATGGGCCGGATTTCGGCTACCGGTTCGGGCCCGCCACCGAGGCCCGGCAGAACGGGCTCGCTCCCGGCAGCGAGACCCACGACCGTGGACCCCCTCTCGAGGTCGGCGACCTGGGCGGCGTCCAGCAGGCTCAGCGCACCTGCGGCAGTGCGCACCTCCTCGGCGTCGGTCCGACATTGACCGCATTCCTCGAGGTGTTCGGCAAGCTCCCGGGCTTCCTTCTCATCGGCGCGACCGATGGCATCCATGGCCAGCACCCCTCTCCATCCAGAGCAGTCCCGCTCTGTCATTCGTTCCACCCCATCTCCTCAAGCGTCAACTTCATGGCCTTGAGTGCATAGAACAGGCGGCTCCGCACCGTACCCTCGGGCACGGCGAGACGATCTGCCATCTCCTTGCTCGTCCGGCCCTTGAAGTACATCTCGACGACGATCGTCCGGTGGGCCGTCGAGAGTTGACGGACAGCCTCTTCGACCTGCCAGGAGGCGATGGTGCTCTCGACGTGATCATCGATGAGATCGGCTTCGCCACCCAGTCGAGCATCACGGACCTCCTGGCGCTGCCGGGTCCGCGCCATGTCGACCAGGAGGTTTCGCTCGATGGAGTAGAGCCAGGTCCTCAACGAACCGCGGGAGGCATCGAACCGGTGACGGGAACGCCAAGCACGTGCGAAGGTCTCCTGCACGGCCTCCTCGGCCAGATGGGCACTCCCCAGGGCTCTGCGAGCCAGACCGGTCAGCTCGGACCGATAGGCGGTGTAGGCATCCTCGAGTCCCTGTTGGTCCGCCGTTGACGGATGCACCCTCGCCTCGGAGGCATTAGGGGTCGGCGACCAGGAGCCGCCGGATTCGCTCACACCAGAGACGTTATCGACTCGCTGGTGGCCATCGACCCCCAGGGCGGGTTCAGTAGCCGTATCCACCAGAGGCCGTGCTCGGGGTCGAGGGCGTCGATGCTCCCGACGCCGATGCTGTCGATTTGGCCGACAGCGAAACGACGTACCAGGTGTGGTCCACACCCTGACCCGAGGCCTGACCGGCCTTGGTGTCACCGGAGTACGTATACAAGGGAATCCCCTTGTACGTCACCTGGTGGGTGCCGTCGGTACGGGTGATGGTCCCGAGATCAGCACTGTCGAGACCGGTTCCCCCGGTCACGGTCGTGGTGCCGGCAGGAACGGTGAATGGGACCCAGAGGGAGGCACAGGATCCGTAGCATGCGGATTTATCGTTGCTGTCCAGAGTGAACCGGTAGAGGGTCATGCCCGAGTGGTTGACCAGCACGCTGTGGAAGGATCCGACCTTCGCCACTCTCACCAAGGCCGAGGCGTCGCTGGCGTTGGTGGTCGTCGTGGTGCTCGGGGCGGCGCTGCCGTTGGTGCAGGCTGCTGCGACCAAAACCAGGACGCCCAGGGCACCGGCGACCAGCCATCGAGGTGCTTGCCGGCGCGGAACCCATGACACCCTGCTGACTCGGTTGACTCGGTTGTCTCGCATACGTCCTACTCCTTTTTTCGAGGCGACCTGCCTCGAGGTGCGGCCACCACCTACCGGCCAGACCTGGCGGACTGGGGCCCATCGGCCCGGGGTGTTCTCACATCGACCTCGATTCCGTCCATTCTCTCAGTCCTACGCCGGAGAGGGGGGATCTGTTCAAACCGTGTGTGACATTTTCAACCTGTCCTGGGCGCCGTGCGATCAGCCAAAGGTGAAGTCGTAGGCCTGCACCCCAGGCGAGACGGCCAAGGAGAGCAGGGCCTGCTGGTCATCGCCCGGTCCGACCAGCTGGTAGAGCTTGGGTACCCCGGTCACGGTGACTCTGCGTGTCGGGATCCCGTTGACCGTCACCGTGATGGTCCCCGTGCCACCCAGGACCAGGTACACGTCCTTGGCCTGGAAGTGGAGAGACAGGTTGGCTCCTTGACCAGCGGTGGCAGCCTCGCTGCCGATCGACCACTGACCGCCGTAGGCATATTCGTCCTGGGGGATCGAGCCGGGCTCTTGATAGTCGGCCATCTGGTCCTCCGCCACCGTCTGTCCGGCCAGGTTCTGAGGATGTTCGTAGCCCAGATAGGACTCGGGCGTTGTCTGCTCGGTGGGGGTCAGGTTGGCCACGTTGGTGGGCGGGGGAAGGACCACTTTCGGATTGGCGGACTTCAGGAGGCTGCGGATCAACGATTCGGTCTGACTGTAGAGGCCCTCACCGAAATCGACGTGCCGCACGTGTCCGGTGGCGTCGATCAGGTACTCGGCGGGCCAGTACTCGTTCTCGTAGGCATTCCACGTCGCGTAATTGTCGTCGATGGCGATCGGGTAGGTCACGCCCAGCTGCTTGGCCGCCACCTCGACGTTCGATGGCACGTGCTCGAAGGCGAACTCCGGTGTGTGGACGCCGATCACGGTGAGCCCGTCGGCCGCATAGGTCCGATTCCACGCCTCGACGTGGGGCAACGATCGTTGGCAATTGATGCATGAGTACGTCCAGAAGTCGACCAGGACCACTCTGCCCTTCAGGCCTGCGATGGTGAGCGGCCTTCCTCCAGGTGTGTTCAACCACTTGGTGATGCCCTGGAAGGCAGGGGCCGGGCCGCATTGCTGCAGGGTGGGACTGCCTTCGGTGCAGGAGGCCAGGGTGGCATCGGAATCGTTGCCGGTCACCTGGGACAGGGCCTGCTTGGCCGACGAGTTGCCCTCGATGTGATTCTGGAGGGCGTCGGTATACCCGGGTACCGCCCGTTGCAGCCCATCGGTCAGGTTGAGGGCGAGGATGACGGCGATGACAACCAACACCACGCCCACGATCTTGCGTATCCATCTGGCCTGGGAGCGAACCAAGCGCATCCGCCCGGTGAGTCGCTGTCCCAGAATGGCGAAGATGAGCAGGGGAACAGCGACGCCGAGGGCGAAGGCCGCCGTGAGCACGAAGGCAGAAAACCCGAACCGGTGGGTGGCGCTCACCACTGTGATGGCGGCGAGGACCGGTCCGGCACACGGAACGAACACCAGACCGAGGCTGATCCCCAGCACGAACCCCCCCGATCCGGCGTGGTGCCCGCCTCGGCTCATCCGGGCGAAGGGCGCCTCGAAGAGATCGCCCAGTGCGGGAACGATGAGCCCGAGTCCCACGCCGCCGAGGACGATCAACCCGATCCAGCGCAGAGCGTCCTGGGGAAGGCCCAAGGCGCTGAGCAGCCACGACCCGATGAGGGTGAACACCGAGAAGCTGAGCACGAGCCCACCGACCACGGCGAAAGGCCGTCGGCGCCGTTGGCGTGCGGCGAGGTACGACGGGGCCTCGTCCAGTTGGTCATCGTCGATGACCGGAGGGACGCCCGTTCCCGCTGAGTCGGACAGAGTTGGTGAGTCGTCAATCGCCTCTGCGGACGTGGCGCCGATGCGAGCGAGTGAGCGGCTTCCGGTGGTCACCAGGGGAGACGGGGCCCGAGGACCCGATTCCGCTTCCGGCGCGTCCTCCGGGAGTCCACTGACCGCGCCGGCGGCGAAGATGACCGGGAGCACGGGAAGGATGCACGGCGAGATGCCGGTGACCAATCCGCCCAAGAACCCGATGAGGATGAGCACGATCACCGGCGTATTTTCACACGCGCGACCGCGCAAACACGGTCGGTCACCGACAACACGTTGCTCGAACCTGACCACAGCGTACGGGCAGGTAGGTGTTCCTCGAATCTCCGATCAGGCCCCACGGGTGGAGTCCACGTTGTCCAGTATCGAGACGATGGGCCCGCGTTACGTCGGCCGAGCCATCACCCGCTCCCGGTGCGGGCGCTCGGTCAGTCCTCGACCCGAGAGCGGCTCCGATCCGACTCGATCCGGTGCACGAACCGCTCCAGTTGCACCTTGACGGCCAGCGGTCCCGCGCTCCCGGGTGTGGTCCTTCGGGTCACAGCCACGCCGGGCTCGAGGAGCGCCACCGCTTCAGCCCCCAGCGCCGGATGGGCTTCGACCAGTTCGACCAGAGGCACGTGCCGCTCGATCGAATCACGCACCAGGCCGCCCACCACCTCGTGGGCCTGGCGGAAGGGCATCCCGTTGTCGACCAACCATTCGGCGAGATCGACGGCGGCCACCGACGATCCGTTGGCAGCCTCTTGCATCCGGTCGACATCGAAGCGCACCGTGGCCATCAGCCCGCTCAGGGCGGCCAGGGCCAGACGGGTCTGGGACACCGAATCGAAGAGAGGTTCCTTGTCCTCTTGCAGATCGCGGTTGTACGACAGCGGGAGGCCCTTGAGAGTGGCCAGCAATCCGGTCAGGTTGCCGATGAGCCGGCCGGCCTTCCCGCGCGCCAGTTCAGCCACGTCGGGGTTTTTCTTCTGCGGCAACATCGAGCTTCCGGTGGCGTAGGCGTCGTCGAGCGCGGCGAAGCCGAATTCTTCGGTGGACCACACCACCAGCTCCTCGCCGATGCGGGAAAGGTGAACGGCCACCAACGCCAGGTCGAAAAGGGCTTCGGCCACGAAGTCCCTGTCTGACACGGCGTCGATCGAGTTCTCGAAGCGCCCTCGGAACCCGAGGTCCTCGGCCACGCCGTCGGGGTCGAGAGCCAAGGACGAGCCGGCCAGGGCGCCCGCACCGAGCGGAGACACATCCAGTCGGTCCACCGTGGCCAACAGGCGGTCGACGTCCCGGGAGAGGGCCCAGCCATGGGCGAGCAGGTGGTGGGCCAGAAGCACGGGTTGGGCCCGCTGCAGGTGGGTGTACCCCGGAAGGTAGCTGTCGCCGGCCTCCTTGGCCCGGTTCAAGAGCACCTCCTGGAGGGCGATGATCCCCGCGACCACCAGACGGAGCTCCCGTTTGGCGTACAGACGGAGGTCGGTGGCGATCTGATCATTGCGACTTCGACCGGTGTGCAGCTTGGCCCCGACCTCGCCGGCGATCTCGGTGACCCGGCGTTCGACGGCCGTGTGGATGTCCTCGTCTCCTGGGGCGAAGGCGAACGTCCCCGCGGTCAACTCGCCCTCGACCTGATCGAGGGCGGCCAGGAGCTGGCTCACCTCGTCGGCGTCGAGCAGGCCGCCCCGGCCGAGGCCGTGGACGTGCGCTCTCGAGCCGGTCAGGTCGTCGCCGGCCAGGGCGCGGTCGTAGTGCAGGCTCGACGAGTACTCCATGACGACATCTGCGGTGCCGCTTCCCAGGCGACCGTGCCACAGGGTCATCGGACCGGGTCATCCGGCGACGGGCCGTCGCCGCCCCTTTGACCCCCTTGAACCGCTGACCAGGTCGCGACCCCCAGTCCCCACAGCTTCACGAAACCCTCGGCGTCCTGGTGGCGGAAGGTGTCAGTGGCGTCGTAGGTGGCCAGGCCGTGGTCGTAGAGGCTGACCGGGCTGCGACGGCCCACCACCCAGCACCGGCCGCTGTCGAGGGCGAGCCGCACCTCCCCGGTCACGTGGCGTTGCGACTCGGCGAAGAATGCGTCGAGGGCCTGCTTGAGGGGAGAGAACCACAGCCCGTCGTAGACCAGCTCCGACCACCGTGGCTCGAGCCGGATCTTCTCATGATGGAGGTCGCGTTCGAGGGTCAGGTCCTCGAGATCGGCGTGGGCCAACAGCAGAGCCAGGGCCCCCGGGCATTCGTAGGTCTCGCGACTCTTGATCCCCACCCGCCGGTTCTCCACCATGTCGAGCCGGCCGAATCCGTATGAGCCGACGATCCGGTTGACTTCGGCGATCAACGGCCCGGGGCTTCTCGGAGTCCCGTCCACCGACACCGGAACACCGGACTCGAATCCGATGACCAGTTCCCTCGGCGCCGTCGCCGTCGGCCGGGTCATCGTGTACACATCCTCGGGCGGCCGGTTCCACGGATCTTCGATCACTCCACATTCGATGGCCCGGCCCCACAGGTTCTCGTCGATCGAGTACAGCTTCTCCTCGGTCACCGTCAACGGAATGTCCCATTTGGCCGCGTAGGCCACGCACTCCTCGCGGGACAAGCCCCACTCGCGAGCGGGCGCGATGACCTCCAGATCAGGAGCCAGGGCCCGGGTGCCCACCTCGAAGCGAACCTGATCGTTCCCCTTTCCGGTGCATCCGTGAGCCACGGCGCCGGCTCCGTGCCTCCTGGCCTCGGCCACGAGGTGCTTGACGATGACCGGGCGGGACAGGGCGGAGACCAAGGGGTACTTCCCCTCGTAGCGACCGTTGGCCATCAGGGCCGGGACACAGAAGTCCTCGGCCATCTCGGCGCGTGCGTCGACGACGATGGCCTCGACGGCCCCGGCAGCCAACGCCCGGTTGCGAATGGCATCCCAGTCTTCGCCGTCGCCGTCGGCCGCTTGACCGACGTCCACGGCCACTGCGATGACCTCGACCCCCTTGTTCTCCTGCAACCATCGGACCGCCACCGACGTGTCCAGACCGCCGCTGTAGGCCAACACCACTCGCTGTTTCATGCGCTACCCCTTACCTGCGATGTCCTCGATCTGGGCGATGCTTCCGGCGGGTCGGACGGCTCCTGCATAGTCCGGCCGGACCCCGCTTGGTCGTCGGGCGCACTCAACCATTCCGTGTCCAGTCCGGCCACGGCCACCAATCGGGCGGCCACGGCCGCGCCCCCGGATGTCTCCGACGCCACCACCAACACCGTGTCGTCGCCGGCAACCGTGCCGATCACACCAGGGAAGCCGCTGCGGTCGAGGGCTGAGCCTACGACATGGGCCGAACCCGGAGGCGTACGCAGGACAACCAGGTTTGCGGAGTAGTCGGCCTCCACCACCCACTCGCCGAGCACCCGCCGGAGATGGTCCTCCGGTGCAATCTGGTGGGAGGGCAACTCGGGAAGGGCATAGGCGGTGTCCCCCCCGGGCAATCGGACCTTCAAAGCACCCAGCTCCTCGAGATCGCGGGACACGGTGGTCTGGGTCGCCTCGATCCCTTCGGCCGACAGGAGCTCGACCAGATGAGCCTGACTGCCTACTGCCTTGGTCTCCAGTAATTTTGTGATCCGGTGCTGTCGCTGGTTCTTGGTCATACATTCCTCTCGGCGGCTTCCAGGTCCATTCCGTTCACCCATGCCAACAGCCCCCGCATGGCATGCATGCGGTTGGTGGCCTGGCGCCACACCACGCTCTGAGGGCCTTCCACCACAGCGGCACTGATCTCCTCGCCGCGATGAACAGGCAGGCAGTGCAGGACCACTGCATGTTCGGCCGCCCGCGACAGCAACGCTTCATTAACCTGGTACCCGGAGAACGCCGCCCGCCGTTCCTCGGCTTCGGTCTCCTGACCCATCGACGTCCACACGTCGGTATAGATGACATCGGCGCCGGCGGCCGCCTCTGCCGGATCGGTGGTCACGGAAAGTCCTCCACCAAGGGCTTCGATCACGGCCACGTCCTCGGTGGACGGGGCGTACCCCTCTGGTGAGGCGAATCGGGTGGCGACCCCGCACATCGACGCGGCGATGGCCAGCGAGCGCCACACATTGTTGGCGTCCCCCACGTAGGCGATCGTGCGACTTCCGAGTGAGTCGGCGCCGAACACCTGACGGAGTGTCAGCAGATCGGCAAGGGCCTGGCACGGGTGGGCCTGATCAGAGAGCAGGTTGACGACGGGAACGGCTACTGCGGCATCGTCGAGGGTGGCGGCCATGGCGACCAGGGTGGCATGGTCGATGACACGGGCACACACCACGGCGTGGTAGCAGGCCAGCGTGCGGGCCACATCCCCAGCCGACTCGCGGACGCCGAGACCGACCTCGGATCCCTGGATGTAGACAGGGTGGCCGCCCAAGGCCACCACCGCCATCTCGGTGCTGTTGCGGGTGCGATTGGATGCTTTTTCGAAGACCATGGCCACGCCTCGGCCCTCCAGCACGTGAGGCAACGCGTGAGGCGGCCTCTCGGCCAGGGCCAGCACGGTGGCCAGGCCCACGTGCCCGAGATCGTCCACGTCGAGGACGTGGCGGGTCGGGGAAGTCCGACTGCTCATCTCGTCTTCTCCGCGACCGTGCTCACGTCGGCGGTGGCGTCGGTGTTCTGGTCTGCCATTCCTCGGCTCAACACCTCTCCGACAAGTTCGACCGCCCGGTCGATCTCCGACGCGCTCACCAACAACGAGGGGGCAAAACGCAGCACGTCGGGACGGGGCGCATTACTGACGAGGCCGACCTCCAACAGGTCGCGACACGCCTGCACCGCGTCCGGGTGAGTGAGGACGGCGGCCAACAGCAGTCCTTCGCCCCGGACCGAGTCCACACCCGGCAGTCGCTCCAGGCCGGCCCGAAGCCTGGCTCCGGCGGAACGGGCCCGTGCCGGGACATCTTCTTCTTCCATCACACCCAGGGTGGCCCGCGCCGCGGCCATGGCCAGGGGCTGCCCCCCGAAGGTGCTGCCGTGGTCCCCAGGCACGAAGGCGGCCGCCACTTCAGCGCGGGCCCAGCAGGCGCCGACGGGCATACCGTTCCCCAGAGCCTTCGCCATGGTCACCACGTCGGGCTCGACGCCCAGGTGCTGGAACCCGAACCAGCGACCGGTGCGACCGAAGCCGGTCTGGACTTCGTCCACCATCAACAGGATGTTCCGGTCAGTGCACAGCTGGCGGAGCCCCATCAGATAGTCCGACGACGGAACCACGACGCCGGCCTCACCGAGTACCGGCTCAACCAGCACCGCCGCCACCCGGCTCGGATCGCAGGCCTGCTCCATGGCTGCCAGATCGTCAAAGGGGACATGGTCGAATCCCGAGGGCAGGGGCTCGAAGGGCGCATGTTTTTCGGGCTGCCCGGTGGCCGCCAGGGTGGCCAGGGTTCTCCCGTGGAAGGACTCCCACGTACTCACGACGGCGAACCGGCCCGGGCCGGCCCATCGGCGAGCCAGCTTGAGGGCGCATTCATTGGCCTCGGCCCCTGAGTTGGCGAAGAAGACCTGGCCACCGGCCCGATCGGATCCCCCACCGACCAGGCGATCGAGGGTGGCGGCCACTTCCGGACCCAGGGTGTTCCCGAAGAGGTTGGAAACGTGGGTGAGGGTGCGGGCCTGCTCCCCGACAGCTTCGGCGACGACCGGGTGGGAATGGCCCAACGAGGTCACCGCCAGTCCCGACAGGAAGTCCAGGTACTCGTTACCCGCCTCGTCGTACAGCCAACTCCCCTGGCCGCGGACGAATGTCACCGGGGGCTCGGGATAGTTGCGCATCAGCGCGGACCGATCGGGACGGGCACCTGGAGGTGCCCCGACCGGGAGACCGTGAGTCGATGGGCTCTCGCTCATGACCCGGATGCACTCACCATCGTGCCCACTCCTTCGTCGGTGAACACCTCGAGCAGGAGTGCGTGCGGGGCCCGGCCATCCAGGATGTGGGCGTGACCGACGCCGCACCGCACAGCCCGGGCGCAGGCCTCGACCTTCGGGATCATGCCTCCGATGGCGGCTCCCTCGGCCACCAGCCGGTCCAGGTCGTCGGCTGTGGCCTGACTGATCAGAGTGGACGGATCGTCGGGAACCGACCGCAGGCCGGTGATATCGGTCAGGAAGACCAGTTTTTCGGCGTTGAGAGCGCAGGCCAGGGCCGCAGCCGCGGAGTCGGCATTGATGTTGAAAGCCTGGCCCGACTGATCAGTACCGATGGTGGCAACCACTGGGATCAGCCCCTGGGCCAACAGCTCGGTGACGATCACCGGGTCGACGTGGACGACATCACCCACGTAGCCGAGAGCCTCGGAGCGGGCGGTGGCGGTGATCAGATTGGCGTCTTCACCCGACAGCCCCACAGCCAGAGCTCCATGCACGTTGATCGAGCTCACGATGTCGCGGTTGACCTTGCCGACCAGCACCATCCGCACCAGGTCGATGGTGTCGGCGTCGGTGACCCGCAGCCCGTCGAGAAATTCGACCTCCTTGCCCACTCGCGCCATCAGCGCGCCGATCTGTGGACCACCGCCGTGGACGACGACCGGCAACATCCCCACCGACCGCATGAGGACGATGTCCTCGGCGAAGGAAGCCCGCGCGACCTCCTCGTCGACGGGTTCCTCGCCCGGCTTCGGGGTCAGGACGTTACCGCCGTACTTGACCACCACCACCTTGCCCCAGAACCGACGGATGTAGGACAAGGACTCCACCAACACGGAGGCTTTGTCGCCCGGGGAGAGCGCCATCCCCTGGGGCTTCGAAACGCTCATGACGTGGTCCGGTTCTCGTCGATGTACCCGTAGCCCAGGTCCACTCCCAGGACCACCCCATTGCCGTCGGCCAGGCCGAGGAGGCAGTGGATGTCGATGAGGGATCCCGCCATGTGCCGGTCCACGGCCGCAGCATCGTGGTCGACGGCGACGCCGTCGCGGCACACGGTCACCCCGCCGTAGGCGATCGCCAGGCGGTCCATGTCGAATTCGACGCCCGCCGATCCGAGGTCGCTGGCGATCCGGCCCCAGTAGGGGTCACCGCCGTTGAGCGAGCACTTGACCAGCGGCGAATCGGCGACGGCCCGGGCCGCTTGGTGAGCCTGTCCGTCCGACTGTGCTCCCGACACCCTGACCTGGACGATCTTGGACGCGCCCTCGGCGTCGGCCAGCATCTGTCCGACCAGCGTCGAGCACGCCTCGGTGACTGCGTCCACCACCACGTTGGGATCAGCGGTGCCGGCCCGGCCCGAAGCCATGAGGATGACCGTGTCGTTTGTCGAGGTGCAGCCGTCAACGGTCATGACGTTGAACGAGTCGCGCACGGCGATGCCCAGCAGTTCGCCGAGAGGCCCGGGCTCCACGGCGGCGTCGGTGGTCAGAAAGGCCAACATCGTGGCCATATTCGGGGCAAGCATGCCCGCGCCCTTGGCCATGCCGGCCACCATGAAGGTCGGATGTTCGATGAAAACCTCCTTGCATCCCGAGTCGGTGGTGAGGATGCCGGTGGCGGCATCACGGCCTGCCTGCTCTGATCCGGAACGCGCGGCTACCAGCGCGGGAATGCCGGCCTCGATGGGTCCCATCGGCAGCGGAATCCCGATGAGGCCGGTGGAGCAGACCAGGACGTGATGGACGGGTGCGCCCAGCCCGGCACCGGTCAGCTCGCACATGGCCAGGGCGTCGGCCCGCCCCCGAGCTCCGGTGGCTGCATTGGCGTTCCCACTGTTGACCACCACCGCGGCCGCCTTGCCACCGCTCACGCTGAGGTGGTCCCGACTGACCTGGACCGGTGCCGCCGCCGCCCGATTGGTGGTGAAGGTGGCGGCGGTGGGGACGGCCCGGCCGTCGTCGGTGGCCACCAGGGCCAGATCGAGTGCCCCGGATGCCTTGATGCCCGACGACACTCCGGCGGCCACGAAGCCGGCAGGCGCGGTGATGGTCACGGGTAGGTCCCAGTCAGGGGCAGCCCGGTGTCTTCGGGAAGACCGAGGGCCAGGTTGACGCACTGAATGGCCTGTCCCGACGCCCCTTTGATCAGGTTGTCAATGGCAGCCATGACCACAACCCACCCCGTACGACTGTCAACCCGAGCCGTGACGTGCGCACAGTTGGACCCGGTCGTGGCTTTGGTCGACGGGGGGTCATCGGTGACCACCACGAAGCGCTCGTGGTCATAGGCCGCGTGGAGGATCTCCATGACGTCGTCGGTGGTGACCAGTCCGCTCGTCCCGTCCACCCGTCCGTAGCAGGTGGCCAGGATCCCCCGCACCATGGGGGCCAGGTGCGGTGTGAAGAGGACGGACGCACCCAGGCCCTGCTCCATCTCGGCGGTGTGCCGGTGGTCGAGGAGTCCGTAGGCGACGAAGTCCTCGTCCACCGCGCCGAAGTGCAGGTTCGGCCTCGGAGCCCGCCCGGCTCCGGACACGCCGCTCGCCGCGTCGACCAGCAGCGCCGGGCCGGCGACCGGATCAGCTGCGGGCTCGTCGAGGCCCGGGGTGAGCAGGATGTGGGCTCCCATCAACGGAGCGAGGGCGAGGATGGCGGCTGTCGGGTAGCAGCCGGGGGCGGCGATCAGACTGGCGCCCTCCAGCTGTTGCCGGTGCAGTTCGGGCAGGCCGTACACGAACCGTCCCATCAGTTCCGGCGCGCTGTGGTCCTCGCCGTACCACGTCTTGTACTCCTCAGGAGCTTGCAACCGGAAGTCCGCGGCCAGGTCCACGATGACTCCGACCCGGGTGAGGAGCTCGGGGACAAGCTGTTGTGACTGACCGTGGGGAAGGGCGAGAAAGACGGCGTCGAGGCCATCGAGCGCCGAGGCCGACGTGCTGGAGTAGGTCAGGGAGGGATAGGCCGCGGCCAACGAGGGGGTATGCCGAGATACGGCCTCGCCCGCGTGTTCGTTGGCCGTCGCCACCACCACGTCCAGATCGGGATGCGCAGCACAGAGGCGCAGCAGCTCGATGCCGGCGTAGCCCGACGCACCGACCACCCCGACCCTCATCGCTTGTCACCCACGTTCTCTCGTACCCTTCGCTTCTTTTCTTTTCTTTGCCGTTCCGGGTTCGCTCGGCCCGTCCGCCTACCCCGGCACCTACGCTGCCCCTCCTGCAAGTATATGCATACTTTTGCATGACTATGCATAGCAAGGATGCGCGGTCTTGCTCCAGGGAGAGCTCGATCCGCTCCAAAGGGTGCCCGATCCGCTCCAGGGGTCTCCAGGGGCAGAGCACACTGGCAAGTTGTTTTCTGAAATTAGGTCTGATTATCGACTGCGGTCGATATCGAACCCCATGCCGATATCGACTCTGGTCGATAATTCGGGCCAATTTTCAAATTGAACCTTCGGCCGGAGAGATCGGGACTCGTTACGAAACACGGGGAGCCGCTTGGACATGGTCGGCATCGAGGGTGAGGCCGTAGACGACATTGCCTTCGGCGTCCACATCGTAGATCTCGATGCCTTCTGCGACGTGAGCCTCGTCGGCCCCCAAGGCCACGGCGATCTTGTTGAGGGCGTTGCGGGTGATGTCGAGGACCAATTCCCCACACTGCTCGGTAGATGCCTGACCGGTCAGGGCGCTGGCCGCTTCGGCAACATTCCAGGGCGTCCAGATCATGGCATCGGTGAGGGCAAGGGCTGCCTTCTGGAGAGGGGTGAACGCACTCCTCTGGTAGTCGTCGACGGCGAGAAACCAGTCCTCGTCGGCTCCGGCGACCAGTGCGGAGCGACTCCGCAACGACTTGCACAACCGACACTGGTGCTGCCGTGCACCTCGCAGACGAACCAACTCTGTGGTGATGGCATCGAGCCCGTGCAACCCGGGTACGAGACGCGCAAATGCCTCGATGGCGGTCCACACCGAGGTGCCCGGCGCCTCGGACCCTGATGAGGCAGAACTGACGTCGATCGTCGGGATATCGCAAGCCTCCAGGGCCGCCCAGCTGCGGGGCAGGAAGTCCATCACGAAAACGGTGGCGGCGACATTTGCCACTCTGTCACCGAGAAGTTCGAGGAAAGCCGTCCTCTGGCTGTCGGTGATGGACGCCACGTCGGCGCTGAACTGCACCGCGAAGTCGAGTGCGGCGAGGTCCGCCTCACCCGGGTGGAGGCCGGACAACCACCCGGCGTCGGGTGTGTGGCGGCCGGACTCTGGACCGCCTTGGCCTCCAGGTCGAGCCAGAGGCTCGAGGTGGAGCTGGTCGGCACACACCTTGGCCAGCCGCTCGGTCAGGAACAGCGTGTCGGATCGGACCGCGCCCTGCCACGCCGCCGACTCCAGCTGGTGGAGTGCGGCAATACCATCGGCAACCGTGGGATCAGGGGCCTGATCGGGGGAGATCATCTGGCCGAAAGGCTAGCTTGACCACCGCTGCCGCCGGCCCGTCGGTAGGCGCCGGGATCCGATGGATCAGCGGAGCCGAGCCCGATGCCGGGCGGCCACCGCCTCGATACATTCCAGCCGGAGGCGGCCGATCTCCTCGTCGGTGAGGGTACGGTCCGACGCGCAGAACCGGAGCCGGAACGCCAGACTTCGCGCACCCGGATCCACCGAAGACCCGCGATAGACGTCGAACAGTTCGACCGATTCGAGCAGTTCGCCACCGCTGTGACGAAGCGTCCTCTCGACCATCCCGGCCGGCACCGACTCTTCCACCACAAAGGCGAGATCGACGTCCGACGAGGGGAACCGGCTGGGCAGGTGGGCTTCTTCGGACCGACGGGGCACTCGTGTGCGATCCAGAAGCACACCGATATCGAGGTCCAACCAGCCAACACGGCGCGGACGGCCGTCGAGATTGACCAGCCCGAACTGGCTGACCGTGTAGGGATCGAGCTCGCCGATGACACCCAGATCAGTCGGGTGCTCGACGCCTTCGGCCTCTTCAGCGGGCCGGGTCACGATGCTCGACACCGAGGCCGAACGGTAGGGGTGCAGCACCCTCGAGGCCGGGGATTCATGCGATCGGTCCCTCATCACCCAGTCGGCGATCCCCAGTGCCTCGGCAATCGTGCGCCAGGCGGCCACCGCGGTCCAGGCGTCATCACCCTCGAAGGCGAAGATGGCGCTCAACCGCTCCGGTTCATCGGCCGGTGGCCCCAGCTCGGGATCGACGGGGGGGTGTTCGGGATAGATGAATACCGATCCCACCTCAAACAAGCGCACCTTTCCTTCGCGCCTCTCGGTGTTGTAGATGACGGCGCGGATCAATCCGGGCGCCATCGACGATCGGAGGAACCTCTCCGACTCCACCAAGGGATTGGTGACTTCCACATAGGGCGGATCGAAGCCTGCGTTGATCTGGTCGAATTCCGACACGAAGGACGTCGTCCAGGCTTCACTGCAGCCCAAACCGCACATGATGTCCTTCAACCGCCTTCGGTCCTGCTGGTAGAGGGTGAGTCCCCCGGGCTGGGGCCACGACGGTGTGCGCCGCTCGATCCGGCTGTAGCCGTAGATGCGGGCGACTTCCTCGGCGATGTCGGCCTCACCCATCGGGGCCGGACGGATGTCCGGACGGTAGGTCGGCACCGTGACCCGGAGGGGCACCGACTCCCCCAGCTCGGCGACGATGCCCGGCTCGACCGGCTCGACCGGCTCGGCGACGATGCCGAGGGGGGCCAGCAGACCCGCGATTTGTGTCGAAGTCAGCGTCGTGCCGAGCAGCGCGTTGATCCGCCGAGGCGTCACCCCGAGCTCGACGGGTCCGGGGACGTCCCCCCGGATGTCAATGGACCCCTCGGCCACGGTCATCGTCTCACCGGCGGTGAGGGCGAGAAGATCACAGAATCTCTCCGCCGCCCGATCGATACCTGCTGGGTCACATCCGCGTTCGAACCGGGCCGATGCCTCGGTCCTCAGCCCCAAGCGTTTCGAAGTCCGAGCGATGGCCATGGGCATGAAATAGGCCGCTTCGAGCAGGACACGCGACGTGCTATTGACGATCTCGCTCGACCCACCTCCCATCACGCCACCAATTCCGACCGGCGCGCCTTCGGCATTACAAATGACGCAGTCCTGTCCGGTGTCGCCGAGACCCGGTCCTGGTCGGCCCAGGGTGCGCTCCACACCGTCCAAGGTGACCAGGGTCTCCCCGGGCCGGGCCCGCCGGATGATCAGGCCGTGGCCCGCCAGACGGTCAAGGTCGTAGGGGTGGGTCGGCTGCCCGAGCTCGAGCATCACGTAGTTGGAGGCATCGACCACATTGTTGATGGGCCTCATCCCGGCCAGGGTCAATCGCCGGGCCACCCAGTCCGGCGACGGTGCGACGCGGACTCCGGTGATCACCCGAGCGGTGAAGCGAGGGCACAGCTCAAGGTCGTCGACCTCGACGGTGGCCTGGGAATCGACCGGAGGGCCGACAGGAAGCACGCCGGGGGCACTCCGATGTGACCGATCTGACTGGCCGCCGGGCAGGACCCTGTCGGGAATGGCGAACGGGAGACCCCGACCGGCAGCCAGGTCTCGGGCTACGCCGGCGATACTCCACGCATCGGGGCGGTTGGCTTCGACCGAGATGTCGAAGACCACGTCGGGCTCGATGCCCATCGCCTCCATCAGAGGTTGGCCCACCCCCACACCGTCCCGCTCATTGAGCCGCAGGATCCCTTCATGGTCGTCGGACAGTCGCAGCTCGCGCCCGGAACAGAGCATCCCGTGGGAGGTCACTCCCCGCATCTTGCGACGACCGATCGCCACTCCTCCGGGAAGGACCGCTCCCACCGGAGCCAGGGGCACCAGGTCGCCGACCTCGAAGTTCCACGCTCCGCAGACCACATCGACAGGACCACTGCCGTCGTCCACCGAAACCAGTCGGATCTTGTCAGCCCCCTTGATGGCAGCGATGTTCTCGACGCGCGCGACCACGACATCCTCGAGGCCCTCGCCAACCAGGTCCACCTCCTCGACGACCAGTCCAAGGTCGTCGAGAGCGGCGGCCAGATCGACCGGTGACCCCTCGAATGGGGCGAAGTCCCGCAACCATGAAAGCGGTACGCGCAACGGCTGTCCTCTCAGGGCTCGCGCATCAGAACTGACGCAGGAAACGGATGTCGTTTTCGATGAGGGCGCGCATGTCAGCGATCTGGCGGCGCATCTGCGCACAACGATCGATCCCGAAGCCGAAGGCGAAGCCCGACCACGCCTCGGGATCGATACCGACTGAGCCGAAGACGGCCGGATCGACCATGCCGCAGCCGCCGAGTTCGATCCAGCCGGTCTGCGAGCAGGTCCGGCATCCCTCACCGTGGCAGATGGTGCAGGTCACCTCGAACTCTGCCGACGGCTCGGTAAAGGGGAAGTAGGACGGTCGCAGGCGGGCATGGATGTCGGGCCCGAAGTAGGCGGTGGTGAACAGCTCAATGGTGCCGGCCAGGTCGGCGAAAGTGATTCCCCTGTCCACCACCAGACCCTCGATCTGATGGAACACGGCGAGATGGCGGGCGTCGGGTGTGTCTCGCCGATAGCAACGGCCAGGCATGACGGCATGGATGGGCAGTCCCCCGTTGAGTACGGCGTCCTCCATCAGGTGGATCTGGACCGGTGAGGTGTGGGTCCGCAAAAGAGTGGTCTCGGGAGGGCCGAGGTTGAGATAGAAGGTGTCCCACATCGAGCGGGCCGGGTGGGCCGGCGGGACGTTGAGGGACTCGAAGTTGTACCAGTCGGTTTCGATCTCGGGCCCCTCGGCCACCGAGAAGCCCATGCCGACGAAGACGTCCTCGAGCGCATCCTGGGTCTGCGACACCAGATGGAGATGGCCTCGCAGAGGAGGACCGGGGACCGATCCCGAGATGAATTCAGTGAGATCGATACGGTTCTCGGCCATCTCGCGGGCCAGCTCGTCGAATCCGATCGCCGTCCGCCGTCGCTCGATCAGCTCCTCGATGGTGGAACGCGCCGCGTGCAATCGCTGCCCGAGCTCTTTGCGGGCCTCGGGGTCGAGCGCACCCAGACTTCGGGAGGCTTGGGCCAGCGGCGACTTCTTGCCGGAGACCGAGGCGGCTACCTGACGGATCTCCTCGGTGGTTTGGGCCTCGGCCACAGCTGACCGGGCCTGATCGAGCAGGGCGTCCACGTCGACGCCCACATCATCGGTCATCGGGCACTCCCCCCGATCGAAGGGCCATCCCCGTCCTTCCGCCCGTTCGGTGCTCCGCCCATGTCCGGCATCGTAGGGCCGACCACTCCGGTCCCCGGGGAGGCGGGACCTCCACCGTCGCTGCCCCGTCTCTGACGCAGGGCCTCGAAGCACAGAACGGCGGTAGAGACGCTGACATTGAGCGACTCTGCCCGGCCCGCCATGGGGATCGAGACGCACTCGTCGAGGCCACTCCTCACCGAATCATCCAGACCGGAGGCCTCGTTGCCGAAAACCAGCGCCACCCGCTGACGCCAGTCGAACACCGAATAGTCGAGCCCGCCGCGGACTTCGGCCCCGACGATCACCATTCCCCATCCGCGGAGCGTCTCGAGCACCGCGGTCGGAGATCCGCCGGCGACCACCGGCACGTGGAAGATCGAACCCGCCGAAGCCCGCACCGTCTTCGGATTGGTGGGGTCGACCGTTCCGTCACAGCAGATCACCCCGTCCACCCCGGCGGCATCAGCCGTCCGGATCATCGTTCCCGCGTTGCCCGGGTCACGGACGTCGACGCACACCACGACCATCGACGCCTGCTCCAGAACGGACAGCCGTACCGGGGTGAACCCGACGATGGCCACGATGGGTTGCGGGGTGACCGTGTCCGACACCCGCTCGATGACCCCGGGGGCCAGGTCGAAAACGCGCACACCCGACGCGAACACCTGATCCACCACACTTGCGACATTCGGATTGGCGCGACCCTCAGGGGCGACGTACACGGATTCGATAGGGATGCCCGACGCCAGCGCAGCGGAAAGCAGCTCCGCTCCCTCCACCACCAGCGATTGTTCGGAGGCGCGGAGTCCGTGCTTGCGCAGGAGCTGCCTGACCCGGCGGACCCGGTGGTGGCTCGAGGCCAGGGCGTTCTGGCTCAGGAACTGGCCTCGGCACTCGCCTGAGCAGTGGTCAGGGCGTCGTTGGCCACCTGCACCAGGGACGCGAACGCCTCCGGCTCGGTCACCGCCAGATCGGCGAGTACTTTGCGATCGACGTCCACATCGGCCCGATGGAGGCCAGCGATGAACCGGCTGTAGCTCGTGCCGTTGAGCCGGGCGGCAGCGTTGATCCTCTGAATCCACAACTGACGGAAGTCGCCCTTGCGGGCACGGCGGTCCCGGTAGGCGTACTGCATGGAATGCATGACCTGCTCGTTGGCAGCGCGAAACGAGCGACTCTTGTTGCCGTAATAACCCTGCGCTTGCTCGAGCACAGCGCGATGGTGTTTCTTGGCGTGTACTGCGCGCTTGACACGGGCCATGGTGAACTCCTTTTGGTGTGTGGGGCCTAACGACTGCTGTCACGTCGAGCGTCCGGTCGGTGTGCGCTGGGGCCGACGTGGGTGAAGCGAATGGGCGGCCAGAGAGCCACAGGTGTGGGAATCGGCCTCAACCTTGCGGCTTCCTCGCCGAGCTGTGCCTCCGGTTGCGACTCCGACTGGTCTCGGGCTGGTGCCTTCGGCGCTAGAGGCCGAGCATGCGCCGGGCTTGCCGGGCGTCGCCGGGGGCGAAGTCGGTCTCCCGGCCCAGCCGGCGCTTCCGGACACTGGACTTACCCTCGAGCAGGTGTGAACGGAACGCCTTCCGACGACGCAGACGGCCCGTCGCGGTCACCTTGATCCGCTTGCGGGCCCCACTGTCAGTTTTCATCTTCGGCATGGTGTTCTCCCTCTCAATGCTCAATCGCTCGACTCTGCCGGCAGGACCTGATCCCCTGCCGCTGGTGGTGACCCTTCGTGTGCATCTGACTGACCCACCGGTTCACTGACTGCGGACTCCTGTTGTGGTTGCGTTGGTTGCGCTGGCCCGGTGGGTCCCTCGGCCGCCGGTGCGGCCCCTTTCGGTGCCGAGCCGTTGTCGTCGTGAGTGGAACCCTTGGACGCCGCCGACTGCTTGGCCCGTTTGTCGGGAGCTAGCACCATCACCATGTTCCGGCCGTCGAGGCGAGGCGTCGCCTCCGACTTCCCGATGCCGTCCATCTGCTCGGCAATCCGGTCGAGAATCTTCTTGCCCAATTCGGGATGGAAGACCTCTCGGCCCCGGAACATGATGGTGATCTTGACCTTGTGACCCTCCTCGAGGAATTTCGCCACCTGCCGAGTCTTGGTGTCGAAGTCGCCAGGTCCGATCTTGGGCCGGTACTTCATCTCCTTGATCCCGACGTGGACCGCCTTGCGTCTCGATTCTTTGGCCCTCTGGGCCGCATCGAATTTGAACTTTCCGTAGTCCATGATGCGGCAGACCGGCGGATTCGCCCCGGGCGCAACCTCGACCAGATCCAGGTCCAGTTGGCGGGCAATGGCCAGAGCCTCGGGCAGAAGTTTGATGCCCAGCTGCTCTCCATCGGGGTCGACCAGCCGTACCTCTCGGGCGCGTATGCGGTCGTTGATGCGAGTTTCGGTGGTGGTGACGGTGGCTGCTATGTCGAATTCACTCCCTGTCTTCGGGTCACGGACCTCCCGTGACCTCCATGCAAGGAGCAGAGCCAAAACCCGCCGCACCGAACTTTCCGCCCGGCACCGGTCTCGTCGACCCGGCGCACCTTGAAGACGGTGGCCGGGTGGGAGTCCTCGTGCAGGCTGACTCCGCTTCCTCGTCTAGTAGTGCTTTAGGCTACCAGTCGTGAGCTCACTTTGGACACCCGATGGCGAGCGGCCCGTCGGACGGGCCACCCCGGATGCCCCGGGGAATCCCCCGGGAGGCGCCGGCGACGGCCCTGACGAGGTGGACGACCCCGAGCTGGCCGAGCAGATCGCGGCCATGCGCGCCGAGCTGGCCAACTCGCCAGTCGAGGTGGTGGTGGCCAACCACTGCTACGGCCTGTTCGAGTTGGCTGCGGTCTATCTGTCCCAGCAGCCGCCGCTCCTGCCTCAGGCCCGCCTCGCCATCGACGCGTTGGGCAGCCTGGTCGGGGGGCTCGAAGGTCGGCTGGGCGAGGCCGAGGAGCAGCTCAAGGACGGCCTCAGCCAGCTGCGGTTGGCCTATGTGCAGATCGACGGGGCCCAGCGCGCCGGGGCCGAGGCAGCCTCAGCGGCCGGAGTCAACGGCGAAACCACCGGTGCACCTGACGCCGGCGAGGTTGGCGCCACGACGTCCGCCGATCCGCCCGTTGACCCGCCCGGACCGGGCACCAACGCCGGCGGGTGAGCGGGGACGGCGAAGACCTCCCGGGAACGCCGACCGGGCCCTCTCTGCCTGCCGGTCCTCAGGGGGGCGAGGGGGGCGATCACACCGGGACAGAAGACGCGACAGGTGGGGGCGTCGACACCTCACGGGTCCGCAGTTTCATCGGCCTTTCCATCGGGCTCGTCGGCCCCCGAGCCAATCTGGCCGTCGCCGGGGTGCTCATCACTTTGTTCGTGCAGCAGCGGGCCTCGGGGGCCCTGGCTGTCACCTTCGCCCTTACCGCCGACCGGCTGGTCAGCTGGATCACCTTCCCGGTGGTCGGCCGCCTGAGCGACCGCACCCAGAGCAGCGTGGGGCGACGGACCCCCTACATGGCGGGCAGCCTGATCGTGATGGGCGTCTCCACCTGGATGTTCACCGTGGTTCCGGGCTACTGGCTCCTCGTCTTGATGATCGTCATCGCCGGACAGGCTTCGGCTGTCTTCACCCTGACCAATGTGGCGGTGGTCCCGGAGGTGTTCGGGCGCAGCCGCTGGATCAAGGCGCTGCTGTTGACCACCGTCCTCGGCGAGGTGGCCAGCCTGGCCATCAAGGGAACAGTGATCGCCAGTTGGAAACAGAGCGACCCGGCCACCTGGAACCTGCCCTTCCAGTTGGCGGCCGTCATCATGGTGGGGGTCGGCATCGCCGTACTGGTGCTGGTCCGGGAGGCCCCGACCGCCACTTTTGGCGCCGAGACAGACCGCAAGGTGCGGGCCCGACCGGCCATGGACGAGCTCAGGGAGATCCTGGCCGGGCCCAACGCCAAGGTCCTCATCGGCGGCTCCCTGTTGTTCTGGTCGGGCGTGGGCTCGACGGCCTACGTCGCCATCTTGTTCTTCCAGCGGGTACTGCACGCCGGGGCCAGCGCCCAGACCATCGCCGGCCTGGCCAGCAGCGTCCTCGTCTTCCCGATCGGCATCGCCCTCGGGATCCCTCTCAGCCGATGGCTCTCGCCCATGCAGTTGGCCGTCGGGGCTCCCCTGGTCGGCGCCGTTCTCGCCGGCGTCCAGTACTTCGACACCCACATCTGGCAGGCGGTGGTGCTGAGTTACATCGGGGCCCCGTTCGTCGGCGCCTACATCATCGTGATGGCTCCCCTGCTGCTGCGCCTGCTGCCTCGTGCCGGTGGCCTCGGCGAGCGCCTCGGCGTCCTGTTGGCCCCGTTCAACCTGTGCAGCGTGATCCTGGCCTACGTGGCCGCCGTGGTCATCGACGCCACCGGCAATTATCGCCTCATCTGGGTGTTCCCGGCCGCCACCGGACTGGCCCACGCCACCGTCAACTGCTGGCTCAAGTACCCCCAGCGACGCGCCTCGAGCCCGGACATGGTCCGGCGCCTGTGGGAATGGAGCGTCGTCCAGGCCGAGTCGATGGCCGACACCGGCATCGTCGCCGGGCTCCTGGCCGCACCGCTGCTCGGCGTGGTCACCAAGGAGGACGCCGACAGTGCGGTGGTGATCGACATGGCCCGGAACATCCTCGGCAATCCCTACCAGGACGCTGAGGACGACCCGCCCGTCACGCCCCTGGAGCTGAGCTCGGGGGTCACAACGACAGATCAGCCTTCCCCGGTCGATGGCACGGGCGACGCCGGTGCCGGAGCCGGAGCCGGTGCCGGAGCGGGAGCCGAGGACGGAGATGCGGGCGTACCCGACGGGGGCGTGGATTCGGCGGGCTCAGACCAGGGTGGAGTTCCCCCCGATTCGACAAGAACCGGACCCGATCCGGACTGAACAGGGCTCGGCGGCTTGGTCGGCGGCTTGGCCGTCCCCACCGAGGCATTGTCCGTCCTCCTGACGCGGGCCGAACCCAGCGACGAGCCGGGCGGCACCACACCGGGCAGCGGCCGGATGAACTGCGCCTCGAGCCGTCCCAGGCGCCCGGCGGCGATCACGAAGGCCACCACCGTTCCCAACGCGATGGTGCGGGAGCCGTCGGTGATCGACGTGCAGTGGAAATCGAGCCTCCGGCCGGGACCGTACTCCAGCACGCCGAGACCTCGGGCGTCGTCGAACGCCACCACGTCCCCCACCAGGGGGGCGTGCCCCACCGGCAGAAGCTCGAACGCATCGGTCCCCACCGCGGGTGTCACCATTTCCGGCTCAATGAACGATCTTGGACAGGGCCAGTTCGATGATGTCGGTGGCGCCCCGGTCCTTGAGCGCGGGGATCAGCGTGTTGATCTCCGACTTGGGGACCACGGTCTCCACTGCGAAACCGCCCCCACCGAACAGTTCTGAGACCGTCGGGGACCGCAACGAGGGCAGAACTTCGATGACGCCCGGGAGCTGCTCGGCGGCCACGTTGAGCTTGACCAGGACCTTGTCCCGGGCCTCCAAGGCACCCTGCAGGAGGGTCAGCAATTGATCCATCTGGTGTCGTTTGTCCGGATCCTTGGCTGCTTCGGGGTTGGCGATCAACTCAGTGTGGGAGACGAGGAGGGTTTCGACGATGGTGAGCCCGGCGGCGCGCAGGGCCCGCCCGGTTTCGGTGATCTCCACCACGCAGTCGGCGATGTCGGGCACCTTCGCCTCGGTCGCCCCGTAGGACAGGCTGACCTCGGCCTCCACGCCGTGGACCTCGAGGAAGCGACGAGTCAGCTCCGGGTACTCGGTCGACACCCGCAGGGCACCGCCCGAGCCAGTCGCCATCTGCGCCAGGTCTGACACCGAGGCCACCGGTGAGCCGGCGGGCACGGCCAGCACGACCCGGATCGGGTTGGCCGTCTCCTTGGAGTAGCGGAGGATCCCTAGGGAGGTCACGTCGCGGCCTCGCTCCTCCACCCAGTCGCGACCGGTGATGCCGATGTCGAACAGACCATCCGCCACGTACAGGGGGATCTCCTGGGGTCGGAGAATCCGGACCTCGGCGATCCGGGGGTCGTCGATGGTCGCCCGGTAGTCGACGTCGGACGACCGGGTCACGGCCAAGTCGGCCGCGGCGAAGAGCTCCAGGGTGGCCCGCTCGAGTGATCCCTTGGGCAGGACGAGGCGCAGCATCAGCGGTTGCCGACGGAGAATCCGACCCGGCTTGCCGGGGACAGTGAGGCGGCCGCGCCCAGCACTGCGGCTGTCTTGACCGCGGTGACCGCCGCCTCCCACCCTTTGTTGGCGTCGTCCTCCCCCGATCGGGCGAGCGCCTGTTCGACGGTGTCTGTGGTCAGCACGCCGAACACGACCGGGACCCCGGTGTCGAGCTGCACCCGCTGGAGCCCAGAGGCGCACTCGCCGGCCACGAAGTCATAGTGCCCTGTCTCCCCCCGGATCACCGCGCCGAGGCAGATGACCGCGTCCACCGCTCCCGACCGGGCCAGTGCCTGAGCGATCACCGGGAGCTCGAATGCCCCCGGCGCCCAAGCCACGATGGCGTCGCCGAGATCGCATCCGGCCTCCTCCAGGGCATCGAGGGTGCCACCGAGGAGGCGATCCGTGATACCCCCGTTGAACTCGGCACACGCGATACCCACCCGGATCGGCGGGCTCGACGACGGCGCGCCATCGGCATCGAGGACAACTCCGACTCGGGAAGCAGCTCGTGATTTGGCGTCAGCGGGAAGCAGCGTCCGGTCAGAGGACGTCATCGAGCCCCTCGAGCAGATGGCCCATCCGCTCTCGTTTCGTCCGCAGGTACTCGATGTTCTCCGGCGTGGGCGAGGGTTGGAGGTTGACCCGTTCGACGATATCGAGACCGAACCCTTCGAGTCCCCCGTACTTCGTCGGATTGTTGGTCATGAGACGCATGGTGGTCACCCCGAGATCGACCAGGATCTGCGCCCCGATCCCGTACTCCCGCGAGTCGGCGGGCAGACCCAACTCGAGATTGGCGTCGACGGTGTCGTACCCCTCCTCTTGGAGGTTGTAGGCGCGGAGCTTGTGGGCCAACCCGATGCCCCGACCTTCGTGCCCGCGCAGGTAGACGATGACGCCGGTTCCGTTTTCGGCGATGGCGGCCATGGCCGCGTGGAGCTGGGGTCCGCAGTCACAGCGCGCTGAACCGAAGACGTCACCGGTCAGGCACTCGCTGTGCACTCGCACCAATGTGTTCTCCTGCCCGTTGACATCTCCTTTCACCAGGGCCACATGGTGCTCCCCGTCGAGTACCGACTCATAGGCGTACACAGTGAAGTCGCCATAGTCAGTGGGGATGCGGGCGTCGGCGATGCGGCGCACCAGCTTGTCCTTGTGCCTCCGGTACCGGATGAGGTCGGCGATGGAAATGAGGTGCAGTCCGTGCTTCTCCGCGAACCCGGTCAACTCGGGCAGGCGAGCCATGCCGGTCTTGTCCTCGCTGACCACCTCGCACAGCACCCCGGCCGGGGACATGCCCGCGGCGCGGGCCAGGTCCACGGCGGCCTCGGTGTGGCCGGCTCGCTTGAGCACCCCTCCCGGCCGGTAGCGGAGGGGGAAGATGTGGCCCGGCCGGTTCAGATCGGTGGGGCGGATGTGCGGGTCGACCAGCGCCTTGATGGTGGCGGCGCGGTCGGAGGCGGAGATCCCGGTGGACGTCCCGTGGCGATAGTCCACACTGACGGTGAAGGCGGTCCGCTGTACCTCGGTGTTGGAGGTCACCATCAAAGGGAGGTCCAGTTGCTCCACTCGCTCGGGGGTGAGGGGGACGCAGATGAGACCGGATGTGTGGGCCAGGAAGAAGGCGATCTTCTCGGGGGTGACCACATCGGCGGCCATGATCAGGTCGCCTTCGTTCTCACGATCCTCGTCGTCGACGACCACCACCATCTCGCCGCGGCCGATCGCCGTGATCGCATCCTCAACCGATGAGAAGGGCATGGACCCCTTGTCTCCCTCTGTTCTGTGTGCACAGCTGCGGTTCGCTCACTGGCTCGGGCCGCAGCTGGGGACCGAAAAATCCGGTTGTACTTATGTCGGCCGGCAACCCGCCGGCCTTAGGCAATTTCTGAGATCGGGTGGCACTGCCTCAGGCGTCAGCGGCGGACAGGTCCACCCTCAAATCACCCTCCAGGCTAGTCACCGACAGCAGCCGACCCCGCCAGAGCTCCCCCAGGGTGGAGGCCCCGGGACCGGCGAAGAGGGGACGGGCGTCGTCGCCCCCGAACAGCGCGGGCGCCAGATAGACGACGTAGCGGTCCACGAGACCCGCCTGATGGAAGGCGTGGGCGACCGTCGCTCCGCCCTCCACCAGAAGCTGCACGATCCCCTGGCTACCGAGCCGGTCCAACACGTCACCGAGGTCGCCACCCAGTTCGAGCGCGGGTTGAACGGCGGCGTCCACTGGGGCCCGTCCCAGCACCACCCGCACCGGCTGGTCGGCGGGGGCTCGGAAATACGGGTCATCGGGCAGCAGGCGAACGGTGAGGGATGGGTCATCGGACCGGACGGTGCCCGCACCCACCAGCACGGCATCGGACTGGGCCCGCAGCCGATGTGCGTCGTGACGGGCGGCCGGGCCGGTGATCCACTGGCTGCTCCCGTCGGGTGCCGCCGTCCTTCCGTCGAGCGAGGCGGCCAACTTGAGGACAACCCAAGGCCGGCCGGTGCTCCGGTGCTTGACATAGGGGGCGAGTTGCTCGCCCACCCGGTCGGCCTCCACACCCACCACGACGTCGACTCCAGCGGCGCGTAAGGCGGCGATGCCGCGACCGTTGACCTGGGGATCGGGGTCCTCGATCCCCACCACCACCCGCCGGACGCCCGATCCGATGACGGCGTCGACGCACGGTGGGGTCCGGCCGTGGTGGGCACACGGCTCGAGGGTCACATAGAGGGTGGCCGATTGTGACCGGGGGCCGGCGGCGGCCAGAGCGGCGACTTCGGCATGCGGTCCCCCGACGGGAGCCGTTGCCGCCGAAAACCACTGTGACCCGTCACCGTCGGCCGGGACGATGACCGCGCCGACCCCGGGGTTGGGGGCGGTCAGGCCGCGGACACCATCGGCGGCGGCCACCGCCATCATCATCCAGTCGGCGTCCCGTCGAGCAGAGGGGGTCATCTCGATGTCCGGGACAGCTCACCCGTCACCGGTCACCGCACTCACCGCGGCAGCCAGAATGCCGGTGGCCGCGTCCAGCGGGTGGGGCCGCCCGAACACCGCCGAGCCGGCCACGAACACGTTGGCGCCCGATCGCGCCGCCTCGACAACGGTGTGCTCGTCGATACCCCCATCCACCTCGACATCGAGAGACAAGCCGGCCGCCGAAGCCGCTTTCCGCACCTGGCGTACCTTGGGCAACACCTCGGCGATGAATGACTGGCCGCCGAACCCGGGGAACACGGTCATGCACAGGACGAGATCGACCTGATCGAGGTAGGGCTCGAGCGCCTCAAACGGGGTGTCCGGGTTTGCTGCCAGCCCGACCCGGAGTCCGAGGTCGCGCATTTGGGCCACCAGGGCGGCCGTCTGCCCCACCTCGACGTGGACCGTGCAGCCGTCGGCACCGGCGTCGCGGAAGTGCTCGAGGTAGCGAGCGGGATCAGTGATCATGAGGTGGGTGTCGAAGTAGAGGTCGGTGTGCTCCCGCAGGGAGGACACCACTGGCGGGCCCACAGTCAGATTGGGGACGAAGTGCCCGTCCATCACGTCGACATGGAGCCAGTCCGCTCCCGGGGTGACCAGACCGACGGCCTCGGCCAAGTTCCCGAAGTCGGCCGACAGGATCGAAGGCGCTACCCGCAGGGTGGGCGTCGCGGATGATTTCTCCATTGTCAGCGAGCCTATCGGTGGACCTACGCGCCCAGGCTTGATCACCGAGTCCCGACCCGCACCAGAAGCGGACACAAATGCCTCACTGTCCGAGGCGTTCGGTCGGTTCTGGGCGCACGCCCCGACGCCACGCCTCGGCGTCCATCGGTCGACCGCCCTCGGGTTGCACCGTGATCAATCGGACCCAGGTACCGTCGCCCGCGACCACGTCGGAGCCGACCAGCGAGCCCGAAGGGAGCGAACCGGCAACGGGACCGAGCCCCTCGTCTGCCCACTCGGCCCCGGCGGTGCCGGGTGGGCGGTCGGGCACGGCGCTGGCCCGATGGATGGTCAAGCGCCGTCCACGGAACGTCGTCCACGCCCGTCCCAAACGGATAACCCTGCGGACCTGCAGTCCCGCATCGTCCCATCGGAGCTCGAGCTCGGAGGGGCGGATCTTCTCGGCGTAGGACGGCTCACCGGCCTGGTCACGAGGGACCGGCAGGCCCCGGCGCCCTCCAGCCAGGTATCTGTCCAGGAGGCCGCATCCGAGGACGACCAGGCGTGACCGGAGCTCGTCGGCCGTTTCCTCGTCACCGATCTCGGTCGCCTCCTGGGCGTAGATGCCACCGGTGTCGAGACCGGCCTCCACCTCCATCAGACAGACGCCCGTCTCGGCGTCGCCTTCGAGGATGGCCCGTTCCACCGGTGCCGCGCCCCTCCACCGGGGCAGCAGTGAGAAGTGGAGGTTGACCATGGGCATTCGCTTGAGCACCGCCTCGGGGATGATCCGCCCGTAGGCGACCACCACGCCCAACTCGGCGCCGGTGCCCACGATCTCATCCAGCGAGTCGGTAACCTGCAGGCCGAGGTCGGTGGCCGCGGCCTTGACCGGACTGGGCAGCAACCCGGGGCCCCGACCGCGCCGACGATCCGGGCGGCTGACCACCAGAGCCACGTCGTGACCGGCATCGACCAATGTCCGCAAGGGCGCGACGGCGGCTTCGGGAGTTCCCAGAAACACCAGGCGGGCCATGGCTGGCGACCCTATCGGGTGCCGCCCGGCCGGTTCAGACCTCTCGTTCGCTCCCGGCCGACACCAACTTGGCCTCCATGGCCGACGTGTCGAATCCGAGGGCGCGGTCGCGAAGCACCCGTAAGGCCAACTTGCGGGCGTCTTCGTCGAGGCGCTCGACCATCAACACCCCGTCGAGGTGGTCGACCTCGTGCTGGAACACCCGGCCCAAGAACTCATCGGCCTCCAACGAGATCTCCTCGTTGTCGAGGTCGTAGCCCCGGATGTGCACCCGGTTGGGACGCACGATGCCCAGTCGCAGGCCGGGGATGGAGAGGCACCCCTCGTCGTGGTACCACTCCCCCTCCATCTCCACGATCGAAGGGTTGATCATCACCTGGGGCCCTTCGCCGACGTCGTAGACGAACAAGCGCTTCTGCACGCCGACTTGGGGGGCGGCCAGCCCGGCGCCCTCTGCTTCGTACATGGTCTCGACCATGTCATCGACCAGACGGACCAATGAGCCGTCGACCTGATCGACGTCTTGGGCGGCCTGCTTGAGCACCGGATCGCCGTAGACGCGCACGGAGTAAGTGGGCACGGAGACAGTCTACGGGCTGGGCACGGACAGAGAGGCGCCGGAGGGTGACCACGGCGGTCGCCGACGAGCGCCCGTCGGTTCTCGAGCGGGCGGCTCAGGTGTCGGTGGGATCGACCTCGACCCGCACACGCTCGGCTGGACGACCCACCGCGGCCAGGCCGTCGCACAGCATCGGGTGATCGGGCGCTCGCACCAGCCACCGCTCCTCGCTCACCAACGACACGGTCAACCCGTCGAGGGATCGCAGACCGTCGGCCAGGGCGGAACCGCCAGGGCCCCGGAGAACGGCGAGGGCTCCAAAAGGCGGCAGCCCGAGGGCCTGGCGCAGGGCGCGCTCGGGAACCGACAGCAGTGTGGGATCGGCGTGCGCGGCGGCCCGGAGCACCTCATGATCGGGAATCCGGGTCTGCACCAGCACCCGACCCTCGGTGGCCCGGGTGCCAACCAGCCGGGAAGCCCGGGCCAACAGAGCGAGCGTCTCCTCTCCGGCCACGAATCGCGGCGCCAGCAGATGCTGGTCAATGTCCAAGAAGGCCACCGTGTCGGCCCGCGCCACCCGATGGAGAGCGGCCTCGGTTCCGACCACCAGCCGGGCCCCGGTGACATCCGTCTCCCCGGATGACCCGGTGATCTCGAGGGCGTCCACTCCGGTCAGCGCGGCCAGCTCCTCGGTGGCCCGGGTCACCCCGATCCGGAGGGACTTGAGCCGGGTGGAGTCGCACTCGGCGCACACCGCCGGGCGGCTCTCGTCGCAGCGGCGACAGCGGAGCTCTCCCCCGGCCTCCCCTTGGGCCACGGCACCTCCACACCGGGTGCAGCGAGCGAGGGCTCCGCAGTGGGCGCAGGCCAGCAGGCGAATGCGCCCGGTGCGGTTGAGGATGCACACCGCTCGACCCTCCGGCTGTCCGAGAACGGCCCGCAGGTTGCGGACCAGGCGCTCGGAGAACAACCCGGTGCGGGGATCGTCACCGACCCGATCGATCACCTCGACGATCGACCAACCCCGGCGCTCCACCGCTCGGGCGGTGGTGACGACTCGCAAACCTTCGGCCAGCGCCACTGGTGGGCACGGTGACACCAGGAGCACCGGAGCCCTGTCCCGGCGCCCCCGCTCCACTGTCACGTCCACCGCCGACCACGTCGGGGAGCGTTCCTCCCGGTAGGCCTCGTCGTGGGCGTCGAGCACGACCGCGGCCCGGATCCGATCGAGCGGAGCCCACGCCGCGGCCCGGGTCCCGACCACGGCCGCGTGCCCGGTGGCGGCCAGTTCCCACATGTCCGGCAGCAGGGCCACGGGCACACCGGCGCTCCGCAGCCGGGTCGTCACCTGCTCGGCCCGGACGTGTGACGGGGCCAGGACCAGCACCCCGGAGGCTCCGATACGGTGGATCACCTCCAACAGGACCAAAACGGCGTCCAGAGCGGGAGCCAGACGGACCACCGAGCACCCGTCCTCGCCGACCAGCGCGTCGTCGACGATGGCCACCGAGCCGCCGCCCGGCGACGGCGGTCGCGCCTCGCCCCCTGCCTCGGCATCCCCGGCGTCCCCAGCACCCCCGGGATCGGCGTCGATCGGCGGAGGCGAGGCGCGGCGGACCACACGGGGCGGCGAGGCCGTGCCCAGGAACGAGGACATCGGGCCCGCCCAGCGCCAGGCCGCCCACTCGGCCAGGGAGACCACCGACGGAGGGGGGCCCATCCCGCTCGAGCCGGCCAGGGGCTTCAGGACAACACCGGACGTGGCCTCGACGTCGTCTTCGACCACCCAGGCCCCGACTCTGCGCCCGTGCAGATCGATGCGGACCCGACTGCCCAGGTCCACCGCCGCGTCCAAGGAGGCGGGCACGACGTAGTCGAAGCGCCGATGGATGGCCGGCACGTCCGGCACCACTCGGACGATGCGCCCCGTGGTGGACGGCGGGCCGGCGGGCCGATCGGGGACGGCCACGCCCGCGCCCGCGCCCGACCGGCGCGGGGTGGCCCCGGATCGTGGACCGTCGCTCAGAGCCCGAGCGCCTGCTTCACGTCGTCGGCCCGGGAGGTGTCCTCCCAGGTGAACTCCTTTTCCGACCGACCGAAGTGGCCGTAGGCCGCCGTCTTGCGATAGATCGGCCGCTTGAGATCGAGGTCGGCCACGATGGCGGCCGGGCGCAGATCGAACACATCGTCCACCACCGAGGCGATCCGTTCCGGGTCGACCCGCTCGGTGCCGAAGGTCTCCACCAGCACCGACACCGGCCGAGCGACGCCGATGGCGTAGGCCACCTGCACCTCACAGCGGGTGGCTGCGCCCGCCGCGACCAGGTTCTTGGCCACCCAGCGGGCGGCGTAGGCGGCTGAGCGGTCGACCTTGGACGGGTCCTTGCCCGAAAAGGCCCCGCCACCGTGTCGGGCCATGCCCCCATAGGTGTCCACGATGATCTTGCGACCGGTGAGACCGGTGTCGGCGTGGGGACCGCCGAGCTCGAACACCCCGGTGGGGTTGGCCAGGATCCGGAGGGCGCTGCAGTCCAACTCGGGTGGCAGCAAGGGATTGATCACGTTGTCGCGCAGATCGGGAAGCAACAGGGTCTCGAGGTCGACCCCGGGGTCGTGCTGGGTGGAGATGAGCACCGTCTCCAGAGCGATCGGCTTGCCGTCCTCATAGGTCACGCTGACCTGGGTCTTGCCGTCGGGGCGCAGATACGGCAGGATGCCGACGCGACGGACCTGGGCCAGGCGCTGAGCCAACCGGTGCGCCAGCCAGATGGGGAGAGGCATCAGGTCGGGGGTCTCGTCGCAGGCGTACCCGAACATCATCCCCTGGTCGCCGGCGCCCTGGGCGTTGAGGACATCCTCGCCGCCGGTCCCGGCCCTCACCTCGAAGGCGTTGTCGACACCTTGTCCGATGTTGGGCGACTGCTCGTCGATGGACACCAGCACCCCACAGGTGTTCCCATCGATGCCATAGGCGTCGTCGTCGTAACCGATGTCGAGAACCGTCTTGCGCACCAGTTTGGGGATGTCGACGTAGGTCGTGGTGGTGATCTCACCGGCCACCAGCACCAGCCCGGTGGTCAACAAGGTCTCGCACGCCACGCGGCTCATCGGGTCCTCAGCCAGCATGGCATCGAGGACGGCGTCCGAGATCTGGTCGGCCATCTTGTCGGGATGACCCTCGGTCACTGACTCCGAGGTGAAGGTGTAACGGCTACTCACGGGTGGATCCAATCTGATCGGGGGCGTTCGCCCAGGTTGGCACGGTCACGATGGCGGTCCCAGCTGCGGCGGGCCTGCGCCCGTGGCCCCGGAGGAGGAGACAGCCGGGTTCACGGCGCCGACAACAGCGCGCCCACCCTATCCAACACGGCGTCGGCGACGTCGTCCTTGGTGCGCAGGGATACGGTCGATGTCGATCCATCGGAACCGATGATGGTCACCGCGTTGGTGTCATGGTCGAAGCCCACGCCGGCCGCGGAGACGTCGTTGGCCACCATCAGGTCGACCCCTTTGTCGGTCAGCTTCGCCCTCGCCCGAGGGGTCACCTGGTCGGTCTCGGCGGCGAACCCGACCAGAACCTGACCCGGCCTCCGGCGCCGACCCAGCTCGGCGAGGATGTCCGGCGTCGCCTCGAACACGATGTCGGGGACCCCGTCGGACTTCTTGAGCTTGGACTCGGCGGTGACCTTGGGCCGAAAGTCGGCCACCGCCGCCGCCATGATGACCACGTCGGCCTGCTCGGCCCTGGTCAACATGGTCGTCTCCATCTGCGCCGCGGTCTCGACCGGCTCGACGATCACCCCTCCTTGCACCGGCTGCGCACTGGCGGTCACCAACACCACCTCGGCGCCCCTCCGCCGGGCGGCGGCGGCCAGGGCGTGACCCTGCTTTCCCGATGAGCGGTTGGTGATGAAGCGCACCGGATCGATCGCCTCGCGAGTTCCCCCGCCGACACCAGGACGCGTACCCCCGTCAGGTCGCCCCCGGGCCGGCCAGGCCCGCCGCGCCCGAGCATGCCCAAAATCGTGTCCACGATGACCGCGGGTTCGGCCAGACGTCCCGACCCGACGTCCCCTCCGGCCAGGCGCCCGTCTTCGGGTGGCACCACGGTCACCCCGCGCTGGCGCAGGACGGCCAGGTTCTGCTGCACCGCGGGGTGCTCCCACATCTCGGTGTGCATGGCCGGGCAGACCACCACGGGGGCGGCCGTGGCCAACAATGTGGCGGTGAGCAGGTCGTCGGCGAAGCCACCCGCGTACCGGGCCAGGAGGTCGGCCGTGGCCGGAGCCACCACGACGAGGTCGGCCCGCTGGCCGAGTCGGGTGTGGGGGATGGCCGAGGCCTCGTCCCACAGGCTTGTCTGTGCCGGTTCCGAGGCAAGAGCGTCGAAGGTGGCCTTGCCCACGAACCGGGTGGCGCTGGCGGTGAGGACAGGGGCAACGTGCACCCCGGCATCGACCAGCCGACGGCAGACCTCGACGGCTTTGTAGGCGGCGATGCCGGCTGACACGCCGAGGACAACGAACGGCGCGCCGTCCTCCCGCGTCATCATCAATCCGTGGATTCCGGGGCGGTGCCGCCGACTGCCCCTGCCTCAGTGGTGACCATCGTCTCCCTGCCCCCCTCGTGTGGCCGGTGCCGGACTGCTACTCGGCGGTCTCGTTCGGAGCGGCCACCTCGACCTCGACCTCGATGCCTTCGCCTTCCAGAAGGGCCAGGGCCGCCGCCTCGGCTTCGGCTTCGGCTCGCGCCACCTCTTCGGGATCAGGGCGGGTGTAGGTCGCCTTGCCGGCGGCCACCTCCTCGAAGGCGATCGACAGGGGCTTGCCCGACGCCGATGCCACCTGCGGGGGCACGACGACCCCGAGACCCTCCCCCAGCGAGTTGTAATAGCTGTTCACCTGGCGGGCCCGACGCGAGGCCAAGGCGACCAATGTGAACTTCGAGTCGACCTTGTCGAGGAGCTCCTCGATGGGCGGGTCCATGAGGGTGATCTGATTTTGGGTCATCACGATCTTTCCGGTGGGTGAGGTTTCGGATCAGGCTGTGAGGCGGTGTCGGCATGGCCCCGATGGGCCCCGCCGGCTCCTCCGCCCATCACACCCCCCTGGCGGGCGGCGAGACGGCGGCCCTCCACTATACCGGCCACCTCGGCGATAGCTCGCCCAGCGTCGTCATTGAAGACCACGGCGTCGGCGATCGACCGACCCCACAGCTCCTCGTCCGCCCCGGTGCGCAGCCGCTGGGCGATGGCCGATTCGTCATCGCCCCGAGCGCGGAGCCGGGCTGCTTGGATGTCCGCGGACGGCGGCAGGAGCAGAATGAGGGTGGCGTCGGGCCGGAGCTGGCGGACCTGGCGCGCACCCTGCAGGTCGATCTCGAGGAGGATGTCGCGTCCGACCCCCGGATCCGGCATCGGCGTCCCGTAGAGGTGACCCAGGAACTCGGCCCACTCGAAGAATCCTCCGGAATCCACCCGCTCCATGAAGGTCGGACGGTCCACGAAGACGTAGGCGCCCTCGGCTTCACCCGGTCGCCGGCGGCGCGTGGTCCAGGACCGACTCAACCACAACGTCGGATCGTTCACGGCCAACTGTCCGGCGATCGTCCCTTTTCCCGCCCCTCCGGGTCCGAAGAGGACGAAGATCAGTGGTTCGGTTCGTGGTGGAATCCGAACCGGCGAGGCGTTCAGCGAGCGGTCTCGCGGAGAAGGGATTCGCGTTGGTTGCTTCCCAGCCCCTGCAGTCGACGACTCTCGCTGATTCCGACGGAGTCCATCAGTCGTCGGGCCTTGACCTTGCCCAGACCGGGAAGCGACTCGAGGACGGAGAGCACCTTCATCTTCCCGACGGTTTCGTTGGAGTCGGCAGTAGTCAGAAGTTCGGACAAGGTGATGGAGCCCAGTTTGAGCTTCTCTTTGACCTCGGCCCGCTCACGGCGGACCTTGGCTGCCTTGGCCAGAGCGGCCTGGCGCTGTTCGGGTGTGAGTGCGGGCGGTTGCGGCATGGTCGAGACGATAGCGCCTCTGGGGCGCCCGGTCATCCCGACCAGGAGGGACGCCGGGGAAGAGGCCAGCCACGACTGCGCCCGAGGAGGAACCGGCGGCGGCGCGACCGACTGACCGCCACGGCCACCGACGGGCCGCGGTCAGGGGCCCGGCGTGTCAATACTGGACGGATGGCGATGGTTGACCTCAACGCCGATCTGGCCGAGGGCGAAGAGCTCTCCGCCGCCGATGTCGCCGTTCTGGACGCGGTCACCAGCACCAGCCTGGCGTGTGGGGTCCATGCCGGCAACCGACGCGTGATGTTGGCCACCGCGATCGCCGCACTGGCCCGTGGCGTTGTCATCGGTGCTCACGTGGCGTTCCGTGACCGAGAGGGATTCGGTCGACGCGTCCTCGACGTGGAGCCGGCGCAGTTGGTCGATGACATCGTCGAGCAGTGCCGGGTGCTCGACGAGGTGGTCACCGCGGCCGGGGGGCGGGTGGCATTCGTGAAACCGCATGGCGCCCTCTACAACCTGATGGGCACAGATCCGACGGTGGCGGCCTCGGTCGTCGATGCCGTGTCCCGTCACCCGAGCCGGGTGTTGGTGGCCCAGGCCGGGACGGTGGTCGTGGCGGTGGCCCAACGCGCCGGCATCCGGATGGTGCCCGAAGGGTTCTGTGACCGCGGCTACCGGGCCGACGGTCGACTGGCCGGGCGAGACGATGCCGGTGGAGTGATCGACGACCCGGCCGTCGCCGCCCGGCGCGCCGTGTCGTTGGTGGTGCGAGGCGGTATCGAAGCGGTGGACGGAACCTGGACGCCGGTCGGGTTGGAAACCCTGTGCATCCACGGTGACAACCCTCACGCCGCCGACACGGCCCGTGCGGTGCGGTCGGTCCTGGAGGACCAAGGAGTCACCCTGACTCCGTTCGTCCGGGAGGCGGCCCCGAGCCCGAGCGACAGCCGTCCGCCATGATCACCGGCGTCACTCCCCTCGGTGACACCGCGCTGGTGGTGGAGGTTGAAGACGTCGCCGCCGCCCACCGGGTTGCCGCAGCCGTCGACGAGGCCCGAGAGGCGGGGCTGGCTCCCGAAGGCATCGAGGAGACCGTGATCGGTTTCGGCAGTGTCGTGGTCCATCTGGATCCGTTGGTGGCGCGACCGGTTCGAGTCGAACAGTGGTTGACCGCGCTCAACGCAGATGAACCCAGTGCCACGCCGGGAGCCGATCGCCGCCATCTCGACATCCCGGCCACGTTCGACGGATCAGATCTCGAGGCGGTGGCCGACCTCATCGGCACCACACCGGCCTCCGTCGTCGAGCGACTGACCGCGATCGACTTGGAGGTGGCGTTCATCGGTTTCGCCCCGGGCTTCCCCTATCTGGTCGGACTGCCGCCCGAATTGGCGGCGATCCCTCGTCGGCCGTCGCCCCGTTCTTCCGTCCCCGCCGGCTCGGTGGCGGTGGCCGGCGGATTCGCCTCCGTGTACCCCCAGAGCACTCCCGGCGGTTGGATGCTGCTCGGCCGAACTCCTGTCCGGCTCTTCGATCCCGACCGTCCGCCCTACGCTCTGCTGTCCCCGGGGGACACCGTGCGGTTCTCCGACATGGGTGACACGGGTGACGTAGCTGTCCCGGAGGGGACCGTCTCGGTGGCGACGACCGCCGGGGGTGGCCCGGGTCACGCGCCGGCGCCCCGCGGCCCGCTGACCGCCCCCGGCGATCGCCTCGTCGAAGTCCTCGATGCCGGCCTGCTCAGCCTCATCGAGGACCAGGGTCGTTCCGGCGTGGCCGGTCTCGGAGTGCCTCGAGCCGGCGCGGCCGACCCCGAGGCGATGCGACTGGCCAACCGACTGGTGGGCAACGGCGATGGGGCCGCAGCCATCGAGGTCACCGCCGTCGGTCCCCGACTTCGTTTCCGCGGCGATGCCCATGTCGGTGTGGTGGCGTCGACGATCGACGGCGTCGACGTGCACATCGACGGACTCCCGGTGGCTGCCGGCGGGGCATTGCCGGTGCGGGACGGACAGGTGCTCCAGGTGGGTCGGGTCCGGGCCGGGCTCCGGGCCTACGTGGCGGTGTCGGGCGCCTTCGCGACTCCCCCCGTTGTCGGCTCTCGGTCCTCGGACATGCTCGCCGGCCTCGGCCTCGGCCCTCTCCGGTCCGGCGATCAGCTGCGCCTGGGGCCCGCCGTCCGCCCTCACGGTCAGCTACTGGAGCCGGTCGACGTCGCCGCTGGAGATGATCCGACCGTGCTCCGGGTGATGGCCGGGCCCCATCGGCTCCCCACCCTGGACCTCAACCGCCTGTGTGCGGCCGGCTGGACGGTCGGGGACGAGTCGAACCGGATCGGCGTCCGCCTCACCGGCTCCGGTGCTGGCGGGGAGGCCGGAGGCCCCGGCATCCCTTCGCTGGGCATGGTCACCGGTGCGATCCAAGTGCCTCCCGACGGACAGCCGATCATCCTCGGTCCCGACCATGCCACCGTGGGCGGCTACCCGGTGATCGCCTGTGTGATCTCCGCCGATCTCCCCGTGGTGGGCCAACTGAGGCCGGGCGACACGGTGATCTTGGCTGTGGTCGACCGCGCCACCGCCCAACGGGAGCGACAGCACCGAGAGCATTTGTTGGACGGCCGGGTGGTGGGATGGTTCCCGACCGCGGCGGGCACCTGAGCGGCGACGTGGCACGATGGTGCGCCAGAGCAGGGCAGCCATCGTGGGCGACGCGGTGCCTGCTCCCGACGAGAGGAGCCCACTGTGGGCGACGCAGACCAACCCGGAGACGATCGTTCCAGGGGAGCGCCCGATTCTGCCGACAACGAGTTGATCCAGTCGCGGGATGACGGCCAACTCCACTTCATCAAGGAGACCGAGGCCACCACCTTTCCCGTCACCGCCCCCGTGAACGCCACCCCGCTCGAGGAGGACGAGCCCGAGGGAGCGATCCCTCCCAGCCCGCTGTGGGCCATGAAGGAGCGCCGACACGAGCAGTGGCCCCATCTCTTCGGTCATCCGGATCGCATCCGCCTCATGGTGGGCAGCGGTGACGCCGCCGTCGCCGTGATCGACGACGGCAAGCACCACTGCATGATCGGACGGCAGGTCGGCGGCACGTCCGACGGCTGTATCTACAGCCTGGTCGCCCGGGTCACCAAGGAGACCTACCAATCGCTGGCCTCGGGAGCGATCGCCGGACGACAGGCTTTCCTGGCCGGCCACGACGCCGGTCTCAGTGGCACCGTCGACGGACCGGGCATGGCCAACGTGTTCGACGTCGACTTCTACGAACATCCCACGGACATACCGCCCGAGTACCTGCCGCCGGCGCCCTTCATCGACTTCGCCGAGGACCTCCCGACGGCCGACCGCTGACCGTTCGGCGCAGCCCTGATCGGTTCAGCGCAGGGCCTCGGCCGTTCAGCGCAGGGCCTCGGCCATCTCGTCGCGGGCCCGGCCGGCGGCGGCGGCCAGCGGCCCGATGTCGGGCCCGGCCGAGAGCAGCGAGCGTGACGAGCTGGCCAGAACGGCTCCGTCGGGACACCCCGACAACAGGGTGCGCACCCCGTTCGCATTGCCTCCTTGGGCCCCGACACCGGGGGCCAGGATGACCCCTCCCAGGTCGGCCAGGCGGAACTCGGAAGCCGGCAGCGTGGCCCCGATCACCGCCCCCACCGTGCCCGGCGGCACCGTCCCCGAGTGGTTGAGCTCGGCGATGCCGGCCAGGATCATGTCCTCGACGGCCGGGCCCCCTCCGGCCTCGGTGCGGGCCTGCTGTAACGAACGACCTTCCGGGTTCGAGCTCCGGGCCACCACGATGACCGCCCGGCCGGCGGCGGCGGCCAGATCGATCATCGGCCGGAGGGCACCCAGGCCGAGATAGGGCGACGCGGTGGTGGCGTCCGCCACCAGGGGACTGGAAGGGTCCAGCCAGGCCTGGGCATAGGCCTCCATGGTGGTCCCGATGTCTCCCCGCTTGGCGTCGGCGATGACGATCAACCCCGCCGACCGGGCCCGGGCCAGCACCGACTCCAAGGCAGCCATGCCGGCCGACCCCCGACGCTCGAAGAAGGCCACCTGGGGCTTGACCACGGGGACCACCCCGGCGAAGGCGTCAACGCAGCGCAGCCCGAACTGCTCCAGTCCGGTGGCGTCGTCGTTCAGGCCCCAGTGGGCGAGGAGGGCCGCTGACGGATCGATCCCGGCGCACACCGGTCCGGTGGCGGCCACGGCCGTGGCCACCCGGGCCCGGAAACCGCTCCCGCCCTCCTGATCACCCATGGGCTGTCCCTTTCAGTTCGCTGATGCGGCGGACACCCCGGCGAGAGCACCACGCCTCCATCTCCGACAAGACGGTGCGGGGGGCCCGCGGGTCGCGGAAGGTCGCCGTTCCCACCTGGACGGCGTCGGCCCCGGCCATCATCAACTCGATGGCATCGACCCCGCGAGCGACGCCGCCCACCCCGATGATGGCCGCATCCGGGTGGGCGGCGCGGACGTCGAACACGGCCCGGACCGCCACGGGGTGGACGGCGGCTCCCGACAGGCCCCCGCCGGCCGGCCCCGAGCCCAGGATGGGACGGCGCTGGTCGACATCGATGGCCATGGCCAGGACGGTGTTGATCAGGGTCACCGCCTCGGCCCCGGCGGCCAGGGCGGCCCCGGCCACCTCGGCCAGGTCGGCCACGGTAGGACTCAGCTTGGCCCACAGGGGCAGCGATGGGCACGACTCGGTCACCGCGGCCAGCACCTCGCCGGTGGCCGCGGCCGAGTGGGCGAACATCCTCCGGCGATCTTCGATGTTCGGGCAGCTCACGTTCACCTCGACCGCGGCCAGCCCCGGCACCCCGGCGAGCATGGCCCCGGCCTTGGCGAAGTCGGTCACCCGCTGACCCCAGATGCTCACCACCACCCGGGCCCCCGACGCGGTGAGCCGGGGCAGGTCGTCGGCGATCCAGGTCTCGAGACCGGGACCCTGGAGGCCCACGCTGTTGAGCATCCCCGACGCGGTGGGGTGCAGGCGGGGCGGGGCGTTGCCGGGCCAGGCGTCGACCGAGAGGGACTTGACCACCACCGCGCCGAGTTCGCGGAGGGGGAAGTAGGGCTCCAGTTCGTCGGCGTGACCCGAGGTGCCCGAGGCGGTCATCACCGGATTGGGCAGGGCCAGCGATCCGATCCGCACGGACATGTCGACGTCGCCGGCGGTGACCGCGCGCCAGGCGCGCCGCACCCGGGCGGTCGGGGTTCCCCCCATGTGCCGCTCGCTCACCCGCTCACCTCTGGTGGTACTCCTGGAGGGATCGCACCGACAGTCCGTGGCTCACCCAATCGGCGATGCCCGCGGCCGCGGCCCGTGCGGCGGCCACCGTGGTCAGGCAGGGAACCTGATGGGCGAGGGCGGTGGCCCGGATGTGCAGCCCGTCGGCCCGGGAGCCGCGGCCACGGGGCGTGTTGACCACCATCTGCACCTTGCCCCCGGCGATGAGGTCGACGGCGTCGACCACTCCGGGGCTCGAGTCGCCCACCTTGGCCACCACCGTGGCCACCGGTATGCCCTCGGACTCGAGGAGGGCCGCCGTTCCCGAGGTGGCCGCCAGCTCGAAACCCAGGGACTCGAACTGGCGGGCGACGTCCACCGCGGCCGGCTTGTCCCGGTCGGCCAGGGACAAGAACACCGTGCCGCTGACCGGGAGACGGGCGCCCGCCGCGATCTGGCTCTTGGCGAAGGCCAGCCCGAAGGTGGCGTCGATGCCCATCACCTCGCCGGTGGAGCGCATCTCGGGGCCGAGCAGGGTGTCCACCCCGGGGAACCGGTTGAACGGGAGGACCGCCTCTTTGACCGACACGTGGCCGGTGGCCGGTGTCGGCAGCAGCCCTTCGACCCGCAGCTCGCTCAAGGTGGCGCCGACCATCACCCGGGCCGCCACCATGGCCACCGGTACCCCGGTCGCCTTGGCCACGAAGGGCACGGTCCGGCTGGCCCGCGGGTTGGCCTCGAGCACGAAGGCCCGATCGTCCTTGACGGCGAACTGCACGTTGATCAGGCCCCGAACCTGGAGGGCCTCGGCGATGACCCGGACCCAGCGCTCCAACTCGGCGACCACCGGTCCCGACAGGGTCTGGGGCGGAAGGGCACAGGCGGAGTCGCCCGAGTGCACGCCGGCCTCCTCCACGTGCTCCATCACTCCGCAGATGACCACCTCCCCGGTCGAGTCGCGGACGGCGTCGACGTCCACCTCCACCGCGTCCTCGAGGAACCGGTCGACCAGAACCGGTCGGTCCTTGGTGATGCCGCCCTCGCGTCCGAGCGAGCCACCTATGCCGGACATCCCGTCGACCGCGGCCACCAGTCGCTGGTCGTCGTAGACGATCTCCATGGCCCGGCCTCCGAGCACATAGGACGGGCGCACCAGCACCGGATAGCCGACCGTCGACGCCACGGCCACCGCTTCGGCGGCACTGGTGGCCGTGCCCCCCGGGGGTTGGGGGATGCCCAGTCGGGTGCACAGGTCGTTCCACCGTTGCCGGTCCTCGGCCAGGTCGATCGACGCCGGGGAGGTGCCGAGCACCAATTCCTCGGGAATGCCCGCGGCCAGCTTGAGCGGGGTCTGCCCGCCGAGGCTCACGATCACCCCGACCAGCCGGCCCTCCCCGACCGAGGCCCGCTGCTCCGCCTCCAGGACGTGGGCCACGTCTTCGCTGGTGAGCGGCTCGAAATAGAGCCTGTCCGAGGTGTCGTAGTCGGTCGACACCGTCTCGGGGTTGCAGTTGACCATGACCGTCTCGTAGCCGGCCTCCCGCAGGGCGAGGGCGGCGTGCACGCAGCAGTAGTCGAACTCGATGCCCTGGCCGATCCGGTTGGGCCCGGATCCGAGGATGACCACCCTCGGCCGCCCCGAGGGCCGCACTTCGTCTTCGTCCTCCGCCGTCGAGTAGTGGTAGGGGGTGTGGGCCTCGAACTCGGCCCCGCAGGTGTCCACCGTCTTGAAGGTGACACCGACCCCGAGGGCCTCACGACCGGCTCGGATGTCCTCACTGGTGACCGGGGCGCCGAACAGATGGGCCAGCTGGTGGTCGGCGAAGCCCAGGCGCTTGAGGCGGCGCCACGCCCGGCGGTCGAGGTCCTCGACGGTGACCCCGAGGGTCACCTGCAGATCGAGTGTCATCCGGGCGTCGGTGATCTCGGCCATGGCCGACAGGAACCACGGGTCGATGCCGGTCGCGGTGGCCAGCTCGTCACCCGGCACGCCCCGGCGGAGCAGGGCCTCGAGTTGGAAGATGCGCTCGGGCGTGGCCACGGCCACCAGCTCCATCAGTTGGTCGGTGGACAGTGCCTCCAGTTCGGTCTCGGCCGGATCGGCGTTGACCCCCCACCGTCCCTGCTCGAGCGAGCGGACCGCCTTCTGCAGCGACTCGGCGAAGGTGCGGCCGATCCCCATCACCTCACCCACCGACTGCATCCGGGTGCCGAGCCGGTCGTTCGCCCCGGGCAGCTTCTCGAACGCCCATCGGGGAAATTTTGTGACCACGTAGTCGATGGTCGGCTCGAAGGAGGCCGGCGTGGCCCCGGTGATGTCATTGGCCACCTCATCGAGGCGGTAGCCGACGGCCAACCGGGCGGCGATCTTGGCGATGGGGAAACCGGTGGCCTTGGACGCCAGTGCCGATGAACGGGACACCCGGGGGTTCATCTCGATCACCACCTGTCGACCGTCGACCGGATCCACCGCGAACTGCACGTTCGACCCGCCGGTCTCGACCCCCACCCGTCGGATGCAGGCGAAGGCGGCGTCGCGCATGGTCTGGAACTCGACGTCGGTCAGGGTCTGGGCCGGAGCCACGGTGATCGAATCGCCGGTGTGGACCCCCATCGGGTCGAAGTTCTCGATGGAGCAGACGACAACGCAGTTGTCGGCGCCGTCGCGCATGACCTCGAGCTCGAACTCCTTGGACCCGGCGATCGACTGCTCGACCAGCACCTCGCTGACCGGCGAGGCGTCCAGTCCCTCGGCCGCCAGCCGGATCAGGTGCTCGCGCGTCTCGGCGATACCTGTGCCCGCGCCACCGAGGATGTAGCTCGGACGCACCATGATCGGATAGCCGATGTCGTCCCCGATGGACAGGGCCTCGTCGAGGGAGTGGGCGAACCCGGAGGCGGGCACGGCTAGCCCGATCTCCTGCATCGCCGCCTTGAACCGCTCACGGTCCTCGGCGGTGGCGATGGCTTCGGCGTTGGCGCCGATCACTTCGACCCCGTAGTCGTCGAGCACCCCCCGGGCCGCCAGCGCCATGGTCAGATTGAGCGCGGTCTGGCCCCCCAGGGTGGGGAGCAGGGCGTCAGGTCGCTCGCGCTCGATGATGGCCGTCAACACGTCGGCGTCGAGGGGCTCCACGTAGGTACGATCGGCCATGGCCGGGTCGGTCATGATGGTGGCCGGGTTGGAGTTGGCCAGCACCACCCGGAACTTCTCCTCGGCCAGGACCCGACAGGCCTGGGTTCCCGAGTAGTCGAACTCGCAGGCCTGGCCGATCACGATGGGACCCGACCCGATGACCAGGACCGACTCGATGTCGGTGCGGCGGGGCATCAGGCCACCCCCCGGGCCCCGGTCGCCGTCATCAGCGCCCGGAACTCCTCGAACAGGTAGCGGGCGTCGTGGGGCCCGGGTCCGGCCTCGGGGTGGTACTGCACGCTGAACACCGGCGCCTGGCGGCTGGCGATGCCCTCGATCACCCCGTCGTTGAGGTTGACGTGGGTGACGTCCTGGGCCGGCAGTGAGCCCTCGGCCACCGCGAAGTTGTGGTTCTGCGAGGTGATCTCGACCTGGCCGGTGGCCAGGCGACGCACCGGGTGATTGCCGCCGTGGTGGCCGAAGGGGAGCTTGTAGGTGGACGCCCCGAGGGCGGCGGCCAGCAGCTGGTGGCCGAGGCAGATGCCGAACACCGGCGTGCGGCCGTCGGCGACCAGCGCCCTGATTTCGGCGATGACGGCGGGCAGGGCGGCCGGGTCCCCGGGTCCGTTGGACAAGAAGACCCCGTCGGGGTCGGTGTCCAGCACCTGGGCGGCCGGTGTCGACGCCGGCACCACGGTGATGGTGGCCAGATCGCCCAACTGGCGCAACATGGCCTCTTTGATGCCGAAGTCGTAGGCCACCACCCGATAGGGGCCGTCGCCACGGACGTAGGGCGCCGGGGTGGTCACGGTGGAGACCAGGTCGCGCCCGTCGGTGGGTGGAGCGGCGGCGGCGGCCTCGGCCAGCTCGACCGCGCCGGCGGTGCCGAAGGCACAGGGCATGGCGCCCCGATCGCGCAGATGGCGAGTGAGCCGCCGGGTGTCGACCCCGGTGATGCCCGGCACGGCAAACCGCGCCAGGAACTCCTCGAGCGAGCCGGTCGAGCGCCAGTTGCTGGGGCGGTCGCAGAGATCGCGGACGATCACGCCCCGGCAGTGGGGCCGGTGGGCCTCGTCGTCGGTGGGGTTGACGCCGTAGTTGCCGATGTGGGGCGCGGTGAATGCGATGACCTGACCGGCGTAGGAGGGGTCGGTGATCACCTCCTGGTAGCCGGAGAGCACGGTGTTGAACACGGCCTCCCCGGTGGCGATGCCCCCGTCGGGGTGGGCCCCGATGGCCTCCCCCTCGAAGACGGCGCCGTCGGCCAGCACCAGCAGGGCCTCGGCCCGATGGACGATGCCGCTCCGACCGGTCACCGCTGGGCCTCGGCATCGATGACCACCGGCTCGCCCCGGAACACGGTATGACGCACCTGCCCGGTGAGGGTCCGACCTCCGTAGGGCGTGTTGTGACTCCGGCTGGCCAGGGCGAGCGGGTCTACCGTCCAGCGGGCGGTGGGGTCGATCACACACAGGTTGGCCGCGGCCCCGAGCACGACCGGTCCCCCCTGTCCCCCGCCCCGGGGGGCATCGAGGCCGGCGATGGCCGCCGGCTGCCAGCTGGACAGGGCGAGGATCCGGACCAAGGGCAGGGCGAGCTCGCCGATGGCCAAGGGCAGGGCCGTCTGCAGACCGAGCATGCCCGGCGGAGCCTGGTCGAAGGGAAGATCCTTGAGCTCGGGGGCGTGGGGCGCATGGTCGGTGGCGATGGCGTCGATGGTCCCGTCGGCCAATCCCGCCTTCACCGCGTCGACATCCGACTGGGGCCGGAGCGGTGGGTTGACCTTGAAGACCGGGTCATAGGCGGCGACGCAGTCGTCGGTCAGCGTGAAGTGATGGGGAGCGGCTTCGGCGGTCACGGCCAGACCCTCGGCTTTGGCCTGGCGGACCAGCTCCACCGAGGCCAGGGTCGACAGGTGGAGGAAGTGGATGCGGGCCCCGGTGGCCCGGGCCAGAGCGATGTCCCTGGCCACCATGACCTCTTCGGCCGCCCCGGGCAGGCCCGGGACCCCCAAACGGCTCGACCAGGCACCCTCGTGCATGGCACCCCCCGCGGCCAGGGCCTCGTCCTCGCAGTGCTGAGCCAGGGTCACGCCGAGCCCCCGGGCATAGTCGAGGGCGCGGCGCATGAGGCCGGCGGACTGCACCCCGGCGCCGTCGTCGGTGAAAATCCGCACCCCGAGTGCGGCCATCTCCGCCATGGGGGCCAGCCGTTCACCCTTCCGCCCCACCGTGATGGCCCCGGCCACGCCCACCTCGGTGGTGGCCGATGCGGCCAGGTCGGCCACGTTCCGCACGGCCTCGGCCGAGTCGAGGGCAGGCTCGGTGTTGGGCATGGCTACCACCGCGGTGTAACCGCCCAGAGCGGCGGCCCGGGTGCCCGTCTCGATCGACTCGGACTCCTCCCGGCCCGGTTCGCGCAGGTGGGTGTGCAGGTCGACCAGACCGGGAGCGACCACGCAACCGGTGGCGTCGAGGACCACGGCGCCCCGGGGACTCGGGATCGACGCCTCGACGGCAGCGACCGATCCTCCAACCAGTAGCAGATCGGCCCGGCGCTCGCCGCCCTGGTCGACCAGGGTGCCGCCCCGGATGACCACCGTCGGTGGCCCGCCGTTACTGCTGGCGCCGGGGTGGTCAGTCACGCTGGCCACCGACGACCGGGCGCTGACCCAGGATGAGGAACAGGACGGCCATCCGCACCGCGACTCCGTTGCTGACCTGCTCGGTGATCAGGGCGGCCGGCAGCTCGGCGACGTCCGAGGCGATCTCCACCCCCCGCACGATCGGACCGGGATGCAGGATGATCGCCTCGGGCCGGAGCATGGCCGCCCGCCGGGCGGTGAGCCCGAAACCCGCGGTGTACTCCCGGAGGGTGGGAACGAACTGCCCACTCCCCCGCTCCGACTGGACGCGGAGCAGCGAGACCACGTCCGCCTTCTCCAGGACGTCGTCGAGGTGATGGCTGACCCCGGCGATCGGCCACCCGTCCAGCGAGGGGGGAAGCAAGGTCGCCGGTGCCACCAGGGTGACCTCGGCGCCCAGCGCGGTATAGGCGCCGATCTGGGAGCGGGCCACCCGGCTGTGACGGATGTCGCCCACGATGACCACCTGGAGGCCCTCGAAACGGGCCAACCCGGCGTCGCCCTCCCCCAGGGCCTGGCGGACGGTAAACACGTCGAGCAAGGCCTGCGTCGGATGCTGGTGCCAGCCGTCACCGGCGTTGATCACCGCGCAGTGCTCGACCCAGTTGGCCACCTGGACCGGCACCCCCGACGAGGAGTGCCGGACGATCACCGCGTCGATGCCGATGGCCTCGATGGTCTCGATGGTGTCGCGCAGGGACTCGCCCTTCTTGACCGAGGAGGACCCGGCGGCGAAGGAGAGCACGTCGGCGGACATCCGCTTGGCCGCCGTCTCGAACGACATCCGGGTCCGGGTGGAGTCCTCGAAGAACAAGGTGGCCACCGTTTTGCCCCGCAGGGTCGGGACCTTGGGATTGACCCGCCGGCCGACCTCGGCGAACGAATCGGCCACCAGGAGAACCTCGGCGATCTCCTCGGCTCCCAGGTCCTCGATGCTCAGTAGATGAGTGGGGAAAGGGCTCACCGGCTGACCAGGTCTCCCAACGACACGCCTTCGTCGGAGACGTCCACCATCTCGTCGTGCCGGGTGGGCAGGTTCTTTCCCACGTAATCGGGCCGGATGGGCAGCTCACGGTGGCCTCGGTCGACCATCACCGCCAGCTCGACCCGCTGGGCCCGTCCGTACTCGCCCAGGGCGTTGAGGGCCGCCCGGATGGTTCGGCCGGTGAAGAGCACGTCGTCCACCAGCACCACCGTGGCCCCGGTCAGGTCGAAGCTGATGTCGGTGGTGGCTTCGGGGAGAACGGGGCGCAACCCGATGTCGTCCCGGTAGAAGGCCACGTCCAGGGTTCCGACCGGGATGGCCGCACCCTCCACCTCGGCCAGCGTGGCGGCCAGGCGCTCGGCGATGGCCACGCCACCGGTTTGCAACCCGACCAGGACCACATGCTCGAGGCCCCGGTTGCGCTCGGCGATCTCGTGAGCCATCCGGGTGATGGCCCGGTGCACGTCCGCCGCCGACATGACCTGGGCCCGGGGAACGAACACAGCACCCCGCGGACGGGTATGACTGCGTTCACGTTCGGCCACCTGATCCTCCTGCCGTTCGGGCCTCACGGGACCCGCTTCACGGTCAGAGCCTGAGTATACGGCTTTCGAGCCTCGCCGCGAGGCAGCCGCGGGCCGAGGACGGCCCCCGGTTCACCCCCGCACCTGGGTGGCGATCGTGGCCAGCACCCCGTTCACGAACCGCCCCGAGTCGTCGGTCGAGTAGGCCGACGCCAGCTCCACCGCCTCGTTGAGGATGACCGCGGTCGGCACGTCGGGACAGGTCAGCAGTTCGGCCACGGCCAGGCGGAGCACGTTGCGGTCGACGACGGCCATCCGCTCGATGTCCCACCCGATGGCCGCCGTGCCGATCAGTCGATCGATCTCGGCACCGTGTGACGCCACCGCCTCCACCAGCGAAGTGGTGTAGGGATCGGGGGCCACCGCCAGCTCATCGAGGACCTCGGTGGGCGGGGACCCCTTGAGGTCCGCCTCGTAGAGAAGGCTCACGACCCGTTCACGGGCCTGGTGGCGGGGTGCGGAGGGCATGGCGGAGTGCATGGGTGCTGGTCGATCGGACACCGAGTGGGCGGGTGCTTCGACCCGCGCCGGGGTCGGGGCTCAGGCCCGGGTCAGGTACTCGCCGGTGCGGGTGTCCACTTTGATCTTTTCGCCGGGGTTGACGAAAAGGGGTACGGACACGACCAGACCTGTCTCGACGGTGGCCGGCTTCCGGGCTCCCGACACTCGGTCGCCTTGCAGCCCGGGCTCGGTATCGGTCACCGTGAGCTCGACCGCGGCAGGGAGGTCGACCCCGACGATTTCGGCGCCGTAGAACTGCAGAACGGCGTCGTCACCCTCCTTCAGGTAGTTGGCCGCATCGCCGAGGAGGGTGGTGTCCACCTGGAGCTGCTCGTAGGAGGCGGTGTCCATGAAGATGTACTCGGATCCGTCCCGGTAGAGGAACTGCATCTCCCGCTTGTCGATGATCGCCTGCTCGAGCTTCTCGTCGGCCCGGTAGGTCCGCTCGATGACCGCGCCGGTCCGTTGGTTCTTGAGCTTGGTGCGCACGAAGGCCCCGCCCTTGCCCGGCTTGACGTGTTGGAACTCGACGACCGCGAACAGCCCTTCCGGGAGGTCGAGGGTCATGCCGTTCCGCAGATCGTTGGTGGAGACAGCCATCAGACAGCAACTTCTTTCGGGAACTGGGTGAGCGGTCGGCTGCCGCCCTCGGTCACGACCAGAGTGTCCTCGATGCGCACCCCACCGGTTCCGGGCAGGTATACACCCGGTTCGACGGTGACCACGGTGCCGGGGTCGAGAATAGCAGTTGACCCCGGTCCCACCGACGGCCCTTCATGGATGTCGAGCCCGACTCCGTGCCCGGTCCCGTGCTCGAAACGGTCGGACCAACCCGAGGCGGCGATCACCTGGCGGCAGGCCTCGTCGACCGATCCGGCGGTGACGCCCGGTGCCACCGAGCTCACCCCGGCCCGCTGGGCCTCGGCCACCACGGCGAAGACGGTGGCCAGCTCGCCGGTCGGCGGGCCACCCACGCTGAACGTGCGGGTCATGTCGGAGCGGTAGCCGTCGAAGACGGCACCGAAGTCGACGACGACCGGATCACCGGCACGGATCCGCCGATCGCCGGGACGGGCGTGCGGCTTTGCCGAGTTCTCCCCCGAGGCCACGATGGTTTCGAAAGCGCTCTCTTCCGCACCACCCTCGCGCATGGCGTGATCGAGGGCGGCGGCGAACTGGGCTTCGGTCAGAGTGGAGCCCGCCCCCCGCGCTCCCGCCGCCGCCAGCAGGGGCAGCACCTCGGCCAGGGCCTCGTCGGCGATTGCCGCGGCCTTGTGCATGCGGGCGATCTCCCCGGCGTCCTTGGTCGCCCGCAACCCCTCGACCAACCCCCGGGTAGCCACCAGCTCGACGGGAGCGAACAGTTCCTCCCACGTGCGCAGCCCCGACCAGGTGACATGGTCGGCTTCCAGTCCGAGGGTTCCGACACCTGGCGCCGCCGCGGCCAGGGCCTCCCGCTGGGCGTGGGCCCCTCCGATGCTCACCCCGATCTGCCCCTCCACCCCCGCCGCGGTCAGCTGTTCGTGGGACTGGGTGCGGTACCTCCCGTCGGTGGTCAGGGTGGCCGTCTCCCCGGTCACCAGCAGGTACCCGGCCGAACCACTGAATCCGCTCAGCCACCGGATGTTGGCCGGCGCGGTGACCAGCAGCCCCGCGATGGGCTGGCCCTGGTCCCCGGCGGCAGGCAAGAGGCCACGCAGGCGGTCGAGCCGTCCGCTGACCTGCAGGGGGGCGAGGGGGGAAGCGGACGTGCTCATCATTGACCGGGGCGCGCCGCCAGGAGCCGGTCGACGGCTTCGACGGCCAGCCGGTAACCCAAGCCCCCGAAGCCGGCGATGCAGCCGTCGGACACCGGGGCGATGACCGAGGTGTGACGGAAGGGCTCGCGGGCCGCCGGATTGGAGAGGTGGAGCTCCACCACCACCCCGTCGAAGGCGGCCAGGGCATCATGGAGCGACCACGAGGTATGGGAGAGGGCTCCGGCGTTGATGATGATCGCATCGGCCCGCCCCCGCGCCGCCTGCACCGCTTCGACCAGGTCGCCTTCATGATTGGACTGCTGGTGTTCGAGGGTGAGTCCGTGCTCGGAGGCGGCCTCCCGGGCCGTGGCCACGTGGTCGTCCAGGGTGTCGGTGCCGTAGACGGCCGGCTCGCGCTGGCCCAGCAGGTTGAGATTGGGCCCCGACAGGAGCACGATGGCGCCGGTTGTCCCCACTAGGTCCTCCCTGACTGGTCGCCGCGCTGCATCTCCGCCAGGGTAGCGACCACGTCGTCCTCACCCACGCCACGTACCACTTCGACCCCGTGCGGCCCGTCGAGCACGAAGGTGAGATCGTGGCGGGCCTTCTTGTCGCGGGCCATGAAGGTGACCAGGGTTTCGGGGTCGGCTGCCTCCGGCATCAGGGCGGAGAGGTCGAAGGAGGCCACCACCCGCCGGTGGCGCTCGACCACCTCGTCGTCGACCCGACCGAGCCGCCGGGCCAGCTGGGCGGCGAACACCAGACCGATGGCCACCGCCTCGCCATGCCGGAGGTCGAGCTCGGACTCGGGATCGAAGGCCGAGGCCTCCAGGGCGTGGGCCAGGGTGTGACCGTAGTTGAGGACCATCCGCCGATCGCCCTCGCGCTCGTCGGAGGCCACGACCGCCGCCTTGATGGCCACGCAGCGGGCCACCTGCTCGGTGAGGGGAAGGTCGAGAAGCCCGGCTCCGGGCCCGGGCCCGGGGGCCCGACCGGCGTCCAGAAAGGCGTACTTGGCCATCTCGCCGCGGCCCGATGCCCACTCCCGGGGCGGGAGGGTGGACAACACCTCCGGGTCACAGAGGACGGCGGCGGGCTGCCAGAACGCACCCACCAGGTTCTTTCCCTCGGGAAGGTTGACCCCGGTCTTGCCCCCGACGGCGGCATCCACCTGCCCGAGCAGGGTGGTGGCCACGTTCACATAGGCGGTGCCGCGCTGGAACGACGCTGCGGCAAAACCGGCCAGGTCGGTGACCACGCCGCCGCCCACGGCGACCACCACGTCCGAGCGGCCCAGCCCGGCCCGGGCGAACTCCCGGCACAGGCGCTCGACCTGGGCCAGCGACTTGGCCTCCTCCCCGTCGGGCACATCGAACCGGTCGGCCGGGATGCCCGGATCGACGGTCACGCCGATGCCGGGCTGGGAGACGACCGCGGCCCGGCGGGCGTCGGGAACCACCGCAGCCAGGGTGGCGGCCAGCTCGTGACGGACGCCCTCCCCGACCACCACGTCGTACCGACGCTCCCCGAGGTCGACGGGAACGACGATCATCGGTCCCCGCCCACGGTGATCCCCCGGGACACCAGCGCCGGTTCGCTCAGGACCCGATCGACCACCTGGCGCGGGGTCAGGGCGTCGACATCCACGACCACCGCGGCCACCGACTCGTACAGCGGACGCCTGACCGTGTAGAGATCGAGGAGGTTGCTCGCCGGGTCGTCGTCCAACAGGGGTCGGCCGGTGCCACTGCCCACCCGGCGGACCAGAAGCTCGGGGGCGGCCCGCAACCACACCACGATGCCCGACTGGGTGAGGAGGTCCCGGTTGGCCACCGACAGCACCACCCCGCCGGCGGCCGAGACCACCACCGAGTCGCGGGACGAGAGAGCTTCGGCCAGGACCCGCGACTCCTCGGCCCGGAAGGCCGCTTCACCGCGCTCGGCGAAGAGCTCGGGCACGGTGCGGCCGGTGTCCCTCATCACCTCGAGGTCCGAATCGCAGTGCCGCCACCCCAGTCGTCCGGCCAGTGACCGTCCCACCGTGGTCTTCCCCGCCCCCATCATGCCGACCAGGATGATCCGGTCAACCATGGTCGGGGTGCGGGGCCGCCGAAGGGGTGCCGCCCAGCGCGGTGAGGTACCCCTGGCAGTTGCGCCGGAATTCCTCGACCGAGTCGCCACCGAACTTGCGCAGCGCCTCGCCCGCCAGGACCAGCGCCATCATGGTCTCGGCCACGACGCCCATGGCCGGAACCGCGGTCACGTCGGTGCGCTCCTTGAACGACACGGTGGCTTCCTTGGACACCACGTCGACCGTGCCCAGGGTGGGCCGATTGAGGGTGGCCAGCGGTTTCATGGAGACGCGGGCCACGATGGGCGAGCCGGTGGAGATACCCCCTTCGATACCCCCGGCGTGGTGGGTGTCGCGCACATAACCGCCACCGAGATTCCCCTCGGTGCCCTGATCGTCCCCGTCACCACCGGGCTGAGCCATGCGGATGGCGTCGTGGGCGTCGCTGCCCCGTCGACCGGCGAGCTCGGCGCCGTCGCCGAACTCGACCGCCTTGATGGCCTGGATGCTCATCAGAGCCCGGGCCACGAGGCCGTCGAGTCGCCGGTCCCAGTGCACGTGGCTCCCGAGGCCCACCGGCACCCCGTAGGCGATCACCTCGGCCACGCCACCGAGCGAGTCTCCGTCTTTGGCCGCCGCCTTCACCGCGGCCACCATCCGTTCCTCGGCCGACAGGACGGCACAACGCACCTGGGATGCATCGATCCGCGGCAGGTCGTCCAGGGTGGGGAGCACCTCGGAGTCGACCCGTTCGGGTCCCAGCTGCACGATGTGGCTGAGGATGCCGATGTCGATCTCGCGCAGCAGCAGCTTGGCCAGCGTTCCCGCGGCCACCCGGGCGGCCGTCTCGCGGGCCGACGCCCGTTCGAGGACGTCCCGGGCGTCGGCGAACCCGTACTTGAGCATGCCGGAGAGGTCGGCGTGTCCCGGACGGGGCTGGGTCAGCACCTTGGAGGGGAGGCCGGGATGGGGCGACATCTCCTCTTCCCACTTGGGCCATTCGGTATTGGCGATCTCGATGGCGATCGGCGATCCGAGCGTCCTCCCGTGGCGGATCCCGCCCAGCAGGCTGACCTCGTCGGCCTCGAACCGCATACGCGGTCCCCGCCCGAAGCCCAACCGGCGACGGGCCAGCTCTTGTTGGATGTCCTCCTCGCTCACCGGGAGCCCGGCCGGCATCCCCTCGACGATCACCACCAGGGCGCGACCGTGCGACTCACCGGCGGTCAGGAAACGGAGCATCCCGGCAAATCTACTCGGGGCGACCCCGGCCCCCGCCTGTCCGGCGGACCACACCGGGCTCTGCGCCCAGCCGACCGGCGGGCGGCACGGCCATCGGCCCGGTCCGCGTCAGGAGCCGGCGTGGAAGAGAGCGTGCGCCACCGGGCCACCCCAGAACACGGCGAACACCGCGCCGGCGGCCAACGACGGACCGAAGGGAATTCGGGTCCGCCGACCCGATGAGGCCACCACGGCGACGATGAGCCCGAAGACGGTCCCGATCACGAAACCGGCCAGGAAGGCCACATAGGCGTGCAGCAAGCTCAGGTAGCCCACAGTGAAACCGATGGCCCCGGCCAGGCGCACGTCGCCGAAGCCCATGCCCCGGGGGATGAACCACCAGACGGCGAAGAACAGCCCGAAGGCCACCGCGCCGGCGATGACCGACCCGACCAGGCTGTGCCACCGGTGGTCGACCGCTGATGTGACCACCAGCAGCGGGGCGGCGACCAGCATCGCCTCGTAGATCAGGCGCCGGGGAACCAGGCGATGGGTGAGGTCGGTGACCGAGACGACCACCAGCATGGCGAAGAAGCCACAGAAGGGCGCCACGATCAGGTTCCGTCCGAAGTGGGCGGCGGTGGCCCCGAACAGGGCGCCGGTGACCACTGACGCCACCACCTGACGCGGTGACGACCGACCGGACGGCAGCAGGCCGGAAGCCGGTGGGGAGGCGGGCACCTCGGTGGCGGCGTCTTCCGCCCCACCGGGGGCGCCGGCGTCGTGGTCGGTGCCCGGGGCGGGGTCGACCGCCGTGCCCGGCGGGTCAGCCGTGGTCAACAGCCGCTCCGCACGACGCCTCTCGTCCTGGGCTCGGCTCCGGTCGGCCATGCGCTGCCCGACCGGATCGAGGGTGGCTCCGATGACCAGACCGGCCACCGTCGCCCCCGATACCAGCAGACGCGTCCACGCCCCGCAACGTACTGGACGGGCTTCGCCGAGTCGGGCATCGTGGGGCGATGAACGCCATCACCGTCGAGCTCATCGTGCCCGAAGGCAGCATGCCCTGCTACGAGGTGACAGCCGACCCCGCGCTCGGGCGCGGCGCGTTGATCGTGCTCCAGGAGGCGTTTGGGGTCAACGGCCACATCGAGGATGTGGCCCGCCGGTTCGCCGAGGCCGGCTACCACGCGGCGGCGCCGCATCTGTTCCACCGAACTGGGTCGCCCACCCTCGACTACGACGACTTCAGCAAGGTCATGCCCCATATGCAGGCCCTCACCGATACCGGCATGCTGGCCGACGTCGACGCCGTGCTGGGCCACCTCCACGACGAGGGATGGACCTCGGACCGGATCGGCGTCGTCGGCTTCTGCATGGGTGGCCGGGCCTCCTTCTTGGTGGCCGGGAACAGGGCCATCGGCGCCGCGGTGAGTTTCTACGGCGGAGGGATCGTGACCGGCCGGAGTGAGGCGATGGGGTCACTGCTGGATCTCATCCCGACGATGCCCACCCCGTGGCTCGGCTTGTTCGGCGACGCCGACCCGAGCATTCCCGTCGAGGACGTGGAGCGGCTACGGGAGGAGTTGGCCGCGGATGCTCCGGTGGACACCGAGATCGTCCGCTACCCCGAGGCCGAGCACGGCTTCCACTGCGACGCCCGTCCCTCGTATCAGGCCGCGGCGGCGACGGACGGGTGGGAGCGCACGCTGGCCTGGCTGGAGGGTCACCTCACCGATCCGCCCAGCTGACCGGAGGTCAGCTGTGGGCCGGTTCGTAGTAGGGATTGGTCCCGTCGGCGTGGTCGGTCACATCAACGATGCTGACGATCTCGGGGATGGCCTCGCGCAGAATGACCTCGATCCCCTGGGTCAGGGTGGCCTTGGCCATCCCGCAACCCTGACACCCTCCGCTGAGGCGGAGGTACACCGACGCGTCCTCGACGGCGACCAGGTCGGCGCGACCCCCGTGGGCGGCGATGCTCGGGTTCACCTGCTCGTCGAGGACCGAGACCACCCGCTGGGCCATCGGATCGGACAGATCGACACCCGGGCCTGAGGCCATGCCCCGCAGAGTGGGAACCGGCGGCGTGTTGGGGTTCACGATGACCAGCCCGCCCTCCCCGCCCGCGTCGGTGACATGGTCCAGGGTCGCGCCCTGCAGCCGTTCCACGCTGGCCTGAGGGATCACCAACGGCAGTTCGTCGTCCTGTTGCACGACGTCCCCGCCACTGGCGTCGGCCAGAGCCTGAAAATACATGTCGTAGGCGTAGGCGCCGTCGCTCTCACCGCTGATCTCCAACCAGAGGGCCAGCGTCTCCGACTCGGCCTCGTTGGCCAGAACCTCGAGCACGGTGGCGCGTGCGTCCGGGGTGATCGTCAACACCGGACGGATGTCCTCACGGTCTTCGCTCATGCCTGTCATCATAAGGGCGTGCCCGCTCGCCACACGCACATTCCTGCAGAAACTCACGAATGGGTCAGTTTCAACGATCCCGACGAGGAGCGGACCTGGCAGTTCGACGTCACCTTCCTGGTCAGCTCCTGGATGTGCATCTTCGGGCAGGGGTGTCAGGGCGTCCTGACCGGCCCAGCCCCCGAGTTGGTGCAGGGCTGCTGCTCGTACGGCGCCCACTTCACCGGCAAGAAGGATGCCCGCACCGTGGAGCGCGCCGCCAAGGAGCTCACGGCTGACGTCTGGCAGTTCCACAAACAAGGCCAAAAGGGCGTGGTCAAGAAACTGCCCGACGGTGATCTCGGGACCCGTTTGGTCAAAGGTGCCTGCATCTTCCTCAATCGGCCCGGATTCCCGGGCGGAGCGGGCTGTGCGTTGCACCGAGCCGCGGAGATCCAGGGCCGGAGCCACGTCGAGCTCAAGCCCGAGGTGTGTTGGCAGCTCCCGCTGCGCCGCGAGGACGAGACGTCGGCCGACGGCCGGATCACCTCCGTCGTCCGGCAATGGGACCGGCGCCACTGGGGTGAGGGGGGCGACGAGTTCCACTGGTGGTGCACCGAGGATCCCGCCGCCTTCGTGGGCCACGAGCCCGTCTACCTCAGCATGCGGACCGAGTTGGAGACGATGGCGGGCAAGAAGGTCTACAAGAGGCTGAAGGCCTATCTCGACGAGCGCACCGCGCCCCGGGCCCGGGTCACCTTGCTCCCCCACCCCACAGTGCGTCGCTGATCACACCGGGGAGCGGTCGACCGATCGGAGGCGGCCGATCACTCAGCCAGCGGATCGTCCTCGGCCAAGGTGGCGTCCTTCGGTGCGGTTCCGAGGATCTCGTCGTAGTCGTCCTCGGTGGCCAGGCACCATGAGGCGTGTTTGTCGTCGGGCTCGGCGCCGCACTCGGGGCAACGCCGGTTGGCCGTCGCGACGGACCGTTTCAAACTGCGCGCTTCCTCGAAGCGGCGATGGCGTCCCTTCTTCACGGAAACAACTCCTTGCCCCACCAGGGGTGGCACGCCACCCGGTCTCAGAGCTACCGGGTTGACCACCGTTCACCAATGGGTGCCAGTGTAGTGCGGGGCGCCCCGTACGTGACGTCGTCGCGGTCCCGGTACCATCGGGCCATGGCCGATCAATTCGACCCCAACGCCATGGTGGAGCGGTTCCGGACCAGGGCCCAAGCGGTCAGATCCCGCGGCCTGCCGCCGGTCGAAGGCCCTGACCGGGAACGGTTCAAGCAGCAGGCGCAAGCCGACTACATGGACTTCGCCATGCTCGGGGACGCAGAGCCGTCTCTCGAGGACGGCATCTTGACCCTCACCATCGACCTGCGTCCTCCTCTCGGCGACGGGAGCTGAGAGCGGCCGGAACCGACCGTGACCGACCCGGCTCTCCCCGGGTCGGCGGAGCCGGCCTCCCGGCCGGCCCGGCGTGACCGGCAGGTATCAGCCCCCGTAGTTCATGCGGGTGTCCTCCATACGCAGGATCCCGGTCTCCTCACTGGCGCCATCGGCCTCCGCAGTGCGGGCGTCGGCCTCGCCGACGTCCACCACCTCCCCGATGACCAGGACGTGACTGGCGGCGCCGCCATCGGGCATGTCGCCCTCCCAATCGAGGATGTGACGCACCTGGCAGGCCAACCACGACCGAGCCGCGCTCAGACAAGGGAGGCCACCGGCCACCTCGCACACCGGCACCTCCTGCATCGAGAGGACGCCACCGTCTTGGTCCAGGACCACCGACTCGGTGGGCTTGACGAACCGGCGGACCACAGCACGCTCGGTACGGGGCAGCACGCTGATCGAAAATCCTCCGCCCTCCTCGACGAGCCTCCGGGTGACCGAGTCGCTCTCGACCGAGACCGCCATCAACTTGGGCGACGTCGCCACCTGCATCACCCAGTTGGCCGTCATCAGGTTGCGCTCGGGGCCTGAACGGCTTCCCACCACGAAGAGGCCGGTGGGGAGCGACCACAGCACCCGGCGACGGAGGCGGTCGTAGGCCTCGTGATCGCGGCCCTCCGGAAAGGGTCCGACATCGCTGGAGGGAAGGGGCACCGCTCAGCCCCCGAACGGGTCAGAACCGGAGGCCGAGGGGACGGTGGTGGAGGTGGACGGGGTGTGCCCGGTGATGGCGACGATCCGGTCGATGGCGGTGGTGAGCAGTGGAACCAGCTTGCCCCGCTCCGAGGTCGAGCGGCGGAGGAGCTGCCCGCCTGACGAGTCGTTGTAGCAGTCGTTCCCGGCGGCGGCGGCGTCCTCGTAGGCGCTGTTGAGCTCGTCGGTCAGCTGGGTGTCCGGAGTGGGCAGATTGCCGATGGCCGTCTGGGCGTCGGTGGTCAACAGGGCGCACACCGTCTTGATGGCGGCGGGCGGATCGTGACGGGAAAGGGCCAGGCCGACGTTGCTGCTGTCCACCTCGACTTGTCCGATGGCGGCACCCCCACCGGACATGGTCATCCAGTCGGACACCTGTTTGGCCGGTGGTCCCGACTGGTCCAGGGTGCAGCCGGCCGTCACCACCGACACCGAGGCGACGATGGCCGCCACGATGGCCAGCCGGGCAACCGACATCAGAAGACCGACATCAGGGGAGCACCAGGCACTAGGCCGGAATGCCGGTCCAGTCGGGGCGCCAGTTCGGATCGAGCTGGCGCAGGAACTGCGCACACCGCTCCTCTTCGCTGTGGTCCCCGATGGCGCCCGAGGCCGAGCGGAGTCCGTCGAGACAGCGAAGGAACCCGCGGTTCGAGGGATGGTCCCATCGGACCAATCCCGACCCCTTCCAGCCGGCGGCCCGGAGGGCGTCGAGGCCGCGGTGATACCCCACCCGGAAGCAGGCATAGGCCTCGACGTCGTCACGGGCCAGGGATCCCAGCGCGGCCCAGGCCGCCAGCGAGCGGGGCTCGGCGCGGACCACGTCGGACACGGCGTGACGGCGCCGATCGCCAGGCTGGGCCATGGCCGACTCGAGGCCGGCCAGCACCGACCCGGGCTCTTCGGGGAGCACCGTCTCGGGTAAGCCCGTGGTCAGACGGACAGGCGAGACCTCCGAAGGGTCATCACCCGTGTCGCTCATGGCGTCAGTGTAGGACCAGCCGTGTCCGCCTCCCGGCGCGACACGCTGTGAACCTCGTGCTGCCGGCCCCGTCGGTGTCTCCCGCGTCGGTATCCGGTCAGTCGAAGCTCACCAGGTGGTAGTCGCGCTTGCCCCGGCGCAACACCAGGAAGCGGCCGGCCACCAGGTCGTCGGATCCGATCATGCGGGCCACATCGCCCTCGCGGCGATTGTTGACGTAGGCCCCACCTTCGGTGATCGTGGTGCGGGCCTGGCTCTTGGACCGGACCAGACCGGTCTCGGCCAACAGGTCGACCAGGTTCAGTCCGGTCCCGTCCAGGCGGTCCCGGGGCAAGGCAGTCGAGGGGGCCTCGGCGAACACGTCGAGGATGGCCCTTTCGTCGAGCTGGGCCACCTCCTCGCCGAACAGGGCCGCCGCCGCCTGCTCGGCCCGCACGGTCTCGGCCGCACCGTGGACGAGGGTGCAGACCTGACGGGCCAGCTCCCGCTGCGCCTGGCGCCGCTCCGGATGGGTGGCCGTCGCCGCGTCGAGCTCGAGGATCTCCCCGTGGGCCAGGAACGTGAAGTAGCGCAGGTAGGTCCCGACCACGGCGTCCTCGGTGCGGAAGAAGAACTGGTAGAGCTGGTACGGGCTGGTGCGGGCCGGGTCGAGCCAGACCGTGCCCGACTCGGTCTTGCCGAACTTGGTCCCGTCGGCCTTGAGGACCAGGGGCGTGGTCAGGCCCCACGCATCCTCCTGACGCACTTTGCGGATGAGCTCGATCCCCATGGTGATGTTCCCCCACTGATCGCTCCCCCCGATCTGGAGCCGGCATCCGAACGCATCGAACAGGTGAAGGAAGTCAGCGGCCTGCAGGAGCATGTAGCTGAACTCCGTGTAGGAGATGCCCAGATCGGCGCGGTCGAGCCGGGACTTGACCGAGTCCTTGGCCACCATCTGGTTCACTGTGAAGTGCTTGCCCACGTCGCGGAGGAAGTCGAACAGGGGCAGCGGGGCGAGCCAGTCAGCGTTGTTGACCAACAGGGCGCCGCCCGAGTCGGTGTCGTTCCCGAAGACCACGAAGCGCTCCAGCTGACCGCGGATGCCCTCCAGATTGGCCGCCAGCTGCTCCTCGGTGAGGAGGACCCTCTCTTCGGACTTGCCTCCCGGGTCGCCGATCAGACCGGTGCCGCCACCGGCCACCGCGATCGGCCGGTGACCGGCCAGCTGCAGTCGGCGCAGGGTGCAGACCTGGAGCAGGTGTCCCACGTGCAGGCTGTCGGCGGTCGGATCGAAGCCGCTGTAGGCGGTGAGCGGCCCGGAGTCGAGCCGGTTCTCGAGCGTCGGATCGGTCACCTGATGGATCAGGCCGCGGAAGCGGAGATCCTCGACGAGATGGGCCACCGTCTCAGCCTGCCACGTCGCCGGGCGGCGCCCCGTACATCGAACGCTACGATCGGCACCCGTTCGCCCGTCGGACCCGAACATCTGCGAGGAGCCCTCGATGCTCAATCCGTATCTCCGAGGAAACTTTGCGCCCGTCCTCGAGGAACGGAGTGACGACCACGAACTGCCGGTGACCGGGGTCATCCCACCCGATCTCGACGGCCGGCTGTTGCGCAACGGCCCCAATCCGGCGCTGACACCAGCCGACGAGGCCGACTACCACTGGTTCAGCGGTGACGGCATGATCCACGCCATCACCCTGACCGGCGGTCGGGCGACCGGATACCGCAACCGGTGGGTGCGCACCCGGGCGCTGGCGGCCAAGTTGGAGACCCCGCCGCCCAGTGGTCCGGCCGAGCCCATCGACGGCCCGGCCAACACCCACGTCATCCGGCACGCCGGAACCACGCTGGCCCTGGTCGAGTCCGGGTTCCCGCACGCCCTCTCCCCCGGCTTGGAGCGGGCACGGGTGTACGACTTCGACGGCGGGCTGGCCTCGCCGATGACCGCCCATCCCAAGGTCGACCCCGACACCGGCGAGCTGGTCTTCTTCGGCTGTGACGTGTTCGGACCCCCGTTCCTCCGCTATCACGTGGTCGACCCCCGCGGTGAGCTGGTCCGCTCCGATCCGATCGAGATCCCGCGGGCGGTGGTGATGCACGACTTCGGGGTCACCTCATCCCGGGTCATCTTCGCCGACCTCCCCGTGCTCTTCGACCTGGAGCTCGCCGCCCAGGGCCGCTCGATGCCCTACCGATGGATGCCCGACGCCGGCGCCCGGATCGGCGTGATGCCGAGGACCGGATCCGGCGTCCGCTGGATCAGCATCGACCCGGTCTACGCCTTCCACTTCCTCAATTGCTACGACGACGGTGACACCGTGGTCATGGACGTCGTCCGCTACGACCGGGCCTTTGACACCGACCCGGGCCAGGTGATCGCCTCGACTCTGCCGTCGTTGGTCCGCTGGCGGATCGATCCGGTGGCGAACCGGGTGTCCGAACAACGCCTCGACGACACCCCCGTCGAGTTCCCCCGCATCGATCCCGCCGTGGCCGGGCGTCCCCACCGCTACGGGTACTGCACCCGATTGGGGGATCGCCCGGAGGACCCGTCCTTCTGGGGCCTGGTCAAATACGATCTGGTGCGCGACGAGTCGACCCGCTTCGAACCCGGTGAGCACCGTTCGCCGGGCGAGCCGGTGTTCGTCCGGGCCGCGGACGGTCGAGGTGAAGACGAGGGCTGGGTCCTCACCGTCGTCTACGACGCCACTCGCGACGCCAGCGACCTGGTCATCCTCGATGCGACGTCGTTCGCCGGCCCGCCGGTGGCCACCGTCCACCTGCCGGCCCGGGTCCCCTTCGGATTCCACGGATCGTGGGTGCCGGCCGACGCCTGACCGGCCCGGCCGACCGGGGTGCCACCAACCAGGCCCCGGCACATGGGAAAATGGCGGTTCCCTGATGGACGTCCAGCGACGGCCGCACGGCCGCACCGCCGTCCACCGGGCCAGTGCCCAGCGAAACCACCGTGCCCCCCACCGACCCTTCCAAGCCGAACGGATCACGCCCGTCCGGGCGCTCCTCGGGAAGCCCCACCGGCCGGTCGCGGTCGTCGGCCGTCCCCGCGGGCGGGCGCCACGCCGGTAATGCCCCGTTCCCCGGTCCCATCCTGGGGGGGCAGGTGGCCATTCCCTCGAAGAGGGAGCGGCGCAAGGCGAAACGGCGGCGGCGGCGGCCGGCGGAGCGGATCCTGCGGGCGGGAATCGGAGTGGTGGTGGTCCTCCTGGTCCTGGTGGCGGCCGGGTACGGCTACTTCAGGTACGAGTGGAGCAAGGTCTCGTCGGCCCCGTGCGACACCTGCGTGGCCGCGGCCAACGGCCAGCCCTACAACGTGCTTCTGGTCGGTTCGGACAGTCGAGCCGGCGAGACGGCGGCCCAGGCCAAGCAGTTCGGCAGCGTCAGCGACGCATCGGGCCAGCGGAGCGACACCATCAAGATCGTGCGAGTGGATCCGGCCACCGGCACCGCCTCCTCACTGTCCATCCCCCGGGACACCTACGTCACCCTGTCGGGCATGCCCGCCGACAGTCAGTTGGCCACCCAGAACAAGATCAACTCGGCCTTCGGGGCCGGGCCTGACGCCCTGGTCCAGACCATCGAGAACACCTTCGGGATCCCCATCAACCACTACATCGTGATCAACTTCTTCGGGTTGGAGGACGCGGTCAATGCTCTCGGTGGCATCTCCATGAACTTCCCCTACCCGGTGCGGGACCAGGACTGCTCGACCGGCACCTGCTACAACAACTCCGGGCTCGACATCCCCACCGCCGGGTGCCAGGTGCTCAACGGGGAGCAGGCTCTCGCCCTGTCGCGCTCGCGCTATTACCAATACGAGGTGGATGGCCAGTGGATGTCCGACCCGACCTCGGACATCGGCCGCATCGAGAGGCAGAACCTGATCATCGAGGCGGCCCTGGACAAGGCCAAGTCCACCTATAACCCGTTGCGGCTGAACGCCTTGTTCACCTCGGTGGTCCATGACTTCAGCAAGGACAACGGGCTGACGGCCGGCGATCTGTTCTCTCTGGAGGAGCGCTACCACGCCTTCTCCGGTTCCCAACTCCAGTCGTACACGCTGCCGACGGCGGGGGCCTCCTCGTCGGAGGCGGGCGATGTCGAGGTGGTCCAGCCCGACGAAGCGGCCCAGATGATCTCCCAATTCCTCGGCGGCTCGGTGGGAAACATCACCACACCGCCGCTCGACTCCTACGGTGAGCCGATCAACCTGCCGCTGACCACGGCGGCGGCGACCCCGGTCGCCTCCACCTCCGGGACCGAGGCGGCCTCGTCGGGTGCGTCGTCGTCCACCACCGCACCCACAGCGGCCCCGTCCGTCCCGCCCTACGATCCCCAGCCCTGCTGATCGGCACCGCAGCGGGCGTCGACGGCGGCGGCGACGGCGCCATTGACCCGGCGGTGAACCTCGACGTTCTCGGCTCGACCGGGTAGCCGAACACGGATCACCGACAGGGCCCCGAGACCCAGTCGCTGCTCGAGCACGTCCTCGAACCGGGTGGAGGGGTCCCCGTCGGCCACGTCGTCCACCGTCCACCCGAAGCCTCGGGCCACCGCGGCCACGTCGGTCGCCTGCGGGGTGCCGAAGAGCATCTCGAACGACTCCTCCTCGAGCACCGAGGCCTGCTCGAGGAACGAGAAGATGCCGCCGCCGCCATTGTCGGCCACCACCACCACCAGGGCGGCCCGCAACCCTTCGGCCCGCACCAGGGCGGTGGCATCGTGGAGGAAGGCCAGGTCCCCGACCAGGGCCACCGTCGGGCCGGCGGAGCCGAGGGCAACGCCGAGGGCGGTGGACACCACCCCGTCGATGCCGTTGGCGCCCCGATTGGCGATCACCGCAGGCGGAGAAGCCCGGGGGGCGGCGAACGCCTCCAGGTCCCGGATGGGCATGGAGGAGGACACCACCAAGGTGCCCGCACCGGGCATTCGGGCGAACAGTCGGCAGGCCAGCGCCGGTTCGGTCATCCCCTTGGCCACCGAGGTCGGGCTGTCCTCACCCACCGACTCACGGATGACCTGGCGGGCCGCCCCTTCGGCGGCGCACCAGTCGCCGAGCCAACCCGATGGTCGACCCGGACCGCCACTGTCGACCGACGTGCCCGCCGCCGTGGCCAGCCCCCGGCAGAACAGAGTGGGGTCGGCCCGCACCACGATGGCCGCCTGCCGCTCGGGATCGATCCACCGTCCCCACGGGTCGACCACGACGGATCGGCCCCCGGCATCGAGCGCCGTGGTCATGAACCCGGCGACCACCTTGGACACCCAACCTTCGCCCAGGCGGATCACGACGTCAGGGAGGTGCGCCTCGGCAAAGCGCGCCGAGCGCACGATGCCGTCGGCGGCGGCGATGACACCGGGTTCGACGACTCGGAGTCCCGATCGGGGCTCGGCCAGGACCGGCCAGCCCAAGGCGGCGCCGAGAGCCAGCACGGCCGCCGGTTCACCGCAACCGGCTCCGGCCACGATCAACCCCCGACGGTCCGGGTGCACCAGCCGCTCCTCCACCAACGAGGAGACGATGCTGACGTCCGGGGCCGCGACCCCGACCATCACCCGGTGCCACGGCTCACCGCCGGTCCGGCCCGGGACCACTCCCCCGGCCGCCACCGGATCTCCGATCAGAGGCTCCCGGAAGGGAAGGTTGAGATGGACGGGGCCCGGTCCCCTGACCCCGGTGGTCGCCTCGGTCACGCTGCGGGCCGCCAGGGACCGCCACCAGGACCGGGCCGCCCGCTCGGGAACGCCGGGGTCGCAGAACCAGCGGGGTGAGCCACCGAACAGATGGGTCTGTTCGATGGTCTGGGCCGCGCCCACCCCGTGCAGTTCGGGCGGACGGTCGGCCGTGCAGGCGATGAGCGGGACGGCGGCCAGATCGGCCTCGACCACCGCGGCGTGCAGTTCGGCGGCGGCGGTGCCGCTGGTGGTGACCACCAGGGCGGGTCGACCGGTGGCCCGTCCGATCCCGAGGGCGGTGAACCCGGCCGACCGCTCGTCCAGCCGCACGTGGAGGCGGACGGCCGGATGGGAGGCCAGCGCCAGCACCAGGGGCGTCGACCGCGATCCCGGGCACACGACGGCGTGGGCCACGCCGCCCCGGGCCCACTCGTCGACCAGTGTGCCGGCGAAGGCGGCCTGGGCGTCGGCGTCCCCGCCGCTACCGGCGACCATCGGTACGCTCACCGGGGTCGCCCATGTCCTCGTCCTCTCCGGTCCCCACCGGCCTCCCCGCCCCCGAGGGTCGACTGTCCTCGGACACCCTCGGCGCCGGACCGCGCCTGGTGATGGCCCACGGCTTCACCCAGACCGGTCGGGTGTGGGGAGGAATGGACCGCGACCTGGCCTCCGACCACCAGGTGGTGCGGGTCGACATGCCCGGGCACGGGGACTCGTCGGGGGTGGCCGCCACCTTGCCCGACGGCGCCCTCAAGTTGGCCGATGCCGGCGGGAGGGCCGTGTACCTCGGGTACTCGATGGGAGCCCGGTTCTGCCTGCATGTGGCCCTGGCCCGTCCGGAGTCGGTCGAGGGCTTGGTGCTGGTGTCGGGCACCGCCGGGATCGACGACCCCACCGAGCGCCGGCGACGTCGGGAGTCCGACCAGGCCCTGGCCGACGAGATCGATCCCCACGACGGGCGGCCCGCCCTGCCGGTGGCGACGTTCCTCCGCCGATGGCTGGACAACCCCTTGTTCGCCGGGATCAGCGCCGAGGCCAACGGGCTGGCTGAGCGGCTGCGCAACACGGGTCCGGGATTGGCGTCCAGTCTGCGACTGGCCGGCACCGGAACACAACGGCCCCTGTGGACCTCCCTCGCCGCGCTGGTCATGCCCGTCGTGGTCATCTCCGGCGAGCTCGACGAGAAGTTCTGCACTCTCGGGCGACGGCTGGCCGCATCCATCGGCGACAACGCCACCCACGCCGTGGTGCCCGGGGCGGGACACGCGCCCCACCTCCAGTACCCCGACCACGTGGCCGCGCTGGTGCGGTCGCACCTCGCCGGCTGACGTCGCCCGGAACGGCCGACGCCGATCATCGGATCCAGAGCCAGACCGACACCGACAAAAGCACACCGAAGGCGAGCTGGAGCCGGCCCGTGGCCGCCAGCACCGGGAGCAGGGCCCGGCCCGTGGCATCGCTGGCCACCGTCCTGATCGGCGACCTGACCAGGGGAAGGGCGACCAGGGGGAGCAGGGCCAGCGCCGCCCGCCCCAGCTCGGCCGTGCTGGTGGCCGAGGTGAGTGCCCAGAGGACCACGGCGGCGAAGGGCGCGGTGACACAGGCCACGTAGAACCACCCGGCATCGCGCCGACCGACCCGCACGGCCAGAGTGCGCTTGCCGGTGGCCGCATCGGTGGCGATGTCGCGCAGGTTGTTGGCCAACAGAAGGGCCGTGGCCAAAAGCCCAACCAGCACGGCGGCGAACCACACCACCGGTTCGCCGATCCGCAGAGTCTGGACATAGAAGGCGCCCACGGTGGCCACCAACCCGAAGAACACGAACACGAAGAGCTCGCCCAGCCCGGCATAGCCATAGGGACGGGGACCACCCGTGTAGAACCAACCGGCGGCCAGGCACGCGGCCCCGACCACCAGGATCCACCACGAGGTGGCCCAGGCCAGCCCGAGGCCGACCACGGCGGCCACGCCGAAGGCCATCAGGGCACCCCGCTTGACCGCCGAAGGCGAGGCCAGTCCCGAGGCCACCAGGCGCACCGGACCGACCCGGGCGTCGTCGGTCCCCCGGATGCCGTCGGCGTAGTCGTTGGCGTAGTTGGTGCCGACCTGAATGGCCAGGGCCACGACCAGGGCCCCCAGCCCGCACCACCACGAGTTCACTCGCGGGCCGACGGGTGGGGCCAGTCGCCCGATCAGCTGGGATCCGGTCCGCGCCACCACAACGAAGTGCGGGCGGCTGCTCCACGGATGGGCCGCAGCCGTGCCCACCAGCACCGGCACGATGGCGGCGGGGAGGGTTCGGGGCCGGGCCCCCAGGACCCACCGCGCCACCGGACCAGGGGCGACCGGCGCCCCGACGTCGTCCGCCGTCACCCGGGTCGCCGCCGGCCAGGGAAAGCGGTCACGGACGGCGGGGGAAGCGGCCGAAGTCAGGCGGGCGATGCTCTCGGAAGGCGTTGCGGCCCTCCTGTCCCTCCTCGGTCATATAGAACAGCATGGTGGCGTCCCCGGCGAACTGCTGGAGGCCGGCCAGACCGTCGTCGGCGGCGTGGAGGCCGCCCTTCAGCATGCGAAGGGCGATGGGCGAGAGGGACAGCATCTGGCGGCACCAGGCCACGGTCTCGTTCTCCAGGTCGGCCAGGGCCACCACCTGGTTGACCAGGCCCCAGTCGAGTGCGGTGGAGGCGTCGTACTGGCGACACAGGAACCACACCTCCTTGGCCCGCTTGAGCCCGATGGTGCGGGCCAGCACGCTGGCCCCGTATCCACCGTCGAAGCTCCCCACCTTGGGGCCGGTCTGACCGAAGCGGGCGTTGTCGGCCGCGATGGTCAGATCGCACACCAGATGCAGGACGTGACCACCGCCGACGGCGTAGCCGGCCACCATGGCCACCACCGGCTTGGGTAGCCGCCGGATCTGGACCTGGAGATCGAGGACGTTCAGTCGACCGATGCCCTGCCGGGCCACGGCGTCGTCACCCAGGTAGCCGTCGTCCCCCCGGATCCTCTGGTCACCACCCGAGCAGAAGGCGTCGGGTCCCTCACCGGTGAGGATGACCACCCCGACCGACGGGTCGTCCCGGGCCGCGGCGAAGGCGTCGGCCAGCTCGAACAGGGTCTGGGGCCGGAAGGCGTTGCGGACCTCGGGTCGGGCGATGGTCAGCTTGGCCATCCCTTCGGCCACATCGAAGCGGATGTCCTGATAGTCACCCCGGGGTTCCCAGGCAGGCAGGGGCCGGCCCCGGAACTGGTCGACCGGGTCGAGGGGCGGGCCGGTGATCACCGTCGTCTTCCCCGTGCCGTCCACCGCACCCACCTGTCCGGTCCCAACCATTCGACCATCCACTCCTAGAGTCTTCACTCGTACGGTCGCTAGGCTACCGCCATGCCGGAGTTGGTAGCGCTCGACCTTCCGGCCGGCGAAGGATTCGTCGCCGCTCTTCGCGCCGCCTGGGATGACGACAACGCGGTGCTGCCCATCGATCCCCGGCTCCCCCCACCAGCAGCGACGCGGTTGGTCGACGCGTTGGCCCCGTCCCTGGTCATCGACGCCGACGGGAGCCATCGGCGGCGGCGGGGTCGTCCGACCGAACCGGGCGACGCCCTGGTCGTGGCCACCAGCGGGACCACCGGGGAACCGAAGGGCGTGGTCCTCACCCACGACGCCGTGGCGGCCTCGGCCCGGTCCACCTCGGCCCGGCTGGCGGTCGACCCGGCGAGGGACCGCTGGCTGGCCTGTCTCCCCCTGGCCCACATCGGCGGGCTGTCGGTGGTCACCCGGGCCCTGGTCACCGGCACCCCCTGCACCGTTCTCGAGCGGTTCGACCCAGGAGAGGTCGAGCGCCAGGGGCGGGGTGACGCCACCCTGGTCTCCCTGGTGGCCACCGCCCTCGGGCGCACCGACACCCGCGGGTTCCGGGCCGTGCTGTTGGGTGGCGCCGCCGCCCCGGGCGGGCTCCCCCCCGAGGTGATCACCACCTACGGCATGACCGAAACCGGCTCGGGGGTCGTCTACGACGGCAGACCACTCGACGGCGTGGAGGTGGGTATCGGCGACGGTGGCCGGGGTGCGGTCGGCGAGGTCCTGGTGCGTGGTCCCATGCTGCTCCGTTCGTACCGAGACGGATCGGATCCGACGCTGCCCGGAGGCTGGCTGCCCACCGGTGACAGCGGGTGCCTCGAGGCAAACGGCACGCTGACCGTCTTCGGCCGGATGGCCGAGGTGATCGTCACCGGCGGCCAGAAGGTGTGGCCGGTGGCGGTGGAGGAGGTCCTGGTCGGCCACCCCCGGGTCGACCAGGTGGCGGTGTGGAAACGTGCCGATCCCGAATGGGGCGAGCGGGTGGTGGCCTGGGTGGTGCCCGCCGACCCGTCGGCTCCGCCCGAGCTCGGCGAGCTCCGCCAGCTGGCCGAGTCGCGTCTGTCACCCTGGGCCGCCCCCCGTCAGCTCGAGGTGGTCGGCGCCCTGCCCCGGACACCGGGGGGCAAGATCCTGCGGTCCGCCCTGCGTTGAAGCGGCGTTCAGGCGATGCCGCCGCTGGCAATGCACAGCGCGCCGCCGTCGATGACCAACGTGTGGCCGGTGATCCACGAGGCTGCGTCGGAGCACAAGAAGAGCGCGGCGGCGGCGATGTCCTGGGCCGTGCCCAGCCGCCGCAGAGGAAGGCGTCGGGCGATGGCCTCCTCGCCCGGCTCCCACAAGGCCCGGGCAAAGTCGGTCTTGACCAGTCCCGGGGCCAGCGCGTTGACCCGGACGGTGGGACCCAGCTCGCCGGCCAGCTGCCGGGTGAGGTGGATCACCGCCGCTTTGGTCACGTTGTACCAACCGATCCCGCCCTCCACCGACAAGCCACCGATGGACGCCAGGTTGAGCACAACGCCTCCCCGCTCGGCCATGCCCGAACGCCAGGCGGCCTGCACCCACTCGAGATAGCCGGACTGGTTGACCCGGACCGTCTTGTCGGCCCGGGCGGTGTCGAGCTCGACCAGCGGCCCGAAGTACGGATTGGTCACCGCGTTGTTGACGAGGATGTCGACCCCACCGAAGCGTTCGACGGTGGCATCCACACAGGCGGAGGCCTGTTCGGGGTCGCCGGCATTGGCCACCCGCCAATCCACCGGCCCGGCGCCGTCGCCGGTGGCCGCGTCGATCTCGGCGGCCGACCGTTGCAGGCCGTCGGCCCGGCGCGACGAGATCATCACCGAGGCACCCGAGCCGGCAAAGGCCAGGGCGATCGCCTGGCCGATGCCCCGCGATCCCCCGGTGACCAGTGCGGTCTTTCCGTCCAGTCGCAGTTCCATGGCCTCGCCTCCTCGCTGGTGATCAGCCGCCAGGCAGGATCTGCCGCGCCCGTGGCTCCACCGGACACAACGAGATGGCGGCCGCCATCGACATCACCGCGAGGGTGAACACCGTCACCGGGCGGCACGCTCGGGCAGGGCGTGGAGACGGTCTCTCGGGCACGGTCGTACCCTAATGGGGCGCGGCGCGGCTGCTCGATGAGCCGTTCGCACAGCCGTGGCCATGAGTGCGAACGGACCAGTGGCAACCGGGCACAATGGTGCCGTGAACGAAACCGCCGACTCGACCCGGGCCCTTTCGGCCACGTGGGACGACCCCGACCGGGTCGAGCGATACCGCCAACGGGTCGGGCACCTGGCCCCGCGCCTCGCCGGCGAGGAGGCACTGTTCTCGTTGCTCCCGGCGGCACCGGGGTCGCTGCTCGACCTCGGATGCGGAGACGGCCGGCTGGCCCGCTTGGGGCTGGCGGCCCGCCCGACCCTCCGCCGGGTGGTGGCCATGGACTCCTCGCCGCCCATGGTGGCCCATGCCCGCCGGGCCCTGGCCGGTGACGACCGTGTCACCGTCATCCAGCGGGACCTGGCCCGGTCGATCGAGCCGTTGGGACGCTTCGACGTCATCGTCTCCGGATTCGCCATCCATCACCTGGAGGACACCCGCAAGAAGGAGTTGTTCGGTGAGATCGCCGCTCAGCTCGATCCCGGTGGCCTGTTCGCCAACCTCGAGGTGGTGGCCTCGGCCACCCCCGAACTGCACGCCGAGTTCCTCGCCCTCATCGGCCGCCCCGCAGACGATCCCGAGGACCGATTGGTCGGAGTGGACGTGCAGTTGGGCTGGATGCGCGACGCCGGACTGACCCAGGTCGACTGCTTGTGGCGCTGGCGCGGCTTCGCCCTGTTGGCCGGCCGGCGCGGGGATCGCCCGTGCCCCTGATCAGAGACATGCCCGCCGGGGAGCTCTCCCCCTATCTGCAGCAACACGCCGACAACCCGGTGGACTGGTACCCCTGGGGCGACGATGCCTTCGATCGGGCCCGGCAACAGGACCGGCCGGTTTTCTTGTCCATCGGCTACTCGGCCTGCCACTGGTGCCACGTGATGGCCCACGAATCGTTCGAGGATCCGCAGGCCGCCCACGACCTCAACACCTCCTTCGTCTGCATCAAGGTGGATCGCGAGGAGCGGCCGGACGTGGACGCGGTGTACATGGAGGCGGTGCAGGCCATCACCGGATCGGGCGGCTGGCCGATGAGCGTGTTCCTGACCCCTGATCAACGCCCCTTCTTCGGCGGCACCTACTTCCCGCCCAACGACCGGCCGGGCATGCCCTCGTTCCGGACAGTGCTGGCCGCCATGGGCGACGTGTGGACCAACCGCCGGAGCGAGGTCGAAGAGCAGGCGAACGAACTGTCGGCGGCCATCGCCTCACGGTCGATCATCGAGGGGTCTGACCTCGCCGGCCTCCGGGGCGGGGCCAACGCTTCCACCGCCCCCGACGATCTGGTGGCCCGCGCCGTCGACGATCTGCGGCTTCGGTTCGACCCCCAGTGGGGAGGGTTCTCCCCCGCGCCCAAGTTCCCCCAGCCGACACTGGTCGACCTGGCCCTCGGGTACTCGGTCTCGGCCCCCGGGACCGACGACGCCGAACGGGCGCGGCAGATGGCCACCACCACCCTGGACGCCATGGCCGCGGGCGGCATCCACGATCACCTGGGTGGCGGCTTCGCCCGCTACTCGACGGACGACCAGTGGCTGGTACCCCACTTCGAGAAGATGCTCTACGACCAGGCCGGGCTGGTGCGCGCCTTTCTCCACGGGTGGCAGGTGACCGGTCGGGCCGACTACCTGACCGTGGTCGAAGGGATCGTCGGATACGTAAGCCGGGACCTGACCACCGCGGCCGGCGGCGTGTGCTCGGCCGAGGACGCCGACTCCGAAGGGGTCGAGGGCCGGTTCTCCGTGTGGTTCCCCCACCAGATCGGCACCGCCGTCGCCGACGGAGTCGCCGGCGGCCGCGGAGGCGGATCTCTGCCCCCGGTGGCCACCATCACCGAGGCGGTGATCGACTGGTTCGGGGTGACCGCCGAGGGCAACTTCGAGGGTGCCAACATCCTGTTCCGGCCGCTCGGCGCCCCGCTGGGCGGACCCGAACCCGTCGAGATCGGCCGGCGACTGTTGTTCGAAGCCCGCGCCACCCGGGTCCATCCCGGACGGGACGACAAGGTGCTGACCGAGTGGAACGCCATGTACGGCTCCGCTCTGGCCGAGGCGGCAGCAGCCACCGGCAACACCGGGTGGGGGGAGATGGCGCTGGCCATCGCCCAATTCCTCCTCGACCACCTGCGCCGGGACGACGGACGGTGGTGGCGGAGCTGGCGCCAGGAGGGGGGGCCAGCTCATCTGGCCTACGCCAGCGACTATGCCTGGCTGATCGACCTCTTCACCCGCCTGGGAGAGCTCACCGGCCGCGCCGTATGGACCGACCGGGCCGCCGAACAGGCCGACGCCTTGCTCGACCTGTTCCGTGACAACCAGGGAGGTGGCTTCTTCACCACCGGCAACGACGCCGAGGCCCTCATCGTGCGCACCAAGGACGTCTTCGACGGCGCCACACCCTCGGCCAACGCCACCGCGGCCCTGTCCCTGGCCCGGCTGGGGGCCCTCACCGGCACCGACCGGTACACGTCGGCGGCCCAGGAGGTGGTCGACATGCTCGGCCCGTTGCTGGCCCGGCACCCCACCGCATTCGCCCACACCGTGCTCACCGCCGCCTCCCTCGGGCGGGGCTGGACCGAGGTGGTGATCACCGGGGACCGTCAGGACCTGGTGGAGGTGGTGCGCCGTCACTGGCTGCCGGGCGCCGTTCTGGCCTGGGGCGAACCGACCGACTCGCCTCTGTGGCAGGACCGTGCCGAGTCCCGGGCCTACGTCTGCCGTCACTACTCGTGCCGTTTGCCGGCGGACGACCCCGGTACCCTGGCCTCCCAGTTGGCCGAGGCGAACCGGTGAGCAGAGGTTCGACCCGGACGCCCCGCAGCGGCACCGCCCGCGATGTGGTGCGCACTCTCAAACCGCGGGCACGGATCGATGTGTCCGGCGGCACCTCGCTCACCCTGTTGGTCCTGGCCTGCCACGCCGAGGACACCACCGGCGTGGACCTGGCCTCGGGCGCGCTGGTCCGGGTGCGGGTGGCCTGGCCCGAGGACCACGGGCCCGACCTGGCCCCGTTCGATGTGGCCGAAGCCACGTTGGCCGAGGAACCCGAGCGCGACGACCTGGCTCAGCCCGAAGCCGTCACCGCCATCGGGCTGCCCCGCCATCTGGGCACCCTGCACGGCCGGCGGGTCCGTCGCCTGCTGCATCGCCTGGTGGCGCCCGTCGAGGAGCACATCCTCGGGTTCCCGGGTGCCTCGGCTCCCTATTGGGAATTCCGCGGCCTGCGGCCCTCGCTGGCGTTGGTGGTCCCCAGCAAGGGTCCCGTCCTGTTCCGGCGGGTGGGCGACCGTTCGGTGTGGGTGCGTTTCGGCTGGGGCCGCAGTGACAACTGGCTCCCGGTCGAGGATCCCCGGGCCGAGCACGCCCTCGACGTCGCCCGCCGGGAACGTCTCCAGGGGAAGGATCTCTCCACCGCCCTGGGATTCAAGACCCACTACCTGGTGGCATCCCTGTCGAGCCCGAGAGACGGCCACTGCTACAAGACAGTGCGAGCTCTTCTTCCGAGAAGCTGAGCGACGACGGTCGTCGCCTACAGTCGCAGCTGTGTCCGCCCCGCCCACTCGCCAGCCTCCTGATTTCGTCCTCCCCGACTATGGCGGCGCGTGCATCGCCAATCTGGTGCCGGCCCTCCTGGGCAGCGCCGGAACCGACAGCCCCGACCCTGACTGGCTGCCGGCGTCGGTCCACAACGCCCACCAGGTGGTGCTGCTGGTCCTCGACGGGTTGGGGTGGGAGCAGCTGCGAGCCCGCTCGGCCCTGGCCCCCACCCTGTCGGCCGCCGAAGGGATCGACCGCGCCATCACCTCGGTCGCCCCGACGACCACGGCCTGCGCCCTGACCTCGATCACCACCGGGTCCCGACCCTGCCACCACGGACTCTTCGGCTATCGCCTGGCTGTGGCCGACGAGATCCTCAATGTGCTGCGCTGGACACTGGGCAGCGGTGTGGTGAGCGATGCCCGGCGCTCGGTGCCGGCGCGTCGGTTCCAGTCCCGCCCCTCCTTCGTCGGCTCGTCCCGGCCGGTTCCGGTGGTGTCCCGAGATGAGTTCGGAGGGACCGGCTTCACCGCGGCCCATCTGGGCAACTCGCCGCTCCACGGTTACAAGGTGCTCTCGTCGCTGCCGGTCGAGGTCGGGCGCCTGCTCAACGCGGACGAGACCTTCGTCTACGCCTACTACGACGGGATCGACAAGGTGGCCCACGGGTCCGGACTCGGTGACCTCTACGACGCCGAGCTGACCGCAGTCGACCGGCTGGTGGCCGACGTGGCCGCCGCACTGCCGGCCGGCGCCGTCTTGGTGGTGACGGCCGACCACGGACAGATCGATGTGGGCCCCCGGGTCGAGCTGCTCGGGCGCGAGATCATGGCCGCGGTGCAGTTCATCTCCGGAGAGGGCCGGTTCCGTTGGCTGCACGCCCAGCCCGGCGCGGCAGCCGAGCTGCTGGCGGCGGTGACCGAACGGTACGCCGACAGCACCTGGGTGATGGGACGGGACCAGCTCATCGACCAAGGACTGTTCGGTGGCCCCGTCCCCGACGGTCTCCTCGGCCGGCTGGGCGACGTCGCCCTCCTGCCGTGGGAGGCGATCGCATTCGTCGACCCGGCCGACACCGGGGAGAACCGGCTCGAGGCCCGTCACGGATCCCTCACCGCCGACGAGATGCTGGTCCCCTTGGTCGCGCTGTCCAGAGATGGCAGCATCTGAGCATGGACCCCGACCCGAGCGACGTCCCCCCGATGATCGATGCGCCCCTCCAGCCCGAGTTGGTGAACCCGCCTCCCGACTCGCCACCCCGGGCCGAGGGCGACGGGAACGACCGGCCCAGCGAGTCGATCGAGCAGCCGGCCAAGTTGCTCCGCATCGGGTCCATGGTCAAGCAGCTGTTGGAGGAGGTCCGGTCGGCGCCCCTGGACGAGGCCAGCCGGGGCCGTCTCCGAGAGATCTACGAGCAGTCGATCCGCGAGCTGGGCGAGGGGCTCTCGCCCGATCTGGCGGCAGAGTTGGACCGGGTCTCCATGCCCTTCGACAACGCCACACCGTCCGACGCCGAGCTCCGGGTGGCCCACGCCCAGCTGGTCGGCTGGTTGGAGGGTCTCTTCCATGGGATCCAGGCCACCCTGGTGGCCCAGCAGGTGGCCGCCCGGGCCCAACTCGACGAGATGCGCCAGCGGTCCCTGCCCCAGGCCACCGATTCGTCGGTCGGCCGCCCGGGGACCTATTTGTGACTGCCGGGACCGGCCCACCTGGCCGGATCGCCCACCCCTGCGGCGCGGCCCGGCCCGCGCTATGGTCGGAATGACACTGCTGTAACTCGTCCACACCCTGTGGAGAACTGCGGCCACAGAAGGCGAGAGCGCCGAGGGAGGATCCTGCTCGTTGGCCACACGGTCGTTCGCACACCTACACACCCACACCGAGTTCTCGATGTTGGACGGAGCCGCCCGCATCGGCGAATTGGTCGAGGCCGCGGTGGCCGACGGCCAACCGGCGCTCGGGATCACCGACCACGGGAACATGTACGGGGTCCTCGACTTCTACGCCGCCTGTCGCCAAGCCGGGATCAACCCGGTCATCGGGACCGAGGCGTACATGGCCGCCGAGTCGCGGCACGAACGCCCGGTGCGTCGGGGCAAGATCGACGACACCGGGGGCGATGTCGCCGGCGGGGAGAAGCTCTACTATCACCTGACCCTGCTGGCCGAGTCCACCGAGGGTTACCGCAATCTGCTCAAGCTGTCCTCGGCCGCCTACCTCGAGGGCTACTACTACAAGCCACGGCTCGACTGGGAGCTGCTGGCCCGTCACAGCACCGGCCTGATCGCCACCACCGGGTGCCTGGGCGGGGTGGTGCTCCAGGCCCTGCTGGCCGACGACCGGATCAAGGCCGAGGCCTTGGCTGCCCGGTTGCAGGACATTTTCGGCAAGGGGAACCTGTTCGTGGAGCTGCAGGACCACGGACTGCCCGAACAGCACAAGACCAACCCGGCCCTGGTCGAGATCGCCCGGCGCATCGGGGCGCCCCTGCTGGCCACCAACGACAGCCACTACACCCATCGCGAGGATCACGTTGTCCAAGACGCCCTGCTGTGCGTCCAGACCGGCGCGCTCATCGACGATCCCAAGCGCTTCAAATTCGAAGGCGACGAGCACTACCTGAAGTCGGCCGCCGAGATGCGCCATCTCTTCGCCGAGGTGCCCGAAGCGTGCGACAACACACTGCTCATCGCCGAGCGCGCCGCCGTCGAGATCGATTTCGGCCGGACCAGCCTCCCCCGCTTCCCCGTACCGGCGGAGTTCGACGGGGCCACCTACGAGGAGGGCGCGGCCAGGTACCTCCGCCACCTGAGCCTCGAGGGGGCCGAGGAGCGCTACGGACGCCCCCTACCGGCGGCGGTCATGTCACGCCTCGACTTCGAGCTCGACGTGATCCACGACATGGGCTTCTCCGCCTACTTCTTGGTGGTGTGGGACCTCATCCGGTTCGCCCGGTCGCGCCAGATCCGGGTGGGACCGGGACGAGGCTCGGCCGCCGGTTGCTGCGTGGCCTACTGCCTCCGCATCGTCGACGTCGATCCGATCCGCTACGACCTGCTCTTCGAGCGGTTCCTCAATCCCGGGCGGCGTCAGATGCCCGACATCGACATGGACTTCGACGAGCGCTACCGGGGCGAGATGATCAAGTACGCCGCCGAACGCTACGGGGCCGACCACGTGGCCCAGATCGTCACCTTCTCGACCATCAAGGCGCGGGCCGCGGTGCGCGACGCCGCCCGGGTCCTCGGCTATCCCTACGTGGTGGGCGACAAGATCGCCAAGGCGATGCCCCCGTTGCTGATGGGTCGGGACACCCCCCTGGCCGCCTGCCTGACCCGGACCGAGGGACACGACGAGGGGTTCGCCGCCGCCGGCGAGCTGCGGGGGATGTACGACACCGACCCCGAGGCCAAGCGGGTGATCGACGTGGCCAAGGGCCTCGAGGGGCTGCGGCGACAGGACGGCATCCACGCCGCCGCGGTGGTGATCACCGACGAACCCTTGACCGAGTACGTCCCCGTCCAGCGCAAACCGGACGGGAACGATCCCGCCAACGCGCCCATCGTCACCCAGTACGAGATGCACGGCGTGGAGGATCTGGGTCTTCTCAAGATGGACTTCCTTGGGCTCCGCAACCTCTCGGTCATCGAGAGGTCCCTCGACCTCATCGAGGTGTCGACCGGCACCCGACCGGACATCGACGGGATCCCGCTCGACGACCCGGAAACCTTCGCCATGCTGTGCAAGGGCGACTCGATGGGCGTGTTCCAGCTGGAAGGCGGGCCCATGCGCTCGTTGATGCGCTCGCTGGCCCCCACCACCTTCGACGACGTCGCCGCGCTGGTCGCCCTGTACCGCCCGGGGCCGATGGCCGCCAACATGCACCGCGACTACGCCGACCGGAAGAACGGGCGCCAGTCGGTCTCCTACCTGCACCCCGACCTGGAAGCGATCCTCGGCGACACCTACGGCTTGATGATCTATCAGGAGTCGGTCATGCGGGTGGCCCAAAAGATCGCCGGGTACGACCTGTCCGAGGCGGACAATTTGCGCAAGGCCTGCGGCAAGAAGATCCGCGCCCTCATCCAGGCCGAACGCGAGAAGTTCGTGGCCGGCTGTGTGGCCACTGGCTATGACGAGGGTCTGGGCACGGCCCTGTTCGACATCATCGAACCCTTCGCCGACTACGCCTTCAACAAGTCGCACGCCTACGGCTACGGGTTCATCGCCTACCAGACGGCCTGGTTGAAGGCCCATCATCCGGTCGAGTACCTGGCCAGCCTGCTCACCTCGGTCAAGGACAACAAGGACAAGACCGCGGTGTACCTGGGCGAGTGCCGGTCGCTCGGGATCGAGACCCTGGTACCCGACGTCAACAGGTCGCTGGCCGAGTTCGCCGCCGACTACTCCGGTGGACAGGGTACGGTCGGCGCCCGAGGGGAGAGCCCCGGGGCCATCACCTTCGGACTGGCCGCAGTCCGGAATGTGGGTGAGGGCCTGGTGGCTCACATCGTGGCCGAGCGCGAAGGCAACGGTCCCTACGCCGACTTCTACGACTTCTGTCAGCGTGTCGATCCCCAGGTCCTCAACAAACGGACCATCGAGTCGTTGATCAAGGCGGGTGGATTCGATTCCCTCGGTCATCCGCGGCGGGGACTGTGCCTGAGCTTCGAGGAGATCGTCGATCGGACTCTCGAACGACGCCGGGAGCACGACGCCGGGGTCGTCTCCCTGTTCGCCGCCCTGGAGCCGGAATCGGCGGGAGGGACGGTGGGGTTCGCCGACACCCGGATCCCCATCCCCGACACCGAGTTCACCAAGGCCCAGCGGATGGCCTTCGAGAAGGAGATGCTCGGGCTCTACATCAGCGACCACCCGCTCATGGGGCTGGAGGGGTCCCTGGCCCGGCTGACCGACTGCACCCTGGCCGAGCTGCGCGACGGTGACCTCGACGACGCCGGCACGGCCGGAGGGCCCCCGGGGTACGGAGGGGAGGGCCAGGTCCGGGTGGTCGGTGGGGTGGTGACCGACCTGGCCCGGCGCTACACCAAGAAGGGCGACTTGATGGCGACCTTCGTGCTCGAGGATCTCAACGCCTCCATCGAGGTGTTCGTCTTCCCCAAGGCCATGGCCGACTGCGGTGCGCTCCTCGACGACGACGTCATCGTGGTGCTGAAGGCCCGCCTGGACATGCGGGACGACCGTCTCAAGCTGGTCTGCCTCGAGGTCCAGCGGCCCGAGCTCACCATCGACGGTTCCAGTGACCTGCGGGTCTCCCTCCCTGTCCACAGCCTGACCGACAGCACGGTCGAGGGGTTGAAGCGCCTCCTGGCCGAGCATCCGGGCGACTCGCCGGTCTTCCTGCACGTGGGTGACAAGGTGCTCCGCCTGCCGCCCGAGTTCAACGTGGACAGCCGGCGGGGTCTGGTCGGCGAGCTGAGGGTCTTGCTCGGCCCCAACGCCATCCAGGCCTGAGCGGCCGCCCGAACCCCGGCCTGGCGACCCCGAAACGGGACGCGAGGGGTCGCCGTCGGGCCCCGGATACGACACGGGCCTCTAAATCCCGTAAAATCGGGGAACGGCTCCTGGCGTGGAGACCCGCACACCCGTCCGACCAGCCCGGTTCGGCGGAGTTGGGGGCGTCCACGCCAGTTCGGAGCCGGCGGCTACGCCGCAAGGGAGACCGAGGAGTACGGAACGGCATATGTCCATCAAGGTGGAGACCAAGGACTGCACATCGATCAGTGACGCCGAGCTGGCCGAAATGGCCGACATCTGCGCCGAGCGGGAGCCACGATTCGATATCGGCTTCCTCTCCAAACAACGAGAGGAGTGGGTGCTGGTCACCAGGGTCCGGGAGGGGAGCAAGCTCCGGGGCTACTCGTTCTCCACCCTCGAACGCATCGGCGGGACACCCTCCCTGCTCATCGGGCTGGCCACCGTGGACCGCACCTCCCGGGCCGACAGCGTGCTCCGGGCGATGATGGGCGACAAGTACCGCCGGGCCCTCTTGGCCTTTCCCGACGAGGACGTGCTGGTCGGCACCCGCCTGCTCGGGTGCGAGGGATTCCGGGCCTTCGCCGGGCTGACCGACGTGGTCCCCGGTCCGGGGCACAAGGTCACCGGCGAGGAACGGGCCTGGGGGCGTCGCCTGGCCAAGCGCTTCGGGGCCGACGGGCGGATCGACGACCGGACCTTCGTGGTGGCGGGCGACGGCTGCGAAGCGGGCGGCTTCGACTTCGTCAGCCCCAAGGCGGGCGCCGGACCGGACGTGGACGCCTTCTTCGAGAGTGTCGAGGTCGAGGCCGGGGGCCGGCTGGTGGCCTTTGGATGGGCCATGGCCGAGGACCTGGCCGCCGGACGACTGGGCGGTCGCTGACCCCGGGCCAGCACCAACAAACGCCGGCCCCGCCCTCCTCCTCGGGAGGCAATCCAGCCCTCGAGGACCGGGCAGGCAATAGCATGGCCTCGTGAAGGTTTCGACGCGGGGTGATTACGCCAGCCGGGCTCTCCTCTCTCTGGCGCTGCACACCAACGGGGAGGGACCCACGGCGGTCAGGGACATCGCCGAGCGCACCGGGCTCCCCCAGCCCTACCTCGAACAGATCCTGCTCGCCCTGAAGGGGGCGGGGCTGGTCCGCTCCAAGCGCGGGGTGGGCGGCGGCTACGTGCTGGCCCGTCCCCCCGACGAGATCACCCTGTCCCAGATCGTGTCGGCGGTCGACGGGCCCATCGTGGCCGGAGACTTCGGCCTTCCCCACGAGAACGGCGCCTGCGACCACGAGGGGCAGTGCGTGTTGCTTACCGTGTGGGCCGATCTGGGCGAGCGCATGCGCACCCACCTCGACTCGTTCACTCTGGCCGACATGGTGGCCCGGGCCCAGGGCCGGGCACCGGCACTTCGCCAGAGCGCAGGCTGACCCTTCGGCGGTCCCGCCGGCTCCGCCGATCCCCTGATGGAGGTGGTCAGCGCCGGTTCCACAGCGAGATGATCGCCTGTTCGCGCTCCCACCCCAGTTCGCTGATCGACGCCGGGGCCAGCCCGAAACGGCGGGCCGACGACGCGGCCAGCCCGACCCAGCGGGAAGCCAAGGCCCGGAGCACGTGGCCGTGGGCCACGCAGGCCACCGGGCCGGGCGCCGCCCGCACCCGGGCGATGACCCGATCCACCCGGCGACCGACGTCCTCGGCGCTCTCCCCTCCCTGGGCCCCGTGGTCGAACAGGTCCCACTCGGGGCGGTCGCGCCTGATCTCGGCGGTGGTCAGACCCTCATAGGAGCCGTAGTCCCACTCGACCAGGTCCGGTTCGATCACGGCCCGGTCACCCAACCCGGCCAGAGCGCACGTCTCCCGGGCCCGGAGCAGTGGACTGGTCAGGACGAGGGTGAAGTCGTAGCCGGCCAGCATCGGGGCCAAGGCCCGGGCCTGGGCCTCACCCTCGGGCAGAAGCGGCAGATCGGTGTGCCCGGTGTGGCGACCGTTCTGGCTCCATGCTGTCTCCCCGTGGCGGACGAGCACGCACCGATGCCGGGCCATTCCGACAGCCGACCACTCCGAGCAGGGAGAACGCAAACCGGGGGACCGAAATCGGTCGGTGTGAGATCCGCTCGGGAGGGAATGACATATCTGGAATGTCCAGAGCCGATCAGGCGTTGAACGATCTGTCATGCCCAGGAGAATTGTCGAGGAGACGGATGGCGACTGGCACCGTGAGTAGGGAGAAGAACCGAGCGGGCGCTCCCACGCCGGAGCGACGGTCCGCGGCTGTACCCGCGGTCAGGGAGGCGAATGCCCCCGGCGGTCGGTCGCGCCCGTCCTCGGCGGGACGCAACCGGAGTTCGGACGCCGACAGCCTCGGGCTGTTCCTCCGTGATCTCGATCACCACCCGTTGCCCGATCACAACGCCCAGACCGAGCTGGCCAAGCGAGTCGCGGCCGGCGACGACGAGGCCCGCCGGGAGATGGTGGCCGCCAACCTGCGACTGGTCGTCCACTGGGCCCGTCGCTACCAGGACCGCGGCGTCGATCTGCCGGACCTCATCCAGGAGGGCACCTTCGGCCTGATGAGGGCGGTCGACAAGTTCGACTGGGAGCGCGGCTTCCGGTTCTCGACCTACGCAACGTGGTGGATCCGTCAGGCCCTCCAGCGGGCCGTGCAGCAGAACGGTCGGACCATTCGCCTCCCCATGGAGGTCGCCGAGCGCAATCAACAGGTCGACGCGGCCACCTGGGAGCTGACCCACCAGTATCAGCGGCCGCCCACCGATGAGGAGCTCGACAACGCCACCAACACCACCGCGGCGGTGCGCGCCGATCTGGCCCAAGCGGCCCGGGTGGTCGCCAGCCTCGATCAACCGGCCACCACCGATTCGACGGCCACGCTCGGCGACCTGGTGTCGACCGATGTCAACGACTTCGAGGACGACATCGCCTCCGAACTCACTTTGGATCTGGTGCGACAGGCGGTCGATCGGCTCTCCGATCTGCAGCGTCAGGTCATCCGCCACCGATTCGGATTCGACGGAAGCGATCCGGCGTCGCTGCAGACCACGGCCGAGCGGCTGGGCATCGGGGTCCGCAAGGTGCGCCAGGCCGAGGCCGAGGCCCTCGAGGTTCTGGCCGACAGCGACATGCTCGAAGCCGCCCACGAGGCCGCCTGACCGTGCCGGCTCACGGCCCGCCGGCCCGCCGGCCCCGGGTGAGGTGACGACTACGAGAGACGGTTGAGCTGATCGGCCAGGTCGTCGGGGAGGTCCGATGTCCACGCCATGCGCTCTCCGGTGCGCGGGTGGTCAAAAGCCAGCGCCTGGGCATGGAGGAACGGTCGGGTGACCTCCACTCCGGGTCGCGACCGGCCGCGTCCGTAGACCTCGTCGCCCACCACCGGGTGACCGATGGCGGACAGGTGGACACGGATCTGGTGGGTGCGGCCGGTCTCGAGGGTGGCCGTCAGCAGGGTGGTCGGGACCGGGAGGGTGAAGCGGCCCTCGACTCGGTAGCGAGTTCTCGCCTCCTTGCCCTTGGCCGACACCGCCATCCGGGTCGGTGAGCTCACCGATCGGCCCACCGGAGCATCGACCACCCCGGACTCGCCCTCGACGCGGCCGAAGACCAACGCCCGGTAGGCCCGCGACACCTGACGGTCCCCCAGCAGGCTGACCAGGGCGCGGTAGGAATCGGGGGTCCGGGCCACCACCATCAGGCCCGAGGTCCCCCGGTCGAGCCGATGGACGATGCCCGGGCGATCGGGATCGCCCCCCACCGAGGCGGGCAGCCCGGCCAGCTCGGGGAACCGGTGGAGCAGGCCATGGACCAGTGTCCCGGTCCGGTGGCCAGGGCCGGGGTGGACGACCACACCGGCTGGTTTGTCCACCACGATGAGCTCGGGATCGTCATAGACGACCGCGAAGGGAACCGAAGGATCGCCCTCGGGGACCCGAGGGGCGGGTTCGTCACCGCGGTCGATTGTCAGCTGCTGGCCGCGTCGCAAGGCGGTGCTCCGACTGGTCACCGCCACCCCGTCGACCTGGACCCGTCCTTGGTCGACGAGGGTGTCGACCGACGACCGGGACATGTCGGCCAGAAGGGCGACGGCCTTGTCCACCCGGATCCCGTCGAGCGACGCCGGTACGTCCACGACGAGGACGATCACCGGAGCCGGGAGCCACGGGCCAGCGACACCAGAAGCAGAGCGCAGCCCACGACGATGGATGCGTCGGCCACGTTGAAGGTCGGCCAGAAGTGCAGGGCGATGAAGTCGACCACGGCGCCGTGGTCGGAACGGAACAGGCGGTCAGCGAGATTGCCCAACGCCCCTCCGATAATGAGACCGAGCACGGCGGCGCGTCCGATGGTCGGGGCGCGCCACACCATCACCCCCAGGGCCACGATCAGCACGATGGCGACCGGCACCAACAGAGCGGCGCGTCCCTGGAACAGACTGAAAGAGGCGCCGGTATTGCGGGAGAGCTCGAGATCGAGCGTCCCGATGATGTGGATGGGACCGGAGGCCAGACGGTTGAGCGCCCACCATTTGGTCAGCTGGTCGACGGTGACCACCATCACCACGACGGCAGCGGCGACCAACAACCGGCGGGCGCCCGAGGCCGAACCCCGGTGCTCCCCGACCGCCACCGGGTCATCGGTCAGCGCCGTGACAGACCGCCGCTCTTGCAGGCCACGCACAAACGGGCGAAGGGAAGTGCCCGCAACCGGGTCTTGGGGATGGCCTGATGACAGCGCTCACATCCGCCATAGGTCTTGCGCTCGATCTTGCGGAAGGCGTCGTCGATCTCTTCCACCGCGGCCAGGGCTTGGGCCGACAGGGCGAGGTTGCGCTCGCGGTCGACGGTCACCGTCCCCCCCTCGCCGGACTCCTCGTCGAATTGGACATCACCGGGCTCGCGCTCGAGAGCCAAGGAGTCGGCCTCGGCCCGAAGGTCGGTGGCCTGGCCGGCGTAGGTCTGCCGTTCCTCGAGGAGGAGGGCCCGTTGCTCTTCGAGGAACTTGGCCTCCTTGGCGTAGGGGCCGATCGTGGGCCGGCGGGGAGGCGCGGGCGCCTTGGCCTTCTTGGCCGCGGGCAGCGTCTTCTTGGCCACCGGGGCCGGCGCCTTCTTGGCCGCAGCTGCCGGCGCCTTCTTGGCCGAGGTGGCCGGGGTTGCCTTCTTGGCCGCAGAGGCCGGCTTTCTGGCCGTCGGCGAACTCTTGGTGGCCGAGGCGGCCGGCTTCCGCGCCGCCGGTGCGGCCTTCTTGGCGGTCCGGGCGGAGACCCCGGCCTTCTTGGCCGCCGGCTTGACCGACGGGGACCTCTTCGAGGCCGGCTTGGCCGGGGCAGCCTTGCGCGGGGCCGGACCGGCCCTCTTCGGCGAGGGCGCTGTCGCCTTCTTCGCTGCCGTCACATCGACCTCCTTCAAGGTGGGTGTCCGCGCCCGGTCTTCACCAACCGGGTCCAGCGAACCACGACCGTTTCCGCCATCCGATGGGCGGGTGACGATACCGTGCCCAGCGGGACCCGGCAATACGGGGGAACTTGCCCCAGGGACCATACCGTCGGCGGCACCGATCCCGATCGCCCCGGCTGACCCGCCGGGCCCGGCGGAGCGCGGGATGAACTAGAGCGGGGCGAACTAGAGAGGGAGGGGCGAGTTGGGATTGGCGGGCCGGGTGGTGACCCCCGCCGGCCGCATCTGGGTGACCTCGCCGCTCGGGCCGGTGCCACTGCTCCGCTGGGCCGGGGCGCCCTGGGCTGCGGCGGCGGGCCGATTGCCCCCCTGGTGGGTTCCGGGCGCCGGGCCGGGAGCGGCCTCGGCGGCGACACCGTCGCCGGAGGCCGGCTCGCCGGTCGACGGGGTGTCCGGTTGGGAACGAGTGGGCTGCACGTTCTCGTCGACCCATCTCAGGATGTCACCGAGGGCGGCACGCAACCGGTTGCGCTCACCCTCCAGATGGCGGGACATGGCCTCGACTTCGTGGGTGAGCTTGGACCGTGATGACTCGAGTCGGGTGATCTCGTCCCGCAACCGCTGTTCCGACTCGGCCGCGATCTGCGACGCGTGAGCCTGGGCTTCATCGGTCATCATCCGTGCCTTGGTTTCGGCCTCGGTGATGACCTGGGACGCGTGGGCCTCGGCGTCGGCCTTGGTCTCGTCGACAAACTTCTGCGCCAGCACCAGCGTCCGCTGGAGGGTGTCGTCAGCCACTGCCGGCTCGGCCGGTTGCGGCGCGGGCTCCTGTTCGACAGCGGTCTCCAGCTGGGAGATGCGCTCGGCGGCCTGGCGCAGCCGCTCGCCGCTCTGGCGCAGCTGCTCCTGCAATCCCTCGGCCTCGACGGCCGCTTTCTCGAGGTACTCGTCGACGTCGTCGCGGTGATAACCCTTCAGGGTCTCACGGAACTCGACGGTGCGGAGCGTATCCAGTGCGGACTGAGAGGCTTCCATGGCGACCATGCTAGCGGTGCGGCCCCCGGGGTCCAGGGATTTTCTGGAGGGGTCGCCGGCCTTCAGGGGTGTCCGGGTCGCACCATGGCCGGTCGGTGACGACCTCAGGACGAGAAGAGCGGGATGAGGACGACCGAGATGACCAAAAAGACGATCAGGACCGAGAGGTCGAGTCCCACGCCACCGACGCGCACCGGCGGGAGCAGGCGCCGAATCGGTCGGAGGACCGGCTCACAGATGGCCGACAGCACATTTTGGATCTTGCGCACCGGCGAGTCGTAGGACACCCGCCCCACAGCGATGACCCAGCTCAGGATGGAGTAGGCAAACAGCACCAACAAGAACAGCCACAGGATGGCGACGATGAAACCGAACACCGGAGCTCACTCCTCCGACGGCGGCGCGGCGAAAGTGGGGTTCTTGCTCAGGGATTGACCAAACCCCGGTCGGCCAGGCGCTGGCGTTCCTCGTCGGAGACCTTCACGTTGGACGGGGTGAGGAGGAAGACCTCGTCGGCCACCCGTTCCATCCCACCCGACAGGGCGTAGGTCACCCCGCTGCAGAAGTCGATCATCCGTCGTTGCAGATCGCGGTCGGCGCTCTGCATGTTGACGATCACCGGTTGATTGTTCATCAGCCGGTTGGCGATCTCCTGGGCATCGGCGAAGCGACCGGGGGCCACGATGTGCACCCGGGCACCCGACGTCTCCTGCGAGATCGGTCGCACCGAGGACGAGCCGACGCTGGGGCGGGCCCCGACCGACGTCGGGGCCGGCGTCATCGAGCCACTGGCTTCGTCGCGAGTCAGCGTCCGGATCCGCGGACTGGGCATCGACGTGGTGGGCTCGTCGACGTCGTCCACTGTGCCCGCCGGTCGCTGCCCCACCCGGCCCGCCGCCACCGGCGCCCGCGACTCGTAGTCGTCGTAGTCGTCGTAGTCGTCATCGACCAGGCCCAGGTAGGCCATGGTCTTTTTCATGAACGAAGCAGGCATGTTTCCTCCTTCGGACAGCGTAGTGCGTAGGCCCGGCCATCGGTGGATGGCCAGGCACGGGTGGAGGCCGCTGAGGGCCTGATCCGAACCGGTGCTGGCTCCTTCATCTCTCTCGATCTCCCGTGTCGTCACTGTCGGTGGGCAACGCCGCGCCCCACGGTGGTCGGACACGCTCGCCGAACAGAGCGCGCCCCACCCTCACCATGGTCGAGCCCTCGGCCAAAGCCACCTCCAGGTCGTCGGACATACCCAAGGAACGGACGGGCAACCCCAACGAGTCGGCCAGGGACGACACCAGGGTGAAACCGGGCCGGGCGGCCTCGGGGGGCCCGGGGGGTGCGACCGCCATCAGCCCGACCACGTCGAGGTCATCGTCCCGAAGGGCGCCAACCAGTTCGGGCACCGCCCCCGGTGCACAACCGCCGCGCCCGGGCAGCCCGGCCACGTCGACCTGCACCAGCACGGTGGCGCCCGGCCGACGGCGGGCGATGGCTGTTCCCTCGGACACCCGGCTCACGGTCTGCCACCAGGTCACCAGAGGCGCCAGGCGGGCCACCTTGTTCCGCTGGATAGCCCCCAGGAAGTGCCAGACCGGACCAGGCCGGGTCTCCTCGACCGCCGCTCCCGCCTTTCTGACCAACTCGTCGGCGTAGTTCTCACCGACGTCGGTCAAGCCGGCATCGAGGGCGGCCTCCACCGCCTCCACCCCGAATCCTTTGGTCACAGCGACGACCCGGACCGACCCCGGATCGGCCGAGTTCGAGGCGATGCGTTGGCGCACCCGCTCGAGGCGCTCGGCGAACCCTGCCGCGTCGAAGCGGCCCGGCATCTCGCTCATCCGTCGTCCGATCCCTCGTCCGACCAGACGATCAGAGCCTGGCGCCCGATCTCCCCCCGGGCGCGATGGGAGAAGTATCCACCGGCGCACCCGGTGCAGGCATCGACCCCGGATGCCTCACGGGCTCCGCCGGCGGCCAGGGCCAGCGAGACGGCGGCCGGGATGTCCAGTGCCGGACCTCCCGCCGCGGTGTGACCGCGGACATCGTCCCCGTACGCCGCCGCCACCGTGTTCAGATCGTCGGGGGAGAACTCGTAGCACTCGGGGTGGATGCAGGGCCCGAGGGCGCCGACCACCTCGCCGGCCCCCATCGAGCGCATGGTCTCGACGGTGGCCTCCACCACCCCGCCGGTCAGGCCTCGCCAACCGGCGTGGACCGCGCCGAACACCCCCTCCTGGCTCCCCAACGCCACCGACGCGCAGTCGGCGGTGAGCACGGCCAGCGCGTTCGACCGGTCGGCGGATACCAGGCTGTCCCCCGGCCCGGCGCACACCTCGGCCCACCGGCCCGGCCCGGGTCCCGTCCCGATCCCCAACGGTGGTGGATCGACCGTCACCACCTCGACCCCGTGGACCTGGTCCAGCCAGTGGACCCGACGCACCGGGCCGGGGCGGTGACCTGAGCCCGTGACCCGCCCGGCCCACTGGGCCAGTGGTCCGGGGCCATCGGTGGGGTCGATGGTCGGCCGCAGGTCACCGACGGCGATGCCGCTCCACACGGCGCGGATGGCCCCGACGATGGGGACGGGCTCGACGATGCGGGTCAGCGAAGGAACGAGGGCACGTCGAAGTCGTCGTCACCCAGGTCGAGCTCGTCGTCCGTCGGCGTGGCGAAGATGTCCTCGTGAGCAGTGTCGGCGCCGAGCACCCGGCTGCGGGGATCCTCGCGGCCGGGTGCTTCGGTATGACCCGCGCTCCCGCGGGGCTGGGCCTCCCAGCGCTCGAACCCGGCGGCGATGACGGTCACCCTCACCTCGTCCCCCATGGCCTCGTCGATCACGCTGCCGAAGATGATGTTGGCATCGGGATGGGCGACCCCGTGGATGATCTCCGCGGCCTCGTTGACCTCGAACAAGCCGAGATCGGGTCCCCCGGAGATGTTGAGCAGGATGCCCCGGGCCCCCTCGATCGACGCCTCGAGCAGCGGGCTGGTGATGGCGGCCCGGGCGGCGTTGACCGAACGTCCCTCCCCGGTGGCCGAGCCGATCCCCATGATGGCGGTCCCGGCGTTGCTCATGATCATCTTGACATCGGCGAAGTCGGTGTTGATCAGACCGGGAACGGTGATCAGGCTGGTGATTCCCTGCACCCCCTGCATCAAGACCTCGTCGGCCATCTTGAAGGCGTTGACCATCGACGTCTTCTCGTTGGACACGGTCAGCAACCGGTCGTTGGGGATGATGATCAGGGTGTCGACCTTCTCCTTGAGATTCTGGATGCCCATTTCGGCCTGGACCGATCGGCGGCGCCCTTCGAAGGTGAAGGGACGGGTGACCACCCCGATGGTCAGCGCTCCCAAACTCTTGGCGATCTCCGCCACCACCGGGGCCGCCCCGGTGCCCGTCCCGCCCCCTTTGCCCGCGGTGATGAAGACCATGTCGGCGCCCTTGAGGGCCTCTTCGATCTCCGAGCGGTGCTCTTCGGCGGCCAGCCGGCCGACCTCGGGGTCGCTGCCGGCACCCAGCCCCCGGGTCAACTGCCGCCCGATGTCCAGCTTGAGGTCGGCGTCGCTCATCAACAGGGCCTGAGCATCCGTGTTGGTGGCGATGAACTCCACACCCCGCAATCCGGCTTCGATCATGCGATTGATGGCGTTGACGCCGCCGCCACCCACGCCGACCACTTTGATGACGGCGAAGTAATTATTCTGTGCCGGAACGGTCATGTAATCCCTTACCCTCGACCAAAGGTTGAAACCGTTCCAACCGGCGAGTTGAGGACCACGATACGGTCAGCGGAGTACCTGGTCAAGCACTGTCGACACCCGACAGACACCCTGCTGGGCGGTTCGCCACAACCGGCTCACCCGGTCACTGTCGGTGACTGAGGCACGCTGACGTCGATCGTGGTGGCACCGCGCAGCGAGGCGCGAGCGATGATGGCAGCCACGTCCTCGTACTTGGCGTGAAGGTCGGCGTCCGTCCCCAGCAGGACAGTGATCCCCGAGTTGAGGGCCAGACTGACGGTCTGGTCGGGGGCCACGGTGACCGAAGTCACCTGGGCGGCGAAGGCCGGTGGCAGGGTGGCGCACACGCCCAAGCCGATCACCCCGCCTGCCGGGAGGCTCCCGCCCACCGGCGCCGGAGCGATAGCCCCGGCCAGCGTGTCCACGGCCAGGAGCACCAGGCCCGGGGGTCGGACCGGCTGCACCTCGAGGGTACGGCCGGCGGCGTCGAGGACCGACCAGGAGCTTCCCGGCCCGGACATGGTCACCACCGGTACCCGCTCGGTCACGGTGACGGTCACCCCGTCGGGCCAGTGGCGGTGCACCTGGGCGGTGGCGATGAAGGGCAGAGCCTCCACCTTGGCCGCGATCGATCCCGGGTCCACGCTGATCAGGGGAGGATGGTGCTCGAGGCCGGCGGCGTCCACGATGGCGGCCGCCGTCGTGTGGGGGTGGACCCCGGTCACCGCGACCACCCGGGCGCTGAACCACGACGAATGCAGGAGAGCGACGGCCGCCGCGGCCAAGGCCAGCGCCCCGACAAGGCCGACGATGAGGCGCAGGCGGCGGCGACCGCGGCTGCGCTGGACGGCGACCCGGCGCTGGCGGATGCGGGGATCGATCGACGGGCGACCGGCCACCGGAGTGCGGGTGGCCGGGGTCACCGGGCACCCGCCTCGGGGTCCGCCTCGGTGTCGATGTCGGTGTCGGTGTCGGGAAATCCGATCATCCGCACCTCGGTCTGGAGCAGCACCCCGGAGGCTTCCGCCACCGTGGCCTGCACCTGGGCGATGACCCGACGCACGTCGTCGGCCGATCCCCCCGGATCGGCCTGGATGAAATTGGCGTGCTTGGAGGACACCTCGGCCGTGCCCACCCGAAAGCCCTTCAGTCCGCAGGACTCGATGAGCCGCCCGGCCGAATCATCCGGTGGGTTGGTGAACACCGAACCGGCGTTGCTGCCCCCGGGCTGATTGGCCCTCCGCCACCGCACGATCTCGTCGATGATGGCCTTCCCCTGGTCGGGGGGGCCGTGTTCCAGTTCGTGGATGCCGGCCACCACCACGTCAGTGGCCCGCAGGTCGGCGTGGCGATAGGCGAAACCCAGCCGTTCCGCGGGGGACTCGTTCACCTGGCCCGAGGTCAGGTCCACCCACCGGTAGGCGACCAGGGTGGCCGCGGTGTCCGAGCCGTGGCCTCCGGCGTTCATGGCCACGGCCCCTCCCACCGACCCGGGCACCCCGACCGCCCACTCGAGGCCGTGCAGCCCGGCGGCCGCCGTGCGCCGGGCCAGCACCGGCAGGCTCACCGCCCCACCGGCCCGGACCCTCCCCCCGCTCATGGCCAGATGGTCGAAGCCCGGTCCGAGGGAGACCACCAGACCGGGAAAGCCGCGATCGGCGACCAGCAGGTTGGAACCCCGCCCCAGCACCAGGACGGGCACCGCCAGCCCGGCCAGGCTGTGGGACAGGTCGATCAGCGCGGCCTCCCCGTCGGGCTCGACAAACAGGGCGGCGGTGCCGCCGACCCGGTAGGTGGTGAGGCCTCCCAGGGGATGGTCGCGACGGGCCCGGTCCCCGAGGGCGTCGCCCAGCGCAGCCAGGGCGTCGGTGCGGGTGTCCACCGGTCGCCTCACCAGCTCGGATCCGACATCAGCTCGTCGGGAAGCGAGGTCAGGTCACCGGCTCCCAGGGTCAGGCACAGGTCCCCGTCCTCCAGGATCTCTCGCACCGTGCGGCGGAGGTCGGCCCGGCCGGGTGCGTAGATCACCGGCATGTCCGGGAACGACCGCCGGATGGCATCGGTCACCAGCTCGCCGGTGACGCCAGGGACCGGAGGCTCGCCGGCACCGTAGACATCGGTGACCACGGCCAGGTCGGCGTCGCCGAAGGCCCCGCCGAACTGGGCCCCCAACTCGCCGGTGCGGCTGTAGCGGTGGGGCTGGAAGACGGCCACCACCCGGCGCCAGCCGCCATCGCGGGCCGCGGCCAGAGCCGCGGCCACCTCGCTGGGAAGGTGGGCGTAGTCGTCGACGAAGGTGATGCCACCGACCGAGCCCCGGAACTCGAACCGGCGGGCCACGCCGCCGAACCGGGCCAGGGCCCGCGCCGCGGCGGCGAAGGAGGCTCCCACCGCCAGTGCGGCCACGGTGGCCACCGCCGCGTTGCGGGCGTTGTGGGCGCCGGGCACCGGCACCTCGAGCCGACCCAGGTCCACGCCGTCCGGGCCCACCAACCCGAAGGAGACCGAGCTCCGCGCCGCCACCAGGTCGACCATGCGATGCGTGCACCCTTCGGCCGAGCCCACCACGTCGGCCCCGGCGGCCCGTCCGATGGCGGCGGCCACCGGGTCGTCCCCGCCGACCACCCGGTGGAGGTGGGCACCGGCGACGAACTCCTCGAAGGCCGACCGGAGTGAGGCGAACGATCCGTAGTGATCCAGATGGTCGGCCTCGATGTTGGTGACCACGGCGATGTCGACATCGAGGGACAGGAAGGTCCCGTCGCTCTCGTCGGCCTCGACCACCAGCCACTCGCCCGCGTCGTCCCACACCGCGTTGGTGCCGATCTCATTGAGGTCACCACCGATGAGGAACGAGGGTCGGATCCCACTGTCGACCAGTTGGAGGGCCAGCATCGAGGCGGTGGTGGTCTTGCCGTGGGTGCCGGCCACCGCCAGACACCGCTTGCGAGAGGCGATGGCGGCCAGGGTCTCGGCGCGGGAGAGCACGGCGATCCCCCGCCGTCGGGCCTCGGTCACCTCGGGGTTGTCGGTGGTGATGGCCGAGGACACGGTGACCACGTCGGCCGAGGCGACCGAGGACGCCTGATGGCCAATGGTGACCGGCACCCCGGCCAGGGACAGGCGCTCGGTGACCGCCGAGGCCTTGAGATCGCTTCCGGTCACGGTGAGGCCCATGGCCTGGAGCACGGTGGCGATGGCGCTCATACCGGCGCCGCCGATGCCGACCACGTGCACGGTAGATGGACGACCCGGGTCGCCCATGAGTGCGACGCTCACCGTTCCCTCCTCAGGCGGGGCTGGCCGGCGTTGGCCTCGACCACCCGCGCCCCGGCGGCGGCGGCGTCCGGTCGGGCCAGTGACGACGCAGCCCGCTCCATGGCGGCCAGGTCGTCGGGGGCGCCGAGCAACCGGTCGAGGATCTGGCTCAGGGCTTGCGGTTCGCAGTCCGGATCGGGGAGCACGACCACAGCCCCGGCCCGCTCGAGCACCCGGGCGTTGGCGGTCTGATGGTCACCCGGCGCCCCCGGCAGGGGCACCAGCACCGCAGGGACCCCGGCCGCCGTCAGCTCGGCCACGGTCATCGCCCCCGCCCGGCACACCACCACATCGACTGCGCTGTAGACCACCTCCATGTGCTCCTCGTAGGGCACCTTCACCAGGTGGAGGCCACGACCCTCGGCGAGCTGCTCCCCGGGCCCGGCGGTCTCGGCCGTGCCTGCCTCCCAGTCCCTCCGCCCCACGATGTGGTAGATCGAGCGGTCACTTCGGTCCCGCCACAGCTCGGCCAGGCCGTCCACCGCCTGGTTGATGCGACGGGCGCCGAGCGAGCCGCCGAAGACGGCCACGGTGGCCCGGTCCTCGGGCAGTCCCAGCGTCCGGCGGGCCCGGCGACGGTCCTCGGGCGTCCGACGGACGGCGGCGATGGCCGGCCGGACCGGGGTACCGGTGACCACCGACCGGGGCAGCCCGGTCCCCTCCCATCCGACCGCGCTGGCCCGGGCGAACCGTCCGAACAGCCGGTTGGCGGCCCCGGGGACGGCGTCCACGTTGACCTGGACCAGCGGCACCCCCAGCACCACCGCGGCCAGCGTCGCCGGCAGGCTGGCGTAGCCCCCGACCGACACCACCACCCGGGGACGGGCCCGGGCCACCAGCCGGAAGGCCCGGGCCGCGGCCACCGTCAGCCCGGCCGCCGCTTCCAGGTTCTGCCCGGTGTCGCTCAGGGACAGACCGCGCACGATGCCCCGCCCGGGCAGGAGGGTGAAGGGGAATCCCCTCCCCTCCAAGGTCACCCGGTCCTGGCCGCGTCGAGAGCCGACGAACTCGATGGTCTCCCGCTCGTGCCCGGCAGCGACCAGGGCATCGGCGATGGCCAGTGCCGGCTGGAGGTGCCCGGCAGTTCCGCCCCCGGCCACCAGCGCGTACCGCTCACCGCTCACCGGTGAGACGGGCGTCGGCGAGCCGGCGCGGCGGTGGGCGCCGAACGCTCGTGGGCAGCGATGTTGAGCAGGATGCCGACGGCGGCCATGGTGATGATGAGGGACGACCCCCCAAAGGAGATGAAGGGAAGAGGGATGCCGGTGACCGGCAGCACGCCGATCACCGCACCGATGTTGATCACCGCTTGGCTGGTGATCCAGGCGGTGATGCCCACCGCCATCAGGCTCCCGAACCGGTCCGGGGCCCGGGTGGCGGCCCGCAGCCCGAACCAGGCCAGAGCGAAGAACAAGGCGAGGAGCACGACGGCGCCGACCAGCCCGAGCTCCTCGCCCACCACCGAAAAGATGAAGTCGGTATGGGCGTTGGGCAGAGTCCCCCACTTCTCGCGTCCGCCGCCGAGGCCCAGCCCGAAGATGTGCCCCGATCCCAGCCCGATCAGCGACTGCCACACCTGGTAGCCGGTGCCCGACTTGTTGGCCCCGGGATTGAGGAACGACAGGATCCGGTCGCGCCGGTAGGGGTCGGCCAACCCCACGATCAGGGCCAGCCCGCCGAAGGCCCCCACCACCTTCATGATCGGGACCATGGGCACCCCGCCCATGAACAGGATGCCGAAGGCGATGCAGCAGAGGACCAGTGCGGTGCCCATGTCGGGTTGCTTGAGGATGAGGAGCCCAGCCACGGCCAGCACCGACAGCACCGGCACGATGACCCTCTTGGGGTCGGCCGAGCACTCGGCGCGGCGGGTGAGGAGGTCGGCGGCGAACACCACCAGGGCCAGCTTCATCAGCTCGGACGGCTGCAATTGGAGCATGCCGAACCCGATCCAACGCGAGGATCCACCGGACGACACCCCCAGATGGGGCACGAGCACCGCCACCAGCAGAGCCAAAGTCACGACCAGCAGAGGCCCCCGGACCGCCCGCCATCGCCGGTAGTCAACCTTGGCCGCCAGAAACAGGGCGCAGCCACCGACACCCATCCACAGACACTGACGGATGAAGATGGCCCAGGGTGACCCGTAGAGCCCGAGGGAGATGACCGGCGACGCCGAGCCCACCATGATGAGACCGAACACGCAGAGGACGCCGACCAGGACGGCGATGGCGGTGGCCGTCCGCACCCGGGGGGCGGCAGTGTTCGACCGGGAGGAGGTGGCCCCGGTCGAGGCCCGACCGGGGAGGGAGGTGACCGGTCGGAGCCGGGCCGTCGCCGGGCGGGCCCGGGTCGGGGTGCGGACCGGCGCCGAGCGCTCAGCCACGACGACCCTCGAGGACGGCACCGCGACCGACAGGGAGACGCCCGGGAACCACGGCTGGACCATCCATCCCCCTAGCCTCCTTCACCGAGGCCGCCGGGTGGTGGAGGCTGGGACGGGACCCGGCCGCGTGGGGCGATGTCGGGTCCATCAGACCTTGCTCACCGACAGGAAGTCCCCGTAGAAGATGCCGAGGCCGAGGGCGGCGAACAGCCCGGCCAGGATCCAGAATCGGACGATCACCGTGGTCTCGGGCCAGTCCAACAGCTCGAAATGATGGTGCAGGGGGGCCATCCGGAAGACCCGGCGGTGGAAGAGGCGGAAGCTCACCACCTGGATGACCACCGACAGGGTCTCGATGACGAAGAGCCCGCCGATGACCACCAACAGCAGGTCGAGGTTCATCAGCAGGCACAGCGCGGCCAGGCCCGATCCGATGGAGAGGGACCCGGTGTCGCCCATGAAGATCTTGGCCGGGGCCGCATTCCACCACAGGAAGCCGAGGCAGGCACCGGCCAGGGCCACCGAGGCCAGGGCCAGGTCGAGAGCGTCTCCGACGTGGTAGATGGCCAGGTGGCGGTACTGCCAGTACCCGATGATGGCCAAGACGGCGAAGCAGAACGTCGAGGACCCGGCGGCCAGCCCATCGAGGCCGTCGGTCAGATTGACCGCGTTGGCCGACGCCGCAATGATCACCGTGGCCCACACCACCCACAGCCCGGTGCCGATCTGGAAGCCGGGAAGGTCATAGCGGGTGAACGAGAGGGTGGTGGCGCAATGGGCCCAGTACACGGCGAGAAGGGAGAACAGCACCCCGAGGCCGATCTGGGCGCCGAACTTGGCCCGTTTGTTGAGGCCCAGGCTCCGGCGGTGGCGCACCTTGGTCCAGTCGTCGGCGAAGCCGATCAAACCCGCCCCGACCAGGGCCAGCATGATCAGAGCCCCCGACCGCGAGAAGGTGACCCCGGGCACGGCGTGGGCCACCAGGTAGCCGGCCACCACCGCACCCACGATGCCGATCCCGCCCATGGTGGGGGTCCCGGCCTTGGCGATGTGGACCTGGGGGCCGTCCTCGCGGATCTGCTGACCGATGTTGTTCTTGATCAGCCAGCGGATGAGCAGGGGCGTGGACAGGACGGCTACCCACAGCGCCACCCCCCCGGCGCTCATCAACGAGATCACCGCCGCGTCCCCCCCGACGTGGTGCCCGAGGAGGCGAGGGCGCGCCGGGCCACCTCCCGGTCGTCGAACGGGACCGTCCGGTCGGCGAAGACCTGGGTCGTCTCGTGCCCCTTGCCGGCGATGAGGACCACGTCCCCGGGCCCGGCCAGGCCGAGGGCGACGCCGATGGCCGCCGCCCGGTCGGGCTCGACCACCGCGGCCTCACGGTGCCGGAGCCCACGACGGACCTGCTCGATGATGGCCGCCGGGTCCTCCGACCGGGGATTGTCCGAGGTGAGAACCACCCGGTCGGATCCCTGCTCGGCGGCGGCTCCCATCGCCGCCCGCTTCCCCGGGTCACGGTCGCCGCCGCACCCGAACAGACAGATCACCCGGCCGGACCGGGCCAGTCCCCGCGCCGCGGCGAGGGCGACATCGAGGCCGCCCGGGGTGTGGGCGTAGTCGACCACCACGGCGAACGGGGGTCCGGCCGAGACCACCTCCATGCGCCCGGGCACGGGCCGGGCGGTGGCCAGTCCCTCGACCACCTGGTCCTCGTCGAGACCCAGCGAGGTCGCCACCGTGGCGGCCATGAGGGCGTTGTCGACATTGAACATCCCCGACAACGGGACGGTCACTGTCCGTCCCCGCCACCCGAACGAGGTCGAGCCCACGGCCAGAACCAGGTCGGAGGCCTCGGATCGCCGGACCGGGACGACATCGATCCCGGTGGCACCGTCGGCCAGCCGACGGCCCCAGGGATCGTCCACGTTGACCACCGCGACCCGCGCCCGGGCCGGATCGAAGAGGCGGGCCTTGGCGGCAAAGTACCCCTCCATGGTGTGGTGGTGGTCGAGGTGGTCACGGCTCAGGTTGGTGAAGGCAGCCACGTCGAAGACGATGCCGTCCACTCGGTGCTCGGCCAGACCGTGGGACGAGACCTCCATGGCCACCGCCCGTCGTCCGGCGTCACGGAAGTCGGCCAGCAATCCCTGGAGGATCGGGGCCTCTGGCGTCGTCCGGGCCCCGTCCAGGGTGCCGAGCACCCCGGTGGGACGACCGGCGGCCTCGAGGATGGCCGCCACCAGGTGGGTCACCGTCGTCTTCCCGTTGGTGCCGGTGACCCCGATCATGGTCATCGAACGCGAGGGGTGGCCGTAGAACGCGGCCGACACTGTGGCCAGGGCCGGTCGCACCGTCCCCGGGGCCACCCACACCTGGGTCACGTCGAGATCGAGCACCCTCTCGCACAGGAGGGAGGTCGCTCCCCGGCCCACCGCCTCGCCGGCATGGAGGTGGCCGTCGGTGTGGGCCCCGGGTACGCAGCAGAACAAGGTGCCCGCCTCCACCTGTCGGCTGTCGAGCTCGACGCCCCGCACCTCGGTCGCCGCCGGGTCGCCGCGCACACCGACCACGTCGATGTCGTGGATCAACTCGGTCATCAGCACGGGTGGGTGTTCCAGGGGCTCCGGATGGGGGGATGGATGGGTCGGTGCCGGCCCGGGCCCACCTACGGGCCCTCGGTCGTTGCTCCAGGCGGCACCGTGATGGTACCGGTGGCGCCGATGGCCGAGTTCGACGCGGCCGCCGTGGCCGCCACCGTGGTCGGGATCCCGTAGTGGTGCAGGGCGTAGGCCATGACGGTGGAGAAGACGGGAGCCGCCACCGCCCCACCGTAGATGGGCGTGGGGTGGTCGAGGACCACGACAGCCGACAGAACCGGGTCTTGAGCGGGTGCGAACCCGGCGAAGGATCCCACATAGGCGCCCGAGACATAGCCGAGGTGGCTGGGATCGGGGATCTGGGCCGTCCCCGTCTTGCCGGCGACGGTGTAGCCGTCGATGGCGGCGCTGGTCCCGGTGCCCGAGGTCACCACGCCTTCGAGCATCGACACCAGTTCGGCGTTGACGGTGGGATCGATCACCCGACGGGTGGGCGAGGGCGGGGTGGCGACGACCGACCCCGAGGGGCTCACCGTGGCCCGGACCAGGTGCGGGGACACGAACACGCCCCCGTTGGCCACCGAGTTGTAGGCGTCGAGAATCTGTTGGGCGGTCACCGCGTCGTCCTGGCCGATGGGTGTCGAACCGATCGAGGTGCCCGTCCAGGCGCTCGCTCCGGGCACCAGCCCCTCGGATTCTCCCGGAAAGTCCAGACCGGTGGGCTTGCCGAACCCGAGGTTGCCGATCTGGGCCAGCAGCCGGTTCTCACCGAGTCCCTCGGCCACCTCGATGGTGCCGATGTTGGACGACTGGGCCAGGATCTGGCTGGTGGTGAGCCGCTCGGTGCCGTGGGCTTCGGCGTCGTGGAAGGTGTAGGTCCCCATGGGCAGCGAGCCCGGCACCTCCAGCACCTGGTTGGGGTTGATCAGCCCGGCGCCCAGGGCCGCTGAAAAGGTGACCAGCTTGAACACCGAGCCCGGCTCGTAGACCTGGGTGACCGCCGAATTGGACGGGGCCTCCTCGACGCCGGCGGGGAGGGTGTCGGCCTGTGACACCAGGCTCGGCCCTGAGGTCGACGGACTGGCCGGCGAGACCGGGGCGGCCGGGGCGGCGTCGGAGGCACCGGTGGTCGGGGTTCCACTCGTGGCTTGGAGGTCGGCCATGGCCAGGATGTCGCCCGTCTTCACGTCCATCACCACCACGGTGCCGCTGTAGGCATGGGAGGCGGCGATCTCGGCCCCCAGGGCCTGCTCGGCGACGTACTGGACGGACTCGTCGATGGTCAGCTCCAGGCCGGTCCCGGGCCGGGCCGCCACCTGTTTGACATCACTCCCGGGCAGGTCCACCCCGTCGGGGGCCTCCAACAAGTCCTCGGAGCCGGCCGTGCCGGCCAGGGCCGACTGGTACTGGTACTCGAGGCCCGAGGTCCCGGCCCCGTTCCAGCCCACGGTGCCCACCACCGGCAGGGCCAGCTGCCCGTCGGGCTCGACCCGCTGCGACTCGGGCACCAGGTTGATGCCGGTGAGATCCAAGGCGGTCACCTTGGCCGCGGTGGCGTCGGACACCCGGTGGGCGAGGTAGACGAAGCCGGACGGGCCGGTCAGCTCGCTGCGGAGTTGGTCGGCGGGAATACCCAGCACCGGCGCCAGGGCCGCGGCGGTCGTGGTCGGGTGGTTGATCAGGAGCGGATCGGCCACCACGGTCTGCTTGGTCACCGATTCGGCCAACACCTCGCCGTTTCGGTCGTAGATCCCGCCTCGGATGGCGGGGACGGTGACGGTCTGGGTGAGCTCCGAGGCGGACAGCGATGCGTAGTGCTGATGGGAGAACTCCTGGACGACCACCAGGCGGGCCACCAGGGTGGCGAAGACCACCACCAGCACGAGCCGCAGGGCGCGGGAGCGCCGGCCCAGCAGGACGGAGGGGCTCACCGGCTGGCGGGAAGGGGCGCGGTCTGAGGGACGGGGAGGGGGACGTCGAGGGGGACCTGGGGCAGGTAGACGACCGTGCTCGGGGCGACCAGGCCCTGGCTCTTGGCCTGGGCCACCACCACCGGAGGTGCCGACTTTTCGGCCACCTCGACCTGGTCCGACTTCTGGACCAGTTGGGCGGCGGCCACCGCAGTGTCGACATTCGACAGGCTGACCTGACCCTGGGTGACTAGCGCATCACCGACGACCACGGCCAGCAGGCTGCCCACGATGAGCAGGACGGAGACCCACATGGTCGACCGCCGGATGGCCCCGACCGCCGCCTGACGGCGGGGCAGGCGTTCGATGACGGCGAGCGGGGGCCGGCGGCGGAGCGGAGGGGCGGCACGGGGCCGCGGCGACGGGCGGCGGGCGGCGGCGGTGGCCGGTGGGGGCATCAGGCCACCTCGCCGTTGACGGCGCCGCGGCGGGTGGAGGCCGGGAGCCGCTCGATGACCCGGAGACGGGCCGCCTCGGCCCGGTGATTGCGACTGATCTCGTCGGCCGTGGGCCGTCGCGCCCCCCGGGCCACCAGACGGAACTGCGGGTCGGCACCGCACACACAGGGGAGACCGGGCGGGCACTGGCAGCCGCCGGTGGACATCCGGGTGAAGAAGGACTTCACCAACCGGTCCTCGCCCGAGTGGTAGGAGATGACCACGCATCGCCCTCCGGGTCGGAGGAGGCCGAGCGCCACCTCGAGGGCGGTGGACAGCTGACCGAGCTCGTCGTTGACCGCGATGCGCACGGCCTGGAAGACCCGCCGCGCCGGGTGGCCGCCGGTCCGCCGGGTGGCCGCCGGGATTGCCGCTCGGACCACGTCGGCCAGCTGACCGGTGGTGGCCAGGGGGCGGGCGGCCACGATGGCCCGGGCGATACGGCGGGCGAAGCGGCCCTCGCCGTTGTCGGTGAACAGATCGACCAGGGCGTCCTCGTCCCACCGATTGACCACGTCGGCTCCGGTGCGCCCTGACGTCGGATCCATCCGCATGTCGAGGGGGGCGTCGCGTCGATAGGAGAAGCCCCGGGCGGCCACGTCGAGCTGAGGCGAGCTGACACCCAGGTCGAACAGGACACCGCTCAGCCCGCGCTCGTCGTCGGGGACGCCGAAGTGGTCCTGGAAGGCGGCGACCACCTCGCCCATGGCGTCGAAGCGCGCCTGGCGGACGACAGCTCGGTCACCGAACGGAGCCAGCGCCTCGGTGGCCGCCCCCGTGGCCAGGGGATCCCGGTCGATCCCGAGGACGGTGATCCCCGGGTGGGCGGTGAGGAGAGCGGCGGCGTGGCCGCCCCCGCCCAGGGTGGCGTCGACGATCAGGCCCGCCGGCACCGGGGCGAACAGATCCACCACCTCGGCGGTCATCACCGGCTCGTGCTGGAATGCCTGGTTCATCCGCAGTCCCCCGACCGGCACGATGCTTGCGGGTGGAGTGCCGCGACGCTCACGCTGGAAGTAGGCGGAGGAGGATTCTTCCAGGGATCCGGTCGAGGGACTGCGCATGGGCCAGACACGTTCAATGTGCACGTCAGGACGGGCCACCGCGGCGAGGCCCGACTGGTAAGGGGTGGGGCGGGCACAGCCGCCCTCACCGGGACCCGGTCGCCGCCCCGGGGTGGTGGAGGTGGTGATGGTGACGGCCGCCGGTTCGGCCGTCCCGGTGGTCGCGGCCCCCGGGCCGGGTGCCGCGCCCGCTCCCCAGGCCGGGTGGTCCGGGTGCAGCCGTCCGGGACCGAGCTCATCGGCATCGGCCCTGGGGCCGGCCTGGTCCTCCTCGGGGGCGGGGACGACATGGAGACCCACCGTTCCACTCAACCGTCGTCGCCCTGGGTGAGACGATCCTCTTCGGGGAGGACCTTGGCGTCCCAGGCTTCCCGGTTCCACAGCTCGACCCGATCGATGGCTCCGAGGACCAGGACGTCTCCCACCAGATGGGCGTACTCCCGCAGCCGGGTCGGAATCGCCATGCGGCCCTGTCGATCGATCTCCAGCTCGTGCGAGGTCGAGGCCCACAACCGCACCAGGTTCCGGTCGCTCCGGCCCGCGGCCGCCCTCTCCTGCATCGATGCCATCTGCTGTTCGAACTCGCCCGGGGTCCACAGGGCCAGGCACCCGTCCTGGTACTGGGTCAGGTAGCCGCCGTGCTCGAACTGTCCGCGGAACTTCGACGGGAGGATGACCCTTCCCTTGTCGTCGAGCGAGTGCTCGTACCTGCCGAAGAACGGTGCCACCGGTGATTGCTCCCACAATGCTCCCCGCAGTGCCCGGGACCCGACTGATTCAGATCCCTCCCTTTCACACCACTTTGCGCCACTTTACGCCCCCACCCCCCACTGGTCAACCACTTGGGCACAAAAGTGTGGGCCGCGAGACGGGAACACACCACACACGACCGGCTGACCCGGAGTCGAGGTCACCGGGTCGATGGGGATGAGCGAAGCCGCCGGGCGTCCGGGCGGGACCGGGGCGGGTGGACGGCGGGTGAGCCGCTGGCCGGCCCGGCCTCGGATGGCGGGACTGCTCAGGGCAAGGAGGCGATGAAAGCGTCAACCAGCTGGTCGCTGCCGACACGATGACTACCGCGGGCCGCGGCGAGGTCAGACACCCCGGTCACCGCGGCACCGAGCTCGGCCTCGGCGGCCCGTCGTTCCGACGGGGTCAGCGCCAACAACCCGACCAGACGACCGGGTTCCCAGTGCAGCACGCAGGCGGTGTGGAACAGTGCGCCGGCCCGGGTCCGACGCTGGGCCAGACCCACCACCTTGCGGCCGTCAGCGGTCACCACCTCGCCCGTCCCCACTCCCCCGAAGCAGACCAGGGTGGACCAGGGGGTGCAGGCCAGCGCTCCCCCGCGGTGGGCGGAGACCTCGGTGATCCCCGAACGCCCGAGGGAGGCAACCCAGGCGTCGCCCAGCCAATCGAAGGCCCGGCCCACGTCGGGCCGCCACAACGGATCGCCGACCGGCACCCACACATCGACCCACACGGGATCGTCGGTGGTGACGAGGACCGCGCCCCCGCCCGACCGACGCCGGGTCACCGAGACGCCGGCAGCCGCGGCCCGGGACGCATCGATCACCGCATCGGGCTGGGTCGAGCCCAGCACCACCGCCGGGGCGTTCACCCGGCACACGGCCACGGCCCGCCCGGTGGGGTCTGCCTCGACACTCGGCCACCCGGCGTGCAACGCCGCCGCGGTACCCTGCCGCTCCTCCACCCTCCACCCCGTCGGGTCGCGGCCCAGTCGGAGGACGGCGTCGATCCCCGGTCTCAGGCCGTCAACTGCCGGCGGCGGCCGGATCCCGCATCGAGATAAGTGTTCCAGTCCTCGCTCCCACCTCCGCACAAGGCCAGCAGCTGAACCCGGTGGCGAGGGGCCACCGGCGTGGCCCGCAGGACCATTCCGACCTCGTGGGGCAACCGGTCCTCCTTGCGTGTGTTGCAGCGCCGACAGGACGCCACCACGTTCTCCCAGGTGTGGGCGCCACCCTTGCTCCGGGGAATGACGTGGTCGAGGTTCTCGGCTGCCGAGCCGCAGTACTGACAGCGCGAGCCATCCCGGGCGAAGACGGTCCGCCGGTTGACCGCCACCCGGTAGTGGCGGGGAATCTGGACATAGCGGACCAGCCGGACAACTGAAGGCTCGGGCACGGTCAACCGCTCCGCCCGGAAGACGCGATCGGTGGTGTGCACCAACTCGGCTTTGGTGTCGAGCACCAGAAGCACCGCCCGACGGGACGAGACGATGCCGAGGGGCTCGAAGGTGGCATTGAGCACCAGGGCCCGACGGGACGGGGACATCGGTGACCGCACCGGCTGGGGAGTGTCCAGGGCATGGCGCCGGGAGACCGGGGTCTTGCCCGCCACCTTCGATCGTCGATCCACGGACACGGAAATTAGCCTGACCGGGTGCCCACGAGGCGATGGGCATCTCCACGGGGCGTTCGCCACCTCTTCGAGTGGTTCGAGGGGGCAGCCCGGCACCACTCGAGGTAAGCGATCACGTCGTCCGGTCGGGGGTCGGCATCAGAACTGCCGTAGGCGGTGACCATCCGGAATTCCCACAATCCCGCCTCCGGCCACGGGAGGAACGGCCACCTCCGCCACCAGCCGGGCGCGGCCAGACGGAGGACGGCTCCGAGGGCTGCCCACCACAGATCCGGGCGTCGGAGGACCGCCCTTGCTACCCGGGCGACCGCTTCATTACTCGGGCCGCCCGCCAACCCGGGCGTCACAATTCGCTCCGACCCGCCGCCGCGGCCAGCTGTCGTCGACCGAGGGCGGCCGCGCCCACCAGCGGCCCGTCGGCGCCCAGGCCGGCAGGGATGATGCGGGTCGACCGCGAGAAGTCGAGCCGTGCCCTCCTCCTGATCTCCTCATGGGCGGCGTCGAAGAAGACCGAACCGAAGCCGAGGGCGACCGAGCCGGCCACCACCGCCAGCTCGAGGTCCAACAGATTGGCCACCGATGCCACCGCTCGGCCGACGAGCATGCCACTGCGAGCGCGCACGTCGTCGGTCGCCTCCGACGCCGGGCGCCCGGTCATCGAGGCGATGGCCGGCCCGGAGGCCTCGGCTTCGAGGCATCCCTGCCCACCACAGACGCAGGTCCGCCCGTTCGGCTCGACGACCACGTGGCCGATGTGCCCGGCGTTGCCATCGCTCCCCTCGAGCATCCGGCCGTCGATCACCAGCCCGCCGCCGATACCGGTCGACACCACCATGGCCAGGTAGTTGCGACAACCTTGGGCTGCGCCCAGCCATCCTTCGCCGAGCGCCAAGGCTTTGGCGTCGTTGTCCACGGCCACGGGCATCCCGACTTCAGCGGCCAGCCGGTCGCGCAGAGGAAAACCCCGCCAGGCGGCAATGTTGAGCGGCGAGACCTCTGCGCCACCGGCCCGCATCGGGCCGCCACACCCGACCCCACAGATGACCGGATCCTCCACTGCTTTGGACCGAACGCTTTCGATCACCGCGGCCAGGGCTCGGAAAACCTCTTCGGCGTCGTCAGAGGCAGGCGTCGGGGTGTGGTCCTCCACCAGGATGACCCCGTTCTCGTTGACCACGGCGGCGGCCATTTTGGTGCCGCCGATGTCCACGGCCAGAACCGCCGATCCCGCGCCGGTCATCGTGGCCGGAGACCCCCGGCGCCGCTCGGCTTCCGGTCGCGACAGGCCAGTTGGTGGATCAGCACTACCCCCCGGATGCACGATGACCGATGAGCGGTCAGTCGTCGCGGTGGAAGCGGCCACGGATCCAGTCGCGCGGATCGTGGACAGTATTGCTCAGGTTGCGGCTGTGCAGAGAGCGAGAGATGTCGTCGATGCCGGCCTTGCCCATGCGCCGAGCGTTGTTGGCGAACACCACGCCAGACAGGAACATCACCACCACTCCGGCGAATCCCAACACCACCGAACGGGAGAAGGTGAAGAACATGAAGACGAGGGCGGCGACGAACACCAGCGCCGACCAAATGCAATACCTGCCGGCGTGCCGGTAGACGGTTTCGGAACGCACACGCTCCGCGAAATCCGGATCCTCCTCATAGAGGGACTGCTCCAGTTCGTGCAGTATGCGTTGTTCGTGTTCAGAGAGCGGCAAGAGCTCGTCCCCTCCACCCGTTCGCGCAGCCCGTGGTCATCGCTGATCTCATCATCGCGCAACCCCCGCTCGAAAGCACCGCGCCGCTCACCCCCATGTCGCCCGAGACGAACACCGATGACCAAACACCGACACCATATTACAAGGTGCGCTGACCTTCATCACCACGCACATCGGTGACCGCGCCAGCCGGACCCCAGGGGGCGTCGCCCCGGCGCCTGACTTCGAGTCCCCCCGCTCCGACCAGGGACGCCGGACCGACCGACGAACCCCCGTACCGGGCTCGGATGGCGTCCACCGCCGCGGTCACCGTCTCCCAGGACCGCTGGATCCGCTCCGCCTCGGCCCCGGCCCGGACCAGTGGATCACCCCCCGGGCCGTCCGGATGCGAGGGGTCGGCCCGTCCCGTCTCTCCCGCCCCGTCCGCTCCCGCCGGCGAGCCGAGGTCGAGGGTCAGCTGCACGCCGACATCGGGGCTGCCGAACCCGGTCAGCGAGACGCCCAGGAGACGGACGCCCTGGCGCAGTTCGACCGAGTCGAGCAGGGCCCGGGCCACCGCCTCGATGGCCGGGGCCGCATCGAGGGCGTTGCTCATGGTGTGGGCGCGGGTGGTCTGGGCGAAGTCGCCGAACCTGACCTTGATGCTGACGGTACGGGTGGCCAGGCCTGATTGACGGAGGTTGGTGGCCGATGCATCCACCATGCGGGCCAGTCGTCGCTGCAGCTCGTCGCGATCCCAGATGTCCGAGGGAAAGGTCTCTTCGTGACCGATCGACTTGGCCGCTTGTTCGGGTACCACAGGACGAGGGTCGTGACCCCGGGCCAGTGCGGCCAGGTGCGCGCCCAGAGCCGACCCGAGCTGCCGCTCGAGAACGACCGGCGCCAACCCGGCGATGTCTCCCACGGTGGCGATGCCCAAGGTGTCGAGTCGCCGTCCGGTGACCGGTCCGACTCCCCACAGGGCCCGGACGGGCAAGGCGTGCAGGAACTCGAGCTCGGCGTGCGATGAGACCACCACCACACCGCGACCGGGGGTTATCCCGTGTCGGTCGGCGGTCGGCTTGGCGGCCTTGGAGGCCAGCTTGGCGATCAGCTTGCTGCGGCCAACGCCGACGGAGCACGACAAGTGGAGCTCCTCGGCCACCTCGGCCCGGATGTGTCGGGCAATGGTCAGCCCGTCGCCGAGAAGGTTTTGCGATCCGGTGACATCCAGGAAGGCTTCGTCTATCGAGATCCCCTCGACCAAGGGGGTCACCGACTCGAGGATGGCATGGAGTCGCTTGCTCTCCTCCATGTACCGATGGAAGCGCCCATCCACGAAGACCGCATCAGGGCACAGGCGCCTGGCCACCGTCGACGGCATGGCCGAGTGAACGCCGAACATGCGCGCCTCGTAGGTGCAGGCGGCCACCACCCCGCGTCCGCCCGACCCTCCGACGATCACCGGCCGTCCGGCCAACGACGGATTGTCGAGCACTTCGACCGACGCGAAGAAGGCATCCATGTCCACATGGAGGATGACCCGATCGGCGCCCCCGGCGTGGGGAGTCGAGGGCGTCTGACGACCGCGGCCGGTCGGCGACGGCTCACCCACCGAGGCGCAACCTCCTGAACCCCTCCGCATAGGCCACCCCGGCCTGTCGGCCCGCATCCTCGGCGCCCAGCCTGACGGCGGTCGCCGCCCACTCCACACCGTCGGGAAACTGGCTCTGGTGACACCCGACGGCTTCACCCTTGATGTCCACCGTGGTCGAGATGTCCACCCACACGTCGGGCTCCAGGGTGCCTGACAGCAGCACCGTGGCCACCTGATGGGCAGGACCGGCGTCGGGGAAGTAATGGGGAAGGGCGGCGGCCGGCGAGACGGCGTCGAGCACGGCCCAACCGGTGGCGCGGTGGTCCCGGTGGTTGAAGTACTCCTGCCCGAAGAAGACCGCGGTCGGGTCGGGGCAGAGCACGATTCCGGGACGGACCCGGCGGACGGCGGCGACCAACGCTTCGCGCAGGACCGGGTCATCGGCGAGTTCCCCGTCCGGATAGCCGAGGTTCTCCTGTGCGGTCAGCCCGATCAGGGCCCCGGCCCGGGACGCCTCGGCCGCCCGCTGCGCGACCAGGCGACGCGGATCGACGGTCGGATCCGACGATCCTCTCCCCCCGTCGGTACACAGCAGCACGGTGACCTCGCAACCAGCCTTGGCCCAGGCGGCCAAGGTGCCGCCACAGGACACGTCAGGGTCATCGGGATGGGCGTAGATGGCCAGTGCCCGAGCCGGGATCTCGACCAGCAGCTCGGCCATGGCCTAGGACTCGGTCTGCTTGGGGGCCGTCGTCTTGGTCAGGAGCCCGACCTCTCGTCGGAAGTCATCCACGCCCTCGAAGCCTTTGTAGACACTGGCGAAGCGCACATAGGCCACCTCATCGACCAACGCCAGGCGTTCGAGAACGGCCAGGCCCACCTGTTCGGAGGTGGGCTCGGCGCCCACCTCGCGCAACTCGTCCTCGACCTCCCGAGCCATGACCTCGAGCTGTTCCTCGGTCACCGGTCGGTTTTTGGTGGCGGCGCGCAGGCCGTCGATGACCTTGCCACGATCGAAGGCCTGACGGGCTCCCGACCGCTTGACCACCATCAAAGGGATCTCGTCGATGCGTTCAAAAGTGGTGTACCGGCTGCCGCATCCGATGCACTCCCTCCGGCGCCGGATGGCCGCACCGTCCTCTGTCGCCCGGGAGTCGACCACCCGATCGTGGTCAGCCAGGCACCAGGGACATCGCACGGCACGAGGCTACTGCCACTCCCCTCCGACCACGCCGTCGTCAACGCCGCCCACAGGGGGACACCATGACGACCACTCGCTCAGGGCAGGACGATCCGCTCGCCGGGGACCACGGTGTCCGAGCCGGTCTGCGAGGCCAGCGTGGCGACCAGGGGTCGGGGGTCGGCCGAGGGATCGACCCGCGCCGCGATCGACCACAACGTGTCACCGGGTTGCACGGTGTAGACCACCGGCCGACCGGTCTCCGCCAGAGTGGAACCGGCGGGGTGGGAGTGACCACCGGTTCCACTCAGCGGAAGAGCAAGCGCCACCAGCAAGACGGCCATGGCGGCCAGCAGCGTCCGGCGTCGTCGCACTTCGAGCGGGAGGCGGGTGGGCCGCACACCGGCAGGTGCCGAACGGCGATGCCGTCGGTCTCCCGGCTGGTCACCTGCCTCGACGAGCCGCAGACCGGTGGTTCCGCCCGGCCACTCAGCCGGCTGTCCCCCCAAGCCCGACTCCGACCAGGTCACCGCCACGGCGCACCCCCTCGGTGGGCCGCCAGGCCCGTGCCCGCCGGGTGGGCCCAGTCGGGCTGAGCCGGGATCGAATCGGTGATCGAAGTGATCGAACCTGTGTTCGCCATGGCGCCATCTGACCACGAACGTGTGTTCGGTGTCAAGCCTTTTTCCGAACGGATGTTTGCTTCTTGAGTCCTCGAGGAGTACCGTCATGCAAACAGACGTTCGCCGGCGGTGGCGACCGGGGAGAGCAAGGGGACCGATGGCCCAGGTACTCAGCATCAAACGCAAGCAGATTCTGGACTGCATCTCCGAGGCGGTGAAGGACCGTGGCTACCCGCCCTCGGTGCGCGAGATCGGGGAGTCGGTCGGTCTCACCTCCTCCTCCACCGTCCATGCCCACCTGGCCGTGCTCCAGCGGGAGGGGTACCTGCGCCGGGACCCGACCAAGCCCCGGGCCATCGAGGTCTGCTACGACCCGTCGTCCAAGGTCATCGCCGATGCCCGACCTGTCCGCCACGTCCCCTTGGTGGGTGACGTGGCCGCCGGTACCGCGGTGCTGGCCCAGGAGAACATCGAAGAGCTCTATCCCCTCCCCGAGGACTTCACCGGCACAGGGACGTTGTTCATGGTCAAGGTGCGCGGCGACTCGATGATCGAGGCGGGCATCCTCGACGGCGACTGCGTGGTGGTGCGTCAACAGCCCGAGGCCGAGCAGGGCGACGTGGTGGTGGCCGGGATCCCCGACGACGAGGCCACGATCAAGCGGTACTCGCGCCGGGGCGGCCAGGTGATTCTGACTCCAGCCAACGAACGGTTGTCGCCCATGGAGTTCGACCCCTCCGAGGTCACCCTCTACGGCAAGGTGGTCACCGTCCTCCGCCGGCTCTGATCTCGCCCCGGCACCCCCTCAGGTCTCCGGGGTGTCTACGCCCACCATGCTCATGTCGGGGTAGCGGTCACCCGCTCCCGCCCCGATCGGGAACTCCGCCTCGATGGCGTCGAGCTCGGCCGGGTCGAGCACGACGTCGAGGGCGCCGAGGTTCTCCTCCAGGTAGGCGCGCCGTTTTGTGCCGGGGATGGGTACCACGTCGTCGCCTCGGGCCAGCACCCAGGCCAGGGCCAGCTGGCCCGGCGTACACCCCAGCTCGCCGGCCATGGCCTCGACCTTGTCGACCAGTTCGGTGTTGCGGGCGAAGTTCTCACCGGTGAACCTCGGGAGACGGGCCCGGAAGTCGCCCTCCCCAAAGTCGGGCGAGGTGATCCGGCCGGTGAGGAATCCCCGGCCCAGTGGGCTGTAGGCCACGATGCCGATGCCCAGTTGACGCGCCGTGGCCACCACCTCCACCTCGATGTCGCGGCTCCACAGCGACCACTCGCTCTGCAAGACGGCGATGGGGTGCACCAGTGAGGCTCGCCGCAGCGAGTCCGGGCTGGCCTCCGACAGACCCAGGTACCGCACTTTGCCCGCCTCCACCAGGCCGGCCATCGCTCCCACCGTCTCCTCGATGGGGACCCGTTCGTCGGAGCGGTGCTGATAGTAGAGGTCGATGTGGTCCACGCCCAGGCGGGTCAGTGAGGCGTCGCAGGCCTGGTTCACGTAGGCGGCGTCGCCCCGCACCGACCGGTCTGTCGGGTGAGGACCCCGGACCAAGCCGAACTTGGTGGCCAGGACGACCTCGTCCCGCCGGCTGGCGATGGCCCGCCCGACCAACTCCTCGTTGAGGAAAGGGCCGTACATGTCCGCCGTGTCGAGGAGGGTGACCCCGAGATCGAGTGCCCGGTGGATGGTGGCCAGCGACTCGCCGTCGTCGCCGGGGCCGTAGAACTCGCTCATCCCCATGCACCCGAGGCCCTCGGCCGAGACCACCAGGTCGGCACCCAGCGATCGTGAGGGGATGGCCACGGCGCGGGCTACCGTTCCGCCCGCAGCAGGGTGTCTAGAACGGTGGCCACCTCGTCGAGCTCGCCGGCGCTCACGTGCTCCCCGGCGGTGTGGGCCAACAGCGGGTCGCCCGGTCCGAAGTTGGCGGCGGGGATGCCGTGGGCCCAGAAGGACGCCACGTCTGTCCATCCCAGCTTGGCCCGCGGCGCTACCCCGGTGGCCTGCACCAGTCCGGCGAGCAGCGGGTGACCGAGGGCGGGAGGTGCGGCGGGTGCGGCCTCGACCATCACCCAGCGGTCGTCCGGCTCCAGGCGGGGGGCCAACAGGTCGCGCAGGCTGGCCTCGGCCTCCTCGACGTCGCGATCGGGAGCGAAGCGGTGGTTGATCAGCAGCGAGGCCTGGTCAGGCACTACGTTGGCGGCCACTCCCCCGGCGATGTCCACGACCTGGACCTGCTCGACGTACTCGCAGCCGTCGATCACCTGGCGCCGGCTGTGGTAACCGGCCACCTCGGCCAGCACCGGCGCCAACCGGTGGATGGCGTTGCGCCCGGCGCTCGGACGGGCGACATGGGCCCTCGATCCCTGCAGTTCGATCCTGACCTTGAGGACGCCCTGGCATCCCGCCTCCACCACCCCGGCCGTGGGCTCCCCGAGGATGGCGGCGTCGGCGTCGAGCAGGTCGGGACGTTCCTCCCACAGCTGACGGAGCCCGTTGAACTTCGGTTCGACCTCCTCACCGACATAGAAGCACCACGTCACGTCCACCGCCGGCTCGGGAAGAGACCCGGCCAGGTGGAGGAAGACGGCCAACCCACCTTTCATGTCGACGGCACCCACGCCTGAGAGGACATCGTCCTCGATGCGGGGCTCGTCGTTGCCACCGACCGGCGGCACGGTGTCCAGGTGACCGGCCAGGACCACCCGGCTGGTCCGGCCGAGGTCGGTGCGGGCCACCACGTTGTTCCCCACTCGCTCGACCTTCAGCCACGGGCAGAGGTCGAGGGCGGTGTGCACGGCGTCGGCTATCGGCCCCTCATGATGGCTGACCGACGGAATGGCCACCAGGGCGGTGGTCAATCCCATCAGCCCCCCGGGCATGCCGAGGTTCACGCCGAGACACCGTGTTGACGCAGGATGTCGGTCAGCCGGGCCTTGTCGTGGCGCTCCCCTTCGGTGAGCCGCTTGATGACCAGCACGCAGGGGAGGAAGAACTCGCCCCCGGGATACTGGCGCCGGCGTGAGGCGGGTACGGCCACGCACCAGGCGGGAACGTGGCCCCGGCTCAGCTCCTCGCCGGTGTCGGCGTCGATCACCGGAATCGACGGGTTCAAGATGGTGCCCTCGCCGAGGACGGCGCCGCGCCCGACCCGCGCCCCTTGGGTGATCATGCTCCGGCTGCCGATCATCGCCTCGTCCTCCACCACCACCGGGGCCGCCTGGGCCGGCTCGAGGACACCTCCGATCCCCACGCCGCCCGACAGGTGGACCTGCTCGCCGATCTGGGCACACGAGCCCACGGTGGCCCAGGTGTCGACCATGGTGCCCGCCCCCACCCGGGCACCGATGTTGACGTAGCTGGGCATGCAGATCACACCGCGGTCGAGGAACGAGCCCCACCGGGCCGATGCTCCCGGCACCACCCTGACCCCGGAGGCGGCGTAGTCCTTCTTCAGGGGGAGCTTGTCGGCGAATTCAAAGGGACCCACGTCGATGGTCTCCATCGAGCGCAGGCGGAACAACAGGAGAATGGCCTCTTTCAGCCACCGGTGGACGACGACCTGGTCGGTCACCGGATCGACCTCGGCCACCCGCACCACGCCCTGGTCCAGCTGGTCGATGACCTCGGTCACCACCGCCAGCGCGTCGGTGTCGTCGGGTCCGAGCTCGTCGGCGCGCCGCCACAGCTCGTCGATCTGGGCGGGAAGATCTGCCATCAGGGGGAGACGTTAGCCCTGGGACCGGATCCCTCCGGCTGGGCCGAGCGCGTCCCTGGGCTCGGGAAACCGGACCCGCGGGAGGAGGCCACCGTCACCACCCGACCGTCGAGCCGCTCGGCCACCAGCTCGAGGCGCTCCAGGGGCTGCACCACCGCCACCCGGACGAAGCCGGCCCCCTCAGGACCGTAGAACTCGCCCGGGCTGACCAACAGTCCGGCTTCGAGGGCCAAGGCCTCGGTGACCGACCACCCGTCCGCCCCTGACCCCTCCGGCACCGGCACCCACAGGTAGAACCCGCCGGCCGGCAACTCCACCGGCAGATTGGCCCGCCCCAGCACTGCGGCCAGGAACTCGAGCCGCTCGCGGTAGCGTTGGCGCTGACCGGTGACGTGGGCGTCGTCGTCGAAGGCGGCCACGGCCCCGGCCTGGACGGGGCCCGGCACCATGAGACCGGCGTGCCGTCGTACGTCGAGCAGATAGCCGACCAGCTGGCGGTCCCCGGCGTAGAAGCCGGCCCGGACACCGGCCAGGTTGGACCGCTTGGACAGCGAGTGAACGGCGACCACTCCGGACGATCCCGACTCGAGGACCGTGCGCGGCGGTCCGTCCCAAGTGAACTCGGCGTAGCACTCGTCGGAGAACACGGGAACATCGTGATCGCGTCCCCAGCGGGCCACCGGCACCGGATCGGTCAGCAGGCCGGTCGGATTGGAGGGGGAGTTCGTCCACAGCATCAGCGCCCGGGAAGCGAGCCGGTCGTCGATGGAGCTCAGGTCCGGACCCCCTCCGGGGAGCTCGGCCACCGGGACGGGTTCGCACCCGGCCAGCACCGCGCCCATGGCGTAGGTCGGGTACGACACCGAGGGATACAGGACGGCGTCCCGCTCCGGCGAGCGCAGACGGAGGTAGTGGGGGGTCGATGCCACCAGCTCCTTGGTGCCCACGCACGCCGCCACCGCGCTATCCGGATCGACGGACACCCCGAAACGCCGCTGCAGCCACCGCGCCGCGGCACGACGATAGGACGGCGATCCCGCCGAGGAGGGGTAGCCGCGTTCGGCGTCGGAGCCGGCCATGGCCGCCACCACAGCCGGCGGTGGCGGATCGCAGGGGGTCCCGATCGAGCAGTCCACCACCCCACCCACCGGACCGAATCTCTCCTGGGCCTGCACCTCGAGGGTGGCCAGCCGATCGTAGGGATAGGCCGGCGGCTCGAACCCGACCGGCCCGGAGGGCGGCGTCGAGGGCGTCATGAGACCAGGAACTCGGCGAACCGCGATTTCCCCACGGGGTCGAGGACCACTTGGACCCGGGTGGATCCCTCGCCGGGGAGCTCGCCCACGATCTCACCCTCGCGATGGACGGCGGCCAGGACGTCACCCCGGTCCCAGGGGATGACCAACTCGACGACCCGGTCGCCGACCCGGAGACGGTCGCCCATGGCCTCTTTCAACCGGTCCATTCCCTCACCGGTGCGGGCCGATACCATCACCGATCCGGCGTGCGCGATCAACAGACGGCGGGCCTCTTCGCCGGTGACGCCCGAGGCGGCCACCGCATCAGCCTTGTTGACGACGAGGAGCTCGGGAAGACCGTCGGCGCCTATTTCCGCCAACACGGTCCGGACCGCGTCGACCTGCCCTTCGAAGTCGGGGGCCGAGCCGTCCACCACGTGGACGACGAGGTCGGAGTCGCACACCACCTCGAGCGTGGACCGGAAGGCCTCGACGACTTGGTGGGGAAGCTTACGCACGAAGCCCACCGTGTCGGTGAGGAGCAGGGTCTCGCCGCCGGGAAGGTCCATCTGCCGGGTCCGGGGATCGAGGGTGGAGAACAGTCGGTTCCCCACCAAGACGTCGGACCCGCACAACCGGTTGAGCAGAGTCGACTTGCCGGCATTGGTGTATCCGACCAGCGAGACCGATCGCTGTCGGGAACGGACTCGCCCCCGGCGTTGGGTCCGTCGGGTGCGGTCGAGCCGGCGGAGATCGGATTCGAGCCGGGCCATCCTGGACAGCAGCCGGCGGCGATCGACCTCGAGTTTGGTCTCACCGGGGCCGCGGGTGCCGATCCCTCCCGCTTGCTGACTCAGCGACCGGCCCCGACCCCGCAACCGCGGCAGCCGATAGCGGAGGAGCGCCAACTCGACCTGGGCGCGTCCTTCGGGGGTCCGCGCGTTCTGGGCGAAGATGTCCAGGATCACCGCGGTCCGGTCGATGGCCGTCCGGCCCAGGATGGTCTCCAGGTTCCGTTGCTGGGCGGGTGTCAGGTCGTCGTCGAAGACCACGGTGTCGGCGTCGACGGCCAGACACACCTCCCGCAGTTCCTCGGCCTTGCCTCGGCCGAGATAGGTCGCCGGGTCGGGGGTGGTGCGGCGCTGGACGACCCGCTCCAACACGTCGGCGCCGGCCGTGTCGACCAAGAGGGCCAGCTCGTCCAGGCCGGCCTCGGTATGGGCCAGGGTGGCCGGGGGCACGGTCACGCCGACCAGCACGATGCGCTCCCGGACGGCACGGGAGATCAGGGTGTCGGTGAACGCCGAATCGGCCGGAGTCACGACCGGGCCGCCTCCAGGAGCTCGTCGGTGTCGACCTCGACGTCCGCCACCTTGTGCACGGGTCCGCTCAGTCGCACACCATCGGAGCCCAGGGTCACCTGCAGGGTCCCGCCCGGATTGTGCACCTCGACCGTGTCGCCGACCAGACCCCAGCTGCGGGCGGCGGCGGCGGCGGCGGCACTGCCCGTTCCGCAGGCCCGGGTCTCCCCCACCCCGCGTTCCCACACCCGGAGGGTGATGGCGTCGGGCCCCGGACCGATCGAGATGAACTCGACATTGATCCCCCCGGCGTGTGCCGCCTCCAGCCGGCTGCCGAGCTCGACGACATCTACACCGGCCGGGTCGGGACCGAGGAGGACCAGGTGGGGATTGCCCAGATCGACCTGACGGGCCTTGCGCTCGGCAAACCTCTGGGGTTGGTCGGGCCCGAGCTCGGCCGTCCCCATGTCGACCGAGGCCCAGGCCGACCCGGGGGTGTCGGCGACCGTGTACTCGACCGAGCGCACACCGGCGGCCGTCATCACCGTGAAGGTGGGCGGCTTGACCAGGCCTGCCTCCACGGCCGCCTGGGCCAGGCACCGCATCCCGTTCCCGCTCATTTCGGCCTCCCCCCCGTCGGCGTTGCGGAGCTCCATGGTCAGGTCGGCGGCGTCGCCCCCCTCGAGGACCCGGATCACCCCGTCGGCCCCGACGCCGGACCTCCGGGCGCAGAGGGCACGCGCCAGCTCCGAACCGAGGGGCGACGAGCCCTCCCTGTCGATGAGAACCAGAAAGTCGTTGCCGGCCCCGTGATGCTTGGTGAAGTGGAGGACGGGCGTGTCGGGCATCAGGGTCATGGCGTCAGGGCACAGTCTCCCATCGCAGACCCGACTCGGGGAAGATCCCCGAACAGGGCCACGATCGAACCCACCGGGTCGTCGTCGGGGTCCAACCACACGATACGGGGATCGCGGCGGAACCAGGCCAGCTGGCGCCGAGCGAAGGCGCGGGTCCTGCCAATGGCCTGGTCGACCGCGTCGACCAGGGGAACGCCATCTTCGATGTGGGTGAGGAGCTCGCGGTACCCGAGGGCTTGGCGAGCTGTCCGCGACAGCCCCCCCGGGCGGGCGGCCAGGGAGCGCACCTCCTCGAGGAGGCCCAGGTCCATGAGGTCGGCAAACCTGGTTCCGATGCGCCGGTCGAGATCGGCCGGGTGACGGGCCATCCCCACCAGCGGGACCGAGGTCGCCGGGTAGCGCTCGAGGCCGGGGCCGAACGAGGAGAAAGGGCGACCGGCGCCGATGGTGACCTCCAGGGCTCGGACCAGGCGGCGACGGTTGGTCGGCTCCACCCGCCCACCGGCGACCGGATCGAGGGCGGCCAGGCGGGCGTGCAACGCCCGCAGGGCCACGTCCAGCTCGGGGCTCCCGTCGGGGCCGGCCGCCTCCAGCTGCGCCTCGAGGGAGGCCGCCACCTCGGGGTAACGGCCGGGGAAGTGCAGATCGTCGACCAAGGACCGCAGGTACAGGCCGGCCCCGCCCACCAACAACGCCCCGCGATGGCGTCCGGCGATGTCGGCCAGGACAGCCCGTCCGGCGGCCTGGAACTGTTGGACGGTGAACTCCTCGGAGGGGTCGACCAGGTCGACCAGGTGGGTGGGGACGGCGGCCCGCGCCGCGGCCGTCGGTGTGGTCGTCCCGATGTCCATGCCCCGGTAGACGGCCATCGAGTCGACGGACACCAGCTCGACGGCGATCGGCGCCGAAGCCGATGGGGGGACGGCGGACCGGGCGTTGTCCCGGCTCGCCACCGCGACCTGGTGGGCAATCGAGGACTTGCCCGAGGCGGTGGGTCCGACCAGGGCCACCACCGGCCACGATGCCCGCCCTCCCGGGGAGCCGGCCCCGGTTCTCACCCCGACGCCCGGGTCAACCGGCGGAGACCGGAATGCGCACCCGGTGCGAGGCGCGGCTCGTGACCGCCACCAGCTCGCCGATGAGGTGGTGGCGGGCGGCACCGGTCACCCTGACCTCGGCGTAGGAACCAGCTGCGATCGGCCGTCCACCCTCGGGTGCGAAGTGAACCAGCTTGTTCTGGGTGGTGCGCCCGGTGGTCACCGCGGGATCCCGCTTGGAGGGCCCTTCCACCAGCACCTCCTCGACCCGACCGATCCGGGCCCGGTGACGGATCGCCGCCGAGCGCTCCACCACCACCCGGAGCCGCTCGAACCGCTCGGCCACCACCTCCTCGGGCACGAACCGGTCCTCCATGCCCGCCGCCCTGGTCCCGGGCCGGGGCGAGAAGATGAAGGTATAGGTGCTGTCGTAGGAGGCCTCGGCCGCCACCTCGAGCGTGCGCTCGAAATCGTCGTCGGTCTCGCCCGGGAATCCCACGATCAGGTCGGTGGTCACCGCCAAGTCGGGCACCGCGGCCCGGGCCTGGGCCAGGCGGGCCAGGTAGCGCTCGGCCGTATAGCCCCGGCGCATGGCCACCAGCACGGCGTCGCTGCCCGACTGGAGGGGCAGGTGCAGGTGGTTGCACACCTCGTCGGTCTCGGCCATCGCCGCGATCGTCTCCGGTCGCAGGTCCTTCGGGTGGGGGCTGGTGAACCGCACCCGCCGGATCCCCTCCACCGACCCGATGGCGGAAAGCAGCTCGGCGAACAGAGGCCGGCGGCGGGTGAGGTCCCGTCCGTAGGAGTTCACGTTCTGCCCGAGGAGGGTGACCTCGGTCACACCGCGTCGGGACAGGGCGCTCACCTCGGCCACCAGCTCGGACTGCGGTCGGGAGGACTCGCCCCCGCGCACCGAGGGGACGATGCAGAAGGCGCACGAGTTGTCGCAGCCGGTCTGGATGGTGACCCACGCCGCGTAGGGCAGTTCCCTCACCGCGGCGAGGGCGGCCACCTGTTGGCCGGCCGACCCCGGACCGGCCGGCTGGGGCTCGTCGAGGATCTCGACGAGCGGTCCGGACACCGCGGCTTGTCGCAACAGCGCCGGTGCCCGGGTCAGGTTGTGGGTGCCGAACACCACGTCGACGTGGGGGGCCCGTTGGCGGATGCGGTCCTGGTCCATCTGGGCCAGGCACCCGCCCACCGCGATCTGCATGCCGGGTCGACTTTCGCGCAGCGTCTTGAGGTTGCCCAGATGGCCGTAGAACTTGTTGTCGGCGTTCTCCCGGATGCAGCAGGTGTTGAACACGACCACGTCGGCCGAAGCGAGATCGGGGGTGGCCACCAGGCCGTCAGCCACCAGGGCGCCGGCCAGCCTCTCGGAGTCGTGCTCGTTCATCTGGCAACCGAACGTCCGGATGTGGAACGTCCGAGGTCCGGGGGCACGGGCGGCACCATCGGGCTCGAGCTCGGGCACGAAGCCGGACGGGGACGTCACATACCCCAGGATACGGCCGCCTGGGAGACCCACGCGCCCGCGCTCAGGGGTGGGATGCCTCGACCACGGTGTGGATCCCCCCCCGAGGGAGCCAATCGGTGGTCACCGTCATCCGCCGGGGTGCCACCGCGGCCACCAGATCGTCGAGGATCCGGTTGGTCACATCCTCGTGGAACCCGCCCTCGTTGCGATAGCTCCACAGGTAGAGCTTGAGCGATTTGAGCTCGACCAGCGAAGGGCCCGGTACGTAGGACACGGTCACGGTGCCGAAGTCGGGCTGACCGGTGAGGGGACACAGGCAGGTGAACTCGGGGCTCTCGCACCGGACTTCATAGTCGCGACCGGGATGGGGATTGTCGATGGCGACCAGGCGTCTGGTGGGCTCGCTGGGCATGATGGCCTGTCCCCCGGGTGCCCGGCGTTACCGGTCGGCGTTGAAGTCGTAGACGTCGGCCGAGTCATCGCGGTCGACGATCAACCCGTGCATGTCCGGGTGCAGGACCAGCACCTCGCCGGCGACCCCCGCTTCGGCCAGGGCGGTCGTGGCCGCGGCCTGGACGGCCTCGGTCTCGGTGCCGTGACAGATGCCGAGGAGGGAAGGACCGGCGCCGGACCAGCAGACAGCCAGGGCGCCGCTCGCGGCCAAGGCGGCGAGCAGCTTGGGGGCGGCGGGGAAGAACGGGCTGCGATAGTCCTGGTGCAGTCGATCCTCGGTGGCCTCGCTGATAAGGACCCGGCTGTCGGCCAGGCCGGCTATGAGAAGGGCCAACCGGGACAGGTTGAAAGCAGCGCTCTCCCGGGTCACCTCGTGGGGAAGCGCCTGTCGGGCCCGGGCGGTGGACAGGCTCACCTCGGGGACGATGACGACGAAGGCCAGCGACACGTCCAGGGTCAGACGGACCGCCTGGACCCCACCCCGCACCCGGGCTGCGGCCACCAGCCCCCCCACCATCGAGGCGGCCGCGTTGTCCGGATGGCCGTCCATCCGGGAGGCCACCCCGAGCGGGTCCTCGGCGCCGGCAGCCGCGGCGGCGGCCACCGCCAGTGCCGCGGAGGAGCCGAGGCCCCGGGCGATGGGGATCTGGGAACGGACGGTGATGGCGAGGTGGTCGGTTCCGGCCACCTCGATGGCGACCCGGGCGGCCAGGTGCGACGGGTCGTCGGACAGCCCGGCGCCCTCGCCTTCGGATCGGACGATGAGCTTCGAGGCGGCCTCCACCTCGACCTCGACGTACAGATCGAGGGCCACGGCCAAGGTGTCGAAGCCGGGACCGAGGTTGGCAGCCGACGCGGGTGCTCGTGCTCGCACAACGGACACGGTACTCGTCAGGGATCGCACCAGGCGGGAATGCGCCCAGGTCGGGCTGGGTGGACGGGTGGTTGGGGACGGTCAGCCGTGGACCAGTCGCCACCACCAGGAGGGCTCAGGCAACGTGGCCGTCAGCTTCACCGGCACCGCCTCGATCTGCGTCCCGAGGGCGTACAGGGCCTGGCCCGCCTCACTGCCGCGCTGCCGCGCCGGGGGCGATGGCCCGGGGTCTCAGGGCCGAGATCACCCGCTGACCGGGCCAGGCCAGCAGCGCTGCTCGCCGCTCGGTGACCCCGTTCACCTGGTGGGTGCGTCCGCTCCAGGTCGAGCCGGCGACCAGCACGGCCTGGCCCGGGCGGGCCACCGCGACCGGGACCACCGCGGCCTCGGAAGCGTCGAGCAGCTTCTCCACGATGGGCCCGGCGTAGAGGAGTGGATACTCGATCTCGAGACTGTTGACGGGCGTCGTGGTGGTCGAGGTGGTCGGCGCGGTCGAGGTCGAGGGCGCGGTCGAGCCCTTGGCCGGCGGTGCCGGTGACCCGGGCTTGGGCGTCGGAGCGACCGGCGGGGGGACCATCTGCCCGAGGGCGGCGGCCAACACCAGCACGGTCCGGCCCTCGATGGTGCGGTAGCCGGCCAGCACCATGCATCCACCGGCCTGGGAGGTGTAGCCGGACTTGACGCCGACCACCCCGTTGGCACCGATCTCGGTGACGATGTTGTGGACGGTGCCCACCAGCGGGAGGGTCACCGTGGCCAACCCCACCAGTTGGGCGAAGGCCGGAATGCTCATCCCTGCGGCGGCGATGCGCAGGCAGTCGGCCGCGGTCGACACCGACTGGGGGTCGAAGCCGCTGGCATCGGCGTAGTGGGTCTGGGTGGCGCCGACCGAAGCGGCCAGGGCGTTCATCTTGGCCACGAACGCCGTTTCGCTGCCGGCATCCCAGACGGCCAGGCTGTAGGCGATGTCGTTGGCCGACTGGTTGAGCAGACCCTCGAGCATCTGCTGCTCGGTGAGCGTCTCGCCCGCGTCGATGGGGATGCTCGACTCGTCGTTGTCGAGGTCGACGTCGTACTGGTTGGCGTCGTCCTGGGTGATGGTGATGGCGGGTCCGGCCTGACCGGGAGCCAGCGGATGGTCGCGCAAGATGACCACCGCGTTGGCCATCTTGGTCAACGAGGCGATGGGGACCGGAAGCTCCGGACCCGATTGATGGGCATAGCCCAGGGCCGGAACGGCGACGGCGCCCTGGCCGACGGCGGGCCAGGGCAGCGACGGTGCCGTTCCGGGGACCAGGAACGAGGTGGGTAGCGAGGAGACGACGGACGGTGGGTCCAACGGCCGGTTGATGCGCCAGGCGGCCACCAACCCGGCCGTCACCAGGACGACCGCCAGGGCCAGGGCCAGGATCCGGCGGACGCGTCGGTGCGGTCGACCGTGCGATGTCGGGAGAGAGTCGGCCGACCTGTCCCCGGTCACCGAGGGGAGAGGGATGGCCTGGACCTCGGCGGTGTCCGGCGCGGGGCGATCGGGAGCACCGGCCTCGGGAGGACCGGCCTCGGGGGGCGAGATCTCGGGAGCAGGGGCAGGGGCCGCGGTGATGTCCACGGCCGGGCGAGCGAGAAGCGGGGCTACACCGGTGGGCATGGCCAACTCGGGCACCGGGGTCGGATCCGGACGCGCCGCTTTCACTTCGGTCTCCGCAGGAGCCGTCACTGCCGCCTCGGCTCGGTCGGTCACACCTTCGTTCAGCGGGCGTCCAGTTCCTCGGGTGTCATCAGCACGGCCCGGGCCTTGGACCCCTCGGACGGACCGACCACGCCGCGCCGCTCCATCAGGTCCATCAGCCGACCGGCCCGGGCGAAACCGACCCGCAACTTGCGCTGCAACATCGAGGTCGAACCCAACTGGGACCGGACCACCAGTTCCATGGCCTGATCGAGCAGATCGTCATCCCCGTCCTCCCCCTCCGATCTCGCATCGCCGGTGCCGACCACCTCTTCGATGCCCGCCACCACCTCCATCGGCCGCTGCCTCTTCCAGTGGGCAACGACGGCACGGATCTCCTCTTCGCTCGCCCACGGTCCCTGCAGGCGCTGCGGGTTGGAGGACGACGCCGACAGCAACAGCATGTCACCCTTGCCGATGAGCCGTTCGGCGCCCCCCTGGTCGAGGATGACCCGGCTGTCGGCCTGAGTGGAGACGGAGAAGGCCAATCGTGACGGGATATTGGCCTTGATCACACCGGTGATCACATCGACCGACGGTCGCTGGGTGGCCAGCACCAGATGGATGCCGACGGCACGGGCCATCTGGGCAATGCGGCACACCGACTCCTCGACATCGCGGGCGGCCACCATCATCAGGTCGTTGAGCTCGTCCACCACGATGAGGATGAAGGGCAGCCTCGGGTAGTGGAGCTCGGTCTCCTCGTCGTCGGCCTCGTCGGAGTCGGCCTCGGTGCCCCGCATCCGCAGCCGATGGTCTTCCTCGTAGTCGGCCAGGCCGCCGGTGTCGAAGGCCTCGTTGTACCCGGTGATGTCGCGCATCCCCACCTCGGCGAGCAGGTCGTAGCGCCGCTCCATTTCGGTCACCGCCCAACTCAGGGCGTTGGCCGCCTTTTTGGGGTCCACCACCACCTGGGTCAGGAGGTGGGGAAGGTCGTTGTACTGGCCCAACTCGACCCGCTTCGGGTCGACCAGGATGAGGCGAACCTGGTCGGGTGTGGCCCGCATGAGGATGGAGGCCAGCAGCGAGTTGATGCAGGATGACTTGCCCGACCCGGTGGCCCCGGAGACCAGCACGTGGGGCATCTCGGCCAGGTTCTCCATCCTCGGCCGGCCGGCGATGTCCCGCCCGATGCCCACCTCGAGGGGGTGGGTGGCCTCGGCCGCCTCGGGCGAGGCCAGGATGTCGCCCAGGGTCACCAGCTCCCGCCGCCGGTTGGGCACCTCCACCCCGATGGCCGACTTCCCCGGTATCGGGGCCAGGATGCGGACGTCGGGTGAGGCCATGGCGTAGGCGATGTCCTTGGACAAGGAGGTGACCCGGGCCACCTTGACCCCGGCACCGAGCTCGAGCTCGTAGCGGGTCACCGTCGGCCCGACCGTCCGGCCGACCAGCCGGGTGTCGACCCCGTGAGCGGCCAGCGCCGCCACCAGTGCGCCCCCGGCCGCGTCCACCTCGCGCTGGTCCACGGTGTGGGGCTTGGCGTGCTTGAGCAGAGTGGCCGGCGGCAGCCGCCACTCCCCCACCGACGGGCCGAGCTTCATCGACGGCAGCGATCCGTCGGCGGCCGAGGCGCGGCCATCGGCCACCAATGCCGGGTCGGGCGTCGGTGTGTCGGATGATGCGGCCTCGCTCGGTTCGGGTTGGCCGACGAACGGATCGGCCCCCTCGTCCTCGAGCGCCGGGGTGGTGTCCGGGGACGGCACCTCGGGACCGGGTTCGACCACCCGGCCGAAGGGGTCGGTCGGGTTCTCGTCGAGCTCGCCGGTCCGTTCGCCGTCGCGCTCGGCCCCGCCCCGGGCCACCGAGGCGCCCCAACGTGCCGCGCCCACCAGCGCGGTGGCGGCCGAGCTCAGCGATACTCCGGTCACCACCACCATGGCCACCACCAGAACGGCCACCAGCACGGCGGCGGCGCCGAAACCCCCGAGGGCGGCGCCGAGCGGGCTCCCGACCAGTGCCCCCACCCAGCCGCCGGCCGCGGACAGCAGGGCCGTCGAGTCCCGCAGGGTGGGTGACCCCCCGGCCAGCGAGGCCAGGCCGGCGACCGCCAACAGAGTCAGGGTCGCTCCGATCACGGCCCGGGCCGGCTCGCGAGCAACCCGTTCCCCTTCATCGCCCCGGCGCCCCACCACCAGGAGCAGGCCCACGGTGACCGCCACCGGGGGGACCAGAAAGCGTCCCCATCCGAGGAGGTCGCCGACGCCGATTCGGGCAAAGTGCCCGGCCGGGTTCAGCGAGTCGGCATAGAAGGCCAGCGACGTGAGCACCCCCAGGGTGATCAGTGTCACCCCCCACAGGTCGGCGGCGTGGCCGCCGATCACCGCCGCCATCGACGCCAGCAGACCCGGTGACCGCTCGGCCGACCGGTTGCGGGACGACCGCGCCCGACCCCGCCGGCGTCCCCGTCCCCGAGGGGCTGGGCTGGGCGCTCGCGAGCGCGACCGGGTTGACGACGCGGACCGACCCCTCGACCGCGAAGACCCGGATCGGCCCGCCGGTCGCTTGGTGGCGGTCGTCACAGTGGGTAACAGGGTAGTCCCGTAGAGTCCCCGTCACGGGGACACCGACTCCTCGACCCGCTCAGACGGTGACGATCACCGGAACGATCATCGGGCGCTGGCGGGTCCGGTCACCGACCACGCGGCCCAGCGCCTTGCGGGCCACCCGATTGAGGTTCTCGTGGTCGGTGCTGCCCGCGGTGAGGGCCTGCTCGAGGGCCTTGGTCACTTGGTTGCGAGCCTCGTCGAGGATGGCCTCGGTGTCCTTGTCGTAGGCCCATCCACGAGTGACGATCTGGGGGGTGCCCACCACCTCGGCCCGCTTGAGGTCGACGGTGGCCACCGCCATCACCACCCCTTCTTCGGCCAGGACCATCCGATCCCGGAGCACGCCGTGGCCGATATCGCCCACCGAGCTGCCGTCGACGAACAGGTAGCCCCCCGGCACCGTTCCGTCCCGCCGCATCCCGGCGTCGTCGAGAAGGACGGCGTCTCCGTCCTCGCAGAGGAGGACCCGGTCGCCGGTGATGTCCATGGACGCGGCCAAGCGCACATGGTTGGCCATGTGCCGGAATTCGCCGTGCACGGGAATGAAGAACTCGGGCTTGGTGACCGACATCAGCATGGCCAGCTCCCCTTGACGGGCGTGGCCGCTCACGTGCACCGAGTCGACACCCGAGTGGATGACCTCCACGCCCCGCCGGTAGAGGCTGTCGATGACCCGGCCCACCGACCACTCGTTGCCGGGGATGGGGTGGGCGCTGATGACCACCACGTCGTCCTCCCGGAGCCGGAAGAACCGATTCTCGCCCGCGGCCAGCCGCGACAGGGCCGACATCGGTTCGCCCTGGGATCCGGTGGAGATCACGCACACCTGACCCGGATCGAGATCATCGATGTCTTCGATATCGACCATTGCCTGATCGGGAATGTGCAGAAGATCCAACCGGCGGGCCAGGGCCACGTTCTTCTCCATCGATCGGCCCAGAGTGGCCACCGACCTCCCGCCGGCGATGGCCGCGTCGGCCACCTGCTGGATCCGATGGATGTGGCTGGCGAAGCAGGTCACCACGAAGCGCCGGTCGGGACGCTCCAGGAACACCTTGCGCAGCGTCTCCCCGACCGTCGACTCCGAGGCGGTGAATCCCGGTTCTTCGGCGTTGGTCGAGTCCGACAGGAGGAGACGGATCCCCGGGTCGGACGCCAGGGCACCCATCCGGGCCAGATCGGTGCGACGGTCGTCCACCGGATGGAGGTCGATCTTGAAGTCGCCGGAGTGGAGGATCACCCCCGCCGGCGTGAAGAAAGCGGTGGCGAAGGCATGGGGAACCGAGTGGGTGACGGGGATGAACTCGACGTCGCAGGGACCGATCCGGCGCCGTTCGCCGTCTTTGACCGGGATGAAGTCGACCCGGTCGGCCATGCCGGCCTCGTCGACCCGGTTGCGGGCCAGGGCCAGGGTCAGCTCGGAGCCGTACACCGGGGCCGGGAAGTCGCGCAGGAGGTAGGCCAGACCACCGGTGTGGTCCTCGTGGCCATGGGTGAGGATGATGGCGTCGACCCGATCGGCGTTCTCCCGCAGATAGGTGAAGTCGGGCAACACCAGATCCACGCCGGGCATGTCCGGATCGGGGAACATGATGCCCACGTCGAGCACCAGGATCCTGCTCTCGACCTCGATGCAGGCACAGTTCCTGCCGATCTCGCCGAGCCCGCCGAGGAAGACGATCCGAACGGCGGAGCTGTCGGGCGCCTGGCCTGGGCCCGACCCTCGGTTGCCGCCCCGCTGCTTTTGCGGTTTCGGGGCCGGCGTCGCCGCCTTCCCCCTGCCCGCCCGCCCACCACCGGCCTCGGGCTTGGTGGATGCGGTCTTCTTCACCGCCGCCTTGGCTTTGGTACCCGGAGCGTTCGTCGCTCCCGAGCGACGCCCACCCCGGCCGGCCCGGCCCGGGTCAGGCAACCGACTGGGGTGTCGGATCGAACCGACGCACAGCGGCGATGACCGACCGCGCCCTCTCGTCCAGGGCTTCGGGGGCGGGTGCGTTGGGCAACCGGCACTGGCCGACGGGCAGGCCCAGCACCCGGCAGGCGGCCTTGGCCGGGGCCGGATTGGGATACTCGTCGGTCGACTCGAAGCGGTACGACTCGGCCAGGGTCTGATTGATCGAGGTGGCCCGCTCCACGTGACCGGCCCGGTGGCTGTCGAGCATGGCCACGAACAGCGGACCGGCCCAGTGGGAGGCCACGCTGACGATGCCGGCACTGCCGATCGAGGCGAAGGGAAGGGCGAGCGAGTCGTCGCCGCAGTAGACATCGAACCCGGTCGGGCTTTCGGCCACCACGAAGGCCGCCGAGGCCACATCCCCGGTGGAGTCCTTGACTCCGACGATGGTGGGAACCTCGCGGGCCAGGGTGACGGTGAGCTCGGCCCCGATCCGGCGACCGGTCCGGACCGGAATGTCGTAGAGCACGACCGGAAGGTCGCTGGCCTCGGCCACGGCCCGGAAATGGGCGGACAGCCCGGCGGACGAGGGGCGGTTGTAATAGGGGGTGACGGCCAGGATGGCGGCCACCCCCCGGGAGGCGGCCTGCTTGGTCAGCGTCACCGAGTGGGCCGTGTCGTTGGTGCCGGTCGAGGCGATGACCGGTACGTCGACGGCGCCGACCACCGATGAGAACAGATCCATCCGCTCTTCGTCGGTCAGCACCGGACCCTCGCCGGTGGTCCCGGCCACCACCAGTCCTTCGCTGCCCGATGCCACCAGATGCTGAGCCACGGTGGCGGCGGCGTCGGGATCGAGCGCGCCGTCGGCATCGAAGGGGGTGACCATGGCGGTGATCACCGAACCGAAACGCGGCACGATCGTTCAGCCCCTCGGCGGGGACGGCGGAATCACACAGCAGGTCACGAAACCGCAGGCTACCAGTCGCTGCCGGGGACGCCGGAAGGCGACGGGCAGGGGTGGGAGCGCCCTCGGATAGCCGAGGGGGCGCTCCGCTAGGAGGCGATCCGATCCTTGGGTGGCACCGATGCCAGCGCGTCGTACTCCTCGGTGGTGTCGACCCACGACTCGAACTCGATGACCCCGAGCTCGGTGAACTTTGTCCGGAGCCAACCGTCGGCGGCATCCAGCAGGCCCAGCTTCTTGCAGTTGGGCACGATCTTGGAGAAGAGCAGGGCTTGGAACGCCGCCCGCTCCGGCGCCTGCTGCACGACGGGAACGATCGCCTTGGGATCGATGCCCATACGAGCCCAGACCTCTTGCTGGAGAAAACGGTCCCGCATCCTGACCGCCGCCTCGAAGGCGAACTCCTGACGGACACGGAGCTCGGCGGCATCGAGACCCTCGTAGAACTCCTGCAGGCTGAGCACGCCGAAGGCGACGTGCCGCGCTTCGTCGGCCATCACGTAGCGCAGCAACTGCTTGAGCAGGGGATCTCCGGTCATCTGGTGCATGAAGCCGAATGCGGCGAGGGCCAGACCCTCCACCATGATCTGCATGCCGAGGTAGGTGAGGTCCCAACGCGAGTCGGCGATGATGTCGTCGAGCAGCATCCGCAGATGGGCATTGACCGGATAGTGGCCGGAGAGCTTCTCGTCGAGGTATTTGCCGAACACCTCGACATGGCGGGCTTCGTCCATCACCTGGGTCGAGGCGTAGTACTTGGCATCGATCCACGGCACTGACTCGACGATCTTGGCCGTGCAGATCAATGCGCCCTGCTCACCGTGGAGGAACTGGGAGAGCGTCCAGTTCTGGCTCTCGACCCCGAAGGTCACCCACTCCTTGTCTGTCCACTTCTCCACCGGGGTGCCGGTGAGATCGAAGCCGGCACCGAACCCTCCGGTGGCCGCGGCCTGCTCGCGGACCAGTTTCTCCTGATCGACATCGATCTCCCAGGGGAGATCGGTCTCGCCGTTCCACTGGGCACCCTTGGCCTTCTCGTAGAGCTTGTTGAGCTTGGGGCGGGCACCCTTTTGGTAGTCCCAGGTGAAAATGGAGTCGTAGTCCGAGTGCACCACGTGCCGGCCGTCGGCCTCCTCGGTCCCGACCACCGAGAGGATCGACTCGAAGTCGTCGATGTCGGTCCGTCCGATGATTTCCTCGGTGCTGCTCATTTCGGTGGTCATGACATGTCTCCTGGATCGGTGCGGTCGGGAAGCGCGGTTGGCCTGCGGTAGTCGAATGGGGTGATGTCGATGGTGGGTGCCTCCCCGGCGGAGTGGATGGCGGTGATGCCGGGCAGGACGAAGGTCTCCACCAGATGGGTGGCATGGCCGGGGTCGGTCAGGTCGGTGCGGTCCGAGGGGCAGATGGCATAGGAGAGCACGATGCGGGTGGCCAGCTCCGCCACCCGGCCCGCCTCTTCCGGGCTCATCCAGCGGGCCAGGAACGGCGCGGTGAACCGGGCCACGGTGGTCAGCAGGCGGTCGGACTCGTCGAAGGCCAGATGGCCGAGCACCATCTCGGGCTCGTGCTCCACCAGATAGGCCAGGGCGGCATGACCGAGCACCCGGGTCGAGGCCTCGACGATTCCGCCGACCAGCGCCTCGGTGAGACTGGTGGCCTCCCCCAAGCGAACCCCGAGCGCGGCGAACAGCCGGGCCATCTCGGTGTCGACCACGGCGGCCAGAATCTCATCCCTGCCCCCGGGGAACACCCGGTACACGGTGGCTCGGGAGACGCCGGCCCGGCGGGCGATGTCGTCCACGGTGGTCTTGGCCGTGCCGTGCCGAGCCAGGCAGTCCAAGGTGGCGTCGATGATGCGCACACGGTGGGGCGAGGTCGGCGCCGGGGCGGTGGACAGGAGCCCTTCGGCGATGTCCCCCGGGACCACTCGGAGCGTTGACCGCGTCTCTGCCACGGTGGAACGTTAGATCGGTTTTTGTCTCATTGTCAACGACCCGGGCCCGGCGTGGGCCCGCCGGCCGGCCGCGGCACCGGGTTGGCCACCACCCCGGCCAGGAGCTCATCCCGCACCAGCTCAGCGACCTGGGCCGGGTCATCGAGGTCCCACCGTCCCGGTGCCGACATGGTCGAGAGCACCATCCGGGCCAGGAAGTCGGAGGCCTCGTGGAGCTCGACCCCGGGGGCGGTGCCGCGCTGCTCGAGGTAGGGAACCAGGAAGTCGGCGATCCCCTGGCGGATGCGGACGCTCTCCACGGTGAGGGTGGGCAGGAGCCTTTCCGGCTCGGTCTGCATGACCCTCTGGAGCACCTCGTGCTCGACGATCGAGCGGTGGGCGAACATGATCCCCCGCTCCATGACCTCCTCGAGGCTCTGGGCCCCCTGTACCTGCTGGTACAACCGGATGAAGAATCCGAGGGTGGCCCAGGTCACCACCGCGCTGATCAGCTCCTCCCGTCCTCCGGGAAAGGTGCGGTACACGGTGGCCCGGGAGACCTTCGCCTCGCGGGCGGCGTCCTCGACCGTGGTCTTGGCCAGTCCCCAGCGGGCCACGCACGCATAGGTGGCCTCGAGGATGCGTTCCCGGGTGGTGCCCATGGGCGGCTCGATCGCCTCAGAGACCGAGGAGGGCCTCGAGACCCACGGTGAGCCCGGGCCGGACGGCCACCGAGCGCACCGCCAACACCACGCCGTCCATGAACGAGGCCCGATCCGTCGAGTCGTGACGCAGGGTGAGGGTTTGGCCCACCGCCCCCAGGATCACCTCCTGGTGGGCAAGCAGGCCGGGCAGGCGCACCGAGTGGATCCGCACCCCCCGCGGGCCGGCCGCCCCCCGTGAGCCGTCCACCACCGAGGTGAGCGTGCGGTCGGGTGGGAAGTCGGCGGAGGTGGCCGCCGACCTGGCCTGGGCCATTCGGGTGGCGGTGGTCATCGCCGTACCCGACGGCGCGTCCGTCTTCCCATCGTGGTGGAGCTCGATGATCTCCGCACCCTCGAACCAGGGGGCGGCCAGCTCGGCGAACCGCATCATCAGCACTGCTCCGATAGCGAAGTTGGACGCCACCAGGCAGTTGGGGGAACCGGCCTCCGGACCGGCGAAGCGGCGGGCCAGCTCGGCCAGGTCCTGCTCGGTGAACCCGGAGGTTCCCACCACGACGTGGATCCCGGCGTCAGCGCAGAAGGCGAGGGTGTCCCGGGCGGCATCGATGCGGGTGAAGTCCACAGCCACCTGGGTTCGGGCCGAGGCCAGTGCCCCCAACTGTCCGCCGACCACCAGGTCTCCGCCTTCGGGACCGATCAGGGAGGCCAGAGCGGCGCCGGCATAACCGGGATCCACCGCCGCCACCAGTTCGAGGTCGGGGTGGGCGAGCACCGTTGTGCAGACCTCCCGACCCATCCTTCCCCCGGCACCGACCACCCCGACGCGCATGCCGGTCACCCTATCGTCGCTCCCTGTCGTGACCGGGTACGACGACGACCGGCCTCAGCCGAGTTGGAGCGAGCCGGTGTCGAAGTCGGACTCCTCGAACGGGCCCACCACCGACAGCGTCCTCGGCGCACCGACCAACTCGACGGCGGCCGCATGCACCTCGTCGAGCGTCAGCGCCTCCACCCGGGCCAGGACCTCGTCGACAGACAACACCTCGCCGTGCAGAAGGAGGCCCGCCCCGATGCGGCTCATCCGCGCCCCCGAGTCCTCGCAGGCCAACAGGGTCTCGGCCCGCAGGTTTCCCTTGGCGATCATCAGCTCCCGCTCGGTGATGCCCTCGGCACCCAGGTGGGACAGCTCCGATGACACGATGTCGAGGACCTCGGCCACGTGCTCGGGAGCGGTGCCCATACCCACGCTCACCGAGCCGGCGTCGTGATAGGCCACCCGTTCGGACCACACCGAGTAGGCCAGGCCGCGCCGCTCCCGGATCTCTTGGAACAGGCGGCTGGAGAGTCCCCCGCCCAGCACGTGGTTGAGCACGGCCAAGGAGTACCGGCGCGGGTCGGACCGGTCGACCGACCGCGAGGCCAGAACCAGGTGGGTCTGTTCGGTTCCCCGATGACTGACCCGCAACGGTTCGACCTTGTCTCCGGGAGGCAGGCGATCGGGAGTGGCGCCCCCGGACCGACCGGCGAACCTCTCCTCCAGCCCGGCGGCCACCTGGGCGTGGTCGAGATCACCGGCCACGGCCGCAACCATGTTGCCGGGGCGATAGTGCAGTTCGAAGAATTGACGGATCCGCTCCGAGGTCATGTCCGACACCGACTCCTGGCTCCCCAGCACCTCTCGACCCAGGGGGTGGTCGGGGAACAGCGCGGCTGAGCTCTGTTCGGCGGCCTGGTCGGCCGGCTCATCGGCGTGCATGAGGATCTCGTCGAGGATGACCAACCGCTCGGCGTCGAGATCCAACGATCGCAGTGCCGGCCGCCACATGATGTCGCACAGGATGTCCAAACCGAGGGGGAGATGCTCGGCCAACAGCCGGATGTAGAAGGCGGTGTACTCCTTGGTGGTGAAGGCGTTGAAATCACCACCCACCTCATCCACCGCCTCGGCGATGGCCGAAGGAGACCGGTCGGCGGTGCCCTTGAACAGCAGGTGCTCGAGGAAGTGGGAGGCACCGGCGTCGCCCTCGCCCTCGTCGCGGGAGCCGGTACCGACCCAGAAGCCGATGCACACCGACCGGGCATCGTCCATTCGCTCGGTGACCAGAGACAGGCCCGAGGGGAGAACCTCCGTGCGGATCATGGCCGGCGCTCCGAGCCCAGCGGCCCACTGCCGCCGGGTGCCGTTCCCGGATCGCTTCCCGGCCCGGTGGGTGCGCTCGTCCGCACCGGGCACGGTGAAACGCTCAACGGCGCCGGCGACCACCCCGGCCGCTGCCGCCACCCCCAGCGGGGCGATCGGATGTCTCAGCGGCGCGCGGCCCCAGGTCACCGAACTCCTGGACCAACTCGACTTCAAAGGCATCCTCGAAAGAGGCGGCACCGGCCGGAGGCCCGGAGGATGCGGCGGGACGTCGGCCCCGATCGGAGCGATCGCCCGGATCGGCATGGTCGCCGCGGTCGGGGCGATTCCGTCCTCCGCCCTCGCTCCGTCCGCTCCGCCCGTTGCGCTCGCTGCCGCCGTTGCCCGAGGGCGCCGATCCCTGCGGTGGGTCGCCGGCCAACGACAGGGAGACCTTGCCCTGGGGGTCGATGTCGTCCACCCGCACCTCCACCGGCTGTCCCAGTTCGAAGACGTCCTCCACCCGCTCCACCCGCTTGCCCTGACCGATCTTGGAGATGTGGAGCAGTCCGTCCCGACCGGGGAGGATGTTGACGAAGGCGCCGAACTTGGTGATGTTGACCACCTTGCCCGGGTAGGTGGCGCCCACCTCGGCCAGCGGCGGGTCGAGGATGGTGGCGATCCGCCGGCGCGCCTCTTCCACCGCGGTCCCGTCCTTGGCCCCGATGGTGACGGTCCCGACCATCCCGTCGTCATCGACGGCGATGTCGGCGCCCGTCTCCTGCTGGAGGGCGTTGATCACCTTGCCCTTGGGCCCGATGACCTCACCGATCTTGTCCATGGGGATCTCGAAGGAGATGATCTTCGGCGCCGACTCGGCCACCTCGTGGCGCGGCTCGGGGATGGCCCGGGCCATGACATCGAGGATGGTCAGACGGGCGTCCTTGGCCTGGAGCAGAGCCTTGGTGAGCACGTCCAGCGGCAGCCCGTCGATCTTGGTGTCGAGCTGCAGGGCGGTCACCACGTCCTTGGTGCCGGCCACCTTGAAGTCCATGTCGCCGAAGGCATCCTCGGCGCCGAGGATGTCGGTGAGGGTCACATAGGCCCCACCGTCGTACACGAGCCCCATGGCGATGCCGGCCACCGGCGCCTTGAGCGGGACGCCCGCGGCCATCATCGACAGCGTTGAGCCGCACACCGAGGCCATCGACGTCGAGCCATTGGAGGCCAGCACGTCGGACACCAGCCGGAGTGTGTAGGGAAAGTCCTCCTCGTAGGGCACGACCGGCAACAGCGCCCGCTCGGCCAGCAGGCCGTGACCGATCTCTCGGCGCTTGGGGCCGCGCATGAACCCGGTCTCGCCGGTGGAGAAGGGGGGGAAGTTGTAGTGGTGCATGTAGCGCTTGTGCTCGTCGGGGGTGATGGTGTCGAGGAGCTGGTTCATCCGCGGCATGCCGAGGGTGGTCACGTTGAGCACCTGGGTCTCACCCCGCTGGAACAGGGCCGAGCCGTGCGCCGTCGGGAACAGGTCGACCTCGGCCGAGAGCGGCCGTATGTCTGTCGTGGTCCGGCCGTCGATGCGCAGGCCCTCTTCTACGATGCGCTTGCGAACCAATTTTTTGGTCAGATTGCGGACCGCCGCTTTGATCTCCCCCTGACGGTCGGGGAAGTCACCGGCCAGCTCGGCCTGGATGACCGCGGTCGCGGTTTCCAACGCGGTGTTGCGCTCCGCCTTGGCGGTGATGGTGTTCGCCGCAGCCAGCGGCTCGGTCCCGACCGCCTCCACCCGTCCCCACACGTCGTCGCCGTAGTCGGAAAGGGTGGCGTACTCCATGGGTTGGATGGGACCGCGGGCGGCCACATAGGCGTCCACCATCTGTCGCTGGAGGACGATCGATTCCCGGATCCAGGTCTTGGCCGCCTCCAGACCCTCGGCCAGCACTTCCTCGGTGACCTGGGGGGCGCCCTCGTCGTAGTACTGGAAGGATCGCTCGGAACCACCCGCCTCGACCATCATGATGGCGATGTCGGCGTCGTCGGCCTCGCTCAGAGCCCGACCGGCCACTACCAGCTCGAAGGTCGACTCGTCCCCCTCCTGGAAGCTCGGGTGAGGAATCCACTGGCCCTCGGTCGAATAAGCCACCCGAACCGCTCCGATCGGGCCTTCGAAGGGGATACCCGAGATCATCAGGGCAGCCGAGGCGGCGTTGATAGCCAGGACGTCGTGGGGATTGACCTGGTCGGCACCGAAGACGGTCCCGACGATGTGGACCTCGTTCCGGAAGCCCTTGGGGAACGAGGGTCGGAGCGGGCGGTCGATCAGCCGGTCGGTGAGGATGGCTTGGTCGGAGGCCTTCCCTTCCCGCCGGAAGAACGATCCGGGGATCTTTCCGGCGGCGTAGGCCCGTTCCTCGATGTCCACGGTCAGCGGAAAGAAGTCGGTCCCTTCCCGCACCGACCGGGCCGCGGTGGCCGTGGCCAGAAGGAGGGTGTCCCCGATCCGCCCGACGACGGCACCGTCGGCCAACTGGGCCAGCTTGCCGGTTTCAAATGTAAGAGTACGGTCGGTGCCGCTGATCGGCGCCGACACGGTGATGGCGTCTGACATGACGCTCCTTGGTTGCTCGGGGGCTCCCCGAACCAGTTCCCAGTTGTCGAGCACCTCGCCAGGGTTGCGGTGTATTCGGCAACTGGTGACTGACCTCGTCGAGAGCCCGGTCTGTTGTGTGGTTGAAACTCGATCTGCCACCGAGGTGGCCGATCGCTCCTGCTGCGGGCCGACACCGTGCCGGTCTCGCACTCCATCGGCGTCGTGCCGGTGGAGAAATTGCGACCGCCCGGCCGATGGCCGGGCGGGGGAACTGTGACCGCCTAACGGCGGAGTCCGAGGCGACCGATGATGTCTCGGTAGCGCTCGACGTCATTGTTGCGGACGTAGTCGAGGAGCCGTCGTCGTCGCCCGATCAGTTTGAGGAGGCCGCGACGGGTGTGGTGGTCACCCTTGTGCACCTTGAGATGCTCGGTGAGGTGGTTGATGCGCTCGCTCAGGAGGGCGATCTGCACTTCGGGTGAGCCGGTGTCCGTCTCGTGGAGACGGTGTTCGGCAATGGTGGACTGCTTGTCGGGCATGAGGGGAATCGACCTTTGAGGTGTTCGTGTCGGCCGGCGGAGGGAACACGGCGGCACCTTCATGGTAGCAGCATCCCAGGTCGCGAGGCATCACTGATGACCGGATCGGGACGTGCCGGACCCGGTCGATCCACCCTCGGCCGGGGCGACGATCGCCCCGTGCCCTCTATTTGTTGGGCTGAGGGGTCACCCGCAGGTAGGGCTTGACCGCCTTGAAGCCCTTGGGGAAGCGCTCCTTGGCCTCTTCGTCGGACACCGCGGGGACGATGATCACGTCCTGGCCGTCCTCCCAGTTGACCGGGGTGGCCACTTTGTAGTCACTGGTCAGCTGGAGGGAGTCGAGGACCCGGAGGATCTCGCTCACGTTCCGACCAGTCGAGGCCGGGTAGGTGAGGGTCAGCTTGACCTTCTTGTCGGGTCCGATGATGAAGACCGAGCGCACAGTGGCGGTGTCGTTGGCGTTGGGGTGGATCATGTCGTACAGGTCGGCGACCTTGCGATCCTCGTCGCCGATCAGGGGGAAGTTGAGGGCCTGGCCCTGGGTCTCCTCGATGTCGCCGGCCCACTTGCCGTGCGAGGCCACATCGTCGACCGACAGGCCGATCAGCTTGGTGTCCCGCTTGTCGAATTCGGGCTTGGCCTTGGAGAAGGCGCCCAGCTCGGTCGTGCATACCGGGGTGAAATCCTTGGGGTGAGAGAAGAGCACACCCCAGCTGTCCCCCAGGTACTCGTGGAAGTTGATGGTGCCCTCGGTGGTCTCCGCGGTGAAATCGGGGGCTGTGTCGCCCAATCGAATTGCCATGAATCTCTCCTTTTGCGTGTGGGTCAGGTCACTCAGGAATCGGAACCGGTCGGGGCCGCGATGTCGTCGCCGTCAGGTTAGTCGAAGTCGGGCCAATAGTCGACCGAGTTGGTCGTGATTCACCGCCGGGTGGGGACAACCGGCGGGGCCTGGCCCTCGCCGCCCCGCTCCACCATGCTGTGGAGATGACGTCGACCGTCCAGACAAACCGAGAGGGTCCGGTCACGGTGGTGGCGATCAACCGTCCGGAGCGACGGAACGCGGTGGACCCACAGACGGCCGGCCAGCTGCTGGACGCCTTTCTCGCCTTCGACGCCGACGACGCCGCGTCGGTCGCCGTGCTCACCGGGACCGACGGAACCTTCTGCGCCGGTGCCGATTTGCAGGCCCTGGCCGGTGGCGATCGGCACCGGGTGGCCGAGGACGGGCCGGGGCCGCTGGGTCCGACCCGCCTCGAGCTCACCAAGCCGGTCATCGCCGCCGTGGAGGGCTACGCGGTGGCCGGGGGGCTCGAGCTGGCCATCTGGTGCGATCTCCGGGTGGCGGCGGCCGACGCCGCCTTCGGCGTGTTCTGCCGGCGCTTCGGAGTCCCCCTGGTCGACGGGGGCACGGTCCGTCTCCCCCGCCTCATCGGTCAAGGCCGGGCCCTCGACCTCATCCTGACCGGGCGGGAGGTCAGGGCGCAGGAGGCCCTGGCCATCGGACTGGTCAATCGGGTGGTGCCGGTCGGGACCGCCCTCGAGCAGGCGGTGGCCTGGGGCCGGCAGTTGGCCGCCCTGCCCCAGACCTGCCTGCGCAACGACCGCCAGTCCGCTCTGGCCCAGTGGGGCCTCCCGATCGGGGAGGCGTTGCCGGCCGAGACCCGGTGGGGGTTGGCCAGCCTGGCCTCGCCCGAGGCAGGGGCGGGGGCGGCCCGGTTCGCGGCCGGGGCCGGGCGGGGCGGATCAGCGGTCGGCTCCGGCGACCGCTGACATCGGCGCCGATCCCGATGCCCGACGTCGCCGCTTTCGACTTCGACGGCACCCTCACCGACAGCGGGAGCGTGTTCGAGTTCCTCTGTGCCGTGGCCGGGCGGCCGGCGGTGACAACGGCGTCATTGACCCTCGCCCCCCGCCTGGCCCACGCCGCGGTGGCCGGCGGGTCGGTGGCCGACCGCACCAAGGAGCTCCTCTTCGAGCGGGTGCTGGCCGGGGTCACCGTCGGGCGCGCCCAGCAGGTGGCCGCCGACTTTGCCCATCAGCACCTGGCCCGCCACCTGCGACCAGCGGTGCGGGACCGGTTCGACTGGCACCGCCACCGCGGTGATCGGGTGGCCATCGTGTCCGCCTCTCCCGAGCTCTACGTCAACGTGGCCGGCGACGAGCTCGGGGCTGACGCCGTGATCGCCACTCGGCTGGCCGTGAGCCCGGACGGCACCCTGACCGGTCACTACCAGGGGGCCAACTGCCGCGGCGCCGAGAAGGTCCGCCGGCTCCGCCTGTGGATCGACGACTTGGACGAGGTCCCCGCCCGGCTGTGGGCCTACGGCAACAGCCGCGGGGACCGGAGCATGCTGGAGGCCGCCGATGTCGGCATCAACGTGGGCAGGCTCGGACCTCTGAGCCGGCTTCGCCCCTTTCCGGGGCTGAGTGGAGCCCAACTCGGGGCCGGCGAGGGCTGACCGGCGGGGCCGCGCTCACAGATACTCCTTCTGTCTCATCCACACCAACACGAACCAGCCCCAGATCGGCGGGAGGTAGGCGGTGAACAGCCGCTGGACGAAGACGGCGGCCACCGCGTCCGTCTCGGGGATCCCGGCCGCGGTCAAGCCGATGATCATGCCGGCCTCGACCACCCCCATGCCCCCCGGCACCGGCGAGATGCCGCCCAGCATGGAGCCGAGGGTGAGGACGACCAGCAGCGTGGCCAGACCGAGATGCTGTCCGAAGGCGTGGAGGGAGGCACCCAGGGCCAGGGCCACCAGGAGCTGGGCGACCACGTTGCCCCCGAAGATCTCCACCAGGTTGCGCGGGTGGGTGGCCAAGAGCTTGAGGTGGGTCCACATCTCGGAGGCCTTGGGGCGTATTTTCTGGGCGGCCATCCGGCGCCAGCGGGGAACGGCGAAGACCAGGCCGAGGACCACCCCGGCGGCGATGACGGCGATCACGATGAGCCAGACCAGATGGGAGTCCCCGCTGCTGTTGTCGTTCTCGGAGGTGGTGAAGTCGAGGTTGCCGATGGCCAGGGGCAGGGCGATGAGGAACAGGGCGCCCTTCACGATCCAGCTCGCCGTGCTCACCAGCACACCCGAGCTCACCGCCACCGTGCCGCTGTAGCCCTCTTGTTGGAAGAACCTGACCCGGGTGGCCAGGACGGCCATCGACCCGCCGGCCAGGGCCACGAAAGTGTCGGACAGTTCGAGGGCCAGCGTGCGTCCGAAAGGGAGCGGGCTGGTCACCGATCCCACCGTGGTGATGGCGATGGCCGGATAGGCGGCCTGCGCCAAAACGAACACCAGCGCCACCCAGCCCCAGTCGGCACCGGTGATGGTGTCCCAGGACTTGCCCACGTTGATGAGGACCCCGATCAGGGCCCATCCCCCGATGAGGGTGCCGGCCACCAAGACCAAGGTCACCCAACTCACCCGGCGCGGCTCGATGAGCTTGGGCACGTCGACCCCCACCGCGGCGGCCCCTTGCTCCCGCAAAGCCACCAGCGTGGACTTCTTGCCTCGCAAGCCTCTCGAGGCCACCGAGTCCAGGGCGGCCCGCTGCAGAAAGGGCAGCGAGGCGGCGACGACCTCGGGGGGCAACGACGCGGTGGCCGCAGCCACCGCCCGCTCGGGACCGGCGACCGAGGCCACCGCGGCCAGGGCGGCAGCCGTGTCGCGGTCGAGCTGATCATCGGTGGCCACTGTCGACGCGGCGCGGAAGTCGACCAACCCCACCTTGCCGTCCGCACCGACCACGATGGTCCGCGTGGAGAGAGCGCCGTGGGCGATGCGCGCCCTGCGGAGGGCGAGCAGTTGGCTGAACAAGTCCTCGAGGGCGGCATCGGCCAGCGGGGCGACCGCCGGTTCGACAGCCACGACACCATCGCCGTCGTCGGACCGGTCCGGTGGGACCTTGGGAGCAAAGGCGGCCAGCTGTTGGCCGGCCGGTGGTCGGGTGACCAACAGCGCGTCGTGGGCCGGGCCGGCCGGGCCGGCGGCCAGAACCGACGGCGCCCGGGCTCCCGACCGAGCGGCCATCAGGGTCAGGTACGCCTCGTGCTCGACCTGTTGGCGGCGAGTGAGGGCCAGCGTCGGTCCCGAGTCCCGGTAGAAGAGGAACCGCGCCGTCTTGGCCAGGAGCTGGGCGTCCGACGCGTCACGTCCGTAAAAGGAGACGTCGACCTCGGCACCGTCGACTCGACCGGTGAACCGTCCGACGCCCCAGTCCTGACGTGACCCCGGAGTGATGGCCTCGGCGGCAATTCCGAGATCGTCCAGCAACACGAGCACCTCACCGGTCGACGGCAGGCCGAGGGGGGACCCCACGAGGAGATGGACCAGAGCGGTGGCACCCCAACCGACGGCCAGGCTGCCGAGGATGGCCACCGGTAGTCCCGACTGGTGAACGACGGCGGCCACGGCCATCAAGACGATGGCCGCTTCGATCGTCCGTTGCAACCATCGACTCAGGTAGGGCAGCGAGGCGGTGGCCACCCCCACCGTCGCCGCCACCCGGGCCACCGGGAAGGACGAGCGCGAAGCCGTGGAGCGAGGGATCCGGTGGCCGGCCCCCGGTCGCCCCCCAGAGCGCCACCAGTATCACGCAGGCGATCCACGACACCCCCCCGGCGAGCCCGATGTCCCGGATGGCCGACCATCGGCGGGACACCAGGGCCAGCACGGCGACGAGGACGATGACCCCGACCGACGTCGCCCACCACACCACCGAGACCAGCCAGCGCACACCGTTGGGTGGGGAGGCCATGGCGGTGGCCACGATGTGCTCGGAGCTCGAGTTGGCCCGGGCGAACAGCCAGCACACCAGGACAGCGAGGACGCCGACGACCAAGCGGGCGGCGTCGGTGCCCCGACGCCGGGTCCGACCATCGCCCAACGGGGCAAAGACGATGGCCCGCCAGGGGCGCTCGCCCCGTGCTGCCGACAGGGTTATCCCGCGGCCGAGCCGTAGAAGGCGGCGTCGCCGAAGCTGAAGATGCCCCCGTCCGCGGCCACCAGCCAGTAGCCCTGGCCACCGCCGGCCGCGGCCATGCCCACCATCGGCTGGGCCAGGGTGAGGGATCCGGTCGAACCGTGGAAGGCGGCGTCGCCGTAGCTGAAGACCCCGCCGTCGGAGGCCACCAGCCAGTAGCCCTGCCCCCCGGGGGCGGCGGCCATGCCCACCACCGGTTTGTTGAGGACCAGGTTGCCGGTGGACCCGTAGAAGGCAGCGTCGCCGTAACTGAAGACCCCGCCGTCGGCGGCCACCAGCCAGTAGCCCCGACCGTCGGGGGTGGCGGCCATGCCTACCACTGGTTTGTTGAGGACCAGGTTGCCGGTGGACCCGTAGAAAGCGGCGTCGCCGTAACTGAAGACCCCGCCGTCGGCGGCCACCAGCCAGTAGCCCCGACCGTCGGGGGTGGCGGCCATGCCCACCACCGGTTTGTTGAGCACCAGGTTGCCGGTGGACCCGTAGAAGGCGGCGTCGCCGTAGCTGAAGACCCCACCGTCGGAGGCCACCAGCCAGTAGCCCTGCCCATCAGGGGTGGGGGCCATGCCCACCACCGGCCGGACCAGGGCGAGGCCGCTGGCGGAACCCTCGAAGGCGGCGTCGCCGAAGTCGGCGATGTCGCCGTTGCTGGCGGTGAGCCAGTACCCCTGACGGGAGGGGGTTGCCGCCATCCCCACAGCCGGGGCCCCGAGGGTGGTGTTGGTGGTGAACCAGTCCGACAGCAGACCGACGCCGGCGGCGAACTCGTCTCCGGTCAGCGAGACGTTCTGTTGGGTGCCGACCAGGGTCATGGCCGTCACCCTCCCACCCCATTCGCCGTAACCGTTGCGACCGGTGATGCTGATCGACGCCAGCGTTCCCAGTTGGGGCCAGGCCGAGTCGATGGTCGAGACAGGCACCGAGGCCGTCCAGGTGTGGTTGGGGTTGCAGGCGCCGGGGACGCAGACCGCGTCACCGGCGTCCGGCACCGCCGGGAAAGCCCCCGGGTTGGTGTAGCCCCCGGTCGACGCCGAGTACTGGGTGGCCGCCACCGTCCCCCCCGGAAACTCCATCACCTGGCCCGCGGTGTCGGTGACGGCCAGGTCGGTGAAAGGGCTCTCGTTGAGGGTGCCCCGGTAGGTCTGGCAGTCGAGGTCACAGATGTCGGCGTACCCGCCATAGGAGCCCAGCCCGCTCATGACGTAGGCGCGGGCGGCCACCGCCTGGGCCTCGAGCTCCTGGAATCCCCAAGCCTGGCCCTGGGGACCGGCGCTCCCGATGGTTCCCCACCCGGCCGGAGATTCGTTGGGGACCACCCCCGACACGTACTCCTCCAGGGGGACGATGTTGACGGTCCGCGGTGAGCTGTCCGAGTTGAAGGTGGCCTCGATCGATCCCCGTACGGTCAGGTTGCCGCCGATCTGGCACAGCTGGAGGGCTTCCTGTCCGGTGTTCGGATCACCGAGCCCGGGGTTGACACTGGGGACGGCGGTGGGATTGGTCAGCGTGGTCCGCAACGTCCACGGTCCCCCGCAGCTGGGGCCGACCAACACCTGCCACTGCCCGCCGGTGATCGGGTTCATGAACACGGCTTGGCCGGCGCCCACGTCGATCGAGGTTCCGGCCACGGAGAACGGCGATCCCGAGGTCACGATCACCGTGTTGCCGTTGTTCTCGGTGAGTGCCACCCGCACCTGGGTCGCCTCCTGACCGGCCGACAGAGTGGCCAGGTTGGTGCCCCCGTAGTAGTGGTCGACGATCGAGGAGTAACTGGTGCCGGCCAGGGCGTAGCCGAGAGCGCCCCACTGGCCCATGCCGTGGCCGTGGCCGTACCCGTGTCCTTCGAACGACACCGCGGCGGCGGGGTAGGCCGCCGCCGGTGAGGTCACCGCGACGGCACCCAGAGTCGAGCACACCAGGGCGCACGCGATCAGCGAGGCCAGGGCCAGGACCCGTGATCGCACCCCGTGCTGGGGGCCGACGCCGACTGCCCTGGATCGCTTCAGCACCTCACCCACCTCGCCGACCACCGTACTGCGGCGCTTCTCGTCGCCGGTGGACTCCCCCGGTGGCCGGTCCGATCCGGGCCGCCGCGGCGATGTCAGTCGGTCCCGACGGCCGCGGCGAACAGCTGGGGGATCGAGCCGTAGAACGGCGCCGACCCGAAGGAGAAGAGACCGCCGTCCGCGGCCACCAGCCAGTAGCCGTTGCCGCGGTTGGAGGCCATGCCCACCACCGGTTGGTTGAGCGGTTGACCGCCCATCGATCCGTAGAACCGGGCGTCCCCTTCGGCGAAGACACCTCCGTCGGCGGCCACGAACCAGTACCCACCGCCATCGGGTGTGGCGGCCATGCCCACCACCGGCTGGTTGAGCACCAGGTTGCCGGTGGACCCGTAGAAGCCGGCGTCACCGAAGGCGAAGATGCCCCCGTCGGCGGCCACCAGCCAGTAACCCCGACCGTCGGGGGTGGCGGCCATGCCCACCACCGGTTTGTTCAGCACCAGGTTGCCGGTGGACCCGTAGAAGCCGGCGTCACCGAAGGCGAAGATGCCCCCGTCGGAGGCCACCAGCCAGTAACCCCGACCGTCGGGGGTGGCGGCCATGCCCACCACCGGTTTGTTCAGCACCAGGTTGCCGGTGGACCCGTAGAAGCCGGCGTCGCCGAAGGCGAAGAGCCCGCCGTCCGAGGCCACTTCCCAATACCCGGCGCCGCCGGGCGAGGCGGCCATGCCCACGATCGGTTGGTTCAGCGGTTGGCCTCCCATCGAACCGTGGAATGCCGCGTCACCGAAGGCGAACAGCCCGCCGTCGGAGGCCACGTCCCAGTAGCCCTTCCCGTCACCGGTGGCGGCCATGCCCACGATCGGTTTGTTGAGATGGCCGGGTGGGGGCTGGTCGAGCCACCCGGTCAGCTGGGGGTTCTGGTGGAACATCGGCCATGACCTCTGGCCCAGCGATTGCACGTCGCGGCCGGTGATCTCCCAGTGCTGGATGTACCCGGCGTTCTGGGCGTTGTAGCCGGCCAGGGTGATGCCGATGGTCCCGTTGGGATCGATGGTCACCAGCGGTGAGTTCTGGAGCCCGATGGCCCCGCTGCCCAACGTGGCTATCGGCTGCGCGCTCCGACCGTCGTAGATGACGAGTCCGTCGGTAGTCGGCACGAGAAGGTCGTTGTAGCCGTCGCCGGTGAGATCTGCGGTGGTGATCCCGCCGATGATCCGGCCCGGTGTGGCCTGGGGCCAACCCGGAAGCGGGGCACCGTTGGATCCGTTGAGGGCCCACACCAGTCCGCTCGAACCGGTGTCGACGCCTTCGAGGACTTCGACGTTCCCATCACCTTCGATGTCACCCAGCGCCGGGCTGGACACCGTGTTGCCACCCAGGTTGGTGCGCCACACGATGTTGCAGTGGGAGTCCGAAGCGAAGAGCGTGTCGGAATCGGAGGCTCCGGGATAGTACGACCCGGTGCCGAAGGCGATGCCGGTCTGGCCCCCGGCCAGAAAGCTTCCCACCGCCGGTGACGAGTCGACCGTCTGGGTCGTGTCGTAGTCGCACAGAAGGTTGCCTCCGGCGCCCAGAACGCGGAGGTGGCCGCCCGACGTATAGGTCTGGCCGTAGGCGACCCCGGCCGTCGAGTCGCCGCCCTCGACCACTTCGGTCTGCCCGTTGCCGTAGAGGTCGGCCAGTGACGGGGTGGAGAAACCGCTGTCGGCAGTGAAGAACGGCCAACCCGGCAAGGTCGCCCCGTTGGCGGCGTTGAAGGCGTACTCGTCCTGCCCCAGCGACGGAGCCACCACCGAGGTGACCCCGCCGAGGTTGCCAACCGCCATCGACGCCTGCACGCCGTGAAGGCCGTTGGGATCCGGCGCGTTCCGTCCCCAGAGCTCGGATCCCGAGTTGGAAAAGGCGAAATAGCCGCCGACGTTGGGTTGGGCGGCGTTCCCCGCCCCGACAAAGACGTCATCGGTGCCCGAACCGTTGGGCGTGACCGAGGGCGTCGAATCGATCGGGGCCCCGGCGGTGTGGGCCGGCCATCCGGCGACGGGCGAGCCGTTGTCGAGGTGGAAGGCCCACAGGTTGCCGTCGCGGTCACCCACCACCGCCGCGGGACCTCCACCGTCCAGGGTGGCCACGGTGGGCGAGCTCTGTCCGATGGGGCCACCGGCGTCGGGCAGGGTCTGCTGCCAGGTCAGCGCCACGGAGAGACCGATGTGGGGCGCCGGTCCGGCGGCCGAGGCCGGCGGGGAACTGATGCCGGCCAGCAGGGCGGCCGCTCCGGCAACCAGCGCGCCGGCGGCGACCATGCGCCGCCGAGCCGTCCTTCGGAGCCCGTTCGTTGGCCTGTCACCGTGCGCTGTGTCCATCCGGTCGTTCCTCCTTGTCCGGCCCAGATCAGGAACGGGGCTCGGCCGAATGACGATCAATCGGATCGGGGCCCCGGTGTGGACGCGTGCGTCTCACCTGTCTCTTCATCGACCGTTTCGTCGCCGAACTGAACCGGGGTCCGACCCCGGCCCGCGGCCGGGACCCCTGACCCCACAGGATCAGCCCGGTCGACCCGGGCTCGGTGAGGGGAGGGTGACCCGCTGATCAGGGATGACGGCGTCGAGGACGCCGAGGTGCACCACCCTCGAGGCCACCCCCCGCCGGACCAAAAAGGCCAGGAAGGAGGCCTCGGTGTAGTTGTCGGGCCCCTGTTCGGGACTCGAGAAGGCGGGCACCGCCTCGGCCAGCTGGGCGGGGGCGAGGAACAGCCACGCCGGACGACGGGCGTCCGCCACTTCCGAGGCGAGAGCCGCGGCGCGCACCGGGTCGGGGGGCGCCGGGCTGACGGCCACCCATGGATTGGCGTAGTCCACGTCGTAGGCGATCCAGTAGTCGGAATAGGCGTCGCGGATGTGGTGCGCCTGCAGATCGGCGGCGGTGGCATCGAGGGCGCGGTTCGGGTTGTGCCACCCGTCGAAGAAGGCGGACGGACTGGTGTCCGACGTCTGTGCCGTCGCGTGCGATGCCACCGCGGTCAGGGCCGCGCCCGCCACCACGGCGGCCACCCCGAAGGCCACCACGAGGCGCGCTGCGTGACCGGGTGGCCGGGGCTCTGCAGCCCCGGAAGCCGGAGCGCGAGCTCCTCGGCTCACGCCGATGCCCACCAGGGAGCGGGTGGTGGCGATGTCAGCCAGGGCCGCGAAGACCACGATGGCGACCAGGTAGCTGAAGTCGACCCCGTAGCGGGCATCGGACCAGTAGCCGGTTCCGGTATCGGCGGCAAAGGCAAAAGGAAACAAGACGACGGCCATACCGCAGCCGAGCAGGGGCAGGCCTCCGCTTCTCCGTCGAGCCCGGAAGGCGACCACCAGGGCGGCGGCCACCATGAGGAGGGCGACGGCATAGGCGAGCTTTCCCACGATGCTGCCCCCGACCCAGGCACCGGTGTAGAGCTCCTTCAGACCGAGCTCGGTGGGCAGGACGTGGTGGAAGAAGATGGCCATCCGCCCGGTGTAGGTGGTGGCGGTGGCGGGCGCCGAGGACGGGGACAGCGAGGCGAAACCGGTGGTGATGTTGGTGTAGATCCAGGGCAGGCTTCCCAGCACGACGCCGGACGCGAACAGGACCGCGGACCTGGGGTCCCTCGGCCCCGACTCCCGCCGCAACCGGTGCCATGCCCCGACGAGGATCACGGCCGCCGGCACCGCGAAATAGACGATCTCGGGCGACGCCCACCACCCGGCTCCGGCGCACAATCCCATGGCCAGAAAGGTCCGGGGGCGACGGTGACCGTGGCTGATGCGCACCGCTCCGTACAGGAGGGCCAGACCGAGCGCGGCGGTGGCAAAGTGGAATCCCAACTCGCGTGTCGAGTTCCACACCGAGGCGTAGGGCCAGACCCAGACCAGGGCGCCGGCCAGGAGACCGGCGCGTCGGACACCGGAGATCTCGGTGACCAGAAGACCCACCAGGAGGGCCGACACCCCGGACAGCAGAGCGGAGGTGGCGTTGACCCCGACCGGACCCCGGAGGGCCTGACCGACGACTGCGACCACGTAGGGCTCGAGTCCCCCGTAGTTCTGCCCCCAGTAGAAGGTGGTGAAGTGCCCGCTGTCGATGGCTCGAGCCATCAGACCGACCACGGCCTCATCGGCCAGAAGAGGAAGGTGGATCAGCAGCCACAGCCGTTCGAGGGCACCGAACACGGCGGCGAGCGCGACCACTAGGACGACGGTGACGTCGAGACCACGCCCCCCGGACGTGGTGGTGACGGCTCCTTCGGGGGTCGGCGATTGAGCCACCCGGTCGGACACGGTCTGGTCGGACACGCTCTGGTCGGTCAGCGAACTCATCGCGGGCCCCGCCGTCGCTCGGGGGTGGTCACGGACCGTGAGTCTGTCATGGAGGAGAACCCGCCGCACCGATGATGGTGTCTCCGGACCCGCTGATCGACGGCGCTCACTCGACCCGAGGAGGAGAGCCGACCTTCCCCCGGCCCGGGAGAGGGGACGACTAGCGTCCCAGAAATGGTCACCGAGACCGAGCTCGCGCCGGTGGCGCCCCCGGCTGCCCCGCGGGGCAAGCGGCCGCACCTGCTCGGGTCGTGGCTCGTCCTCGCCGTGCCGCTGGTCATCGTGCTCGCCGGTGCCTGGTCCTACCGATGGGTGCAAGAGGACGCCTTCATCAACTTCCGGGTCATCGCCAACCTGCTGGCCGGCCACGGTCCCGTCTTCAACATCGGCGAACGCGTCGAGGCCTACTCCGACCCGCTGTGGCTGTTCACCCTGGCCGCCCTCCACGAAGTGCTGCCCTTCATCTCCATCGAGTGGCTCTCCGTGTTCCTCGGCCTCGGGTTCACCGCCGCCGGAGTCGTGCTCGGCGGGCGGGCCGTCCAGCGCCTCGGTGCGAGCCGGGGCGATGGGCTGGTGCTTCCCATCGGGTTGCTCATCTTTTCGGTGGTCGCGGGAGTGTGGGAGTTCTCCACCGGGGGCCTCGAGATGGGCATGGTCTTCGCCTGGATCGGTCTGTCCTTCTGGCTGCTCGTCCGCACCGAGAGAGATCGCACTTCGGCGCTGTGGTGCGCCTTCGTGGTCGGTCTGGGGACGCTCATCCGGCCCGAACTCATCGTGATGTCGGTGGTGTTCCTGGCGGCACTGGGATTGGTGATCGCGGCACCGGGCTGGCGGGGACCGACCTCGTGGGGCCGTCGCTACCTGCTGCCGGTGGTCGCCGCCTTCGGCCTGCCCGTCCTCTACGAACTGTGGCGGATGGCCTACTTCGCCCTGGTCGTGGCCAACACCGCCCTGGCCAAGTCGGCCGGTGCGTCGTGGTGGTCCCAAGGTTTGGTCTATCTGTGGAACTTCATCGGTCCCTATGCCTTGTGGCTGCCCATCCTCCTCGTCCTGCCGCTGACTCTTCCGCGGTTGACCCGGTGGTGGAAGGGGGGGGATCGCATCGGGGTGGTGGTGTTGTTGACCCCGGCCGTGGCCGGGCTGGCCGACACGGTCTATGTCGTGCACCTGGGTGGTGACTACATGCACGCACGGCTGCTGCTGCCCGCCTTCTTGTCCCTGTGCCTGGCCATCTACTTCGACGTCGCCCAGCTGCGCTCGCTGTTCGTGCTGGCGGTGGCCGGGATCGCCGTGTGGGCGGTGGTGTGTGCCGGATGGTTGCGATTCGACGCCGGTGGCCCGCTGGGCGTGGTCCACGGGATCGCCAACGAACGGAGCTACTGGATCGCGGCCACCGGCAATCCCCATCCGATCACCGCCACCGACTGGCACCAATCCGCCTCGCCGGGCACCGACTACAAGAACGCGGCCAACCAGGCCATGCACGATGGACGTCAGGTGATGTTGGTTGTCACCGATCCACAGCTCCTCTGGCTGCCCGCCGACATCCGCCCGGCCAAGTCATCGCTTCCCTTCGCCATGGTCGTCAACTCGACCGACATCGGGTTCGACGGTTACGTCAGCGGGCCCCACGTCTACATCTTCGATTCGTTCTCCCTGGCCAATCCCATCGGGTCGCACACCACCCTGAAGGTCCGGGGTCGACCGGGTCATGAGAAATACATCGGTCCGGCGTGGATGGTGGCCCGGTTCGGAGTCCCGAACGAACATCTGCCGGCGGGGACGGCAACCGCTCAATCCATCGCCGCCGCCCACCACGCCCTCGCCTGTGGGCCGCTCGCCTCGTACCTGCGCGCCATCACTGCGCCACTCACCGTCTCGCGGGCGTTCTCGAACATGATCCACTCGCTCACCTACACGACGATGAGCTTCAGCCCCGATCCGATCCAGGCGGAACGACAGCTCTGCCGTTGAGCAGAAGGGTCGTGCCCCAGGGCGAGCGCACCGAGTAACGGGCGCCGTCGGGCAGGGCCGGGCATGGCCCTCCCCCCCCGCCCGACGTCGGTATCCTGAGCCATCATGGACTCTGCGCCGGTGGCTGTCGCACCACGCGAGACCCTGACCCCGCCGCCCACCATGACCCGGGCCGAGTGGCAACGCCGAGGCCGCCGACCGAGCGTGACCGCCGTGCCCTGGATCGTTGCCCTGGTGACCCTGGGCCTCCGCCTGCTCACCGCGGCCAATGGGCCCACCGATTGGGACTCGGCCCAGTACGCCGCCGCCGTCGGCCACTACGACGTGACCCACGGCGAGCCCCAACCGCCCGGCTACTGGCTCTACGTGGCGTCGGCCCGGCTCGTCCACGGGATCACCGGCTTGGGGACCATCCACAGCCTGGTCCTGGTGGCGGCGGTGGCGTCGGCCGCCGCCGCCGGCCTCACCGTGGTGGCGGGCAAGGACCTCGGGGGCTGGTGGGTCGGGATCGCAGCCGGGGTGGTGGTGGCCACCTGCCCGTTCGCCTGGTTCAGCGGATCCATCGTCGCCACCTACTCGTTCGACATGGTGGCCTGCTCGCTGCTGATCATCCTGGCCTGGCGGGCCCGTCCGGGGAGCTACCACGGCGTGTGGGCCGCGCTCGCTCTCGGATTCCTGTCCGGCTTCCGGCAATCGATCATCCAGTCGTTCGCCATCCTCGCCCTCATCGCGGTGATCGCCTCCACCCGGCGTTGGGGCCGATTGGTGATCACCGTGGCCGCCGGGGTGGCCGGAGTGGCCGTGTGGTTGATCCCCATGTCGCTCGACCAGCCCGGAGGCTTCAGCACCTGGTGGCAGTCCACCCGCATCGAGGCCACCGGAGCGGCCCGGGCCACGTCGGTGTTCGAGCATGGCGCCGCCGGCTCCACCAACCTGGGCACCTTCGCCGGCACCACCGTCGTGGCCCTGGCCCCGTTGGCGGTTCTCACCGTGTTGGCCGCGCTGTGCCTCGCCGGCCGCGCCCTGACCGGACGCTCGGCCACTCAGCCGCTCCCCGCCGAACCGGCGGCGCCGGCCGGAGCCGCCGGCCGGAATCGACCGTGGTACCAGTCGCGCTCGGCCGTCCTCGGCGCAGCCCTGGTCCCGCCCATGCTGTTGGTGGCCCTGGTGCAATTCGCCAAGGGTGGTTACCTGCTCGCCTACTTGCCGGCGGCGGTCATCGCCCTGCTCCTGCCCCTCGGTGCTCTCACCGGCACCTCGGCGACGGATCACCGAGCGTCGCGCCCGTGGTTGGTGGCGACGTCGATCGCGGTGGTGGTGATCGCCGCACTCGGAGCTCAGCGATTCCTCGGCGGCAACGGGGTCCTTCCCCAGAGCCTGGTGGCCACCTCGGGAGCGGTATGGCTGGTTCAGCCCCGCTACCAGGCACCGTATGCCGACACCCGACAAGCCATCACCTCGGCCGATGCCGTCGACGCCGCACTGCGGGGTCTGGCCCCGTCGCTCCGGAGCGGTCACGACGTGGTGGCCATGGACACCGTCGACGGGGGCGCCGGCATCTACCGGAACGCCGGCTGGGCGCTCCCCGAGGACCAGGTCGCCCTCATCGCCCCCGGACAGGTGGTCTACAACCAGCTGCAGGGGGCCCTGTACTACGCGTCGGGCGACACCCTCTCGGTCGGTCCGGCCGGCTCGCTCTTCCTGATCGCCTCACCCTCGGTACCCGGGCTGGCCTCCCTGGTGACCCAGGGAGCGGCCCTACCGGTGGCCACTCCTCAGCCGATCGCCGGATTCCGGGTGTACCAGGTCCTCCCCGGGACCACCCTGATCGGTGTCCACATCGTCGCCCACCCGGGACCGCGCCCCCTGGGCACGGGGATCTGACCAGGACCCGGTGGCGGCGCTGACCGCCACCGACTCGACGAAAGCGGCGTAGCGGTCGATGACCCGAGGCCATCGGAACCATTGGTCGGTGTAAGCGCGTCCGCGCTCCCCGAGCCGGCGCCGGAGTTGTTGGTCGCCGCACAGACGGTCGATGACCGCCTCGAACTCGCCGAACCCGGCGAAGGTCAGCCCGCCGCCCGAACGTCGGCAGTGTTCGACGGTGGCGGCACACTCCGCCGTCACCACCACCGGGATGCGGGCGCTCCAGGCCTCGGCGATGACCAGCGAGAAGGCCTCCCAGGGGGACGGGGACACCAGGGCCAGGGCGCCCTGGAGGAGGGCCCACTTGTCGGCCTCGGACACCGGGCCGAGAACGTCGACGTCGGGATCGTCCTCGGGAGCCTCCACCACCGGGCCCGCCAGCACCAGCCGGAGCGGACCGGGGTGACGCCGCTTGTAGGCCCCGAACAGATTGACCAGCGTCGAGGTCCCCTTGTGCCGATCGACCCGACCGAGGCACACCAGATAGGGATCGCGGCGAGTCGCCACCCGATCGGGACCACCGCCCACGACGGCGTCGTCGGGATCGTCCACGCCCAGGCCGAGCAGGATTTGGTGGTGGGAGGCTACCGGGAACATTCGTTGCACCAGGTCGCGTTCGGCTGCCGTCTGGAAGACCAGTCCGTCGGCGGCCGCGAACACCGGGAGAAAGACGGGAAGGTGCAAGGCGGGTTCGTCGTGGGCGGCCGGGTGGAGGATCGTCGGCGCTCGGGCCCGATCGATGGCGCGCACCGTGGGGTAGTAGAGGTAGGGATAGAAGACCAGGGCGTCGGTGTCGGCCTCGACGGCCGCATCCACCGCGTCGGGCACCACCGGGCCCTGCAGGTCGATCCAACGTTCGGCTTGCTCCCGAGTGGCCCGGCCGGGGTCGGCTAGCAGCGAGGCCGAGTACGGGTGGAACGACGGGTCCCTCCCCGCGGTGGACGTGAACCGGGTCACCCGCACCGCGTTGACCATCTCCTCGCCGGCCGGCAACACGTCGGCCCAGGTGACGAAGTCCTCGGCACAGCTGGTGAGGACGTCGACCTCCCATCCCTTGAGCGCGACCAGGTGCTCAGCCAGGGCTCGGGCCGCCGACTCCGCCCCCCCGACGACCGTGGTGCCGTAGCGGGGCACCACGAAGGTCACCTTCATCGGGCGCCGGGCCAGAGCGTGTGGGCCTGCCTCACGCCGCGCAGGCTGCCTCGAGGGCGGTGGCGAACCCGTCCTTGGTCCGGCGAAGGGCAAAGGTCCGCACCCGCTCGGCCGCCGCCGCCGCCAGCATGGCCCGGAGCCTGGGGTCGCCGACCACCCGGTCGATGGCCGCTGCCACTCGCACCGGCTCCTTGCTGGGCAGGACCAGTCCGGCTCCCTGGACCGTCTCGGGTACGGCCGTGTTGGTGTAGGCCACGATGGGCAGCCGGTGGACCATGGCCTCGACCAACGGAACGCAGAAGCCCTCGTGGTTGGAGAGGCAGACGAACACGTCGGATGCCGCGTAGTAGGCGATCAGCTCCTCGTGGGTCACCGAGCCGGCGATGTCCAAGGCCTCGAGGAGACCCAGTTCCGAGGCGAAGCGCTCGACGGCGGTTTGGTACTCCTCGCTGATCGCCCCCCCGACCAGGTGCAGACGGGCCTGCGGATCGTAGAGGCGCCGGTAGGCGGCGAGTGCCTTGACCAGATCGTGCTGGCCCTTGTGGGGGGAGACCTTGCCCACGAACAGCAAGTCGGTCCCACCCCGCTCCTTGTCGGAAGCCAGGCGATCGGCCAGGACGGGGTCGGGCGACCCGGTGAAGCCTTCGAGGTCGATCAGGAGCGGCAGGGTCATCGTCGACCGGTAGCCGGCGACCTGCAGCTCGCGTTCGTTGAAGGTCGAGTCGGCGATGGCGAATTCGGTGACGGGGGCCAGGTCGCGGCAGTTGGGCACGGCCCCACCGCACTTCTTCGCCGACCGCCGGTGCCCACGCCTCGAGGAGGTCGGCGGGGGTGATGTTGTGGTAGTTGACGAACTTGCGCTCGGTGCGCTCGCGGAAGATGTCGGCCACTCCGCTCCCGATGGACAGCTGGTAGAGCAGCACCCGCCCGTTCGAAGACCGGTCACCCAGACGAGCCACCGGAAACCCGTGATCGAGCCGGTCGGCGGAGGCGTGGCCGTAGTAGATGTCCGACTTGTAGCCCCGCTCCCGCAGCAGATCCCGGAGTTGCACCACGTGACCGCCGATGGCGTCCCTGCTGGCCAGCGTGGGAATGACCTGATCGATGCGGGTCACTGTCACGAAGCGGTCTCCTCCCAGCCGGCCAGGGGACCGAAGTCGGGGGCCACGGCCGGGACCTCGCCGGTGGCACCGATCGAGCTGAGCCTGAAGCTGACGTCGAGAGGGAGACGCACCCGACCGGTGGATCGGCCGGGGTTGGCCACTTCGAACTGGGTGATCTGGTCCTTCCAGTCGAAGATGGCCGTCTCGGTGGCGCTGCGGACGCCGACGCTGACCGAATAGGTCCCGTCCAACAACGGGACCTCGGGGAAGAAGAAACGGACCAACCCTCCGCCCTCGGGGATCTCCAGGGCGGCCGCCGGATCGTCGGGATCGGAGGCGAAGACCAGGTCGTTGTTGTCGTCGTGGATGGCGATGGTGGCCATGGCGTTGGGCACCGGGGCCAGGCTGTCCACCTCGGCGGTGACGGTGAGCGACTCGCCGGGGTACATGTGCCCGCGCGACCCGGCGCCGCCGTGCTCGGTCTGCACCGTACCGATGTGCACGACGTTGCCTTCGATCCCGCCCGACTCCGAGCCCTCGAGGGTGCCGACGCCGAGCAGATCGGCCAGGTAGGCCCGGATCGCCTCGCCGGGCTCGTCCACGGTGATCAGCCGGCCGTGGTTCATCACCATCGCCCGCTCGCAGTTCTGACGGATGGTGTCGGGGCTGTGGCTGACCACCACGATGGTGCGGCCCTCGCGCTGGATCTTCTTTACGTGGTCGAGGCACTTGCGCTGGAATGCGGCATCGCCGACCGACAGCACCTCGTCGACCAGAAGCACGTCGGGCTCCACGTTGATGGCCACCGCGAAGCCCAGCCGGACGTACATGCCCGAGGAGTAGAACTTGACCTGGTTGTCGATGAACTCGTCGAGCTCGGCGAAGGCCACGATGTCGTCGAACCTCTTCTCGATGTCCGAGCGGGAGAGACCGAGGAGCGACCCGTTGAGGAAGATGTTGTCCCGCCCTGACAGGTCGGGCTGGAACCCGGCGCCGAGCTCCAGCATGGCGGCGAGGGTGCCCCTGACCCGGATCTCCCCCGAGGTGGGCTTGAGGATGCCGGCCACGCACTTGAGCAGGGTGGACTTGCCACACCCATTGCGGCCGAGGATGCCAAAGGTCTCGCCCTGGTCGATGTCGACGGTGACGTCGCGCAGGGCCCAGAACGGCGTGTACGGCATCTTGCCGCCGTGGATGACCCGCTCCTTGAGCGAGGTGTGCTTCTCGTTGTAGAGGCGGAACTGTTTGGAGATGCCCTTGACCTCGACCGCGACGCCCACCGGTCAGAGCTCCTCGGCGAAGTTGCCCTCGAGTCGGCCAAAGACGATCAAGGCCAGCAGGAACAGCCCGATGCTGACCACCAGCACGATGCCCAACATGCCGGCGTAGGTGCCCACGCCCCAGGTCGGAAGCACGTGGTAGATGATCGGGGTCTTCGTACCGGGCGGCGTCCAGGAGTATTTCGTCTTCCCGTAGATGGCCCGCTGGAAGGTCATCACGATCGGCTCCACCGGGTTGAAGAGGTACGCGTACTGGATCCACTTCAACGACGGGTGGTCCTTTTGGTAACCGGACAGGAAGATCGTCCCGTAGGTGTAGACGATGGAGGTGCCCCAGAACCAGGCCATCAGGAGCACCTCGGTCAGGTGCTGGGTGTCGCGCAGGTAGACGTTGACGGCGGAGAGGAAGACGGACAGGGCCCCGGTGAAGACGAGGAGGGCCACCAGGGCGAGAGGGAGGATGGCCACCATGTGGAAGTCGGGGGTGATGCCGAAGAGCACCATGGCCAGAAGCAGCACCACCACCTGGATGGCGAACAGCACCACGGTCACCCCGACCACCGACAGGGCCAGCAGCTCGCGGGGGAAGGCCACCTTCTTGACGATGCCGGCCTTGCCCACCACCACCCCGGTCGACCCGAGGGCCGCACCGCTGAACAGGTTCCACACCAGAAGTCCGGCGAACAGCCAGATGGCGAAGTTGGGCTGGTGGTTACGGGCGATGATCTTGAAGACCATGTAGTAGATGGCCAGCACCAGGGCCGGGTTGAGCATCGACCAGGCGAAGCCGAGCACCGAGCCCTTGTACTTGACCTTGAGCTCGGTCCGGACCAGAAGGACCAGCAGGTCGCGATTGAGCCAGAGGTCCTTCAACCTCTGACCCAGCTGGACCTTCCCGTTGACAACGGTGATCCGGTCGTGGCTCTGACCGGGGACGAAGCGGGTGCTGCCGCCGATGGTGGGAGCGCGGTCGGGACCCGCGGACGCGGGTTTCTCGACGCTCAGGCTCACGAGCTACCCGCCCCCGCGGCCGTCGGGACCTCCATGGCATCCTTTTGGATGACCTCGTCGATGAACCCGTACGTCGCGGGCTTCCTCGGCGGTGAACCAGCGGTCGCGATCGGAGTCGGCCTCGATGCGCTCCACCGTTTGACCGGTGTGGAAGGCGATCCTCTCGGCCATCATCCTCTTCAGGTAGATGATCTGCTCGGCCTGGATGGCGATGTCCGAGGCCTGGCCCTGCATCTGGCCCGAGGGCTGGTGCATCAGGATCCGGCTGTGGGGCAGGGCGAACCGCTTGCCCGGGGTGCCGGCGCACAGCAGGAACTGGCCCATCGAGGCGGCCAGGCCCACGCAGATGGTGCGGACGTCGCAGCGCACGTACTGCATGGTGTCGTAGATGGCCAAGCCGTCGGTCACCGAGCCCCCGGGCGAGTTGATGTAGACGGAGATGTCCCGTTCCTGGTTCTCGGCCTCGAGAAGGATCAGTTGCGAGCAGACCAGGTTGGCGGTGTTCTGGTCGATGGCCGACCCGATGAACACGATCCTCTCCTTGAGCAGACGCTGGAAGATGTCGCTTCCCGGTCCGACCTCGGAACCGGAGTTCATCTGGGCCGACGGGAGGTCCGGCTGGGCGTGCAGGGGCAGGTAACGCGGGTCGTCCATGGACGGCGAGCCTAGTGGTTCGGGCCTCGCGAAGGGCGCAGGTCCGCCGGTTCTGCGATCATCCGGCGGCGGTCACCGGCTGGCGGCCACCGGGTCGGACACGCCTCGAATCGCCTCCACGAGCAGGTCCCCGGCCTGGTCGAGGCGCATCGACGCGAACCTGGCCGTGCCCGCCTCCACCAGTCGGCGCTGTTCGGCGGGGTCGGCCAACAGTGCGGAGACGGCATCGGCCACATGCCGGGGGTTCTTCGTGGCCAGCAGCACCCCGGCATCACCGAGGACCTCGGGAACGGCCCCGGCGGCAAAGGCCACGATCGGAAGTCCCTGACCCATGGCTTCGACCAGAGGCACCCCGAAGCCCTCGTGCTCGGACAGCATGACCAGAACATCGGCGGCCCGGTAGTGGGCAGCCAGCTCCTCGTCGCTGATGCCGCTGACGAACTCGACCACGTGGGCCAGACCCAGGGCCGCCGCGTACCGCTTGAGGGCTCCGGCGTAGGCGGGTTCCGAGGGCGAGCCGACCAGGGTCAGACCTGCCTCGGGGTCCGACGTTGCCCGAGCCACGAACAGGGCGGCGATGGCCTGATGATGGCATTTGTTGGGAGCCAGGCGACCCACCGAGAGCCACCGTCGGCCCACTCCGGCACCTCCCGCCCGGAGCCGCTCGACCAGGTGGGCGTCGGGAACGACCGGAGGGACGGCGACCTGGACGACGGGGACGACCGTGGTGCGTCCTGCATCCGGCCGAGGCCAGCTCGCTGCTCGTCGAAGCGGGACACGGCAATGCCCAGAGCGGCCCGCGGGGCGAGTTGGTCCAACTCGAGCCGGGCGCCGACCTGCAGACGGGTGATCCCGTTGCTCCAGGGCCAGAAGTACCGCGGCGGGGTGATGCTGTGGTAGTTGATCACGACCGGCTCCGGCCGGCCGGCCAGCCAGGTGGCGATCACCGATTCGGTGGCGAACTGATAGACGAGCACGTCCCCCGGTTGGGCATCCGACTCGTAGTCGAGGTAGTACCGGGTGTCGTCGCGGGTACGGGGATCGGGGATCTGGGAGTAGATCCTCGAGTCCACGCCGGCCAGCACCAGTCGGTCCCGCAGGGCGATGGTGTGTTCCCCGACGGCGTCGTGGCGGTGGAGCATGGGGACGAACAGGTGGATTCCCATCAGGTCACCGTCGGACCTTCGCCACCACCGCGTGCAGCTCGCCCGACGAGGGACGGTGCCAGTGGGCATCGGCTTCGGCCCGGTTGAGCATCCAGCACCACGTCTCGGGGTGGAAGGGCCGGCCGGGAAGGAGGTCCCGGGCCGGGACCTCCACCGTGGTCTCCCACACCCCAGGGTCGGTGGTGAGGACGATCACGGTGCCACCGGGCCGGGTGATGCGGACGGCCTCCTCGACCAGCACCAGCTTCCCGACCAGGTCGGCCCGATCGACGCATCCCAGGAGGATGACGGCGGCGGCGCCGTCGGCGGGGATGGTCCTCAAGTGGGCGGCGACGTCCCCGAAGACCACGTCCACCCCGGGGTCGGCAGGCACCGAAGCCCGCGCCCGCCACACCGACGCCCCTCGGGGCTCGACACCCACCACCGTCCGGCCCGCGGCCCGCACCGCGGCGAGGAGGGCACCGTCACCGGACTCCCCCACCACCACCGGGTCATCGCCATCGGCAGGTCCCAACCAGGCATCGACGGCGGTCAACCATGCGCTGGGGTCGGGGGTCGGAAGCGGCCACTCGGCCGCCTCCAGCCTCAGCGGGTCGACCCGCGCCTCGAGGATCTCGACCCGGGCGGCCAGGTGGCGCAGCGCGTCCCAGACGGCCACGTTGACCCCGGACACGGCGGCGTCGGCCACGGCGCGGGCGTCGGTGGCCAGGATGTCGGCCAGCACCCCGGCCACGTCGCCCACGAAGCGCTGGCCGATGCGGGCCGAGTGCCCCCGCTCCCAGAGGTCGTCGGGGAGCCCGCGCCAAGGGACGGCGCTGGTCGCCGAGTTGAGCTCGGCATGCTCGATGCGCCCCATGGCGTCGTCGAATCCCCATCGCAGGCTGCCCTGCGGGCTCAGCCGGTCGAAGGCGGCCAGCAGCTCGCGTTCGTCGGCATCGGCCGCGGCCATCCCGTCGGTCGGATCGGCTTCGTCTTGGTGGTCCTCGGGGTGGTCGGACATCACGCCCTCATCGGCCCCGAACGTACTCGGGCCCACCGGCGGGGATGGGGAGCCGGCCGGTGCGAACCGGTCGGCGATGACCTCGGGCCACGACCCCCTCGAGGAAACGGGTGTACCGGTCGATGATCGCCGGCCAGCGGAAGTGCCGGGCCGTGTAGCGCGCCCCCGCCGCGCCCAGTGTCGACCGGAGGGCCCGGTCGCCGACCAGGCGTTCGACCGCCACCTCGAAGGAGCGGTAGCTGTCGAACCACAGCCCACCACCCGACTGCCGGGTGTGCTCCATGGTGGCCGCGCACGCCGCGTTGACCAGCACGGGAACCCCCAACGTCCACGCCTCCAACAGGACCAGTGAGAACGATTCGTAAGCCGACGGGTTCACCATCACCTCGGCACCGGCCAGGATGTCCCACTTGTCGGCCTCGGTGACCGCCCCGGTGACGATGATGTCGGGGTGCTCGGGCGGGGTGGCCGACACCGGGCCGACGAAGGCCAGGGTCAGATCGCCGGGGTGGCGCTCCTTGTAGTGGGCGAAGTACTCGGCCAGCATTCCGCACCCTTTGTGCTCGTCCACCCGACCCAGATAGCAGAGGTAGGGACGGTCACCGATGCCGAGGACATCGCCGCCGTTGCGTCCGGCACCGGCCGGCTCGCCGACCCCCAGGCCGAGGACGATCTGCGGGCGGACCCCGATGCCGAACACGTTCTCCATCAGGTCGCGTTCGGCCCGGGTGTGGTACACCAGGCCGTCGAGGTCCCGGAAGCTCTGACGGAACACAGAGAAATACAGCGCGGGCTCGTCGTGGGCCGCCGGATGGAGAATCGTGGGTACCCGAGAGACGGTGATGCTGTCCACCGTGGTGGCGAACAGGTACGGGTAGCAGGCCAAGACTTCGGCGTCGGTGGCGGCCACCGCGTCGACCAGGCCCGGACACATCGGGCCGTTGAGGGCCACCCACCGCCGGGTCTCGGCCAGGGTCGCCGTCGTCGGCGACACCCGCAGCCTTCCGTCGAGGGTGAAGTAGTCGAGAAGTCGACGACCGACGACCGGGAAACGGTGCACGGTCACCCCGTTGAGGGACGACGTCCCCGGTGGTTCGGTGTTCTCCCACGTGAGATGGTCGAGGGCGCAACTGGTCATCACCTCGACCTCCCACCCGGTGTCGCCCACAGAGGTGCTCGGCGATCATCCGCGCCCCGGTCTCGGCCCCGCCGATGACCTCGAGGCCGTAGCGGGGCGTCACGAAGGCGAGCTTCACGGTCGAGCTGACCCCGAGCGGCACCCGGCCAGGGCGCCGAGCACCTCGACGAACCGGGCCTGGGTGTGGGGCAGCGAGAACGCCCGAAGGCGATGGTGGCCGGACGCGGCCAGTAAAGCGACCAGGGCCGGGTCGCCCAGCAAGCGTCGGACGGCGGCGGCGGCCACCCCGGGTCGGTTGGAGTCGAGCAGGAGACCCGCCTCCCCCAGGGTCTCGGGCACGGCGCCGGCGCCGAAGGCCACGATGGGCAGTCCGGACCCCATGGCCTCGAGCAGGGGGATGCAGAATCCCTCGTGTTCGGAGAGGCAGAGGAAGACGTCGGCGTCGGCGTACCAGGCGGCCAGCGCCGCATCGGAGAGGTGCTCGCCGTGCCGGATGGCGTGGGCCACCCCCAACTCCTCGGCCAAGGCGAAGACGGCTTCGACATAGGGCTCGGTCACCGCCGGTCCCACCAGATGGAGCCGCGCCCCCGGGTCGTACCAACGCCGGTAGAGCCAGAGGGTCTCCACCAGGTGGTGGTGACCCTTGTTGGGGGAGAGCCGACCCACGAACAACAGGACGGTCGCGTCACCGTGGTCGGCGTGGAGTCGAGCCAGCTCGTCGGGATCGACCGCGGCTCTGTCGGTGCCGATCTCGACCAGAAGCGGAACCACCGCGGTGGCCGGGCACCCCAACCGTCCGAGCTCGGCGGCGTTGAACGACGAGTCGGCGATCCCCAACGCGGCCCGCGGGGCCAGCAGGGCCACCTGGCTCCGGGCCAGGGTCACCTTGTCGGTGGTGTGGTCCTCCCAGCCCTCGTAGAACGAGGGCGGGGTGACGTTGTGGTAGTCGAGGACCAGAGTCTCCGGTCTGCTGGCCAGGAAGTCGGCGACCGGGGATGCCGTGCTCAACTGGTACAGGAGGATGTCGTCGGGTCGAGCTCGTTGCGGATAACGCTCGAAGTAGGTCGCCTCGCTGGCCAGCTCGTCGTGGGCCGCCTCGACGTAGATGTCGGACTCCCAACCCGCGGCACGCAGTGTGTTGCGAAGAGCCAGCGTGTGATGTCCGGTGGCATCCCTGGGCAACAGCGCGGGAACGAATTGGTGGACGGCGGTCACCGCTCCCGGACGGCGATCAGAAGGTACTCACCGGACCCGAGGAGCAGCGCGTTGACCGCATCGATGGCGCCGTTGATCGCCGGGGCGTCGGGGTTCGACGACGCAACCCGATCGAGGCGGCGGTCCGGGCCACCGGAGGTGAGGGCGAACTTCCCGAACCCGACCCGGCCCAGCAGGTGGCTCCAGGTGTCGGCGTGAAGCGGACGACCCGGAGCCAGGTCGCTGACTAGGTGCGAGGTCGTCGCCGCCCATGACTCAGGTGTCGCCGAATGGATCACCACCACGCCATCGAGGGCCAGTCGCGAGGCAGCCAGGGCCACCAGGCGGTCCCTCTGGCTGGGGTGGAGCCACTGGATCGAACCGCTCAGCACCAGACCGGCCAAGGCTTCGTCCGCCACCACCTCGAGGTGGTCGAGGACCGACTCGGCGCGCACGTCCAACCCGCGTTCGACGGCCAATTCGATGGTCGGCTCCGAGGGGTCCACGCCGTAGGCATCGATGCCGGCGGCGAGGAGTTCCTCGACCAGGATGCCGCGGCCGCAATCAGCGTGCAGCACCCGGCCGGACACGGCACCGAGGGCGGCCACCGCCTCCCCTGACCACCAGCTCCGGGCCGGATCGGCGGCCGGCACCGCGCTGGGGGGCAGTTCGGGGACGCGCTGGCTGGCCACCGCAGCTTCGAGGTCCTCGATGTGGTCGACCACCACGTGGAACATCCGGGACACCGACCACGCGAACTTCACGATCTGGTGGACGATGAACCCGATGTACCAACCCATCGTCTTGCGGATCAGGCGCTTGACCGAGCTCCCCACCATCTTCTGGGACTCGACAGGCACGGCCACGTCGACATAGGCCGATCCGTCGACCAGGGCCAGGGTCTCGCGGAGCCGGGCCCGGCCATGCAGTCCCACCGGCGAGAACTCGAGGAACAGCTCGTCCAGCTCACGTTCGAGCCCGGCCGGCAGGTCGCCCGAGGCGCGCCGCCGCCTTACTTCGGCGTCGATCTCGGCCATGACCTCGTTCATGTACTCGGCCCGGCCGGCGGCATCCAGCGCGTCCGCTCCGGCCGACGGATCGGGCTCGAGGGGAGCCACCGGGGGCGTAGACGACGACGCGGGCGGCACAGGGCGACTATAGCCAGGGCCTCGTGCGATCACGGTCACCGTCCCGGCTCGGCATGGACGTCGCAGTGCCCGTGGCTAGGCTGGTTGTGGCGCGGGCGTGGCGGAACTGGCAGACGCGCCGGGTTTAGGTCCCGGTCCCTTCGGGGATGGAGGTTCGAGTCCTCTCGCCCGCACGGACCGGTCCTCGGTGCCAACGCGTCCCTGGGTCGGCTCCTGCTTGGCCTGCCTTCATCCCTCGAGGTAGCGCAGCACGGCGAGCACCCGGCGGTGATCGGTGGACGTCGCCGGCAAGTCCAGCTTGGAAAAGATGTTGGCCACGTGCTTCTCGACCGCCCCCTCCGAGATGACGAGACCGGCGGCGATGGCCGAGTTGGTCCGACCCTCGGCCATCAGAGTCAGCACCTCCCGCTCCCGGCCGCTCAACCCGGCCAGCGTGGCGGTGCGGCGAGAGGCCCCCATCAGCTGGGTCACCACCTCGGGGTCGAGGGCGGTTCCTCCTGACGCCACTCGCACCAACGCCTCGACGAAGTCGGTGACGTCGGCGACCCGGTCCTTGAGCAGATAGCCGATCCCGGCCGCGCCGCCGGCCAGCAGCTCGGCGGCATAGCGGGTCTCGACGTACTGGGAGAAAACCAGGATTCCCACGCCAGGATGATCCCGCCGCAGTTCGATGGCGGTCCGCAACCCCTCGTCAGTGAACGTCGGCGGCATGCGGATATCGATCACCGCCACGTCGGGAGGGTTGTCGGCAACCGCTTGCTGCAGGCTGACGGCGTCGCTGACGGCCTGGATGACGGCGAAACCCCGGTCGGTGAGGAGCTGGACCAACCCGTCCCGCAAGATGGCGGAGTCCTCGGCGATGATGATACGGATGGCGTCGGTGCCATCCATGCTCATGCGTGCGTCGGCAAGTCGACCGTGATCACGGTCGGTCCACCTGGTGGGCTGGCCACGCTGAGGTGCCCGTCGACGGCGCTCACCCGGTCGGCCAGTCCGGCCAAGCCGCTCGACGACGAACCGACCCGGTTGAGGGCGGCGCCGCCCCGCCCGTCATCGCGCACCACGATCCGCAACCACGGACCGTGCTGGGCGCAGCTGAGGGAGGCCCGGGACGCCTGGGCGTGCTGGGCGACATTGGCCAGCAACTCGGCGGCACAGAAGTAGCAGATGGCCTCGATGGCCGGGGTGGGCCGGGACTGGATCAACACCGTCACCTCGGTGGGTACCGGGTTTCGGGCCGCCAGGGTGGCCAGGGCATTTTCCAAGCCGGTGTCGAGCGCCGGCGGGTGGATGCCCCGGGCCAGGTCGCGGAGGTCGATGATGGCCTCCTTGGCCCCGCTGTGGGCGTCACCGACCAGGCGCCGGATGGCATGCAGATCTTCGGTCCCGTCGCCATCGATGGTGAGCTGTTCGAGCTTCTCCTTGGCCTGACCGAGCCGCATGGCCAGGGCGACCAGCTGGGCTTGGGTGCCGTCATGCAGATTGCGCTCGATGCGTTGGAGGGTTTCGGTGGCCGCGTCGAGCGTCTTCGACCTCGACTCCTCGAGACTTCTCACCCGGGAAGTTGCGGCGTTGGGACCGAGGAGGAGGTGCATCATCCGGCGGTCGAGGTAGACGACCAGCCTCATCGTCCACGGGGCGACGAAGAGGAAGATGACCCCGATCAAGAAGAAGCCGAGATGGGTGCCGAATCCCGGTGATGGTGGACCACTGCCCGGCCCGGCCGGCCCGAGCAGGTGGGCGAAGGGGCCGAACCTCTCCGGCCCGATGCTGCCGGTCAACGGCGAAGTGATGCCGAAAAACGCCTCGATCCAGACGCTGAGGGCAAACCAGACGCCGAACAGGGTCAGGGGTACCTTGGCCACGAAATAGGCCACCGCCCGCCAGGCGGCCCCGTCGGTCAGGGAGGCCCGCAACCAGCTGAAGAACCCGGGACGGGCGTTCAAGGGCTCCGGTTCGGCGATGTCCTCACCGAGGATCCTGTGGGCGAGCACCCGTTGCCAGTGGCCGAAACCCCGGGCGGCCCGCAGGTCGCCAGCCAGGATCAAGACGCCGACGAACACGACGGTCAGAAACAGCCCGGCGATCCCCAGTGCTCCCAGGACGAGCACCCCCGCGCCCACCAAGGCGGAGCTGGCCAGGAAGTACCCCAACTCCGCCCAGCTCCGCTTCTGGAACGGCTCTCGCAGGATGACCTGGGACAGACGTTTGGCCTGCTCAGTTTGCTCCTCGGGAATCCGTATCTGCACCCAGCCGACCTTCGTCTCAGACTCGCTCAAGCGTCACGCCTGACGAAGACCGCCGCTCCCGCGGCAAGGGCTATTGCGGCATAAAGGGCCATCAGCAACAACCCTACGACCGGAGAGACCGGCCCGAACGGCCCCCCCTGGCCCTGGTTGACCGTGGACATGATCGAGTTGGTCAGGATATTGGTCGGCAGGTAGCGGACGCCGGTCTGGGAGATGCCGTGCATCACCAGCGGGAGTACGAAGATGACGCCGACGAAGGCGGCGATCGCCGCCGCCGTGCTGCGGAAGATGAGCCCGAAGCCGAAGGACATGAGGGCGATGAAGGCGATGAACAGGCCGGTGAGGACCACGGCCCGTGCTGCGCCCGGCGATGCCAGCGTGGCCGAGGGAGCCCCGCCGCCGGACAGGATGGCCTGACCGAGGAAGAACGAGACGAAACTGAGGACCTCGCAGAAGACCACGCTGAGCACGGCGGTGACGCCGATCTTGGTGGCGAGCAGGAGAGGCCGCTTCGGAGCGGCGGCCAGGGTGGTCCGGATCGTGCCACTCGAATACTCGCCCGTGATCAGCAACGCTCCGAACACGCCGCCGGTGAGGGCGACGGTGATCATGCCGGTCAGGGATATCTGGGTGGCGTCGAAGCCGAGGTAATAACCGGGATTGTGCTGCAGCGCGGCGTGGGCCACCAGTCCTGTCACCACAAGGCAGGCGACGAAGGTGAGGCCGAGTGTGATCGCCGTCGACCGCAGGGTCAGGATCTTGGCGATCTCGGACCGGGCCACGTGCTTGATGCGGTAGTGCCCGCGGGGATCGTTCAGAAGAATCTCGGTCGTCATCGTCACTCCTTGTTTCCCACGGCAACCGCGCCGGGCATCGTCGACGGGCGGTACTCCACCTCGTCCTGGGTCAGCTCCATGAAGGCGTCTTCCAACGACGCGGTGATGGGCGTCAGTTCGTGGACCCGGAGACCATCGCGCGCGGCCAGGTCGCCGATCTGGGTTGGGGTCAACCCCTCGACGGACAACGACCCATCGCCGTCCTCGATCCGGGCTCCCGCGGCGGCGAGCGCGGCGGTGAACGCAGCCAGGTCCGGGGTGACCAGCTTGACCGCGCCGCCGCCGCTCCGGGCGACGAAGTCGGACACGCTGGTCTCGGCGATCAGTCGGCCGCGGCCGATCACGACCAGCCGGTCGGCGGTGAGCGACATCTCACTGATCAGGTGGCTCGACACCAGCACGGTCCGCCCTTCCTTGGCCAGGTCCCGCAGGAAGTGGCGGACCCAACGGATGCCCTCGGGATCGAGGCCGTTGACCGGCTCGTCGAACAGCAACACACCCGGGTCACCCAGCAGGGCGGCGGCGATCCCCAGCCGCTGGGTCATTCCCAGCGAGAACTTCCCGACCCGTCGCTTGGCCACCGAGGTCAGCCCCACCTGGTCGAGGACCTGGTCGACCCGACTGACCGGGATGTCGTTGGCCAGGGCCAGCCACCGGAGATGGTTGCGGGCGGTGCGAGCCGGGTGGAAGGCCTTGGCGTCGAGCAGGGCGCCGACCTCCCGGAGTGGCCAGTCCAACTCGTCGTAGCGCTGGCCACCAATCAGAGCCGAACCGGAGTCGGGGAGGTCGAGACCCACGATCATCCGCATCGTCGTCGACTTGCCGGACCCGTTCGGCCCCAGAAAACCGGTCACCATCCCGGATGGGACCTCGAAGGTCAGGTTGTCCACAGCTGTTGCTGCGCCATACCGCTTGGTGAGTGAGTGTGTGGTAATCATCACTGACAACGGTACGGGACGGCCCCGATCAGTGGAATACCGCTAGTCGGCGTCTTTCCGCTGGGGTTAACCCCACGTATCCCCCGGTCGGCGACCCTCACACCTCCTCGTCGCGCCTGTCGCGGCACCGGCCACATCGGGTGCGACGGAGCCGACACCGACGGCTGGATACACCCTCCGCCCGGATGCCCGTCCGCTAGCCTCCCCTCCCATGAGCTCCCCCGAAGAAGTGCAAACACAGGCGGACGCCCTCCTCTGGTTCCACTCCATCGACCTGGGTGACGGTGTCGTCACCAAGGGCGCGTCGGTGATCCAGATCCCGGACAAGGATTTCCCCGCGTTCACCGGGCGCAGTGTCCTCGACATCGGGGCTTGGGATGGTTACTACTCCTTCATGGCCGAACGGAGGGGAGCCAGTCGGGTGGTCGCCCTCGATCACTACGCCTGGGGCGTCGACATCGCCAAGCGTCACGCCTACTGGGAAGAGTGCAAGCAGAACGGAACCCTCCCCGACCAGTCCCGCGACCTCACCGACTTCTGGAATTCCGACCTGCCCGGGCGGCGGGGCTTCGAGTTTGCCGCGGCCACCCTCGGATCCAAGGTCGAACCTGTCGTGGCCGACTTTGCCACCGCCGACCTTTCCGGGCTCGGCGTCTTCGACGTCGTGTTGTACCTCGGTGTGCTGTACCACATGAAGGAGCCACTCACCTGCCTCGAGCGGCTCCGCTCGGTCACCGGCGAGGTCGCCGTGATCGAAACCCAGGCCATACACATCGAACACCTCGAGGACGCCAGCCTCTTGCAGTTCTACCCCGGCGCCGAGCTCAACAACGACTTCGGCAACTGGTTCATACCGACCATGTCCGGGCTCCACGCCCTGTGCCTGGCCGCCGGTTTCTCGTCGGTGAGCACCGTCGAGGGTCCGCCCACCGCCGTCGGCGGATCCGAGTCAGCCCTCAGCCGCTTGGGCCGACGGGTGGCGGGCAAGGACAGCCCGGATCGGGCGACCCCGGCGAGCAGCTCCTACCGCGCCGTCGTCCACGCCTTCGTCTGAGCACCGGGGCCGACCGGGGTCGGGGTCGGGAACTCACCGCCGGTCCCGGCCGACCGCGACTCTGGCCGAGGACGAGGAAGCGGCTCCGTCTTGCCTGCGGGTCTCCGTTTCGGCCATGCTTCCCCGGTTCGTCTGCGCATCGCCGTCGAGGTCGAGGACACTCCGAGGCCGAATCCGGGCGGGGCGGCCACAATCGCAGACGTCGGCTCCGGCCGCAGAGAATCGGAAAAGAGGAGGACATCATGGGAATGCTCGAAGGCAAAGTGGCCATCGTCACCGGCGCGGGTCGCGGGATCGGGCGCGAGGAGGCCCTCTTGCTGGCCTCCGAGGGTGCCAAGGTGATCGTCAACGACGTCGGCGCATCGGTGCAGGGTGAGGGCGGCGACAAGCACCCCGCCGAAGAGGTGGTGGAGCTCATCAAAAAGGGTGGGAGCGACGGTGCCGTCAACGCCTCCGACGTCAGCTCCTGGCAAGGGGCCAAGGACCTGGTGGACCAGGCCGTGGACACCTTCGGCGCCCTCGACATCCTGGTCAACAACGCCGGGATCCTGCGCGACAAGATGAGCTTCAACATGGAGGAGTCGGACTGGGACGACGTCATCCGGGTCCACCTGAAGGGTCATTTCGCGCCCTCCCATCATGCCGCCGTCTACTGGCGGGGCCGGGCCAAGGCCGGTGACACGGTCAGCGGCCGCATCATCAACACCTCCTCGGAAGCCGGCCTCTACGGAAACGCCGGACAGGCCAACTACTCGGCGGCCAAGGCGGGCATCGCCTCGCTCACCTGGGTCCTGGCCCGTGAGCTCGAGCGCTACGGGATCACCGTCAACGCCATCTCGCCGCGGGCCCGGACCCGCATGACGGAAAACCTGTTCGGCGAGATGACCAAGGCCCAGGAGGGCTTCGACGAGTGGGACCCCCGCAACATCGCCCAGCTGGTGACCTTCCTGGCCTCGGATGCGGCCGCCGACGTGACCGGGCAGAACTTCGTCGTCTTCGGAGGCAACGTCTGGGTCATGGGCGGATTCCACCCGGTGGGTGAGCTGCACCGCGACTCGATGTGGACACCCGAGGAGCTGGCCGGGGCCAAGGACGAGATGTTCAAGGGCATCTCCTCCGGCATTCCCAAGTTCAGCTTCTTCTAGTCTTCGTCCCGCCTCAGCGTCTTCTCGTCCCGCCTCGGGCGAGGCCGCTTACCGCAGACCCAGCGCGGTGCGGCCCGGTCACGAGCGGCTGGGCACCACCGCAGTGGCCTCGCCGACCACCTTCTCCTCACCGTCGGCGTTGGCCAGCCGGACGTCGAGATCGACCAGGTGGTCGTCGCCGTCGGTCCGCTTGCCGGTGACCACGATGCTGGTGACCAGGTTCTCGTCGGGCCAGGTCTGCTTGGCGAAGCGCACCTGGAAGCGACGGATGTTGCCCACACCGACGTAGTCGGAGATGGCCGAGCCCAAAAAACCCATCGAGAACATGCCGTGGCCGAACACGCTGGGCTGTCCGGCCGCCACCGCTTTCACCTCATCGTGGTGCATGGGGTTGAAATCGCCGGACGCCCCGGCATAGGCGACCAGGTCGGTCCGGCTGAGCACATGGGAGCGCACCGGGGCCTCGTCCCCCTTGTCCACGTCTTCGAAGTACAGCACCCCGTCAGTCATCGATCGGACCTCCGTCCCTCGTCCTTGCCAGGCGTGCCCTGACTGTACCAATCGCCGTCACCGACGCCGGTGGCCACCACCTCGCCGTACGCCTCATCGTCCCGGTTCCGGATCGCGGGGCAGGCCGAGCAGGCGCTCGCCGATCACGTTGCGCTGCACCTCACTGGTGCCCCCGGCGATGGTCAGACAGCGGCTCTGCAACATGCCGTAGGCGGAAACGGCGGCGTCCCCGTCTCGCACCGCCCCGTCGGGGCCGCACACCCCGAGGCCGAACTCGTGGACCCGCTGTTCGAATTCCGCTCCCAACAGCTTGCCCAGGCTCGACTCCGGCCCGGGCTGCAGCCCACCCAGAGACCGGAGCGTCGCCCGCACCCCGAGCTGGGCCAGCGACTGGGCCTCGGCCAGCAGGTGCCCCAGTTGGTCGAGCGTCACCGGGTCGTGGAGCTCGGGGTGGCCCGCCAACCGCGACAGCACCCCCTCGAGGACGCCGCTGAAAGCCGAGTCCGACGACAGTGAGACCCGTTCGTTGGCCAACGTCGTCCGGGCCAGCCGCCAACCACCGTCCACCTCACCGACCACGCAGTCGTCGGGAACGAAACAGCCGTCGAGGAACACCTCGTTGAACAGGGCGGCGCCGGTGATCTCGCGCAACGGCCGGACCTCGATGCCCGGCGACTTCATGTCCACCAGGAAGTAGGTGATGCCCCGGTGCTTGGGCAGGTCAGGATTGGTGCGGGCCAGGCAGATGCCCATGTCGGCTCGGGCCGCCACCGAGGTCCACACCTTCTGGCCGCTGAGGGACCAGCCCCCGTCCGCCCGGACGGCGCGGGTGGTGAGCGCGGCCAGATCGGACCCCGCTCCCGGCTCGCTGAACAGCTGACACCAGAGGATCTCGCCCCGCAGGGTCGGGGCCACCCAGCGCTCGGACTGCTCGGGGGTGCCGTGGGCCATGATGGTCGGGAGGGCCCAGGCGGCCACGGCCAGATTGGGCCGTCGCAGCCCGGTCAGGGCGCAGACCTGGTCGATCACCAATTGCTCGGCGGCGCCGGCGTCCCGACCCCAGGGGGCGGGCCAGTGGGGGGCGAGCAACCCCTCGTCAGCCAGGGCCCGGCGCTGCTCGGCGGGGTCCTCGATGGCGGCGATGGCCGCCACCACCGGACCGATCTCGCCCCGGAACATCTCGGCTTCGGGGGGAAGCTCGACGGCCAGGGTGCGGCGGCCGCCGACCAACGCCACTCGGGCGGCGGCGGCCCGGAGCGGTGCCGTCCCGCCCACCAGTTGGCGCAGGGTGACCGCCCGGCGGAGGTGGATATGGACGTCGTGCTCCCAGGTGAACCCCATCCCCCCGAGGATCTGGATGGCCCCCTTGGCCGCTTCCACGTAGCCGTCGAGGGCCAGCGCCGCGGCCAGGGGGACGGCCAGCGCGCTCTGCGGACCGCAGACGCCGTCGTCGGCCGCTCGCTCGGCCTCGACCACCAGGGCGGCATCCCAGGTGGCGGCCACGGCCTGCTCCACCGAGGCCAGCATGTCGGCCAACCGGTGCTTGACCCCCTGGAACTGTCCGATCGGTCGCCCGAACTGCTGACGGGTGCGGGCGTGCTCGGTGGCGGTCTCCAGACACCACTCGGCACCGCCGACCGCCTCAGCCGCGGCGACCAGCAAGCCGTACTGACGGATCTGCTCGGTCGTGGCCCGGTCGAGCAGCCGCTCCGGGGGCACCACGGTGCCGTCGAGGGTCCAGGCCGCCGACGGGCGGGACGGGTCGAAGCTGTCCAGGGCGATGACCTCGACGGACGGGTCCCGCTCGAGCAGAGCCCAGGTCACCGCGCCCCCGACCTCCACCGGGGCCAGCACGGTCGACACCACGGTGCCGTTGGAAATGGGGCGCAGCGTCCCGCGGACGGTGAGCGTCCCACCGTCGCCGGCGGTCGCGGTCAGCCCGGGCCGAGGCCACGGCGAGCCGTCCGGTCCCGCGCCGGGGACGACCACCGAGGCCGGGGCCGTCCCGTCGGCCAGCCCGGGCAGCATCTCCTTGGCCTGGGTCGGACGGCCGGCATTGGCCACGATGGCGGCGACCACTGCGGTGCCGTCCCAGGGCCCCGGGGCCGCGGCCCGGCCCAGCTCCTCGGCCACGATGGCCAGCTCCATCATCCCTGCTCCCTGGCCCCCGAATTCCTCAGGCAGGTGGATCCCCAAGGTCCCCTGCGCACCGAGGTCGCCCCAGAAGGGCGGGAGGATGTCGTCGTCCGCCTCGAGGGCGGCCCGGGTCACCGACGGTGGGCACCGAGTCTCGATCCACCGGCGCAAAGAGGCCCGCAGCTCGTCATGCTCGTCACGGATGCCGATCGGCACGCTCAGGCTCCGAAGAGGTGGAGCAGGTGGTCGATCGACCAGATGTCCCAGGCGTGGGTCCCGAGCACCACCACCGCGGCCAGCACCATCATCAGGTTCTGCCCCTGCTCGGCCCAGTCGCTGATCATCAGGACGAAATAGATGAGGTTGAGGACGATGCTGGCGAAAGCGGCGATCGGGGTGAGGAAGCCGAGAGCCAGGCCGAGGCCGATGGCCAGCTCGGAGAAGACCACGACGTAGGCCATGGGGATCGGATGGGGGCGCACCACCTTGTCGAACCCGGTCTTGACGAACGGCCACTTGTGCTTGTCGGCCACCGAGCCGCCCCACGAGATGCCCGCCCCCCGCTTCAGCCAGCCGCCCAGGTCCTTGTGCAGGAAGCTCTTGATCCACCACAGCCCGAGCCCGATCCGGAGCACGGCGAGCCATTCGGCGGTGGTCAGCCAGGTCGAGGTCACGGCACAGTTTCTAGCATCTCGGCCCGTCCGGACCGGAACCCGCTCTTTAACCGTTGGGCCCTGCTACCAGCCCTTGAACACCGGGGACCGCCGCTCGGCGAAGGCGGCCAGGCCCTCCCGGCAGTCCTCGGTACCGACGATCAACTCCTGGGCCACCGACTCGTCCCACAGGGCGGTGGACCGGTCGGACTCGAGGGCACGGTTGGTGAGGTACTTGGCCATGCCGATGGCCTTGGTGGGGCCCGCGGCCAACCGGGCCGCCCAGGCTCCGGCCTCGTCCAGCAGCCGGTCCCGGGGGACCACCCGGTTGACCAGACCGAGGCGCTCCGCGTCCGAGGCGGGGAGAGCGTCCCCGAAGAAGAACAGCTCCTTGGCCTTTTGCGGGCCGATGAGCCGGGGCAGCAGGTAGGCGCCGCCGGCGTCGGGGGCGATGCCCCGGCGCACGAACACCGAGACGAAGCTGGCCTCTTCGGCTGCCACCACCAGGTCGCAGGCCAGAGCCAGATGCATCCCCCCGCCGGCGGCGGTGGCGTTGACCGCGGCGATCACCGGTTTCTCACAGTCGAGGACCGCGCTGATCAGGCGTTGCCATCCCTGACGGATCTGCCGGGCGGCCTCACCCACCGCCCGGTCGGGGGCCCCGGGCGGCCGGACCGGGGCTGGTTCGCGCGACCGGAGATCGGCCCCGGTGCAGAATCCCTTCTCCCCCGTCCCGGTCAGCACCAGCGCCCGCACCGCGAGATCATCGGATGCCTCCTCGAGCCAGCCGATGATCTGGTCGCGCATGGCCGCGGTGATGGCGTTGCCGGCCTCGGGACGGTTGAGGGTGATCCAGGTGACACCGTTGTCCCGGCGCACCAGGACGGGATCGGGCGCGGTGGTCTGGTCGGTCATCAGAGGCGGTGGATGATGTTCATGCGCGACGTGCACACCTCGTAGCCGGTGGCGCGGTCACGCCAGACCGTTTCGACCACCACGAAGGTCATGGTCCTGCCCTTGGACTCCTTGCGGTAGGCGTCGGCCACCTTGCCCTCCCCCACCAGCACGTCACCGGCCAGCACCGGGCGGCGGTAGATGAACTCCTGTTCGCCGTGGAGGATGATGCCCCCCTTGGCCATCAGGGGACCGAGCACCTCGGCCATCGGATTGCCGGTGGGTGCGTCCGCCACCTGCAGCTCGGGAAAGGCCCCGAAGTTGCCCATGGCGAAGGGGTAGGTGGGTGGGGCGGGGATGCCGGCCAGTCCCGCCTCGGCGGCGGCTCGGGCGTCGCGGTAGATCGGGCTCTTCTCTTTGACCGCGTCGGCGAACACGGCCAGGTGGCCGCGCTCCACGGTGACCACCGTGGTGTCGGTCGGCTTGCCGATGATCGTGCTCAGGTCGTCCTCTGCCACCTGGGGCTCCTCCCCTGTCGTCCAACCGGTCATCTCGCGCCGATGGTGGGATCGACCCCGGCTCCACCGACTGGGCGCCACGCTGCCCGCTGTGCACCATCGCGCGCAAGTCCGGCCCCCCAGCGGCAGCCGTCACCTACAGTGCCCCCATGAACCGGCCGTCTCCGACCCCCGCCGACCGGCCGGAGGTGTCGGTCTTCCCCACCACGGCGACCATGGCCCGGGAAGCGGCCGACCGGGCCGCTCACGTGCTGCGGGAGGCGGTGGCGTCGCGGGGCGTGGCCCACGCCATGTTCGCCACCGGCAACTCCCAGATCGCCTTCGTCGACACCCTGGTCCACGCCACCCCCGATGTGCCCTGGGGCGACCTCGTGGTCTTCCACATGGACGAGTACGTCGGCATCGGTCCGGACCACCCGGCCAGCTTCCAGCGTTGGATCCGCCAGCGGATCGTCGAACCCACCCAGCCGCGGGCGGCCTACACCATCGACGGGCTGGCCCCGGCCGGGGCCGAGTGCGACCGGTATGCCGAGCTGCTCCGTCGCCAGCCCCTCGACCTGTGCTGTCTGGGCATCGGCGAGAACGGACACCTGGCTTTCAACGACCCTCCGGTGGCCGATTTCGACGACGTCGCCGACCTCAAGGTGGTGGCGCTCGAGCGGGCCTGTCGGCGCCAACAGGTCAACGAGGGGCACTTCGCCACCGTCGACGATGTTCCCGGGCAGGCGATCACGGTCACCATCCCGGCGCTGCTCCGGGCCGGGCGCGTCCTGGCCATCGTCCCCGAGGCCCGCAAGGCGGAGCCGGTACGCGCCGCCCTGGAGGGCCCGGTCACCACCGCCTGCCCCGCCTCCATCCTGCAGAGGACGCCCCATGCCACCGTCTTCCTCGACGCTGAGTCGGCGGTCCTGCTGTCAGCCGGCCGCTAAGTCGGACCCCAGCCACCGGTCGACGAAGGGATAGGCCCCCGGTCCGTTCCACTGGTGCTCGCCCGGGAAGATGTCGTGCACCAACCGGTCGCCGGCCCCGACCTGCTCGTAGAGGGGACGCAGGCGGGCCACGCCGGCCTCGGCGGTCGCCTGGGGGAACAGGGGATCCTCGTCCCCGGTCTGGATGAGCAGTGGACGCGGGGCCACCAGGGCCCCCAGGTCGACGTGCTCCATGTGGCCGAGCATGCCGGTGAGCACCTGGGATCCGCACATGTTCCAGGGCACCTTGTGCGACTCGGCCCACGACGAGAAGTAGCCGCTGACCACGGCGACGGCGACCCGGGGATCGATGGCGGCCAGAAAGAGGGTCACGGTGGCGCCGTAGGAGAAGCCGACCATGCCCACCCGGGCCGGGTCGACCAGCGGGTGCTCCTCGAGGACGTCGAGGGCCCGGGCCAGGTCCCACAGGTTCTGGGTGAGCGGGCTCCATCCCCCCATCACCTGGTGGACCAGGTTGGTGTCACAGCCATAGTGGTCAGGCGGGTTCCAGTCGGCCCGCTCCCCGAAGCAGCGCAGGTCGGGAGCCAACACCACATGGCCGTGTCGGGCCAGCTCGGCGGCGTAGTCGCCTCCGGGTGGATCGCCCGGCTCCAGCCCGCAGATGCGGGACTTGCCCGGGCCGTGCCCGTGGACGGCCAGCACCGCCGACCCCGGGGACCGCCGGCCGTCGGGGACCAGAAGGTAGGCGGGCACCGACATGATCTCCTCGCTGTCGAAGACCACCCGCTGGCGCCGGTAGCCCTCACACTCCTCCTCGTCGGTGATCTCGAGGTCCAAGGGCACCCTCTGCGGCCACGGCTCCAGGGCCGCCTCGAGACGCGCCGCGAAACGATCCCGCCACTCCCCGAAGGTGGACAGGTCGTCGCTCGGCAGGCCGTCCTCCTCCTCGGTCACCATCAGACGGCTCACCACCTGGAACCATGGCGAGAAATTGCGCCGCGTGGTCGGTAGATCGGTCATCGCCCTCCTCAGCCGGCCGGCCCCCATCGGGCCTCGAGCCGGGCCCACGTTGCCACACCGGCCGATGGCGGCGCACCGATCGCTCCGGTCGGCCCCTCCCGGTGCAGTTCCGGTTGAGGCCGTTCCGGCATTGGTGCACACTGGGCTGATGACGAGGACCCCATGACCATCGCCACCGAGCTCGACATTCGTCCCATCTCGCCCCTCATCGGGGCAGAGATCTACGGCGTGGACCTGTCCCACCCCCTGAGCGAACGGGCGGTCGCCGATGTGCGTGCCGCCCTCAACACCCACCACGTCATCTTCTTCCGTGGCCAGAGCCTGACCCCGGCCCAGCAGGCCGCCTTCGCTGCCCAGTTCGGCACCGTCACCGAGGGGCACCCGGTCATCACCCCCCTGGCCGAGCATCCCGACGTGCTGGCCATCGACGGCAGCCAGGACCGGGCCAGCTGGTGGCATACCGACATCACCTTCCTCCAGCAGCCGGCCTTCGGGTCGATCCTCTACATGGTCGAATGCCCCGAGGTCGGCGGCGACACCACGTGGGCCAGCCTGCAGGACGCCTACGACCGTCTGGCCGAACCGGTCCGGGCCCTGTGCGACACCTTGATCGCCGTCCACTTCGATCCCTGGTTCGCAGCAGACGTGGACGCCCGGGGCGGCTACGAATGGCAGGGGGAGTTCCGCGAAAAGCTCACCCCGGCCATCCATCCGGTGGTGCGCACCCATCCCGAGAACGGACGCAACGGCCTCTTCGTGAACCCCCAGTTCACCCAGACCCTGATCGGCCTGTCGAAGAACGAGAGCAACGCCATCCTGGAGATGCTCTACCGGCACTGCCAACAACCCGAACTGACCTGCCGCTTCCGGTGGCGGCCGGGATCGGTCGCCTTCTGGGACAACCGGGCCACCCTGCACTACGCGCTCGACGACTACGGCGACGCCACCCGCATCGCCCACCGGGTCACCCTGCGGGGCGACGTGCCCTACGGCCCGGCCATGCCCAAGAGTTGATCACCGGCCGTTCTCATCGGTCGGATTCGGTGACCATCCCTTCGGTCGGCCTCGGGGCCGACGGCGCCGCCGCTCCCGACACGGCCAGCGCCTCCTCGCTGGCGCCCAGGTAGGCGGCCAGGGCCCGCGGGTCTCGCTGGACCTCGTCGGGGGTGCCGGTCGAGACGACCTGGCCCGTCTCCATCATCACCACCTTGGTGCACAAGGCGAACACCAGGGGCACATCGTGCTCGACCAGGACGATGGTGGTGTCGGCCAGCTGGTGGAGGCGCCGGAGGAGGGGCACGAAGGCCTCCGCCTCCCGTTGGGCGATGCCGGCGGTCGGTTCGTCGAGGAGCAGCAGTCGGGGCCGGGCCAGCACGATGGAGGCGAGGTCCACCACCCGGCGGGTCCCGGTGGACAGCTCGGCGATCTGGTGGCGGCGGAACCGTTCGATCCCGAACGAGTGGATCACCTGGTCACTGGCCTCGCGCTTGGCCCGCTCGGATCGCCGGGCCCAGGGCATCTGCAGGGTGGAGGAGACGACGCCGACCGGCCGCCGGGCGTCCTGGGTCAGGAGCAGGACCTCCTCGACCCGCAACTCGGGGAACAGCCGGCAGTCCTGGAAGGAGCGCACGAGGCCCAGCGCGGCCCGTTCCTCGGGCAGGTACTCGACCAGGCTCTCCCCATCCAGGAGCACCGATCCGGCCTGGGGGGTGACCAACCCGGAGATGACGTCGAGCATGGTCGTCTTGCCCGAACCGTTGGCCCCGATCAGCCCAACGATGGACCCGGGCTCGGCACACAGGTCAGCCCCGTCGACGGCGTGGACGCCACCGAAGGACACGGCCACCCCGGACATGTCCAGGCGAGCCGGGCCCGACGAGGCTGGGGCGTCGGCCCCGTTGGCGCTGGTCCGTGGGGTGGACCCGACCGGGACGGTCATCCCCCCACCTCGCTCACCGCCGGCCGAGGCTGACCGGGCAAGGGGGGAACCCCACCCCGTGACAGGAGGTTCTCGATGCCCATGGTCACCACATCCCCGAGCCGGTGGAACAGCTCGGCCAGACCGCCGGGCAGGTAGAGGATGAAGGCCAGCAGCCCCAGCCCGCTGGTCAGGAACTGGATGGTCGGGTCGGTCCCGAAGATGGCCGGCAGGCCGACCAGGTACACCGCTCCCAGCACGGCCCCGTCGATGGAGCCGAGCCCACCGATGACCACCATGGAGACCACCAGGATGGAGAAGGTGGGATCGAAGGTGGATGTCGAGAAGCGCTCGGTGGCGAAGGCCAGGCACACCCCGGCGTAGCCGGCCATGAAGCCCGAGAGGGCGAAGGCCATCAGCTTGCTCCGGGCCAGAGGTATGCCCATCGCCCCTGCTCCCGTCTCGTTGTCCCGCACCGCCATCAACCGGCGGGCCACCCCCTTGTCGCGCCACAGCCGGACCATCAGAACCGACACCACGAGCACGCCCAGCGAAAACCAGGCGAAGGCCCGCTCGGAGTCCAGGCCGATCCCGAGCAGGGTGGGCCGGGCGATGAGGGTGGACTGGGGATTGGGCAGACCGGTGCAGATGCGCCGGTTGAACAGGTTCCAGCACGGGGTGGACAGCACCGCCCCCATGAACCAGAGGGCGAAGGCCAAGGTGCTCACGGCCAGATAGAGGCCGCGCACCCGCAGGGCGGGCAACCCCACCAGCACGGCGATCACCGCGGTCACCGCACCGGCAAAGGGCATGAGGAGGACCAAGGGCACACTCGATCCGAGGTGGGCGGCCATCAGGGCCCCGCAGGCCACCAGCCCGAACTGCCCGAGCGAGACCTGGCCAGCCCAGCCGGTGAGGACGGTGAGGGACAGAGCGATCACCGCGTAGATGCAGATCTGAGAAATCAGAAACGAATTCCCGACGCTCACCACCAGCGGCAACAGTGCGGCACCGATGACAGCCAGGACCACGCCGGTGCCGCCCACCCGGCGCCGGAGCGGTGTCTCGCTGCGGAGTTGGTTGCGGGGGTTTTCGAACCAGGTCGAGCGCTCGTCGCGCCGGGGCCCGGTCTGCAGGGCGGCGATGCGGACCAGGAGCACCGCCATGACGAGGGCGAAGAGGACCAGATCGACCGTGGCCGTGCTGGCGAAGTTCCACACCAGGATCTCCTGGATGACCCCGACGCCGATGGCGGCCACGAAGGCCCAGCTCAGGCTCACCATGGCTCCGACCATGGCCGCGGTCAGCGCCAGCAACAACAGGTCGGGGCTAAGGACCTCGGTGAGCGAGGAGGTCTGACCCGGGGCCGCCAGAATGGCGGTGAAGGCGGACAGCACCCCGGCCACCGTCCAGGCCACGGTCGACGTGCGTCGGACCCACACCCCCGACAAGCGGGCCGAGTCGGCGTTTTCGGCCATGGCCCGCATGGCCAGGCCCCAGGGCGACCACTTGACGAAGGCGGCCAGAGCGATGGCGACCAGGGGCGCCGCCACCAGGATCATCACCTGTCCGGGGGTGAACAGGTAGGTCCCGATGTGGAAGGAGACGTCAAAGGGGACCGGGAACGGCTTGAACAGGTTTTTCGGGCGGATGAAGGGCAGCGCGGTGAAGACGAACAGCACCTGGCTCAGGCCGATGGTGGCCACCATGACCAGCACCCGGGGCCGGTTGAACAGACGCCGGAGCAACAGTTCGCTCAGGGCCCCGACCGCGGCGGCCAGGAGCAACGACAAGATGAGGGCGAACCAGTAGTTGAAGCCGAAGTCGTAGAAGCACTTGACCATGAAGACGGCGGCCACCACCCCCAGCTGTCCCTGGGCGAAGTTGAGCACCCGGTTGGTCTTGTAGATGAGCACCAGGCCCATGGCCAACAAGCCGTAGCTGAGGCCGGTGATGACACCTTGGACGAGGACGAAGCTGGGTATTGACACGGCGACCCGTTACAGCCCGGTCGCCGCAGCTCCGAGGAACACCGGGCGCAGCAGATCGGTGCGCTCGAGCAGGTCGACGGTGAGCCCGTCGAACAGGATCTCCCCCCGCTCGATGAAGACGGCGTGCTCGGCCAGGCTCATGGCCCGGTTGATGCTCTGCTCCACCAGGATGACCGTGGTCCCCGCCGCGTTGACCTCCCGCACGATGGCCATCAGTCGGTCGACCGCCATCGGCGCCAACCCCAGGGCCAGCTCGTCGATCAGGAGCAGCTTCGGCTTGGTCATCATCACCCGGGCCAGGGCCAGCATCTGCTGTTCGCCCCCCGACAGGGTGCCGGCGGGCTGGTCCAGGCGGTCGGCCAACTCCGGGAAGCGGTCGACAGCCTCGCTCAGTGCCGTCCGGGGGGCATGGCCCTTCAGCGAATGGGAGCCGATGCGGAGGTTGTCGCGCACGGTGAGTCCGGGGAAGGTCATCTTGCCCCCGACCAACAGGGCCACACCCTGGTCGATGATCTGTTCGGGTTCGAGGTAGGTGCAGTTGACCCCGAAGATGCGGATGACGCCACGGTGGGGATGGTCCAGACCGGACACGGCCCGCAGGAGGGTCGACTTGCCCGCGCCGTTGGTGCCCAGCAGAGCAAAGATCTCCCCCTGGGGCACCTCGAGGTTGATGTCGAACAACACCTGGTTGCTGCCGTAGAAGAAGTCGAGGTTGTGGATCTGGAGCGCCGGCACCGCCCTACCGGACTGGCGGCGCTCGCCTTCGGCATGTCGTTCGAGGACGTCCTCGATGACCAGGGTGATGTCCCGCTTCACATGCTTCGAGCCCAGGTAGAGCATGAACCCGCCGATGGCGCAGACCGGCGCGATCAGGGTCAGCGCCACCGTCGGCCCGTGCAGGTAGCCGGCGGCGTCGCTGATGGCGCCGAGGAGGATGCCGCCGGCGAAGGCACCGAAGACCAGCGAGTAGACCCCGAACATGGCGAAACAGATGGTGCGCATCTCCGGTGGGGCGGTGGCCGCCAACGTGAGGAAGATGCAGATGGCTAACGGTTGCACCGCCGCCTGGGCCAGGAGCTGGAGCGCCACCACCATCCACAGGCGGGGCATGTAGAGGGAAGCGACGAAGAGGCCCCCATAGGCGGTGATGCAGAGGGCGGCGATGACCAGGGGCTGCTCGGGGGCCCGCCGGAAGAAGCGGTCCCCCACCACATAGGCCACCGGGAGCCCGAGGAAGGCGGCCACCCCGATGATCGAGTACACCTCGCCCCGCTGGGCGGTGTCCAGGCCCCATCGCCGGACGAAGTAGAGGTTCCCGAACAGAGGTGCGGCCGTTCCGGCAAAGCCCAGGATGGCCACCGCCACCAGCTCGTAGTAGATGGAGCGGATCCGCAACAGCCGGGTGACGGCCGAGCCCAGCAGGACCCGGGGGGCCTCGCTCTGCTGGGATTGGATGTCCATGCCCGACGCCTTGAGGATGTGGCTCGATTCGTTGGCCCCCTTGTCCGGCTCGCGCAGGGTGAACAGGGCGAGCCCGATGGGGATCCCGGCCAGGGCGATGAACAACCCGTAGCGCCAGTCGTGGGCGACGGTGATGACAAAGACGAAGATGAGGACGCCGATGGTCTGGGACAGCGGATCGGAGAGGTTGTGCCAGCTGAAGACCCGGCCCCGGGCCTCGGTGGGATAGGCGTCGGCGAGGTAGGAGTTGTGGACGGTGTTGTTGACCCCGGACCCCACCGAGGCGATCAGGTAGAGGAAGACGAAGGCCCACACGTTGGGGGAGAGTCCCATCAGCGGGGCGAAGACGGCGAAGACCAGCAGGGCCACCGCGGCCACCACCTTGCGGCTCCCCCGGTCGGCCCACAAGGCGAGGGGCACCGCCCACAACAACTGGGCCACCGAGCCCACGAAGGCCACTGCGCCGAGGGCGGCGTCGTGGATGTGAAACGAGTGCTCGAGGTTGGTCCCGATGATGGCGATGCCGTTGCCGAAGGTGCCCGGCACGATGGCTGCCGCGGTGAGCAGCACCAAGGGAGCGAAGCCGTAGGTGCGGAGGATGCCCACGAGCGGCGGCGGCTTGCCCTCGCCGGTGCCGGGCATCACGTCGAGGGCGGCGATGTCCCCGGGCTTCCCGCTTTTGGCGACGACCTCCTTCAGCAGCTCCTCGGGAACGGCGAAGTCGAACACCACCTGGTCGTCCATGGAAGCCACACACTATCCATGACGTAGTGGTCGAACATGGAGGGCGACGGTGGGTGGTGAATGCCGGTGTCAGGGCCGCGGCGTGGCCACCGTCAGCGGTCCGCGGGGTAGGACGCAGAGCCGGGCGGCCCGGCCGACCCGGTCCAGGGCCTCGCCCAGTGCCTCGGAAAGGTCGGGGATTGGACGCATCAAACCAGACAGCACGTCGGCATCGGTCAGGCCCGCCGAGTACATCCACACCTCGGCCCGGCCGAGCACCCGCCCGAGGACCTGGGCCTGCCAGCCGTCCAGCTCGCCCGGGCCCCCAGGCCGGAGCATCTGGTCGGCGCTCGACGTGTCACCGAGGATGCGGGCGAAGGCGCCCCCGGCGGGTACTCCGTCGGTGCAGGCGGCGGCCATCACGATCACCCCGCCGTCGGCCACCACCCGTTCGGCGGCGGCCATCCCCTTGACGGCCTGGTAGAGGTTGCGGTCGAGGGGGTACCCGCCGTTGGTGGTGAGCACCACGTCGAAACGGCCGTCGACCGGCCGGCTGACCCGGTCGGCGGCGAAAGCACAGGCAGCCTGGTGACCGATGGGAAGCGGCCCGGTGAAGACCCCGGTCAGCCGGCGCCGGCCGTCGATGGTGACGTCCACCGACAGATCGGGCGGGCACAGGGCGGTGGCAGCGCGCACGAAATCGTGGACCGGGTTCCCCTCGGTGACCATCCAGGTGGATCGGGGATCGGCCATGCGGACCGGGCTGTGGGCCTCGAGGATGGTCGACGTGGCCGCCACCCCCGGGCACGTCCCCTTGGGTCCCCCGCTCCAACCGGCGAAGAAGTGCGGCTCCACGAAACCGGTCACGATGCGCACGTCGGCGCCCACGTAGTGGTGGTCGAGCAGCACCGGGGTGCCTTCCACCTGGCCCACCTCGACATGGCGGCCGTCGTCGGCCCGGTGGTCGTGGATGGGATAACGGGCCACGATGTCGGGGCCCACCAGCGCCGCCATCTCCGGGCCGGTGGCCGGGCGGTGAGTCCCGGTGGCGCACAGCAACTCCACCCTGTCGGGCCCGGCCCCGCAGGCCTCGAGCTCGGCCAGCAGCGGCGGCAGGACCGTCGTGTTGGGCATCGGGCGGGTGATGTCGGGGAAGACCACCACCACCCGGTCGTCGGGCCCGACCACGTCGGCCAGCGGGGCCCGGAGCGAGTGGCGCACCGCTCCTTGCTCGTCGGCCAGGGCGGGCGGCTCGTCGGGCTCGACCACGACGGCGTCGTCGGGAACCTCGACGGCCAGGCCGTCGGTGCCATAGGCCAGGGTCAGGCGCATCCGGGCTCCCCGGACGCCGGGGCGGCGCCGGTCAGTTCGATCACGGCGACGGCAACCATCTCGGCCCCGTCGGCCAAGGCGGCATAGAGGTCGATGGCGGCCGGCTCGGGCTCGACGAGGTCGGCCACCGGGTCGAGCTGCTCGAGGTCACAGGCCAGGCCCACGGCCCGCCCGGCGATCAACGCCGCTCCGGCCGAAGCCGCCTGGCCCGAACGGCGCCGGCTGCCGCCGAGGCCGGTGATGCCGGTCAGCACGTCGCCCCACACCGGGATCGCCGCGCCCCCTCCGGCGAGGGCCAGGCCGGTGACCGGCGGTCCGGGGGGTCGGCGGGCGGCGATCGCCCCGAGGCATCGGCGCACCTCCCAGGCCACCGCCTCGAATCCGGCCCGGGCCAGCTCGGCGGCCCCGTGGGCCGATCCCAGGCCGACCAGGGCGGCCCCGGCGTCGGGCCGCCACCACGGGGCCCGGGCCCCGTCCAACCAGCAGGTGGCCACCACCCCACGGGCCCCCGGCGGGCACGAGCCGGCCAGGGTGGCCAACTCCGACGAGGGGTGACCGGTGAGCCGACCCAGCCAGTCGAGGAAGGACCCGGCGGCCGACATCCCCCCCTCGAGGAGCCACCCGCCATCAGCGGCCATCGACACCACCACACCGGGGGTTGGGGGCACCGGCCGGGCCCCCACCGGCACCGACACATTGGCGGTGGTGCCCCAGCTGACCATGGGGACGCCCTCGCTCGCACCGGTGCCGAGCACCTCGGAGGGGCGATCGGCGGCGCCGATGACCACCGGCGTGCCCGCCGCCAACCCCAGCGCGGTGGCCGCCGCCGGGACCAGACCGCCGAGCCGGTGGCCGGGCTCGACCACCGGGGGCAGCTTCGGTCCGGCCTCCCCGACGAGCTCGGCCACCACCTCTCCCCCGGCGGCGTAGAGCCCCGAGCGCGACGCCATGGTCTGGTCGGTGACCACCTCGCCGGTCAGCCACCAGGCGATGAGGTCACGGGGCGAGAGGAGCCACCGGGCTGCAGCCAGACGGGCGGCGTCATGGTCGGCCAGCCAGGCGATCTTGGCCGCCACCGATCCGGCGTCGACGACGATCCCGGACTCGGCCGGCGGACCATCCCCGGCACCGAGGGCGGGGGCCAACCGGCCGGCCTGGTCGGCGGCCCGGCGGTCCGACCACACGATGGCCGGACCCAGCGCCTCGCCGGCCTCGTCGGCCGCCACCAGGGTCTGGCGGGCACCGGTGCACCCGATCACCTCGACCGACCTCAAGGCGCGGGCGTGGGCCGCCCGCAGTTCGGCGCACGACTCGATCAGCGAGCTCCACCAGTCCGAGGGATCCTGCTCCGAGCGGCCAGGCGCCGGATGGTCGGTCGGGATGGTCGACTCGGCCAGCGCCACCAACCCACCCTCCCCCTCCGCCGCCGCAGGGTCCCACAGGGCCACCTTGGTGACGCTGGTGCCCAGATCGACGGTCAGGATCACCGGCCGTGCACGACGTCGGCCAGCTGCTCGGCCATCGGTGCGGGCGCCGGCTCCTGGAAGATGGCCCGGCCCATGGCCAGCCCGGCCCCCCCGCCGGCCATGACGTCGCGCACCTCGTCGAGCACCCGGTCCCGGCCCTGCTCGTCGTGGGGACCGCCGAGGAAGAGAACGGGGACGCCGACACAGGCGACCACCCGACCCACCGCCGCCACCCTCTCGTCGCCCGGCGGCGCCTCGGGAACCGGCACCTTGAGAAGAGGTGCGCCGAGGTCGTGGGCGATCACCGCGCTCAGCACGATGTCCTCGATGAGCCGCGACATTCTCCCCTCACGCCAGAAGACGGGCTCGATGAGGGCTTCGAGACCCGCGGCGCGGGATTCCTCGAGCACCCGTCCCAAGAGCGCCAGTGCCGCGGCACCGTGCCGGTCACCGAGGTCGATCCGGGTCATCAGTTTGACCCCGGTCCATCCGTCGTCGGCGGCCCGGCCCACCGTGGCCACCAAGCGGTCATCGAGCTCGAAGGCGGCGCCGGCCAGTCCGGTGCGATTGAGCGAGAGATAGGTCTGCTGGTCGGGCCGGATGGCGCCGACGGCGGCCAGATCGGTCAGCGGTTGGGCGGTGGCCAGAATGCCGTCGCAGTGCGGCAGCGCCGCCCGCAGCGCCTCGAGGTAGTCGGCGTAGGGTTCGATGGTCATCACCCCACGGGCCCGGTGATCGGCCGCCAGCACCAGGGCCGGGGTGGCCAGCCGACGTCGCATCGGTGGTGTCACGCCAGGCCGGACAGGGCGAACACGACCTTGGCCACCGCGGAGAAGTCCTCCCGCCCGTAGCCGGCCACGGTAGCGGCGGTGAGCGCTTGGCGGGCCCCCGCCGTCGAGGCCAGCGGGACACCGACACTGGCCCCGTAGACCAGGGCCAGGTCGAGGTCCTTGGCCATCAGATCGGTCATGAAGCCGGGTCGCCACTGGTTGGACGCCGGGCTGTCGGCCACCACCCCGGGCGCCGGCAGACGGGTGCGCACGGCGACGCAGTCGCCGGTCGAGTGGGTCAGCACCTCGAGGAACTTGTCCAGGTCCACCCCCGATTTGCGGGCGAGGGCGGTGGCCTCGGAGGTGGCCACCATCTGCGCGGCATAGATCAGGTTGTTGCACAGCTTGACCACCTGTCCCATGCCCGGCCCCCCGACATGGACGATGAGGCCGGCGAACGGATCGAGTGCAGGACGGGCCGCCTCGAGCGTGGCCGCATCGCCCCCGACCATCAAGGTGAGGGTCCCCTTCTGGGCCCCGGCCGTGCCGCCGGACAGCGGGGCGTCGAGGAAGCCGGCCCCGGTGGCCGTGACCCTTTCGTGCTGTGTTCGGGCCACCTCGGGATCGATGGTGGAGCAGTCGACCACCACCTTGCCCGGTCCGAGGGCGGGCACCATGGCCCCGACCACCTCGATCACCTGGGGCGAGCTCGGGACGCAGAGGATGACGACGTCGCTGGCCCGAGCCACCTCCAGGGGGTTCCCCCCGTCGACGGCCCCGAAGGAGACGGCCTCCTCCACCGGTCCCCGACTGCGCGACGCCACCGACACCGTGTGGCCGGCCTCGACCAGGTGGCGGGTCATGGGCAGGCCCATGGCTCCGAGACCTATGAAGCCGATTTCCATGAGTCCTCCTGATCGGGTCGGGTTTGGTTCTGATCGGATCGGGGTTGGTTGCGCATCCGGGAGTCGGCGCGGTCCTACTGTCGGTTGGTCGGGGTGACCTCAGTGAGCGAACTGCGGGAGCCAGGCCGACGTGGCCGAGAGCAGCTCGTCGACCATGGCCTGGGTCCGGTGCAGGTCGCCGCGGCCGGCCAGGGGGTCGAGGAAGAAGGCGGTCTCGGCCAAGCGACGGTCGCCGGTCAGGGCCGCGGTCACCGTCAGCTCGCCCACGGCCACGTGGCGACGGACCAGCTCGTGATAGGGAGGAGGGAGGGGGGCGACGTCACGGCCCCGGATACCGTCGCCGTCCACCACACAGATCGATTCCACCACGACGTCGGCGGGGACGTCGGGGACCTGCCCGGCGTTGGGGATGTTGACCGGCAGCTCGCGTCGGGTGCCGGTCACCAGCGAATCGATGACCAGAGCCGGGAGCTCCCCCGAAGGCCAGGTCTGCAGCGTCTTGGTGCCGGCCAGCCAGGCGTCCACATCGGCGATGTATCCCTCCTGGTGCTCCTGGCGCCGGGCGATGGGGGTCAGCTCGATGTTGTACTCCGCCCCCCAGCCCGACTCCTCGGTCAGCACCCCGGGCAGGAACTCGGCGATGTGGCGGTCGCCGGAGGCGGGGAAGGCCCCCCACTTGTCGAGCAGGGTGAGCTTGAGGACGTGGCGCTGGACGAAGTCGAGGGGCGAGAAGACCTCGGCCTCGGGACGACCCGGATAGGGGGTCAAGGCCGACAGCCCTCCGGCGTCCTCCACCATCCCGGCCAGAAGGGCGAACCCGTCCTCACCCTCGACGTCGAGGGCGGTGACCACCGGAAAGTGGTTGACGCCGGCCACTGTGGCCCGAACCGCCTCGGCCGGCTTGCCCAGGGCGATGGCAAAGTCCATGGCCCAGTTGCCGACCTCGTGGCACAGCCCGACGGTCTTGATGGCCGTCTCGCGACACACCGCCCGGGTCAGGCAGGTCATCGGATTGGTGATGTTGAGCAACCAGGCATCGGGGCAGATCTTGCCCATGTCCTCGGCCACACCGACCAGCACGGGGATGTTGCGCAACGAGCGATTGATGCCGCCGGGGCCGACCGTGTCACCCACCGACTGGCGGATGCCGAAGCGGGCCGGCACGTCGAGGTCGATGGCCATCGACTCGAAGCCGCCGGTGGAGATGGTCACGATCACGAAGTCGGCCCCGTCGAGCGCCTCGCGCTGGTCGGTGGTGGTGGCGAAGCTGGCGCCCGCCCCCAACGACTCGTTGACCTTGCCGGCCAGGGCCGCCATCTTGTCCAGCGGGTCGGGGTCGATGTCCTCCAGGACGATGCGGGCCCCACGCAGCGACTCGGTCCCGAGCAGGTCGGCCAGGAGCTCGGGCGTCCACTGGTAGCTCCCGCCGCCGATGATGGTGATCTGCATGATGGTCAGCCCCTCTTTCCGGCCTGGCTGCGGGTTCGCGACATGGGTGTCACTCTACCCAGCCGTCTTCCTTGGCTGCTTCGACGCGACGTCAGCCGGTAGGAACCTGCCAATGGATCAGGTCGGTGCTCCGGGCCACGCCGATGGCGGCATGACCCCAGCCGCCGAACTGGGTGAGCTCGTCGCTCCCGGCGTAGAGCAGATAGGTGAAGTGCCCGGGCAGCGCGCTGGCGTCACAGACGAATGCCGAGTTGGCGTGCTCGTACCCGACTCCCGACAGTCCGGTTCCGCTGTTGAAGGCCTCGGAGGGGACGTCCAGCTCGTAGCCGTCGGTCCACCGCAACCATCCCGAGGGAGTGTCGGGATCACCGGCGAGGGTGAAGATCCACGGCTGGTCGAGATTGTTGGAGGTGGCCACCAGGCGCCAATGGCCGGCGAGCGCCACGAACTCGTAGTTCTCGACGGTTCCTCCCACCACCTCGATGTCGGGCCGGCCTACCAACTGCCACGGTCCCTGCGGAAGCCCGGTCGTCGAGCGGGCGATCTCGAAGGTGTCCGGTTGCTCGGGCGACGAGTACTTGAACCCCAACAGGAGCTGATGCCCGGTGAAAACGAAGGCGCCGTCGATCATCCGATCACCGGCAGAGGGGGCGAGCGACTGGGCTAGGGGGTGAGGCGCCGACCACGAAGTGAGGTTGGCCGAGCTCCGGTAGAACAGCCGCGCCTGTGCTCCAGTCGGATGGGCGGCCCCGGGATCGGACTGATAGGTCACCAGGAACCCACCGGCCGGGTCGTGGACGATGTCCGGTGACGCCACGCCGAGGACATCGGCCTGCGCCGGCCACTGGTCGATGGGGCTCCAGCGGCGCAGATCCGGACTGGTCGCGGTGGCGATGTTCCATTCGACACCGCCGGGACCCGACGCGTCGTCGGTCACGTAGCTGAACAACATGTGCCAGAGGCCGCCCGTCCACACCAAGGCTTCGTCCTTCACCCCGGCCGACGGAGCAGAGAGGATCGGATTGCGTAGCTGCGACCAGTCGATCGTCGGTTGACCGGAGCCGGTGATGATGCAGGCGTGGCCGGCGCCGTCCATGAACTCGGTGGTCGACAGCGTCGAAGGCGTCGCCGTCGACCCGGACGAAGGTGTCGGTGGGCCCGACGTACCGGTGGCGCATCCGGTAAGCAGCACCATCAACCCGAGCCCAGAGAGAAAGCGGCCCCGCGGTTTCTGTCTGCGGGCCGCCCGGTCTCGACCGCCCGCTGCCATTGTCACCCTCGTATGTTCCTCCATGGCGGCAACTCTGATCGATCGACCCGTCGACGCGACAATGCCCCGACCCTCAGTGAGGATCGGGGCATTGTCAACGTCAGTGGTTGTGCTACTCCAGGCGGCAGATCGAACATCCGACCGCTGGAGCAGTCACCAGATGGGTCGGCTCAGAATTCGAGCTGAGTCCCAGAGGCGATGGTCACCGCGCCTGAAGGGGCGACGCAGACGTCGACGTACTCGACGTCACCCCCCAGAGCGGGGCCACCAGTCGCGCTGACAACATTACCGGTCAAGGACGTGTTGGTATCGGCGACCGGGCAAGTGCCGAGTGGCGGGGCCGACGTAAGCGCACCAGCCACAAGTGTGTCATTGCTGGACTTCCAAGTGAGATTGCCTCCGCTGAGCAGAACGATCGCATTGGTCAGGTTCTCCAGTGTGGCGAACCCGGAGGCAGTTGGGACGCCACCGGCGGTGTAGCACTTGGAGATCACCACTGAAGAGCTGGCGGGCTTTGTCTTCGTGGCTGGCTTCGACTTGAACTTCATCTTGGTGCAGTCCACGCTCGAGCCAGCAGTCGGACTCGGGCCGGTCTTTCCTTTTGCAAATGCGGCTCCCGAGCTGAGGCCAACTGTGGCCACAGAAGCTGGAATACAGAGAGCGGCCGAGATGACGACCGTGGTGAGTAAGCGACGACGCATGAATCCCCCTATTTAGGTTGAGCCCCCGGAAACCTTCCGCGCGCTGCTGTGACCCTAACATTCGTTTACCACTCAAACAAGGCATGTCGGCTGAACCTTGTGCGGCGGATACCGCGTTGCGTGGCGGACAACCGCGTTGCGTGGCGGGTGCCGTCTTTACACGACGGATGGTGCGTTTGCATGGCGGACCTTTACCGGGATCGATGCGCGTGGTATCGCCGATCACCCGCTTTACGCATGTGCCGATGCTGTGTTCAAGGTTACGTGGCAGTAACCCGCGTTGACACGTCCAAGGGTACGTGGAAGTAACCGCAGTGCCGCGTCCAAAGTTACGCGGTGGTAACCGCGTCGAAGGTCTCCGGCGATAGGGTTCGGCCATGTCCCGACCCTCACTTCTCTACGTGACCCAGGTCGCCCCCTATCGGGACGGACCCGCCGGTGTGCACGGCGTTCTCGACCAGTCGGCTACTGCCGTGGCGGAGCTGGCCGATGCGGCCGGGCTGACCTTTGCGCGGGTCACCGACGTGCGCGCCCTCGATGCCTCGGCATTGGCGTCCGTGCAGGTGCTCGCCCTGTTCACCATCGGGGAGACGCCGTGGTCACCGTCACAGCGAATCACCGCGCTGGACGGTGTTCGCAGCGGCCGCACCTCGATTCTCGCCATCCATTCGGCCACTGACGCCTGCTACCTGTGGGACGACTACCGACTGCTTGTCGGTGCCCGCTTCGACGGGCACCCGTGGACCCAACGCGTCACGCTGGATGTGGGCGATGCCGCCCATCCGGCCGTTGCTCATCTCGGTCCGACCTGGACCTGGCACGACGAGATCTACACCTTCCGCGACCTGCGCCCCGACGTCCGGGTGCTCCTGTCAGCGCGGCCCGAGGAGCTCGGGACCAGCGCATCCACCGGATCGACCGACCAACACGGGGGCGGGGTTCTGGCCGACCCGTCCCGCACCTACCCGCTGTCGTGGTGCTTCAGTGAAGGCGCCGGACGGGTCTTTTCCTCCTCGCTGGGCCACTTCCCCCACGCGTGGGAGAACACCGATTACCTCCGTCACCTGGCCGGTGGTCTCGACTGGGTGCTGTCGGGTGGCCCGGCATCCTGAGAGGATCAATCCTTCGCCCGTTCCACCACCACTGCCTCCCAGCCCTGCAACCGGAGGACACCGTCGATGGCGGTCCCGTCGCGGCGGCGATCGGTACCCAGTCGGATGACACCGGACAGTCCCTCGAACACTCCGTCGTCTTCGGACATGTTGGCCACCACCACCGTGCGCTCACCGCGGGCCCAGGCCCAGATGCCCGACGCCGCTTCGAGCGACGCATAGGAGCCGCTGTGCAGTTCGGGCACAGCCCGGCGCAGGGCAAGCAGGTCGCGGGTGAAGGTCAGCATGGAGTCGGGATCTTCCCGTTGCGCTTCGACGTTGCGCGCGGCGAGGTCGCCGAGTGGCAACCAGGGTTCGACCCCCGGCTCGGTGAATCCACCGCCGGACACGTCGCGCCACTGCATCGGGGTGCGCATGGCGTCGCGTCCGGCGTAGTACGGCCAGTAACGCGCTCCGAGAGGATCCCGCATGCGATCGTGGGGAACCGGGACATCGCCGAGCCCGATCTCGTCACCCTGATAGAGGACGGGGGTGCCGCGTAGGCAGAGGAGCATGAGCAGGGCCACCCGGGTCTTGGCCGGGTCGTCGTCGGCCCATCGGGTGGCGAACCGGGACATGTCGTGGTTGGACCCGGTCCATGCCGGCCAGGCCTCGGCGGGGAGGGCCTTCTCGACCGACTCGACGATGGTGCGCATCGACGATGCTTCCAGCGGCGCGTTGATGAAGGGGAAGTTGAAGGCCAGATGCAGTTCGTCGCGGCCGGTGCCGTAGTAGGAGGCCAGGCTCTCGACCTCGTCCACTGCTGTCTCGCCCACCAGCACCGCGTCCGGGCGGGTGTCGGTCAGCCGCCGCCAACGCCGGAGGATGTCGTGCACCTCTGGCCGGTTGGCGTTGTAGACCGGGCGCTGACCGAAGATCTGTTGGTCGAGAGGGTCGTCTTCGGTGGCCGGCGGGTTGTCCCGCAGCAGAGCGTCCTTGATGATGATGTTGCACACGTCGATGCGAAACCCCGACACCCCGCGATCGAGCCAGGCCCCCACGATCCCGTCGAACTCCGCCCTGACCTCGTCGTCCCACCAGTTGAGGTCGGGCTGCTCGCTCAGGTGGTTGTGCAGGTAGTACTGCCCGGTGGCGTCATCCAGTGTCCACGCCGGGCCCCCGAAGCTGGAGACCCAGTTGTTCGGCTCGGAGCCGTCGGGCTTGGGATCGGCCCACACGTACCAATTGCGGTGGCCGGCGGTCCGGGACGATCGTGAGTCGAGGAACCACGGGTGTTCCTCACTGGTGTGGTTGGGAACCAGATCCAACACCACCCGCATCCCCCGGCTCCCCGCTTCGGCCACCAGCCGGTCGAAATCGTCGTCGGTCCCCAGGTCGGGGTCGATGGCCAGATAGTCGGCCACGTCGTAACCCCAATCGGCGTTGGGCGACACGGTGATCGGGCTCAGCCAGAGCGCGTCCACCCCCAGCCACTGGAGATGGTCGAGGTGTTCGATGATCCCGGGCAGGTCACCGATGCCGTCACCGTTCGAGTCGGCGAACGACCGGGGGTAGATCTGGTAGAGCACCCCGCCCTTCCACCACGGTTGCACGTCGGTTGCCGAGTCCATCAACCGGGAGGGAGCGGCGAGAAGGGCTGGACGGAGACCCAGCAGGTGAACTGGGGCACGCGGTTCTTGGGCAACTTGCACTGCGAGGACACCGGCGAGTTGATGTGCAACCGGACGACTTGGTACTGGGTTGGTCCGTAGTGCTTGTCGGGACCGTAACTGAGGACCGGTGAATAGGTCCCGGGGAAGTTGGTGATCTTGGACATGGCCGTCACGAAGGTCCGCCGGTTGAGATCGGGCCCGGCGTTTTTGGCCGCGGTGGCAAAAAGCTGGATGGCCTGGCACCAACCGGCGATGGGGCCCTGTTCCTCGATGAAATCGGACATGTTCCCCGGCGGTGTCTGGGGATAGGCCTTGTGCCATGTGACCCAGCAGCTGCGCAGACCCGGGTCGTACCCGCCCTGGCTCTGCGGTCGGTCGTCGTCGACACCGCCGAGTGTCTCGGTGGTCAGTCCCTCCTGTCCGTTGAGGGCCTGGGCGTAGGGCGCGGGGAGGAGACCGAGCGAGGACTCGATGCTCTCCTCGTAGTCGCTGAGTAGGAGCTTGGGGAAGTACTGCTGGGCCGTCTCGGCCTGGAGTACCGGGTAGAAGACGTTGAAGGGAACGAGGGGGATGACCGAGGTGACCCCGGCGCTGCGCAGCTGCTGGACGACCAGGGGGGCCTGGGCATCGGTGGTGGCGGTCTCGGTGGGATCGGAGGCGACCGTCTCCACCACGGGGGTGACGCCGGCCCGCATGAGATCGGGAAGGAGGTAGTCGTTGAGGGCCAGCTGGTCGGAGGCCCGGTCGCCGGCGACGATCCCGACCTTGATGGTCCCCCCGATCAGGTCGGCGCTGAGGCCCCAGTTGACCACCGCTTGGAGGATGGCCGCCTGGTCGGGACCGGTCCACCACAGATAGGGCGAGCCCTCGTTGAGGTAGTTGCTCACCGTCGTCCACTGCCCGATGAAGGGGGTGTGGCCCTCCTGGGTGATGCAGAGCTCGTTGTCCCCCGTCCAGTCCCCCAGTCCGTCCAGCACGGCGAAGGCGGCTGGCGATCCCTCGGTCCAGGTCTTGCACAGGGCCCGCATGTCCGACTCGTTGGTCGGGTCGAAGGTGGTGATGATCGGGTTGATCTTGCGCCCGTTGATCCCCCCGGCGTGATTGATCTGGCCCACGAACAGATCGATGGCCTTGGTCTGCTCCCCGAACTCGACGTCGGCGGCGAATCCCTCCTGCCCGGCCAGGGAGCCGAGGGAGACCACCGGGAACACCACGTTGATGCTGCCCTTGGACACGCCGCGACTGGAGGTGCTGGCCTGGCTCACCGGGACCGCCGACCCCCGGGCGGCCTGGTTCGGTGCGGAACTGGAGACCGTTGACGCGTTGGACGAGGCGCTCGTCGGGGCCGTCGCCACCCACACGACCGTGCCCACCACCACGGCACCGACGATCGCCACCGTGCGGATCTGGGTGGCTCGGGGCCGCCGGACGAAGTGGCCCCAGGATCGGGCCACGCCGGCCAGCGGGTTCCAGCGCTTCACCCCGCTTCTCATGCCTCTCGCTCCTTGTGATGACGCGTGGTGACGGGTGACGAGCTGTGGTGTCCACGATGACCACACTGTCGATGATCGGACCGAGTCTGCTCCCCCAGGCGAGCCGTCATGCGGCACCGGTCCGTGCCGCGGGCCGCCTGTACCGTATCCTCGTCCGCCGGCGCGAACCCGTCGTGACCCGGGTGGCGGTCCGGATGGCCCGTCTGGCTAGGTTGGGGGGATCCCGTCGGCCCGGCCTGGTACCGGACCGCAGTGAGGGGGTTCGGCCGACGGAAGCCGACGCGGCCGAGGAGAACGCAAGGCAGATGGATGGTGGAGGGGAGGACTCGGGGAGCGGCACCTTCGTCGCCGGAGGGGGGCGATCGACCACCGGGGTGACCCCGACCGAGTCTGCGACTGAGGTCAGCGCCACAAACGCGGAAGACCGCCGGGGGCCCGTCCTGCTCGAGGGTGGTTCCGACATGGCCGTCGAGGTGGTCGATCTGGTCAAGCGCTATCCCAAGGCCCCCATGGATTCGCTGGCCGGGGTCACCTTCCAGGTCCGGCGGGGTGAGGTCTTCGGCTTCCTCGGTCCCAACGGCGCCGGCAAGACCACCACCATCGGGATCCTCACCACACGGATCCGGCCCACCCGCGGTCGCGCCACCGTGGCCGGGGTCGACGTGGTGGCCGACCCGGTGGGCGCCCGCCGCGTCCTCGGCGTGGTCCCCCAGATGAACAACCTCGACCGGTCCCTGTCGGTGCGCCAGAACCTCCTCTTCCACGCCAGCTACCACGGGGTCCCGAGGGCGCAGCGCACGGTGCTGGCCGACCAGCTGTTGGAGCAGTTCGGTCTGGCCGACCGGTCCAACGGCCGCCCCGACGACTTCTCCGGTGGCCAGATCCAGCGCATGATGATCGCCCGAGCCCTGATGCACTCGCCGGCCGTGCTGTTCCTCGACGAACCGTCCACCGGTCTCGACCCCGCCGCCCGCCTGTTCCTGTGGGAGAAGGTGGCCGAGCTCAAAGCCAGCGGCACCACCGTGGTCATCACCACCCACGACATGGACGAGGCCGCCACCCTCAGCGACCGGGTGGCCATCATCGACCACGGAACCCTGCTGGCCCTGGACACGCCGGTCGCCTTGGTGCGGGGCATGACCGGCGAGCGCACACTGGACTGCACCATCGAGGCGGGTTCCGGGACCGATGCCGCCGTCGTCGAGGCGTCGATCAGCACGCTCGACGGGGTGAGCCAGATCGAGCGGCTGGCGGAACCGGGCGGAAGCAACTGGCGACTCCGAATCTACGTGAAGGGCGAAGCCGCTTCCTTCGTGGCTCCGGTGGCCCAGGCCATCGGCGACTCGGGCGGGAGGCTGGCCGACGTCCGCCTGGGCGAACCCAACCTCGAGGACGTCTTCATCCATCTGACCGGGAGGGCGTTGCGTTGACGTCGACCGGTACGCTCACCGAGCAGCCCCCTGCCCTCGAACGACTCCCCCACTGGGGCCCGGGGAGGACCTTTCTCGCCATCCTGCGGCGCGACATGTTCGTCACCGGCAGAGAGTTCCCGGTGTTCCTGGCCCAGGTCATCCTGCAGCCCCTCTTCCTCCTCTTCGTGTTCGGCAAGGTGCTCACCGAGCTCGGCTACGCCCGTCATGGCTACGAACAGGTGCTCTTCCCCGGCCTGGTGGCGCTGGCCGCGGTGTTGACCGGCCTGCAGAGCACGGCGCTGCCTCTGGTCATCGAGTTCTCCTACAGCAATGAGATCGAGGACCGACTCCTGGCACCGCTCCCCATCCGGGCGGTGGCGGTCGAAAAAGTGGTGTTCGCCGCCATGCGAGCCTGTGTGGCCGCCGCGGTCATGTTCCCCGTCGGCGTCTGGATCCTCGGGTCGATCCCGTGGCAGGCCTCGACCGGCCCGGCGGTGGTGGCCATGATCGTGCTCGGTTCGCTGCTCGGGTCGGCCATGGGCCTCATCCTCGGCACCTACGTGCCGCCCAACCGGATCAGTGTGGCGCTGACTCTGGTGCTCACCCCGCTCATCTTCACCGGTTCGAGCCAGTACCCGTGGCCCTCGTTGAGCAACCTCCGCTGGTTTCAGGTGGTGTCCGCCCTCAACCCGATGACCTACGTGAGCGAGGGGTTGCGCGGCCTCATGGCCCCCTCGGTTCCCCACATGCAGACCTGGATTTGCTTCGTGGTGGCCGTCGGCTCCCTGGTGGTGCTCATGGTGGTGGGGATGGCCGGGTTCATCCGACGCGCCCTCGGGTGACAGCGGGTCGGGACCATTACGCTTCGGCCATGGACAGCAAGGAACTCTGGGGTGCTCTCGACGACGCCGCGTGGCGGAAGATCGTGGTGGTGTCCCCCCACTTCGATGACGCCGCCCTCGGGACCGCCCACCTGCTCACGAGCTACCCGGGGAGCACGGTGATCACCGTCCTGGCCGGGCGCCCCCCGTCCTATCCCGCCGAGGTGACCGATTGGGACGCGGCCGGCGGGTTCACCATCGGTGACGACGTGGTCGGCGTGAGACAGGAAGAGGATCTGGCGGCCATGGCCTCGATGCGGGCTGACCCGGTGTGGCTCGATTTCCCCGACCACCAGTACCTGGAGGTGGACAAGAGGCCCACGCCGTCGGACGTGGCCCCCACCCTACGTGCGGCCATCGAAACAGAAGCGCCCAGCGCGGTGTTCCTGCCCATGGGGCTGGCCAACCCCGATCACGTGCTCACCCACGATGCTGGTCTGGCGGCACGCGCCTCGCTGGTGGAGGAGGGCAGTGACGTTCTCTGGTTCTGCTACGAGGACGCCGGCTACAAGCACCTGCCCGGATTGATGGCCTGGCGCATCGCCAAGCTGTTCCGGAGCGGACTGTGGCCCACGCCGGCCGTCATACCGATCACGCCGGACATGGCCGCCAAGCGCACGGCCATCTACCACTACACGAGCCAGATCGGCCCGCTCGAACGAGACCATCTGCTCTCCGAGCGCCTGGATGCCAACATTCCTGAGCAGTTCTGGCGGCTCAACCCGCCGCCACCGGGCTGGGAACGCCTGATGGCCTCCGACGACCTCGATGCCCGCCGAGCCGACTGACCGTGACCCCGCCCAACGATGCCGACGATCCCGGCGTGCCCAACGGTCCCGCTGCCGACAACTCCACGGGTGGCGGCGAGCACCGAGCCACCCTCGGGCCCGGCACCGTTGCCCTGGTCACCGGGGCCTCCTCGGGCATCGGCGCAGCCACGGCACGGCTGTTGGCCCAGGGGGGGACCACCGTCGCCGTGGTGGCCCGCCGGCCCGACCGGCTGGAGGAGGTGGCCGACGACTGCCGGCGGACCGCCCCCCGGTCGTGGGCCTTTGCCGCCGACCTGGCCGACCCTGACCGTGCCGCTCGGCTCGCCGTCCAGATCTGGGAGGAGATGGGATCCCTCGACGTGATCATCAACAACGCCGCCATCCCCATGCGCCGGCCCGCCGATCGCCTGACCCTGGCCGAAGTCGAGCGGACGATGACCGTCAACTTTTTCTCACCGGTGGCCATCACCCTGGCTCTTCTCCCCCGCATGCTCGAGCGGGGATCGGGGACCATCGTCAACGTCTCGAGCATGGGCGGCCGGTTGGGAATCGGCCACGAAGCCGCCTACAGCGCATCCAAGTTCGCACTGGCCGGATGGAGCGAGTCCTTGGCCGTCGATCTGTTCGGCACCGGGGTTGCGGTCCGGTTGGTCCTGCCCGGGGCCTTCGACACCGAGATCTGGGACCAGCCGGGCAACGACCCGGCCCCCTACTCGGGTCCCTTGGCACCCCCCGAGGAGGGAGCCGCGGGCATCGTCGAGTGCGTCACCAGCCAGCAGTTCGAGCACTATGTTCCGGACATGCGCGCCGTCGTGGAGATGAAGACCAAGGACATCGACGGCTTCATGGCCGCGATGCGGGCCATGGTCGACGATGCCGCCCCGACAGCGACCGAGTCGGAGACAAGCTCGTGAAGGCCCTGCTCTTCGGGGCCCGCCCCGATCCGCACGAGAAGAGGCCCGAACCGACCGACGAGCTCGAGGAGCGCCTGGCCGCACTCCCCTTCGGTCTGCACGAGATGGACGACGCTCGTCCCATCCACCCGGACTGGGTGGTCACCCGGCCCATCCTGTCGGGCGTGTGCGGCTCGGACACCAAGCTGGTGCTGGGCGAGTTCGACGACGGGGACATCGACAACCCGATGGCGGCCTTCTCCTCGCTGCCCCACGTGCCCGGGCACGAAGTGGTGGCCGAGGTGGTGGCGCTCGGGCCGAAGGCCAGGGACGTGGAGGTCGGGCAGCGGGTGGTGCTCAACCCGTGGCTGAGCTGCGCCCCCCGCGGCATCGAGCCACTGTGCCCGCCGTGCCAGACCGGGGACCTCAATCTGTGCTGGTCCTTCACCAAGGGTGATATCAGCCCCGGTGTCCACATCGGGGTGGTGACCGGAGCACCGGGGGCCTGGGCCGAGCAGTTGGCCACCCACCATTCGATGTTGATCCCGGTCCCCGACGGCGTCTCCGACGAAGCGGCGGTGCTGGCCGATCCGTTCTCGGTGTCCTTCCACGCCATCCTGCGCCATCCGCCGCCGCCGGGCGGGAGGGCACTCGTCTACGGAGCCGGCGCCCTGGGACTGGCCAGTGTGGCCATCCTCCGCACGCTGTATCCGGACGTCGAGGTCGGGGTGGTGGCGCGGTTCCCGGTCCAAGAGGCGATGGCGCGTCGGTTCGGCGCGTCGGCGGTGTTCGCCCACGAGCCCCGCGCCGCACTGGTCGAGGATCTGGCCGAGTGGTCGGGAGGAGTTCTGCACCAGGCCTTCGACGGCCTGCCCATGGCCCATCCTGGGCACATCGACGTGATCTATGACTCGGTGGCCAAACCCGAGACCTTCGAAGTGGGTGTGCGGGTGCTGGCCGAGAGGGGACGGCTGGTCTACACCGGGGTGGCCGTGCCCGGACGGTGGGAATGGACCCCGGTGTACTTCAAGGAGCTGACCATCGTCGGGTCCAACGCCTTTGCCATCGAGGAGTTCGAAGGTGTCCGCGGCCACGCCATCGAGCACTATCTGACCCTGGTCGAGGCGGGCCGGATCGACCTCACCGACATGGTCACCCACCGCTATCCCCTGGAGGACTGGTGGGGGGCTCTCACCACCCTGGCCCGACCCGAATCCAGTGGGGTGCTCAAGGCCGCCTTCACCCCCAACGGCTGATCCGACCGGCGAAGGGCCTGATTCAGTCCTGGGGCCCGAGCGTCTCGAACTGTCCGAAGCGATGGGCGGCGGCGGCGGCCCAGATCGGATCGGGATCGATCCGGGCTCCGGCCCGGGCCCACAGGCCGGCGGCGTCGAACGACGTCTCGAGTCCGGTCGCCATCCGGGCCAGGAAGGCGGCGCCCAGAGCGGCGCCCTCGGGCACCACCACCGTGTCCACCGGCAGTCCGGTGGCATCGGCCACTGCCTGCATCCAGGGGATGGATCGGGACCCCCCGCCGGTGGCCACGATGCGCCGGGCGGTGATGCCCGAGCGGTTGACCATCCGCCGGATGACGAAACCACTGGCCTCCTGCGCCCCCCGGATGAGGGCCTCGGGTCCCTGGGCGATGTCGAGGCCGTGCACGCTGGCCCGCAGCCCGGGGTCGTGGAAGGGGGTGCGCTCGCCACGCAGATAGGGAAGCCACACCGGCACCTGGGCGGGGTCGCCGCTGCGGGCATCGCCAGGTCCGGACCCTTCGGGCGACGAGGTGCGCCCGGTGCGGCCGCCGACCACGGCGCGAGTCCAATCGGCGAAGAGGGCGCCGGCATTGCTCGGGCCGCCGATCAGGAACAGCCCGGGGACGGTGTGGGGCAGGCTGAGCAACCCGGGTCCCTCGGTCCAGGCGTCGGCCACCACCCAGACGATGAGCGTCGCCCCGAAGATGGCCAGCACGTCGCCGGGTCTGTTCGCCCCGGCCACGATCTGCTCGCAGAAAGCGTCGATCGATCCCCCGGCAAAGACGGTGTCCGTGCCGGGAATCGTGCCCAACCCCCCGCCCATGGGGCCGACCACCGGCAGCTGCTCCTCCACCAGGCCGAGCTCGTCGAGAGCCACCTTGTCCCACCGGCCCTTGGTGTAGAGGTCGCCGAAGGACAGGGCGGTGGCCATGTCCACGGCGGGCACGCCGGTGAGGGCGTGGGTGGCCATGGCCTGGCAATTCCAATACCCGCGCGCCCCGGGCGCTGGTCGACGGCCCAGTCCAGCATCCGTCTCCCCTGGTCCCTTTCCCCTCCGGGGTCCAGCGAGGGACCGCCGCCCGGCCCGGTGGTGGCCGCGTCGCGGGCCCGGACGTCCCCGTAGAGGAGGCCGGGCAGAAGTGGGCTCCCCCGGCGGTCCACCGCGGTGATCGACGGGACCATCGAGGTCACCACCACGCCGGCGGCCGGCCCGTCGAGCTCGGACGAAACGGTGGCGAACGCCCGCTTGGGGCCCCGGCGCCAGGCCCGGGCGACATCGTGCTCGAGGTGGTCGGCGCTCGGTGTGCCCACCCGATGAGGAACGCGGGCCCGGGCCACGACCCCACCGTCGGCGTCGACGGCCACCGCCTTGACCGACGTGGTGCCCACGTCGACCCCGATGGTGCACCCTGCGCCCGGGGGCCGGCTCACGAACCTGACATTCTCGTCATGACACGCCATTATGGACTCAAACAGGCCCCTGGGCCGGTAGCGCGCGGCGGGCAACGACCCGGGCCACAACCGGCATCGGAGCGAACCACGAGCAAGGAGCTGGCCAAAGCATGCCCGAACAACGACCCCGGGCCCTGGTGACCGCGGCGGTGCGAGGCCCCGGGCTCTCCCTGCTCGAGGAGCTGGCCGACCTGACCCTCGACTCCTGGCTCGACCAGCCCAGTCTTCGGATCTACAACGCCGAGCAGCTGGCCGAGCGGGTGGCCGCGGAGAACGCCACCATCGTGGTGGTCGAGAGCGACCGGTGCGCCGGCCCGCTCTTCGAACAGCCTCTGGTGGCCGTGTGCAGCTGCCGCGGGGACCCCAACAACGTGGACGTCGCTGCGGCCACCGCGGCCGGCGTCCCGGTGCTGCGGGCGCCGGGCCGGAACGCCAATGCCGTGGCCGAGTTGGCGGTGGCGCTGCTCTTCGCCGCCACCCGCGGGCTGGTGCCGGCCGACGCCGACGTGCGTCGGGGGGAGATCTACAAGGACGGCACCATCCCCTATCAGCGGTTCCGGGCCTGGGAGCTGGCCGGGCGCACCGCCGGACTGGTCGGTCTGGGCGCCGTCGGACGGGCCCTGCGGTGGCGGCTGCGGGGCGTCGGGCTCGAGGTCATCGCCTACGACCCGTATGCCGACGAGCCCACCGTGTCCCTGGACGAGCTCCTGGAGCGTTCCGACGTGGTCTCGATGCACGCCCCCGTCACCCCGGAGACGACCGGCATGATCGGGGCCAAGGAGTTCGAGTCCATGCGCGACGGCGTGGTGTTCCTCAACACGGCCCGGGCCCAGTTGCACGACACCGACGCCCTGGTGGCCGCCCTGCGTGCGGGAAAGGTGGCGGCCGCCGGGCTCGACCACTTCGTGGGCGAGTCGCTCGCCGTCGACCATCCTCTGGTGGAGTTCGACTCGGTGGTGCTCACGCCGCACATCGGTGGGGCCACCTACGACACCGAGTCCAACCACACCGCCACCATCGCCGAGGACCTGTGCCGGCTGCTGGCCGGGGCGCGGCCGCTCCACATCGTCAATCCCGAGGTGCTGGATTGACCGGGGTGCTGGCCCGCGGTCCCGCCTTCCGGCTCCTGCCGCGGCTCGACCGGGACAACAGTTTCTTCTGGACCAGCGGGTCCGATGGGCGGCTCCGCTTCCTCCGTTGCCACGACTGCCAGATGTTGGTTCATCCCCCGGGGCCGGTCTGCCCCTTCTGCCTGTCGGGGGACCTCTCGCCCGAGGTGGTCAGCGGCCGTGCCGTGGTGGTCGCCTCCACCTGCAACGTGCAGCAGTGGATCCCGGGGAGCGACCCCTACCTCATCGGCGTGGTGGCCATCGAGGAGCAAGAGGACGTGCGTCTCACCACCAACCTGGTCGACGTGGAGCTCGACCAGGTCCGGACGGGTATGGCCGTGGAGGTCGTGTTCGAACAGCACGACGACGTCTACCTTCCCCTGTTCCGGCCGGTGGCGGCGGAGGAGCCGTCACCGTGAGCGACGCCGAGCCCCTCGAGCGCCGAGCGGTCATCTCCGGCATCGGCCAGTCGGCCATCGGTCGACCCCTGAACCGGACCGACATCGACATCACCGTCGAGGCCTGCCTGGCCGCCGTGCACGATGCCGGGCTCACCCGCGACGACATCGACGGGCTGGCCACCTATCCGGGCATGGGCGCGGGGACCCCCGGATTCGCCGGACCCAGCAGCCCCGAGGTGCAGGACGCCTTGCGACTGCGGCTCAACTGGCACGACGGCGGAGGCGAAGGTCCGGCCCAAATGCGGGCCGTCATCGCCGCCTGTCTGGCGGTGGGTGCCGGACTGGCCCGGCACGTGCTCGTCTACCGCACCGTGTCCGAGGCCACGGCCCAGGGATCGGGCGGGCGCCAGGGCATCGGCGGCAGCGGTGGTGGTGGTGGCATGCCCAGGTTCGCCGGCTTCCTCCAGTGGTCACTCCCCTTCGGCGCCGTCTCCGCTGTCAACTGGATCGCCGTGGTGGCCCAGCGCCGCATGCACGAGTTCGGGCTGACCCGCGAGCAACTGGCCCAGATAGCCCTCAACGGCCGGCGCAACGCCGCCTTCAACCCATCGGCCATCTACTCGAGCCCCCTCGACCTCGCCGACTACCTCGAGGCACGGATGATCTCGACCCCGCTGTGCCTGTACGACTGCGACGCGCCCTGCGACGGATCGACCGCCTTTGTGGTCTCCCATCGCGACTACGCACCCGACGCCCCTCACGGCGCCTGCCACGTGAACGCGGTGGGGACCGCCCTCCGGGGCCGGCCGAGCTGGGACCAGTTCGACGACATGACCTCGATGGCCGCCCGCGACGCCGCCGCCTCCCTGTGGGAGCGCACCGACCTGGTGCCCACCGATGTCGACGTGGCCCAGCTGTACGACGGCTTCTCCATCCTGGCCATGGTGTGGCTCGAAGCCCTGGGGTTCTGCGGGCGGGGCGAGAGCGGCCCCTTCGTCGCCGACGGCACCGCCATCGCACGCGACGGCGTCATCCCCCTCAACACCGCTGGGGGCCAGCTCTCGGGAGGGCGGCTGCACGGCTTCGGCCTCATCCACGAGGCCTGCGTGCAGCTGCGGGGCGAAGGTGGCGAGCGCCAGGTCCGGCGCCGGGGGGACAGCCTGCCCGAGGTGGCCGCGGTCAGCAACGGTGGCGGTCCCATCGCCGGCACACTGCTCCTCACCCGCGGTTCGGGCTGAGGAGGACCGTCCTCAGCCGTCGGCCAGCAGGTGGGCGGCCCGGGCGGCCAGGGCGACCAGAGTGAGGGTCGGCCCATAGCCGGACGAGGTGACGAACACCGACGAGTCGGTCACCACCACGTTGTCCAATTGATGCAGACGCCCGGCGGGGTCGACCACCGAGGTGGTCGGATCGGTGCCCATGCGCACCGTGCCCATGTTGTGCCGGCTCTCAGGGATGCCGGCCGGCGATCCGGTGTTGCCGGTCCCCGGCGAGGAGGCGATGCCGACCCAATCGCTTCCCATCTCCTTCAGGATGGCCCGCAGCCGCGGTGCGTAGTGATCGAAGGCGGCCAGCTCGTGACGCCCGGGCCGGTAGGTGATCCGAGCCACCGGGTAGCCCCGCGCGTCCCGGACGGTGGGGTCGAGGTCCACCCGGTTGCCCGGGTAGGGCAGGTCCTCGCCTTGCATGATGAAGGCCCACAGCCGCTGACGGATGGGTGAGTCGGCCATCAGGCCCGGATGCTCCCCACCCCACGGATAGTGCTTGGCCTCCATGATGGGAAGGCCCGAGCCGCTGTGCTCGACCATGCCCCCGCGCATCCAGGGCAGCCCGGCCCGGGCCGCGGCCGCCCGCGACGCCTCGTCACCCATGATCATGTCGTCATGCACGTGGGTGACCGACCGACCCCGCTCGGCGTGGGTGCGGTGGGGAAGGGTGCCGGCCGCGATGGTCTGGAAGTGGGTCATCAGGTACCGGCCCACCAGCGGGTGCTCTATCCCCGACAGGAGCAGGAGTCGGGGCGTCTCGATGGCACCGGCGGCCATGATCACGTGACGGGCCCCGAGGGTGCGGGCCGCCCCGTCCGGTCCCATCAGCTCGACCCCGGTGGCGCGGCGCCCGTCGGTTGTCACCCGGGACACGAAGGTCTCGGCCACCAGCTCGGCCCGTCCCGAGGCCATGGCCCGGCGCAGCATGGCGATGGGGTCGCCCTTGGCGTGGATGGGACAGCCGAAGTAGGCGCAGTAGCCGCAGTTGTTGCAGGCCGGACGGTCGTCGTAAGGCACGCTGTTGGCCGCAGTCGGTGCCGGGTAGGGGTGGTACCCGAGCTTTTCGGCCGCGGCACTGGACAGGACGGCGCCGTACATGGGCGCCCCCGACGGCATCGGGAACGGACCCGAGCGGGGCCCAGCGAAGGGATTGGCCCCCTCGGTCCCGGCCACCCCCACCAAACGCTCGACCTCGGCGTAGTAGGGCTCGAGCTCGTCGTAGCCGATCGGCCAATCGGCAACGTCGGCGTCGGGCTGGGGACCGAGCAACGAGTGCAATCGGAAGTCGTCGGGCATGAAACGGGGAACCTTGCCGTCGGCGTGGGTGCCCCCACCGCCCACGGTGGTGGGCACCGAATTGAACTCACCTACGTGGGTGTGGTCGCCGTCGGTCTCGTCGGAGCGAAAGGTGCGGGGCTCGACCAGCGGGTCCGGTCCGAGGAAGTGGCGAGTGAGGAACTTGATCTCGTCGTTGGAGTAGTCGCCGGCCGGCCGGGTCAGGTCATCGGGGTCGAGCAGGTGGTTCCGACCCTTCTCGATGATGGCCACGGTCCAGCCCGCGGCGGTCAGGACGTCGGCCGCGGTGGCACCCCCTGGTCCCGACCCGACGATGACCGCGTCGAGGGTCACGGGCCCGACACCTCGGCGTCGGTCCAACCCCGCGGCTGCACGTCTCCGGCGAAGCCGATGGCCCGCCAACCGACCTGGTTGCGGTTCCCCCCGTACTCGGGGGCGCCGTACATGCCCTCGCAGGCGTGGCCGTAGAGGAGATCGGTGAAGTCGGGCACCGCTCGCAGGCGGGCGTCCTGTCGGTCAGGGTCCAGCTCACAAAAGTCGGGGCCGAGGAAGGCCAGGCCCTCGCGGTAGCGCTGCTGGAGTCCGACCACCGGCCCGTTGAACTCGCGTTCGGCCAGGCCCCGGGAGCCTTCGAGGCGCATCCGCCACGCCAGCTCGTCGAGGGCGGTCAACCGGTGGAAGTGCTCGAAGCCGGGCTCGCCCCCGTGGCGTCCGGAGAACGGCCCGCCGGCCCAGATCCGGGGCGGATCGAAGGAGAAGGCACCGAGAAAGCCGTCTATGTAGTCGGGGACACCGGCCGCGGCCGCGCCAGGGAAGGTGTCGGTCGGGGGGATCAACCGATCGCAGGCGGCCGACAGAATCCGGTACTCGTCATCGGTCAACCACACAGGCATCGGGTCACCCTAACAACGCCGATGCGCGGCACAACAATGCCGACGCGCAGCGCGACGACGTCCCGCCACTCGGGGAGGCGGCGGGTCAGGCCGGGGTGAAGGTGATGGGGAGGGCGATGGGCGACCGGAAGGCCATGCCCTTGATGTGCAGGTCCTGATCCGGAGCCGGAGCCAGCTTCATGTCGGGTATCCGATCGAACAGGGTGTTGACAGCCACCCGTGTCTCCATGCGGGCCAGGTGCATGCCCAGGCACACGTGGACCCCGAAGCCGAAGCCGACGCTCTGGCGAGAAGCGCGGAAGATGTCGAAGAGCTCAGGGTGCTCGTACTTGCGTTCGTCCCGGTTGGCCGAGCCGAGCAGCAGGGCGACGTCGGCACCCTCGCCGATGGGCACGCCGGCCAACTCGGTGTCACGGGTGGCCCGTCGCAGGATGACGGTGACCGGCGGCTCCCAGCGAATCGTCTCTTCGAACGCGTCGGTGACCAGGGCGCGGTCGGCGATCACCCTCTGGAGCTGATCGGGGTTGGTCAGCAGCCCGTAGAGCATGTTCCCCGAGGCACGGTAGGTCGTCTCCACCCCGGCCGGAAGCAGCAGGCGGAGGAACGAGTAGATCTCTTCGTCACTCAGCTTGCGGCCGTCGACCTCAGCCACCACCAGCTCACTGATGAGGTCGTCGGCCGGTCGGCGCCGGCGCTCGTCCAGGACGTCGGCGAAGTAGTCGCGCAGAGCCGCGGAGGCGGCCACGCCCCGTTCCCAGTTGGAGGCCACGCTGGTGATATGGATGGTCCAGCGCTGGAACATGGGAAAGTCCGAGCGGGGCAACCCGAGGATCTGGGCGATGACCTGGACGGGGAAATTGAAGGTCAGCTCCTGGACCAGGTCGGCCTCGCCCCGGTCGATGAAGCCGTCGATGAGCTCGTTGACCACCCGCTGGACCAGGTCCCCCTCCCACTGCTCGAGGACCTTGGAGCGGAAGGTCGGCGACACCAGGGCCCGGTGCAGGCGGTGCTCGGGCTCATCCATCTGCAGGATGGTCTTGCCCATGACCTCACCCATGATCCCCTCGTAGACCGTCGAGGAGAACGTCTCGTTGTCCCGGAGGACCTGCACGGTCTCGTCAAAACCGAGCACGGTGACCGGCGGTGGCCTGTTGGGGTCGGGCTCCTCGGCTCCGTCGCCGAGGTCGATCGGGCCCAGATGCACCGGGGACTGGCGGCGCAACTCCGCCATCTTCGGATACGGGTTCCGGATGTTGCCGGACACCTGGTCCTGCAACTCGAAGGGGTCGAACCGATCGAGCGACTTGGTCGTGTCGATTGTCTCTTCAACGGGCGCTGGCATGGAAGTCTCTTCCCCTCGCGCCGCCCGGTTCGGCCGGCCGGCCTCGTCCCTGGTTCTGTCAGTCGGTCCAGTGTATCAAACGCTTGTTCGGGAGGGCGAGCGGTGCACGCCACGGCCGGAGCGGCCCAGCGGCCACAATGGAGCTGTGCCCACAGCCGACCGTGAACCCAGCTCCCGCCCCGAAGGATCGACCCAACGCCAGCACATCTTGAGCACGGCCTTGAGCCTGATGGCCCAACAGGGGGTCGACGGCACCAGCATGCGCAACCTGGCCGCGGCCGCCGGCCTCAATGTAGCGTCGCTCTACCACTACTTCCCGTCCAAGCGGGACCTGCTGGTGGCGGTGCTCGAAGAACGCGGTTTCGTGGACAATCCGGCCACCACGTCGGTGCCCTCGGTGCTGAGCGACGCTTCCGGGGGACTGGCCGAGCTCCTCAACGACGTCCTCACCTCGATGTTGGAGGTCGAGGACTTTGTCCGCTTGATGATGGGCGAGGTGATGCGAGGCGATGACACCGCCTTCGCCGTGGGGGGCGATCTCTTCCGGGCCACCCAGGAATCGCTCGAGCAGTGGCTGTGCGAACGCCAACCCCCCGTCTGCGCGCCCGGGGCCGAGGCCGCCATGGCCAGGATGCTGCGGAGCCTCATCATCGGGTTGTTCTTCGAGCACGTGGCCGGCGTGCTCGACGGCGGGACCGAAGCGACCACCGCATTCCGGGGCCGGGCCGAGGAGACCGCGACCTTGCTGGAGGATGGCACCCCCAGCTGACCCAGCCGAGAGGGAGGCCGGTGCGGCCGGATGCCACCGGGGTCACTACCATCACCGAGATGCCATCTGACGCCCGATCCCGAGAACCGGCTGCCACCGATCACGACGCCGGCCTCGACGCGGCTCCGCCAGTCTCGACCCCGCCGTTCGCCCCCGGCACCCTCGGCCCCGTCCCCCGTCCCGACGGGCAGGCCCTCTGGGACCCCGCCAACCAGGCGATGAGCGCCGACCAACGCCGCCGACTGCAGGACGACCGGCTGTGCACCATGATCGAGCGCATCTTCACCGTGCCGGTCCCGCTGTTCCGCGACAAGCTGCAGTCGGCAGGAGTCAGTGGGCCTGGCGACATCACCACCGTCGATGACCTGGCCGCGGTGCCATCGACGGTCAAGCAGGACTTACGGGACTCGGAGGCGGCGCTGCCCCCGTGGGGCGGCTACCGGTTCGCCGATCCGCGCCAGGCCATCCGATTGGGCACCTCGACCGGCACCACCGGCCAACCGACCATCACCGTGTGGACCCGGAAAGACCTCTGGGTCGAGTACGAATCGGGCGCCCGCAACTGGTGGCGCATGGGATACCGCCCGGGCATGATCGTCACCCACGCCCATCCGGCCTACCTCTACGGGGGCGGGGTCATGCTCCAGGGCACCTACGAGTACATGGGCCTGCTCTCTCTGTGGGTTCCGCCCCCCGACACCGACGAGCTCGCCGAACAGGCGGTCCGCTTCTGGACCCGGGTCACCCCGGACATCCCGTTCATGGGTTTCGCCACCGGGCGGTTCATCGAGGTGGCCACCAAGGTCGGGATCCCCCTCGAGGAGGCCGGGCTCACCGGCCTGCGCGCTCCTCCCGGATTCGGGCTCGGTCGCGGCGGGATGCCCCTGATGACGGCCGGGGCCGAGTGCTACGCCTACGTCGGCGGGCCGTGCGGGCAGTCGCCGGGGGCCCACATCCACGAGGATTGGGCGGTGGTCCAGGCGGTCGATCCCACCACCGGCAGAGAGGTGAACGACGGCGAATGGGGCAACCTGACCGTGACCACACTGGACCGGGACAATGGGCTCCTCCGCTACGACCTCGAGGAGGCCTGCGCCATCCTCCGTGAGCCCTGCCCTTGTGGGGAGACCTCCATCCGTGGCCTGTGGGGAGGGCGCTTCGCCGATCTGCTCTCCTGCCAAGGGACCCGCTTCCAGCTCGCCGAGCTGGAAGCCTCGCTGCGCACCGAGCAGCTCATGGCCCAACCCTCGCTCGAGTACCAGGTCGTGCGGCCGGACGACGGTCCCGCCCCCCTGGCGGTCAGGGTCGAGGTGGCCACCGAGGATGCCGACGCTCGGAGCCAGGCCGCGGCTCGGGTGGCGGCCGACATCAAAGAGAAGCTCGGCGTGGTGGCCATCGTCGAGCCGCTCCCCCGGGACGCGCTGCCCCGCGCCGGGTACAAGGCCAAGCGGGTGATCGATCCGGGCTGACCCGGGCAACCCCACTGGTCCCGGCGTCCCGGCGTCCCGGCGTCGCGGCGGCCCGTGGGCCCGTGGGCCGGTGGGCCGGTGGGCCGGTGGCGGGATCACCGCAGGGCGTCGATCACCTCCCGGCCGAAGACGGCCAGGCTGTCCGGCGCGGCGAAGTCGGTGAACCAGGTGTAGACGCGTTCGGCTCCGTCCTCCCGCAGGGCGACCAGCTGGGGTACCAGCTCGCTCGGGCTGCCGACCAGGTGACCCCGCTCCCCCATCCGGCCAAAGCGCCGGGCGGCCTGCTCGACCACACGGTCGCGCTGACCCTCCTCGGTGATGAGGGTGACCAGCACTTGCACCGACACCCGGGCTCGTCCGGCAGCGGCGGCGGACCCGGCCCACCGGCCCAGTTGGTGGACGGGAACATTCCACCAGTCGGCATAGCCGTCGACCAGAGCCATGGTGGCCGGACCGGTCCCCCCGATCACCACGGGAAGTCGACCCAAGGGCACGGGGAGCTGACGCACCCCCTCGACCTGGAAATAGGACCCCTGGTAGTGGACCGGCTCACCGGTCCAGAAGCGGTGCAACAGCTCGAGGGTCTCCCCCAACCGGGCGGCGCGGTCGGCGGCCGGGGGAGCACCGAACCCGAATGCCGCCATCTCGGTCGGCATCGAGCCCGTCCCGATCCCCAGCTCGAAGCGACCGCCCGACAGGTGATCGAGGGTCACCGCTTGGCGGGCCAGCACGGCCGGATGACGAAAGGTGTCACACAGCACCAGATGGCCGAGTCGCAGACGCTCGGTCACCGCCAGAAGCCAGGTGGCCGCGGTGACGGCCTCGAACATGGGTTGGTCCGGAGCTCCCGGAGGGGCCAGGTGGTCCATCAGGGCCAGGCCGTCGAAGCCGGCGGTCTCCGCAGCCTGAGCCCGCCGGGTCAGGGCATCGGGAGTGAGACGCATCTGCGGGAGGAAAAGGTGGAACTCCATGGCCATGGGCCCCCCGGTGACGTCCCGGCCGGTGTCCTCCCAACCGGGCCGGCGGGCCATCTCAGACCCTGTCGACCAGCATGTCGGCCAGCCGGTGCCATTCCTGACTGCTGCCTCCGAGGAGCACCTCGTTCTGCTTGGCCCGCTTGAACAAGAAGTGGGCGTCGTTGCCCCAGGTAAAGCCCACTCCCCCGTGGACCTGGATGTTGTCGCCGGTCACCCGCACGGCGGACTCGGCCGCGTACGCGGCGGCCATGGTCGCCGCCCGGGAGCGCTCGGGGGCGTCGGTGTCGGCGGCCCACGCGGCGAAGTGCAGGCCGGCCCGGGCCATCTCCAGGGAGTGGTACATGTCGACGATCCTGTGCTTCACCGACTGGAACGAGGCGATCGGTCGATCGAACACCACCCGGACCTTGGCGTAGTCCACGGCCTCCTCCAGCGCCCGGTCGGACACACCGACCAGCTCGGCGGCCAGGGCCACCGACACGTCGTCGAGGACCCGGTGCCACAGTGACGCTTGGTCCCCGAGGGGGCCGAGCGGTTCGACCGGCTGCTCGTCCAGCACCAGCCGGGCGAGCTTACGGGTGGGATCGAGCGCGGGGACCGGTTCGGCCTGCGGCGACCGCAGGAGAAAGGAGCGGATCCCCTCCTCGGCCAGCGCCACCATGATGACCCAGTCGGCGGTGTGACCGTCGACCACCGTCGGCTTGGTCCCGGTGACCACCCATCCCGAGCCCTTGCGGCGGGCTCGGGCCCGGACGGTGGCCAACGGATGACCGTGCCCTTGTTCCTGCACCGCGACCGTGCCCCGCTCGGTACCGGCCGCCAATCCGCCGAGCAGCTCATCGGCACCCAGGGCCCGTGCCGCCAGGGTGGCCATCACCGCCGAGGAGAAGAACGGCCCGGGCAGGGGAACCCGTCCCATCTGCTCGAGGATGATGCCCATCTCCAACAGTCCCGCCCCCTCGCCGGGCACCAGCATGCCGGTCCATCCCATGGCCACCCATCGGTCCCACAGCTCGGGGTCGAGCCCGGTGGGATCGTCGGCCAGGGCTCGCACGGTTTCGCCCCCCACCTCGCCCATAGCTCGTCGGGCCACGTCCTGGAGGGCGAGTTGTTCGGCATCGAAGGTGAAATCCACGGGGGCCTCCAGGAGACGGGCTGACGTCGGCCGTCAGTGTAGACAAAGACGCGGCTAGCCTCGCTGGCCGTGGACTTTGCACTGGCTCCCGAAGACGAGGCATTCCGCGACGAGTTGCGGGCGTGGCTCGACGAATACCTGCCGCCTTTTCTGGCCAGCGAGGAGCTGGCCGACGACTCCTCGCTGTCGGGTGAGAAGTCCCAGCACCGTCGGGCGGCCTGGCAGCGATTGCTCAACGGGGGCCGGTGGGCGGCGATCGGGTGGCCGGTCGAGTACGGCGGGCGCAATGCCACCGCCATGCAGCGGATCATCTACTCCGAGGTGATGGCCGAGTACCGCACCCCGGGCCTGTTCAACCCCAACGGGATCTGGCAGATCGGACCCATGATCATCGCCTGGGGCACCGATGAGCAGAAGGAACGGTGGCTGCCGTCGATCCTGGATGCCACCGATCACTGGTGCCAGGGCTTCTCCGAACCCGACGCCGGCAACGACCTGGCCAACCTCCGGACCACCGCCATCTGGGACGGTGAGGCCTACGTGGTCAACGGGCAGAAGATCTGGATCTCCACGGCCCACCTGGCCCGCTGGGGCCTGTTCCTCCTGCGCACCGACCCCACCGCCATCGAACGCGGGGCCAAGCACGAGGGCATCACTGCCTTCATCATCGACATGCACACCCCGGGCATCGAGGCCCGGCCCATCCGTGACATGGCCGGTGAGGAGATGTTCAACGAGGTCTTCTTCAACGACGCGGTCATCCCGCTCGACAGCCGACTGGGGGGCGAAGGCGAGGGGTGGATGGTGGCCATGGGCACCCTGGCCAACGAGCGGGTGGGCATCGCCGGACAGATCTCCTTGCTGGCTGCCGATCTCCAGGCCATGGTCACCGCGGCCCGCTCGGTCAACCCCGGCGCCCTGGAGGACCCCTCCCTCCGCGAGCGGCTGGCCCGAGCCTGGACCGACATCGAGCTGTCCCGCCTTCTCACCATGCGGGCCCTGAGCAAGATCATCAAGGGCGAGAAGAACTGGCCCGAGGTCCCCTTCGCCAAGCTGCAGTGGTCCACGCTGGCCCAGACGCTGGCGGCGCTGTCGGTGGACCTGCTCGGGCCGGTCGGGGTGCTGGCCCGCGGTGGCCCCGACGCCGTCGATCGGGGCAAGTGGACCCGCCTGTACGCCTTCCAGCGCTACAGCACCATCGGAGGTGGTTCGACCGAGGTGCAGAAGAACATCATCGCCGACCGGGCGATCAAGCTGCCCGGCCAGGCTCGCCTCTCCTGACGTGCCCGTCGATCCCCGGACGCCGTGCATCATCGGCGCGGCCCGACACACCTGGCGCACCGAGCCGGCACCCGAGCCACTGGACATGTGGGAGACGCTGGCCCGCTCGGCGGCATCCGACGCCGGGAGCCCGGGAGCGGTCGAGACCATCCAGAGCCTGCAAGTCGTCTACAGCCAGTCGTGGGACTACGACGACCCCTGCGGCCGGCTGGCCGAGCGGTTAGGCGCCCATCCGGCCCTGTCCGCCTACTCCGGGCTCGGTGGCTCGGTCCCCGTCCGACTGGTCTCGGAGGCCGCCACGGCCATGGCCGCCGGCCAGCTCGACCTGGCCCTGGTGGTGGGGGGCGAGGCCTTGGCCACCCGGCGCCACCTCCCCGATCCGGCGTGGTCCCACCCACCCGAGGAGCCGCGGCCCTTCCCCGTGAGCATCGACAGGAACGAGGCGCGCCACGGGATCTTCCAGGCCTACCTGACCTTTGCCCTCCTCGACACGGCGCGTCGGGTCCACCTGGGCCGCTCGCCGGTCGATCACGGTGACGAGCTCGGGCGACTGCTGGCCGCCATGAGCGAGGTGGCCGCCTCCCAACCCGACCACGCCTGGTTCCCGACCGCCCACCGCGCCGCCGACATCACCACGCCCTCGCCGTCCAACCGGATGGTGGCCACCCCGTACACCAAGCTGATGACGGCCATCATGGACGTCGACATGGCCGCGGCGGTACTGGTGGCCACCGAGTCCCGGGCCGACTCCTTGGGGGTGCCGGCCGAGCGGCGGGTCTACCTGCGCGGCGCCGGGGGCGCCGAAGAGCCGGCCGCCATGGCCACCCGCCCGGAGCCGTGGCGATCCCCGGCGATGAAAGCGTCCATGGACGGGGCGCTGGGTGCGGTGTCCGTCGACCAGGTCGCCCATCTCGACCTCTACTCGTGCTTCGCCAGCTCGCTGTCCTTTGCCCGGGACGCCCTCGGCATCGAAGTCGACCGCGACCTGACCGTCACCGGAGGCCTCCCCTACCACGGAGGACCGGGCAGCAACTACACCACCCACGCCCTGGCCGCCATGACCGAGAGGCTCCGCTCCGACCCGGGCTCACTCGGGCTGGTCTCGGGAATCGGGATGCACATGACCACACACCGGGCCGCCCTCCTGTCCACCCAGCCCGGGGCCTTCGTCTCCTCAGAGGAGTCCCGACCCCTCCCCACCACACCCCTGGCCGAGGAGCCCGTCGGGCCGGCCCAGGTGGTCACCTACTCCACGGTCTTCTCGCGGGAGGGCCCGGAGTGGACCGCCCTCATCTGCGACCTACCCGACGGTTCGCGTTCTTACGCCCGGCTGGAGCAGCCCGCGCTCGACGATGACGATCTGTCCGGACGCACCGTCACCCTGACCACCGGACCACGAGGTGTCGTCACCGCCCAACGGTGAGCAGCGGTAGCGGTGTGGCTGCGCTCGGTTGGGCGGGGTGCCTGCGCCGAGTTTGGTACGCCCCCGGTCTCCGTTTCGCCAGCCGTTGTCGCTCCCGCCTATCATCGTGCGGGCATCGACCGCGGTGAGTGGCCCCACCCGAGGACCGGACAGCAGGCCGCCACGATCCCGAGGGGAGGGAGTGCAGTGAGAACCGACGACCTCATCATGGTCAGCGTGGACGACCACGTGATCGAGCCGCCCGGCATGTTCGACGGGCACCTGCCGCCCCGTTACCAGGACCGCGCCCCCGAGCTGGTCCACCGGGCGGACGGCACCGACTTCTGGCACTACGACGGGAGCGAGATCCCCAACGTCGGTCTCAACGCCGTGGTGGGTCGACCGCCCGACGAGTACGGCATCGAGCCCAGCTCACTCGACGAGATGCGTCGGGGCTGCTACGACGTCCACGAACGGGTCCGCGACATGAGCGCCAACGGCGTACTCGGATCGATGTGCTTTCCTTCCTTCCCTCAGTTCTGCGGCCAGCTGTTCGCCCGCCGGGCCGCCACCGATCCGGACGAAGCCCTGGCCATGATCCGGGCCTACAACGACTGGCACGTCCACGATTGGTGCGGCGCCGAACCCGGCCGTTTCATCCCACTGGCCCTGCCGGTGATCTGGGACCCGGCACTGGGGGCGGCCGAGGTCAAGCGGATGGCCGGTCTCGGGTGCCACGCCGTCACCTTTTCCGAGAACCCGGCCAAGCTGGGTTGGCCCTCCCTGCACAGCGATCACTGGGATCCCTTCTGGACCGCCTGTGCCGACGAGGGAACCGTGGTGTGCATGCACCTCGGATCGTCGTCGGAGCTGATCATGACGGCTGCGGACGCGCCCATCGACGTGATGATCAGCCTGCAACCCATGAACATGGTCCAGGCCGCGGCCGACCTTTTGTGGTCACCCGTTCTGCGCAAGTACGAGGGTCTCCGCTTTGCCCTGTCCGAGGGCGGCATCGGCTGGATCCCCTACGCCCTCGAGCGCATCGACTACGTCTACCAGCACCATCACGCCTGGACCGGACAGGACTTCGGCGACCAGCTGCCCAGCCAGCTGTTCAAGGAGCGGATCATCACCTGCTTCATCGATGACGCCTTCGGCGTGGACAACCGCCGTTACCTCAACATCGACAACATCACCTGGGAGTGCGACTATCCCCATTCCGACTCCACGTGGCCGCAGTCCCCGGAGATGGCCATGAAGTACCTGTCGGGCGTGCCCGACGACGAGATCGACAAGATCACCCACGTCAACGCCATGCGGCACTTCAGCTTCGATCCCTTCGCGGTGCGACCGCGGGACCGGTGCACGGTGGCGGCCCTGCGGAGCGAGGCGGCTGACGTGGACACGTCGGTCGTCTCCCGTCGGCGAGACGGGGCTCCCCGCCGAGAGGGCATCGTCGACCTGGCCACCGTCGCGGCCACCTTCGAACACATTGGCGAACCGGACGCCCGAGCCTGAGCTCGCCTGCGGCCACCGAGGACCACACTGATGCCCATTCACTACCAAGCCGGCGACGACCACATCGTCCGGATCACCATCGACCGCCCCGAGGCCCGCAACTCCTTGGACATGGACCACTTCGCCCAGCTGCGTGGGGCCTGGGACCGGTTCGGCGCCGACGACGATGCCTGGGTGGCGGTCATCACCGGGGTGGGGCCCGACTTCTGCGTGGGCGCCGACCTGAAGACCTACATCCCCCAGATCACCACCCTGCAGGCCAAGATGCAGGAGGAGGGTGTGGCCGAAATCGACGGCTACCGGCTCGATGACGGGATCAAAGCCGTCCTCAGGAACGTCAGGCTGTACAAACCGATCATCGCTGCCGTCAACGGGACGTGCGTCGCCGGCGGGATGGAGATGCTGGGTGGCTGTGATCTCCGGGTGGCGGCCGACACCGCCACCTTCGGGGTGATGGAGCCCAAGCGGGGACTGTTCGCCGGGGGCGGCACCACCGTACGACTCCCCCGCCAGATCCCCTACCCGGCCGCCATGGAGCTCCTTTTGTGCGCTGATCGGGTGTCGGCTCGCCGTGTCTATGACATGGGACTGGTCAACGAGGTGTGCGCTCCCGGTGAACTGATGGAACGAGCCCTCGACTACGCCCAGCGGATCACCGCCAACGGTCCCCTGGCCGTGCGCAAGACCAAAGAGTCGGTGCTGCGCGGCCTCGCCGTCGACATGAAGGAGGCCTACCACATCGAGACGGAGATCTCCCGGGAGGTTTTTTCCAGCGAGGACGCGGTCGAAGGACCTCTGGCCTTTGCCGAAAAGCGGACCCCGAAGTGGAAGAACCGCTGACCCGGCTGGGAGACCAGACCTGCCGGTGATGAACCGCGGCCGCGGCGGGGTCAGCTCAGTCGTTCGATGACCGTGGCGTTGGCCTGTCCACCGCCCTCGCACATGGTCTGGAACCCGTAGCGACCACCGATGGCCTCCAGGCGGTTGAGGAGTGTGGCCGCCAGGCGCACACCGCTCGCCCCCAGGGGGTGTCCGATGGCGATGGCACCGCCGCAGGGGTTGAGGCGCTCGGGATCGGCGTCGAAGGCTCGGTTCCACATGAGGGGGATGGCGGCGAAGGCCTCGTTGCACTCGATGGCGTCGAATTGCTCGATCTTCATCCCTGAACGCTCGAGGAGACGATGGGTGGCGGGCACCGGGGCGGATAGCACGATGGCCGCGTCGTCGGCGGCCACCGTGGCGTGGGCGAAGCGGCCCCGGATGGGCAAGCCCAGCTTTTCGGCCAGTGAGCGTTCGGCGATGAGCATGGCCGCGGCCCCGTCGGTCATCTGGGACGAGTTGCCTGCGGTGATGTCCGGCGCCGTGTCGGGCTCCCAGTTCTGGGCCGGCGGCAATCCCGCCATCGCCTCTTTGGACCCGTTCCGGCGGATGCCCTCGTCCTCGGTGAGGAGGGCACCAGTGAGGGCGCCGTCTTCACCTTTGAGCGGGACCGGCACCGCCTCGGAGGCGAAGGCGCCCGCGTCCCACGAGGCCGCCGCCCGACGATGGCTCTCGAGGGAGAACTCGTCCATCTCCTCACGGCTGATCTCCCAGCGGTCGGCCAGCACCTGGGCCACCCGGAATTGGGCCCACAGGCGGCCGTCGATCACATCGAGGAAGGACGGGGGGAAGGGTCCGGTGCCGCCCCGGGCGTTGGAGGCCAGGGGCACCCGGCTCATCGACTCCACCCCGCAGGCCACCACCAGGTCGTAGTGACCGGCCTTGACCCCGGCGGCGGCGAAGTGCATGGCCTGCTGGGACGAACCGCACTGGCGGTCGACGGTAGTGGCGGGCACGCTCTGGGGCAGCCCGGCCGCCACCCAGGCGTTGCGGGTGACGTTGGTGCTCTGCTCCCCCACCTCGGTGACACATCCCCCAATGACGTCGTCGACCGTCGCCGGATCGATCCCGGTGCGGTCCACCAGGGTGGTGAGGGCGAAACCGAGCAGATCGGCCGGATGCCAGTTGGCCAGCGCACCACCCCTCTTGCCCAGCGTGGTGCGGACGACGTCGATAATCACTGCATCGCGCCCAGAATCGGTCACGGTCGCTCCTCTCCTTCGGGGGTGGCCTGCGGCTCCTCCGGGGTGCCGTTGGCGGCATGGCCCAGGATATGACGGCCCTTCCCTCCACTGTCCGCTGACGGGCTCCGATCCACCGTGCTCCAGTCCACGTCGACGGCCCTCTCGCCGCGGGCGGCCATGACCTGCTCCACCGCGGCCATGGCTCCGTCGGAGTTCCCGCTGTAGGCAACCGATCCGTGCTCGAGGACGACAGCCGTGGTGGCCATGTCGAGGACCCGGTCCACCTGTTGCTCGACCACCAGCAAGGCGGTTCCCGCTCGGTTGATCTCTCGCAATCCCTCGTAGACGGCGTCGATGACCACAGGAGCCAGACCGAGAGAGATCTCGTCGGCCACCAACAGGCTGGGGGGGAGGACCAGAACCTTGGCCAAGGAGAGAATTCGCTGCTCACCGCCGGACAGGGTTCCACCCAGCTGACTGTGACGCTGGCCCAGCACGGGGAACGCCTCGTAGGCCCGTGACAGCGCGTCGGGGACACACTGGCGACCGCCCCGCTGACGGAAGACCAGCCGCAGGTTCTCCTCGACGGTCAGGCTGGCGAACACCCCCCGGCCCTCGGGCACGTGGGCCGTTCCCGCCCGGGCGATCTTGTAGGCGGCCAGTCCGGTGATGTTCCGACCGTTCAACCGGATGGCGCCGGTCGTGCTGGGGAGCAGGCCGGTCACCACCCGGGACACCGTCGACTTGCCGGCTCCGTTGGAGCCGATCAGGGCGGTGACACCACCAGCGGGAACCGAAAAGCTGACGTCGAACAGGGCCCGGTACGGCCCGTAGCTGGCGCTGACGTGGTCGACCTCCAGGGCCGGGGCCGCCTCGCCGCCGGGGGCGGTGTCCGCCACCGTGTTGCCGAGAGCCGGACCCCCGGTGACCGCGCTCATGCGCCAATTCCGAGATAGGCCTGTCGGACCGAGGTGTCGGCCATCACCTCGTCGAAGGTCCCTTCGGCGATGACCGCGCCCAGGTTCATCACGATGGTCCGGTCCACCACCGACGCCACCATGCCCAGGTCGTGCTCGACGAGCAGGACCGCCATGCCCCGCTCACGCTGAAGCTTCTTCAGAACCTGGGACAGCTCCCGGGTCTCGTGGATGTCCAGGCCGGACGACGGCTCGTCGGCCAGCAGCAGCACCGGGTCGGCCACGAGGGCCCGGGCCAGCTCCACCAGGCGGCACGAGCCCAGACCCAGGGTCGAGACGGGGGCGTCGGCCAGGCCCTCGATTCCGACCAGTTCGAGCACCGCGGCCACCCGGTGCCTCTCGTCCGAGGTCGGATCGCTGCGGTTGCAGAGATCCTTCCAGAGGCGGCCCTCGCGCCGACGTGCCCGCTCCGCCACCAGGAGGTGGTCGCGCACGGTCATGTCCGGAAACACCTCGACCCGCTGATAGGTCCGGCCGATTCCCAACCGGGCCCGCCGGTAGGTGGGCATCTCCAGGAGCTCACGGCCGGAGAGCTCCACGCTCCCCCGTTGGGGCTGGATCTGCCCACAGATGCAATTGAACAGTGTCGTCTTGCCGGCCCCATTGGGCCCGACCAACCCGACGCTCTCGCCTGCTTCGACGTCGAAGCACACGTTCTCGACGGCGGTGACCCCGCCAAACGACTTGGTGACCTCGGTCACCCGGAGGAGCGGGGCGCCGTCAGCCACGGCCGGGCACCTTTTCCGGGTCGGTCAGGGTACGGCTGGCGCCGCCGTTGGCCGGACCGCTGCCTCCCCCGCCGAGCGCCCCGAGGAGGGCCGGCCCGCCCGGGGCCGCCGGGGGGTCGCCGGTGTGGAAGACCAGACGCTCCATGCGCTGTGTCCAACGCCGCTTCTGGAACTCGAGCACCCCTTCCGGATGGGCCGCGTAATTGATGGCACCGAAGGCAAACAGCACGAAGACAAGGCTATTGCCCCCGAAACGGGGAGGGAGATAGGTCAGGAGCTGCTGGATGACCACGAACCCGAAGCCGGCGTTGATGGCGCCCTCCACCGTGGAGACGCCGGTGGTGACCACGATGACCACGAAGGCCAGGGAGAACTCGTAGTTGAACCCCTCGGCGGTGACCGACTGCTGCTGGATGGTCAGGAGGGTGCCGCCGATTCCGGCTACCACGCCGGACAGGGCGAAGATCAAGACCCGTTGCCAGGTCAGGTTGATGCCCAGCCCGGCGGCCGCCGTCTCGCTGCCACGCATGGCCGCCAGATAGCGCCCGGTCGTCCCTTTGCGCACGAGGAGCATGCCCACCACGCAGACGATCAGCACGATCATGGCCAGCACGAAGAAGGCATGGCCGTCGGGGTTCAGGATCCCGAAGCTCACCCATTTCGGTTCCACGCTCAGCGGACCGCCGTTGCTGTTGGACAGCTGGGGAAAGATGGCGCTGTCGAAGAACAGGGCCGCGGCGATGGTCATCAGGGCCAGACCGAGTCCTCGCAGACGCAGCGAGGCCACGGCGAGGATGACGGCCACCGCCCCCGCCGCCACCGCGCCCACCAGGCCGCCGACGAGCAGGCTGAGGCCCAGGTGGCTGGCCAGTTGGGCCGCGGTGAAGGCGCCGACGCCGGCCAACGTGGCCTGGCACAGCGAGAGCTGACCTCCCATGCCGGTGATGAGGGTGATGGAGAGGAAGATCACCGAGAAGGCCAAGCCGGCGTTGAAGACGTTTTCCCAGGTTTTGGGCATCCAGGTGAGCATGGACACGATGAAGGCGCCCAGCAGCACGTACCAGAGCACCTTGATGATGCGATCGAGCTGGGGGGCACGAAGGGCGGCGGTGGTCGGCGGTGTGGGTGGGTCGATAGAAGCCAGCGGGTCCTTGGCATCACCGAGCTTGCGCAGACCCGGCACGATGAGGAGGGCCAAAATCAACACGACGAAAGGCAAGGAGGAGAGGGTGGCTGACGACCAGACGCTGCTGGCCGGCAGATAGCCCTGCAGAACGGTGTCGGTGATGCCGATGAGGATCGCCACCAGGGCGGCGATGGGCATGGAGCGCAGGACGGCCCACGCCGCTGCGGCGAAGGCGGCCACCATCAGGGTTGCATAGTCCTGGGCCTGGAGCTGACCGTAGATCGGGGCCAGAAGCACACCCGCCAGTCCGGCCATCAAGCTGGAGATGGCCCAGGCCACGGCGACGACCCTGCCGGCGTTGACCCCGTCGAGCTGGACCAGGCGTCGGCTCTCGACCGCCCCGCGCATCTGCAGCCCGAGATTGGTGAAGCGCATGAGGACGACCAGGGCCGCCAGGACGACAGCGGTGGCCACCACCGCACTCATCGTGATCCCGTTGATCGGCGTACCGGCGACGCGGAAGTAGACGGTGTCCGGATTGAACAGGACACTCGGGGGGTTGTACTGGTTCTTGCTGCCGAAGATGACCGGGAGGAGGGCCGGGATCCCTACGAACAGGGTGATCCCGGTGACCAACTTGGCCGTGGTGTTGGCGTTGGGGATCTTGCGGAACAGGTAGCGGTCGAAGGCCAGGCCCAGAGCGGGCGCCAGCAGGACGACCGAGATGAGGAATGCCAACCAGATCGGCATGTGCTCGTTCTGCACCAACAACGTGAAGATGAAGGCCGAGGTGTAGGCCTGGGCCCCGAAGGCGAAGTTGAACACCCCGGTGGCCTGGTAGGTGAGAACCAGTCCGACGGCGACCATGGCGTAAGTACAGCCATAGGGAATGCCCGGGATGGCGAAACCAAGGAACTGCTCCACGTCCCGCGCCGGCTCCTACCTGGGCCCGGCTGGTGTCGGGGTCATGCCCCCGGGGTGCCAGCAGGTGGTGTGACCGGCACCGGGTTCTTCGTGCTGTTCTCGCCCAGGCAGACGAAGACCTGCTTCCCCGGAGCCCAGATCGGGACGAACTTCGCGCTGCGGACCTGTACGAAGGCGGAGCAGGTGGGATAGGTCGTCGTGGTGTGGGCCGTCTCCCAGTTGGTCACGGTGGACAGTCCCCCGCTGCTGTTGGCCGTGAAGTGGTTGGTGATGTTGATGATGTTGGCCTGGGTGAGGTCGTTCCCCGCCGCCTTGATGGCATCGGCCAGCAGAGCCGCCGACTGCCAGCCCTGGACGGCCACCCCGTTGTAGGTGAAGGCCGGTTCGTACTTGTTCATCGCAGCCAGATACGACGCCATGCCCGGGTACAACGTCGGATCACTGGTGCCGACCTCGTAGGGCACCGTCCCCGAGAGGTTCATGTAGACACCCTGCATCAGACTGCTGTACTGGCTGAGGAGCGACCGGTCGTAACCGTTCAGCCACAGCTGAGTGACCTTGAGCCCGTACTGCTGGAGGTCCCGGGCCAAGGTGATGTTGTCCGATTCCTGCATGCAGGACATCACGAAGTCGGTTCCGCTTTGCTGCATCCGTTGCACGGCCGACGAGTAGCTACCCCCGAGCTGAGCGCCGTAATCCTCGTAGCTGACGGTGTACCCGTTCTGCTTGAGGACGGTCGCCGCGGTGTTGCAGGCGTCGTAGGAGGAGGTGATCGAGGGCCCGTAGCTGATGACGGCCGCCGACTTGGAGTGGGTCTGTTTCATGGCGTAGGCGTAGAAAGGCACGCCAGCCGAGTAATTCTGGACGGAGTCACCTCCGGCGCCGTACAGATTGGGCGCAGTGGCCCAGTTGCCGCTCACGTTGTAGCCGTAGGTCGGGGTCTTGGTCTCGACGAAGTAGTTGGGGGTGAACCAGTACGACGCCACCATCACGGCGAAGGCGTGGTCCTGATCGATCAGGGTATGGGTGAGCTGGGTGAACTGGCTGGGGGATCCGCCGTCGTCAAGGTTCCAGGCCAGGTTCAACTTGCGCCCGTTGATGCCCCCTTGGGCATTGACCATGTCGAAGTAGGCCTGCACGCCCGGGGCCAGGCCATTGAAGTCGGAGGCGATGGAGCCGGTCAGGGTCGAGATGGCCCCCACGTTGATCGACGTCGCTGTCACTCCGGGGCCATAATTCGACGACGAACCGTTGGTGGTCGAGGGAGACGTCGTGCTCGCTCCGGTGGTGGTGGGGCTACTGCTGTTCGATGAGCAGCCCGCCAGAACGACGGCGATGACAACTGCCAGCGCCGCCGGCCAAACCCAACTCCCCCGGTGTTCCCCCATTGTCACTCTTTCTCGGCACCGGAATCCCACCCGGACCCTGTAGTGAACCCGACGACGTGCGCCGCCGCCGAGGACATCGACGACACAGGCCGAACGTCGGGCCTGTTTCTATGACAGGAATGTTACTGATGTCAACCGTAGCTCCCCGGCTCATCCGCATCGTAACGGGGCATCGGCCCTGAGCGAGGGCAGCTGGCGGGTCGTCGGGCGGTCGTCGCCACCCTGCGTGGACGCCCTGAGGTGGTGACCTCAGGAGAGAACTGACGCCGACTCAGGAGAGGAACTGACGGCGACTCAGGAGAGGAACTGACGGCGACTCAGGAGAGGAACTGACGGCGACGATCGAATTGCCGGAGCTCGAGCACCTCGGCCAGGGTCACGGCATCCAGCTCGAAAACGTCCCGGGCCACGTCGGGTACCCACCCACAGGACGCCACCAGGGCCCGGACCCTCTCATCGAGCGATCCTGTCCCGGCCGGCACCGCGGCCACCTGCAGCCTCCCGTCGAGCTTGCGGAGAATGCCACGGTCGGTGACCACCGCGGTCACCCTCTGCCCGGGGGCGGTGACATAGGACACCTCGGCCGGCAGCCTTTGGGGCCGCCCCAGGGTGACCACCACGCAGGCCGCGGCCCGGCTGGCCACGTCGTTGGCCCCGCCGGACCCCACCAGAAACCGGCCATCGCCCAACCGGGTGGAGTTGAGGTTCCCTGCCCGATCGACCTCGGCCGCCCCCAAGCATCCGATGGTCACGGTCCCGGGGCCGCCCACCATCATGCCGAGGACCGTCGAGGCATCGGAGAGGAACGACGTCCCCGGAAAGACGCGGTGGTTGAAAATGTAGGGGTCGGCCGGCGTGGGCGTGTAGTCCCACAATCCGAGCTCGGCGGTGAGACAGACCGGGACTCCGGACGCCCGGCACCGGGCAACGGCCACCCAGGCGGCCAGGTTGGCCACGCCCGCGCCAGCCAGCACCCCATCGGCGCCGTGCTCGGACACCATGGACGAGACCTCCCGCGCCCCCAAGGCGGCCGCCGTCTCCCAGTCGCTGATCGGGTCCTCCTCGGGCAGCGGATGGGCTTCGGCGTCCAGACGCCACGATTCGGGGTCCGACAGCCGTCGGAGACCGGCCAGGCGGTCATCACCCAAGCGGGCCAAATAGGCGGCATGGTCAGGAGGATCGAGGAGGTTCTTCCGGGCCCAGGCATCGAAATCGCCACGGGCGGCGGCGGCGGCGTCGATCCAGAAGGGGATGTCCTCGCCGTACCCTGCCACCGGCAGGTCGGGTGCGTACGTCCCTCCCGGGTGGGCACCGAAAGGTGCCTCGACCACGGCCAGCACCCGGTGGGCGGGAATGCGGACGCGGTGGCCCAGACCGGAGAGGTCGTCCACGATCCTCTCCACCGTGGCCACCACTCCCCGCCGGGCCGCCCAGGCTCCCCAGGTCCCTTCGAGCATGGGCTCGGACATGACCAGGTTGCCGCGGGCATCGGATAGGGCGGCGTGACAGAGCGCCACGTCCGGAACAAGAGGAGCGAGCAGGCCCACCGTTCCGAACGGAGAGTCGACCGTGGTGAAATCGGCACTGTGGGCCAGGCTCGAGCCGACGACCGAGCCAGTGACCAAGGCCGGGAGGCCGCGGGCTGCGGCCTCGAGTCGTTGGCTGAGGGTCAGGATCGACCAGTGCTCGAGCTCCACCTCGCCGGACTCGTAGGCCCTCTTGAAGATGGGGTTGGGGGCGTACGAGGGGAAGCTGTTGCCCGAATAGGCCGTGACGACCTTGCGCAGCATCGACCCTCGGAAGAAGAGGGCGCCCAGAGCGCCGAGGCTGGTCATGATCAAGGTCAGCCCGGCGTCGGTTCCCCAGAACTGGCGAGCGGTCTCCCGGGCTCCCGCCGTCCACCGGCTGTGGCCCATCATGACGTGGACGGCATCGCCCGGAAGGACGTGTCGCTCGACGGCTTCGCCCAGTGAGACGCCGACCTCGGTCATGATCTGCGGACGGCCTGACGTCAGTCCATCAGGACGTCGACGGAGGCGCCCAATGCGGCGAGGTCGACACTGGCATTGTCCTCGCGGTACCGCAACCCTTGGACGTTGAACAGCTCCACCGACTCGGCACCGACCGGGTAGGGCCCCCAGTGCCAGGTCCCCCGGTGCAGGACGATCGCCGACAAGGTCGGAATCACGAAGGCGCGCACCTGATCCACGTCGGCCGGCGAGTTGATCTCGAGAGCAGACGGCGCCACCACCACCACGGCGGCGACATCGAGAGGCATCACCACCTGGGTGTGGGTGTCGTGCCGGAAGAGAGTTTCGCAGCGGAGGCCACCGGGAACGGCTGGCACTTCGTCACGTCGGTGTCCGATGCGATTGACATGGACGTCCTGCCAGGCGAATTCGAGCACCTGTTCGCCGTCCTTCGGATCGGTGTCGGTCACCGGCAACCAGCCGAACGGGGCCCAAGCCTCGGCGGAGATGTCGACCGGGGTGATCCGGCGGGCGGTGTCGGCCATGTCGCACGCTCCAGGGACGATCTAGTGTGACGGTTCAACCTAACATCGGGTGTGACTGACGGCGCCCGACGGAGCTCCTCCGAGCTCCTCCCAGTTCCAACAGAGGAGGCCACATGGTGATGGACGTGCGCAACATCGAAGATGTCGCCCCTGTCGTCGAGCACAACGGGACGGTGCCCGTATGGTGGATGGTGAAGTCGCGGGAGATGAAGGAGCAGACCGACGGGGGGTTCCTCGAGCTGGTCAACGAGTTCGAAGTGGCGGGCGGCGGTTACGTCGACCCCCATTCCCACCCCACCCACGAGTTCTATTACGTACTGCGGGGCCGGGGGATCATGACCATCTCGGGCGAGGATCGCCCGATCGCCCAAGGGGACCTGGTCCACATCCCACCGGACGCGGTGCACAGTCTGCGCCCGGTCAGCGACAACGCGTCGATCCATTGCTTCTGCTTCGCCATCGGCGTCAAGGGTGCCGGCCCCATCGATTACACCAACCACTGAGGCTGCCGGCCCCGCCGTCGATCCAGGGCGGGCCGTGGATCAGACGCCGTCGATCAGACTCGAATCCAATTTGAGGAGTTCGACAGTGGTGGCCCCCTGCCGGAGAGCGGTGAAATAGCCCTCCTCGCCGGCAGCCCGCTTGTGACCGGCGGCCAGGATCTCCGCCATCCGGGCGCCGGGGAGCACGACCACCCCGTCGACGTCGCCGACCACCCAGTCCCCCGGACCCACCCGGACCCCGGCCACGGTGGTGGCGATGCCGACCGTGCCACGGGACGACTTGGTTGCTCCCGGCAGGGCGATCGTCGCCGAAAAGACGGGAAACCCCAGTCTCTCCAGCGCGCCCACGTCCCGCACCCCTCCATCGATGACCAGTCCGGCCACACCCGCGGACTGAGCCGCGGTGGTGAGGACCTCACCCCAGTAGCCGCGGGCCGCGACATCGCCCACGTCGACGACCAGTGCCGACCCCCCAGGAGCCTTGGTCACGGCCACGTGCACGGCAAGATTGTCGCCCGGCGTACAGCTGACCGGGAAGGCCGGCGCGGCCAGTGTCGCCCCCGGCCACACCGCCCGCATCCTCGAGGGCATGGTCAGGCCCCCGGACTCACCGAGGGTGGCAGCCCCCAGCTCCTTGCAGGCCGCAGCGATCTGATTGTCGTCCATGTCCTCACTCCTCATCGTCGGTCGGTCTCCCGTCGGACGCCCCAGAAGGCGACGTCCTGGTGCGAAGTGGGCATCCCGGCGCCCGGGGGTCCCTCACTCCCGGACCGATGCCGTCACTTCGATCTCGACCGCGCCCCCCCGGGGGAGTGCGGCCACGCCGATCGCCGATCGGGTGTGGCGCCCCGCCTCACCGAAGATGTCGAACAGAACGGTGCTCGCCCCGTCCACGACATCGGGCTGTCGGTGGAAGTCAGGGGCAGACGCCACATAGCCGGTCACCGTAAGCACCCGCTCCACCCGGTCGAGTGACCCGAGCGCCACCTCGAGGACCGCCAGCGCGTTGAGGGCGCAGATGGCGGCGGCGGCCGCACCCTCCTCGACGGTCACGTCGCGGCCGACAGTTCCCACGCACGTCAGCTTCCCGTCGACCCGCGGGAGCTGGCCCGAGGTCCGGGCCACTCCGCCATGGACCACCACCGCATCGAGAGGATCGTGCGGCAGGTGAGGACCGTGCAGCCGAAGCCCCAGCTCGGCCACTCGGGAGCGCACCCGACCCGTGGGCTCCCCGGCCTCGGACGCCATCAGAGGGGGCGCCCACACTCGGCACACCCGACGCGGTTGGCCGTCGCCACGTCCACGGGTGCCCACCGCGCCGCGGGGCCTTCCGCTGCGGAGACGGTGTCGCCGAAACTGGACATGGGATGTGGACCTCCGGGGACGGGCCAGAGCATCACCGGGCGGAACCTGGTGCTGCTGCGGAACGTGGTGATGCTATAGCGCCGGCGACACCGCCGGCGCTCGTTCGTGTCCAACGGCGACCTTGGCTCGTCCGACGCCACCATTGGCTCGTCCGACGGCGCCCTTGGCTCGTCCGACGCCACCATCGGGCCACGCGCCGTTCGCATAGAGTGGCCCGATGGGCTTGCTTGACGGACGCGTTGCAGTGGTCACCGGCGCCGGACGCGGCATCGGGCGCGCTTTCGCGCTCTGCCTGGCCGACGAGGGTGCATCGGTCGTGGTGAACGACATCGGTGTGGCTCTGAGCGGCGAGGGAACCGACGAAGATCCCGCCGAACAGGTCATCAGCGAGATCGTCGGTCGGGGCGGTGCGGCGGTGGCCAGCCGCGAACCGGTCGACGACTTCGCAGCCGCCGGGCGGATCATCGACACCGCCGTCGAGAGCTTCGGGAAGATCGACATCCTGGTCAACAACGCCGGGATCGTCCGGGACCGAACCCTGGTCAAGATGGATGAGTCCGACTACGACGCGGTGGTGGCCGTCCACCAAAAGGGGACCTTCAACACCGCTCGCCATGCCGCGCCGCTGATGAAAGAGGCCGGCTACGGGCGCATCATCAACGTCACCTCGTCCGCCGGTTTGCGGGGAAATTTCGGTCAGACCAATTACGGGGCGGCCAAGGCCGCCATCATGGGCATGACCTTCGTGTGGGCGGTGGAGCTCGGCCGTTACGGGATCACCGTCAACGCCATGGCCCCGGCCGGTGCGACCCGGATGACCATGGGTCTGGGCGAGACCTCGGAGTCACCCCCCGACCAGGATCCCGCTCTCAACGCGCCCCTGGTGGCCTTTCTGGCCTCGGAAGGGGCAGCCGATGTGAACGGACAGGTCTTCGGGCGCACCGGCTTCGGCTACACCATCTTCCAGACTCCCCGGCAGGTGGCCACCATGTGGCAGGGGGAGGGATGGACGCCGACCCAGGTGTCCGAACACTTCCACGAGGTCCTCGGACAGCACCTCCAGCCGGTGGGCATGCCGTCCCACCCCCTGCTCGGCAACAAGAAGTAGAGAGCCCCCATCGATGAGCGCCGGCGCCCAGCTGCCCCCCGAACAGTTGCACGCCATGGCCCTGGCCTTCGGGGATTCGATCGCATACCAGGTCGTCGGGGGGTCGTCCCTCACCTTCGACCAGTGGGACGGCGAAGCCAGCCGCCTGGCCCGGGGGTTGATCGCGGCCGGAGTGAACCCCGGCGACCGGGTGGCCATCCATCTCGAGCCGGCCAACGCCCTGCGGTGGATCGTGACCTACTCCGCCGTGCATCGCGCCGGCGCGGTCGCCGTGCCGTTCAACCCACAACTGACGCGGCCGGAGGTGGCCCGCATGCTGAGCCACTGCGGCGCTGCCGCCACGGTGACCCAGGAGTCGTTGCTCCCCCGGTACGACAGCGGGCAACCCCCTCTGGTGGTGGCTGTCCCACGAGCCGCCACCGACGGCGAGCAGGCCGATGGGCCCGTGGACCGCGCTGCTCCGGAGGCGTTGGCGTGGTCAGACGTGCTCGACGACGATGCCGGCTACCTGCAGGTGACCCGCCAGCCCGGCGACTTGGCCGACATCCTCTACACCTCGGGAACCACCGGTGTGCCCAAGGGGGTTGCGGTCCGCTACGAGAACGTGTCGCTGGTCCCCTTCGGCGAACCCGCGTGGACGGGCACCGGGTGGATGCACGCCAGCCCCCCGTACACATTCGCCGGGCTCTCCTTCGTCTACACCCCGATGAAGATGGGCATGCGTGTCATCTTCCAGCCGCGCTTCGACGTGGGGCAGTGGCTAGACACGGTGGAATCCGAACGGCCGGCGGCCGTCTTCCTGGTGCCGGCCATGGCCCAGCTCCTGCTCGAACACCCGCGCTTCGAGACCGCCGATCTCCAGTCGGTGACCATCTGCTCGGTGGGGAGCGCACCGCTGGCCCCTCTGGTGCTCGAGCGGCTGCAACAACGGATGCCTACCGCCTTGGTGTCCAACAACTACGGCATGACCGAAGCCGGATCCGTCTATTGCCTCATGCCCCCCGGCGAGGCGGTCAAGCGCCCGGGCTCGGTGGGCAAACCGTCCCCCCCGGCCGAGATCCGCTGCGTGGGCAGCGATGGCACCCCCGTGCCCGCCGGAGAGGTGGGCGAGGTCCGCATGAGGATTCCCGGTCGCCCACGCGAGTACTTCGGCGATCCGGAGGCCACCTCCCGCACCTGGGTGGACGGTTGGTTGGTCACCGGCGACCTGGGCCGGATAGACGAGGACGGCTATCTCTACATCGTCGGACGGAGCAAGGACGTCATCATCAGGGGCGGGAACAACATCCATCCCATCGACGTCGAGAACGCCATCGAGTCGCACCCGGCCGTGCGCGAGGTGGCGGTGGTCGGAGTTCCCCACCCGGTGTTGGGCGAGGACGTGGAGGCCTTCGTCACCCTTCGTCCCGGTGCCCAGGCGTCAGGCGAGGAGCTGCGGGCCTACACCCTGGAGCTGCTGGCCCAGTACAAAGTGCCGCGCCGTTGGCACTTCGTGGACGGGCTGCCCCGGAACGCCACCGGCAAGGTGCTCAAGGCCGAGTTGCGCAATCGTCTCGACGAGACCCCACCGGGATCAGAGGGAGCGACGGGTCCGGAGGGGGGACGCCGGAGGGCACCGGTGGAGCGTTGAGCCCGACAGCCGCGGACGCCCGGTGTGAGCTCTCTGGCGAAGCGGCCCGCCTGACGCTGCCCGACGTGCTGGCCGAGCACCGGCGCAGCCATCCCGAGACGGCGGCCCTGGTCTGCGGGGAGGTGCGGATCACCTATCCCGAGCTGGACCGCCGCACGGACCGCCTGGCCCAGGCCCTCATCGGGGCGGGCATGGGCGAGGGGGGAAGGCTGGTCTGGCTGGGCCAAAACTGCCACCGGCTGGTGGAGTCGTGGCTGGCCTGCGCCAAAATCGAGGCGGTGGTGGTGCCGGCCAACTGGCGCCAGAGCGTCGACGAGATGGTCACCCTCCTGGCCGACGCCACGCCCACCGTGGTCGTCTGGCAACGCCAGGAGATCGGCGACACCGTCGAACAGGCTCGGTCGCGGTGGGATGGCCATGCCCTGTGGTTGTGTCACGACGACCCGAATGGGCCCGACAGCTACGAGGGGTTCCTGGCCGGTGGCCCGGACTCGGCTCCGGGAGGACCATCGGTGGAGGGGATCTCCCCCACCGCACCGGTCCTCCAGCTCTACACCGGCGCCTTCGGTGGCACCCCCAACGGCGCCCTCCTCTCCCACCAGGCGATCATCGCCCAGAGTGTGATGGTGGCCATGGTTCAACGGATCACCGAGGAGACCGTGTACCTCAACTCCGGTCCCATGTTCCACATGGCCACCCTGATGACCACCTTCGCCACCTTCCAGATGGGCGGCACCAACGTCCTCTCCCGCCGGGTGGACGCCGAGGAGCTGTGTCGCGTGATCGAGTCGGAGAAGTGCAACTACGGCTTCGTGATGGGACCGACCGCCGAGGAGATCATGAAGGTCAACGGTGGGGGCCGCTACGACCTCTCCGGATTCCGCACCTTCGGAGGCAGCCCGGCGTGGAACGCCATGATCACGGTGGACGACAGCCCCTGGGGCACCCATCCGGCCGGCTATGGCCAGACCGAGGTGACCGGCATGCTCACCTTCAACGCTCTGGGCGTGGGCACGGTCGGGACCAGCGGTCGACCGTCACCACTGGCCCAGGTAAAGATCGTCAGCCCCGACGGCACCGAGGTAGCCGACGGCGAGACCGGCGAAATCGTGGCCCGGGGGCCGATCGTCACCAACGGCTACCACAACCGGCCCGAGCTCAACGCGGCGAGGTTCCGTGGCGGATGGTGGCACACCAGCGATCTGGGGCGGCGTCACCCCGACGGTTCCATCAGCTTCGTGGCCCCCTTGACCCGCATCGTGAAGTCGGCGGCCGAGAACATCTACCCCGCCGAGGTCGAGGGGTGCCTCAGCCGGCACCCGGCGGTGCGCGAGGCGGCCATCGTCGGCGTACCCGATCCGCGTTGGACCCAGCGGGTGCTGGCCGTGGTTGTTCTCGACCCCGAGGTTGAAGCCACCGAGGCGACCGAGGCGGAGCTGATCGAGCACTGCCGGACCCACATCGCCTCTTACAAAAAGCCGAGCGCGGTGGTGTTCACCGACGAGCTCCCACGGAAGGGCTGGGCCGTCGACTACGACGAACTTGACCGGCGCTACGGCGGGGGTGGCTACCCGGGCTCGTCGTGACACCCGAATCGCGGTCTTTCCGTGGTGTGGCCTAACCTGACCGCCATGTCAGAGCCCAACAGCAAGTGCCGGATCGGGATCGTAGGGGCCGGCAACATCGCCGTCCTCAACGTGGCCGGCTACCTGGAGGACCCCCGGTGTGAGGTCGTGGCCGTGTGTGATCCGGTCGAAGGCCGGGCGGAGGCGGCGGCCCGAGCCTGGGGTGCGACATCAGCGTTCACCGATCTCGACACCATGCTGGCCGACCCCAGCATCGACGCGGTGGAGATCCTGACCCCGACCCATCTGCACCACGACCACGTGCTGGCTGCCCTGGCCGCCGGCAAGCACGTCTCCTGCCAAAAGCCCCTGGCCAACACCATCGACGAGGCCCGGGCCATGGCCGCCGCCGCCGACCAGGCCGGGCTGATCCTCCGGGTCAGTGAGTGCTATCGGCACTATCCCCCGCTGGAACAGGCCAAGCGCCTCATCGCCGAGGGGGCCATCGGGCGGCCCACCCACCTGCGGATGAAGACGGTGGTCGGGCAGACCGACTCCTCCTTCCAGGCCGGCCTCCAGGCCGACGGCTACGTGTGGCGACTCAACGCCGACAGTCCCGGCGGTCACCTGTTCGACGACATGATCCACAAGTACGCCACCGCCCTGTGGCTGTTCGACCAGGACATCGTCTCGGTGCAGGCGGTCGTGCGACGTCGGGACGCCTTCTTCGAGCCGTGCTCGGTCATCTTCGAGTACGAGGACTCGGGCCTGCTCGGATCCATGGACGTCATGTACGCACCGGACATGTGGATGCGGAGCGCGTACTACGGGGCCGACGAGTTCTTCGAGATCCAGGGGGACAAGGGCTTCTTGTGGGTGACCCGGTGCACGGGCGAGATGCTCGACCTTCCTGCCGTCGTCCTCTACCAGGGCAAGCAGGGCGAGCAGACCACGACCACCTTCCCCTCGGTCGATGCCGACTGGGGAACGGGGTTCACCAGGGCGTCGAAGCACTTCGTCGACGCCCTGGTCGACGGCGTGCCGGCCGAGATCAGCGCGACCGACGCCATCAAGGCCCTGCAACTGTGCTTCGCCGTGTACGAGGCGGGAAAATCGCGCCTCCCCGTCGACCCACGCACCCTGTCCGGTGTGGTGATTCCGGAGGGATGGCCGCCATGAGAGTCACCCGCACCCTGCACCACAGCGTCAACGTCGAAGGCCAGCTGACCGACACCGTCGAGTTCTATCAGCGCCTGTTGGAGATGCCCGACGAGGCCCGGCCGGACATCCCCGGGGTCGACGGTCACTGGTTCGACGCCGGGCACGCCCAGCTGCACCTGGTGGACGCGCCGGCCGGAGACGGACCGATCCAACCCACCGGTCCCCATGTGTGCTTCGCCGTGGCCGATCTGCAGGCGGCCATCACCGAGCTCGAGGAAGAAGACATTCCCTACGTCCGGGGTGCCCAGGGGCCGATCGTCCAGATCTGGTTCACCGATCCGGCCGGCAACACCGTCGAGATCCAACAGGACACCGAGATCGAGGCTCCGGGGACCCACCCCACCACGGGGTGAGGCCGGGGCCGCTCCATCGCCTCGCCTCCCGCGCCCGCCAGGCGTCCGGTGGCCGCCTGTCACTCGGTGGCCGCCGATGACCGGTTACGACCGCCAGTCGTCGCGTTCGGGCAGTGGGTGGCGGAACAGACGGGCCGCGTTGCCGGCCGCCATCATCCGCAGCTCGGTCTCGTCGAGATCCCCCATCGTCGCTTGCATGACTGCCTGGGTGTCCGGCCAGGTCGAGTCGGCGTGCGGATAGTCGCTCTCCACCATGATGTGGTCCACCCCGATGACATGACGCAGCTCGACCAGCGAGGGGTCGTCGATGGTGCAGAACCAGAAGTTCCGCCTCAGCACCTCGCTGGGCCGCAGTTCCGACGGCCACGAGATGCTTTCGGACCCGGATGCCGAGTGGGCGAGCACGTAGTCGACCCGATCGAGCAGCATCGGCACCCACCCGATCCCTCCCTCCGACATAGCCACCGCCAACTTCGGGAAGCGCAGGGGGACCCCTGACCAGAGCCACTCGGCCGCGGCGATGATCGCGTTGACCGGAAACAGGGTGGGTAGGAGCTCGAACGGCGGCGACGGTGAGGGCAGAGGCGCCCATGACGACGCGCCGGTGTGCAGGCAGACCACGGTGCCGGTCTCCTCACAGGCCGCGAAGAAGGGGTCCCAGTGGTCGGTGAAGATCGCCGGCAATCCCAACTGGGAGGGAAACTCGGGAAAGCTCACCGCCTTGAAACCCCGAGCGGCATTGGCGCGGACGTCGGCGGCAGCTACGACGACGTCGGCCAACCAGGGGAGCTGGAGCGGGATGATCCGTTCGGGGAAGGCGCCGGCCCAGACATCGGCATGCCAATCGTTCCATGCCCGTAAGCAAGCCAACCCCAGCTCGGGATCGTCGGACCTGATGAACACCGAACCGCAGAATCCGGCCACCAGCGATGGGAAGCACAGCGACGCCCAGACCCCGTTGATGTCCATGTCGGCGACCCGGGCGTGGATGTCGAAGCAGCCGGGTCTCATCTCCTCGAAACGGGCCGGCTCCATGCTCCACTCGTCCTTGGGTCGCCCGATCACCGCGTTGAGCCCGATATTGGGATAGCGACGATCTTCGTAGAGCCAGTACTGCGAACCGTCAACCTCTTCCACGATGCGCGGCGCCCGAGCGGACAGTCGGCTCACCATCCGGCCCTCGAAGAGGTCCGGGGGTTCGATCAGATGGTCGTCGACCGAGATGATCGGCACCCGGATAGGACGCGGCTCCGGATCGGGCAGCAGCGTCGGACGGCGAGACGGCGGGCCGGTGGCAACCTGATTGGTCATCGCCACCGCACGCTAATGCGCCCGGTGACAGAGGGGCGTCGGCATGCCGGTGGCGATGCCCGATCCCGGTGCGGGTTCTGTCCCCGGCATGGTGGGCAGGAACGGGCTGGGCTGCGACCACGGCGGAACCCGGGACCTCGCTGACTCGAGCGGTACTGAGTAGCATCCGGGCACGGCTGAGTTGGCCGAGAAGGGGAGGATTGGGACGTGGACACAGCCATCGGGCTGGTCATCGACGGGAAGGTGGTCCCGGGTGACGCCGGCACCTATCCGGTGCGCAACCCGGCCCGACCGGCCGAGATCGTGCTCGACGCCCCCGCCGCCTCGGTCGAGCAGGTCGACCGGGCTGTCCGCGCCGCTCGTAGCGCCCAGCCTCGGTGGGCTGCACTTCCACGCTCCGAGCGTGCCGCCCTGGTCTGTGCCGCGGCCGGGGCCGCCGCCGAAGTCGCCGATGCCGCACAGTTGGCAACCCTGCTGACCCGCGAACACGGCAAGGTCCTGTGGGAGTCGCAGTTCGATGCGGGGACGGTGGGAGGCATGGCGGCGGCCTTCGCCCCTCTGGTCGACGAAGCACTCGCCGAGCGGACGTGGGTGGACGGTGGGCAGATGTCCCGCGTGGTCCGAGAGCCCCACGGCGTGGTGGCGGCCATTCTTCCCTTCAACTGGCCGCTCTCGGTGCTGGCCAACAAGGTGCTGCCCGCCCTGCTGGCCGGCAACACCGTGGTCATCAAGACCCCTCCGACCTGTCCAGGGGCAGTGTTGGGCTTGGCTGCCGCACTGGCCGATGGGCTTCCGGCCGGCGTCCTCAACGCCATCAACGGCCCAGGCCCCGAGCTGGGCCAGGCTCTCGTCAGCCACCTCGGCGTGGGCATGGTCTCCCTGACCGGAGGAGTGGCCACCGGCAGCGCGGTGATGGCCCAGGCGGCAAGCGGGCTGACACCACTGGTCCTCGAGTTGGGCGGCAACGACCCGGCCATCGTGGCGCCGGACGTGGCCATCGACGACCAGTTGGCGGGAATGATCTTCGATGCCGCCTTCATCACCAGCGGCCAGGTGTGCACGGCCATCAAGCGCGTCTACGCCCCCGAGGACAAGGTGGCCGATCTGGTCGAGGCGCTCGTCGAACGGACCCGCGCCGCCGTGGTCGGGGACGGCTTGGCCGACGAGGTGACCATGGGTCCCGTCCACCAGGATTCGGCTCGTCGGCGGGTGGAGAAGATGCTCGACGAGGCCGCCTCCCTGGGCGCCAAGGTGCACCGCCCCGGGTCGCTTCGGGCCGAGGACGCCGGGGCCGAGGGCTACTTCGTGTTGCCGGCCATCGTCGAAGGGGCGCCCGACGGAGCCACCATCGTCACCGACGAACAGTTCGCACCCGCGCTCCCCGTGCTCGGGTACCGGGACATTGACGATGCGGTGACCCGAGGGAACGACACCTCCTTCGGGCTGGGCGCATCGATCTGGACGGCCGACGCGCAGCTGGCCGCTGACGTCGCCGGACGGCTGGTGGCTGGCACCGTGTTCGTGAATTCGCACGGTCCCGGCGCCATGGACTTCCGGGCCCCGTTCGGGGGATGGAAGCAGTCCGGATTCGGGCTCGAGCTCGGGACCGAGGGCATGCTCGCCTTCACCCGGCCGAAGGCGATCCTCGGCGCGTCGGTACCGGGAGATCGTTGATGCTCGACCTGGTCCTCCGCGGTGGAACCGTGGTGGACGGGACCGGGGCCCCGGCGCGCCAGGCCGACGTCGGCGTCCGACAGGGCCGGGTGGTGGCTGTCGGCGACGTCGACGAGGCCGCCGCTCACACCATCGACGCCGACGGGCTGATGGTGACCCCCGGTTTTGTCGATCTCCACACCCACTACGACGCCCAGCTGTCGTGGGACTCGTCGGCCAGTCCGTCGCCTCTCCACGGGGTGACCACGATCATCGGCGGCAACTGTGGCTTCTCCTTGGCTCCCGCTGGTCGCGACCACGCCGACTACCTGGCCCGCATGATGGCGCGGGTGGAAGGAATGCCCCTGGCGGCGCTCGAAAAGCTGGACTGGTCGTGGAGCTCGTTCGGTGAATGGCTGGGACGGTTCGACGGGCACATCGGGGTCAACGCCGGGTTCCTGGTGGGGCACTCCACACTGCGCCGGGCGGTCATGGGCGACGCGGCCGTGGGGACACCGGCTTCCGACGCCCAGGTGGCCGGCATGGTGGCTCTAGCACGGCGATCCTTCGATGAAGGGGCGCTGGGATTCTCGACCTCCCAGGCCCACACCCACAACGACGGGGACGGCCAGCCGGTTCCGTCCCGATCAGCGGGGCGCAGCGAACTCGAGGCCCTGTGCGGGGCGTTGGCCGCCCACCCCGGAACCACGCTCGAGCTCATCATCCCCGGGTGCCTCAACGGGTTCACCGACGACGAAGTGGAGTTGATGGGCTCCCTCTCCCTGCTGGCCAACCGACCGGCCAACTGGAACGTGCTGGGTGTCTCCGCGTACAACCCGGCCGCCTGCGAACATCAGCTCGAGGCGTCCTCGGCAGCAGAAAAGCGCGGCGCGAAGGTTGTGGCTCTGACCCTGCCCCACACCATGAAGATCCGCCTCTCGTTCGAGCATGGCGCGGTCATTGACGGGCTTCCTGGCTGGCGTGAGGTGTTCGCGCTGCCGATTCCCGAGCGGATGGCGCGCCTCGCCGATCCTTCCGTGCGGAAGCGTCTCGACGAGGCGGCTCACTCCGAGGAAGCCGGCATCCTCGCCGCCCTAGCCAACTGGCAGAACCTGGTCATCGACGAGACCTTCAGCGAGACCAACGCCGGACTGGCGGGACGGACAGTTGGCGACATCGCCGCCGAGCGGGGTCTCGACCCTTTCGATGCGCTGGTCGAGGTCGTCCTGGCCGACCGCCTGCGCACCGGACTCCGTCCCCCGATCCCCGAGTCGGAGGCCGACTGGGAGCTTCGCGCCCAGGTGTGGCAGGACCCGCGGACCGTGGTGGGGGGTTCCGACGCCGGCGCCCACCTCGACATGATGTGCGGGGCTGTCTACTCGACTTCCATGCTGGGGGACGGCGTCCGCAAGCGGGGACTGCTCAGTTGGGAGGCGGCCATACGCGAGCTGACAGACGTGCCCGCCCGCCTCTACGGCCTGCGCCACCGGGGTCGGATCGCGGAGGGATGGTTCGCCGACCTGGTGGTGCTCGACCCCGGCCGGGTGGGCCACGGACGCGAACACACTCGCGACGACCTGCCCGGTGGGGCCAGCCGGCTCTACGCCGAGGCTGAGGGCATCGAGCACGTCCTGGTGAACGGAACCGAGATCGCCCGGCAAGGCCAGCTCACGGGGGCGACGCCGGGAACAGTGCTGCGGTCGGGAGTCGATACCGACACGGTGACGGTGCCCGGGACCAGCGACGGCGCCTGAGCCCGACACGCAGACCGGCCCGGGCGGCGCCCGACGACACCCTCAGGGGATGCCGCCGTCCACTCGCAGGACCGCTCCGGTGGTGTAGCTCGAAGCGTCCGAGGCGAAGTAGAGGGCAGCACCCACGATCTCGTCGGGCTGGCCCCCTCGTTGCAGGGCGTGGCGCGCTCGGGCGGCTGCCTCGAACGACTCGAGGTCCCAGTGCTGGGCCACATCGGTGAAGAAGGGCCCGGCCATGATGCAGTTGACCCGCACGGTCGGCCCGTAGGCATGGGCGAATCCGACGGTCAGTGCGTTGAGCCCGGCCTTGGCCGCGTCATAGGGCAGCATGAAAGGTGCGGGTCGGATCGATCCGGTGCTGGAGACGTTGATGATGGAGCCTCCCCCGTCGGCCGCCATGCGGGGCGCCACCAACGTGCTGAGACGGAAGGGGCCCTTCAGGTTGAGGTCCACCACCTTGTCCCACATGGCTTCGGTCACTTCGCCGAGGTCGCGGTAGAGGAGGGACATGCCCGCGTTGTTGACCAGCACGTCGAGCCGGCCAAAGGCGTCGTAGGCGGCGTCGACGAGGTGGTCGAGCTCCGGCCAGCGATTGACGTTGCAGGCGACGGCCAGGGCCCGTCGGCCCCGGGCCTCGACCTCTGCGGCCGCCACCTGACAGGCGTCGAGCTTGCGGCTGGCAATGATCACGTCGGCCCCCGCCTCGGCGAAACCGAGCGCCATGGCCCGCCCGAGACCGCGACTTCCCCCGGTTACCAGGGCCACCTTGCCGCTGAGGTCGAAGCGATCGCCACCCGGCCGGCTCGACCCGCTCGACCAGTTCTCACCCTCGGCGGACACGGCGTCCTCTACCAAGTCACCGGAGGGAGGTGGTGCCGGCCAGCTCTGCCGCCTTGGCCGCCATCTCAAGCACCACATCGCCGAACATGGCCATCTTGGGGTTGGCGGCTTCGCCCTGGACCACCCGGGCGTAGCCCGCTTCGAGGACGATGGCCAGCTTGAAGCGGGCCAGGATGACGTAGTAGTCGATCTCGTCAACCGGACGGCCGCTGTGGGTGGCGTAGTAGTCGAGCAGCTCGTCCTTGGAAGGCATTCCGGTGTAGTCCACGTAGCTGACCGTGCCCTCGCCCGCCGGCGAGGTGTCGTCGGGCCATCCGTTGACCACCCAGCCCAGATCGAGCAAAGGATCGCCGACCGTGGCCATCTCCCAGTCCACGATGGCGGCCAGACGTGCCGGGGCACCGTGCTGGAACATGACGTTCGCGAATTGATAGTCCCCGTGCATGATGCCGGGGCGGTAGGTCCGGGGCTTGTGGGTCCGGAGCCATGCGGCGGCCTCGTCGATACCGGGCAGCGGGCGGAACTGCACGGCGGCGAGGTGGCCGAGCCAGCGGTCGACCTGCCGCTCGTGAAAACCATCGGGCTTCCCGAACCCCTCGAGTCCTCGGGCCTCCCAGTCCACACGGGAGAGCCGGGCGATGCCGTCGACCAACTGGAAGGCCAGGCCGCGCCGAGCCTCCAAGTCGGTGACGAACGGCTCTGGCCACACGCTGCCCTCTTGGATGGGCGACCAGCCGTCGACGAACTCCATCAGATAGAAACAGCCGCCAATCACATCGGGATCGTCGCAGCCGGCCAGCACCCGTGCGTGAGGGACGTCGGTGTCGCCCAATGCGGCCAGAAGGCGGTATTCCCGCAACATGGTCTCGTTGCGCCCCGCCGGCACCGGTTCGGGCGGACGTCGGAGCGCGCACCGGAGTCCGTCCCGGGTGATCTCGAAGAGATCGTTGGAGGCGCCCCCGGTGATGAACCGCGCCTCGAGGGGTGCGCCGGCCCCGGCCAGTCCTTGCTCGTCCATCCACCGACCCAAGCGGCCGGGGTCGATGGTGGAGTGGGCCTCGTCCACCACGTCGCCGCCGCCTCCAGAGCCGTTGGCTGTCTCGCTGCTCACAGGTTCCCGACCTCGTGCTCGAGGTTGCCGGCCTCGTCGGTCCCCGCCTGGTCCCCCCGTGGGGCGCCGACCGCGCTGGCCAGAGCCCCCGGGTGATCTGCGTACTTCTTGCGAGCCTCGGCGACGCGCGTGGGCAGGTGCTGGCTGGGCCACAGTCCGTCGACTGGCTGGTAGGTCCTCAGAACCTGGCGGGCCACGGTGTTGCGATGGACCTCAGTGGGCCCATCGACCAGACCCATGATCGGCGCGGTCATCCACATGCCGCCCAGGGGCATCTCGTCGGACACCCCGAGTGCGCCGTGGACCTGGATGGCCCTCTGGGTCACATCATGAAGGACCTGGGGCGTCAGCACCTTGATGGCCGCGATGTCGCGGCGGACAGACCGGGGGTCGTGACCCTGGTCGATGCACCAGGCCACGTACATGACCAGCAGTCGGAACTGCGTCAACTCGATGTACGAGTCAGCCACGTAGTCGCGGACACTCTGCTTGTCGGCCAGGACCCCGTCACGCGTCTTCCTGCTCACCGCCCGTTCAGCGAGCATGTCGAGCGCCTTGCGGGCCACCCCGACGGTTCGCATGGCGTGGTGGACCCGCCCACCACCCAGCCGGGTCTGGGCGATCACGAAAGCCTGGCCCTCACCACCGAGGAGGCTCTCGGCGGGAACTCGGACGTCGTTGTAATGGATCAGGGCATGCATACCTCCGCCGGGGACTCGCTCACCCATGAGACCGATGTTGCGCTCGATCTGCACCCCGGGTGTGTCCGTCGGCACCAGGAACATCGACATGCCGTGGTAGACGTCGGTGTCGAGGTCGGTGATGGCCATCACGATGAGGAAGCTGGAGGTCCTGGCGTTGGAGGAGAAGAACTTCCACCCGTTGATGACCCATTGGTCACCGTCCCGGGTGGCCGTGGTCTCGAACAGAGCCGGGTCCGACCCGCCCTGAGGCTCGGTCATCGAGTAGCACGAGAAGATCTCCCCTTCGAGGAGGGGACGGAGGTACTTCTCCTTCTGCTCGTCGGTGCCGTAGTGGGCGATGATCTCGGCGTTGCCGGTGTCGGGGGCCTGGGTGCCGAAGATGATCGGGGCCCAGTGTGATCGGCCCAGGATCTCGTTCATCAGGGCCAACTTGACCTGCCCGTATCCCTGCCCGCCGAGCTCAGGTCCGAGATGGCACGCCCACAGACTCCGATCGCGCACTTCCTGCTTGAGCGGATCGACGATCGCCCGGAGCTCGGCGTCGAGCGGATGGTAGGTCATCCCGCCCCAGAGGAGATCGATCGGCTCGACCTCTTCGGCCACGAACTCGTCCATCCAGTCCAGCTGCTTCTGGAATTCCGGTTCGGTGGAGAAGTCCCAGGCCATACGCCCCCTTTTGCCTCGTTGCCCGTCCTCCCGGGCCAGCGCAGGCGCAAGACTAGCAGTCGGTCCGGAATCTCCCAGGGGCCGCCGACGCCACCTCCGCATGGATCAGAGGCCGGTGACGGCACGGATCCGACGCCCGGCAGACGAGTGGATCCGACGCCCGGATCAGAAGGGTCGCGTTCCCTCGTCCATCCGTTCGACCAACATGCCGGCGATCCGATCGCGGTGCCATGAGGCGTCGCCGAAACTGACGGCGTCGAGCTGCGCCCGTTTGAGGTAGAGGTGGAGATCGTGGTCCCAGGTGAACCCGATGCCACCGTGCACCTGCAAGCCGGAAGCCATGACCCGTCGTGACGCGTCCGAACACCAGGCCTTGGCCAGAGAGGTGGCCAGAGAAGCGTCGGGGTCGTCGGAGGCCAGGCACCAGGCGGCGTAGTAGGTGCTCGAGCGCATGCCCTCGACGTCGACCAGGGCGTCGGCCAGTCGGTGCTTGATGGCCTGAAAGCTCCCGATGGGATGCCCGAACTGCCGTCGCACCTTGGCATACTCGGTGCTCATCTCGAGAACCTGGGTCGCCGCCCCGAGCATCTCGGCAGAGGTGACAGTGGCCAACCGGTCGCACAGACTGGCGGCCGCCTTCGCATCACCGATCCGGTGGGCGGGTGTCCCCGCCAACCTAAGCCAGGCCACGGGTCGGGTGCGGTCCATTGCCGGCTCCGCCGGCGGTCGCTCTCCTTCCTCCATGGCCAACGCGTAGACCGCGTCGGCACACACCACCACGGCGACGTCGGCTACCGATGCGTAGAGGGTCGGCTCGGGACGGCCGGTGAGCCACCACCGGCCGTCCTCGGACCGAGCGGAGATCCCTCCGGGGCCGAGTGCCCAGGCGATGCATCCGACTGCCTCACCAGCCGACATCCGGGTAGCCCACTCCCCGGCTGCCTCGCGGGCATCAGTCGAAAGGCCGGGGTCCCCCGCCGCCTCGTGCAAGGCACCCTGGCCGAGGATGGTCGGCACGTAGGGCGCCGGGGCCACTCGACGGCCGAGCTCCTCGCACAGCACAGCCACCTCGACCATGCCCAGCCCGAGTCCGCCCTCATCCTCGGTCCTCTCGACGGCCAGCCATCCCTGCTCGGACATGGCCTCCCACAACACCGGGTCGTAGCCGACGGCACGGTGGTTCCCCGGTCCGCCGCCCGAAGAGGTGCGACCGTCGGCCTCCATGCCGGGCCCGACGAACGCCCGGACCTGATTCGGGGTGGCCAGGCGGTCGAGAAGTTCGGCCGCAGCGCCGCGCAGATCCTTCTGCTCGGCCGAGAGGTCGAAGTCCACGGCCGGGAAGCTTAGGGTCAGCCCACACCGTCCGGCGACGCCGGGCCCGACGATCTCGGAACGGGGGTGGGAACGGCTGTGCCAAGCTGAACGGGGATGGATCTCCAGATCACGCCGGAGCAGCGCCAGCTCCAAGCCGAACTGCATGAGTGGCTCGTCGCCAACCTGCCCTGGGAGTACGGGACCGAGCCACCGACGCGAACCACGGACCTCGCCCAGCGGGTGGCGTTTGGCCGAGTGTGGCAGGCACAGCTGGCTGCGGATCGATGGGTCGGGGTCACCTGGCCGATCGAACTCGGCGGACAGCGGTCTCGGCCCCACCGAGCACTTTCTGGTTACTGAGGAGATGGCCCGGGCCCGGGCCCCCGAGCTGGTCGGTCGCATCGGCATCAACCTGGTGGGCCCCACCCTGTTCGCCCATGGTTCTCCGGAGCAGCGCGCTTCGTGGCTCCCGCCCATACTGGGAGCGGACGAGCTCTGGTGTCAGCTGTTCAGCGAGCCCGAGGCGGGCAGCGATCTCGCCTCGCTGACCACCCGAGCAGAGCGCGTCGACGGAGGATTCCAGGTGACCGGGCACAAGGTGTGGACCTCCTACGCACAGTTCGCCGATTGGGGGCTGTGCCTGGCCCGGAGCGACCCCGACGCTCCCAAACGTCAACAAGGGCTGTCCTGCCTGGCCGTCGACATGCACGCTCCGGGCGTCGAGGTCCGCCCTCTCGTCCAGATCACGGGCGAGGCCGAGTTCAACGAGGTTGTCCTCGACGCCGTCTTCGTGCCGGATGCCCAGCTCATCGGACAGGCCGGTAGCGGCTGGACGGTGGCCAACTCGACCTTGGCCCACGAGCGGGGGGTCAACCCGCGCCAGCTGGGCATTCATATCCAGTTGCTGAATGCCCTGCTCGATCTGGCCGCCTCCCAACCCGCAGGGCTCGAGGGATGGGATGTCCGACAGCGCGTCGCTGAGGCCTACATCGAGGTCAAGCTCTTCCAGTTGGCCAACTGGCGAACCCTGACCCGGCTCGAACGGGGAGAGGCACCAGGCCCCGAAGGAAGTGCCCTCAAGCTGTACTGGAGCGAGATGTCCAAGCGACTCCACGAGACGGCCTTGACCGTTCTGGGGCCTGCCGCTCCTCTCTGGCAGGGCGCCACAGACAACCCGGGGGACGGCATGTGGCAACGGTCGTGGCTCTACTATCAGGCGTCGTCGATCTTCGGCGGCACCAGCGAGGTGCAGCGGACCCTGGTCGGCGAGCGCGTGCTCGGGTTACCGAGAGACTGATCACGCCGCACCACAACGAGAAAGGAGGATGGCGCCCGTGGGCTACGAATCGATCCTGTACCAGGTGGACGGCCCGGTGGCCACCATCACCATGAACCGGCCCGAGGTGGCCAACGCGCAGGACACCCGGCTGATCGACGAGATCGACGCCGCCTTCGACGAGGCCGACGCTGACGACGAGGTGCGGGTGGTGATCCTGGCCGGCGCGGGAAAGCACTTCTCGTCCGGCCATGACCTCAAGTCGCTGCTGAGCGACACCGACCCCGACGAGTGGCGGCTGATGCGGGAGACTCCCGAAGGCAAGATGTACCACGAGAAAGTCATGTACTACGACCGCTGCAAGCGGATCCACGACTTCCGGAAGCCGACGATCGCCGCCGTCCAGGGCAGCTGCGTGGCCGCCGGTCTCATGTTGGCCTGCATGTGCGATCTCATCGTCGCTGCCGACGACGCCTCATTCTCGAATCCGGTCCTGCGGATGACCGGTGCCGGCGTCGAACTCCTCGTCGAGCCGTGGGAGCTCGGCATTCGCAAAGCCAAGGAATTCCTCCTCACCGGCGACACCATCGACGCCCAGGAGGCATGGAGGCTCGGACTGGTCAACCGGGTGGTGCCCCGGGCCGATCTCGAGGAACGGACCCGCGAGTTGGCGGAGCGCATCTCCCTCGTCCCCCCGGTGACCGCGCAGGTGATGAAGGACTCACTCAACCACACGGCCGATCTCATGGGCCAGTCCGATTCCTGGAAGTACCACTTCATGGCCCACCACTGGATGCACAACACAGCGACCGCGCGGCGGGCATTGGAGGAACGCAAGACTCGACCGTCCCTGAAGGACGTGTTCTCCGATCGCGATCGAGGGGATCGGCCCGTCGTTGAGTCCTGATCCAGCCGAATCCATCACCAAGGGCCCGTTGGACGGCATCCGGGTTCTCGACGTCGGCACCCGCATATCGGCACCTTTCTGCGCCGGGCTGCTCGGCGAGCTGGGGGCCGATGTCATCAAGGTCGAGCTGCCGGGCAGCGGGGACTTCATGCGCACCATCGGCCCCTTCGTCCATCCTGAAACTGACTCCGGCTCGGGTTCCAGCTCGACCTCGGGCTCGAGCTCGGGCTCGAGCTCGGGCGAGGGAGGCATCGACGACGGCTACTCGCTCTTTTGGGCGGTGGAAGGTCGCGGGAGACGCGGTGTCACCTGCGACCTGCGGACGCCGGCAGGCCAGTCGCTGTTCCGACAGCTCGCCTCCCACGCCGACGTCCTGTGCGAGAACTTTCGCCCGGGGACCATGGAGGGGTGGGGTCTGGGCCCCGATTCTCTGGATCCCGGGCTCATCTTTGTCCGGATCAGCGTCTTCGGGCAGGACGGACCGTACTCCCAGAGGCCGGGCCTCGACCGCATGGGCATCGCCTACGGTGGCCTGCTCCATCTCACCGGTGAGCGCGAGCGCCCTCCCGTGCGACCTGGGGTGACCATTTCTGACTACCTCACCGGAGTCTTCGCGGCCATGGCCGCAGTGGCCGGTCTCTACCAACGCGACATCGCCGCACCCGCCAAGGGAGACAGGCGCGGTGTCGTCATCGACGCTCCTTTGTACGGGGCCATCCTCCGGGTGCTCGAGTGGACGTTGGCCGGCTACGACCAACTGGGTTTGGTGCGCAGTCGCGAAGGAAACCGGCTCCCCCACTCCGCCCCCCTCGACAACTACCCCTCCGCAGACGGGGCCTACGTCTGCATTGTGGCCGGGTCGGACGCCAACTTCGCGCGCCTGTGCCGGGCCATGGGCCGTCCCGAGCTCACCACCGACCCTCGGTTCTCCACGCTGGCCCGCCGGGCCGCGCACGGGGACGAAATCAACGACATCGTGGCCGCGTGGACCCGCGGCCAGAGCGCCGAGGAGATCGAGGCGGCCTGCGTGGCCCACGACGTCCCCGTCGGTACGGCCTACACCGCGGCCGACATCTTCGTCGACCCACACATGGCGGCCCGCGGCGACCTGGTGTCAGTCGACGATCCGGTCGTCGGACCTATGCGCCAGCAGGCGCCATTCCCCCGCTTCGTCGGACGTGAAGTGCCGGTTCCCACTGGTGCGCCCCACTTGGGGGCCGACAACCAGGAGGTGTGGTGCGATCTGGTGGGCCTGTCCCCGGCCGAGTTGGAGAAGTTCCACCAGGACGGGGTGATCTAGCGGCCCACGCCGCGTCCGACACCGGATTTGGGGAGGCCGGCCGGGAGGCCGGCCGGGAGAGCGGAGCGACGGCCGGGGAGAGAGCACCCAACATTTTTTTCAAAAACTGCCACTAATTATCGATGACCATCGATAATTCCTTGCAAGGAATTATCGACCATAGTTAATAAATCGAGCAATTCTGGAAAACAAACCAACGAGGCTCGGGGTGCCCATGCATCAGCCGGCTCCGGGCTCGGTGTCCCGGGGCAGGCCGAGAAGGCGCTCGGCGATGACGTTCCGTTGCACCTCGCTGGTCCCCCCGGCCACCGTGAGGCATCGGGTGGCCAGCATCCCTTGGGACCATCGGGCAGCCCTTCCCTCCATGGTCGCCCCCTCGGGGCCGAGCATGGCCAGACCGAGCTCTTGCACCCGTTGCTCGTGCTCGGCACCCAGCAGCTTCCGCAAGCTCGCCCGCGAACCAGGATCGGTGCCGGCCAGAGCGGCCAGAGTGGAGCGGTGGGTCATCAGGCGGAGCGACTGCGCCTCGACCAGGAGTCGCCCGAGACGTACGAGGAGGCTGGGCGTCAGTGTGGCGCCCTGGCGATCGGCCAGGCGAACCAGCGATTCGACGCCGATCCCGAAGGTGGATCCCGAGGACATCGAGACCCGCTCGTTGGCCAGCGTTATGCGAGCCAGGCTCCAACCGCCGTTGACCTCACCGATCACGCAGTCGTCGGGTGCGAAGACGTCGTCGAGGAAGACCTCGTTGAACATGGCGGCACCGGTCAGCTCTCGCAGAGGCCGGATGTCGAGGCCCGGCGAGTGCATGTCCACGATGAAGTAGGTGATCCCCAGGTGCTTCGGGGCATCGGGATCGCTCCGAGCCAGACAGATGCCCCAATCGGCATCTCGCGCCATGGACGTCCACACCTTCTGGCCGGTGAGCAACCAGCCCCCGTCGGTACGTTCGGCCCGGGTGGACAGGCTGGCCAGGTCGGAGCCGGCCCCCGGCTCGGAGAACAGCTGACACCAGTGGAGCCGACCCATCAGGGTGGCATCGACCCAGCGTTCCTGCTGGAGGGCCGTGCCGTGAGCGATGATCGGGGGAAGGGCCCAGGCGCCGATCGAGATGTGGGGTCGATCGATGCCCGCGGCAGCCATCTCCTCGTCGATGACCACTTGCTCGACGGCACCCGCACCGCGACCCCAAGGCTTGGGCCAGTGCGGCATCACCAGTCCGGCATCGACCAGTTTGCGGCGCCGTTGGTCGCCTTCGAGGCTGGTCAGCTCGGCCATCACATCGGCCAGCTCCGCCCGGATGGCGTCTGCCTCGAGGGGCAGATCAGCAGCGAGAGCCCGTCGGGCACCGGCCCTGGCCTCGACGGCCACCCGTTGACAGTAAGCGTCGGCCTCCCCCATGAGCTGACGATCAGCCATCGCCCGCTTCAGATACATATGGGCGTCGTGCTCCCAGGTGAAGCCAATGCCGCCCAACACCTGGATGCATTCCTGAGCGCCGACAACGTATCCGTCGAGAGCGAGGGCGCCAGCGGTGGCGGCCGCCAGGGCGGCTCCGGCAGGTTCGCCGGATTCCATGGCGATGGCTGCGTCCCAGGCCACCGCGGTCATCTGTTCCACACGGATGGCCATGTCGGCCAGACGGTGCTTGATGGCCTGGAACTGTCCGATCGGTCGGCCGAATTGAACGCGGACCTTGGCGTACTCCGTCGCCGTGTCGAGGCACCAGCGGGCGCCGCCGACGTGCTCCGCGGCCATCAAGGACACCGCCACCTCGCGGACCCGGTCGGTGGTGAGGGAGCTGAATTGCCGCTCGGGGGTGACCGTGACCGCGTCCACCTCGACCGTCCCGACCCGGCGGGTCGGATCGAGACTGACCAGGGGCGCGACCACGACCTTGTCCCCCGCTCCGGGCACATCGAGCAGGCACCAGACCACTTCCCCGTCTTCCCCATCGCTCGGGCGAGCCGGAGCCAGCACCACCGTCGCCGTGGACGCACCGAGCAACGGACGAAGGGTCCCGGACACAGTGATCGTCCCATCCTCACCCCGGCTCACGACCTCGAGGTGCGACTCGCCGAGCGAAAGGGCCACCGTGGTGCTCCCGTTGATCAGACCGGGCAGGAACAGTCGAGACTGTGATGGCGATGAGGCCTCGGCCACGAGCGCCGAGGCGATAACCGTAGGAAGAAAGGGTCCCGGCACCAGTGCGGCTCCGGTCTCTTCGAGCACGACAGCGAGTTCGAAAAGACCGAAGCCCTGGCCGCCGAACTCCTCGGGGAGATGAAGGCCCAACCAGCCCTCGGCGGCGATCTCCTTCCAGATGGGCTGCAGCTCTTCGCTCTCGGCGTCCAACAGGGCTCTGGGCACGCTCGGCGCGCAGTGGGATCCGAGCCAACCCCGGACCGAGCGCCGTAACGCCTCGTGCTCATCGGACAAGGCGATCGCCATGGCCCCCCTCTCCTTCGTTCTCGAACTCGGCCTCGGCCTCGGACTCGTTCGCGGACTCGGCCTCGGCCTCGGCCGGCGACTGCGATTCGTGGCTTTGGTCGGCGGATTCCATCCAGATGGCCTTGGACGGGCAACCGTCTACGGCCACCCGGATCCGTTCCTCTGTGTCACCGGACGGATCGATGACTACGGAGATCCCATCGTCACCGAGGTCGAAGGTGGCGGGAGCCCAGAACACACAGTTTCCCGAACCAACGCATTTGTCGCGGTCGATCCCGACCCTGATCACCGGTCCGATCCCTCCCCCGACAGGTGCGCCTCGCGCAGCTGGCGTTTCCGCACCTTCCCGTTGTGGTCACGGGGGAGCTCCTCGACCACCGCCCACTCCTTGGGAACCTTGTAACGGGCCAGCCGGGAGCCCACGTGCGCGGCCAACTCGTCGGTGGTCACCGGCGAGCGCAGTTGCACCATGGCCTTGAGCCGCTCGCCGTCGCGCTCGTCGGGAACCCCGTAGACGGCACAGTCCACCACCGCCGGATGCCCGAACAGCACCTCTTCGATCTCGCGGGGGGCGATGTTGACCCCGCCCCACAGCACCATGTCCGACACGCGGTCGGTGACGGTGAGGTAGCCGTCCTCGTCGAGGTATCCGATGTCGCCCACCGTGAACGCGTCGTCACACCAGGCGCGACGGGTGGCCTCGTCGTCGTTGCGGTAGCTGAACCGCTGGGGTCCGGGTGGGCGGATGTAGATGATTCCGGCGTCGCCCGTCGGGACCGGAGTGCCCTCCTCATCGAGGATGCGGATCTCGACCCCGGGCCACGGACGGCCGACACTCCCCGGTCGGGACCGCCACTCCTCGGGGGAGATCCGGGTGGCGCCCCCTTCACTGGCTCCGTACAGCTCGTGGATGGCGGCGTCGGGGAAGGCCTCCATCATCTTGAACTTCACCGATACCGGGCACGGGGCGGCGGCGTGCACGATGAGCGAGAAGCTCGACACATCGATGGCTGTTCGTTCGCTCTCGGGGATCTCGAGGATGCGGATGAAGTGAGCGGGCACCATGATCGACCGGGTGCCCCGGTGCCGGCTCACCTCGGACAGGAACGACCGGGCCTCGAACTGCGCGGTGATCACTGTGGTGGCGCCGATGTACAGAGCGCACAGGGCCCAGCCCAGGTGGGAAGCATGATAGGAGGGACCGCTCATCACGTAGACGTCGTCGGCCGTCCAGCTCCACAGGGCCACCTGCCCTTCCATGCCCCGGGCCCGGCCCGCGTCGTCGGCCAGCGTGCCGTGCACCACCCCCTTCGGTCGGGCGGTGGTTCCCGAGGTGTAGAACATGAGCTCGGGTCCGGCGCCGCTGTCCCCACCGGGAAGCGGTCGCGCCGCTTCGATCTCCTTCTCGTAGTCGGCACCCACCCACAGCGATCCGGCCTGGTGGCGATCGAGCGCCTTGGCCAGGTCGTCATCGGCTCCCAACTGGCCCACGGCGACCGCCACGCCGGCATCGTCGAGGATGTAGGCGAGCTCGTCGGACCGCAGGTGCCAGTTCACCGGGAGATAGGGGGCATTCAGCATGGCGGCCGCAATGGCGACCTCGAAGACCTCGATCCCATTGGGCAGAACCGTCGCCACCGGACAGCCGGGTCCCGCCCCCAGGCCCTCCAGCACAGACGCCAGTTGGCGAGCCCGCCGGTCGAGCTCGCCGTAGGTGCGGACCGTGTCGCCCATCACCAGGGCCGGACGGTCAGGCCCGGCTCGGGCGTGCCCCGTCACCCCTCGAACCGGAGTCGGGCTACGTTCTGTCATCGCCGCAGAGACTACTGTGCCGGGCGCCGAGGCTGCCCGGGCGTCACCATGATGTGCGGATCGGAGGAACGACTATGCGCGAGTTGAACACCGGGCACGATCTGGAGGGCGACCGTGGTTGAGACCGCCCTCCCGACCACACCGGTGGGCCACCCCCTGGAGGCCCTCCGTGCCGACGAGATCAGCGCTGCAGTGGACGCGGTGCGGGCCACCGGGCGTATCAGCGACGAGGCCCTCTTCTCTCTCGTCACCCTGGATGAACCGGTCAAGGACACGGTGACCTCCTACCGTCCCGGTGACACGGTCACCCGACGAATTCGTCTCATCATCGTTCCCGGACGGGACAGCGGTGTAGTGGAAGCAGTGGTGGCCCTCCCCGCGGGCGAGGTCGTCGAGTGGACCGAGCGTGAAGGCATGCGCCCCGCTCTCCTGTTCGACGACTCCTACCGTGCCACCTTGGCTCTGCGAGCAGATCCGGGGTGGCAAGCGGCCATGCTGCGCCGAGGCATCACCGACTTCGACAAGGTCCAGATCGATCCGTGGCCCACCGGCAACTTCGGGAATCCCCTCGAGGAGGGCCGCCGCATCGCCCGGTGCATCTGCTTCTACCGCGAAGAGCCCTCCGACAATGGCTACGCCCGACCTATCGAGGGCGTGCTGGCCACGGTGGACGGAGCCCGCGGCGAGGTGCTCGAGGTGCTCGACTTCGGGATCGTGCCGCTTCCCGTCGGGCGAGGCAGCTACCGTCCCGAAGATAATCAGCCCTTGCGCACCGACCTCCGACCCTTGGACATCGTGCAGCCCGAAGGGGTCAGTTTCACACTCGAATCCAACCATCTGACCTGGCAGCGCTGGTCGCTCAGGGTGTCAATGGATCCGCTCGAAGGGCTGGTGCTCCACACCATCGGGTACGACGACGGTGGTGGCGACATCCGACCCATCCTGTACCGCGGCTCGATCTGCGAGATGGTCGTCCCTTATGGCGATCCGGGGCCCCTCCACGGTTGGAAGAATGCCTTCGACGTGGGCGAGTGGGGGCTCGGTCGCATGGCGAACTCGCTGGCTTTGGGATGCGACTGCCTCGGCGAGATCGCCTACCTCGACGCCACCTTCGCCAGCGAGCACGGCAACCCCTACGTGGTCGACAACGCGATCTGCATCCACGAGGAGGACTACGGCATCCTCTGGAAGCACAACGACATGAACACCGGGCACACCGAGGTCAGGCGCTCCCGGCGTCTGGTGGTCTCATCCATCTCCACGGTGGGGAACTACGAGTACGGCTTCTACTGGTACTTCTACCTCGACGGCACCATCCAGCTCGAGGTCAAGCTCACCGGCATCCTCTCCACCCAGGCGTTCGCCCCGGGAGAGGAACCCCCCTACGGCCCGGTGGTGGCAGCCGGGCTCGCCGCGCCCATCCACCAGCACCTCTTCTGCGCTCGTCTCGATATGAGCGTCGACGGCCCGGTCAACGAGGTCTACGAGGTCGGCTTCGAGACCCTGGCCGCCGGCGAGGACAATCCGATGGGCAACGGCTTCCGCCAGAAAGCCACGCTGCTCGAGTCCGAGCTCGCCGCCCGGCGCGACGCAGATCCGGCTTGCGGGCGGCACTGGCGCTTCGTGAACCCGGACGTGACCAACGGGCTCGGCCGACCAGTCGCCTACCGTCTGGTTCCCGGCCCCACACCGACTCTGATGGCCCGACCCGACTCGAGCATCGCGGCGCGGGCCGGGTTCGCCCGGCACAACCTCTGGGTCACGCCTTACGCATCCGACGAGAGGCGAGCGGCGGGTGACTATCCCAATCAGCACGCCGGCGGAGACGGATTGCCACGCTGGACGTCGGCAGACCGACCCTTGGTGGGCACCGACATCGTCGCCTGGCACACCTTCGGGGTCATCCACTCGCCCCGGCCCGAAGACTGGCCGGTCATGCCGGTGGAGTACTGCGGGTTCCATCTCGTGCCCGTTGGCTTCTTCGACGGCAACCCGACCCTCGACGTCCCGCCGCCGAGTCACTGCGCGCCCGACGCCGGCGGTTGAACGGCTTCCCCGAAACCAGGCCGGGTGTCGACTGCATCCGGGCGACCATCATCGCCGGGGCATGGTGGTCGACGGCCCTCCGGTCAGCGGCGTCGGCAACGTGATGGGGCGAGCCCGGGCCGCCGATAGGGACTTTTGCTGACACCAGCCTCAATGCGAACGAGTAGCGTTGAGGCGTGTCAGGGTCCGATCCAACGGCGTCTTCATCCCTGCGACGGGGAACGACGGGGGGAGAAAGCGAAGCCGTGAACTACGATCCCGAGGTCGTCCGGGCCAAGTACCTGGCCGAACGCGACAAGCGGCTGGTCCCCGACCGCGCTGCCATCCGCGACCTCCAGTCCGACGAGCACTTCTCCCGCTACCGCAACGACCCGACCACACCGGTGGTCGAGCGCGATCCGGTCGCCGACGAGGTCGATGTGGTGATCGTGGGCGGGGGGATCGCCGGAGTCCTGGCCGGCGCCAACCTCCGCAAGGCCGGCGTCGAACGGATACGCATCGTCGACCAGGCGGGTGGAATCGGGGGTACCTGGTACTGGAACCGCTATCCGGGCGTGATGTGCGACGTCGAGTCCTACAGCTACCTCCCGATGCTCGAGGAGCTCGACTACATCCCCACCCGACGCTATGCCTTCGGCGAGGAGATCCGTGGGCACCTCGAGGCGATCGCCGACCGTTTCGACCTTGTCGCTGATGCCCTGTTCCACACCGGGGTGACCCGCGCCGAGTGGGACGAGGACGCGGCCCGGTGGCGGATCCTCACCGACCGTGGCGATGAGATCCGCAGCCGCTGGTACGTGCTCGCCGTCGGGATCCTCAACCTCATGAAGCTGCCCGCCATCTCGGGGATGGAGGACTTCGCCGGGCGGTCGTTCCACACGGCACGATGGGACTACGGCTACACCGGGGGCGGGCCGGACGAGCCCCTCACGGGCTTGGCGGACAAGGTCGTCGGACTCATCGGCACGGGGGCGAGCGGGATCCAGTGCGTGCCGCCGTTGGCCCAGTCGGCCAAGCACCTCTACGTGTTCCAGCGCACGCCGTCGGCCGTCGGCGAGCGAGGCAACCGGCCCACCGATCCCGACTTCGGCCGCAGCCTCGAGCCGGGGTGGCAGCGGGCCCGCATGGACAACTTCCAATCGATCTTGATGGGCCGACCCGTCGAGGTCGACCTGGTGGACGACGGGTGGACACACCACTACGCCGCCGTCCAGCACCCCCCGCGAGGGGAGGGCATGACGACAGCCGAGTACCTCCGCAGCGCCGAGGAGTTCGACTACCGGATCATGGAGACCCACCGCAGTCGGGTCGAGGAGCTGGTGGCCGACCCGGCCAAGGCCGAGATCCTCAAGCCCTACTACCGGTACCTGTGCAAGCGGCCGTGCTTCCACGACGAGTACCTGCAGGCGTTCAACAACCCCAACGTCACGCTGGTCGGCAACCCCTCTGGGATCGAGCGGATCACCGAGCAGGGTCCGGTCGTCGATGGAACACAGTACAAAGTCGATTGCGTCATCTACGGCACTGGCTTCGAGGCCGAGCTCACCCCGCTATACCGTCGGGTCGGTCACCAGATCGTCGGTCGCCGCGGTCTCACACTGGCCGACAAGTGGGCTGACGGCGCCGCCAGCCTGTTCGGGATGATGAGCCGCGGCTTCCCCAACATGTTCGTCATGCCGGCGCCGGGGCAGCAAGCGGTGGTCACCGTCAACTACACACAGCTGGCCGTGCTCGGGGCTCAGTTCATCGGGGGCGCCATCGGACTGCTCGAACGGAAGGGCGTGGAGGTGTTCGACGTGAGCGCCGAGGCCGAGGCGGCCTGGACGAAGAAGATCGTGGACTCCTTCGTCGACAGCAGCGCGGTGATGTCCGCCTGCACACCGTCCCGCATCAACAACGAGGGCCACCCCGAAGCGATGAACCCCCGCAACGGCAATTTCGGGCGGGGGTTCGGCGACTGGTTCGGCTACCGCGAGCTGCTCGAGCAGTGGCTCGAGGCGGCCAACTTCGAGGGCTTGGAGCTCGACGTCCGGTCGACGGCATCGTGAGCCCACGTCAGCGGGTCGCCGTCGTGACCGGCGGCGGCGGCGGGATCGGGGCGGCCATCGCCGAGGAGCTCGGCCGCGACGGCTGGTTCGTCGTCACCGTCGACCCCCTGGTGACCCTCGACGGCTCGGAGCAGCTGCCGGAGTCGGAGGAGACCACCGCCGGTCGCATCGTCGCCGCCGGTGGCTCGGCTCAGGCCTCGTCGGCGTCGGTGACCGACGGCGAGGCGGTCCGAGGCCTGTTCCAGGAGCTGGCTGACGACCACGGCGGGCTCGACGCCGTCGTCAACGTGGCCGGCATCACCCGGCAAACCTATTTCGCCCACGGCACCGAGGAGGACTGGCTGGCGGTACTTGCCGTGCACCTCGGGGGCTACCTCAACGTGCTCAACGCGGCGTTGCCGCTCATGTCCGCGGCCGGGCACGGCCGAGTCCTTGGCGTCACCTCCGGGTCGGGGTGGCGGGCCGCCGACGCCGGCGCCTACAGCTGCGCCAAGCGGGCCGTCGCCTCCCTCACCTGGCAGCTGGGCCACCGGACGCCGCCGGGCGTGACCATCAACGCCATCTCGCCGATCGCCGCGACCCGAATGGTCGCGGCGGCGGCCGAGCGGGCCCGCAAGGCGGGCCGGACCGGAGGCGGTGGTGGCCTCTCCCTCTTTGCCTCGATGCCGGGCCCCGAGCATCTCGGGCCTCTCGGCGCGCACCTCCTCAGTGATGGATTCGGGTGGTGCACCGGACAGGTCCTGTTCACCGGCGGCTCGGAGATCGCGGTGATCGAGGAGCCCCGCCTCCTCGAGGTGGTGCGCACCGACGAGGCCGGATCCCTCCCCGGGGTGCTCGAGGCCGTCATCCCCCGTGCCTTCGCCACGGCCGAGGCCAGCCAGGCCAGCGACGGCGCCGGCAACCCCCGGTTCGGGCCGATCTTCGACGAGCCAGCCCCCGCCGAGCTGGCATCGGCGGACGTACGGTCCTGTGCCGTGGTCACCGACCGCCCACAACTGGCGGCACCGCTGATCGCCGCCCTCGAGGCCCGGTCCATAACCTGTCACCGGGTCGAGCTGGCCCACGGTTTCGGCCCGGCCGCCGATGCGCTGAACGCCGTGGTCGCGTCGGCGGGAACGATTGATGCCATCATCGTGGCGCCCGCCGGTGATCAGCCGACGGCCACGTCGACGGATGACTGGGAATCGAGGCTCGCTGAGCACAGCGGGATCGTCGAAGGAATCCATACCGACGCGGCATGGGCTCGGGCGGCCGCCGACTACGCCGCCAGCACCAGCAGTCCGGTCCGCCTGGTGACCCTGACCGACGCCACTACCGGAGGGGGTCGCAGCCGAGCCCAGGCGTCGGCCCAGTTCGCGCGGATTGCCGCCGGCTCGACGGAGGGTCGCATCACCGCCTTCGCGACGAGCATCGAGGCCTCCGCGGCGGCCTCCGGCCACACGGTGGGTGAGCTCGTCGGCCACCTGCTCGGCCACCCGGAGGCCGCGGCCCTCGCCGGTGCGGAGCTGGTGGTCGGTGACGACTGGCTCGGCCTTCGCAGTCATCCCCGACCGATCGGCAGTATCACCTACGGTGGTCCCTCGATCCCCGATTGGTTCGATGTCCCGATCCGGGACATGGTCGGTGCCACTGGCTTGGCACCGTCCCTGCAGGCCCGATGACCGTCCAGCCCACACGGGTGGTCGATGCTCACGTGCACCTCTGGGATCCCGCCCGCAGCGACTGGTACCCGTACCTCTCGCATCCTCCGACCCAGGGTGACGGCGATGCGTCGAGGATGTATCGCCGCTTCGATGTGGACACCTATCGGACCGAGGCGTCCGGTTGGAACGTCGAGAAGTTCGTCAATGTCGCCGCCGCCACCGGTGGTCACTCGATCGAGGAAACCATCGAGCTCGACAGCATCGCTCAGACCAGCGGCGGGCCGGACGCCATCGTCGGCGGCCTCCCGCCGACCGACACCGTCGCTGAGGCCGTCGAGCTTCTCGATCGGCAGATGGCTGCTTCACGCTTCCGTGGCGTCCGCCCGATGGGTGCCCACCAGGGGCCGCTCCCCGATGCCGGAGCCCTCCACGCTCTCCAGGAGCGGAACCTGCTGTTCGAGCTGATGACCCATACCGATCAACTGCAGGTGGCGGCGACACAGCTCGCCGGCTTCGACCATCTGACCGTTGTCGTCGAGCACACCGGATGGCCCCGCTCGAATTCCGACGAGGAATACACCCTCTGGCGGGCCGGCATCGACGCGCTGGCCGGTCTCGGTGACAACGTCGTCTGCAAGCTGTCGGGCCTGGCCATGCCGTTCGGGTCCATGGGCGTCGATGCCTTCGCCCCGTGGCTCGAGTACGCCATCGAGGCCTTCGGCGTCGACCGCTGCATGTTCGCCAGCAACTTCCCCGTTGACGGGATGTTCGGCACCTACGACGATCTCTACACCACGTTCAGCACCGTGACAGCCGGTCTCGACAGCGAATCCCGCGAGAAGCTCTTTGCCGGCAACGCGGAACGCGTCTATCGCTGCTAGTTCTGCAACATCGAGGGCACGTCCGTCGCCCTTGACCCCGACCGATACCATGGCCGGCATGCCCAACTTCGAGACCCTCCTGTACGACGAATCAGACGGCGTGGCATGGGTCACCCTCAACCGCCCCGACGCTCTCAACGCCTTCGACACCACCATGCAGCGCGAGCTGCGTGAGCTGTGGATGATGCTCCGGACCAACGACGACGTCCGCTGTGTGGTCGTCACAGGAAGCGGCGACAAGGCGTTTTCCACCGGCCTGGACCGTGGCGAGGTCGGGAATTTCGACGACCTGCCGCCCGGAAAACTGCCCGGGTACAACACTCCGTGGGACTTTGACGATCCGGGCAAGAGTGTGTGCCCGAAGTCGAACCACATGTGGAAGCCGGTGATCGCGGCGGTCAACGGTATGGCCTGCGGGGGCGCCTTCTACATCCTCGGCGAGGTGGACTTCATCATCGCCGCCGATCATGCAACCTTCTTCGACCCCCACGTGACCTACGGCATGCCAGCCGCCTTCGAGCCGATCAATCTGCTGCACAAGATGCCGTTCCAAGAGGTCATGCGCCTCTCCCTCCTCGGTGCCTATGAGCGGTTGTCGGCCTCACGCGCCTACCAGATCGGGTTCGTCAGCGAGGTCGTCCCCAAAGATGAGCTCCACGAGCGGACGGCCTGGGCTGCCCAGGCCATCGCCGACCAGCCCGCGCTGGCAGTGGGCGGGACGGTTCGTGCCCTGTGGACCGGCCTGGAGCTCTCCCGTCGCCAGGCCCTCGATCACGCTTTCCTCTTCACCCATGTCGGTACCGACCCGGCCCAACTGGTCGAGGGACAGGAGCGCTTCAGCTCGGGCAAGCGGATCGACTGGCGGCTGCGCTGAAGGCCACGAGCCGGGCCGATCGGTTCGGGCCGGGCTCAGTCGGGCAGCTTGGGCAGACCGCCGGCGATGGTCTTGGTTTCGGTGTACTGCTCGAACCCCTCGACCCCGTTCTGGCGACCGATACCGCTGGCCTTGTACCCACCGAAGGGTGAGTCGGCGCCGTACCAGATCCCCCCGTTGATCATGGCCGTGCCGGCGCGGATCCGACGGGCCACCGCCACGGCTCGCTCCTCCGAGCCCGAGGTCACCCCACACCCGAGTCCGTAGGGACTGTCGTTGGCGATGCGCACGGCGTCGTCGTCGTCCTCGAAGGGGATGACCACCAGCACCGGGCCGAAGATCTCCTCTTGGGCGATGGTCATCGAGTTGTCCACGTCGGCGATGAGTGTGGGTTCGACGTAGTAGCCCTTGGGCAGATGGGCGGGGCGTCCGCCTCCCACCACCACCCGGGCTCCCTGCTCCCGCCCCTTGTCGATGTAGCTGAGGATTTTGGTCCGCTGTGAGGCGTTGATCTGGGGTCCCTGGAAGTTGGCGGGATCGGTGGGGTCCCCATAGGACACGGTGCGGAACCCGGCCTCGATGAGGGCGATCCCCTCGTCGTAGCGGGCCCGGGGCAGGAGGAGACGGGTGAGCATCACGCACCCTTGGCCGCCGTGGGTGCACACCGCCCAGGCGAAGGAGAGCTTCTCTTCGAGGTTGGCGTCGTCGAGCACGAGATCGGCCGACTTACCGCCCAACTCGAGGAAGAGCCGCTTCAGAGTGGGTGCTCCTTTCTCCATGATGCGGCGGCCGACGGCGGTGGAACCGGTGAAGGACACCAGGTCGACCCGCGGATCGGTGACCAGATCCTCGGCGACCTGGTTGTCGGTGGTGGTGACGACCTGGAAGACACCTTCAGGGAAGTCGGTCCGCTCCGCCACCAACCTGCCGATCCGGGTGGCGTTCCACGGAGTGTCCGGCGCGGGCTTCAAGATGACGGTATTGCCGGCGGCGAGCGCCTGACCGATCTTGTTGATGGAGACCTCGAAGGGATAGTTCCAGGGAACGATGGCGGCAACCACCCCCACCGGCTCTTTGAGCACCTTGCGCCAGCTCCGCATGCCGAAGGCGGTGCCCTCGGGCAGGTCGCGCTCCCAGGCGAACTGGTCGATGAAGTTCGCCGGCCAGACCAGCCCGTCCGACAGCGGTGCGTCGAGCTGGGGCCCATAGGTCAGCAACACCGGCGTTCCTGCTTCGGCCACCAGTTCCGAGCGGAGGAACTCGACTTCATCCTCGAGAGCGGCCTGCAGTTGCAGGATGCAGCGCTTGCGCAGCTCCCTGTCGGTCGACCACGGCGACTCGTCGAACGCCCGGCGCGACGCGGCGATGGCCCTGTCCATGTCTTCGTGGCCGGCGTCGGCCGTCTGCCCGATCACCTCCTCGGTGGCCGGATTGATGTTGTCGAAGCGACGCCCGGAGCTGGCCTCCACCAGCCGGCCGTCGATGAGCATCCGTGACTCACCGGTGGTGGCAGTGGGATCAAGGGTCGTGGTCATGGGGCGAACCTCCTCAGGGTGTTCAAAGTGTGGACTCTCCCGAGTCCCGGATCATGCTCTCTTGGACGAACGACGCCACCAGGGTGCCGTCCTCGGTGAAGACCTGGGCGCGCCCGTAGGCGGCGCCGCGGCCGGCCCACGCACCTTCGTGCGCCATCAGCAGCCAGCTCCCCACCGGGACCGGTTGGTGAAAGGTGAGGGTGTGGGAGACCACGCCGGTGGCGACCGAGCGATGGGCCATGTTCTGGCCGATGCCGGCGTGCGGTCGCATCGCCGTGCCGATGAGGAATCCGTCGGTGCCGTAGGCCAGAAGGGCCTGGGCCATGACCGGATCCTCGGTGACCGCCGGGAGGCGCACCCAGACGAACAGTTCGGACGGACCCACCGGGGCATCCGGGTCGCTGGTGTCCACCCCGCCCACCACCCGGAGCTCGCTCCCCGGTGCCACCAGCCCGGGCTGCCCGGCGACCGGCGCGGCGTCGGGTCCGTCGACCTCGGGCATCGGCGGCTGGTGGCGAATCAGATCGGGCCCGTCGGCGCGGCGCAGGACGAGGCCCTGAGCGCAGACCCGGTCCCCCTGGCGGACGGTCACCCCATGGCTGGCCATGGTCCGACCGTCGTGGATGACCTCCACGTCGATCTCGACGGGTTGCGAGGCGCTGGCGGCGCGGGCGAAGAGGGTGTGGATCGACGCCACCTCCTTGGTCTCCGCCACCTGGTCGGAGGCCAGGATCATCTGGGCCAGCAGCTGGCCTCCGTAGACGACGTCACGGGCGCCGCCCTCGCCCATGTTGACGGCCGAGTAGCGGCCCTCCCCCACCCGGGTCAGCGAGAAGGCGGCGGGCAGGCCGCCCGATGGCGCCTCTGCGCCCGTGGTGGCGCCCGCGGCCACGGCCCCCGTCACCCGGCTCAGAACCCGAAGGCGGACACGTCGAGAGTGCCCACGGACAGGGCGGCCATGGTGCCGCCGTCGGTGAGGATGGCCTCACCGGTGATGGCCGAGGCAGCCGGGGAGTTGAGGAAGATCAGCGGCGCGGCCTGCTCGTCGGGGGTCTGGCGGTGCCCGAGGGGGATGGGGTAATTGTCCATGAACTCCTTGCCCATCTGGTTCTCGAATTCGGGCATCATCGGGGTGTCGGTGGGACCGGGCAGGGTGCAATTGATCCGGATGCCCCTCTCGGCCAGGGCCAGGGACCGCCAGACCGTCCAGACGATGATCACCTCTTTGGACGGCGCGTAGCCGCTGGCGATCTCGTCGGGGTGGTCCTCCAGCCACTGCCGGCCGGCGGCAAAGCCCTCGGTTTCCACCAGTGGCTTCCACTTCTCCACGTTGCCCTGCCAACCGGCCCCGGCCCCGGACGAGATGTTGGCGATCGCCCCGCCGGCGTCCATGCGCTCGACCACCAGGTCGGCCAGGAGGCGCTGACCCACGAAGTTGACCAGCATGGTGTCGAGATCCGAGAACCGTCCCCCGGGGAGCCCGGCGCAGTTGAACAGGGCATCGATCCGGCCGCCGATGGCGGACACGGCGGCATCGATGGCGTCGGGGTCCCGCAGGTCGGTGGCGTGATAGCTCGCCACCTTGACAGGAGGCTCCTTCAAGTCGATCACGTGGATCTCCGCACCCAGGGGTTCCAGCTGCCGGACGGCGGCGGCTCCCATGCCCGCGCCACCGCCGCCGCTGACCACGACCCGGCGCCCCTCGTAGCTGTTCGGTGATGTCACGTCTGTCTCCCACTCTCGCTCGGGGCCACGACGGTCACCGGGGTAGCCCCAGGCCGTGCTCGGCCACGATATTCCGATTTATCTCGCTCGTGCCCCCGGCGATCGACGACCCGGGGGAGGCGACCAAGCTTTTCGTCCAACGCCCGTCGAGGGTCCCCTGACCGAGGAGCCCCACCGCCAGACCGGCCAGCTCCTGGGAGATCTCGGCCCACATCAGCTTGGTCAGGCTTCCCATGGTCGGCGATGGCCGGCCGCCGCGCCCGACCACCTCGAGCTCCCGTGCCGTCGACCAACGCAGGCAGGCGATGCGGCAGTAGAGCTGGGCCAGGCGATCGCGGGCCAGGGGGTTCACCTCGACTCCGGACCTGTGGGCCTCCTCCACCAGGTCGTCGAAGCGGGCGGACAGGCTGAGATGGAACTTGGCCACCCCGGCCCGCTCGTGGCTCAAGGTGGTCATGGCCACCTTCCATCCCTCGTTGATCGGCCCGAGGAGCGAGGCGGCGGGGACCCGGACATCGGTGAAGTAGATCTCCGAGAAGGTGACGTCACCGGTCATGGTGCGGAGCGGCCTCACCTCGATGCCGGGGGTCCGCATGTCCACCAGCAAACAGCTGATGCCGGCGTGCTTGGGGACGGTCGGGTCGGTGCGCACGTACAGCTGGCACCAGTCGGCATGGTGACCCAGGCTGTTCCAGGTCTTCTGCCCGTTGACCACGAACTCACTCCCGTCGAGGACGGCCGCCGTGCGCAGCCCGGCCAGGTCGGAGCCGGCATCGGGCTCCGACATCCCCTGGGACCAGATCTCGTCACCCCGCAGCATCGGAAGGAGGAACCGGTCCTTCTGCTGCTGGGTGCCCCAGTCGAGGATGGCCGGGGCGATGTTGGCCACCCCGATGACGTTCACCGGCCCGGGGGCCTCGATCTCGGCCATGACCTCGTGGTAGGCGAGTTGCTCGGCGATGGTGGCGTCGCGGCCTCCGTACTCGGTCGGCCAGGCGATGGCCGCCCACCCGGCGTCGGCCAAAAGGCGGTTCCAGCCGCGCAGAACTTCCAAGGTGTACTCGTCTTCGAACCCCTCGCGCCCGGCCTCGACCACCTCGGGGGTCAGGTTGTCATCGAGCCACTGACGGAGTGCGCGTCGGAACTCGTGGGTGTGGGTGGGCGTCGCAGCGTCGGTTTCCACGGGCTCTCCTGATCGATACCGCTGCACGACCGTCCTTCCCGTCGTGGCGCCTCACGGTACACCAGGCGTCACGAAGGCGACAATGCCGTTTTCACTCCCGCTGGGCGTCCCGCCCTCGGGGAGGAACCATGGGCTGGTGGGCGCAGAACGGCCCGGGGTGACTCAGGCGATCGCGGTCACGCCCAGGGCGGGAAGGCAGAAACGCAACACCAGGGTGTTGGCCCCAGCCCGGTCGGTCGATCGGGCCCGGTGTTGCGGAAGGGCAACGCTCCACACCAGGTCGAACATGGCGCTGGCATCGGGCAGTGGATCGGTGGCCGGCAACGATCCATCTGATTCACCCTGGCGGAGAGCGGCCACCAGCGGGGCCATGAGACGAGCCCGCAGCGAATCTTCTTCCTCTGCGTACCCGTCGGCCTGGCGGGCCACCGCGTTGAAGATGACCAGGCGCCGCACCCGGCGCCTGTCGAAGGCCATGGCCACCATCTCGTCGACCCAGGCCAGAACCGCGTCGAGGGCGCAGGGGGCGGCGGCCACCCGCTCCACCACCTGGTCGACGTCGGGATCCGACGCGGTCCGGAACATGGCCAGGAGCAGATCGTCCTTGGAGCGGAACTGCCGATAGAAAGCGCGGGTCGACAATCCGGCGTAGTCGAGGATGTCCTGCACGCTGGCCCCCTGGAAGCCGTTGCTGCGCATGACGTTGAGCGCGGCGTCCATGAGCCGGCTCCGCTCGGCCCCGGGGTCGGGGGCGGGATCGAGGACACCCCTGTCGGTAACCACCCCGGACACGCCGGCCACACTACCCGTCCTGGTGCCCACGAGCCCGGGCCGGGACGCCGGCATGGAGCCTGCCCAGGTCGGCGACGGGCTGCCACCCGATGCCGGACGGACGCTCAGGCCGGGGCGATCCAACCGGGCGAGGAGGTGGTCCGCCCGGCGGCGATGTTCGAGCCGATGTAGTTGCGCTGGGCCTCGACGGTGCCGGCGCCGATGCACAGGCCGCGGATGTCCCGGTAGGCACGCTCCAGGGGGTACTCACGGCTGTAGCCGTAGCCGCCGTGGATCTGGATGGCCTCGTCGCAGACGTACTTGGCCGCCAGGTTGGCCGCGGTCTTGGCCATGGCCGTCTCCAGAGCCGGCGGGGTGCCACCGGGACCGGCCAGCCGGACGGCGCGGCCGAGTAACAGACGAGCCCCCTCGAGGGCCACGGCCATGTCGGCCAGCTTCCACTGGAGGCCCTGGAGCTCGGCGATGGCCCGCCCGCCGACGACCCGCTCCTGCATGTAGGTGACCGAGCGCTCGAGCGCGCCCTGGGCCGCCCCCACGCACATGGCGGCGTTGCCGCACCGCTCGTGGTTGAGGTGGGAGAGCAAGCAGCTTGAAGGGCTCGGTCGAGGACGGATCCCCGACCACCAGAACGTCGTCCTCGGTCACTGGACACACCGTCGAAGGCGATCTCCGACTCGGTGGCCGCGTGGATGCCCATACCCCGGTGGCGGCCGGTCAGCTCCACCCCCTCTCGGTCCATGGGCACGACCACCGCCCCGATGCCCCGTGCCCCCTCGCCGCCCGGCCAACGGCACCACACCAGGACGCCGGCGGCGGCGTGGCCCAGGGTCGAATAGTTCTTGTAGCCGTTGAGTCGCCACCCGGCGCCGTCCGGACTGAGGGCGGTGCGCATGCCCTGGACCGCCGAGCCGGCATCGGGCTCGGTGATCCCGATGCTGACGATGGCCTCCCCGTCGGCCACGGCCGGGAGCCAGCGATCCTTGAGGGCCGGCGAGCCGAGGTGCTCGATCCCCCGGGGTGGCCCGTTGAAGGCCAGTTGGCAGCAGATGGCCGCGGAAACGTCGTGGCGGGCCACCTCCTCGAGCACGATGGCCGCCTCGACGTCGCCCATGCCCAGGCCACCCCACTGCTCGCCGATGGTCACCCGGAACAGGTCGGCGGCGGCCAGGGCGGCGATGGCCTCTCTCGGCACCTCGCCGGACTCGTCGGACTGGGCGGCGCCGCGGCGCGACCTCCCGGGCGGCCACGTCCCGGGCCAACTGGCGGAGGGCGGCCTGATCCTCGTCCTCGGCGAACGGATCGCCGGGGGCTCCGGGCTCATGTCCCATCTCAGTCCGACGGCTCGGTGCCGACCACGCCCACGAAGCTCACGCACTCACCGGGAGCACCACCGAGGTTGTGGGTCAACCCGAGGGTGCGTCCCCCCTCGGTCACCGTGGCGATCTGTCGCTCCGGGGGGGCCTGTCGGCGCAGCTGCAGCCAGCACTCGAACAGCATCCGCAGGCCGGTGGCCCCGATCGGGTGCCCGAAGCTCTTGAGGCCGCCGTCGGGGTTGACCGGCAGCTCGCCGTCACGGTCGAACGTCCCGGCCATCACCTCTTTCCAGGCCGTCCCCCGGTCGGCGAAGCCGAGGTCCTCCATGAGGACCAGCTCGGTGGGGGTGAAGCAGTCGTGGACCTCGGCCATGGCCAGCTGGGCCCGCGGATCGTCGATGCCGGCCTGGGCGTAGGCGTCGGCCGCCGACCGGATCACCTCTTCGAAGCTGGTGTAGTCGTAGTCGGGGTCGATGGCGCCGGCCGCCGGCCCGGCAGACCAGGCTGAGCCCCTTCACGTACAGCGGCGAGTCGGTGTAGCGGTGGGCGTCCTCGGCCCGGCAGATCAAGGCGGCCGCAGCCCCGTCGCTCACCCCGCTGCAGTCGAAGACGCCGAGCTGGCCGGCCACCCGGGGCGAGGCGGCGATCTTCTCCAGCGACACCTCCTTCGGTACTGAGCCCTCGCGTTGACCGCGCCATTCCGGTGGTTCTTCCAGGCGATCCGGTTGAGCACAGACCCCATCTCCTCGGGATCGACGCCGTACTTGTGGCAGTAGGCGGGCACCAGGAACGAGAAGGCGGCCGGCGAGCTGAGGGCGGCATTGGTCCCGTCGCCGACCCGGTGGATCCCGGTCAGCCCGGAATAGCCCGAGTCCTTCAGCTTCTCGACCCCGATGGCCATGGCCAGCTCGTAGGCACCCGAGGCCACCGCATAGCAGGCGTTGCGGAAGGCCTCGGAACCGGTGGCGCAGAAGTTCTCGACCCGGGTCACCGGTTTGTAGCCGATCTTGAGGGGCTTGGACAGGGTGATGCCCGACTGTCCCGAACCCAGGGTGCCCAGCCAGAAGGCGTCGATGGCGTCGATCCCCACCCCGGCCGAGCCCACGCACTCCACCGCCGCATCGGTCAGGAGATCGTTGATCCCCTTGTCCCAGAGCTCGCCGAAGGGAGTGCATCCCATGCCGACGATGGCCACCCGATCCCGAATCCCCGTACTGGTCATCTCGCTGGTACTCCTTCTTCCTCGCTACGGCCACCGGCACCGCGGCCGACACCATCAGGGTCAACGTCGGGCAGGGGCCGCGCCTTCCAGAAGTAATTGTGTACACCTTGAGCGCTGTAGAGACGGCGAAAGGTCATCGTCACCCGGGTGCCGACCTTCACCGCCGCGGGGTCGACATCGGTCATCTCCCCCCGGTAGCGGCCCCCGCCGTCGAAGTCGATCACGGCCCCCACCATGGGCGGTGACAGGCTGAAGGCCAGGCGGTCGATGGTGTAGGTCGCCACCGTGCCGGACAAGTCGGCCATCCGCTCGGGCACCATCTGGTCCACCGACTGGCACGAGAGGCAGATCCGGGTGGGCGGCAGGTGGCGGAAGCCGCACACCAGGCAGCGGCTGGCGAAAAACCGAACTTCCAACCCTCGCTGCGCTGCGTGGCCGGGGCGTCGGGCCGCTCGGGATCGGGCCGACGGGGGGGCTCGCGGTGGAGCATGCCCCGCCACGACAGGAAGACCGGGTAGGCCAGATCGGATCGACCGGCCTCGACCAGTTCGGCCACCGGAGCGATACCCGCCTCCCGGCGCGCCGCCTGGGCCGCGGGCAGGGCGTCGGTGGTGCGGAGGATGACAGCGTCGGCCCCGTCGGCCACCTCCACCACGGCCACCACCTGGCCCGGGGTGGCCCGCTCCAACACGTCGGCCAGGGACAGGGCGCCAGCGGCGGCCCCCAGGTTGCCGATGAGGGCGGCATGGTCGGGCGCCACCCGATCGGACGGCACCCCCAGTGACTTCTTGACCGACGCCACGGCCCGGGCTGTGGAGACCGATCACGATCAGGTGGTCGACATCGCCCGCCACCAGCCCGGCCTGCCCGAGAGCGGTCTCGAAGGCCGAGCGGGCCAGAGGGCGGTAGACCTCCTCGCCGAACCGGTCCTCCCACTGGAGGGAGGCGGTCTCCCCGGGTACCCGCCAGCGGTCGAGGAACTCGTCGGTGGCGGCCGCCTGGCCAACCAGCTCGGTCACACCGCCGTCGGGAGCGAAGACGAAGGCGACGGCCCCGTCACCGCCCTGGCTCTCGTCCACACTCCCGGGCAGTCCGGTGCGCAGATCGGAGACCACGGCCATGGTCGGCGCTTGGGCACCGGCCAGGGTGGCCAACTGCAGGGTGGCCCAGGCCGAACGCACCGATCCGCTGAGGTCGTAGGCCCCGGTGGCGGGAGGCAGGCCCAGACCGGCATGCACCGTGGTGGCGTTGGTCTTGTCGACGTAGGCGGGGGCCGGCGTGGAGAAGTACAGGCTGGCCGGATCGGGGACCCCCGGGGTGGCCAGGGCTCGACGTCCCGCCTCCACCCCCATCGAGGTGGTGTCCTCGTCATAGGAGGCCACCGAGCGGGTGCCCCGGCCGGTCCCGGCCCCGAAGGCGTCACCAATCAGACGGCGGTCCAACCGCCAGTACGGGAGATAGACGCCCCACGCCACCAAGCCTGTTGCCACAAGACCTTCCCTTCATGCCCTCGCCGGATCCCGGCGATTCTCTCATCTCCGGGACCGGAGTCAGGATTCGGCCGCAGCCAGCTTGGCGATCCTGGCCCGGAGCACCGGGCGGTCCGGCTTGCCCACGCCGAGCAGAGGGATCTCTTCCAGGTGCACGACCACCTCGGGGGTCTTGAACCGGGCCACCCCCTGGGCGGCGAACCAGCGCCGGCATTCGTCGACGTCGACCCGGGGGTTGCCGACCACGAAGGCGGCCACTCGTTCACCCAGGCGAGGGTCCGGGCAGCCGACCACCACGGCCTGGCGGACATCAGGGTGGAGCTCGAGCACCCGTTCCACCTCGGCCGAGGCGATGTTCTCCCCTCCCCTGATGATGAGCTCCTTCAGACGGCCGACGATGGTCAGCCAGCCGTCGCCGTCGAGGACCCCGAGGTCCCCGGTGGCGAACCAACCCCGGCGAACCGCCTGGCGGGTCTGGAGCTCCTCGCCGTAGCCGACGAACAACTCGGGACCACGCACCAGCACCTCGCCGCGCTGGCCGGCGGCCAGGGGGCGCACCGTCCCGGGCTCCACCACCGCGATCACGGCCTCGCCCACCGAGTGGCCGTCGGTGTCGCGCGCCTTGTCGGCGCTGTCCTGCCAGGTGCTGGTGGTGACCGTGGGCGCCTCGGTCGAGCCGTAGGTCCGCTTGACAGATGCGCCCAACCCCTGGCGGGCGGCGTCGATGAACTCAGGGGTGACCCCGATGGCGCCACAGGAGACCACCCGCAGGCTCTCGACGTGGGAGCGGAAGCCGGGCACCTCCATCATCCCCACGAACAAGGTCGGCGGTCCGATCATGAAGCTGACCCGGTGCTCGCCGGCCAGACGGACGCCGCGCCCGGCGTCCCACTTCTCCATGAGCACCACGCCCATGGCCGCCGTCCCGGGAACCAGGACGGCGTTCAACAAGCCCGACACGTGGGCCAGGGGCGACGGCATGAGGGCCACGTCCTGAGGGGTCAGCCCGTGGGCCCGGGTCATGGACAGGGCCTTGTAGGCCAGGCCCCGGTGGGTGTGGAGCACCGCCTTGGGTGAGCCGGTCGAGCCCGAGGTGAACAGCACGACGGCGACATCGGACCCCCGGGCCGGGCTCACCGGCACCGGGTGCCCGCCGAGCAGCGCTTCGAAGCGGGGGTCGCCGCCGCGTACCCCGATGGCATCGACCAGGTCGGCCAGGGGGAGCCCCCCGGTGCTCAGGGCCACCGCCGGGCCGAGATCGGCCACCACCCGGGCCACCTCGGCCCCGCCCACCTGGTGGTGGATGGGCGCGGCCACCGCCCCGCACCGCCAGCAGGCCCGGAACAGGACCAGGGCCTCCCACCAGTTGGGCAGCTGCCAGGAGACGACGTCCCCCCGCCTCACCCCGAGGGCCCGCAGTCCCCCGGCCACCGATGCGACCAGACTGGTCGAGGCGACCGGCGGTCGATGGCCACGTCGCCGTCGACCACCGCCGGTGCCGCAGCCGGTCGGGGCGAGGACAGCAAGACGTCGAGGGTGGGAACGTCCCAGGCCCCCCCGGGCGGCGGTAGCGGGCCGCGTCAGGCTGGCGATAGGTGGTGCGGAGCCTCACGACGGCACGTCTCGACCAGGGCGGCTCAACGCGCCGGAACGGGTCCCTCCACCGCGTCCTCCACCGACAGCCGGACCGGCGGGGCGCTGCGCCAGCTGGGTATGCCGTCCTCTTCCTCGGCCACCGGGTACTTGCTCTCGTGGATCTCCGCCCAGTGGGAGTGGTTGAGCTGGTGGAGGGTGAAGCAGGCCTGGAGCGAGTTGTAGAAGCCCATGTTGTCCACCGTCTGGTTGACCGACTCCTTGATGAGCAGCGCGGTCATGGTGGGGAGCTCGGCGATGCGCCGGGCGTAGGCCAGCGTGCGCTCCTCCAGGTCGGCCAGCGGGAAGACCTTGCTGACACCATGCCCAACCGGTGGGCCTCGTGGACGTCGATGGCGTCGCCGGTCAGCATGAGCTCCTTGGTCCGGCGGGGCCCGAACTCCCAGGGGTGGCCGAAGTACTCGACCCCGCACATGCCGAGGCGGGTGCCGACCACGTCGGCGAAGTACACGTTGTCGGCGGCCACGATCAGGTCACAGGCCCACATGAGCATGAGCCCGGCGGCGTACACCGTGCCCTGGACCTGGGCCACGGTGATCTTGCGCAGGTTGCGCCAGCGCAGAGTGTTGGTGAAGTAGTAGTGCCACTCCTGGAGCATCCGTGACTCGGCCCCCTTGCGGGTGGCCCCGTTGATGGTGGCCGAACGGTGCTGGTCGGGACCCGGGCGCCCACTCGGCCATAGCCTCCTTCGACCCCATGTCGTGGCCGGAGGAGAACAGCGGACCGACGCCCCCGAGGATGACCACCCGAACATCGTCGTCCTCCTCGGCGCGACGGAAGGCCTCGTCCAGCTCGACCAGTAGGCCCCGGTTCTGCGCATTGCGGGTCTCGGGGCGGTTGAGCAGGATGCGCACGACCGCGCCATCGTCCAGCTCCTCGTAGGTGATGTACTTGCCGTCTGATCGGGCATCTGCACCCCTCCTCCTCCGCTCGTCGGACTCGTGTGGGCCGGATCCAGTTCCGGCGAGAACCAAGCGGCCCGGCCACGCTATACCGACCGGATCAGCCGAGCCGTGCTCGGTCGGCCGGAACATCCGCTTCCTGTCGGCTCTCACGTTCGGCCACCAGTGCGGCCCGGTTGAACTTCATGGCCTCGCTGCGGGGGATGGAGTCGACGAACTCCACCGTCTTCGGCACCTTGTAGGACGCCAGACGGTCCTTGGCGAAGCCGATGACCCCCTCGGCGTCGAGCGACGGGTCGAGCGGCTGCACGATGGCGTGGACCCGGCGCCCCCACTCGGGATCGTGACAGCCCGACCACCACCACGTCGGCGATGCCGGAGTGTTCGCTCAGGGCGGCCTCGACCTCGGCCGGGAAGACGTTGACGCCTCCGGTGACGATCATGTCCACCCGGCGGTCGGCCATGTAGAGGAAGCCGTCCTCGTCGAGCCAGCCGAGATCGCCGACCGAGGTGAACCCGTCAGAGGTCGACTCCATCGGGCGCCACGTCCCGGCCCACGTACTCGGCCAGGGGTCCGGTCGGGGTCCGCAAGAAGATGCCCCCGACCTCGCCGGGCGGCAGGGGCTCGCCCTCCGGTCCGAGGATGGCCACCTCGGTCTCGCCCATCCCTCGACCGAGGGTCCCGGGATGGGCCAGCCACTGGTCGCCCCGGCAGACCACGATGCCGATCATCTCGGAGGCGCCGTAGGACATGTAGAAGTGCTCGGCCCCCACCAGGTCGATCCAGAACTGGCCGAGCCAGAGCGGCAAGGGAGCGGCCCCCTGCTGGACCCAGCTGAGGCTGGAGAGGTCGCGGTCCTCGATCCCGGGGACCTGGGCCAGCCGCTGGAGCATGGGGGTGGCGGCGATGAAGCCGGTGATCCGGTGGCGCTCGATGATGTCCAGGACCAGCGGACGCGTTGAACCGCTCCATGAGCACGATCGGGTCCCCGCTGAGCAGGTTGCGGAAGGCGGTGAAGCCGTTGGTGTGGTACAGCGGCGCCGGGCACAGGACCAGCTGGGACGGGGACATCGGGCCGAAGGAGGCCACCACCGATCGAGGTGACGCTCGGTCGACGGGAAGAAAAGGGCGGGGTCCTTCTGCACGATCACCTTGGGGGTGCCGGTCGAGCCCGAGCTGCACACCCCCCACCCGTGGGGCGGGGTGACCTCGGGCAGGGGGCCGTCGGGCTCCGACCGGCTGTCGTCGACCAGGGCCGAGGTGGTCGGCGTCGAGCACCACCGCCGGGCTGGAGAACGTCCAGCAGACGGGTGCGCTCCCAGTCGGGCAGGTCCCAGCGCACCGGGACCACGGTCGCCCCCACCTTCCAGCCGGCGAACCCGACCAGCAGGTGCTCGAGGAGTTGCGCAGGCAGACGGCCAGCCGGTCGCCGACCCCCAGGCCGTGGTGCGGCGAAGACCCGGGCCACCTGGTTGGAACGGCCATCGAGCTCGTTCCAGCTGATGGTCTGCTCGCCGCCGTCCTCGGCGACGAAAAAGACCGCGGATGGCGTCGCCGCCGCGGTCGGCCACCTGGCCCAGCCGGGTCCCGTAGGGGATCCCCTCTTCCACCATCCCGTCGCTGATCACGCCTTCATCTCCATCGGTGAGCAGGCCATCGTCCCTCCGCGCCCGAGGACGGGCGCCGAAGAACGGTACCCCCGGGTGAGACCCTGCTCAATCACCGGACCGAGAATCACCGTCGGGACGCCCGGTACGGCCTTCGCAACCGGGACTCGCACCGGTTGCGACCGACGATGACACGCACGTGGGGACGGTAGCGCAAATGCCATTTCCGCCCGGTAACCGGGACTGTTAGCGTGGGGCGCGCTGAGGGGTCTGGGGCACTGACAGCCGCGGTGAGCGCGGCCCGGGTCGGCCGGGTGGCCTCACGGGCGGATTGCGCCACGGAGAGACAAAGGAGAATGGGCATGGCCACACGAGCGCTGGACTTTCCGGTATTCGACGCCGACAACCACATGTACGAGACCACGGACGCCTTCACCAAGTTCCTGCCCCCCGAGTACGACGGCCTCATCCAGTACGTCCAGGTCAACGGGCGCACGAAGATCGCGGTCAAGGGCCAGATCAGCGAGTACATCCCCAATCCCACCTTCGAGGTGGTGGCCGCACCCGGCGCCCAGGAGGAGTACTTCAAGCACGGCAACCCCGAGGGGAAGTCGCGGCGGGAGATCATGGGAAAGCCGATCCGGGCCCTGCCGGCCTTCAGCGAGCCCCAGCCCCGCCTCGAGCTGATGGACGAGCTCGGCCTCGACCGTGCCCTCATGTGGCCCACGCTGGCCAGCCTGCTCGAGGAGCGCCTGCGCGGCGATCCCCCCGCCACCCACGTCGTCGTGCACGCCCTCAACCAGTGGATGCACGAGCACTGGTCCTTCAACTACGAGAACCGCATCTTCGCCACCCCGGTCATCCACCTCGGCATCGTGGAGAAGGCCATCGAGGAGCTCGAGTGGGTGCTCGAGCGCGGGGCCCGCATCGTGCTCATCCGGCCCGCGCCGGTCGTCGGGCTACATGGGCCCCCGCTCCCCGGCCCTCCCCGAGTTCGACCCGTTCTGGAAGCTGGTGGACCGAGGCCGGCATCCCGGTGGGGATGCACGCCTCAGACAGCGGCTACCAGCGCTACATCAACGAGTGGGAGGGCGTGCCCGGCGACGAGATGACCCCGTTCAAGGGCGGTTCGGGATTCATGACCATCATCGCCCACCAGGGCCGGGCCGATCACCGACACGGTGGCCTCGCTCATCGGCCACGGGCTGTGCACCCGGTTCCCCGACCTCCGGTTCGCCCCCGTCGAGAACGGCAGCAACTGGGTCCGGCCCCTGCTGCGAGACTCTGGAGTTCGCCTACGAGAACTCACCCCACACGTCTCGACGAGAATCCCGTCGAGGTCTTCAAGCGCAACATCTACGTCCACCCCTTCCACGAGGAGGACCCGATCGGCCTGGTGGACGTTGCTGGGAGCCGACCGGGTGCTGTTCGGATCCGACTTCCCGCACCCCGAGGGCATGGCCGATCCCCTCAGCTTCGTCGACGAGCTCACCGCCCTGCCCCACGAGGACGTGGTCAAGATCATGGGCGGCAACCTCAGTCGGCTGATGAAGGTCGAGGCGGCCTGAGTCGTCGGGCAGGTGGTGTGACCGAATCGGGTGGGGCTACGACCGTCGCGAGGGCGACTGGTTGTGACGCACCTCGTCGAAGGGCTTGTCTCGGTCGGCGGCGTACTCCCGGGGCATCCCCAGCACCCGCTCGCTGATGATGTTGCGCTGCATCTCGTTGCTGCCGCCGCCCAGGCTTTCGCCCTGCCGCATGAGGTAGAGGTCGGCCAAGCGACCGGCGGGATCGTCATCGTCCCAGGCGCCGGTGGCCGGTCCGGCGATCTCCAAACCGATGTCGAACTGGCGCTCGGTGTTGGTCGACGGCGAACAGCCGGGGGATGGCACCGGCCGGGGCGGGAAAGGCGCCGGTGCGAATGCCGGTGTTGACCCGGTCGATGAGCTGTCCGGCCACCCGGTCGTTGACCCGGCCCTTCGGCCACCAGCTGGCGGACGATCGGGTCATCGGTCTGGCCGGTCATGCGAGCCAGGTCGACCAGGTCGGATCGCTGGCCGCTCTGGCCGGACTCGCCCACCGCCATCCCGCTCACGTAGGGCGACCCCCCGCCCACCGCCTCGCGCTCGTGGAAGAGAAGCCGGGAGGCCACCGTCCACCCGTCGTTGATCCGACCGACCACGTCGGCCACCGGGATGGGCACGTCGTCGAAGAACTCCTGGCAGAACTCGGCGATCCCGTTGACCATGGTGATCCGCTGGACCTCGATGCCCGGCTGGTGGATCTTGACGATGAGCATGGTCAGACCCTGGTGTTTGGGCACGCTTCGCGTCAGTGCGGGCCAGGCACATGGCGTAGTCGGAGCGGAAAGCACCCGAGCTCCAGATCTTCGACCCGTTGAGGACGAAGACGTCCCCGTCCCTGGTGGCCTGGGTCACCAGTCCGGCCAGGTCGGAGCCCCCGCTCGGCTCGGAAAGGAACTGCACCCAGAGCTCCTCACCCCGCAGGATGGCCGGGATGTGCCGACGCTTCTGCTCCTCGGTCCCGAAGTCGAGGAGGGTGGGGGCCAGGATGGAAAGCGTGGGAACATTGAAAACGGTCGGCATCTGATAAGGAAGCGATTCCTGGGTGAATGCCAGTTGGTGGGCTCGGGTCAGTCCGAGGCCCCCGTACTCGACCGGGAAGCAGATGCCGGCGAACCCGCCGTCGAAGAGCGTTCGCTGCAGGCGCCGGGCCCGCTCGCCCATCTCGTCGTCCTGCGGCCAGCTGGTAGTTGTTGAGGCCCTCGGGAAGGCGGCGGCATGACGTCGGCCAGCCACTGGCGCGCCCGGAGCCGGAACGACTCGACGTCCTCCGTGCCCTCGGAGCCGGCGCCATCTCGGGCGACCGTGTTCGGGGTCTCGTTCATCGTCCCCCCGCAGGCCCGCTGCGTCGGCAACCCGCTCACGGTGATCGCGGGGGGTGCCGAACTGAGCCCGATCCTCCAACACCCGCCGGAGGTACAGGTGGAGATCGTGGTCCCAGGTCACCCCGATGCCTCCGTGGATCTGCACGCAGTCCTGGAGGATCATCGGTCCGTGGTCACCGATGTAGGACTTGGCCACGCTGATCAGCTCGGTGGCGTCGGCCGAGCCCTCGTCCACCGCCAGGGCGGCCGCCCCGGCAGTGGCGTGGGAGGCCTCGAGCCACATCTTCATGTCGGCGAAGCGGTGCTTGAGGGCCTGGTACGAGGACAGCGGTCGTCCGAAGGAGTAGCGGTCGGTGGCGTACTCCACGGTGAACTCGAAGACCCGGTCGATGGCACCGACCATCTCGGCGCACTGCAGAACCACCATGTCCTCAAGCTGGCGTTCGACGTCTCCCCCGACGGAACCGGGCTCACCGAGCACGGCGTCGCCGGCCACCACCACCCCGTCGAACCGCAGACGGGCGAAGCGCCGCACCAGGTCGACGCTGCGGACCGGGATTGCCGACAGCCCCTCGGTGTCCGAGGACACCACCAACTGCACGAGTCCCTGATCCGACGAAGCGGTGACCAGAACCAGGTCAGCCTCGGCTCCCGGCCTCCACCGGACGGGACGTGCCCTCGAGGACGAAGCCGTCACCTGTCGCCCGAGCCGTCACCTCCCCACCGCTCCTCCCGGCGGGGACCCCCATCCCGGGAAGGGGGGCACCGCCGCGCACCAGGTGGCCACCGTCTCCCCGCCGACCAGGTCGGCCAGGAACTGCTTGTGTCTGGGCCGGTGTTCCCGATCGGGACAGCGACGCCGCCACCACGTTGGTGGGGATCAGCGGGCCCGGTGAAACCCGGCGGCCCATCTCCTCGGCCACCAGGGACAGGTCGGCAGAGCCCGTGGCCCGACACGTAGCCGCCGCCGTGCTCCTCGGGCACCAGCATCGACACCCAGCCGAGCTCGGCGCCCCGCCGCCACCATGCCCGGTCGAAGCCGGCGGGCTCCTCCTCGGCGATCCCGCGGACGGCGTCGAGAGGGCAGCTGTCCTCGAGGAACTTGGCCGTCGTCTCCCGGAACAGCTGCTGATCGTCAGTGAGCTCGAACTGCACGGTCACCCAGCCCTGTCACCGGGCACCCGGTCGGCGGGCGCGCCGCTTCCCGAGTGGTTCCGGGCGTCGAGGCTCACCGTGGCGATCCGAAGTTCAGCGGCAGCGAGTCGATCTGGCGGAGCCCCATCTGATAGATGAGCTCGGTCCCCGGAACGATCGAGTACTCGGGGATGCGTCGGTGCCATTCGCGCAGGGCGATGCGCAGCTCGAGCCGAGCCAGGTGAGACCCGAGGCAGCGGTGGACTCCACCCCCGAAGGCCAGATGGCGATTCGGGTTGCGGTGGAGGTCGACCTGGTCCAAGCCGGGATCGTTGGTCGTCGTCGGTGTTGGCCGACCCGATGACCACGCCGATGTTGTCGCCCACATGGATGGGGCAGCCACCGAGGTCGATCTCCGTCCTCGCCACCCGGGCCACCGTGGTCACCGGTGTCTCCCAGCGGAGGAGCTCTTCGACGGCCGAGGGGATGATCGACGGATCGTCCACGATCTCCTGACGCTCGTCGGGATGCTGGGCCAGACGGGCCACGAAGCACTCCAGGCTGTCGGTGACCGTGTCCAGGCCGGCTATGAGAAACAGGAAGCAGATGCCCAAGATCTCGTCGACGGTCAAGCGCTGCGAGTCGACCTCGGCGTCGAGGAACAGGCTCAGGATGTCGTCCTCCCGGCGCTGCTTCTGGCGATCCTTCACCGCCTCGGCGAAGTACTCCTCGACTCTGCGGGCAGCAACCTTCTGGCTGGCCTGGATCTCGTCGAGATCGGAGCCGGACGGGCGCAGGATGCCGTCTTTCATCTCCAGAAAGGAGTCGAGCTCCGACAAGGGCAGGCCGACCAGCTTCAAGAACACCGACGAGGGAAGGGGAACAGCGAAGTCGGTGGCGAAGTCGCAACTGCCGCGATCGATGAACCCGTCGATGATGTCGTTGACCATGCGGGTGATGTCCGGCTCCAGCACGTTCATCCGCTTGGGGGCGAAGATGGGGTCGAGGAGACGACGGTACTTCCGGTGCTCGGGTGGGTCGACCTGGAGCGGGATGAGAGGCACCGACTGTCCGAGGTCGACCGCGTCCATGCCCGAGGAGAACTCCTCGGGATGGGCCAACGCGTATTCGACGGCGCCCCGCTGGACCACCTGTGGCCCGAAGGAGCCGGCCACCACCGCCCCCGCTTCCCGCGCTCGCCGGTAGAAGGGCTGAGGGTCGGCGGCGATGGTCGCATCCATGAATCCGTCTGCCAGATTTTCGTTGTCCACGTCGGCCCCTTACGGTCGGGCCTTGCCACGGGCCACAGTGAGAATCAGCTTTTCAGCGAGAAGATTATCGTGCTCCGGTTCGCCGCGCCCCATCCATCCCGTACCCACCGACCTGCGGGCTCTCACCGAGCGTGCCGGAAATCAGGGCTCCTCTTGTCGGCGAAGGCGGCCATCCCCTCGGACATCTCGGCCGACACCGTGGCCATGGCCTGGGCCTGGGCCTCGCGGTCGAGCAGCTCGGGCAGCGAGGTCTCGAAGGTGGCATTGAGCAGCTGTTTGGACAGACCGAGCGAGCGCAGTGGCCCTGCCGCCAAACGGCCGGCCAGCTCGGAAGCCTCCTTCGCGAGCTCGTCGACCGAGGGGAGACAGCGATAGGCCAGTCCGATCTCGACCGCCTCGGCGCCACGAGCTCCCTCGCCCAACATGACCATGGCCTTGGCCTTTGGGAGGCCGACCAGCCGCGGTAGCAGGTAGGCACCCCCGGCGTCGACGACCAGGCCCCAGCGGGCGAAGGACCAGACGAAGCGGGTGTCGTCACATACCAGGACGAAATCACAGGCCAGTGCGAGATGGGCCCCGGGCCCCACCGCGGTGCCGTTGACGGCGGCAACGGTCGGCTTGTCGAGCTCCCAGAGCTCGCGGATGAACGTCTGCACCCCCGTGCGCAGGGCCTCGCTGGTGGCCCGGGGGTCGAAGCCCTCGCTCCCCGCTCCGGCCACGGTCGACTGGCGCAGGTCCATGCCGGCACAGAACGCGTCGCCGATGCCGGTGATCATGAGGCAACGGACCTGCGGGTCGGCCCGGGCCTGGCGGACCCGGGCCACGATCCCGTCTCGCATCTCGACGGTCAGGGCGTTCTTGGCCTCGGGACGGTCGAGCACCAGACGGGCAACGTTGTCTTCGCCGACGTCGTAGCGGATCATGAGACAAACGTAGGCGAATCGTGTGTCCACCGCTCCGACACAACCACCCTCAGCGCCGGTCCGGATACCGCTTTGACCGGGTTCAAGACCCGACCAGTCCGGCAGCCTCGACGAACCGACGGCTCCGCTCGGTGAATCCTCCCTCCCCGTCGGCGGTGGGAGCCGCGGGCGAGAAGAGGACCACGCCACCCGAGGGGGTCACGGCCACGGCGGAAGCCACGGCGTCGTCGATGTCGTGGGCCACCTCCACCGGAAGGGACGATCCGATCACCGCCGACCGCGTCGCCAGAGACGCCACCAGGTGCTGAGGATCGGGCTCGAGCACGATGACCCGGGTGCCGGGGTGACGCGCCGCCAGCACCTCGACCAGACCCGAGGGATCCACGCCGCGATCGGCCCCACCCAGGATCACAGTGAGGGGCCGATCGGGAAAGGCACCGATCGAGGCCACCGTGGCATAGGGGTTGGACGCCAGAGCGTCGTCGACGAAGGTGACCCCGGCTCGCTCCCCCACGGTCCGGCACCGGGACGGCAGACCCTCGAAGCCCGACACCGTCGCCTCGACGGCGGCGGCGGACGGGGACCGGCCGCTGAGCAACAGCGCGCCGGCGATGGCGCCGCAGAGGTTCCAGGCGTTGTGCCGGCCGGGTACGGCCAGGCGGGTGGCGTCGCCCACCGGGTCGTCGTCGACCATCACCGTGCCCGATCGGGTCACCCGTACCCGGCCCATGGGTCCGAACAGGGTCCGGCCGGGGTGACCGTCGGTGCGCGCCTGCGCCTCGGGGCTCCCGGCGTTGACGGCCAGAGCACCGGGCGGGCCGACCTCGATGAGCCGCAGTTTGTCCCGGTAGTAGGTCTCCTCGCCCCCGTGCCAGTCGAGATGGTCGGGGGCCAGACTGGTCAACACGCACACCCCCGGGGTCACGGTCACGTCAGCGGCCTGATACGAGGAGACCTCGACCACGTAGGCGTCGGCCGGCTCCCGTCCGTACATCTCGGTCACCGGCACGCCGATGTTCCCGATGAGGGCCACGTCGAAACCTTCGTGGCGGAGGAGGGAGGCAGCCAGCGTCGCCGTCGTGCTCTTGCCTTTGGTGCCGGTGATGGCCACCACCCGGGCCTCGGCGAAGTCCTCGAGCCATAGGGCCATGGCTGTGGTGACCCACAGGCCGGCAGCCCGGGCCGCGGCCAGTTCGGGTCGGTAGCGGCTGACCCCCGGAGCGCGGACCACCACGTCGACGTCGCCCCAGTCGACCCGGTCGGGGCTGACCACCGGCCGGTCCTCACCGATGCCGGTCGGGAGACGGGCTCCAGCCGCATCGGGACGGTCGTCGATCAGGACGGCGTCGACGCCGCGACCGGCGAGGAGACGGACCATGGCCAGTCCCTCGTGCCCGATCCCCCACACCGCCACCCGGCGTGCGCACAGCTCGTCGAGGGTCACACCATCTCCGTGAGCAGCCGATCCACCCCGGCGGACACCTCGGGGTCGGGAAAAGCCAGGTCGCCCTGGGCGGCGAGCAGGTCCTTGACATCGGCGTCGGAGACCAATTCCCGGGCCCGGTCGGTCAGGCTCGCCACCACCACGGTGTCCCTCCACCGGGGGATGTGGGACAGGATGCGCAGGGCCGCAGCTGATTCGCGCCGCTCGCCGACACACTCGAAGGGCTTGTCCTCTTCGCTCATCAGTGCGGCAAATCCGTCAACCTGGCCGGGGTCGGCGAACATGTCTCGGCCGATGATCGCCCGGAGCTCCTCGGGAGTGACGAACGGGGCCAGCACCAGCCCCACGAACCGGCACTTCGGGCAGTCCCCGCACCACCCGTCCCGGGCCGCGGCCGTCTGGCGGAACACCGAGTTGCAGCTGCAGAACGTGGCGTGGTATCCGGTCAGCCGAGCAAAGGCGCGGGCGATAGCCAGCTCCGAATACGGGCGGAGGGCCGACCCGTAGCGCAGGCCGGGGTCGATGGTGGTGGTGATCAGCTCATCCAGCTGCCGCTCGAACTCGAGGCTCTTCGAGTACTGATGGTTGACGGGCACCCCGTCCACCATCACCGACTCCTCACTGGCCGAACGTTCGACGGCCATGAGAATCGAGTCATACCCGTACAGGAAGCTGCCGACCACCGCGATGAGCGAGATGATGGCGGTGATCGGCACATGGCCGTTGAGCGCTCCCGAGCGATTGAGCTCGGCGAGTCGGGGGGACAGGGTGCGGCGCACCACCACCACATCGAGGCCGGTGGCGGCGGCCAACTCGATCACCAGGGGATGAGGATTGACGGCGAACAACCGGGGGCGGAGGTGCTTCACCGCCTCGATCAGCACCAACGAGTCCTTGCCGCCACCGATGGGGACGAGAAACCCACCAACTCGGGGGGAGGGTGATGGCGGTGGCGTCCGGTCGAGAGTCCCCTGCGGTCGGATGGTGACGGGTCGGGGCACCCGAAGTCCGTTCACGACGGCGAACTCGCGGAGCCCTTGGTCATAAAGGCGGTGGTGGAACTCGAGCTCGACCGGGGTCAACCATTCATTGTCCAGGTCCACTACCGGCGGAGCAGCCACCTTGTAGTAACTGGTTCCGGCGGCGATGTGCAGGTGGAGCAGCGCCCGCTCGAATCCGGGTAGGTGGGCGTCGGATTGCTCGGGTGGTGGCGTCTCGAAGGTGATCGTCTCGACGAATGTCGGTCCGTCATCGAATTCATAACCGAGCGAGACCGTCCTCGATTCTCTGTCGAACGTCCGATCGAGCACCCGGAAGGCGTCGACGGAACCCGGATCGAACCGGTTGTGGTCATTCATGTCGTCCACAGAGTAATGGCCGCCCGTTCGCCGACGCCTATCGTGAACGCGAGTTGCGGTTCACCCGTCGGATGTGCTCGACGATCTCGAGGGAGCCCTGGCTGGGCTGGATCACCCAGAACTCCCCCTTCTGAAGCCGCAGTTCGGAACGCCGGTCGTCGCCGGGGTCGGGGACCAGGGACTCGAGGATGGCCAGGGCCACGTCGCCGTGGGTACAGAGCACAGCGGACTCGGCGCTCATGCTCGTGAGCAGGGTCACGGCTTGGGGACCGTGCCCCTCGGCCAGGGCCTCGACCGGCTCCACGGACAGCCCCAACCCCTCGGCCAGCGGCTGCACCGTCTCGAAACACCGGACAAAGGGGCTGCTCAGGATCCTGGCCGGCCGGTACTCGCTCAAGGGGACGACGAGAGCCGCGGCCCGGGTGTGTCCCGCGACCGACAGTGGCCGCAGCCGGTCATCACCCTTGTAAGCACTCCGCCTTCCGGCGTTCGCGTGGCGCACCACCAGGAGCGGCATGCCCACGATGCTGTCATGCCTCAGGTGGATCGTCGATGATGCCGGGCGCCTGTGGGCCGCCCGGCCGCTGGCCAGGCTGGCCCAGTCGTCAGCGGATCCCGCCGTGTCGACCCCCGATGCCGGGCTCGTCTACCGCCAGGAAGCGATCATCCGGCGATCCTGGAGAAGCCGGCTCCGCCGCCCAGTCCACCACCGCCGAGCCCACCGCTGAGTCCACCTCCCCCCAGCCCACCGCCCCCGAGCCCAGCGAATCGGGTGGTCAGCGTCGACGTGGATGGGAGCGGCTCGGCCAGGGTTGCCAAGGACACCACGTCGCCGGGCGACACCCCGGAGGTGACCTGGGTGAGCAGGGGACCGACGGTGCCCAGGGTGACCCGCACCGACTTTGCCGTGTTGCCGTTCACCACGGTGACCAGATGGATCGTGCCGATCGTTCGGACCGACGATGACGGGACCGTCGTGACATCGACCGACTTCTTCAAGACGATGGCCACACTGGCGTCGGCACCCGACAGCTGTCCGAGCTGGCTCGAGTCGAGCGAGATGGTGACCGGGTATGTCGTGCCCGTCGAGTCGCTCGAGGCCAGGACGCCGATCGATTCGACCTGACCGTTGAGTTCGGTGTTGGTGGAGTCCGGTATGACCTGGGCCTGCTGTCCGATCGCCACCTCACCGATCTTGGCCACGGGGACATCGGTGGTCACGTCGTAGGTCGACCCGTTCCCGATGACGACGATCTGGGCGGAGCTCGAGGTCGAGCCGGCCGTCACCGAATCACCAGGGGCGATCGTCACCGACGCCACAGTGCCCTGGATGGTACTGACCAGATTGGCACCGCTGAGCGCTTCCTGCGCGTCATCCACATTGGCCTGGGCGGTATCGATGGAGGCCTGGTCGACCGCCAATTGCTGCGGGGTCGCCTTCTTGGTGGCTGTCGCCGATTGCGACTTCGCTGTCGACGTCGCACCCTCACCCCCCGAAGTTGAACCCGCGCCTTCGCCACCGGAGCCCGCCGTCGCACTGGGCGACGCGCTGGCTGCCGTCGTCGTGGTGGTCGTGTTTTTTGGGGGACCGGAGCCGCCGCCCGTGCCGCCCGTTCCTCCGGTGCCGCCCCCTCCGGAGCCGCCCGTGCCTCCGGAGCCGCCCCCTCCGGAAGACAACCCCAGCGCGGCGTTGAGCGCGCTCTCGTCCTGATCGACCTTTCTGATGTCGGCCGTGACCTTGGCCTGTGCCTGCGATGCCTGACCCAAAGCGGCGCTGCACCCTGCCGGGGGACCCGAGCCGCCAGGAGTGGTCGTGGTCGTGGTGGTCGGAAAGTTCGGCGTGCTCGGTGTCGACGGCGACGCCGACGAGCCTGTCGTTGCCGGAACCTCGCCTTCGCACGCCGCGGTGGCCTGCTTGAGGGCGGCTTCGGCGGCCGACGAATCGGCGTCCTCCTGCATTTGGTCAGCCACCAGGGTGGCCTGCAGCTGGGTGATCGCCGCGCTGTTCTGGCTGGATTGTCCGGAAGTCGACGACGGGGTGGCGGACGATGTCATCGCCCCCGACGAACCCGTTGACGCATTCGTCGCTCCCGACGACGACGTCGTGGCCGTTTCGCTTGCCTCGGCGTTGGCCAGCGTGGCCGTGGCCGAGGCCAGCGTCGCCTGGGCAGACACCACCGAGGCATTGAGGTCGGCGATGTCGAGGGACGCCAGAGTCTGGCCCGCGGCCACCGTCTGGCCGACCGAAACGTTGACGGCGCTGACCGTCCCGGACACATTGAAGTTGAGATTCGCCTGGTCCACCGGAGTGATAGTCCCCACCGAGCTGAGCGTGGCAACCACCGTTCCGGTCCCCACGACTGCGGTTCGATAGGTGGGTGAGGTGTTCCGGGTCAGCTGCCAGCCGATCAGAACCGCCGCCAGCACGACAACGGCGAGTCCGATCCGGAACGGCGAGATCCACCCGCTCCCGGCATGAGGGGGAGGCGGACCGCCGTCGTCAAATGGGCCGGATAATCCGGACCCATCGGCGATGGCCGGCGAAGAGAGGTCGTCACCGACCGTCGTCCCCTTGTCAGGCACCGCCGGCGCTCCCCGGCGCCCCTGCGCCCGGGCCACCCGCTCCGCCGGCACCGAACCGGCCGAATCCACCAGAGGTGCAGCTACCCGAGACCGGCTGGGAAAGGGTGATCGTCTTTGCGGTGATGGCGCCGGTTGTGCTCGCCGTCCCGATCGCCGCGGCGCAGGTGCCGACGGCCAGGTTGGCGGGCGACGCCGTCGTCCTCTGGGTGTAGGTGGTCGAGGAGGTGAGGGTGACCACGACGTTGGAGGCGGCCTTCGTCCTGGGGTTGGTCTCGCTCACATTGGCCGTCGACCCGGACACCGAGGTCACCGAGCCGGAGGCGATTGCGAACTGTCCGGCGAAACGGCTACGGAATGAGCCCCCTCCGGACGGCCGCGTACCCCCACCCGGGAACCTGCCTCCCGACCCGGTTCCGCTCCCGGTTCCGCTCCCTGTTCCACCCGCGCCTCCCCCGGCTCGCGCGAAACCTCCGAAGCCGCCGGTGCAGGATCCCGAGACCGGTTGGGTGATGGTCACCGTCGTCGCCGTCACCGGGCCACCGAAGTTCGAGGACGAGCCCGAGGTGGGTTTGCCGACCGCCGAGACGCAGGATCCGACGGTGACGTCAGCGACCGACGCCGAGACCGTCTGTTCGAACGTCGTCGACGGGGTGTAGGCGACGCTGGTCTGGCCTGTGGTCGGGTTCTGCACCTCCAAGGTGACCCCGTTGATGGCGGCGATCGTTCCCGAGGCACCGGGGAACGACCTGGGGGTTCCGGTTCCACTCCCCCCGCTGCCCGAATGGCTCGGCGGCTTGGTGGTCGAGGAGGTGGACGAGGCCGCCGATGATCCTCCACAGGCGGCCAGCGTCACCGCCGCCACCCCCAGCACCGATAGGGCGAGCGGCCGACGGAAGCGGGCGGAGCGCAGGAAACCGGCGGAGCGCAGTAGAGCAGAGTGCTGGCCGCCAGAGTCCTGAACCGATGATTTCGATGCGATGGTCATTGCTGTTCCTTGTTCCTTTGGTTGATGTCGTGTGGGTCGAGTTGGTGTCATTCGCTTCGCAGGGCGTCGATCGGGGCCAGGCGGGCGGCCCGGCCGGCGGGATAGACCCCGAAGGCGACACCAATGCCGACGGCGACCACGATGGCACCGACGGTGGCCGCCGCCGAAAGGGCAATCGGCTCGGAGATGAAGTGTGGCAGCACCTCGGCCCCGATGAGACCAAGGGCGGCCCCGAGCATCCCGCCGACGAGTCCGAGCACTGATGCCTCCACCAGGAACTGACGGCGGATGGCGCGAGGGGTGGCACCCAGCGCTTTGCGCAACCCGATCTCGCGGGTCCGCTCCGTCACGGAGACGAGCATGATGTTCATCACCCCGATGCCGCCGACCAGGAGTGAGATACCGGCGATGCCACCGAGCAGCACGGTGAGGGTCTTGTCCACCGAGGTGGCGGTGCTGAGGAGGGACGACTCGGGCGTGATGGTGTAGTCCGCATCCGAGGCAACGGTGATCTGGTGCAGGCTGTTGAGCTCGTTAGTCGACTCCTGATAGGCCGCGGAGATGTCGGACGAGGAGGTCGCCTGGACGAGGATGGAATCAACCGAGTCACGGTTGGCTCCCCCGAACAGCTGGGTGGTGGCCGTGGTCAGGGGAACGATGGCCTGGTCGTCCTGATCAGCGGTTGTCGACGAGCCCGACGAGCCCGACGAGCCGACCGTGTTGAGCACGCCGATGACGGTCATCGGGAGACCGTTGATGGTGACCGGCTGACCGATGGCATCACGCAGGCCGAACAGCTCCTCGGCGGTGGTCGAACCGAGGACCACCACGTCTGCTCGGGTGGTTAGGTCGTGGCCGGCGATGAAGCGACCCTCGGTCATTGATCGCCCTCGTACCGTCAACCACGAGGGGTTTGTCCCGACAACGGTGGTGGTCCAGTTGGTGGTTCCCGCCACCAAGGTCTCCGACTCGGTGACGGTGGGTGCCACCGCGGCAATGTCGGGGGCCACCGTCTTCGACGACAAGGCAGCGGCGTCGGCTTGGGTCAGAGTGTCGGCGGAGCCGAAGCCACCTCGGATGCCCGAGGAGGATGTGGTGCTGCCCGGGGAGATGGTGAGGAGATTGGTCCCGAGGGCCGAGATCTGCGAGCTGATCTGCTGTTGGGCACCCTCGCCCAGACCGACCGTGAGGATCACCGCGGCGATACCGATCATGATGCCGAGCACGGTCAGTGAGGACCGCAAGCGGTGGGTAACCACCGCTTCGAAGCCGGTGCGGAAGGTCTCGATGACGTTCACGGCGTGCTCGCAACGGTGACGGTGGGCTCCGCATCGAGGATCTGGCCGTCCCGCAACCTGATGGTCCGTTGGGCAACGAGGGCCACATCGGCTTCGTGGGTGATGAGGACGATGGTGCGGCCGCCGGCATGGAGCTCCTCGAACAGAGTGAGCACGTCATTGGCGGCCACCGAGTCGAGGTTGCCGGTCGGCTCGTCGGCGAGGATGAGCGCCGGGTCGGTGACCAGGGCCCGGGCCACCGCCACCCGCTGCTGTTGGCCACCCGAGAGCTCCCCGGGACGGTGCTCGATGCGATCGGCCAGACCGACCCGGGCCAAGGCATCGACGGCGCGTTGCCGGCGGATGGACCGATCGACACCGGCATAGACCAGAGGGAGCTCGACGTTGCGCCAGGCCACCAGCGAGGGCAGGAGGTTGAACTGTTGGAAGACGAACCCGATCCTCCGGTTGCGGACATGGGCCAGTCCCTCCTCGGACATCACACTCACGTCCTCGCCGGCCAGACAGAAGGTGCCGGATGTCGCCACATCGAGGCAGCCGAGGATGTGCATCAGTGTCGACTTCCCCGACCCTGATGGTCCCATGATGGCGACGTACTCGCCCACGTCGATGGTGAAGGACACCCCTCGCAGGGCATCCACCTCCAACGTCCCCGTCCGGTAGGTCTTCCAGACGTCCTGGGCCTCGATGACCGGGGGTCGGACAACCGGGACCTGTCCTGTCGTGGCCACCGGCACCGGGGCGGTGTCTTCGTAGATGCCCGGACCGCCCCTGTCGCCGTCTCGTTCGGGAGCTGTCATCCCCCAAACCCACCGCCACCGCCACCGAAGCCTCCACCGCCGGCACCGCCGAAGCCTCCGCCGCCAGCACCGCCGAAGCCGCCACCGCCAGCACCGCCGAAGCCTCCGCCGCCTCGACCGAAGAGACCGGCACCGGCACCGGTGCCGGTGCCGCCACGGAAGCTCACCTCGGTCACGTAGATCTTGTCGCCGGCGGACAGGCCGCTGGTGACCTGGGTCTCACCACCCGAAGCAGCCCCGATCTGGACGACCTGGGTGACCTTCTTGCCGTCGGAATCCAGAGAGACGGTCGTGTTGTTCCCGCTGAACTGGACGGCCTCAGTGGGCACCACGACCACGTCTTGCAGCTCCTCGGTGATGATGGACACGGTGGCGCTCGAGCCCCCGTAGAGACCCGCCGGGCTGCCGGTGACGTCGATGACCAGAGGGAAAGAGGAGACACCTGAGGTCGTGGTGGCCAGAAGACCGACCGAGCCGACCGTGCCGTAGACGTTGGACGTCGAGCCCGACACGGTGATGGTGGCCTGATCGCCGACGGTGACCTGGCCGACCTGGGTGCTGTCCACGGTCGTGTTCACGATGTACGAACCCGTCGAGACCACCACGATCTGGGCCGAGGAGGACGAGGATGATGATGAGGAGGATGACGACGAGTCCGAGGAGGATGATGAGGAGGAGGACGGGATGACGACGAGGAGGACGAGGACGGGAGGAGGACGAGTCGGATGAGCTCGAGCCGGTCGAGCCCGAGCCGGTCACCTGTTGGCCTACGGTGAGATTGACGGCGGCCACCGTGCCGGCGATGGTCGAGACCAGGGCGGCATCGGACAACGAGGTCTGCGCGCTGGTGACCGATGTCTGGGCCGAGGCGATGCTGGCCTGGTCGGACGCGATCTGGGCCGCCGAAGCGCTGGCGGCCTGGTCGGAGGCCAACTGAGCCTGGTCATTGGCCAGGCCGGCCTGGGCCTGGGCCAGCGACGCGGTCAACGACGTGTCGTCCACCGTGGCCAGAGTCTGTCCCGCCGTCACCACTTGTCCGACGGCGACGTCGACGCCGTTGACCCGCCCGGACACTCCGAAGTCGAGATTGGCCTGGTTGGCCGGCTCTATGGTGCCGGTCGACGAGACCGTCTTGGTGATCGTTCCTGTCGACACGGTCTGGACCGTGGTGGTCGTCGAGATCAGGGGCGCGGCACTCGAACTGCTCGTCGCCAGCCACGTCCCCACCCCGGCGGCGGCAAGGATGACGACAACGGCGCCGACAGTGGTCCGCCTTTTCGTGAACCACTTTCTGCGTTCAGCTGCCACACACGCCTCGCTTCGTCTCGTCTCACCGGGCTGCTGCCGGCGCACCGTCCCTCGGACGGCGCGCCTCTCAGGGTCGCCCGAATTGGCGTCCCTATCCAATCGACTCAACATTGACGCCAGGAAACAGTCACCTGTGAAGTTCCTGAGAAGAATAATGGGCACATACTCCCAGGTGAGAGGGATACGGCCGTCGGGTCGGTGGCCTCCAACCCACAATTGGGGCCTCGAGTTCGTCCTCCCGCACAGCCGATCTCAAGGCGCGTCCACCAGAGTGGCGCCATGACGGCGAGGTGGTGGTTCGCGGTGGTCGGTGTGGTGTTGGTCCTGTCCGTCGGGGCCGAGGCGGCGACCGCAGCCGCGACCCAGCCAGGGCGGGCCGAGCCCGCGGCGGCCCTGGTCCCCGGACCGGTCTACGCGGGAGACTTCCCTGATCCGAGCATCCTGGTGGCGGATGGGCGTACGTTCGCCTACTCCACCCAGTCCGGTGGGGCCAACATCCAGATGATCGTGTCCACTGACCTTCTCCACTGGACGCGGCCCGTCGACGCCCTGCCGGTGCTGCCCGAATGGGCCGTCGCCGGATACACCTGGGCCCCGGCGGTTGCCAGTGATCCGAGCGGCGGTTACGAGATGTTCTACGCGGCGCGAGATCGCGCATCGGGCCTGCAATGCATCGGCCGGGCCACCTCATCCACCCCCGGAGGGCCATTCATCGACCCGTCCCAGCAACCGTTCCTGTGCCAGAGCTCGCTCGGCGGATCCATCGATCCCTATGTGTTCGCCGACGGAGGATCGGATTACCTCATCTGGAAGAGCGACGGGGCTGGTGGGAGACCCCAGCAGCTCTGGTCTCAGCAGCTGGACGCGGCCAATGACGCGCCGGTGGGAACCAGCTCGCTGCTGCTGTCGGCCACATCGCCCTGGGAGGACGGCGTGGTCGAGGGTCCGGCCATGCTTCAGACCACCGGCGGCCTGTTCCTCTACTTCAGTGGCAATCGCTGGTCGACCTCCTCCTACGCCATCGGCGAGGTGGGCTGCGACAGTCCCTTGGGACCTTGCGTCAATGCCCCCACCGGCCAGGAGGTGAGCACCTTGAGCCATCTCGAAGGGCCCGGAGGCCCCACCTTCTTCACCACAGCCAGTGGGCAGGTGATGATGGCCTTCGCCGCGTGGTCCGGTCCCGTTGGCTCGACCGAAGGCCAGCGACAGCTGTATATGGACCGGGTCGACACCTCAGGGACCTCCCCGACCCTCATCGAGATGCTGGTTCCCGAGGGACCCCAGCCAGGGACCACCCGACACTGACCTCTGTCCCCGGCCGAGGCGGCCGCGCCTAAGGTCGATGTGCCGTCACTGCGCCGGCGATCGCCGGCCGCCGGCATGGTGAGAAGGGAACACGACAGGGAGGTCACCATGGATTACGTGAATCTCGGCGCCACCGGCCTGCGCGTGTCGCGGCTGTGCCTCGGGATGATGAGCTTCGGCAACGACAGCGATCGCCCGTGGGCCCTCGACGAGGAGCAGGCCGAACCGATCATCCGAGCCGCGGTGGAGGGCGGGATCACCTTCTTCGACACCGCCGACACGTACTCGAAGGGTGCCAGTGAGGTGGCCACCGGACGGCTCCTCCACAAGTTCTTTAGCCGCGACGAAATGGTGGTCGCCACCAAAGTGTTCATGCCGATGACCCCCGGAGAGAACGGAGGCGGCCTGTCCCGCAAGCACATCCTGTCGGCCATCGATGCCTCGCTGGCCCGGTTGGACATGGAATACGTCGACCTTTACCAGATCCACCGATGGGACCCACGCACCCCGATCGAAGAAACCATGCAAGCCCTCCACGACGTGGTGCGGACGGGCAAGGCCCGCTACGTCGGAGCGTCCAGCATGTTCGCCTGGCAGTTCGCCAAGGCCCAGCATGTGGCCGAGCTCAACCACTGGACCCGCTTCGTCTCCATGCAGCCCCACTACAACCTCATCTATCGAGAGGAGGAGCGAGAGATGATCCCCCTGTGCCTCGACCAGGGCGTGGGCATCATCCCGTGGAGCCCCCTCGCCCGCGGCGTCCTGGCCGGCAATCGAACTCGGACCGGTGAGCACCGCACCGTGAGGTCCGACACCGACGGCTTCACCGACTATCTCTACAGCCAACCCACCGATTTCGATGTGGTCGAACGGGTCGCCGAGGTGGCCGGCGAGCGCCAGGTGCCCCCCGCCCAGGTCGCTTTGGCCTGGCTGATGCAACGATCCGGGGTGACCGCCCCGATCGTCGGTGCCACCAAGCCGGGTCACATCAGTGACGCCTTGGCGGCCGAGCAACTCGAGCTCAGCGAAGAGGAGATCGCCCGGCTGGAGGAACCCTACGTTCCCCACCCGGTGCTCGGACACTTCTGAGTGATGGATCGGACCCGGCCTGGGCGGTGGTCTGGGCTGGTGAAAAGGGTGATCCTCGGCGACCCCTTTCCGGCCTGCGGCTCCCGATGGCCGAGACGACCGCGGCCACCAGGGCCACACCAGCGAGCACGAGCACGGTGCCGGAGAAGGCACGGCGAACCTCGGTCGCCGCCCCGTCGCCGCCGAGGAAGGTAAACACCGCGCCAGTCACGGCCAACCCCAGAGCAGTGCCGAGGCCCCTGCTCATATTGAGCAGGCCGGAGGCGATGCCGGACTGATGGGGCGGGACCGACGCCATGATGCCGGCGTTGTTGGGTGCCAGGAACAGGCCGAGGCCGGCACCGACGATGACGAGGGCGCCGACGAAGCCACCGGTCGTCGGCCCGAGCCGACTCAAACCGGCTAGTCCGAGCGCGACCAGTACCATCCCCGTCCCGGTGAGCCGAGAGATGCCAAACCGATCTGCCATCCGGCCCGACAGGGGAGCCGTAAGCCCGAGGGCGACCGGCAGGACCATGAGCTCGAGGCCGGTCCGGATCGCCCCGTAGCCGCCGCCCCGCTCCAGGGCGAAAGGCACCACCACCAGGACGCCGAACGTGACGAGGAAGGCGAGAACGCTGCTGGACACGCCGGCGGCGAACTGCGGTCGACGGAAGAGGGACATATCGACCAGCGGGGCCCGGCATCGACACTCCCACAAGACGAAGGCCCCGCCGAGAACGAAGGCCACCCCGATGGCGGAGACGATCACCGGTGACGTCCAGCCCACATGGTTGCCTTCGGACACGGCGAAGACGAAGGACACGACCGCGGGAAAGAAGAGACCGAGCCCCCGCCAATCGAAGGCGACATGTTGCTGGAGATGACCGCTGCGAGGGATGAAGACGAAGGCGGCGACCACGCCCACCAGTCCCACCGGCACATTGATCAGAAACAAGAGGCGCCATCCCCCGGCGGCGAGAAGCAGGCCCCCAACCGAGGGACCGGCGGCCAGTCCGAAGGCTTGGGCCGCCCCTTGGATCCCGAGGGCCCGGCCCAGTCTCGGGCGGGGAACGGCCAGGGCGATGATGGCCACACTGTTGGCCTGGAGCATCGCCGCGCCCACCGCCTGGAGCGCCCGACAGGCGTCCAAGGCGAGAAGGCTGGGGGCGAGGGCGCACAAGCCCGAACCAACGATGAAGACGGCGAATCCGTAGATGTAGAGGAGCTTGCGACCCACCATGTCGGCCAGGCGACCGGCGACTGCCACCGTCGCCACCAGGACGAGCAGGTAGCTCAAACCCACCCAGCTGACCACAGCGACGCTGGCATGGAAGGAACTCCCCAGAGCGGGGAGGGCCAAGGTGACGATGCTGGCGTCCAACTGCCCCATGAACGCCCCGATACACACGGCGGCCAGGGCCAGCGCCGAGGCGCGTGGCATGGCCCGAATGGCCGCCGGGCGGGGCGGCTCGACGACCAGCCGTTGCCAACCGACGGGCCGGTGGTTCTCGAGAACTGCCGTCACAAAGGCGAGTGTGACTCAGCTCGTTTCACAAGTCGAATAGATGAATTGCATAATTTCGATAAGCTAACCTTATGGAACTTCGACGGCTGGAGCATTTCTTGGCCGTGGCCGACGCCGGCGGATTCACCGCCGCCGCGGACGAGGTCGACGTAAGCCAACCGGCGCTCTCTCTGGCCGTCAAAGAGCTCGAGCGGGAGCTCGGTGTCCCCCTCTTCGAGCGGCTCGGGCGTCGGGTCATCTTGACGGCGGCGGGCCACGCACTGGTTGGTCCGGCTCGTCAGGCGCTGCGCGACGTGGCGACTGGGAAGGCGGCGGTGGCGGCGGTGACCGGGGCCCATGCCGGCACCCTGTCTCTGGCCAGCCTGCCCACCCTGGCCGCTGATCCCTTGGCCGCCATGGTGGGCCGCTTCCACCTGCTCTATCCAGGGGTGACCCTGGACCTGGCTGCCCCCGAGGACACGGCGGACCTGATCTCCATGGTCCGGGACGGGCGGTGTGAAGCCGGGCTCACCGAAGTGGACGACTTCCCCGACGGCTTGGTCAGCGTGCCGGTCGGCCAACAGGCTTTGCTCCTCGTCCTGCCCGCGGAGCCGGCCTCACCCACCGGCGGGGACCGTCCTCCCCCGGCCGCGGCCGGTCCGATCGGCGCCGTCACCGCCACCGCCCCCACCCTGGCCCTGGCCGACATGGCCGACGTCCCCTTTGTGGCCGCACCGATCGGCACGTCGACCCGACGGTTGCTCGACGACGGCTTCGCCGAGGCCGGCGTCAAACCCTTCGTCTCGGTCGTGACTGCTCAGCGCGACGCCATTCTGCCCCTGGTCCTGGCGGGGGCCGGCGCCGCCTTGGTGCCCGAGCCGATCGCGGCCGTGGCCGCCACGCTCGGGGCCGCAGTCCGGCGGCCGCGGCCCGCCGTGACCCGCAACATCGCACTCATCCACAGAGACGGTCCGCGATCACCGGCGGTCGCCCGTTTTGTCGAGCTGGCCATCGGGTTGCGGGGCTGAACCCGGTACGGTGCTTTGGCGCCCCCGAGTACGGTGCAAGAACGGGCACGGGTCGTGCAGTCGGGAACGAGGAGCGGCAATGACGATGGAGCATCCAGGCGCAGTCGACTTCCACTTCGACATCATGTGCCCGTGGGCGTACCAGACCTCGCTGTGGATCCGCGAGGTGCGGACCATGACCGGCCTCGATGTGCGTTGGCGTTTCTTCAGCCTCGAAGAAGTCAACCGAGTGGAGGGAAAGAAGCACCCCTGGGAACGCGAATGGTCCTACGGGTGGTCGATGATGAGGATCGGTGCCTATCTTCGTCGTCGCGACATGGATCTGCTCGACCAGTGGTACCTGGTGGCCGGGAGGGCGCTGCACGTCGAGGGGCGGAAGCCCCACCGACCCGAGGTGGCCGAGGAGCTGCTGATCGAGATGGGCATGGACCCGGGAATCGTCAGGGCTGCCATCGATGACCCCTCCACCGGTGACGAGATCCTGACCGAACACGAGAAGGTGGTGGCGAAGGGTGGGTTCGGCGTGCCCACCCTGATCTTCGACGACGGGCAGGCCTTGTTCGGTCCCGTACTCGTCGAACCCCCGTCGGGCAACGATGCGGTCTGTCTGTGGGAGCACGTCACCGGCTGGCTGGATTTCCCACACGTCTACGAATTGCAGCGTCCCAAGAGCGCGGCGGACATCGACACCATCGCCACGGCCTTCGCCCCTTACTTGGAAGCCCGGGACTGGTCTTCGGTGCAGCGCCCGACTCCCTGATCAGGCAGCCATCACCGGGTCGGACCGCCGCACCGAGGGTCGATGATCATGACGGAGCCGCCTCGGGTTCGCCGACGGCACCGGCGCTCCGGAGCCGCCCCAGGCCGACGGCCGGGAACACCATGACCGAGAGCATGCCCGCGGCCACCAATGACGCGGCGTTGACTTCGAGCATGCGGCCCTCGGCCAGGGCGATGCTGGTGATGACCACGATGAGGGGGAGGCCGGTGGCCGAGAACAGGGCCATGGGCAGCCGCTGAGCAACCGTCAGGTTCGTGCGGTAGAGCAGGTACACCGGCGCACCCCGGGCCACCAGCATCAGGGCGAGGAACACCGGCACCCGCCACAGTTCGCGCGGGTGCTGGATGAAGACATGCAGATCGAACTCGATGCCGCTGACCACGAAGAAGATCGGGATGAGGAACCCGTAGCCGATGGCCTCCAGCTTGGCCTTGATCGCCTCACTCTCCCCCCGGGCCGAGAACAGCCGGACCACCACACCGGCGGAGAAGGCGCCCAGCAGCACGTCGAGGCCGAGGGTCTCGGCCAAGAGGACCAGAAGCACGATGAACAGCAACGAGATCCGCACCGGAAGCTGCGCGCTCGACTCGAGATGGCGGTTGAGCAGGGACACCAGGGGTGGTGGTTGCTCGCGGGCCGCGAACAGCACGGTGACCACGGCGACGGCGACGAAGGTCACCAACAGCACGGTGGTCAGGACCGGATCCTTTCTGGTGAGCAAGAGGGCCACGGCGACGATCGGACCAAACTCCCCCACTGTGCCGATGGCCGATATGAACGCCCCGAAGGGAGTGGTCAGCACTCCGGCGTCCTGCAGGATGGGGACCAGTGTGCCCATGGCCGTGGTGGTCAGGGCCAGACCGACCACCACCGTGTCGCGGGCCAGGCCGGCAGACACCAGGGCGAAGGCCGCACCGAGACCGATGACCAACGAGATCGACCAACCAGCGGTGGCCAGGCGGAGCGGTTTGCCCCTGATCCTCTGGAGGTCCAACTCGTAGCCAGCCAGGAAGACGAGGTAGGTCAAGCCCAGATCGGACAGGCCGGTCACCACGTCGTCCACATGGGCCAGACCGAAGACGTACGGCCCGAGCAGGATCCCAAAGCCGATCTGGATGACGATCTCGGGGATAGCCAGCCGGCCGGTCAGCTCCGAGATGATCGGTGCCAGCACGGCGGCGATGGCAATGAGAACCAGGGTTTCGACAGTGGCGACCGTCATACCGGTCTGCACCCGCCCCGACCAGACATCGTCTTACCCTAGGCGTCCCCTCGGTCCGAGGTGGGAACCGATAGAACCGTGTTGGCCTGCTTGGGGCAGACTGGGAACCCATGGTGATCGTGGTCGGGCCGGTCGAGGCCGAAGAGCACGCGCTCCGCTCCCACCCCGAGCGGCCAGCTCGGATCGGAGCGGTCATGGACGGCGTCCACGACCTCCACCTGGGGAGCGATCTGGTTGTCCTTCCGTCCCGGCCCGCCGACCTCGGACAGCTCGCTCGGGTCCACACCATCGAGTACCTCGGGGACCTCCGGAAGTTCTGCGCCGCCGGCGGCGGACCTCTGGATGCGGACACCTATGCCACTCCCGACTCGTGGGACGCGGCTTGCCTGTCCGCTGGAGCCGGCCTGGTTGCCATCGAGGCGCTGGCCGGAGGCGATGACGGTTGCGCCTTTGTCGCCTCGCGGCCGCCGGGCCATCATGCGCTGGCCGACCATCCGATGGGTTTCTGCCTCATCAACAATGTCGCTGTCGCCGCCGCCCATCTGGTCGATGCGGGAGAACGGGTGCTGATCGTCGACTGGGACGTCCACCACGGCAACGGCACCCAGGCCCTGTTTTGGGACGAGCCCGGTGTCCTCTATGTCTCCACCCACCAATGGCCGTGCTACCCGGGGACGGGGCTGGCCTCCGAAGTGGGTGGCCCATCGGCCCGAGGGACCACCCTCAATGTGCCCCTCCCTCCGGGGGCCACCGGTGACGTGATGCGTCGTGCCTTCGATCAGTTGGTCAGCCCGGTGGTCGAAGAGTTCGAGCCGTCGTGGGTCCTGATCTCCGCCGGCTTCGATGCCCACCGGGCCGACCCCCTCGCCGACCTGGCCCTGTCGGCCGGCGATTTCGGTCAGTTGGCCGCGGTGGTTGCCGGATACGCCCCCGCCCCCGGACGCACGGTGGCCTTCCTCGAAGGGGGGTACGACCTGGTCGCCCTGCGGTCCTCGGTGCGTGCCACCCTCGGTGCCTTCGCAGCAGCGGATCCGGCCACGGAGGCCCCGACGTCGGGGGGGCCAGGACTGGAGAACCTGCGGATCATCGAGGACCAACGGCGCGAACAATTGAGGTGAGGGTCCATGGTGGCCGGCTCCGATGGTGGGCCGAACAGAACCGTGCAGTGAGCCGATCAGAACCAATGAGCCCAGGGGTGATTGTGTCTCCACACGATGACGGTCACCTTCCCGATGACGGTCACCTTCCCGATGACGTTCCCCTGTGGCACGGTTCCCCAGACCCGACTGTCACTGGAGTCTCCTCGGCAATCCCCCATGACAAAGTACTGACTCGCAGGAATGCGTTGCGATCGGATGTTGGCGGCGGTCTCGCTGCAAATTCCGGTGAGCGGGGGGAGCCAGGGCTGGGCCAGAGGTCGACCATTGATGAGGATCGGCTTTCCCGACGAGGCGATGGTCTCCCCGGGCGTGCCGATGACCCTCTTCACCAACACCGGATATTCGGGATCGTTGTCGCCGGGTGCCCGTCGGAACACGATGATGTCACCGGTGTGCAAGGTCGAGAACAGTTTGTCGACCACAATCCGGTCGCCGGGCTGAAGAGTCGGGTACATCGACGGCGAGGGAACGTCGAAGGACTGGGCGGCGTAGGCGCGGATCCCGGTGGCCGCCAGGACAGCGAGGACAACGACGACCATCATTCCGAGCAGACTGCGCAGGCGAGGGCCCCTCGGTGCGATTCCTCTCACGACCCGAGCCTACGTCTGGGGTGATGGAGCAGGACCGGGGTCCTGGTTCCGACATGGTTCCGACACATCCACGACCCCGCCCTCGAATCGACCGTGGTCACGAGGTGTCGATGCGAGCGGCTGGGGCTGTGACGGTGCAGGCCTGACTGTCCAAACCCGCACCGTTGGGAGGGAGACCAATTAGTGTATCGGCGGCCACATCTCTTCGCCGGTCAAATGCGGTGTCACCGTGATCAGGCGGCGGGCATGGGAAAGATGCTGGGGTCCCCGACAACTGCAGCGGCTGCACTCTCCAGCTCGGCATCGCTCATCGGGGTGAAACCCTGAGCGGCCGCCAGGGCAACCCGGAGCACCTCCCTGTCGCCCGGGGTGCAGAACGCGTCCACACCCGGAATCGAAAGGGTGAACCGGATTGCCCGGGTGACGTCCGACTCTGATGTGTAGGGCTCATACCAGGTGGTGGAGGAGTGGGGCCGGGCACCCCAGGGCCGGGCGGCGGCCGCTTTGATGGCCATCACCCCGACGTCGTGCTCGACGGCATGGGCCAGCAGCGCCTCGGCGTCGCGGCGGTAGATGTGATCCGACCACAGCTGGGGGTTCACCGGGAACATGACCGTGTCGAAGTCGTAGCGACGCAGCCCTTCGAGGTGGGCCGCCGGCGCGGTCAGCTCGTGGCCGGTGATACCCACCCACCGGCACAAACCCTCATCCCGGGCGGCCAGGATCGCCTCCGCCGCGTCGTCGCGGACATCCAGCTCCTCGAGATCGGTCACGGCGTGCAATTGGTAGAGATCGAAGTAGTCGCAGCCCAGGAGGGTCAATGACTCCTCGAGCTGAGCACGCACCCCGTCGCGGCTGTGGCGCAGCGTCTTGCAGGCCACGAACAGGCGATCTCGGACCGGAGGGATCAGCGGTCCCAAGAGATCCTGGGCCCGCCCGTACTGGGGTGCCACGTCCAGATGGTTGACCCCGGCATCCAGGGCCTCGGCAAAGGAGATCTCGGTGGCCTCGGGATCGGAATCCCAGAACGCCGCACCGCCCAGGACGGCGACCGACGAATGGTGCCCGGTCCTCCCCAGTCGTCGCACCTCCACATGTCAACCGTAGCCAATCGAGGCCCGCCGCGGGAGTGGGCCCCGTCTCCGGCGGACCGGACCGAGACCTGTCCGACAGGGGGAATTTAGTGCGGATGTACGGCCTTGCCGGCCGCCTCCCACCCGGCCACCATGGCGCCGAAGCGCATGGGGTTGTAGATGTCCTCCTCAGAGGACCACCGCCCGTCTCCGGCGTACTTGAGGAGGGTGAAGTTGTACTCCTGGTGAACCGAACCGTCACCCGGATCCCTCATCCGGTTCCACACCTGGCACACCACCCAGCCCCGATCCTCGTCGATCACGTACCACTCGATGGGGAACTCGGGCATGTCCCGGCCGGGGTAATCGGCCATACATGAGCTGATCCACGCGTAGATGGCATCGCGGCCCTCGAACGTCCCGAAATGGTGCTCGATGTAGATCGCATCGTCGGTGAACTGATCGGCCCAAGCTTTCCAGTCACCGGAGCTGCCGGCTTCGGCGGCCTTGCGCTGGTAGTCGGCGAAGGCCGCCTCGATCTCCGCTCGCGTCCACTGTCCCATGTCATCGGCTCCTCGCCGGCCCCCCAGGCCTCGGGCCAGTGTGGGCTCTCCCGCCCCGGAGGTCAAACGCGCCCCATCGAGACCAGCTCCTCAGGTGCGGAACACCAGCGGATCTCACTCAGGCTCGTTGACGAAACCCACTCGCAGCTTGGCCAGGCTTGCCGTCAACAGCCGGGAGACGTGCATCTGGCTGATGCCGATCTCCGTGGCAATCTGCGACTGGGTCAATCCGTCCACAAATCGGAGCTTCAGAATGATTCGCTCCCGCTCGGGGAGATCGGCCAGCGACAGAGCCAGGATCATGCGGTCCTCCGCCCCGACGAAACCGGCGTCCAATTCACCCAACCGAGAGGCGACGGTGCCTTCCTGTCGGTCGGGAGCATCGATCGAGGAGGCGCGATAACTCTGGCCGGCCTCCAGTGCCTCCAGGACCGCTTCCTCCGAGGCTCCCGTCACCCGGGCCATCTCCGAAACCGTCGGCGGCCTCCCCAGTTCCTGGGACAGGGTGTCAATCACCTGACCCAGCTCGAGGTAGAGCTCCTGGAGCCGCCGTGGCGCACGAATCGCCCATCCTTTGTCACGAAAGTGCCGCTTGAGCTCGCCCACGATCGTACGGGTGGCAAACGTCGAGAACTCGACACCGAGATCGGGGTCGAAGCGCTCGACGGACTTGATCAGCGCAATCGATGCGACCTGGACGAGATCGTCATAGGTCTCCCCGCGGTTGGTGAAGCGACGCGCCAGCTGATGGGCCAGCCCCAGGTGGGCCTCCACCAATTCGCCCCGAAGGTTGGGATCCCGGGTCTTCGCAAATTCGACGAAAAGCTGGCGTGTCTCCGTGGAGGGATCGCCCGGTGGCACCATCAGGCGGATTGCCGGGCTCGCCGCTTCCGCAACCATGCCCGTCGCTGATCACCCTCATTGCTCTCACCGTGGTCGTCGACCAAGGCGTCGAGAATCCGGGCCGAGAGACCCTGCAGGGATTCGTCAGCAGCTGTCGACGCCACGCTCGACGCGGCCCGGTAACGACAGGACACCTCGATCTCGTCATCGTCCCTACTGAACTGGAGGTCCAGCCGTCCGTCGAGGGCGCCTTGAATCACCGATACACAGAGCTCGTCGACCGCCAACCGCAGATCCTCAATCTCCTCGACGTCAAAATCAGCCCTCGAGGCCACTGTCGCCGCGGTCAACCGAGCGAGGACGACGAGGTCCGCCCTCACGGGTATTGTCAATTCGACGATGTCACCCATCCTCTGGCTCCGTGACGCTGGCAGAGGAGGTCGATTTCGGCCAGAGGCTCATGCGCTTGTCGCCTCGGCAAGTGTCGGGAAGATCGAGAAGAGATCGGTGAGACCTGTGATCTCGAATATCTTGAGAATTCGTGGCTCGGCAACCACCAGTCGGAACTCGCCGGCGGCCTTCTGGCTTCGCTTGAGCGCGCTGATGAGCACACCGAGGGCCGTCGAGTCGATGAAAGTGACATCGAGGAGATCCACGACCACAGGACCTGGTGATACTCGGTCGATGATCTCCTCGAGGCGAGCGCGCGCAAATCGGGAGCGGTGGCAACGTCCAGTTCGCCGACGACTGACAGCAGACCGTGCCCGGAATCCGCCTCCTCCGAAATCCCGAATGTCTCTGCCATGTTCTCGCTCCTCCTCGCCGGAGCCCAGCGCCAGAATGCCCTGACCTGTCCGGTCCTCGGTTGGCCAACGATTGGCTCCACCACCACAACTGCCGAGGTGGCGACCGGCCCACAATACAGTCATCACCCTCGGTTCAGTCCGACGAAATCGTCTGCCCGTCACCGCCTTGACACGGATGCCAGCGCCACAGGGAGCCGCTCACCAGATCAGAGCCCTCCTGGGGCGAGGGCCTCGCTCGTCAAGGGGGTCGGCAGATCTCCTTTGGGTATGGATCAGGGATGAGCGGCTCGTCCCTCGAGTCCTACCGGGCCAAACGAGACCGGTCCCGCACTCCGGAGCCGATGCCCCACCGATCCGGGCGTCGTCGGAAGAACCGTCCCCCGGCCGGGCTCACATTCGTGATCCAAGAGCACCACGCCTCAACCTTGCATTGGGACTTCCGCCTCGAGCATGACGGGGTCCTGGTGTCATGGGCGCTCCCGAAAGGCTTGCCCACCGACCCCAAGGTCAACCACCTCGCCGTTCACACCGAGGACCACCCGTTGGAATACGGCACCTTTAGCGGCACCATCCCCCAGGGCGAGTACGGCGGAGGCGACGTGATCATCTGGGACCACGGCACCTATGACTGCGAGAAATGGGATGACCGCGAGGTCAAGGTCGTGCTCCACGGCGAACGGGTCGAAGGGCGGTTCGTACTCTTCGCCACCAACGGTAAGAGCTGGATGATCCACCGGATGGACCCGGTCGCCGCCGACTTCGAGCCCTTGCCCCGACAGCTCTCTCCCATGTTGGCCACCCCCGGGGAGTTGCCGGCAGAGGATTCCGGCTGGGCCTACGAGTTCAAGTGGGACGGGATCCGACTGTTGGTCTGGATCGACGGAGGTCGGGTCCGTGCCCTCAGCAGACGGGGGAACGACGTCACCAGGTCGTTCCCCGAGCTGCGCGCCCTCGGTGAGGCCGTCGGCTCTGATCAGATGGTGCTCGACGGAGAGTTGGTCTCACTTGACGAGAAGGGTCACGCCAGTTTCTCGCGCCTCCAACATCGGCTCCATGTCACATCGGCAAACGACGTCAAGCGGGTCGCCGCCCAGTTTCCTGTCAGCCTGGTCCTGTTCGATCTGCTCCATCTCAACGGGCTCGCCTTGCTCGGGAAGAGTTACGACGACCGTCGCCGCCTGCTGGAGGGTCTCGCACTCAACGGTCCTCACTGGGCCACGACCCCCTCGTTCACCGACATCACGGGCGCCGAGTTTCTCCGGATTGCCCGGGACATGGGCATGGAAGGGGTCGTGGCCAAGCAACGGGAGAGCACCTATCGGCCGGGAACCCGCAGTCGCGACTGGGTGAAGGTGAAATACGAGCGCACCCAAGAGGTCATCATCGGTGGCTGGACGCCTGGCGATGGGAGCCGGCGGAAGCTGATCGGCTCGCTCCTCGTCGGCATTCCGGTGCCCGGGCACCCGAGGACCTTGGACTACGTCGGCAAAGTCGGTACCGGCTTCACGACCACCGCCATGGAGGAGCTCCTCGACGACCTCCAGCCACTGGTCCGCTCGACCAGTCCGTTCGGACGCTCCGTACCCCGTGACATCGCCAAGGGTGTCACCTGGGTGCGACCGTCTGTGGTGGGCGAGGTCAGATTCACCGAATGGACCGCAGACGGTCGATTCCGGCATCCCGTCTGGCGAGGGTTGCGTCCGGACACGACCGCGGCGGAGGTCGTCCGTGAAGTCTGACGACGAATCGATACGGACGTCCGTCGAGGGCCGCGAGCTCACCCTTCGCCATCTGGACAAGATCCTCTATCCGGAGACCGGATTCACCAAAGGCGAGATGCTCGATTACTACGCCCGGATCGCTCCGGTCATGCTTCCTCATATCGAGGATCGCCCCCTGACCATGAAAAGGTACCCGGATGGAGTGGACGGTCCCTCGTTCTTCGAGAAGCACATCCCCTCGCACGCCCCCGAGTGGGTGCACCACGTGTCGGTGCCCTCGTCCGGCAAGGCTGCGGCCGTCACATACGGTGTCGTCTGCGACCTCCCGTCGCTTCTGTGGGCGGCGAATCTGGCCACCATCGAGTTCCATGTGCCACTGTGGCAGGTGGGAAGGAGGCGGAAGCTCCCCGGGCCACCCGAGCACCTGGTGTTCGACCTCGACCCTGGCGAAGGGACCACCATCGTCGAGTGTTGCAAGGTGGCACAGGCGATTGCCCGCCGACTCGACGAGGACAGCCTCACGAGCGTCCCCAAGACCAGCGGATCCAAGGGCCTGCAGCTTTACGCGCCCCTCCCTCGTCCCGCCACGTGGGAGGCCGTCCGCACCCGAGCCCGCCGCATCGCCACCCAACTGGAGAGCGAACTCCCCGATCTGGTCGTCGCCAACATGCGCAAGTCCTTGCGCCGGGACAAGATCCTGATCGACTGGAGCCAGAACAACCCGGCCAAGACGACCGTGGCCGCATATTCCCTGCGCGCCCGGCCGGAACCGACCGTCTCGACCCCGGTGACCTGGGAAGAGGTGAACCGCTGCGCAGAAGCCGGCGAGGCCAACCTGTTGCGCTTCACCTGCTCCGAAGTGCTGGAGCGGGTCCAGGAGATGGGCGACCTCTTCGCTCCCATCGCCCAGCGGCCCTAATCACCCAACCGGCTGAAAAAACCTAGCCGGCCGTCCTTCTCCCGAGGAACGTCGCCCTTCGGTGTTTGTTGCCTGGTGCAACCGGGTAGACGATACGTCGGTCCTCCCTCGCCAGTGGCCAACTCACAGTGTCTGCGTCGGTCCTTCCAGCCTCAGGCCGGGGGCCGGCGTTGCGTCCAGGCCCATCGACACCAACGGTGCCCCTCCCGGGCGGGCTCGGCCACGAGCTACGCCCGGAGGCTGCCGATCCCCAACGAGCCGGCCGCCGGGTTCGAAGCGTCCGTCTCTTCCTGCTCGACTATTTCGAGCTCGGTGATCGGATCGGCGGTGAAGAGGTAGGTGCGGAGGTGACGGTCGAGGACGGGATCATGGCGGCGTAGCCACTCGATCGTCATGGCCGCATGCTCCTTCTCCTCGTCGCGGTTGTGAGCAAGCACGGCACCCAGCTCCGAATCCGTGGTGGCATCCACACGCTGGTCGTACCAGTCGACGGCTTCGAGCTCTTCCTGGATGGAGACCAGGGCTCGGTGACGGTCGATGGTTGACGAGGCGAGCCGGTCCTCGGGCTCGTGCAGCCCGGCACTTTGCGCCATGGAACTCCTCCTCCTGATGGGTACGAAGGCGATGGGTACGAAGGCTCGAGTCTGATTCGGCCCTCGGGTGATGGCGGCCGTGGGGAGCCTACCTCCGAGAACAAAACGCGCCGCCAGGAGTTCTGTTCACATGCGGTCCGGTTGCCCACTTATGACCAGGTGACCTTCGGTCGCCCCGACCCGACCGGTCCCGCACGTTGCCCCTCCTCCAACCCGCTCAGGTGCAACCCATTGGCTGCAAAACCCCGGGTCCCAGCCTCCTCGGGTCAGCCCGCTCCCGACGTGCGGAACTGCACACTGATCCGCGACCCCACCGGTCGAGACGTCTTGGGGACGCTGTGCTCCCACAGCCGCTGGCAGGTACCGCCCATGACCACCAGGTCCCCCTCGCCGAGATCGAACCTCTTGGCCGGCCCTGTCCCGCGCGGTCGCAACAACAAGCGTCGTCTTTGACCCAACGACACGATTCCCACCATGGTCTCGGCCTCGGAGTTGCGCCCGATCCGGTCACCGTGCCAAGCCACGCTGTCCTGGCCACTGCGGTAGTGGCAGAGCCCGGTGGTGCGCATCGGGCCGCCGCTTGTCACGCCGTAGTGACGGTTCAACGCGTGCAACATCTCGGTCAGAAGTGGATGGGGTAGCTCATCACCCTCCTGGTAGAAGGCCACCATCCTGGGCACGTCGACCATCCGGTCGTACATGGCCCGACGCTCGGCCTGCCAGGGAACGCTCCCCACCAGGTCGTCGAACAGCAGATCGTGGCGGGCGACCCACAGCGGGAGGACGTCCAACCAGGCGCCCTCCCCCAGTTCCGTCCGGGACAGCGCGCCCTCCAGGGGCGACAGCCCGACCTCCTCGCCGGGGTCAAAAAGGGATCGTTGCCATGTCGCCATCGGAGTTCGAGTTTAGTCGAACACATGTTCGTCCGAGGCGGCGGCACGGTCCGCTTCGATCCTCCCCGAGCGCCGCCGTCCCCCACCGGCCCCTCCGAAGGCAGGCACAGGCATTCTCGACTGGGCCGTGCCAGCCCTCATGCCACGTGGTCATCGGTCCTGAGGACCGGTCCGGCAGCACGGTGGGCCCAACTCGGGCTCCGGGGACACAGCGGCGTCGACCGTTTCATGGAAAAGGATCCACGAGCCTGTTGAGCTACCGGAGGCGTGGGTATCGTCAATTTCGAATGCGCGAAGGGGAGTTCCCACTCGAACCTACTGCTGAATCTGTCCGGGTCAGCAGGGAAATGGTCCGTCGCACCCTTGGTGCGGTCGACACCGACCTGGTGGAGGTGGCGGCGGTCCTGACCGACGAGATCGTGGCCAATGCCATCAGGCACGGGCGGCCTCCGATCGAACTCGCCGTGCACAGAGACGACGAAGGCATCCTGATCGCTGTGGCCGACTGTGGGCCTGGGGTTCCCGCGGTGCAAGTGCCTGACCATTCCGCGGAAGCTGGGAGGGGTCTGAGGATCGTCGACGTCCTCGCCGACGCCTGGGGGGTCAGTCCGATGGCAGAGGGCAAGCGGGTCTGGTTCCGCCTCCGGGTTCCCGGCGCAGGAAATCCCCAGGGAGGCGTCGATTACTCGAACGCGGAGGTCGGGAGGTGAAGGCCAAAATGGATCAGGACAGTCCGCCCGACTGACCAGGGGCGCCGCCCGACACCCCTGGTCAGGGGCGCGTGGGGGCGGGGGTTGGCAGCCGGCTAAAATTGTTCCGGTCGGAGCAGGACGAAGGCGACGAAGCCCTCTGGGCACGGAGGGGATCAGGGTCGGCAATGGCATTGGACCACTTCGGAATCGAGGTGAAGACTCCTGGCTGGAACGGGGGCGGTTCAGACGAGCCCGCCGGAGAGAGGGCGATCATGGAGATCGCGGTGGTGGGCCCCATCGACCTCATTACCTCGGACTCGCTCCGTGAGGTGCTGGTCGAGGCTCTCGACGACGGCGCCACGGATATCGCCCTCGACATCACCGATGTCGAGCTGATCGATGCCAGCGGGATCGGCGTGTTGGTCAGCAGCGCGGGCCGAGCTCGCGCCACCGGGGGTCGACTGGTGCTTCGGCACCCCAAGAGCGCGGTGAAGCGGGTGCTCGACGCCCTCGAGCTCAACGGGGTCCTGGTCGTCGAGGGCTAACCGGGCGGGATCACCAATTCGGCTGGACGGCAGCGGCGGCCCGGCACGCGCCACCCCTGCCTCTACCCACTTCTCCGCCATCGATAACCGACGAGGATGTGGATACCACGCTCCGTCACTCGTAGACGACGGGGTCACTCGTAGACGACGGCGGCGTCGAACGAAGCCCGTCGGGACGCCCGGCGCATGGCCGCCAGCACCGGTCGTCCCAGGACGAGCACGAGAATGGCATTGGTCAGGCCCCGGGGTATGTCGAACCCCAGGGACGTGGTCAGGTCGAAGAACACGAAGTTGTGCAAATTGTGGAGAGCACCGGCCCCCGGTTCGAACGAGAAAATCGTGGAGGTCCCGGCGCCGAAGGGCCAGAACCACAGGTTGAGCAGGGTTCCGTAGGCGATTCCGGCCACGGCGGCATAGGCCGCCAGGAGGAGGATCTCCGACCTCCCTTTCGCCGGTGGCAGGCATCCGGCACCGAACCCCATCCATGCCGCGCCGAACATCTGGAAGGGCAGCCAGGGTCCGATCCCCCCGGTAATCAGCGCCGACGCGGCGATTGTCACCGCACCCAGTACGAAGCCGAAACCACGACCGAACACGCGCCCCGACGGGATCAGAAGGAAGAAGACGGGCTCGAATCCGGCCACCCCGGGGCTCGGTATGCGAAGAGCACATCCGCACGCGGCGAGGATCCCAAGGAGGGCAATGGCCTTGGCGTCCAGCGTTCCTTCGGCCATTTCCCCGAGCACCACAGCCAGCAGCAGGGGCAGCAGAGCGATGAAGATCCAGGGCGCGTCGGCGGAATGGGCCAGATTGGGATTGGCGCTGGCGTGGATGAACAGTGGCCAGCCGAATGCGACGACGCCGATCAGCGAGGTCAGGGCCAACAGAACCGAGGCCCGAGGCCGTAGGCGGATGACCGCCGCAGGGAGCGCGATCCTAGAGATCGCCATCGAGCCTGCCCAGCGCGTGGCGCACCTCGTCGACGGTCAACCAGGTTTCCGGGGCCATGACCTTCGCCACCTGGGGGGCAAAGACCGGCGAGTGGCACACCACTTCCCGGGCTGGCCCGTCCGAGACGATCTCCCCTTCGGCCAGCACCACAGCCCGTGTGGCCACCTTGGCCACCAACTCGACGTCATGGGTGGCCAACACGACGCAGGTCCCGGCGGCCGCCAGCTTCCGGAGAGTGACCACCAGCCGCTCCTTACTGGGGTAATCGAGCCCTCGGGTGGGCTCATCCAGAAGGATCAGGGGTGGGCTGGGGGCGAGGATGATGGCCAGGGCCAGGGCCAATCGCTGACCTTCGGAGAGATCCCGGGGGTGACGGTCGGCGGGCATACCGGGGAGGACCGAGTCGAGCACGGTTGCGGTCGTGCCCGGAGCGAGGCCCGTCTCCCGATCGGCGGTGGCGCATTCATCCTCGACGGTCTCGCCGTAGAGCAGAACGCCGGCGTCCTGGGGAACCAAACCGACCAGTGTGATGAGCTTGCGGGCCGGCACGCCGGTGGGAGTCTGTCCGAGCACTCGGACTCGGCCCTTGGTCGGCTTCCCCATGCCGGCCAGATGAGTGAGCAGCGTGGACTTGCCCGAGCCGTTCCGGCCCATGACCGCCACGACCTCACCGGCGCCGATCTCGAGGTCCACCCCATCGAGTGCCAGCACCTCGTCATAGGCCACGGCCAACCGCTCGACGGCGACCACCGGGGGCGGGGATGCGGGCACCCGATCAGGTGCCGGGGAAGGCGCCCCCGCCAGCCGCCGACGCAGCGGTTCGGCCAGTCGACGGGCATCACGCACCGAAAGCGGGACCGGCGACCACCCGGCCACCCGGGCCAGTTCCACGATCGGAGGAGCTACCGGCGAGCTCGCCATGATGTCGGCGGTGGAGCCCACGACCAGGTTCTCGCCGCTGCCGGGCACCATGACCACCCGGTCGGCGAAGGGGATGACCCGCTCCAGTCGGTGCTCCGCCACCACTACGGTCATCCCGACGTCGTGGACGAGTCGGGTCAACGAGGACAACACCTCCTCCGCCGCGGCGGGGTCGAGAGCGGAGGTCGGTTCGTCGAGGACCAGGACACGCGGCGCGGCACAGAGGACCGCCCCGATGGCCACCCTCTGCTGCTGGCCCCCGGACAAAGTCATCACGGGCCGAGAGCGGAGCTCGTGGAGCCCGAGGAGATCGAGGGTGTCCTCTACCCGGCGCCTCATGGCGTCGGGAGCGATGCCCAGGTTCTCCATGGTGTAGGCCAACTCGTCCTCGACGGTGTCGGTGACAAAACTCGTCGCTGGGTCCTGGCCCACCACGCCGACCACATCGGCCATCTCCCGCGGGGGGAAGTCCCGCGTCGAGCGCCCGTCCACGGTCACCTGGCCGGCGAGCCGTCCTCCGGTGAAGTGGGGAACCAGGCCGTTGATCGCCCGCAGCAAGGTGGTCTTGCCCGAGCCGGTCTCGCCCACGACGAGGCAGAACTCTCCCTCCTCGATGGTCAGCTCCACATGGGTGAGAGTGGCGCTCGCCGCCTCGGCGTAGGTGAAAGTCACGTCGGAGAAACGGATCACGTCCGCGACCTTTCTGCCGACTCGATCGAGCCCTTGATCGAGGGCGGGTCGGTCGCCGCTCGGTGCGACGCGGCCCGGGCGGTTGGGTCTCGGGTGCCCCAAGCGTTCCGCTGGTCGGGCGCCACAATCGATGGAAGCAGCCCGACCAGGATCCCGAGTGTCGGAAGGATCGGCAGCGAAGGGAACTGAAGAGGCGAGACGATCAGCTGCAGCCCGGAGACGCCGATCTCTGACGACACAATCATCCCGACAACGGCGATCGCCCCTGCCCCGGATACCAACCACTCGGGCGTCCCCCAGGTGTCGGGTCGGTAGCGGGTGCGATTGGTCCGACGCCCCCCAAAGACGAGGCCGACACCAACCAGTGCTGCACCCACGGCGACGAAGGGGACGCCGCCGGCGGGGAGCGACCCCGGGTCGAGGACGCCATAGAGACCGACCATCACCAACAACAGGCCGCCCGCGGTCGAGCCACCGGTGAGGCGGCGGGTCGTCCTGTCGATGGCCATCCGGCGGCCATACCCACGTGCATCCATGGACGAGGCAAGTTGCAACGACCGATCGAGTGCACTCTCCAAAACAGGGATGGCCATGCCCCGGAGCCCGGCGAAACCCCGGGTGGGACGGCCCCGGAGACGCCGTGCGTCGCGAACGCTGGCGATGGCGATGACCACTTCAGGGGCAAAGGCAAGGGAAACGGTGACGGCCACGCCGGCCTCATAGAGAACGGCGGGAAGGCAACGCAGCAGCCGGTAAGGGCTGGCCAACGAGTTGGCGGCGCCGAAGCAGACCAGGACCACGGCGAGTCTCAGCCCTTCGACGGCGGCCTGCAGCACGGCCTCGACGGTGACCGGACCGCCGATGCTGACCCCTTCCGCCCACGACGGTAGCGGCACCTGCGGCAACGTGAACATGACGTGGCCGGGAAGGCGCTCGCCGAAGATCACCTGCAACACCACCCGTATGACGATCACCACCAACCCCAGTCGGAAGAAGAAGACCAGGGATCTCGACCACGGAGCCGAGGTTCGCCTGGCGGAGACCACGAAGGCCACCACCGCGGCGATGAGTGCGAGCAGGAGCGGATTGGTCGTCCGGGTGGCGGCAGCGGCCATACACCCGGCCCACAACCACCAGGCCGCCGGATGGAGACCCCGCCGACTGATGACTCGGGATCGACGACCGATCACGGCGCCCCGGGGCGCCTGCGCCAACGGAGGATAGCGACGGCGAGGAGCGCGGCGACGACGATGCCCCCGACGATCAGGGGTACGGCGCTGTTTCCTTCCACTTGCCGGTCGTCAGCGGCCGAGGCCTTGACCGCCTCGGCATGCTGTCCCGAGGTGACCGTCGAGGTCGAGGTCGAGGGACGTGAGGAGTGGGTCGTCGGCATGCTGGTCGTCCCTGCCGCTCCGGCCTTGGTTGCCGGGGTGCTCCCTTGCGGGTGCCCAGCGCTGGCCGCCGTGGTGGAGGTGTTCGTCGAACCGCTCAACCCGACGGGTGGTTGGGCGGCCGACGGAGTCGAGCCGGCCTGCCCCGGGCTCGCGGTGACGGTTGTCGTTGCCACCGGCGCCGGTGGCGCCGTCGTTGTGGTCGAGGTCGAGGTATCGCAGATGCTGGCGTAGCTGGGGGCCACCGAGGGGGGCGGGTCATTACTGTTGTCGGGTCCGGGGTCCTGGAATCGCCATCCTTCGACGTCCGGCTCCGGATAGCTGTCCACCGCGGCGAACGCGCCCGTGCTTGCGTAGACCCACGTCCCGGTCGAGCCGTGCCAGTAGGACCAGTAGATGTATTGACCGTCACCCACCTGCTGGCCGCACCCGCTGCTCGGAACCCCATTGATGGAGCACAGCAGCCCGCTGTCGTTGTAGACAGGCTGGGTTAGACCCTCCTGCTGGAGGAAAGCGGCCAGCGCGTAGTATCCGTTGTCGCTTCCCGGAACCCTCACGCATCCGACCACCGGTTTGGTCGACCCCGCGAAGTCGATGACGAAGGCCACAGCCGTGTCAGTGGCCGCTCCCGCGGCATCCTTGAAGGGAACCAGCGCGTCGGGTCCGGCAGCGGCGAGTGCGGCAGAGGCCACAGCGACGAACAGTGCCGCAGAGACCCCGTAGCGGAATCGACCCTTCCGGTTCATGGACTACCCAGGGCCGGACCGATGGCCACGATGGGGGCGTTGAGGTGGGTCCCGCCCAAGGAACCGGCGAAGCCGGCGTCACCGTAGGCGAACACCCCGCCGTCCGAGCCGACCAGCCAGTAGCCACCCCCGTCGGGCGTGGCCGCCATGCCCACGATGGGGGCGTTGAGGTGGGTCCCGCCCAAGGAACCGGCGAAGCCGGCGTCACCGTAGGCGAACACCCCGCCGTCCGAGCCGACCAGCCAGTAGCCACCCCCGTCGGGCGTGGCCGCCATGCCCACGATGGGGGCGTTGAGGTGGGTCCCGCCCAAGGAACCGGCGAAGCGGGCGTCACCGTAGGCGAACACCCCGCCGTCCGAGCCGACCAGCCAGTAGCCACCCCCGTCGGGCGTGGCCGCCATGCCCACGATGGGGGCGTTGAGGTGGGTCCCGCCCAAGGAACCGGCGAAGCCGGCGTCACCGTAGGCGAACACCCCGCCGTCCGAGCCGACCAGCCAGTAGCCACCCCCGTCGGGCGTGGCCGCCATGCCCACGATGGGGGCGTTGAGGTGGGTCCCGCCCAAGGAACCGGCAAAGCCGGCGTCACCGTAGGCGAACACCCCGCCGTCCGAGCCGACCAGCCAGTAGCCACCCCCGTCGGGCGTGGCCGCCATGCCCACGATGGGGGCGTTGAGGTGGGTCCCGCCCAAGGAACCGGCAAAGCCGGCGTCACCGTAGGCGAACACCCCGCCGTCCGAGCCGACCAGCCGATAACTCGCATCGACGGCATGAGCGACGAAGGGTATGACGACACCGGCCAGTGCTGGCACCGCCTGATAGGTGGCCAGAGTGTTGGGCCCGGGAGTGCCCGGGTAGGTGAACGCGCCCTGACCCGCACCCGAACCGATCTGGAAGGACAGCAGAGCGGACGCCGGATTCGCACCACCCTGTTGGAAGCGAGCGGCTGACGGGGACTGCCCGAGGGCCACGAGAGCCTGGATCACCAGAGCCGTGGAGTCGGGATCGGTCGAACCCGGAGCGCCCGGAGCGTTGGGCTCGTAGCCCCACCCGCCGTCGCTGTCCTGTCCCGATGCGATGAAGTCGAGAGCCTGGCTGGCTCCCATCGAACCGAGGGCGCCCTGGGCCTCCAGTCCTTCGACGGCCAAGGCGGTCGAGTTGGTGTCAGGGCCGGCGAAGCTCGCCGGGTCGCCGTTGCAGGGATTCAGGGCGCTGTCGGGGAGGCTCCAGCCCCCGTTGGGGCACTGCTCGGCGATCAGCCAGTGCACGGGTGCCTGCACCGCAGCCGGCGCGGTGTCTCCGACAGCGGCCAGCGCAGCCAGGGCCAACCCCTGATCGAGGGTGCCGGCGAGGTAGTCGTTGAGCTGGGCCTCCGTACCGAGAAGCCCGGCATCCGGGCCCGAGGTCTGCTCGGTGGCCAGCAGGCGGGAGACCAGGTTGGTTCCGCCGAACGACCGGGGATTCATCCCCACCGCATGGGCACCCAGGATCAACAGCGCCAGCTGTCCGGGCCCGTCACTCCCCTGGACGGCGACGTACTGATCGAGGTGGGCCTCGAGGTAGGTCAGCGCGGAACGGGCCCCGGCAAGATCGATTCCAGTGGCGGCCAGCGCCAGGACCGTATTGGCCGTCGCGGAAAGGTCGGGCTGTCCTGGCGTCGTGGACGAAGGAAGGTAACCGGCCGCAGTGAGCTGGGCGGCCAACCAGGCGGCACCAGCCTGTGCCGCCGACAGCTGGGGGAATGAGGTCGTCGAGACGGACGGGGCAGAGGACGGCGTGGCGGCCAACGACGATCCCGGGGCAAGGACGACCAGGAGACAGATTCCGAGAGTTGCCGAAGCCAAAAAGCGCTTGGTGGGCATGGGAGTGGATCCTCGCTTTCGGCAACGACCCGGAATCCCCACGACGCCACTTCGGGCCCGTGACCGACCGAGTCCCTGCCGCGTTTCTCGACGGCCGTGGACTCAACCAAACGGTGCCTCGGCACCCCGGCTCGTGACGAACCCGCATTCGTCACCTACGGTTGCGGACCAGCGCCGGACTCTGACCGGCTTCCCCGTGGCACTGCCTTTGTTGTGACGCTGACCCTAGCAGGGTTCGATCGGACCGGCTCGGGGCGCGAACGTCGTGGCTCCTGGTGGTTCCGCCACTTCTTTGCGTCCTCGTTTCGAGTCGTGTTTGCGTCCCCGTTGTGTCGCCGGAGATCAGTCGACGGCGATTGCCGAGCGACCGGCACCGGTGATGCGCAGGTGCCGCACCACATCGTGGTAGGCCTGCCAAGGGCTGCGCTCGGTGTAGGCGATCCGGCGCTCGGCGCAAAACGGCCGGACCACTTTCCGGGCCCGGCGCAGGTTCCCACGGGGCATGGTGGGGAACAGATGATGCTCGATCTGGGTGTCGAGTCCTCCGAATACGAATCCGGTGAACGCCCGGCCCGAAAGGTTGCGCGAGGTGACCACCTGACGGCGCAGGAAGCCAAGGTCGCCGTCACCAACCACCGTTGGCATCCCCACGTGGTTGGTGAGGAAGCTCACGCCCAGGTAGAAACCGAAGAGCGACTGAGTCAGGGCGATGAAGACCACGGCCCGAAGCGGGGACAGAACCAGGAAGGGGACCACGAAGAACACCAGGCCATGCGCCGCAAGGAGAGCGGCCTCGGCGACCGCCGCCCGATCTCGACGGCGGGCCACCGCCCGCACACTGGCGACGTGCAGATTGACCGCCTCGAGGAACAGGAGCGGGACCAACACGACCGCCTGAGCGCTGGCATAGATCCGGCCGAACGGACCGAGGGCGTCGACTTGTTCGGGCGTGTAGACCAAGGCGCCCGGATTCATGTCCGGATCCTTGCCCGGCAGATTGGGGTGGGCATGGTGACGATTGTGCTTGGCCAGCCACCAGCCGAAGCTGAATCCGGTGAGGAGGTTGGTCACGACCAGGCCGACCACATCGTTGTGTTGGCGGCGGGCGCAGATCTGACGGTGACCCGCGTCATGGGCGATGAAACCGAGTTGAACCAGGACGAATGCCAGTCCAACGGCGATGACCATGTTCCACCACGTGTCACCGAGGAACAGGGCCATGCCGGCCAACGCGATCAGGGCCCCGATCGTGGCTCCGATCTTCACCTGGTAGTAGCCGGGCCGTCGGTTCATCAGGCCCCCCTCCCTGACCCGGCGGGACAACTCGGCAAAATCCTCGCGGTTGGACTCCGCCCGGCGGGGAACGGCTATCACCGAATTCATGGTCAGTCTCTCGGTCGGTGCCTTGGGGCACATGGTGGTCCGACCCCGGCGGGGTTGACCTGCGCGGTCACAATCTGGACCTCACTGATCGCTGCACTCTCGAACGATCCTGAAACCCGTCAGCCGGGCCGAAGGACACGTTCCGCATGGCGCGCCCAATCCGAATCGGAGATGACTCCTTCATTGTACGCCGGGCCGGTCCTGTCGGAGCGCACTCCCACCCGACGACCTGCCAAATGGCGACAATGATGACCACCTGGGCCCACCGGAAGGAGGACTCGGGTCGCCGAGATCCTTCTCGGGACGGTCCTGAGTGCCCGGGTGCTGAGCGAGATCGGTGATGGCCGAACCCGTCTTTCCGGACCCAAGTCTCCCAAAAACGACGCCGGCAGATCACCTGCCACCGAGGCCTCAGCCCAGGGCAAGGTCGTCTTGGCCCGTTCCGCCCGCAACCGCCCCCTCGGTGCACCGGCGACCCGTGGGCGGACTGTCTCGATCTCGCTGAGGGCGGTGCGTTCACCGCTCCGATGAGTTCGCCGTCGCGTGCCCTTTCCACGATCTGACAGGAGGAGTCGACGACGTCGTGCCCGTCGAGGCCTTTGGCGACTCCATGGATTTCGAGCCCGGAGTGCGGACGCTCGGCACCTCCGACGGGAGGGAACGGGCCCCTACAGCCGTCCCCCGAGGACCTGTCCACGATCTCTCAAGGTCTTTGGATGTTGGTACCCCCGCCGACTAGCGTGACCGCGGTGAATCTGACGGAGGAGCGTTGATGCAGCAGCCGATCGCGGACGTTTTCACTTGGCCGGCGGATGAGCCGCAGTTGATCGGTAGCCGGTGCGAGAGCTGCGGGGCGGTCACGTTCCCAGTGCAATCCCGGTGTCCGCGCTGTAGCAGCCCGAGCATGGCCGAACTACTCCTGCCACGCCGGGGTACCCTCGTGTCCTGGACGACCCAGGGCTTCCCGCCGAGCTTCGACTATGTGGGCAACCCAACAGGGGCACCCTTCGAGCCCTTTGGGGTAGGGCTGGTGCAGCTTGAAGACGTCGTGCGGGTCGAGTCGCGTCTGACCGAAAGCGACCCCGCAAAGCTCGACTTTGGCATGGAGGTCGAGCTGCAAATCGTCCCGTTCACCGTGGACGGCGACGGCAATGAGATCATCACCTTCGCCTTTGCTCCGGTCGGGGTCCCGAACAAGGAGGAGCACTAAATGGACGACGTCGCCATCATCGGGGTCGGCCTCCACCCCTTCGGCCGCCACGGCGACAAGTCCGCGTTCGAGATGGGCGCCGATGCCATGGAGCTGGCCATGACCGACGCTGGTGTGCCGTGGAGTGACGTCCAGTGCGCCTTCGGCGGGAGCTGGGAGGTCTGGACCGACCCCGTCACCGCTCTGGTCGGACTCACCGGCATCCCCTTCATCAACGTTTTCAGCGCGTGTGCGACCGGTGCGGCCACTATCCAGCAGGCCGCAAACGCCATCCGCGCCGGCACCGGCGACATCGTCATGGCCGTAGGCACGGACAAGCACCCTCGGGGCTCATTCAAGGGAAACCCGACGCTCACCAACGTGCCTTCCTGGTACCAGGAAAACGGGCAATACGTCACCACCAAGTTCTTCGGCATGAAGATCAACAAGTACATGCACGATCACGGTGTCTCCTCTGCGACGCTGGCCAAGGTGGCGGCGAAGAACTACCGCAACGGCGCTCTCAACCCGAAGGCCTTCCGCCGCAAGCCGATCAGCGAGGAGGAGATCCTCGGCTCACAAATGCTCAACTACCCGCTGACCTCCTACATGTTCTGCGCTCCTGATGAGGGTGCCGCCGCCGTCGTACTCTGTCGCGCCGACATCGCCCACCGGTACACCGATACGCCGGTGTACGTAAAGGCGACTGAAATCCGCACACGAAACTACGGCGCCTATGAGGTCAACACCACCTGGGCCCCCGTCGAGGAAGATGTCGCTCCCACTGCGTACGCGTCCCGCGCCGCCTACGAAGTTGCGGGAATCGGGCCCGAGGAGGTCGACGTGATCCAGCTCCAGGACACTGATGCTGGGGCCGAGGTCATCCACATGGCTGAGAACGGCTTCTGCTCCGACGGCGAGCAGGAGAAGCTTCTCGCCACCGGCGCCACCGAGATCACCGGCTCCATGCCGGTCAACACCGATGGCGGCCTCATCGCCAACGGTGAGCCGATCGGCGCCTCCGGTCTCCGCCAGGTCCACGAGCTCGTGCTCCAGCTCCGCGGTCAGGCTGGCGCCCGCCAGGTCCAGGGCGACCCACGCGTCGGCTATGCCCAGGTCTACGGGGCCCCCGGCATCGCCGCCGTCACCATCCTGGCCCGCTGAGGGCACCCACCCTCTCCCTCGTTGAACAAGCCCTCTCGCTCGACCGGTCGCGGAGCAGAATCGATGGCCTAAATAGTGGGACTCGTGTCATTGACGCCAGAGCTTGAGGGGTTCAGGCTGATCCCATGAGACAACGCCATGTGGTCATCGTCGCCTTTGCCGGGATGCAGTCGCTCGACGCCATCGGTCCCTACGAAGTCTTCGCCGGCGCCACCCGCGCCGCGACCGCACTGGGGCGGGCCGGTGGTTATCGGATAACCCTGGCCTCCACCCATCCACAGCCGGTGCGAGCTGAGAGTGGGGTGACCTTGTGCTGTGAACCGCTGCCGAATCCCCAAGGGAGGATCGACACACTCGTGCTGCCCGGGGGTGGCCGGGCTGATTCGGCCCGACGTGATGACGAGCTGATGTCGTGGATAGGAGCAGCTGCACCCCGGTGTCGGCGGGTGGCCACTGTCTGCACCGGTGCTTTCCTAGCCGCCCAGGCGGGTCTACTCGACGGCCGCCGAGTCACCACCCACTGGGCCAGCGCCGCTCGGCTGGCAGCCGAGTTTCCCCTCGTCCGGGTCGATCCTGATCCGATCTACATCCACGACGGCAAGTACTGGACCAGCGCAGGCGTCACCGCCGGGATCGACCTGGCCCTGGCTCTGGTTCAGGATGACCTCGGCGTCGAGGTGGCCCAGACCGTGGCCCGGTGGCTGGTGATGTTTCTCCATCGCCCGGGCGGCCAGAGCCAGTTCGCCTCGCCTGTCTGGATCCCACGGGCCGAGCGCTCGACGGTACGGGCCGTCCAGGACCTGGTCGAGTCGGCACCCGACGGCGACTACCGCGTCCCCACCCTTGCAGAGGCCGCGGCGATGAGCGTGCGCCACTTCACTCGCGTCTTCACCCACGAAGTGGGCGAGACTCCCGGACGTTTCGTCGAACGAGTGCGGACAGAGGTCGCCCGACGTGAACTGGAGACGAGCGACGACACCCTCGACGTGATTGCCACCCGGTGCGGCCTGGGCACGGCCGAGACGTTGCGACGGGTGTTCCGCCGCCGTCTGGACGTCTCCCCCGACTCCTACCGTCAGCGCTTCCGGGTGGGAGCCGACGAAAGGGCTTCGGCATGAGCCTCCAAGTGGCGATCCCCGTCTTCCCCAAGTTCACCGCTCTTGACGGCATCGGGCCCTACGAAGTCCTCCAACGTGTCCCCTCCATCGACGTCACCTTCATCGGTCATCGGCGCGGGGAGATGCGAAGCGACAACGGAGTCCTGGGGATCATTGCCGATGCCACCTTCGGAGATTGTCCCGAGCCGGATGTTGTGGTGTTCCCAGGTGGAGTGGGCACACGCCTGCTCCAGCACGACGACGAGGTGCTGGCCTGGCTTCGCCGTGCTCACGCCACGACCCGATGGACCACTTCGGTGTGCACCGGGTCGTTGGTGTTGGGAGCGGCCGGGCTCCTTCGGGGGCTCACCGCCACGACCCACTGGGCGTGCTATGCCGATCTCGAGGCTCACGGCGCCCTGCCCACCGGGCAACGGGTTATCGAGCACCCGGACCGGCGGATCATCACCGCCGCCGGGGTGTCCAGCGGCATCGACATGGCCCTTCGTTTGGTGGAGCTACTTGTCGACCGCACCGCGGCCCAGGCCGCCCAGTTGATGATCGAATACGACCCCGAGCCTCCGTTCGAGTCGGGATCGCCGGCGAAGGCCACCGACGACACCATGAGCCGGGCCATCGAATACGCCCAACTCCGCGAGTAGAGCCGGGTCCTTCGCCCCTTCCTTCTGGCGCGGCCCGGATAAGAACTGGGTCATCGTGACCAATGTTCCGCCCGGCCGAAGCACCCGGGATTCTCGGTGATGGCCTGCGTCTGGCTTGCGTGCGCCTAGGTAGTTTTCAATTCAAAATTGGCGCAATTTAGCGACTGTAGTAGATAGAAAAGGACAGAACTAGCGACTATAATCGATGATATTGCCAATTCTCCAAAAGGGAAAAATAGGACACCGCACAGAGATCAGACAACGAAAGCAAGAGGAGAGCGTCGGCGCCCACCGCACCCCACATCGGGCCGAGCCCGGCTGGTGGTGACGAGGAGTGCCGTCTCGATTCCTGAGCCAGAGCCTGGTCGAAAGCTGGGGCCGGCCCTCAGATGCGGACGCGATCAGTCGGCGAGAGCCTGGTACACCAACGCCCGGAGTTGAGCGCGGAAGGGATAGGAGAACGAAGGGAGCAGCTGGGTCATGAACACGACAGCCAGGTCCTCTTTCGGGTCGACCCAGAACGCCGTGCTCGCCGCTCCTCCCCAATAGAACTCTCCGGGCGATCCCGCCGTGGAGGTGACGCTCGGGCCCTTGCCGATGGCAAAGCCGAGCCCGAAGCCGGTGCCGGTGAACTCGGCCTCACCAAAGCCACCGACAGCGAAGCTGGATAGATCCCCTTCCGCGGGAAGGTGGTTGCACGTCATCAGTTCGAGAGTCTTGCGCCCGATGATGCGGCGCCCACGGAATTCACCTGCACCGAGCAGCATCTGGACGAAGCGCAGGTAGTCAGCAGTCGTCGAGACCAGACCACCGGCGCCCGACAGATAAGAGCGCTGCCGGCGATAGGAACTGCTCACAGGATCGTCCATGAGATCTGGAGTATCGCCGCGCCGATAGCGGTAGCACGCAGCGAACCGGTCCAGTGATTCGTCGGGAACGAAGAACGTCGAATCAGCCATCTCGAGGGGCCCGAACAGGTTCGCTTGCAGATATCGGTCGAAGGGCTCACCGGACAGGATCTCTACCAATCGGGCGCAGATATCCGTGGACAATCCGTAGTTCCAATGGCTTCCCGGCTGGAACTTGAGGGGGAAGTCGGTGAGCAGCGTGCAGAGCTTCTCGAGTGTCATGCCGTGGCGGGCGGCATGCACTTCGACCGCGAAGCGATCGTCGGTGGGGTGGCCGGGTACCAGGCTCCCGGCCAACCCGGTCATGTGGGTGAGCGCGTCACCCACTGAGACCGGACGCGTAGGCTCGATAAGCCGGAGCGACCGGTCCGCCTGCAGTTCGCCCACCTTCATGTCACGCCATTCCGGGATGAAGCGGTACAACGGGTCGGTCAGCTGGAACATCCCCCGTTCGTACAGCTGCATCAGGGCCACTGATGTGATCGGCTTTGTCATCGAGTAGATGCGAAAGATCGTGTCGTCCTCGACCGGCTTTGCCCGCTCACGGTCCATCAGACCCAGTGATCGCCAGTAGGCGAGCTTTCCCCCCCTGGTCACTGCGATCTGACAACCAGCGATCTTGCCCGGTCCCACGTAACGATCCTCGAAGTGGTCTGTCAGTCGCTCGAGCCTCGTCTCGTCGAAGCCGGCTCCTTCGGGATCGACCTTCACCGAGCCGCCATCTTCTCTACCGATGCAGGTCCCCGCGTCCTGTCAGTCGTCATGGGACCCACCGGAGTCCCGCCTGCCCAGCATGTTGGCGTTGGGTGCGGCCTTGGCCACCAGTCGGGGGATGACGTCACCGAGCTCGGCGCTCTCCCACCGGTCGTGCTTGTCCGCGCCAGGTCCGGCCACCCAGCCTTCGGCCACACTGATTGAGCCGCCGTACACGTTGAAGACTCGACCGGTGATGTCGGCCGAGGCGGCGCTGCCGAGCCACACGACGAGTGGCGCGATGTTGGCGGGATCGTTGGGATCGAACTCCTCGGGCTTCCTGGTCGGTCCGGACTGGCCGAATCCGAGGTTCTCGGTCATCCGGGTGAGGGCGGCCGGTGCGATGGCGTTGACCGTGATCCCGTAGCGCCCCAGCTCCATGGCCGCGATCACCGTCATCGAGGCGATGCCGGCCTTGGCCGCTCCGTAGTTGGTCTGGCCGACGTTTCCGTAGATGCCCGACGGCGACGTCGTGTTGATGATTCTGGCGTCGTTGGTCTCACCGGCCTTGACCCGGTCCCGCCAGTGATCCGCTGCCCAGCGCATGGGGGCAAACGTGCCGCGCAGATGCACCCGGATGACGGCGTCCCACTCGCTGTCGGTCATGTTGACCAGCATCCGATCGCGTAAAATACCGGCGTTGTTGACAAGGACGTCGAGCCCGCCGAACGTTCCGACCGCCGCATCGATCAGCCTCTTTGCCCCTTCCCAATCGCTGATGTCCTCACCATTGGCCACCGCCTCGGCCCCGAAGGTCCGGATCTCCTCGACCACCTCACCGGCCGGACCGTCTGAGGAGCCGGTGCCGTCGACCTCGGCCCCGAGGTCGTTGACGACAACTTTGGCTCCCTGCCGGGCGAATTCGATGGCGTGCTCGCGACCGATGCCCCGGCCCGCTCCGGTGACGACGACCACCCTTCCCTCACAGATCCCAGACACGCAGGCTCCTCCTCCGGACCTTCATAGCGGATGACGTAACCCTCGACTCTTGACGGTAGCGGTCCCTGGTCTGGGAGTGCCAGGCCAGGACATCAGGGCACCGTCTCCTCAGGTGTTCTTCGGGAGTTCCGAGAACGGGGTGTTGCGTTCACCGCCGTCATCCCGAGGCAGTCCGAGAACTCGCTCACCGAGGATGTTGCGCTGAATCTGATCAGTCCCCCCATAAATGGATGGTGCTGGCGAGAGCAAGGCCATCTCGGTGACCATGGCGTCGAGGGGCTGACCCGTCGCCGTGGCCAGGGCGGCACGACCGGCTTCGTCGTAGGCATGCAGCATGCCGGCCGGCCCGATGATCCGTAGGCCGACGTCGCGGGACAGACGGGTGATCTGGCTCATCGCCAGCTTGGCGATATTGGGCATGCCGGGAATGTCACGGCCGGTCTCCTTGGCGGCCTTGAGCCGGAGAGCGTTAAACCGACCCAGCTCGGAAAGGGTGTGGAGCCGCGCCAGATCCTGCCGCACGGAGGGATCGGAGCCTGCTGCACTCGTCTTGGCCAGCTGGACCAGCAATTGGACGCCTCCAGTCATGGCTCGCAGGGCTCCCGCCTCGCCCGCTCCGGCGCCGGCGCCGGCGCCATTTGAGCCCGATGCCGATCGCTCGTGCCCTGGGGAGCCACCGGTCCGGCCGCCCGGCCGGCGACCGACGAAATCCCCAGCCCGACGCTCGAGATGGCCGGCAACGCTGCCCGGCAGTGCCCCCAGGCCGAGCGTCAGACCCCCTCCGGCCCCGAGCCCGGTGCGCTCGTTCATCAGAGTGGTGTTCGCGACCGCCCATCCGCGGTTGACATCGCCGATGACCGCCTCTTCGGACACCCGGGCGTCGGACATGAAAACCTCGTTGAAAAGAGCGCGTCCCGTCATCTCACGGAGCGGCCGGACCTCCACACCGTTCTGGTGCATGGGAAAGGCGAAATAAGTGATCCCCTGGTGCTTGGGTACATCGGGATCGGTACGGGCCAACAACATCCCCAGGTCGGCATACTGCGCGCCTGAAGTCCAGACCTTTTGGCCGTTCACGATCCACTGGCTCCCGTCGCGCACCGCGCTGGTCTGCAGCCCGGCCAGGTCCGACCCCGCCGAGGGCTCACTGAACAGCTGGCACCACGCTTGACGGCCGGTCACGATGTCCTTCACGTAGGTATCGATCTGCTCGGCGGTCCCGTGGGTCACGATGGTGGGAGCGGCCAGCAACGAGCCGAGCCCGGCAGGGGCACCCAACGCTCCCATCCTGATGATCTGCTGGGACACCCGGATCGCATCGGTCCGCGACAAACCGCGGCCGTAAGAGCCCACGGGAAGCGAGGGCGCAGCCCAACCGGCAAGGCCCAACCGATCCCACCACTCCCCCACCGTGACGTCGGGGTCCCAGTTGGCGCTCAACCAGACGTCGAGTTCATCGGACAACAAGTCGGTGTCGGCATTCGCGTCAGTCACGGTCAAAGGAACCCACCTCCCGTTCGGCGCCCAGCACCGGCAATGCTCGCTGCACCTCGACCCCCTATGCGACACGATGCTGCTCGAACTCGACGGTATCACCGCGCACGTGACGCCGCTGAGCCTCACCCGGGCACCAGAACCGGGCACCAGTGTGCCATCACCGACAGAATCGAGGATCGTGCAGAATGAACCGATCCTCGACGCAAGGAGGCGCTTCATGAATGCACAGCAGCCCAGTGATGTTGCCCCGATCGCGGATTGGAACCGTCTCCTCGACGGCAGGGTGGCCGTCGTCACCGGAGGCGGAGATGGAATCGGCGGAGCCATCTCGAGACTCTTTGCCGAGCACGGCGCGTTGGTCGAGATCGCTGAGATCGACCCCGACAGCGGCGACCTTCTGCGCCGACGAATCGAGGACGCCGGCGGGACGGCACGAGCCCACGTCGTCGACGTGACCGACCTCGACGATGTCGAACGTCTGGCCGAGAACGTGCTCGGCGAGCACGGCCACGTCGACATCCTCGTCAATAACGTCGGCGATTACCGGCCGATCGTCAGGTTCGAGAACTCGACACCCGAGTCGTGGAAGGCGATGTACGACATCAACCTTCTCCACATCTTTGCCGTGACCCGTGCCTTCATCGGGAGCATGACCGCTCGGGGACGAGGCTCGATCATCAACCTGCACTCGGTGGAAGGAATGCGCGGCTTCCCCGGGGAGCCGGTATACGCGGCCATGAAGGCTGCAGCCGCCCACTTCACCACCTCTCTCGCGGTGGCCGTCGGTCGCTCCGGGGTCCGGGTCAACGGTATCGGGCCCGACCTGACCCAGACTCCCCAGGTCGACTACCTCGCCGGGCCCGAGGGTGAGCACGACCTCTGGCCGTCCTGGGCTCCGGTCGGTCGACTCGGCTGGCCCGAGGACCAGGCCCGGGTTGCCCTCTTCCTTGCCTCGGATATGTCGGGCTACGTGACCGGTCACAACATCCCGGTCGATGGTGGGACCAAGGCGGGTGGGCGCTGGTTCTACTCGCCCTCGGCCGGACGATTCGTCAATCGGCCGGCGTCTCTGTGAGCGGACTGCCCCCTGAGCGCATGTGGTCGATCACATCGGCCGGTATTTCGGCGACAACCGTGGGAGGCAGCTGATCTATCGCCTCCACAGGTACTTGGTCCTGGACATGTTCCATCAGTCGCTTGGAACGCGACCGCAGTGACAGCAGTTCCGTATAGCGATCGTCGTCACCCTTCATCCCCGAGATCAGCGGCGACTGGGCGATGGAGGCGGCCCCTACGAACATCACCAGGAGTGAAATAGCCTCCAAAGGTCCGTAGGCCCCCGAGGTGCGCAGATTGTCCCCGAACAGTCCGATCCCGATGGCCAGACTGGCCAAAGGATCTACCAGGACCAATGCGGTCTGCGAGGCGGCAATCGGACCCGCATGATAAGCATTTTGCGCCAGGAACAGGGACGCCACCCCGGCCAGAGCCAGGCCGTACGTCTGCCAGTGCACGAACATCTGCACCCAGTCGGTGGCAACGATGTTTCCCACCGTCTTGATCAGGGCGGCGGTGAATGCGAACCCGATGGCGCCGGCGGTGCCGAACATGGCGGCCCGCCACCAGCGCGGACCCCGCATAGCCAGAATGACAGCCAGGATCGCGATGCCACCGCAGATGGAGCCCACCACGATCCATCCCAGCGTCGTCGGCACCGACTTGCCCCCACCGGGCTGGGCAAACAGCAAGAAACCGGCCAGCCCGCCAGCGGCAGCGAGGCATGCCAGCCACTCCCGCAGCCCGATGCGGAACCGGAACCAGGTGGCGAGAAGGAGGACGAGGAACAGGAGCTCTGTGGTGAGGATCGGTTGGACCTGGCTCAGGTCACCGAGGTGGAGGGCCACCGCCTGTAGGAGGAACGAGCCGATCATGAAGGCGAAGCCGAGCAGCCACACTCCTCGCTTCAGAGCGTGGGTCAGCAGACTGATCCGGAGCGTCGTGGAGTCGGGTGCATCCTCGACCCCCATCCGCTGAAGGATGCTGGTCAGCGCATTCGCGAACACGCTCGCGGCAGCCAGGATGTAAACCATCAGGCCCGACCACCCGATCGTGCATCCCGGAGACCGGTCTCTGCACGGCGGACCTCGGCAGCAGTGGTTCGACGTCTTGCGTAGGCCATGTGATCAATGATCCGAACTAACGCCTGCACCCCCCGGTCGAACAAGATTCTAAGCGGCCTCGGTCAGAACGGTTCGGCTTATGGACAACGGATCACACGCCGAGAACGAAAGCGGACTCCGTCGACGAACTCAAATGGCCAGAAACCGAGGTCAGGGGGTGTAATTCGCGCCGGGCCCCCCGGTCGGGCGTGCGCCGGCCCCGGGCGTCACCCGGAGACGAACTCGAGGGTCGAAATCCAGGAGTCGAGGGTTGGCACGGTGGCCAACGGGTCCTTTGCCGACTCGTCGGCCATGCGTAGCCGGACAGCCGCGTCGAAGTGCGGCGAAGCGCGGAAGGCAGCCGATTCGTCGGCGGTCATGGCGCCGCCCTGGGCCACCAGGGTGCGAGCGCTTCCTTCGGAGAGGCGGGTGCGGTAGTCGGTCGCGGCGCCAACCAGATACCGCTTGGCCGGAACATGAGCCTCAACGAGGGCGGCCACCCGCTCACCGAACACCGGTCGAACATAGGCGGCGCCCACCACACCGTGGACATCCTCAGATCCTGGCGCCAGAAGGTGACCGACGTCGTGCAGGAGCCCCGCCACCAGGAGTTCAGGATCTTCCGAATCGGTCTGGCGCAAGAGAGCGGCGCACTGGAGCCCGTGATGAAGGATGCTGAGACCGCGAATCTCCTCGTTGGGCTCCTCCTGCAGACCGGCGCTGGTCATCAAGGCGAGCACAGTGCTCACCGTGGGGCGATTGGGCGGCGGCACGGTCATCGACCTCATCCTAAAGGGCGATCGGTGGCATGAGGGGTGGCGCCCGACTGCGCCCAGACGGCCGAGGCGATGCCTCGAGGCCACATTGGCTGGTTCCGATCGCGACGAGACGCTGCCCACCGGAGAGGTCATCCGAAGAAGACTTCGGCCTCGGCATAGAGCTCAGGCGACACCAGCTTGAGCGTGGCCGTCGCCTGGGCCAGCGGAACCAGATCGATCGCGGTTCCATGCAGGGCCACCATCTGGTCTCCAGCACCCTCGTGCAGAGCATCCACGGCGTGCAACCCGAACCGGGTGGCGAGCACCCTGTCGAAGGCCGTCGGGCTACCCCCGCGCTGGACATGACCGAGAACAGTGGCGCGCGCCTCCTTTCCCGTGCGCTGGGCGATTTCGGTTTCCAACAACCCCCCGATGCCGGAGAGCCGAACGTGGCCGAAGGCGTCCACCTGGCCGGCACGGTCGGGAAGCGTTCCCTGCACAGGAACCGCACCCTCGGCCACCACGACGATCGGCGCGTAGTGACTGGCAAACCGGTGCTCGATGAACGCACAGACTTCGTCGATGTCGAACGGGCGTTCGGGGATGAGGATCACGTTGGCGCCACCGGCCAGGCCCGAATGGAGTGCGATCCAACCGGCATGACGTCCCATGACCTCGACGATCAACACTCGGTGGTGGCTCTCCGCCGTGGTGTGGAGACGGTCGATGGCTTCGGTGGCGATCATCACCGCGGTGTCGAACCCGAAGGTGTAGTCGGTGGCCCCCAGGTCGTTGTCGATGGTCTTCGGTACCCCGACGACGGAAAGACCAGCAGAAGCCAGCTTGGTGGCCACACCGAGCGTGTCCTCTCCCCCGATGACAACCAACGCTTCCACACCCAACCTCCGTATGGTGCCGAGCACGCGACTCTCGCCGTTCTCGACCTTGTAGGGATTGGTACGGCTGGACCCGAGGATCGTTCCACCCAGCGGGAGGATCCCGCGCACACTGGCCACGTCGAGAGGCATGGTGTCCCCGTCCAGGGGGCCGCGCCATCCGTCCCGGAACCCGACGAACTCGTCACCATGGACCTGGACTCCCTTGCGCACCACGGCCCGGATCACCGCGTTGAGGCCCGGGCAGTCACCTCCGCCGGTCAGGACACCAATACGCATGGGGAGGAGCGTACCCACGGCCAACCACCGCGTCACTGTGGTCCGAACGAGGAATTGTCTGTCGCTGCCTCATGAACCATCCTCGGTCGAGGCCGGGATGAAACTCCGTCGGGTTCACCTCCTGGGGTGCAGGCGGGCCCCGTCGACCGACCACGTGCTCCCGCGCGTCCAGACTGGAGATTGGGGCAGGTTCGCCGATTGGGGCAGGATGAGGCCATGCCCCATGATCGGAAGTTCCGTTTCGCCGCCCAGCTGAGCAAGGCCCCCAACGGGACCGCCAGCTCGTGGGCCGACCAGGCCCGCCGCGCCGAAGACCTCGGCTACTCGACCCTTCTCATGCCCGACCACTTCGGGGACCAGCTCGCCCCCATACCCGCGCTGGCGGCCGTTGCTGGCGCCACCTCGTCCCTGCGCATGGGTTCTCTCGTCTTCGGCAACGATTATCGGCACCCGGTGATCCTGGCCAAGGAGGCTGCCACCCTCGACGTGCTCAGCGAAGGTCGGTTCGAGCTCAGCTTGGGAGCCGGGTGGATGCGGACCGACTACGAAGAGGCCGGGATCACCTACGACAGCCCCCGCGTCAGGGTGGAACGCTTCGAGGAGGCCGTCCAGGTGATCCAGGGTCTCATCCGCACCGACGGACCATTCTCCTTTGATGGCGCCTACTACCACGTCCACGATCTCACCCTGCTGCCCCGGCCCGTGCAGGACCCCGGACCTCCCCTCATCATCGGAGGTGGCGGCGAGAGGGTGCTTTCCTTCGCCGCCCGCCACGCCGACATCGTCAGCATCAACGTCAATCTCCGGCAGGGTACCGGAGGTCCTGAGACAGCTCCTGACGCCTCTCCCGATCGCACTCGTCAAAAGGTGGCATGGGTCAAAGAGGCTGCCGGTGAACGCTTCGGCGACCTCGAGCTCAACGCCCTCATCGGCTTCGTCATGATCACCGACGAGGCCGCGGAGCTGGCCGCATCCATGGCTCCCGTCTTCGGGATCAACCCCGAGGACGCACTCCATGTCCCCCTGGCTCTCCTCGGCACCCTCGAGGAGATGACTGACGAGCTGCGGTGGCGCCGCGAGGAATACGGCATCTCCTACTGGTCGATCGAGGCCGACAGTTGGGAAGCACTCGGCCCGGTGGTCGCCACCTTGTCCGGTACCTGATCTTTGTGATGCGGGGCCTGTCTCTGCCGGGTGATTAGTGTTGCCGGCGCGAGGTGCGCCCGTCCGAGCCATCAGGGGGATGACGATGAAGGGACCCGTTGCCCGGCGTGTGTGCATGACGGCCATTGCCGCGGTGGTAGCGGCCACCATCCTGGCCTCCTGTTCGAGCGGCACCCCCAGCCCGGCGGCAACCGGCGCACCGTCCAGTACCGTGCCGAACCGCTCGACAGCGCCGGGCGTGACGCCGTCCGAGGTGCGAGTGGGAGCCATCGTCACCCGTACCGGGGTGGGAGCCGGCGACTTCGCCAGCTTCATACCCGGGATGCAGGCGTATTTCGACATGGTGAACAAAGAGGGTGGCATCAACGGGCGGAATCTCGTCCTGGCCGACGACCTCGACGACGGCGGGAACCCGACCACCTTCTCCCAGCTGACCCACACCCTTATCGAGCAAGACAGCGCCTTTGCCGCCTTCATCTCCACCTTCTGGTTCGCGCCGAACCTTTTCGCCGAAACGGGGACCCCGACCTACGGCTACAACGTGAGCGGCAACTGGGCCGGACCCGACAACCTCTTCGCTGCGGGCGGGTCCGTGCAGGACTACCACGCTCTGGCACCCCCGATCGCCTATCTGGTCAAACGGACGCACGCCACTTCGGTCGCCCTCATCAGCTATGGACCCGGCATTCCGGCCTCGTACCCCGCATGCAGCACGGCCGCGGCTGACCTCACCAAGGCCGGCATCAAGGTGAGCTACGCCGACTTCGACGCCTCCCTCGGTGGTTCGTTCACCTCGGCTGTGCAACAGATCAGTCAGCGGGGTTCCGACTTCGTGGTGAGCTGCATCGAGGGCTCGGACAACGTCACCCTGGCCCGGGCCATCCAGCAGTACGGACTCAAGGTTCATCAACTGTGGCTCAACGGTTACGACCAGGCGCTCCTCGACCAATACAGCAAGATCATGCAGGGTGTCTACATCGACGCCAATGGCTTCGTACCGTTTTCGGCGGTCACTGCGTTTCCTGGTGAGTACCCGGGCATGGAGCAGTACCTGTCCACCATGAAGACCTACGAGCCGGCCGACGTCACGAATCAACTGTCCATGCAGGGATGGCAGTCGGCCGCGCTCCTGGCCGCCGGGATCAAAGCCGCGGGTGGTGACCTCACTCAGCAGAACGTGATCGCTCAGACGAACCGAATCGCCGGCTTCACCGCCGGCGGCACCACCGCCATCGTCGACTGGACGCACGCGCACACAACCCCGTCGTTCCCCACCTGTCCTTCATTCGTTCAGGTGAAGGGAGAGCAATTCGTACCGGTGGTGAACACAGGACACCAGGTGTTCATCTGCTTTGCCCAGGCGACGAACCTCGAGAATCCCATCCCGGTCACGCCTCCGCCGGGGACACCCGGGACCTGACTCGACTCTCGCTGGCTCGCCTCACTTGGGACACTGCCGATCCAAACGGCCCCCTGCAGAAGGCGCTTATCCACGCCGGGCCCGGTCCCCCGGCGTATCCTCCATGGCGATTGCTCTCATCGTGTTTCTCGACGCAGTGACCCAGGAGGCGGAGCGTTGACACGTACTACGAACTTCGATCGACTCGTTCTTCGTCCCCGCCGGGTCTCCGGCCTGACGGCTATCGCCCTGTTGTTGCTCGGCTTCGGGCTCACCAGTTGCAGCGTCGTCACCGACGCAAAGAATGCCGTCCACGACGTGGAGGGCAACAAGTCCACCGTGGATGCCTTCACCAACAAGGTGAAGAGCGGCGAGTCTTCGACGTTCGAGGCCACCTACATGACCACAGGCACCTCGCCCACCACCATCGTGTACGCCGTGCAACCACCCACCGGCTTGTCCTTCACCGAGACCTCGTCAGGCAGCGGCACTCCTACCGTGGACCTCATCGTGAACTCGTCGGGTGAGTACTCGTGCACTCCGCCTTCGCCGGGGTCGGGATCCGGTTGGTCATGCCAGAAGTTGGATTCCTCCACCGCCGCCAGCCAGAACGCTCTCTTCGACTTCTACACGCCGGCCCACTGGGTCACGTTCCTGAACGACTTCTCCTTGGCCGCGGGCATTGCCGGCGACAAGGTGACCACGTCGAGCATGACAGGCAACGGCTTCGCCTTGCAGTGTGTCGACTTCGTAGCACCGGGAGTGGCGGGCACCAGTACGATCTGCACCACCCCCCAGGACATCCTGGGCTATGTCAAGGTCGCCTCAAACTCAACCAGCTTCGAGATCACAAGCTATTCGGCGTCACCGCCCGCTTCCTTGTTCCAGACCCCACCAGGCGCCACCATCACCACAGCTCAGACAGGGACGCCTTCGTCGAATCCGGTCGGGACTCCTTAACTCGGAAGTTGGTCGCCCGCTTGCGGTATCGACCCACCGGCCTGGGGCACGTTGCTACCCGGTTGCGAGTTGGGGTCGGGAGTGGGCGCCGGGGCCGAGGCGGTTGGCGCCACCGGCGGGCCGGCCTGGGGGACCGAGCCGCCGGTCGGAGGCACTGAGCCGGCGGCCGGAGCTGCCATCGGTTCGGGAGTGATGGTCACGGCGTTTCCTGCGGCTTCGAGCGCATCGAGCTCGCTCATGATGGCGGTCACCTTGGCCTCGCTGTCGGGCTGTGTCCGCCCTCGCTCACTCAAGAAGACGTAGGCACCGAGTTCCCGCAAAAGATGGTCGACCTGCTTTCCGGACTGCATCTCTTGGATCTTGGTCTGGCCTTGTTGCAGCCCGGTTTGCGCCTTGTCGGCCAGCACCGTGGCCTGAGCCTTCACTTTGTCCATCAGTCCCATGACCTGACCTCCGCTGATCGCCCACCTGGGCCGCCCGTACCCCGGCCGGCCTTGTCTGCTCGACACAGTTCTAGCCCATCCCATCCGCTCCGGCGAGGCGAGCGAGACCACCTCCGGAGAGTCAGCCGATGGGCATCGACTTGGAGGCCTCGATGATCGAATCGCCGGTCCGCGGGACGGGCGTGTCGTCACAGAGGGAACCGTCCGAGTACACGACCGGAGGGTCCTGATTCCGGCGGCCCGGCGACCGATTACCCGATATGAGAATGGCTGAAGTGCAAGGGCACGTGGCGGAGGATCACCGTCCCCAGAAGTCGGTTCGCCGGGGTCTCCATGACGACCACGGCCACCGGGCCCGCGGGGCGTCCGAGTGGCTTGGACACCGAACTGCTGGTAAAGGTCCCCGAATAGGCCATCACGCAGACCCGTTGAGTCGAGGGATGCTCGTTGGGGAAGATCGTGAAGAAGCCCGGAGCCAGATGGCGTAGGTCGTCGAGGGTGTAGAGATGGACACCAATCAATTTGCTATGCGACTTGCTGTGCGAGCCGACCGCCCTGGTCGCCGCCGGCAGAGCGAGAAAGCACGAGCTGTCCGACGTGCCGAGGCTGCTGCGCGCAGCGGTGCAACCGGCGAGCAGACTTGCGGCCAGCAGACAACAGACAGCGCCGCGCCGGACTGTCGATGGCATCTGGCGAGTCCCTTCTCCTTCGCCGCTCATGACCCGGCCACCGGCGAGGGCTCGGCGTCGCTGGCGAGCACTGCTTCGCGGGCCGCATCGGGGACGTGGTCGTCTTCCACTCGGGCGTCGGGTTGGGCACCCCAGCGCCCTCTGCGGACCTGGAGGGCGAGCTCACCCCACAGCGTCCAACCTACGAGAAGGACCAGCCAGAAGCTGATAAGCCGGTACAGGAGCACGGCATCGAGGGTGGTCACTTGGGCCCCGCCGAAAGCAACCAAAGCGATGGTGATGCTTCCTTCCACTGCACCCAGTCCGCCGGGAGTTATGGGAAGGGCAGCGGCCAACTGGCCGGCGCCGTAGGCCAAAAGCAGCCCCTTCCAAGGAATGGCGGAACCGATGGCCAGGAACATCATGGCAAAGCAGGCGCAATCGAAGAGCCAGTTGCCGGTGCCCCAGAGCACGATGCCTGTCACATCTCGCCCGTTGAGTCGCACCGACGTCACCCGCTTGATGATGCGATCGACCTGCTCCGCAGTGTCACCCCGCGGCCGCCCCAGAACGGACCGAGAGACCCGGATGATCCCGGTGAGGACCAGGAACAGCGGACGCTCCCAGACGAAGAGTGCGCCGATGGTCATGGTGATCACCAGGACACCGATGAGCACGGGAATCAGGTCGAGGGAAGCGCCCTCCCCGGCGGCAAGTGCCAAGCCGGCGGTGGCGACCAGGGAGAGCGAAACCATCGAGGCGACAAGCGTCCCGACCATCGCCCAGACGGCAACCGTGTTCTCAGCACCGAACCGCCGAAACCATCGGAACCCGTAGACCGCCGAAAAGGCACTGCCACCAGGCAATGAGTTGGTGATGGCCTGTGACGCCAGCGTCATCTTGAACAGAGGCGCGGCAGGCGGAATGACTCCTCCGCTGCGCAAAAGCTCGTACTGCATGCCGGTGAAGCAGACGAACGACGCCGCCTCTGCGAGCACTGCGGGTGGAATCCACCACCACCTCAGATGGTCGAATGCCCCGGAGATACTCGATAACTCGTCGGTGTGCGAGCTCAGGACCCACACAGCAACAAGGAGAATGGCGAAGCCGAACACGTACTTGGCGACCGGCCACACTCGGCGCAGCTTCTGTCGAAGTGGGTGGGCCCGAGCAGAGGTCTCGTTCAGCACGGGAGCTCAGGATGTCGACGTCGGGACGGATGCATCGGCCTGAACTTGGGCTCCCCTGATCTGAACCGCACCGTCAGCGCCCGGTGCAGGCTGCGTGCGTTCTCTACCTGACGGCAGGCACCGCAGACGCCGGCCCCGGAGACGGACTCCGGATGATCGTGGGGTAGCTCTGGGCATCGAAGGCGGCCACAAATTGACGGACCGGCTTCGGCAGTTGAACCTGCAAACGCCCCGAGGGCCGAGCATCCGGTGCCGAGACCGTGTCGATGAGGAGCGAACAGCGCCCCACCCTCACTGCTCGAACACGGTGGTCAGCCCCCATCAATGCGGTCACGTACAGGGCGATGGCACAACTGCGATTGTTCTTGGGCACCCCATGGACACCGGCTGTCTCCAGCGATGTGGCCACCTGGTCAGGGGAGGCCCCCAGCTCGGTGAGAAGAGCACGGGTCTGCTTCTTGAGCTGTCGGTGGTCGCTCATCAGTCCTCCAATCGCTGCCCCTCATGGTAATCCTCCTGCGCTCTGGCGACTGCCGCGGCGCGCCGGGTGCCCCGAGGTGGGACTCGCCGCCCGCTCGCCCCGATAACGAGCAGGTCGGATGGAGGCACCACCGAGGTCGGTCAGGTCCCTGAGGAACCCCGCCGGCGTCTCGGTGGCGTGGCCACCACCCGGGGAAGTCTTGAGCTCGAGCCTCCTGGCGCCCGCTGCGGCGGCCGACGAGGAGCTACCGCTCCGGCCGGAAGATTCCGTCGGTTGCCCGACCACGGCGCCGGTGGAGCCGTCAGCCGCTCCGCGAGCCGGTAGGCAACCGATTCGTAGTTCACCCGCCATCCCCGAAATTCGATCCACGCCTCCTCGGCGCTCCGCTCCATCGGAAAGCCGATTTGCCGGAGCATCTCCACCGCTTCATTGAATTCCTCGAAGGTCAGAGTGATCGGTCCCTCGGGATCGGGATCAGGGTCGATCGTCCAGCCGAGAACCCCACCGATGCGATTGAGCGCGGTGAATCCCATGCGGAGGCACAGCCGGGCGCGCGAGGTGGCGGTACTCGGAGCGAGAGCCAAGTGCATGGCCGCCCCGTCCATCACCGCCAGGAGTCCTATGAGCCAGGAGTACCAAGGCTCTGGCGAGCGAAACAGCAACATCACCGGGTAGGTGGTGTGGGTTTCGGCAACGTCCGCAGCCCACGCCTCCCAGGAGGCATAGAAATCCGGGAGCGTGTCGGTGATCCCTACCAGCTGTTGGCGGGCCAGCAGCTCGGGACCCCACGCCGGGACACCTGCCCGACTCTCAAGCATGGCAACAAGTGCCTCGCGTCGATTGAACGCGCCGTAGAGGGCCGGTAGGTAGGCAATCTGGAGGGCCACGATCACCACCCATGTCGCGCCGGCAGCAACGTCCAAGGCCGAATTGGGGCGCCCGCTGAGGTCGACGGTGCCGACAGTCAGCATGGCCCCGGTCGCCTGGGCCAGCGCCGAGGTCAGATGGCGAGTGGTGGCCTCGAGCATCAACCCATAGCCCACGACCAGGCTGGCCGCCCAAAAGGCGAGCTGGGCGACGAGTGCCACCGTCGCTGTCGGGGCGAGCAACGCGTCCTTCCCCTCGTAGCTCTTGGCCAGCAGGGACAACCATTGAAAGACGACCCGCACAGCGCGGGTGACCCACAAGTTCACCCGCTCGAATCCGCGTGGGTCGCGAGGCAGCACGATCGTGAACAACACACTCGCCGAGGTGACGACGACGATCAGCAGGCCGATGACAAACAGCACCGAGCTCATCCGGGGAAACCTCGAGGGCAACGGAGGGTCGGCGTCCCTGCTGGTGCCGGGTTCTGCGGGAGTTTCGGCCCGGAAGGCTCAGACACTGGTGGCGTCGCCCGCCTGGTGTTGGCTCCAGTAGGGACGGCGTTCGTCCCGCTTCTCGAGCAGGATGAACGCGGTGCCCCATGGATCCTCAAACCAGGTGGTGCGCAACCCGGCAACGTCGGCGATCCCCGAGGTCAGGAACTCGACCCCTCGGCCCTCCAGCTCCAGGCGCGTGCCTTCGACGTCGTGGCAGACCAACCCCACGTGGGTCAGGCCCGGTCGGGTGATGGCCGGATGATTCCGGTCGGCGGCAGGGACGGTGGCTCGGGGATACTCGATCAACTCGAGCACGTGGTCGTCGGCACCGATGCCGAGGATGGCAGCCTTCACAACGACCGGTCTTGGAACCAGCTCGCCCATGTCCCGTTCGATCTGGTCACCGGCCATCTCGAATGGTGGCGAGAGAACCCGGAGCCCGATGACCTCCGAATACCACCGGGTCGCTTCTTCGACGTCAGCGACGCAGACGGCGGCGTGGGCGAATCCGGTGATCACCCCACGAGCGTATGTCCGGACAAGGGTCGTAGCCATTTGCTGAGGCTCCGATCACCGCGACCAACGGTTCACCCCCGGACCGCTGCGCATGCGGTATCACCCGGTTAACCATGCGGTATCGCCCGGATAAGTATGCGGCATCGCCCGGTTAAGAGAGAATGGTGGCCCACCGGCTTCAACTGCGAGCCTCTCCGCCGTCTGCGTTCCGTTGGCGTGGCTCTCGTCCCGACCAGGTTGCCGGAGGATCGCTGGCGGGGAACGACTCCTTGCCCGCCTCGTCAATCATCTCGTCGGCGTTGGCCGGCGAAACGCCGGGGCTCGTGTGAACGTTCGATCGCTCAACCACGATGCTCACTCCTTCACCTGTCGGTCCTTGAGCATCCTAATCCGAGGGCCCGCCCCGACGGGCTGGCCCTCGATGCCCCCCGAACGGCCTCTGCGACGGCCCCCGACGGACGGGCCGGTGACAGGCGACGGACCGCCTCCCATTGGTTAGTGTCTCAACCGTCCGGATCACAGGAGGGGCGTCGGACGCCGGGGCCCCGACAGGCTCCGACAGAGAGGTCCGACAAGCCGGCTGCAAGGCGTCGAGGAAACGGGTGAGGTCATGGACGGTGACATCGTCATACGCGGCGGGACCGTGGTGGACGGGAGTGGTGCGCCGGGCCGGACGGCCGACGTCGCCGTCCGTGACGGGAGGATCGTGGCCGTCGGTGAGGCACTGACCGGCGTCACGGAACTCGATGCATCCGGCCAGGTCGTGGCCCCGGGATTCATCGACATCCACACCCATTACGACGCCCAGGTTTTCTGGGATCCCGACCTCAGCCCCTCGTCCTTCCACGGGGTGACCACAGTGGTGGCCGGGAACTGTGGCTTCTCCATCGCCCCCACCCGCCCCGCAGGGCGGGAGATGCTCGTTCGCACCCTCCAACACGTCGAGGACATGAGCTTCGACACGTTGGTCGCCGGTGTCCCTTGGGACGAGTTCGAGACCTTCCCCCAGTATCTCGACGCTGTCGAGGCACGCGGCGTGGCCCTCAACTACGGCTGCTACGTCGGGCACACCGCCGTCCGGCTCTATGCCATGGGCCCCGACGCCTACGAGCGTGCCGCCACTGATGATGAGCTGGCCGCAATGGCCGGCATCGTGGACGAGGCGCTCGACGCCGGCGCCATCGGCTTCGCCTCGAGCTGGGCCCCAACTCACAACGGCGACCACGGACGCCCGGTGCCCTCTCGGGTGGCCGACCTTGCCGAGTTGGCCGCGCTGCTCGAGCCCCTGCGCAACCGCGACCGGGGCGTGGCCGCTCTTCTACCTGGTGGCGTGTTGCCCCACAGCCAGATGTTCGAGCTGCAACGCCACATCGGACGACCATTCACTTGGACGGCGCTGCTCACATTCGCCGGCTCCGATTATCACGTCGGGGTCATGGCCGAACACGCCGAAGCCCGCGCCTCGGGGATTGAGGTGTGGCCGCAGGTGTCGTGCCGCCCCCTTGTCTTCCAGATGAACCTGGCCGCGCCCTTTTCCCTCAACACCTACCCCAATTTCGCGGCCCTCATGGATGCCCCGATCGAGGAAAGGATGACCGCCTACCGCGACCCCAGTTGGCGGAGCACGACCCAAGAGCAGCTCAGCTCGCGGGGCTTCAGCTTCTTCAACAGCTCGTCCCTGTCGGTCGCGGAGTCACCCACCCGGCCCGACCTGGTGGGCCGCTCGGTCACCGAGCTGGCCGACGAGCAGGGCGTCACCGCCCTCGATGTTCTGCTCGACCTCTCCCTCGCCGATGATCTGACCACCCGTTTCTGGTCGGTGCTGGCCAACAACAACCCGGAGGGGATCGCCTACCTTCTGCCACGGGACGACGTCCTCTTGGGCCTGGCCGACTCCGGTGCCCACGTGAGTCAGCTGTGCGACGCCTGCTTCGCCACCGACCTGCTCGGCAACTGGGTCCGAGATCGCCAGGTCATGACCCTCGAGCGTGCCATCCACAAGCTCACCGCAGAGCCGGCCGGTGTCTACGGCCTCGCAGAACGGGGCTCGGTGACGGTGGGGAAGGCCGCCGACCTGGTGGTTTTCGACCCCGACACGGTGGCACCGGGCCCCATCCGCCGGGTCGTGGACTTCCCCGCCGATGGCGAGCGGCTGACTGCCGATGCTCCGGTCGGGATGACCCACACGTTGGTCAACGGGATACCCATCCGGGTCGGCGGCCGGCCCGTGCCCGAGGCGCTGGGACAGAGGCCCGGAGTGGTGCTGCGTACCTGAACGTGCCGGTACGTATCGGAATGTCAACGACATCAGGGACGCCGGGCACGAGACACCCGGGCCCGGAATCGGACGAGCTAGGCGGCCTGCGGGTTCTCCAGGACCAGGGCCACACCCTGTCCCGAACCGACGCAGACCCCGAGCACGCCATAACGAGACTTCCGGAGATGCAGTTCGGTCGACAGAGTCAAGACATAGCGAGTTCCCGAGGCACCAAAAGGATGGCCGATGGCCACCGCGCCGCCGTTGGGATTGAGGCGATCATCGGGGACTTCGAAACCGTCGAGCTGGCGCGGCAGCTCGCGGAGTACTCCGAGGGCCTGGGCGGAAAACGCTTCGTGGACTTCCCAGATATCGATCTCCTCCGGTGCGAGGTGGGCCCGGCGCAAAGCCTTGGCCATGGCGAAGGCTGGCGCGATCCCCATCAACTGGGGATCGAGTGCGTGCGTGGCCGACGCGACCACCCGCGCCAGAGGTTCGACGCCCAGCGACTCCGCTTCTGCCCCACTGGCGATGACGATAGCGCTGGCCCCATCGCTCAGTGGCGACGAGTTCCCGGCCGTCATCTGGGTTGTGTTCGGTTGGGCAGGAAGCGAGGCCAGCATCTCGATGGTGGTGTCACCCCGAATGGCCTCGTCCTGCTCGAATGAGCGGGCGGGCTGTTTGCGGGTGGCGGGGATCTCGACCGGGTGGATCTCGAGTGCGAATCGGCCCGAATCGCGGGCCGTGGCGGCGTGCAGGTGTGAGCGGAGCGCGAACGCGTCGATCTCCTCGCGGGTGAGCTCGTACATGTCTGCGACGTTTTGGGCCGTCTTGATCATCTCGACGTAGGCGTTGCTCGCCAATAATGTCGGGTTGGGTGGGCCACCGGCACCCGCCCACATGGTGTCCAGAAGGAACACCGGACCGCGGGGACTGAAGGGGGCATCGCCTTTCATGTATGCCCATCCGGACCGCGACATGGACTCGACTCCCCCGGCGAGACCGATGCCGAGCTCGTCGCTGTGAATGGCATGTGCGATGCCGATGGCTCCGGACAGGGACGAGGCGCAGAAGCGATTGACGGTCACCGCGGGGACAGAATCGGGGAAGCCCGCCGCCAGGGCCGCCCACCGGGCGATGTCGCCCATGCCCTCATGGGCCGTGTTCACGCAACCGCCGGCGATGTCCTCGATGCGATCGGTCGGTACCCTCACGTGCTCGCAGGCAGCCGCCATCGTGAGGCCAAGGAGGTCGTCGGTCCGGAGGTGGGACAGAGAGCCTCCATACCGCCCAAACGGAGTTCGCACACCACCGAGAACGAATGCGTCGGCCATGGTCATCCCTCCGATCCCGTCATCATCTCCCTCATTGGCCCGGCCCCGAACCTCCGAGTATCAAAGGCGGTAGAGCTTGGTGCCGTTTTCTCCGAGGATCTTGCGCCGGACCGACGATGGACGTCGATGGACCTGTTGACGCCGATGCTAATTGCACCGGTCGAGGCGGGCAAAGCCCCGATCCGTCCGGAAGCGCCTGTGCTAGACAGACCCCACCCGGGGGCGGAACGCCCAAACGCCGCCGGGCTCGAGGGAGGCAGCGGATGGCAACGGTCGACATCGATGGCACGACGCTCGCCTACGAGATCATCGGCGATGGTGTGCCTTGGGTGGTCACCCCCGGTGGGCGGTTCAGCAAGGACACACCAGGGGTCAGGGAGCTGGCCGAAGCGCTCGCCGCCGAGGGGAACAGGGTCCTCATCTGGGACCGACCGAACACCGGGGCCTCCGACGTGTGCTTCACCGGCTCCTCGGAGTCCGAAATGCAGGCCGACATGCTCGCCGGGCTGCTGAAGGCCCTCAACATGGCGCCCGCCGTTATCGCCGGCGGTTCAGGTGGAGCGCGAGTGTCCCTCCTGGCTGCCGCCCGACATCCGGACGTGACCTCGAAACTGGCCATGTGGTGGATTTCCGGTGGAGTGTTCGGCTTGATGACCCTCGGCATCGTGTACTGCGGCGAGTCGCTCCGGGCGGCCTGGCAGGGCGGGATGGAAGCCGTCGTCGAACTGCCCGAATGGACGGAGGTGCTCGAACGCAATCCGTCCAACCGAGCCCGCATTCTCGAGCTCGATCGCCACGCGTTCATCGCGGTTCTCGAGCGTTGGATGAGGGTCTACTGCCCCGACTCCGGTGCCGTCGTCCCCGGACTGCCTGACACGGCTTACCGCGCACTGGCCCTTCCCACCCTGATCTTCCGCAGCGGGGAAAGCGACCCGTACCACACTCGGGCTACCTCCGAGGGGCTGCATGCCCTCATCCCCCACTCGCAGTTGGTCGAACCGCCGTGGGGCGATCGGGAGTGGATCGAGCGGACAGATGCAGCAAGGAACGGCACAGGTCACATCTTCGAGCGATGGCCTCTTCTCGCCCCGCAACTGCTCGAGTTCGCATCTGCCTGATAGGGCACTCAACCGTCTGGACCGGGCCCGTGCCAGCCCGACGTGCGCCGATGGACATCGACCCTGGTCATCGGTGATCATGTTGATCCGACCTAGGGATCCACAGGATGACCCAGCGCATGAAAGCTGATGCGATAGATAACGGGATTGCTTCGTTCTTCGAGAGCTTCGGGACGGAGGAATACCAGCCACTCCTGATGCACGCGTCCGGAGCGCTGAGGTTCGTTGTCGTGGGCGATTCCGGAGTTGACAACTGGCACGTCATCGTCACCGACGGAAGCCTGACCGTCATCCGGCGAACACTGCGGGCGGATGTCGTCGTAACGATGGACAGGAGATCGTTTCATCAGGTCGTCACCGGTCGGGCGAACGCTACTACAGCGCTGTTGCGGGGAGCGATGGCAGTGAGAGGCGATCTCCGATTGCTGATGCTCTTCCAGCGTCTCTTTCCCGGGCCTCCTCGCCCGCGGCGGAGCGCACCTGCCGCGAAGAAACGTGAGGCGAAGGGTTCACTCCATTGAGCGACGATCTCGTTCAGATACTCGAAGGAAACACATTCGTAGTCAGTGATCGCCGAGGAGATATCGAGACGTGTTTTACCGATCCGACCGGATTGTTCGCCTTCGATACTCGCCATCTGTCGACCTGGGTGCTGAGCATTGACGGCGAGCGGCTTTCTGCATTGTCGACTGACGACCTGCAGTACTTCGAAACTCGTTTCTTCCTGGTTCCCGGGACGGGAACTGCCTATGCCGATGCCGAGCTGTCCGTGATCAGGTTGCGGGCTGTGGATTCCGGCTTCCGCGAATCGATCCGGATCCTCAACCACAAGAACGAGAACGTGAGCCTTGCCCTTCGCATCGACGCCGCCAGTGACTTCGCCGACCTCTTCCAGATCAGAGACCCCATCCACAAACGCGGGACGTACCACGCCCGTACCGACAAAGACAGTCTGGTCCTCGGGTACAAACGGTCCACATTCGTGCAAGAGACATGGATCACTGCGTCGGTGCCCCCGTCAATCGACAAGCACGGGATGACCTTTTTGGTCGCCATTCAGCCCCACGGTTCCTGGGAGGTCGAGCTCCGGGTGGGCACAGGTCCCCCTTCTCCGGACGATCCGATCAGATCCACCGGCGGAGCCCGTCACGGAAAGCGGCCCGACTTGGCTCGAGGGCTGGAGAAATGGTTGAACAAAGCTCCCACCCTGGAATGCAACAACGATGCGCTGAGGGAGACCTACCAACGAAGCCTGATCGATCTCGCCGCGCTTCGATTCACTCCGATAACGATGCCGCAACACGCCCTGCCGGCAGCCGGGCTTCCGTGGTTCATGACGATGTTCGGTCGCGACAGCATCTTGACGAGTCTTGAGGCCATCTCGTTCACTCCGGAGCTGGCAGCGACAACGCTCCGCGCCCTCGGTGAACAGCAAGGCTCCCGCATCGACGACTTTCGAGAAGAGGACCCCGGTCGGATCCTTCACGAGATGCGCTTCGGCGAGATGACCGCCTTTGAGGAGCGCCCAACGTCGCCCTACTACGGCAGTGCAGACGCGACCCCTCTCTACGTGGTCCTTCTTGACGAATACGAGCGTTGGACCGGCGACACTCAGCTCGTGCGCGAGCTCGAATACGAAGCACGGGCAGCACTGCGTTGGATCGACGAGTACGCGGATCTGCAAGGCAACGGTTACATCTCCTATCAGCGACGTAACGAGACGACTGGTCTCGAGAATCAGGGTTGGAAAGACTCCTGGGACGCGATCTCCTATCGGGACGGGACCCTTCCTGGTTTTCCGCGAGCAACGTGCGAGCTTCAGGGATACGCCTACGACGCCAAGGTACGAGGGGCCCGTCTCGCCCGCCACATATGGCACGATTCAGCATTTGCGACCGCTTTGGAGACCGAGGCCGCGGATCTCAAGCGTCGGTTCAATCGCGACTTTTGGATCGCTGACGGCGGCTACTTTGCTGTGGCGATCGAGGCGGACGGGCGCCAGGTGGATTCCCTCACCTCGAATATCGGTCATCTCCTGTGGAGCGGCATCGTCGACAAGTCAAAGGCGCGACGGGTCGTCGACCACCTCATGGGTGAGCGGCTCTACTCGGGCTGGGGCATCCGCACGTTGGCCATGGGCGAGGGGCGGTTCAATCCCATCGGGTACCACGTGGGCACGGTCTGGCCCTTCGACAATGCGTTCATCGCCTGGGGGCTGCGACGCTACGGGTTCAAAAAGGAGGCTGCGCGAGTCGCCGAAGGCATTCTCCACGCGGCCCGATTCTTCGACGGCCGGCTGCCCGAGGCGTTCGGAGGCTACCCTCGCACCATGACCAAGTACCCGGTCCGCTACCCGACGGCCTGCGTGCCGCAGGCCTGGTCCACCGGGGCCCCGCTGCTGCTGTTACGCACCATGCTCGGCCTGGCTCCGGTTGAGGAGCATCTGGTGGTCGAGCCGGCGATTCCGGTCGGAATCGGAGGTCTCGAACTGCTCGACATCCCTGGTCGCTGGGGTCGCATCGACGCATTCGGTCGGGGAAGAGTTCGTCCCCCCCGATCGGCGTCATCCCCGAAAGGCACCGCGTCGTGACTGGTCATCCCCAACCCACCCGTCTGGTGAAGGCCAGGGAATTCTTCATGAGCTGCTCCATGGACGAACTCGACAAGGCCGTACAGGTCCTGTCTCCCGACGCGACCCTCGTAGTCCCCGGGCACAGCAACATGGCCGGAACGTTCCACGGTCCCCACCAGATCGCTGGCCACGTCAAAAGGCTCTTCGAGCTGACCCACGGGACCTACGAGGTGCTGAAGTGGGACGACTGGCTGTTGGGGGACAGCCACCTGGCTGCGCTGCTGAACTCACAAGCTCAGGCTCACGGTGCTGTGTACAGAATCGGGCAAGTGTTTCTCGTCAGATTCGATCCGCATGATCTGCTGGACGAGATCCGGATCTTCTATGAAGATCAGGACAGAGCGGATCGTTTGTTCTCGTTCTCGGACTGACACTCTCGATGGCGCTGGACAGCTTGGGGCCGGGGCCTCTTCTCCCTTGGGGCTTCATCTCCTAATGTTGTCTCGTGGCAGAAACCTCTCTGAGCGTTGCCGAGCTGATCGTCCGATGCCTCGAAAACGAGGGCGTTAGCCATGTGTTCGGAATCCCTGGCGAAGAGAACATCCATCTTGTCGACGCCCTGTCGCGGTCCTCGATCCACTACGTGCTCGTACGCCACGAACAAGGCGCCTCATTCATGGCCGAGACGTTCGGACGCATCACCGGCTCGGCGGGAGTGTGCTCAGCAACGCTGGGGCCGGGAGCGATCAATCTGCTTCTTGGTGCGGCCGATGCGACGACGAACTCCACCCCTCTGATCGCCCTTTCTGCCCAGGTCGGAATGAATCGGAGTTTCAAGGAGTCCCACCAGGGTGTTGACCTGGTGGCAATGTTTGCACCCGTGACCAAGTGGTCAGCACTGATCGCCACACCTGGGGCGGTCCCCGAAATGCTCCGCAAGTCCTTCAAGCTCGCGCAGACAGAACGGCCCGGTGCGGTCTATCTGGCCGTGCCCGAGGACATCGAAACAGCCCTTGCCCCACCGGGGGCCTCGCCTCTCCCCGTCAACGTCCCCCGTCCCGATGAGCCGTCACCGGGACAAGTGGCTCGGGCCGCGTCGATCCTGAAGGCAGCGGTCAACCCGGTGGTACTTGCTGGTCACGGCGCCACCCGCGCCCGCGCCGGGGACAATCTGCGGCGTTTCGCCGAAGCTCTGGGGGTGCCGGTGGCTACCACGTTCCACGGCAAGGGCGTCTTCTCCGACGACCACCCTCAGGCTCTCGGTGCGGTCGGGTTCATGCGCCATGACTACGTCAACTTCGGCTTCGACAACGCTGACGTGATCGTCACCGTGGGGTACGAGCTGCAGGAGTTCGACCCCGTGCGGATCAATCCATTAGGCGACAAGCAGATCATTCACATCCATCGGTTTCCCGCGGAAGTGGATCTCCACTACAACGTGGCAGTCGGACTCCAAGCCGACATCGGCCACAGCCTCGACGCCCTGGCTGCCGCAGTTGACAGAAACTTCGAGCAGTCCGCCGAGCCGCAGCTGATCCGCAGCCTGTTGGCCGGGGAGCTCGAACGCGGGCGTGCCGATGACCGATTCCCTGTCGCTCCGGCACGCATCGTGGCCGATACCAGAGCGGCGCTCGATCCCGACGACATGGTGCTGGTGGACACCGGTGCCCTCAAGATGTGGATGGCCCGCCTCTACCCCACCTACTCACCGAACACCTGCCTCATCTCGAATGGGCTGTCCACGATGGCCTGGGCGGTGCCTGGCGCCATCGGGGCCAAGATCGCCCGGCCTCACGCAAATGTGCTGGTTGCCACCGGCGACGGTGCCTTCCTCATGAATTCCCAGGAGATCGAGACTGCGATACGCGAGAACATCGCCATGGTCATCCTGATCTGGGTCGACGATGCCTATGGCCTGATCAGCTGGAAGATGGATCTCGAGTTGGGCCATGACGTCGACACAACCTTCTCCAATCCTGACTTCGCGGCGTACGCCGAGAGCTTCGGTGCCGTCGGCTATCTCATCAACGCCGCCGACGAACTCCTGCCCACTCTGCGCACCGCTCTGGCGGACACGGGTGTGTCGATCATCGCCTGCCCGGTGGACTACTCGGCCAACCAGGAGCTGATCCACTCGCTCGGGGAACTCGACGAATCCTTGTCCTGAATCGGTCGGTCGTCAGTCATCAGCGGTGGGTTGGGCGGGATTGGGCGGTGGGGTTGGCTGGGGTCTGCCTCGGTACAATTTTGTGCCGAAAATTGCCCGGATTATCGAGTTCTATCGATTGACTGGTCCAATCCGATCGATACCAATCGATAATTCCGTCGAATTCCGAAACGAAAGAGAGCCAGCCGGGGACCCCCCTCGGCTGTCCCGTCGCCAACCGAGATAGCCCGCGGGGTGGGCCTCGCTGTGGCCGAGCTGGGGCGCGGCCACGGGCCGCACCAGGTGGGGACGGGCGAGTCGCGGTCGTGGGAGATGGGCCGGGTGGTTCCTCCTGGGTTCGGGGCGGTGCCCGATACCCTGACCACGATGTGTCTCCTCGTCTTCGCTTGGCACGCCGAGCCCTCGTACCCACTGGTTGTCGCAGCCAACCGCGACGAGAGGCTTGATCGGCCGGCGCACTCACTGTGCGTGCTCCGGGAGCACGATCCGAGGGTGCTCGGTGGCCGGGATGACCTGGCCGGTGGGACCTGGCTGGCGGTGAATGAGCACGGAGTGGTTGTCGGTTTGACCAATCGACCGTCTCCTGGCGGCCGAGACGTGACCAAGCGGTCCCGAGGAGAGCTCCCGCTGATGGTGGCTGACCACGACACGGCCGACGAGGGTGTGGCTGCTCTCCTTCGAAGTGTCCGACCAGGTGAGTACAACCCGGCATGGATTCTCATCGGCGATCGCGAGTCGCTGTACTACATCGAGTTGGACAACGAACAACCCCCTTCTTCGGAGAGGCTCTCGCCCGGAATCCATGTCCTCGAGAACGTGGCCCTGGGCCAGTCCTCACTGAAGGCCGATCGGGTGCGCTCTCAGTTGTCGGCCTCGGCACTGGAGGGCACGCCTTTGTGGTCGGCCATGCAATCGGCCCTGGTCGATCACACCGTGCCCTCGATCGACACGGCTGCCGATCGGAATGACGGCGCTCAAGCACGGCCACCGGCCACCTTGGCGTCATGCGTGCACACCGACGACTATGGCACCCGTTCCGCGGCCCTCATTATGGTCGGCTCAGATCCCGGCAGGCAGCCCGAAATGATGGTCGCCGATGGACCCCCGTGCGTCACGCCCTTCGTCGATGTCGGTCGGCGCTGGGCCGCCTGAACGGCCCGCCCGCTCAGAGCTCTCGAAGGACGAGAGGCTCAGCCGCGCCCATGCCAGCCCACACCATGTCCACAGCCCGCTCGGCCCACCCCGGCGGGGACGGCACTCCGGCAACCCGACGAGCAAAGACCGATCCCGCCAACATCTGGAGGGCCAGATCGAGATCGGCGTCACCACACAGCTGGCCGAGCTCGCGGGCGCGCGCCAGCAGATTTCGGGCATAGCCGAAACGTGGGCCGACTACCCGCTCCCGATGAAGTGCCATGGCACCTGGATCATCGCGTGAGCCGATCAAGGTCCCCACAACCTCGAGACACCCCTCGGCGAACATTTCGTCGAACTCCTTCAAATAGGCAATGAGATCGGTGCGGGGATCGGGGCTGGATTGTGGCGTCAGGTGCGTTGAGGTGTTGCCGGCGATCGCCGCGGTGATCAGATCGGCTTTGTCGCGATAACGGCGGTAGACAGTGGCCCGGGCCACACCGGCTTCGTTGGCGACACTTTCCATGGTGACCTTCCCATAGCCGAGTTGGGCAAGCTGCCGCAGGGCGGCATCGGTTATGGCCGTGCTCACGTGTTGGTCACGGGGGCGGCCGGGCCCACGCCTCGGTTCCCTGTCCCCGGACAGAGATCGCTTCGGATGGTGAGCCTTGACCGGGGCCGTCATACCGTGGCACCGACTTGAGCGGCCTCTGTTGCCGCCGGGGGTGAAAAGCTGGGAACGAAATCTCGCTGCCGTACCAGGACGAAGGACGCGATGGAACCGGCGAAGGCGATCACCGCGCCGATCACCATCAGGTGATCGAGCGTGCTCGAAAACCCGACTCGGTAGGCCTGAAGCAGTGCATTGCGAGCCGCCACCGAGGGGATGGACGGCAGTGCTTCACGGACACCGCCGCCAGCCAGGGCGCCCTGCAGAGCTGCTCCTCCGTGGACAGCCACCGCCTGGCCAGCGGGAGAGTTGTTGAGCGCACTCAGGGTCCGGCTTTGGATCTGGGACTGGAATATCGTCCCCAACCCGGCAATGCCCGTGGCGATACCCACTTGACGGAAGGTGTTATTGGCACCCGAAGCCATGCCGCTGCGCTCGGGTGGAACAACCGAGATAGCCGAAGATGCCAGGACGGGGTTCACCGTCCCGATGCCTATCCCGGCAACGATGAACCCGGGCAAGAGCACCGTCCAGCCCGACGAGGCGTGGGTGGTGGCCATCAGCAGGCATCCGGCGCCGACGAAAAGAAGCCCGGCACCCAACAGGTATCTCGCGTGAATTCGGACAGTTAGCTTCCCCGCGAATGGGGCGACGGCGAAGGCGAGAATCGTGATCGGCAAGAACCGAATCCCTGCGGCCAACGGCCCGTAGCCCAAGTCGTCTTGGATGTAGAGCGTCAGGTACAAGAACAAGGCGAAAATGGAAGCGGCGATGGTGAACGCGGCCAGGGAGACGCCCACCATCGCCGGGCGGCGGAAGAGGGCCAGATCCAGCATCGGATCGGCCTGGCGCAACTCGGCGACCAGGAACACGACCAGCAGGACAACGGCCCCGACCAGCAACCCCACGATCAAGGTGCTGCCCCATCCATCGTCATTGCCCCGCACCAGGGCGAACACCAACATGAAGAGGGAGCCCGAAAACGAGATGAAACCGATCCAGTCGAGCCGGCGAGTGGTGGGGTCCCTTGACTCCTGGACACGGGTGAGCGTCACGAAGACCGCCAACACGCCGATGGGGACGTTTACGAAGAAGATCCACCGCCAACCGATCCCACTGGTGATGGCGCCTCCGATCAGTGGTCCGACAGCAACCGCCCCCCCGATCACGGCGCCGTAGATGCCAAAGGCCGTACCCCGCTCCCGACCCGAGAAAGCCTGGGCGATGAGGGCCAGAGAAGTGGCGAACATGACGGCACCGCCCACCCCTTGGGCGGCGCGGGCCAGGTTGAGCATGAGCGAGGACGTCGAAAGTCCACACAGCAGGGACGAAAGGGAGAAGATGCCAAGGCCAACGGCGAACACCTCGCGCCGACCGAACATGTCGCCAATGACGCCAGCGGTGAGAAGGAAGGCGGCAAGGGTCAGGGAGTAGGCGTCAATCACCCACTGGAGATCACTGAAAGTCGAATGCAGCGACCGTTGGATATCGGGAAGCGCCACGTTCACGACGGTGATGTCCAGCAGCAACATGAAGGTCGCCGTGCACACGGCGATCAGGGTCCACCACTTACGGTCCAATGTGGGCATCGACGCCTCCTTCGGGTGGTCGAGGGGAATATCAGGACTATGCCCCTGGGAGGACCAGATTATCGATCCAATACGTAGTGTATTCGATAGTGACTCTTCGGGCAAGGTCCAGAGGGCCCCTGTCCGAAACCGACGGTCGGGAAGTCGCACCTGGTCTCGGCCACACTCGTTCCCGGCAAGGTCTCGGGTTCGCCCCAACGGTTCGGGCTGGACGGTGACGGGCGCTCGCCACAAACCGCACGAGGGGAGACGCTCTCAACCGAGGTGTGTTGGCGCAACCGCCGTGACCGGCTCAGACGATTGAGCTCGCTTGGCCGCGGGACGATAACGAAGACAGACCGCACGGAGGCAGAGTGAGTTGGGGAGGGCGTGCGGACGGCAAGGAACACGGCGCGTCGTGGGCTCCCCCCGAGTTTGCGCCCTTACGTCACTCCCCAAGGAGAACGAGGCCTCGGTGTAGCGTCTCTGCCGATGAGCGACTCATCTCCGGGTTCCCCGCCGACGCCCGGCGGTGGGAATCCCAATGAGGAGGAACTGGCACGCATCCAGGCGGAGCTCAACGCCCTCCAGAATGAGCTGGACACGATCAGGGGCCAACGCAAGAGACGGGTCCGCCGAGGCTTCGTCGGCCTTCTGGTCGCCCTGTCCTGCCTGTTGATCGTGCTGTCGACCACAGTGGTGTGGGCCCATCGCACTCTTCTCAACACCAACACCTTCGTCGGGACAGTCGGCCCGGTCTTCCAACACCCCGAGGTGGATGCCGCTGTCGCCACCAGGGCCACCGGCCAGTTGGTCAAGGAGCTGAACCTCCAGGCCCGTCTGAAGAGCGCGCTTCCACCCAAGGCCGGCTTCGCCGCCGCGCCCATCACCAGCGCGACGACGAGTTTCGTCGCCAAGGAGCTGGCGACGGTGTTGCAGTCCGAACGCTTCCAGAAGATCTGGACACTCAATCTCGCCCGGACCCACGAGCAGCTCGTTGCCGTCCTGCGAGGCCAGAAGTCGAGTGTCCTGTCCACCTCGGGCGGCTACATCGTCCTCAACACGGTCCCGGTGATCAACAACGCCCTGAAGGACGTGTCCGGACTGGCTTCCAGCCTCACGGGAAGGCAGGTGAGCCTTCCCACCATCACCACCGCCGAACTCCCCTCACAAGCAGTGGACAAGCTGTCCCAGGCACTGGGAGTCAAGCTGCCCTCGAACTTCGGCCAGATCACTCTGGTCCGGTCGAACAACCTCGACGCAGCTCAACGTGGAGTCAGGGCCTTTGACCGGCTGGCCATCGCCCTCCCATTCATCACTTTGGCCCTGATCGCCTTCACCTTGTGGCTCTCGCTCGGTCGCCGGAGGTCCCTGGTCCAGATACTGGTCGTCAGTTTGCTGTTGATGATCGTGGTGAGGCGGGTGGTGATCCATGAACAGAGTGCGCTGGCCAACAGCACCCACAATCCTCAGGTCTCTCAGATTGTCCTGACCGACCTGCTCCACGGGTTCTTCGTTCTCACCGCGTGGATCCTGTGGGTGGCCTTCGGCATCTTGGTCGTGGCCCTGATCACAGGACCCTATCGATGGGCCGTGGCGCTGCGCTCCTACGTCGTCCGGGCCTGTCGCTGGGTCACCGGGCCCCTCCGGGGCGAGCGCCGGGCCCAGTCGGTAGCCTGGGTTGCGGCGCACGCCGGCTCCCTCCAGTTGGGAGGTGCCGTGCTCGCCGGCATCCTGCTCCTTGTTGTCAGCGTGTCCTGGCTCAGCTTTCTCATCGTGGGTGGCCTGCTCGCCGCCTACGAGATCTACCTTCAGGCGATCAAGCCTCCCCCTCCGGATGAGACGCAGACCACCGCCGCCCCCGGGTCCACATCCGGAACGCCGACTCGAACCGGATAGGGCGGACGTCGGAATTACGGGATCAGCACCGACGACTGACCACACCGAGCAACCGAGACGGGCAGACGGGTGGCAAGGCCATGATTCAGTTCAGTCGGTCGCTCGGAAGAAGTGAGTCGACGGGCGCTCGAGAGGTTCGCCGTCGACCGAGATGTCGACCTGCTCGTTGTAGAACGAAATGAGCCCCGCGATGGGAAGCAACTGGCGGGTCGGGAAGTCGTACGACCATGCCAGATCAGGGTGGGGGCGACCGTCGACCACAACCGACCAGTAATTGCTGGTTGTGCCCTTGTAGGGGCATTCGGTCATGGTGTTTGTGGGTCGAAGGAAGGTGAAGTCCACCTCGGTCCGGTTGAGGTAATAGCGGGTCGGAAGCCCGGTTTCGAAGACCATGACGGGAGACCCCGAGTCCGCCAGGACCGCGCCTTCGATCTCCACCCGGACTCGCCGAGTCGAGCGGAGAGCATCGACGCGGACGTAGGGATTCCGAGGATGCACGAAGACCCGCTCGTCTTCCTCGAGCCAGAGGTCAAGAGCGGACCAGTCGAATCGCACGGTCCCGCTGAGTCCTTCGACGGGCGATTGGCGAATCACTTTGGCCGCGTGGGGTCTGTGGGTGTCTTTCACGTTGAGTGCGTGAAGATCGACGGCTCCCTGCGGGCTGTGTTGGGTGTATCCCTCGGCGACAAGGAAGGCAGCATCGACGTCGGCCAACGGCACGTAGTACTGCGGGTAGAACGGCCATTCCCATACGTAGAGTGCCCGAGTGGTGTCGAGAACGGTCTCACCGGCCAACTGTGCTCGTATGCGTCGCGGCACGGGCTCGACGCGATTGATCTCGGTGGTCATGGCCGGGTAATCGTTCATGGTGGGCTCCCTCGTCGTTCCTCGGGTCTCGCGGCGATCCCTGAGAGTTGAAGGACGGGGATGGGCGCAGGCGTCCGTGACCCCGCTCGGATCAGAGCTTGCTCCTCGGGGTGACCCCGAGCAACTCGGGACCGAGATTGCCAGTTGCCTAGCACGGCAGGGTCACGAGGGTCTCGGTCAGGTTGCCAGGTGGAGGAGCCATCGCCATCACCCATCTCGTTCGCAGAGTCGCGACATCCGACGGAGTGAGCTGCCCGCCGCGCCGAGTTTCCATAGACCGAGGCGAAATCAAGAATTCATCATCCGTTCATCAATATGACCATCGTCCAGCATTGCCAGCCGTACCAAATCGTTACAGACTGATCCTGTTCCGTCGTTGACGGTCCTTTTGCAGGCGACACACCGAAAATGAGGAGGAGAAATGCAGAAACGAAGTGCGGCCGAGGTCGTTCGCCTCGCTGCGGACGAGGGGATCGAAGTTGTCGATCTGAGATTCTGCGACCTTCCCGGCTTGATGCAGCATTTCTCCATACCTGTCCATGCCCTGACCGAGGACGCCTTCGAAGAAGGCTACGGGTTCGACGGCTCATCCATCCGAGGTTTCCAGGAGATTCAGGAGTCGGACATGATCCTGCTTCCGGACCCGGGAACTGCGGTCGTCGACGAGTTCCGACAGCACAAGACGCTCAACTTGAATTGCTTCGTCCACGATCCGATCACCCTGGAGAACTACAGCCGTGACCCCCGCTACGTTGCGCTCAAGGCCGAACAGCACCTGAGGTCGACGGGAATCGCCGACACGGTCTACTTCGGCCCCGAGGCGGAGTTCTTCATCTTCGACGACGTACGGTTCTCGCAGGACCAGCACTCCGCCTTCTACCAGGTCGATTCGGTCGAGGGCATTTGGAACTCGGCCCGGGACGAAGAGCCCAATCTTGGCTACAAGCCTCGGTACAAGGAGGGGTATTTCCCGGTCCCTCCGATGGACCACTTCCAGGACATCCGTTCAGAGATGATCCTCGCCATGGAGCGACTCGGGATCGAGATCGAGGTGCAGCACCACGAAGTAGGGACAGCTGGGCAGGCCGAGATCGACATGCGTTTCGACACGCTTCTCTCCATGGCCGACAAGCTGATGCTCTACAAGTACATCGTGAAGAGCGTGGCCTTCAATGCCGGCTACACCGCCACGTTCATGCCGAAGCCACTGTTCGAGGACAACGGGTCCGGTATGCACGTGCACCAGTCTCTCTGGAACGGAAGCGATCCCTTGTTCTATGCGGACAGCGGTTATGGAGGGCTGTCGGACATCGGCCGCTGGTATGTGGGCGGCCTCCTGACCCACGCACGAGCCGTGCTCGCCTTCGCAGCGCCGACAACCAATTCCTACCGGAGGTTGGTCCCGGGCTACGAGGCCCCAGTCAACCTGGTCTACTCGCAGCGGAACCGCTCCGCCGCCTGCCGCATACCTCTCTATTCCATGAGCCCCAAGGCCAAGCGCATCGAGTTCCGGTGCCCCGACCCTTCCTGCAACCCTTACCTCGCCTTTTCCGCCATGCTCATGGCTGGTCTCGATGGCGTGGCCAAACACATCGAACCGCCAGCGCCGGTTGACGAAGACCTCTTCGAGCTGCCACCCGAGGAGTTGGCGAAGGTCGGCCAGGTTCCGTCCTCGCTCGAAGAGGCCCTGACGGCCCTCGAGGAGGATCAGGCATTCCTCACCGAGGGTGGCGTCTTCACCGATGACCTCATCGAGACGTGGATCGACTACAAGCGATCCAACGAGATCGATGCCGTGCGTCTCCGACCCCATCCTTGGGAGTTCATGCTCTACTACGACATCTGAGCGGACGACGACATCTCACTTGTCTTCGACATCTCACCGGTCCCTAGGGAGCAGCGGCTCACCCCCCGCTCCCATAGGGCCGGGTCAGGATCTCGAGAAGGTGCCCGTCCGGGTCCCTGAAATACACCCCGCGGCCCCCGTCGCGACGATTGATCTCGCCGGCCTGGTCAAGCCCTGGGTCAGCCCAGTACTCCTGCCTACGGGCACGAATTCGCCCGAAGATCTGGTCGAATTCGTCTTCGGAGACCAGGAAGGCGTAGTGCTGGGAGGCGATTGTCCCGTCGGGCTGGTGGTCGTCGTGGAAATCGAGTGACAACGAGTTGGCCATCTCGACGATCAGGAACGGACCCCACGGACTGGGTTCACTGAGTCCGAGGATGTCGGCCAGATAGGAGGCCGACGCCTGCTTGTCACGACACCAGACGATGGTGTGATTGAGGGTGATCGCCATGGGAAGTCCTTTCGTGCCGGTCCCCGTTCGTCACGGTCGCGCCGACACGGTAGGCGAGTCAAGGTCGCCGGCCACGGGCCTTCGGCGAGGTCGACCGGATTCGAGATTGCGATACGGTAAGCGAGAAGAGGCGTCGGGGAGTGATCGACCTGACATACCGGACCCGTGTCCTGGGCATCCCAATCCTGGCCACAGTGATGGCCGTCGGAGTCATCGCCGCCGGTGTGGCCGCTGGTCCTCCGGCCCATGGCGAGCCCGGCGGAGTCGATGAGCGGCCGGTGATGGGCTGGAGTAGCTGGAGCTTCCTCCGGCTCGGCGTGAATGCCTCCGCGGTGGAGCAGGAGGCCGAGTCGATGGTGAGCAGCGGCCTGGCCTCTGCCGGGTACCGCTACGTCAACATCGACGACGGTTGGTATGTGTGCCCGGGGCCACAGGGCCCCGATGTGGATGCCTACGGCCGGTGGGTCATCAACGACAACGGGTTCCCGACTGTCGGCTCGCAGAATGGCATCGAGGCCGTCGCCGCCTACGTGCACAGCCTCGGGCTCAAATTCGGCATCTATGAGACAGCAGGTATCTCGGATCAGGCCGTGGCCACCAACACACCGATTCTGGGGACCTCCTATACCGCTGATCAGATTGCCAGCAGATCTCCGCAGAACAACTACAACTGCGGAGGGATGAGAGAGCTCAATTACCACTCTCCGGGAGCTCAGCCTTACGTCGATTCCATCGTCGATGAGCTCGCCTCGTGGGGGGTGGACTACGTCAAGCTCGACGGCATCACCAACAAGGATGTCCCCACCATCGAAGCCTGGTCCGCAGCCATCAAGCAATCGGGCCGACCCATGGTTCTCGACATCACCGAGGGCAGTTTCAACACAGAGATCGCCCCCAAACTGGAACAGTTCGCCAACCAATGGGAGTTCGCCCCCGACATCGAGATCAACGGACCCGACGAGGGTAGCGGCCGGGGCTGCAACAGCCCACCCTATTCGGGATGCGCCAGCGTGTTCCCGTTGACCAGTGAGGCTCATTGGAGCAACCGCTTCAACGACGTCGCCAGGTGGCAGCCCTACGGTGGTCCGGGAGGCTTCAACGATTACGACTCGATCGAAGTGGGCGATGGCCCGGCGGACAGCGGCATGTCCCTGGTGGCTGAGGAGAGCCAGTTGAGCCTGTGGGCACTCGGTTCGGCACCTCTGATCCTCGGCAGCGACCTGACCAGTGCGGTGACCAATGCCTACGGGTCCAGCAGCGGTCTCGACCCGGTCGATCTCAGGCTGCTCAAGAACAAAAACGTGATCGAGGTCGACCAGGATGCGATCGACGCGTCACGCATCGCCGACAGGCACGACGCCCAGGTCTTCGCCAAGACGGAGCCCAACGGTGATGGGATCGTCGGGTTGTTCGACACCAACACCAAGCTGGGATTGCCTCCGGACGCCATCTCGACATCGACATCGGCGATCGGGATGCCTGCCGATCGGGCCGGCTACGACCTGGAGAACCTGTGGACCGGTCGGACCACCCGGATTGCCGCAGACGGCACGGTCACGGCAAGCGTCCCACCCCAAGGAGTGAGTCTGTACCGAGTGATCCCGCGCCGTTCGACGACGAGCCGACTCAGGCGTGCAAGGCCAGGAACTCGTGCACGGACCTGACCGCGGACGATCCCTCCCCCACCGCCGAGGCCACCCGCTTCATCGAACCGGAGCGGACGTCGCCCACGGCGAAGATGCCCGGAGCCGAGGTTTCGAAGGGCAAGGGATCTCTCCCGGCGAACAGCGGATCGGTGAGTGCATCTTGGGGGAGGCCGCGATCGGTGAGGACGAATCCATTCTCGTCGAGAGCGAAGGTTCCTTGCGACCACGAAGTGGCGGGGACGGCGCCGATGAAACAGAACACAGCGACGCAGTCCATAGTCCGACGCTGTCCGGTCGGGGTGTGCTCTAATGTCACTCTTTCGAGGTGGACGCCCCCGTCAAGTTCCCGCACCACGGTTTCGGCGACGACCTCGATCCGGGCATTGGCGTTGATGCGGTCGATGAGGTAGCGGGACATGCTCGACGATAGATCGGGACCGCGGATCACGATGGTGACGCTGCTGGCCTCTTGGCTGAGGAAGATCGCGGCCTGGCCTGCGGAGTTACCACCGCCCACGACCACCACGGGGGCCTGGGCGCAGGATCGGGTCTCGAGATCGGTGGCCGCGTAGTAGACCCCGTTGCCCTCGAACGTTTCAAGATTCGACACGTCGAGGCGACGGTAATGGGCCCCAGTGGCCACGACCACCGAACGGCACGGGATCTCGCTCTGATCGAGCAGGGCGACGACGCGGAATCCGTCCTCGACTCGGAGCCCGGCCGCCTCACACGGGCTCACCAGCCATGCTCCCAGGCGTTGGGCCTGAATGGCCGTCCTGGCCGTCAGATCACCACCCGAAATTCCGTTGGGAAAGCCGGCATAGTTCTCGATGCGAGAGCTCGATCCGGCCTGCCCGCCCGGTCCTATGGCGTCGAGTGAGACCGTGTCCAGACCCTCGGACGCGCCGTAGACCGACGCAGCCAATCCGGCCGGGCCGGCACCCATGACCACCAGATCGAAGACGCGGCCGGGGGTCGGCCGGTAGGTGAGACCGAGGAGTTCGGCGAGCTCACCAGCGGTGGGGTGGCGCAGGACGACGGTCGAGGTGATGACGACGGGCGTATCCCCAGCCCGGAGACCCACGCTGGCCAGGAGGACTTCGACATCGTCGGCGTCCTCGAGGTCGATCCACGAATAGGCCAGTCGATTACGGGACGCAAATGTGCGGAGGGCCAGGGCCTCCGGCGAGTAGCGGGAGCCGATGATCCTCACGGCCGAGCCGACCGGACTGTCCCGCAAGGCCTCCCTCCTGGCAATCAGCGCGCCAAAGATGACGTCGGAGAGGTCCGGCCTGGTGGCCATGAGCTCCCGGAACGCATCATGGGGGATGACCAGCACCTTCCCGGGCCGGGTTGCCCGAGCCGAAAGGTACATCCGCTGCCCGGTCAGAAGCCCCAACTCGCCGATGAAATGCCCAGGCGAATAGGTGACGATGACTTCGCCGGACTCGTCCTCCCGGACGACTTGGATCTCGCCCTCAAGGAGGACGAAGAAGTCCCATAACGCCTCGCCGGCGTGGTACAGCACGTCCCCGGCGGCGAGATCCCTTTCGGTCCCGAATTCAGCGAGCTCACCGAGTTGACCGCGGCTCAGAACCGGGAAGCGCACCGGGTCGGCGTCTGCGTCGAACAGCGCCGGGGCAACGAGTGGCGGGGTGGAGTCCACCGCCTCATCATCTCAGATCCTGACCGGAATCACCTCGGGCGTGCCGAGCTCCGGGAGCGAATTGACAGTCAGACCGGGAGAGCACGGGACGGCACGCGGCACAGGGACCCACCCAGAACTCGCCGATCTCCCCCGACCCTCAAAGACCGTCCTCGTAGGGAGACATGTCGATGCCGGGATAGCGGAGGGCGACATCGGCCCGTGTCTGCTCGTTCCAGTACTCGTGGCCGGGTCTCGGAAAGCCAAAGAGATCCCGTTCCCGGACGGTGCACTGCGGAATGAGCTTGGCCCAGCGTTGGGGGGATTGCTTGGGCCAGGCCATCTTCCCGCCCCACGTGGTTCCCCGCACCTGGTAATCGGCCAGGATCGAGAAGCGAGAGGACCGGTCACCGGTGAGATTCGAGCCACGGTGCAGGATGTCGGTGCGGTAGATGAGCAGGCTCCCCGCGGGGCCCACGGCCGACACCTCGCTGTCGGCCAGAGCGCCGAACTGGATGTACAAGGGGGTGAACGGGACATCTTTCCCCTTGTCGAAAGGGACGATTCGAGTCGGGCCGTCGTCCTCGGTCACATCGGAGAGGAAGATGAAGGTGGTCAACTGTTGATAGCGGTCCTCGGGTCGAGGGACGACCAGGCTGTGGCTGCCGTAATCCCGGTGCAGAGGCTGGTCGTAGTTGACCGCACCGGCGTACTTGGCCCAGAGCTCGATCTTGTACAGGTGAAGCTCTGGTGTGGCGAGATAGCGCTCGGCGGCCTCGACCAGATCGGGATGGAAGGCCAAGCGATTGAGGTCCCATGACCGGTACGGGAACTCTTCGACACCGGCGAACTGGTCCCCGGCGTACTCGGGATGCGCAGCTTCGTCGGCGAAGTAGTCCTCGGGCGTCGGGAAGTGGAGCCAGAGTGCCTGCTGGGCAGCGCGCAACTCATCGGGAGCAAGGAAGCCCTCGACGAGGGCGAACCCCTGATCGCGCACCTGGTCGAGGCTGGCGTCAGGAACCCGCACGAGCCCGCATCCTAGGCCAGACGAGGTGCGATCGCCCCCCGACCGCCCACGCCCGCCATCGCAAAAAACACGTACGCTGACCCGGTGCGCGCCGTCCAATTCGACATGGCCGATCCCGCCTTTCCGGCATCGCTCGTCGATCTGCCTGACCCCGAACTGCCCGGCGCGGGGTGGGCTCGTGTCGAGGTGACCGTCGGAGGCATCTGCGGCAGCGACCTTCATCTCTTCGCCCACAACACCGGTCCCTCCCCCACCCTCGCCTCGCTGGGGTCGTTCCCCTTTGTGCTGGGTCACGAGATCGCCGGACGGGTGATCGAAGCGGGTCCTGGATGTCCGCATCCGGAAGGGACGCGGGTGGCCGTCGACCCGTGCATTCCGTGCCTGCCCCGGGGAATCGATCCTGTGTGCGTCAACTGTGCCCGGGGCTGGACGTCCTCGTGCCTCAACCTCGACTCTCACATCCTCAGCAGCGGGAGGTCGCTCGGCTACACCTCGGACCTCGGGGGCGGATGGGGTGAGCAGGTCCTGGCCCACTTCTCGATGTTGCACCCCGTCCCCGACGCAGTCCCCGACGACGCCGCGTGCCTCCACGAACCCGTCTCCATCGCCTGCCACGGACTCCTTCGTGCTCCTCCCACCGACGGCCAGCCCGTGTTGATCGTCGGCGCCGGAATCATCGGGCTCGCCTCGTTGGCCGCTCTCAAGGGCCTCCATCCCAGCTGCCCGGTGACGGTGCTGGCCCGTCATCCCCACCAGGCCGAGGCGGCCACTGCCTGCGGCGCCGACCATGTGGTCATGACAACTCCCGACAACGCCCACTACGAGGAGCTCGCCGCTCTTGTCGGCGCCCGGATCGTCGGCCGCAAGGCCCACGTCATGCTGATGGGTGGTTTTCCCTATGTGGTCGAAGCGGTCGGTGCCCCGCAGTCCGTCACCGAGGCTTTGCGGGCCGTGGCCCATCGGGGCACTGTGCTCCTTCTCGGGGCGGCCGGCATCAGCGAGGTGGACCTGACCCCGGTCTGGTACAAAGAGGCCGCTCTGGTCGGCTCGATCGACCACACCGTGGATGCGGGATCCGCCCCCGGCCTGGCTGGTGGCCCCGATCGTCACTCGGTGGACCGAGCCCTCGACATCCTGGCTGCCGGGCTCCTGCCGTACCCGGAGGTCGTCACCCACCAATTCCCCTTGGAGGGTTACCGCGACGCGGTCGAGACCGCCATCGACCGGAACACGTCGCAGGCCATCAAGGTGGTTTTTCGGATCTAGAAGGCGCGTGGCAACCGATCGGGGACCGACCTTCGCCGGTCCCCACAGCGGAGCCGTGGCTGCGCCCGGCCGGCTCGCTGCCGCCCACCAAACCAACGGTGAAGGCAACCGTGAACGGAGAACAATGAACGGACTCGAGAGCAAGTGCATCATCGTCACCGGGGCCGCTTCGGGTATCGGTCGGGCCTCCGCCGCCCGACTGATCGCCGAAGGGGCGCGGGTGGTGGGCGCCGACATCGCCGAACCGCCGGGCAGCCGAGCGGGGCCGTCGGGGGGACCCGCAGACGCCGACGCGTGGGAATTCCATCTGGTCGATGTGACCGACGAGGAGGGGGTCAGCGGTCTGGTGGCATCGGCCGTCCGCTTCGGGGGCCGTCTGGATGGGGTGGTCCATGCGGCCGGGGTGGCCGGTGGGGGTCCGGTCCACATGCTCCCCGCCGAGGAATGGGAGCGGGTGCTCCGGGTCAATTTGACCGGCACCTACCTCGTGGCCAAGCACGCCATCGGGGCCATGCTCGTCCAACCGGCCGTCGGTGGGTCCCGGGGCGCTCTCGTCACAGTGGCCAGCATCGAAGGCCTCGAGGGCACAGCCGGCGGCAGCGTCTACAGCGCGTCCAAAGGAGGGGTCGTCCTCCTGACCAAGAGCATGGCCATCGACTACGCCGGACGAGGCATCAGGGTCAACGCCGTCTGTCCCGGATTCATCGACACGCCGATGACCGAGCGGGTCTTCGGCCCGGGTATGGAAGCGGCCAAGGCCGGGGCCATCGCCGAACACAAGATCGGCCGGATGGGGCGCCCCGAGGAAATCGCCGCCGCCGCCGCCTTCTTGTTGTCTGACGACGCCTCGTTCATCACCGGCCATGCCTTGCCCGTGGACGGGGGCTTCACCGCCGGTCGTGACCACGGCGTCACACAGATGCTCGGGCTGTCGGGACCCGAGGCCTGATCCGGACGAGACCGATCCGGCAAGCCAGCGAGCGTCTGGGCTCAGGAGTGTCGATGGGCCCAGAAACCTTTGGACCATGTGGGGCGGCCCAGTAACATGCTGTGAAAGCCGGCAACAGAGTCAGGAGCTGGGATGGACGCTGATACGGCCAGGAAGTTGCTCACCTCGGAGCGCCTGCGGACCCAACAGTTGCTGGCCGACATGGCCGAGGAAGGTCAGGCCGACCGCTCCGCGGCCGACGCGCCCGGCGACATGTTCGATTCCGCCCAACCCCTGGAAGAGGAGGGGACCGACGATTCGGTCCGAGAACACCTCCAGGAGCATCTGGCCGCCGTCGACCGGGCCGAGGAGCGGGTGGATGCCGGCACCTACGGCTACTCCGTGCGCAGCGGTTTACCCATTCCCGACGATCGGCTCGAGGCCGATCCGACAGCCGAGCTCACCGCCGAGGAGGCTGAGCGGGCGGAGGGACCGGTCGGCATCTGATCGGTGGTGGTGGATCCTCAGGAGGTTCGGGCACGCCGCCAGGTCTGAAAGCGGTGGGCGGGGATGTCGGCGATCGGTGGGAAGGCGGAATCCTCGGTGAGCTCGAAGGCCGGCTCGAACACCGGGAAGAACTTAGTGCAACCGAAATCACCGGCTACCCGGGTCAGGTGCAACTCCTGGACCAGGGGCAGGGTGATGGCGTAGATGGTCGCACCGCCGATGACCCAGATGTCGTCCGGTGACCCATCGGAGAGGAAGGAGTTCACGTCGGCCACCGCTATGAATCCGTCCCGCAATGACGAACCGCGTTTGGTCGCCACGTAGTTGGTGGCCTCGGGCAGCGGACTGTCGAGCTCCGTATACGTCGCGTACCCCATCAGGACGTTGGACCCGGCGATAGAGGCTCGGAAATGGGAGACGTCGGCCGGGACCTTCCAGGGGATTCCGGTGTCGGTGGCCAGCCCGAGGCGGTCGTCGATTGCAGCGATGGCACGGATCATCGGCATCCCTCCTCCACCCTTCGCCTCACCTGCTCTTCTGCTATGCCTGGATCGAGTATGCCGAGGTCGAGCGCAGGAATACTTCTGTTCAAGGTACTAGAGGACCAGGCGCTCGAGGTCCTCCTGGTCCATCCGGGCGGACCCTTGTGGATGGGCAAGGACGAGCACGCCTGGTCGATTCCCAAGGGCGAGTACCAGCCGGGCGAGGACCCCGACCAGGCCGCGGCGCGCGAGTTCGGCGAGGAGCTCGGGAAGCCGGTGCCCGAAGGCGCACGGCTCGATCTGGGCGAGGTCCGACAGTCAGGCGGTAAAAGGGTTCGGGTCTGGGCTGTCGAGGTGCGCGACTTTTCCGTCGAAGGCCTCGCCAGCAATGACTTCGAGATGGAATGGCCCCCTCGATCCGGCCGACGGCAATCGTTTCCTGAAGTCGACCGAGCCGAATGGATGGGTCTGGTACAGGCACGAACCCGATTGGTGCGAGGTCAGGTGGATTTCCTTGATCGGCTGGCCGGCCTGGTGGCTGCCCGGTAGCTCGCTAGGCTCCCGAATGATCGGCGGGGCCGACGAACGATTGAGGACGGAGAAGAGACGAGAGCAGAGTGAGCGCGCCTGCCTACGGATTCGTCTCCTCGCCGGCCGCAGCGGTTGGGCCGGCCGCCACTTTCTGCTCCGATGTCTGCTCTGAGGTCTCCGGCGAGGGCTCCGGCGGTGGGGGTCGGTTGGGAAGAACGGCGAGGACGACCACACCGGCCACGCCCACCACCACGGCGGCGACGATGAGCCCGAGGTCCATCCCCGACACAAAGGCTCGTCGGGCGGATTCCGCCAGGGTGACGCCGAGCTTGTCCGGTACCCGCTCGGCGACGGCCAACGCTCCGCCCAGCGAGCCGAGGATCACCGTGGTGACGCTGGCCGGGATATGCCGATGGGCCAAAAGGGGCGCCATGACATTCTGATACCGGATGTTGAGGGCGGTGCCGAGGACGGCCACGCCGAGGGCGCCGCCGAACTGCATGGAGGTGTCGCTGGAGGCCGAGCCGACTCCGGCCTCATCCCTCGGTAGCGAGCCCAGGACGGACTCGGTCGATGGGGCCAGGGCGAGGCCCACCCCGGCCCCGATGAGGATGAAGAAGGGAAGATTGTCGCGGTAAGTGCTGTGGACGGTGGTGTGGGACAGGAGCCCGAGGCCGAGGGCGATGAGGAGCAGGCCGCCGGCCACCACGGGCTTGGTCCCTATCCGACCGACAATGACGACCGACAGCGGAGCGAAGATGAGCAGGACCAGAGCGATGGGTCCGATCCCCAAACCCGTCTTGAGCGGGCTGAATCCGAGGGAGAATTGCAGGTACTGGGTGATGAGGAAGAACATGCCCAGGAGGGCGAACAGCACCAGCGCCAACGACGCGATGGCCGCGCTGTAGCGGCGTTTGCGAAAGAACCGCAAGGGCAGCATGGGGTGGTCGATGCGCCGTTCCCAGACCACGAAACCGACGATGATGACAGCGGAACCGGCGAGGGCGCCGATGATCGACGGGGAGCCCCAGGAGCGGTTGGGAGCTTCGATGATTCCCCAGAGGAGCAGGCCCAGACCCACCATCGAGAGCACAGAACCGATCGGGTCGGCTCTTTTGGCTAACGGGTTCTTGGAATTGGGGACCAGAAACACGGCGGCGACGAAACCGGCTGCGGCGATGGGCACGTTGATCAAGAAGACCGATCCCCACCAATAGTGGACCAGAAGGAAGCCCCCCAGGATCGGGCCGATGGCCACCCCGAGACCGGCAGTGGCCGACCAGATCCCAATGGCCCGAGCTCTGTCCCGTTCGGTGATGAAGACGTTGGTGAGGATCGACAGGGTGCAGGGCATCAGGGCTGCCGCCCCCACCCCCATGACCGCCCGGGCCGCGGTGAGGCGGTCCGGGCTGCCCGACCAGGCGGCCAGGGCAGACCCGGTCCCGAACACGACCAGGCCGGCCATGAACACCCATTTGCGCCCCACCCGATCGCCTAGCGCCCCGAGGCTGAGGAGGAGACCGGCAAAGACGACGGCATAGGCGTCGACGATCCACTGCAGCTGGGTGGAGGTGGCATGCAGGCTCCGGACCACCGACGGCAGCGCAACATTGAGGATCGTGTTGTCGAGGCTGATGAGCAGGAGGGTCACGCACAGGACCGACAGGGTGGCCCAACGCCGCCCTGTCCCGCGTCGGGTCCGTCCCGACGCCGGCGATGTCCTGGTCAGCGCGGCCACGATGTCACCACGTGATCATCCTGGCACGCTCGAGTCCCCGTCCGGCCGCCCCACCCGGACGGTCGAGAGGTGCGTTGACGGCCCACCGAGGGACACCCCTAAAGTGAAGCCATGCCACCAGCGTCCCTCGAAGGAACCTATGAGCCCAGTCCCCAGGAATGGGTGAGGAATCAGGTTGCCGAGTACGAGAGCTCCGGAGGACAGCGGGCCAACACACTGCTCGACACGGGGATGCCGATCATCGTCCTCACCACTCGGGGCAACAAGAGCGGAAGGGTCCGCAAGACCCCCCTCATGCGAGTCGAACACGACGGTCAGTACGCCTTGGTCTCCTCCAAGGGCGGGGCGCCGGAAAACCCCCTCTGGTATCACAACCTGGTGGCCCATCCCTCGGCCGTACTCATCCAGGACGGTCCCGCGCCGTTCGAGGTCACCGTCCGTCAGCTGAGCGGCGACGAGAAGGCAACCTGGTGGGAGCGGGCGGTGGCCGCCTACCCGCCCTACGCCGAGTACCAGACCCGAACCGAGCGCGAGATTCCTGTCTTCCTGGCCACCAGGAAGAGAACCTGAACTGTGAGCCGGCCGGTCTCCCCTGACCACGGGGGCTGAGCCCAACTTGCCCGCGTCATCGTGGCTGCGGTCAAAATGTCTCGGCCCGGATCGGCTGGCAGCGAAGTGAGCGAGATGGTGGGGCCTGACCCCGACGTGTATCTTCGGCTGAGCCACCGTCCTGATCAATGGCGTTCGAAGTTATGGAGAGGAACCAGGAATGAGCGATCTGCTCTTGGCCGAGCAACGAGAGGCCGTAGCCAGCGCTAGCCGCTACTTGGGGCAAAAAGGCCTGGTCATAGGCACCGCCGGCAACATCTCTGCCCGACACGAAGACCTCATCGCGGTGACCCCGACCGGATCCGATCTGGCCACGGTCACCGCCGAGATGGTCACGGTCATCGATCTGGGTGGCGAGGTGGTCGACGGCGATCTCGCCCCCACCTCCGAGGTGCCGCTCCATACCGGCATCTATGCAGCCACCAATGCTCAGGCCGTCACCCATGCCCACGCCATGGCGTCCACCGCTCTGTCTTGTTCACACGACGAGCTCCCACCCCTGCATTACAGCTGCTTGAGCCTGGGTGGTGCGCCCCGGACCGCCCCGTACGCCACTTTCGGCTCGCAGGAATTGGCCGACAATGTGATCGAAGCCCTCAAGGGACGCAACGCGGCCATGATGCAGAATCACGGCTCGATTGCCTATGGCAATACGATGACGGAGGCGGTCGAGCGTCTCGAGCTCCTCGAATGGCTCGCCGAGCTGTACTGGCGGGCCGCCTCGTTGGGTACCCCACGCGTTCTGACCGACAAGGATTTCGAGAACATCATCATGGCGGCCATGTCCGGCGGCTACGGGGCCTTGAGAAAGGTCGACAAGAAGTGAGAGGCCGCGGCGGCGCCTGAGGCCGGTCTGTGACGTCGCGACCGGCCCACAGAGGCGGGTGAGGCGGAGTCATGGCCGTCCTGGGTTTGGGTCTGGCGGCGCTCGGTCGTCCGGGATACATCACCGTCGGTCACGGCGCCGCGCTCGGTCCGGACCGGTCGGTCGAGGCCCTTCGGGTCCGCTCCGAGCAGGTGTGCGACGCAGCATGGGAAGGCGGAGTTCGCTGGTTCGACGCCGCACGCTCCTACGGGCGGGCCGAGGAGTTCCTCGGCGGCTGGTTGACCTCCCGAGCTGTCGAGCCGGGTCAGGTGACGGTGTCGTCGAAGTGGGGGTACACCTACACGGCGGATTGGAAGGTGGACGCCGAGGTCCCCGAGGTCAAGGACCACTCGGCCAGCGCCCTGGCCCGCCAGTGGCCAGAGACAGAGGCCCTGCTCGGCCCCTGGTTGCGCCTCTATCAGGTCCACTCCGCCACACTGGAGTCCGGGATCCTGGACGATGCCGAGGTGCAGGTCGCCCTGGCCGAGCTCCCCGTCCCGGTCGGGCTCAGCCTGAGCGGTCCGAACCAATCGGAGACGCTCCGCAGGGCACTGTCCGTCGAGGTGGCCGGCTCCCCGTTGTTCTCGGCGGTCCAGGCCACCTGGAATCTGTTGGAGCCCTCGGCTGGCCCCGCCCTGGCCGAGGCCAAGACAGCCGGTTGGACCGTCATCATCAAGGAGGCACTGGCCAACGGGCGCCTCGCCACCCCGGGACCCGACACGGCATCGCTGGGTGCCAACCCGGACAGGACCGCGCTGGCCGTCGCGCTGGCCCAGCCCTGGGCTGACGTGGTCCTCTTGGGGTCGGTCACGGTCTCCCAACTCCGGTCGAACCTGGCCGCCCGCGACCCGGCTCCTGCCCACGGCGGACAATACGCCGGCCTCGCCGTGGATCCCGCCATCTACTGGGGTGAGCGGGCCTCCCTGCCGTGGAATTAGATGCAACTGAGTGGACGGGAACCGGCCGTCGGCCGTCTAGTCTCCTCTCCGCCGTCATTGCGCCTGCCATCGGCCAGGCAGAGGGTGGTGGCCAAGGCCACAGGGCCCACGCCCGAGCCGATCCAGACTTTCCCGAGAAGAGGTCGCCATGAAGCGCACCCAGGCCAGGAGGGGATCCGTCGAGTGAGTGACCTCCAGGAGATCCCGACCGCGCATACCCCCGACGGAGGCTACGGCGACGAGATGCCCCGACCGATCCTGGGTGACGGAGCTCGGCCCATCGTGGCCGGGGCGCCGGACCTGCGAGGGATCTGGAAGGTGGTCGACGTCCATTCGGCTGATGGGCCACTTCCTGCCGACCACCCGATCTGGCATCACGTCGAGCGCATCGAGCAGTCCGGCAACCGCCTGGTGGTCACCGGCGGAGGCGTGATCCACGACATGGTGGTCGATGGCACCTACGAGAACGGCGTCAACGACGTCATGGCTGTCGACTTCACCACGCCGGTGGTGGTGGCGGCAGATTTCGAGGATGGGGTGTTGGTGCTTCGACCTCGAGACCTCCCCGGGGTCGAGGTCCGCCGCTGGCGGGTGGGTGAGAAAATGGTCTGGCAGTACCACTCGATGTTCACTGCCCAACTACAACGCGTCGACACGACCTGGCCGGAGTGATCATGAAAAAGAGACGACTCGGACGATCGGGGCTGACCGTTTCCCTGGCCGGCCTCGGATGCAACAACTTCGGGGCCCGCCTCGACCAGGACCAGACCAAAGAGGTCGTCAGTGCGGCCCTGGATGCCGGCGTCACCTTCTTCGACACCGCCCGCTCCTACGGTGAGGGGCGGTCCGAGGAGTACCTTGGCTTCGCACTCGAAGGACGGCGGGACCAGGCGGTGGTCGCCACGAAGTTCGGCTCGGCCGGTATCGAGGATCGGGGGTCGCGTGCCGAGCTGATCCGCTCGCTCGAGAAGAGCCTCCGGGCGCTCCGCACCGATTACGTCGATCTGCTTCAGCTCCACTTCCCCGACCCCCGAACCCCGATCGCCGAGACCCTCGACGCCCTCGACGCCCTCGTTCGGACGGGCAAGGTCCGCTACATCGGCTGTTCCAACTTCACCGGTTGGATGCTGGCCGACGCCCACTGGACGAGCAGCACCCGTCTCGTCGAACCCTTCGTATCGGTGCAGAACCAGTGGAGCCTCCTGCATCGGGAGGTCGAGGTCGAAGTGACGGCGGCGGCCGAGCGCTTCGGGCTCGGCGTGCTGCCCTACTTCCCCCTCGCTTCCGGGCTGCTCACCGGCAAGGTGACCCGCGACACGGCGCCCCCCACCGGCAGCCGGCTCAGTGACGCCCGGTTCCAGTCCGCGCTCAATCCCGCCAACTTCGACAAGGTCGAGCGGCTCCGGGCCTTCGCCAAGGAACGAGACTGGACCCTGGCCCGTCTGGCTCTGTCGTGGCTGGCCAGTCATCGGGTGGTGTCCTCGGTCATCGCCGGGGCAACGTCGCCGGCCCAGGTGCAGGAGAACGCCGCCTCGACGCTGGCGGATCTCTCCGCCGAGGAGATCGGCCAGGTGGCAGGGCTGGTCGAATCCTGACCCTTCGGCCCGGTCCCCTCGGGTCGGGATCGGAGTCGATGCCTGCCCACCGCCGAAGCCGGCGCCATCCGACACGATGGCAACGGTTCCCCACGGACGGCGCCGCCGATCTTCGTTGGTGACTGGCCAACCTCTTGGGGGCCGACTGTGGAAAGACGTGCCGATCCTTGCTACGACTAACGTCGACGCGCACCCTCTCGGGAGAATCGAGCCATGCCTCTCAATCTCAATGCAGTCGGATCGACTTCGGAACCCGCGGAGCGGTCATGGAGCTCGACTGATTGTTTGCTCTACGCGCTCGGGGTCGGTGCCGGATCCGAGGATGCGACCGGCTTCGAGCTCGAGTTCACCACCGAGAACTCACAAGGGATCCCCCAACAAGTGCTTCCCACCTTCGCTTCCATCGCCGGTGCCGGAGGGGCCCCACGGGAGTCGTTGGGAGACTTCGATCCGGCCATGCTCGTGCATGGCGAGCAGTCCATCGAGCTCTACGGTGCCCTCCCGACCGAGGCCACGGTCAGCACCACTTCCACATGCACCGGTATCTACGACAAGGGATCGGGGGCCCTGGTCCGCACCCAAGCGACCTCGAACGACGTCGCCAGCGGCAAACCGCTGTTTTCCACCACCGCGGGTCTGTTCATCCGGGGAGAGGGCGGGTTCGGCGGCGAGCGCGGCCCGACCCTCGCCGGGGAACCCCTTCCGAGCCGACCACCCGACACGGTCGTCACCTACGCCACCCGAGCCGACCAAGCTCTTCTCTACCGGCTCTCCGGCGATCGGAACCCGTTGCACTCCGATCCCACCTTCGCCCGGCGAGCCGACTTCGACAGACCCATCCTCCATGGTCTGTGCACCTACGGAGTGACCGGGCGCGCCCTCCTCCATGCGTTGTGCGGGTCAGACCCGGAGCACTTCCGCTCGATGTACGGCAGGTTCTCTCGCCCCACCTATCCGGGTGACACGCTCACCGTCTCCATCTGGGTCGAGGGTGATGCGGCTCGTTTTCGCACACAGAACCAGGCGGGCGAGACAGTCATCGACGCGGGAACATGCAGTTTCGCCGATCCGACATCGGGATCATGACCCATCCCGACCGGCTCATCGAGCTCCTCGAGCTCGAACCCCATCCCGAGGGTGGCTGGTACCGGGAGACCTGGAGGGCCGATGCCGCCCCCGGGTCCCGGGCGTCGGGAAGCGCCATCTACTTCCTCCTCACCGACGGGTCGAGCTCACGGCTGCATCGCATCGACGCTGCTGAGGTCTGGCACTTCTATGCCGGCGCACCGGTGGCCATCGAGATGGGCCGACCCGGACAACCTCAGATCACCTCGACCCTCGGATCCGACCTCGCCGCCGGCCAACGTCCCCAGATCGTCGTTCCTCCGGGCGTGTGGCAGGCCGCCCGAACCCTCGGTCACTTCAGTCTGGTCGGTTGTACCGTGTCCCCCGCCTTCGAGATGGACAACTTCGAGCTCGCCCGCCCCGGCGATGACCTGGGGTCATGAGCAGGTCGGAGGGCGACGCGCCCTTGTCGGGCGACCGACGGGCTCGGCTGGTCAGGGATCTGCCCAAGGCCGAGCTTCACCTGCACATCGAAGGGACCCTGGAGCCTGAGCTCCTCTTCGAGTTGGCCGACCGCAACGGCGTGGTCATCCCCTACGCCGACGTCGACGCGGCCCGCGCCGCCTACGTGTTCGAGGACCTGCAATCGTTTCTGGACATCTACTACGCGGGCTGTTCGGTGCTGGTCACCGAGCGGGATTTCTACGACCTGACGATGGCCTATCTGGGGCGGGCTTCGGCTCAGGGAGTGCGGCACGCCGAGATCTTCTTCGACCCGCAGACGCACACCGGCCGCGGGGTGAGCATGGAAACCGTCGTCACCGGGATCCACCGGGCCCTCCAGGAGGGGGTGACCCGCTGGGGAATGTCCTCGCGACTCATCCTGTGCTTCCTGAGGGACCTGAGCGCAGAATCGGCCATGGCCACCCTGGAGGCGGCGCTGCCGTTCCGGGATCTGATCACCGCGGTCGGCCTCGACTCTGCCGAGCAGGGCAACCCACCGGCAAAGTTCGCGGCGGTGTTCGACCTGGCTCAGCGGAAGGGATTTCTGACCGTGGCCCATGCAGGCGAGGAAGGACCACCGAGCTACATCGTGGAGGCCCTCGACGTACTGGGCGTCTGTCGGATCGACCACGGGGTGCGGTGCTCGGAGGACGCGGCTCTGATGGCCCGACTGACGGCCGAGCAGATCCCGCTCACGGTCTGTCCCCTCTCGAACGTGAAGCTGAAGGTCTTCCCCCGCCTCTCCGAGCACAACCTGGCCTTCCTGCTCAGGAACGGTCTGTGTGTGACCGTCAATTCCGACGACCCCGCCTACTTCGGCGGCTACGTGGCCGACAACCTTCTGGCTGTGGCTGATGCCCTCGATCTGTACGACGTCGAGCTGGTGCAGCTGGCCCGCAATTCCTTTGTTGCGTCCTTTCTCGGGGAGACGGACAAAGAGCGCCATCTGTCGTCCATCGACGCCGTCGCAGCCCTCTCTGGGATTGGCTAGCCCATCAGAATGTCTCGACCGAGGCCGGCTCATTCGACCTCTACGCGCCAAAGGCCCGATCCCCGAATTACGCCAGATCGTGGAGTACCTTTGCTGCCAGCCCAGACGTCTGGGCTCGAGATCGCTGGGAGAGCGGGATGCGAAAACTGGTCGACGCAGTGGACGAGATCGAGCCCTCGGCGACACGGGGTATCGGGGCTTTGCGTCGATCCTGGCCCGTCATCCTTGTGACCTCCCTGGCTGTGGCGGCACTCACGGCCGGTTGCTCCAGCACCTCCACCAGTTCGACGACATCGACATCCGGGGCATCATCGACGACAAGCACCACGGGCCTGTCGGCCACCGCGGTCAAGGCCCTTCAGACAGCACTGTTCGCGGTCGGTTGCTACTCGGGAACCGTCGACGGGGTCAACGGGCCAGCCACCTCACAAGGGATCCGGGCGTTCCAATCGGCCGAGAAACTCACGGTTGACGGTGTGTACGGTCCGAACACGAAGGCCAAGTTGGTCGCCGCCGCCAGCGCCGGCACCAAGGTCTGCTCAACAGCGACGACGACGACTTCCACCTCGGCGACATCGACGACAACGTCGTCGGGCTCAGCCGTGCCCTCGGGGGCGACGACCGCCATCAACGCCTACCAGACCGCCCACGGTCCGCCCGCCGGCACCTGGATGATCACTTCCTCACAGGTCTCGAGCGTGGACCCGACCTATGTCCTGTTTCACATCGGTCCCGCCCCCGGCCACCAGACCACGGTGCAAGGTGGCTACGGGTTCGTCCATTCGTCAGGTGGTACGTGGACCGTGATCGGGTTCGGTACCGCCGAGGTCGGCTGTCCTCCCGGCAGTGCACAGGCACCGGTCGTTCCTGCCGCGGTACTGACCGGCTTCGGCGTCAGCTGCCCCCCGGCAAGCTGACTCACACCACCGGGCTGCGAGCCCGGGTAGAGAGCCCCTCGGTCCCCTACGGATCGATCAGCCGGTCGCGGCGCCGCCGCCGCGATTGACGAGGCGCAAAACGGGTAGCCACCGGGTATCGGCCTTGGGAGGATTGACCGTTGGCCCCGGTTTGCCAGCTTGCAAGCCCCCAACCACCGAGTGGCTTCCCAGTGGGACGATTCCTGGATGACTGGCGGCCCGTGATGTGGTCGACTGTGTCCATGGACAAGGTCCTGCAGACCTCTCACCGGCAAAACGGCTCGGATACCGGCGGTGTGTCACGCTCACGATCGCTGGCCCTCGCCACCCTTCTGTTCGTCCTCTTCCTGACCTTCCTCGACAACACCATCGTCACAGTGGTGTTGGCCAATGTCCAGAGCGGCCTGCATGCTTCGGTGAGCCAGCTGCAGTGGGTGGTCAACGGCTACGCCCTGACCTTCGCCGCCCTCATGCTGAGTTTCGGAACCGTCGGTGACCTCTTCGGTCGCAAGAAGGTGATGCTTACGGGCGTTGCCGTGTTCTGCGCTGGTTCGGTGATCGCCGCCGTCGCGCCGACCACCGACGTCCTCATCGCCGGCCGGGTGGTCATGGGCATCGGCGCCGCCGCTTCTGAGCCGGGCACGCTGTCGATGATCCGGCACCTCTACCCCGATCGGGGGCAGCGGGCTCGGGCTCTGGGCATCTGGGCCGCGGTGTCCAGCCTCGGGCTGGCCCTGGGCCCGCTGATCGGCAGCCTCTTGGTATTCGGATGGTCCTGGCGAGCCATCTTCTGGTTCAACGTCCTGTTCGGGATTCTGGCCTTCACCAGTGCCGCCATCGTGCTCCCCGAGAGCTCCGACCCGGTCCGGGCTCGATTCGACATCCCCGGGTTCGTGCTCGGGGCGCTCGCCCTCGGATCGCTTACCTTTGCCATCATCTTGGGCGAGACGGCTGGCTACCGAACCTGGTGGATCGACCTGCTCTTCCTGTTCGCCGTGCTCACCGCCATCACCTTTGTGCTGGCGGAGCTGCGGGCCAAAAACCCGGTGCTCAACGTCCGCTACTTCAAAATCCCCACGTTCGCCGGGTCCACCATCATCGCCTTTACGGTCTACTTCGGCACCTTTGCCATCTTCTTCATGGTGGCCCTCTACCTCCAGGTGGTGGCGGCCGACTCGCCTTTGCGCCTCGCCGAAAATTTCGTCCCGCTGGCTGTGGGCATGGTGGCGGCCGCCCTGCTCACCGGTCGTTGGGTGGCGGCATGGGGTCCGCGCATCCCCATGGCCACAGGCTGCCTGATCGCGGGGATCGGGATCCTGCTGACCAACTCCATGATCACCCCTCACGTCGGGATCGGGCAGATCGGGTGGACCATGTTCCTGTCGGGGGTCGGGGTGGGCATGTCCATGGTGCCGGTGACGTCGGCCGCCCTGGGTTCGATCCCGGCCAAGCACTCGGGCATGGCTGCATCCACCACCAACACCTTCCGCGAGCTGGGTGCCGTCGTCGGCGTTGCCGTCCTGGGTTCGATCGTCAACGGTCAACTGACCGTCAACCTGGTGCGGAAGCTCACCGCCATCGGCATCCCCAAGGCCTACCAGTCGCTGGTGGTGTCAGCGGTCACCACGGGCGCCTATCAGGGAGAGGCCAAGGCAGCCACGGCCAAGAACCATGCCATCACCCACATCGTCAATGAAGTGGTGTCGGCCGCATACGGGGCCTTCGGGCGTGGCCTGAACCTCTCCCTCAACATCGCCGGTGCCCTCCTCCTGGCGTCATCCATTCTGGCCTTGGCCACTGTCTACGGACGCCGTATCCACCTCGAGCGGGTCAACTCCGACGACGGCCACGAGCTCCACTTCTCGGTGGGCAGTCTGCCCGCGGCGGGAGCGGGTGCTCGGGAGGGGGCCAGCGGGAACGTCCCCGGCTGACCCCCTCCCATCGGGTACGGCAACCACCGGTGGGAACCAAAGGGCCACCCTCACCCTTTCCTCACCCAGCCGGTGGCGGACCCCCCGGGAATCCACCGGGGCCGCCCTTGCCGCCGCCACCGGGCGGATTGCCGATGGCCACGCTGGCCGCGGTGACCACATCGGACGTCTCGGTGCCGAAGACGGCCACGTGCTGGCCGACCGTCACGTCAGCCAGAGTCGGTGAGGACTCCCCGGCATCACGGTAGGTGGTGGTGGAGCTGACGTTCACCGTCACCGTGGTGTCGTCCTTCGTGGTGATGGTGAAGGTGTTGCTACCCACCGACGCCACCGTGCCCATGGCCGCCGGTGGGGAACCTCCCGGGAACTCACCGGGGACGCCCTTGCCGCCGCCACCGGGCGGATTGCCGATGGCCACGCTGGCCGCGGTGACCACATCGGACGTCTCGGTGCCGAAGACGGCCACGTGCTGGCCGACCGTCACGTCAGCCAGAGTCGGTGAGGACTCGCCGGCATCACGGTAGGTGGTGGTGGAGCTGACGTTCACCGTCACCGTGGTGTCGTCCTTCGTGGTGATGGTGAAGGTGTTGCTACCCACCGACGCCACCGTGCCCATGGCCGCCGGTGGGGAACCTCCCGGAAAGGGTGGTCGTCCCGGGCCGGCCGTCGGACTTGACGAGTTCGACGCGCTCGGCGTCGAGGCCGCATTGGCGACGGCGCCCCCGCCAACAGCCAGGCCCAGCGCGATGGCGGCAGCACTGACCACGCGGACTCGTCGGCGTCGTCTGGGTTTCGGACTCGATGCCGGACTGATGGTTGTGGGGGCTGACGATGCTTCTACATCAGAGTCATTCATGCTCTTCTACTCCTTCGTTTGGGGATTGCTGTCAACGAGGAGTATGGGAAGACAGGATGTGCACAGGCTGTGGACCCGTGCGGTGGCTGCTGGGAAGTCGTGGGTCAAAGGACGGTTGGTGGAAAGGCGTCACTCAACCATCGAAAAGAACAGGACCCGAACGCCAAACGCCCGCACGAGGGGACACGCTGACGGATTCACGTCTGTGGCTGTACCCGACGATCCCGCGGGCCCGGTCGCTTGGGTTTCGTATCCCTGCGGTTGGCGACCGTCGCGGGCGGCGACGTCATTCCGGCCACCTTTCCCCGACCGTTCATCGCCGAACCAGTGAGCATCACGTGCTCACAGTCACAACGTCACGTGTTCACAGTCACAAGGCGTGATGATGATTCTCTCCGCCGCCCGGCTGACTTCCAAACACACGTCCGACCTGGGAGATCGTCACCGTAGACGACAGCCGGTGCCACCTCGTCCGACTCCGGGACAACCAGGCGTCCTACGGAGACCAGGCGCTCAAACTCGAGGGGAGCCTCTCGACGCAAGTACTCGAACACGTCGCCACGAAATGTCGATTCCGACTCCACTCGGCTGGGTTACCCGTCCGGTCTGGCCGCCAAACCACGGCAGAGATTGCGACTTGATGACGACGACAAGGTCCCCCAGGTCGCCGGCGCCGTTCAGCGCATCACGACCGGGTGGGCGATTCCCGCAGGTCAAAAAGAGAGCCGACCGTCCCGACGAGGCCTTCGGCGCTCGAGTCGCTCACCGGCCACGACCCCGGTCCTCTGGTCAGCAGGCATCCGATCCACGGCAGCGGACATCGCTGGATTCCTGGTCATCGAGATCGTCGAGGTCGTCGAGAAGCGAGCATATGGATCGGCCGTGTCAGCACAAGGACCAGAAGCGACCACAGCCCAATGACCGATACGGTCACGGCGACGACGAGGGCCACTGTCATGAGCACGGTCAGGATCAACGCACCGGCTACGGTCGCACCGCCCCGTCCGGCATCGGCCTGCAACTCCGGCCATCGCACGACGGCCCACTGCTGGACGAGTGCAGCACACGCAGTGACCCACAGGGTGCCGATGTAGAGCGCATGGATGGCCACGCCGCTGCTTCGTGCCGATCCCAGCAGCTCCGTGGGGAACGGGAGGAAGACGATGCTGAACAGCCAGAGCAGCATCCCGGCGACAAGCACCCCGTTGTATCCCTTCACCCGCTCGAACATCTGATGGTGTTCCCACCAGAAGTCGGCGATGACCACGAAACTCAGGGCAAAGGCGAAGAGCTTGGGTTTGTTGCTATCGAGATACGGCCCGACTCCTTTGCCGCCGATGGAGCTGGCAGAATCGACAAGAGGCAGGATGAGCAGTGTGATGGCGATGGCCACAACGGCGTCGCCGAAGTTCACGAGACGACGGAACCCGATCTCGCTGCGCATAGCTCATTGTTTCAGACGCAGCAGGCCTCACTCCATGACCTGGCCTTTCCCCAGCACTCCCTCCGGGGTATCCTATTTACATGCTGAAAGCAACTATCGACGGCGGAACAGCGAAGGGTCCTGCGGCCGGTCATGTCGACCGCTTCGAGGAGGCACTGCAGATCGTGGCCCGGTCGATCACCCAGGTCCGCCTGCATGAGCGGCTGTTGCGGTCAGCCGGCGTGCGGCTCGACCGGGCCGGTGCCGCACTCCTCCACAAACTCTCGGCCGTGCCCGACTCGCTCCGGGTCACCGACCTGGCCGACCTGCTCGGGGTCGACACCCCCACCGTCACCCGCAAAGTCCAACAGCTCGAGCGCGAGGGCATGGTCATCCGCCAGACCGACCCCGACGATGGCCGGGCCACGAGAATCCGCCTGACGCCGGCGGGGCGCCGGACGCTCGAACGGGTACGTCGAGCCCGGCGGGCCTGGATCGACCAGCTCGTGGAGGGTTGGGACGATGACGACCTCTCCACGTTGGCAACCCTGCTCGCCCGCTTCGCCGAGGACCTCGAGCGGGATCTGGGAGATGCCCGTGTCTGAGCTGACCCTGGAGCCACCGGTCGACCAAGCCGAGGCTGACGCCGAGCACCGCCGGATCCTGGTGATCCTGTCCGCCCTCATGCTGGGCATGGCACTGGCCGCCCTGGACCAGACCATCGTTGCGACCGCGCTTCCCACGATCGCTGGCGATCTTCACGGGCTCAATCACCTGTCGTGGGTGGTCACGGCCTACCTCCTGGCCACCTGCATTTCCACGCCCCTGTGGGGAAAGCTCGGCGACCTCTATGGCCGCAAGAGTCTGTTCCAGCTGGCCATCGTGGTCTTTCTGGTCGGATCGATGCTTTCCGGGCTGTCCCAGACGATGGTCGAGCTCATCTCCTTCCGGGCCATTCAGGGCATCGGGGCGGGCGGACTGATGGTCGGGGCGCAGGCCATCATGGGGGACGTGGTGCCGGCCCGGCAACGGGGAAGGTACATGGGTTACTTCGGGGTCGTCTTCGGCGTCACCAATGTGGCGGGACCTCTCCTCGGCGGATGGTTCACCGAGCACCTGTCATGGCGCTGGATCTTCTATATCAACGTTCCCCTCGGCGTCGTTGCCCTCTTCGTGGTGGCCACCGTGTTGCACATTCCGGTCAGGCGGGTGTCCCACAAGATCGACTGGGCCGGGACGGCCTTCCTCTCCGTCGGTGTCACCAGCATCATCTTGCTCACCACATGGGCCGGATCCGAATATGCCTGGGGATCGCCCACGATCATCGCACTCGGCCTGATCTCACTCCTGAGCCTGACCATCTTCTGCTGGATCGAGACCCGAGTTCCCGAGCCCATCATCCCGCTCTGGCTCTTCAAGAACCGGACGTTCACAGCTACCTCTGGCGTCGCCTTCATCATCGGGTTCGCGATGTTCGGGGCCATCATCTACCTGCCCCTCTACCTCCAGGTGGTCCACGGGGCCTCACCCACCCTGTCCGGCCTCGAGCTCCTGCCCATGATCGGGGGCATGCTGATCACGTTCATCATCAGCGGGCGGTTGGTCACCAGCACCGGGCGGTACAAGGTCTTCCCCATTGTCGGCACGGCCGTCCTGGCCGTCGGCCTGTTCCTACTGACCCGGCTCGGCCCGCACACCCCGTACAGCGAGACAGCCGTCTTCATGTTCATCACCGGATTGGGCGTCGGCCTGGTCATGCAAGTCCTCGTGGTCGCCGTGCAGAACTCGGTGTCGTACTCCGAACTGGGAGTAGCCACGGCGACCTCGACGTTCTTCCGTACCATCGGGGGAGCCTTCGGCGTGGCCATCCTCGGTGCTGTCTTCGCCAACCGATTGATCTCCCAACTCAAGTTGCATGCCACCGCGGCCGAGCTCAAATTGATCAGCGGCTCGAACCTGACCGCCAATCCGGCACAGATCGATCACCTGCCCGGATCCCAGCGCGCCTTTGTCATCAACGCCTTCAGTCACTCGGTCGAAGCGGCGTTCTTCGTCGCCGTACCCTTCGTGGTCGTTGGCTTCATCCTCAGTTGGCTGATCAAGGAAATCCCGCTGCGGACAACGGCTTTCGTCGCGACCACACAACCCGAAGGCAACGGGGCCGAGGTTGGAGCCACAAACGAGGAGGGGATCACCGGCGACTCGGTGCCCGTGGCAATGACCGGTCGAACAGATGCAATGGACAACAGCCGACGATAACGACCGTCCGGGCCGCCCGAACTCCACACCAGCCGATCACCACCCTCGGCAGCCAGGCTGTGGCGAGCGACCCGAAGGCAAACGCCTTTCCTGCTGAGCCTGAGACCTCAGGCGGCGGGCGAGACGTTTTGGAGGCGCAGCTCGCCGTGTGCGATGAGTTTGCCGGAACCATCGTGAACGTTCACTTGCCACAGTTGCTGGGTGCGGCCTTGATTGAGGGCCACGGCTTCGACAACGACCCGGCCGGAGGTGACCGACCGCAGAAAATGGGTGGTGTTGGTCAGACCGACGGCGACCATTCCCCTATCCCTCAGCGCGTCGGTGGCTCCGATGCTGGCCGCGCTTTCTATTGCCGTCGTGTAGACACCGCCGTGCACAATGCCCCACGGGGTGTGATGTTCAGGTCCAAGGTCGATGTGACCTTTGACTCGCGAAGGGGTGACCTCGTCGAGGACGAGCCCGGCGGCCTCAACGAAAGCACCGGCCCGATCGAGGTGGGTCGCGGTGAAGGTCGGCGCTCCCCTGGCCGTCGTTCCACCCGATTCTCTCTGCTCGGCCACCAACTCGTTGCCATCAGTCGGTTCGATCACCGTCCCGACCGTACCTGATTTAGTTCTATCATGCAATCCACTCGGGACCGCCGGGATTCGGCCCTCCGGAGCCGGCCGATCGGCCCAGGACGGCGCCTCCACGGAGCACGGAAACGGGACCGTCCTCGCTGACGGCGATGACGGTGGCGGTCGGATCATCGTGGCTGTAGCGCAGGCCGGAAGTGTGCCGGGTCCCGCCCATCGGCTCGACCACCCGCTCGGCGTCGGGGCTCGGCACCAGTCGGACGCCCAACCAGCGGAGGCAGCCCCCGGCGTCGAAGACGGCAGCCCCATCGACCTGGGCGAGCGCATGACGGAGTGGGGCGAGATGGGAGGCGGTACGGATGCAGAGAGGAGGCGGTTTCGGGAGACGTTCCTCCACCGGGGGCCCGGGCTCGTCATCCGGCCGATAGATCAACAGCGCGCCGATGCCCAAGGACCCGAGGTCATGAACGGCAAGCTGGAGCATGGCCTCCACGACATCGGGATCCCCGTCAAACGAGCCGGCGGTGAGCGTTTCCACCCACGTCGCCACCGGTGGCTCGTGGTGCCAGGCAAGGCCCTCCCAACGGAGGACGCCGAATCCACCAACGACTCTGACGACGCCGGTCGGATGACGTTGCACGATGGTGGCACCGAACACGTCCGCCAGCACCACCAGATCCCGTTCCGATCCGGCAGGTCGATCGAAAAGCACCCACTCGTCGCCGGTGTCCGCCCGTCGTAGGAGCCAGCTCGAGAGTCCGTCGACGAAACGCCGCGCTCCGGCAAGAGCATCTTGTGTCACCAAGTCGCCAGTAATGCGCAACTGCGTGCCCGGTGCCCAGCTGTCCGGGTCGGTCGTCGGCTCCAGAATCGTGCCGCTACTCGGCACCCGTCGTTCGTGGACTGCGGGCCGGAGTGCGTGATCGACCTCTTCGAGAAGCATGGCTCGGAAGGACGCCCGTCCCGCGTTGGGAAGACCGCTCTCCTCGAGCTCCTCGGCAAGGCGTCGCAGCCTTCCGGCAATGACCTGATCCATCAGATCTGAGACCCTACGCGCCGGCCCGTGTGGCGCGTCCGCCGGCGCCAGAAGGCTGCTGTCGCCCGATGATGATCCCTATTCCCACCGGTTGGTCCTCCTACGCTGTCTCCCATGGCGAGGCTCGATCGTCGGGTGGGACAATCCACGCGTCGGCTGTTGCGAATTGGATTGGCTGTGTGGGTGGCAGGCGGTGTGCTCACTGCTTGCGGGCTGTCAGGGGCGCAATCATCCACCAGCACCTCCCTCAAGGTGGCGATCCGAGCCGATGCACGGGCGGGTCAGATACCGGCTGCGCCCTCAGCGCAGGCTGCCACTCTGGGGCTACGAGCACTCGACCCGTCGAAAGAGAACGGAGTTCAGCTCGACGTGCTGTCCGGCCTTCTGAACGACAGCCCGATCTTCAACGCCGACTTTGCCGACCCCTTCGCCCTGCGGACATCCGATGCCATCTACCTCTACGCCACGAACACCACGACGACAAAGTACGCCCCGGGGGCCCATATCCCTGCCATCGTCTTGACCCGCAACTCGGGATTCGAAGGCCGCTACCTCGGCGACGCTCTACCCACACTGCCCAAATGGACCGTCTCCGGCTACCAGTGGGCCCCGGCGGTCTGGGCCCGTCCCGATGGGACCTACGTGATGTACTACTCGACGCCTGCGACCCTACTCCTCGAGTGTCTGGGCAAGCCGCCTGCTCAGGATTGTGTCAACACTCCGGCTGGCCCGAGGACCGCTTTCTGCATCTCTCGGGCAACCAGTACGAACCCCGGTGGACCCTTCGTCGACGACTCGTCCTCTGCATTCGTGTGCCCCGTGTCACAGGGAGGGGCGATCGACCCCAGCGTGTTCATCGATGCCCAGGGAACCCCCTGGCTGTTGTGGAAGAGCGACGGCGACTGCTGCGGACTGCCAACCACCATCTATTCACAGCAGCTCTCACCGGACGGGCTGTCGGTTGTCGGCCCGCCGCACCGGCTGATTGGAGCGTCGCAGGCCTGGGAAGGCAATCTGGTCGAGGGGCCGTCCATGGTTCAACAAGGCAACAATTACTGGCTCTTCTATTCGGCCAACCTGTGGGGAAGCGACAACTATGGCATCGGGATCGCTCACTGCGCCTCGATGATCGGACCGTGCAACAAACCACTCGACCATGCGTGGCTCTCGTCCTCATCGGGCGGGGGGCAGAGTGATCCGGGGCCCGGTGGCCAGGAGTTCTTTCAGGTCGGCGGCCTGATCTGGATGGTTCATCACGGCCTGGCACCCGGTCAGATCGGCAATTTCGCCCAACGTCGACTCTACGTCGATCTGCTCGACTTTCCGACCGGGGAAGTTCCTCGCATTGCCCCCAGACCGGCGGCCGCCGCCCTGGCCGAAGCGGTCCTTTATTACGGGGACCCCGATCTTCCGCCCCAGCCCAACCAGGCCTACCTCACTCTTGTCCGCCACGCCGGCGACGCGTTCGCTACGGACAGCGATGCCAGCGTGGTGCAAGACGGAAGACTGGCCTGCGCCGATCTGGGCCGCGGACAGACCACCGATGAAATGGAGCAATCGCTGGGCGATCGGCATCTGACGCTTTTCGAGGAGTATGTGGTGGCCATCTTCGCCACCAGCTACTTCTGCCCCCAGGATGAGGCCCAGGCACTCAAGGACCTCCGGAACGCCCTGACTCAAGGCTCCTGATCCTTCCCAAGGCGCTTCGACCCTCTCTGCGACAATCGATCAACTGTCCAGTGGGGCCCAGGCCGGGCACCCGACGGTCGGCAACGTCTAACACAACAGCAGTGAAGGCATCCCGCCGACGGCCGAGGAGAGAGCGAGGCGCGCCCACACAACTTTTCCTCCGTACGCGTCGGGACGAACGCCCCAGCTCCGTGCGAGCGCTTCGACAATGCGCAAACCCCGGCCGTGCGTCGCGTTGTCGCTGACGGGCACGATGGTGGGCCCATCGGAAATGCTGTCAGCCACTTCGATCAGCACTTCTTCCGGGTACTCGCAGATCACGACCACGTACCGGCCAGAGGCATGGATGACGACGTTGGCCGCCAGCTCGGAGACCACCAAGGTCAGGTCGTCGCCCTCGATCTTCCAGTTTCTTGCCGTCTGCTCGGCGAAATGCCGTGCCTCACGGACCGACGTCAGCTCCGGTCCGAAGCCCCTCGACTCGCTGCGGCCCACGAACATCCAGGCTACCGCTCGCTTGCGCTCGGGAACCGCCAATCCCGGACACCGGTTGATCGAGCGCGCCTTCGTGTCCCGGAGGCGCGTCAGGGCATTGCTTCGCGATCAGACGCTCCCAGGGGCTCTGTCACTCCTGATCCGCAACTGCTGTACAGCGGCGATGGCGACCCGGAGACCGGACCAATCATCAATGACGCTCGATGCGAGAAGCGAGAAGATGGACTCCGGGTCGAACCTGGCATGACGCGGTGGCACACGATGCGGTGCAAGCTCTTGTCCTGGGCTGCACGATCGCCTTCTGACGGCGCCAGCGGATTGTTGTCGCTGTCCTCGTCGGGGCATCATACCGACAGTCGGACTGACACTTCTCCGTCGGCGGGGCCACCAACCAGGTCGACCACCACGGCAAGAGGCAGTTGACGACACCGTGCGAAGGGTTTAATCTCTAGTAACTCGATCGTATTTATAGAGTTAGGCTCGACCCGTGAGACAACCCTTCGACAGCTCCACCCTCCTGCTCGATCGCCCGGCCGGCCCGACTGAACCGACTGAGTTGTCGTTCATCGACCTGGCGCCGGTCACAACGCCGCCACCCCGAACCGAAGAGCCGACGGCGGTTAACCAGCGCCCGCCGACGGCCGCCGGACGGGTCCTCCAGCAGCCGGGACTGGCAATGCTTGCCGCAGTTTTCATCTTCGCGGGATACAAGTGGCTGGGCGTCATCCCGGCTGATCATTCGCGCTTGTCCCTGGTCCTGTTGGGGCGGCCAGGAGCGATCGTGTTCGCGGTCCTTGCCATCGTCGCCGTTGCGGTCCTCGCCTCCCCTGCCTCTCCGATGCGCCGTTCGTCAACCCATCTTGTGTTGATGGCAAGTGCTCTGATCGTTGTGGCCGCCACATCCATCGAGGTCGCCGGTCTGCGATCACTCGGGTCGACCGCGCTCGGAGTGGCCGACCTCGTCTTGGCCTGTGCGGCGATAGGCGCCCTCATCGCCGGGGAACGGGCTCGCCGACAAACTGAGGACGAGCGCTCTGTTCACATGATGCGCGGTTCGGACAGCCGCCGGGCGGGGCTCACCGGCCCCTCGTCGTCGGTGTAATCAGGTCAGGGCGACGACTGGATCATCTGGTCTGGCGCCACCCGCGCTCGAAGGGAAGCCTCCATGACCGCGGGGCAACCAGCTCACGAATCGAGCTCGGGCCCCAGGAGCCTTGGCGATACAGCTCCACTTCCGGAGGCTCCTCGAGGAGAGGAATCGAGACCTCCCACAGTCGCTCGATGCCATCAGCCGTGGTGAACAGCGTGTGGTCACCACTCATCGCGTCGTAGATCAGCCGTTCGTAGGCTTCCAGCACATCCCCCTCCTGGTCGGTCTCGTGGAGGGCAAACTGCAGACTCAACTTATCGAGGTGCATTCCGGGCCCCGGGTGCTTGCCGTAGAACGACAGGGAGAGTTTTGAGGCGTCAGCGAGGTCGAAGGTGAGGTGATCGGGCCCTTTCGTTCCGACTCCCGAGTTGGCCGGGAACATGCTCTTCGGAGGCTCGCGGAACGCGATGGAGATGATTCGTGCACTTTCGGCCATTCGCTTTCCGGTGCGGAGGTAGAAGGGGACCCCGGCCCAACGCCAGTTGTCGATTGCACAACGGAGTGCGACAAACGTCTCCGTATCCGAGTCGGGCGCCACCCCGGGTGTTGAGCGATATCCCTCATATTGCCCGCGAACCACGTGATTGACGTCGATATCCTGGAGAGATCGGAACACCTTGTTCTTCTCCTCGCTTATGGCACCGGGCTCGAGGGCGGTCGGGGGTTCCATGGCCATGAAGGCCAGGATCTGGAATAGATGCGTGACCACCATGTCGCGGTAGGCCCCCGTGGCGTCGTAGAACGACCCCCGCTCATCGACGGAGCCGGTCTCGGGCACATCGATCTGAACATGCTCGATGTGCTCGCGGTTCCAGATGGGCTCAAAGAGACCATTGGCAAAGCGGAACGCCAGGATGTTCTGCGCGGCTTCCTTGCCCAAGAAGTGATCGATGCGGAAGATCTGGTCCTCGGAGAAGGCCTGGTGAACTGTGGCATTGAGTAAGCGGGCACTGGCCAAATCGGTGCCAAAAGGCTTCTCCATGATGATACGGGCACGGTCGACGAGGTTCGCCGCCTCGAGCACGCTGATGACGGAGCTCGCCGCCCTTGGAGGAATGCTCAAGTAGTGCAACCGACGAGGCGTACCCCCGAGTTCTGTCTCGACTCTCCCAACCACTTCGGACAGACCACTCGGTCCAGCGGCTTGGGGGACGTAGGTCAGGCGCTTCGAGGCCTCTGCCCACTCGGCATCGGTGACATGGTGGCGGGCGAACTCGCTACAACAGTCACGAGCCATGTCCCGAAACTGCTGCTCGTCGAGATCCTCCATTGAGGTGCCCACAATGCGATACTCGGGCAGCAGGCCGGCTCGGGCCAAATGAAGGATCCCGGGGAGCAACTTGTGTCTCGCCAAATGGCCCGTCGCCCCGAAGAGAACCAGCACGTGAGGGGGCAGGGCGGGAGCTTCTGCAGGGCTGGCATCGGTTGGTGAAGACAACGTCGTCATGATTTTGCACCTACCAGGGCAAGGTCGAATGGAGCCATCGTGCGAGCGTCCAATCCTCGCGCCGAACCGACCTCCACCTCGAATCCACGTTGCTCGCCAAGATTGAGGACACCAGTGTCAGTGACGATCCGATCGGTGACGCCGTCTTCTCCTCCGGCACAGGGAGGTGGTTTTCTTCGATGACCGCGTCCGAGTAGTTGAGGAGAGGGATCAGAGAAGAGGTGGGGATCCTTACCAGGCGTAGGCCTCGGGAGCATGGCCGGGGCCAGGAAAGATCTGGTCCAAGCGCTCCAGCACCTCCACATCAAGATCGATGTCGAGCGAGCGAAGGCTTCCTTCGAATTGCTCGAGCGTCCGCGGCCCGATGATCGGGGCAGTCACCACTGGATTGGCAAGTAGCCAGGCAAGAGCGACGTCGGCGGGCCGCTCACCGAGCTCCGTGCACAGCTTCTCCCATGCGCCCAGAGTGTCCCGTAACCAATCACTGGCCGCCTTCATGCCCTCGTTAGCCCGCCGGCCCTCGGTGGCCTCGGCGACGGAGCCGGCCAGCAACCCCGCACCGAGAGGGCTCCAAGGCAGGATACCGATGCCGTAGGCCTCGCAAGCAGGGATGACCTCGAGTTCGATGGTGCGGGTCTTGAGGTTGTACAGACTCTGCTCCGATATCAGGCCGAATGTGTTGCGCCGACGAGCCTCCTCGTTGGCGGCGACGATGTTCCAGGCGGCAAAGTTGGAACTGCCGACATAGATCACCTTTCCTTGGGTGACCAGGAGGTCCATCGCCTGCCAGATCTCCTCCCACGGCGTGCTGCGATCGACGTGATGCATCTGGTAGAGGTCGATGTGGTCGGTCTGCAAGCGCCGGAGACTCGCCTCGCACGCATCCCTGATGTGACGGGCCGAGAGCTTGGAATCGTTGGGCCAGTCGCCAGCGACATCGCCGTACACCTTTGTGGCCAGGACCACTTTCTCCCGGCGACCTCCGCCCTGGGCGAACCATCGGCCGAGGATCTGCTCTGTCTCACCCCCTCCATAGCCGTTGGCGGTGTCGAAGAAGTTGATCCCCAGATCCAACGCCCGATCCATGATGGCGAAGCTTTCGGACTCTCCGGTCTGCGAGCCGAAGTTCATCGTGCCGAGGCACAACGGGCTGACCCGCAACCCGGACCGTCCCAGGTGGCGGTAGTGCATGTTCGCAGACCTTAGGCGCTCCCACCCCGCTCCGCCCACCCCCAGAGCCTCGGAGCACCGGCCGCCACCGACCGCTGGGCGGTGTCACATTCGCAGGGGAGCAGCGGGCTCAGGAATCTGGTCACGTCGGCTTGGAAGCGAAGATGTTCAGGCCCAGCTTTTCCGACACATACCGGGTCACAAGCTGCCCCCGCACGCTATTGCCGGCCTCGTCAAGAGGCGGCGAGAACGTCCCCAGGCCCCCCTTGCCGGGCGACACGGTCACGATTCCGCCACCGACGCCGCTCTTGCCCGGGAGACCGACTTCGTACATCCAGTCGCCCGAATGCTCATAGAGGCCGGCCGTGGCCAATACGGCGAGGACGTGCTTGCAGTTGAACGCAGCGATGACCCGTTCGCCGGTCAGAGGGTTCACGCCCCCGTCAGCCAACGTGGCGCCCATCACGGCCAAGTCGGAAGCGCTCACCAGCAGCGAGCCCTGACGGGTATAGAGGTCGGTGGTCTCGTCAGGGTCGGCGTACAGCCGTCGGTAGCTCCGGAGCAGATGAGCGATGCCCTGGTTGCGAAGATTGGTGGCGGACTCCGACTCGTACACTTCTCTGTCCAGTTCGAGCGGACGGCCGGCAAACCGGGACAACCCTTCACGGATGAACCCCCATCTGTCCTCCATGGTGACTCCGGGCACGAGGCTGGTCGTGGCCAGGGCCCCGGCGTTGACCATGGGGTTCATCGTGCGATCCTTACTCAGCTCGACGGCCATCACCGAGTTGAACGGCAGTCCAGTGGCATTGACTCCGAGCTTCCTCCGGCACTCCTCGGGGCCGACGGCCTCGCAGACCAGAGCGAAGACGAACGCTTTCGAGATGCTCTGCAATGAGAAGAGATGCAAGGCGTCGCCGATCGCGCTACCCGTGCCCCCGACGCCGAAGATACTCACGCCGAAGAGCGAGGGATCGACGTTGACCAGCGCCGGGATGTAGTCGGCTACAGCGCCATCATCCACCGAGCGGTAGAGGTCGAACACCTCGGCCAGCAGCGCATCGACCACCTCCCGGCTCGGGAGCTCGCCGGTCGAGACGGCCGAGGTGGTCGTCGTCTCGGGAAATGGCAGCGGAATGTGCACTGCGTCGATCCTTCCTCGCGGGGCCAACGATGAGGCTAGATCAAGGCTATGGGCACATCGTCCGCGGTTCGTCGGCCCATGCTCGCCCAGCCGACGCCCGGTAACATGACCACCATGTCCGCCGAGTGGCCGAAGGTCTCCTACGAAGAGTGGAACGCGACGTGCGACACCCTGCACGCTCACACCCAGCTGCTCGGGAAACTGGCTGTTGCCCTTGCCCCAGCGGAACCCGAGCTCCAGCATGCGGCTCTTCGGCTGACGGCCAGAGGATGGGAGACCATGCCATTGCCCGCGCCCGACGGGTCGGGGGTCCTTGTCGTCGCCCTCGACCTCCATGCTCACCAGGCCGTCGTCGAGCACAGTGACGGACGCGCCCAACGTATGGCCCTGACCCCCGATCGACCGGTCGGCGAGGTCACACGCGATGTGTTGAACGAAGTCCGCCGGCTCGGTGGCCCCTTCGAGATCAACCTGATGCCACAGGAGGTGCCGTGGACCGTCCCTCTCGATGAGGACGACGAGCACACCCGCTACCAGCCGGGCAGGGTCGAATCCTATTTTGCGGCAGCCACTCAAGCGGCGCTGGTGCTCGCTGCATTCCGTGCTCCTTATCGCGGGCGTTCGACGCCGGTGAACGCGTGGTGGGGTTCATTCGATCTGGCCACCAACATGTTCTCCGGCCTGCCTGCGGTTCCACCCTCGAAGGATTTCATCAGCCGCAACGCCATGGATGCACAAGAGGTCGGTATCGGTTGGTGGCCCGGTGACCAGCGCTACGGCAAAGCCGCCTTTTATGCCTACGCATACCCAGCGCCAGAGGGATTCTCAAGTGCGGCGCTGTCGCCGACGGCCGCGCACTGGGACAGCACGCTCGGGGAGTACATCTTGGATTGGGACGACGTTCGCTCCTGCCCCGATCCACATGCCGACGCTTTGGATTTTGCCCGCTCAGCCTTCCGCCACGCCTGCGCACTCTGTGCCTGGGATCCGGATCTTGCTGGCAGTGCAGAAGGCTCCCCGCCGCCGGTCCATTAGCGCCGCCGGTTGATGAGCCAAGACCACCAAGGCGACCTCATTGGAGCGATGTGATCAGGGTGCTGGCGACGAGAAGTGGCGTGCCGTTCAGCAGATCTCGAGGACGTCGGCCCCCACTGATCGTCGCCAGTGCCGAGACTGCCGACCCCTCTGATGGCACTCCATTGTCCGCCTCGGTTCGTTGAGGCAGAATCGGTCAATGCTCACTCGGTCTTCGGGTTACCTGGCTCCTCGCACCGCACCGGTGCCGATTGCCGCGGAGAGCCTTCAATCGGAGGGCTTCGTCCTTCTTGAAGGCGTGTTCGACGAAGATGAGGTCGCCACACTCGTCGCCGATGTCGAACGGGTCTTTGGTGAATACCCGCCGGACGAGCGAGGAGATACCCCCGAGCAAGCGGCCCCGTTCCGCTACGAGATGCTGAATCGGAGCGAGGTCATCCAACGGGCCATCGGCGACCAGAGGATCCTCGAGGTGATCGAGCCGCTCCTGGGGGAGGATTGCCACGTCATCGCCAATACCGCCTGGTGGCAACAGCCAGGCAACAACGACCACCTGGGACGCTTTTGGCACATCGACAGTGGACCGCACATCCCTCGTGATGCCGGCATTCCTTGGGACACCCGAATCCCCTATCCCGTATTCGCGATTGCTGCCCACTTTTATCTCTGGGATTGCCCAATCGAAGCGGGCCCGACCGGGCTGATCCCGGGGAGTCACACGTCGGGGCGAACACCTCCCATGGAGAAGGCGGCCGATGACGACCTCGAGTGGCAAGGCCGGGGCGCCATCCCTATCGTGGCCAATGCAGGTGATGTTGCCCTCTTCGCCTCGGACGTATGGCACAGACGGATGCCACCCGGCCCTGGGGATCCGGGGCGGATGTTCGTCCAGTGTCACTACGGACGTCGCGATCTTGCCCAACGGATCCGACCGACATCATCGGTCAACCATCTCTCGAACGAAGCGGTGGCGCGTGCCCAAACATCGAGAGAGAGGACACTCGTCGGTCTCCATCCGCTGGGTTTCTACGACGGCTGACGCTCAGAGCCGGACAGCTGTTGAGTGGAAGGTCGTGTCGTCCGGACCGGTCAACCAGCGGGCAGCGGTGCGAAGGGTTGGACAGAGACCCAACACGTTCCCGGGGGCGGTTTGCCCGGGGTCGTCTTGCAGAGTGAAGACGGGGGTGAGTTGACCCGTAACTTCACCACCTGGTACTCGGTTGGGCCGTAGCGCTTGTCGGGTCCGTAGCTGAGGACACTGGACCAGGTCCCCGGAAAATCGGTGATCTTGGACATGGCGGTGACAAAGGTGCGCCGGTTGAGATCACGCCCAGCGTTTTTGGCGGCGGTGGCAAAAAGGTGGATGGCCTGGCACCAACCGGCGATGGGACCCTGCTCCTCGATGAAGTCGTTCATGTTCCCGGGTGGAATTTGGGGATAGGCGTTGTGCCAGGGAACCCAACAGCTGCGAACACCGGGGTCGTAACCGCCCTGGCTCTGGGGGCGGGGGTCGTCAATACCACCGAGGGTTTCGGTGGTCACTCCTTCCTGGCCGTTCAAGGCCTCGGCGTAGGGAATGGGCAGGAGGCCGAGCGAGGACTCGATGCTCCCCTCGTAATCGCTGAGCAGGAGCTTTGGGAAGTACTGCTGGGAGGTTTCGGCTTGCAACACCGGGAAGAAGACGTTGAAGGGCATGAGGGGGATAACCGAAGTGACGCCAGCACTGCGCAGCTGTTGGATAACCAGAGGGGACTCCGCCCCGGTTGTGGCCGTGTCATCAGGATTGGCGTCGATGGTTTTCACCACCGGGGTGATGCCGGCATTGCGCAGGTCAGGAAGGAGATAGTCGTCGAGGGCGACTTGGTCCGAGGCCCGATTGCCAGCGATGATCCCGACCTTGATCCCCTGCCCAATCAGGTGGGCACTGAGGCCCCAATTCACAACTGCCTGAAGGATCGCGGCCTGGTCAGGGCCGGTCCACCACAGGTACGGCGAGCCCTCGTTGGTCCAATTGGTGACAGTCGTCCACGCGCCGAGAAATGGCGTTTGACCCTCTTGGGTGATGCAGAGCTCGTTGTCCCCCGTCCAGTCCCCGATGCCGTCCAACACGGCGAAGGCGGCTGGAGATCCCTCTGTCCAGGTCTTGCACAACGCCCGCATCTCCGACTCGTTTGTCGGATCAAAGGTGGCGATAATCGGGTTGATCGTCCGGCCATTGATCCCCCCGCTGTCGTTGATCTGATTGACGAAGAGATCGATTGCCTTGGTCTGCTCCCCGTACTCTGCGTCCTCGGCGAATCCCTCCTTTCCGGCCAGCGAGTTGAGGGACACCTCAGGGAAGACGACGTTGATGCTCGATTTCGTCACTCCCCGAGTAGACGTGCTCGCCGTGCTGACCGAACTCGGGCCGGCCGCCGGCGAGCCGGTGGGGGCCGTTGACGTTTGGGAGCTCGACGGCGACGAGGCCCCACAGGCAGCCGTTCCGACGACAACTCCGGCCATCACCACCCACCAGCGGATCCGCATGAGTTCCCTTCGCCTCCCGCCGGATTAGAGCTTCACAGCCGCGCCGCGGAGAACGGCCGATACTGCCAAGCCGATTGACGCGCCGACGACGATCCCGGACGAGTGGAAACGTCGCATGCCTCCCCCGATCGATCCAGTTGCACGACGCACGAGCCTCGGGGGTAACCCTAGCGACACCCTCCACACAAGTCCAGAACCTCGTGGTGACGTGTACGGAACGGCGTCGGTGAGAAATAAGAAGGTCAAGCGAAGCGCTCTCGCCGGTGGCGCTTGCGACTGTCACAAGTGGCAAGGCGGGATCGACGCTTGCGGATACCGGGGCCGAAGAACAAATATTTCGGGATCCAATGTCACGGCCGAGCCGATGCAATCGAGGGTTCGGTGGTAATCGCGCCCTTGGACGATCCGAAGGCGGCGAAATGTTTGAGTCCCTCGGGGGAGATCGAATGACGGATCCTGTGCGCAACGGTAGTATTGGGCACCGCTCGGATCTGGACTCGTTCAGATCAGGTAAGGCGCTGGTTGCGCCGAGCGCATTCCACTCACATTTGTCGCGCCAGGGGCGCGGTACTAGGAGGCAGGATGCGTATTCCCAAGTCGACGGTGCACGGACTTCCCAGGATTGGGATGAACCGCGAGTTGAAGACCGCGACGGAAGGCTTCTGGAGCGGACGAATCGGCGAAGCCGAATTGCTGGACACGGGTCGAAAGATACGAGAAGCCAACTGGACCCTGATGGCGGAGGCGGGGATCGAACTCATCCCCTCGAACGATTTCTCCTTTTACGACCAGGTTCTGGATACCGCTGTCTTGATGGACGCGGTGCCCGACCGGTATCGCTCCTTGTCCGAAGGCAACCTCAATCGCTACTTCGCCATGGCACGAGGCCACCAACGTGGCTCAGAGGATGTTGGTGCCTTGGAGATGACCAAATGGTTCATCACCAACTATCACCACCTGGTTCCCGAATTGACCGCGAGCACCCGCTTTCGCCTTGCCGGGACGAAGGCGATTCAAGAATTCGAAGAGGCAGCCAGTTTGGGCATCGTCACCAAACCCGTGCTCATTGGCCCGATCACCTTCCTGCTGGTCAGCAAGCTGATCGGCGAAGGTGCCCACGAGCCATTCGCCCTCTTGCCCGGACTGCTCGAGCCATACGAGGAACTGCTCCGACGGCTCCACGATGTCGGAGCGGAGTGGGTGGAATTCGATGAACCCGTTCTCGTAGCCGACCGGACTCCTTCAGAGCTACAAGCTGTCAGAGACGCGTACCGCCGCCTCGGTGCTGCGCCGGATCGGCCGGCCATCTGTGTCTCCACCTATTTCGATCATGCAAGAGACGCCCTCCCCACGTTGATGGACACACCCATCGAAGGAATCGGACTCGACTTCTGTGCTGGACCAGCGAATCTCAGACTGATTGAAGAGATCGGCGGACTCGGCGACAAGGTGCTCTTTGCGGGGATCGTTGATGGACACAGTGTGTGGGCCAATCGGTTGGAGAGCTCCCTGGAGATCCTGGAGCGCGCCGCCTCACTGGTGAGCTCGGTCGTGGTGTCTTCATCGTGTTCGCTACAGCACGTACCTATTTCGTTGGAAGCGGAGACGAATCTCGATCACCAAGTCCGTCGCTGGCTGGCCTTCGCTCACGAAAAGCTCACAGAAGTGGTGGTCCTCGCTCGTGGACTTGAGGATGGACGAGACGTCATTGCCACCCAACTCGAAGAGAACCGGACACATCTGGCCGCTCGGGCAGAGTCGAACATCTCAGTAAACCCGACGGTGCGTGCCAGAAGCACCACTGTTCGACCAGAGGAGAGACGGCGCCAGTCTTCCTACAGCGAGCGGCGTCCTCTCCAGAAGGCCCGACTCGGGCTCCCCGTCTTTCCTACCACCACTATCGGAAGCTTTCCCCAAACCCCCGAACTGCGAGCGGCCCGTGCTGCCCTGGCCAAGGGGACGATCACTACCAAGGACTACGAAGACCGGATGCGCATCGAAATCGATGCTGTGATATCTGTGCAGGAACTCGTCGGACTTGATGTCTTCGTTCACGGCGAACCGGAACGCAACGACATGGTGCAGTACTTCGCCGAGCAACTCGATGGGTTCCTGGTCACCCAGTACGGGTGGGTCCAGTCGTTCGGCACCCGATACATCCGCCCGCCCATCATCGTTGGCGATGTGTCCCGTCCTCGACCGATGACCCTGAGATGGACGGCGTATGCACAGTCGCGTACCGACCACTTCGTCAAAGGAATGCTCACCGGCCCTGTCACCCTGTTGTTGTGGTCCTTTCCTCGCGATGACTTGACACTGGCTGACAGCTGCGCCCAGATCGCTCTCGCCGTGCGAGACGAAGTCGCCGATCTCGATCGGGCTGGTGTGGCCATCATTCAGGTAGACGAACCGGCCTTCCGTGAAGGTCTACCGCTTCGTCGTGACCGCCACGACCAGTATCTGCAATGGGCGACAGAGTGTTTCCTGCTCGCGACAGCACCGGCTCGGGACGAGACACAGATCCACACCCATATGTGTTACGCCGAGTTTGGTTCCATCTTGGCTTCGCTGGAAGATCTCGACGTCGACGTCATCTCGTTCGAAGCAGCTCGGTCCGACATGGAGCTGGTCGATACGCTGCGACGTTCTGGATTCGACCGCGATGTGGGCCCGGGCATCTACGACATCCACGCCCCGCGGGTACCCTCGATCGGTGAACTGGTCGATCTGCTCGCCTTGGCGGCGGGAGCGTTGCCCGCCGATCACCTTTGGGTCAATCCCGACTGTGGGCTCAAAACACGCACGTACGAAGAGGTCGTACCGTCGCTCGCCGGTATGGTGGCGGCCGCCCGTTTCTTACGCGAACGCGAGCAGGTCGGTGACCGCTAGGCGGACGTCGACATCTCATCGGATCACCTGTGATCTGAAGTGTCAGAAATTGCCATCGACCCACCCGAAACGACCGAACTGCTTTGACTGCGGGAGGGGGTGCTATCGGCCTCGTCGGCCCTGTTCTCCCCGCCGAATGCTCGTCGAAATCGCTGCTGCCCGATCCACCGCTTGGTCGACGCCACTCAATCGATCGATGAAAGTGGCTCTAGCTCCAGGGTCGGTAATCTGGGTGATATTCGATTCCACGTTGAGCCGAGCGATTGAGATCGCCGCCCGGGCGACCTCCGCCGCGGCAGCGAGGTCAACGATGGCGCTCCCATTGACGCATGGCAACAGTTGATCGACCAGGATCAGCAGCCGAAGGATGGCTTCGGCAATACCTGTCTGCACTTCAGTGGCGTCGATAAGCGCTCGTTGTATAGCCGACGATCGTGCGATCTTCGCCTCAGCACCATCTTGAGCGAGGCCATACGCGGCCATCACGGCACCAAATGCGACGACGTCCCTCTCACCTAAATCGAGGGAGCGAGATCTGATCGACTCGCACTCAGCCGCGAGTGGTGGCACGACGGCGACTACCTCGGTGGTGCCAGAGTCCCTGCGGCTATTCGTCATGCGAGCCACCATCACGACAAGGGCAGCTGCCTGAGCGGCACTGACAGCGGCAACCGCACCACCCGCTGGTGCGGCCTGACCTTCTCCCAGTTGATCGATGAATACACGGACAGAATATTCATTGAAGCTCACGATCTCTCCTCATTGTCGAAACGGTGACCCAATGGCGTCATCGATCGACACAATTGCGACTCAATTGGTTGCGGCATTGACCTACGGGTGGACACCGCTCTCGAGCACAGCGCCGCACTCTGGGCAGAGGAGTTCTGCCCAACACGCCGGGTCGCCACCTTCGTCCACATTTCGCCCGCCCGACACCTCATCGACTCCGAGATCCAGATCGCCGGGCGCATGTCTGTCCACAGCCAGGAAGTCGACCGAGAGCCGGACCGGCCCGAGAGGACTCATGCTGTGGCCAACATCAGGCGGAATAGCTTGAGGTGCCCCAGGGCCCATGATGACATTTAGCCTCGGCTCCGTCGATGTCATGAATCGCAATCGACCGTCTCGAACCACGACCCCTCCCCAAACCCCGCCGGCCACTCGATGGGAACGTAGCAGGCCGGCGGGAACCGTACGCTCATCACACTCCGGACTTGAACGGATAAGACGGAGCTCGTCTGGCAGCTCAGCGCGGTCACATGGTGGGCATTGGATCGAGGTACCAATGCTCTGCCTGCGCCCAGCACTCTCGACGACCCAGGGTCGGATTTGAAATGGCGGACGGTGACGGACGTGTTGGTCGTGGCCACATGAGAGCTCGGCGACCCAGTCGCGCTGCTCATCAAGGTGGAATCCGGTGATCGATCGCTCCACGACTTCAGGCTACTGCTGCCGCTCCTAAGCGGTCCGGCCCCCAAACTGCCATCTGGCCGACTCACGCTCTATTGATCAGTCAGTTCGATTCCAGCTGTTGGGCGAGACGAGGCCATGCAGGACCTCCACCATGGATTCATCGAAGCTGGCCTCCCCTCTCCTCCAAGGTGAGATCGGAGGCTCGCCTGCTGCCGGACCGACAGGCTGGCGGGTTGACTCCTCTGCAGCGAACTCCCTGGTGAGAGTGATGTTCGACTGGTGGGAAACAGCGGGCTTCGGATGAAATCTCGCCACGCACGGGTTTCGTCATCCGAATCAAGTCGTTCTCCGATGTTGCCGATATCTCCCACATGTCCCCGTTGCCGCTGGCCGACGATGACCAGATCGCGCCCCCGAATTTCTTGGCGCGGCTGCGAAGGAACGCTGTCGACCCCACAGTGCTCGCGCTACCCCTCGTCGCGGCAACGTTCTGTTTGTTCCGGTGGCTCCATCTCATTGCCGCCGAGCCGTATTGGCTCTACATGGCAGTTTTGATCGGTAGCGGAACCGTTCGGGTCATTTACTCCGCTTTATGGGAGGACTCGGGTCATCGCTGGTACCGGAACGGTTACATCGGACTGTATATGGCGGTGATCGCGACCGTGGCGTACAGCACGGGGTGGGGCCCGATCTTGTCGATCGGCTTCCTTTTCGGCGCCGCTGCGGCATTGGATCTTTTCGGATCAAAGGCGACAGTGCCGTGTTTGGTGTGGACCGCCATCGCCATGGTCATCGGCCAGACGGCGATCGCTCTGCATCTCGCTCCTACATTGATCCGTGAGCCGCTGGTGCAAGGAGTCGCGGGATTCGGCCTTCTCGGGGCGCTACTCGTGATCGCACTCCTTGGGATGGCCGCCGCTGGACGCGAACAACTCGAAGGCGAGTTGCGCCGGTCCGAACGACGTTTCTCTGCCCTGGTCACCAGTTCGAGCGACATCGTCATCGTCGCCCGAGCAGACGGGACTGTTCAGTACGCCAGCCCAGCATTCGAATCCGTGCTCGGCTATTCGAGCTCAGAGGTCACTAGCCTCCTCGGAGAGGAGTTAGTTCACCCGGATGACAGGTCGGGACTTTACGCTGCCATGGTCGCTACCGGGTCATCCGGCTCCGTCATCAACGAGGAGATCCGACTCCGTCGCGCTGTCGGCGACTGGCTGTGGTTCGAGGCAGCCATCACGAACCTGACAGCTGACCCTGATGTCAATGGCTTCGTCGCCGACCTGCGCGATATCACTCGTCGCAAGGACGCCGAGGATCGTTTGGCTCACGCAGCCCTCCATGATGCCCTCACTGGGCTTCCCAACCGCACCTTGATTCTCAACCGCGCCGAACAGATGCTGGCCCGCGCTCGGCGTGAGCGCACCCCAGTGGCTGCTCTCTTCATTGATCTCGACGATTTCAAGGACATCAACGACACTCTGGGCCATGAGGCAGGCGATCAGCTGTTGGCGGGCGTTGCGGCAAGATTGACAGGTGCGCTCCGCGCAGGAGACACGGTGGGCCGGCTGGGTGGTGACGAGTTCGTTGTGTTGATCGAGGGCGCCTCACTGGCGGCGGGGTCCGAGGTGGTGGCAGAGCGCATTTGCGATGTCCTGGCGACCCCTTTCTCGATTTCGGCAAGCGACACTCCTCTGGCGGTGACGGCAAGTATCGGCATTGCCGAGGGCGATCGGAAACAACCCGGAGAGCTTTTGCGGGATGCTGACATCGCCCTTTATCGGGCCAAGGCCAACGGCAAACATCGCTCCGTGATTTTTTCCCCCTCGATGCAGGCGATCGCCAACGACCACCGGAACATCGAGGCCGAACTCCATCAGGCACTGGACAATCGCGAGTACTTTCTCCTCTACCAGCCCACCGTTGACCTTTCCTCTGGAACATTCATTGGCGTCGAAGCGCTGTTGCGATGGCGTCACCCGCAGCGTGGCCTGATACAACCCAATGACTTCATCCCTGCACTCGAATCCAGTGGACTGATCGTCCCCGTCGGCGAGTGGGTCCTACACGAAGCGTGTCGACAGGGCGCTGAATGGCACCGCCAAGGCCACCGGATCGCGATGTCGGTCAACATCTCCGGAGTCCAGCTGGAGCGGGATCGGATCATCGACGACGTTCACGGAGCCCTTTCGGCGAGTGGATTCGACCCGAGCAAGTTGATCCTGGAGCTCACCGAGACCACATTGATGAACGACGTCGAGGCGACCGTCATCCGACTTAATCTGCTCAAGGCACTGGGGGTCAATCTGGCCATAGACGACTTCGGCACTGGTTACTCCTCTCTCGCCTACTTGCGACAGTTCCCGATCGACGTTTTGAAGATCGATCAGTCTTTCGTCTCGGGAGTCGCCAACACGAAGGAATCTGCGGCGATTGTCCACACTCTCGTTCAACTGGGAAAGGTCCTCGCACTCGAGACCGTGGCTGAGGGGATTGAAAGCGAAGACCAGCGCATCTTGCTCCAAGCGGAAGATGTCAACATCGGGCAGGGCTACTTGTTCGCTCGGCCGCTCGAAGTCGAGGCCGTGGAACGACTGCTGAAGGGAACCGTCTCCAAGCCGGCACGAGCTGCAGCTGCAGCTTCGAGCTGAGCTCGAGGCAGCACCGACAACGCATCCCCTCTACGTTCGACCCTTTGACCTCCCTTTCTGCTCGGTCCCGATCGAAGTCGCTCGAGCTCGAAGCTTGAGCGGTGAGCGGTGAGCCTTCTCATCGCATGCTCTAGGACTGTCGTCGGGATCGCCACCTATGCGGTGGAGAACCCGCGAGTTTGGCTGTATTTTGACTTACCCATCCAGCGAGAGGAGTCGGTCATGCCGGAATTCCCGACGATTGCGCATGTGGCGCTGACGGTGAGCGACCTTGATCGCAGCGCACCCTGGTACGAGCAGCTGTTCGGATCCAAGCCTCTTCTCGATGAAGACACTGGTCCCTTCCGTCACGTCGTGTGGCTTGTCGGAGGCCAAACCCTGGTCGGTCTTCACCAGTTCCCTGATCCAGCAGACTCCCTTCCGTTCAATGAACGCAGGTTGGGTCTGGACCACTTGGCTTTTGCCTGTGGCAATCGTGAGGAGCTTGTGGGGTGGAAAGGAAAACTGGATGAGCTGGGCATCGCCAATGGAGGCGTCGTCGACGCATCCTATGGGTCAGGCCTCTCGTTCAGAGACCCAGACAACATCGCCCTAGAGTTTTTTGCACCTCCTTCGTAGGCGATTCGGTCAGAGCCTGGTCACGAAGCTCTCAGTGACCTGACAAGCGGTTGGGAGGACATCTTGGACTGCCTCGTCCCAGATCGCCGCTGAGTTCTCGGGCACCAACTGGCTGCGACGGGGCCTACACGGAGTCGTGAGAATTCGGGAGAACGCTCGAGGTCCACGCGATCCCGATACACATCTCGTCGGTCGACCCGTCACCCCAGGTCACGAAGTGGGGTGGCACCTTGCGCAGGATTGGGAGTTCCTGACCCAGCGTCGGATCGTAGGTGCAGGTCACCTCCACCGGTTCACCTGCGGTGACCGGAATGGGTGTGGCGAGGTTGTAGGACTTCTGGTCGTGGAAGTCGTAGTTGGGCACATTGAGGACGGTCTTTGCCTCTGGCGTTCCCGGATTGAGGACCATCTTGAAAGCCACACCCAATAGGTGCATATGGGCATACACCCTCACGATGTAGCCCTTCTTGCCCATCGACAAAATGCACGATGCCGAGTTCCCCTGAGGTGGATCAGACGGATTCTCTCCACAGAGATCTTCGATGCCGTTCACCTCGGCGACAGCGGACTGACCAAAACGTTGACCCAAGTTGGCGAGCGCAGCAGTCCGATTACACAGCGGGCCGTTCACGCCAGTCGGGCAGGGGATGTTTGGTGGTGCGAGCATCAAGTTGAGATCGAGGGGGAGAAGAGGCACCGATGTAGGCACTGTGCGAAGTACGAGCGAGTTCTTCACGGGCTTGTTCCCTACGAGCAGGTTGTAGTGGACCTGCATGATGACCAGGCTCCCGGAATGGAGGAAGACCCCGGTCCCTTTCGGGAAGTTGTCCGTCCCCGCTCCGGGAGCCCAGAAAGTCAGCAGTGGGTCTGCCGACAGTCCGACCAGGGCTGTACCGGGCAGAGGCCCTCCGAAGCACGTCCAACCTTTTCCCCCGTCATTGTCACGTTCTACGGAAGCGGCGGATGACGGTGGCACCAGGAAGAGCGCGGCGTGGTGATCTTCAGTACTCCCAGGGATGAACTGGCTGGAGATGATGTACGAGTTCCTGGCCACATGAGGGTTCACCAGCGTGCAGTGGTAGTCGTCGGTAGTGCCAGGAGCCGCCACGGGTTTGTAAGCATGGGGCATTTTCAAAGAAATGGTCGTAACCGACGGGTCCGAGGCGGCGGAAGCAGCCATCGTTATCGAAATAACAACGGCTGCGATGGCGAGCACGACCGCAACCAGAAGCAGCACCATTCGTGGAGCCTTCACCCTGGTAAAGCTACCATTCTGAGGGATCGCCAGCTCGCCCGTCTTGGACGGCGAGCTCGATGAAGTGAGACTGCAACTTTCACTACCGTAAAGCCGGAACAGCTGGCGTACTCGAACAAACACCGAGTAGCAGAAGGACAGCGCCGTCAGTCATCTCCGGTTGCACTGAGTTCTCAACGAGAAGTCCGGGTTCACAGTGCGGATGACGTTTCGGCACCCACACAGTTATGTCCACACCTACGACGCGTATTCGCTCAACAGGTCGGTGAATGCGAAGGCCGCCTGATCGATCCCGCTGCAGCTGCCAGCCTGCGTGGAAAGTCCATTCGTGCATGGTCGATCACGGTTGACTGCCCAGAAGGTCAGCCGAGCGAGGTGCTCGGTTTCGGCGAATGTGAGGATCTGCTGGAAGTTCGCCAGGGACACCGTCTCGTCGGATTCGTCGGTGTCGCCGTTCATCGAGGAGATGCCTACGTGGGTATAGGCCTCGGTCGTGGACTCCCCGTACGCCGAAGCGACGTCAGCGTCGAGGCCCTCAGCGGCCTGGATCGAAACCGTCCCCCTGTCGCTGACTGGCGCCCCGAAATCAAAGGGCATGATCGTCCAGGCGTGTAGGGCTGAAATGCGAGCCACGCTGCCTGATCGATCATGGCCTCGCCGTCGGCGTCAGGACCGGGCTCGTCGGTACCAAAGGTGACCGATATCCCGAGCGTCGGGTCCTCACGTTGGAGATCGGCCAGAGCGTCGATGACGCGTTCACGGACCGCTTTCTTGGTGAACTCGGTGTGTTCGATGTCGATATCGATGGCGGAGAGCTGGCATTCGTTCACGACCTCTTGGTACGCAGCGGTCAGATCGGCCGCCGTCTTGCAGGCAGCGCCGAGCTTGGAACCACTCCATCCTCCGAATGACACGTCGACGTCCCCACCCGCGGCTCGAACTGCGGCAATGGCGGCGGCATCGCTTCCCCCAAGCAAAGGTCGCGTCCCGTCCCACTCGGGATCGCAACCCTTGTGGGCGAGAACAAAGGCGAGGGTTAGATCGTGGATGCCGGTTGCATCGAGGACGCCGGCTGACGGTTGCCGATCTCCCCAACCGAGGTACTCGTAGGGTGCGGCCATAGCGACCGGTCAGCGCCCGCTGATGCCATTGTCGACCTGGAGGGGTACGTCACCACCACGGCCGAAGACGGGGCGGGTCTCTATGACGCCCTGGCCATCCCGGCCCGGATCTGCGACACCCCGGGGTGGGAATCTCTCCAAGCTCAGTGGGGGTGCCCTGCAGTGCAACCCCACCACCACCAAGGGCAGCCCGAACGACCTGGTCGGGCCGACCAACCCCCTCACCATCAACGTTTCCGGCCTGGGTGGGGTCCCTGCAACCGGGGTGTCGGCTGCGCTCCTGAACGTAACAGTGGCGGGTGCAACAGGCCCCGGGTTCGTCACCGCGTATCCGGCGGGAGCGGCCAATCCCGGATCCTCGAACGTCAACTTCGGGACCGGTCACGTGATCGCCAACCGGGTAATCGTGCCAGTCAATCCGACGACAGGTCAGGTAACCCTCCTTTCGGCGACGCCCACGAACATCATTGTCGACGTGTCGGGGTACTACACGGCCGCCGGTGGCACCGGGGCCGAGTTCACTCCTGAACCCGCTCCCGTACGCATCTGTGACACCAGAGGGTCCAACCCCTCGAACCTTGTCGTTCCTTACACCCAGTGCAACCTCGACACCAGCCCCGGAAGCCCGAGCCAACCCATCGGGTCGGCCGCTTCACTCACGGTCCAGGTCTCCGGGCTCGGCTACGTCCCGACCGGGGCAACCGCAGTAGTCATGAACCTGACTGCCGTCCGGCCCAGTGCCCCCGGCTACCTCACCGTCTATCCCCAGGGAACGCCCCCGACCACCTCGGATGTCAACCCTCCTGTTGGCGGTGTCCTCGCCAACCTCGTCGTTGCCACCTTGACCCCTTCGGGCACCCTCGACGTCTTCAACGCCGCAGGAAACACCAATATGGTCAGCGATGTCGCAGGGTGGTACACGAACTCGACGTAGCCGTTCCTTCACGCCGCACCCGTCGGGATCCCCGTTTCTACCCCAACCCCATCACGGGCTGCACGCAGAACGACGCGGCTCGGTGCGAAGGGCTCCGGTCGGGCATGATGAAGTGAATGGGCGACCCGGTTCCGCTTCGAGTTGTCAACGCCGTCGCCCCCATCCGCATCTGCGACAACGGCGGATGGACCGATACCTGGTTTGCCGGGCATGGCAAGGTCTTCAACATCGCGGTGTCGCCGTACGTCGAGGTCCAGATCAAGGTCCACCCGATCGGGGCGCTGCCCGGGCGGATCGTATTGGACGTCAAGAACTACGGCGAACGCTACACATTCGAGCCTCCCGTCCTGCCCAATCGTCATCCGCTGTTGGAGGCCGCAATCGACGAGGTCGGTCTGCCCGACGAGATGTCATTGCAGATCGGCATCTTTTCAGAGGCGCCGGCCGGTAGCTCGACGGGAACGTCGGCGGCAGCGACAGTTGCGCTGATCGGCGCCCTCGACTCCTTAACGCCGGGCCGCATGACCCCTTACGAGGTCGCCTCCACCGCCCATCGGATCGAGGTCGACCGGCTCGGGACCGAGTCGGGTATCCAGGATCAACTCTGCGCGGCGCTCGGGGGCATCAATTACATCGAGATCACCTCGTACCCTCAGGCTTCGATATCACAGCTTTCAGTGCCGAACAGCGTTTGGTGGGAGCTCGATCGACGGCTGGTACTTCTGTTCCTGGGGACCGGGCACCTGTCGTCAGAGGTGCATGACCGAGTGATCGCCGGCATGGAGCGGGGCGGCGAGAGCTCTTCCCCACTGGATGAGCTACGCCGCGCCGCCGAGCAGGCGAGGGATGCTGTGTTGGCTGCCGACTTCCCTGCGCTGGGGCGGGCGATGACCGAGAACACGGACGCCCAGCGCCGTCTGCATGCCGACCTCGTGGGCACACGAGCCCAGACCGCGATCGAGGTCGCGGCAGCCAATGGGGCGCTGGGCTGGAAGGTGAACGGAGCCGGCGGCGAGGGCGGGAGTATCACCGTCCTGTGCGGGCCCGAGATGCAAAGCAAGCGTCAACTGGTGCAAGCACTCTGCGACGCCCACCCGATGTTCGAGATCATCCCGACTCACCTCAGCCCGGACGGCCTCCGGGTCTGGGCGGCGTGAACCGGCTAGCAACTGGGCTGGCGATGGAGGCCCCAACGGGTCGGTACGGGCCCCGGCCTTTGGAAACAAGCCGGGTCCTGCCGGTCGACTTCACCGCCCCTCGGCGCGACGATAGAGGCAGTGGCGCCCAGCACAGGTGGACGCTGTTTGCCGTGGACGACCTGCCGGGGAGAGAGTTCGGCCCGATCGATACCCGCTGGCTTGGCTGGACCAGCGACGAGGTGATCTTGCGATGACCATCCTCAGAACCAATGGCGACCGGTCGGAGTCGGCGAGCAAGCCCTGCTTCGACTGCCTCGACGAGGCCATCGCCGTCGAGAAACCTCTGCTCGCCGCGCCGCGCCAGGTGGCGTTCTGGCTGATCGCCTACGTGTTCGCCGCCACCATGCTGGGCACGACCCTGCCCACCCCCCTGTACGTCATCTGGCAGAGCCAGTGGCACTTTTCGTCCGGGTTGGTGACCGTGATCTTCGCCGTCTATGCGGCCGGCGTGCTGACCGCGCTGGTCTTTGCCGGACGTGCCTCTGATCAAGTTGGGCGAAGGCCAGTCCTCGGGGCCGCTCTCGCTTTCAGCGCCCTCAGCACGGTTGTGTTCATCGTCGCCACGTCCGTCGGGTTCCTCTTTGTCGGCCGGGTCTTGTCCGGCTTCTCCGCTGGTCTCATGACCGGTACGGCGACGGCAGCGCTCACCGACATGCTGGGACCAGTCAAGCCACGACGGGCGTCTATCACGGCCACGGCCGTCAACACCGGTGGCCTCGGCCTCGGCCCTCTGCTTGCCGGCCTGTTCGCACAGTACTTGCCTCATCCGACGGTGCTGGTGTTCGAGGTGTACTTGGCCTTGTTGGCGGCGGCGGCTCTCGCAGTGGCCTCGGTCCCCGAGACGGTGGCGCAACGTCACCGGCTGTCCATTCGCTTCGCCGGTTTCGGATTCCCGAGTTCAGGAAGGAACGAGTTCGTGGCCGCCGGGGTTGCCGGGTTTGCTGCTTTCAGCCTGCTCGGGATCTTCAGCGCGCTCGCCCCGACGTTCCTCGGCGGTGTCCTGCACGAATACAACCACGCGGTCGCCGGGCTCGTCGTCTTCATGATCTTCGCAGTTTCGGCTGGAACCCAGATCGTCGTCGGCCGCTTCAACGATCGGAAGGTCGTCTCGTTCGGGCTCGCGCTCTTCCTCTTCGTCCTCGCCCTCATCGTCGCCGGGCTGTCGCAGGCGTCGTTGGGCCTCTTTTTGATTGGCACCGGCGTCGGAGGGATCGCGGTTGGCTGCGTCTTCATCGGCAGTCTCGCCACCGCCAACCGCCTCGCCCCAGCCGAGCGGAGGGGACAGGTGATCTCCTCGTATTTTACGTTTTGCTATTTGGGCCTGGCCATCCCGGTCATCGGCGTCGGCGTCGCCTCGGAGCACTTCGGGACCTTCCGGTCGGTCCTCGTCTGCTCCATCGCGCTCGCCGTTCTGTCAGTCCTCTCGTTGGTTGTGTTCCGAGTGATCGACGTGGCGGGACAGGCGGGCAGGTCGACTCGCGCCGTTCCCGGCCCCGGGGCCCGTAGTACCAACGCCGGCTAGAGGGGCATCTAGTGGGCACCCCCAACCACGGTCGCCTGGGGCCGGTCGGCGGCCTCGACCGACGAAGGACAAGCTCATGGGCTATGTGGCTGGACGCAGCTCATCTACTAGCATTCAGTCCATCGATTCGGGTTCCAGCTCCCCCACCGCCGTACTCCATCTGCCATCAATCAAACGCATGGTGCGGCACGCCCTCCCGTCCCTGGTGGAGGGTTCGATCGGGCCGGCACTCCTGTTCTACGTCACGCTGTCGTTCGTCGGATTTCGGGGTGCTCTCATCTTTGCTCTCGTGTGGGCCTACGCGGCCGCCGGCCGGCGGCTGGCGCGACGAGAGCGCATTCCGGCCCTGCTCGCTCTCGGCCTCGGGTTGCTCACCGTTCGCTCCGCCATCAGCTTCCTGACCAAGAGTTCCTTGCTCTACTTCGTCCAGCCAACCGCGGGAACCATCCTCGTCGCCCTGATCTTCCTCGTAACGGCGATGGCCAACCGCCCTCTCGTCGAGCGGTTGGCTCACGACTTCTGTCCCCTCGACAGGGAACTGATGGGGCGGCCGCATGTTCGGCGATTCTTCGTCCGAATCTCCTTTCTCTGGTCTGTCGTCCTGCTGGTCAACAGCGGGTTCGTACTCTGGCTCCTCGTCGCTACCTCGCTGCACGCCTTCGTGATCGAACGGACCCTGGTCACCTGGGTACTGATGGGCGGTGGCATCGTTCTGTCCACGTTGTGGTTCGTGAGAGCAATGCGGAGGGCGGGCATCGCTGTGCGGTTCGGGGTGGCTGGGGCTTGAGGGCTTCCATCGGCCGGTGATCCAGCGACGTGACGGGGTCGAGGGCCGGCCCATCATGCCGGCCCGAGCTGTCCTGATCGCCTCCTTCGCCGCCGGGGCCGTCCCCTTCTCCGGACTGGCCGCCCGGGTGATCGTGGGGGTCGACCTCCGGGGGCACGGATCAGGCACGGTGTCCGGCACTGGCTTGTACGAGGTCTCGGGCTTCGGGCCTCTCGCCGTCGCCGGCAGTCTGGACGTAGTCAAGGGGGCGGTCGGGCCCCTTTTGGCCGGCCGAGGGCGGCCCATACTGGCAGCCCTCGCCGCCGGGGCAGCCATTGCCGGCCACAATTGGTCACCGCTCATGGGCGGAGCCGGAGGTCGGGGCATCTCCCCAGCTCTGGGTGCGACGTTGATCACGGCACCGGAAGGGGCCGCCATTCTGGCCGCCGGTCTGGGTGGCGGGCGATTGGTTCACCAGACGGGGCTCGGTTGCCTGGCTGCGCTCTTCGGGTTGATGCCGGTGCTTGTCCGTCGGCAGGGCTGGCGAGGCGGATTTCTCGCCCTGTGTGTTTCCGGACCGATCATCGCCAAGCGGTTGGCCGGGAACGCACTTCCCGCTCAGGACGATCTCTGGCGGACCCTTCGTACCCGGCTGCTCTTCGATCGGGACCCTGAGCCGGAGCAGTCAGAGCCGCTGCCCACGACCAGGTCGGCGGGACGTAACGAGTCTGTTGGAGTGATGGAGACAAGCATCGTCGGGAGCTAGCCGGCTCGGGACACGACCTCAGTCTCATCGCGCGCCGACAACAACCATTCCACCGCGTCCAACACGGCCCCCTGGCCATCCTTGTCGAGACCGTGACCCATGCCCTCCACCACCTGGAGCCGATTCGACGCCGCTCCTGAACCGTGCAGCCGGTGAGCATGGGACGATGCCAGCAGACGGTCATTGGCCCCATGGACCACGACAACCGGGATCCCGATCCGATTCATGGCAAGTTCCGGCGCTTCACCCGGCCACCAGCCCGGTCGAATTCGCACACCAAGCCATTTGCCGGCGGCCCAGCGACCGACGGCACTTCGAGTGAGCACCACATTGAGAAGACCCACCGCGCTCGGACGCATCCTCCACCGCGACGGTGCGCTTACCAGGACGGCACCGACGACGGCGGGATCTTGTCCCTGGATTCCGGCCAGGTAGGAGACCACGGCGATCGCGCCCATGGAGACTCCGACAACCAGCACGGGGAGGTCGGCAGCTGCGACATGGGAGACGAGGCAGGCAACATCGTGGTGCTCGGTGCTCCCCACGCCACAGCGGCCTTCGGACTGCCCATGGCCGCGGGCGTCGTAGGTCACGACATCCAGATCGGCCTCGAACAGCAGATCGGCGAGGGAGCGGACATCGGGGTGTTCGAGACTTGCGGCGAAGCCGTGGGCCACGACGACGATGGCATCAGCACCCGCGGGGTGGATCGAGCGACGGACCCGGAGCCGCACGCTGTCTTCGGTCAGAAGGGTCGTCTCGGTCCACTGGCGACCCGGTTCCTCGGCTACCACGTTGAAGAGCGTAATCCTGATTGGGTGTGGAGAACGGACAGTCCGACAGCGTCCGGAGACGTTCGAGGTCGAGGCCCGTCATGTCCGCAGGGTGCCGGCCAGCGCGTGGCAGGTGGCGGCCAACGTTTGCCCCTGGGGGGGCCGATGGGAGTAGTCCGACAGGGCAAGGGTGGGGTCCTGCCAGGCCGACGCGGCGAGCGCGATGAGCCGGTCCAGGTCCCGGAGGCCGCGGCTGGTCACGGGGACCTGGCCATCGAGGGCGGCGGCGATGATCCGGTCGGCCGAGGCGCTGCCGATGAGTCCGCCGTGGAAGGCGGGGACCACCACCGACGGGAACGGCAGCGTCGAGTGAACCGGGGCCGCGGTGGCGTCGGCCAGGGGCAGCACGGCCACCTGGCGGACACCGGGGGCCGGACAACTCAGCAGTCCCTGCAATAGAGGAGCCAACCCATTGACCGACTTCAAGAACCGGCTCTCGGGGCTGAGGTCGATGGGTGCGACCGACTGATAGGCACGACTCAACACTTCGAGGGCGTCGCGGGACGGCAACCCCAACAGCGCTCCCGAGCCGTCCGCCGGGTACGACACCCGGCCTGGAGCCAGGAGCGGGCTGGCGAGGACCACGGTCCCCACCGGCGCATCCGCGTGCGAGACGAGATAGGTCTTCGCCACCAGTGCCCCTTCACTCTCGGCGACGATGTCGATCCTCCGTCCCGTGGCCCTGGCCAAGGTCGTCACCTGCGAGCCCAACCGGATATCGAGGGCGTGAAGTGTCTGCACGGTGTCTGCGCTGGAGTAGGCCAATGGTCGACCCGATGATTCGAGGCCGCGGTAGGAAAACTTCTGCTCGAAGAACGGTCCCGGGACCGGGTGGATCGGCGCGCCGTTCCAGTGCGAGCCATACCCGCTGACTACGAGCACGGCTTGGGCACCGCGCATGGGAGGGCTGTAGGAAGCCGCCGGCCCGACAGGTGAGCCCTGGCTGCTCACATGGGTGAACCCGTTGAGGCTGCCCGCAGCGACCACCGCGGCCATCACAGCCAGGGCCAGCGGTACGGCGGGAAAGACCCGATCGGATTGCCGGTGCTCGACAACGGCGCCGACCATCCCCGCCCAGGCCCGGGCGTTGAACGCGCCCGACAGCGCCGCAGTCAGAACGATGACCCACGAGGGTCCGACGGCGATGACCGCAGCCGCAATGGTCAAGACGGCGAAGCTCAGGGCCACCCACCCCAGGGCACGGAGCGGGATCGGGTGCTTCCACCATCCCCCCGTGACGGCAATCGGGTGGACCACCAGAGCCACGCCGAGGGCGAGGGGTACAGCGGCGAGGAACAGCCACGACACGGGTACGACGGCCAGGGCGAAGAGCAGCGCAACGCTCGGGGCGAGGAACACCGCGGCCAGAGCCGTGGCGCCCACTCCCCTCACCAGCAAAGTCGTCGACCGAGGTGGTGGCACGCCGGCGGGCCAGGCCAGCCGAACGCACAGGGCGGTGATCGCGCCCCGGGCCACGAGGACACCGAATGCCAGCGCCCCGAATGCCGGCCACGAGCTGGCGTAGACGCTCAGCCAGCGGAGATCGTGGAAGATACCGAACGGCGCCACGGCGCTCACCTGCGGAGCCAAGCTGGGGCTCGAGCCGGGCAGGAAGACGAAAACGGTGGCCACCTCGAGGACGGCCAGACCGACACAGACGATGACCAGGGCCCAACGGACCGGAGCCGGTCTCCGCCGCCTCGCCGACGGTTTCACGAGGCTCACGACGTGGGTACCCACCGGCCGGCGGCGGGAAGGAGGAGCGGTGATCACGCCGCCCACGAGGAGGCCTTTCGTCCGTCCGCCGGCGGCACCTTCGCTTCCTCCTCACATCCGGAACACGGCGTCGGCTTCGGCAGCGCCCCGGTTTCGTCGCCTCCGTCCCGATGCCCATGGAACGCCCACGGATGTGGGCGACTGGTCCGCCCCCGCCGCTGGACCAGGTCGAAGCCCACCCACACCGCCCACCCGATGGGCACCACGCCCCAGAAGCTCACGATCCGGTACAGAACGACCGTGGCCAGCGCCGCCTGGGGGTGGACCCCGTAGGCAGTGAGCAGCGCGGCCAGGCTGCCCTCCACCACCACCAGTCCGCCCGGAGTAATCGGGAAAGAGGCGGCGATCTGGGTGATCCCGTAGATCACAAAGAGACCTCGCCAGGGGACGGCGACGTGGAGCGCCAGCAGCGCGCAGGCCAGCACCGCGGCGCCGTAGAGCCAGTTCAACATGGCCAGGACCAGGACCTCCAGCCAGTGCAGCGGGCTCAGATGGATCTCATCCAGGCGATGGAGGAGGGACCGAACCGGACCCAGCACAAATCGGCTGCCCGGCAGTCGTCGGACGACGGCCAGCAGGTGGGCCTCGAAACGCTTCATCGGACCACTCCGTCTGGCCAGTGCCGCCAGCAGGCCGGCGATGGGAAGCGCAGCCAGACTGACGGCCGCCCACCGGAGATCGGCGACCGGTCCCCGGTTGCCGGCCACCTCGATACCCACCGCCACCACCACGAACAACGCAAAGCTCGAGAGCGCCCCGGCGACCAAGAAGACCCAGACCCGCAGGAAGCGGCTCACCCCACGGCGGCGGAGCTGCCCAAACGCCCAGGATGCGGCCCAGGCCACCCCGCCGGGAAGGGTGGCGGCGATGGCATTGCCGGCCAATGTGATCTCCACCATGGTGCGAAGGGACAGATCGACACCACCGGCCCGGACCAGCAACCGCTGCATGCGGGCGAAGACGACCATCGAGGCCGCTTCGAACAGGACGGCAAGACCGATCAGGCGCCAATCGACCCGTCGCAACATGTCGACCGCGTGCCGGAGCTCGGTCCCCCGCTGGGCCAGAAACCAGGCGGCCGCCCCCACCAGCACCACCGTGGCCACTCGGCGGATCCAGGACCATCGCCGCTTCCACGGCCCGGGGAGGGAAGCGTCCTCCGCTTCAGGCTTCGCCTCCAGCGTGTCCTTGGCGCTGGGGGCCGAGCGGGCCGAAGGAGCAACTTCAGTGGTCATCTGCCGCGAGCCCAGGTCCGTGGCCCGCCACCGCCGACAGCCCGGTTACGTGGCCAAGGCACTGTCGCGTGCCTCCCACCACCAGGCCAGGCCGACCAGACCCGGACCGGTGTGGGCGATCATGACCGAACTGAAGGGGGCCTCGAAGATGTCGGCCCCCGGCTGAGCGGCCTCGACCAGTCCAGGGAGCCGCTGGGCGGAATTGGGAGCCTGAGCCTCCAGAACGGCGGCCCGAAGGACAGGGTCAGGTCGGCCACCTGGTCTGGATTGGACCATGGCCCCGACCATGCGCTCGAGGGCAGCTCGTTCGGTGCGCGCCGGCAGTCGGGTGCGCACTCCCCCGGTGACAAACTCGAACATGGCCCGCATGCCGAGGGAGCGTCCCGCCCAGGCGGCGGCTCCGGGAACCCGGCCTGATCGGGCCAGGTAGTCGAGGTTGGAGAGCGAGGCCATCAATCGCACCCGGGAGGCGACCCACTCCGCTCTCCGGGCAACCTCGTCGAGGGAAGCCCCGGAAGCAGCGAGCTCCGCGGCCGCCATCACCACCAGGCCTTGTGCCCCTGCTGCCGTTCCCGTGTCGACGAGTCGCACGTCCACGTCATCGAGGTAACCCACCGCCAGGCGGGCCACCTCGAAGGTGGAGCTCATCGCCGAGGACACCGTCAAGATCAGCACCTGACCATCTTTTTCTTCGTGCTCCGTCGCCGACGCCACCGCCTTCAGGAACGCCCCGGGGCTCGGGGCTGAGGTGTGCACCGGTTCATGGGCGGCCCAGGCCACGAGCTCCTCGGGGGTGAGATCCCCGTCGGCGTGGACGATGCCCCCGACCACAAGTGACATCGGGACCACGCCGATACCGAGGCGCTCAGAGGCGGACAGCGGAAGCGAGGCGGCGGAATCAGTGACGACAGAGACACTCATGGCACCACCCCGCGTCGGGACTCGGGCAGCCGCGCTGCTATGGACAGACCACCCCCCGAACCATCCGTACCCGGCTCTCACCGGAATCAAACCCGGGACTGACCGAGCTCACGACCTCGGCTTTACCCTGAGGGCGTCGACATTCGGCGAGCTCGTCGTCCTCAGCTCCTGGCGGAAGGACCGGTATCACCCCGTGGAAAAGGCAAGGTACTGGTGGACGGACCGCACCGCCGCCGAGCCCTCGCCGACGGCCGCGGCCACCCGTTTGGTCGATCCCGAGCGCAGGTCGCCCACGGCGAAGAGGCCAGGGCGGCTGGTTTCGAAGGGCAACGGCAGCCGCCCGAGCGCCTCCCAGCCCTCATCGAGCTGATCCGGAGTCAGCGAGAGGTCGGTCAGCACGAAGCCACCGTCATCGAGGGCTGAACAACCAGACAGCCAGCCAGAGGCGGGGTCGGCTCCGATGAACGAGAACAATCCGCTGCATTCGACGACGCTTTCCCCATCGGGTCCGATCAGACGCAGGGCCCGCAGAGTCTTGTCTCCTTCGAGGGCGGCAACAGTCGTGCGGGTTCGGACCGTGATGTGGGGATCTGCCTCGATGCGCTCGACCAGATAGCGGGACATGCCCTTGTTCAGGTCCGATCCCCGGATGACCAGCGTCACGGCACACCCGCTTTGGTTCAAGAAGATCGCCGCTTGCCCAGCGGAGTTGCCGCCGCCGACGACCACCACGGGTGCGATTCCACACAGACGTGACTCCATCTCGGTGGCGGCGTAGTACACCCCGTTTCCTTCGAAGTCGCCCAGACGTGATGCCTCCAATCGGCGATAGGCGGCCCCCGTCGCCGCGATCACGGCCCGACCGGCGATATCGCTTCCGTCGCCCAGGTGGACCACCAGATGTCCGGCCTGATTGCGAAGGGACTCCACCGCGCACGGGACGGTCAGGCTGGCTCCGAACTTTTCGGCCTGGATCACGGCTCGCTGGGTCAGGTCCCCGCCGGAGATGCCCATGGGAAACCCGAGGTAGTTCTCGATCCGTGAGCTCGCCCCCGCCTGCCCGCCCGGCGCCGTCATCTCCAGTCCGAGGGTGCGCAACCCTTCGGAGGCGCCGTACACCGCGGCGGCGAGACCGGATGGACCGCCGCCCACGACGATGAGGTCGAAGCAGCGCTCGGGCAGGCTCTCGATGGTCAGCCCGAGGTAGCTGGCCAGCTCGCCGGGGGTCGGGCGCCGCAACACCGACCCGGTGGCAATGACCACAGGCAGCTCGTTCGGCGCGATCCCAAAGCCGCGCAGGAGGTCTTCGACCCGCGGATCACGATCAGGGTCGAGCCACTCATGGGGCACCCGGGTTCGGGCCAAGAACTCCCGAACCTCAAGCGACTCCGGCGAAAACTGGGACCCGATGACTCGGATGGCAGGCGCGGCCCCCGTCAAGAGCAGGGTGCGGCGGGCGACAAAGGCAGCCAGGATGGTGTCGCCCAGCTGTGGCTTCGTTGCCATCAACTGTCGCAGCCGGTCTCGGGCGACCACGATGACCTCGCCCGATTTGACAACCGGGGCGGACACAAACACCCGCAGTCCGCTCAGCATGTTGAGCTCGCCGAGGAACCGACCGGGCCCGTGATGAGCGATGACGCTCTCACCGCCGTCGACCGTCACGACGATGTCCACCTCGGCGCTGACCAGGACGAAGAAGTCGTAGGTGACATCACCCTCTCGGTACAAGTACTCCCCCTCGCTCACCTGGCGTCGAACACCCAGCTCAGCGACAAGTGCTATATCGCCGGCGTCCAGGGTCGGCGTGGCCTCGTCCTCATCTGCCATCGTGCGTACCCTCCTTTGCCGAAGTCGGTACTCGGGAAGCTTCTTAGCAAAACCTGGGCGGCCGCGTTCGGGCCCCCGAGGGGTACGGGTGAACGCCGCCTTCCCCGGCGACACAAACATCGTGCTTCGTCAGCATCTCCGTCCCGGCTCCTCGAGGGCACCGCTGAGGGCATGGCCCTCGAAGATCTGACTGCGCCGATCTCGTCTGCCGGAGTTGAAGGTCCCCCGTCAGGAACCCACTGATCACACGCGAGTGCTTGTCTCCAGCGAAGGCGCGAACGCCGAGGATACCGGATACTTGGGCGCCTAAGGTTGGGGTCGTGGCGCAAATTATCGAGGACTACGCGATCATCGGCGACACCGAGACTGCCGCCTTGGTCGGACGAGACGGATCGATCGACTGGCTCTGTCTTCCTCGCTTCGACTCGGGAAGCTGCTTCGCCAAGCTGCTCGGCGAAAACAGGCACGGCCACTGGCAGATCGGAGCCGACCAATCGGCAACGTCGCACGTCCGCAGCTATCGGGGCAACTCCATGGTGCTCGACACCGAGATCACCACCGACAGCGGCATCGTCAAGGTTGTCGACTTCATGCCTCCTCGGCATCATCATCCCCGAGTCGTGCGGATCGTGCAGGGCATCGAGGGTGACGTACACATGCGCACCGAGCTGGTCATGCGCTTCGAGTATGGATACGACGTCCCCTGGGTGCGGCGGACGGACCGAGGTCTGATCGCCATCGCCGGCCCGAATGCGCTCGTCCTCGACTCGCCCATCGCGCTCACAGGCATCAAGATGCGCCATGAGGGGACGTTTACGGTGCACGCCGGAGACGAGATCGCATTCGGCCTCGGCTGGTACCCCTCACACGAGGATCCTCCTTTCAAGCTCGACACGACTCGGTCCCTGGAAGAAGCATTGAAGTTCTGGGACGAGTGGTGCGGCGCGATTCAAGAGGTGCACGGCGAATGGCAAGATCTGGCCTTGCGGTCGCTGATCACCTTGAAGGGGCTGACCTACGGTCCGACGGGTGGCATTGTCGCTGCGGCAACGACGTCGCTTCCTGAGTTTTTGGGTGGCGTCCGTAACTGGGACTATCGCTACTGTTGGGTCCGTGATGCCGCCTTTACCTTGGACGCCCTGGTCGAAGCGGGCCTCCGTGAGGAGGCGGAGGGCTGGTTGAAATGGCTGGGACGGGTGGCCGCTGGTGATCCGGATCAGCTGCAGATCCTGTATGGAGCGGCTGGCGAGCGTCGCCTCACAGAACTCGAACTCGACTGGCTTCCCGGCTACGAGGGATCTGCGCCCGTGCGGATCGGAAATGCGGCGTCCGGCCAGTTCCAACTCGACGTCTACGGGGAGCTCATGGACGCAGTGGATCGGGCTCGCACCCGCGACATCGAAGTTCATGAAGTCATCTGGCGGATCCAGATGGAGATCATGCGTTTCCTCGCCGACCACTGGACGGATCCCGACGATGGAATCTGGGAGGTCCGCGGTCCCCGCCAACTGTTCACCCACTCCAAAGTCATGGCCTGGGTGGCCTTCGACCGCGCCGTTCGTGGTGTGGAGGTCCACGGCCTGCGCGGACCGGTGGACGAGTGGCGTGCCGTTCGCGAAACCATCCATGGCGAAGTATGCGATCGGGGATGGAATGCCGAAGTCGGAGCGTTCACTCAGTCCTACGGGTCGGCGGAACTCGACGCCAGTCTGCTGATGATGCCGCTGGTCGGGTTCCTGCCTGCGGATGAGGAGCGGGTCGTTAGTACCGTTGCGGCAGTCCAGAAGCACCTCACGCACGATGGGTTCGTCGTCCGATACGAGAACGAATCGGGTGTGGACGGGTTGCCAGGCCGCGAGGGAGTTTTCCTACCGTGCACTCTGTGGTTGGTCGACTGTCTGAGACTCATGGGCCGGCTCGACGAAGCGACCGCCATCTTCCGGCGGGTCGCGGCATTGGTCAACGATGTTGGGCTCATCTCCGAGGAGTACGACCCGAAAAGTCGGCGCATGCTCGGCAACTTTCCGCAGGCCTTCACCCACGTCGGGATCGTCAACTCGGCTCGAGGCCTGGCTGGGGCCAAGGCCGGGGCGTGACGACCGAGATCGAGACGAGTGGTCACGAAAAGAACGTGTCTGGTCCACTTCGGTCACGAGTTGGCCGACCGAATGGAAGGACCGAGGATCCATCTAAGGTTGAGCTGTGCCATCATCGGCAGAGCCCCAGCGCTTGGTCAATGCTCGGCGGTTCTTTCTGAGCTATTCCATGGATCGGTTGGACGAGGCCGTCCAGCAGCTCTCGCCGGATGTCGTCTACAGCGTTCCTGGGACCAGCCAGATCTCCGGTGAATTCCACGGACCCGACGAAGTGAGGGGGCATATCGTCAAGCTGATCGAGTTCTCACGAGGCACCTTCGAAGTGCTGAAGTGGATGGATTGGATGGTCGGCGAATCACACATCACTGCCCTGCAGTACGCCCAGGCCCAAAACCACGGTGGCATCTACCGCGGGCACCATATCTACCTTCTCGAGTCCGGCCCCGACGACCTTCTGTCCAGAATCACGGTCTTCTTCGAGGATCAAGCGGCTGCTGACCGATTCTTCTCCTGGGCAGGCGAAGACTGACCGTCCCGGTGTCGGGTGCATCTCTGCGGGTTGCCATTCGTTGACCGTCCCCCACCAGGAGCGACTGTCGGGCACTACGGTGATCGCTCGTGGACGGAGCCGACGCTGTGACACCGGGGATCAGCTTCCCCGAAGGTTTCTTGTGGGGGGCGGCGACCGCGGCTCATCAGATCGAGGGCGGTAACGTCAACAACGACTCGTGGGCACGGGAGCACGAACCACACTCCGGCTATGTCGAGTCGAGCGGTGACGCATGTGATTCGAGGCACCGCTGGCCCGAGGACATCGAGCTGGTCGCCGCCATGGGGCTCGGGGCCTATCGCTTCTCACTCGAGTGGAGCCGGATCGAGCCGGCCGAAGGCGAGTTCTCCATCGCCGCCTTGGACCACTACCGGAGGATCTGCGTGGCGTGCCACGACAAGGACATCGTCCCGGTGGTGACCTTCCACCATTTCACGACCCCGACCTGGTTCACAGGACGCGGCGGGTGGGAGGCCGCAGACGCGCCCGACATATTCGCCCGGTTCATGACCCGGGCCGGAGCCCATCTCGGCGATCTCATCGGCTGGGCCTGCACGATCAACGAGCTCAACCTCATCGGCGTGAAGGGCTACGACCTTGCGTCCTCCTCAATCGGGGTGAAGGACAGCTTCGTTCGCCACCTGGCGGTCAACGAGGCCATCGTGCGAGCACACCGCCTGGGCGTCGACGCCCTGCGGTCGGGGCCCGGCGACTTCCCGGTGGGCCTGACGTTGTCCATGGACGAGATGGTGGCCGATGTCGGCGGAGAGAGCGTGCTCGAAGCAGCCCGCGAGATCCTCGAAGACAGGTTCTTTCGAGCGACCGAGGACGACGATTTCATCGGGGTCCAGTGCTACTCGCGTGTGCACTTTGGTCCCGAGGGCCAGGCTCCCAACGAGCCGGGAGTGCCCACAACCCAAATGGGATATGAGTACTGGCCGCAGGGGGTGGAGCACTGTGCCCGGCGAGCGGCGGCGATGACCGGCCTGCCGGTGCTCCTGACCGAGAGTGGGATCGCCACCGACGACGACGCCGAGCGCATCGCCTATCTCAGCGAGGTCTTGCGTGGTGTACGGCGGGCGCTCGATGACGGTGTGGACATACGTGGGTACTTCGTCTGGAGCCTGCTCGACAACTTCGAGTGGTCGCACGGGTTCGGACCCAAGTTCGGACTCCACAGCGTCGATCGGAAGACATTCGCCCGCCACCCCAAGACCAGTGCATCGTGGTTCGGGGCGGTGGCCCGGGCCAACGGATTGGTGGCGCCACCGGGCTGAGAGGAGTGTCCGGTTGGTCGACCGCAGCCATCCGCAGCCATCCGCAGCCATCCGACAGGGGTGAAATGACATCGTCGCTGGTCGGAACCCTGGGCGACGTCTCCGGCACCCACAGCTTCCCGATGAGGTCTTGGGCACCCACAGGCCCAGCTCTCATTTAGTAGGACGTTGTAGTAATCTGAGGCCGTGGGCAATCTCGATCACCGGTGCAGATGGGCCAGGCCCGGTCGTGACCCAACTCCACCGACCCAATCACCCGGTCCGATTCGTGACCGCGGCCAGCCTGTTCGACGGGCACGACGCCGCCATCAACATCATGCGCCGGCTCCTGCAGTCCCAAGGCGCCGAAGTCATCCACCTCGGCCACAACCGGTCGGTCGACGAGGTGGTCAGGGCCGCCGTGGCCGAGGACGTCCAGGGCGTGGCCATCAGCTCCTACCAGGGTGGCCACATGGAGTACTTCCGGTACCTGGTGGACCGGTTGCGGGCCGAGGGCCGGGGCGACATCGCGGTCTACGGCGGCGGTGGTGGGGTGATCGTGCCCTCCGAGATCGAGGAGCTCGAGGCCTACGGAGTGCGGCGGATCTTCTCCCCGTCCGACGGCCAACGGCTCGGTCTCGACCGGATGATCAACCTCCTCATCGAGGAGTGCGACCGGAATCTGGCCGGCGATCCTCCGCCCCCGCTGGAGGCGTTGGAGACCGGCGAGCCAGCGTGCCCTGGCCCGCTGGATCACCTGTATCGAGGCCGATGCGGTCGATGCGGCCGCCGTCGAGGCCCTGCGCACCCGGGCCGAGCGGCGACCCGTTCCCGGTGCTGGGCATCACCGGTACCGGCGGGTCGGGGAAGTCGTCGCTGACCGACGAGATCATCCGCCGGTTCCGACTCGACCAGGAGGACAAGTTGTCCATCGCCGTCCTGGCCGTCGACCCCACCCGGCGCCGGGGCGGGGGGGCGCTGCTCGGGGACCGCATCCGGATGAACGCCATCGACAGCCCGCAACATCTTCTTCCGGTCCCTGGCCACCCGGGGAGCCGCCTCCGAGCTCCCCGACCGCTTCGCCCTGGTCGTGGCGGCCTGCACCGCGGCCGGCTTCGACCTGATCATCGTCGAGACGCCGGGCATCGGACAGGGCGACGCCGCCGTCACCGACATCGCCGACGTCTCCCTCTACGTGATGACCCCCGAGTACGGTGCCGCCTCGCAGCTCGAGAAGATCGACATGCTGGAGATGGCCGACGTGGTGGCCATCAACAAGTTCGATCGACGGGGCGCCGACGACGCCTTCCGCCAGGTGTGCCGGCAGTGGGCACGGGACCACCGGCTCCCCGCCGGCGAGCAGGGGCCAGAGCCGGTGTTCGGCACCATCGCCTCCCGGTTCAACGACGACGGGGTCACCGCCCTGTTCCACCGCCTCAAAGGCCGAACTGGTGACCGCCGGGCTGGAGGCCGGCGAAGGGGTGCTGGCCCCGGTGTCCGGCCGACGGTCGACCCAGGCGTCGCCCATCGTTCCCGCCCATCGGCGTCGGTATCTGGCCGAGATCGCCGAGACCGTGGCCGCGTTACCACGCCGACCACCGATCGGCTGGTCACCGAGGCCCGCCGGTCCGAACAGGTGACCGCGGCCGTCGCCGAGGCCGAACGACGCGGCATCGACAGCGGTGACCTGGGACAGCTGGCCGCCCAGCTCGAGGCGGAGCAGGACCCCGAGGCGCGGCGCCTGCTCGAGGAGTGGGAGGCTCTCCGCGCCGACCTGAGCTTCGATGGTCAGGGCCCCGACGACCCGACCGAAGGGACCGACCAGGGTCCCACGCGGTGGCGGACCTCCCTGTCCGGCAGCCGCATCCCCAGGGTGGCCCTCCCCCGGTTCAGCGAGCACGGCGAGCTGGTGCGGTGGCTGCGCGCCGAGCACCTGCCCGGCCACTTTCCCTTCACCGCCGGGGTCTTCCCCTTCAAGCGGGAAGGTGAGGACCCGGCCCGGATGTTCGCCGGCGAGGGTGATGCCTTCCGGACCAACCGCCGGTTCCACCTCCTGGCCGAGGGTCAACCGGCCACCCGCCTGTCCACCGCGTTCGACTCGGTGACCCTGTACGGGTTCGATCCCGATGAACGCCCCGACATCTACGGCAAGATCGGCACGTCCGGTGTCTCCATCGCCACCCTCGACGACATGAAGGCGCTCTTCGACGGCTTCGACCTGTGCGATCCGACCACCTCGGTGTCGATGACCATCAACGGTCCGGCCCCCACCATTCTGGCCATGTTCCTCAACACGGCCGTCGATCAGCGCCTCGACCGGATCGGGTCCGAGCAGGGTCGCCCGGCCACGGCCGCCGAAGAGGAGATCGTCAGGTCCGAGGTGCTGCGGACGGTGCGGGGCACGGTGCAGGCCGACATCCTGAAGGAGGACCAGGGCCAGAACACGTGCATCTTCTCCACCGAGTTCTCGCTCGGGGTGATGGCCGACATGCAGGAGTGGTTCATCGAGCACCAGGTGCGCAACTTCTACTCGGTGTCGATCTCCGGCTACCACATCGCCGAAGCAGGAGCCAACCCCGTCACCCAGCTGGCCTTCACCCTGGCCAACGCCTTCACCTACGTCGAGTCCTACCTCGCCCGCGGCATGGACGTCGACGACTTCGCCCCGAATCTCTCCTTCTTCTTCTCGAACGGCATGGACCCCGAGTACACGGTGATCGGGCGGGTGGCCCGGCGGATCTGGGCCATCGCCATGAAGGAGCGCTACGGCGCCGGAGCGCTCGCCAAAAGCTCAAGTACCACGTCCAGACCTCGGGACGGTCGCTCCACGCCCAGGAGATGGCGTTCAACGACATCCGCACCACCCTGCAGGCACTCTGCGCCATCTACGACAACGCCAACAGCCTGCACACCAACGCCTACGACGAGGCGGTCACCACCCCGACCCACGAGTCGGTACGGCGGGCCCTGGCCATCCAGATGATCATCAACAAGGAGTGGGGCCTGGCGCTGAACGAGAACCCGCTCCAGGGCAGCTTCATCGTGGAGGAGCTCACCGACCTGGTCGAGAAGGCGGTCCTGGCCGAGATGGACCGGATCAGCGAGCGGGGTGGCGTGCTCGGGGCCATGGAGACCGGTTACCAGCGGGGACGGATCCAGGACGACTCGATGCTCTACGAGCACCGCAAGCACGACGGCACCCTGCCCATCGTCGGTGTCAACACCTTCGTCGCTCCGTCGTCCACCGAGGAGGCGGGCGAAGCCGCTCGAGCTGGCCCGGTCCACCGAGGAGGAGAAGCAGCGCCAGTTGGACCGGCTACGGGACTTCCAGGGCCGCCACGCCGTCGACCGTGAAGCCGCCCTCGAGTCGCTGCGGCGGACCGCCCTCGGCCACGGGAACGTCTTCGCCGAGCTGATGGACACCGTCCGCCACGCCACCCTGGGCGAGATCACCGCCACCCTGTTCGAGGTGGGCGGGGCCTACCGGCGGAACGTCTGAACCCGGTCCACCTGCCCCGGTCAGGCCGGACCCCGGGCCGCGGTGACCACCGCCGACAGCGAGGCCCGGGCCGTGGCCATGGACGGCCCGTACCAGGTGAGGTCGCGTCCGGACACAAGCGCCGTCCGGATGCCGGGCAAGGCCTCTGGACCGTCACCGTCACTGAACGGGTAGGGCTCGTCGGGCAGGAGCACCAGATCCGGCGCCAGGGCGACGAGTGTCCCCAGGTCCATCCTCGGATAGCGGTCGTTGCTCCGGTCAGGGAGAGGGACCAGCCCCAAACGGCGCACCAGGTCACCGCAGAAGGTGCGGGCGCCGACCACCATCCACGGGTCGCGCCAGATAGGGATCACCACCCGGGTTGGAGAGAGCCCGGGGGGACGGCTCCACTCGACGGCGGCGGTGCGAAGCCACTCCGGCTCGTCGGCCCCGAGCACCTCGACCAGCAGGCGGCGAAGCGCAGTCAGGGCGTCGTCGACGCCTTCGACCACGGTGACCCACACCGGGACACCCGCGGCTCTCAGACGTTCGACGTCGACACGTCGGTTCTCTTCCCGGTTGGCCACGACCAGGTCGGGGTGGAGCCGGACGATGGCGTCGTGGTCGGGATTCTTGGTCCCCCGCACCCGAGCCACATCGAGGTCGGGCGGATGGGTGCACCAGTCGGTCGCCCCCATCAGCGCGTCCGGGACGGTGGCGGCCAAAGCCTCGGTGATCGACGGGACCAGGGAGATCACCCGGGCCGGCGAGCGATCCAGTTGGAGTGGGTGGCCGAGATCGTCCTCGAGAATGGGCACGTTCCTCCTTCCCGTCAGCGTACCCACGCCGTTCCCACCCGGTAGCGTCCGACCGTGCCCACCGAACCCCTTGGATTCGACCCCATCGAGGAGGCACAGGCCCAGTGGTCGGCCCGCTGGAAGCCCGACGTCAGCGACGCCATGGCCGCGGCGACCTCCATCATGCGGGCACAGCAGGTCGTATTGGCTGCCGTGGACGGGGCGCTTCGGCCTTTCGGGCTGACGTTCGCTCGCTACGAGGGCTTGGTGCTCCTTCTTTTCAGCCGACGCGGCGTCCTCCCCTTGGGCAAAATGGGGCAACGGCTGATGATCCACCCCACCAGCGTGACCAACATCATCGACCGGCTCGAAGACCAAGGGCTGGTCCGGCGCGTCCCTCATCCGACTGACGGGCGCACCACCTTGGCCGAGCTCACCGACGACGGCCGTCGCCTGGCCAAGCAGGCCACCAGGGCTGTCAATGCGGTGACATTCGGTCTGGACAGCCTGAGCACCGAGGATCTCCAGCAGCTGAATCGGATCATCCGGAAACTGCGACAGGGCGTCGGGGACTTCACCGACTGACCACTCCGTGACCGGCAACCGGTGACATCTTGTATGAAGGTGAGACAGCAGGACTGCACGCGTCACAATAGGATGCGTATCCCCACCTCAACTTGGATGTCGAAGGGATTCCATGACTGACAAAGTCGTGTTCGAGGTCAGCGGCCCAATTGCCGTCATCTCGAACAACAACCCTGCCAAAAGAAACGCTTTCGACGATGACATGGATGTCCTTCTCTTTGAGATCCTGGCAGAGCTCAAGAGCCGACGAGATATCCGGGCGGTGATCTGGCGCGGAGAGGGAGAGGTGTGGTCCGCTGGCAGGGACACGAGTGTGATTGGCCACAACGCGACAGAGCTGAGCCACCACGAGCTCATGACTCGAGGTCACCGGGGCATCCTGCAGATATTCGATCTCGATATTCCCATTGTTGCCGCGATTCAGGGATGGGCGATCGGCGGTTCGTTTCAGCGTGCCCTTCTCTGCGATATGCGGATTGCCGCTTCAGGCACACAGTTCATGCTCCCCGAGATCGGCTATGGGGTGATTCCCGATACCGGGGGGATGGGGAAGCTCTATGAGATTTGCGGGACTGGTGTTGCCAGCGACCTGATCTTCACCGGACGGGCGATGAGTGTTGAGGAAGCTTTCGCGCATGGGATCGTCTCGCGCATTGTCGCCCGCGAAGAGCTGGACAGCACTGCGTGGGAGATCGCCAACAAGATCGCCTCGGCACCAATGGTGACCGTCAAGATGGCCCGACGTGTCTTACAACATCTCAGTGAACCTGGGATTCGGTCCTCCATGGAGGACGAACTGATCTATCAGACCTTCATCAACAAGTCCGCGGACTTTGCCGAGTTCAAGGCAGCGAAATCTGAACGCCGGAATCCTGATTACTCAGGCAACTGAGAGTAGCGCTCGTCTACCAGAGTCTTACTGAGGCTCTCGTTTTCGTTCGTCACACGCGCTGGGGAAGGGCCGCTCCGACATCAAGAGCGACAGGCGAAGACAAGACCGGAGGCCTGACCTGAAGGGTCCCACACTCGTTCGCTCGCTTGGCACGGTCACCATGCGCCTGAGGAGGTGCCAAGAGTAAGGCTGGATAGACCCCCACTGCACGCAGCACCGATGTTCGCCGGAGTCCACGACGTGTCAGAAAGCGTCACGTTGGGAGTGGGGTACGAAGCGAATGACCCCGTCAACTTTCCGCCCGTGATCGTCATGTCAGTCATATTGGCTGCGCCCGTGACTGACATCGTTGACGGCTTCTTCCACACCGTCGGTACGCCGTTGGGATCGAACCATTTCATCGTGAATTTCGAAGGGGTGGTGGGGGTGAGCGGGTTGCCGCTAAAGATGGTGGAGCAACTATTGGCATCGACAGTGTGGAACTTCAGTTTTCCCTGCAGAGCGCCCAAAACAGTCGGAGGAGACAGGGCGGAAGCGCCGCATGGGCTCGATGGACCGAATTTCACACTGAATGAGCCGCCAACGGTGACCGTCTCGTGGGACGCCACCCCACCGGACAGGAGAGGCGGGGAAAAGGTGACGACTGCGGACCCGCCGGACCAGGCACCCCCCGATGGATTGCAGGTCACACTGCCGGGGAGGAGCGGGTTGGCACTGGCGACTCCCGGCTTCACGGTGACCAGGAGGAGCAGAGGCAATGCCGTTACGGCAAGGACAACCAGCACTTTACGAATCATTCGAACCTCGCTCTCCGGTCAAATCCCGTCCGTCCGCACTGAGGAGACTACCGAGGTGCGGTGCCTCTTGCTCGAGGGGCGAACTTTCCCTTCGCAATGAGCTCTGGAGAGATCCTCGCTCAACGGTCCGGATGAGGCCGTTGGTGAGCCACAAGATCCGTGCAGCACCCGGAGTCCGCCCCTGGTCGTCTCGGCGTTGCCCCGATCCCAGGTCGGTGAGGGTGCACCCAGGCGCAATTGCCTCCGTTATCAGGCACAATGTAATCCGTGTCATCGACGCCGCCCGGGAACCCTCGAGATCCTCGTCTTTCCGACGAGGACCGTGAACGGGTCGTCGAGGTCCTCAAGACGTCATGCAGTGATGGTCGGTTAACGCTTGATGAGTTCTCCGAGCGCGTGGGTGCGGCCTATCAAGCAGTCGGGCTCAGGGACCTCCCTCCGGTGCTTGCCGATCTCCCTCATCCCTTCGGGTCGGATCTCGCAGGCGTGATCAGTCCCGAGATGGGGGGTTCGCCGATACCGCTACCGTCCCAGGTTCCCGACATCGCCACCGGCCGCTCGGTGACCCGCTGGACGGTCTCGATCATGGGTGGATCCCAGCGCAGGGGCCGATGGCGACTACAGAAGAAGACCAACGCAGTCGCCATCATGGGCGGCTGCACCCTGGACCTCCGAAATGCACAGGTTGAGGGCTCGCAGATCGTGATCAGCGCTATTGCCATGATGGGCGGCATCGAGATCATCGTCCCCGAAGGCATCGAAGTGGAACTAGGCGGCATCGCCATCATGGGCGGAAAGGATGCCCGGAGGTTGAGGGACGTCCCTCGCATTCCCGGATCGCCGATCATCCGAGTGAAGGCATTTGTCATCTGGGGCGGCGTGAGCGTGCGGAGCAAGCCCCCACACACCCACCGGGGGGACGATCCGGCCAACGTACCCCCCGCTCAGCGACTGATTGACGTCATTGCCGATGGGCCAAGCGATGTTGACGACGGTCTCGAGGCGGGGCGCCTGCCTGACGGTACGGTCACGATCATGTTCAGCGACATCGAAGGATTCACCTCCATCACTGAGCGGTTGGGCGATCGACGAGCCATGGACATCCTTCAGGAACACAACTGCATAATTCGTCAGCGCATCGCCAGTTCCGGTGGACACGAGATCAAAGCCCAAGGTGACGGCTTCATGATCGCCTTCAGTGGAGCAAGCCACGCCCTGGAATGCGCCGTCGGGATTCAGCACGATTTCGCGGTGCGCAACTGTTCACAACCCGACTTGCCAGTCCAGGTTCGGCTCGGGCTCCACTCCGGCGAAGCAATACGCGACGGCGATGACTTCCTGGGTGGTTCTGTCATCCTGGCCGCCCGCATCGCGCAGCAGGCGAAGGGCGGCGAGATCCTGGTGTCGTCGGTGCTCAAGGAGTTGTGTGATCTGAGTGGCCAGTTTCGGTTCCTGGACGGCAGGGACATCCGCCTCAAAGGCCTCTCGGAGACCCGGCGGGTCTATTCGGTCAGTCAAGCCGGACCTGAGGACGTCTGAGCTCATGCCGGTAGCCCAGCACCGAGTCTGCGCCGTGCTCAGGGTTTTCACCTGCTCGACGCAAACGAGCCGTCTGGCCCGAAGATTGCTTTGCGGCATGGGCCAGTGTTCGTAACTCCACACCGGCCAGACTCACAACCGGTCGGGTAAGTCAGTCCTTCTCCAAGACGGCAACATAGGACTCGCTGGGACGTCCTCCGAGAATTTTGGATTGGTGCCATCCCGTGCCCTTCAGGAGGCTCCGCATCTCGTTGCGCGAAACAAAGAGCCAATCTGACCAGGCACCGACAGAACCTCGGTATTGGGTTCGTATACGTAACTGTCCGGGCATCAGGCCCTTGTGCTTGTTCCTTTGGTAATACGTCCGATCGATCGCTGGAGCACCGCCGCAATAAGGATTGGTGCTCTGCGCCAAGATGCGAGCGTCAGGCTTCATCCTACGGGCCCAGGTCCCCAATGTTCTCCGGAGACGTTCGGGAGAACCAAAGATCCCGAAATTGTTTCCGAACAGCACAACGGTGTCAAACGAGCCAACCGTCTTCGATAATTCATCGATCGAGATACACCATGTCTCCTTCACGCCACGCAACCGAGCGGACCGGATCGCCAGGCGTGAAGCATCCAGCCCAACGACATCGAACCCTTGCCGCTGCAGATACAGAGCGACTCTCCCCGCGCCACAGCCCACGTCGATGACGCGACCACGGGCATAGCGTATGGACTGCCGCTCCGAAACTGGCCAGTCCTTGAATGCCGCCACGTACAAATCGTGACCTGCGCGGAGATCCGTACAACCGTCGTCTCGTTCGATAACCTCAGCAGCAGTCCCACCCCGGGCCCAGTCCATCAGCGCTCGGCCAAAGACGTCGGTTCCCTTTCGCATGCGGTCCCCGTTCTCATCCTCCTCCTACGAAGGGATGACTGGTTGACCCCGATCAGATTCGCTCGGGACCAGTTCGCCACCGTCGGTCACATCGCCGACTCGTCCACCGCCGGTGACGCTCCTGTCGGCCGGACTGCCCGCGGCAGACCGTCGACCCATGGCAGAGGGCCACCAATTCCAGCGGCCGAGCAACGACACGGTCGATGGCACGAGCACCGTCCTCACCACGAACGTATCGAGAAGGATCCCGATGGCCAGGCCAAAGCCGATCTGACGGATTTGACCATTGCCCGATCCGCTGCCGCCGACGACGGCCAGCACGGTGAAGGTGCCCGCCAACACGAGACCGGCCGACGTGACCGTCGGCCCCGTCGCTCCGACGGCCCTGACCACTGCTGAGCGCAGCGGGCGCTTTCCTGCTTCTTCCCGGATCCGGGTCATGACCAGAATGTTGTAATCCTCACCCAGGGCGAGCAGGAAGATGAACATCAGGAAGGGTAAGAGAAAGACGATTCCGCCCGAATTGCCGAACTTGATGAAGACAATGACCGAGATCCCAAGCGACGCCAGATAAGAGAGCACCACGCTGAGGATGAGGTAGAGCGGCGCAATCAAGCTGCGCAGGACGAGAGCCAACACGATACCGATGGCCAGCACGGCGACGGGAACGATGTGACGGAGATCACGGTCAGAGATGTTGCTCACGTCATAGAGAGCCGGTGCCTCACCAGCCACGCCGTTGGCGGTGGCTCCGACCCTGTGCGCCACGGTGGCCACGGCGGTCCGGACCGCCGGCACGGCGTTGAGGGCCGCAGTCGTGCTCGGATCCCCGGCTTTCAGGCCAGCTTCCCACTGGACTGTCGATCCGTCGCTGCTGACATAGCGGGCGGTGGCCAAATAGGCGTTGTACAAAGGGGTGGGAATGGCCGTCCCGACCGGGGGTGTGAGGCGGTTGGAATTGACGAGGGCTTGTGGTGAGGGCAGTTCGGCGTGGAGCGCCTGCAGTTGCTGAGGAGTGATGGAAGTGCCGTTGGGATCAAGAGGACCGGCGAGCTGGGTGAATTCACCGGAACCCCGGAGACCCGTCGTCGCCTCCTCGAGGACCGAGGGATCCTGCCAGACCGAGGTGGGAAACTGCATGACCAGGTTGGTCGGGTTGGAGCTGGCCTGCGGGAAGTAGCTGGCCAGGGCCGCGGCCCCCTTGGCCGCGTTCGTGCCGGCCGGAGGCGTGATGTCGCCGCCGAATCCACCCGGCTTGAAGCCCGCCGCGAACGCGGCCAGCACGCCGAAGATGACCACGCCGACGCTCAAGGTCAGGGCCGGCCGCTGCACAAGACGACCGGCGATCCGACCCCAGACCCCGTCGGCGTGGGCTCGGGGCACCGTCTTCGAGGGCCAGAAGACGGCCCGGCCGAACACCGTGAGCAACGCGGGCAGCAGGGTGAGCCCTGCCGCCAACATGACCACGATCCCGATGGCGAGGGGCACGCCGAGATCGTGGTAGATCCCGAAACTGGCGAGCAACAGGGTGAGTAGGGCTACGACCACGGTGCCCGCCGAGGCGGAGATCGATTCGCCGACCCGGCTCACGGCAAAGGCCACGGCCTCCTTGGGTGGCAGTCCACCCAGCAGCTCCTCGCGTACTCGAAAGACCAAGAAAAGCCCGTAGTCGGTCCCCGCTCCCAGGATGAGCACGATGAGCAGGATCTGCGTGAAGAATGAGATCTTCAGTCCGTGCGCGCCGAGTGCCCCGATGAATGAGCCTGAAAGTCCAAGGACCAAGACAGGCGGGATCAAGGTCACGAAAGGCGCCAGCACGGATCGGAAAATAATCAGCAGCAGGATGATGATGAACAGGATGGAGAAGAGTTGGATGGCATTGCCCTGCTTGTTCGACTTGGCATTGTTGGCCACGTCGGTGACGATCGCACCCGCCAGTTGGACGTGGAGGTGTGAGGGCATGTCGGCCCGATCGAGGGCGGACTGCAGATTGTCGACGAGCGTTTTTGGTCCGGTCGGACCAAACGGCTGAGTCGATGAGGTCACAAGCAGCTGTGCGGCGTCTCGGTTGGGCGATTCAGCCAGGAAGCGGACGCTCTCGACGGTGGGTACCTTGGCCAGGTCCGCTGAAAGCTGACGCAGTGACTCCTGATCGCTGGCCGTCAAGGGGGGATCCGACGTCACCGCCACGACCGGTATCGGGGATTGGCTGGTGGAGCCGATGAGAGGTTGGGCGAGAGTAGCCGCTTGATTGCTTGGCGCCGTCGACGGCAGAAATTGACTGTTGTTGTTGTTCACCTGGCTGCTCAGCGACGGAAGAGATTTGACGGCGAACACCGTGCCAATCACCCATATCACGATGATGAGCCATCGGAGCTTGACTACCCAGCGGCCCAGAGCACCGAAGGCAAGGTCCATGAGCGCACTCCTCTCGTGCAACTACCGGTCGCGAATGAATTCAGGTCAACAATTGGTCAATGCAGCGGCGAAACCACGAGCCGTGAGCAAAAGAGCCAAGGGGAGGTGGCACCCTTGGCGATGCTTCCCGCCGAGTGTATCTCGGTCGAGAACATGGCTCAGCGCGCAGCCAGCCTCTCTCTGCACGAACTGAGAGAAATAGCGCACGAGGGGCGCGAGGTCACCCGATCCGTTTCGACGACGGCCTGCGTTCGCTATCTGCAGCCTCCACGCTCTGTCAGGATGCGGCCCCCGCCTCGATCTGGACCATCGGGATCGCCGGGGATTCGACGGTGTAAGACCGGGTGAGTCCGAGAACCCTGACCGCCACGTCCCGAACCGACGGTTTGGGACCAGAGGGGTAGTAGAGAATCTTGAGTCCCGTGATCGTCCGGTTCTGCCAGTCCAGCGGGAGCTTCACCGCCGTGCGCCCGTGCCCACCATCCTGCAGCGGAAAACCGCTTCCGTAGTCGCTCGAATACCACTGGCTCGACCCCGACAGCTGGATGTCGACGGCTGTGGCACTCACGTCGTGGATATTCGTGCGGAGATCCACAATGGCGTACTGGCGGCTGTCTCCGATCTCCGGTGAAGCCGGATCAGCGGTCCCGTTGGTGTACCAACGGGACGTCTCTTGTGCCGAAATGAGGTAGGTCCAGGGATTGGCGTCCATCACCGCGTCGCGGTCCGCACCAGGGGGCGGTCCCGCGACGGGAACCTGCTGGATCCGGAATGCCGTTGTGCCCGACTCGCTCTGATAGTCGTTGCCGGACGCATTGCGAACGATCGCATGGGTCTGCTCGTAGTAGGAGCCGGAAAACGGAACTTCCTCCTCGACGACGGAGACCTCGTTTTCCGTCGCCGGGGTACCGAGGCACCCACACGTGTTGTAGGTCTCGTTGGTGATCGCATCGCCTGATACGACGTCCAAAGCAACCGTCTGGGTGATGTCGGTCATGCGGCCCCATTCACCCCACTCGAGGAAAGGTACGAAGCTCGTGCCGGCTTCCTCCTTGGACCAGATCGTCGCGTAGGAGAGGCTGCGGACGCCGCCGGTTCCGGCACCCTGGTCTGCATAGGTGAGCAGAGGTGTGTCCTCCTGAGCGGTGTCCGCCCTGCCGTAGACCACCGGGGCAAAGGCGATGCGGTCGTACCACGAGTTGGACGGATCCACGACTTCCAGCTGCAGGTGAACGAGTCGCACGGTCGGAGCCAAGGTACCGGTGTCCGACAGCCCGGTATCGACGGCCACCGTGACCGCGTGGCTGCCGGTCGACAGCGTTCCGGTGAACCCGGCATAGGTGAACGGTGATGCTCCGGCGAAGCAGACGATCTGCTGCGAGGGGCCTCCATCCACCGAGACGTCCACGACCACGGCCCGCTGGGCGCTTTCCCAGGACGTCTTGGGGCCCTCGAGCGTGAGCTCGATGATCCCCTGGCCGGCCACGAGTCGGCGCGGTGCAGCGCGGCTCGGTGCGGGAAGCTCGGGACCGGTGATGGCGCCGGTCGACGACAGCCGGGGAGCCAGCCCCGCGATCACTGACTCTGTCAACGGGCGGCCACCGATGATGATCGGACCCGCGACCGCGACTGAACTGGCGAGATGGGTGGGCGCTGCGGACTCGGTCGATTTGCCCGCAGGCCTAGAGGCGGTCACGCCGGGGGCGAAGGAGATCGACTTCGCACCGATGACCGAGTCGCTCCCGTCACCGGCAATCGAGGCCACACCGAATAGACAGCTCGCCGACGCTTGCGTGCAGTCCACCGCTCCCAGCGTGGTCTGGATCACTGGACTGGGCACGAACGACCCGGTCGCGATCCCGGACGAATTCGCGAAGACGAGGGCATTGCGCCGGTTTCCACACGCGTCCTCTCCCTCCGTCAGGGCTTGAGGCGTGCACTGCACGGCGAGAAGCGCCGTTCCTGCCGGGACTCCCTGGACGGTGAATCTGATGGATCGATCGGCTGGCAGGTCGGTGGTCGTCGAAGTGGTCAGGGTCGGCGCCGTCAGGGCCGCGCCGGCCGGAGCGGCCATGACGACGCCGAACACAGGTGCCACCAGCGAAACGCCGATGGCCACTGCTCCGGTGACCATCCGCCGAGTCATCCTGCCTGCTTTGGCCGTCTCTTTCAGGTTTTCCTCGGCTGATGAGATCACCGCGCACAGTATGCCCCGTCGCTCCGAGCCGCCCGAGACGACGGGCGAGGCCGTCGAGCCCTCCTCGTGCCGAACACTCATCCGATCAGATCACATCGGCATCGATAATCCCGGTCGACTGGTCCAAGGCACCGATTTCGGCATCCAGACCGTCCGCCTCGGTTTGTCGGGGGCGACATTGGGTGGCGACGCGACGTCCGTCTCCCCCGCCTCCGACGGCTCGGTTTCAGGCGCCGGCAATGGCTCTGACCGGAGCGATATACCAGAGGACGGGGGTCCCACCCGTGATACCGCTGGACGGTCAGGAACAAGGCAGACCATCCCTTCACTGAAGCCGGCAGAACCGATCCCGAAGGCGGCGTTGAACCGGTCGAGGTTCACGAGCGTCAGGTGTGCGGTGATCTCGACCAACTGCTTATCTGTGGCGCGCCCTTTCTTTCGGGTGAACAGCTCATCGGTGACCTCCACGGGTGTGCGCATCACCGTGACCGTATAGTCGAGGGCGACCTTCTCGCGATCGGTGAACCTGCCTGCCGACGTGGACTATCCGATGAACTTCAAGAGGGCGTCGTTCACTTCCTCGGGGTAGGTCCAGCCGATGTTGTGGGGGCCGCCCTCGACCTCGATGAACTGGATGTCCTTCACCAGTTCGGGAAGCCGGCGACCCGTGGCGTCGATCGGAAGGATGCGGTCCTCAGTGCCCTGGACCACGAGTAGCGGCACATCGATCTTCGGCAGGTCGGCCCGAAAGTCCGTCAGCCATGTCGACACGCACGCCAGGGTGGCGTAGGCGGACGAGCCGGCCGCCACCTGGAAGCTGGCGTTCCAGGCCTCGTCGCTGATGCGGGTGCCAGCCAGCTTGTCGACGTTGTAGAAGTTGTCGAGGAAGAACTTGAACCAGGCGTAGCGGTCCTTCTTGATCGTCTCCATGAACCCGTCGAACACGCTCTGGGGCACGCCCTTGGGGTTGTCGGGGGTCTGGAGCAGGAAGGGTGGGATCGGTCCGAAGAGGGCGGCTTTGGCCACCCGGTCCGAGCCGTAGGTGCCCAGATAGCGGGTGACCTCGCCGGTGCCCATCGAGAACCCGGCCAGGACCATCTCGCGCAGATCGAGCTCATCGACCAGCGCCTTGAGATCGGCGGTGAAGGTGTCGTAGTCGTAGCCGGTCGTGGGCTGGCTGGAGTGCCCAAACCCCCGCCGGTCGTAGGTGATCACCCGCCTCCCGGCGTCGAGCAACACCGGGAGCTGCTTCTCCCAGGAGTGGCCGTCCAGGGGGTAGCCGTGGATCAGCACCACCGGCCGCCCCGAGCCGTGGTCCTCGTAGTACAGCTCGACCGGGGCCGAGTTCTCCTGACCGACGGTGACGTATGGCATCGCAACCTCCCTGGTCGTGGTTTCGTGATCGCCGCCTTGCGGGGATCCTTGGGGACAACCAACCAGCGCCGCGCCGGGCGTGCTGCGGGTTCGCAATCGTCGTACGCTCTGACCCGGGGCCGGAGGGCTAGTTGCCTAGTACCCGGTTGGAGAGACGGGCAAACAGCTTCCGGTAACCGCTCTTTCGGCTCCTGGCCTCGCTCCGTCCCTCCTGGTCCAGGCCTCCGGTGGCTGCGTCGATGCGGGGCCGTTGTCCTGGCGGTCTTCCTCTCTCGATGCTGCGGGGTGGGTCGGACACTGTCGCCATGCGTGAAGGCGAGCATCCTCGCATCTGGTGGACGGCAGGGCGCTGGCGTAGTAATCCGTAGTCAGGTGCCCGGTGCCCAGCAAGCGCTGACATGGCGGTAAAGGAGGTCCCACCTTGACGCTCAGGACCCGTCACTTCACCGGATCGGCCAAACCCGGAGAACCCAACGACCGACCCCCGGCCCCGGCACCCCCTCCCCCGCCTCGGTGGCGGATGTGGCTCTTGCCGGTGGGAATCCTCATCACGCTGCTCCTCCTCTCGTTCAACCACACCTCGAGCACCCCGACCAAGACCTTCAGCTACTCGAAGTTCCTCTCCGAGGTGACCTCGAACCAGGTGCGCACCGCATCGGTCAACCCGAGCGGAGCGATCACCGGCACCCTGAAGGGAGGCGACGACTACACCAGCCAGATCCCGACAGCCATCACCGACGATCAGCTGGCCCCCACCCTCAAGGCCCACGACGTGGACGTCACCGGGGTCGGGCAGGGTTCGGCCCTGCTGACCGACCTGTTGTCCTTCCTGCCCATCCTGTTGTTCATCGCCTTCTTCATCTGGATCGGACGGAGGAGCCAAAAGCAGCTGGCCGGGGGGATCATGGGCATCGGCGGCTCCAAGGCCAAGGTCTACGACGAGGACAAGCCCACCACCCGGTTCACCGACATCGCCGGCTACGAGGGAGCCAAGCGGGAGGTGTCCGAGGTGGTCGACTTCCTCAGCCACCCCGAGCGCTACGCCCGAGCCGGGGCCATCGGCCCCCGGGGCGTGCTCATGGTGGGCCCTCCGGGAACGGGCAAGACCCTGATGGCCCGGGCGGTGGCAGGCGAGGCGGGGGTCCCCTTCCTGGCTCTCACCGGCTCGAGCTTCGTCGAGCTCTTCGTCGGGGTGGGGGCCTCCCGGGTGCGGGATCTGTTCGCCGACGCCCGCAAGCGGGCCCCGTCCATCATCTTCATCGACGAGATCGACGCCATCGGCCAGCGCCGGGGGGGATCGATCGTCTCCAACGACGAGCGGGAACAGACCCTCAACCAGCTGCTGGCCGAGATGGACGGCTTCGACCCCACCACCGGGGTGGTGGTCATGGCCGCCACCAACCGCCCTGAGGTCCTCGACCCGGCCCTGCTCCGGCCCGGCCGTTTCGACCGGGAGGTGGAGATCCCCCTGCCCAACCAGGCCGAGCGGGCCGCCATCCTGGCCGTGCACGTGGAGGGCAAGCACCTGGCCCCTGACGTCGACTTCGACGCCGTGGCCCGGGCCACCCCCGGGTTCTCGGGGGCCGACCTGGCCAACCTCATCAACGAGGCGGCCATCGTGGCCGTCCGTGACGACCGTGACGTCATCTTCGCCAAGGACATCGACGAGGCCCGGGACCGGATCATCCTCGGGCGCCGGGACGCCTCCAATGCCCTCCTGCCCGAGGAGAAGCACTCGGTTGCGGTCCACGAATCCGGACACGCCCTGGTGGCCTTCTTGTCGGAGCACGCCGACCCGGTGGCCAAGATCACCATCCTGCCGGCCGGGCGAGCCCTCGGGGTCACCGAGCAGCTCCCGGTCGACGAGCGCCACCTCTATTCCGAGAGCTACCTGCTCGACTCCCTGGCCATCCGTCTGGGCGGCCGGGCCTCGGAGAACCTGGTCATCGGGGAGGCCTCGACCGGGGCCGCCAGCGACCTCTCCGGGGCCACCGACCTGGCCATCAAGATGGTCCGGGACTGGGGGCTGTCTTCAAAACTGGGACCGATCGGCTACGGATCCGACCAACCGGCGTACTTGAACGGCCCCCAGTTCGGCCAGGAGCGCCCCTATGCCGAGGGCACCCAGCAGGTCATCGACGAGGAGGTGAGCCGACTGCTCACCGAGGCCGAGGACCGGGCCCGTGGGCTGCTCAGCGACAACCGCGATGCCCTCGACGCCGTCATTGCCGCCCTCCTCGAGAAGGAGACCATCTCCGGGGAGGACCTCACCAACATCGTCCGCCGGGTCCGCACCGCCGCTGACGGGAAGGAATCCGGAGGCGCCACCTCGTCGACCAATTCACGAGCCAGGTCACACCGCTAGGAACGATCGGCATGTCGTTGCCCATCCACGTGAACCGGAGTCCGGGGTCGAGACGACGCCTGTGGCCGGGCTCGGCTGGGATCCGTCTCCCAGCGCGTGTCGGGACCAGACGGGATTGTCGCCGTCACAGGTACTCGACATCGGAGAAGGCGTGAAGCGTAATGTCGGAATGACGGGGGGCCCTGAGGCGTTGATCACCGGGGGAGGTCCGACGGAAGGAGGGCACGTGGCAGATCGCTACACCAAAGACCCAGAAAAGATCTCCCAGCTCAACAGCCGGCAGTACGAGGTGACCCAAAAGGGCGCCACCGAGCCGGCGTTCGACAACGAGTTTTGGGACAACAAGCAGTCGGGCATCTATGTCGACGTGGTGTCGGGCGAGCCTCTGTTCGCCTCGAAACAGAAGTTCGACAGTGGGTGCGGGTGGCCCAGCTTCACGGTGCCGCTGGTTGCCGGCAACGTTGTGGAGAACGTGGATCGGAGTCACGGGATGACGAGGACCGAGGTTCGCTCGGCCCACGGAGACAGTCACCTCGGTCACGTCTTCGACGACGGTCCGGCCGAAGAGGGTGGCCTGCGTTACTGCATCAACTCGGCCGCCCTTCGGTTCGTCCCTTACGCCGACCTCGAGGCAGAAGGATACGGGGAGTACCAGAAGGTCCTCGACGGACTCTCGACACAGGAGGAAGCGATCCAATGAGTGACAAGACAGAGAAGGCGATTCTTGCCGGAGGGTGCTTCTGGGGCATGCAGGACCTGATCCGGAAGCGCCCGGGCGTCCTCTCGACGCGGGTGGGGTACACCGGCGGTGATGTGGCGAACGCAACCTACCGAAACCACGGAACCAACGCCGAGGCGATCGAAATCACCTTTGATCCGCAGCTGACCTCCTACCGCGATCTGCTCGAGTTCTTCTTTCAGGTGCACGACCCGACCACACTGAACCGCCAGGGGAACGACATTGGCCCAAGCTACCGATCGGCGATTTTCTACCTCGACGACGATCAGCGTCGGGTGGCCGAGGACACCATCGCCGACGTCGAGGCGTCTGGCCTTTGGCCCGGCAAGGTGGTCACCGAGGTTTCGCCAGCGGGGCCGTTCTGGGAGGCGGAGTCAGAGCACCAGGACTATCTCGAGCGCTACCCGAATGGCTATACCTGCCACTTCCCACGCCCGGACTGGGTACTACCCCGTCGAAGCGAAGCCGCCGCCACATAGAAGTCCTAGCCCGCACATCCGAATCCGAAAGGTTGGACGTGTCAGACGACCACAGGCCTCGTGAATCCCAGCAATCCCACGGCAATGGCCTCGCGGAGGTGACCCGGGTTCAGCCGTTCGAGGCGGAGGTGATAGCGGCGCGTCTGCGGGCGTCGGGGATTGAAGCAACTCTCGGAGCGGGCTCCATTTACGAGTCGGTCAGTTTCGCCGACGGAGTGCCTGTCTTTGTTCCGGCCGAAGATGCCTCCCAAGCGATGGCACTCCTGGACATTCAAGGCGAGCCGGGCTGACCGAAGGCCGGTTTGTGGGTTGACCAGGCACGTCCGCTTCGTCAGAACCCGAGCGGTTCATTCACCAAGATTGTGGTGATCCGGCCGAGGGCGACGGCCTTGTTGATGACGAGAAGGTTGTTCACTGCGCTGGGAACGCCGTAGGCCTGCCTGGCCCGCCGATCCTCGAGAGGAAAGCAATACTCGGTGATGCGGCGCAGTCCTGTGTTGAAGTCGGAAACGATCTTCTGCGCACCGATGACGAGAATCACGTGACCCGCTCCGGAAACGATCGGACCCAGCTGGCTACCGCTGGCGGAGGCAATAAGCAGTGAGCCCTGCTCCGTGAGGGCGTGAACGCTTCCGACGACCCAATCGGGCGAAGCGGACAGCTGCCGCATCTCGCGAACCTGCATTTGGCGATCCATTTGGTAGAGACGGGGGCGAAGTGGCTGATACTGCCCGGATCGTTCGATGTCCTCGGCGACGCCGATGACTTCGAGTGTGCTGGAGGTGTTGTTGTAGACCTCGGCTCCTACCGGGAGGATGGACCGCACCGCCATTCTCGCCTCTTCGCCGGAGTCGACCACAGTGGAAGTGATTCCGTTGCCTTCGAGGGCACTGGCCACAGCGCTGATTTTCCCTTTCGTGGCCGGTCGAGAAAATTCCGCCTCTGCCTCCTTGCTGGGACCCGCCACCTCCGAGTCTCCTGATAGGCCCGTCGTCGGTGAGGTATCCATGTCATTCACCGCCTAGTTCGGCGAGGCGTTGGTGCACCAATGCCACCGCCATCGACCCCTCGCCTATGGCAGCGGCGCAGCGCTTGATCGATCCACTCCGGACGTCGCCAGCGGCGAACAGCCCGGGCAGACTCGTTTCGAGAGGTAAGGGTGGACGAGACAGGGGCCATCGCTCGAGCGCGCCGGCTGATGAGCTGAGTTCAGCCCCAGTGCGCACGAATCCAGCGCTGTCGAGAGCAAGTCCCACAGCAGCCGCGCCTTGGGTGCGCGGCACCCCTCCGATGCACACGAAAAGCGCGTCGGCCGGAAATCGAGCAACCGTGCCGCCTGACGAAATCATGAGTGCTCGCAGGTGAGTATCTGATTCGAGACTCACTACTTCCGTGTTTGTCTGAACATCGACGTTGGCAAGCTCCTTCACCTGGTTGATCAGGTACTGGGACATCGATGCCTCAAGGGAGCGACCGCGGACCAGCAAGGTCACGTGCTCTGCGTACCGCGAGAAACGTATGACCGCCTGGCCGGCGGAGTTCCCTCCCCCGACAATGAACACTCGGCACCCATTGCATGTAACCGCCTCGCTCGGACCGGCACCGTAGTACACACCGGAACCCAACAGCTCATCGATTCCCGGAACCTCCAGACGACGCCAGTCGACACCGCTGGCGATGAGCATGGTGCGTGACTGGACAGCTGATCCGTCGGAGAGTTTGGCCACGTAACCCGAGCCGTCACTGGTCATGTGGACGAGCTTTCGAGCGAGAAGGATCTCGGCCCCGAATCTCCTGGCCTGTGCGGTCGCCCGCGTCGCCAACTCGCTTCCGCTGATCCCTTGGGGGAATCCGAGATAGTTCTCGATCATGGAAGTCGTACCGGCCTGACCTCCGGGCGCCACGGCCTCGATGGTTGCGGCGCGCAAACCCTCAGATGCGGCGTACACGGCGGCTGCCAGCCCGGCTGGACCGGCACCCACGATGGTCAGGTCGTACTCCGACAGCGACGGAGCCGACACCATCCCCAGCCCCGCGGCAACGCCTTCCAGCGTGGCGGGAGCGAGCCGCATTCCGTTGGGAAGGACGCAGACAGGCAACTGGTCGGGATCCCTCTCCTCGGCGGACAACAACACCGCGACCCGCGCCGCGTCTTCCACGTCAACCCACTCATAGGGGACACCATTTCGACTGAGAAAGTCACGGATGCTGTAACCGACGGAGGACGCTCGGTGCCCTACCAGCAGGACCTGAGGGGTGACGGGCTTGGCGTCGTAGTCGATCATCGACATGACACTCGAACTCCTTTCACGCCGTCAGGATCCCACATCCGCGGGCCGGTGCGCACCGCCGTCACCTGAGAGCTCACGCTGACCGAGTTGGCTCTCGGTCGTCTGTCGAATCGAAGACCACGTCGCCTGGGGCATGGTGTCAACGGACCGGCGCCAACCGCAGTTGCCATGTCCGTCAAAGGTTTGTGCGTTTTTGGTGGTACCCACGCCTACCGCCCTCTTCCCTACTCACTGGGGCCGCTCCCGGACCACCTCAGCGGGATTCTTGTCGTCGCGGAGCCCGAGGAAGCGCGGCTGACGCAACCGAGCGTCGGTCGTCCATTCGGCAAATCCGATCTGAGCGACGAGAGTGGGCTGTGTCCAGTGCGCGCCGCGGGGGATCGGTCGAGCGTCGACAAAGGCCGGCTCGGCCGTTTCCAGCCTCCGCAGCCGGATGCCGAGGTCGTGGAGTGTCGCCTGGGCGTAGCCGGTGCCGACCTTCCCGGCGTAGCGGAGGGAGCCGTTCTCGTAATAACCGACCAGGAGGGCACCAAAGTCGGTCCGGCTCCCACCGGGATCGGTGTAACCGCCGATGACGAACTCCTGCTCCCAGACGCACTTCAGCTTCAGCCAGTCCTTCGAACGGCCGGCGACGTACGGTGCGTCGGCGCGCTTGGCGATGAGCCCCTCCCAGCCGGATCGGCAGGCCGCGGCGAACCGCCGCTGAGAGTCGTCGCTCCAGGCCTCGGTGTGCTGCAGCGCCGAGCTCGACCGGACCGTCCTCGTCAGCCGGGCGCGGCGCTCGACCAGTGGCCGATGGGTGAGATCCTCATCGTCGATCGCCAGGAGGTCGAAGACGCAGTAGACCACCGGGTACTCGGACAGCAGCTCTGGAGACGGCTGGGAAACCCCGAGACGCTGTTGGAGCCGGGTGAAAGACGTCTGGTCGCCGTCAAAGGCCACCACCTCGCCGTCGAGCAGGAGGTCCCGGGAGTGTTGCGCCGCCACCGCGGCGCGGACCTCGGGATAGGTGGAGCTGAGATCCTTGCCGGTACGCGACTCGAGTCGCACGTCGCTGCCCGCCTTGCGGGTGACGCAACGTTCGCCGTCGAGCTTGCGCTCAAGGAGCCAATCGTCGCCGAAATCGCGACGATCGGTCAACGTGGCCAGCATGAGCGGGATCACCATGCCATTAGATCATTCCCACCTGGAGGTGGAGAAACACACGTCGCTCGCCCGGCTCTAGCGAGCCGATGACCAGGTCGCCGGCGGCTTGGCGTGCGAGCCGCCATGACGGACGGCGTTGTCAGAGCGCATGGCAAGGCGGGGGCGCTCATCATCGGGGCCTCGGCCTTCGCGTGGGCACCAGGAGGCTCCTTTTCTCGATGCCGAGCCTGCTGCGGCCGTGAACAAGGCGCGGGCGGACAGTCGGCGCCGTCGCTGGTCCGGCCCCGGAATGTCGGGAGAGGATCGGACCATTGATTCGGGTGGGTAATCGTAGTCCCGATGGGTAAACGACCTGTGGGTCGGCCGTCTCGAAGGCTCAGACAGTCACCCCCACCAGGCTCGACGGGCGGGCCGAAGGGCCATGGTCAATCTGAGAGCACAGTGAACAACAGAGTCAATAATCTGACAGCAGAGTAAGAGGGTAAAGGAGACGACATGACCAGGTTCGAGATGTTGCGCCCCGACGATTTCGACCATCCGGAGTCGGCCGATGCCGTAGCGACGGTCTCGGACGCGGAGCCGAGTCATGGCTGTGCGGCTCCCTGAACCCCGGCTGAGCCTGGTGTACCGCTTAGAGGCCACCCTTGGCCAGCCGCTCGACTTCGGTAGAACCGCCCAGGGCCGCCGCCGGATCGTGCCCCAAACCGGCGGGACATTCACCGGTCCGGAACTCTCCGGAAAGTTGATCCCTGGCGCCAGCGCCGACTGGCAACAAGTCCTCGAGGACGGGACCGCTCTGGCCGACCTGCGCTACACACTGCAGACCGACGATGGAACGCTGCTCTTCGTCCGGTCCCGAGGCGTGCGCCACGGAGAACCGGAAGTCTTGGCGCGTCTCGGTCGGGGTGAGGACGTCGATGCCAGCGAGTACACCTTCCGTACGTCAACCCAAATCGAGACTGCTGTACCCGAGCTCGACTGGCTGAACAAAGGCGTCTTCATCAGTGTCGGCGGCCGCCTGCCCGGCGGTGTGATCTACGAGACCTATCTCGTCGGATGACGTCGTCTGCTACACAAAAGGTCGCGATTATCACCGGAGCCTCTCAGGGCATCGGCGCTGGGCTCGTGGACGGGTTCCGTCGGTCCGGGTATGCCGTGGTGGGCATGTCACTCTCGATTCCGCCGTCAAGCGATCCCGAGTACGTGACCGTGCAGGGGGACATCGCCAAAGCAGAAACCGCTCAGCGCGTGGTGGAGGAGGCGCTCGATCGCTTTGGGCGGATCGACAGCCTGGTCAACAACGCCGGGGTCTTCATTGGCAAGCCGTTTACGGACTACACCATGAACGACTACGCCGCCATAACGGCGACGAACCTGGAAGGGTTCTTCCACATGACCCAGCGCGTCATCCCCCAGATGGTCAAGCAGGGCAGCGGCCACATCGTCAACATCAGCACCAGTCTGGTCGAGCACGCCGACAGCAACCGCCCTTCAGCATTGGCCGTCCTCACCAAGGGCGGATTGGCCGCGGTGTCCCGCTCGCTCGCCATCGAATACGCCTCACGCGGCGTGCGCGTCAACGCAGTATCACTGGGCGTCATCAAGACCCCGATTCATGATCCCGCCTCCTATGCCGGTATGGCTGCCCTCCACCCCCTTGGCCGCCTGGGCGAGGTCAGCGACGTCGTCGACGGAATCTTGTATCTCGAGCACGCCACCTTTGTGACGGGCGAGATCCTCCATATCGATGGCGGTCAGACCGCTGGGCAGTGAACTGGCGACGGTTACGCAGCAGCACCACCACCTGCCGTACGGCCGACTACGTGTCGCTCATCTCCTCTATCGACTGGACGTGCGCCTCTTGGAGCCGCAAGATGGCGTCTCCTCTCTGGAAGATGACCAACCATCCGTCTTCGCGTTCGACCTCGACGTCCTCATAGGTCTCGCGCACGACCTGTTCGTCATCGCCGTACACGATCCGGTAAGTAGTCATCGCAAACGTCCTCCTTGTCCGTTCAACCGCTTCGGTCTAGAAGTCACCACAGGCGGAGAGCCGCGCCCATCGGGCTGGTCCGTCACCGCCATTCCGTCGAGCCTCCGCAGCCCGACGCCCCTTTCCGACCTACTTCTTCGTAACCGGAACCTTCGTGGCAGATTCCTGGGGGATCGGAACCCGGATCTCGAGCATGCCATCCTTGAAATCGGCCGTCACGTCCGACTGCTGAGCGCCGTCGGGAGGCGGAAGGCTCCGCGAGAACGACCCGTAGCGCAACTCGCGGTGGCGGTAGCCCTTCTCGTCTTTGTTCTCCTCCTGGCGGCGCTCGGCGTGAATGTGAAGCATCCCGCCCGACACGGTTACTTCGACGTCCTTGTCCGGGTCAATCCCGGGCATCTCAGCTCGAATCACCAGGGCGTCGCCGTCCTCGTATTCGTCGACTCGGATCAAATCGTCCGGCACGGCGTCTCGGAAAGGCAATCCCGGGCGGAACGGCATCAACCTGACCCAGTCACCGAACGTCTGGTCGAAGAAGTCGAAGGGCTCCACGTTTCTGGAACCTCTCCTCACCATGTTGGCCATCAGAGCATCACCTCCTGAAGTGCGTCGTCTCGCAGTGCCGCATTCTGGTTCCCGACGTATTCCATTCCCGGCGGGGCCGCTGATAAACGCCTGCCGGTACGACCCCCGTCGACGGGATCGGCCACCTCGGGATTCGGGGCGCGGATCGTTCACCCCGGGGGCCGTGAAGAACTCAGCTTCCGCCCACCAGCTCGCGCGCCGAGGCCGCGATGTGGTCGGCGTCGATGCCGGCCCACGCCATGAGCTCCGCGCCGGTACCCGATCCCGGCATGCCCCGCACCGCGAGGTGAGCGACCTGGAGGTTTGGCTGCCCGACAAGGCTGGCGATCACGGCCGAGCCCAGGCCTCCCTCCGGGTGGTGGTCCTCAGCCACGACGACGCGTCCCGAAGTGGCTGTCGCAGCCTCGGCCAGGGTCGCGTCGTCGACTGGCTTGACCGAATAGCAGTCAATGACTCGTGCACCGATTCCGCCGCCCGCCAGCTGGTCGGCTGCGTCGAGACAGGAGTGTAGGGTCACGCCGGCGCCGATCAGCGTGACATCGTCTTGTCCCGAGGAGCGAAGCACCTTGGAACCCCCCACCTCGAAGGCCTCATCCGGCCCGTACACGACCGGGTACGCCCCTCGTGTGGTGCGGATGTAGCTGATTCCCTTCGTGCGTGACATCTGCTCAACCAGTGCTGCGGTACTCGTGGCGTCGCTCGGGTAGAGAACGGTGGAGCTGTGGACCGTGCGCATCATGGCGAGGTCCTCGAGTCCCATCTGGGACGGTCCGTCAGCTCCGATCTCGACCCCGCAGTGCGAGCCTGACAGACGCAGGTCAACGCCCGAGATGGCGCCCATGCGTATGAAGTCGAACGCACGTGTGAAGAACGCGGCGAAGGTCGACGCGAATGTGGTGTACCCGCGAACGCTCAGGCCAGTGGCCGCCGCGACGAGCTGCTGCTCTGCGATGAACATCTCGAAGTAGCGGTCGGGGAATTGCTGGGCGAACTCGTCGGCGAAGGTCGAGTTGCTGACCTCGCTGTCGAGCACGACCACCCGGGGATTGCTCGTGCCTATCGCCACCAGCGCGTCGCCATAGGCCTTGCGGGTGGCCACCGAGTCGCCAACTGAGTACTTGGGAAGCTCCACCCGTGTCTCCGTTGCCGCCGAGCTCGGCTCGTCGCTCACCTTCTCGGGCAGGGGGCCGCGGACCACCAGGTGGCGCTCGCCGCCGAGCTCCTCGATAGCGCTCGCAGCCATGTCCGGAGGAAACGGCTTTCCGTGCCAGCCGTTCTTGTTCTCTACCTCGGGGAAGCCCTTGCCCTTGATGGTCCTCGCGATGATGACCGTGGGTCGGTCGCCCTCCAAGCTCCCAGCAGCCGACAATGCGCCGTCGATGGCAGAGAGGTCGTGGCCGTCGATCACGAGGGCACGCGCCCCGAACGCCTCAACGCGTCGCTCGTATTGGTCGAGATCCCACTGGAGCTCCGTCGGGCCGCGTTGGCCTAGTCGGTTGATATCAGCCATCACGACGAGATTCGACAATTCGTAATAGGACGCTCTGTCGAGCGCCTCCCAGATCGAGCCCTCGGCGAGCTCACTGTCGCCGCACAGGACGAAGACGCGGAACGGTAGCTGCTCGAGATACCTGCCCGACAGAGCGATCCCCACACCATCGGGGAGCCCTTGACCAAGGGAGCCGGTGGCGACGTCGACCCATGGCAGGATCGGTGTGGGATGTCCCTCGAGTCGCTGCCCGAATCGCCGATAGCCGGTCATCAGCTCCTTGTCGCTCACGACGCCGGCCGCCTTGAACACGGAGTAAAGAAGCGGAGACGCGTGACCCTTGGAGAACACCAGATGGTCGTTGCCGCGCGCATGGGGATCGTCCCAGTCGTAGCGCAGGTGACGGGCCACCAGCACTGCAATCAGGTCGGCCGCAGACATGCTGGAAGTGGGGTGACCCGATCCGGCGCTCGTCGACGATCGGATCGAGTCGACCCGCAGCTGGGCCGCGAGCTCGGCAACGGTGTCGAGGTCGGTCACCTGGGTCGTTGGGTTGGCGGTCATGGCGGCTCCCTTAGAGGCTCCCTTTTTCTTACCCCAAATCGGCGTCGCCTTCCCGTGGAAGGTGCAGGCAACGCTGACATCGCCGGTATGGACTGCTGGGGCGTGGTCCCGGGGGGTCAGGGCTGCTTGAGGGCTCCGGTGCCACCGAGTGGGCGGCCCTGGGCAGGGGTGGTCCCTCCAAGCTGGCCGATCGCACACTGAGGCATAACTGCTCGTCAGGGCAACAATCGGGCCGACACGGTAGACACGAACGGTTGAGGGCGCGCTTGACCGGGGCAGCAATCCTCACCCCAATCCAGATCGTGGTTGGGGACTGGGCCGCCCGCATGGTCGCCACTGACCAGCCCACCAAGCTGGCCGCCATGGAAGGCCTGGCCACGACCGCCCGAGGGGCCCCCGAAGCGCTCGGCGGGTACTTCTCCGGTGGCCATCTGCACGACGCCCTCAAGATCCCCGACGGCCTCTCCATCCTGGCCAAGCTCAACCCCCAATGTCGCGGCGAGAACCGCCGCCGCCGACCCGGCTTGGTCGACGCTGGCGCGGCCGGTGGTCGCCACGGAGGGTGCGTGCCCTAGGCCGAACACGGCCAAGCCTGCAAGCCCTGCTGCGATCCCTGCGGCATGGCCGATCGAAGCGTTGCGGACTCTTGAGGTGTTCGACCCAGGGTCAGCAATGAGCACGTAGGCGGTGGGCCCAATCGCCGAAGTGAGGACCGGCCGGCCATGAGAAGACGTGATCGGCGAGGCCGAGTACCAAAGCGACAAGACCACCCAATGCGCCCAGCCGTAGGGCAAAGGTGAAACGAGGAGGCCATCGTGGCAGTCTTTGCTTCGCGTTGAACGTGATCGATGGTCACCGTCGATCCTGAGCCGGCATCTCCTGTCTAGCCTAGGCCTGGTCGCTGGTCCCTTTTCTCTTCTTGGATCTGCCCCCTTTGAACAGCTCCCGCCAGTCGTTTTCGGCGACTTCGACACCGAACCTTTTCGCCGCGGCCATGATCCGCTTCCAGGCCCGGTCCCGCTCCGCGTCGCTCACATCTTCGACCTGGTCGAAACGGGCGATGGCGTTACGGACATGACCGGCATCGCTCAGCGGCTCCTTGCGCTCCTCGGGGAACGCGAATTCGGAATCGGGGAGACGGTTCTCGTCCGCCGTGCTCAGGCCCTGCCCCTTTTTCGGTACTTCCTTGCCAAGTGCTCGGGCTCTCTCTCCTGGGGCCTGCTTGACGGTCGGGCTCGTCTCCTTCTTTTGCCTGGTCGTGGCCATTCACAACACCTCCGCTCCCTATGGACGCTTTCGCCGTTCGTCGACGTCTTGACCTCGTATGTCATACCCACATCCCCTCCCGGCACACGTCACCAGCGGCCCTCGCAGACTTCGCTTGCGGTCTTGGGCCAGTCCCGGCGGTCGGAAAGGAGTCGACTTGGGTCACAGCCTCCGCCAGCCGGTACGACTCTCTCGAGCTCCGATTCCGTTGCCGGGCAGCGTCGCGGACGAGCAACTTTGCCCCGAAGAGCCCCTCATTGGGCGGGAGTCCGGGTGCAGGCTGCAGAGGAGGAGGGTCGACGACTGATTGGACGGATGTCATGATGGTCGCAGTTGGAGGTGCGACCGGCCGGATGGCGAGGAGCACGGTGCGGGCGTTCGAAGGCAACGGACACGAGGCGGTGCTGATCAGCGGTTCGATTGGTCTCCACCCACCATGGCGCCATCTGCTTCCTCCCGAGGGAGGGTCGACACCCGAGTTCCTCTCCCCTACCTCAGGCCTCAACGCACAAATGGACATGAGGAGTGGACGTATTCGCGAGTACTCAAGGGGAAGCCGCAGAGCCTGGCACCACCACGAACAGGAAGCACAACCGACCACTGATACGGCCGAACCGACCTGGAGGAAACTTCCATGGCACTTGGATACGACAAACGGCTGTTCCTGATCGCCTTTGACCACCGCGCCTCGTTCGAGAAGGGTCTCTTCGGGGCCACTCCACCTCTTAGCACCGAGGTGCGCGACGGCATTATTAGAGCCAAAGAGATTATCTTCGAGGCACACCAACTGGCCGTCGAGGAAGGAGCGCCCCCGGACCTCTCGGGAATCCTGGTCGACGAAGAGTTCGGTGCTGCGGTCGCCCGCCGAGCCAAGGAGGCGGGCGTCCCCCTCGCCATGCCCGTCGAGCGCTCTGGACAAGACGAGTTCGAATTCCAGTACGGTGCCGAGTGGGGCGAACACATCGAGTCGTTCGATCCCACGTTTGTCAAGGTTCTCGTCCGGTACAACCCCGAAGGGAATGCCGAATTGAACAATCGGCAAACCCAGCGATTGGCTGTTCTCAGCAAATGGCTGCAGGAGCGTGACCATAAGTTCCTCTTCGAGCTCCTGGTGCCTGCCACCACCGCACAGCTTGACTCCTTCGACGGTCACCAGGAGGACTACGACCGGAATCTGCGTCCGCAGTTGGTCGTCGAGGCGATCGCGTCCCTGCAGGCAGGCGGTGTGAGCCCCGATATCTGGAAGATAGAGGGGCTCGACGATTCGGGGGACTGCCGTCGAGTGGTCGCTCAGGCCCGGGCAGATGGACGCGACGGTGTCGTCTGTATCGTCCTTGGCCGAGGGGCCGACATGGCGAAGGTGACGCAGTGGATCAGGACAGGTGCGGCCGTTCAGGGATTCTCCGGATTCGCCGTCGGTCGGACCCTCTGGCACGATGCGTTGTCAGACCATCTCGCCGGTCATTCATCAGACCTTGAGACGGAGAAGACGATCGCTGCCCGTTATCGGACTTTGATCGGAGTCTACGAGGTAGCGGACACTCAGTAAGAGTCGCGAGACTCTCTTCTCCCCGACGTCGGCGCACCCGAACGTCCCGCCGAACATCAAGGTGCGGGACCTCCTCGGGATGGTCGGAGCGAGTCACGCGGTTCTGTCCGGATGCAGGCGGAAGAGTCTGCGACGGCTGCTGATGGGTACGGAAAGGCGACGATCGACGTGAGACCATACGATGTGCGGACCTGCCGATACGGCACGAGAAAGCGATACAGACCAATAATCGACATGGGAACTCTGGTGCCAGTGGCTACGTGGGGACTCGCTCAGCTGAATGAGATGGCGAATCGGGAGTCACAGGTCGCGGTACGAAGGTCGACGTCGATTGCTCAGTGCCCAATCGCCGCGACTTATCTCGACGAGACAATTGGTCCTTTGAAATGAGCAGAGGCTGGTCGTTCGACTGCGTCCCAGCATCAGTTGGCAGTGCCAGGACAATCGCGTCCCACGCAATTGGCGAGGTACCGGCCGATGTGCGGGATGCAGTCATGGTGATGGTATCGGAACTGGTCACCAATGTGATCCTTCACGCGACCACCGGATTTGAGCTACGGGTGGATCGCACGACCACCATCATCCGGGTTGAGGTGACAGATCACGACGACGGTCGACCGACTCTACAGTCACCGCGACCGACCGACCTTCATGGACGAGGCTTGCAAATCGTCAACGAACTCTCCGACCGATGGGGAACATCAACGGCGCCAGGCCAGCCGGGTAAGACGGTCTGGTTCGTCATCGACCTCCACCGCGTCGAGCAGCGCTCCGAGCTGGAATCATGAGCGGACGAGGTGGCTCCCATGGGCCAGACAGGCGCGACCCATTCCGCTTGAGCAAAGAATCGGCGGATCTGCTGAGAGCAAATGAGTAGCGAAATGGCAAGGTCTCAGAAAAGCAGCTTCTTGCACGATCGTGTACCCACCGAGAATCAGGCGCATTCCGTTCCTGAACGTCACTCGGGGATTGGCAACGGGTCGATGCACTCGCCTTCGCGACAAACAGGTCTCGTCTTTGCTCTTGGCTTGGTGATAACCGCGCTTTTGGCTCTTATAGCGGCCACGGTAAACTCGAGAAACGAAGATCGCCTTCTTACTCTGCAGGTGCGAGAGGCGGGGACTGTACTGGCTGGGATCCTCCCCACCATCGAAACCCCAATTGCTTCGGCCACCGCCATCGCCGATGCCACGAACGGAGCGACCAGCCAGTTTGATGACTACATGGCGAGCTATGTCGGTGGCGGAAGTTTGGTTGCCTACGCGGCCTTGTGTGGTCAGGTCAACGGCGAACCCGTCCAGCTGACCTCCGTCGGCACACCCGCCTCGGCGTCGACTTCAACGACCTCGAACCAATGTCGCTTCCTCTCCAATGCCGAAGCGACCTCTGGTTTGTCGGTCCTCGGGTTCATAGGTACGAGTCGAAACGTTGCCTACACATACACCGCAGCAGGTGCAGGTCGACGTTTTGGGGTCTTCGGCGAGACCTCGTTCCCGGCGAATCGGCGGGCGGCGATTCCAACATCGTCGGCCTTCTCAGACCTCAACTTTGCGTTGTACCTGGGCCGCACCAAGCAGTACGAGACACTGCTCGAAGCCACCGTCCCGGTTCCGATCACGGGACGACAGGCCACTGTGATCCTACCGTTTGCAAATGTTGTCCTCACCCTGGTTGGCACGCCCACGCAGCCACTCGGCGGAGCACTCTCGCAAGATCTGACGCTCATCGTCAGCATCGTCGGCGTGGCCCTCACGCTCGGAGCCACCTTCATGACGGAACGGCTTGTCAGACGGCGAAGGTCCGCTGTGCGCCTGGCGGACGATAATCGAAGGCTCTATCAGGAACAACACACGTTGGCAGCCAGCCTTCAACACGCACTCTTGCCGGATGACATTCCCAACATTGACGGGATTGAACTTGACACCCACTACATGGCTGGTCGCGAAGATATGGACATTGGCGGTGACTGGTTCGACGTCATCTCACAGGACAATGACAGATTTATCTTCGTCGTGGGCGACGTTTCGGGTCGTGGCGAACGGGCCGCAATCGTCATGGCACTATTGCATTACGCTATTCGGGCCTACGCAGCAGATGGCGATGAACCGAGCGGAATATTGACCAAGCTGTGTCGCCTCTTGCGGGTTGAGCGCGATGGCCACTTTGCCACTGTCCTTTGTGGTTCTGTGGACATCAAGAGTCGGCTGGTAACGTTGGCCAGCGCTGGGCACTTCCCACCGCTTCTGGTCGATCCGAGAGGGGCATTCTTCGTGAACATGAAAGTCGGTCCGCCGATAGGCGCCGGCGCAGCAACAGGGTTCGTGCCGACGACCGTTGAAGTGCAGGAAGGCAGCATTCTCTTGGCCTTTACCGACGGCATCGTTGAGCGCCGAGGCGAAGGGATTGACATCGGACTTGACAGGTTGCGCGAGGCAGCATTGTCGGCCGACGGATCAGCAACGTCCTTACTGAACGTTCTCGTCAATGAACTCGTACCCGATGGTTCAGATGACGACATAGCGCTCCTAGGATTTCGGTGGCAGAGCTAGACGGCGGCATATTTCCTAAGGTCGTTGGCTCAACTGAGACGCCCGGATTGGCAACCATCTCCATTATCGGCGAACTGGACATCGCCAGTGTGGAACGAGTGAGAGAAGCCGTTGACTCTCTGCTCAAGGAAGAGCCAGAGCGAGTCGTGTTCGACCTGGCCCAGCTCACATTTATGGATAGCTCCGGTATCGCGATGCTCCTTCAAATTGCCAATGGAGACGCAATCGTCGAAATCCGGAACCCGACGTCCATCGTTCGACGCATCATCCAGGTCATGGGTCTGGACCGTCAGCTTGGATTGACCGAATGAACAGATTTCGGCACGTGCATGCATTGCCGACGGCACCCCTCAGGTCAATTCACTGGGTGGGGTCAGGAGGACTGGCTCATTTTCGTGAGTCAGTGCTCAAGGCCAGGGTCTCAGCCGTCGATCTATGGGCATGTGGTCTCGGCGGCACCTCCGTCTCTTCGTAGCCTTAGGCGTCGTCATGATCGTCGGCGGACTGGTCACCAGCTTCGTACCGCCCACCGCTCAGGGCGCTAACACCGGCTGGGCCGTTGTCGGCGGCGGAGCCCCAGACCCCCAGGCCAGTCAGCTGCTCCTCAACACGACCTGCGCGAATGCATGGGACTGCTGGGCCGTGGGTGCCATCATCCCCGAGGTCCAGAACGCGAAGCCCCAGGCACTCGCCGAGCACTGGGACGGCTCCTCGTGGTCGGACGTGTCGGGGGTCCAGCCTCCGGGCCAGCAGGCATCCGTCCTCTACGACGTCAGCTGTGTGACGTCGTCAGATTGCTGGGGCGTCGGTGGCCAACAGACTGTCTTACAAGGAAACGATCCGACCGTCCTCATGGAACACTGGAATGGCTCTGCCTGGTCGGTGGCCACCACGTCGCCGATCGGTGGATTGCTCTTTTCGGTGAGCTGCCCGGCAGCAAATGACTGTTGGGCGGTCGGCGCCACGCTGGACCCCACCTCCGGAGACACGATCGGATCACTCGCCTTCCACTGGGACGGATCGACCTGGACGATGGCAGCCACCCCTGCCTCCGGACAGAGTGCTGACCAGCTCTCGTCGGTCAACTGCATCAACGCCACCGACTGCTGGGCCGTCGGTGCCGCGTCGGCAAATCCATTCGACAGCGACGTGCTTCCCAACCTGCTGTATAAGTCCCAGGGCGCCGAACCGTGGATGCTCCATTGGGACGGATCGACGTGGTCGGGCTCTCCCCAAGCCGACCCGCAAAGCCCCACGGGCGCGGCGTTGACCGGAGTGACCTGCGTGGCGTCAACGGACTGCTGGGCGGTGGGATCCACGATGAACGCCGCCGGCCACTTCAGTGAACCGCTCGCCGAACAATGGGACGGAACATCGTGGTCGATTGCACCCACCACCATGGCCAACAACGGCACCCTGGCCAATGTCACCTGCCTCTCGGCCAGTAAGTGCTGGGCGGTCGGCGCGTTCTCTGTACCCACGGGACAGGGTCAGCAGCATGGTTCGGACCCTCAGAGTTTCATCGAGCGCTGGGACGGCGGCTCGTGGTCAGTGGACGAGAGCCCCGACGTCAACGCCGTCAGCGTTCTCTACGGCGTGGCCTGCTCGCGAGGGGCACAGTGTTTCGCCACTGGATTTTCCGCCAGCGATCCCAACAACTTCACCCCTCAGACGCTCACCGAGGAGGCCGCGCTTCCGGCCGCCGGCTCTCAGGGGTTCGACGCGGTTGCCGCCGACGGCGGAATCTTCAACTTCGGTGACTCGGGCTTCTACGGATCGATGGCTGGCCAGCGTCTGGTTGCTCCGACGGTGGGAACAGCTGTGACGGCAGACAGTCGCGGTTACTGGCTGGTGGCAGCGGACGGAGGGGTCTTCTCCTTCGGTGACGCCAGCTTCTTCGGTTCGATGGGGGGAGCGCACCTCGATGCGCCCATCGTGGGCATGGCCGCCACACCCGACGGCGGTGGCTACTGGCTGGTGGCGGCGGACGGAGGGGTCTTCTCCTTCGGTGACGCCAGCTTCTTCGGTTCGATGGGGGGAGCGCACCTCGATGCGCCCATCGTGGGCATGGCCGCCACACCCGACGGCGGTGGCTACTGGCTGGTGGCAGCGGACGGAGGGGTCTTCTCCTTCGGTGACGCCAGATTCTTCGGATCGATGGCCGGCTCTCTCGGCGGCAACCAGGCGACCGCCCTGGCGGCCACGCCCGACGGTGGCGGCTATTGGTTGCTCGGTCGAGATGGAGGGGTCTTTGCCTTCGGGGACGCCGGCTTCTTCGGCTCCGCGCCGGGGCAAGGTCTTGTGGCGAACGCCCCTGTCACCGGCATCAGCGTCGCCCCCGACGGCCGCGGCTACTGGCTGGTTGCGGCCAACGGCAGTGTGGACAACTACGGCGACGCCGGCTGGCTCGGTGCGCTCAACGACATCGGGCTTCGGGCCCCGGTTACGGGTGTGAGCCAATCGGGATGAGCCGCGACGGGGCCGGAGTTTGTCCGACGTCCTAGTGACCAGACCCTTCAGACGGGCCAGACACCGGGAGAGTCGGACCTCCGTGGTAGCGGTACAAGCGGGCGATCATCTGTCGCGACACGCCCATACGACGGCCGACCTCGGTGAAGGTAAGCCCTTCATGGTCGACCATGGCGCGAACCAGGCCGACTCGGTACACCATGACGGCGTGCTCGAACGTCTCGACTGCCGCTGAGGACTTCAGACGGGCTTCGCGACCACCTTGCGCGATGAGGTCATCGACGATCTCCGAAACCGGCACACCAGCCAGCAGCCGCTCCCGGGCCTCGTCGATCGATGCGACCCCTTCGCCAATCGCTCTTTGCGCTTCTTCGCCGGTCTGCTCGACTCGCTCGATCGCCGCCAACAGCCAGTGGGTACTCGCCACGGCTCTCCTCGCAGTTCCGCCCTCCCCAGTCTTCGCGCTGGTGGACTGACAAAGCAAGCAGAGGCACCTCGTGAGGGGCGGCAAGGTTACCTGGTCAGCGGCCTGAGAACCGACAAGAGACCAGGTCGGTGCCCAATTGCGGTAACCCCCGGTTGCGCCGTTACCTTCCCTACGCGCTGGGCCCCGTCGAGCGGGGATCCGCCACCCGGCTCCGGGGCCCAGCCATTTGAGCACCGAGCACGACAGGCGATCCGCGCTCTCAGAGTTTGTCAGGACACTCGACTCCTCCGACACCTGCTTTGGGTTGGAGTCTGTTTCTGTGCACGGCGTGCTTTCCCGGCGGACCCTGGGGTGCCGACACCCCGTCCAAGCCGATTCACCTGGACATCTTTTGCGCTGGACGCTTGGAAGCCAGGATCAGGCATCTCAAGCGATCGGAGACGTCTGGTGTCAACGTCGATCCAACCTGGATTCGACGTCCGGTTGGTCGACCGCCCTTCAGCGGTCAGCATCCGATAGCTGTGGATAACATCGTCGCTGGTCGGACGGGTGGATGCCCTTTTCGGCACCCGTACACGGCTGACATGGAGAAACTACTCTCGCGTCCGTGGCGGACAACTGTTCCAACCTTGGCGACATGACACGCCGAAACGTCGTCATCACCGGAGGTAACAGCGGCATCGGCTTGGCGACGGCCAAGGCATTGGCACGGCTCGGCGCGCGCGTCGTGATCACGTCCCGGGACCCGAGGCGTGGTGAACAAGCCGTTGACGACATCAAGCGAGCGAGCGGCAACGGTGCTGTCGACTGCATTTCCCTGGACCTCGCCAGCTTGGGGTCAGTGCGGACCTGCGCCAAGCAGTTGCTCGAACACCTGGAGGAGATCCACGTCCTCGACCTCAATGCTGGTGGGGTCCTGTCGCGACGCGGTGTCACCGAAGATGGATTCGAGACGCAGTTCCAGGCCAACCATCTCGGACATTTCCTACTCAGCTCTCTCCTGCTCGACCGGATGCGACACAGCGCTCCTGCCCGTGTGATCGTGGTGTCCTCGTGGGGCCACACCCAAGCCCGCACTGGTCTCGACTTCGACGATCTGCAATGGGCCGCACGCCCATACAGGGGGTCGTCGGTCTACAGCGCCACCAAGCTGATGAACCTGTACTTCACATTCGAGCTCGCCCGACGCACGACCGATCTGGGAGTGACCGCCAATGCGCTTCACCCTGGGTTCGTCGCCAGTGGCTTCGCCATGAGTGGGGACACAAACTGGCTCCGACTCGGGATCATGATCAGCCGGCCCTTTGCCCGCAGCCCGGACAAGGGGGCACGAACGGCCGTGTGGTTGGCTGCGTCACCCGATGTGACGAACATCACCGGACAGTACTTTGTCGATTGCCGGACCAAGGAGCCGGCCAAAGCAGCTCTGGACACCGAGGCGGCCCGCCGCCTCTGGGAGGTGAGCGAAGAGCTCGCCGGCATCACCTGACCAAGCGTGACGGCCGCCGCATGGGCGGGCTGGGTTCCAACGATGAAGCGCTTCTCGCCGGAATCCCGGAGTCGTTCAGGCTCACCCCGGGGACAGCCTTTCCCCTTAGACAGACAGTGCGCCGAGCCGCTCGGCGGTGACGGCCTCAAGCGCTCCTCGGAGCGCGGCAACCGACTCTTCGCCGTAGCGGTCCGCCCATTCCCTCTCCAGCTCGTCAATCAGCCGGCGTCCGATGGCGTACGCATGCTGACCGTGCGCGGTCAGGCGGATGATCTTGGCACGCCCGTCATGGGGGTCGGCCACCCGCTCGAGATAGCCGCGTCGCTCGAGATCGCTGGTGACCTCTCCGACGGATTGTTTGGTCATATTGGCGCGCTCTGCCAGATCGGTCAGACGGGAGCCGGACTCGGGATCGATGTTCCCGAATACACAACCGTGACCGGGTCGGATGTCTCCGAAGCCGGCTGCCTCGATCCGTCGGCCCAGCTCCTCGCCGAATTGATCGGCGGCCGTCATCAGCAGCCGGATCATCGGCACATGGGGCGGACTCTCGAATTGTGATTGCATTTGGTCAGGGTATCTGATAAGGTTTCCGAATCAATCTGATCAGGGAGCCTTGTGAAGTTCCCTGACTACTCTACCGCTCGGGAGGTGCCGTGGCGCGCAAGTGGTGGACCCTCTTGGCAGTCAGCGTGGCGACATTCATGCTGCTGCTCGACATCACCGTGGTGAACACGGCACTACCGTCGATCGCCAGGGACCTACACGCCAGCTTCAACGACCTTCAGTGGGTCATCGACGCGTACACGCTGGCGCTGGCGGCGACCGTCCTCACCGCAGGCTCGTTGGCCGACCGGCTGGGTCGTCGGTCGGTGTTCGCGATCGGTCTGGTGGTTTTTTCGCTGTCCTCGCTGGCGGCGGGGCTGGCACCCGATGCTCTGTTTCTCAACATCTCTCGGGCTGTCGAGGGTATTGGCGGCGCTGCGATGTTCGCCGTTTCGCTGGCCCTGGTTGCCCAGGAGTTCCCAGCTGGAAGGGAGCGCGGGACGGCGATGGGGATCTATGGCGCGACAATCGGAATGTCGGTGGCCATTGGTCCTCTGGTCGGGGGGGCGCTCACCGATGGCCTTGGGTGGCGCTGGGTGTTCTTCATCAACGTCCCAGTCGGAGTGGCCGCACTGGCGGTGACCTCTCTGAAGGTCCAGGAGTCGCGTGACCCGTATGCGAGGCGCGTCGACTGGTTTGGGCTGGTGGCTCTGACGGGCGGGCTGTTCCTGCTCGTACTGGCGTTGGTACGCGGCAACGACGACGGCTGGGGAAGCCCGATGATCGTCGGGGAAATGTGCGCTTCAGCGCTCCTACTCCTGTCGTTCATCGCCATCGAGCGGTGGACCGCCGAGCCCATGCTGCCACTGGGCCTCTTCCGTCGCCGAGCATTCACGGGTGTCCAGCTCGCTGCCGTCGCAGTCTCGATCTCGTTGTTCTCCCTGTTCCTGTATCTCACCTTGTACCTTCAGGACTATCTTCGCTCCTCACCGCTGCAGGCGGGACTCCGCTATCTCCCGATCACGATCGGCGCCTTTGTGGCGGCTCCGATCGCAGGGGCGCTGTTGAGTCGGATTCAAGCTCGCTTCCTGATGGCCATTGGGTTAGCGGGGACAGGGATCGGACTGATGCTGATGTCGGGGATCGACCCGGCCTCGAAATGGACCGTGCTGCTGCCTGGTTTCATCGTTGCCGGCTTGGGCGTGGGCTTCCTGAACCCGGTCATCGCCGACGTCGCGCTGAGCGTCGTGCCCAAGGAGCGCAGTGGCATGGCGGCTGGGGTCAATGACACCTTTCGGCAAGTCGGCGTGGCCACGGGCACGGCGATCTGGGGTGCGGTGTTCCTTGCTCGCGGATCCAGCAGGGTGGCATCGCTCCTCAAAGGCACTCCAGTCGGCAATGGCGACAAGCCCCGCCAGTTGATCGAGGCGTTCTCGGGCGGGGCATTCGCCTCCGCCACACGAGCGATCCCGGCGGGCGCCCGCAAGGCGGTCGTCGTGGCGACACACCAGGGATTCCTCACCGGTCTCAACACGATCCTCGTGATCGGAGGTGCTGTCGCCCTCCTCGGAGCCGTGTTCGCACTGTGGCTGGTTCGCGAACACGAGATCGAACGCGATGAGCGGAAGGAACTCATTTCACCCGCTGACGAAGCGAGGGAGTATGTCACGGTCTGAACAAGGCTTCTGTGCTCTCACTGTTCGCGCCGAATGCTCACCCGGTCGGCTCACTTCGGCAACGACAATCCGGGTCGCCTTATCCGGATGACGTTTGAGAGGCACCCATAGGTGTCCGCCACGGCGCCACCTGAAGTCACCGCTCCCGACCGTGCGCGGCCACCGATCGAACCCGACCGGCGTCAGGTCCGTCCACCACCCCCGGGGCGACCACGGTGGCGAACCGGTCGAGTAGGTCGACGGGAAGTACGTAAGACTGGTAGTGGCGGAGGTAGAAGCTGTCCACGCCGGCGGCCATAGCCGCCTGCAGTCGCCCGGTAAGCTCGTCGGGCGTGCCGATCAGGGTGAAGGCCTGCGCGTAGCGCTGGGCCGAGGTGTCGTCGACCCACCGGCTCGCCACCCCGGCAGCCTGGTCCCAGTCCTCGGCATGGGTGATGTCGGGATAAACATCGGGAATGTGCGCGGGCACGGCGGCGCGCAGTCGCACCCCAACCTGCGCAAAGACCGGCGAGGCCCCGCGCTGGGCGTCGCCGACACAGTGCGGCCGGGCCACGCGGACCACGTCGGTGTCGTCGTCGGCGACGTGACAGACGGCACCAAGACACACCTCGATCTCGCTGCGGCTTCTCCCCGCCTCGGCCAACCCCTCTTCGACGTGCTGCAGGGCCAGGCCCACCAGTGACGGAGTGACGCCCGCCATGATGAGGACGCCGTCAGCCACCCGACCGGCCAGGCGGAGGGCTCGTGGGCCGGTGGCCGCCAAGAACAACGGCGGCACCCGTCCGGTCGCATCCCGGAGCCTCATCGACCACTCGTGGTAGGTCACTGTTCGCCCCAGGCTCAACCGTCGAAGTCCATCCATGCCCGCCTCGACATCAGCCAGGCGGCTCGCCGACCAGCCAAGGCTCTTCACCGAGCTGTCCCCGGTGCCGAGACCGATGGCTGTCCGCCCCGGGGCCGCCTCCTCGAGAGTCTGCATCGCCGACGCGGTAACCGAGGGATGTCGGGTACGGAGGTTGGTCACCCCGATGGCCAGCCGGATGTGCTCGGTGGCCACGGCGCTCGCACCGAGGGCCATCCACGCATCGCGAAAGAGGAACTGCGAGTCGGGGACCCACACCGTGCCGTAGCCAGCCCTCTCGGCCCGCTGCACGCATCGTACGGTGTCGGCGAGCGAGGCACAGGGGGGGATGCGGATGCCGAAGGGCGAGCGAAGTCCCGGGGCGCTACCCCCAGGGCGGTCGTCGGGGATCGTCGTGAGCGGAACAGTCGTGTTGGGGACCGGGCCCAGGGCGCGTCCCGTGTCGGGCACCCGCTCGCCTAGCTCAGGATGAAGGTGACGTAGACCTGCCCGTACCCCGACGAGTGACTGGGGCTGGTGAAAACCAGTCCCGACGTCGGTGCTTTGAGGGCGAAGGAACCGCCCCCGCCGCCGCCGCCGCCGGCATCGGTCACACCGCCCGAGCCCCCGGCGCCGCCCCCGCCAAAGCCACCGCCCCCGGAGCCGGAGCCACCGTCGGCCACGCCGGTGCCTCGCCATTCACCCTCGCCGCCCGAACCGTTGCCGCCAATGAGCGACAGATAGCCGGCGTTGGCCCAAGGGATCGACTTGCTCGGTCCGTTCGACTTGTGCATCGAGCCGCCCTCACCGCCGATGCCGCTGCTGCCTGTGCCACCGCCATGGTTGTCGGCGCCGTCACCGCCCTTGCCTCCGTCGCCGCCAGTTCCGTTGCCAGTCGGGTTCTCACCGGCACCGTATCCCCCGTGCCCGCCGTCACCACCCGCAGACGAACCGTTTCCACCTTCGGCAACGGCATTGGACGATGTCGAGGCCACAGCCGAGCCGCCGGCTCCGGCGTTGCCGCCGGTATTCGAATCACCCCCCTCTCCCCCCCCGCCGCCGCCGCCGGCCAGGAGGAGCACGTTGGTCGTGGAACTGCAGCCGTTGTAGCCGTTGATGCAGGGCGACGTCGATCCGGTGGCGAAGTTGTCGGGTGACACGATCGTCGAGGACCCCCCGAGGCCGCCGACCTTGTCGCCGGCATAGCCGTTCCCGATGCCCGGGTCGCCCAGGTAGTAATAGAGGGCAAGCGTCCGATACGTGGACTCGTAGTTGCCGATGGAGCTGAGGGCGGTCTGAGCCTCACCACCGCTGCCGCCGTTGCCGCCCGAGGGGACGCCCGGGTCGGCGTTGTAGCCCTTCCCGCCGCTGCCGCCATAGGCAGTGATCACGACGGGGGTGGACGCCGAGACGCTCGAGGACACCTCGTTCGCCTCGCTGACCAACGAGGTGAGGGGGTAGAAGGGGAGACCCAGCGTGTCGGGGAGGGCACAGGTGACACCACCGTTGGTCGCCGTGCACGAGGCCGTCTGGAAGGGGATCACGTAGAAGGCGACCGAGGTCGCGCTGGACGAGACCGACACCGAGCCGCTGGCTGACTCGTCGTTGTTGGTCAGCGTGGGCGTCGTGGACTCATTCGGGCACTCGGTGAAGTAGTAGCCCGCCGGTGTGGTCGCCTCCACCGTGTAGGTGCCCGAGCTCACCGATGCCTCGACGGGATTGGATTCGGCGCTGGTGACGTTCTCGATTGTGGCGGTCCCCCCGGTGATCTCGGTGGTGCCCGTCTTGAGATCGGGCACGCCGCTGTTGAGGTACTGGTCGCACTGGTAGATGTGCACTGTGAGGGCCTCGGTCGAAGCGCTCGCGATGCCGTGGTCGGCGAAGGTGACGAGCCCGGAGACGGCCGCCATCACGGCCACTACCGCTCCAATACGGGCCAACGTGAAACGACGTCGGTTGCCGTTCTCCATGGGTATGGATCTCCTCGTGTGCACGGGCGTTTGCCTCGAATGGACACGCCCATCGTTCCCGTCCTATCGGCCCACTCGGATGCATCCTTGAGGTCATTTGGGGAGGACGACGTCTCCGGTTGCCCGTCTGCAGAACCTGTTGCCCCGGCGACGACCAGTCCAGCCGCCGCGTGGAGGGCCAGCGCGTCGGCGCGAGCCAGCCGTTTCAGTCAGCCCGGTACTCATCCCTCGTCGGAGAAGGTGGACCCGACATCCAACCTTCCTCGAACAATTCGATCGGGTCGCGGAGGTCGAGCATGCCAAGGTAGCCACCACCGCGCTCGATGGCATCGTGGACGGCATAGCCCAACACTTCTTGGCACTGTCGTGGTAGGCGGCAGGCCAGCTCCGGCGGGACTGCGAGGTAGTTGTTCTCCTCAGTGCGCAACCAGCCCAACGTGTAGGACAGGTGCACGCCGCGGCGCGGCTCGGTGCCGACATGAGCACCTCCGCCATGGAACGTCGAACCGAGATAGAGGACCGCCGATCCGGCCGGCATTTCCGCAATCACCGCCTCCTCGCTGGTCGGATAACGGGCGGGCTCCCATCGGTGGCTTCTCGGAAAGACCCGCGTCGCACCGTTCTCGGCCGTGAAATCGACCAGGGCGATTACTGAGGCCACTTGGAGCTCGGGTTTGGGTTTGGGCACCAGATTCCACACGATCTCGTCCCGATGCCAGAACTGATCTCCGGCGCCGGGCAGGCGTTCCAGCAGGTGGGCCAGATTGAGCTGATATCGGGCACACGACGGTCCGAGGATGGCGTCGCACACGGCCATCAGGAGCGGATGGATCATGACCTCGGTGGCAAAGGTGGGTGATTTGCCGGCCAGACCGGAGACGTGGCGGGTCTGGGCATGGAAGATCTGCACCCCGGGGTTCAGATGACGCATGTCGGGGTCGGCCCGAGCGACATGGGGCTGGATTTCGGCATTGATCGCCCCGACCAAATCGCGAGAGAGCAGATCGTGAACGATCACGGCACCATCGGTCAGGAGTGCCTCCACGACTTGCTCGGCTCCTTGGTCGGCCTCAACCTGTTGGAGTTGGACGTCGTGGACTGGTGCCACCTACTCCCCCTTTTGACGGCACTCAGTCTTTCACGTCGGCGCCTCCACCTGACAGCCGACCCGCGTTGGGACCATCATCGCCGGCGAGGCCCTCGGGCGTGAAGCGGTATCCCAAGAGCTGAACGGCGCCCTCCGTCGTCAGGCCACTTGGCCGGCCTGCGAGTACCAGATCGAGAGGCCTCGTCGCCGGCTCCTGACCGTCCCCTGGCCGGAGGAACACCTGATCCCTGAGCCCAGGTCTGTGCGACGTCGAGTGGAATACGGAGTGGAATATGGACTCAGAATGCGGGTTGCATAGGACATGGCAGGTTCGACGGTGGAAGCCGTCCGTTTCGACCGATACGGGGAGGTTGACGTCCTTGACGTCGTGGAGGTTCCTCGTCCTCATCCGGGACCGGGTCGGGTCGTGGTGGATGTGGTCGCGGCAGCCATCAATCCAGGTGAGGCGTCGATCCGAAGGGGACTGTTGGATGCCCTCTGGCCTGCCACATTCCCCTCCGGTGAGGGCAGCGACCTCGCTGGCGTCGTCGCAGAAATCGGTGAGGGCGTAAACGCTGTCGCTGTCGGTGACGAGGTCATCGGCTGGAGCGATGAACGATCGAGCCAGGCAGAAGCGGTGAGTTTGCCCGCCGGTCAGGTCGTGCCGAAGCCGCCAACGGTGCCGTGGGAGGCGGCCGGCTCCCTCTACGTGGCCGGCACGACGGCCTGGGCTACCGTGAAGTCCGCTGGACTGAGGCCCGGCGAGGTCGTCGCTATCTCCGGAGCCGCTGGTGGGGTGGGATCGGTCGCCATTCAGTTGGCTCGCCGGTTGGGGGCCTCCGTATTGGGCATCGCCGGAGCGGGAAACTCCGACTGGTTGGAGTCGATGGACACGAAGGCTGTCGTCTATGGCGAGGGCCTTGGGGAGCGTCTTCGGGCTGCTGCGGGCGGGAGGATTGACGCCTTCATCGACTGCTTCGGCGGCGGATACGTCGACCTCGCCGTCGACGAACTCGGTGTCAATCCGGATCGAGTGGAGACGATCGTCGACCGGGAAGCGGGAGCTCGACACGGAACCCATGTGGACGGAATGTCAGCCGTCGACGATGTCGGTAATGTCATCTCCGAGCTCGCATCGTTGATTGAGCAAGGGGAGCTCGTGGTTCCGATCGCAGCAACCTTTGCGTTACGAGACGTGCGCCAGGCCTTCGAGTTGCTTGAGCAGCGCCACACCCGAGGAAAGATCGTTCTCGCCATCGGTTACGTCGCGCGCAGGAGCTGAGTACTCCCCGGTCCCTTCACGACGAGACCGAGCCGAGATCGGGCGGAGCAGGGAGCCGATAGAGCACGGCACACCACCCACGATCATCAAGGAGGCAAACGAAGTACCGTGAGGGAAGAACTTGGCTTCGAGACGCCTGTTGTTGACGGCGACCAACAACAGGCCGGGTCGGTCGTGCCGGGCGTCTATCTCTGTCGTCACGGGGAGACCGTGCTCAACGCGGGTGGACGTCTTCGTGGTCTCTCGGACCCCGAACTCAATCTCACTGGTCGCCAACAGGCTGAAGCCTTGGCGACGACGCTCCAGCCAATGACGCCACTGGCGATCGTCGCCAGCCCTTTGCGCCGGGCCATGCAAACCGCCGAAGCGATCGCAGTTGCCTGCGGGCTGACGGTAGAGGTCAGCGATGACCTTCTCGACCGGGACTACGGGCCTCAAAACGGCCGGTTGGTCGAAGACGTCAACGCAACCTGGGGCTCCATCGACAATGCACCCGGTGTCGAGCCACTGGAATCCGTGCTGGCACGCGCTCGGTCGGCGCTGGCCAAGGTGACCCCCCGGGTCTCGAACGGCCCAATCGTCCTTGTCAGTCACGACGCGGTCAACTCCGCCCTTCTGGCGTTTCTCGACCCCAAACGCTGGCCAGTGCCCAGCGCGGTCCCCCAGCCGACCGGATGTTTGAACATCCTGCGGCGAGATGAACGATCGTGGGCCGTGGTCGTCGCTGGCCTCCAGCCGTCGCCCCCGGTTGGCCACGTACCCGAAGCCTGAGCACCCGGCCGGAGACGGGCACGGGTGCGGGGGCGTGGCTGGGTCGGCCCGTCGAGCCACCCGAGATCTGCCACGTGAACATTGACCGTGGCCGTGGCGCCGGTGCGTCGTCGCCACAGACGAAGACGCAGTTCGCCGGCGGTTTACCCGGCTCAGTCATGGGTGCCGTGGCCGCCCTCACCGAGACCGAATCTCACCATAGTGTGGCGTTATGCGCGTCTTGCTGGTGGCCTATCCGGGTGCTGGAAAGAGCACGCAGGCGACGAAGCTCGCTGCTCATTACGGAATCGCCCTTTTGTCGAGCGGGGCATTGTTGCGTGCCGAGATCACCCGTGGCACGAAGATTGGGAGGGTTGCGGCCGACTATCTCGAGCGCGGTGATCTCGTGCCTGACGAGTTGGTTTTCGAGACGTTGTCTCTGCCGGTTCTTGAGGCGGCTCGCAATGGTGGCTACGTGCTGGATGGCTTCCCGAGGACCCTTGGCCAGGCAGAGGTGGCGTACTCGGTGGCACAAGAGATCGAAGACATCGAGCTCCAGGCTGTCGTTTATCTCCGAGTCGGTCATGACGTACTGCGCCAGCGGCTTCGAGCCCGCGCAGGCCGAGAAGACCGTGCAGACGACGATGAGGTTACGATCGCCCGCCGTTTCAAGGTATTCGAGACTCAGACGGAGCCGCTCCTCGACTTCTACGCGAGACGCGGAATACTCTTGGACATCCATGGCGAGCAGCCCGTGGAAGACGTGTTCAGTGAAATCACTCGTGCCCTCGATGAGCTTCAAACCCAGATCCCCGGCGACTTGTGATCAACCGCTGAGCCTTTGCTGCAGGATCACCTCGGCCGCCCTGATCCGGCCCAGAGAACGCCCAATCGTTGGGTCCGCCTGTCCATCACCCGAGGAGTCCTCGTCGGGCGACCTCCGTCGGTTCCTCCAGATCTGGTATCAGCCTTGGGATGGCTCGTATGAATCGTGGGAGGGAGGGTATAGGGGGTGAGCAGGTCTACAGGAAAGACCTGCCGTCGGTCGTCGCTGTCGGGTCGACCCACCGGCCTCCACCAGCTCAAATGGTTCAGTCATACGACGGAAGCAAATGGAGACGGCTGGCGACGTGGAGAAGGGGAGTACCACGGATGGCATCCATTCGAGGGATCCTTCTCAGGAACGCCAAGCCCTTGTTGCTCCGGTCGAAGGAGGGAGGATAGTTGTCACACATAGCGCATGACCATGGTCACCCAGAACTGAAGAGCGGTGAAACCCTTCTGTGGAGTGCCTGGACTGAATGGGGAGATGAGAATAGTCGTCCCGTTGGCAGGCACCTCCTCGTGACGGATCAACGGATCATGTTTCGACCATCCGTCGTCGAACGAGTCACCGGTGAACACTCGTGGGAGTGTTCCAAGGACGTAGCGAAAGTCACGATCGGACCAGGAGACTGGGTTCCACACATCCCCGTCGTGCAGTCGCTCGCGCTTCGTGGCAAAGTGACAGTGGCTTGCCCCGGCTACGAGCCACAGAGCTTTTTTTTCCTTCATCCTGCTGACTGGTTGAAAGAGCATATGCAGGACTTGCCAATACATATAGAGGCGGTGCGTACCACGGCCGATTGACGCGAGCTCAAGACGTGTGCTGGTCGAACCACTCAAGCATCGGTTCAGGATGGATTTGCAACTCTCGACCTGGGTCGCCATGGGTATAACGGTGCTTTCGACCAACCGCTCCCCCGCCCGTGAGGCACATTGCCGCCTGATGCGGTCCCTTGTCACGGGCGACCGTCATGGTTTCCTTGTACCGACGATGGGCTCGACCGCACCGGGGCCAGGGGCGGCGCGGACGTCTCTCGCCTCAAGGCGCTCGCCACACTCAGAGCACACAAAGACCGCGTCGGAGATGTGGCCGCAGGCCTTGTGGGTGACCTGAAGGGGTGGCCCATCGGGTGCGGCATGACGGTCACCCCACTGGCGCATGGCGGTGAGAACCGGCCACAGGTCACGGCCCTTGTCGGTGAGCCGATAGTCGTAGCGGGGCGGATGGTCGCTGTAGCGCACCTTCTCGAGGACGCCGGACTCGAGAAGGTGGCTGAGCCGCTGGTTCAAGATGTTGCGCGAGATCCCCAGACGCTCTTGGAAGCCGTCAAAGCGGGTCACCCCTAAGAACACGTCTCGCAGGATCAACATCGACCACCACTCGCCCACGACCTCGAGGCACTGGGCCACCGAACAGTGCATGTCGGCGAAGCTCTTTCGTTCCACAGCGTAGAGACTAGTGGGTTGCATTATGGAACGCAATCCCCTACAGTCCGTTCTATGAGTGAACTCGTTGAGGTGGTCTCCCCGACGATCCACCGAGGTGCCATCTTCTTCGTGACCGCCCTGGGTGCCTTCATGGCGTCGCTCGATCTCTCGATCGTGAACGTGGCCTTCCCGGCCCTGGAACGCTCATTTCCCCACGACAGCCGAGCCGCCCTGGCCTGGGTGATCACCGGCTACGCCATCGTCTTCGCCTCGCTGCTCGTTACCGGTGGTCGAACGGCCGACCGGATCAGCAAGCGAAAAGTGTTTTTCGTTGGGCTCGGCATCTTCACACTCGGATCTGCGCTGTGTGGGCTGGCTCCGACCGTTGCTGTGCTCGTCGTCGGACGACTCATCCAGGGTGCCGGGGCCGCCGCCTTACTGCCCTCCTCGCTCGGGTTGCTTCTTGCTGCATTCGGACCCGAGCGGCGGTCGCAAATAGTGGCCCTCTGGGCCGGGGTCGGTGCTCTGGCCGTGGCCACCGGCCCCTCATTGGGTGCCGCTCTCATCACGGTGGGCGGATGGCGTTGGGCCTTCTTTGTCAACCTGCCCGTGGGGGCGATCGCTTACGTGACTGGCCGACGAGTGCTGATGGCTCACCGAGCCGACACGACCCACCCTCGTCCCGACTATCTCGGAGTGGTGCTGGTGAGCGTTTCAGTGGCCGCGCTGGTTCTCGGCATCTCCGAGGGTCCGAGCTGGGGCTGGACCAGCGCCCGAGTCCTGTTGTCGTTCCTCGGGGCTCTCGTTCTGGCCGCCGCTTTTGTCCGTCACTGTCGGCGTCATGTCGAGCCGGTCCTCGACCTCAGCTTGTTCGAGGTTCGGTCCTTCACCTTTGCCAACCTGGCCACGTTGCTCTATGCCATGGGTTTCTTCGCCATGTTGCTCGGCAATATCCTGTTTCTGACCGGCGTGTGGCACTACTCAATCCTTCGGGCCGGGCTCTCGGTTACCCCAGGTCCGATCGTGGTGGCAGTGGTGTCCGGGCCAGCGGGGAAGCTGGCCACCAAATATGGCTTTCGTCCGGTGATGATCGTCGGGCTCACATTCTTCGTGGCCGGATTGCTCCTCTACGGCCTGCGGGTCGGGCTACAACCCGAGTACCTGACCCAGTGGCTACCGGCCACCTTGCTGACCGGGCTCGGGATCGGGCTCACGTTCCCGGTGCTTGGGGCCGCGGCGGTCTCTTCGCTCCATCCCGAACGTTTCGCCGTGGGAAGCGCCGTGAACCAGACCGCTCGCCAAGTCGGCGGCGCTGTGGGGGTGGCCACCTTGGTGGTCATCCTCGGGAACCCCCAGTCGCTGAACGCCGCCATGACCTCGAGCCGTCACTTGTGGTTCTACTGCGCCCTGATGGCTGCCTTAAGCGGCGTCGCGGTCCTCGGCATCGGCCGACAACACCCGGTACAAGGTCCTTCCGCACGACCCGGGGATCATTCCCTAACGTCAGGCCTGGCCAGCGACCTCGCTTTTTCGAACGTTCCCAGGACTCAGAGCGCACGTCTTGCCAATGCCTTGAGGTTGAGTCAACAGTGATACCGGCCTCTGCCCAGGGAACTGTGTCTCTGGTCGAGAACAGGCTGGCACCGACGCTAATCTCCTATTCCCTCGCCGTCTTCAAGACGCCTCGAACTCAGCTCGGATCTTCTGCGACATCGCTTCTGCATCGCTCAACGAGGCCGTGAGAGGGGGCTGTTGCGCCAGGTAGTCCAGTCCTCGAAGTTCTCCTTCGTTCTTCTTCGGGACGAGCCAGAGATGGAAATGGGCCACGCGCTCCATCAACGCCAGGTAGTAGACCCGCTCGACTCCGGTGGCGGCCTTGACCGCCGGAACGAGCCGATGGAGAAGGGACCCGAACTCGGTGCTTTCGGTGAGCGTCATTTCACCGAAATCCAACAGATGCCGCCTCGCCTGGACGACGACCGTTCCTGCGCTGGACGACTTCAGCGGTGCGTGCTCGACGAGAAAGTGCTCACCCTCGACGATGTAGCCCTCGGGGCGGGGTCCGTCCAGGAGCTTGGATCCCGTTTTCAGGCCGTCTTGCTGCCGGCAGATGTTGCAGTCCGACCGGTGATAATACGGAGGCGGACCGATCTCGACAGAGCCTTCGCTGCTGGTGGGCGCCTCGGGGTATGTGAACATCGAATTTCGTCCTTTCGTGTTGAAGGTCGGTCAGGAACCTCTACTGGTCAGGACTGGTACCCCGCTCACGACGGAGTCTGCAGCCGATGTTGCGATGATCGGGAATTCAGCGCCGGTGATGGTGAAGCCGCCCCCATGCGCTTTTTTGCAACTCGCGGCACAGAGACGCTCGGATTGTCCGCAACATAGAACCGCCATTCGAGGTCTTGTCCCACCGAAATACCAACTCGAGCGCTTCTGGCGTACGGAGGCGCAACACCATCATCAAGTATGCGAACCTTCCCAACAACAAGGTCCGTATTGTTGTCAGTCCGACTCAGATCAAACGCCTTGCAGAGACGACCAGGACCGCTACACAGTCGATTGTCGGGGTCTTTGGGATCGCCTCGGTTAACCCTCATGACTTCAACACCGCTGAGCGGCTCCAACGCTCGAATAAGAACGCCGGATCCGACGCCAACCGGCTGGCACACCACATTGGCCAGGTAGTTGATCCCGTAGGAAAGGTATACCTCGAGGCGTCCAGCTGGACCGAATAACGTCGCGTTGCTCTTTCGCAATCCTGAGAAGCCTCGGCTCGCCGGCTCGCTCTCATCGTATGCTTCCACCTCGACGATGCGACCGCTGAGCGGTCCATACGAGAAGACCTTTCCGATGAGACTGCCAGCAACCAGCTCGGCGGGCCGCTCGTAAAACCGTCGCTTAAGCGTCTGAGGCTGGGCCCCCACCGTTCCCCCTTCGCAACTCATCTCCACGAGCGCAACTGCTCTCCGTCGGGGCCGACAACCACTGCCCTGCCCACGGCAGCTCGCCTCCGCACAACCTTCGCGCTGCTTGTCGTCCAAGTCCAGGGCCTATTGCCGAGCGGCTGGCGACCAATGACAGATTCCGATGACCTCTTGAGGCCCAAGAACTGCCCGGCCGCGAATAGGGACTGATTTCGGCACTCGAACCGGGTCGCTCGCAGCCCGCCGGTCCCTGGTGACGTGGAGGTCGCGAAGGATATCCTTGTGACGACAAGCTCACCCGTCGCTAGGCAGGACGGGCTCGACTCCATCGCGTAAGTTGCGCGCTTGGGGCGACGAAGGAGGCAGTGATCCATGCGATCTGACATCAGACCCGGCGGTACCTTCCCCGATTACGCCCTGCCGGATCACACCGACACAGTGCGCAAGCTCAGCGAACTTCAAGGCGACGACCCGCTGGTCCTTACGTTGGCGCGGGGCAATTACTGTCCGAAGGAGCACCAGCAGCACCTGGAGCTCGCTGCAAACTATCCGAAGGTTGCCGTCGCCTACACCCAGATCGTCACGATCTCGACCGACGATCACCACACGACACAAGAGTTCCGCGCCTCAGTCGGCGCCCAATGGACCTTCCTCTCCGATCCCGCTCGGACGATTCAGCAGGACCTCGACATCCAGGAGTACACCGACCCCGAGCACAACCCGATGATCCCCCACACGCTTGTGCTCAAGCCGGGACTGGTGGTTCACAGTATCTACAACGGATACTGGTTCTGGGGACGCCCGTCGTTCTACGCCCTCTGGCGCGACTTGTGCGCTGCGTCGAGCGAGATCCGCCCCGACTGGGACCTGAGCACGCCGGGGCTGCGCCAGGCCTGGGATGCAGGCGATTACTCAAGCTTTCACGGATGGAACAAGCAGTCTCCTCAATCGACGCCGACCTCGTACCAGTCATAGCCGCATGTGTGGCCTGCCGGCGCTGGTCAGGCGGACTCACGTGGAGGGTGGTTGCCCGAGCTAGGAGCTAGAGCAAAAAGGGGTAGCTGGTCTCGGTGCGAACCTCGATCTGCGAATAATTGGACGAGAATGCGGCTCGGGTATCTGACGGATCGAGGGGCCGGGAAACAACGAGATGACCCGCTTGTATTGTCGGGCTCGGAGGCGTCCGAGACTTCGCAAAGAGTTAAGGGGAAAGTGTCATGACGGAAGGAAGCCAAGATGGTCCCGTGCTGTTCTGCTTCGACGGGTCAGACGGATCGCGAGAAGCCATGAGAGCCGCGGTGAAGGTGATCAACCGACCAGTGGACGCTGTTGTGCTTACGGTTTGGGAAACCGTCGCAACGCGCTTGGCGCTCGCCGGCGCCTTCGCGGTGGGCACCACGACAGGCGGCGAAGACCTGGATGCCGAGGAAGAGTCGTATGCACGGTCAGTAGCGGAAGAGGGAGCGCTGCGGGCGAGCGAGCAAGGATATAAGGCTTCACCAATGGTCAGGGAGTCCTTCGAAGGGATTCCCAAGGCCATCTTGGACACAGCCGAGGACCTCTCTGCTCGCTTGGTCGTGTGTGGCCAACGGGGTCGTGGCCTGCTGCGGAGCACTCTTCTTGGCAGCGTCTCCCACACTCTGGCATCGCATACCCGACGCCCGATCCTCATTGCTCCAGAGCACGCCGCGGGCAACGATTGACAGTTGTTCTGTCCGTGAAGGGCGTCATGGTGGCGCGTGCCCGGTGACCAGGCAAATCTGTCGGCGGCCGTTTCGCCAGGATCCGGGGCTCAGGGTCGGGCGTCGTCAAGCCGGGAGATGCTCGGGATAGTCAAGGAAGTCGAGACGAGGGTCACGGCAGCCCGAGCGCGCTTCCTGCAGGTATTCCGGGAGCATTTCGTTACCGATCCACTCCCGCCGTTCACGGAGTCGGCGGTCCGTCGTCGTCCACTCCCAACGTGTTCGTCAGCCCCTCGAGGTCGGCGACAGTTACAGTCAGCGCAGAGTGACCACTTCGGCGAAGTGGTGACGGTACCTTTTGATCGAAGTGAATGCACACGCCCCCAGCATGGTTTGTTCCAAAGGTCAAGCCGTCGTCTACTCGTGAAGCCCGAACCCCTAATGCGGTCCACCAGCGGTAATTCCGAGTGATGTGCGCACCGGTGATGTTAGTCAACGGCGTCGCCAGCTTGAAGAATCCAAAGGTAGCCAAGAAGGAATCTTCGTCGGTGAGCGTCACGCCATCTTTTGATCCACGCAAGCCGAAGGGTACCAACAACGGCAAATATCGTTTGTCGATTGCGTAGGCGAAGTGTTGGGCCACCATGAAGTCGATCCCGTCTTGTCCGGCGGAACGATGATACGGCTTCGAAGCATAGCCACACGCTCATCGGGGAGCACTTACGACTCCGGCGAAGCGATCGAGGGGCCACGCCGGTCAGTCAAGGTCACACGGTCAGTCGAGCCCTCCCAGGACGGCCCCAATACCGGTTTCCATTCCAACCACTTCGTGAGGGTCCGTTCCAGCACGCAGTCGCACACCTCGGTGTGGGGGCCGGCGGCGAGCCAATCAAGCCAACTCGTCCAGTAGGTCGGCCTTGGCCTCGGTCAAGGTGCGACGCTGGGCGGCACTGAGCTCGGAGGGTCGCAGGTCCAGATGGCCGATGGCGTCAACGATGATCCCCCCGACCAGGGCCCGAAGGGCGTACTTGTGGTCAGCCGGAACCACAAACCACGGAGCCCACGGGGTCGACGTCGCGGTCAGTGCTTCCTCGTAGGCGCTCTGATAGGCATCCCAGTGTTTGCGCTCGGCTAGATCGTCGACCGAAAACTTCCAGTTCTTGTCGGGGACATCCAGTCGTTTGAGAAACCGCTTCCTCTGCTGCTCACGGGAGACGTGCAAGAAGACTTTGACGATTGTCGTGCCATTCCGGTCGAGATGGCGTTCGAAGGCGTTGATGTCCTCGAAGCGATCGCGCCACAGTTGCTCGGAGGGACGCTTCCCCGATCCGACCTTCCCCCGATCGAGGAGCCCGGGGTGCACACGGGTAACAAGGACCTCCTCGTAGTAGGAGCGGTTGAATATGCCAATCATGCCCCGTTCAGGCAACACCCGGTTTGCATGCCAGAGGAAATCGTGGGCGAGCTCCTCGGTAGAGGGCTGCTTGAAGGCCTCCACCTTGCAACCCTGTGGATTGACTCCCGACATCACGTGCCTGATGGTTCCGTCCTTTCCAGCCGCGTCCATGGCCTGGAGAACCACCAGGAGGGCGTGGGTGCCATTAGCCCAGAAGAGCCTCTGCGCCTTGGTCAACTCGCGGACATACTCTCGAAGATCCTCTTTAGCCAGCTTCCGATGTTCTGAGTCTCCCCATTCCACCTCGGTGGCTTTGGTACTCCGGTTGCTCAACCCAGCCGACTCGCCCGGTTGGACGATGAGCTCGGCCATCACTGGCGTGTCCAGCCTCATGCTGCCCGACACCAAGCGTCGGCACCCTGCCCGCACCAACAGCCGACTGCACCCGGTTGGCGATTGCCCCTTCGTCTGTTGTGGTACAAGGGTCTCTCCTCATTACTCTCGCTATGAACGTTTCGCACTGACGGTCGGCGGGCGGGAGACGCCAGTCTCGGGTTGGAGCCGCTGAACCGCTCAACACCACCAGTGCGTGCCCGAAAGCACTGTATTGGTATTACCCAACCGTGCCACTATTTAGCGGTGCGCTTCCACGCCGAGCACCGATTCAGCGGATCGAAGCGATCCGTCGAGGCACTCATGGTCGACCCCTCCTTCTACCTCGTCCTCACCCTTCCCGACCTGAGCCAGCCCGAGGTGCTCGAACGCAGCGAGAACAGCGAGAACGGAGATGTCACCATGTTGCGGCTCCGATACGACTATGTCGGAAATCTGGATCCCTTGGCCCTCCGCCTGCTCGGCTCGAATCGGCTGGCATGGATCCAAGAGACACGAGTCGACCGGTCGGCGGGTTCCGGCGTCGTCCGCTTCGAAGCTGAGAAGGACCCCAAGCGACTCCATGGTTCTATTGATTTCATCCTCACTACAGAGGGAGGTGGCACGGTGCGGCACCTCGACGGCGAGCTGATTGTGGCGATGCCGGCCATCGGTCGCATGGCTGAGCGACGCATCGTGCCTGGTTTCCTCCGCCGGCTTGACATTGAGGCTCAGGCCCTTGACGACCAGCTGCGCTCGGGACAATAAGTGGTCCGCACATCACCAGGACGCTCTGACACCCGTTCATTCTGCGGCCTGAAGGAAGACGAGGTTGAGTCCCAGGCCAGAGCGTCGGCCAGCTGCGCTCGAGTCGTCGATCCACAGACCGCGTCGGTTAGTCGGGCGCTTCAGGCTTCAGGTGGGCATCGAGAGATGAGCGCGAAATCCTTCCCAATCGAGAACTATCTGGCGCACTCCACGAATGCCACAATCGAATCGTCCGCGTCCGAGCCGTTGTTCTCGTAACCGACCCACTCGGTGAAGTCGGGTTCCGATGTGCTGAGGTCGACGTCGGTGTGGGCCGAGTCCGTGACCAGCCCCCCGCCGACGGCCACGGCATTGTGACAGTCGGCGACGACACCGGACTGGGATCCCTGAGGATTATCGACGTCCGCCGACTGTACGAGTTTGAACCCATTCGGCTTCTTGCCACAAACAGCAATGACCTCCACCTCGTTGGTCGAGCTCGACGCGTTGTTCATGTTGATGTTCCAGTAGTACGTCTTTCCAGTGACGCTAGGGTACGTCCCATTGATGTTGACCGAGGTGTCAGAAGAGGTCGAATACGCTCCGCCGCCGAGCGCCACGGTCTTGGCCGGACAGGACACCTGATCGAATGTCTGGCTTCCCGCAGAATTCGGCACGGAACCACTGTTTTGAACCGTGTAGTCCTTCGGTTGATTCGCGCAGACGACATAGACGCTGAAGGCAGCGGTGCTTCCACTGGCGTTGTTGACCTTCGCGACCCAATCGATTCCAAACGGAAACGACGAATTGAGGTTGGCGGCGAGACTCGTTGACGAGATGAACGCTCCCCCGCCCCAGGGCACCGTGCCGGTTGGACAGGCGACCGATCCTTGAGTCTGCTCACCGTTGGGTGCCGAATAACCGGTTGCCTCCACCACATATCCCTTCGGCCGAGTGAACCCTGCCGGCCTCGACAGACCCTTCATCGAAGACGCCAAGAGTGTCCCCGCTCCCTGCGAAGCGGCTTTCGTGGCTGCTGTCGCCGTCCCACTCATGGGTAAGGCAGCCGCGATCCCGAGGATGAGGGTTCCCGCACACACGAGCCCTGTAGTTTTCTTCATAGGGAGCACGGATCCTCCTTGGTTGTGAGCATCAACATCAACCCACCGAGACGGTGCCGGGTCCATCCTGTCTGCCGCAGGCTGCACCAAACATATCGTCGGGATGGGATGAGTGCTCGAGCCCGAACTCAGGGAATCAGTTCCAGTCGCTTCACCTTGCTGCCTCGAAGGACTGCCTACCGGCTAGCAGATCTTCAGATCCGCCCCCTTCGCAGGAGGGACACCGCCAAGGAGTGCTAAATAGGGCATCCGTCCCCTTCTCTCCACCTTGCTCAGCGCCACGCTCGCGACAAGAAGTGGCCCTGGCGCTGTCCTCCAGCTATCTGGCGTTCTTCCGGATCGTATCTCGGGTGAGGCGTTGCGCTCGCACTGGCATCCAACCTCGATGACGGGCAAGCCGCGTCCCGCACCAGAGGTCTCATTCCTGTGAGAGCGCCTCGCCAATGGCATCATTCAAGGGGAAGGGGGAGTGATGGGTAAGCAGCACCGCGTGATGGCCGGATGCATCGTGATGATCCTCACAGCGACGACCCTGGTGGGGGTTGGTACCGAGGTCGGCGCGAGCAGTCCGGCGCGATCGAAGGCCAAGTTGGTCACGATCGAGATCCCCGCGCCCGACGGTGGGATCGCCTCGAAATGGCTGAGCTATCCGGATCCGCCGCGGGCGAACGTGCTCTTGCCGGCCGGGTACAACCGCGGCGAGCATTATCCCCTGGTCGTCTTCCTCAACGGGCTCGACTTCAACTACGCCTCGTACGTCAAATACGGACTGATCAAGCCGTTCGGCGCTCTCGATGCAATCGTGGTGATGCCCGAAGGGGGCAACGGCTGGTACACGGACTGGTGGAACGACGGTCAGCGGGGCAGCCCCTCGTGGGAGACCTACGAGCTTGAGACTGTGATCCCAACCATCGTGGCTCGGTACCCGATCTTGCCGCAGCGTCGCTATCACGCCCTCATTGGCATATCGATGGGCGGACTCGGAGCCACGTACTTGGGTGGGCGTCTCCCCGGCTTCTTCGGGTCGGTGGCCACGCTCTCGGGCTTCGTGGACCCCCAGTGGGACGCCACGATCGTCCAGCCCGCGATGGCCCTCTTCTCGGATACTGCGTCGAATGGGGATAACGATCCCGATCCCATTTACGGCCCGCCGACCGGCTTCTATGCAACCGGCCACAACCCGGCCATGGTCTCCGTGAACCTGAAGCAGACCCGGGTGTTCGAGAGCACCGGCACGGGCATTCCGAGCAAGGCCGATCCTGACCCTGGCCAATTCGCCATCGAGGAGGAGAAAATCATCTACCCCATGAGCGAGCTCTACCACAAGGCCTTGATAACCGCCGGTATCGACGTCACCTACCAGGTCCACCCGGGCGGCCACGACATTCCCGACTTCCTAAACGAAATCAAGGCCATGCTCAAGTGGGGCCTCTTCAAGCCGGTGGTCACGGATCCCGCGTCCTGGGACAACCAGACGGTCGCCACCAGAGGGCAGCTTTGGGACTTCAACTATCAGTTCGCGAACCCACCGACGCGGATCGTGACGTTCGCACAGTCCGGGACCACGCTGTCGATCAGTGCTGCAGGATCTCCCGTCACGATCACCACAGGTACCGGTTGCGCCATTCACGCTCCCACACCGGCGACTGTGCACCTACCGAGCCGCAACATTGTTTCTCCCCGCTCGCCCGACGCAGTCGGTCACAGGACGTGCGGGTGATCATAGGGGTCGGTCCGACTCCGGCAAGCTTGTCCGTGGCGGCATCGCCTTACCGACCGCCAGCTCTTCTGGCCAGTTGTGCTGCTCTCCTGCAGGTCATTGCGGTCCGAGGTGTCGGAGCTGAGAATCCAATCCATTCCTGATGACTACTGACCGGCAGGACGCCTACCCCCATATACCCGTCCCTCGATCAATAGTGGAAAACTTTGCCATTTTGCCCGGTGATTCTTCCCCAGGGGCCAGGCGCCGAATGTCAACCTTCCGCCAAGTGTGCCCTTCTATTCCGAGGCCTTCAAGGGCGGCTTCCCAGCCCGTAGCGTTGCCGGCCGATGCGGTGGGATGACGGGGATTGGGCCTTGGCGAGGTCCCGACCACAGCGCCGGCGGAGCATCGACAGCTCGGGCGATGGCGTAGGCCGCCGCCTCGTAGTTGATCCGCCAACCCACGAAGTCGAGCCACGCCTCCTCAGTCGGGCGCTCGAGGGGAAAGTCCACTTTGGCCAAGCGGTCGAGAGCGTCGATGAACTCCTCGTAGGTCAGGGAAATGCCCTTGTTCGGGTCTGCTTCGTCGGGGAGGACGAAGCCACGGGCGCGGGCGATCTCGGTCAGACAGGTAAAGCCGCCGCGCAGACAGAGCCGTGCCGATATCGCACCATCAGGGTTGGGGAGTAGCGACAGATAGAGAGCGGCGGCATCGAGGACCGCCAACTGAGCGGTCACCCAGGAGGAGAGCGGTCGCGGCGAGCGGAAGCTGACAAGGGGAAGGTACGTGGTGTGGCTCTCCGACACGTCCGCCGACCAGCGCTCCCATTCTGAAAACAACCCGGGTAGCTCGCCCAAGGCCGACTCCCCGGAGCCCAAGCCGTAGTGGGTACGTGCCAGCAATTCGGGGCCCCAGGATGGCACTCCGGCTCGGGAGTCGAGCAACGTCACCAGCGCTTCGCGCCGGCTAAAGGCAGCGTAGAGCGTAGGGAGGTAGCCGATCTGCAGGGCAACCGTACCCAGACCGACGAGTGAGGCGACGTCCGCCAAACCCATCGGTGCGCCATTGTGGGGGGCGAGGTACCCCAGGGTGCACAGTGAGGAGCCGGCCAGTTCGAAGGCACCGGGCAGGCCGGCGTTGCCGATGGACGGCCACAGCAGGAGCGCGAAGCCGACCTCGAAGACGGCCAGCCAAACGACAATCTGCAGTATGAGTTGAATCGGGGCCTGGGCGGCCAGAATCCGATCGCGAGGTTCGTAGGAATCGAAGTGGTCCGCTACGTGATGGAAGGCTGCGTTGACGGCGATTGCGAGGGCCCGGGTCAGCCAGCTTCGGATCCGGCGGGGGACGACGACAGTGCCGATCACGCTCCAGGCGCCGACGGCTATCAAGAGCAAACCAACCACCGCCGCCAGGTCCCGGCCTACGTCCATGGCTCAGACTCCCATAGACAAGGAGAATGAAGCTAGTGAGGGTCTTCCTGGCATTCCTCCATCCCGCCCAAGTCAGCACCGGACAAGGGCGGTGCTGCGGAGGGTGCCATCGTGCTCACCGGCCTCATGGGATTGGACCGGCTGCCCAGTGGCAAGCTGATCTCCTAGGCATCAGACGGGAGCGCTCGTACGAGTCGGGTCTTGAACTCAGTTCTGTCCATCATGGCCTCGAGCACGGGTCCATGAGGTCGCTACGCATCTCCTCGGGCTCAACGGGTCGGAGGAGGAACAATGGTGCTCTTTGTAGGAGTGGACTGGGCCGAGGAACCACGATGTCTGCATGGTGATCCAGGATCGGCACCGATGAGCACCCGGAACCGCCACCGACGATCCCGTTGAGCTTTCGCTCACAGTCGGTCTGGCGGACGGTTCGCAGGACCGTCCGATCACCCGCCGCTGAAGAGCCCCTCACCGATCCAGCCTCCGGCGCCCTCGACCCCAGGAGGGATGGCGGCAATGGCGCTCCCGGTGTGGGCGGTGAAGTGTCGGAGCGCATCACGTTCTGCCAACTCGGCGTAGATGGGAATAAACGCCAGTCGAGGATTTCTTTGATACGCGACGAAGAACAGACCGGCGTCGAATCTCGAGGATCCTTGTTCAGACGATTCACCGATCAGGGGTACATCATCGTTGTAGCCGTAGCTTCGCCTCAGCATGGCGTTGTTCCAGTTCTCCTGAGGTGAGGCGATGCGAACGTGGGCATCGAGGGGCACAATCGGATTCCCATCAGCATCCTTGGCCCCCAAGTCCAGTGCGTCGAATTCACCGGATCGACCGAGCGGAGCACCGGAGCGTTTGTTTCGCCCGATGATCTTCTCTTGGGTAGCCACTGAAGTGCGGTCCCATCGGTCGAGATCCATTCGGATACGGCGAACCACCAGGTAGGTTCCGCCGTCCATCCAGGCCGGTTCCGCCCCGCTGACCCATACGATTCCTGCCAACTCCGGCTCACCCGCAGGATTCATCGTGCCGTCCTTGAATCCCATCAGGTTTCTGGGTGTGCCATGGCTGGCCTGCTGCTCGTTGAAGCCGCTCTGGGACCACCGGAGCGAGGCCACACCTTCGGCCATTCGGACAAGCTGTCGGGCCGCGTGGAAGACCACTTGGGGATCGTCGGCGCAGACTTGGATAGTGAGATCACCCCCGGTCTTCGCCGGATCGAGTTGGTCGCCGGCGAAGACCGGCAGGTCGATGAGGGCCAGAGGGCAATCCTTGGCGAGGCCGAACCGATCAGAGCTATCCCTGCCGAAGAGGCTCGGGCCGAATCCGAAGTTCACTGTGAGGCGTGCCGGGCCGAGCCCAACGGCCTCCCCATTGTCAGGCAGGTCCACCCCGAAACCGCGATCGTCGGCCGGACAGCTCCGCCCGGTGGTGAGGGACGCAGCCACACTGGTCCATGATCGCAGCAGCTCAGACAAATCCTGTCGACGGTTACTGGTCACATCGAGGGCCACGAACATCGTGTGGGCCTGCGGTGCCGTCGTGATTCCGCCTTGGTGGATGCCATAGAACGGCTCTGTGGCACTGAGCGACCGTCCTGCGCCGGTACCATCGGTGGAGGAGGTTCCATCGACTGGTGACGCGCCGACGACCGCACCAGCGGTGGCTCCGCCGGCTGCACCGAGAAAAGCGCGACGGCTCACTCGTCGATGTGATGCTCCCTCGATTGGCTCCGAGCCTTTATCCGCTTTCCTGACTACGCCTCTACCGTCCACGGTTTTTGCCATTGCCTCCCAATCGTAGGCTCAGGGCGTGCCCGCGGCTCCCTCACCCCGGCCGGGTCAGCAGGCCAGAATGCTCGGCACTCTCGACCAACCCGTTGTTTCCCGAGAACTCGAACCTCACCCTCATGCCGGCATATTGTCACTCCGGTTGGCTGATCTCTGTGCAGACACCATCCGGTGGATTGGTTGGCCCACCGTGGCCCCGTTTGCTCGGTCATCCTCCTTCTAGGCTGACAGACTCGAAGACAAGGAGGAATCAAAGGAATGGTTGCCGTAGCCAACACACTTCCGATTCCGTCGCCGGACAATGCCTTACTTGTTATCGCCGCCCCGGGCGACGGGCCCTGCTACTGGGCAGGCGGGCCAAGTTCAATCCTCGCCGGGGATGGGTGAATCCCACAATGGATTCATCTGCCCCGTGCGAGCTTCGGTTATCACCCCACCGCCAACGAAGCCATCTGCGCGTCCTATAGCGACTCCTTCGCCCATTCTTTGCATCCGCCGCACGGCGCGGCTCGGGTAGCAGGCCGTCTCCTCGCCTCGATCTTGGCGCTCGTGGAAGGCCGGGGGGGTGTGGGGCAACCCGTCCGTCGGCGGCGCTGCGTGGGGCCCGATCCACCCAGACGGCCCAGCCGACGGGGACCATACCGCCAAAAGGCCCACAATCAGGTCCGGTCCTGGCCCTCGAGGTAGTGAGCGGTCGCCATCTGGCTGCGCTCGACGTGCGCTTGGGCCGGAGGCAATCGGTCCTGCTCGTAGCCGAGAACCACGTCGGCCATGGGGACGTGAGCGCCCTGACTCAAGCCGGCCGCGAGTGCGACAACGTCGTAGAGGCCCTGCCGGAAGCCGCCTCCCACCATCGGCGAGGCGGCGTGGGCGGCATCTCCGGCTATTGCCACCCGGTCGCGGATCAGACGGTCGGGCCGGTATTGAACGACTGGAGTGCCGAAGACCAACGAGCGCTTCACGGCGATCTCGATCGCCTCCCGCCATGGCGTCGGCCACCGCTGGCTCGCCATCCTCCCCAACTCGTGGCGAAGCGACCCAGGCACGTCGGCGGAAGCCAGCGATCCGTGGACGGTGTCGCCGTCGAGCAGTCCAAGACTGGCCAGCAGCTCGGAGCGGGCAGGGTCATACCAAACCAGGTTCAGCCGTCGACCCCCCGGCTCACTCGAACCGTCAGGACCTGGCACCAGGTAGGTCACCAGCCGGTAGGGTCCCGAGTAGTACTCGCGGGAGGGCTCGTCCGGTCGGAGCCGCGGGATGGCCGCGCGCAGATCGGCCTCAGGCACCATGGCCCGCCAGAGCACGATGCCGGCGTAGACGGCGTCGGGTCGGTCGGGCGAGACAAATCGGCGGACCGTGCTCCGCGCCCCATCGGCCCCGACCACGAGATCGGCTTCGACGTGAAGCCCGTCAGCAGTGCGGGCCCAGCCGTCGCCGACCTGGACGACGTCGGCGCCACGTCGGATCTCCACACCGGGCACTGTACGAGCCTGTGCCTCTAGCCACTCCGCGAGCAGCGGCCATGCGGTCGTCGCCCGATCGGGCCCCTGACAGACCGGAGGGCTGCCGACCAGGCCGGTGACCCGATTCAACAAGTCCACGTCGATACCGAGTCCGCCACCGCCCCCGTACCCGGCACGCGGCGTTCGCTCGAGTACCGTGACGACAGCGCCTTGCTGGGCGAGGGCGATGCCCATGGACAGGCCCACCAGGGACCCGCCCACGACTACAACGCGACGAGAAGGCGTTCCCGTTACAGCAGCCGTCATTCTCGGACCTCTCAGTCAGCGGATCGATTCTCAGTCAGCGGATCGATTCCTTTCGTCGAGTATCCGAATATGGTCGATCAATTGTTGCTGGATGTCCGCAAGTACGACCCGCGAATGGACATCGTGTTGCACTGCAAGGGCACCCGATACGTGAGCTGCAAGTCGGTCAAGATGACCGACTATGGTTTCGCGGACCTCTTCGTCCGTAACGGCTCCCGGCCAAAGGTTTGGTGGCGTTCGGCCGGCGACGCTCGGGATCCTCCCAAGAGGTGAGGTACCAAGCTGCTCGTCTTCCTCAATGAGAAGATGTGCCCAGCTCCTCAGGTCGTCGAATAGCCTGTCGAGCTGGGCATGCAATCTGTGATTCTCCGGGATCTTTCTGTCGGCCTGCTTTACGTCCTGGACGACATCGACAACCTCGCTGAGCACCTCGTTGAGAGCACCGATGGCATCGTGTGGGGGCGGTGGAGAGGTCAAAGTGGAGGGCCTCCTCGGTGCGAGAACGAGGTTCTGGTGACCCGAGAATCTACACAAGCTGGCCCTTCACTGACGGCAGCTCTCACACTCTTCGTCGACCCCGATCGAATTTCGTGGCGACAGACCTCATGCACCGAGTAGGAGCGGCGGCTCGGATGTCGCCCACTGGGAGGCGCTCGTCGTACCACATGCACCACAGCCCGTTCCCGAAATCGCTTCTCCAATAGCAGCCCGACCGACGCGTGTTTGAGCCTGATCGGCCAACCATGACCGCTCAACCAGCGCCTTTCTGGCGAGTGCTGCCTTTACGGGATGTCGATGGTCAGTGACTTCGTGGCCTTCTCGTGCTTCGGCTTGGTCGAGTCATGGACCTTGGCCGTGAAGGTGAACGTACCGGTCCGTGTCGGGGTCCCCGACAAAAGGCCCGAGGGGCTCAGGGTCATGCCGCGGGGCAGGGCCCCGCTCTTGCTCCAGGAATAGGGCATCGTCCCGCCGGCTGCCTGCAACTGGTCGTGGTAGGAGACGTGCTCCGCGCCCTGTGGCAGTGGGGAGGCCGTGGTGATGATCAGCGGCCCACTCACGTAGAAACACTCGTTGGTGCTGCTGTCGTCCGAACTGGTGAAGTAATTTCCGTCACCGCCGTAGACGGCCCGGAAGCACCAGTAGCCGATGGCCGTCGGGCTGGCGGTCGGGGTGAAGGCGCTCGAGTTAGCGGTGGCGGTGGCGGTGTTGGACCCGGACGTGGTCAGGTTGACCGGATGGCCCACCTGGGTGCCACCGGTGCAGGCCGTGGGCGTGGCCGTCGGGCCGCACTGGTAGAAGGTCACCGTGCCGGTTGGCGCCGGAGGACTCGAGTCGTTGTCGTTGCCGTACACCGTGGCCTGGTCGATATTGGACTGGCCCTCGCTGATGGTCGTATTGAGCGGTGCGCTGATGGTGGTGGTGGAAGCTTGAGCCACCGTGTAGCACTCGTGGCTGGTCTGATCCGAGCTGCCACCGTAGTTGCCGTCTCCCGAGTAGACGGCGGCGAAGCACCAGGTGCCCGTGGCATCGTTGGTGAAGTCCACCGAGGTGGCCGAGTTTGTGTTCCCCTCCCCTGTGCCCAAGATCACCGTGGATCCCAGCTGGGTCCAGTTGGCCGAGGTGCACGGGTCCACGCCCTCCGGGCACGTGTAGAAGATCACACGGCCCGTCGGATAGGGGGCGTTGCTGGCCGCGTCCGCTCCCGTCACTACCACGTTGTCGCTGTTCGGTCCGTCGAGGGCCGCCGTAGAGCTGGACGGGCTGCTGGTCGTGGAGGACCCGACCCCGATGACGATGAAGCACTCATCGGTGCCCTGGTCCGAGCTCCACGTGTAGTTACTGTCGCCCGAGTAGACGGTGGCGAAGCACCAGGTGCCTGTGGCATCCGGAGTGAAGGACTGCGAGGTGACCGTGTCGGGATTGGACGATCCGTTCAGGGACTCCGTGTCGAACTGGGTCCACGACGATGAGGTGCACGGCGTGGCCGACGCGGTCGGTCCGCACTCGTAGAAGGATACGGTTCCGGTCGGATCGACATCCCCGCCGAAGCCGCTGACCGTCGCCCCATCCGTGTTACTGCTTCCCAGCGGGATACTCGAGCTGGTCGGCGTGGAGGTCGTGGAGGAGGAAGCCGTGCCCACCGAGAATGGTTCGCAGGGGCTGGTGGATCCCGAGTAGTTGGAGTCCCCCGAATAAGTGGCTTGGAAACTGTAGGTGCCTTCCGGTAGCGGTCCCACGGTGCTCGATTGGGTTCCCAGCGACAGGTCCGAACCGGCCGAGGTACCGGCAGCGCTCTCGGAGACGCCGCAGTCACCATCGTTCCAATAGGTGTAGGACACGGTGCCGGTGGGCGCGATGCTGCCCACCTCCCCGTTCACGGTCGAGGTGTCGTAGGCCGACGATCCGGTGACCTCGCTCCCGCTCCATGTTGTGTTGTTGGAGGCGTCGTCGACCGTGGTGGCGACGGAGGTGGAGGTCAGACCCACCGAAAATGGCTCGCAGGGGCTGGTGGATCCCGAGTAGTTGGAGTCGCCCGAATACGTGGTCTGGAAGCTGTAGGAGCCGTCCGCCAGCGGTCCCTCGGTGCTCGATTGGGTTCCCAGGGACAAGCTGGAGCCGGCCGAGGTACCGGCAGCGCTCTCGGAGACGCCGCAGTCACCATCGTTCCAATAGGTGTAGGACACGGTGCCGGTGGGGGCGATGCTGCCCACCTCCCCGTTCACGGTCGAGGTGTCGTAGGCCGAGGATCCGGTGACCTCGCTCCCGCTCCACGTCGAGTTGGTGGCCGCATCATCCACGGTGGTGGTGACGGAGGTGGAAGCCTGACCCACCGAGAACGGCTCGCAGGGGCTGGTGGATCCCGAGTAGTTGGAGTCGCCCGAATAGGTGGTCTGGAAGCTGTAGGAGCCGGCGGCCAGGGGTCCCTCGGTACTCGATTGGGTTCCCAAGGACAGGCTCGACCCGGCCGAGGTACCGACGGCGTCCTCGGAGACGCCGCAGTCGCCATCGTTCCAGTAGGTGTAGGACACGGTGCCGGTGGGGGCGATGCTGCCCACCTCCCCGTTCACGGTCGAGGTGTCGTAGGCCGAGGATCCGGTGACCTCGCCCCCGCTCCACGCCAAGTTTGTGGCCGCGTCGGTCACGGTGGTGCTGGTGGAGGTAGAAGCCGTGCCCACCGAGAAGGGTTCGCAGGCGCTGGTGGAATCCGAGTAGTTGGAGTCCCCCGAATAGGTGGCCTGGAAGCTGTAAGAGCCGGCGGCCAGGGGTCCCTCGGTACTCGATTGGGTTCCCAGGGACAGGCTGGAGCCGGCCGAGGTACCGGCAGCGCTCTCCGAGACGCCGCAGTCGCCATCGTTCCAGTAGGTGTAGGACACGGTGCCGGTGGGGGCGATGCTGCCCACCTCCCCGTTGACGGTCGAGGTGTCGTAAGCCGAGGATCCGGTGACCTCGCCCCCGCTCCACGCTGAGTTGTTGGAGGCGTCGTCGACCGTGGTGGCGACGGAGGTGGAAGCCGTGCCCACCGAGAAGGGTTCGCACGGACTGGTAGATCCCGAGTAGTTGGAGTCCCCCGAATAGGTGGCCTGGAAGCTGTAGGTGCCTTCGGGCAGCGGCCCCACGGTGCTCGATTGGGTTCCCAGGGACAGATCCGATCCCGCCGAGGTACCGGCGGAGTCCTCCGAGACGCCGCAGTCACCATCATTCCAATAGGTGTAGGAATCGGTACCGGTGGGAGCAACGTCGTCGACCTCCCCGTTCACGGTCGACGTGTCGTAAGCCGAGGATCCTGTGACCTCGCTCCCGCTCCATGCTGAGCTGTTCGAGGCGTCGGTCACTGTGGTGCTGGTGGAGGTTGGGGCCACGACCCAGACGCTGCTCGAGGCGCAGATCTCTGTCGGACCCGAGTTTCCGGAAACGTACTGGAGGCTACCGGCCGGTGTGATGTCATTGACGCCGAACTCCAGGTCGAAGCCGTTGATGGGCGTGGTCGACTCGCACACCTCGACCGGCTGAGTTCCAGCTGACAGGCCAGCAGGAATGCTGAAACTGGCATTCAGCTGCGGTGGTCTCAGGGTCACGGCAAGGAACGTCAGGGTGTCCGAGGTATCGTTGGCCGTGGCGTTGTTCGACAGGGTCAACGAACAGGTATGGGCCGCGCTGTTGACGACATTCGTGACCTCTGTGTGGGCGGGGATGTCGGTGCCGGTGACGGTGTCACCGAGGAGGTCGCCGTAGGGAGCAGTGGCAGTGCCCGCCGATGTGCCGCTGCAACTCACTGTGTCCGAGCTGCTCGCTACGCTCGTGGCGGTGATCGTGCCGGCGCCGTCATAGGTGGTGGAATTGCTGGGACCGCCGACAGTGTAAAGGGCTCCGCTCACGTCTGCTGTGAAGGTGAGGGTCTCTCCGGCGGAGCTGGCTGTCGCATCATTCGACAGCGTCATGACCTCCTGGGTTGGCGCAGAACCTCCGCCACCTTGTGTCACCGTGGTACCTGGAGGGATGCCGGCCCCGCTGACATTGTCACCTTCGAGGTTTTGGGGGAACCCCGCGGTGTCCACCACCTGGTTGGCGCCGCTTGTCACGGCGACGTTATTGACGGTCTGCGAGTTGTTCGGGGTTACGGTGGCCGGCACGCCGCCCACGGTGACGCTAACCGGGGCTCCATCGCCGGCAAGTCCGTACCAGCAGTTGTAGGTCGAGGTGACGCTGGTTCCCGCCGCGTTGTAGATGCCGTTGAAGAATCCCTGCCCCGTGGTGCCCGTCCCGATGGTGGCCGGGCACGCTCCGCTTTGGTCGGTGATGGCGATGCTCGAACCGATGCTGCCGGAGCCGGAGCTGAGGGCCACCGTGGGTGCGGTCGTTGTGGGAAGGGCCTGCCCTGTGTAATCGAGGTCGGCGTCGCCTTTCTGCGGCCCGGAGCCATTGCTATCGAAGTGCAGCTGACAGAACGGAATACCGGCCTCGACCATCGCCGGTGCCGGTGGGCAGCTGGCGATGGGGTCGGCGTGGCCAGCGAAGCTGGCATTCGACAACGAGTTGAACGAGTCCGTCAAGAATCCGCTCGGCGGTGCCGAGGTCGTGCTGGCCCAATGGAAGGTGATGGTCTCAGGGCCGACGGTGGCCGTCGGCGCAGTGGCCAGATCCAAATCCCCCGATCCCGCTCCGGTTGTAACGGTGTCATTGGTCGGGATGTCGGTTCCGGAGACGGTGATTCCCGATAGGCCTACGGTCGAAGGGAAGCTGACGGGAACCGAACTTCCGGTGGTCACGAGACAGCTGGGAGAACACGACGAGTTCACGTCGACGTTGGTGACGGTCTCCGTCTCCGTCCCCCAGGTCGCGCCGCTCGTATTGACGCCTGATTCGTCGACGTCTTGCTCACCGCTGCTGCCTTGGTTGCCGGTCCAATAGAGGCCCGGGCTGGCCTGGATGACCACGCCATCCGAGCCGTCCGTATCGAGCGGGCTGGTGCCAGTGAAGATCGTTCCTCCCGAGGTGCTGACATTGGTGAGGAGGGTGTCGGAGGGACCGTTGGCACCGTTGCCGCAGAATTCGGCGACGGACGGGTTGCCATACATCGTGTCCAGCGGGGCGATCTGGGCCCCGGCGGTGCCGGCCGCACCCGTCCACGAGTTCGTGCCCGACACGGCACAGAGGGGAGCAGGGAGGACATCGAACGTCCACGGCTCGGTGGTGGTGCCGGTGCTGTCCGTCTCCGCCACCGTCACCGTGTTCACCCCGGCGTTGGCCCCGCTCACTCCGCTGTCATCGCCGCTGGCCGGTCCTGGGGCGATGGTGAGGAGGCACTGGTACTTGGTCGAGGAGGGGTGCGGCCACGTGGAGTTGACGGCATTCGAGTCGTTGGGGTTGTCGGCTAGCTCGGGCGGGAGAGGTGCCGAAGAGCAAGAGAAGCCGGTGCCGGGCGTGACTGATTGGAGAAATGGGGGGCTGGCGCCGGTGTTGCTATCGGTGACGGTCAGGATCGAGTAGATAGCCCCGTTGAAACTGTCGTCGAAGAGCTGGCACGTGGTGCCGCTGCATTGACTTCCTCCACCGGGACCCGCGAACGCGAATGTCGGAGTGGCGGCGAACGCAGGCTCGGCGAACGCCACAACCCCCAGCACGCTGCCGACGAGCGATGCAGCGGCCGCAACAACGAGGAAACGACTGAGCGCCCGCTTGTGGGTCTCAGCTCCCCCCTGCCGAAGGCCCGCGCGCCGACGCCACCGCTGGCTGGTCAAAAGATGAACAAACGAGCGTGAGCGCCCTCGTGGGTTTCCGACATTGTTGTCAGCAAACACCAAACTCCGCAGCTGAGTGCTCATGACCGACCCCTTTCGCCATCCACTATGGGAAGCACGCCCATGTGCACCCCGCCGTATCTCACCCCTCAACGCCGCCCCCGCTCCACACGAGGTCCGAGCAGTAGCGATCATTGGTCTTCAAACCGCCACTGTCAAGCGCGCGTTTAAGTGCGACCGCGTTGCGTGGCGAAGCAGCACGAGGGGGCGTGCAAGCACCGCTCACCAGGGGCCGTAATCGACACCTCCCTCGGGCAATTGGAGGTCCGCGACCTGGTCCTCAACTGAAATCGAGCCAACCACAACCCTCAACTTCGGCGGTCCCCAACTCAGCTCCCATATTGGTGATGACACCCGTCACGGTGTAACGTCACTGCGTTTGGGCGACGTCCGATGGTCAGTTCGGGAGGGGGTAGAACGCCATGTTGGTGCCGTCAATCCCCACCGTCAGGTCCTGGATCAGAACCTGCTGGGTGGTGTAGGGGCTCTGATCCCAACCGCCGTCGACGGCGACTTGGACCGAAATCAGCTGGTCGGAGCCCATCGCGGCCAGAGCCTGCGTATAGGACTCGTAGCTGTTGCCCGGCGCCAGCCACCAGTCGTCTTGGGTGGCGTCCTCTGTCGTGAGCCCCTGTTGCGACGTGCACCCGCCGTAGGGCTGAGTGCCGAAGTACACGTAGAAGACCTGAGTGTCCTTCTTCGGGGCCCCGGGGGCCAGCACGACGACTTGAAATCGTGGCGACCCGCCCCCGCAGGTTCCTTCAGTGACCTCGTATCCGGTATTCAATGCGGTGAGGTCGCTCAAGGTCGTCCCGTGGGGGATGTTGACGCTGATGAGCCCATAGCCGTAGTCGTTCGACGTCAACAACGCGCCCGCTCCGCCGCTGCCCTCGTTGACCTTCTTGGCCGCTCCAGAGCTGTTCGGCTGGTCGTTCGTCCCGTGGTACAGCTTGGCCTTCTCGATCGTGCCCGCCGAGGCGGCTGTGGCGCAGACGCCGAGGACCAGAATGACACCGAGTCCCATCAGGACCAACCGGCCGATCAGTCCGCCAATTCTCATTCCGCCAATTCTCATGTTGCCCTCCATATAGTTTGAGCTCTCACCGCTTCATAGTTTGAGCTTTCACCGCTTCCACCCGTTTTCATGCTGTTCGGCGTGATCGGTGGAACTCCGCCAGCACCTGATCGGACAGTAACAAACCCGCTGTCGGAAAGACAATGGAGTGCGCCACCCCAGGCTCCGATGGCCACGATCGGCGCCGACGACGTGACGGGCCGTGGCATTCAGACGTTGGATGTCAGATTGGCGTGGTCAACGAGATGTTCGTCGAGCATTCGAAAGTGAGCTGCTCGCCCCGGTGGACGATCGTCGCTGCACGCTGATTGCCGGGGCCCGGAATACCGAGTAATCGCCACTGGTCGAGCTCTCGGTGCGCGATGACGGCATCGGAGGAGCGGACCCATCCGGAGGGTCCGGCCTGATCAGTCTGAGGGACCGCGTGGAGGCGTTTGGCGGAACGATGGAGATCGCAAGTCCAACAGGAGCTGGAACGAGTCTGCATGTCACCTTCCCGATCGACCGTCGATGAGCCGTACCCACGGCGAGTATCGCCCGACGCATCACCCGTCCCGCGAGTCTTGGTTTCATCATCGCGGACCTTCGGACCGGCTCAGTTGCGCACCTCAAGCGTGCCTGTGGGTGCCGAAACTCCCATCCGTGCCTAGTGGAGCGGAAGTCTGATTTCCAACCGACTCCTGGTGGTTCACAATGAAGCTGTCCACTGTCAGCTCAACTTGGATCCAACGTTCCCGATGAGCGCTGAGGCGGGACAGCCCATGAATCCGACGTCGAGTTCACTCTTCCTCCTTGGGGTCACGGCTGTCGAGAGCCTTCGGGACCCGGACCGCCGCGTCCTCGTCCCATATTCCCATGAGTCGCCAGGCATGACGCTCGACCGGGCTTATGAGCCCAAGCTCCGCACACAGGTTGCGGGGCTTGGCCACCGAGTCGCGCAGCAGCTGGCGACCTGCAGCCGAACGGAGCTGCCTCCGAAGCTGCGAGCGGGGCACCCCGTAGGTGCGTACCAGGCTGGAGGGCGGGAAGCACATCAGCCTGCTCATGGTCCCGAAGAGGAATGGAGCGGTCGCGCCGAGGATCCTTCGGCGCACGAAGCCCAGGCGGGGAACGGTTCGCTTCAGGTACTGACGAGCGAAGGAAATGTGCCGCGCCTCCTCGGTCACGTGGATCCGGATGATGCGGTCGATCACCGGGTGGGTGTCGCCGGAGCGCAGCTGCCGGCGTTGGAGGTGGTCGACCGGGTCCTCGCCGGCCAGCACGAATAGGAAGAACAGTGCCGGGAAGAGCCGGCTCAGCCACACGACGGGCCGTGAGGCGAGTTTGATCCCCAGGGGCATGCCACCGACGTCGAGATCACTTCGGTCGATGACTTCTTGGAACATCATCGTGTGCTGCGATTCCTCGGCGATCTCGTGGTGGATATAACGGAACTCCGGGCGTTTGTTCGGAAGCCAGAACGCGTATTCGAGCAGGCCTCGTTGGAGAACGTTCTCGAACTCCCAACCAATGCGCATTGCCGCAGCCACCCGGTGTAGGGCCACGCGTGAGCGAATCTGCCGGGATTGAGCCTGAAACCAGTCGGTGGCGGCCAGCGGGTCGGATGACCACAGTACGAACCGCGGGTCATCAGGACTGATCGCCATTTCGGGGGATTCCCAGTCCACGTCTGCAAAAGCGTCAAAATGCTTGTCGACCGACTGGCGCGACAGCCTCGTCACCATCGACCTGAACACGTCGTCGCCATCGGGGGCACCGCCGTGCCCCTTGTCGGTGTCGTCTGCCCCTGAACCCTTTTGGGGGGTGTCGGTGAGGATTTCCGTCATGGTTCGCTCCTCTGTATCCACGGCGAAGGGGACGCTTCTAGGCGAAGGGGACTCGCTGACCTCCGTTAACGATCATCCTCACCATCACCAACAGTAACATTGATCACTGTAAGTCTCAAGGCTGAATGGTACAGTCGTTGATGTGAAGATCAACACCACCCAAGGGACGGGCGAGTACCGCATCGACGACCTGGCCCGCCTGGCTGGCACCACGGTGCGCAACGTACGTGCCTACCAGGACCGAGGTCTTCTTCCCCCGGCGCGTCGCCAAGGGCGTGTGGCTCTGTACTCCGACCTCCATCTGGCACGCCTGCGGGTCATTTCCTCGCTGCTCGATCGCGGTTACACCCTCTCGAACATCAGCGAACTACTCAACGCCTGGGAATCCGGCCAGAACGTCGGCGATGTGCTCGGACTCGAGGCGGCGCTCGCCGAGCCATGGTCGAACGAGATCCCCACCACGATGACCGCCGAGGAGCTCGCTTCGCTGTACGGCGATGTCGTCACCGACCAGGATGCCATCGCTTTCGCCCTCGCGTTGGGCGTGATCGATACCGCCGGGGACGCCTTCCTGGTTCGCAAGCCACGCCTTTTGAACATGGGCGCGCAACTGGTGGCCGCAGGAGTCCCCCTCTCGGCCGTGCTGGCGCTCGGCGCCCGCCTGCGGGAGGACATCGACCGGGTCGCCGAGGGATTCGTGGAATTGGTGGCCACCCACATCTTCGACCCCGTAGGAGACATCATTCCCCCCGACGACCTGCCTCGTCTGACCGAGATCGTTCGCCAGCTGCGCCCGCTGGCCGAGGAGGCGGTGGACGCCGAGCTTGCCGATGCGATGGGCCGTCACGTCGAGACCAAGCTGCGCGACCGGCTCGATCGCACGCTCGGGGAGTTCCGGCGGAGCCGGACCGAAGCCTCCTGAGGATCGAGTCCGTCCACGACCCCGTCAAGTTGGTCTGGTTCCACGGCGTATCGATCCTCACCTCGATACTCTCGTCGCCCTCCGACCGACCGCGGTCATGGTCGAAGGACCGGGGTCGTCATTTCACGTGCTGGCGGACGAGCCTGGCGAGAGGAGTGTAGGAGGAGCTGTAAGGAATTCCCGTGCTCCATCCCGCCGCAGAGGGCAGACCGTTCTGGACGTCGACGACAGAGTCCAGCAGACCGTCGGTGCCGCAGTTGTCAGCTCCGGGCACTGCGAATGAGTTGTCGACCAGCGATACCTTCAGCCCCCGCGGCAGGTGGGCGGTGCTGTCCACACCGCCCACCCACCGTGGGATTCACTCGGGCGAACCGATCAGCTCTGCTGATACGGCCCGAATACTCGTCGGCTTACCAAGGAGGCTTGCCGGGAGCAGGGCTCAGAACCTCCGTGGCCGTCGAGGTGGCTGTGGTGCTGGTGCACCCGGAGCCACTGGTGGCGACCTTGGCCTTGGTCACGGTGTCGGTATTCGAGCCGTTGTACTTGCCCTTTATCTTGCCGGCCTTCTTGGGAAAGGCGGTGATGGTGCAACCGGAAAGGATGCTCGACTTGAAGGTGGCCCCGTCCTTGGGAGCGTTCAAGGTCAGCGCCTTTGCGGCGATGGTGGCCGACCATGACCCCGAGGTGGTGATCGTGTCGGTTCCTCCCGAGCTATCGGTACACCCAGAGATGGTGGGGGGAGACGAAAGCGGCAGCGTGTCCGAAGCACTCGTCACCTTGCCAGTGACCGTAAAGGTCGTGCACGTGACCGTGATCGGAATCGAGTCGATGTCTCCGGCAAAGGTCACGTCCGTTCCCGATTTGAGGTTACCGGTTACGGTCGTCCCCGTCGGCAGCGAAGCGTAGGCCGCAGTGGCAATCCCGAAGACGAGCGCCATGGTGGCAACGATCGCGAAGATGGTTTTCTTCAGGTGTGACATTGTTGGTGGTACCTCCCTCTTTCTCTTTTTCTGATTTATCGTTGTGAGCCCCGACATGTTGTTCTGGTCCTCCTTAGTTGAGTGTCATTGAGTGTCAGACCTGTCATTCTTCGGCGTTGATGGCTGCGGCGCCGGTTGATAGAACGACGGCGCTGTGACCGGCAGACTGGCGCTGATCCTCCCGGCGGGCAGCGGCAGCCGGCTATGTCGTGGATCTTGGCTGCGTCCGAAGCCGGTCCCGCGGTAATCGATCCGTTGGCTGCCGTGCCGACCAAGCCCAGGTGGTAGGGACTCTGGGGACCGCTGACGACATCCACAGGGTCACGATGCCCCAACGATTGTCATCACAAGCACGTCCGCTAGAGCCTCGCTCTTGCGGATGCGCCAAACTCGATCCAACTCTTTGTTCAGCCTCACAGGCTCTCCTGGCACCATCCCCCCTTCTGGCCAGTGCGCGCTTCCGATGGCCAAACGCTCCGTTGCGCCGGTTGATATGCCCGCCTTCCGCTCGGAGCAAACATCGTCGGGAGGCAATCGAACATTGACTCGCCCACATCGAGTCAACCCGAGACGGAGCATCCCGCCCGAGACCCAGCTGCTCGTTTAGCGATTGGAGAAGGAGAATTCTCTCTGGGCTTCCGACGCATCCACGGAGAGCTGAGGAAGCTGAGCACCGAGATCTCCGCTTCGAGTATTCGACGAATCACCTCCTCAGGGCGACGGCCGGGGCCGAGGCGAGACACCTGGTGCCAGGTCATGCGGAACCAGGCAGCATCGACCGTCGCCTGCGGCCTTCCTCACCGTGGAGACGACGAGGCTGAAAACGCCATGCTCATCTATTTTGGCCCCACTCCCTGAGATCCCGAGTGAGACGAGCGTGCTCGCGTAATCTCGCTCCATGGCTCCGAACGCCCCCAAACCTCCAGGCCAGAGCGTGTTCCATTTGCGGATACAGCTCAGAGATGTGAAACCCGTGGTCTGGCGACGGATCCTGGTTCCCGGGAGCATCCGGATGGCCAAGCTCAGCCCGATCCTGCTCGCCGCCATGGGCTGGAACAACTCACACCTGCACGTGTTCTCGATCGGCGACAAGCGCATAGGCATGTGCTTCGACGACTATCCCGAGGGCGAGATCGACGAAAAGGGCATGACGGTCCTCCAGGCCCTTCGAGAAGAGCGTCGATTCGTCTTTGAGTATGACTTCGGCGACCGTGGGGAACACGACGTGGTCGTCGAAGACCTGACCAGGTCCTACTTCGCATTGAAATTCGGCGTCTGTCTCGACGGGGAGAATGCCTGCCCTCCCGACGATGTCGGTGGCACCTATGGCTACACCGAGTTCCTCGAGGCGGTGACCAATCCGGAACACGAAGAGTACGACCGGATGGTCGAATGGGCCGACGGGCCCTTCGACCCGACGGAATTCGAACTGGCCAACGCCAATGCCATGATGCAAAAGGTGCGCTGAGTCAGGTCGCCTTGAATCTGGCCGTTTAGACCGAGTGGTGGCCAGTTGAAAGCTCTCGCTCCCGGTCTCGATGATGCGGCCACTGATGGTCACAATGGTGGCCGCCAATCCAGGGTCGGTGACCACCTGACCCCGATCGGAGAACGGAAGGTTCGATCCAACGGCCACCGATACCTTCGCGCTCGGTAAGGATCTGAAAGAACAGCTCGCTCCTCGGGTGTCGAGCTGTGCGTGTGTGAAGCTCGCGTGCACGAATTCCCAACGATCCAAGCGATCTGCCAGGTACAGCTACGCCTAGCGAGGATGTTGAAGCCAGTCTGCGGGTCCCGGTCCACGGAGACCAACGAAGAGAATGGGACGCCGGTGTGCGTTTCGACCAGAACCCCGGAGCACAGGTCGTAAGCCGCGCGGCTCTCGGCACTAGCTCACGTGGTCGACCGGTGGACCACTGCTCTGCGGTTCAACGGATTACTAGCTGGAGCCCGTCAGACGGTGGAGAAGAAAGCGATCAGTCGCCACTTGTCTTTGGGGGGATTCTTGCTGCTTGAAGTGTCCGGCAGTCGGCACAAGGGCGCGGTCGACGTGGGTCATCCCGACCGGGAATCAAGGTAGTCGTTGACCTGGCCACCTTCCTTCTCGCCCCGGAGGTGCAGCGGCCGATTCGCTATCGACGCCTGGCTGTCGGCTTCCTTGTTGACCGCAGCACCCTGAAGGAAGTCGGTACCCAGCGGCAAGGGCGCTGTCGGTGGGAGCCGAATCTCGGCGAATCGAGGCGGGGCAGCCGGAACCAAGAGGCAGAGGTGGAGCGAGCGCAAAGTCCACCACCCGGTTTCCTGCTCGTCGTAGGGTGAACACGGGACACTCCGGCAGGCCAGGGTACGCCGATGCCCAACGAGCAAGGAGCTACGACCGGTCGTATGGCCAGCCCCCGATGCCTGACCCGAAGACGGATCCTCATGACAGCGCTCTTCGTCGCGTCAATCGCAGGAACCGCCATAGTAGGCACGCACCGTGCCGACGGAGCACCTGCGACATCGGGTACGGCGGTCCGCTGCCCGTGGGTGTCCCAGTCCCAACAGAGGAAGGGCACCGACGCGTCGCTGGCCGCCGAGGTCCTCGCCCGGATGACGCTCGATCAGAAGGCGTCGTTCGTCGTCCTCCGGACGGAGCCGCCCATCGAGAACACCAACCTCGGCATCCCCTCGCTGTGCATCCCGTCGCTCACGCTCACTGACGGGCCGAACGGGATCGCGTACCACATGCACGGCGTCACGCAGCTGCCGGCCGCCATCGGAGTGGCAGCCACCTTCGACCCATCGATAGCGCGTGCCACCGGGACGGTGATGGGCCAGGAGGCACGGGCGAAGGGAATCGATGCCTCGCAAGGGCCCGAGCTGAACCTTGCCCGAGTGCCGGAGGCCGGCCGCACCTTCGAGGCATTCGGCGAGGACCCAGTACTGACCGGCGCTATGGGCGTCGCTGAGGTGGATGGCATCCAGTCCACCGGGACGATGGCGGACCTCAAACACGTCACTGCCTACTCGCAAGAGACAGCGCGCCATATCCTCGACCAGCAGGTCCCCGCCCGTGCGCTCGCCGAAGTGTTCAACCCTCCGTACGAGGAAGCAGTACAGCAGGCCCACGTTGCCTCCATCATGTGCTCGTACGGCTCGGTCAACACAGTCAACGACTGCTCCGACCCGACTGTGTACGCCGAGCTCGCATCGTGGGGTTTTACCGGATTCGTTCGGTCCGACCTCGCCGCGGTGCCGGATCAGGACACGGCCTCGGCGTTCCGGGCCGGCCTGGCCCTTATCAAGCCAGGCTCGCCCGCCGCCCTGGTCCAACTGGTACGGTCCGGCGCCATCCCGGTCGCCGATCTGAACCGGGCAGTGACCGAGGCTCTCACCACGATGTTCCAGTACGGGCTCATCGGCCATCCCGTCCGAGTGAAGCCGTCGGCCGAAGCCATCACCCCGGCACACACCCGCGTGGCAACCACGACGGCCGAGGCATCCATGGTGCTCCTGAAGAACGCCGGAGCGGTGCTCCCGCTGGCGCACGGCACTAGGTCGATCGCGGTGATCGGCTCCGGGGCGACCCACCCGATCACCACCGGTGGAGGCAGCTCGGAAGTCGTGGCGCCTTTCGTGTCGACCCCGCTCGCCGCCCTGCGGTCCGCTCTCGGACCTTCGACCACCCTCCGGATCGCCCAGGGAGGACTGCGCACCATCCCGCTCCGGTCCATCACCACCGGTCACACGATCTCCAAGCGCTACTTCGATACGGACGAGCCGCACCTGCACGCCGACCGGGTGGAGCCCGGGAAAGATGACATCTCGGTCGTCGAGTCCCGAAACGTGACCAACGCAGTCGCCACCGCCTCGACCCCCGGAACCGGGAAGTACTGGAGCTCGTGGAGCGAGACGATCACCCCACACTCGTCCGGGATCTACCGGATCGGGCTCCACGAGGTCGGCGACACGTGGCTCACGATGAATAGCACCCCGGTCCTGTCCTCGGCTGGGCTTCACACTCCGACCCTTCTGTCCACCGCCGTGTCCATGCGGGCCGGGGTGCACTACACGTTCGCCATCCGCTGGTTCGCGGTCGACGGGTATCCCGCCCCCGCGTTCGGCATCGCCGACGAGACCGCGCCGTTGGACTCGGCCGTAGCCGCCGCTCGTCGGTCCTCGGTGGCTGTCGTCTTCACCGGGGAGCTTCAGCAAGAAGGTGCCGACCGCTCCCTCACGCTCCCCGGCGACGCTGATCAGTTGATCGCCGCTGTGGCCGCCGTCAACCCCCACACCGTGGTCGTCATCAACAGCGGCGGGGCGGTGTACATGCCGTGGCTGTCAAAGGTGGCCGGTGTCCTCGAGGCCTGGTACCCAGGTGAGATGGACGGCACCGCTGTGGCGGCCGTTTTGACTGGCAGAGTCGACCCCTCGGGGCGGCTGCCGCTCACCTTCCCAGCATCGCCCACTGCCCAGCCCGCATCCTCGGCCGCCGAGTTCCCGGGGATCGACGCGGAGGTGAGCTTCGGTACGGGTCTCGACATCGGGTACCGGTGGTATCAGGAAAACGGCATCGCCCCACTGTTCCCGTTCGGCTACGGACTCGATTACACCTCGTTCGACCTCTCGGACGCGCAGATCGCTCCTTCGGCTGCCGGGGGCTACACGGTGGAGGTCGACGTGCACAACGTCGGCGCCCGATCCGGAGCCGACGTTGTGCAGGCCTATGTGGCCTATCCGTTCGGACTCGGCGAGCCCCCGGAGCAGCTTCGCGCCTTTAAGAAAGTCGTTATAGCGCCCGGAGCCACCATCCGTGCAACGCTCGTACTTCCAGCGTCGGGCTTCGCCTCGGACGCTGCGGGAACGCCCACCGTGGTCGCCGGCAGTTATGTCGTCGGCGTCGGCGAGTCCTCGGCCGACCTGCCGATCCAACTCCCGGTGGAGGTGCCGGCACACGCGGCTTGAGGTGGCAGCTGTCCCGTGTTTTGGTCCGGGGACAACTACGTTGGCGGCCTGTCGGAAGCAGATCCACCTCGGAACGGGCCAATGGAGGTTCGCTACGTGCGCGGTCGTTGCCGTTGTGACTTGCACAACGTTCTCGCCAGCCGATAAAGAGGGATTATCTCCTCTTCGGAATCAACAGCGCCTCGCGCTCCTGCCCTCTGCGTCCTGATCAACCTGGAGATCAGCTACAACGATCCCTCGGTCGACGGGCTGGCATGTGTGCTGACGTTCACTCGCAAATAGGTGGGTCGAGGTCGCGTCGCCGAAAAATTCGACGGCACGTGGTATGGATGTGTACATCCCGCCGCCTAACGCCCCACGAAGGACCGAATTCGGCCCTTCGCATCGCTGGGACTTGCACCTTCCCATTAAGAGCGGACGACGGGATTCGAACCGCCACCTAGAGCCGGGAGCCCTGGCGCCAGTTCATTCGCACTCAGACGGACTGGTTGAAAGAGCAGATGAAGGACTTACCAATACGAATCGAGACACTGCGCACTACCGGTGATAACGATGGTCTATCTCGTAACGCATCAACTGTTGGGAATGAATCGTCCAACTCAAGGCATCTGAATCGGCCGATACCAATCCCGAACTAACATCCGAGGAAATATGAGGGAAGCCGAAGCTCTCACGGCCTGCAACGTTGTCCTGGTCCATGGCGCGTATGCCGACGGGTCGTCGTGGCTCGATGTGATCGAGTGTTTGCAACGCTCAGGACTGACTGCAACGGCCGTCCAAAACCCCCTCGCTTCGCTCGCCGACGACGTGGCCCACACTCGCTACGTGTTGGCCCTTCAAGATAGACCGACGATCCTTGTAGGTCACTCATTCGCCGGGACAGTGATCACAGAAGCGGGGATACATCCATCCGTCGCGGGGCTGGTCTACGTCGCCGCCCGCGCTCCCGATGTTGATGAGGACTACGCAGCTCTGGCCAAAGGATTCCCGACGCCTCCGGCCACCTCGGGACTCGTCTTTCAGGACCACTTCGGGGCACTGACAGAAGAGGCGTTCCTCAACGACTTCGCCAACGGAGTCGACCCGGCGAGAGCCCGTGCCCTCTACGCGGTGCAAGGAAGAGTGACCGACACGCTGTTCGCTGACCGAACGGCCGAAGCGGCCTGGAGGTCGAAGCAGTGCTGGTACGCTGTGTCAAAGCTGGATCGCACTATCGCGCCAGAACTGCAGCACTTCATGGCCCAGCGCATGCACGCTACGACCGTCGAGATCGACTCAGGCCACCTCTCATTGATCACCCATCCACAGCAGATCTCGCAGCTGATCTTGGACGCGGCAAGCGCCGTCAGCGGGGAATTAGGTACTCGTGGGCCTTAGCCACCTCGCGGTGGGGCCGAGGTGACTGAGCCGGCAAGCCACCAACCCGAGGACACGGCAGGGAGAACGAACTTGAGCTCCCGGTTCTGTAGCGGCTCCGTCCAGCTCGCGAGCAGCTGTCGAACCTATTCACTCCTGACAGCCTTCGTCGCTGGCACCAGATCCTGGTCTGGCGGATGTCACGGGAGAACGACGGCTGGGACCGGAAACCCTGCGTACTCTTCTTCATCAACCTGCATACCCCGACGTGTACTGATCGGCGGGGTGACGAAAGCCCGGCGAAAACACTCACGGGCTTTGCGACACAGGCAGGCTCCTTGGTGGGTCGGTAGGATCAGCATTTGACTTCCCTCTGTGTAGACGGAGGATCTGATGACCACATTGATGACAGTGGAACGGGTGGGCGGAGACGAGGCCCCCGACCATGTCGCCAACGGCACCAGGCGGTGGTGGATCCTCGCCGTGCTGGGGATCGCCCAGTTGATGGTCATTCTCGACAGCACCATCGTCAATATCGCCTTACCCACCGCCCAGCATGATCTGCATTTCTCCAACGCCGACCGGCAGTGGATCGTCACCGCTTACTCCCTTGCCTTCGGCAGCCTGCTCCTCCTCGGCGGTCGGATCGGCGACATCATTGGACGCAAGCGGGCCCTCATCATCGGATTGGTCGGCTTCGCTGTGGCCTCGGCCTTCGGTGGTGCCTCGGTCAACTTCGCCATGCTGGTTATCGCCCGGACCGTCCAGGGTGCGTTCGGCGCCCTGCTCGCCCCTTCGGTGCTGGCCCTCTTGACCACCACCTTCAGTGATCCGGGGGAGCGTGGGCGGGCCTTCGGAATCTACGGCGCCATCGCCGGCGCAGGTGGCGCTCTGGGGCTCCTCCTCGGCGGTATCCTCACTTCTTACGAATCGTGGCGGTGGACGCTGTTCGTCAACCTTGCGTTCGCCGCCACCGCCACCGTCGGTGCCCTGCTCTGGTTGAAAAACGACGAGGGCGCTGATCACGATCCGTTGGACTTGCCCGGCCTATTCCTCGTAGCCGCAGGGCTGTTCTCTGTCGTATTCGGTTTTTCTCACGCCGAAACCACCTCGTGGAGCGATCCCTTCACCATCGGGTTCCTGGTCATCGGGGTAGTCTTGCTGGCTGGATTCGCCTATTTCGAGACCAGGGCCAGATACCCGCTGCTCCCGCCCCGGGTCGTGCTCAACCGAACCAGGGGCGGATCCACATTGGCCATGCTGTTCGCCAGCATCGGGCTCTTCGGTGTGTTCTTGTTCCTTACCTACTACCTGCAGGACACACTGGGGTTCAGCCCGGTCAAGACCGGCGTCGCGTTCCTCCCCCTTGTGGCCGCCTTGGCCGCAGTGGCCCAGGTGTCCAACCGCATCCTCCTGCCGAGATTCGGTCCCAAGCCGATCGTCCCAATCGGCTTGCTCATGGCTGCTGCGGCGTTGTTCGGGCTCCATCTGGTCGGGTTGCACTCTTCATATGTCAGCCACGTGCTTCCCTATCTCATCGTGCTGGGTTTCGGGTTCGGCCTGAGCGTCGCCCCCTCATTCAGCACCGGCACCCTCGGTCTGGCGCCCCAGGACGCTGGCGTGGGATCAGCCACCCTCAACACGGCCCAACAAGTTGGGGGCTCCATCGGCACGTCGCTGCTCAACACACTGGCCGCCAGTGCTGCCACCGCATACTTGGTAGGTCGGGCGGTGAACCCAGCCAACCTCGAGGGAGCCGCCCTGCATAGTTACACGACGGCGTTTCTTTGGTCGTCCCTGATCTTCGTGGCCGGGGCCATCGTCAGCGGGCTGGTGCTCCAGCGCGGCGGGCTGACATCTCTCGCACCCGAATATCGGATCGCGACGTCCGCCGACACCGCCATCGATGAGGAGCCTCGGCGCGAGGTCTGCCGCGTACGGGTATCTTGTCGGTGAATTCGACGGCGGTCGCGTACGGTTGTCGCTCGATCGCGCTGGTGGACCTCAACCTTGTTCCGAGGCGGAACTATGGCGAACCTCGGCTGGTCCAATTGAGGTCGACGCGATAACTAGGGATTTATCGTTAGCCGCGGCAACGACGCGGCTAACGACGGCGACATTGACCAAGGCGCCGGCCAGGTCGTTTCAGACGTCCCGACACCGCCGATCCGCCGATCAAAACGGCATTGTCCTCGCGGTTCCGGGTGGGTATTCGGCACCGCCAGGCACGACGCAACCTGTGCCGTTGTACTGCCGCCATGTTGTGAATGAGCGCATAATCCACCCTCTGTGCTTTTTCAGACTCTACGGGTTCGTGTGGAGTCTCGATCTCGACCAACCGCTCCCCCGCCCGACGTGAACGGCCAATTCTTCGTCAGATCGAATACGGCCGGATCTGAGCAAGTCTGCCCACCGACGTGCCGACACCTGCGTTGGGCACACCGGGCGGGGTTGGTCCGACCCCATCAGACCGGTCCGGTCTCCGTTCAGCGGGGTTCAGTGAGGCGCTATTCCTCGAGAGCCAGCCCTAGTCGACAGAGCCAGAATCGTCACAAATTGCCCGAAAAATGTTCGGTTCCACGAGTCATGACGCCTGGTTCTCGCCGCTCTCTCGTTCAAGTTGTCAATACCTCTTGTCGACAAAAGTGACAGAAGACACGCGAAAGCCAGGAAATCGAAATGCCGAGGGCAGCGGCCACCACCCCAACTGACGGGTATGACGCAACGAGCAGAAGCTCAACGGACGGTCCGTTTTCGGGAGCTGAATCGCATTCGCCCAAGCGGCGGTTGAACCCCACCTTTCTGGCCTACGCGATGGGTCCTCTGGCCCTTGTGGTGATCCTTCTCTTGATGCGGTTCGGCGACGTGGCCCGTGAGTCGGCCTGGCTTTGGGTCGCAGTGTTCGTCGTCGTGCCAATCATCAGTCTTTTGGGCAATCATCTCTACGAGAAGAATCCGTCGGAATTGCGGCTCCACGTCCGGGTCGCTTCCGGTGCGCTGGCGGTGACGATCGTCATCTACCTGTCGGGATGGGGGCCCGTCCTCGCCGGGGCTTTTGCCTTTTTGGCCCTGGAGAACATCGCCCACGGGGGATCCCAGGTATGGCGCATCACCGCGCTGTGGAGTCTGGTTGGAATCGCGGCGGGTCAGGTGGCCATCGTTGCTGGCTGGGTACCATCGGAGCTGCGTACGTCACAAGCCAACGCGTTGGCCCTGATGGGCGCGTTCGTACTGGTCTTCATCATCCGTATGGCCGGTGCCACCATGGAGAAGAAGGAGGACGCCGAAGCCTCGGCGCGCCTGAGTGAGGATCGCTTTCGCTCGTTGATCCAGAACTCATCGGATGCGACCCTGGTGATCAGCGCGGAGGGGCTCGTCACCTATGCGAGCCCGGCCGTCACCCCGCTGCTGGGATTCGAGCCCGACGAACTTCTTGATCGGCGGGCCACCGACTACGCTCACCCCGACGAGCGGGACCGAGTGACGGACCGACTGGGATCCCAGCTCCAGATCTCTTCCGAATCCGTACCACTCCAGTTCCGCATGGGGCACAAGGACGGCACCTGGCGGAACGTTGAGGCCGTCGTGGCCAATCAATGTGATCGGCCTTCAGTTGGTGGTTACGTGGCAAACGTGCGGGATATTACCGAACGCAAGGAATTCGAGGCCCTGCTCGCCCACCGTGCCCTACACGACCCCCTGACTGGTTTGGCCAATCGGCAGCTGATCCTCGATCGAGCCGAACAGATGTTGGCACGATCTCGGCGGAGCCTTGATCTACCCTCCGCTTATTTCATCGACCTCGACAACTTCAAGGACGCCAACGACTCATTGGGCCATGAAGCCGGTGACAAGATCCTGCAGGCGGTAGCCGATCGGTTCGCTCCGCTGGTGCGCACCTGCGACACGCTCGGTCGTCTGGGAGGAGACGAGTTCGTTATCCTGACCGAAGGTGGCCTACCCGGACTTGGGCCCATGGTGGTGGCCGAGCGCATCCGAGAGGCCCTGCATACGCCATTTCACATCGATGGTTTCGATGACCTGCCTGTCACGGTGACGGCCAGCATCGGGATTGCCACCGGGGCTCGGTCCTCGGCACAAGAGCTCCTCCGAGACGCCGACATCGCCCTGTATCGGGCCAAGGCTACAGGGCGTGATCGATGCGTCCTCTTCGAGACGACCATGCAGTCGGCCGCGCTCCACCGCCAAGAGCTCAAATCGGACCTCGACTCAGCGTTGGCCAACAACGAGTTCTTCCTCCTCTATCAGCCCATCTTCGATCTCCACAACGACCACGTCCGGGGGGTAGAAGCCCTCATCCGCTGGCAACATCCAACCCGCGGCGTCATCCCACCAGACGACTTCATCCCCATACTCGAGGACAACGGAATGATCGTCGATGTAGGTCGCTGGGTACTGAATGAGGCCTGTGGACAAGCGGCCGCCTGGCAGCGTCAAGGACTCCAAGCGACCATGTCCGTCAATGTCTCCATGCGCCAGCTCGAGGCCGAAGCGCTGGTTGACGACGTTCGGGAAGCGCTGACAGCGAGCAGCCTTGCTCCTCAGTCGTTAGTAATCGAGGTCACGGAGTCCAACCTGATGCGAGATGCCAATGCCACCGTCTCCCGTCTCCAGAAGCTCAAGGAGATCGGAGTGGCGGTCGCCATTGACGACTTCGGCACGGGCTACTCGTCGCTCGCCTACCTCCGTCAGTTCCCGGTCGACGTCCTCAAGATCGACCGATCGTTCATCGCCGAGCTGGACGGCAGACCCGACGCTGCCATCCTCATTCACACCTTGGTCGAGCTCGGCCGTACGCTCGGATTGGTGACCATTGCCGAGGGCATCGAGGACCAGACACAGCTCGAGGGGCTGCGTGATGAACGGTGCGACAGTGGCCAGGGATTCATCTTCTCGCGACCGGTGGAGCCGGCGGCCATCGAGGGGCTCCTTCGTCGATCCAGCGCGACTGACGCTGGAGTCTCCTCAGCGCTCGGCCGAACCTGAGCTCCCCCTTTTCTCGGCCGGCGTCGTGCGCCGGCCATTGGGGTCGCGCCTGCTAGGCCCGAACCGGAAGGCGGCATCTGGCTCGAGGGCCTGCATTCACTGACTTGCGGCCTCGTGTATCACGGCTTGGTGGGGACAGGGCCCAATTGCAGGAGGGAAGGTATTACCTGCTCACGAGCTATCGACGATGGCCGTCTCTCGCCTCGCGCGCGAACGTCGATGCCAGCTGGCGAGAGAATCCCCAGGTTCGACTGATCTCTGCGATGCTTTCACCTTCCGCCAGTTGGCTTGCAATTAGCGAGATGCGAGTCTTGTGGCGCTGTCTCTCGAACTCTTTGAGTGCTTTCGTCAAATCCAAACGAGCGACGTCGGCATTATTTGCCCTGAGAGTCGCTGTGACGGCTGAACGGTGTTGGATATTTCTCAGTGTCCTCCGATAGAGGGTCTCAGTAGCTCGAAGGGAAGCACGGAGTTGCTTTGTCGCCTCCAGTAGGAGCTCGGTATTGTGCTCAGCTTCCTCAATGGAGTCGGTCACAGGCTGAGCCTACGACCTGGTTGTGTTGCTGTGGTGCACCGCGCAGCTTATTGGAGGCTCAATGGAACCGCGCTCCTCGGCCGGCTCTGTCATGAGGGGCAAGCCGGTGATCTTGATGTCGATCGTCGGAAGAGCAGTGCCGATATCCGCGAAACCGAGAGTCAGAGCCGATAAATTGTACCGAATGGTGAAACAGCGCTGGACTCTGAGAGAGTCACCGCCGTGGTCCGACCCATCCCAGGTGTTCACCGATACGCGGAAAGTCGACCTGTTTAACGATCCAAGATGGGACAGTCCATCGTATTCGTCCTCAAGACGGACGATGGCTGAGGAGGTCATTGGCTCTTCCCATCGGACGATCAGCAAGGTCCCCGCTTTCTGGCGAGTTCTTGTGAAGCGGGGTCTTCACAGTCGCGGTTGAGGCCAGCTGTGGATCGGAGCCCGGGGCTCCGGGCAGCTCGTTGGCGCTCCAGGTTCCCTGATCACGAATTGAACATCTTCAACCGCGGAGCCCGACGACGCCGAAGGCACGATCGTCGTTTTGATCTTGGCTCTCTGATTCGACCTTTCGACGACGTCACCAACGTCGACGTGCCCGACTAATTTAAGCATTTAACTGGTCGCCCCTGCGGCTCCCGAGCTTCCCAGCCCGACATGTCCCGGTCACGTCAGAGACCTGGCCCAACATCAGAGTTGTCGGCAAGAAGCTCTTTCAGTTTCGAACTGGCCGGTCCCATCGCGGAGAGAAGCCGCCCGAGAACTGCTTGCTTCTCCGCATCGCCGGGATCGATACTCGCAGCTCCGGCCGTCGGGTTCAGGCGCGACCGGTCCGTCCAGTTGCGAATCTGGTCATCGCTGAGCCACTCCCTCCGGACTCTCAGATCTGTCAGCAGGTTGCGCGGGATATCCATCAGATCCCCGGTGATGGGCATCGGTGAACAGAGCGAATTCTTGTGGTCGTCATCATCGCCTACGACCTCGATGAATGCTGTCAGAGCCGCGCTGTAGGTCGGAAGCCCGCCGTAGACAATGTATTGCAAGGTGATCCTGTCGCGATCAAAGATCGGCACGGCTGGCCGATTGGGGATACCGCGCGCCGTGCAATCTACGTAAAGGAAACCGGGCTTGACTGGAATCGTCCCGTTCTTCAGGACCAACGCATCTCGATCGATGCGGACGACGTGGCCGAGCCGGATGACATTGGTGATTTTCCGCAGCAGCTCGACCTCGCCGACCGTCGTGGTGGCTGCCCGGAACATCGTCGGCCAATGGTCGAGATCGATCCGCAATAACTGCGCGGTCGCTTCGAACCCTTGCGCGATCTCTTCAACCGACTTGGCCCGCGCCACGACCTCGAGTTGGGTGGCGAAGCTGTCCAGAGTCTGGATGCCACCCTGGAAGCCCGCCCTGTTGAAGAACCAGGTGTCCCGCGGTCGTACCCAGACGATGACGGATGGGTCGACGCCATTTTCGAGGAGCCAAAGGCATGCGTCCGCACCGGTCTTTCCCGCCCCGATGATGACGTAGGCGGGATGGAGACAGTCGATCTTGGCCAGACCGTTGACCGGGACGAGCTCGATACCCGGTGCCGCTGGAAAGGGAGGAGGCTCGGTCGATGGAACACATGACCCTACGTATCCGGCATCGACTACCTTTCTGCGGGCCCGCACCTCTGTCTGACTTCCGTTCAGTAGAGAGGTCACCCGACCGTCCCCGCTGTACTCGCTCATCGGGAAGTAGCGGAAACGGCCCGACGGTTGGAACCTGTCACGCAGCACCTGGTCGAAATAGGCACGGACCTCGTCACCCGATGCGAGTTCGTAGAGTCCCGCGTTCGGACCGTGTTCGTCCTTCTTCCCCCGACTGAGCTCGGTCGAGTTCACCCCGTAGAAGGTGGATGGTTGGTGCAGACGGACGAACGAGTAGGCATCGTTCCAGTGCCCACCCGGATGCGCTCGCCGGTCCACCATGATCACCGAGGCGTCAGACTCGGCCAAGATGACGTCCACGAAGCTCATACCCACGGCGCCGCCGCCGACGACCACGTACTCGGCCTCGAATGGGCCGTCGCCCGTCATCGAGCGGCTGAGCCCGTCCGTGTCATGGCCTGGCCTCGTACACGCTGTTGAACGGCGTTGACGCCACCTTCTGGAACCGACCGAATCCGGCGTCAGTGACGATGTCTCGGATGCGGGCCTCTCCGGCCTGGGCCCCGAGGGCCAGACCGACTTCCTGGGACAGCGAGCACGGGGTGCAAAGCAGAGTCGAGAACGCGTAGTAGGCGCGGCCCACCGGGTTCAGGTTGTCCTCGATGCGGTCGCCGGCCGCGGGCTCGACGATCATCCACGTCCCGTCGTCGGCCAACGCTTCCCGCACGTGGGCAGCGGCCCCGGCGGGGTCTCCCATGTCATGCAGACAGTCGAACATGGTGACGAGGTCGTAGCCGTGGCCGGGAAACGACGACGCCGAAGCCCGCTCGAAGCCGACCCGCGTGGTCACGCCGGCCTCCTCGGCCCGTTGCCGGGCGGTGTCGATCGAACCGGCGTGGTAGTCGGTGCCGAGGAAGGTCGAAGCTGGGAAGGCTTCGGCCATCAGCACTGTTGATGCCCCGTGACCACAACCAACGTCGGCCACCGCGGCTCCGCGCTCGAGCTTGTCCACTGCACCATCCAGCGCCGGCAGCCACTCGGTCACCAAATGCGCGTTATAGCCGGGTCGGAAGAACCGTTCGCAGCCTTCGTGGACGTCGTCGACATGATCGTGCCACCCGATCCCGTCACCAGTGCGGGCAACGTCGGCGATCCTGGGCGAGTCGATCACCGAGCCGATGGCAATCTGGAAGAAGCCAGGAAGAAAGGCCGGGCTGGATGAGTCGGTGAGGGCAACGGTCTGCTCGGGCGGCAGAAGATAGCGACCGGTCTCGGGGTTGTACTCGACATAGCCGCCGGCAGCCTGTGCGTTGAGCCATTCTCGGACATAGCGCTCGGTCGTACCCGTCCGATCTGCCAACTCGTCCGAGCTAACCGGGCCTGCCCCAGCCATCGCACGATAGAGCCCGAGCTTGTCCCCGAGAACGACGAGAGCGGAGTTGAGAGTGGCACCCACCTCGTCGACTGCCTTGAACACGAACGCCATGAGCTTGTCGTTGTCCACCGTCGCGGGCTCATTGGTCATGGTCATCTGATTACCTCCTTGTCACCTTCAGGTTTGATGTGGCGAGGTGCTAGTCGGGCGCCTGATTTGGGCCAGGAGCCCGGTCGGAAGAGGGGTCAGTCCCCCGTGGACGGGTCAATCACCGTCGAGACACGCCTGATCGCTCCCACCGGAAACCCGCCACACCGGGCGTGCTCCTGCAGGATGTCCTCGTCGGGCGCGACGTAGACGCAATAGAGCTTGTCGTCGGTCACGTAGCTGGTCAGCCAGCGGATCTCTGGGCCCAACTCCGCAATGATCTTGTTCGACTGGCGGCTGATGGCCTGCAGTTCGGAGGCACTGAGCTCTCCGGCCCCGGGGAGCTCACGCTCGATCAGGTACTTGGGCATTCGGGGCCCCCTTCCCTTTGGCACATTGAGGGTCTTTCGATTGGATACCTTCGGTATGGTATTATGCATACTGTGAGTATGGCTGTCAAGGGAGCCCCTGCACCGGGGATGAGGCGGGCGGCACAGGGCGCGACGACCCGAGCTGCGCTCGTCGCCGCGGCACGCCGCCTCTTCGGCGAGCGCGGTTTTGCCGCCACTTCGCTGGACGAGATCGTCGCTGAGGCCACCGTGACAAAGGGAGCCCTGTACCACCACTTTCAGGGCAAGGAGGACCTGTTCGCCGCGGTCTACGAGGAGGTCCAGCGTGAAGTCTCCGACCAGGTGGTCGCTGAGTTCCTCCGGCCGGATCCGTGGGAGGCCCTGGTGCTGGGGTGCGAGTTATGGATCGACGCCAACCTCGACCCGGTCGTTCAGAGGATCGTCATGCGCGACGCCAGAGCGGTCTTGGGTTGGGACAGGGTGCGGGACGTCGAGGCTCGGTACGGAGCAGTGCCACTTCGTGGGGTGTTGCGCAAAGCCATGCGCCTGAAGAAGATCCGCACCTATCCCCTTCGCCCACTCGCGTTGATGGTCATGGGTGCCCTGAACGAAGGGTGCTTGTACGTGGCCGACGCCGACGACCAGGTTGCAGCCCGCCACGAAGTGCGAACCTTGCTGACGACGCTTCTAGCCGGCCTCGCCACCGACGAGGGGGCTTGCCACCCAGCCATCTTTTCGTCGAGCAATCGTTGACGGACAACGACCACGGCAGGCTGACATGGCCCTCTTCCTCGATCGGCACGATGCCCCGGGTGCGACTGCTTCGGACATCGCGGCCGCCCACGAGCTCGACCTCTCCGTTCAGGTCAAGTACGGAGTCCGGTACGTCACGTACTGGTTTGACGAGGACCAAGGAGCAGTCTTCTGTCTAGCCGAGGGACCCGACCGCGAGTCGCTGGAGGCAGTTCACAGAGAAGCCCACGGCTTGATGGCGGAAAGGATCATCGAAGTAGGTGAGGGGCCAGTCAGTGCGTTCCTCGGTCCGCTCCCTCAGCACCCCCCGGGTGAGGCATACATCGACTCCGCGATCCGTGCGATCGTCTTCACCGACTTGTGCGACTCCACCCAACAGACACAAGAGCTCGGCGACGAGGGATTCATGGCGGTCCTTCGCGAACATGACGAGATCGTGCGGAGAGCATTGTCCTCAAACGGTGGACGCGAGGTGAAGCATACGGGCGACGGCCTCATGGCCTCGTTCACCTCGGTATCGGCCGCCGTCGAATACGCAATCGACATCCAGCGTTCGTTGCGACAGCGGAACGGGGGTGATGGGCGACCCATTGATGTTCGCATCGGTATCAGTGTCGGTGACCCAATCTCTGAGCGCGGGGATCTCTTCGGAGCGACGGTTCAGTTATCGGCTCGACTCTGCGCGATCGCCACCCGCGGGGGCATCGCCGTCTCAACCGCGGTGCGGGACCTGTGCGTGGGCAAGCGGTTCGGTTTCAATTTCATGGGTGCCTTCGAACTGAAGGGATTCCCGGAGCCAGTCCCAGCGTTCGAGGTGCAGATTCCCAGCGTTTGACGACTATCGCCGCCTATCACTTGACATCGTGTGGTCACGCAGAGGGTGAGCTCAACGAACGACCCCGCCTGTAGGTGAAAGGGCTCATTTCGGCGTCTGCCCTGACGAAGCACACCGGAGGAGAGGCGTGGGTGCGAGGTGGACTCATTCTCACTTGGTCGGCTTCATCACCATTTGGCACGCGCCGGAAAGAGATCTTTGCCACGGACCTGATCGAGGGTTTTGGACATCCCTGCCCGGGTATACGCAAGTCAACGCCGACCCGGCCAGTGGGGTATCTCGTGGCCGATATCAGTTCCGAGACGAGGACCAACCAATCCTTTGCTGCTTGGTCTTGGGGCAATGACTGGCCAACTAAACGAGACCCCTTCATCACGTACAGCGGAGAGTGTGCATGCTCCTTGCTCTTTATTGTCAACACTGTGGTTCAAGTGCCGTACAGATTGAACGCCCGGTGTGGGACTACCAGGATGACCAACCATTCCAAACGGCAGACACTTGCCACTGTGCCGACTGTGACCGCCGTTGGACTTTGACGATCCCCCTTTATTCCGAGCAGGAGTGAGCTGTGCCGACGTATCCTTCGTGTCCGTCGGCGATAACTAAGGTTTATCGCTGACTAGACGTTCCCGGACCTGGCCGGTTGGGTTTCGGCGCCCACACGTGTCCGCAGCGGGACCGATGGGAGCCAGTCGGGAGTCCGACCTTCGTCGGCGCACTCGAGAGCCGGCAGCGCTAGGCGACGTACTGCACGGTGAAGTCGGAGTCTTCCGGAGCACCGGCGACGTCGTAGCAACGGACCGCGACGGACGAGCCGGTCCAGCCCGAGAAATTGCACACTGCGCCCGAAGCGTAGGCCGTGACCTGGACATCTCCCTTCCTCTTGCCGAGGTGGGGGAAGTCCACTGCGTAGGAACCAGTGCCGGAACGGTAAATAGTGTCCGTGGCGCCCGACGAGTTGGCCTGATAGGTCGGGTCTGGGGTGTACGACGCCGTCGTGGGTTCGTTGGCCCACACGTAGCCCCAATCGCCGCCGGTGGTGGCGAGGAGCGACGCATCGTTCACCCAGGTCATCGAGTAGTAGGCGTCCACGGGATCACCGCTGGCGTCTGTGCAGAGAACGTTCACGTCCACCGTCGGGGAGCCATACCAGCCACCGACATCGCAGTTGACACCGCCGTCACCGTAGGCGGTGACTTTCACGGTCCCGGCGTTCACTCCGATGTTAGGAATGGCGACGGTGTAGTTGCCGGTGCTGTCCAGCGTGATGGTATCGGTGCCGCCCCCACTGTTGAACTGGTAGACGCTGTCCGGCGTGTAAGAAGCGGACGTGGGCTGGTCCGCCCACAGATAGCTCAGATCGGTGGGACTCGACGTACCGGCACTGGCAAAGACAGCCTCGAACTCTGAGTCCTGGGCTGCTCCCCCAGGCGCGAAGCACAAGATGTTGGCCGAGACGCCTGTGCCGTCCGTGAGCCAGTCCCCCACCTGGCAAGAGCCACTGGTGTCATACCCGGTCACGTCGACGGTCCCCCCGTTGGCGCTGGTCGCCGCCACACCAGGGAATGTCACGACGTAGTCGCCGGTGCCCTCACGGGTGACGGTGTTATGGGCTCCCGTCGAGTTCTTCGAGTACGTGCTGGACGGTTGATAACTCGCGGCTGTCGGCTTGTCGGCCAGGACGTAGCCGTAACCACCGGGCTCAGGGGTGAGCGTTGCGTTCATGGTGACCGAGCCAGATTCGATGTCGGGATTGGTGATCTCCATTGTCCAGGTGCCGCTGGTCGGTACCGTGTAGTCGAAGTACCCGGTCAAGCCCGTGCAGCTGTACTGCTCGTTGGTGCCGGCAGGGTCGAGGAGATACATCGTCACATCACATTCCGCGTCGAAGTTCCCGGTCGAGGTCATGGTGAAGGTCTGCCCGGCGGAGGCGCTGAACGCGAATCTGGCATACTGCCCGGGCTCCTGCGTGGAGTACTCGAACGATGTCCCGTCCGTCGGGACCACACCGGTCTGGTCCGTGGCGAAATAGAACTCCGCTGACTCCGCTGTCGATTCGCTGGTCGCGGTCAGATCGAACGCATACCTGCCGGCCAGCAGGGGGCCGACCTCACCCGTCCATCCCGTTTTCCCGAAGTACGTGTAAATGACGAAGTTGCCGTTGGGTTCGTACATCTTGAGCTCGGCATCGATCTCGCTCGCCCATGTACCGTCGGCAATATCGAGGGTCAGGTACTGCCCGGCGGAGGCCTTGTACTGGTAGGTCTCGCTGGTCTGCCCGGCGGAGAAGACCACGTCGGTCGGCGCTCCGTTCGGAACCAGAGATGGCGGGCCCGCTCCGCTGGCCGCCGACCACAGAGTCGGTACGAGGAGTCCGGACACCATCGCCAACGACGCCACGACGCAGCGCCAAATGTTGGCGGTCGAAGACGGCGGCGAGAGACTTCCCGATGCATGGAACCAACGGATCGGAGCGTTCATGTCCACCCCATCTCTCGACGCCCATCACGGCCGGAACGACTTTCCGGTCGTACCTTAGGCGAGCCAGCTGGCGCGGGGGAAGTGCCTGGCTCTGTTTCTGGCTCTGTCAGCGACAGCATCATCACCCTGTGTCATCGAGATCCGGCCCCCTCGAGCGGGCCTTCACATCAGAGGGCTAGCGCTGTGAACACCGCTGTGCGTGACTGACCTTCACACGTAGTAAGTGATGCTCATGAGTACACGGCCGGAGAAACCCTAGTTATTCGTGCGCGGATGTTGTGTGGGCCGCCGAACGGGTTCCTTGCATCCGCCGAAATCAAGCGCCCACTGGCTGCTAACCAGCGGATTCTCTGAGAGCGGACGACGGGATTCGAACCCGCGACCCTCACCTTGGCAAGGTGATGCTCTACCAACTGAGCCACGTCCGCGTTGGGCCAACACCCTAGCAGTAGCCCGGCCGTTTTCTTCCGGGATCGACCCATTCGGGTGCGGTGAAAAGGCGAGCTGACCGGGCTGTCGGCGGCGAAGGAACAGCCGAACGAGACCTCTCAGGCCGGCAGTTCCCCGTGCCACCACGGGATCGGCCGCACTCTGCGGTTGACCGCTCGCATCAGCTCGTCCCGCGAGTCGCTCATGCCCGAGGTGATCGATTCGATGTCGGGCACCAACTCCCGGCATCCCTGGACACCCACGTACACCGTGTCCAGATAGGTGAAGACGGTCACGTTGATCCCCACTCCCTCGACGATCGGGCCCACCGGATACATGGCCACCATCCGGGCACCGGCCAGATACAGGGGGAAGTCGGGCCCGGGCACGTTGGAGACGATGAGATTGAACACCGGTCCCAGGTGGTCGAACAGCCGGATGTTTGTCACCAACCTGGTCAACCGGGTCGCCACCGCGGGGAACAGAGATTGGGCCCATCCGGCGAAGAGCTCCGGCCCGATGGCCCGGCTGTGCTTTTTGGCTGATCGGGTCCCCGCCCCGATGGCTCGGAGCCGTTCTGCCGGGTCGTCGATCCTGTCCGCCAAAGAGACCAGCATGGCCGACACCCGATTACCCAGGGCACCCTGCTCGGACGGGGTCCGTACCGACACCGGCACCATCGCCACCAGCGGTCGTTCGAGGTCTTCGCCACGCTCGGCGAAGAAGGCTCGCATGGCGCCCGAGACGATCGTCAGCACCACATCGTTGGTGGTCCCTCCGAGCACCTCCCGGATCCGGCGGACATCGCCGAGGGGGAGCTCGGTCAGAGCGATCCGTCGGTGAGCCGAAATGGCACGGTTGACCGAGGTGTGGGGTGCGGTGAACGGTGGCGGAGGGGCATCGGGTTTCCGGTTGTGGCCACTCAGGCTGTGGGCGTTCTGCAACGTCTTCGACACCGTGCGCAACAGGGCATCGGCATGGCCGGGGAGAGATCCGAGCACGCTGCGGAGCTGCTCGCCCCCTCCCGGCAACGGGTCCGGCGACCACGAAGGATCGGTTGCCGCCCGCCGGCCCGACGCCGATCCGCGGGTTTCCTGTCCGTCCTGCCGGCGCGGACCGCGGGTTCCTCCGAACAGTGGGCGGGGAGCGGGAACCGGGGAGACGTCGAAGAACGCAGCCATCAGTTCGGCACCCGATACCCCATCGATGATCGAGTGGTGCACCTTGGGGATCACGGCCAGCTGCCCGTCCTCCAGGCCTTCGACCACGTGGAACTCCCACAGGGGCCGACTGCGGTCGAGTGGGCGGGAGGCCACGTCGGCCATCAGGACAGCCAGTTCCTCGCGACCACCGGGAGCGGGGAGGCTGACCCGGCGGACGTGGTAGTCGATGTCGAAGCTGGGGTCATCGACCATGGCCGGGTGCTGCAAGCCGAAAGGAACCTCGATCATTCGCTTGCGGAACGGTTCGACTCGGTTCAGGCGCTCGGCGACCACCTCCCGGATCTGCCAGAAATCGACCCCTCCCGGCACCTCGGTGGGATCGAAGACGAGTGCCCCCAGGATGTGCAGGTGGGAGGTGGGCGACTCCAGGGACAGGAACGCCCCGTCCAGCCCGGTCAATCGGTCCATCGCCGCTAACGACCCGTCGAGCCGAAGCCACCCAGGCCCCGTGGGGTGGCCGACAGCTCGGCCACATCGACGAATGCCGCGGTCTCGACCCGTTGGATGACCAGCTGGGCGATCCGGTCTCCCCGGTGCACCTCGTACGGCTCCTGAGGGTCGGTGTTGACCAACAACACGGCCAGCTCGTCGCGGTAGCCCGAGTCGATGAGGCCGGGGGTGTTGAGACAGGTGACACCGTGGCGCAGGGCCAGACCGCTCCGGGGTTGGACGAAACCCGCGTATCCCTCGGGGATGGCCACCGCCATCCCGGTGGGGACCAGGACACGGCCCCCGTTGGCGGCCAGCGTCACATCGATCCGGGCCAGCAGGTCGGCTCCCGCATCACCCTGGTGGGCATAGCCGGGCAGGGGCAGGTCGGGATCCAGCCGGACGACCGGGATCGATAGGGTGGCGCGCCCCCTCGAGCCCCCACCCCCCTCGACAGACACCGTCTTGACATCGCTGCGTGCTGCCGGGGACACCGGGTTCCTTCCGCTTCCGTCCGTCACGACCCTACCCCGAGCGCGCGACCCTACTCCCGGCCAGGATCTCCCGCTCCGGGATCGGAAGTCGACGTCCGAGTGGGCCTCCAGCGCCGGACTAGGGACGAAGTCTGTGGCCCACCCCCCAGCACTGACCTGACGGAATGTCATCGTGGACACCCACCCCCCCGCCAGCCGGTAGCGTCACCCTGATGCTGGTGTGGATGGATCTCGAGATGACCGGGCTCGACGTCCAATCCGATGTGATCGTGGAGGTGGCCACCCTGGTCACCGACGACGACCTGGCCATCGTGGCCGAAGGCCCCGACCTGGTGGTGAGCGCTCCGCCTGAGCAGCTTGCCACCATGGACGAGGTAGTCCGGTCGATGCACACGAGGAGCGGCCTGCTGGCCGCCATCGAGCAGTCGACCGTCACCCTGGAGGAGGCCGGGGTCGCCACCTTGGACTTCATCCGGTCCCACGTGCCCGATCCTCGCACCGTGCCCTTGGCCGGCAACTCGATTGGGACCGACCGGAGGTTCCTCGCCGCCCAACTGCCCGACATCGAGGAGTACCTGCACTATCGATCGGTTGATGTCTCGACCGTCAAGGAGTTGGCCCGTCGCTGGTATCCCCGGGTGATGGAGGGTGCTCCGAGCAAGGCCGGGGGCCACCGGGCCATGGACGACATCCGCGAGAGCGTGGCCGAACTGGCCTACTACCGCTCGACCATTTTCCGCCAGGCGGACCCGAGCTGACCATGGCTGACCCCGTCGACCCAGCCGCTGACCCGGCACCGGACTCCTCCCCGATGCCTACCCTGGCCGAGGCCACCACCCTCCTCACCGCGCCCGGACAGACATTCGAGATCGAAGAGGTCACCATCAGGGGGATCCCGACCCGGACCTGGAAGAACGCGCCGGCCACTCTGCGAGCGGTCCTCGAGTTGTCCGCCCTCCACGGGGACAAGGACTTCCTGGTCTACGAGGACGAGCGGATCAGTTTCACCGAGCACTTCCGGGCCGTGACCAGCATCGCCCACGCCCTGTCTGAGAGATTCGGGATCGCAAAGGGCGACCGGGTGGCCATCGCCATGCGCAACCTCCCCGAATGGGTCATGGCCTTTTGGGCCTCGATCGCCGTGGGGGCCGTCGTGGTCCCCCTCAACGCCTGGTGGACAGGTCCCGAGCTGGCCTACGGCCTGAGTGACTCGGGCGCCTCACTGGTCTTTGCCGATGAGGAGCGCAAAGGCAGGATCCTCCCCCACCTGGCCGAGATCCCCAGCGTCTCCGCCATGGTGGTCTGCTCCGAGCAGCACGACGCCGGCGGCGGCCGGCGATCGGTTGAGGGTTCCACCGTGGACCGGGCTGGATCACCGCCCCTGCTGGTTGTCCCCTTCGCCGAGCTCGCCCGGTCGGCGACCGAGGTGGCCACGCTCCCCGACGTCTCCATCGAGCCCGACGACGACGCCACCATCTTCTACACCTCGGGTACCACCGGACGGCCCAAGGGGGCAGTGGGCACCCACCGCAACAGCGCCTCCAACCTGATGAACCTCTTCTTCGTGGCCACCGTGGGCACCCTGCGCCGCTCCGGCCCGGTCGACGTCACCGGCAGCGGCACACAGAACGCCAACCTGTTGTCGGTCCCCCTCTTCCATGCCACCGGTTGCCACGCCATCCTGGTGTCCAACACCGCGGCGGGCGGCAAATTGGTCATGATGCACCACTTCGACCCCGAGCGGGCACTCGAACTGATCGAACGCGAGCACATCACCATCTTCGGCGGTGTCCCGGCCATGGTCATGCAGGTCATCGACTCCCCCACCTTCGCCACCACCGACACCTCCTCGGTGAAATCCATCTCCTACGGCGGGGCACCGTGCCCCCCGGACCTGGTCCGACGGATCAAGGAGCACTTTCCGTCGGGGGCGCCCGGCAATGGGTACGGCCTCACCGAAACATCGGCCATGACCACCATGAACAACGGCGACGACTACGTCCGCAAGCCCGACAGTGTCGGCCCACCGGCGCCGGTGTGCGATGTCGCCGTCGTCCCCGAGGACGACGAGGCCAACCAGCCGCCGGAAGGACAGGTGATCGACCCGAACCGGACCGGCGAGCTGTGGATCAAGGGCCCCAACGTGGTGCGCGGCTACTGGAACCGGCCCGAGGACACCGCCCTCTCCTTCACCCGGGGTTGGTTGCACACCGGCGACGTGGCCCGCATCGACGACGAAGGTTTCGTCCACATCGTCGACCGGGCCAAGGACATGATCATCCGCGGTGGCGAGAACGTCTACTGCGTCGAAGTCGAGGCCGCACTCTTCGGGCACCCGGCGGTGGCCGACTGCGCCGTCATCGGTGTTCCCCACCCCGTCCTCGGTGAGGAAGTGGGGGCCGTGGTCGTGCTCCGGCCCGGCGAGAACGTCGGCGCCGACGAGTTGGCCCGCTTCGTGGGCGAGAGGCTGGCCGCCTTCAACGTCCCCTCCCGCTTCTGGTTCCGGTCCGAACCGCTGCCACGCAATCCGGCCGGCAAGGTGATCAAACGCCAACTGCGCGCCGAACTACTGGGGAGTGCGGCACCGGTCTGATCAGTTCGGCTCAGTTCGGCTCAGTTCGGCGCTCGGCCCGGCCGCGCCTAATCGGGCGGGGCCAACCGGTCCTGGGTGACCTCCACGTCACGGGTCATCTGCTCGACCAGGGCCTCCACGCTGTCGAAGGCCACCTCGTCGCGAAGATGGGAGACGAAGGAGACACTCGCCTCCTCGCCGTAGAGCTCGCCCGCGAAGTCGAGGAGGAAGGCCTCCACCAACAGGTCTCCCTGGTCCCCGTAGAAGGTCGGGCGACGGCCGACCGACACGGCCGCTTGCCAACGCGATCCGTCGGGCCGGTCGTACCACGCTGCGTAGATCCCCGCCGCCGGCAGACAGATGCCGTCGGGAACCTCGACGTTGGCGGTGGGGAAACCCAGCTCCGGACCGCCCCGGCGATCACCGGGCACGACCACTCCCCTGACCTGGTGGGGCCGACCGAGCAGGGCGGCGGCCTCCTCCACCCGGCCCGCGGCCAACGCGCTGCGGATCCGGGTCGAGGAGATGGGTTCGGCCGGGGTGCCCGCCGTCCCCCGGTCGGACTGGAGCGACACCCCCTCGACGGCGAAACCGGCCTCTCTCCCCATCTCCTCCAGGAGGGCCACGTTTCCCTTGCGACCATGACCGAAGTGGAAATCCTCGCCCACCACCACCAGGCGGGCATCGACTCCTTCGACCAGGATGCTGGTGACGAAGTCCTCCGCCGTCTCGTTGGCCCGCTCGGCGTCGAAGGGCACCACCACCACCAGATCGACCCCGGTCGACTCGAGCAACTCGAGCTTCTGGTCGAGGTCGCAGAGGAGGCACGGAGCCGACTCGGGACGGACCACGGTCGCCGGATGGCGATCGAAGGTGACCACCGCGCTCGTCAGCCCGTCGGCTCGGGCCCGGGCACACAGCTCGGCCAGAAGAGCCCGATGGCCCAGGTGGACACCGTCGTAGGCCCCGATGGTCACCGCGCTGCCCCCCGTTGGGGGGCGACAGCGGGAGGGGTCGGTCACGATGTCCATCACCGGGGAAGGTTACCGCCGACCCGGTCGCCGACCGGCCCTCCATCGCCGGTCACCGGGCCCCTTCCAGCACCACCGCCGGGTGGATCCGGTCGGTCTGGGTCGACTCGTAGACAGCCAGCAGTCGGTGTCCGGCATCGACCAGGCCCCAGGGGCCGTCCCCGGTGACGCCCAGGGGGACCCGGTCGAGGGCCAGCCCTCGGGACACCAGCTCAGCCACGTCGGTGTCCACCACCACCTGATCGAGATCCCGCAACGCCTGGGCCGGGGTGAGCACCACCGCCGGGGTCAACTCGTCGACCAACCGGGCGTCGTCCACGGTGAAGGACCCGATCCGGGTGCGCCGGAGATTCCGGAGGTGGGCTCCCCCACCCAGGGCGGTCCCCAGATCGGCGGCCAGCACCCGCACATAGGTCCCCGACGAGCACTCGACGTCGATCCGGAACACCCCCGGGGTCAGACCGGGCAACACATCGAACCGGTGCACGGTGACCGGCCGTGCCGTCCGCTCCACCTCGATGCCCTCACGGGCCAGGGCGTGCAGACGACGACCCCCCACCTTGACGGCGGACACCATCGGGGGAATCTGCTCGATGGGACCGGTCAGCGATTCGGCCGCCGCCCGCACCTCGGCCAAGCTGACCCCGTCCATGTCCCAGGTGCCGGTGACAGCGCCCGAGGCGTCGAGCGTCGACGTGGCCGAACCGAGCACCACCTCAGCCTGGTAGGACTTGTGTAGCGCGGTCAGGAAGCGCATGAGCCGGGTGGCCCGACCGAGTCCGACCAAAAGGACGCCGGTGGCGTCGGGGTCGAGGGTGCCGGCGTGGCCCACCCGGCGCTGGCCGTAGATCCGCCGGCACCGGGCCACCACGTCATGGGAGGTCCAGCCGGCCTCCTTGTCCACCACCACCAACCCGGTGACCGGGTCGGCTCCGTTGGTCCTCATCGGTCGGTGGTGGGCGGGTCGACCTCGTGGCCCCTCTGGCCATGGTCGTCGTGCAGCCGGCGCAGGATCTCCTCGACCCGGCCGCCGGCCACCACCGCGGGGTCCACCGAAAAGTCGAGGAGCGGGGTCCGCTTCATCCGCACCTGGCGGCCCAGGGTGCGTTGCAGCTGGGCGCGGCGCTCGCCCAAAGCGAGGGCGGCGTCCTCGGTGAGGGAGCTCAGATAGACAGTGGCCCGGCGCAGATCGGGCGCCGTCTCCACCGACGTCACCGTGACCAGGCGCAGCCGCTCATCGGCGTCAGCCAGCCGCTCGAGCTCCTCGGCCAGCACCTGGCGAACCACCTGGTTGACCCGCAGCGCCCTCGGATAGGGCGCTGCACCCCGATTGTCATGCCGACGACCTGACACCACTCCTCCGCTTCGACCTGTCCAGCGGGCCGGGCCCCCGTTGCTCGGGCGGCCGGGTCCGTCAGGTGCGCGGGATCTCCCGCTCGTCGTACGTCTCGATGACGTCGCCTTCCTTCAGGTCCTGGTAGTCGGACAGGCCGATCCCGCACTCGAAGCCGGACTGCACCTCGCGGGCGTCGTCCTTGAACCGCCGGAGCGAGGTGATGGTCCCCTTCCAGATGACCACGCCGTCGCGGAGGAAGCGCACCTTCGAACCTCGGGTGATCACGCCCTCCCGCACGTAGCAGCCGGCCACGGCCCCCACCCGGGGCACCCGGAAGACCTGGCGGACCTCGGCCTCGCCGGTGACCACTTCCTCGTAGACGGGCGAGAGGAGTCCGAGCATGGCGGCCTCGAGGTCTTCGAGCAGTTTGTAGATGACCTCGTACAGGCGGACCTCGACGTTGGCCTTGACCGCCATCTCGCGGGCCCGGCGGTCGGGCCGGACGTTGAACCCGATGATGGTCGCCGCCGAGGCCTGGGCCAACTCCACGTCCGACTCGGTAATACCGCCCACGCCCCGATGGACGAAGCTCAGCTTGACGTCCTCGCGCTCGAGCTTGCGGAGGCTGTCGGTCACCGCTTCCAGCGAACCCCGGACGTCGGCCTTGAGGATCAGGTTGAGGGTGGCCGTCTCGCCTCGCTGGATCTGTTCGAACAGGTCCTCGAGCTTGGCCCCGCCCAGGGCAGACGTGGCCGCCGGAACGTGACCGGCCACCCGGTACCTGTGGGCCCGGGCCTCACCGATGGTCCGCGCCTGGGCCAGCTCGGGGGCGACCCGGAAGTCGTCACCAGCATCGGGCGGTTCGGAGAAGCCCAGCACCTGCACCGGTGTGGAGGGTGGGGCTTCCTTGATCTGATCGCCGTGCTCGTCGACCAGGGCCTTGACCTTGCCCCATGCGGCTCCGGCCACGATGGGATCGCCGACCCGCAGAGTGCCCCGCTGCACGATGACCGAGGCCACCGGTCCGCGGCCGATCTCGAGTTCGGCCTCGATGACCACGCCCCGGGCCCGGCCCTCGGGGCTGGCCACCAGTTCCTCGACCTCGGCCACCAGCACGATCTGCTCGAGGAGGTCGTCGATGCCCAAGTTCTCGAGCGCCGAGACCTCGACGGTGATGGTGTCGCCGCCCCACGCCTCGGGAACCAGGCCGTGCTCGGAGAGCTGCTGGAGGACCCGGTTGGGATCGGCCTCCTCCCGGTCGATCTTGTTGACGGCGACCACGATGGGCACGTCCGCAGCCCGGGCGTGGTCGATGGCCTCGATGGTCTGGGGCATGACCCCGTCGTCGGCCGCAACTACCAGGACCACGATGTCGGTGACGTCCGCGCCCCGCGCCCTCATGGCGGTGAACGCCTCGTGTCCCGGGGTGTCGATGAAGGTGATCGGGTGGTCGTGCCACACGACCTGGTAGGCACCGATGTGCTGGGTGATGCCGCCGGCCTCACCGGCCACCACATTGGCCGAGCGGATGCGATCGAGCAGCAGTGTCTTGCCGTGGTCGACGTGCCCCATCACGGTGACCACCGGCGGACGCGACCGCAGTTCCGACTCGTCCTCTTCCTCGTCATCGTCGTCGAGGAACTTGGCCAGCAGCTCCGCCTCGCGTTCCTCACCCGGGTCGACCAGGCGGACGTCGGCCCCGAGTTCGGCCGCGAACAACTCGATCATGTCGTCACCCAGTGACTGGGTGGCCGTCACCATCTCCCCCTGCAGGAGGAGGAAACGGATGACGTCACCGGCCGAGCGGTTGAGCTTGGGACCGACGTCCCGCGCCGTGGAGCCGCGCTCGATGATCACCTCGGCGTCAGGGACCGGGGCGGTCGACGGGGTGTAGGCGGTGAGCTGGGTGGGCTCGAGCTCTTCGAGGTTGCGACGGCGACGGCGGGGTCGCCGTTGATTGGGACGGCCGCGGCCGACGCCGGGCCCTCCACGGCCACCGGGTCCACCACCGGGACCGCCAGGACCGCCGCCGGGACGACCGCTGTAGCCACCGCTCGATCCCCCACCGGGTCGGCTCGAATAGCCTCCGCCACCTGCTCCTGGGCCTCCGGTGCGCGACGGTCCACCACCGGGACGGGTCCCGGCCGAGCTGGGGGCACCGCTCCGCCCACTGAAACCGGTCGCACCGCCGGGGCGGCTGCCGGCCGGAGGTGGCCGACGGCCACCGGTGCCCGGAGGAGGGGGAATCGGCTTCCCGGTCACCGAGCGGGGAGGACCCCCGGGGGGCGGGGGGATCGGACGCCCACTGGCGCTGGTCGGCGCGTGGGTCGGGGCCGACGGCGGGGGGGTCGCTGTCGCCGGCGGGGTCGATGTCCGGGCCGCAGCCGGGCTTGGTGTCGCCGGCGGGGTCGCCGGCGAGGTCGGGGCTGCAGGTGCCGGCGCGCTCGGGGCCGCGGCCGCCGGGGCCATCGGCGTCGACACCGGGGGCGTGGCCGGTCCGGTTGGGGCGGGAGTCCGTGCCGCCGGGGCCGCCGGGGCGGGAACGCGGGCCGGCGCGGGCATCATCGGGGCCGGAGACGAGGGTTGCTCTGATGCCGGCCGGCTGGTGATCAGGCGGGAACCGGTCCGCTTGACCGGCGGGGAGGGGGGAGGGCCCTGCCTGACTGCGCCATCGGTTCCCCCACCGGTCGAGGCCGCCACTCTGTCCCCGGCCGGGGTGAGGTCGGGGCCGGGGGCGTCGGCGGGGAGAGGAGCGGGCGCGGCCTTAGTGGTGGCGGCGGCCTTTTTGGTGGCGGCCGCCTTCTTGGCCGGCGGAGCGGGCTCGTCGGGCTGGACCGGGCGGCGCAGGCCCTCACTGTCGGCCTTTCGACGGGCGCGGTCGGCCTGGGCGTCCTCGATGGACGACGAATGGCTCTTGACGCCCATCCCCAGGGACAAGCAGAGGTCAAGTGCCTCTTTGTTGGTGAGGCCAAGCTCATGAGCGAGCTCGTAGACCCGGATCTTCTTCGGCAACGGCTATTACTGCCCTTCATTCACGTCGTAGGTGCCGATACGCACATACGACCCACTATCCTCGCACATCACAGGACCGGAGCCTCCGAGCCCGATCCGTCCATCTCCTCTGGTCGGGAAGCCAGTTCCGCCCGCAGGCGCTCCACGTCCACGCTCGCCACCTGGTCCCGCAGCGCCCGGCTGAAGGCCTGACGCTTGACCGCCTCGTCGATGCAGCCGGGCGACGACCGGCACAGCCAGGCACCCCGGCCCGGAAGACCAGGCCCGAGGGCCAGCGATCCGTCGCCGGTCCGCACCACCCGGAGCATCTGGTCGGCCGTGCCGGTGCGCCGGCACCCGATACAGGTCCGCTGCGGGGCTATGCCGGTCCCTCCCCGCCCCCGTCTGCCCCACCGGACACCTCGGCCGGGGCCTCGGCGTCCACGGCAACCTCGACCACCACGGCCTCAGCCGGCTCGGCGGGGACGGCCACCTCGACCGACCCGTCCACGGTCACCACCTCGGCGATTCCGCCGTCGGGACCGACCGTCTCGGCCCCTTCGGCGCCCTGGGACCACTCGGTCACCGACACCGCGCTCCCGCCTTCGGCCGGTTGCCACACCATCTCGCCGGCCTCGTTTTGGATCCACTCGCCTTCGGCCCACTCCTCGCCGGCGTAGCCCGACTCCTCGTCGGCTAGCTGGGTCTCGCTCTTGATGTCGATGCGCCAGCCGGTCAGGCGGGCCGCCAGCCGTGCGTTCTGCCCCTCCTTGCCGATGGCCAACGAGAGCTGGTAGTCGCTCACGATGACCGTGGCCGTACCGGTGTCGTCATCCAGGCGGACCTCGCGGACCCGGGCCGGGGCCAAGGCCGACTGGATCAGCTCGACCGGATCATCGGAGAACGGCACCACGTCGACCCGCTCACCCCGGAGTTCGTTGGTGACCATCCGCACCCGCGATCCCCGGGCGCCGACACAGGCGCCCACCGGATCGACGTTGGGGTCGTTCGACCACACCGCGATCTTGGTGCGGTGGCCGGGCTCGCGGGCGGCGGCCTTGATCTCCACCGCGCCGGAGGAGATCTCGGGGACCTCCAACTCGAACAGACGCTTGATCAGTCCGGGATGGCTGCGGCTGACGACGATCTGAGGGCCCTTGGTGGTCTTGCGCACCTCGACGATGTAGGCCTTGAGACGGGCACCATGCTCGTAGCGCTCGTAGGACACCTGCTCCGCCTGGGGCAGGAGCGCCTCCACTTTGCCCAGATCGAGCAGGGTGTAGCGGTTGTCGGTCTGCTGGACGATGCCGGTCACGATGTCGCCCTCCCGGCCCGCGTACTCCTCGTACTTGAGGTCCCGCTCCACTTCGCGGATGCGCTGGAGGATGACCTGCTTGGCCGTCTGGGCCGCGATCCGACCGAAGTCGTCGGGGGTTTCGTCCCACTCGCGGAGAACGTTGCCGTCCTCGTCCAGCTCCTGTCCGTAGACCCGGATCTCACCCGACTCGGGATCGATGGTGACCACGGCCTCTTCGGCCGCGTCGGGACGGCGCTTGTAGGCGGCGACCAAGGCGTTGGCCAGCGCATCGAGAAGGGTCTCGACGGAGATGCCCTTGTCGCGCGCGATCTGGCCGAGGGCATCGAGAAACTCGAAGTTCGGCTTGCTCATGGGGTCACGTCCTGCTTCCTCTTCTCCGTCGTACCGTCCGCCGCCCTGGGCGAAGGGCGCGCCTTCGACCGTTTTTCGCCCACCCCGGGCTCGGGGCCCCAGACGAACACCGTCCGCACCCGGTCGACGTCGCTGTAGGCCAGTCGGACGGGCTGTCCACCGTCGCTCTCGGGCGCCAGCTCGAATCCGTCCTCGTCGGCCGCCAGCAGGCGGCCGCGTCGCCGCCGCTCACCGGGAACCTGCGGTCGGGTCTTGACCGAGATGGTCTCGCCCACTGCCTTGACGAAGTGGGCCGGTGTGCGCAGGGAGCGCTCGACGCCGGGGCTCGAAACTTCGAGGGAGTAGCGCCCCGGAATCGGATCCGCCTCGTCGAGCAACCGGGACACCGCCCGGTTGGCGTCAGTCAGCGCCTCGAGGTTCACCCCGCCGGGCCGGTCCACCGTGACCAACAGCACCCCGGACCGCAATTCGACGTCCACCAGCTCGAGATCGGCCGCGCTGAGTACCGGCTGGATCATGGCGGCCAGTTCGTCGACCATGTGCGCTGCCTCCTTCCCGATGTGGGTGCTGGTGAACGTCGTCTGTCATCTCTGTGTCAGATGCCTTCTCTGCGCCGCCTTCGGAGCGTCCCGGACCAAAACAAAAGCGTGGGCTGTCCGCCCACGCTTCCGCAGCGTCACGTCAACTCCAACCGAACGGCAGGACTAAGAGTATAGCAGCGCGGACCCCAAGCGGAAGCGTCCTGACGTGCCGTTTTCACCCGAATCGGCGGCCGGATCGGCCTCGCGGGCGCTACCGCCCGAGCAGCTCTTGTGCCGGGGTGTCGAGGGCCATCTCGCGCTCCTCACCGGTGGCCCGTGACCGCCACTCGACGATTCCCCTGGCCAGCCCCTTGGCCCCGATGACCAGGCGCACCGGCAACCCGAGCAGATCGGCGTCGGCGAACTTGACCCCGGCGGACAGGTCGCGGTCGTCGTAGAGGACGTCGATCCCCGCTGCTCCGAGGCGCTCGTACAGGTCGGCGGCCGCTTCGGCCACCGCCGGGGAACGGTCTGCCCCCAGGGCCACCAGGTGCACCGCGAAGGGGGCGACCTCGGGCGGCCAGGCCAGCCCCCGCTCGTCGTGGTGCTCCTCGGCCACCACCGCCACCAGGCGGCTGACCCCCATCCCGTAGCAACCCATCGAGAACAGTCCGGTGTCCCCGGCCTCCGTCACGAAACTCGAGTTGGGCATGACCAGCGAGTACTTCTCCCCCAGCTGGAAGGTGTGGGCGGCCTCGACGGACCGGACCAGCTCCAGCGGCTGGCCACAGTGCGGGCAGGGATCCCCGCTCGCCACCTCGGCGAAGGAGCCCCATTCGTCCACGGTGAAGTCGCGGTCGAGAACCGCCCCGGTGGCGTGATGGTCATGGCGTCCGGCCCCCACGATCCAGGGGCCCGGGCGGGCCACCTCGAGGTCACCCACCACCCGGATGCCGAGCTCCTGGGCGCCGATCGGGCCCACGTACCCCTTGGGCAGGGATGGGTAGGACTCGAAATCGGCCTCCTCGAACAGGCGCCAGCCGCGGGGCAGCCGTGCCTCTCGATCGCCGGGGACCAGGACCAGCGTGGGACGGCCGTCCTCGTCGAACGCCGCCATGCTCTTCAGGAAGTCCGAGGCGGTCACCCCTCGATCGGCGAAGACGGCCACCACGTCGGCGATCCCCGGACGACCCGGCGTGTGGTGCTCGACCATCGGCCCGTTGGCCACCGCCCGGCTCCCGGTGGCCGCGACCTTGGGCACCCCCCGGGTGGCGGCCTCCACGTTGGCCGCATAAAGACAGAACGGGCACGAGACGAAGTGGTCCTCGCCGACCGCCGAGGGAACCATGAACTCGTGGTTGACGTCGCCGCCGATGGCCCCGGACTCGGCCTCGACCGGCGTGACCGGCAGATCCAGGCGATCGAAGATCCTCAGATAGGCGTCGAACACCTTGCCGTACGACACCTGCATGGCCTCCTTGTCCACGTCGAAGGAGTAGGCGTCGGCCATGATCAGCTCACGGGTGCGCAGGAGGCCGAAGCGGGGCCGGGCCTCGTCCCGGAACTTCACCTGGATCTGGTAGACGGTCAGGGGGAGCTGGCGGTACGAATCGACCTCGGCTCCCACCGTCACCGTCACCACCTCCTCGTGGGTCGGGCCCAGCACGAAGGTCCCGCCGCGCGCCTCGACGGTCATGGCCGGCAGGAGGTCACTCCCGAACAGGGCGGCGCGGCCCGACTCCTCCCACAGCTCGATGGGGTGGAGGGCGGGCAGCAGCACCTCCTGGGCGCCGGCGGCGTCGAGCTCGTCGCGGATGATTCGCTCCACCCGATACAGCACTCGGAGCCCGAGGGGGAGGAAGGTATAGACCCCCGATGCCAGTCGCCGGATGTACCCGGCCCGGACCAGCAGCTGATGGCTGGCCACCTCGGCGTCGGCCGGCGCCTCCCGCAGAGTGCGGACGAGGAGCTGGGACATGCGCATGGTCGGCGAGCCTACCAACGATGGTGTCGCGGTCCGGGGGGACGAACACGCCGGCGCTGGTTCCCGAGCGGGCCCGCCACCGGTGATGCGGACGAGGACTCAGTTGTCGTCGGTGGGGGCGCCGTACTTCTTGCGGATGAGCTCTACCTTGGACTCCGAGGCGTTGGCGTCGTCGCCCTTGGCGTCGAGCAGAGCCCTGCGGTCGGCCTCGGCTTCGGCCTCGGCACCCGAGTCGGCGGCGGCCAGCCTGGCCTCGACGCCCTCGGACACCAGCTTCTCGGCCTCGGCCACCAGAGCGTCGACCATCTCGTCCTCGGGCACGACCCGGACGATCTTCCCCTTGATGAACAGATGGCCGCGTTTGCGGCCGGCGGCGATCCCGAGGTCCGCCTCGCGGGCTTCGCCCGGTCCGTTGACGACGCAGCCCATGACCGCCACCTGGATGGGAAGGGCGCGTTCCTCCAGGGCGTGCTGGGCGGCCTTGGCCACCGCGATCACGTCGATCTCCGCCCTCCCGCAACTCGGGCAGGCGATCAGATCGAGGCCCTTGCGCTCCCGCAGACCCAAGGCTTCGAGAAGTTGCCGGCCGGCGCGGGCCTCCTCGACCGGGTCGGCGGTCAGCGAGTAGCGGATGGTGTCGCCGATCCCTTCGGCCAGAAGGGTGGCGATGCCCGCGGTCCCCTTGAGCAACCCGGCTGGAGGCGGGCCGGCCTCGGTCACCCCGAGGTGCAGGGGATGATCGAAGGTCGCCGAGGCCAGTCGGTAGGACTCGATCATGAGGGGGACCGACGAGGCCTTCACCGAGATCTTGACGTCGTCAAACCCCACCTCGGCGAAGTAGGCCAGCTCCATGCGGGCCGACTCGACCAGGGCCTCGGGGGTGGCACCGCCGAAGCGCTTGTAGAGATCGGGGTGGAGGGAGCCGGCGTTCACCCCGATGCGTATGGGGACGCCCCGGTCCTTGGCCTCGGTCGCGACCTGTTTGATCTCGACCGCCTTGCGGAGATTGCCCGGGTTGAGCCGGAGGCCCTGGACACCGGCCTCCAAAGCGGCCAGGGCCATCTCGTGATGAAAGTGGATGTCGGCGATGATCGGAACCGGCGAGCGGGGGACGATCCGGGCCAGGCCCTCGGCCGCTGCCTCTTCGTTACAGGTGCACCGCACGATGTCTGCGCCCGCCGCGGCCAGGGCGTAGATCTGGGACAGGGTGGCCTCGGCGTCCGCCGTCTTGGTGGTGGTCATCGACTGGACGGAGACTGGGGCATCGTCGCCCACGGCCACCTCACCGACCCGGATCTGCCGGGTGGGGCGACGCTCGGTGGTGGTCCAGGCCGTTGCTCCCATGGCCCCATGCTAGGGCCGACGAACCCAGCCGGGGCTCCGGAGGGATCAGCCGGTGACTGGGTGCAGGATGTCGGTCAGCAGCGCAGGCAGGATGATGATCCCGAGGATCAACATCATCAACCAGGCGAACGGCAACAGCTTGGCCACGTCGGCGTGGTACATCACCTTGCGGCGACCGGTGCGGATCTTCTCGTAGACGGCAATGGCCACGTGGCCTCCGTCGAGCGGGAGCATAGGGAAGAGGTTGAAGATCCCGAAGAACACGTTGATGACGATGAGGATGTAGAGCAAATTGCCAATGCCGTTCTGAGCCGCTTGGGTCGCCACCTGCACGACTCCCACGATGGAGGTCACCCGGGTGCCGTTGGCTGCCGCCGTGCTGGCCGCCTTGGCACTGGTCACCTGGTCCAACTGGTGGGAGACCTCGCCCGGCGAGAAGAGGTGGCCGACACCCACGACCGAGGCCCACATCAGGTGCCCAAGATTGGCACCGGCGGAGCCCAGGGAATCGAGGGGCGAGACCTGCTGGGTCGGTGCTCCGAGGCTCACCCCGATGATCCCGTAGGGTGCTGATCCCTTCGGCACCGACGCGCCCGACTCGTGATGGGTGCGCCCGTTGACCGGGGTGACAGTCAACGTCTTGCGCCGGCCACCCCGGTCCACCACGACGGTGACCGGAACGCCGGGATGGGACTCGATAACCGAGGTGAGCGTCTGCGTACTGCCGCGGATGGGCTTGCCGTCCACCGAGACCACGACGTCCCCGGACCGGATCCCGCCGGCGGCGGCGGGGCCGGGCTTGCCGTTCAGGGCGGTGACGCCCTGGATCTGCACCTGGTTGTTGTTGGGCACGCCGACCAGGGTCACCAGAGCAACCAGGAGAACGAAGGCCATCAGGAAGTGCATGGCCGAGCCGGCCACCGCCACCAGAAGTCGGGCATGGAACGGCTTGTCGCGGTAGACGCGGGGCTCGTCGGCGGGATCCACCTCCTCCAGATTGGTCATCCCCGGGATCTTCACGTACCCGCCGAGAGGGAGCGCCTTGATCCCGTACTCGGTCTCCCCCCGCCGGAACGACCACAGGCGCGGGCCGAAGCCGACGAAGTACTCGGTGACCTTCATCCCGCCGTGCTTGGCCGCCAGAAAGTGGCCGAGCTCGTGCACCATCACGATGACGATGATGCAGACGATGACCAGCAGCAGGTAGGCGTGCCCGGTGGCCACGCTCAGGGCCACGATGGCGGCCAAGGCGGCGATCAACTCGGCGGCCAAGCGCCGGGGGGACTTCTCCGGCCGGGCGACGGGCTCGGGAGGCGCCGGGCCGACCGGGGTCGAAGCCGGGGACAGCGTGTCGGTGGCGCTCACGCGGCCGCCTCGCGTCCGGTGACCACGGTCTCGGCCACCCGCCGGGCGGCGGCGTCGGCGGCGAGAACGTCCTCGACGGTGCGGGTCGGTCGGTCATCGCCCCGGGTCGGTCCCGACGGGGTTGGGGCGTCGTAGCGGTCCAGGGTGCCTTCCACCACCCCGGCGATGGCGCTCCACGGGATGCGTCCGGCCAGAAAGGCGGCCACCGCCACCTCGTTGGCCGCGCTGAGCCAGGCGGGGGCCAGGTCGGCGGTCCGTCCGGCACCGTAGGCGATGTCGAGGCACGGGAACAGGGTGCGATCCGGCGGCTCGAACTCGAGCGTCGACAGCTGGGACCAGTCGATGGAACCGAACGGGACGGGCAGACGTTCCGGGTAGGCGAGGGCATACCCGATGGGCAGTCGCATGTCGGGCATGGACAGCTGGGCCACCACCGCCCCGTCGGCGAACTCGACCATCGAGTGGACGATCGACTGGGGGTGGACCAGCACCTCGATGGCGTCGTAGGGAATGCCGAACAACTCGTGGGCCTCGATCACCTCGAGCCCCTTGTTCATCAGTGTGGACGAGTCCACCGTGATCTTGGGACCCATCGACCATGTGGGGTGGCACAAGGCCTCGGCCAGACCGACGGTGGCCAGCTCGTCACGGGTGCGGCCCCGGAACGGGCCGCCCGACGCGGTCAAAAGGAGCCGACACACATCGGACCGGTGGCCGGCACGCAGGCACTGGTGCACGGCACAGTGCTCGGAGTCGACGGGGATGATCTCGGCCCCGGGGGTCTGCCGTGCCCTCTGGACCACCGGTGCCCCGGCGATGATCGATTCCTTGTTGGCCAGCGCCAGCCGGCGCCCGGCCTCCAGAGCGGCCAGGGTCACCATCAGACCGGCGAAGCCGACGATCCCGTTGACGGCCACGTCGGCCACCGTGGCGATGGAGGCCAGTCCGTCGGTGCCCGCCACCACCTCGACACCGGACGGCACCTGGCGGGCCAGCTCGGGGGCCAGCGTCGGATCCCCGATGGCCACCACCTCAGGGTGCAGTCGGCGGGCCTGGGCGACCAGGGCCTCCACCGACCGGTTGGCCCCGAGCGCCACCACCGTGAACCGGTCCGGGCAGCCTTCGACCACATCGAGGGCTTGGGTCCCGATAGAGCCGGTCGATCCGACCAGGCTGACCGTCACCGGGCCGCCGCCGGCGGATTCCGGCTGTCTCCCGCCCTGTGCCGCGGCTGTAGGCGTGGTCGGGGTGGCCATTTCCCTAGCCTGCCCCATGTTCAGCCGATATTCAGGGCACGGACCAGGTAATAGGTGGCGGGAAGGACGAACAACAGCGCGTCGACCCGGTCGAGCACACCGCCGTGCCCGGGCAGCAGTGTTCCCATGTCCTTGAGTCGGAGGTCCCGCTTGAGCAGGGATTCGCACAGGTCACCGATCGGTGCCACCACGGCCACGACCAGGCCCAGGAGTGCGGCGGTGGCCGGTGTCCACGGGTGGATGTCCCCCACCACCACCGTCGACACCACCACGGTGAGGACCGTGCCCCCGACCAGACCCTCCCACGTCTTGTTCGGGCTGATCGACGGGGCCAACGGGTGGCGGCCCATCCACCCCCCGGCCACCAGGGCGCCCACATCGTTGGCCACGGTGGCGATGATGGCTCCGAGGAGGAAGGCGATGCCGTGGCGGTCCGGGAACAACGACGGCGCCAGAAGCAAGGCGGCATAGGAGCCGAGCAGTGACACCCAGCCGACGGTGAGCATGGTGGCCGCGGTGCCCGCCACCGGTGATCCACTCTCGATGCCGCACAGGTACCAGATGAGGGTGAAGGCGGTGATCATGACCAGGACCAGGGGAACCGCGGCGACCCCCTTGGTGTAGGCCCCGATCATGAGCGAGAGGGTCCCGACCAGGCCGAGGAGGGTGGCCGGGTGGTAACCCGCCCGCCGGAGGACGCTGAAGCACTCGCCGGCGGCGAAGGTGACCACGATCAGGCACAGGACCAGGGAGGTGACCGTGCCCAGCTTGAACGCGGCCAGGGCCACCACGGCCACGGCCAGGCCGGTGCCCACCCGGAGCCCGATCGAGCTGCCACCCTCGTGGACACCCCGGGTCGATCGCCTCGGCTCGGTGATCGAGTGCCCGCGTCGGGGCGACGGGGGGCCTCCTCCGGTTGGGGCTTCGCCATCGGGTCCGGCACTGCGAGGCGCCCCCCGATCCGCCAATGTGCGTCGTTTGGGCCGGCGGGGGGGGACCCCGGCGGCCACCGCGGCGGTGGCCACGATGTCGACGCCGTCGCCGACGTCGGGCTCGACGATGATGATGTCCTCTTCGATCAGCGCCGCATCCCGGTCCGCGGTGCGGTCGGCGGCGGCCAGTCCGGCCACACCTCGGCGCTTGCGGCCTGCTCCGGGCACGTCGGTCACCGATGCCCCGGGGGGCTCGGCGGCCAGAGGCGCGTCGGTGGGGACGTCGGCGTCCTCGGGGCGCTTGGCCCGCATGCGGGCCGGAAGCAGTCCGCTCCGCCGGGCCCGCCCCACCCGGGCCGAACCGGTGGGCAGGGGCTTCTCCGTCGGATAGAGCTCCTCGTCGGCCGGGCGTTCCGTCGGCGCTCCGGTCGAAGGCTCGACCGATTCGGCGCGGTCGACCCGCCGCTCAGCTCCGGCCGCCTCTCCCCCACTCCACTCTTCGGCGCCCGAGCTGTCCCGGCCGATCGGAGGACGGGAGGCGAAGAGCTCCTCTCGCGGCGCCACTCCCACCTCGAAGAATTCGTCGGCTTCGCCGGCCAGGGGTGCCACGATCTCGACCGGTTCGGTGATCGGCTCGATGGTCGATCCGTGTCCCCCCTCGCCGGCCTCTCCCCCGGTTCGGGGTACGGATCCCGATGTCGGTTGCGACGTCGTCTCGAGATCGAACTCCCAGGGCCGACGTTCGACATCGGTGCTGTTCGACTCGTCCAGCGAGCCCAGCGCCACCGCGTCCTCGCCGAACATGGCGGGTTCGAACTCTTCGTCGTGGGCGACCCAGTCGGCGTCCTCTTCGCGCCACGACGGCGCGCCGATGGTCGAAGCGCCATCCTCGTCGCCCGGGTCACGGGCCAGCACGGCCGGGACCTGGCCGGTCGGAGGCTCGGTCCAGTGCGGCAACTCGGTCGGCGCCGGTGTGCCGCTGGGTGCCACGGTCTGGCCGGGGCTGACCGGATCGACGGTGGCCCCGGCGTCCCCGGGCTCGCCGGTGAGCCGGACCGACGGCTGGCCGAAACCGTCGTCTTCATCGCCGAACAGAGCGTTGGCCGGGGCCGGCCGGGCCTCCGGATCCCGCTCGACGTCCTCCACGTGCTCCTGCCTGGAGACCACCGGTATCACCGATGTGGCCTCACCGGCGGGCTCGGCGCCGACGATGCGGACTCGATCGGTCGGCGGACCGGTCGACTCGCGGCGCGACGGGGGGACGTCCGTGCGGGTCACCTCGTCATCTCGCCGGTCAGGGGCGTCGTCCACTCAGTGTGTCCTCCTGTCGACCGGTGCCAAGCGCCGGTCATGTGTCAGATCTCGAGGAGCTCCTGCTCCTTGTGGGCCAGCAATTTGTCGATGGCGGCAACCTGATCGTGGGTGATCTTGTCGAGGTCCTTCTCGAGCCGGTCGAGCTCGTCGCTGGACAGGTCCCCGTCCTTCTGCATGGTGTCGAGCTCGTGACGGGCCGACCGACGGGCGTTCCGCACCGTGACCCGCCCGTCCTCCGCCTTCTGCTTCACCACCTTCACCAGTTCCTTGCGACGCTGCTCGGTGGGCACCGGAAAGGAGAGCCGGATCACTGTCCCATCATTGGAGGGGGTGATGCCAAGGTCGGACCCCTGCAGGGCCTTCTCGATGGCCGGCAGCGAGCCCTTGTCGTAGGGCGACACGACCAACAGCCTGGCCTCGGGCACGCTGAACCCGGCCAACTGGCGAAGCTCGGTCTCGGAACCGTAGTAGTCGACCCTCAGATGCTCGACCAGGGCCGGAGTGGCGCGACCGGTGCGGACAGACCCGAACTCGGCCTGGGTGTGGTCGACCGCCTTGGCCATGCTGTCCCGCGCCTCAGAGACAACGAGTGCAACCAGATCGTCATCCATTAGCCGACCAGCGTAGCCAGCGGGGTTCGCCGCCACCCAGGCGAACGTGCCACCTGGGAATTCATCGGATGAGGGTGCCGATGGGGTCGCCCCCGAGCGCCTTGTGGATATTGCCCGGCTCCATCAGGTCGAACACCCGGATGGGCAGCCCGTTGTCCATGCAGAAGGTGATCGCGGTCAGGTCCATCACCCGCAGGTCCTTGGCCACCACCTCCATGAACGAGATCTCGTCATAGCGGGTAGCCGTGGGGTCGAGTCGGGGGTCGGCCGAGTAGACACCGTCGACACCCCCGTGAGTCCCCTTGCAGAGCAGCTCAGCCTCGATCTCGGCAGCCCGCAGGGCGGCAGAGGTGTCGGTGGTGAAGTACGGATTGCCCATGCCGGCTGCGAACACCACCACCCGGCCCTTCTCCAGGTGGCGGATGGCGCGGCGCCGGATGTAGGGCTCGGCCACCTCGGCCATCTGCACTGCGGACAGGACTCGAGTGGGCTGGTCGTGGTGTTCGAGTGCGTCCTGCAGGGCAAGAGCATTGATCACGGTGGCCAGCATCCCCATGGTGTCCGAGGTGGCCCTGTCCATGCCGGCTCCGGCGCCGGTGGTCCCTCGCCAGATGTTGCCACCGCCGACCATCACCGCCAGCTCGATGTCGAAGGCGGCCCGGGTCTGGGCGATCTCGAGGGCCAACCGCTCCACCACCGGGGCATCGATGGTCTCGTCCGACGCGGACGAGGCCAAGGCCTCCCCCGACATCTTCAGGACGATGCGTCGGCGCTGGCCCACTGTCGCCTCAGCCCCCGACGACGACCTGGGCGAATGCCGTCACCGTGGCCGTCCCCAGAAGCTTGGCGATGGTCTGTTTCTCATCCTTCACGAATGGCTGATCGAGGAGAACCCGCTCCTTGTACCAGCCGCCCAGCCGGCCCTCCACGATCTTTCCGAGGGCGGCCTCGGGCTTTCCCTCTTTGCGGGCGATCTTCTCCACCGTCTCTCGCTCGGCGGCCACCTCGCTCTCCGGGACCTCCTCCCGCGAGATGTAGCTCGGCCGGGCGAAGGCGATGTGGGCGGCGATGTCGTGGGCCAGCTCTTGGCTCCCGCTCTCGAGCGCAACCACCACCGCGTTCACGCCGCGACCGGCCTGAAGGTGAAGGTAGGAATCGACCACCCCTCCCGGTGGGGCGGTGATGCGGACGACCTGGCCGACGGAGATGTTCTCCTTCAAGGTCAGCTTCAACCGTTCGAGTTGGTCGGTGAGCTCGTCGATGGCGCCCTCCCCTTTGGCCGCCACCCGGTCGGCCATCGAGGTGACCAGGGCGACGAACTCGTCCGACTTGGCCACGAAATCGGTCTCCGACCGCAGCTGCACGATCGAGGCCACGTTGTCCGAGCGGCCGACCGCGACGGCTCCCTCGGTGGCCTCACGATCGGCCCGCTTGGCCGAGCTGGCCAGACCCTGTTCCCGCAGCCAGGTGATGGAGGTGTCCATGTCCCCGTCGTTTTCCTCGAGGGCGCGCTTGGCGTCGAGCATGCCGACCCCGGTGAGCTGCCGGAGCCTCTGGACGTCCTTGGCAGAATAGGTAGGCATCCCTAGGCCTCCTCGGTCGGCGTGGGTGCGGGGGCCGGCTCGGCCGGTGCAGCGGCCTCGGGGGCGGTGGCTGGCTCGGCCGGTGCAGCTGTCGCGGCCGGTGCCGGAGCGGCCTCGGGTGCGGGGGCCGGCGCTGCCGGTGCAGCTGTCGCGGCCGGTACCGGGGCCGCAGGTGCCGGAGCGGCCTCGGGTGCGGGGACCGGTGCCTCGGCCTTCGGGCCGGAAGCGCTGTCTTCCCCGACGGGCGGCCCGGACGTGGCCGCGGGCGGCGGTGGTATGGGCGGCGTGGACGCAGCCGGGGCGTCAGGAGTCGCGGCAGGCGGTGCCGGGGGAGTGGCGGGCTGGGGGGCCGGTCGCTGTTGGGCGATGAAGCGGCCCTCGACCACAGCGTCGGCGACTACTCGGCACAAAAGTGTGCCCGAACGGATGGCGTCGTCGTTGCCCGGAATGACATGGGTGATCACGTCGGGATCACAGTTGGTGTCGACCACGGCCACCACTGGGAGCCCGAGTTTGTTGGCCTCGGTCACCGCGATGTGCTCTTTTTTGGTGTCGATCACGAAGATGGCCTCGGGCAAACGCTCGAGGCTTCGGATCCCCCCGAGGTTGCGCTGGAGCTTCTCGAGCTCGCGGGTGTGACGCAAGGCCTCCTTCTTCGGCATGGCGTCGAAGTCGCCGGCCTTCTGCATGGCCTCGAATTCCTTCATCCGTTTCACCCGGGTGGACACGGTCTGGAAGTTGGTGAGCATGCCCCCGAGCCAACGCTCATTGACGTAGGGCATCCCACAGGCGTCTGCGTAAGTGGCCACCGGGCCCTGGGTCTGCTTTTTGGTGCCAACGAAGAGGATGGTGCCACCGCCGGCCACCAGGTCCCGGATGAATCCGTAGGACTCCTCGATGCCCTTCATCGTCTGGCGCAGGTCGATCAGGTAGATCCCATTGCGCTCCCCGAGGATGAACCTGCGCATCTTGGGGTTCCAGCGGCGGGTCTGGTGTCCGAAGTGGACGCCCGCGCCCAGCAACTGCTTCATGGTGACGACGGCCATAACGATGCTCCTTGTGACGGTTGTTGGTCGCCGACCGCAACACCCCTCAGGAGGGGCGACCGTGGACGCGGTCCGGCGCTAAATTTGTCTGTGGTTGGGCTCCACCGGTTGGCGGAGTACTCCCATGCTAGTGCCCTGAGCTCCGGATGCTCCACCCGGAGGCTGTGATCCGGCCGGGCGCCTCAGCCTGCCGCTGAGGTCGGGACCCGCTTGGACCCCGACGCTGCGCCGCGAGCCCCGGCCACCGCCTTGGGGCTCGAGCCTTCGGGCTGCCTTCCCTTCCCCTCGGGCCGATCGGCCAGCTTGGCCCGGAGTTGCAAAACGGCCTTGGTGTGGATCTGGCACACCCGTGATTCGGTCACGCCGAGGATGTCGCCGATCTCCGCCAGGGTCAGACCTTCGTAGTAGTAGAGGGTAAGGACGGTCTTCTCACGCTCACCCATCTGGCTGACCGCCTGGATCAGCGCCTCTTTCGTTTCCTTGACCTCGAAGGTGTCCATGGGGCCGGCGGTGCTGTCCGGCAGGGTCTCGCCCAAGGTCGAACGGTCTGATCGGTCGCCGCCGCGGAACACCTCGTCGAGGGCCACCACCCCGACGAAGGAGATCTTCCGCAGAGCGGTCTGGAACTCGGCGTCGGTCATCTCCAGGTCGGCTGCCACTTCGGCATCGGTGGGCGTGCGGTGCAGGGTGGCTTCGAGCTTCGAATAGGACTGCTCGACAGCGCGTGCCTTGGCTCGCACCGAACGCGGCACCCAGTCGATCGACCGGAGCTCATCGATGATGGCACCCTTGATGCGGGGAATGGCGTAGGTCTCGAACTTGATGTTGCGGAGCGGCTCGAAACGCTCGATGGCATCGATCAGGCCGATGATCCCGTAACTGGCGAGATCGGCCTCGTCGACGTGCCGGGGCAGCCCGACCGACACACGGCCGGCCACGTACTTGACCACTGGCGAATAGTGGATGATGAGTTGATCGCGCAACGCCCGAGCGCCGGTCTTCTTGTACTCCGCCCACAGACCGTCTACCCCGTGCCCCGCCGATTCCCTTTGCGTCGCCAATTGTCCCCTTAGGCCCGTGGATGCGTACCCGAATAGACGGTGAGCATGCGTTCCTTGCTCACCTGAGTGTAGACCTGTGTGGTCTGGAGGCTGGCGTGTCCCAGCAGTTCCTGCACGACCCGGAGGTCGGCGCCGCCGTCCAGCAGATGGGTGGCGAAGCTGTGGCGGAGTGCGTGAGGGTGGGTCGGGACCGGTGATCGGCGGTCGAGGAGCCGCCGGACGTCACGGGGGCCGAGCCGCCTTCCCCGCAGGTTGAGGAACAGTGCCCCCTCCGGACTGTCCGCCCTGACCAGTGCCGATCGGGGCCCGTTCAGCCAGGCTCGCACAGCCGCAGCGCATCGCTCGTGGATGAGCACCTGACGCTGCTTGTCGCCCTTGCCGGTGACCGTGATCACCCGCCGGTCCAGGTCGAGGTCGTCGATGTCGAGGCCACACAGCTCCGCCACACGCAGGCCGCTCCCATACAGCAGCTCCAAAACGGCATCGTCGCGGCGATCGACCTCAGGGGCCACCCCGGCGACCGGGCTCGACGGATCGAGCAGCTCCCCCAGCTCGGCGTGGCCGAGAATGCGGGGGAGCCGCGAATCGGGAGACGGTGCCGACAAGCGAACCGAGGGGTCGCCGGCGATCAGGCCTCTCTTGGCGCACCACTGGAAATAGGAGCGCAGTGAGGCTGCCGTGCGAGCGATCGTTGCCCTCGAGTACCGGCGGGTGGCCATGAAGGCCAGATAGCGGCGGAGCAGGATCCGGTCGACGTCGGCCGGGTCCTCCGCGCCTCCCCGCTGCGCCCATTGCGCGAACCGTTCGATGTCCGACGAGTACGCCCGCACCGACGCAGGAGACAGGCCGCCCACCGATCGGCGAAAGGCATCGATCTCCCAGGGCACACAAAAACAGTACCTGTCCAGCCCGGACGGATCGGGAACCATCCCCCTGGCCCCGCCCTGGCCTGCGGACATCTTCCCCACAGCCCTCGGGCCATCTTCCCCCACGGCGAGGAGAGACAGAGCTAACGTCAGGGCGTCACACAGCGTTTCTCGTCATCTGGCCGGTATTCATGGCCACTCGTCAGGCCGACCGGTCCCCGCACCTGTCGGCGACAGCCCTAAGGGGGAACATGTCTGATCGCATCGACCGTCGCTCGTTTCTGGCCCGAGGAGCGGCCACTGGGGCTGGCATCGCCGTCATCGGCACCTCGGGCGGCCTCCTGGCTGCGTGCAGCTCGGGATCGGGCTCGGGCACGTCGACCCCGGCGAGCAGCTCCCACCCCAATGGCGTCTCCACGGCCACCCCCAAGCTCGGAGGCCAGCTGGTCTTCGGGGTGGATGCCGAGGAAAAGGGGTTCTCCACCACGCAGGGCACCTTTGACGAGGTCGGCGTCCTCTACGCCCGAACCGTGTTCGATCCGCTGATGATGCTCGACAACAACGGCACGCCCCAGCCGTACCTGGCTTCCCAGGTCACGCCCAACGCCGACTACACGGTGTGGACGATCACCATGCGACCCAACCTGGTCTTCCACAACGGCACCCCGTGCGACGCTTCCGCCGTGGCCGCCAACTTCGCCGCCCAACAGGCCTCGGCCCTCACCGGCCCGGCCGTCACCACCATCGACAACGTGTCCGTGTCCAGCCCCCTGGTCGTGACGGTGACCATGAAGACGCCCTGGGTTCCTTTCGACTACTACCTGACCGGTGGGATCGGCGCTCAATTGGCTTACATCGCCGAGCCCAACTGGCTCGCCACCAATAGCCAGACCAATCCCATCGGGACCGGCCCCTTCGTCTTCCAGGAGTGGATCCCGAACGACCACTTCACCGCGACCAAGAACCCCCACTACTGGCGCTCCGGTCTCCCCTACCTGGACTCCATCACCTACAAGCCGATCCCCGATCCCGATCAGTTGCTGGCTACCCTGCAGTCAGGCGGCGTGGACATCATGCATTCGGACACCGCCGACGTCATCGTGACGCTCCGAGGTGACACCTCTCTGGGTTACATCGATGACTCGGTCCACGTGGCCGGGGAGCCCGACATGGGGTGCCTCCTGCTCAACCTGTCCAAGGCCCCCTTCGACAACCTCAAGTTGCGCCAGGCGATGGCCTACGCCGTCAGCTCGGCGCAGTACGTGTCGGTGATCGACAAGGGCGTCAATCCGACCTCCAATGGACCCTTCACCACCACCTCGCCCTATTACGTGGCCGACAACGGCTACCCGGCGTACGACCCGACAAAGGCCAAGCAGCTGGTGCAGCAGGTTCAACAGGAGACCGGCAAGCCGGTGTCGTTCTCCCTCAACCACACCCCCGATGCCAACACCACCAAGATCGCCGAGTACTACCAGTCGATCCTCCAGGCGGCAGGCATGACCGTCACCCTCGCCCCCGTCCAACAGGCGGACATCATCAACACCGCCTTGGTCGGCACCTTCGAGGCCCAGGTCTGGCGCCAGTTCGGCGCCGTCGACCCCGACCTCAACTACATCTTCTGGAGTCCGACCAACATCAACTCGATCTTCTCCATCAACATGGCCCGGAATGCAGACCCGAACATGCAGACGGCTCTCCTCAAGGGTCGAGAGTCGTCCACTCAAGCCGACCGGGTCGCCGCCTATCAGGAGGTGTCCAAGCTGATGGGGTCGGACATCCCCTACGTCTGGGCTGACCGGACCGTCTGGGCCCTCGCCGCCCAGCCCAAAGTGGAGAACTTCGCCAACCCCACCACCCCGGCGGGCAGCGCGGCGTTCCCCTTCGTCGGCGGATCGAGCTGGCCCACCCAGATCTGGCTGAACTCCTAGCTCCGGGCGGCCGGCGTGCACGGGGACGCCGGGCCGACCGTGCCATGATCGGGTCATGAGCCGCATTCTGGTGGTCGAGGACGACGAGCGGATCCGCTCGTCGATGCGCCTCGCCCTCGAGGACGAAGGCTACGCCGTCGAAGACGTCGGCTCCGGCGAGGATGCCGTGAGCCGATTCAACGAAGAGCCGTTCGAACTGGTCCTCATCGACCTGATGCTCCCGGGGATCGACGGATTCGAGACCTGCCGGAACCTACGCCGATCCAGCACCGTCCCGGTCATCATGGTGACCGCCCGATCCGACACTCACGATGTGGTGGCCGGGCTCGAGGCCGGAGCCGACGACTACGTGACCAAGCCTTTTGTGGCCAAGGAACTGGCGGCCCGGATCCGCGCCCTCCTCCGCCGCTCTCGCCCCGACGATTCCAGCGACTCGGTGCTCAGTTTCGGCGACGTGGAGATCGAGCCGGACGCCGGTGTTGTCCGCCGGGGCGGCGAGGAGGTCCACTGCACCCGGACCGAATTCCGCCTGCTGCGTGAGCTGGCCGATCACCCGGGGAAGGTCCTCAGCCGCGAGCACCTCCTCGAGCGGGTGTGGGGGTACGACTACTTCGGTGATGGGCGCCTGGTCGATGTCCACGTCCGCCGGTTGCGCACCAAGGTGGAGCCCGACCCGGCCAATCCCCGTTTCATCCTCACCGTCCGGGGCATGGGCTACAAGCTGGCGGTCTGACCGTGAGCCCGGCGGAACCCCCAGCCGCCACCGGATCAGCTGCCACCGGAGTGCGAGACCCCGAGGGGACCCACCTCTGGAGCCGCCTCGGTCTGCGAGCCCGGGTGACGGTGACCTTCGCCATCGGGGCCCTGGCTCTGTCCACCATCATGGCCGGCATCACCTACTTCACCGCCCGGCAGAGCTTCCTCAACGAGCGCCAGACGACCGACCAGCGACAGGCCTTCGCCAATGCTTCGTTGATCCAGAACTCGCTCCGCTCACCGGGAACCCAGGTCAATCAGCTGATCGAGTCGGTGGACACCCTGCCTGGGTCGCGATCAGTGCTTCACACCGGAGGCCAGTGGTACGCCACCGCCATCTCGGTGGGCCAGGGCGCCCTTCCGCCGGCGGAGCGTTCCCTTGTCCTGTCGGGGACGCCGGCCTCGCAGTACTTCTCCATCAGTGGCACTCCTGAGCTGGTGATCGGAATCCCTCTGCCAGCCGTCAAGTCCGCCTACTTCGAGGTCTTCTCCCTCGCCGAGCTGGAGAACACCCTGCGGACACTGGCCTTTGCCCTGGCCGCCGCCGCCCTGGTCACCACACTGGCCGGCGCCGCTCTCGGGAGGTGGGCCAGCGGAAGGGCCTTGCGCCCCCTTTCGGGAGTGACCGACGCCGCCGTGGCCATCGCCGACGGCGACCTCGACACCCGGGTGGAGGCGGGGGACGACGTCGACCTCCAAGAGCTGGCCTCAGCCTTCAACCGCATGACGGCCAACCTCCAGGACCGGATCGAACGCGAAGCGCGTTTCACATCGGACGTGAGCCACGAGCTCCGTTCACCCCTGACCACGCTGTCGGCCTCGGTCGGGGTCCTCGAAGGCCACCGGGACGAGTTGGACCCTCGGGCCCAGAGCGCCCTCGACCTCCTCGACGGGGACCTCAAGCGGTTCACCCGGATGGTGGACGACCTGCTGGAGATCTCCCGGTTCGACGCCGGGTCGGCTGAGCTCTCCCTCGACGAGGTCGACCCCGGCGAGCTGGTGCGGCGGGCGGTGGCCTCGTCCGCTCCGGTCACTGGCAACGGCACCAGGACAGCAGACTTCCCCGTCCAGATCGACCCGGGTGTCGAGGGCCTGCGCCTCCGGGTGGACAAGCGCCGGTTCGAGCGGGTGATGGCCAATCTGGTCGAGAACGCCTCCCTCTACGCCGGTGGGGTCACCCGGGTCATCGTCGAACCGTATCCATCCGGGCACCGGTTGGCGATACCTCCCCGGAACATCCGGGTCATCGTCGAGGACCACGGTCCTGGCATCCCCCGCCTCGAACGTCACCATCTCTTCGAGCGGTTCTATCGGGGCAGTCGGGCCGGTCAACGGGCATCAAGCGACGGCACTGGCCTCGGGCTCTCACTGGTCGCCGAGCACATCCGTCTGCATGGTGGTGCGGTGTGGATCGAAGACGCCCCCGTTCGCGGGTCGCGGTTCGTCATCGAGCTGCCGCTCACCCCGGGCGAGCCCTCCGGGTCGGAGGCGCTGGCGGACGGCGAATCCAGCGGCCAACCATCTCGGAGCCAGGCGTGAGTCGTCAGGGGCACCGCCCGTTCACCGTTCTGTTCAGCATTCTGGCTGTCACCGTGACGGCTGCGGGAGTTTCGGCGTGCGGGATCCCCACCTCCGCCACCCCGACGGCCATCGCCAAGACGGCCGTCCCCTTCCGCCTGCTCAATCCGGTCACCCCGACCACAGCGCCCTCGACGGTACCCCCGGCGGTGGCTGTGCCCGAGACGATCTTTTTGGTGGCGCCCAGTCAAACCCTTTTCGCAGTCACCCGAAACGTGGTCACCCGAGATGTCCAGGTTCCTGCCACCCTGGGTGAAGTCCTCGGTGCCCTACTCGAGGGGCCCACCGCGGCGGAGTCCGACTTCGGGCTCCAGAGCTTCCTGGCCAAGTCCACGGTGACGGCCACCGTGACCGGAGGCATCGCCACCGTTAACTTCACCACAGACCCGGTCCAGGTGGTCGGACCCGACCAGACCCTGGCGATCGCCCAGGTGGTGTACACCGCCACCCAGTCGGGCAACGGAGTCACCGGCGTGGTCTTTCAGATCGGTGGTCATCCCATTTCGGTCCCGACGGCGAGCGGTGTCCAAGTCACCGGGCCGGTCGGTCGCTCGTCTTATGGTCCTCAGGCGCCGGCCGCCTGATCCAACGGCTCAGGAGGCGCTGCGGTTCGCCCAGTCGATTCGAGGTGCGTCGGCCCACAGGTGCTCGAGGTCGTAGAACTTCCGGGTCTCGTCGAGGAACACGTGCACCAGAAAATCCCCGAAGTCCATCAGCACCCAGCGGGCGTCGTCGAGCCCCTCCACCCGCACCGGATTTCGCCCGTCCGACTCCCTCACCTGACGCTCCACCTCGTCGACGATGGTCCGGACCTGCCGGGTGTTGCGCCCACTGGCGATCACGAACGCGTCGGTGATCCCCAGGAGCTCACCCATGGCCAGAACGGCGATATCCTCGCCCGATTTCGCATCAGCGGCACGCGCCGCCACCATGCACTCCTCGGGAACGAACGGCTCGACCTTCTCGACGACCGGTGTGGCGCTGGAAGTTGTCAACGGTGGCCTCCTTGTGGCGCCTCGGCGCCTTGGCTCTCGATGGATGATGTTTTCTCGGCTGGTAAGCGGGGATCAACGGACCCGGCGGGGGTGGCCTGCAGCGACCGGGCGAGGGCCGCCTCCGGCGCCACCACTTGGGGTCCGGATGCGCGGTCACGGGCAAGGCCGACGATCAGAACGGTGATGACCACGCACACCGTGATGAGCACGGCACAGCCTACCGAGATCCTCCGGCGCTGCTTCCGGGCGGCTCGCATGGCCCGGCGTCCCTCGGCTCGGACCGAGCCCTCGGGGTCGGTGGGCGGTATGGCGGGCGGGTCGGTGGGCGGTATGGCGGGCGGGTCGGTGGGCGGTGTGGTGGTGCCTGACTCGCCCGACATCGTCCCCTCGGTCATCTCCCCGTAGCGTACAGACCCCGTCGCTCGATGCAACGGATCACGGGTTCAGGGACCAGGTCCTCCACCGAGCGGCCCGATTCGAGACGGGCCCGCAACTCGGTGCTCGACACGTCGAGCGGCGCCACCGGCACGGTCACCGACCGCCACCCCGGTGGAGGCGGCACCGGCGGGGCGCCGGGGCGGCTCACGATGGCCAGGGTGACCTCCTGGCGGAGGAGGTCCACGTCCTGCCAGGTGTCGAGTCCCGGTACCACGTCGGAGCCGACCACAACCACGAGCTCGGCCCCCGGATGATCCCGCTTCAGCTGACGGACGGTGTCGATGGTGTAGGACGGACCGCCCCGGTCGATCTCCATCCGGGAGGGTTCGAGGCCCGGCCACTCCCGCGCCGCGGCCTCGACCATGGCGTACCGGTCCTCGGCACTGGTGAGCGTCCTCTCCCCCTCCTTCTGCCAAGGCTGATGAGCCACCATCACCAACATCCGGTCGAGCCCCAGTTGCCGACGGACGGCGTCGGCCGCCTCGAGGTGAGCGGTGTGCACGGGGTCGAAGGTTCCCCCGAAGATTCCGATCCTCTCGCCCGTGGCCGCCACCCCTAGGTCCCTGTGAGGGCGGCCACGACCGGGGCGAAGGCGTCCATCTCCGCCTCGTGCACCACGATGTAGGAGAACCCGAAGAGCTCACGCCTTTCGCGGAGGGTCTCGGCGATCTGTTCGACGGACCCGATCATGACTACCGGCGATCCTGCGATCTGCTCGGGTGTGACCGACAGTGCTGCGGCCAGGCCGCCGATGGCCTCGTCTCGGTCGGGCACGATCTGGACGATGAAGGTCAGGCACTGGAGCTCGAGATCGTCGAACCGCTCACCGGCCGCCTGCCTGACCCACTGAACGCGCTGGTGGTAGTACTCCGCCGAGGTGGTCTCGAGCACCTCGGGACCGATGTAACCAGCGGCCAGGCTCGGGTTCACCCCGACGATGTCGGCCTCCCGGGCGGCAATGCCCAGGATCCTCCGACCGCCCCCTCCGATGATGATCGGCGGGTGCGGCCGTTGCACCGGCTCGGGCGCACCGAGCGCCTCGGTCACCTGGAAGTACTCACCCTTGACGGTGGCGCTGCCGTTCGCCCACAGCGACTTCATCACGGCCAGGCTCTCGGTCATGCGGGAAATCCGCACCGCGGCCGGGTCCTCGACGATGCCCGACTGCTCGTAATCGGCGGTCATCCACCCCGCGCCCAGCCCGAACTCAACACGACCCCCCGAAAAGAGATCGAGCGTGGCGATCTCCTTGGCCAGCACCACCGGGTGGCGATAATCATTCCCGAAGACCAGGGACCCGACCCGCAGAGTGGTGGTGGCCTCGGCCGCCACCGTGAGGGCGACCAGCGGTCCGAACTGGTCCTCGAAGTGGTCGGGGATGAACAAAGTCGAGTACCCCAGGTCCTCGATCTTCCGTGCCGTGGACCGCCAGGCGGCCCCGGAATCGGTCTTCGACAGTTGGACGCCGAATCGGAACGAGGACATGCTCCGAGCCTACGTCCGGAGGCTTTACGCTGGGGCGGTGACCCCTCGACCGGTTTCGACATCGTGGGCCCCCGACTCGTGGCGGTCCCGACCCGCCGCCCAGCAGCCGGTGTGGCCCGACGAGGATGAGCTCAAGCGTGCCCACGCCCGGCTGGCCGGGCTCCCTCCCCTGGTTTTCGCGGGCGAGGCCCGGCACCTGACCCATGCCCTCGGACAGGCGGCCGGTGGCCAGGCCTTCGTGCTCCAGGCGGGTGACTGCGCGGAATCGTTCGCCGAGTTCAGCGCCGATGCCATCCGGGACAAGCTCAAGGTCATCCTCCAGATGGCCGTGGTGCTGACCTACGGCGCCGGCGTTCCGGTGGTCAAGGTGGGACGGATCGCCGGGCAGTTCGCCAAACCGCGCTCCTCGGCCACCGAACGGATCGGCGACCAGGACATCGACGTCTTCCGAGGACACATGGTCAACGACGACCTCCCCGAGCGAAGCGCTCGTATCCCCGATCCGAGTCGTCTGGTGTCCGCCTACCAGCAATCGGTTTCCACCCTCAACCTGCTGCGCGCCTTCACCAAGGGCGGATTCGCCGACCTGGGCCAGGTTCATGCTTGGAACCAGGAGTTCGTCGCGTCCTCCACCGAGGGCCAGCAGTTCGAACGGATCGCCCAGGGCATCGATCGGGCTCTTCGCTTCATGGCGGCCTGCGGTATCAGTCTGACCTCGGAGGACTCACTGCACGAAGTCGACTTCTGGACCAGTCACGAGGCCCTCATCCTCGATTACGAAGAGGCTCTCACCCGCCGCGACTCGCTCACCGAAGAGTGGTACGACTGCTCGGCGCACATGCTGTGGGTGGGCGAGCGGACCCGCCAGCTCGAGGGTGCCCACTGTGAGTTCCTCTCGGGGATCCGCAATCCGGTGGGGTCGAAGGTGGGACCGACAGCGAGCGCCGATGACGTGATCGGATTGTGCGCCCGCCTCAACCCCGACCGCATACCGGGTCGTCTGAGCCTGATCACCCGGATGGGCGTCGACGCCATCGAGACCGTCCTGCCGCCCCTGCTGCGGGCCGTCGCTGACGAGGGCCATCCGGTGGTGTGGATCTGCGATCCCATGCACGGCAACACCTTCACCGCCGAAGGGGGCCAGAAGACCAGGAGGTTCGACGACATCCTCGGTGAGCTCACCGGTTTCTTCCGCGCCCACCGAGAGGTCGGAACCTGGCCCGGCGGGGTCCATGTCGAGCTCACCGGCGACGACGTGACCGAATGTCTGGGAGGCGTCGAGGACATCATGGAGGATCAGCTCCACCAGCGGTACACGACCACCTGCGATCCTCGCCTCAACGCCCGCCAGTCCCTCGACCTGGCCTTCGCCGTCGCCGAGCTGCTGGCCGGCTGACCGGCCCCTCCACCGGTCCGACCTGCGAGGACTGGTCGCCTGCCCGAACGGCAACACGCCTGGCGCAAGGGGTCATTGATTCTGAGTCCCCGACCCTGCAGACTGGTGCGATCCAGCCGATGTGAGGGCGGTGTGCAAACGTCCGCCGGGAGCACTTCCCCGCTATCGCCTGGGCCGCCGCCCATCCGACCCACGGAGCCGCATCCCCATGTCCTTCCCGCGTTCGTGCAGCCCTTTCCGCAGTCGAACACGAAGGAGTCGACCGCACCCAGGCTGGTGGCGGATGGCTGCAGCACTGATCCTCGGGTGCTGTCTGGCCGGGTCGGCGGCGTTCGCCACCGCGGTGAGCAGCACCAGCGCCCGTGCTGGTGCCAGTACCCCCAAAAAGGTGGCCGCCTATTGGTTGGTGGCCGCCGATGGCGGGCTCTTCGCCTTCGGGGGGGCTGGCTTCTACGGTTCGACCGGGAACATCCATCTCAACCAGCCGGTGGTGGGCATGGCCGGTACCGCGGACAGCCACGGCTACTGGCTGGTGGCCGCCGACGGCGGGATCTTCGCTTACGGCGACGCCGGCTTCTACGGTTCGACCGGCAACATCCATCTCAATCAGCCGGTGGTGGGCATGGCCGCCACCCATGACGGTGGCGGCTACTGGCTGGTGGCCGCCGACGGCGGGATCTTCGCTTACGGCGACGCCGGCTTCTACGGTTCGATGGGCGGCCACCCGCTCAACCAACCGGTGGTGGGCATGGCCGCCACCCCCGACGGCAAGGGCTACTGGCTGGTGGCCGCCGACGGCGGGATCTTCGCCTTTGGCGACGCCGGCTTCTACGGCTCGACCGGGAACATCGTGCTCAACCAGCCGATCGTGGGCATGGCCGCCGCTCCCAACGGTGGGGGCTACTGGTTCACCGCCGCCGACGGGGGGGTGTTTGCCTACGGCGACGCCCAGTTCTACGGATCACTGGGCAGCGTGCCCCAGAGCCGGCCCATCGTGGGCATGGCCGCCACCCCCGACGGCCAGGGCTACTGGTTCACCAACAACAACGGGGCGGTGACCGGCTACGGGGACGCCACCTACTGGGGTTCGGCGCCCCAGGTCATCAACCAACCGGTGGTCGGAATGGCCGAGGCCGACGCCAACGGGAACTTCACCGGATCCTCGTATCCGTCGGGCAGCTACGGCTATGACATCTCCAACTTCCAGTGCGGCAATCTGCCACCCTCCCCCCACACAATCGGAATCGTCCAAGTCGAAGGCGCGTCGATGGGTGCTGTGAACAGCTGCCTTGCCCAGGAGGCAGCCTGGGCGGGAGGGGGACTCAACCTCTACATCTACATGACCTATGGAACGGCGCCATCAAGTGGTGACCCCGCGTGTGCTTCGAGTGCGTCGCCGGCCTCCTGCAATTTTGGCTTCAATACTGCCGTTGACGCATTCCAAAAAGCGGTGGGGGCAGGGATCAATACCTCCGTGGCGTGGTGGCTGGATGTCGAATCGGATCCGTCATGGTCCTCAGACACCGCGGCCAACGCCGCCATGATTCAAGGGACGATCGACGGCTTGCACTACGAGGGCTTGAACAGCGTCGGCATCTATTCCCAGATATCCCACTGGTCGGGCATCGTTGGAAACTATTCGCCAAACGCTCCCGAGTGGGTGGCCGATTGGGGTACCAACGTCCCGCCATTTGACCCGGGCCAGTACTGCGAGGGATTCAACTTTGCCGGAGGTCCGGTTCAGTTGGTGCAGTACACGGACGGCGCCAACACCAACGGGTTCGACAACGACTACGCCTGCTGAGCCGACAGTGACACTGCTTCCGTCCGCCCCGACTGCTGGAGGGCGGTGTCGTTGTACCCGAGCAGGCGCCATCGGTCGCCTTCGACCTCCCAGGTGGTCATCGAGGCGTGCTCGGTGCGGAGCTGCAACCGGGCCCCGGACAGGCCGCCGGCGATCGGCAGCTTGGCCAACAGGGACGCCTCGATCACCCCGGCGTGGCAGGCCACCACCACCAGCTGGCCGGGGTGCCGGGCCGAGACCGTGTCCAGAGCGTCAGCCACCCGATTGACGAACCCGGTCCAGCTCTCGCCTCCCGGTGCGATCGACTGGCCCGGATCGGCGTCCCAATCGAGCAGGCCGAACCTGTCGGTGAACTCGCTCCACGAGAGGCCGTCGGCGTCCCCGGGATGGAGCTCGCACAGGTCGCACCGGGTCACCAGCTCGGGCACCGTGCCGCGGGCTCGGCCCGGTCCGCCCGCGGCATCCGCCAGGGCCGGGGCCAACAGCTCGGCGGTCTCGATGGCCCGGGGCAGGACGCTGGCATAGAGGGCGTCGGTTCCGGCCAGCTCCTCGGTGACCTCCAAGCGCCGGCGGAGTGCCCCCACCTGGCTGCGCCCCTTTTCGGTCAGTCCTTGGCATCCGACCGGGCCTCCGCAGACGCCGGACACGTTGCACACCGCCTCGCCGTGACGGATCAGCACCAGCCGGGTGGCTTCGCCCCGGTGGGGGGCCATGGTCCGAATACCGTCCGGCGGGGGTGTGGCCGAAGCGCCGTCACCCCCGGCACCGGCCAGTCCGTCGAATCCCACCGGCCCGCCGGTCACGCCAGCTCGCCCACGAAGTGCTCGAGTTGGCGGAGGGTGCGGCATTCGACCACCGAATCGCAGTAGATGGCGTACTCCCCCACGATGGAATCGCCCGAGTTCCAGTAGGACTGGGGCTCGGGGTTGAGCCAATAGACGTGGCGGGCCCGGGCCCGTAGCTCCTTGAGCACCCAGGCATGGGAGGCGTGATAGTTGTTGCGGGCATCGCCGAGCAGCAGCACGCTGGTGCGGGGCGTGATCTCCTCGCCCCACCGTTCCCAAAAGACGGTGAGGGCATGGCCGTAGTCGGAGTGCCCGTCCACCCAGATGACATCGGCCTCGGTGTTGATGCGGTGCACGGCATCCGAGGGGTCGTCGGCACCTTCGAAGAAGCTGCTGACCTCGTCGATGCCGTCGATGAAGACGAAGCTCCGCACCTTGGAGAACTGGGAGCTGATGGCGTGGACCAGATGGAGGGTGAAGCGGGCGAAGCTGGCCACCGAACCGGAAATGTCGGCGATGACCACGATCTCGGGCTTCGAGGGGCGCGGGTAGCGGAACTTGGGGTCGACCGGGACTCCCCCGGTGGACAGGGAGTGGCGCATGGTGGAACGAAAGTCGAGGGGACCCTTGCGACCGTGACGGCGCTTGCGGGCCAGCCGGACGGCCAGTTTGCGCGACAACGGCTGGAGCGACTTGCGCAGCGCCACCAGCTCGTCGCGGGTGGCGTGCATCACGTCGATGTCCTCGGGCAACGGCTTGCGCAGCGACCGGGCCAGGGCCTCACTCCCCCGGTCGGCGACCAGCCGTCGCCGGATCTCATTCTCGATCTCCTTGCGGAGCTGATCGATGCGGGATTGGTACTCGTCGCGGCAGGAGCCGTTCCTCGAGCGAGGTGAGCGAGGCCGGAGGCGCATCCAGGTCCTCGGGTGGACCATCGAGGAGTGACGATGTGGCGGTCCGGGCTTCGTCCACCAGCCGCTTCAGAACCCCGTCGAGGTCGAGGTTCCGCAGGGTCCGGTAGAGGTAGTAGGTCCCCCCGACCGGGCGCCCGGCCTCCATGCCCGCATAGCGGGACACGGCCTGGCGGGCGACAGCGGCCACCATGGCGTCGTTGGCCGACAGGAGAGCCTTGTACAGGAGGTCGGCCAGCTCCTCGGGGGTCATCCCCTCCTGGCCCCCGCCGCCCCCTCCCCGGCCCTGGCCGCGCCGAGCGCCCGAGCCGGTCATCTCGCCGCCGTCGGCGTCGGGTGAAGCGAGGGGATCATCAGCGTCGTCGATCTGGTACTCGGGCCCCCGCAGCGAGAAATAGATCTCGAAGGCCGTCTCGAAGGTCCTCCAGTGCGACGACGTCTTCACCAGACTGGCCCCGAGGGTGTACTTGACCGCCTCACGATCCTCGATGGGCACGTGGCGCAGGGCTTCGGCCGCGTCGAGGTGCTCGGTGAGGGAGACCGGGATGCCCGCCGCCCTCAGTTCGGCGACGAAGTCGGTGAGGAGATCAAGCATGGTGGGTCGCTCCGAGGATCAGTCCGGGGTCTCCACCCCGGCCAGCTCCTTGGCTGCCCGGTCGATGTCCGATTGGTACTTCAACAGGATGTGGAGGGTGTCCCGGGCCTGCTCGACGTCGATCGACTGGACCCCGAGCACCACCAAGGTGCGCGCCCAGTCAAGGGTCTCGGACACCGAAGGATCCTTCTTGAGCTCGAGGGTGCGGATGGACCTCACGATGCGGGCCACCTGGTCGGCCAGAGCCTGGCTGATGCCGGGCACCCGCGTCTCGATGATGGCTCGTTCGCGGTCGAGCTGGGGATAGTCGATGTGCAGGTAGAGGCAGCGCCGCTTGAGGGCCTCGGAGAGTTCGCGGGTGTTGTTGGAGGTGAGGAACACCAGCGGGATCTGGGTCGCCTTCACCGTGCCGAGCTCGGGGATGGACACCTGGTACTCCGAGAGGATCTCGAGCAGCAGCGCCTCGGTCTCGAGCTCCACCCGGTCGACCTCGTCGACCAGCAGCACCACCGGCTCGGGTGATCGGATGGCCTCGAGCAGGGGCCGTGTCAGAAGGAACTCCTCGGAGAAGATGTCCTCTTCGAGCTCGTGCCACGACTGGCCGGAGTCCGCCTGGATACGCAAGAGCTGCTTTTTGTAGTTCCACTCATAGAGGGCCTTGGACTCGTCGAGGCCCTCGTAGCACTGCAGGCGGATGAGCCGACTGCCGGTGAGGCGGGCGACGGATTTGGCCAGTTCGGTCTTGCCCGTGCCCGCCGGCCCCTCGACCAGGACCGGCTTGGCCAGACGGTCGGCCAGGAAGACAACGCCGGCGATGCCCTCGTCGGCCAGGTACTGCACGCCGGCCAGGCCCTCGCGGACGCCTTCGATGGAGGCAAAGCGCGGCTCACCGGCCACCGGAAATCCCGAGGCGATGCCGTCGGAGGTTTCGGTCGGCCCCACTGGATCGGCCACCTCGGTCACGATCGCACCTGACCAGCGCCGACCACCACGTACTTCACCGAGGTGAGCTCGGTGAGGCCCATCGGACCCCGGGCGTGGAGTTTCTGGGTGGAGATGCCGATCTCCGCCCCGAGTCCGAGCTCCTCGCCGTCGATGAAGCGGGTGGAGGCGTTGACCAACACGGCGGCGGCGTCGACGTCAGCGGTGAAGCGTGCAGCCGCGGCCAGGTCACCGGTGACGATGGCCTCGGAGTGTCCCGAGCCGAACCGGGCGATGTGGTCGATGGCCCCGTCGATGTCGTCCACCACCGCTACCGAAAGGGTGAGGTCGAGGAACTCGGTGGCAAAGTCCTCGTCGGTCGCCTCGGCCACCTCGGGCAGGATGGCGCGGGTGGCGGCGTCACCCACCAACGTCACCCCCGAGAGGGCGTCCGCCATCCGAGGGAGGAAGGCCTCGGCCACGGCGGCGTGGACGAGAAGCGACTCGGCGCTGTTGCACACCCCGGGACGGTGGGTCTTGGCGTTGACCACGATCGACTCGGCCATGGCCAGATCGGCGGACCGGTCAACGTACACGTGGCAGTTCCCGGCCCCGTCGATCACCGTGGGCACGGTGGCGTGCTCCCGCACCGACGCCACCAGTGACGGGCCGCCCCGCGGGATCAGGCAGTCGATGAACCCGTCGAGCTGCATGAACTCCACGGCCGAGGCCCGGCTGGCGTCGTCCACCAGCACCACCGAGTCCGCAGGCAGACCGGCCTTGACCAACCCGTCGCGGAGGATGGCAGCGATGACCCGGTTGGTGCCCATGGCTGATGACGAACCCCGCAACATGACGGCGTTGCCCGACTTGAGGCACAGCCCGGCTGCATCGCTGGTCACGTTGGGCCGGTTCTCGTAGATGATCCCGACCACTCCCAGAGGGACCCGGACCCGCTGGACAGACAGCCCGTTCGGTCGCACCCAGCCGTCGACCACCTGACCCACCGGGTCAGGCAGGGAAGCCACCTTGCGGAGGCCGACGGCCATGGCCGTCACCCGCCCCCCATCGAGCCGGAGCCGGTCGAGCGAGGTAGGGTCGGCCCCGGACCGGGTGGCCTCATCCACATCGGCGGCGTTGGCGGCGAGGATCCGCTCCACTCCCTGCTCGAGCAGGTCAGCGGACTGGAGGAGCGCCTCGTCGCGGGCCGCAGAGGAAGTGCCAGCCAGCACCCGGCCCGCCTCTCCGGCGCGCCGCCCGAGTTCGACCATCGCAGCAGAGGGGCGGGAAGGCACCGTGCCAGCGTACTTGCCGGGCATCGGACCCCGGGGCGTGAGGACGGTGGGACCAGGCCGTCCATGGCCGTCGGCGGTGGCCACGGTGGCGTCGTGACGGGCTGATCTGGACTCATCTGCGGTCGTCTTCGACGGGTCCCTTCGTATGTTCAATTCCAAAAATTGGTCGATTTATCGAATGCAGTCGATAGCAGGTTCAGAGCACCTATCGACTGTGAGTGATAATTCGGCCGAATTTTCGGAACAAACTCACGAGACAGGCGACTCGGCCTCACGCGCCACGGCACCGGCGGCCGTGGTGGGGACCAGGGCGAGGGAGGCAAGCCCGGACTGGTCAGAGGGCCGCGCTCAGTCGAGCACGACCAGATCATCACGGTGAATGACCTCGGGTTGGGCATCCACAGGGAGCTCATCCGACCGGCGTCCGGCCAGGGCGGCCACCATGGTCGAGTCCATCCGCACCAACCCCTTGGCGAAGACGGCGCCGTCGGGACCAGCGATCTCCACCGCGTCGTCCACGCCGAAATGGCCTCGGGCCGACACCACGCCCGCCATCAGCAGTGACCGGCCCTTCTCCACCAGGGCCCGCCGCGCCCCGGCATCGACCACCACCGTGCCCGACGACCCGATGGCGAAGGCGATCCACAGCTTGCGGGCCGGCAACCGTCGTGCCTGGGGGCGAAAGCGGGTCCCCACTCCGGGGGCCGATCCGATCACCTCGGCCAGCACCCCGGGTCGAGAGGCGTCGGCGATCACCGCTTCCACTCCGGACCACACGGCGATTTTCGCCGCGGCCAACTTCGACCCCATGCCCCCACTGCCCATCGGGGTGCCGGGGCCGCCGGCGATGCGCTCGAGGTCCTTGTCGATCTCCACCACCTCTTCGATGAGCGAGCCCCCGGTCTTCCGGCGGGGATCCTCGGTGAGCAGCCCGGCGGCGTCGGTCAGAAGCACGAGCATCTCGGCCCGAACCAGGTGGGCCACCAGAGCGGCCAGACGGTCGTTGTCCCCGAACCGGATCTCCTCGTCGGCCACCGCGTCGTTCTCGTTGACCACGGGCACCACACCCAGGTCCAGCAGACGGGTCAGGGTCTGGCGGGCGTGGAGGTACTGGCTCCGGTGCACGAAGTCCAGGGGGGCCACCAGCACCTGCCCGGCGGTCAGCCCGCGGCGCTCGAGGGCGTCGCTCCACACCTGCATCAACCGGTGTTGGCCCACTGCGGCCACCGCCTGGAGGGTGGCCAGGTCGGAGGGTCGGGGCTGGTCGGGGGCCAGCGCGGTCCACCCGGCGGCGATCGCCCCGGAGGTGACCACCACCAATCGGTTGCCGGCCGCCCGTGACCCGGCCACCTCGCCGGCGAGCTTGTCGATGGCCTCGGTGTCGACCCGTCCCGATCCGGTGGTGACCGAGGAGGAACCGATCTTGACCACCACGGTGCGGGCCTGCGTTCGGGGGGTGCCGGTGGACGGCCCCGCGCCGCCGGTTACCACGACCGGCGGCGCCGGCCGCCCTGGTCACCGGTGAACTCGGGTTGATCGCGGGTCCACACGAAAGAGAGCTCGCCGATGGTGACCACATCACCGTCGCGAGCTCCGGCCCGGGCCAGGGCGCGGTCCACGCCGAGACGTCGCAACCGCCCCTGCACGTAATGGGCGGCTTCGTCGGAGGTCAGATCGTTGAGGGCCACCGCCCGTTCCGCCACCCTGCCCTCCACCCGGAATGCGCTCTCCCCCGTCCGCACCACGGTGAACCCCTCGGGGAGGGGCCGGTGGATGACGATGGTCCCCTCGTCGGTGGGCTCGACCGTCCGGGCCTTACTCACCAGCTCGGCCAGCCTCCCCACCAACGCCGGTATCCCCGCCCCGGTCACCGCCGACACGGCGAGGTCGACTCCGACCGAGCGCACGGGCACCTCGTCGGTCTCCCGCCCCCGACCCACAGCCGGGCTCAGCACGTCGGCCTTCGATCCCACCACCAGGCGCGGACGGTCGAGGAGGTCGGGCTGATAACGCTCGAGCTCGTCGAGCAGCACGCGTTCCTGCTCGGCCGGGTCGATGCCGGTCACCGGGTCGAGCTCGACCAGGAGCACCAGCACCCGCGACCGGGTGATGTGGCGGAGGAAGCGGTGGCCGAGCCCTTTGCCCGCGGCCGCCCCGTCGACCAACCCCGGGATGTCGGCCACGGTGAAGTCGGAGCCGTCGTCGACCCGGATGACGCCCAGGTGTGGCTCCAGGGTGGTGAACGGGTAGTCGGCGATCTTGGGTTTGGCCGCCGAGATCACCGAGATGAGGGTGCTCTTGCCCACGTTGGGGAACCCCACCAGAGCCACGTCGGCGACCAGGGCCAGCTCGACGTCGTACCACTGCTCGTGGCCCTTCTCACCCTGCTCGGCGAAGGTCGGAGCCCGTCGGTGGTTGGTGAGGAAGCTGGCGTTTCCCCTCCCGCCCCGACCACCCTCACCGGCCAGCCACCGATCGCCGGCGGTGACCAGGTCCACCAGCAGGGTGCCGTCGGCGCTCCTGGCCCGTGTCCCGACCGGCACCGGCACTTCGAGGTCGGCGCCCCGGGCACCGTGCTTTTTCTTGCCGCCGCCGTGGCCGCCGTTTCCGGCCCGCCGGTGGGGGTGGTCGCGGAATCCGAGGAGAGAGGACTGGTTGGTGGTGGCCACCAGCCACACATCCCCGCCTCGCCCGCCATCGCCGCCGTCGGGGCCACCCCGATCCACGTGGGCCTCCCGCCGGAAAGCCACCGCGCCGGCTCCGCCATCACCTGCTTTGACATGCAGTTGGGCCTCGTCGACGAACCCGGACATGGATGGATCCTACCGAGCGACCGTCCTGCCCCCCGAGGGCCTCCCGAGGTCCTCCCCGGATCAGGCTGGGATCAGTACCGCCTGGCGGAGCCGGACCACCGCCCCGGCAACCCCCAACCAGTCGGCCAGAGCCTGATAGCTGCCATACCGGGTGCGCACCAGAGCCAGGAACTCGTCCATGGCCTCGGGCATGACCCGGAGGATGGCCGGCGCGTGCTGCTCGACCGCCTCCACCGAGTCGGGGTACTCGGCCTTCAGGTTCTCGAGGAGATCGACCATGGCCGCGCCGCTGAGGGCATAGTCGTCGACGATCTCCTGGTCGGGGACGCCGAGGAAGGCAAGGATGAGGGCCGACAGGACGCCGGTCCGGTCCTTGCCCGCGCTGCAATGGAACACCGCCGGCAAGGAATCATCGGCGCCCAGGACCTCGAAGGCCCGGGCCAGGGTGGGGCCGCTCTCGGACACCATCTCGGCGTAGCGACCGGCCACAAAGGAAGGTTCGCGCCACGACGGCAGTTCCTCGGTGGCGGGCAGCACGTCGATCAAGGGGAGGTCCACGTAACGGACCGGAACCCGGTCGACGGCGAAGCGGCCCCGTTGCTCGGCCTCGTCGACCGTGCGCAGGTCGATGACGGTGACCACACCGAGCTCGATCAGCCGGGCGTGGTCGGCTTCGCTCAGGCGGTGGAGCCCATCGGCCCGGAACAGCCGGCGCCACCCGATCCTCCTGCCGTCCGCGGTGGCGTAGCCGCCGAGGTCACGGAAATTGACGCACCCGTCGAAGATCAGAGCCCGCGCCGGATCGGGGGCCTCGGGTTGGGGCGGGGCGGTGCCGGACGGCGACATGGGATGGGAGCGTACTCAGCCGGGGTCGCCGACAGGGCCCACCAACGGGGCCGGCAACGAGGCTCAGTCGCCGGCGACCACGTCGATCAGTTTGCGGCCCCTGCGTGAGGTGAAGTGGACCGTCCCATCGGCCAGGGCGAACAGCGTGTCGTCGCCGCCCAGGCCCACGTTGGCGCCGGGATGGAACTTCGTCCCGCGCTGTCGGACCAGGATGGCTCCGGCCCGCACCGTCGTCCCCCCGAAGGCCTTGACTCCCAGTCGTTGCGCGTTGGAATCGCGACCATTCCGGGTCGAACCGCCACCTTTGGTCTTGGACATCTGCGACTCCTCCTTGGTCCTGGGCCTGTCCTCGGACGTGCTCGAGCGGTGCTTAGCCGGCCGGGCTGATCGAGGTGATGGCGATGGTCGAGTACCGCTGGCGGTGACCCCACCGGGTGCTCTGGTTGGACTTGCTCTTGTAGGTGAAAGCCCGGATCTTCGGGCCGAGCTCCTCGCCGACCACGGTCGCCGTCACCGACGACCCGGCCAGCTGGGACGGCGTGGCCAGCACCGTCTCGCCGTCGACCACCAGCACCGGAGCGAAGGTCACCTCGGACCCGGGTGCCTCCCCCAACAGCTCGACGCGGAGGGTCTGGCCTTCGGCCACCCGCTCCTGCTTGCCTCCGGTTCTGATGACGGCGTACATAAGGGCGTCACTCTACACCAGCTCGTCTACAGCTCCGGGTCGTCGAAGATGATCCCGCGGCCTTCGCACACCTCGCAGGTGGTGGACATCGACTCGATCAGGCCCTCGGAGACCCGCTTGCGGGTCATCTCCACCAGACCCAGCTCGGAGATGTCGAACACCTGGGTGCGGGTCTTGTCCCGGGCCAGCGCCGACCGCAGTGCACTGCCCACCTTGTCGCGGTTCTCCCGGATCTCCATGTCGATGAAGTCGATCACGATGATCCCCCCGATGTCCCGCAACCGAAGCTGCCGGGCCACCTCCTCGGCCGCCTCCAGGTTGTTCCGGTAGACGGTCTCCTCGAGGTTGGTGGTGCCGACGTTCTTGCCGGTGTTCACGTCGATCACGGTGAGCGCCTCGGTGCGGTCGATGACCAGTGAACCCCCCGACGGCAGGTAGACCTTGCGGTCGAGGGCTTTGTGGAGCTGCTCGTGGACGTGGTAGCGCTCGAACACCGGCAAGAGCTCGACCTCAGGGTCGAAGTACTCCACCCGGTCGGCCAGCTCGGGATTGACCGCGCCCACGTAGTCACGGACCTCCTCGAAGAGATCGAGGTCGTCGATGACGACGGCCCGGTACTCGCGGTTGAGCTCTTCGCGGATGACCCGCACGGCGATGGCCGGCTCCCGATAGAGCAGCGCCGGACCCTGGCCCTTGCCGGCCTCGGCGGCGATCGTCTTCCACTGGGCCACCAACAGGTTCACGTCGTTGCCCAGCTCTTCGGCGCTGGCCCCGGCGGCCGCCGTGCGCACGATCAGCCCGTGACCCTCGGGGCGGATGGCGTCGACGATCCTGCGCAGCCTCTTGCGCTCGGCGTCCTCGAGCCGCTTGGAGATGCCATAGGCGGTGCTGTTGGGCACGAGTACCACGAAGCGGCCGGGGAGCGACACCTCCTGGGTGAGCCGGGCCCCTTTGGCCCCGATGGGGTTCTTGGTCACCTGGCAGAGGATTGTCTGGCCCGGGCGCAGAAGTTGTTCGATCCGGGGTTGCCCGGGCGACCCGCCCGACTCGACATCCTCGGTGTCGTAGCGGACATCGCCGTGGTAGAGCACAGCATTCTTGGGGGTCCCGATGTCGATGAAGGCGGCCTCCATGCCGGGGAGCACGTTCTGGACCCGTCCCCGGTAGATGTTGCCGTCGATCTGGGTGGCGTCGTCCGAGGCCCGTGAGATGTAGTGCTCGACCAGAGTGCGCCCCTCGAGCAGGGCGATCTGAGTGGTATCGGGACGCACATGCACGCAGATCATGTATCGGCCCAAAGCCTTGCCCCGGCGCTCCCGACCACCGCGGCGGCCTTCGCCCCGGGTGGGGGCACCCGACGGGGTCGGGGTCCGAGAGGCGGCGACAGCCTCCCCGGATGGGCTGGGCCGCTGCCGGGTCCGCCCTCCGCCTGCGGCCCGGCCCGGCCCCCGTGACGCGGTGGGGTCGGACCGTCGACCGCCGGTCGATCCCCGCCCGTTGCCCGCCGGGGCGAGGACCGAGTCGGTCTCCGAATCGGTGGCTGGGGGTCGAGCGGGCCGGCTGTCGCCGATCTTGGGTCGCTCGGGGACCGGCCGGGGGGCAAGTCCGGGACCGGAGGCGGTGACCGGCGGGGAGTCGGACTCCGAGCTGGCCGCCGGGGTCATGGCGGCCGGGGTCATCGGGGCCGGGCCCAACGGGTCGGCCGGTGAGCCGTCCTCCCCCGGGACGGGTGGGCTGGCCGAGGTGGCCGAGGTGGCCGAGGTGGCGGACCGGCTCCGGCCCCGCCCGCCCCGCGAGCCGCGCCGTCTCCGGTTCTGGCCACTGCGGGCCGGCTGCTGACCCGGGCCGGTCGGCCCGCTCGGGTTCAGCCCGTCAGCGTCCGGATCCTCCGAACCTCTCCCCATGGGTGGGGAGAGGGGTGGGGAGCCGGTGTCGCCGGAGGCGACAGGAGCCATGACCTGGGGGGCGGCGGGTGGGGTCCCCGGCGGATCCGCCGGCACCTCCACCGGCCGCCCGGTTGTTGCATCGGACATCGAATTCCCTTTCGAAACTGCTCATGAGGCACGCTCCAAGGCGTGCGTGGCGCGGCCGGTCGACCCGGCGTCCTCGTGGACTCCCAGGGGCTCCTCACGGATGCCGTCGCGCTCGATCCACTGTTGCGTTCTACAAGCCCGGTCCAAGACCGGGATTCCCTCTGTTCTGATGCCGGTCATCCCCTCCCGGGTCCCGAACGATTCGGGCTGCCCGGCGACGGCGGCCAGGCCGCGTACCAGCTCGACGGGGCGGACGCCGCGGGGGTGGGTGGCCAACTCAGCCACCACGCCGATCGAGCCCCGTCCGACCAGGTCGATCCCCTCGGGTCCCTCGCCCACGGCCAGATTCAGGACCGCGGGCCGCAGGTCGTCGTGTTCCTCCCTGCCCTTCCGCTCCCGGACGATGGGAACCGACCGGGCGGCCAACAAGGCGGCCACCTGGGCGCTGAGCTCGGCCCGTGAAACCCCGGTGAAGCTCATGGCCCACGAGCAGGAGGTCACCAACTGCTGCAGGGAACCGGCACGGCGATCGGCGAGAGCCGCCGCTTGGACGTCGATGCCGGCCGGCAGCAGGTCGCTGAGCTGGCCGGGCAGGTCGGCCACCTCGACACCGGACGACTGGGCCCGGTGGTCGTCGAGGACCACGTCGAGGTACTCGGCCAGTGACTCGCAGCAGGTCGGGAGGGCCAAGCCGAAGCTCAACTGGGGCCGGGGGGAGAACCCCTCGGTGTAGGCCAGGGGGAGCGCGGCCCGGCGCAGGGCCCTCTCCCACATACGGGCCACATCCCGTTGGCTGGTGAAACGGATCTTGCCGACCTTGGCAAAGCGAAACCGAATGCGCATCTCAGCTTCTGCCCTTCCCGACTCGCACCGCAACATCCTCTCCCGACCCGAGGGCCGAACCGGTGCCGGACGGCACCGTGGTCAGAAATCGTACCGGTACTTGGCCCCCAGCCGAGAGATCCTGCCCGGTCCCCTGGCTCCCGCCGGCCGGAGGCACGGCCGAGGCCACCACGTGCTCGATACCGAATCCGGTGCAGGCTCCACAGTCATAACAGGGCGTCCACCTGCAGTCTTCGAGCCCCACGGTGGCCAGCGCGTCGAGCCAGTCCTGCCACAGGAAGTCGCGATGGAGCCCGGCCGACAGATGGTCCCAGGGCAGGACTTCGTGCTCGGTGCGATGGCGGTAGACCGTGTCCTCGAGCGACATCCCGTGGTCGGCCAGGGCCTCGGTCCACAGGTCCAGGTCGAAGTACTCCGACCACTCCTGGAAGGTGCCCCCTTTGCGCCAGACCTGCTCGATCACCGCTCCCGTCCGCCGGTCGCCCCGGCTCACGATGCCCTCGACCGCGGTGGCCTTGGGGTCGTGCCACCGGATGGTCAGGCCCCGCACGCCCCGGGCCGCGTCCCGGAGCAGATGCACCTTGCGGGTCAGCTCCTCGATGGTGTTCTGGCCGAACCACTGGAAGGGGGTCTGGACCTTGGGCACGAAACCCCCGACCGAGGCGGTCACCGTGACCCCCTTGTGGTAGCGGCGGCCGATGGCCACGCACTGCTTGGCCAGCTCCACGATGCCGACGGTGTCCTCGTCGGTCTCGGTGGGCAGCCCGATCAGGAAGTACAACTTGACCCGCTTCCATCCCTGACTGAAGGCGGCGTCCACCGCGGCGTAGAGGTCCTCCTCACGGATGAGCTTGTTGATGACCTGGCGCATCCGCCAGGTCCCGCCCTCGGGGGCGAAGGTGAGCCCGGTGCGCCTCACCCGTTGGATCTGGGCCGCGGTGCCCACGGTAAAGGCGTCCACCCGCAGGCTGGGGAGGCTGACCGACACCTGTCCCGAGCAGGAGGGATCGTCGATGATGGCGGTGACCGTGTCCTCGATGCCGGAGTAGTCGGCGCTGGACAGCGAGGTCAGGGCGACCTCGTCGTACCCGGTCCGGGCCAGGCCGTCGGAGACCATGGTGCGGACCTGGCTGGCCGGCCGCTCGCGGACCGGCCGGGTGATCATCCCGGCCTGGCAGAACCGGCACCCCCGGGTGCAGCCCCGGAAGAGCTCGACGTTGAGGCGATCGTGGACCACCTCGATCAGGGGCACCAGCTGCTGCTTGGGATAGGGCCACTGGCCCAGGTCGGTGATGGTCCGTTTCTCGACTCTGGCGGGGATCCCGGCCGACAAGGGGGCGGTGGCCGCCAGCCGAGGCAGAGCCGGGTGGTCGGGATGGACGGCTCCCTGGGCGCCCGAGGCCGGGCCCGGCTCGAACTGCGCCTCGTAGCAGGCCGGCACATAGACGCCGGGCAGGCGGGCCAGGGCATGAAGCAGTGACGAGCGGGTCGCCACCATCGCCGAACGGCCGCTCCGGTCCTGGGCAGCCCGTTCCGCTTTGGCCGCGGCGATCACCTGGTTGATCTCGACCACCGCCTCCTCGCCGTCACCCAGCACGAAGCAGTCCACGAAGTCGGCCAGCGGCTCCGGGTTGAAGGCGCAGTGGCCGCCCGCCACCACTAGGGGATCGTCCATGGTCCGCTCGGCGCCGTGGACATCGATTCCGGCCAGGTCGATGAGGTTGAGGACATTGGTGTAGACGAGCTCGGCGGAAAGGTTGAAGGCCAGCACGTCGAAGGAGGCGGCCGGCAGGTGGTTCTCGAGCGAGAACAGAGGCACTCCGGCCGAGCGCATGGCTGCTTCCATGTCCACCCACGGTGCGTAGGCCCGCTCCGCCACCGCGTCGTCACGTTCGTTGAGGATCTCGTAGAGAATCTGCAGTCCCTGGTTGGGAAGGCCGATCTCGTAGGTGTCGGGATAGGTCAACAGCCACGACACGGCCCGCTCGTCGTGCTCGGTGACCTGGGCCCCCAGCTCGCCACCGATGTAGCGGGCCGGCTTGGTGACCTGGGCCAACAGAGGTTCCACACGTGACCAGAGGGACTGCATCTCCCTCATCATCCTAGGGCGGACCCGGCGGACCGACCGTCGGTCCCCCGATCCGGCGACCGAGGGCGGTCACCCGGCTGACGACGTGCCGTTGGCGTTTGCCGCGCCGGCGCCGGCGGACGGCGCCACGGTGGACGAGGTGGTCGAAGCGGCCGAGAGATCGGGGAGGGGTATCGGCCCGGTCTGCTCGGTGAGACCGGGGGCGGGCGGGACACCGGCCGCCGTCACCGGGTGGGCGGCCAAGTAGCTGAAGATCGACCGGACCACCGGTGCCGCCGCGGTGGCGCCGTAACCGGCCTGGTCGATGACACAGACCACCACGTACTGGGGATCGGCGGTGGGGCCGAAGCCGACGAACCAGGCGGTGGGCTCCTTGCCGAGCTCGCTGTCGGCCGTCCCTGTCTTGCCGGCGATGCCCCCGGGGAAATTGAGCCCCTGGAAGGCGCTGTACGCGGTTCCGCGGGGATCGTTGACCGCGCCGGTGAACCCGGCCAGCAGTGGCTGGTACGTCGACGGAGGGAGGCTGACGTGTCCGGTGACCTGCGGGGTGAACCGCTTGATGACCTTGCCCGCCGGGGAGACGATGGCCGCCGCCACCTGGGGGGCGTAACGGGTGCCGCCGTTGGCGAAGGTCGAGTAGGCCACTGCTTGCTCGATGGGGGTGATCACGGTGGCGCCCTGGCCGAAGGCCATCTCGATGTTGTCCCCCACATACCAGCTCGTGTTGGGGAAGCCGGTCGGGCTCTCGGCGTGCAGCCTGTCCCGCTCGGCCTGGCTGTCCACCCTCGACTGGTCCGACTCGCCGGGCAGGTCGATGCCGGTCAGCTCACCCAGGCTGTACTGGGCGGCCTGGTCCTGGATCGGGGTGGGACCGTACTTGGCGGTCTGGTCGTAGAACTCGGCCCCCAAGTTGTAGAAGAAATCATCGTCGGACACGGTCAGGGCGGTGGAGATGTCGATGTCGCCGAGGGCACCGTCCCCCGGAGCGTTCTGGAAGGTGCACGTCGTGCTGTTGTTCTGGCAGCCCGGTGCGGTAAAGGTGCCTTTGTCGTCGAACAGCTCGCTCGGGGTCCACAGCCCCAGATCGAGAGCGGCGGTGGCCGTGTTGAGCTTGAAGGTGGACCCCGGGGTGTAGAGGCCGTCGATGGCCCGATTGATGAGCGGCTCGTTGTTGGCCGGATTGGAGAGAGCGTCGTAGTCGGCGGTGGAGATGCCGCCCGCCCAGACCGAGGGGTTGTAGCTCGGGTAGGACGACATGGCGTAGACGGCCCCGTCCTGGGGGTTCATCACGATGACGGCTCCCCCGGTGGCCGCCGGGTAACACCCCGAGTCGTTGTTGCACAACGGGTCGACGTGCTGGCGCAGGTTGAGGACCTGGGTGGCCAGCGCGCTGTCGGCAACCTGTTGGAGGTTGGTGTCGATGTTGGTGACCAGGTTGTCGCCCGGTGTCGCCGGGGTGGTCTTCAAGGTCCCCACCACCTGCCCCTCGGGGTTCACCTCGAGCTGTTGTTGACCGGGAACGCCCCGCAGATAGGGCTCGTACTGGTACTCGAGACCGGACTGGCCGAAGGCGTCGCCGGCCTGGTACCCCTGCGAAGCCCGTGACTTGAGCTCGGCCGGGTTGATGGTGCCCACGTACCCGAGGACCTGGGAGGCCGGGTAGCCACCCTGGGCCGGTCCGGGGAGCTCCTCTTGGGGGTAGGCGCGCTGGGTGGTCGTCACCGAGGCCACCCCGGGGAACTCGGCCTGGTGCTCCTTGATGTACAGGATGTCGCTGAGAGGGGCGCCGGTCATGACCGGCACCGGCTTGTACAGGCTGAAGCGGGGATCGGCGATGGTGGCATTGACCTGGGCCACGGTCTCTCCGAGCAGCGCGGCCAGTCGGCCGATGACCGCGGGGTCCTGGACGGCGGTGATCCGCGACAGGGTGATCTGCTCGATGACCTGGTTGGTCACCAGGGGGTTGCCGTAACGATCGAGGATCAGGCCCCGGGCCGGGTCGACCGCCACCGCCCGGATCTGGTTGGCCGCCACCGCCTGGGCCGCGGCCGGCGCCTGGAGGACCTGCAGCGTCCACAGGCGCAAGCCCAGCAGGGCGAACAGCACCACCACGATCAGGCCGGTGACCCGGAGGCGGAGACCGGGCCGGGCCGTCGTGGTGTCCGGCGTCTCCATCATGGCCTCCACCGAAAACCGGCTCTGGCGCATTTTGGGCTGCCGGGTCTTCCTCCTGCGGGGGCCGGTGGCCTTTTCGGGGCGGAGAAAGCGCCGGGGCCCTCGGAACGGGTGGCGAAGGGACCGGCTCACGATGCGCCAGTATCCCAACCCTGTCCGGCCAGGGGGGCGCGGCCCACAGCCCGGATCATCGGCGGGCTCCGGAGGAGAGGGTGGAGGTGGGTACCCCCTCGATCGAGGCGGCGGGAAGAGCCCAGGCCACCAGTCGGAGGGCGGGGACGGCCAGCACGGCGTTGGTGATCGAGACCACCAGCACGATCCTCACGATGTCCACGTGGAGCATCTGGGGTTGGCCGATGACCGATCCGATCACGGCGTAGGACAGTTCGTAGAGGGCGCTCCCGCCCAGAGCGGCCACCGGGGGGAGCCAAAGGGCACTCCGGTCCAGGGCCAGGGTGGCCACGCCGGCGGCGAACCCGATCATGCTCCCCACCAGGGCCGACAATCCGAACGGCGTGGGCAAGAAGAGGTCGGCGACCAGGCCCGCCCCGAAACCCATCGTCGCCCCTCGGGCCGGACCCCCCACGATCCCGGCCACGATGGGGAGAAGGATCATGATGTCGGGATTGACCCCTCCCAGGTGGATGTCCAGCACCACGGTCTGCTGCACGACCACGAATCCGAGGACCACCAGCGTGATCCGGCTTGCTTCCCGAAACGTCATCCCCGCCCCCTCACGTGGAGGGCCCCCACAGCAGGACCGACACGTAGCGGAGATGGGCCAGATCGGCCAGGGGCTCCAGGGTCACCGACTCCTGGGAGGAGGTCGACCCGTTCTTCGACGTGGTCACCTGGGCCACCGGGATCCCGCCGGGGAAGATGGCGCCCTGGAGGCCGCTGGTGATGAACACCTCGCCATCGGTGAGGGGGGTGTTGGAGGGGACCAGGTCAGCGGACAGCGGCTTGCCCGAGCCCTGGCCGGTGAGCACGGCCAACGAGCCCGGCGACGGGCCGTAGCGGACCCCGACGGCGGACTGGCCGTCAGTGACCAGACGCACGGTGGACGAGGAGTGGTTGGCCTGGACGATCTGGCCGACCAGCCCTCCGGAGCCGACCACCGGCATGTTCAACTGCACCCCCTGGTCCCGACCGACACTGATGTCGATGGTGGAGGCGAAGTCGCTGGTGCCCTCGTTGGTGACCTCGGCGGGCACGGACTGCAGATTGCCCACGAAAGGCAGGTTGAACAAGGCGCTCAGCTGCTTCATGGCCTGGTCGGTATCCTGCTGTGCGGCCTGTTGGGCCCGGAGCTGGGCGATCTCGGCCTCGAGCTTCTGGTTCTGCTGACGCACGGCCCCGTAGTGGACCGACCCGGCCAGGAAGCTCCCGATCGGCTCGATCACGTCGTCGACGCCGGACCGCACGGGGGCGAAGGCGTCCGAGGCGACCGACTTCACCCCGGAGGTGATGCGGTCGAAGCCACCTCGGGCATCGAGGGTGACGATGGTGATCGACGCCAGCACCAAAAGGAGCAGAGTGGTGCGCGGGCGGCGGGACCGCCGCGGCATCGGCCGCTCAGCGTGCCGACGAGGTGATGAGGACCTGCTTGAGGGCCTCGAACTCCTCGAGGCACTGCCCACTGCCGATGGCGACGCAGTTCAGAGGATCGCGGGCCACAACGATGGGCATGCCGGTCTCTTGGGTCAGGCGGCTGTCCAGACCATGGAGGAGGGCGCCACCCCCGGTCAGCACGATGCCTTGCTCCATGATGTCGGCGGCCAGCTCCGGCGGGGTCCGGTCGAGGGTGACCTTGACCGCGTCCACGATGGCCGACACCGGCTCGTCGATGGCCTTGCGGATCTCCTGGGTCGAGATGACCACCGTCTTGGGGAGGCCGGTGACCAGATCGCGGCCGCGGATCTCCGCGTGCAGTTCCTCTTCGAGCTCGAAGGCCGACCCCAGAGCGATCTTGATCTCCTCTGCGGTGCGCTCGCCCAGAGCCAGGCTGTACTCCTTCTTGACGAAGGACACGATGGCCTCATCCAGCTCGTCGCCACCGATCCGGATCGACTGACTGGTGACGATCCCACCGAGAGAGATGACGGCCACCTCGGTCGTGCCCCCTCCGATGTCGACGACCATGTTGCCGGTCGGCTCATGGACGGGAAGTCCGGCGCCGATGGCGGCGGCCATCGGCTCTTCGATGATGTAGGCCTTGCGGGCCCCGGCGTACTCGGCAGCCTCCATCACCGCTCGCTGCTCGACCCCGGTGATCCCGGAGGGAACGCAGATGACCATGCGCGGCTTGGCGAACCGCCGCTGGTGCACCCGATGGATGAAGTAGCGGAGCATCTTCTCGCAGATCTCGAAGTCGGCGATGACGCCGTCCTTCAGGGGCCGGATGGCCTGGATGTGGCTCGGCGTGCGACCGATCATCCGCTTGGCTTCGGCCCCTACGGCGAGTGGCCGACCGTCCTTGACGTTGACGGCGACAACCGAGGGCTCGTTCAGGACGATGCCACGGCCGCGCACGTACACCAAGGTGTTGGCGGTACCGAGGTCGACGGCCATGTCACGGCCGAGAAGCGAGAAACCGTTGTCGCGCATCAGAGACGCACTCCTCCTTCAGTAATCGTCGGGGTCTTCGCCAGTGCGTGTGACCGCACCTGGTCTCCGCGGCATTTGGGCTCAATGACCAGCGGCATCTGCCCTCAGGCTAGGGGAATTGGAGGATGGGCACAAGGCGCACTCTGTCGACAAGGCCAACCCGGTCGGCGGGTCGGCCCACCTCGTGGTCCGCCGGGTGGCCGGGTGGCCGGACCGGGGCCAGACCGGGGAAGCGGCTCAGGCCAGACCGGGGAAGAAGAGCTCGATCTCCCGTTCCGCCGATTCGGGCGAGTCAGACCCGTGAACGAGGTTTTCAGCCATCACCAGAGCGAGATCGCCCCGGATGGTGCCGGGGGAGGCATCTGAGGGGTTGGTGGCGCCGATCAGGTTGCGCACCACCTGATGGGTGTCGCCGGGACCCTCCACCACCATCACCAGGGACGGCGAGCGGGTGATGAACAGCACCAGGCCATCGAAGAAGGGCTCACCGTCGTGCTCGCCGTAGTGGATGTAGGCCACGTCCTTGGAGATGGTGCGCAGCTCGGCGGCGATGATGCGGAGGCTCTTGCGCTCGATCCTCGAGATGATCTCGCCGACCAGCCCACGTTCGACGGCATCGGGCTTGCAGATGACCAGTGTGCGTCCCACGAGCGAGGCAGGCTAGCCCACGCCAGGACCCCGACCGCGCCGGCGAGGTTCCCCGGGGGTGCCGGTCACCGGGGTTCGGGGACCAGCAACCGCCGGGCGTCGGCCACTACGTAGAGGGAACCGCACACCACGACCAGGTCATCCGCGCCGGCACGACCGAGGGCGAGGGCGACGGCGTCGGCCGGCGATCCGGCCGTCGTCACCGCCATCCCCAGCGCGGAGGCGGCCTCGGCCACCACGGCGGCTTCCAGAGCCCGGGGGGAATCGGGGGCACAGGCCACCACCGAACGGATGCCCGCCGTCATCAAAGCCTCCAACATGGAGGTCGGGTCCCGGCCCGAGAGCATCCCGACCACCGCCTGGGCCTCACCGTCCACCGCGAACTCTTCCACCAGCGACCGGGCCAGGACCAGCATGCCGGCCACATTGTGGGCACCGTCCACCACCACCAGCGGGTGGCGGCCGATGACCTCGAGGCGTCCGGGCACCCGCACGCCGGCGAACGCGCCTTCGACCACGTCCTCGCCCAGTGGAGTCCCGAAGAACGCCTCCACCGCGGCCAGAGCGCAGGAGGCGTTGTCCCCCTGGTGGGCCCCGTGCAACGGGATCAGCAGCTCGCCATAGGAGCGTCCGGGGGTGCGCACGTCGATCAGTCGTCCCCCGACCGCCATCCTGTTGGCTGTGCAGGCGAAGTCCTGGCCGCGGACCCAGACCTGGGCCGCGCCGGCCTCCTCCGCGGCCCCACGCAGAAGGTGCACGAGGGTGGGGTCGGATTCGCCGATGACCACCCGGCTCCCCTCCTTGAAGATCCCGGACTTGTCGCGGCCGATGTCTTCGAGGGTGGGGCCGAGGACCTCGGTGTGGTCGAAGCTGATATTGGTGAGGACGGCCACGTCCCCGTGCACCACGTTGGTGCTGTCCCACCGCCCGCCCAGCCCGACTTCGACCACGGCCACATCGACGGCCTCGTCAGCGAACCAGGCCAGGGCGGCGGCGGTCAGCAGCTCGAAACGGGTGGCGGGACCCTCCATCAGGGGCTCGAGGCGGGCCAGCGACTCGAGGACCTCCACGAAGGCAGCGTCGTCAATGGGTTCGCCGTTGCGGGCGATGCGCTCATTGACCCGACTCAAATTGGGACTGGTGTAGGTGCCCACGCTCAATCCCTGGGCACCGAGCAGGGCGGTGGTCATGGCCGCGGTGGAGCCCTTGCCGTTGGTCCCGGTGATGTGCACGACCGGATACGCGGTCTCCGGGTCTCCGAGGAGCGCGGTGAGGGCACGGATGCGATCCAAGGTGGGCAGGGAGCGCCGCGTCGGCATGCTCGACTCGTAGTCGATGTGGGCGTCGAGCCACGCCAGAGCTTCGGGCAGATCGTCGAAGTTCACGGAACCATGGCCGAGGGAGGGAGGCGGACAGCCTGAGGCGACCGTGACCGTCGGTGCGACTGCGACGGTGCCCGGTCGGAGTCGGCCTTAGGAGGCAGCCCTGCGGCTCCGGGTCGATTTGGCCGGAGGGCTGTTGAGGGGCACCAGAGTGGGATGCACCTTGTCGAGCACCACCGCCCGGTCCACCACACACTTCGAGATGTCGGTGCGACTCGGTAGGTCGTACATCACCTCGAGCAGGACCTCTTCGAGGATGGCTCGGAGTCCTCGCGCCCCGGTGCCACGCAACAGAGCCTGCTCGGCCACCGCTTCGAGGGCATCGTCGGTCAGCTCGAGTTCGATGTGGTCCAGTTCGAACGTCCGCTGGTACTGGCGGGTGAGTGCGTTCTTGGGCTCGACCAGAATCCGGATGAGCGCATCCTTGTACAGGTGAGAGACGGCGCCCACCACCGGGAGACGGCCGATGAACTCGGGGATCAGGCCGAACTTCATCAGATCCTCGGGAAGCACGTGGCGGAGGAGCTCGGAGTCGTCGCGTTCGGAGGCCTTGCGCACCTCGGCCCGGAAGCCCATCCCCTTGCGGCCGATGCGGTTCTCGATGATGGCGTCGACCCCGGCGAAGGCACCGCCGCAGATGAAGAGGATGTTGGTGGTGTCGATCTGGATGAACTCTTGATGGGGATGCTTGCGACCACCCTGGGGAGGCACCGAGGCGGTGGTGCCCTCGAGGATCTTCAACAGGGCCTGCTGCACCCCTTCGCCGGAGACGTCACGGGTGATGGACGGGTTTTCCGACTTGCGGGCGATCTTGTCGATCTCGTCGATGTAGATGATGCCGGTTTCCGCCCGCTTCACGTCGTAGTCGGCGGCCTGGATGAGTTTGAGGAGGATGTTCTCGACGTCCTCGCCCACATAGCCGGCCTCGGTCAAGGCGGTGGCGTCGGCGATGGCGAAGGGCACGTTGAGCATGCGGGCCAATGTCTGGGCCAACAGCGTCTTGCCACAGCCGGTCGGTCCGAGGAGCAAGATGTTCGACTTGGCCAACTCGACATCATTGTCGTGGGAGCCGTTGCTCCCGGCCTGGACCCGTTTGTAGTGGTTGTACACGGCGACCGACAGGATCTTTTTGGCGTACTCCTGGCCGATCACGTAGTCATTCAGGAACTCGTAGATCTCCCGGGGCTTGGGCAACTCCTCGAAGGAGAGCTCGGTGGTGTCCGCCAGCTCCTCGGCGATGATGTCGTTACACAGCTCGATGCACTCATCGCAGATGTAGACGCCAGGCCCGGCGATCAATTTCTTGACTTGCTTCTGTGACTTTCCACAGAAGCTGCACTTCACCAGATCGCCACCGTCTCCGAACTTCGCCACGTCGGTTCCTCGTGTCCTTTAGTCAGCGGTTCCTGTTGCTCATCCGTGCGTGCTGCTCACTCTGCCCTTGATCTGCCCGTGCACTTGTCACACTCGCTACGACGATGCGAATCAGAAACTCAACCCTAGCGGCTGAACCGACATCCACACGCTCCATCGTTCGACAGGCCAGCTACGCGGCCCCGACCGCCTCCATGGGAAGGGCATCCCTGGCGGAGATGACCTCATCGATCAATCCATAGGTGACGGCCTCGTCCGCGGTCATGATGAAGTCGCGGTCGGTGTCCTTGGACACCCGCTCGGTCGTCTGACCGGTGTCGTTGGCCAACATGCCGTTCAGCAGATCGCGCATGCGCAGGATCTCCTTGGCCTGGAGCTCGATGTCGCTGGCTTGGCCCTCCACTCCGCCGAAGGGCTGGTGCAAGAGGATGCGGGCGTGGGGAAGGGCGAAGCGCTTTCCCTTGGTGCCGGCGCCGAGCAGGACCGCGGCAGCCGAGGCGGCCTGGCCGAAACAGAAGGTGGACATGTCCGGCTTGATGTACTTCATGGTGTCGTAGATGGCGAACAGGGCGGTGATGTCACCACCGGGCGAGTTGATATAGAGGTGGATGTCCTTGTCCGCCTCCTCTGATTCGAGGAAGAGCAGCTGGGCGCAGACCAGGTTGGCGACTGTGTCGTTGATCGGAGTCCCGAGGAAGATGATCCGCTCGCGCAACAGGCGCGAGTAGAGGTCGTAGTTCCGCTCGCCCCGACTGGTGGACTCGACCACCCACGGCACGCTGTATGCCTGTGCGTCCATCACCCTGGATCCCTCCGTGACGCTCATCTACTGATCCTCCTCGACCTCGTTGATCTTCAAGTCGTCCCGTGACACGGGCCGGTTCTCCTCATCGACCAGTTCCACGTGGTCGGTGAGCCATCGCATCGCCTTGGCCTTGCGCAGATCCGAGCGTACCGCCGGAAGCCGCCCGGCCCGGTCCAACTGCTTCTGTACCTCGTCAACGTCCATTTCAAGTCGCTCGCCCATGGTGGCCAACTCTTCGTTGAGCTCCTCATCGGTGACCTCGATCTCCTCCTCGTCGGCCAGGGCCCGCAGGGCCAGATCGACCTTGACGCTGTGGAGGGCTCCCGCCCGGAGCTCCTCCACAAACTCCTGCTCGTCGCGACCGGTGGCCCCGAGGAACTGTCCCAGGCTCATCCCTTGGCTCTCGAGACGATGGCTGAGGTCGTGGAGCCTTTCGCGTAGCTCCTCGGCCACCAGCTGCTCGGGAATCTCCTCGGTGACCAGCTCGACCAGCCCATCGGCCGTCTTCTGCTGAAGAGCAATGCGGGCTTGGACGACGTGACGCTCGCGGAGCCTCTGAGCGAGGTCGGCCCGTAACTCCTCGACGGTGTCGAATTCGGAAGCCTCCGATGCCCACTCGTCAGTCACCTCGGGCAGGACCAGCTCCTTCACGTTCTTGACCAGCACCCGGAACGAGACCGTCTGTTCACCCAAGGTCGAGTCGAAGGTGAAGATGTCGCCCGTTTTGCCCCCCCGCAACTGGTCGTCGAGCTCGGCCACCACGCTGCCGCTCCCGACCTCATAGAGCAGGTCCTCGGCGTCGAGATCGTTGTCGTCCCCCGACCCCAGGCCGGCGCGAGTGCCGTGGATGTCGATGGTCAATTGGTCGCCGTCCTGAGCCGGGCGGGACACTTCCACGAGCTCCCCGGAGGTGGACCGCAGTCGGTCGATCTGCGCATCGATCTCGGCGTCGGCGACCTCGAGGTCGGGCAGGGTCACCATCATCCCCTGATAGCCGGGGATGGCCACGGTCGGACGAACCATGACCACCGCGTCGAAGGAGACGGCCCCTGTCTCGTCGCCTGAGGTGATGTCGATCTCCGGCTTGTCGATGGGGTCGACCTCGGTGTCGCTCACGGCCTGGGCGTAGAACTCGGGAAGCGACTCTCGGATGGCTTCACCCCGGAGCGCAGCCGCTCCACCCATCCGGGCTTCGATGACCCTCCGGGGGACCTTCCCCGGGCGAAAGCCGGGCACCCGCACCTCGCGGGCCAGGCGGCCCACGACCTGGTCGAGAGCTTCGTCCATCTCCTCTTCGTCGATCTCGACAGACAGACGGACCTTGTTGCCCTCTTCAGGCGCGACGGTGGCTCGCATACGAAGAGGTCAGTGTACCGGCAGAGGGCCTTCCGGCTTTTCGGGTGTCAGCCCGATGCCGGACGGCCCGATGGCGAGCGTGTCGCGGGAACGCCTCGCGACTCCGGCGAGCCGGACACGGTCGCTCGCTCAGATCATGAAAGCCATCGAGTCGAGCACCTTGTGGCCGAGGGCCACGTCACCGGTGATCCGGACCTCACCGGTGGCCATCAGACGGCTCGGCTCCACCCGACCGAACCCGAGGCGCCAGAACGCCTCTTGGTCCATGTAGAGCGTCGCCGAAGGCTGCTCGCTCGGCGGCCCTTGCGGCCCCGGCAGCGCCGCCGGGGCCGCCACCGGCACGGCCCTCCCGTCCTCGACCTGCACGTGGATCTGGCGGCCCATGACCCCGACCACGGCGAACAACACCGAGGTCCCGTCCGGTGGGGCCACCCGTTTGCCCACCACGTAGGGCATGGTGCGTTCGCACCGGTCCAGGGTGGTGGCCTCGCCGATCCCGTTCCGACCGCCGGGTCGCCCCACCGCACGGCGGATGTCCTGCTCATGGGCCCAACTGTCGAGCACCCGGGTCTCCATGAACTCCCGGTACGGCACCTCGCCGACCGGGCTCCAACCGATCTCGTCGAAGCGCGACGCGGGCATGGCCCGCAGTTCGGCAACTCGCCGGTTGGCGACCTCGACGAATTCGGCCACGACCTCGGCTCCCGGTGTCCTGCGTCGAGCCTCGACCCACGCCTCGTTCATCTCCCCGAAGGCGTTGCGGACGTGGTCAGGCCATTCGGCGAGGGGCGGAGGAGCTGGGTCTCCCAGGAGCAGATGTTCGATCCCGATCAGGTGCGAGAGTTGGTCCTTGACCGACCAGCCCGGGCAATCGGTGTCGAGGTCCCACTGGCTCCCCTTGATCTCCTCGCACACGCTGGCCACGGAAGCCCAGACCTGGGTCATGGCCCCGACCACCGGTTCGTTGTTGGTCGACGGAGCTGTCATGCGCTTCCCTTCATCGCCTTCAAAGTTGGACCTGAGCCGATGGCCGATCGGCGGCCTGCTAGCAGACGGCTGGGCGCCGATCTCAGATGGGGGCCGGTCCGAACATCAGCCGGGAAGATTGGCCTCGATGGCGTCGATGACCTCGGGAGCCTCGGGATCCACCATCGGCCGGAAGCGCTTGAGAATCTCACCCGTCGGCGAGACGAGGAACTTCTCGAAGTTCCACTGGATGTCCCCGGCTTCGCCTTCCTCATCGGGAAACATCACCAGCTGGTCGTACACCGGATGCCTTCCCTCGCCATTGACCTCGACCTTCTCGAACAGGGGGAAGGTCACGCCGTAGGTGGTGGAACAAAAGGTGGCGATCTCCTCGGACGAGCCAGGCTCCTGGGCGCCGAATTGGTTGCAGGGAAATCCGAGGACGCTGAAGCCCTTGTCCCCGTAGGTCTTCTGCAGTCGCTCGAGGCCCTCGTACTGCGGCGTGAGGCCGCACTTCGAGGCCACGTTGACCACGAGAAGCTCCTTGCCGCGGTAGTCGCCGATGGAGGCCGGCTCGCCGTCGAGGGAGTGGAGGGAAGGGTCGTAGATGCTCATGGTCTCATTGTAGATGGCCGGGTCACCAAGGGGCCGGGGTCCTCGGGTGCCGGTCCCCCCGTCCGGTCCGGGACTGCCCGCCCTTGACGGTGGGTGCGACCTGCGGAAGCCTGCGCCGCCGCTCGTCGTCGGGCCTACTGCGCCGGTCGTCGTCGGGCCTGCCCCTGGGTAAAGGAAATCTGTCGGATGGTCGATGACAGGAAGGGTGGACTCCGCGGTGGCGCGCGCAACGGCGCCGAGAGGTTGAATGACGAGCGATGACCGTCGAGGCTGAAGAGACGAGCGATCACCCCGGACGCCCCGGTGACGTCTCGGGAGCGGTGATCAACGCCCTGATGGGGATGGTCCACGCCCGCAACGGCGACATCGGTGTGGCCCAGGTCCTGGCCCTGGCCGGCGAAGACCGGTCGTTCTCGACTCTCCGGGACACGTCAGCACGGAGCTCGCTGGCGGAGACCGTGGCCCTGTTCAACGCGGCTGCCCTGGTCACCGGGGATGGCGCTGTCGGCCTCCACGTCGGTGAGCGACTCCTTGCCTCGTCGGACAGCACCGACTTCGTCGACCGGCTGGTTACCCTCGGCTCGCCCGACGCCGCCCTCAAACATGTGTCGGCCCTCACCGAGCGCTTCGAAACCCGGTCCACCGCCGTGCCCCTCGAGGTCGCCAGCGATCACGCCCTCATACGAGTCAGCCCGCGCACCACCGAAAGCCGCCACGCCCATCTCTGCGAGATGACTCGCGGGTTGCTGTCCCAGGTTCCGACTCTCTACGGGCTCGGGCCCGCCCTGATCAGCGAGACGGAGTGCAGCGCCCGCGGCGGCCGATTCTGCCTCTACGCACTCAGCTGGGACGATCCCTCCTCGCTGGTGGCCGCTCCGCCGGAATCCGCGGAGACCGAGCCCACGCTGACCCACCTCTCGGAAGGCGACGTCGCCTCAACCGCGGAATCCTCCTTCGCCGATGACCCGTCCGTCGTCGAGAACCGACCGGTTGGCGAGGACCCGTCCGTCGTCGAGGATGCCCCATCCCTCGTCGAGGACCGGTCTGAGATCTCCCGTGCGTCGCAGACCATCGACGAGCTCCAGAGCGAGCTCAGAAGGATGGGCGTCCTGCTCGAGGGGGTGTTCGCCACCGCCACCGAGCTCTTAAGTGACGACGTCGACGCCCTTCTGGCCGAGATAGCCGCCCGAGCCGATGCTGTGGTCAGCTCCCACCACTACCTCCTGCTGGTGAGGGTTCGACCCGGGACCCCGATCCAGCTCCATCACCGAGGGCTCCTGGCGGACGAGGCGCAGATCCTGGCGGCGGAGCTGTGGCGGGAGAACCCCGACGATGACGGCGGTGCCCGCATCATCGTCGACATCGCCTCCAGCCGGCGGCTCTACGGTCGGTTGGTCGAGTTCCTTCCGCCCGGGGCGACCCACACTGGGGAGGAAGCCAGGGCGCTGAGAATGTACGCCGAGTACGCCGCGACGGCCCTTGACATCTTCGGCTTGCTCACCGAAGCCCGACAGAGTGACGCCACGGCCCGCACCCTCCTGTCGTTCTCCGAAGCCCTCTCCCAGGTGAGCAATCCGGCCGATCTGGTGCAATTGCTGGCCGACACGGCGCCCGCGGTCACCGGATGCAACCAGTCGACGGTCTTCCTGTGGGACCGCGAGCGGGGCCAGCTGGTGCGACGGGCGTGGACCGACGGGACGGCCCTCCCCGACGCCTCGATGGATGCCGTCGTGCCCCTCCGGCCTCCGGACCGGGCCGGCATGACCGTCGGCGACGGGGACCGGAGCGGGATCGGGGCGAACCAGGACGACTCGGGTCCGGTCGCCCCCGGATCGCCGGCCGCAGAGGCGGGGACGGACTGGCGAGATCCCGAGGACGACGGATTGTTGGCCGTCCGCACCGACTCGCCGGTGGTCGACGGCATGCTCAGGCGGCGAGAGGTCATGGTGCTCGACGGCTCGACCGAGGACATCTCCCTGCGCGACCTGCTGGACCGGGCTGGACTGGCGGCCTCCGTGGTGGCACCGCTCTTTGCCAAGCGCGCCTTCCTTGGGGTGGTCGCGGCCAACTTCGGCCCCGAGGACCCGATTGCATCCATCCGCGACCCCGATCTCCACGAGCGGCTCACCGGGTTGGCCGACCAGGCCGCCACCGCACTGCAGAACCTGGAGCTCCTCGAGAAGGTTTCGCACTTGGCCTGGCACGACGCTCTCACCGGCCTGCCCAACCGGCGCCTGTTCGAGGACAGGGTCGAACAGGAGCTGGTCCGATCCCGCCGGGTGGGCGAACCGGTCTGCATGTTCTTCGTCGACATCGACCATTTCAAGATGGTCAACGACACCCTGGGGCATGCGGCAGGCGACGAGCTCATTCGGCAGGTGAGTCAACGCCTGGTAGACACTGTCCGACGCCAGGACACGGTGGCCAGGGTCGGGGGCGACGAGTTCGCCATCCTGTTGCCCGGCCTTTCCGACCAGCTGTCCATCGATCAGCTGGCTCAGCGGTCGCTCGAGGTGCTGAGCACGCCCTTCATGGTCTTCGAGAAGCAGGTGGACACCTCGGCCTCGATCGGCATCGCCATGGCGCCCGACCACGGTGATTCCTATGACGAGTTGCTCAGCCGGGCGGACGAGGCCATGTACCGGGTCAAGGGGCGCGGACGGAACGGATTCCAGATGTACTCGGGTCCGATGGTCAATTCCGGCGAGGAAAGACTGGCCATCGACGAGCGCACCCTCCAGGCTGACCTCATCCATGCCCTCGACCACGACGAGTTCTTCGTGCTGTATCAGCCCTATATCGACCTGCGCACCGCAGAGGTGGTCGGCGTGGAGGCGCTCGTCCGTTGGAACCACCCCACCCTCGGAGTCCTCGAACCCTCGTCGTTCATCTCGATGGCCGAGCGGAGCGACGTCATCGTCACTCTGGATGCCTGGGTGCTTCAGCAGACGTGCCAGCAGGCCCGCATCTGGCTCGACCACGGTCTGCGGCCGCTCCACCTGTCGGTCAACCTGGCGTCGCGGGACCTGTCTAGCCCCGCCCTCTTCGACACCATTGACCGGACGCTCGAGGAGACCGCCATCGATCCCTCGCTGCTGGAACTCGAGATCACCGAACGGGTGGTCCTGGACAGGATGGGACCGGCCAAGGAGAACATCGAGCGGCTCCGGCGGCTCGGGGTGCGGTTCACCATCGATGACTTCGGGACCGGGAACTCGTCGCTGAGCCGCATCGGGTCGTTTCCGGTCAGCACGCTCAAGATCGATCAGTCCTTCGTCCAGGTCCTCGGGCCCGAGGGAGAAAGCAACTCCCTGGTCTCGGCCATCATCTCCATGGCCGACCGCCTGGGGCTAGCCTGCGTGGCCGAGGGGGTGGAGACCTCGCAGCAGAGCCGGGTGCTCTTCCAGCGTGGCTGCACCACCGCCCAGGGGTACTTCTTCAGCCCGCCGTTGGCCGCCGACGACGTCGAACAGATGATGGCAGGAATCTCTGTCCCCGACGGGCCGAGCGACGTCGAGGACAGCGCCGGCTGAACGGCCTCACTCCTCCCCGCCTCAGCTCTTGTGCTAACTATTGCAAGCGTTTGCGGTCGCTATCCCCCCCTCCATCAACCCGGACCGGTACCTTCGAACCAACCGAGGACGGGTGGACACCATCCGAATCATGAGGAGGACACATGGCGTCGTATGAGGGATATTGCGTGAAGTGCCGCGAGAAGCGGCAGTTTGACGGCGAAGAGGTCGAGATGGCCAACGGCCGGCGCTCAGCCAAGGGCAAGTGCCCGGTTTGCGGCACCGGCATGAACCGCATCCTGGGCAAAAAGGCCTGACTCGACCGGATCGTCTCAATCGTCCGTCGGGATCGGCAGCATCGGCGGCCACCCCTCCCCGACCGGCCACAACCACGGGGTGGACTGGTCAGTGAGGGGACGATGGGGTGGCCGGGTGCCTCAGGAGGTGCGGGCACCCACCACCAGGGGCCGCTCGGCCCGAAGCGAGAGGGCATCGAGCACGGCGCCCTCTCGGAGGCCCCACTCGCTCACCACCAAGCGCTGAAGCCCCAGGCTCTCGGCCAGCGTCGACAGCACCAGTGCCCCGATGGGCAAGAGGGGGGCCCGCCGGGCCTGCACCCCAGGCAGGGCGAGGCGGGCATCGAGGTCCAGTGTGGACAGGCGGTCAGCCAGCTCCAGGAGCTGGCCGGCGGGGATCTCGACCTGATTGACCTGGAGGGTCGAGACCGAACCCGACGGCGTGAGCGGACGGTGCAACCCGAGGGCCAGCCGGGCCAGGGCCCGGACCGTCCCCCCGCTGGCGATCACCCGGGTTCCCGCCTTGGGGTTGCGGGCCAGCATGGCCCGGATGGGCTCGGCCCGCTCCAGGGTCACCTCGCCGACGGCCACCCGGTCGGCGGGGGTGAGCAGCTCACCGGTTCCCAGCTCACCACGGAGGCGGGCCGTGCCGAGAGCGACGCTAGCCACGGCGGTGACCTCGTCGATGGAACCGATGCCGGCCTCGAGGCTTCCTCCCCCGAGATCGAGCCCGAGGACCGGATCATGCCCGACCCAGACGCCGGCCCGTTGGCCCAGAAAGCAGAGCCGGGCTTCCTCCTCACCGCTCAGCAGCGTGATCGGGCAACCCAGGACTCCCTCGAGTCGGCTGATGAGCTTGGTGCTGTTGGCCGCGTCGCGGAGGGCGGCGGTGGCCAGTGCCACCACAACGTCGACCCCGGCGTCGTCGCACGCGATGGTCAGCCTCCGGACGGTACGAACAGCCGAGGCCGCCCGGTCGGCCGGGACGCCACCGGTCCGAGCCACTTCGGTTCCGAGATGGAGGAAGGACCGGCGACGCAGCACCGGTATCAGAAGGCCCTCACGCGACGCGTCGACGACCATCAGGTGGAAAGAGCTGCTCCCGAGGTCGAAGACGGCTACGCGGACGGTCGGCACCGGCGTGACGCTATCCCCTGGCGACGGATCGGGGGAATGCCTTGATGCCGGTTGGCGCGGGCCGGGCCAGGGAGGCCCTGGGTGGCACCCAGGCCGTGCCGCACCCCTGCTCCGACGGCCCAAGCAGACGCCGGTGTCGGCTGGACGCTGGGGTAGCGTGTCTTGTCAGCCCTTCGAGACCGGGCATCCGTGAGGCTGGAGTTCAAAAGCAAACCTTTGACCGGGAAGTAGCGCAGCTTGGCAGCGCGCCTGCTTTGGGAGCAGGAGGTCGCGGGTTCAAATCCCGCCTTCCCGACCCGCTGCGGCTTCGCCGCTGTTCAGGCCCTTCCCCTGTTAGGCGGGGGCGCCGACCTGGTGCAGCTCCACGGCGTTGCCCGCCGGGTCGACCAGGAATGTCTGGCGGTTGGGTCCCACCGCGACCGGATCGGCAATGTCGACGCCATGCGAACGCAGTTCGGCGACCACCACATCGAGGTCCTCGACCCGGATGGCGAAGTGCTGCCCCAGATTGCGCGGCACCGGAGCCTCGATGAGATGGACCTGCTGGGTACCGAGATCGATCCAGGCACCGGCGATCCCCAGATCGGGCCGATCGTCCCGGAGTGTGCCCCCCAACACCTCGGTGTAGAAGGCGACGCCGGTGTCAACGTCGGGCACGTTGAGGGAGACGTGGTGGATGGCCAGTGGTTCCATGCAGGAGATTCTGACCGGGAAGGCCCTCTGGAGCAACGAGGGACGCCCCCCGGGGTCCTAACGCCCGGTCTGCCCGTCGATGAGCTCGCGGAGGATATCGGCATGACCGGCATGGCGAGCCGTCTCCTCCAGCAGGTGCATCAGCACCCACCGGAGGTTGAGCGGCTCGTCGTTCTCGATCGTCGTGCACGGCTGGGCGAGGCTGGGTGCGGCCTTGACCACGGCGTCAACGCGCTCCCAAGTCGTGCGGTAGAGGTCGACCGCCGAAGCCAGCGTGTCAGTCTCATGAACGGTTTCGTCGGGGAGGTCGTCGCCTTCTCCGGCAAATCGGATCAGTACCCACAGGGATTCAGCACGCGTCATGTGCCTGATGAGCCACAGCAGGTTCGTTCCGCTGGTCACCGGTGACTGGCGGGCCGCCTCGTCGCTGACGCCGGTGACCTTCCGCACCAGGGATGCCCGTTGGTAGTGCAGCAATGCGTGCAGAGTCGCCCGCTCGCTGTCATCGACCCGCGGAGGCTTCTGGTCGGCCACCACCGCAGTGTACGGTCAGCGCGCCGGCGTACCCACGTTCAGCCTGGTCTCATCGACCCCGTCGCCTCGGAACTCGACCCGGTACGCGGCCGGGCCGGTGGCGGGATCGACAGCGTGGTCGCTGACCACCAGCGCCGGCTCGGTTCCCTCGTACCAGAGGCCCACACCGTCGTCGGTGGCAAAGCACAGGGGCGGAAGGGTGCCGGCGGCCACCAGCTCGTGGAGCAGCGGGCGTCGCTGCGCCTCGCTGTCGTAGTGGACCCCATTGCCGTAGGGGAGGATCCCAAGTGCGTTGGTCACCGGCTGCAGGGTGGGGCCGAAGCTGTCGGTGGTGCCGCCGATGTGCCAGCAGATGCTGCCGGCCGAGACCCCGGCCATGATGACCCCGGACTCCCACGCGGCGCGCATCGCCGGGCTCACCCCGTGGAGTTCCCAGAGGGCGAGGAGGTTGGCCACCGAACCTCCGCCCACCCACACCAGGTCGCTGCCGCCCAGCCTCTCGAACGGATCACCCGATGGTTGCAGGAAGAGCTTGAGCTCAGTGACGTCGCAGCCAGCCGCATTGAAAGCCTCGTAGAGCAGGGCGTAGACCCGGAGGTCGTCGCCGCCGGCGGTGAGCACGAGGCAGACCCGAGGCCGTGTCTTTTGGGTCCGGGCCAGTGCGTCGAGCAGCATCTGTCCCAAGCGCACCGACTGCTGGACCGGGCCGGGCACGAAACCACCCGACGTGGCCAGGATCTGACGAGGGCGCGGCACCGGTCCGGTCGGATCAGGCGGGCGGGCTGCCGGCGTCCCGGGCCACCGTCCGGGTCAGGATGCCCAGCGTGGCCCGGAGGGCCCCTTCGGAAATGACCGGGAAGATGTTGGCGTCCTTCCAAACCGGGTCGATGGACGACCAGTCGTAGTACGAGGTAACCAGCGTGCCGCCGTCCACCGGCTCGAGCGTGTACCCGTAGATGTGGCCGAGCTGCGGTTTGATCTGACCGAGGATCGTCCAGGCGATCTCGCGGTCGGGGACCAAGGTGGTGATGGTGACGGTCACGTCGTAGAGACCCATCGGGTAGTCGTTCAGGGCCTCTCGGTCCATGTGCACGACGAAGCTGTCGCCCACGGCGGTCACCGGGTCGCCGGTTGCATCCATCAACATCCCTGAGCTGTCGATGGCCACGTGCCCCTCAGGGTCAGACAGCACCCCGAAGATGGTGGCCGGGTCCGCAGGAATCGTCCGCTGGACTTCGAGCCGTTCGGAGATCATGGCCGCATTCTGCCAAAAGCGACCGGCGCCGGCACTTCGGTCTTCCCTGCCGCTGCTCGAGCCTCCCCGGGCGGTGGGGATTGCTAGCGTGAGCTGTGAGGCCGACCCGACCAGGAGGTGCACCATGGCCACAGCAGAGGACGCCGAGCGGATCGTACGGGACCTGTGCGGGACGCTGGAGAAGCACGACGCCGAAGCCTTCCGCCCGTTCTTCACCGACGACGTCGTGTATCACAACATGCCCATGGAGCCCTCGGTGGGAATCGAGGCCACCATTACCTTCCTTGCCGGTTTCTTGACCATGTTCGAGAGCACCACCGTCGAGATCCTCCACCTGGCGGCGCGTGACAACGTGGTCCTCACCGAACGGATCGACACTCTGACCCTCGGGGAGAAGGTGGCGGCGCTGCCGGTCATGGGCACATTCGAGTTCCGAGGCGACAAGATCTGCGCCTGGCGTGACTACTTCGACCTGGCCCAGGTCACCGGCATGCTGTCGCCGGAGGCCTGAGGGCCGCCTCCCTCAGGCGCTGCGCGGCAGCCCGAAGGCCGTCACGATCTCGGCGGCCGGCAACGGCCTCGAGAACAGGAAGCCCTGGGCCATGTCGCACCGGAAGGACCGAAGGATCTCCAGCTGCTCTGTCGTTTCCACTCCTTCGGCCACCACCTTGAGTCCGAGAGCATGAGCCAGGTTGATCACCGCACATACGATCGCCTCACCCTCGGCGTTGACCCCCAGGGCCTCGACGAATGACTGATCCACCTTCAAGAAGTCGAGGGGTAGGCGCTGCAGGTAGCTGAGAGACGAATAGCCGGTGCCGAAGTCATCGATGGCCAACTGCACACCGATCTCCTTCAGGGCCCGCAGGACACTCAACGCGGATGCCGCATCCTCCATGAGCGCGCTCTCGGTGATCTCGAGCGTGAGGTATTCGGGCGGCAATCCGGTGCGCGACAGGATCTCTTCGACGGTCCGGACGATGCGTGGGTCGTCGATCTGGCGGGCCGACAGGTTGACGTCGACCGAACCCTGAGGGCCGGTCCGGCCCTGGTGGTTCCAATCGCTCAGCTGATGACAGGCCTGCTCGATGACCCACGCCCCGATGGGGATGATCAGGCCGCTCTCCTCGGCGACCGGAATGAACCGGTAGGGAGAGACCAGACCTTGGTCGGGATGCTGCCACCGGATGAGCGCTTCGACGCCCACGGTTGTCGCGCCGTGGATCTCCACGACCGGTTGATAGTGGAGCATGAGCTCACTCCGCTCGAGGGCCCGGTGCAGTGAATGCTCGGTGGTCATCCGATCGAGCATCTCGATGCGCATGGACTCGCCGAAGGTCTCCACGCTCGAGCCACCACGGCGTTTGGCCCGATACATGGCGGATTCTGCGTTGGCCACAAGGAGGGCGCCGTCATCGACCCCGAAGGTGTTGAGGGCAACGCCCATCGACGCGTCCAGGAACACCTCGGCTCCATTGACATCGAAGGGCTCACTCAGGGCCCGGCGCGCCCGCTCGATGAAGGCGAGGGCGTCGGTCTGAGCATGGCCGGTGGGATTCTGGAAGAGGGCCAGGAACTCATCGCCACCAAATCGGGCGATGAGCTCGCCGGCAAAGGCCACCCGCTGGAGGCGTTGGGCCACTGACGCCAACACGGTGTCGCCGGCATCATGTCCCATGCTGTTGTTGACCGCTTTGAACCGATCGAGGTCGAGCAGGACCACGGCGACCGTGCCGGGGATGCCGCGCCCCATGGCCGTGGCCACGGCCAGCTGTTGGCCGAAATAGACCCGATCGGGGATATCGGTGAGCGGATCCCGACTCGTCCCGTCGACTGGTGGATCGGCGTCGTCGGGGGGGCCTGCCCGCGGCTGGAGGAATCCGGCAACGGAGCCTCCCCCGCCGCCTTCGACCGAAAACAGAGCACCATCGGACACGATTCGGTGCCCTCCTCGATGGACCAGGGTCACCGAGACGCGTTCGATGTCACCTGCGTAGCTCCCCGGCCCGCGCTCGGTGGTCGAGGTCGCACCGGTGAAGGGTGAGGCGTCGAGATCCGGTGGCAGAACGGTCTCGGCGGCCGATCGTCCCACCACCTGGTTTCGCGGCCAACCGAACACCTCTTCGGCCCGCGGGTTCCACTCGATGACCACCCCATCCGCGTCCACTTCGACAAAGGGCTGCGGAGAGGAGGACACCAGGAGCGCCCAACGCCGCTGATCCCGAGCCGGCTGGGTCACCGGGATCCCCCATTCGTCAACGACCATGGTGGTCACGACGCAGTCTGGGGATCCAAACCTGGTTTAGGGGTTCGCCCACGTCCACCGAGGACAGGCGTGACCTCTGTGCCCGACGCCGCCGCCGGAGCTGATCGACCATGGTTCCCCGTCCCACCCGGCATTCGTGTCGCACGACCATGCCAGAGTCGTGCCGCTCGAGCGCCATGGTAGGCACTCACCCCTGCCAGTTCAAGGATTTCTCGATCTCCGTCCGCCCCTCCGACAGCGCCGTGTACCGTGCCTGACGTGGTCGTGGTCACCGGCACTGTGCAAAAAGAGGCCTGGGACCTCAATGTGCTGCCTCCGGTGGAGCAAGTGCGACCGGGACTCTGGTCGATCCCCGTGCCGATCCCGAACAATCCGCTCCGTTACGTGCTCGTCTACGCCTTCGAGCTCCGAGGCGGTGGGGTGGCCATCGTGGATGCCGGGTGGAACACCGAGGAGGCCTGGCAGGCGCTCGGTGACGGACTGGCCGCTGCCGGAGGGACCATCGGCGATGTCCGAGCAGTGATGGTCACCCACATCCACCCCGATCACTACGGACTGGCGGGCCGGGTCAGGGAGGTGTCGGGGGCCTGGATCGGGTTGCACCCGGCCGATGCGGTGATGCTCGAGTCCCGTTACGGAGACTCCGACGAGCTGGTGGCCAACATGTTCCACTTCCTGGCCGACTCGGGCGTGCCCGAGGACATGTTGCCCGACCTGGCGCTGGCTTCGATGGCCATCAAGTCAATGGTGACGATGGCCGCCCCCGACGTCCTGTTCGAGGACGGGAAGGACATCGAGCTCCCCGGTTGGTCCCTGCGAACCATCTGGACGCCGGGCCACTCCCCCGGGCACGTGTGCTTCTTCAGCGACGAACACAAGTTGCTCATCTCCGGCGACCACGTCCTGCCCCGCATCACCCCCAACATCTCGGTTCACGCTCAACAGCACTCCAATCCCTTGGGTGACTACCTCGAATCCCTCCTCAAGGTGCAGAACCTGGGCGCCGAGGAGGTCCTTCCCGCCCACGAATACCGGTTCTCCGATCTTCGAAGCCGCCTCGATGAGATCATCGCCCATCACGTCGAACGCCTCGAGGAGATCGAACAGATCCTCACCGAGCACCCTGGATCGACGGCTTGGGAGATCACCTTGAGACTCCATTGGTCGCGACCGTGGGATCAGATCCAGTCCTTCATGCAGCGCCAGGCCAACGGTGAGACGTTGGCCCACTGCGTCCTGCTCGAGCTCCACGATCGCATCCACCGCCAAGGACACGAGCCGGCACGGTTCTTCCTTACCGAGCACTGACGTCAGTCGGTCAGTCGGTCAGTCGGGCTCCTTCGGAAGGGGCGAGCCGACGTGGTCCAGTTCGCCGCGCAGCCGACGACGTTCCCTTCGCCTTCGGATCACGTGCACTGCGACGAATACCACGATCACCCCACCGACCACGGCAAACGACCACAGACCCACCGTCGAGAGGATGTGCTCAAAGGACAGGCCGACGATGAAACCGAGCAGCGTGTAGCCGACACCCCAGATCAGGCCGCCCAGGGCGTTGTAGAACAGGAAGATCCGGTAGCGCATGCCACTCATGCCGGCCAGACCGGGGATGATCGCTCGGGCGAACGCCACGAACCGTCCGAAGAAGACGGCGGGGCCGCCGTAGCGCTCGAGCAGGCCCACGGTCCGGAGAACGCCCGGATTGTTCTGCAGTCGACCCCGACGGAGAAGCCAGGGACCAAACCGCTTCCCCACCTCGAAGCCGACGGAGTCGCCGGCGATGGCACACACCACCACCACCGTCATCATGACCACGAGATTGACCCGGTCGAGCCCAGCCAGAACACCGCCGATGACCGCAGCGGTCTCACCGGGAATGAAGAACCCAACCAACAGTGCGGCTTCAGCGAAGATCAGGAACCCGACCAGCATGTAGGCGAGAGGACCGTGGAAGTGGAGCAGCCAGCCCGACACCCCCCCCGGATTGTCGGATCCGAAAAGGAAGACACCGAGGACGGAGCTCCGGCCACCGAGTTGGGTCAGCGGCATCGCACGGCCGTCATGACCGCGCCGGGCACTTCTCGCCGTCCCTCCACCGCACCGATGCCCGGGGTCACCGCGACAGCGTCACGCTCGTCCAGGTGCGACGTCGACAGGCCGGGCAGGTCATCCATCGGTCGTAGGTTCGCCGGGGGACCCAGGCCCCAAAGGGGAACTGCAGCAAGGCGAACTCGATCAGGCCCACCCGGCTGAGCGACCCACACGACGAACAGGCCACCGATAGAACCCCCCGGCGGGGAAGGGGGTCCGAGGCGGTAGCCGTCGAGGTGTCCGGTTCCTCCTCGCCAGCCGGGGTGGCCTGCGAGTAGAGGGCGTGCTTGCCCGCCGGCCGCGCCTGCCGGCGGACGGGACGGGGCGCGAACCCGCCACCCGGCGAGGTGCGGGTGTGCCGGCGCGAGTCAGAGACCGCCTCAGTGACCTCTTCGGCGTCAACCGGCATCCAGTAGAGCGCCCGCTTGCCCAACGGGTCGGGCCCATCGGGCATTACCCCACGGTGCCGGCGACGACACTCATCTCGAGCAACGTGCTCGCCAGCTGTCGATAGGCAAGCGCCCCGGGAGAGTTGGGAGCGTGCTGAAGGATGCTCTTTCCCCGGGCTGGAGCTTCGGCAAAGCGTATGGACTTGCGCACCGGGGGCTGGAGGACCGGGATCCCATATCGAGTCTCGACCTCCTCGATGATGTGGCGGGAATGTTTGGTCCGGTCGTCGTACATGGTGGCCACGATGCCACGCACACTGAGACCACCGTTGGCAAAGGTGCGAACGTCCTCGATGGTTTCGAGCAACTGACCGACACCTCGATGGGACAGCGCCTCGCATTGCAGAGGGATCAGCACGGCGTCGGCTGCGGTCAGGCCGTTGATGGTCAACACCCCCAACGAAGGTGGGCAGTCGATGAGGATGAGGTCATACCTCTCGAGCACGGGCTGGAGGGCTCGTTCGAGTACGTGCTCGCGGCCGGTGCGGGTGAGGAGGTGCACCTCGGACCCGGCGAGATCGATGGACGCGGGCAGGAGATCGAGCCATTCGACGCCCGGCACGGGAAGGCGGACTTCCTCCACGCTCTCCCGGCGGACGAAGACGTCGTGGAGGGATCGCTGGAGGGCGTCGGGGTCGAACCCGCACGAGAAGGTCAAGCAGGCCTGAGGGTCGAGATCCACCACCAGCGTGCGCCGCCCGAACTCGGCCGAAGCCACTCCCAGCGAGTGCACCGTTGTGGTCTTGGCCACCCCACCTTTCTGGTTGGCCACGGCCAGCACCTCGGTCACAAGCGGAGTCTACGCCTGCCCGCCGGGGCCACCGCCGGGGCGGAATTCGGTCAGAACCCGGTCATCCCCACAACGGGTGCGTTGAGGTGCTGGCCTCCCATCGAACCGAGGAAGGGGGCGGAGAAGCTGAAGACACCCCCGTCGGAGGCAGCGAACCGATAACCACTGCCGTTCGAGGTCTCCGCCATACCCACGATGGGTTTGTTGAGCACGATCGAGCCCGTCGATCCGTAGAAGGGTGCGCCCCCGAAGGAGAAGACACCGCCATCGGCAGCCACCTCCCAGTACCCCCCGGTGTTGGTGTCGTTGACCATCCCCACCACCGGCTGGTTGAGATGCTGGCCACCCATTGAGCCGAAGAACGGGGCAGCACCGAAGGAGAAGATGCCCCCGTCAGAAGCAACCAACCGGTATCCGTTGCCCTCAGTGGACGAGGTCATCCCCACCACCGGTTTGTTGAGGTGCTGACCCCCCATCGAGCCGAAGTATGCGGCGTCGCCGAAGGCGAAGATGCCCCCGTCGGCGGCCACCTCCCAGTAGCCGTGGCCATCGGGCGTGGCCGCCATCCCCACGATGGGGGCGTTGAGGTGTTGCCCGCCCATCGATCCGTAGAAACGGGCGCCGCCGAAGGCGAAGATGCCGCCGTCGGAGGCGACCTCCCAGTACCCCCCGGTCGACGGGGCCGAGGCAATGCCGACCACCGGGGCGTTGAGAGTCAGTCCCCCCGTCGATCCACAGAAGGGGGCGCCCCCGAAAGAGAAGATGCCTCCATCCGAGGCGGACAGCCGGTAGCCGGTCGAGAGGGCCGATGGCACCTGGCATGCCGGCACCGATCCCTGAGGGGTGGTGCCGCCGGCATTACCACTCAGTTGCGGATCATGGTGGAACATGGGCCACGAGCCGGGCCCGACCGCCGCGGCTCCGTTCGAACCCATGATCTCGTAGTGGTCGATCTCCCCCACCCCCGCCGGTGACTGAGCCGAGGCGGTGTACCCGGCCAGGGTGATCCCGATGGTCCCGTTGGGGTCGTCGGTCACCAGAGGCGAGTTCTGCAGGCCCAGGTCGGGGCTCAGATCGGCGATCTCGGCACCGTTTTGCCCGTCGAGGACGAGAGTCCCGGCAATGGTGGGGACGATCACGTCGTCGAAGCCCTGGCCGGACAGGTCGGCGGTCACCACCGAGCCGATGACCCGGCCGACGTCACTGTCCTCCCAGATCTTCTGGCCGTTGGAGGCATTGAGGACCCAGACCGACCCCGATCTGCCGCTGCCCTGGTCGGTTCCCTCCACCACTTGCAACGACCCGTCGGCAGCCGGGTTGCCCATGACGTTGGACAGCGCCGGAGAGGAATAGGTGCTCCCGTCCAACGTGGCCGACCACTGCAGCTGACACAGCCCGTTGTAGGCCTTCAGCGTGTCGGTGTCAGATGCACCCGGAAAGAAGCCGCCGGTCCCGACGACGATGCCCGTGGCTCCGCCGGCCAGAAAACCCCCCACCGCCGGCGACGAGTCCACCACCTGGTTGGTGTCAGCCCGGCAGATCTGGTTGCCCTGGGCAGTCAGGATGCGAAGATGACCCCCGTTGACGTACTCCTGGCCCTGGGCCTCTCCGGCCGTCTGGTCGCCGCCGACGATGACCTCATTCTGACCCGTCCCGTAGAGATCGGCGAAGGCTGCGGTCGAATGGGTGCTGTCGGAGTTGTAGAACGGCCATCCGGTCAGGGTGGCGCCGTTGCTGACATTGAGGGCATAGGAGACCTGTCCGAGAGATCCGGCCATGGCGTCAAGGCCGCCTTGGAGCGACCCCAGGGTCAGACCGGCCTGCACACCGATGTCGGGAACGCCGGGCGGGTTGACCACCGACTTGAACCACAACTGGTTGCCGGACGGTCCGTAGGCCTGGTATCCGCCTGTCGTGGGATCTGCGTCATTGCCCGACCCCACCAGCACATCGGACTGCCCGTTCCCCAGGGCGTCGACCGACGGGGGTGAGTCGACCGGCCCACTCTCATCGGTAGTCGGCCATCCGGCCACCGGCGATCCCGGCGAGCTGGCAGCGAGATGATAGGCGTACACAAATCCTCGGCGGTCCCCCACCACGACTGAGGGTTGCCCCCCGAGATACGCCAATGTGGGGGAGGAGTAGGCGATGGGCTGGCCGACGTCGGGTAGCGAACCGGTCGTCCAGGTTTCCACGTAGTTCGATGGGTTTTGCACCCCGCTCGGGCGTGCCCATCCCGCAGCGTGGGTGTGCCGACCCTGGGCGAATGCGGGGGGCGGGTCCACCATCGCCCACGATGCCGCGACGAGAGCCGGAACCATGAGCGCTGGGGCCCCCCGGACCAGCGCCCGGCCGATGCCGAAACCCACCCGGCCTACGCGGGGGCGGCTCACACCCGTCGTGGCCCGCGACCGAACAAGGAATGCTCCGCAGGGTTCGATGGCGTCAGAATAGGACACCGGGATAGAAGATGGGATTCGGTCCCTCCGGCACGGTGGGGATTTGTCGATGGGCCCCGCATCCGAGACTGTCCCAGCGGGTCCCAGTCGGTCCCGGCCCCTCGTAGGCGACCCCTAGTGCGCCCCCGGCAAGAGTCGAACTCGCAACCTGATGGGTAGAAACCACCTGCTCTATCCAGTTGAGCTACAGGGGCAATCCGACGGGGCCGTGACGACTGCCCGGACATCCATCGGCGTGTGTCACACTAGAGGCTCCTTGGTGGCCGTAGCTCAGTTGGTAGAGCGCCGGGATGTGGCCCCGGAGGTCGCGGGTTCGAAACCCGTCGGTCACCCTCTTGTGCCCCCGGCGATGCAAACGTGAATCGAGCGACGCTCCGGGGTCGGTTGAAGTACTTGCGCCTCTAGCTCAACGGCAGAGCAACGGACTCTTAATCCGCAGGTTCTGGGTTCAAATCCCAGGGGGCGCACCAGATGGCTGTGAAGTTTCGGGTGATCCTACAGAAATAGGTTCCGGTTGATCCTTTCCGCCGTTCCGGTAGTTGCCTGACACAGTTCCGGTTGATGCTTGACAGCTCGGCCCCACCGACCTGCGCTCCCCCTCGATTGAGCTGAACCGTGTCGCTCTCCTCAGCGAGGCGTGATCCCCCACGATCCTGTCCAGCGACCACCCGGCCGCAGGATGGTGAGGTCGGTCCCCGACCGGAACGCATCGGGAGGACAGCTCATGGGCTCGACCGCCAACGATGTCCTCCGCTGCCCGACGTCGAGGGTGTCGCCCGTGTAGATCATCACGTAACTGAACCTCTCGTCTGCCCACAGCGTGCTTCCACAATTCCCGTCAGGGTGATCGAGTTCGATTCTGGCTCGGCCATCTGCTTGGCGTCCCAAATCTGTGAAGGCAGTGTCCAACCTGGTCACCCCGATCATCCGGCCCTGGGTGAAGTCGAATTCCGTTGCGGCAACCGGTGCTCGTCCGACAGGCAGTCCCCGATCATCATTGACCAGCCGTTGCTGTGCGGGAACCTTCAACCGGATCTGGTCGACGTTGGGGGTCCCCACCGCAAGATACGGATGGAAGCCAAGACCGAAAGGGAGATCGGTCGGGCCGAAGTTGTCGGCGTCAGTGACGACGGTAAGCCCGTCTCGTCCCAGTCTGTACTCGATGGCCAGCCGCACTGCGAAGGGGTATGCCGGCGAGGGGCGCAGCTCCACCGCCATGGTCACCTGGTTCTGCGCCCGTCCGACCATCCGCCACGGCAGCCAACGGACCAGGCCGTGAATGGCGTTGTTGCCTGGCAGCTCGTTCAACGGGGCCTGGATGTCGACACCTTCGAAGGAGTACCGCCCGCCGCCCAGGCGATTGGGCCACGGAGCGAGCACCTGGCCGCGTCCGCCTTCGCTCCATTCATCCGCCCCGAAGCCGTCCACAACCGCCCGATCGCCCACGGTGAAGCTGCGGAGGGTGGCCCCCACTTCCGTGATCACAGCCCGTTGGTGGCCGTGGCCGATCACCCATTGATCCCCGGTGGTCACGGTCGTCTCCGCTGGGTTTTGATCTGCGGCGAGGGGTCGGGTGGTCATGGGTCGTGAGTGATCGTCGTGGTGGCTCCCTGTGGGGCCACCAACGTCGCCCGGTATGGTAGGCGATGGCTCGCACGAGCCCGACGGACAAGCCATCCGCTACCCCAAGGCCCACTGCCCCACCGTGGACCCGATCTCTGACAGAGGGAAATTGTTGTCGCATGCGCATCCTTGTCACAAACGATGACGGCGTCTTCGCGCCAGGCATCGCGGCACTGGCTCGGGGCCTGTCTGCGGCCTTCGACGGCCTCCATGAGCTGTTGGTGGTGGCGCCCCTTGTCGACCACAGCGGCGCGGGCGCAGCCGTGGGGCCCGTGTACGAACGCGAATCGATTCCCTACCAGGAAGTGGACATTCCCAGACTGGCGGGAATCGCCACCTACGGAATCGAGGGGCCACCGGCGCTGGCGGTGATCCTGGCCTGCATCGAGGGGTTCGGTCCTCGACCGGATCTAGTGGTGTCGGGGATCAACCACGGCATCAACGCAGGGCGGTCCGCCCTCCACTCGGGAACCGTCGGTGCCACCCTTACCTCTGCTCAATTCGGGATCCGCGGGCTGGCGGTCAGCATCGCCTGGGGGGCCGACCCGGTCCCGTGGGAGACACCTGTCTCGCTGGCCGCCGGCCTGATTCCGATCATGGCCGATACCCCTCGGGCCACCGTCTTCAATCTCAATGTCCCCGCCGTCGCCCCCGACGAGCTTCGGGGGCTCCGACACGGGACCCTCGGTACCGTCGGGCTGATCCGTTCGGTGCGCCCCGAGCACACTCCCGACCCGGTCGCTGGCCCGGCTGTGGACAAGACGTCGAGGGCAATCCGGCTCACCCTGCGGGGTAAGGGCGATTCCGACCTCGAAGCCGAACGTGCCGAGTTGGAGCGCGATTCAGACGCGGCTCTCCTCGCCGAGGGGTGGGCAACGCTCACGCCCTTGACCGGAGTTCACGAAGACGTGTCGGCCGTGGGGCAACATTCTCTGGCTGTCGCCCTGTCCACCTATGTCCCTACGAGCGTGGGAAGTGGCACGAGCTCCTGAACACGCTCCCTTTGAAAGCGCTCGTGAACGGACCGGGGAGCGCTCCTCCACAGGCCGGAGGAGGAGGGAGTGGTGCATCGAATGTTTAATTCGAAAAATTGCCCGATTTATCGGTTTTCGTGAATATTCCTACCGAGATCAATCGTCTTCAGTCGATATTTTGGGCAATTTTTGGAATTAAACATTCGACCGGGGGCGGTGGCCGGCAGCCGACCCGGTCGGGATTAGAGCCCTGGCCCGGTCATACCGGTGGCGGGACTTCGCGCCTCGGCGGGGCCGCGAACTGCTCGTCCAGCCAGTCGAAGGTCACCTGGGCGGACAGACGGATGTTGTCCGCCTGACAGTGGGTCGAGGCCCCATCTGACGGAGTGAAGAGAACCGCCGTCACCGGACCAGTGACCTCGGCGACGAAGGTATCGAACTGCGCCCGCGGCTCGACGCCCTCGCGGTCTCCCATCAGGGCCAAGGTCGGGCAGCGGACAGCCGATGTGCGGCTGTCTAACCGATAGGCGCCCATGGCCTCTCGCCAGGCATGGAACGACGCCACCCCGAAGCGGTTGCAGATGGCGGCGATTCCCCACTGCATCTGTCGCGGCATCAGGTCCTCGGGAATCCCGATGACGTCCTCGGGTCGAACGTCGCGTGCCATGCGGAATACATCGCTGCCTACCCATGCCTCCATGTAGCGGCTCATGTCGACGATCGGTGGGTTGGCGATCAGCGCCTGCACCCGCGGATCAGCCGCCGCACCGCGGGCGGCGAAGTAGGAACCGAAGCTCTGGCCGGCAAGCGCCAGGCGGTCAGGATCGACGTCGGAGCGCTGACTGAGGTAGTCGATCACTGCCCCAATGGGGACTTCGTAGTCCGCGCGGAACGTCATGTTCGGATTGGCGCGCATGCAGCCTGGCTGCCCCGGTCCATCGAAGACGAACACGTTCCACCCGCGCTCGGCCCCCGGGGCCCCGAAGTGGAAGTACAGCTCCTCGGCGCTGGAGTCGAACCCCCCTACTCCGATCAGCGTGGGGAGCGGAGCACCATCCCCACCATCGCTTGTGCCCGAGGGTCGGACCAGATAACCGGGGAGCATCCCTTCGGCAAAAGGCACTGCAAGCAGCTCCACCGGGGGATCGAAGAGTGAAGCGGCCTCGGCGAAGCAGGCCTGGCTCCGTTCTCCCATCTGTTGTGATGCTCCACTGACACCGTCGGCGTAGTACTCGGCCGTTCGATAGTAGGTGGACGCCCGGAGCAGGTGATCCCGCCCGCTGACCCGATGACCCGCGCGCAGGCTCGACCTGCCTCTCTCTTCGACTCGCTGGGCAAGGTTGTCGAAAGCTGAGGCCCAGCTCTGTGGACTGCCGTCCGCAATCTCGGTCGCCACCGACAGGCACTCTCCGACGGTCGAGCCTCCATAGTCGGCCACACCGAGGGCGCGGATCAGCTGGTAGTTGAATTCGTCGTCACGAAAGCCCTCCACCCGGATGGCGCTGCGGACGACGTCGGAGTCTTCGAATGACACGACGCTCGATTCCGGTCGGACCACGGCCATCGGTCGTTGGACCTGCAGCCGACCCTTGGTCATTGTGCCTGAAGATCGGCCTACCCTGTGTCATGCGAGGTGTCGGGCGAGGTGTCATGCGAGTCGCTGCTGTCCAGACCACCGCGGTCCAGGATCGCAGCGGCAACCTCGATGCCGCCGCTGTTCTGGTCGACGCGGCGGTCGACAGCGGGGCGGAACTGGTCGTCCTGCCCGAATATTTCTCGGTTGCCGGCGACCCCGACTTCCTGCGCACCCACGCAGAACCGCTGGAGGGCCCCACCGCGATCTGGGCCTCGGCACTGGCCCGGCGGAGAAAGATCTGGCTGGTGGCCGGGAGCTTTCCCGAGGAGCCAGCCCCACCGGGAGGACGACGCGGAGGAACAAGTGGTCGTCTGTTCAACACCAGCTGTCTGATCGATCCGACAGGCTCGGTGGCCGCGGCGTACCGCAAGATTCACCTGTTCGATGTGGGTCTGGGCAACACCCAGTTCTGCGAGTCGGCGACCGTGGCGCCTGGGGAAGAAGTAACCGTAGCGGCCCTCGGCGAATCGTCGGGGGATGCGAACCTTCCAGCACCGGCGGTAGGCCTGTCTCTCTGTTACGACCTCCGCTTTCCCGAGATGTATCGCATCATGACGCTGCTGGGTGCCACCGTCATCGTCGTCCCCGCCGCCTTCACCGCGGCCACGGGACCTTCCCATTGGGAGCTTCTTCTCCGCGCCCGGGCGGCCGAAAACCAGGTCTTCGTGATCGGCGCAGGACAAGTGGGCGACCTGCCACCCGGGATGCCGAAATGCCACGGTCACTCGATGATTGTCGATCCTTGGGGCTCGGTCATTGCCGAAAGGACCGAATCGACCGCCGGATTCGTCCTGGCCGACCTGGATTTCTCCCGCCAACAACAGATCCGTCGGGATCTGCCGGTCCTGGCTAACCGTCGTCCTGAGGCGTACCGTTGGCCGGATGAATAAAGAAGGGGCACAAGAAGAACACGCAGAAGGGCCGCAATCGGACACCGCGGGTAACACCGTCTCCGGTGCTTTCCCGCTGGAGAAGGCGCCGGACGTGGCAGGTGAGACAACTGTGCCGTCTTCGCCGCCAACACCGTATGAGGTTGGCTTCTTCGAATCAGAAGGAGTGCAGCTCTATTACGAGATCCATGGTCATGGGCCGCGGGTTCTGGTGTTCATGCACGGGATCCTGATGGACTCCAACATGAATCGCCGATTGGCCAACGACCTCGCCGCCACCGGCCACCGGGTCATCCTCCTCGACCTTCCCGGTCACGGATTGTCAGACAAACCGAAGCGGGCATCGTTCCACCGGATGGACACCTACGCTCACCATGTGGTGAGCCTGCTCGACCACCTGGGGATCGACCAGGCGGTGATCGGCGGGGTTTCGTTGGGCGCCAACGTGAGCCTTTTGGTGGCTGCCCAGGATCCCGAGCGGGTGAAGGGCATGGTCATCGAGATGCCGGTGCTCGAGTGGGCAGTGCCGGCCGCCGCCATCACCTTCGTCCCCATGTTGCTGGCGGTTCATTTTGCCCGTCCCCTGGTCAGCAGGACGTCAGCGGTTTTCCGGCGCCTGCCCCGAACCGGTATCGGCCCCGTCGACAGCGCCATGAACACGCTGTCCAATGATCCTCAAGAGACAGCCGCCGTGCTCCACGGGATTCTGGCCGGTCCCATCGCTCCCACCGTTGACCAGCGTGCGGCCATGGACGTTCCCACCCTGGTCATCGGCCACCGTGTCGATCGGATCCACCCCTTTCACGACGCCGAGCAGTTGGTCCGACGACTTCCCAACGGCCGGCTCGTGCAGGCCACCTCGGTGCTCGAGTTGCGGATGCACCCCGAGCGGCTGACCGGAGAGATCGGCCAGTTCCTCGACGACGTGTGGGATCCCCCCTACCGAGCCGATCGCAAGGTGGGCTGAGTACCGAAGAGCAGGACAGGTCCCCAAGCAAGGCCCATCCAAGCCGCCCAACCAAGCCGGGTGTGACCAACCGGACGAAGCCAACAGAGCTGTGGCCTCAGTCCTCAAGGTCCGGTCGACGGTTCCGCTTGCGATCAGAAACCCGGCGCTTTTCCGCCAAGCGTCGTTCGGTTGCTCCCCGGGAGGGTCGGGTCGGTCGCCGCGGCTTGTCCACATGGAGGGCATCGACCAACCGCGTACGAAACCGCTCCACAGCGAGGGCCCGGTTGCGGACCTGGGAACGCTCGTCATCGGCCACCACTCGAATTTCCGGCCCGAAGCGGGCCAGAAGACGAGCGCGTTGACGAGGACCGAGACTCGGGGAACCGGCGACGTTGAAACGCAACTCGACCCTGGTGTTGACCTTGTTGGCATGCTGGCCGCCCGGACCGCCGCTGGGGGTGAACCGGAACTGCAGCTCGGTGAGAGGAAGAGTCAGTGAGGGCGTGACCCTCAGCACGCCGGCATCGCCCGAGGGGGCCGCTCTCATCTCTCGGTCTCCGGGCACCGGAGTTCGATGGGACTCACGGTACTGTCGAGTTCATCGATCGGGGGGCTCGTTCCCACAGAGAAAAACTAGGCCACCGCAGTCATACACTCGACCCATGTCCTCCCCACCACCGTCGACGTCCGATTCTCGCGACTCCGCCTTTCGGGGACGCACCGTCCTCATCACTGGTTCCTCATCCGGGATTGGGGCCGCCACCGCTCGCTTGTTCGCGGCATCCGGCGCCACCGTCGTGATCAACTCGTCATCATCGGTTGAGGCCGGGGAAGCACTGGCCGCCGAGCTCCCCGACGCCAGCTACATCCGGGCCGATGTGGCTGACGAACGTCAGGCGATCGGCCTGATCGAAACAGCCGTCGACCGTCACGGTCGACTGGACGTGCTCGTCAACAATGCCGGCACAACCCGGGTCATCCCCCACGGCGACCTGGAGGCAGCCACGCCGGCCGTGTGGAGGCGCATCTTCGACGTCAATGTCATCGGCACCTGGCAGGTCACGGTGGCCGCCGCGCCCCATCTACGTCACTCCGACGAGGGCCAGGTGATCAATGTCTCCTCGGTGGCCGGCGAAAGGCCGACAGGGAGCTCGATCCCCTATGCCTGCTCGAAGGCGGCAGTCAGCCACATGTCCAGGCTGCTGGCCAATGTGCTCGGTCCGGACATCCGGGTCAACGCAGTCGCCCCCGGGCTGGTCGACACACCCTGGACGGCGGACTGGGAGTTCGTCCGCGAGTACGTCAACGCCCAGGCCCCTCTCCAGCGCACGGCGAGTCCTGACGACGTCGCCGAGGTGATCCTCGGGCTGGCTCGGGCCACCTACGTCACCGGCGAGGTGGTCATCGTCGACGGTGGTCTTCATCTGCGATGACCTTCGCCGACATGCGACCGTCACGTGATCGACACGACAACGGCGACGGCTACTCCGCGAGTCGCAAAAGACTGTCGATGGCCAGACCCAAGCGGAGGGTCCGGGTGACCGGAGTCCGATCGGCGATCTCGGCCAACCGCGCCACCTGCTCGTCGGACAGCTCGCCTGTGACCGTGACTGTGCGATCGATGCGTTCGACCTTGGCCGCCCCATCGCCGGTGCGAAAGATCCGAGCCCTGACTTTGACCTCGCCCAGTGCCCAGCCCTTGCGGTTGGCATACATGCGCAGGGTGGCGGACGTGCATTGGACCAGACCGGCCAGGACCAGTTGGTAGGGGTTGGGTCCCTCATCATCACCGCCCACCGCGGGTCCTTCGTCGGCCACGAACGTGTGCGATCCGGCGCGAACCTGGCCCCGGTAGCCGGCGGTACTGGTCACCGACACCATGGCGATGGTCTGCTCGCCTTCGACAGGAGAGGCCTTGGGCGTACTCATCGCAGGTGCTCTTCCACCTCAGCCTTCGTAGCACCGAAACAGACGAGGAAACAGACGAAATAGACTTTGCGTAAAGGATCCATGAAAATTTGGGGGCGGCGGCACCACAAATGTCGGGATCGCTTTCCCGCTGGCTCGGGGCGTGTGACAGTAGTCTCGTGGGTACGGTGACCAGACCGGAACAATGGCAGGGGACCCAAAGCCCGGGGTCCCATAACGGTGAGGGCTCACGCTGGTTGGGCCTTCGCCTCGACACCTGGATCATTCTGGCCGCCGTGGTTGCCCCCATCGTCGTCGCCGTGCTGTTGATCCCGGCTCGGGCTCACCTTGATACCGCGGACAATGCTCTCTTCCTCGTGGTGGTCATCGTGGCGGTGGCCAGCACCGGCCGGCGGGTGGCAGCAGTTGTGGCCGCCGTGGTCTCCGCCCTGTCGTTCGACTTCTTCCTCACCCGGCCTTACTACTCGTTGCGCATCACACGAGACCAGGATCTGATCACCGAGATCCTCTTGCTGGTCGTGGGATTGGCGGTGGGCGGGCTCGCCGCCCGCGGTCGCCGGCACCGTGACGCGGCCCGGCAGAGCCACCATCAGGTGGAACTCCTCCACTCGGTCACCGAACTGGCCGCCTCGGGTCAGGACTCCCATGTGGTGGTGGCTGCTGCAGCAGAGCAACTTCGTGAGCTGCTCTTTCTGAGGGATTGCCGCTTCACCTCCCACGACCCGGGGGAGGCGGCGGCCCGGCTGACACCGAACGGCGAAGTCAGGGTCGGGAACGAGACCTGGCCGACCGACGACCTCGGTCTCCCCACCCGGAACATCGATCTTCCCGTACGGAGCGGCGGGTGGCTGCTCGGCCATTTCCTCCTCACCCCGACACCGGGCAAGCCTGTGCACAATGACCGACTGCTGGTGGCGGTGGCCATCGCCGATCAGGTCGGCACGGCGTTGGCCTCAGACGACTCCCCCACCGGGTTCGCCCGCGCCAAAGCGTCACCAGCGGTGGCGCCGGAAGAAGCGGGACCGTGATCGAATCGGCGCAGGACTGTGGTCATGCCTGTCGGGGTCGTGGGTAGCGAGGACGGCTCATCCACCGGACCCCGCCAGCCGATCGCCCGACCCAGCAAAGACCAGCTCCCGATGCAGTTGGACGGTGGGCCACATCCCGGCCCTCGATCGCCCTCGCTCTGCTGGCGTGTATCTCGGTGGTCACGCTGGCTTGCTGTGGCACGGGAGCCGGGTCTGGTGCCGCAACCACGACGCAACCGAGCGCTGGCACTTCGAGGACCCCGGCTGATCCGGCAGACCAGGTCATCAGCGCCTACCGAGCCATGTGGGCAGATCTGGTCAGCGCGGCCCGGACCTCGAACTTCCCATCGCCACTGCTGCCTCAACACGCGACCGGCGATGCCCTTTCGCTCCTCGTCCAGGGACTGGCCAGAGATCAGCTCCAGGGCATCGTGACCAAGGGGGAACCAGTTCTCGATCCGCGGTTGGTTTCACTCGCACCAGCCGGTGATCCGACCCATGCGACCGTTGCCGACTGCTTCGACGACTCGCACTGGATCGAGTACAAGACCTCGGGGGGACTGGCGAAGAACACGCCGGGCGGCCGTCGGGCCACCACGGCCAGTCTGAAAATATCCGCGGGTGTCTGGAAAGTTACCGAGCTCACCGTCGGAGCCACCGGCACCTGTTGAACCCGCCCGACGTGGCTGGGTGTTCGCGGAGGTGGCGAAGTCAGGAGGCAATCCGGACGGCCGAGTTATGACTCGCTGGCGGCGTCGAACGGCACGTCGGTCCCCAGGTAGGGATCGCGACGGGCGATGATGTGGACGTCGATGTCCGCGGCCGCAGCCAGGCGCGAGATCTTGCGAACAGTGGAGCCGCCCCCGATCAATTCCTGCCACCGGGAGCGACCGCTCGATCCGACCACAATCTGGGTGATGTGTCCCTGGCGGGCGAAGTCGATCAGAGCCTGGGCCGGGTCATCTCCTCTGACCTCGTCCCAGATCGCCCCGACATCGGCGGCCGTCTGCTTGACCCTCGTCATCTGGTCGTCGCGGGACCGACGACCCTCCCTGCCCACCAGGACGTGCAGCACCTGAAGGTCTGCCTTGATCCTGCCAGCCATTCTCGAGGCTCGCCGGACGATCACGTCCGTACCCGGCGCGGCCGTGACCCCGACCAGGATGCGCTCGTGGGTCTCCCACACGGCATCCTTCCGTTGGCCCCGCAGGTACTCGAGGAGCTGGTCCTCGGTCTCGTCAGCCAGGAAGCGAAGGGCCAGTTCTCGCAGAGCGGTCAGGTTGTCGGTGCGAAAATAATTGGTGAGCGCCTGGGGAACCTTGTCCGGCGGATAGATGTTGCCGTGGACCATCCGACGGCGGAGCTGCTCAGGCGACGAATCCACCAGCTCGATCTGGTCCGCTCGGCGGACCACCCAGTCGGGTACCCGTTCGCGGATGGGTACCTCGATGATGCGCTCCACGGCGTCGGCGATGCTCTCCAGGTGCTGGATGTTGACCGTGGTGATCACGTCGACCTCGGCATCCAAGAGCTCCAGCACGTCCTGCCAGCGCTTGTCGTGCCCGCCGGCACCGGGGACGTTGGTGTGGGCCAGCTCGTCCACCAGGACGACTTGGGGGCAAAGTTCGAGCACCGCGTCGAGGTCCATCTCCTGAAATTGGCTTCCCCGATAGTCGACTCTCCGGGGCGGAACCGCCTCCAGTCCTTCGATCAACTCCTCGGTGCTCTTTCGACCGTGACACTCCACGAAGCCGATGACGACATCGGTGCCCCGCTGCTTCCGGCGTCGACCCTCGTTCAGCATGGCGTAGGTCTTGCCCACTCCAGGGGCGGCACCGAGGTAGACCCGGAATCGGCCGGCATCCTCCACCGACTCGTGCTCCGACGAATCCCCGGCGGTCGATTCATGACCGTCGGCCGGTTCGTCGTCCGGGGAGGTCATCGATCGGTCACCGTCACACCGCTCGGTTCCGGTGACCAGGCACGGGCAAAGGAACCCACCGTGCCATCACTTCATGCAGGCTGGGTTGAACAAGGAACGGATGCCTCTGCCGAGTGAGGTGGCTCCCTCCACGAGCAGCGCCGGAGCGGTGTCGAGGCGCTCAACGCAGCTTGACCAGTGCTTCGTTCAGCTGCAGCACGTTGATGTAGCTACTGCCGAGGAAACCGAACTGCGCACTGTTGTTCTCCCGGTTGATGAGAGAGCGCAGCGCCGCAGGTGTGACCCCTGTGGCTTTGGAGACCATGGGGATCTGGGCCAGGGCATCGTCGGCGCTGATGTCAGGGTCATAACCACTTCCGGAGGTGGTCACCAGATCAGGAGTGGGGTTCACGCCCCGGGCGTGCCAGTAGCCCACGAGGCACTGGGTGTACCTCAGCAACTCTTTGGACCGTGGGCCGAGACTGGTCCCACCCGATTCGCCAGGGATGTCGTCGATCGGCTTTGAAGACGCTGTGGGAAAAGAACAGGCCACCGTGGTGCTCTGGGTCAGGCCGTTGCTGTACAGAGGGTCGTCCCCGGGGTGCAGATTGGGATTGAACGTCGTGCTGGCGTAGGGGCCGAGGGCATCGGGGCGACCCTGGAACACGCAACTCCCGAGCGGGTGACCGGGGCATTTCGTGATGGACCAGTTCTGCCCGATCGCAGTCGACCCGTTCGGGGTGATCGACCCGTCGGCCTGGTGCTGGAACAGCACCTGGTCGATGCCCGTGGACAGGTAGGTATAGGCGAAGGTCAGGATAAGGGCGACCACGGCGAGGACGACCGCACGGCGGATGTGGACGAGCATCAGGGAGTCTCCATCAGTAGGCGTGAAGCGCGACGAGGATGAGATCGATGATCTTGATGAAGATGAACGGGACGATGATCCCGCCCACGCCGTAGATCCAGACATTGCGACGCAGGATGGCCGCCGAGCCAGCCGCACGGAACTTGACGCCGCGCAGGGCCAGCGGGATGAGAGCCACGATCACCAGTGCGTTGAAGATGACCGCCGACAAAACCGCGCTCTGCGGGCTGTGCAGGCGCATGATGTTGAGCGGCTCGAGCTGGGGGTAGGTGGCGATGAACAATGCCGGGATGATGGCGAAGTACTTGGCCACATCGTTGGCGATGGAGAAGGTGGTGAGCGATCCCCGGGTGATGAGCAGCTGCTTGCCGATCTCCACGACGTCGATGAGCTTGGTCGGGTTCGAATCGAGGTCGACCATGTTCCCGGCTTCCTTGGCCGCGGTGGTCCCGGTGTTCATGGCCACACCCACGTCGGCCTGGGCCAGGGCGGGGGCATCGTTGGTGCCGTCGCCGGTCATGGCGATCAGCTTCCCGCCCTCTTGCTCCGACTTGATCAGCGCCATCTTGGCTTCGGGAGTGGCCTCGGCCAGGAAGTCGTCGACCCCGGCCTCCTGAGCGATGGCCGCCGCGGTGAGGGGGTTGTCACCGGTGATCATCACCGTGCGGATGCCCATCTGGCGCATCTCGTCGAACTTCTCGCGGATTCCCTGCTTGACCACGTCCTTGAGCTCGATGACCCCGAGGATGTTCGGACCGTCGGCCACCACCAGCGGTGTGGACCCAGCACGCGAGACACGGTCAACGATGGCATCGAGGTCGGGTGGCACGGTCCCGCCTTGCTCGGTCACCCAGCGCTTGACCGATTCCGCCGCTCCCTTGCGGATCTGTCGCGTGCCGATGTCGAGGCCGGACATGCGAGTCTGGGCGGTGAAGGGCACGAAGGTGTGCTCCCCTTCGAGGTCACGCTCTCTGATGTTGAATCGTTCCTTGGCCAGCACCACGATGGAGCGGCCCTCAGGCGTCTCGTCGGCCAGCGAGGCCAGCTGGGCGGCGTCAGCCACATCTTGCTCGGTTCGTCCGCCGACCGGGAAGAAGTCCGATGCCATCCGGTTTCCCAGGGTGATGGTACCGGTCTTGTCCAACAGCAGGGTCTGCACGTCACCGGCCGCCTCCACGGCCCTCCCGCTCATGGCCAGCACATTGCGCTGCACCAGGCGGTCCATGCCGGCGATGCCGATGGCCGACAGCAGGGCGCCGATCGTCGTCGGAATCAGGCAGACCAACAAGGAGACGAGGATGACCACCGAGACCGCCGCCCCCGCGTAGTGCCCGAAGGTCTGCAGCGAGACGACCACCGGGAGGAAGACGATGGTGAGCACGGCCAGGAGGATGGTCAGGGCGATCTCGTTCGGTGTCTTCTGCCGGTTGGCCCCCTCCACCAGGGTGATCATTCGGTCGAGAAAGGTCTGACCCCGCTCCGCGGTGATCCGCACCACGATCCGGTCGGACAGGACCCGGGTCCCGCCGGTGACCGCCGACCGATCGCCCCCCGACTCGCGGATGACCGGGGCCGACTCGCCGGTGATGGCCGATTCGTCGACCGAGGCGATGCCCTCGGTGATCTCGCCGTCGGACGGGATGAGGTCTCCCGCCTCGCACACGACCATGTCTCCCTTGGCCAGCGTCGCTGCCGGCACCAGCTCCTCAGTGCCATCGGGCAGGAGGCGTCGGGCCTCGGTCTCCGATCGCATCCGGCGCAGGGTGTCGGCCTGGGCCTTCCCTCGTCCCTCAGCCATGGCTTCGGCGAAATTGGCGAAAATGACCGTCAGGAACAGCCAGATGGTGATGGACCAGGTGAAGGTGCTGGGGTGGGCGATGGCCTCGATGAAGGTGATGACGGTGCCCACCAACACGACGAACATGACCGGATTGCGGATCTCCGTCAGCGGGTTCAACTTGATGAACGAGTCGAGCAGGGCGCGGCGCAGGATCGGCCCGTCAAAAAGCCCTCGGGACTCGGCCACCCCGTGGGCCTGTGTTCCCGGCGTGGCCGGGTCGGGTTGTGTCGTGGTCATCGTCATCAGAAGAACATCCCGTGGCTGAACTGCTCGACGATCGGGCCGAGGGCGAGGGCGGGGAAGAAGGTGAGACCACCGATGATCACGATGACTCCGATAGTGAGGCCGACGAACATTCCGTTGTCGGTGCGGAAGGTCCCGAGGGACTCAGGTACCACGTTCTTGGCGGCCAACGATCCCCCGAGGGCCAGGGCCGGGATCATGATGCCCACCCTGCCGATCAGCATGTCGATCGCACCAATCACGTTGTAGAACGTGGTGTTGCCGGTCAGGCCATCGAAGGCCGAGCCGTTGTTGTTCCCCTGCGAGGTCAGGCCATAGAGGATCTCGGAGAACCCATGGGGTCCCGAGTTGAGGGGGCCTGCCCGCCCGGCGTGGATCGACACGGCGATGGCGGTGAGGATGAGGACGATGATGGGCATGACCAGGGCCCCGAGGCCGGCAAGTTTGACCTCCTTGGCCTGGATCTTCTTCCCCAGGTACTCCGGCGTTCGCCCGATCATCAGGCCCCCGATGAACACGGCGATGATGGCGTAGATGAGGATCGTGTACAGGCCGCTGCCGGTGCCTCCCGGTGTCACCTCGCCGAGCATCATGCCGCTCATCAATCCCAGACCGCCGATGGGGGTGAACTGGTCGTACGAGGAGGAGGCCGAACCAGTCGAGGTGTTGGTCGATGCCACACCGAACAAGGCGCTGGTGGTATCGCCGAATCGCACCTCCTTGCCCTCGGTGTTCCCGACCGTCGAGTGCACCCCGGCGGCAGCTACTGCGGGATTCTGCCCGTGCTCGGCGTAGCTGGTGTACCCCACCCATACACCGAAGATGATCACCATGGCAGCCAGAAGGGCGGCACCGTGCCGGATGCTCCCCACCATCTTTCCGAAGGTGTAGGTGAGGGCAAAGGGAACGGCCAGCAGCAGGTACATGTCCAGCCAGCTGGTGAAGCCGGTCGGGCTCTCGAAGGGCGTGGCCTGGTTGGCGTTGAGGAAACCGCCCCCGTTGTTGCCCAGCTGCATGATCGACTGCATGGAGCCGATCGGGCCGCGCGCGATGGTCTGAGTCACTCCGTTGATGGCGTCGTGGATGCTGATGGTGCCGGCCAGCGTCTGGACTGCGCCTTGGCCCACGATGATGAGCCCGAACACGAAGGCGATCGGGAAGAAGATGTAGAGCAGGGCCCGGGTGATGTCGACCCAGAAGTTCCCGATGGTCGGCGAGTTGCGTCGGGAGAAACCCCGTACCATGCCGATGGCGACGGCGATACCGATGGCCGGGCTCACGAACTGTTCGAAGGTCAGAGCACCGATCTGGCTGAAGTACGACATGGTGGTCTCGCCGCCGTAGTTCTGCCAGTTGGTGTTGGTCATGAAAGAGGCGGCGGTGTTGAAGCTGAGGGCCTGTCCTGGCGCGTCGAAGTGCTGCGGGTTGAGCGGCAGCGACCCCTGGATCCGCAGGAGCAGATAGGTGACCCCCATGGCCACCGCCGAGAAGATCACCATCGAGGCGGCGTAGCGCTTCCAGTTCTGCTCTTGCTCGGGACCGGTCCCGAGCGCCCGGTAGACCGGCCGCTCGGCCCAGCCCAGGAAGTGCACCCGGCCGTCGAAGACGGCGGCCATGTAGGAGCCTAGGTATCGCCACGTGATCCCGAGGGCGACAACCAGGATGATGATCGTCCAGGCGAAGCCCATCTAGAACTTCTCGGGCTTGAACATGGCATAGCCCAGGTAGATGAACATCAAAATGGCCACACCGAGCAGGACGCCTTGGGTCCAGGTCATACCCGGTCCAGAGCCCAGATGAGGCCGAGCATCACCACGACGAATCCGATGATGCCGAGTACTGCGAGGAAATCTGCCATGCAGCGAGTATCCGCCGATCGCTCTTAACAGTTTCTTAATTAGCAGCGCAGACTCTGAATAAATCCTCAACAGCCGTGCTGCCTCGATCCCTGCCGCTCGATTGGTACAACAATGGAGAGGTGCGAAAAGGCGTGATCGGCGCAGCAGCGGGGATGGGCCTGGCCGTGGCCCTGGCCGGCGCCTTGGCTCCCTTCCGGCCTCATCTGAGCATCGCCACCGCCGCCCTGGCGTTCGTCATCCCTGTGGTGGCCGGTGTGATCATCGGCGGTTTTGCCGCCGGTGTCGCCAGTGTGGTGGCCGGATTCGTCGCCTACGACCTGGTGTTCGTTCCGCCCTACGGGCGTCTGGCCGTGGGGCGGCCCCAGAACTGGGTGGCGCTCGGCGTGTACGCCGTCGTCATGCTGTTGGTGGCCAAGGTGGTGTCCAATCTCGAATCTGCCCGATCCGAGGCCCTGCGCAGGGCGACCGAGACCCGCCGGCTCTTCGAGCTGTCCGAGCTCCTGGTCGAGGACCGCTCCGTCGAAGACCTGCTCAAGACCATCGTGTGGGCGGTCGCCACCGTCTTCGATGTGGCCGGTGTCACCCTGCTCGTACCCGACGAGGAACGCCTGGTCATCGCCGCCTCGGCCGGGGAACAGCTGTCGCCGAGTGAGCTCGGACAGCTCGACCCTCGCTCCGGCCAGCCGGTGGGCCTGGGCACCGCGCCGGGAGGAGCCGACGAGATGCGTGCCGTGGCCCTCACGACCGCGGGACGCCCGGTCGGCATCCTGGCCATGCGGGGGGTGCCGGACTCGGAGGCCGACCGGGCGCTCCTCCGCACATTCGCCAACCACGCCGCTCTGGCGCTGGAGCGGGCCCAACTGCGGGAGCAGGCCCTGCGCTCGGAACTGTTAGAGGAGGTGGACCGTTTGCGGCACGCTCTGGTGGGCGCGGTCAGCCACGACCTGAGGACCCCGCTGGCCACCATGAAGGTCGCCTCCTCCACCCTTATGGACCCTTCCTTGCTGGTCTCCGACGCAGATGCCCAGGAGTTGTACGGCCTGATCGACACGGAGACCGATCGGCTGACCCGACTGGTGACCAGCCTGCTGGACATGACGCGGGTGGACGCCGGTGTCCTCGAGGTCAGGCGCGAACCCACATCCCTCAAGGACGTAGTGAAAGGATCTGTCACCGCTCTCCAGTCGGCTCTCGGAGAACGCCCCGTCGAAGTCGACATACCGGGTTCCGTGCCCGCGGTCGAGGCCGATCAGCTTCTGGTCGGACAGGTACTCGCTAACCTGCTGGATAATGCCAATCGCCACGCTCCGCCGGGCAGTGTGATCACGGTGGCCGCTGAGGTTTGTGACGGACGAGTCGCCGTCTCGGTCACCGATCGGGGGCCAGGTGTGCCCGCCCACGAGCAGGAAGCCGTGTTCAACCGCTTCGTTCGGTTCGACACCGGGGGCAGAGCCGGGCTCGGTTTGGCCATCGCCAAGACGTTCGTCGAGGCACACGGGGAGCACATCTGGGTCGAGGCCGTCCCCGACGGCGGGGCACGCTTCGTCTTCACTCTTCCCCTCGCCGTTCCGATCGGTGCAGATCGGTAAGGCGCGACAATGGCAAAGGTACTCATCATCGATGACGATCCGTCCCTCATCCGCGCCCTCCGTCTCGGGTTGCAAGCCGGCGGTCATCAAGTCATCACCTCCATCAACGGCGAACAGGGCATCTCACAGACCGCACTCAGCTCGCCGGACATCGTCATTCTCGACCTCGGTCTCCCCGACATCGACGGGCAGGCGGTGTGCAGGAGGATCCGGCAATGGAGCGAGGTGCCGATCATCATCCTGTCGGCCAGCGGCACCGAGGATCGCAAGGTGGCGGCCCTTGATGGGGGCGCTGACGACTACGTCACCAAGCCCTTCGGCATGGCCGAGCTGGAAGCCCGGATCCGCACCGCCCTTCGCCATCGGAGCTCCGAGCCCGAGGGCTCGGAGCCCGCGACCATCACCATTGGCTCGCTCGACCTGGACCTGGTCCACCACGAGACCCATATACGGGGCTCGTTGGTCGACCTCACGGCCAGGGAGTTCGAAGTCCTGTCCTTCCTGGCCCGTCACGCGGGAAGGACGTGCACCCACCAGATGATCCTCTCGGCGGTGTGGGGAACCGGTTACGGGAGGGAGGCACAGTACCTCCACGCCTACGTGCACCGGCTCCGACAGAAGCTCGATGACGGCTCAGGCACGCTGATCCGCACCGCTCCAGGGGTCGGGTACAGCCTCAGTCCGGCTCCGGTGGTTGCCCCCTGATGGCACGGGGAAAGCTACGGCTCTATCTGGGCGCTGCCCCGGGCGTCGGCAAGACCTACGCCATGCTCAACGAGGGCTGGCGGAGGAAGGAGCGGGGCACCGACGTCGTGATCGGATGGGTCCAGGAGCACGGCCGGCCCCAGACCGACGCTCAGATCCGCGACCTGGAGATCTTCCCGCGGCGCGTCGCCGAGTACCGCGGCCAGACCTTCGAGGAGATGGACACAGCGGGACTGCTGGCCCGCCATCCGGACCTGGTTTTGGTGGACGAACTGGCCCACTCCAACGTTCCCGGGTCGAAGCACCCCAAGCGCTGGCAAGACGTCGAGGATCTCCTCGACGCCGGCATCAACGTCATCTCCACAGTCAACCTGCAGCACCTCGAGTCGCTCAATGACGTGGTGGAGCGGATCACCGGGGTGGCACAGCGGGAGACGGTGCCGGACCCCGTGGTGCGGGGCGCCGACCAGATCGAGCTGGTCGACATGGCTCCTGAGGCGCTGCGCCGGAGGTTGGCCCACGGCAACATCTATCCCCCGGAGCGCATCGACGCGGCCATGGCCAACTACTTCCGGGTGGGGAACCTCACCGCCCTGCGGGAACTGGCCTTGCTGTGGGTGGCCGACCGGGTCGACGAGGAGCTCACCGACTACCGCGAACGCCATAACATCGCCGGACCGTGGGAGACCAAGGAGCGGGTAGTGGTCTCGCTCACCGGGTCGCGCGGGAGCGCCGTACTCATCCGGCGCGCCGCTCGCATGGCCATGCGGACCAAGGCCGAGTTGGTGGGTGTGCACGTCCGCACCGACGACAGCCTGACCGGCGCCGGCTCCCATGGGCTTGTCGCCAACCGGGCATTGCTTGACGACCTGGGTGGACGCTACGTCGAGGTGGTCGGCTCAGACGTCGCACCTGCCCTGGTACAAGTGGCCAGCGCGGAGAACGCCACCCAGCTGGTGATGGGAGCGACCCACCGGAGCCGGCTGAACGAGTACCTCCGCGGCTCGGTCATCAACTCGGTCATACGGGCCGCCGGCGGGTCCCTGGATGTCCACGTCATCGCCACCGAGGCAGAAATGGGGCACGACCCTGACGGTCGCGACGCCAAGACAGGCGAAGGATCTGGAGGTGACACCGCGACCGAGAAGAAGCGGCGACGAGCCTCCCGCCATCAACCCAACCTTCTTTCGCCACTGTCGGTTCGTCGTCGTGTGACCGCTCTGGTCATCGGGGCCGTGGGCTTTCCCCTACTCACCCTCATACTGACGGCCGACAGGAGCAGTGACAGCCTGGCTTCGGCTCTCAGTTCCTACCTCGTGCTCGTGGTCATCGTCGCCGCCATCGGCGGGGTGTGGCCGGCTGCGCTCGCCGCGCTGGCCGGATTCCTTCTCTCCAACTACTACTTCGCCCCGCCAATCCACACCTTCACCATCGCCGATACCCGCGACATCCTCGCCCTGGCCATGTTCCTGGTGACGGCGGGCGTGGTCAGCGTGCTGGTCGATCTCTCGGCCCGGCGCACCGCCTCTGCCATCCAGGCCCGGACCGACGCCCGAATGCTGGCCCGGGTGGCCGGCCGGATGGTCGCACCGGAGGGAAATCCTCTACCGGCTCTACTCGACGAGCTGCTGGTGGCTTTTCGGTTGGACGGCGTCGCCGTGCTCCGTTCCACCGCTGACGAGGCGACGCCCGGATCACGCAGAGGGGCCACGGCTTCGGCCCAAGGGTGGTCGACGGTGGCGATGGCAGGCACCCAGCCTCCTCGCTCTCGGGACGAGGCCACGGTTGTCATCTCGCTGACCGACCGGGAGGTCCTGGCCCTGAATGGCCCGGGCCTGACCGCCGAAGACCGTGAGGTCCTGTCCGCCTTTGCCGCCCAGCTGGCAACTGTCCTCGAAAGCGATCGGCTCCAGGCCGAGGCGGCCGAGGCCGACTCGCTGGCTCGGGCCAACCAATTACGCTCGGCCCTGCTGGCGGCGGTGAGCCACGACTTACGCACCCCGTTGGCTTCGATCAAGGCGGCCTCGTCGAGCCTCCTCTCGGAGCAGCTCCATTTCGGGCCAGACGAGACACAGGTCCTCCTCCACACCATCGACGACGAGGCCGACCGGCTGAACAGCCTGGTGGAGAACCTCTTGGACATGAGCCGTCTCCAGACGGGCGCCATGGACGTTCTGAAACAGAGCACCGACGTCAAAGAGGTCATCGGGGCGGCCGTGGCCAGCCTGGGGCCACGCGGCGATCACGTCAACGTCGATATCGCCTCCGAGCTGCCCCGCGTCGAAACCGATCCGGTCCTGCTTGAACGAGCTGTGGCCAACCTGATCGACAATTCGTTGGTCCACGCCGGGGGTAGCGGGCTCCGAATCGAAGCCGGATCCGTGGCCGGCCGGGTGGACATTCGAGTCATCGACCGTGGACCGGGGATCCCGCCCGAGGACCGCGACCGGGTTTTTCAACCGTTTCAACGCTTGGGTGACTCCGAAAGCCGGGTCGGCGTGGGTCTGGGGTTGGCCGTGTCCCGCGGTTTCGTGGAGTCGGTCGGCGGCGAGCTCGACATCGAGGACACCCCGGGGGGAGGTTGCACCATGGTGATCCGGATCCCGGCCGAACAGTCCGCACAGAACGCCGAGCCGCAGCCTCACGATGCAGCCCGCCCCGCCGACCAGTCCAGCTCACTGACGCCAGAGGCAGACAACACGCTCGCGCTCGAGACCGAGGACAACACACCCGCGCCGGAGACCGAGGGCGCGCCCACGCCAGAGGCGGCGAGCTCGGTCTCCGAGGATCCACGGGCATGAGGACCGATGGCTCGGCCCGCGCCACAGAAGCGGTCGCGGCCGAGGAATCCGGCGCCCGGGTGCTGGTCTGCGATGACGATGCCTCTTTGTTGCGAGCCCTGGCGGTGATCCTCGCAGCCCGGGGTTACGAGGTGATCGTGGCCCACAGTGGCGAAGAGGGCCTCGATCAGGCCGCCCGCCGCCATCCCGATCTCATCCTGCTCGACCTGGGTCTACCCGGTATCGACGGGGTCGAGGTGATCAAGGGCATCCGGAGTTGGAGCTCGGTGCCGATCATCGTGCTCTCCGCACGACACCAGAGCGTGAGCAAGGTCGAGGCGCTCGACGCCGGAGCCGACGACTACGTGACCAAGCCGTTCGGCATGGACGAGCTGCTGGCCAGGTTGCGGGCCACGCTTCGCCGCAGGACGAACGGGGCCGAGGCCCCCCGGATCGAGGCCGAGGGCTTCACGGTTGACCTGGTCAACAAGCGGGTGACCAGAGCCGGAACCGACGTCCACCTCACTCCCAAGGAGTGGGACCTGATCGAAGTACTGGTGCGGCATCCGGGACGGCTGGTGTCACAGCGCCAGCTCCTCCATGACGTGTGGGGTCCCGGCTACGAGACCGAGGCCGAGTACGTCCGGGTGTTGATGGCCCGGGTGAGGCGCAAGCTGGAGGTCGATCCCTCTCGGCCCCGCCACTTCCGCACCGAGACGGGCATGGGCTACCGCTTCGAGCCCTAGGCCGGTGACCTCTAGCATCGGTGCATGGAACGGGGCACGATCGCCATCTACGACGATCGAGGGCTCGAGTGGGCGGCCACTCACGCCGAAGCCGGACGCCGGCGCGAGGCGGAGGCGTTTGCCGAACGGGTAGGACGGGGCGTCGTACGCATGGACGTGGGCTGTGGAGCTGGGCGCTACCTGTCCCATCTGGGAACTCCGACCATCGCCTTCGACGCCTCGACGGTCATGTTGAACGCCAGTCGCCGCCTGGTGCCTGACGCCCTCTACCTGCAGGCCGACGTCGAACACCTGCCTTTCGCCTCCCGGTCGATCGGAGGGGCCTGGTCGTGGATGACCCATCTGCACGTCCCCCGCCGCCGGCTGCCGTTGGCCTTGTGGGATCTGCACCGGGTGCTCACGGTCGGTGCCCCGCTCGAGATCCAGGTCCTGCAGGGCGAGTACGAGGGGGACGATCTCCCGGGTGACACCGTCGGGGGTCGCTTCTTCGCCGGATGGACACCGCACCGCCTGGTGGACCAGGTGGTCGGAGCCGGCTTCGAGATCGAAGACGGGTCTCTCGCCGTGTCCGACGACGAGGTGCGGCTACGGGCGGTCCGAGGCCGCACGCTGGCTGACACCGTCACCGACGGCATGCTCCTCCTGATCTGCGGTATCAACGCCTCCCTGTACTCGGCCGATGCGGGAATCGGCTACGCCCGGCCGGGCAATCGCTTCTGGCCGGCCCTGCTCGCCGCCGGCCTGGTGGCCAAGGACCGCGATCCGATCGACGCTCTCCTCCAGCACGGCATCGGGATGACCGACTTCGTCAAGCGGGCCACCCGGACGGCGGCCGAGGTGACCGCCGATGAGTACCGGCGTGGATTCGATCGGGTAGAGCGTCTGGTCGAATGGCTTCGCCCCGGCGCGGTGTGTTTCAACGGGTTGTCAGGTTGGCGGTCGGTGGTCGACTCCAAGGCGGTGGTGGGACCGCAACCACAGCCTATCGGTGGCCGCCCCGCCTACGTGATGCCTTCCACCAGCGGACTCAACGCCCGGACTCCACTGGCCGAGTTGACGACCCATCTCGAGGCGGCCGCCGTCCTGGCCCGCGCCGGATGAGACCGCCGATCCGACCGGAATACTGGAAGCCAGGCTGCCGTTGAAACTGCGAAAGCCGATTGAGCGTCAGATGGCGGATGCCGCCGCGGTGAGCGCGAGAGGAGTAGAGGGTGAAAGTCGAGATCTGGTCGGATGTGGTGTGCCCCTGGTGTTACGTAGGCAAGCGGAATTTCGAAGAGGCTCTGTCACGGTTCGGTCATGCCGACCAGATGGAGGTGATCTGGCGGAGTTTCGAATTAGATCCCGAGGCACCGACCCGGATCGACCTTCCTCGGAACGAGCACTTGCAACGCAAATATGGGATGAGCGCCGAACAGGCTGAGGCGGCCAACCGGAGGATGACCGAATTGGCAGCCGGGTTGGGGCTCGAATACCACCTCGACGACGTGCAGTCCGGCAATACCTTCGACGCCCATCGTCTGATCCACCTCGCCGCTCACCACGGTCGGGCTGACGCCATGGAGGAGCGACTGTTCGCCGCTTACTTCACTGAGGGGCTGCCGATCGGGGACTCCGTCGTCCTCACCGAATTGGCCATCGAGGTCGGGCTCGATGCCGAAGAGGTCACGGCGTGCCTAGAAGGCGACGCCTATGCCACCGACGTCCGCCACGACGAGGCCCGAGCTGCGGCGTTGGGCGTGACCGGGGTGCCGTTCTTCGCCATCGACGAAACCTACGGCATCGCTGGGGCACAGCCTGCCGATGTGATCCTCGGGGCCCTCGAGCAGGCCTGGTCCGAGTCGAACCCTCTCACCATCGTCGCTGGGGCTGGCCCGGGACCAGGTGACCCCGCGTGTTCAGACGACTCCTGCGCCGTCTGAGTCAGGCCCCGAGCATCCCGTAGGCCCGTGAGGCCGGCAAGGTGACCACCACCCGTCGTTGCGCCACCATGGCGTCCCGGAATTCCTGCCAGTCCGGATGCTCTCCCTGGGCCAGCCGGTACATCTCGACCAGCTCCTCGACCGCGGCATCGTCGGGCTGCTCGGCCACAGCTGACAGATGGGCCTCGCCTTCCAGCACCACGTAGGCAAAGAAGTCATCTCGGGTGACATGCAGAGACGCTCGGGGATCGCGCCGCAGGTTTCTGGTCTTGGCCCGACTGTCGGTCACCGAGATGCGGACCGAGTGATCGGTGCCGGGCACGTAGAGGATGTTGGAAAGCTGGGGGCGCCCATCGGCGCGGAGGGTCACCAGGACCCCGCGGCTGTGGTTCGCCACGAAGCCGAATGCTTCGTCGAGGGTGAGGGCCATGCCCCCACGGTAGCGGGACGCCGTGATCCAATGGGCCGGTGAGCGAGTACCAGGACCGCTGGATCCAATGCACCCCGAACGAGATTCGGGTGCGCGCTTATTACTTCCCCTGGGGTACCAAACGGATCCCCTACGGTTCGATCCGGGCGCTCGATCGTTTCACCATGACCCCACGACGAGGGAAGGGCCGCATCTGGGGCTCCGGCGACTTCGAGCACTGGGCCAATCTCGATCCGCAGCGTCCGTCGAAGTCGGTCGGCTTCTTCCTCGACGTCGGGCGGCGGGTCGTCCCCCTTCTCACCCCCGATGATCCTGACGCCTTCGAAGTGGCTGTCCGGGAGCACGCCGACCCCGGCCCGGACCCGAACCCGGCTGGGAGCCAGGGCGAGCGTCAGAGCAGGTCGAACGAACCCCCGCCCACCCGGACCGGGTGGGCGATGAGCTCGTGGCCGACGGCGTGGGCGGCCAGATCGGCGTCTTCGCTGATCGCCACGCAACGACGCCCGTCGGCTGTGTCGCACAGGACGACGGTGCGCACCGGGTCCATCTCTGCGTAGGTCACGGTGTAGGTGGCCACGGTGGCCTCGCCCTGGAAACCGTCCAGTTCCGCGACAACATCGACGACGCCGGTCATCGACTCGGCCTCGCCGGCCAGATCGGCCACCAGCGGGGGCTCCCCGTCGGGCCGGGCCGACCACACCCCTAGGCCCGGCTTGGTCAGGAGCCCGCTGACCGTGGTGACCATCGCCAGCGTCCCGGGATCGGACCGGAGACCCTCGGTGACCGACACCATCGATTGCAGGACGAAGTTGTTGAAAGGACCACCGGCAAAAGTCATGCCCCCGGTGACCGTCGGAGTCGAAGCCAGTTCGAGACCCAGTTCGCGTTGCTGAACACGCACGGCGGCAGGGAAGCAGCTGTAGACCTCGTGGATGTCGGCATCGACCAGAGGCCGGCGGATCCGAGTGACGGCGGCGCGGCCGAGGACCCCCATGGCCGGCCATGTGTGAGGACGACGCCTCGCCAACAACGAGACGACATGGCTCGACTCCAAACCCACCAGGGGGAACACCCATCGGTCGCGGGCCACTCCTGTACGCCGCGCCACCTCGACCGAGCACAGAAGGAGGGCGCCCGCCTGGTTGACCGTCCACTGGGCGGCATGCCATTTGTTGTAGGGGAAGGACAGAGGACGATTGGACGGGGAAGGCGTGTCGATGTGGTAGGCGCTCATCGGGTCGGGGAAGGCGGCCGCAGGGTTGCTCTGCGCCACCCGGTTGAATCGGCTCCACAGATCGGCGATCGCCGCCCGGTGCTCGGCCGAGGTTTGTTCTTCGGCTCCCCGCAGCGCATTGTCGATCATGGCGTACTGCTGGACGGGTTCCCACAGCCGGTGGGTGGCCTCGATCGGCTCCAACGGCGGCCCCGCCCGGCGATGCACGACATCGGGCACGGTCCCGGGCTGTGCCGTCTCGGTCGCCTGGTGGCCGGCGCCCGCCCGGTCCCGGGCCCATCGCCGGGCCTCACCGCCCACCACCGCCACGACCTCCGAACGACCGGCGACGATGGCGGCCAACGCATCGTTGATGGCCGCTTGCTGGGGAACACCCAGCTCGAACAGGTGGGAGCGCGCCGAAGGAGAGCCCACTCCGGCGGCCACCAGGCGTCCGGGGTCGGGATACGTCCAGCTGCCCTGGGTCACGGCGACCCGATCGATCCTTCCCAGCAGGGCGGTGACGCCGGTGTCGGACCCCGCCGCCATCAGGGCCTCGATCATCAGCTCGGATGCCTGAGCGTCGCCCGACGCTGACCCCACTCCCACCAACACCGGCGTGCGCGGATCGAGTGAGTCGGTCCGTGGGGAGCCAGAGGCGGCGCTCACCGCCGCTTCACGGAGGGGGAATGCCCAGCGACCTCGTCGTCGAGCGGAACACGACCGTTGCGTCTCTGCCGCATCATCCGACCCACCTGGCGCCACGTCACCGGAACGGCGCCAAGCGCCAGGGCCTCGGTTCGGGCGCGCTCGGGCAGGTCGTAGTGGGCCTGGTGGGGCCGATGGGCCCGGTGCTGGAACCACTCCCGTTTCATCCCCAGACGAGAGGCGAAGGCATGCAACTCCTCGTCGCTGTCCGCCACCAGGTGGGACCACCGGTCCTCCACCGGGCCGAGCCGCGCCGGCTGTCGCCAGTCGTCGAGGTAGACGGTCACGGGTGCGAAAGAACGGTCGGGCTCAGATGACCCGGCCGTCGCCACCGGCGTCGGTCACCACCGGAAGGCCGGCCGCCTCCCAGGCCAGCATGCCTCCCGTCAGGTTGTGGACCTCGTAGCCGGCACCGGCCAGAGCTCCGGCGACCGCCCCGGAACGGCCGCCGACCCGGCACACGCAGACCACGGTCCGGTCCTCGGGTATCTCGGCGAGGCGATCGGCGACCGAGGCCATGGCCACATGCACAGCATCGGGGGAATGTCCGGCTTGCCACTCGTCGTCCTCGCGCACGTCGAGGAGGAAGGCCCCTTCCCGCACCAGCCTGAGGGTTTCGTCGGGATCGATCTCGCTCACCGTCGTCGGGTCGGGGGTCACCGCATCAACGGTACCGGAGGATGGGGGGTCGGCAATCAGCCGGGCAGGTCCATCAGCTCGATCCTGACCCCGTCGGGATCGGTGCAGTACAAGAAGTCGAGTCGTGCCCGGGGGAGGTCGAGGCTGGTCCGGGTGGTGCGCACCACGGTGCCACCCAGCGCCTCGATGGTCGATGCCACCCGGTCGACGTCGTCGACCCGCAAGGAGAGATGGGTGAGTCCCAACTTGTTCATGGGCCGGCGCTCGCCGTCGCCGGTGAAGCCGGGCGAGGCGAAGTGCAAGAGCTCGATGGTCACGCCGTCGCGAGTGAGCATCCGCGACTCCAGGGCGACGTCTTCCACCTCCATCAGCGCACCGAACTCCTCGCCGATCTGGTGGGACGCGACCTGCTCGAACCCGAGGCCCTCGCAGTAGAAGCCCAACGAGCGCTCGAGATCGGAGACGCAGATGCCGAAGTGCGAAATCGACAGAGCCATCAGGGCCCGGGTATCCCGGCAACAGGTGATCGGCCCGGTCCGGCGCCGGGAAGACGGGCGTTGACGAACTCACCGACCGCCCGATAGGCCCGGCGACTTCCCTCGGCCCAGGGCATGAGGATGGGGAACACGTGGAACATGCCCGGCTCCTCGATGGCGAAGGTGTCCACGCCCGCCTTCTCCAGGTGGTCGACGAACAGGCGGATGGGGTCGCGGAACATCTCGTCCCCCCCGAAGGAGACGAAGGTCGGGGGCCAGCCCGACACGTCCTGATCGACGGCCGAGACCGATCCTTCTCGGGCACTACGACCGTGGAGGTACGCCGAGGTGGGGATGTTCCAGGGCAGGATGTCCTTGGCCGCGTTGGCGGTGATCGAAGGCTCATCGAGGAGCAGGTCCAGCTCCGGCGAGAACAGGATCACCCCGGCGATGGGCCGGTGGTGGGTGCGCTGCATGGAGTACACGAGGGACGAGACCAGTCCCCCACCGCTCGAATCGCCGGCCACGAAGAGCCGGGAGGCATCCACGCCGTCGGCCAGCAGTGCCTCGAGGACCAGAACGGCGTCCTCCAGATCGGCGGGGAACGGGAACTCCGGAGCGAGCCGCAGGTCGGCGACGAAGATCTCGCACCCGGTGCGCCGGCTCAGCCACGCGGTGAACAGCGCGTACATCCGGGGCGACGTACCGATGTAACCGCCGCCGTGCAGGTAGAGAACGGTGCCCTGCACGGCGCCATTCTTCGGCCGGTACCAGATCCCGGGAACGCCGGCGACGGAGGCGGGCTGTTCGATCACATCGACCGATCGCACGAACGGCGGCAGGACCACCCCGCACAGGTCGTCGAGCACCAGTTCGATCGACCGCCATTCGTCGATGGGCAGCGAGGAGGAATAGCCCATGAACGTTCGCAGCGCCTCGCGGGTCACCGACACCGCCAGGTTGTGGGGAAGGCTGCCCTCCCCCGACCACGGTCGGCGGAAGGGGACCCGGGTCATGGCCGCGGCGAACTGGCTGCCCAGGGCCATCATGTCGGTGACGGTGATCGGCCACGACGAACGGGCCACGCCCGGACGGCGTCCCATCACCATGGCCGGGCTCCCCGCAACCGGACCGCTCCCGACCGGGCTCCCCGCAACCGGACCGCTCCCGCTGGTGGTGTCATCGGATCTCCGGAAACCTCATCGCCGACCGGGCTCGCCCCGTTCCCCTCGGGGTGAGACTACCGATCCGGCCGCAGCCAGTCAGACGGGCTCGGCGGCCAACATCGCCCCCAGGTTGAGCAGCTGCTCGGTGGCTCCGCCCAGGGTCAGCTCGAGGTGCTTGGTCATCAGGAAGTACCGGTGGAGCGGATAGTCGCGGTCGACACCCACCCCTCCGTGGAGGTGGACGGCGGCGTGGACCACCCGTTGGCCTCCGTCGGCCGCCCAGAACTTGGCAATCGCCACTTCCTTGTCGGCGGGGAGTCCCTCGGCGATCCTCCATGCCGCCTGCCAGGCGGTCAGCCGGATGGCCTCGGTGTCCACATAGGCGTCGGCGGCGCGTTGCCCGACGGCCTGGAAGGTGGCGATGGGCTTGCCGAACTGCTCTCGGGTCTTCGTGTACTCGGCCACCAGGGCCAGCGCCGCGGCCGCGGCCCCGGCCTGGGCCAGGGCCAATGCCGCCGTCGTCCTCTGCACCAGCCAGTCGATGATGGCGGAACCTTCGTCGACCGAACCGAGCAGTGCTTCCGGACCGACCCGGGTCCCGGACAGGGTCAGCACCGCCTCGGGCTGTCCGGTGTTGGCCACCTGGCGTTGGCGGCTCACGCCGTCGGCTCCGGTGCCCACGATGAACACGGCGACGGAGTCGGGTTCGACCTGAGCGGTGACCAGCACCGCGTCAGCGGTCATCCCCGAAGGGACGCACGACTTGGAGCCGGTGAGGAACCAGCCCTCGCCGCCGCGTTCGGCGACCACCGAGGGAGCGCCCGGTGTGCCGCCCAGTTCGACCAGGGCGGTGGTCAACACGGTGTCACCAGCCACCACGCCGGGAAGCCAGCGCCGGCGTTGGTCGTCAGTGCCGAAGCGGGCGATGGCCGGGGCCGCGGCGGCCAGTGTTTCGATGACCGGCACATAGGCGGCGGTGCGACCGGCCGCCTCGACCAGCAGTCCCGTCTCCACGAACCCGAGGCCAGCGCCGCCCACGTCGTCGGGGAGGGCGATGCCCAGCAGACCGGCGGCGGCCAGCTCGCCCCAGATCTTGTGATCGAATCGATCGCCGTCGGGCTCCGACTCGAGGTCCTTCAACCGCTCGTGGGTGGCCAGGTCGGAGAAGATGCGGGCCGCCAGGTCGCGAACAGCCTCTTGTTCCTCGCTGAAGGAGAAGTCCATGGTCGTATGTCCTCTTCTATCGCAGTGACCGGGGCAGACCGAGGCCGAAGATGGCGATCAGGTCGCGTTGGATCTCGTTGGTGCCCCCGCCGAAGGTCAGGATGACCAGGCTTCGGGCGTACATCTCGAGGCGCCCGGCCAGGACCACCTCGGGGCTTCCCTTGGTGAGGTAGCCGGCTTGACCGACCACCTCCATCATCAGCCGGAAGGCTTCCATGTAGAACTCGGTGCCGAACACCTTGGTGGTGGAGGCATCGGCCACGTCGAGGTGACCCTGGGTGGCCGTCCAGGCCACCTTCCAGTTGATCAGCTTGAGGAACTCGAGACGTGCGTCGATGCGGGCCAGGTGGACCTGCACCCACTCCTGGTCGATGACCCGCCGGCCGTCGGCCAGTTTGGTGTTTTGAGCCCACGCCCTCACATCGGTCAGCGCCCGCTCGATGATGCCCGACGAACAAAGCGTGACCCGCTCGTGGTTGAGCTGGTTGGTGATCAGCGACCAGCCGTTGTTCTCGCCCCCGACCAGGTTGGCCGCCGGCACCCGCACGTCCTCGTAGAAGGTGTAGTTGATGTTGTGGTCGCCGAGCAGGTGCATGGGCACCACCTTGATGCCGGGCGTATCCATGGGGACGATGAACATCGAGATGCCCTTGTGCTTGGCCACCTCCGGGTCGGTGCGGGTGGCCAACCAGATGTAGTCCGCATCACCGGCGAGCGACGTGTAGATCTTCTGCCCGTTGATGATGTACTCGTCGCCGTCGCGCACCGCCCGGGTCTGAAGCGAGGCAAGGTCGGTGCCCGACTCTGGCTCGGTATAGCCGATGCAGAAGTGGATGTCGCCGGCCAGGATCTGGGGCAGGAAGAAGTCCTTCTGCTCTTGGGTCCCGAACTGCATGATGGTCGGTCCGACGGTGTTGATGGTCAGCATGGGCACCGGAGCTCCGGCCCGCATCGACTCGTCGAAGAAGATGTACTGCTCGATGGCCGACCGGCCTTGGCCTCCGTATTCGGTGGGCCATCCGATACCAAGCCAGCCGTCTTCGGCCATCTGCTTGACCACCCGCCGCATGTTGGGGCCGATGCCGTGGCTTCCGGCCAGCTGCTCTTCCACTTCCGGGGTCAACAGGTTGGCGTAGTAGTCGCGGAGGCCGTCCCGAAGAGCCTCTTGTTCCTCGGTGTAGCCGATCTCCATGGATCCCTCCCGATCTTGTGTGTGCACGAGCCGGTGCGGCGGCAGCTGCCGCCAGCGACGGTGCCGACCCGAGGCCACGGCGCTTCGGCACGCGACCCCGCAGCCACCGACCGAGGTCCGACTACTAGAACACGTTACATTCAGCTCGGACCGGGGCGCCACCGCCGGGTCCGGAACCAGGTCGGCGCCCGGGCTCGAGCCGGAGGCCGCGGGCCGTCCGGTAAGTTCTCGGCCAGATCCATCCGTCCGGCACCGACCGTCATCGGCGCGGCGCCACGCCCAGCCCCCGAGGAGCACCCATGCCTGAAGCCGTCATCGTCGCCACCGGCCGTACCCCGATCGGACGGGCCAACAAGGGCTCGCTGGTCGACTGCCGGCCCGACGACCTCGCCGCTCTGGTCGTCCGTGAGGTGCTGGCCAAGGTGCCCCAGCTCGACCCCCAGCAGGTGGAGGACGTGATCATGGGCTCGGGCCAGCCCGGGGGCGAGGCCGGGTACAACGTCGCACGGGTGGCGGCACTGCTGGCCGGGCTGCCCGACGTGCCCGGGGTGACCGTCAACCGGTACTGCTCCTCCTCGCTGCAGACCATCCGCATGGCGGCACACGCCATCCGGGCCGGCGAGGGCGATGTCTTCGTGGCCGCCGGCGTGGAGACGGTCAGCCGCTACCGCAACGGCGCGGCCGACACCGGCCCCCACAACGAGGCCTTCGCCGAGGCCGAAGCCCGCACCGTCGCCCGCACGCCCAAGGCGGGCGAGCCCTGGTCTCCGCCGACCGGACTCCCCGATGTCTACATCGCCATGGGCCAGACCGCGGAGAACGTGGCCGAGTTCAAGAAGGTGAGCCGCGAGGAACAGGACGAGTTCGCCCTGCAGTCCCAGACCCGGGCCGTGGCCGCCCAGGAGTCGGGCTTCTTCGACCGGGAGATCATCCCGGTCACCACGCCCAACGGGGACGTGGTGACCAAGGACGACGGCCCCCGGCCCGGCACCACCCTCGAGGGACTGGCCAGTCTCAAGCCGGTGTTCCGCGAGGGGGAACGGTGACCGCCGGCAACGCCTGCCCGCTCAACGACGGTGCCGCCGCGGTCATCGTGATGAGCGACACCAAGGCCCGCGAGCTCGGTATCACGCCGCTGGCCCGCATCGTGGCCAGTGGGGTCACCGGGCTCAACCCCGAGATCATGGGGCTGGGCCCGGTCGAGGCCATCCGCCAGACACTCAAGCGGGCGGACATGACCATCGACGACATCGACCTGGTGGAGATCAACGAGGCCTTCGCCGCCCAGGTAGTGCCCTCGGCCAAGGAGCTCGGAATCAGCTACGACAAGCTCAACGTCCGAGGCGGTGCCATCGCTCTCGGGCACCCCTTCGGCCAGACCGGGGCCCGCATCATGACCACCCTTCTCAACGCGCTCGACGACACCGGCACGACCATCGGGTTGGAATCGATGTGCGTCGGCGGCGGGCAGGGCATGGCCATGATCGTCGAGCGCCTGCTCGTAGCCGGCGCTCAGCGATCGAGCAAGGGATCGCCGGGTTGGCGCACCGTCCGTCCGCCCAGCCGAGCCTGGCGCCAGGCGATTCCTGACAGAGCCTCGAGGGCGATCCGGTTGGCCAGATAGGCGGTGACCTCGGCGTGGTCGAAGGGCGGCGAGAGCTCCACGATGTCCATGCCGGCGACCGGCAGCTCCATGCCGATCCGCCGCACCGCGTCCAACAGCTCCCGCGGTGTCAGGCCACCGGGTTCGGGGGTGCCCGTGGCCGGCGCCGAACCCGGGTCGACCACGTCGACGTCGACCGACAGGAACACCGCGTCGCACTGGTCGGTGGCGATGGCGAAGGCCTCGGTCAGGCAGACCTCGAGGCCCCGGGCCACCAGCTCGGTCATCTCGTAGCTGCGCATGCCCTGTGCGGCCATCCACTGGAGGGTCTCGTGGTCGGGCCAGTAGCCGCGCAGGCCGATCTGGAGGAACCGGTCGCCCCGTACGGCGCCGGACTCGATGAGGCGCCGCATGGGGGTGCCGTGGCCGATCAACGATCCGAACTGGAGGTTGGCGGTGTCGGCGTGGGCGTCGAAATGGATGACCGACACCTTCCCCCATCCCACCTGCCGGGCCACCCCGGTGACATCGGGCAGGGCGATGGTGTGGTCCCCGCCGAGGACGATGGGGACAGCGCCGGTAGCGGCGATGGTGAACACCGCCTCCTCCAACCGGCGGATCGAGAGCTCGGTGTCCCCCGAGGGCATCGAGACATCCCCGACATCGATCACGGCCAGCTCGACCAGGGGGTCGACCCCCAGGGCGAGGTGGGGCCGCTTGCCGTCGTGGGGCAGGTAGTCGGTGGTGCGGATGGCCAGGGGCCCGAACCGGCACCCGGGCCGGTGGCTGGTCCCGCCGTCGAACGGGGCCCCCACGATGACAGCCCTGGCCCCCGACCAGCCGGCGGGGTCGTCCAGCTCGCCGGCCGGGACCCCGGCGAAGGTGGCGTCCGGCCCGTACATGTTGCCGAGCCGCACGGCCGGATCAGGGCTTCCAGGAGGGGGTCGGCGTCACGATCGGGTCGACGATCCACCCGTGGTCGGGTTCGTTGGTGCGGATCACTCCTCGATGACCTCGACGGCGTACTCGGGGCAGTTGTCGATGGCCAGGCGGGCCCGCTCCTCGAGTCCGGGTGGCACGGTGCCGTCCCCCACCACGCTGGACTGACCGTAGTCGTCCACGTCGAAGAGCTCAGGAACCAAGGCGTAGCAGCGGCCGTGCCCCTGGCACTTGTCCGGATCGACCCAGATCTTCATGGGAACACCACGGCCAGCTGACGGGGGCCGCGCACCTGGCCCCCGGCCCAGGTGACCTCGGCGCCGTCGGCCAGACGGAACTCGGGGATGCGGGCCAACCACTCCTCGAGGGCCACCCGCAGCTCCATGCGGGCCAGATTGGACCCGGCGCACCGGTGGATGCCCGATCCGAAGGCCAGGTGGCGGTTGAGGGCCCGCTCGAGGATGACCATGTCCGCGTTCTCGAACTCCTCGGGGTCCCGGTTGGCGGCCGGGAAGTTCATCAAGACCCGGTCGCCCGCCTTCATCGGACACCCGGCGAACACCAGGTCATCGGTCACCACCCGGGCCATGGTCACCGGCGAGTACGCCCGCAACAACTCCTCGATGGCCACCGGCATCAACACCGGCTGGTCCACCAGCAGCCGGCGGTCCTCGGGGTGGGTGGCCAGATGCCACAGGGACGACCCGATGGCACTCCAGGTGGTGTCGACCCCGGCAATGAGTACGAGGGCGGCCACACCCAGCACCACGCTGTCCTCCACCGGTGCGCCGTCGACCTCGCTGTGCAGGAGGTCGCTCAGCAAGTCGTCGCCGGGCTCGGACTTGCGGCGTGACACCTCCTCCATGAAGAACCCGATCAGGCCCTCCATGCCCCGCCGGCGGCGCACGTGATCGTCGGCGAACTCGAGCACGTCGCGCACCCATCCGGTAAACGTGTCGGCCAGGGAGCTGGGCACGCCGAGGATGGCGGCGATCACCCGAACCGGTATCTGCTGGGCGAAATCGCCGGCGGCGTCGACGGCTCCATCGGACACGAATCCGTCCACCAGCTCCGCGCACAGTTTGCGGGTCATCGGCTCGTAACCCTCCACCCGCCGGTGGGAGAACCAGGGCAGCAGGAGCCTCCGGGTCCAGGTGTGCAGCGGCGGATCGGCGGAGATAGGAGGTACCCCGTAGGCCAGGACGGGCTCGTCCGGACGCTCACCGTCGAAGGGGATCACCGTCATTTCGGTTGAACTGAAGTGATCGACGTCGTGGGCCAGCTCGACCACGTCACGGTATCGGGTCGGCAGCCAGGTGCTGCCCCGCCGGTCAGTGTGGGCGACCGGGCAGGTCCTCCGTAGCTGGTCCCAGATGGAGAACGGGTCGGCGACGTAGGCCGGGTCCAGCACGTCGAAGTCGGTGTCCCAGCTTGTCACCGGTGGCATGTCGGTCATGGTGGTGCTCCTCGGACGAAACACGGGGGAGAGGACCCGCACCCACCGACCCTAGTGGAACCCCTTTCGGGTCCACGGCTCGATCGCTGCGCCTGTGACACGGCTGCTGAGGGGGCGTCGCACGGCACGGCGCGCCGTCGTCACATCGGGCGTCAGATGGTGAGACCTCCGTCGACCGACAGCACCGCTCCGGTGGTGTAGGGCGATTCGTCGGAAGCGAGGAAGGCCACCGAGGCGGCGATCTCCGCCGGGGTGGAGAAGCCCATCGGCGACATGATCTTGGCCAGTTCCTTGACGTCGGCCCCCTCGGGCAGCTCGAAGGCGCCGATCAGGGGAGTGTCGACGCCGCCCGGTGCCACCACGTTCACCCGCACCCCACGGGACAGGTACTCGGCCGCCAGGGCCTTGGAGAACATCAAGAGGCCGGCTTTGGAGGCGCAGTAGGCCGACGAATAGGCCTGGCCCATCAGGGCGGTGTTGGAAGCCACGTTGACGATCGACCCCCCGTGCTCGAGGAGGTGGGGCAATGTCGCCCGGCAGACCAGGAAGGGCCCGGTCAGGTTGACGGCCAGGATCTTCTCCCACTGGTCGAGGGGCATGTCTGCGGTGTTGAAGAAGCCCCCGATGCCGGCCACGTTGCACACCACGGTCGGTGGGCCGAGCTCGGCGGCCAGTGCGGCCACGGTGTCGGCCACGGACGCCTCCGAGGTGACGTCGCACCGGTAGGCGACAGCCCTTCCCCCATCGTCACCGATGATCGCCACGGTGGCGGTCAGGTTGTCGGCCGCTACATCGAGCGCGGCCACCCGTGCCCCCTCGAGGGAAAGGCGCCGGGCCACGGCGCGACCGATGCCCGAGCCGGCCCCGGTGACCACGGCCACCCGGTCGGTGAAGCGACGGCCGGTGTGCGAACTGATGGCGGCGTCGGCCGCGTCCTGCTCGGCCCCGCCTTGGCCCAGGGTCACCCGTCGGATCGGGCTCACGATGTGGCCCCGGCAGGCGATGAGGGCGGTGTCGATGCGTACGTCTCGCGCAGGCTGTGCTTGAGGATCTTTCCCGCCGGGTTGCGGGGCACCGTCTCGACCAGCTCGAGCTGCTCGGGGATCGACTGGGTGCGGAGGTCCTGGGACTTGAGGTAGGCGACCATTTCGACGAAGGTGAAGCTCTGACCATCGGTGACCGCCACCACGGCACAGGCCCGCTCACCGGTCTTCGGATCGGGCAGGCCGATGACGGCCACGTCGGCCACCGCGGGGTGGGTGTAGAGGAGGTCCTCGACCTCTTTGGCCGAGATGTTCTCGCCGTGACGGATGATCACGTCCTTCAGGCGCCCGGTGATGGTCACGTAACCGTCCTCGTCGACGTTGCCGAGATCGCCGGTGCGGAAGTACCCGTTCTCGTCGAAGGATTCAGCGTCGAGCGAGGGGTCGAGGTAGCCGCGGATGACCTGAGGCCCCTTCAGGCGGATCTCTCCTTCGACACCCGGCCCCGCCCGGTGGCCGGCCAGGTCCACCACGATGAGATCCACCCCAGGGGTGGGGCGGCCTTCGGTGGTGGCCAGCTTCTCGTCAGGATCGGTGGTCGAGGCCATGACCACGATGGGCGCTTCGGTCAGTCCGTAGCCGGAGACGATGCCCACCCCCCCGATCTCGCGCTTGAGGTCGTAGTGGAGCTGGGGCGGCTTGGGCGCACCGCCACCCGGGTACGAGCGGACCCGGGTGAAGATGGGCCCGGGCCCGGCGGCCCGCTGCGCGGCCAGGTAGGCCATGTGAAAGGGGGTGCCCGAGCCGGCCAGGGTCACGTCGTTGGCGGCCAGGAAGCCCGGGGTGGCCTGGGGGTCGAAGGACTCGGTGGTCAACAACCGGCACCCGGTGAACAGAGCGGCGATCAGCCAGCCGATCCCGCCGATGTGGGTGAACGGGAAGATGAGGGCCGACACGTCGTCGGGGCCGATGTCGAGGCACTCGGCCATGGCCAGCGCCGAGGCCATCACGGCGAGGTCCGAGTGCGGGGCGCCCTTCGGATCGGCCGTCGTCCCCGAGGTATAGAACAGCCACCGGATGGGGGCGGCGTCGGCGGTAGTCGGAGGTGCCCCCACCGGGGGCAGCACCGCTGGATCGCCGGAGGGCAGGTCGCGGTCGACGACCAGGACCGAAAGCCCGGGTCGATCGGCCGCCACCTCCTCGGCCATGGCCCGGAAGTCGAAACCCCGGTAGACGGTGGGCACGACCAGCAGGGCGGCCTGGCTCTGGGCGGTGATGAAGCTCACCTCACGGCCGCGGTAGATGGGGATGAGGGGGTTCTGACGCCCCCCCAGGCGGGCCAGCGCCCCCACTAGCACCAACGACTCGTTCCAGGTGGGCAGCTCCCAGCTCACGCTGGTGCCCTGGGTCACCCCGTGGTCGGTGAAGAGCCCGGACGCCGCGGCCAGGCAGGCGTCCCGGTACTCGGCGAAGGTCAGCTCCTGGCCGGTGTCCTCGTGGGCCAGCACCGCCCCGGGGGTGGCTTCTGCTCGCCTTTCGATCAGCCCCCACAAGGTGGGTGCCCCGACCCAGCCCCGGGCGGCCGTGCGCTCCGTCAGCTGCTCGATGAAGTCGGTCATCGGGCGGGCTGCGACCACAGCTGGTCGGTGTAGGTGTCGGTCCCGGGCACCGAGGCGATGAACGGGGAGGCCCACACCACCCGGCCCAGGCCGGCATCGGCCAGAGAGTCGCCCTGGTGGGCCAGCACCGCGTCCCAGGTTCCGCTCGGGTCCTCGTCGGTGAAATGGAGCAGCAGGATCCTCCGGTCGGCGGCGGCGTCCCGGGGGACGTCGCCGGGGGCATCGGCCAGCAGGGGAAGTGAGCTGAAGGCCAACACCGTGGCCACCGCAGAGCCCGGAAGCACCGAGGGCAGGTACTCGCCGCGGTACCACGACCCGATCTGATCGGGGGCCACCCCGTCGTCCGGCTCCACGAAGACCGACACCAGGCCCGGGAACCGGTGGTCGAGGGTGAGCTCGGGGGGTACACCGTCCGCGTCGCGCCGGTGCTCCCACTCGAAGCGGTACAGGCCGGTGTGGATGTGATCGCGTTCGTCGAACATCCGGCCGGCGGCGTGGAGGGCGTTGACCTGGTCGACCGCCCACCGGTTCCACTCGTCGTGGTGGCCGTCGAGCACGTAGTAGACGCCGAGGTAGCTGCCGACCTCCGGATCCGCCACCAGGGCGTCGGGACCCTTGGGGTAGCGGAGAGCCTTCAACCCGGCGGTGGCCACGAAGCGGGCCCCGGCGAAGTTGTAGGCACCGATCTGGCAGCCGGCATAGAAGTGGTCCCGCTCGTACCAGCGGTTGTAGGCCACCTCGGCGCCCCGGTGGGGCTCCACCAGGGTGTACAGCATGGTGCCGATCCGGATGGGGTCGTCAGTCACCCCGCCCGTGGCGGGAGTGGATCTACCGGTCATGATGGTCGTGCTCCGTTCCTTCAGCGCAGTTCCTCACCGTGCCGCAGTCGGCGCGGTCAGGGACGCGGCCCGGTCGGTCAGGGATTTCTTGTCTACCTTCATCATGGAGGTCATGGGGAGGGCGTCGACCACGATGACCCGGTCCGGCGCCTTGTAGTCGGCCAGGCAGGCCCGAGCGGCCGACCGCAGCTCGGCCAGCAGTCGGTCCTCGGTGGGGGCGCCGGTGCCGGTCGGCCGGGTCGGCACCACGAATGCCACCCCGATCTCCCCGAGGACCGGGTCGGGAGCCCCGACCACCGCGATCTGCTCGATGTCCGGATGGCCCCCGAGCGCGGCTTCCACCTCGGCCGGATAGACGTTGTACCCACCCCGGATGTAGAGCTCGTGGGCCCGTCCCACCAGGCGAAGATAACCGTCGGCATCGAGGAAGCCGAAGTCGCCGGTGGTGAGCCAGCCGTCGTCGGCGAGCACCGACCGGGTGGCCGCGGTGTCGTAGACGACTCCAGCGGCACCGGCGCCGGTCGGCGGACCACCCCAGTAGCCGCGCATCACCGCGGCCGACCTCAGCCGGACCCGCCCGACCTCCCCGGCCGGCACCGACCGGCCGTCGTCACCGGCGATGGTGAGGGACACCCCGGGCACCGGTCGTCCTACCGTGCCGGCAATCTTGTCGTCGGAATCGCCCGGTACGGTGCCCGTGCCCAGGGAGGCCTCGGTCGAGGTGTAGCGCACCACCACCGGCACCCCGAAGCGCGCCCGCAAGTCGGCCACCAGCTCGGCCGGCACCCGGGATGCACCGGTGCCCACGATCCGCAGCGAGGACACGTCGACCCCGACCAGCGCGGGGTGGGCGAGCACCAGCGCCCACTGGGTGGGCACGCCCTGGGCCACGGTGATGGCCTCGTCGGCCAGGACCCGGACGGTGTCCGACGCCGTCCAGGGAGTGGGCGTGATCACCGTGGTCACCCCGTGGACGATCTCGTCCCAGGTCCGGGTCATCGATCCGACGTGGGCGAAGGGCAGGGGTGACAAGCGCCTGTCGCCGGGCACCGACAGCACGTCGGTGCCGGCGGCCACCGCAGCCAGGCAAGCGTGGTCGAACACCGCCCCCTTGGGCAGCCCGGTGGTTCCGCTCGTCCACACCACGGCCACCGGGTCGCTCGGAGCGAGCTCCGGCCACGCCCCGGGAGGAGGGCCGTCCGCCGCGGCCATCAGGGTGGCGCGGTCGATCACCGTGCCGACCGGTCCCGGCGGTGCCGGTGAGTCGTCCTCGACCACGGTGACAGTGGGCCGGGTGCGATCGAGAATGGAGGCCCGCTCGTTGTCTCCCAGTCGGAGGTTCACCCCCGATGTGATGGCCCCGAGCCGGGTGGCGGCGGCGTAGCCCACCATGTAATCGATGGAGCTGGGCAGAAGGAGGCACACCACCGAGCCGCGGACCACCCCGAGGCCGGCCAGCAGTCCGGCCACCCCGTCGGCGGCCCTGCCCCACTCGGCAAAGGTCAGGGATCGGCGCGGGCCGGCGTCCGTGCCCGGCTCGACGTAGGCCTCGACATCGGCGTTGACCACCGCGGCGGCCCGCAGAGCGTCGACCACGGTGGCCCACTCCCCCTCAATCTGACGCACCGTCATATCGAGTGCCGACTGTAACAGGGCGGTCCCGGCGCATTCCGTCCGGCCGAGGCTGCGTCCGCCTCCCTCCGCCCGCCGTCGCTCGACCCTTCAGAAGGTCAGGACACCCCGCGCCAGTTTGCCGGCCTCCATGTCCTCCACGATCTCGCGGAACCCTTCGAGGGGGCGCTGCTCGGTCACCAGCTCGTCGAGCATCAGACGCCCCGACAAGTAGAGCTCGACCATCAAGGGGATGTCGTGGTGGGGACGCGCCGATCCGTATCGGCACCCGAGCAGGCCCCGGTCCACATAGGCCAGGGCGTTCACGTCCACCGACACCTCGGTCCCCTGGGGCGGAATGCCGATGGCCAGTGCGTTGCCCCCCCAGTCGAGGACGTCGAGGGCATTGCGCAGCACCGCGGGATGACCGACGCAGTCGAAGGACCAGTTGACCCCGCCGGTCCATCCGAGGGCGCCTGTCACCCGGTCCGGCCCGGGAGGCACGATGGCGCGGATGGCGGCCACCGCGTCAGTGGCCGAGGCGTCGACGAAGTGGGTGGCTCCGAACTGGAGGGCGAGACTCTCCTTGGAGGCCAGGGTGTCGACGGCGATGATCCGACTGGCCCCGGCCAGGCGCAGGCCTTGGATGACGTTGAGGCCCACGCCGCCCACGCCGAAGACCGCCGCCGTGTCCCCCGCTTGCACCTTGGCCCGGTTGAAGACGGCGCCCACACCGGTCAGGACCCCGCACCCGATGAGACAGGCCGAGGTCATCGGGACGTCCTTGGAGATCTTGACCGCCTGGACCTCCTTGACGATGGTCGACTCGGCGAACACCGAGGTACCGGCGAAGTTGGAGGCCGGCTCACCCTTGAAGACGAAGGGTTGGGACACGTTGCCCAGTGTCTTCACGCACCATGTGGGGTGCCCGGTGGCGCAGGCCCGACAGGTGCCGCAACTCTGCAGGGTGGCGATGACCACGTGGTCCCCGACCTTGACCGAACGGACCTCGGACCCCACCGCCTCCACCACCCCGGCGCCCTCGTGGCCCAGCACCGAGGGCGATTTCCACGGGATGGTGCCGTTGATCACGGAGAGGTCGCTGTGACACACGCCGGCGGCGCCGATCGCCACCCGTACCTCGGTCGGCCCCGGGTCGCCCACGCTCAACTGGTCGGTGACCTCGACGTCGTCACCGGTGTACACGATGCCTCGCATGGCACCCCTTCCTCTCGTTGCTGCTGGTCTCGTCGCTACTGTTCGGAATCGTCCGCCGCGTACTGCTCCCGCAGCATGTGCTTGAGCACCTTGCCGCTGGCGTTGACGGGCAGGGTCTCGACCAGGAGCGCCCGGTGGGGCACCTTGTAGTTGGCCAAGCGCTCCTTGGTCCAGTCGACCAGCTCGGACCCAGCCACTTCGGCCGCCCCGGGGCCGCCGGCCGCCGGCACCACCAGGGCCAGGCCCACCTCGCCCATCCGCCGATCGGGGACGCCCACCACAGCCACCTGACCCACCGCCGGGTGGAGCCGCAGCACCGCCTCCACCTCGGCCGGGTAGACGTTGAAACCGCCACTCACGTACATGTCCTTGAGCCGGTCGGTGATGGTGACGTTGCCAGCCCCGTCCATCACCCCCACGTCGCCGGTGTGCAACCACCCGGCGGCGTCGATGGCCTCTTCGGTGGCCTCGGAATCGTTGAAGTAACCGCGCATGACGTTGTAGCCCCGCACCACGATCTCGCCCGCCTCGCCCCGGGGCAGCTCGGCTCCGTCGTCGCCGACGATGCGCACGTGGACGTCGGGGATGGCGCGTCCCGACGTGCCCGCGATGACCTCGGCCGAGTCCCCCCGCCGGCACATGGTGACCGTCCCGGTGGCCTCGGTCAGGCCGTAGGCGGTGAGCACGGTCTCGATGCCGAGGTCGGACCAGAGCGCCGTGACCAGTTCGACCGGCACCGCCGCGGCGCCGGTCACCACCAGGCGGAGCGAGGAGAGGTCGAAGCTCTTGCGGTCGGGATGGTCGAGGATGGACTGGAAGATGGTGGGCGGCCCGGGCAGCACGGTGATGCGCTCCTGCTCGATCCGTTCGACCACCCGGTCAACGGTGAACACCGGCTCGGGCACCATGGTGGCCCCGGTCATCAAGCAGGCCAGGATTCCGGCCTTGTAGCCGAAGGTGTGGAAGAACGGATTGACGATGAGATAGCGGTCGCCGTGGCGGAGTCCGACCACCTCCGACCAAGTGGCGAAGGTGCGCAGGGTCTGGGCGTGGGTGGTCATCGCCCCCTTGGGTCGACCGGTGGTTCCCGAGGTGAAGACCAGATCGGAGAGGTCGCCTGCGGTGATCGAGGCCGTGCGGCCGGCGGCCACATCGGCTGAGCAGGAACCACCCTCGCCCAGGAACACCTGCCATCCCACCACCGGGTCGCCCTTGGCCGTCACCCGCGGGACGCGGTCGTCACCGGTGCGCAGGATCACCACCCGCTCGAGATCGGGCACCTTGTCGCCGGCGGCCACCGCCTCGTCGAGCATCGTCGGGTAGTCGTTCCCGAGGAACCCGTCCACCGTAAAGAGCATCCGCGCCCCCGACTGACGCAGGATCGAAGCGGCTTCGGCCCCCTTGAAGCGGGTGTTGAGAGGCACCAGAAGAGCGCCGGCGCCCACCGCGCCCAGAGCAGCGATGACCCACTCGGCGCAGTTGGGCGCCCAGACGGCCACCCGGTCGCCCCGATCGATGCCGTTGGCCACGATGGCCCGGGTGGCGGATGCCGCTTCGTCGGCCAGCTGGTCAAAGGTCAGACGGACGGTCGTCCCCGCCGGCCCGTGCACGTCGACGATGGCCTCATCCTCACCGAAGCGGGCGGCAGCGTCCTCGACCAGCCCGGGGATGGTCCCCCACTGCAGATCCCCACGGGGATCGCTGACATCTGACACGTCGTCAGGGTAGTGCATGGCCTGGGCTTTGCACCCAAAAGTCCCAGGTCCGCCCCTTTAGGGTGCAGGATGGATTTCTGCACCAAAACGAGGGATCGCGGGCCGGGTTTGCACCCTTAGTCCAGGTTGCACCAAAACCCAGCACCCCTGCATCAAGATCCAAACGTCCTGCAGCCTTTTTTCACCCTAAATAGGGTTTTTGAATGGATCCCGATCTCAGCGTCTACAACTGGACCTGGTCCGAGAAGACCTTTTGGTACCCAGGATGCCCCATACCGGACGAACCACCGGATCCCACGGAGGGGGCAATGGTGCCCGCAGTTTTCTTTGGGTTTGCTGTGGTCTCTGTTATCTCCTACTGGGTGTGGTGGGCGCTCTGGGGAAACCAACCGCCAGGAGCGGCTGCTTCCGATCATTGGCTCAACGTCATGCTAGGGCTGGGGGGGCTTGCGGCAGTGGCTGGCGTCGTCGGTGGTGCTTACCTTGCCGCTCGATATGGACGACGGGCAAGTGTCTCTATTAAGGCTGAGGCTCGTCCGAATAATTCGGGTGTATTGATCGTCGCCCGCCCAATCGTCAAATCGGTAGGGATTTTCCGAGTGCGTTTTGAGGAAGAGGAGGGTGCCGTCGTCAAAGCGACTGAAGTCTGGATAGATGACGACCGCAAAGTGCGAGTCGAAATCGGCGAGCGTTCGCTCGGACGGACTGGGTCCAATTCCGAAGCCTTTACGAACGATACGTTCGTAGAGGGTTCTGAAGAGTTGCAAACGACGGTGCTGATCCCCATGCCCCCTCCGACGGCCCGAGTAATAGGGTGGATGGTGAGCCTGGAGGTCTATGCCCGAAGTCGGTTTCTTTATGATCTATTTCGAGGACGACGACCGTATTGGTGGACTGATCGGGTATTCGTAGAACGACCCGGTATTCCGTCGGAGTCATAGACTGATGACGGAAAGGAGACACGATGACCGACGAAGGCCAAGGAAATCGAGATACCTCACAGCAGGCTTCGACCCAACAAGGCGGAGCACCGTCCGAAGTCAGAGAGGCGCGTGCGCAAAATCTGATCAAGACAAGAGACGGCGGAAGAGACGGCTTTGCACAGAGGAGCCGAGATGGCAGTCAGGACAACCCCATGCAGGGGGCTGCCACAAACGCTCCGATCGTGGGCATCGCACCGCCGGATACTCCGCCACCCGGACCTCCACCAGCAGCGCCACCCACCGCTGCCGAGTCAGACTAGCTAGCAACCGCGGGGACGGACCCGTCAAAGTTGCGCACGTCCAGCCCGATCTCGTGAATGCAGGCGATCAGCACGCACAGGTTGTGGCAGATGACCTTGCACAGAACCTCGTTCATCTGCCCCGTGTCGGACTTGCTCCGGAGGCTGTCGCCGAACTTGGCCTTGATCATGGAGAACGTGGTCTCGACGTTCGACCGTTGGTGGTAGCGGGCGAGGAAGGTGTCCCGCTGGTAGGCAAACAGGTATTGCATCTTGTAGAACGGATGAGTCTCGGGGGTGACCGTGGGCGGGATGCCCTGCATCGCCGGGATGGGGCCACGGAAGGGGATGTATGGGGTCGCACCTGCGTCCGTAGCCGCTTGCAGGTTGGCCTTGGACGAGTAGGCCTTGTCGGCGGTCACATCCCGCATATCGAAGTTCTCGCCAGTCGCGGCGATCAGGGGGCGGAAGTAGTTCGTGTCGTGCGACCGCCAGTCCGACAGTTCGACAGAGGTCACGACGTTGGTGCGGACACCGGTCATGGCGTGCAACTTGATCCACTCACGCTTCGTCTGCTCTTTGCCCCACTTGTGGTCATACCAACGGACGAACCGACTGGTCGTGAATCCGGTGGAGTCAACGGCGAAATCGGTCTCCACGGCCTTGAGCGGCAGGGCCGAAATCTCGACCAGGCTTCGCAGGACGGGGGTCATGCCGGGATCACGGAGGTAGCGCAGGACGCTATTGAAATTGGGGTCCTGGGCCATGTGACCTTTGGCCGCGTTCTCCCGAACGTCACTATCCGACCGGCGAGCGGACATCCCCCCGTAGACCTTGGACACAGCGGCGAAGGCCATATCCGACATCGGCAGGCGGGGACGGCCACGGCCCTGGGGCGGCTGGACGACGGTGCTGCACAGTTCGGCCAGCATCGGGAGGAATCGGTCCTTCTCCTCGCACTGAGCCTTGTTGTAGGCCGTCCAATCTTGGGTGTACGTGACCTTGATTTCCTCGGTCACGATCTCACCCTGATCGGTGACCTCCCGCTTTATCGTGTATTCGACGGCCATGACATGCTTGCAGGGCATTCCCCGCGTCTCGAAGTCGGGGCAGGTGCATCCCATGGCTGGCTCACGGTGGGTCCGCTCAAAGGAAGGCTCATACGGCAGCGGAGCGACCTTGTAGGACCCCCTCCCCGTCTGCGAGGGGACGATCCAACCGTGCGTGCTCTTGCGGACCGGCATCGTGGCTGCGATCTGAAGGGCTTTGATCTCTCGGGTTTCCATCGCTCTCTCCCTTGGACTATGTACCTACTAATAATATACCAAGGGGTACAGCTAGAGTCAATACCCAAGGGGGGATTACTTGACGTATATCCTTGGAAGGTACATAGTCGGGGATATGGGAACCGTGGAAAAGACTGTGACGTTCTACGTCTGCGAGCGATGCGGGCACGAGTGGTACCCCAGGGGCGAGGAAAAGCCTAGGGTGTGCCCAAAGTGCAAGTCCCCGTATTGGGACAAGCCGCGACAAAACCCCAAATAGGGTGCCAAGATGCACCTAGGCGGGTACGATTTAGCGGTAACAAGCGTGCAGGAGACCAGGGTCGAACTGGCATTTCCGGAGTCAAGGTCCGGCGTGCTGAGCCGTTGCACTATTCCTGCGTGAACCGGGTCCTGGGAGTGCGAGAGCGGCCAAGTTCTTTTTGCTCCCAGGACTCGGACCTATTGATCAGGGGCACCTTCCGTTGCAGCGGCACCCTCCCTCGCCATGTCCTCCATCGCGTCGGCGTAGGCCTTTTCGCTTCTAAATCTTCGGCGGACCTCGTCATTGGCGTCGGACAGGGTGCGCTGGCCGGGTTTGTAGGCGTAGACGACCTTCCCCGTCTTCTCACCGCGGTCCTTGTGGAAATTGGCGGGCTCTGCTGCTATCAGACGTTCCAACGCCGCCCGAACGGCGTTAGGCGGGTTCTCGGATTCGGGCAGCCATCCCCGCATGTCCAGGTCATGAACCACCATGTCCACAGAGAACCACTTGCCGGGCGTGTCCACGAGGAGCGTGCGGGCGGCGTTGGCCCCCTTGGGTTTTTCCTCGTCGGCTTCTGCCATCAGGCGCTGGTATTCGCTGGCCATATCCTCAGCGTCCAGGTCCGGGAATATCTTCGTAATGCCCTCGATGATCGAGCGGAGACCCTCCATGCGGGTCACGAGGAGCTGGATTTGATCGGCAATCTCCAGTTGTTCCTGCCGGGAGGATCTCAGTATACGACGTCCGTCATCCTTGTCCATGGAGGAGAGTATATACGGGAGTTGTTGTCGAGTGGTTCGTGTGTGTCCAGAAGAGATTTTTCTCCAGTAGAATGGCTCTCATGTATATGGAGATGGGAGCATTATGGCTGGTCAGAGACACGAAGCGGCTGAGGTCGGGAAGGTGGCCGTTGGCGCAGGATTGGGAGGATTCGGTGGCTGGCTAGCCACCATGGCATCCGTGGCCGGGTCCGGGACCTCTTTCAAGGTCTGGACGATCTGGTCGGTGCTGTTGGTGGTCGTCAGCGCCGTGGCCGTAGTCGGTGGAGCGATTCTCTGGTTGGTTTTCCACGATCGCTCCCATCAGACCGTCATTCAGGTTCCCCCTGGCGGGATGGTCACAGTCACGTCGAGTACGAACCAGCCCTCTGCATCCGCTGGCAATGCCGCCGCTTCGACGCCTGGCGCAACTGGGCCATGAGCAGCCTTTTTGATGCAGAATCCACCCTTCTGGTGCAACTTGCCGTTTGGGTGCAAAGCCCATGGCCTGGAAGGCCCCCTCGCCCGACCCGGCCCCGGGTCGGGCCCGTGGCTCAGGGGTGCTGGCTGCTCACCGACACGACCTCCCCGGTCATGAAGGTGGCGTAGTCACTGGCCAGGAAGGCGATCACGTTGGCCACCTCCCACACCTCGGCCCCCCGACCGAGCAGTTCGCGGCGGGCCAGTTCGGCGAGCTCCTGGTCCGCCATGACCTTGTTGAGAAAGGGATGGACGGCCAGGCTGGGGGCGACCGCGTTCACCCGGACGTTGTGGGGGGCCGCCTCCACCGCGGTGCACCGGGTGAGCGCCATCACCCCGGCCTTGGCCGCCGCGTAGTGAGACTGACCGCGCTGTGCCCTCCAGCCGAGGACCGAGGCGTTGTTGACGATGACCCCGCCTTCGCCCTGTGCGTAGAGATGGCGGAGTGCGGCCCGGGTGCAGCGGAAGGTACCGGTGAGGGTCACGTCGAGGACCAGCGACCATTGCTCGTCGGTCATGTCCACCACGTCGACCTGGCCACCCAGCCCGGCGTTGTTGACGGCCACGTCGAGCCGACCGTGTCTTTCGACGGCGACGTCGTAGAGGCGTTGCACCTGAGTCTCGTCGGTCACGTTGCAGGGCACGGCCAGCGGTGGCCGGCCGGCCAGTTCGGGAAGCCCGCCGAGGATGACGGCCGCCTCGCCGAGCCGGCGCTCGTGGGCGTCGGAGATGACCACGGTCGCCCCCTCCTCGACGCACCTTTTGGCGGTGGCGAAACCGATGCCGGTGCCGGCAGCCGCGGTGATGACCACCACCTTGCCCTCGAGGAGGCCGTGGCCCGGGGGCGGGAGCGGGAGCGGCGGAACGGCGGGGGCCGATCCGGCGGCGGATCGATCGGTCATCGGGTTGCCCCCTTGGGTTCGGGCGGCAGGCCGAGGACCCGCTCACCGATGATGTTCTTCTGGATCTCGTTGGAGCCTCCGTAGATGGTCTCGGAGCGGCTGAACAGGAAGGTGCGCTGGAACTCGTCGAGCACATAGGGGAAGCCCTGGGTCACCAGGCCGGCCGGGCCCAGGACGTCGATGGCCAGCTCGCCGAAGCGGCGGTGCCAGTTGGCCCAGTAGAGCTTGGCGATGGACGCCTCCGGCGGTGCCGCCGGACCGTCGTAACCGGACAGGCTGCGCAGGGTATTGAACCGGAGGATCTCGAGCTCGGCATAGGAGCGGGTCAGGCGCTGGCGGACAACCGGGTTGGCGATCTCACCGTTGCGCCGGGCCACGTCCACCAGGTGATCGAGCTCCCGCCGGAACGAGAGCTGATGGCCGAGGAGGCCGACGCCGCGCTCGAAGGCCAGAGTGGCCAGCGCCACCCGCCAACCGTCACCGACCTCCCCGACCACGTTGTCCACGGCCGTGCGGGCCCCGTCGAAGAAGACTTCGTTGAACTCGGAGGTTCCGGTTAGCTGCGTGATCGGGCGGATGTCGACCCCGGTTTGGTGCATGGGAACCAGCAAGTAGGAGAGGCCCCGGTGCCGAAGCGATCCGGGCTCCGTGCGGCAGACGGCGAAGCACCAGTCGGCCTGATGGGCGAGCGAGGTCCAGACCTTCTGTCCGGTCACCACCCATTCGTCCCCGTCGAGCTCGGCCCGGGTCTGCACGTTGGCCAGGTCGCTGCCGGCGTCGGGCTCGGAATAACCCTGGCACCAGAGCTCGCTCCCGGCCACGATGGGTGGGAGGAACCGCGTCTTCTGCTCAGGGGTCCCGTACTGGATGATGGTCGGGCCGATAAGCCCCTCACCCAGGATGCTGACCCGGCCAGGGGCCCGGGCCTTCACGTACTCCTCGTTGAAGATGACCTGATGGGCGATGGACGCCCCCCGTCCCCCGTACTCCTTGGGCCACCCGATGCAGGTCCACCTGGCGGCAGCCAGCACCCGCTCCCAGGCCAGCCGGGTCTGGAACCCGAAACCCTCGTCCCCGGACCCGCCTCGCCCACCCAGGTCGGCGAACTCCCCCACCACATGGCGGTCCAACCAGGCGCGGACCTCCTTGCGGAAGGCCTCGTCCTCGGGTTGGTCTCGAAGGTCCATGGTCGAAGTATCTGGTGGAGTGGGATCAGAGGGAACACCCGGTCACCAGCGGACGTTCTCTTGCTTGACGGCGGTGCTCACCAGGCTGGCGTGCACCAACCATAGATGGGCCGGCAAACGTGCCGGTCGAAGGAGGAGTGGCATGAGTGACGAGGGCCGGACGGACACCGGCGGACGGGTTGAGCTCACCGACGAGGAGTGGAGAGCCAAGCTCCGCCCCGAGCGCTATGCGGTGCTACGCCAGAAGGGGACCGAGCCCGCGTGGTCGGGTGAACTGCTCCACGTGGAGGGAAGCGGTATGTTCACCTGCGCGGGCTGCGGGGCGGCGCTATTCCCGAGCGAGAGCAAATTCGAGTCGGGATCGGGGTGGCCGAGCTTCTACCGGGCGCTCGATGAGGGCGTCATCAACGAACACCAGGACACGAGCTTCGGAATGAGGCGCACCGAAATCACCTGCGCCCGATGCGGTGGCCACCTCGGCCACGTGTTCCCCGACGGCCCAGCGCCTACCGGGCAGCGCTACTGCGTGAACTCGCTCTCCCTGGAGTACGAGCCCCGCACGGATTGACCGACCGTCACCGACCGGTAGTGGGCGGCGGGAGGGCCGATGCGGGAGGGCCGATGTTGATCAGTCGTCGACGGCGACCAGCCGGCCTTCGAGCAGCTCGAACAGAACGCCCAGAGCGCCGGCTTCGGTCAGATGACCGGATCCGACCAGGCAGCGGTCGGCGTCAGCCAGTGCCTGGCAGGCCCGAAACACTTCGTGTTTGGACAGCCGCACCCCCGCGGTGAAGTGTGCCGGCCCGTCGTGTGGCGATGTGACGGCGGTGTCGGTCACGGCGGGGTGTCCGTCGTGGTGCGGTCCTCCCCGAGGAGTTCCCGCCGTCCGACCTTGGGCGCCGATCCTCGACGTGGATGAGCTCGATCGGGCTTGCGGCGGGGTCGGCGGTGTCCCGGTCCGACGACCCATATCGCCAGGACCAGCGACAGCGAGACGGCCAGGCCGGCCGACACACCGACGGCGCCGCCACCGTGCACGAGGGAGCTGGGATCGCGGCCCCAGGCCAGCGCCCGCAGGCCGAGCCGGACCACCGAACCGGGCAGCGATCCCCGCGTGACCGTCCAGGGCCATGAAACCCAGCCGACCGGTGATCCCATCGATCCGGGGTTCAGGTCCCGGCCCCGATGGACTCGTCCTCGGACCCGACGCCGGCCGAGTCCGAGCCCGGCTCGGCATCTATGCCCGAACGACGCTCGACCCGGTGCACGTCGACGGTGGCGAACCGCATGCTGGCCCCAACTTCGTCGGCCACGATCTCGACCTTGAACCTCCGATCGCCGTCCTCGGTCTCCCAGCTGCGTTGCTCGAGCCGCCCGGTCACCACCACCCTCATCCCCTTGGTCAGGCTCAGAGCCACGTTTTCGGCCAGGTCCCGCCAGGTGACCACGTCGAAGAAGGACGTCGCCTCCTCCCACTCGTTTGTCTCCCGGTTCTGCCAGCGGCGGTTGGCGGCTACCCCGAGGGAGGTGGTGGCCTGACCCTCCCGGGTGTAGCGGATCTCCGGATCGCGGGTGAGATTCCCGACGATGGTCGTGGTGGTTGTGGTGGTCATGGTGGTTCCCTTCTCTCCCGCACCGTGGTGCGACTCTTTCTCCCGCACCGAGGTGCGACTCCGCCGGGCCTCCGACGGGTGACCCCGGGATGGTGCGACAGCGACCTTGCCCAGAACCGCTCGCCGGACCTGTCCAGGACCTTGCCGGGGCGCCGGGCAGGCCGGGCCTCCTGGCGGGAGGCGCCGGGCACCCGAACACAGCGCGGCGCCGGCACCCCGGGCCGGAGCCCGACCCGGAGGAAATGGCCTGGCTCTACACTGTCCGTCACGAGGGCGATCCCGTCGCCTCCCGGCCGGCGCACCGGTCGAGGTACCGATAGAGAGCATCGACGTGGAGGGATTGCCCACCGTGAACGGGACCCGAGCCGAACCGTACGGGGACGACATCTACACCGAGCCCGCCGGCGATCCCGACACCCTGGCCAACCTGGGACCTCTGGGCCCCATGGCCGGAATCTGGGAGAGCACCCGAGGAGCGGACCAACACCCCGTTGTCGAGGGGACAGGTAAGGACGCCTTCGTCGAGCACTACGAGTTGCAACCCATCGATCGCCAGACCAATGGTCCGCAGCTGTTCTACGGGCTCCGCTACCACACCCACATCGTCAAGCCCGGCGAGGTGGAGACGTTCCACGACCAGGTCGGGTTCTGGCTGTGGGAGCCGGAGGCCAGCCGGGTCATGCTCACGCTCGGCATCCCGCGAGGCCAGGTCCTGCTGGCCGGCGGCACCGCCGTACCGGATGCCACCGCCTTCGAGGTGCGCGCCGAGGTCGGCTCCGAGGTCTACGGCATTCTGTCCAACCCTTTCCTCGACCAGAACTTCAGGACCCTCAGCTACCGGATGGCGGTGACTGTTCACCCCGACGGCACCTGGTCCTACGAGGAGGAGGGCGTGCTGGACATCCCCGATCGTGACGAGCCGTTCTCCCACATCGACCGCAACACCCTCACCCGGATCGGATCGCCGACTCCCAATCCCTTGGCCATGGCCGACTCCGACACCAGCCTGGGTCTCGGAAGCCTACGAAACGAAAGCAGGATGATCCCATGAACCATTTGATGCGAGAGCTGGCCCCGGTCACCGACGGATCGTGGAGCAAGATCGACGAGGAGGCCAGCCGGTCGCTCAAGCACTTCCTGGCGGCCCGGCGCTTGGTGGACTTCGCCGGCCCACTCGGGTGGGAGCACTCGGCGGTGGATATCGGGCGGGTCAGCGTCGTGGACAGCGGCGCCCTGGGCCCGGTCGACGCGGCCGTCCGCACGGTGGCGCCCCTGGTCGAGTTGCAAGCCAGATTCTCGCTGGCCAAGTCCGAGCTGGCCGCGGCCGACCGCGGCGCCGACGACCTCGACCTCGACACGGTGATCGCCGCCGGACGGAACGCGGCTCTGGCCGAGGACCATCTTGTGTTCCACGGGTACGACCACGGGGGTGTGACGGGAATGGTTCCGGCCTCACCTCACCAGCCGGTGACCATCAGTGACGACTACAGCCACTATCCCGAGCACGTGGCCAAGGCGGTCGCCGCCCTGCGGGCGGCCGACATCGCCGGCCCTTACGCCCTCGCTCTCGGAGCCCGGTGCTTCACCGGCGTGACCGAGACCACCGAACGCGGCGGCTACCCGGTCTTCGAGCACCTCCACCACATCTTGGATGGTCCCGTCGTGTGGGCACCGGCGGTCGACGGTGCCGTGGTGCTCAGTCAACGCGGCGGGGACTACCAGCTCACCGTCGGACAGGATTTCTCCGTCGGTTACCGGGCCGACGATGCCGAATCCGTCCACCTCTACATCGAAGAGAGCCTGACCTTCCGCATCAACACCCCCGAGGCGGCCGTGCACCTGGCTTACCGCTGACGACCCCTACTCGCCGCGGAGGTCGCCCAGCAGTTCGGCCTTGGTCGCCTCGCTCAAGGGAGTGCCCGGCAGCCCCTCCGGATAGGCGGGATGGTTGACGGCCAGAGACACCGGCTGGGCCGCGAACGCCTCGATCCGTTGGTCGCTGAAGCGAAAGCGCACGTAGTGCACCGCCGATGTGGTCTCCTCGCGGGTCAGTTGGGACTCATGTCCCTCCTCGGGAGTCGACACCACGACCGACGGGGCCGCCCCCGTCCCCATGCGCACCTCGCAGGACCGCTCCACGCCGACCAGGCGCGGTAACCAGGTCCGGAGTTGCTCCTCGGTGGTGAGCTCGAGAAACAGGGTGGCGGACAGCTCGCCGGGTGCGGGCAGGAGGCGGTTGTAGACATCGAGCTCGTGTTGGATCTGCGCGTCGGTGACCATCTTTTCGGCTCGTGCCATCTCCTGGACCTGGAACCGCATGGTCAGGCGGTTCTCGAAGGTGAGGCTGATCACCGGGCCGACGCTGACCCGGCGGAGCCTCTTGGTGGCGATCACCTGGGCACGGAACGCCTCTCGTTCGCGCTCGTAGGCGCGCTGGTCGGCGATGTCGTCGAGGGTGAGGGGCACTGCCCCGGTCATGGCGCGTGCATCATGGCAAAGCCGCTCCGCCACCGGTGGACGGCCACCACCCGCCGGCCCCCGCTGTCTCCCAAGAGTTGCGGAGTCCAGCGGTCCGGGTCGGACCCGGAGGCAGGCGACGCGGCCGCCGTTGGTGGTTAGGAGACCGAGGCCAGACCCTCGGTGAACCGACCGGCGTGGCTCTTTTCGGCGCGGGCCAGGGTCTCGAGCCACTCGGCGATCTCGTCGAAGCCCTCGTCGCGGGCGGTGCGGGCAAACCCGGGGTACATCTCGGTGTACTCGTAGGTCTCCCCTTCGATGGCCGACTTGAGATTGTCCTCGGTCGGACCCACCGGCACCCCGGTGACCGGGTCCCCCACTTCACGCAGGAAGTCGAAATGCCCGAAGGCATGCCCGGTCTCACCCTCGGCCACCGAGCGGAACAGGGCGGCGACATCGGGGTAACCCTCGACGTCGGCCTTCTGGGCGAAGTAGAGGTAACGGCGATTGGCCTGGCTCTCCCCGGCGAAAGCCTCTTTGAGGTTGCCCTCGGTCTTGCTGCCTTTCAGTGCTGGCACGATGTTCCTTTCATGGCGGTGATGTCGTGGGCGTGCCCACGAACGGTTGGCAGGTGATGAATTGCTGTCTGTCTAGGCGGTCCGGGCCGGTGCCCGACGGTGACGGGCCGACGGCCGGCAGTCGGGGCACAGGCCCCGGAAGACGATCTCCGCCGACCCCACCTCGAACCCGAGCTCAGCGCCGTCGGGGATGGCCAACTCGGGAAAGTCGGCCACCAGGTCCCGCACGCTTCCGCACTTGCGGCACACCAGGTGGTGGTGGGGGTCGCCCACGTTGGGGTCGAACCTGGTCATGCCGGTGCCCACGTCGAGCGAGGCGATCTCGCCCAGGTCGGCCAGGTCGTGCAGGGTCTGGTACACCGTCTTGAGCGAGATGGTCTCCATCTCCCGGGTTGCGGTGGCGTGCACCGTCTCGGCCGATGGATGGGTGACGTCGCCCTGGAGGACCCTGAAGATGCACTGGCGTTGCGCGGTGACCTTGCGTCCGGTGGACCGGAACAGCTCGGTCAGTTCTTCCGGTGTCCTCACGGAAGACAGTTTATCACCAACAATTGTTCTTCAACAATCGTTGTAGACAAGGCTCCGGCCTCGGGCGGACGCGGTCGGGGTCGGGTTCGGCGTGACCCTCCGGCGACCGTGCTCGGTGCCCCCTGGGGCGGCGGCGGGCCGTGCCTCGTGTGGCAGGCTTTGACCATGGAGAGTCGCGTCGGCGCCGCCGAGCCGAACGCCGGCCGATTCCACCGTGGCGAGGCACTGGCCCGACTGTCCTCCGAGGAGTTCGACGTGCTGGTCATCGGCGGGGGCATCACCGGGGCCGGGGTGGCCCTGGATGCGGCCAGCCGTGGGTTGAGGACCGCCCTGGTGGAGAAGGACGACTTTGCGTCGGGCACGTCGTCGAAATCCTCGAAGCTCGTCCACGGTGGCCTCCGCTACCTCCAACAGCACGAGTACCGCCTGGTCTACGAGAACCTGGCCGAGCGCCAGCGACTGCTGGACAACGCGCCCCAACTGGTCTCACCGCTGCCTTTCCTCATCCCGCTGTTCGGGCGCGAAGGCGTGGTCAACAAGAGCGTGGCCCGGGTCTACCGCACCGCCCTGTGGCTCTACGACCTGACCGGTGGGATGCGCATCGGTCGTCGCCACGAGAGAGTGTCCCGGGCCCAGGCGCTGCAACATATGCCCAACTTGCGCGCCGATCGCCTGGTTGCCGGCTTCCTGTACTGGGACGCCCGGACCGATGACGCCCGGCTCACCCTGACCGTCCTGCGCACCGCGGTGCTCGACTACGGGGCCACGGCCGCCAACCACACGCGGGTCACCGCCCTCGTCGCCGGGGCCGACGGAAGGGTGACCGGGGCCCGGGTGGCTCCGGAGGGCGGTGAACCCTTCGAGATCCGGGCCTCGGCCGTGGTCAACGCCACCGGGGTGTGGGCCGACCAGGTCCGCGCCCTCGACGAGGGTCACGACCCGCACTCCATCCGGCCGGCCAAGGGGATCCACATCACCGTGCCCGAGGCCGCCTTCCCTTGCGACATCGCCGCGGTGATCCCGGTGCGGGAGGACCATCGGTCGATCTTCGTGGTCTCCTGGGGCGACCAGGTCTACCTGGGCACGACCGACACCGAGTGGGACGGCCCCCTCGACGATCCGAGGTGTCAGCCCGAAGACGTCGATTACATCCTGGCCGCGGCCAACGCCATCACCACCAAGCGGATCAGCCGGGCCGACATCTCCGGCCTATGGGTCGGCTTGCGACCACTCCTGGCCCCGCGCAAGGGGAGGCATGCGCCGAGTGAGCGCACGGCCGACCTCTCCCGGCGGCACACGGTCATGACCTCGCAGACCGGCATGGTCACCGTCACCGGAGGCAAGCTCACCACCTACCGCAAGATGGCCGAGGACACCGTGGACGCGGTGGTCAAGGTTCTGGGCCGGGGCAAGCTTCCCTGCCTGACCAAGGACCTCAAGTTGCGCGGGGCGGGGACGATCAGCCCGGTGTCCCTGGCATCGCCGCGGTCTCTCGGAACCGAAACCGGGGGGCAGAGCCAGACAGACACAGCGGCCACCATCGCCGCCCACCTGGCCGGCCGCTACGGCACCGAGACACCGGCCGTACTCGCCCTCTCCGAGGGGCGCCCCGAGCTGCTCGATGCCCTGGTCCCCGGGCTGCACTACCTCAAGGTCGAAGCGGTCTACGCGGTGCGCTGCGAGATGGCCTGCTCGATCGCCGATGTCCTCGACCGGCGCACCCGGGCCGTCCTGCGGGACGCTCGTCGCGCCGCCGAGGCGGCCCAGGGGGTGGCCAACCTCATCGGACCCGAACTGGGTTGGGACGACGAACAGGCCCGGGGTCAGGCCGAGGCCTACGCCGGCCGCGTGCGGTCCGACCTGGCCTACGCCGGCCTGGACAGCGACACCGGCCCCGTCCATCCCCCCGTCGGGGCCGGGACCGGAAGCGGTACCGGCAGCTCCACCGGTGTGGTGGAGCCGGGGTGACCCAACCCACCCCGGTCACCCCCATCGACACGGCAGACGGGCAGGTCACCGACCATCTGGCTGGGACGCGGGTGGTGGTGGTCGACGCGCTGCGCCGGCGCCTGGCTGAGGTCTGTGCCGAGGTGGGCGGCGACGAGGGTGAGCGGGCCGAGGCGGGCCGCGACTGGTGGCCCCTGTCCATCGGCTGGGCGACGTCGGGACAGGTCCCGGCCCGGCCCGAGGTGGTGGCCCGCCCCACCGACGTCGGCCAGGTGGCCGCCGTCCTCGCCCTCTGCCATGACGCCCGGGTGCCGGTGACCGCGGCCGGCGGTCGCAGCGGCGTGTGCGGGGCTTCCGTCCCTCTGTTCGGTGGCGTGGCCCTCGATCTGTGCGGCCTGTCCGGCATCGCCGACGTGGACGGGATCTCGCTCGTCGCCGACCTGCGGGCCGGCACCTTCGGGCCCGACGTGGAATCGGGGCTGCGCTCGGCAGGCCTCACCCTCGGCCACTGGCCCCAGTCGATGGACCTCTCGACCGTGGGCGGATGGCTCGCCTGTCGGGGGGCCGGCCAGTACTCGAACCGCTACGGCAAGATCGAGGACATGGTCATCGGTCTCGAGGTGGTGCTGGCCGACGGACAGGTGGTGCGGACCGGGGGCCACGCCCCGAGATCGGCCACCGGGCCCGACCTCACCCAACTGTTCGTGGGCAGCGAGGGCACCCTCGGGGTGATCACCGAAGGTCGCTTCCGGGTCCATCCGGTCCCCGAAGCCGAGGGCCGGCGGGCGTTCGGGTTCGCCTCTTTCGCCGACGGCCTCGACGCCTGCCGGCGGATCCTCCGGCGCGGCGCCACCCCTGCCGTTCTGCGGCTCTACGACGCCACCGAGTCGGCCCGATCCTTCGACCGGCCCGACACCAACGTGCTCATCGTGCTCGACGAAGCAGACCCCGCCCTGGTCGAGGCGGTCCTGGCCGTGGTCGACGGCGAGTGCAGTGGGGCCGATCGTCTGGAGGTCGAATTGGTCGAGCGATGGCTCGGCCACCGCAACGACGTGTCCGCGCTGGCCCCACTGTGGCGGGCCGGCATCGTGGTCGACACCGTCGAGGTGGCGGCCCGGTGGAGTGCCCTGCCCGGCCTCTACGAGTCGGTGCTCGGGGCTTTGGGCGCGGTGGAGGGAACCATGGTCGCCTCATCCCACCAATCCCACGCCTACACCGACGGTGCCTGCCTCTACTTCACCTTCGCCGGCCGACCTCCGGACCATGCCGGTCCCGATCTCGCCCAGGCAGAGCGGTCGGAGTGGATGGGGAGCTATTACCGACGGGCGTGGGACGAGGTCACCGCGGCCACGGAGGCGGCCGGTGGAGCCATCAGCCACCATCACGGCATCGGCATCAATCGGGCCCGTTTCCTGCCCGGCGCTCTGGGGCCTGGGTTTGCCGTGCTGGCCGCTCTCAAGCAAGCTCTCGATCCCCGCGGGATCCTCAATCCGGGCAAGCTCGGGCTGCCGAGCTCATTCGGGGAGGTGCCCTGGCCGTGACCATTCTCGTCGTGGACGTGGGGACCTCCGGTGTGCGCAGTGCCGTGGTGCGGCCCGACGGGAGCGTCGATCACATCCATCATGTACCGGTCCTGCCCGACACCCCCTTCCCCGGACTTGTCGAGTTCGACGCGGTAGCCATGGCCGCCGCCGTCCTGCAGGTGGCCTCGGCCAGCCTGGAGGCCGGGGGGGCGGTCGAGGCCGTGGGCATCGCCAACCAACGGGCGTCGACCATCGTGTGGGACAGGGCCACCGGGGTCCCGGTGGGACCGGGGCTCGGCTGGCAGGACCTCCGCACAGTGGGCACCTGTCTCGAGCTACAGAGCCAGGGGATCCGGGTGGCGCCCAACGCCTCGGCCACGAAGGTGGCCGCCCTGTTGGACATGGCCGACCCGGAACGGTCCCGGGCCGAGCGCGGCGAGCTCGCCTTCGGCACGGTGGACACCTGGGTGGCCTGGACCCTGTCCGAGGGCCGGCTCCATGTCACCGACGCTTCCAACGCCGGGGTCACCGGGCTGATCCGGGCCGACGGTTCGGGATGGAACGCCGAGGTGCTCGACGCCCTGGGCATCCCGGCATCGATGATGCCCGACATCGTGGACTCCTCGGGCGCCTCGGGCCCGGCCGACGTCCTCACCGGACACCCGGTGATCGCGGGCATGGCCGGTGACCAGCAGGCCTCCCTCATCGGACAGGGCTGCACCCAGGCCGGACTGGCCAAGGCCACCTTCGGGACCGGAGGGATGCTCGACCAGTGCGTCGGCGCCGCTCGACCACCCCAGGCGGCGCGTGGCCCGGCCGGGACCATCCCGATCATCGCCTGGCGCCGAGCCGGACGGGTGACCTGGGGGGTCGAGGCCATCATGCTGTCGGCGGGGACCTGCATCGAGTGGCTCCGGGACGACCTGGCCATCATTGACAGCGCATCCGATTCGGCCGACGTGGCGGCGCGATGCGACGACACGGGCGACGTCTGGTTCGTGCCCGCCCTGCTCGGGCTGGGCACCCCGGTGTGGGATTTCGGTGCCCGGGGCACCTTCGTCGGTCTCACCCGGGGCAGCGGCCGGCCTGAGCTGGTGCGGGCGGTGCTGGAGGGCATCGCCCATCGGGGCGCCGACCTCCTCGAGGCGGCCGAATCGGACTCGGGGCTGCCCGTCGGCTCGCTGCGGGTCGACGGGGGCATGTCGGCCAACCCCGTGTTCGTCCAGGCCCTGGCCGATGCCTGTGGGCGTCCGATCGAGTTGGCCCCCGTCCTCGAGGCCACCACCCTGGGCGCGGCCTACCTGGCCGGCATGGCCGTCGGCACCTGGTCCGACGAGGACGACGTGGCCGCCGCCTGGAAGCCGCGCCAAGTGGTCGATCCCTCGGCCCCGGATGGCCGCGCTGAGCGCCGAGAGCGCTGGCTCGAGGCCCGCCGCCGGTCCGAGGCCACCATTCCCGAGCTGTCCGCCCTTGACTTCTGACCCGGGACCGGCCCTCGGGAGGGCGCCCACCGCCCCTGGCGCCCATGGCCCGTCCGATCCCCGTTGTCCCGCTGGTCACCAGGACACCTCTCGGTGACATGCCTTTCGGTGCCATGCATTGAACCGGTACTCGGGCGACGCCTAGGGTGGGTGCAGTGTCACGCTCGGCGACGGCGTCGACGATCGGGCCGACGCAGGGGAGGCAGGGGAGCGCATGAGCACGGGCACTGACCTCGGGGCCATGGGACAGGGCCCGCCGGCGGGTGTCGAGAACCCCCCACCGTCCATCGACGAGGCCATCGCCACCGCCCAGGCCTTGCACGTGGCGCTGTCCGGCGTTCTGCTCGGCACCCCGCGCGCCGTGACCTTCGCCGTGGTCGCCGCACTGTCGGGCAACCACCTGCTCATCGAGGACGTCCCCGGCGTGGGCAAGACGGTGCTGGGCCGGGCCCTGGCCACCGCCCTCGGTGTCCAGCTGTCACGGGTCCAGGGTCACCCCGACCTGTTGCCATCGGACATCACCGGGGTCACCGTGTTCTCCCCCGACACCGGCACATGGGTCTTCCGGCCCGGACCGGTGTTCGGTCACGTCGTCCTCCTGGACGAGCTCAACCGGACTCCCCCCCGCACCCAGTCGGCGCTCCTCGAAGCCATGGAGGAACAGCAGGTCTCGGTGGATGGCGAGTCGTGGCCCCTCCCCCGACCGCACCTGGTCATCGGCACCCAGAACCCCGTCGGCCAGCTCGGGACCTACCCCTTGGTGGAAAGCCAGCTCGACCGGTTCGGGGTCTCCACCGCCATCGGCTATCCCGACGCCGAGGTGGAGACCCGGCTGGTGCTCCACAGCGGTGGTCGCTACGCCCTGGACGCCCTCACCCCGGTGGCCGACCCCCTGCGGTGGGAGCGGGCCATCGCCGCCACCGCCTCGGTCCAGGTGGTGACCACGGTGGCCGCCTACGCCGTGGGCTTGGTCCGGTCGACCCGCTCGGCCGGAACCGTGCGGTTGGGCGCCAGCCCGAGGGCGGCGATCTCGCTCATCCGCAGTGCCCAGGCGTACGCCGTGCTCACCGGCCGCGCCTATGTCACCCCTCAGGACGTCCAGGCGGTGGCCGTGGCGTGCCTCTCCCACCGGCTGATCGCCGAAGGGAGTGGCGGCGAAGGTGCGGCCCTCGTGGCCCGGGTCATCGCCGAGACGCCCGTTCCCCCGACGTGAACCCCTCCGACACCGGTGGACGTCGACGACCGGTGCGGATCGTCCATGCCACCGTGGCCGGTGTGGTGGCCGGGGTGTGCGGCGTGGTGGTGCTTCGAGCCGCGTTCGGTCCCGGGTCGGTCATCCTGGGCGCGGCTTTCGGGGCGTCGGCGATGCTCGTCGCCGCCCTCCTGTCCTGGGGGCTGACCTCACCTCGGCGGTCGGCTCGGGCGCGCACCACTCTCCCCGGGGGTCGGCGGGTGCGTCGCCACACCCATGCGGTCGGGTGGTTCGCCCCGGTGGTCGGGAGCGGCGTGGCCATGGCCGCCTGGGCCGGGGTGGCCCACTCGAGCGGATCGGGTTGGGTCCAGGCCGTCGGCGCCCTTCTGGCCTCGGTGCTGTTCATCGGGCTGGTCGCCCCGTTCTTCCCGGCGCACCGGGCCGCCGTCACCTGCACTGGGTCCCCCTCGGACACGGCGGCCGGTCGGACCGTCGAGCTGGCCATGGTGGCCAACCGGCCGCTGCGCATCCGGCCCCTGGCACCGACCGGTCCGGAGGCGCGGGCCACCGGCGCGGCCCGCGGGCCGCGTGCGGTGTGCGTGACCGTCACCCCGGCCGTGCGCGGGGTGACCGGCACGGTGGTGGTCGAGCTGGCCTCGTCGGCACCGTTCGGGCTCATCTGGTGGGCGCGGGAAGTCGTGGTCCCTCTCCCCCGGCCCCTCCACGTGGCCCCGAGACTGGGGATCGCCAACCCGATGACCACCGTTCCTGAAGAGGCCTCTGGCGACGCCCCCCTGCGGGTCCCAGCGGACGTGGGCGAGACCCGCGGGGTGCGTCCCTATCGGCCCGGCGACACCCGGCGATCGGTGCACTGGCCGGCCACCTCGCACGTGGGCAGCCTCATGGTGCGGGAGAAGGAGCGTCAGACCGACGATCCCATCGTTGTCGACCTGGTTCTGCCGGCCGATCCTCTCGACGCCGAAGGCGAGGCCGAGAAGGCGATGGCCTCCCTCACCAACGAGCTCTTGCGGGGCCGCCCGGTGATACTCGGCACCCAGGAGGAGGGCGGCACCGTGGTCCGGGCCGTGCGCGACCGGGTTGACCTGGGGAGACGCCTGGCCCGGGCCGTGTCCCCCCCGGATGCGGTGTCCCCGCGGCCGGCCCCGTCGCGGGGGAAACGACGAGCCGGGAGGGGCCGGTGACCCTCTGGCAGCGAGTGGTCCAGGCCAACAAGCCCGGTCCTCCCGAGCACTCCATACCCTTCCGGGCCGCCTCGGTGGCCACGGTCATCATCGGCGCCGGGGCCTGTTGGAGCCAGGGTGAGCTCAGCACGCCGGTCACCGCTTTTGCCGTGGTCGCCACCATCATGGGCAACGTGCTGTCCTACCGGCGCCGGGAGCGGCCCTGGCCGCTGGTCAAGCCCATCCTGGCCATCTGCGCCGTCGGCGGCTTCGTGTGGTTCATCGTCACCGTCAGCCGCACCGCGGCGCCGGGAGACATCTCCACGGTCGAGTCGCCCTTGGCCGTCCTGTTCGCGTGGGTGCTGTGCACCCACGCCTTCGACGTGCCGGCGCGCCGCGACGTCGCCTACTCGTTGGCCGGCTCGGCGGCGCTGATGGCGGTGGCCGCGGCCCAGTCGGTCAACCTCTCCCTCGGCGTCTACGTGGTGGCCTGGGCGGTGTTCGGCCTGTGGGGTCTGGTCGCCATGTGGCAGTCGATGTCGGGCATCCATGGGCTCCCGTGGCTGACCCTGGGGATCGCCGGGCTGGCCGTCGTGGTGGTGACCGCCCTGGTGGTGGCCGTCCTGCCCGCACCCAAGGTCTCCACCGCGCTCATCTTCCCGTCGTCGGGGAACAACTCCTCGCCGGTGGACACTGCCAACAACCTGACCGACGGCTCCCCGTCCCTTCCCGCTCATGCCGCCCCGGCCGGCGGCCGGATCGGGGTCGGCGGCTACCTCGGGTTCGCCAAGTCCCTCGACACCGGCGACCGAGCCGCTTTGGGTAACGAGATCGTGATGCGAGTGCGGGCCAGCCGTCCCAACTTCTGGGTCGGCCAGACCTATGACACCTGGAACGGCCAGAGCTGGATGGAGTCCGCGCCGACCAGCGGACCAGCCGTGACCAAACTGAATACCGGATCACCCTTCGTCATTCCGCCGGTCCAGAGCCAGCAGCTCGGCCAGGCCGTGGGCGACCTCGATGTCCAGACGTTCTACCTGGCCCAGTCCGGACCCAACCTGGTGTTCCACGCCGACAATGCGGAGCGGGTGTACATCCAGTCGCGGTCGCTCTTCCTCACCGGCGACGGTGCCATCGTGTCGGCCTCCTCCATGGGGTCAGGCACCATCTACACCGTGGTGTCCGACGACAACACGGCTACCCCGGCGGAGCTGAGGTCACCTCTGTCCTCCCCCGCCACGTCGCTCACCGCCACACAACTGGCGCGCTACACCCAGCTCCCCCACTCCTACCCGCAGGTCGCCGCCCTGGCCAGCCGGATCACCGCATCCTCGGGAGGAGCAGCGACCACCTACGACAAGGTCGAAGCCATCGAGCGGTGGATGGCCGCGCATGTCGAGTACACCACCGACATCCCGCCATTGGCTCCCGGCGCTGACGCCGTCACCAGCTTCCTGTTCGGGAGCCGCCGCGGTTACTGCGAGCAGATCTCGACGGCCACGGTGGTCATGTTGCGATCACTCGGGATCCCCACCCGCGAGGCGGTGGGGTATGTCCCTGGGTCGTACAACCCGATCACCGACCTCTATCAGGTACAGGCCAACGACGCCCACGCCTGGGTGCAGGTGTGGTTCCCGGGCTACGGCTGGCAGAACTTCGATCCCACCGCCAACGTCCCCTTGGCCAACCCGTCGCCCGGGTCGGTGCTGGCCCGCAGCGCGGCCCACACGCTCGGCCGGTTGCCCTGGATCCCCATCAGCATCGTCGTCGTGGTGGTGGCCCTGTTCGCAGAGATCAGGCGCCGGAGGACGCGGCGCCCACCCACCTGGGCCCACCGGATCGCCGCCGACCTCGAGCACGGCGGGTCCCGATTGGGCCTCCGGCGGCGGACCGACGAGACCCTGTCCGCCTACGGTCAGCGCCTGGTCGAGCGGGGGGTGCCCAACGGGGACCAGCTGACCGCGGTCACCGAGCTGGTCGAGCGGTACTCCTACGCCGGGGTCGAACCCTCGGCCGATCAGATCGCCGACGCGCTGAGCGTCAGCCGGCGGTTCCGATCGGTGCGGGCCCCGAAGAGGTCAGAGGGGCGTGAGCCTCACGATCGGGCCAGCGCCAACGCCTCGTCGAACGAGGCTCCGGCGGCCAACAGCGGGCGATAGGCCATGAGCTGGCGGGGCCGGCTGAAGGCCAGCGCCGCCGACAACCGGGTGTCGCGGCGGTAGAGAGCCACCAGCTTGCCTTCGTCGACCGATCCGTCCACCACCACCACCTCGTCGTCCGGATGGGGCAGGCCGATCATCTGGATCTTGGTCTCGTACTGGTCGGACCAGAAGAAGGGGACGGGATCGTAGGGCTCGGCGGCCTCCGACCCGGCCAGGAGGTTGCGGGCGGCGACGGTTCCGCCCTCGGCGGCGTTGGTCCAGTGCTCCAGCCGGACCTGCTCGCCGATGGTGGGCGGAGTCCACACGGACACGTCGCCGGCCGCCACCACGCCGTCGGCGGCGAACAACGCCTCGGTGCACACCACCCCTTGGTCGACGGTCAATCCCGACCCCTCGAGCCAATCGGTGACCGGTTTCACCCCGATCCCCACCACCACCAGGTCGGCGTCGAGGCGGGAGCCGTCGGCCAGGTGCACCGCCACCGGGGCGTCCTCGCCCGGGTCGGACGACAATCGGTCGACCCCCACCCCGACCCGCAGCCTCACCCCGTGGGAGCGGTGGAGGCGGGCGCAGGCCTCACCCATCTGGTCCCCCAGCACCCGGCCCAGCGGGGTGGGGAGCGCCTCGACCACGGTCACCTTGGACCCGAGGACATGGCAGGTGGCCGCCACCTCAGAGCCGATGAACCCGGCGCCGATGACGGCCACCCGGGCTTCTGCCCCGACGGCCTCGAGGTCGGCCCGGATGGCGAGACAGTCGTCGAGCGTGCGCAGGGTGTGGACGTGGGCCATGCCCGCGGTGTCCGGCAGGGGGCGCGCCCGCGCCCCGGTGGCGACGATCAGCCCGTCGTAGTGCAGCTCGCGGCCGTCGCTGCAGATGACGGTGCGGGTTCCGATGTCGAGTGAGTCGGCACGATGGCCGAGGTGGAGGTCGAGGCCGAAGCTGTCGAGCTTGTCCGGTGTGTGGTGTCGGATGCGGTCGCTGTCCCAGGCACCGGCCAGGAACTGCTTGGACAGCGGTGGACGGTCGTAGGGAGGATGGACCTCGTCGCCGACGATGACCACCGGGCCGGTGTGCCCCAGGTGGCGGATCTCCTCGGCGGCCCGCATCCCGGCCAGCGAGGCACCGACGATCACGATGGTCGAGTCGGCAGTCAGGGGCTCACTCATCGGGCGACATCGTAGGTCCGGCCCGGTCTGGCCCGGCCCACCAGGTCGGAGGGAACGGGAGTGGGCTCAGGGCAGGTCGCCTCACTGGCCGAACATGGTCATCCATTGCTCGGGGGTCCGGAGACGGAACACGTAGTTGTGCGAGCGGGTGGCACCCATGGTGGCCGAGGGATCCGGCGAGTAGAGGTGCCCGGGATAGAGCACGGTCTCATCCGGCACCCGGGCCAGCCGGGTGTTGATGGACTCGTACAGCGCCTCGGGATCCCCACCGGGCAGGTCGGTGCGGCCACACCCATCGAGGAACAAGGTGTCACCGGCGACCAGCCGGCCGTCGACCAGGAAGCACTGGCTACCCGGTGTGTGACCGGGCGTGTGGACCAAAGTGATGGGCACTGCGCCCACCGACACGACATCCTCGCCCTGGTGGGTTGTCAACTCCTCGACACCGACCCCCGTCGAACGAGCGACCCACGGTGCCTCGTCGGCCTGGACGTGCACCGGCACCGAGGCCACCTCGAGGAGGTGGGTGATGCCTTCGATTCCCCAGCCCATCATGTCGCCACCGACGTGATCGGGGTGGTAGTGGGTGGCCAGTGCCCCCACGCACTCCATGTCGTCCTCCCGGAGCATCCCGAGAAGCTCGTCGACGCCGTAGGCCGGGTCGACGATGAGGGCCTCGCCTGTCTCCCGGTCTCCGATGAAATAGACGAAGTTGACCATCTGACGTGCCACCGGATCGTCGACGGCGAAGTCGCGGCCGGCCAACAGCTGACGGAAGTAAAGGCGGTCGCCTTCAGGGATCGGCCCGGTCGGCGCGGTGGAGTCGGTCACCGACACACCTTAGGAGGGCACGCCCTCGGGCGGCGACGCGGTGGGGAGGAAGGGCCCGGCCACACAAAGCCGGGATACCATCGAGAGGCCCTCGCGCCGCGGGATGGCTGGCGCCTCCCCTGCGCCACCGATTGGGACGGCAACGCCACCCGGCAACCGGTGACGGCACAAGCGGCGGACGCAGCAGTGGCGAGGAAGGTTGGACAGATGACGATCGACCAGGGAGACCGGACACGCCCGGCCGGCTCGTCCGGACCCGGGACGGCCACCGCCGTGTTGCGGACCTGGGCCCGGGAGACTCCTGATGCGCCCATGCTCACCGAAGGTGCCACCACCCTCACCTGGGCGGAGTTCTACGAACGGGCCAAGCGGGTGAGCAATGCGCTGCAGCGAGCGGGCGCACGGGATGGCGACCGGGTGGGCTTTCTCGACCGCAACGGCATCGAGTACTTCGAGGTCTTCTTCGGGTGCGCGCTGATCGGAGCGGTGAGCGTGGCCGTCAACTGGCGGCTGGCGCCGGCCGAGATCGCCACTGTCATCGAGGACGCCGGGGCCCAGATTGTGTTCTTCGGCGCCGATTACGCGGCCGCGGTCACGGAGGTGACCGGGCAGGTCACCTGCGTCCGGTCGTGGCTGTCCCTCGAGGAGTTCGCCGACTGGCGTGACGCCGTGACCGCCGCGGTGGACCCGGGGTTCGAGCCCGCCCCCGGGGACACGGTCACCCAGCTCTACACCTCGGGGACGACCGGACTGCCCAAGGGCGTGATGATCTCCGGCAGCAATCTCTCGTGCATCGTCCGCGAGGCGGACAGGGTGTTCCACATCGGAGCGGACACCGTCTCGTTGGTGGCCATGCCGCTCTTTCACATCGGTGGCACCGGATGGGCCCTGTGCGGTATGTCCCGCGGCGGACACTCGGTGATCATCAGGGATTTCGATCCGGTCCAGGCATTGCGGATCATCGAGAAACACAGGATCACCGAAACCTTCGTCGTCCCCGCGGTGCTGATGTTCCTGCTCTCCACCCCCGAGCTGGCCACGGCCGACGTCAGCTCGCTGCGCACCGTGTTCTATGGTGCCTCACCGATCAGTGAGGACCTTCTGGTGCGGTCGATGGCCGCTCTCGATTGCGACTTCGCCCAGGTATACGGGCTGACCGAGACCAGCGGGGCCATCACCTCGCTCATGCCCTCCGACCACGACCCCGACGGCCCGCGCGCATCACTGCTGCGTTCGGCGGGCCGACCCTTCGATCACGTGGAGCTTCAGTCCTACAAGCCGAAGGCTGCCTGACGTTCTCTCTCTTGTCACACGGCGTCCTTCAGCGCTCAGAGCAGCCAGGCGGTAACAGGGAGACTAGAAGTAATCTGGGGGCTATGGCGACGACTGCGAGCGGGGGGACGGTGAAGTGTCCTTGGTGCGCCGAGGAGATCCTTGCCGAGGCGAAGAAGTGCAAGCATTGTGGCGAGTACCTAACGAGTGATGTGCCTGCATCTTCGGCTGTAAGCCAGCCCGCCGCTGAGACCATGGTTCCCACGGCTGCACCCAGCTTGCCACCGCCGCCACCACCACCACCACCACCACCGCCTCCTCCACCGCCGCAACAGTCCGTCAAGACTGATCCTGCCAAGTCTCAACCTGTATGGGTGTACGAGAAGAGCTGGCGATGCGTAGCGCACGACAAGGGGATCTGCCACGAGTGCTACAAGCGGGCCAAGCATCCGGCGTTTGGTAAGAAGGGCCAGGTGTTGCCTGACCCGAATGCTCCTTCGAAGGAGAAGGGCTACACAGGCAAGACAGGATCACGTGAGAAGTTGAGCGAAGTAGGTACGCAGACCGAAAGCGGACTCAAGTGCCCGAAGTGTGGCGGGATGCAGTTCACCGCCAAACGATCCAAGAAGGGCAAGGTCATCGGCTTCACAACTTTGGGAGTTGGTGGTCTGGTTGCTCCGAAGTCGCAAGTGAAGTGTGTGGCTTGCGGCACGATGTTCAAGCGAGGCTGAGATACTTCTTCGATGACCCTAGTGATCGGAAGGGCTGGCCCTATCTCAACAGTTGGTGATCTTCACGTCGCTGGCGGTAACGTACTGAGCGTCGCCATTGTTGACCCCGATGTCCTGGTAGAGCAACTGAGTCTGACCAGGCTTCACGTTGCCGTTGGTGTTGGTGGAGTTGACCTCGATATTGACCTCGTCCCCGAACTGGTTGTTGACCGTCGTATTCAGGACACAACTGGCCGATCCGGCTGCCTTGCCCTTGTTGGTCCAGAGGATGTACACACGGACCGTGTTACCGTCCAGCGCCCCAGCACTAGTCACCTTGCCGGTCACGTTGGCACTTGATCCGCCTGAGCTTGCGACAACGATGATGACCACCACGACGACGAAGATGACTAGCGTCGTTAGACACCCGATCCCCTTGCGGTTCTTCTTCGCTGGTGCGACTGGCGCTGTCGCCACCGGTCCGGGCACGGGACTGGCTGGCGCTTGCGGTGGTGCGGGCGCTTGAGGCGCTGACTCCGGTGGATACCACTTGCCATCACTTGCCAGCCACCAGCCCGGTCCTTGCGAGGTGTCGCTCACTGGATTCCTTTCGTCTTCAAGATTGTCACGTCGGCTCCCAACGCCAACCATCGTTGTCTTCACAGGTGATCGACTCACCATCGCCTGCAACGCCACTAGCACCGTGATCTGAGTCTCGGCAGTATTCGCCTGGTTCGTAGCAGGTGCCTTCGTCGCTCAACGGTGTGCAACTGGACGCCGTTGCCGGAGCGGCAGTCGTAGGTGGCGAGGTGGTTGGTGGTGCAGTGGTTGGTGGCGCCGTCGTGGGTGGCGCCGTCGTGGGTGGAACCGTGGTGGTGGCCGGTGGTCGTGTCGGTGCTGATCTCACGGTCGTCGTTGCAGCCTGAGTGCTCGATGTAGCCACCGCCGCTTGAGTGTTCTTCGGTGGCGGCTTGGAGGTTGCGGCGACCGCAATCACTAGGGCTGCGAATGCAACAGTGACGATGACCTTCGTCGGCATCTTCCATCCACTCATCCACATCAGGACGAGTCCAACGGGAAAGAACACGATCAGCGCCACGACAATGACCCATGGGCGTCTGTACCAGTCTTCCGACTGCTTCACTGGCTGAGACGGAGACCCGAAGTCAGGGATCGGTTGAGTTACCTGAGGTTGTCGGGCAGAAGGGTGAAGTTCAGGTGCATACCACTTGCCATCTGACGCTTGCCACCATCCTGGTCCCTGTGATGCGTCACTCACCGGACCCCTGCACTCGCCATGAAGGCCACGGTGCTCGCCGTCAGCTTCATATTCTGAGCGACGACGGTCGAGGCGATAGCGGCTGTAATACCTATGCCCAAGTCTGGACCTCCACCGAACGTAGACACCAGGACGACGACATTGCCTCGTTGTGTGACCGTGGCGAAGCCGACAGAGCTAGGCGTTCCGGTGGAGCAGTTGCCAGCGGCATCCATCTTGCCGCCCGATGGCTCGCCCACCACACTGGCGACTGCATTGCTGGATGAGTAGTCACACTGGCGCAGGTCGAGCCACTTCGACGGCGCCGCTACGCTAGTAGCACCGGCAGTAGGTTCAAACCCCTGAATGCCTTCAGCGAACAGTCGTGCTGCTACTGGTGGGTTGGAGTAGAACGCCGCCGCCGCCGCTGAGTCAGAGAACTGGAAGAACGAGACGTACTCCCCGGAACCCGCTGCCGAGTTGAACGTCGAGACTGGCGGAATGGACGTGCCCCCGACGTTGGCCGGATGTGTATAACCGTTAGCGATCTTGGTCCAACTCGTACCGGTTCCCGGTATCCGCTTGCCCACTAGTGCAGTGATGCTGCCGGGCGTGGTCGTGGTACTTGACGAACTGCTACTCGAACAGGCAGCCATCGTCACGGCCAAGGTTCCAACGATTGCCATCAGGACGACTTTCCGCCGCACGAGTGAACCACCTCCTAGACAGTTGTGTAGGCGACTGTAACTGTGCACTGACAGAGAGACGAGGATGGTCTCACCTTCGCCATCTCCTAGTGATCGGCAAGCCGTAGACGATCCTTGAGCGTCCCGTCCTGGTGCCGCCATCCGTGAGGTGGCCCACATCTATCCGACGACGGAGTTTCAACCTACCGATGAACCGAGGCTGATGCAGGCATGGGCGGATTCAGGGATCGGAGTTCAAGAAGGAGGCGGAAGTAGGTTCCACGCTTCTCGGTAGGGCACGAGCCAGCCAGCCTCATAGCCTGCCAGTGGCCAAACAGGTCCCCAGGGATCAAGCCCTAGAGGAAGTCTGTAGCCTGCTCTCCCCCTGTCGAGACATGCTCCGTCCACCGTGAGCCGTCCCAGTATCGAAGCTCATGACGGCCTGAGGGATCGGCTAGCCAGCCAGAGGGTGTGCCGGGCGGTGGCGGCACGGGCGTCGAGACCTGAGGAGATGGCACAGCTTGCACGACGACCTGAGGTGCGTCGTCATGGAACGGGATGCCCGCTTCGTGCAGTACCGGACCTAGTTTCCCTCGCACCCATGCGGCGCCACGCTGGTGCACGACCCAGTTCGCTTGCTGGCCGTCCTTCGTCCTCACGATGAGATCGGTCATCATCTTCGAACTCTTGCCCGCTAGGCCACCAGCGATACCGAATGCAAGGGTCGCACCTACCTTGGTCTTTCCTACCTGACGCTCGATGACCTCGATGCTGGCCACATCGCTTAGAGGGATGCCGTGACTCAACGTGTAGGCACCGTGGCCGAGCTTCCCATCCTTGATGCGGAAGTTATTGCCTCGCTTGCCTAGAGCCTTCATGCCACCTGCGTAGGCACAAGTGACCGGATAGGCAATCTTCACGCTGCCTGGTGTGTCCTGCTCTTCTTCGTCGGCACTCTTGTCCTTCGCCATACCGTCTCCTTCGGTCCCCGCAAAGCGTACCGGCCTCGTCTTCCAACACTCGGCATTCTCGGCCTCGGTCTGAAGCGTCACGTCCGGGCCACTGTCTCGGCAGTCCTTGCCTCCTGAAGAGTGACCTTGCGCACCAGGGCTGGCGACCATTCTCGTCCAGACGGTGTGGAAACGGCGTCGATGTTCAGTCCATCTGCAATGGCCCGCAAGGTCTCACCTTTGGCCCGGCGAGACCGGATGCGGTCTGCTACCACCGGGTCGAGACTCCGGGGCCTACCAAGTTGAACGCCCGCCGCCTTCCTCTGAGCGAGGGCCTCCGATGTTCTCAGGCTGATAATGCGCCTTTCCCATTCGGCGACGCTCGCTGTCACATTGGCCAGGAGGCCACCCGTTGGTGTCGTCATGTCCACGCCCAAGTCGAGGGCCACGATTCCCCAACCCTCCCGTTCCGCAACACGTACAAGACCTGCGAAGTCATGGACGCTCCGGGCAAGACGGTCGAGCTTGGCCACGACAAGAGCAGAAGCCTCTCCGCTGGCGAGCACCTCAAGCGCATCGGTCAGACCCGGACGGCCCTTCAAGGTCTTGGCGCTGACGCCATCATCCTCGTACACGTGGGCCAAGGTCAGCCCGTGGTGCTCGCAGTGCTGCTCGATGGCACGGAGTTGCGCTGCCATGCCTGCGCCTGACTCCGATTGCTGTTCAGTTGAGACTCTTCGATAGCCAACGACAGCCTCGCTCCGAGCCTTCTTCGACGTGATATTCGCCCCTCTTGCCATGCTCCATTGTACCTATACGTCCGTATAGGTACAATAGGACTACGGATTCCGACCCTCAGCCAAGGCTCGAACGGCCGCCGCCGCCCCTTCAAGACGGGAGATCGTTCCGGCGTCAGCCGCCAGCGATCTGTGCTTGATCGCATCAAGAAGCCGATCCAGTCCATCGGCAAGCTCGTCAAGCTCTTCGACGGTGTAGGCGTTCCGGCGACTGGCCATCCGATCATCATTGCCGCCAACACAGGGGGCCTGTCGGCGACGGTCGCTATCGCCCCGATCCCGGCGCCCACCACACGGCATCCTGACATCTGAAGTGCACAGTCCGACCCACTTCGGTGGCAGGTAGCGCCGCCCAGAGGAGCCAGACACCACCCACGCACATTCGTGATGGCGACTGGCAACGAAACGGTGTGCTAGGCCATGCATAGATGGCGGGTCATAGATGGCGGGTGTGGGGACAGGCACCCCGAAGCGGAGGGTGTTGATCCATGAGAACTGGCTACACGAGAAGTGTGCGGGGCGTACTGGCAGGGTTATTGCTGTTCGGCGGAGCGGCCACCGCCTCGGTGCTGATCGGGGCACCTCCCGCTTCGGCGGCGACCTTGACTGTGACCGACTGTAGCGGCTCGTCTACTGACACCGGTTCTTTTCCCTACGCCGTCGCCAACGCATCGCCCGGTGACATCATCACCTTCGCCGCAAGCTTGTCCTGTCCGCCAACCTCGCCGATCACACTGGCCAGCACCCTTGACATAACGAACAGCGTGACAATCGCTGGGCCTGGGAACGGTTCAGTCGTGGTGAGTGGAGCCGAAACTATCTACATGCCAGGTTCGACGGTTGACATCTCCGGCCTCTCTTTTGAGAACGTGGACTTCTACAGTGACGCCGGAGGAACGCTTACCCTGAGCAACTGCACACTCTCGCACATTCAGGGAATCAATATCGAGGATGGCAATACCAACGTCACAGATAGCACCATCACTGACAGTTCTTCGCCGTATGGAGGCGCCATTCTCGCTTACTACGGCACGGTCAATGTCACAGACAGCACCTTGTCTGGCAACTCTGCTGGATATGTTGGCGGTGCAATAGCCAACAACGGCGGCCATGTCATTGTCACAGACAGCACCTTGTCTGGGAACACCGGCAATGTCGGTGGTGCCATAGGAAACACATATGGGGGAACCGTCAATGTTTCGAACTCCACCCTCTTTGACAACACGAGTGTTTCGGAGGGTGGCGGTGGCATCTTCAGTAACGGCGGCACGGTCACCGTATTGAGCAGCACGATCTCCATGAATAGTGCACCGGCAGGAAGTAATAGCGCTCTTCTGGGTGGGGGTGCCCTCTTTAGCAGCAGTGGAACGGTGAGTGTCGGAGCCAGCATCTTGGCTGGTAGCACCTCAGGTGGAGAGTGCTCGGGTGTCGTCACAGATGACGGATTCAATCTTGCCGACGACGAGTCGTGTGGCTTAGCCCAATCCACGGACGTGGTGAGTGCCAACCCCGACCTCGGACCCCTGGCCAACAACGGTGGCGCCACGAATACTCTACTTCCGCCGTCGAATAGCCCAGCGGTAGGAAAGATCCCCTCGGCACCTTCCACCATCTTGAACGGGGCCCAGGTCTGCCCCCGGACCGACCAGCGAGGAGTCGCCAGCTTCGGTAAGTGCACCATTGGGGCAGTGGAAGGGGGCTTCCTCATTACGACATCGTCGCTTCCCAATGCCACGCCGAGCAGGCGATACGGTCCGGTGACGTTGGCAACACAGGAAGCCGGAGCGAGCGTTAGTCCCTACGTCACCACAATCAAGTGGAAGAAGGTCAACCTGCCGAAGGGGCTGAAGCTGTCCTCGGTCGGGGTGCTGTCAGGGACACCGAGCAGAAGTCTTGCTGCTGGACCCAGTTCGGTCACGGCCCAGGTGACCGAGACGGTGACCACCCTCAAAGGCAGGATGAAGGTCAAGACCAAAACGACGGTCCAGGCAACCATTCCCCTCACGATCACCTAAACCCCAGTCACTCTGCGAGGACTCTAGATCCTTCATCTGGTAGGCGAAGTAGACGACTGAAGCGGTTTGAGGTATGCGCTCGACCTCGAAAACGGGTCCGAAACCCATACGTGATCTTGCCCGGCCGATGACGGCCACCGAGATCGAGTCATCTTCGAGACGGAGATAGAAGAGAGCGTGAGCACCGGTACCCTCAGGATTGCCTTCGACCTGCCTCCACTAGTTCAGTCCACCAGTAGCGCCGTTTCCGCACTTACCATCCGTTAGGTGCGGAAGACACATCCTGCGGCTGCAATGTTCCCTCTTTTGGAAGGTAGCGAGTACCGGGCGCTAGTCGAATCGGTCCGGGCGGATGGCCTGCAATCTCCAATCGTGGTTACTGCGGATGGTCGGATCCTCGACGGAACGCAATCGCCTACGGGCATGTGTTGAGGCAGGGGTCCGAACACGGTTCACCACGTATAAGGGTGCGGACCCGTGGGGATTCGTGGTCGCTGCGAACATCCACCGACGACACCTCACGACCGACCAGCGAGCATCCCTAGCACTTCGACTACTTCCACGACTCAAGCGTGACCATCCCAAGGGGATGGCTTCAAAAGAAGCCATCAGGAAGACCGCTACCGCTGCCGCCCGTCTGGTGGGTGTCTCGACCAGCACGGTCGAGCGGGCAATACGGGTCGAGCAGCATCCAGACCTGGCATCAGCGGTCCGTAGCGGACGGATGACGTACTCACGTGCGGACCGTACCCTCCGAGGTCGAGAGCACGAGAAGTCGCTGCCACGTAAACCGGTTACGTGCGAAGTGAGGCACGGAGACTTCCGCAAGGTGCTCACGGACCTAGAGAACGTTGATGCGATTATCACGGACCCTCCGTATGCACGTGCGTCCCTGCCGTTGTTTGGGGATCTAGCGATTATCGCTGACAAGTTGCTAGCTCCGTCAGGAGTGCTCGCAGTTATGACGGGTCTGATGTATCTACCGGATGTCATGCGGGAGCTAGAGGGACGAAGGCCATACCGTTGGACGTTGGCAGTAGTACATCATCAGATGATGGCTGTCTACTCTCGAAAGGTTGCGCAGCTATGGAAGCCCGTTTTGGTATACGGCAATGGAGAACGCATCAATGGGGACGTTATAGATGCAACCAGTGGATCGACCAGACATCACGAGCACGGTCAAAACGTTTCCGTATTCGCCCAGATAATCGAACGCCTCACGAAACCAGGTTCTCTGGTCGTTGATCCGTTCGCAGGCTCGGGTACGACACTTGTCGCAGCCCAGCTAACCGGCAGACATTCCATCGGCTGCGACATCGTTCGTGAGAACGTGAGCACAGCACGAGGGAGGCTCCACTAGCTGCCGCCAGCTGCCATACCCATTGCAGCGTCTACATCCGGGTTCCCTATCCCTGGATCAGCTCGGACGCCATTGACCGCTCGACCTCTCGCTTCCGGACTCCACTTGAGATTGATTCGGTCCACGTCGAAGCCATACCTACTTGCTGAGCGCCGACTCACGACGATGCTTGAGAAGGCGTGAACACATGCCGTCCGCCTCTGGACGGTAGTTGCCTGTTCCCACCATGCTTCCAACTGGTCCCTGCGGCCCGGAAGCAAGATCCCTGCCCGCTCACGCTCAGCGACTCCTTTGGCCAGTCGAGCCGTGTCGATGCGTTCGCTGAGTTGCTCCCTAGCGATGTCCCACTCCTCCGGGGTGACTTCACCGAGAACGAACCGGGCGATGTGGAGGCCCTCAAGCCGTTGCTTGTACCCCTTCGCCTGCTGGGCGAACGTCTCGGGACTCCCATCTGAGCGAACCGGTTGGAGGCTCATGGTCGACAGGAAGTCGAACAACTTGGTCTCCACAAGCGTATGAAGGTGCTGCAAGGCCACCTGAACCCTTCCACTACATGACTTCGGCGTCGACCTGCATCTGTAGGAGAGAGGTTCGAGGTTGAGAACACGCATCTGCCGACCACAGGTTCCGCACAGTACAAGTCCAGCAAGCATCCACCGGCGCTGCGGGGGACGCAGGCCGTGGTCAAGTTTGGAACCCGCTCGTATCAGTAATCGGTCCCGCTGCTGAATGGTGATTATCGGTTCCCACCGACCTGCGGTCTGCTTGCCGTCGTGGAGGCGCAAGCCAGCGATGGTCGGTGAGTACAACCACCTCGTCAAGGTGCGAACACACCATGGATTCCCCTCTGTGGTCAACATGCCTGCATCGTTGAGCATCTTGACGGCTGCCGGGGCATTGGAGCCGTGCAGAAGGAGGCTTGCCGCTCGACGACCGAGCGCAGCTTCCTCAGGAATCTGCCTCGTGAACCCACGTTCGTATCCAAAGCATCGCCTGCCTCCAATGGGGGGATCGCCTCGTGCCGCCTCCTGCGCCCTGACTGCCTTGACACGCTTGCCTATCGACTCCGCTTCATTCTCAGCCATGGCCACCATCAGACCGAAGATGGCCTGACCCATACCGGTAGAGGTATCGACCTGGTCCTCGACGCACATCAGGATTGCCCCCACTTGTTGTAAGTCGGCGGCAATGAGGAATGCCGTGGTGACTCGGCGGGCCAGGCGGTCGAGCTTCCAGACACAAACGGCATCGAACGCACGGTTACGCAGACCCTCCCTCATCCGCTCGAACTGAGGTCGCTCCTTCTTGCGGTTATAGGCGCTGGCATTGCGATCCACGAACTCACGAACGACTTCGTGCCCACGGTTCTCGACGTACTGCCTACAGGAGTCAAGTTGGCGGTCAATCGTGCGGGCTTCTCCGTCTCGGTCGAGCGACACCCTGGCATAGACGGCGACTCGCACAAGGATCACCGTAGTGGTACCGCCCGATCCGGCACTAGACGTACGGTATGCGTCCCACCGTCAGGCAGCGCAGGAGGCCCGGTCGGTGGTCATCCACACGCCTGGCCGTTTGGGGCGAGGCTGCATCGCTGTGCCGCACGACGCTGGTCTGCCTCCCGTACTCAGGCGAAGTCCACGAACTCCATGTACGTCACCAGGACGCCTCCGTTGCGGTCAATGACAGCAACTTCGGCAGGGGCTACGACTCTGTGTGGCTCGAAGAAGAGCACTACTCCGTTATCGACAGTGTCCTCGACCACGATGTCATTGGCGAAGGCGAGCCGGACGGAGCTTGCGTGCTGAGACCCGTCGCCTACCACCCAACCGCCGCCAGCAAAGCTCTCGGCACTGAACCCGGCAGTGAAGTTGACCCACGGCTGACTCCGATGTGGGTGCGGTCCCGCACCTCCGCCGCACGGGTGGACATTCCAAGTGCCGCCCTCCCCTTGCCAAGTCTTGATGAGCACGTGCATTGCCCAGCCCTTGTGGTTGGTGAAGCTCACCGAGTGCAACTGACATGTGGGAAAGGAGTTCGACTTGACGAACTCGATGGTGGCCGGATCAGCACCGGGTCCGCCCCCGTAGCGAGTGGAGGAGGTCCAGCCACGTCCACCAGGCTGACCACGGTCGTTTGGCGGCGTAGGTCGCTTGACCAAGTGGGCCACCACAGCATCTCGCACTCCCGCATCGGTCAAAGCACCCACCTCCTCCGTGAGACTTCAACACCCAGTGTGCCACCAAGTCCTCAAGCTCTTCGACGGTGTGGGTGGTCCTGCGATTCGCCATCCGACCATCATTGCCGCCTACGTGGGGACCGGTCGGGTGCCGGTTGAATCTGCCGCCGAACGGGCGTTGTGTGGCTGCCGACGACTGCTATCCGGGACAACCGACCCGGTCCCATTACGGACGATGATGCGGCCGCACCGGATACGGCCGCTGGTTCGGTCGTCGTCGCCCTGACTTCCGGCCACGACGACCGCTCCAATGGACGAGAAGTAGAAGTCCCCCCGTGACAACAAGACTCCATGCGCCCACGACAAACACCAACAGCGCCAGCCCGCCCAAGATGATCGCAACAGAGCCCCCTATGGCTCCTGCCACGCCCCCGATTGCGACAGCGACGATGCAGACACCCGCTGCAACCAGTACCTCGTGCCCCAAAGGCTTGCATTCGCCACAGATGTCGCAATCGACGAGCTTCTGGTTATCAGTTTCCACCGCAGATTCTGGGGTCGATGTACGCCAACGACCCGACAACCAGACGACGACATTCGTCGCCATCAAGATGAGTCCAATAGCCGTCACATAGAGCCCAGCAGTAAAGATAAGTGACCCAAGGACCGGTGCCGGTGCGTTGCTGTGGACGTTCTGCCATGCCGGGTGGTAGCCCGCAACGCTGGTGAGGCCGCCCACGGCCGCAATGACGAGTCCTATCACCGCCGCAACAAGGTCCTCTTCCAGTGCCCCCTTCGGATCGGCTCGGACCTTCGCCATCCAGCGTTGCCGGGCCACCTTCGACATAGGTGTCAGTATCCCAGGCTCCGATCCCCACTGCCACACTGGTGCCGTTCGGGGCGAGGCTGCCGGGTCTGGCAACTACGCTTCAGTCCAATGAGGAACGCTGCCCTGCCAGTACTTGTCGGAGGGACAGTGGTCGCTGTCGCAGTTTTCGCTCACGTTGGCGTCACTCCTGCTTTCATCCTGGGTATCGGAACCGGAGTGACGATGTATGCGATGCGCCGCCGGTCACGTCGAGCCGCCGCACCCTGATCGGCGGTCAGTGGCAGCCAAGTGCCGGGTCTACGGCGGGCCTTTTAGCCGGACGGAGAAGGTGCCGATGTGAGGCTCATGGCTTTCCAACTAACGAGTTTGGAGCGCCGGGCCTCAGAGCGATCCAGACAGCAACAGGCTCAAGCGGACACGAGCGGGTTCGTGCGGCTTCGTCGGCGCAACGGTCAAGTATCTATGGAGTACTTCGTAGCTTGCAGCGTTTGGGGTGCACCGGCAGGGATACTGGCTGTATTCGGGTTGGTGTTCGTGCCGGTATGGGCGAGCGGCGACCCAGCCTTCCACGTTCAGCCTGCCTCGATCACCCTATTGCCTAGTCGGCTCGTGGTGGGTAGTACATCAGATGGGTGTGAGCTAACTGCCTGAACTTCGTGACGCCATCCTCTTCGGTCACCTTTCCCTCGATCTCGTAACCACGCACTTGCACGACGGCGATGTCACCCGTGAGCGTGTACGACCTCGTCACGTCGTCCGGACAGAGCGCCCACGTCGTTGGCACCTACCCTGGCTCCATATCAGTCCATAGGTTCGGCTGAGGGAGCCTCGCCTTGATCGTCGGCAAAAGGGTGTCCGGCCCAAGTCAGCATCTCCATGGCCCGCTCGGCGAAGTCATCAGTGCTTTCACCTGGTCTCGCTCTCACGAAGACCTTGCGTCCTTCTGGCGTGTCGTAGGATCCGTCGATGATGTCTGGCATGTCGCCTCCATTGAACCCAGCATTCGCACCAACACCTCATCGGCAGGTTGCGAGATCGTCACAGGCCTGGGTGCCTCGGATCTTCTGAATGGTTCCATCAGCATACTCGAAGGGGTCACGCCGCCTTCTCCATCAAGTCTCCGACGCTGCGGCTGTGAGGGGTCGCCGCACAAGGTTGCTCTCGCACCGCTGACATGTCGGTGGAAGATCCTCTGATCTTGGCGGCAGTTCGGACCGTTGATCTTGATGGCCCTTCCATCCACGAGGCGGCCTAACGTTGAGGGTCGTTCGAGGATCGGTCTCTCGGAAGATCCAGTACCAACTGTCGAGACAGTCAATCGGATCGCCCCAGCCCCAATACCCCGTCACCAATGTTCTGACGGTGAAGGCGTCTGTTCCTAGTTCTTGCATCTTCCGGTACAGCTTGCTGTCTCCCCGATGGGTCCGAAGGGCGCTGAGGTGGTCCCTCACCCTCTTGCCCACGCCACGGAAGGTGAAGCCCACGTACCAGTAGTCGGCGCTCTCGATGACGTAGATCTCGAACTCGTCCCACCTGCCGTGTCGACGGCCCATCACTCGACCTCGCTTGCTGCCTGTGTTCTTCACTTCAGGACACTCCTCTTGAAAGCCTCCCGAAAGGCATGTGACTGGACTTCGGATTGGGGACAGTACGACGCCCTTGACCACATCACGTAGCAACCAAGCAGGTATCCGCCCCGGCGTCCGACCCCCACGAGGTGGAGTCGCCAACGGGATCGACCGTGGAGTTGCTGACGAAGTCATCGACATCCCAGGCGCTGATCCGAATGAGTCGGCCTATGCGTAGGTGGCGGATCTTCCGCTGTTGAACCAGCCGTCGCAGAGTTCGGGCTGACAATCCCATCCGCTCGGCTGCCTCGCTTACCGTGAGAAGCCGACCTGCATCAGCGAAGCTCAGGCCGAGGCCGTTCTGGATCCGATCAACAACTTCCATGTCACTCTCCTACTCGTAGTGCTCCTCACCTCTTCGGAGGACTTTCGGGCACCAAGACAGTGCTAACGATCGAACTCGGGACTGGATAACACGTCGAGCAGGTTCGTCGTTTCAGGACCCTGTGCAACATGCCGTGACAGCGACGTAAGAGGTGGAAGTAACTACCTTCTCGGGCCAGATCGGCCTGGATCGCATGTTTGAGCGATGGTATGATGGAGACGGCAGGATGTTGGCTCTCAACCAGCTTGAGACGCAGTACGAATACTCTCCGACGGAAGCGTGGCGGTAGCCGGTCGGCTACAGACGCAGCACGAACTCCTTCGCAACTTCGACCCCCGGTACAGCCATGCCCCGGCGCCGCTTCGCAACTTCGAGACGGACGATGCTCCGGTTCTTGTTCCTTACCCCACGAGAACCCCTCGTACCCCATCAAGCAGTAGGCCAAGCATCTTTGCCCGCAGGGCACTGGCATGTATGTCACCTCGTACCTCAGTAGACAACAGGACAGGAGAGATCATCATCAAGATGGTCTTCAGCCCTTACCTGGGTAAAGAGGTACCAGCTAGGTGTAGGAAGTGCTTCACCTGTCGGATAGTGCAGGCCAAGCAGAGGGCATACAGGATCTACCAGTCTCATCCAACCCACGTAGTAACACTCACTCAGGCCGGAGAGGACTACCAGCAGATAGCCAAGCGCATGGAGCGCTATCGGGCACGGATGCTCAAGCTCTTCCCGACCTACGAGCACTGTTGGTCTGCCGAACCGACTGCTAGTGGTGGGAGCCACGTCCACCTGTATGCCCGAGTGGATGATCGTCGTCTGCCGAAGGAAGCCATCGAGAAGGCATGGCCACACGGACGAGTAGCTGTCGCACCGATGCCGCAGTCGTTCGGACCCGCCTACACCGGCTACACCATGAAGCTCACTGCCGATGCTGGTCAGGCTCAGACGTTCTTCGATCTCAACTCGTCGTCCGAGAAGGTCTTCCTGACTCACCAGTCCCGAGGGTTCTTCTCATGACGCCCGATCAGCTAAAGCGTGACGCCGAGTCTCTCGCCGGACTACTCGGAGACCCACACGGCTTGACGAAGGATGACCTGGCCGTCTGCTTCGAGATGTCGCACTGGGACATCTCGGCATGGCAGGGTCGCTTCAACGCCGCCCTGCGGTACCTCACCTCGAACGGTATGGCCGTCAAGCGAGGAGACCGCTACTTCGCAGCGCCGAAGCGAGAGTGCGCAGCGCACTGTGGGACCGACCTCTCAGGCCGTCGCTCAAACATGCGCTACTGCTCCGCCAAGTGCCGCCAGATCGGTCAGGCGACGGCCCGCCGCAGAGGCTTGAAACAGGCCGAATCAGGGGGGGTCTAGTGCCTGGTGCCACCTCACCCCAAAAGGGGCAGTTGTGTGTCGTTGCGGCCCTGGTCAGAGGCTCAAGAAACACGACTTCTGCGAAGTCTGGTGCTGCCAGGGGTACGAACCACCACGGAAGTGGGTTGAACGGCTCCTACACCCCTTCTGGCGTGTCTGAGAAGGCTCAGGAAGCCTCATCCCAGAAGTTGTCGGCCCACTCAGGATCGACCTCGAAGTGAAGCTCTGGCGGCACGGTGACGGGACCGGTCGGACTGGCCCACTTGATGTTGGCGCCTCGAAGAAGGTGCCGACCACCCTTGCCGAATACAGCCTCGAACCTCAGAGTCATCGTCACCCGGTCGCTGTCGAACCGGTTCCGGCCACGGACGAACGGTCTCATAACCGAGATCTCCGTGACGACGCTCTCGATGACCAGCCGCTTGTCGTCGGCGCTGAGGCTGTCCCACTGCCCTTGGATGTCTCCTCCGAGCTTGTCGAGCACGCTCTCGCCTCGAAGGCTAGCGAGCTTGTCGCTGGCGAGGGTGATGCGGGCATCAGCCACCTTCGTCTGATGCAGGAAGGTGCGCTTGTCGATCTGGTGATGCTGGTAGTAGTCGTCGGCAAGCTCCTTCTTGAGCTTCTCGTCCTCAGCTATCGCAGCGACGAGAGCCTTCGCTTCTTCGATCCAGTCGGACTGAGCGCCCGCCAGAGCTTGCCTGAAGGACGGCAGGTCGACATACGGCAACAGGATGCCGAGAACGAAGTCTTCGACCGGCTGAGCCTTGATCCACATCTTGCCGCAGCAGCCAGCCAGATCCTTCCGGCACGAGTAGTTGCGCTCGATGATGCCGGTCTCTCGCCTGCGTGGGGTGGCGATGAGGAAGTGACCGCACTCGGCACACTTGAGGATGCCACGCAGCACGTAGGTGCGAGATGGACGAGGAGAACGACGCTCCGGCGCCGTGAGCTTGGCTACGAGCCGTTCGTGAGTGTCCCGGTCGATGACACGATCCCAGTCGGCATCCCCTACTACCTCGCCTTGGTACTGCCTCAGGCCGGTCATGAGTGGCCGCAGCAACATCCCACGGAGCGAGGTGGTCGACCAGGCACCCGTGCGTGTCGGCTTGATGCCTCTCTCGTTGAGATCCCGGCAGATCGACCGAAGCGACTCACCTTGCAGGACACGGCCAGCGCACTCGTTGACGACCTTGGCTTCGACCTCATCGACCATGAGCTTCTTCTCAACCACCCGATACCCGAACGGCCTGCGACCACCGCCGTAGCTCCCGCTCTCAGCGAGAGCACGCTTCTTGCGAGTGACACGCTCACGGATACGGTCGACCTCGTTGGCAGCTACCGAACCCTTGATGCGCAAGATCATCAGAGCGTTCGAGTCGCTGAGATCCGTCTCGCCACTCTTGACGCTGAAGAGCTTCGCCATGCCAGCTTGCCGACACGCAGCGACGAAGTGCTCCAACTCCATCGGCTGCCTGTGCAACCTGTCTTCCTTCGCCACGACGATGACATCGACCAAGCCCTTGGCCACGTCAGCCATCATCCGGTCGTAGTGCTCACGAGGCTTGCCAGGGTCGGCAGCCGTCTTGTTGTTGTCCGAGTAGACATCGACCACGGACCAGCCACGAGAGTCGCACACCTCACGACAGTCACGCTCTTGCGTGGCGACGTTCAAGCCCCTGCCCTCTTTGTCCGAGGATATACGTGTGTACACCGCTGCCCGCAGTGGCTTACCCATGAGATTGCCCCTCTCATCTGCCCTAGAACCAGGCTAGAACGCTCGGCTTGCAATAGGCAAGCTTCGAGCATGTGGAGTTGCGCATCGTCGACCCCGAGTCCGGTGCTGCGCTCCCCGCCGGGGCGGTGGGCGAGGTGTGGACCCGCTCTGACCAGAACATGCTCGGCTACTGGAACAAGCCCGACGAGACGGCCGCGGTCCTGACCACGGAGGGCTGGTTCCGCACCGGCGACGCCGGATGGATCGACACCGAGGGGTACCTCTTCCTGCACGACCGCATCAAGGACATGATCGTCACGGGTGGTGAGAACGTCTACCCGGCCGAGGTCGAGAACGCCCTCCTCGCCCATCCGGCGGTCGCCGACGCCGCAGTCATCGGCGTGCCCGACGACAGGTGGGGCGAGACGGTCAAAGCCATCGTGGTGAAGGCACCCACGGCCGGGGAGGACGATGATCTGGAGAGGGAGATCATCGCCGCCACCCGGGACCGCCTGGCCCACTACAAGTGTCCGACCTCGGTGGATTTCATCGAGATCCTGCCGCGGAACCCCTCGGGCAAGGTGCTCAAGCGTGAGCTCCGCCAGCCCTTTTGGGACGACGGGGGACGAAACATCCACTGAGGGGCGTCGATCGCCGGTCGCCGGTCCGATCGGGTGGTGCCTCCCTGGGTCAGCAGAAGCTAGGGGTTCAGAACAGGAGAAGCTAGGGGTTCAGAACAGGCCGGGCGGGGGCTCCTCGCCGTCGCCGTGCGCCGGGCCGTCGGCGTCGCCATCCGCATCGGCGGAATACTCCTCCTCGGTGGGTGCCTCCCCCGACCCGCCGTCCCGACCGATCGCCTCGAGGCGGGGAACCAACTCCTCCACCCGCATCCGGGTGCGGCGGAGACGGCGATCGAGCTCATCGACGATGTCGGTGGCCCGCTCCAGTTGATCGACCAACCGGTCGACGTCGATGACCCCCGTCTCGAATTCCTCGATGATTGCGTCCAGTTCCGCACCGGCACTCGAGAAACTCAGCTCGCCCACCGAGGGTTCTGTGGTTTCCGCCCCATCACTGCCCCGCCCACTGCCCTGTGTCGCCGTCATCATCTCTTCCCTTCGTCGTCGTCTCTGAGCGCATGCGGATCAGGATCTTCGTTCCCGACGAGGATCGCTTCCGGGGGGTCGTTGACCGTGGACACGACCTCGCCCTCTGACAGGCGGGTCAAGAGCAGTGACCCGACGGTGACCGCGGCCGCGGACCGAACCACCGCGCCAGTGGCGTCGCGGGTCACCGAGTAGCCTCGCTCCAGCTGGCGCTGATAGTCGTAGGCACCGAGAAGTCTCTGCCAGTGCCCGAGCCGGAGGTCCTCCACCTCCAGGCGTCGACCGGGCTGGAGAGTCAGACGCCGGGCGCGGACGGTCACGCCCTCCTGCTCGGTTGCCAGTGTTCGGGTTGACGACTTGGCCAGCAGCTCGGCTCCGGCTTTCAGCTGGCGGTCGCGGGAGTCGATCTGGCCTCTGACGGCCGCCCGCAGGGTGTACGACCGGTGCACGAGCCGATCGGCGTGACGGTCAAGCTGGGATCGGGTGCCGGTGGCCGCGCCCCGTCGCCTCCGATCAAGGGACCTCTCAGCCGACGCCATCTGCTGGCGGGCCAGGCGGCCGGCGACCAGTCCGGCGTCCCGACTTGACCTCCAGAAGTCGATGACCAATCGAGCCAGCTCCTGACCGCACTCGGTCGGTGTGATGAACGAGCGGTTGGCCACCTCGTCCGCCACCGACTGGTCACCGGTGTGGCCGATTCCGGTCCACACCGGCACCTCGGAGGTGGCGACGGCCCGGGCCACCGGCTCGGCGTCGAAGGTGGCCAGGTCGGCCTTGGAACCGCCGCCGCGGATCACGACGAGGATGTCGCAGGATTCCGACTGGAGCCGCCGTATGGCGGAGGCGACCGCCATCGGAGCCCTGCGACCCTGCACCTGGACAGGATTGACCCGCACGTCGAAGGCCATCCCCGAGGCATCGAGACACCCGATGAAATCGCGGAATCCCTCGGTGGCGGGGCTGGCCACCAGCCCCACCCGCAGTGGCAGGCGGGGCACGGCCACCCGCCGGTTGCGATCAAAGAGGGCCTCGTCCACCAGAGCCTTGATCAACCGGGCACGCTCGACCGCCACCCTGCCCAGCAGCGCGTCGGTATCGAGCTCAGACAGGACGAAATCGACGGTGCCGCGTGCCTTGTAGAGCTGGACCTCGCCCCGCACCCGCACCACCATGCCGGCGTCGAGGGTGATCCCCAGCGCGTCGAGGTTGGTGCGCACCCGGTGCCAGGTCTTCGACCAGCACTTGACGTTCAGCGTGGGTGCGGCGCTGTCGTGGGCGTTGGTGGGGTCGACGAGGTCGATGAAGCAGTGGCCCTTCGGGAGCGTCTTGATCGAGCGGATCTCGCCGGTGATCCAGGTTTGCTCGGGGAACGAAGATCGAAGAGCCCGGTCGATCCGTCGGTAGAACTCGGTGATGGAGAGGGCGTCACCGCCTCCCTGCGCTTCGGCCAGACGGCGGACACGGGACTCGAGGGACACGGCGCCAGGTTAGGACCCGGATGGGACAGTCCGTGAGCCGGGTGGGGTTACCTGTGGGACGATGGTGGGGACGGTGAGCCGGCCGGGTGGCCGCAGCCCTCCCCGATGGAGGTCATCCTCACGTCGGAAGGGGTTGAGGAAGGTCGGGACTCCACAGGGCAGGGTGCTGGTTAACGGCCAGTCGGGGTGACCTGCAGGAAAGTGCCACAGAGAACAGACCGCCGATGGCGACGCCTCCGGGCGCCGCACAGGTAAGGGTGAAACGGTGCGGTAAGAGCGCACCAGCGGCCGGGGTGACCCGGTCGGCTCGGCAAACCCCACCCGGAGCAAGGTCAAAAAGGGGGACGGACGGCCCGTCCGGCGTTCCTCCCGGGAACGCCACCCCCAGGTGGACCGCTCAGATGGATGGCCACCCCACCCTCGTCAGAGGGTGGACAGAATCCCGCCTACAGGCCGGCTCACCGTCAACCTGAGATTCTGTGCCCCTAACCGAGCAAACCCACCCGCCATTGAGGTACCCCCGGGAGGTGTGGGGCACCCTTGGCATCCGATCGCTATCGGCACGTATGCGCCACCGGTGATCTTCCGTCGAGGAGTTGCGAGGTATCGTCACGCTCCGAGACCCTCGCCTCGGACATACACGTGGAACCACGAGTTAGTCGTTAGAACGACGAGTCAGGCGTTAGAAGTCGACGAGGGCCGCGGTACTTTGGCTCAGCGAGAGGCCAGTGACGCCGCTTGAACAGTTTCCGACCACCGAATAGGCGAAGCTGGCACTGGCTTGCTGATTGCTCACGGGATACGACCCTCTCACATTCCCACCGATGCCTGCCTGCCCGTCGTCCAGAATAACGATCGAAGAGCGGACGAGCTTGCTGCTGCTTACCTCGGAACCGTATGTCAGGCTCAACGTCGTCAATTTACTCATGGTCTCACCGATGATGCAGAAGTCGTGAGCGAATTCGAACGTTGACTTACCCGACATGGTTACCGTCGCAGGCGTCGGATTTCCCCCCGAACAACCTGTTGCGTCAATAGCTACCCTCGCTGTCGCCTTTCCATTCGAGTCGGTGGTGAGTGGCGGAGAGAACTGCATCGAGCCCGATGCGCTCGCGCAGTTGTAATGACCCTGACCCTTGAGACCTAGCGCGGTCGCCGGCGCAGGGCTTGCGACCACGATGGCCATCCCCACGATTGCCAGGCCTGCGATCAGCAATCGACTCCGCACGTCGTCGCCTCCCCCTGAGCAAAACCCGTTCGCCCGGTCCTAAAATATTTCCAAACTCTCGACTCACAGTACATGCCTAACAGTACGTGGGACGGATGAAAGCGCCCGCCCAACGAATGGGATGCGTCTCTGGGTATCGCACTCAAATCGAGACTCTGGGAGCACCCGTCGGAATGAGAACTGACGGCCTCCTGAGGTTCACGGCCTGCCTCTCGGAGGAGAGGCATACTCATACCGAACGAGATCGAGGTACGGACTCAGTTGGTCGAACGGGTCAGCCTCTCAGCCCGTGGCGGGCAAGCATGATGGGACTGATAACCGACGAGGAGAGCCGTGAGATGAAGAGCGACCACCACCCACCAGCTCAAGTGCACATGGTTGGAAACGCCCACATCGACCCCATGTGGATATGGGACTGGAAAGAGGGGATGCACGAGGTCCTCCAAACCTTCCGATCGGCTGTGAACCGACTCGACGAGGAGCCCACCCTCGTCTTCACCGCCAGCTCAGCCAGCTACTACCAGTGGGTGGAGCAAACGTCGCCTGAACTGTTCGGACGCATCAGGGAGCTCGTGGCCAAAAAGCGTTGGATCGTGACGGGCGGTCAGTGGGTAGAACCCGACTGCAACCTGCCCAGTGGCGAGTCGGTATGTCGGCAGTTTCTCTATGGCCAGCGGTACCTGGCGGAGCACCTCGGGACGACTGCCACCGTCGGCTACAACATCGATTCCTTCGGTCATGCCGGCACACTGCCCCAGCTCATGGCGGCCAGCGGCATCGGGGCGTACGTGATGATGCGGCCCGGGGAGCATGAGAAGCACATCGACAGCCCTGCCTTCTTGTGGGAGGGCGTGGACGGAACGACCTTGCCCGCCTATCGCATCCCGTACGAATATTCGACCGAAGGGAGTCACGAGGCCGAGGTGATCCGTAAGCGGAGCGCCGAGCTGCTCGAGCGAAGTCATGAGCTCGGCTATCCATTGATGGCGTTCTTCGGAGTGGGCAACCACGGCGGAGGGCCGACCCGTCTGGCCGTGAGGACGATCCGCGATCTGTCGATTACGAGCAGCGGGTCTGTTGCATTCAGCGGCCCCGTTGCCTACTTTGAGGCCCTACGCGCGGAAATGACGCGCGGGGATTCGGACCTCCCGTCAGTCTCCGGCGAGCTTCAGTGGCACGCGGTGGGATGCTATTCGGCTCGGGCCTCGCTCAAGCTGGGAAACGCCCGGGCCGAGGATGCCCTGGTCGTTGCCGAGAAGATGGCGGAGCTGTGCCGTGCATTGACCAGTCGAACCCTCGACGTACAAGAGGAGCTGGCCGAGGCGTGGCGCGGCGTACTGTTCGCCCAGTTCCACGATGCCCTGGGCGGGACAACCACCGACCTCGCCACCACCGCCGTCGAACGGCTGTTGACCGCCGCCGAATCGCGGGCCGACCGCGTGGCCACGTTGGCCGCCCACAGCATCGTCGAGTCCGTCGACACCTGGGTTGCTGGTGCCGAGAGCGCCGAAGGCCTGGAGACCTCCATGTCGGGGACGCCGGTGCCCTTGATCGTCTTCAACCCTCTGTCATGGCCAGTGACGGGCACCGTATCCATCCCCCATCCGGTGTCCGTGGCCACCTCGGCGTCGGACGAGCGGCAGGCGGTACAACAGATCCCTTCGGGTGAGGTGACCTACCATCCGACCCGCAGCATCATGCAGCTGGCGGTGCCACCGTTCGGCTACCGCCGGTTCTGGCTCCATACGGTCGACCCCGAACCCGGGGCGCCTGCGGGGGACGGTCCGCCAGCGGCAGCAGCCGCCGAGCCTCTCGGCGGCACCACCTTGACCAACGGTCTCCTTCGAGTGGTCGTCGACCCCCTTTCCGGTGCCCTGGCCAGTCTCGTCGTAGCGGGCGAGGATGAGGAAGCAGAGGACTGGGAACTGATCGCAGACGGTGGGGTGTGTCCTGTCGTCATCGAGGATACAAGTGACACGTGGTCCCACGGGACTGCCCGCTACGAGGGGGACGAGCGCTCCGGCAACCTTGTCGGCATCGCCGTGGTGGAGGATGGTCCGGTGCGATCCACCGTCAGGAGTACGTGGTCACTCGATCACTCCACGGTGATCCAGGAGGTGTCCCTGTACCAGGGTCGCCCGTTTGTGGAGCTGCGCATCATCGTCGAGTGGCACGAGTCGGCCCGGATCATGAAGATCGTGGTCCCGACGACGTTCTCCGAACCCACCAGTGCGGCAGGTGCTCCGTACGGTTTCGTCGAGCGACCCTGCTCCGGTCATGAAGAGGCCATGGTGCACTGGATCGACATCTCCGACGGATGGCGGGGCCTGGCCTGCACCTCCGACGCGGCCGGGGGGTACGACGCTCTCGGCGCCCGGTTGCGCCTCACTGCACTGCGGAGCCCAAGGGTTTCGGACCACGGGTGGGGTTGGGGAAAGGACGATCCCGACGCCTATCCGGTAACCGACCAGGGGCTCCATCGACTGCGATTCCGCCTCACGCCCCACCTGGGCACGTGGGCGGACGCCCAGGTCACCCGCATGGCCGAAGAACACCGGGTCAACCTGCCCGCGGTCATCGACACCTGGCACAGGGGGCGCCTCGGCTCCGAGGCCAGCGCAATCGAGGTGGAAGGCGACAGCGTGGTGGTGCCGGTCGTCAAACGAGCCGAGATGGGATCGGGTACCGTCCTCCGGGTGTGGGAGGTTTCTGGGAAACGGAGCCGGGCGCGGGTCACTGTTCCCGCCGCCAGCCGGTCGTGGGTGGGCGACCTCGGCCCCCATCAGGTGCGTACCCTCTTTGTCGCCGACGATCCGGGAATACCGGTGCGAGACCTGGATATCCCCGAGCTGGAGCTGGGTGTCCACGCGCCAGCACCGTCGCCGGCCACGCCCGCCCGCACTCCATGAGCTCGTTGCCGACGCGCCTCACCGGTCTCTTAGAGCGTCACCCGGAGCTCAAGCCGGTCACGGTACAGCTCGACGCCGCCTTCAGGCTCCTCGTCCGGACATTCGCGGGAGGAGGGACCGTCTATGTCGGAGGAAATGGAGGGAGTGCTGCCGACGCCGACCACATCGTCGGAGAGTTGATGAAGGGAATGGAGCGGCGCCGCTCCGTACCGGCCGGCACCCGCCGTGCACTGGCCGCGGCCGCACCCCCCGACTTCGCAGAGGATGCCGCTTATCTGGCCGATCGGCTCGAGCTGGCCTTAAGGGCAGTCAGCCTCACGAGCCAGACTGGCCTTCTCACGGCGGTGGCCAACGACACCGCCGCCGATATGGCGATCGCGCAGCAGGTGAACGGCTATGGCCGCCCGGGCGACACATTTTGGGCGTTGTCAACGTCGGGGCGATCTCGAAACATGGTTCTCGGCGCCATCGCGGCAAGGGCGGCGGGTGTAGGGGTGCTCGCTCTCACGGGTGACCCCGGAACGCCTCTCGGAGACCTGGCCGACGTGTGGGTGAAGGTCCCCGCCCGAGACGCGGCCAGCGTCCAAGAACTTCACCTGGCCGTCTACCACGCCCTGTGCGCGGCGCTCGAGGACGAGTTCTTCGGGTAACGATCGGCGCATCTCGTCTGGGAGGACGGAGGTTGATTCGTGCTCGATCCCGAGACCGACCACCTGCAGCGCTCAGCCATTCGTCTCGAAATCGATCCCCTGATCTTCCCGCCGGTTCAAGCGACCCACCGTCGTACGTGTCTGGGGAGCCGATCGGTCTCCAGGCCCCCGGCGGACGGGCAGGGCCGTCGCCGATGACCGATCGGCATACCGGACACCGAGCATTGCCGATTGCTGGACCACCAACTCCAGACTCCGATTCGCTGTGTTCAATGAGGCCAGACCACCGTGGGGGGGTGATGCCTCAGTGAGTGCTCCTAGCGTTCTCCTGGTCACGAGAAAGTGCGAGACCGAGCCATCGCTCGGGGCTACCCTCCACCCCGCTCGGACTCGGCATCTTCAGCGGCGGTCAAGAGGCGATATACGCTCGTTGGATGACCGACGTCCAAGATAGTTACCGGGTGGTGTCGAGCGGCTTCGGCGCCGCGGTGAAAGCGGTGGCGCCTGACCAGTGGGGGGCTCAATCTCCCTGCGAGCAGTGGACAGCACGTGATGTGCTGGCGCACGTGGTCGGGAATCATCGCGGCGTGATCACCAGTGTCAGGGGTGGCGAGTCGGAACCCCTGGGGGCTGACGAGGACCCGAAGCAGGCCTGGGAGAACGCCTCTCGTACGATCGGCGAGATTGCCGGAGATCCGGAGGAGGCGGCCAAGGAGATGGACGGGCCGACGGGCAAGATGCCTGCGGGTCAGATCATCGGCCAATTCGTGACGATGGACGTGCTCGTCCACACCTGGGACCTGGCGCGAACGATCGGTGCGGACGAGCGCCTCGACGAGGACTCCGTGCGCCGGGCCTATGAGGCTCTCAAGCCGATGGACTCCATGATCCGCCTGCCCAACGTCTTTGGGCCCAAGTTGGAACCACCGGTGGGAGCGGACCTGCAGACCGAGTTCCTTTACTTTTTGGGTCGGCGAGCGTAGGTAGGGCAAAGGGCCGCTACGCCTCGAACGGTGTTGTGGACTACTCGCAGGGTGAAGTCCCAGTTGTTGGGACGCAGCCTCAGTGAGCCCTAACCCCTGATCTGCACGTAAACGGAATGCGGTGTAATCGGCCCGTCTACACCCACGATTTGGTACTTCCCAGGTGGCAGCTGAGTTCGTGGACAGGGTGAGGCCGAGGTCGGTGTCAAGGCGTATTCATCATGCACACACCGGTCCTGCCGCCAGGTCAGTGAAACCGTATTGGACCAGTGGCCTGGAATGATTGATCTCGGACGGGTGGTTCCACAGGCTGGATCACTGTTGGAGTCGTAGCCCGACTCCCAGACGGTCTGAGAACCGTTGCTTGCATTTTGCTCCATAACAGTGTGTGACAATGTGGGCGTCACCTGTGCCGGTGTTGTTGTTACAAGTTCCGGATGTGTTGTGCACGGTCAGAACGATTGTGATGGGTTCACCAAGTGGATAGACGCTTTGGTTCGTCTTCAGAGATGTGAGAAACTGCCCATTCGTGCATATCGAAAGCTGATGAGTTGTCTTTGGCGTTGCTTGGCCAACGCTGCTGCCGCAACCGGCGAGCACGATCAGCACCACCCCCAGTGCCGCACTTGGGTACCGCACGCCCGACGAGTGTATGCGCACCGAGAAGGAGATGCTTGGGGCTGCCGATGTTGTGGTGGAGCAACCCGACGTGCGGTGCCCGCCGGGGCAAGGGGCAAAAGGCTGGGAAGGAGGGGACGCCCCTCCATGGGAGAAGTGAAATAACGCCCCACTTCGTTCAGCGCTCTCTCGTGTCGATCGCGCCATAAAAGTGCGCTAGGTGACACCCGAGATTGTTTCTTTCAACGCCCACTTGTGTCTTCGACAAGGCAGATAGCTACCAGTCTGCGGTGTGAAATTGCGGTTCACCGAACCCTGGGGATCTCGTGCAGCCCCTGATGGAACGTGACTCAATCGTGCCTCAGGTTCTCACTCAGACAAGGACCTTCGAGCCTTGCAATAACGTCGGCAAATGTTGCGGCCGGCCAAGTGCGGCAGTTCAGCAATCCGGCGGGGAACTGGAAACGGCCGCCGCTCAGCGAGCGAAGACTCTCTGGATGATGTTGGCGCTGCTGGGAAAGAAACCGTTCGTGCTCGAGAAGATCGCGCTGATCCGGTCATCGCCGATCGGAAGGCTGTGCACCAAGATCCTCGCCTGACGCCGCACCAGGGGGATCGGTGCACCCAGCGGCCTGCCGTCAGCGACGAACCGCACCGTCCCCGTCGGCCTCCCACTGCTGGCGGTAACCCTTGCCGTGAAGGCCACCCGATGACCGGCCGGAATGCGCCCGCGGAGTGATGTGGTCAAGCGCAATCTGGTGGGCGGGCCGACAACCCCGGGCGCGCCAATGACGTACCCGCCGTCGAACGGAGCGGCGATTGCCGTCACCGGTTGGGGGAGGACGACCTTCACCGGCGTGGGGCTGCATTCGTAAGAATAAGGGGCCTCATCGACGACGCAAGTATCGGGTCCGGTCGTGGCACCGATGCCGAGCTGCCCGGCGCTGTTCGAACCCCAGGCGTAGAGGTTGCCGTCAGAACCGATGGCGTATCCAGTGTCCCCCCCACCGGCGACCGCCGTCGCAGTGACCCCGGAGGGGAGTAAGACGGGGGTCGGAATCAAGGTGGGGCTAGAACTGGAGGTCCCATCGCCGATCTGGCCGGCGCTGTTGTTGCCCCATGCGTAGAGCTTTCCATTCGAACCGATGGCGTATCCGGTCCCGTCACTGGCCGCGATGGACGTCGGGGTCACCCCGGCCGGGAGCGAGACCTGCAGAGCGCTCCTCGCGCACGGGGTAGCACTGCAGGTATCGGGGCCCGTATCCGTTCCGTCTCCCAATTCGCCCCAGTAGTTGTCCCCCCATGCAAAGAGCTTTCCGTCCGAACCGATGGCGTATCCGCTCTCATTGCCGGCAGCGATCGCCGTCGGTGTGACCCCGGAGGGAAGTTGGACCCGAGTCGGGGTCGCGCTCACCTCCACGGCGGTGCCGTTGCCGACCTCACCTTGGAGGTCGTAGCCCCATGCATAGAGCCTGCCGTTCGAACCAATGGCATAGACGGTTGCATTACTGGCTGCAATTGTCGTCGGGACCACCCCGGCCGGAAGGGCGATGGTGATGGGAGTCGGTCTGTCCTTCGGGGGGGACGTGGCAAGCTGCCCGGCCCAGTTGGAGCCCCACCCGTAGAGCCGGTCGTCGGAGCCAAGCGCGTAGCCCGAGTTGACTCCGCTCGCGATCGCCTCCGGGCTCACCCCGGCCGGGAGTGAGACCCTGACCGGTACGGCGCGACTTTTGGTCTTGCCGTTGCCAAGGTCGCGCTCGCCCCACGCATAGAGGTGTCCGTCCGAACCGATGGCGTATCCGGTGTTCCCTCCTCCGGCGACCGCCGTCGGAACGGCCCCGACCGGTAAGGCAACTTCGACGGGCGAGGAACTGCACGTGGTCGCGTTGGCGCAGGTCTGTGGCCCTGCGTACGTCCCGTTGCCCAGCTGACCGTCGAAGCTGATTCCCCAGGAGTAGAGGGCTGCGGGAGGGACTCCCACCGGCAGCATCGCAGCGACGGGGGGTGAGACGACGATGGTCATCGCCGCCGCGACCACGCCAGCGGAAAGCACGGCTGCCGGACCGATAAGGCGGAGCAACGTCCGCACCGCCGACGGCTTCGTGCGCCCGATCAAGCGTCGGCGTCCCCTGAGGACAGAACGCACGCCTTCGGGCTTCATCGCCGATCACCTCGATCTCTCGGCACCGAGTGCCGCTCGCCCGAGCCATTGGGGACCGGCCGTACCTGTCCGCTCTCTCTGGCCTCAGGCCTCCAGGTGACCGGTCGTCCCATGGTGCCGCCATCATCCCAGACTTCCCCCTTGCCTTGCTCGGGCCCGCCGCGATATTCCGGCTGCGAAGTGTCGTCCCAGACGGAGGCGCACGCGTTCACCCGGGGAGAGGCATAATGCTGTGGTTGGTGGCGGGGACGGAGCGGTGATGGGCTCGGGGAGACGGAGAAACGGACGACTGCTCGCGCCACCAGCTGGGGGCGCGTGCCAAAGGCAGCGCGCCTTCGCCCCTCCGATATTGACGGTTTCCGTCGTGCTGGTGGTCTTCTCCGCGTTTCTGCTCGGTTGCGGTCGAACAGCGTCCCAGGCGGGCGGGCCGGTGTCTCCGTCGCTGAATCCTCCAGGAGTGTCCTGTTCGGGGCTTGCTCGTATCCCGACGAGGCCGGCCTCTGTCCCCTTGCGGATCGAACGATCGGGTGCCGGGGTCCGGGTACTGGTGCCGATGTGTGTCGACGGGCGAGGACCGTTTCCCTTCGTGCTCGACACCGGCGCGACCTCGACCTTGTTCGACACTCATTTCTTGGACGACGTGCGCTTCCCGCAGAATGCGCCAGTCGAGCTCCTTCACCAGCCCGGATGCGCAACTGTGGTGCTGCATGTTGTCGTAAACCGGTGGTCGATGGGCCCAGTGGAGCTCGCTGCGCAGTCGGCGGCCGTCGTCCGGATGCCTGGCTTCGGACTCTCAGGTCAACCGGTGGGCCTGCTGGGCTCGGATGTGCTCAGTCGCTTCGGCGCCCTGCGCATCGACTACCGGACCCAGCTGCTCACCGTCGCCGGCCCAGAAGGTCCGACATCCGTCGAGGGTACGACCATCGATGGTCCGACTTCTGTGCCGGTCGCTCCCGGTCTTGTGGGCGTCGGGGCACGAGCCGCTGTCCCTCTTGACGTCACCACCTCAGCTTCCGGCACTTCGGTACTCACTCCTGTGATGTTCGGTGCCCAGGGGCCCTTCCCCTTCGCTGTTGCCACGGGTGCCGAATCTTCAGCTCTGACCGCGTTGCTCGCTGCGAACCTGGGCCTCACGAAGACTGGGCAGTCCCAGGACGTCACCTCTTTCGGTTGTATCGACACCGCCCCGGCTGTCCGCAGCGGTCCGTGGGCGATCGGTTCGGTCGCACTGCCACCCCAGCAGATGGCTACTGCCGTCGCGGCCTCCTCAGCATCCGATTCCGACGGCCTGGTGGGTTCCGATGCCCTCAGCAGCTACGGCTCGGTTGTCCTCGACTACCGGTCGGGGAGCCTGTTCCTGGGAGCGGGGCCTTCAGCAGCCTGAACCAACCCATCGACACAGACGGCAAATTCATGATCTGTCGTCCCTTGCGACGTCGTCGTGTCCCTTCCTCTACGGTGCTGAACCAGGCCGACGCGCGCCCTGGCGCCCCGAGGTACCCAGCGACGGTGTTCACTACAGTGGACGGAATAGCCGGAGGGGCCGGAGTGCTATGGCGTCCAAGACAGGCTTTAACAGTTTGGTGGCATCGACCCTGCTGATCGGTACCGTCGTCGCCCTCCTGGTGTTGGTCGCGGTGGCTGGCGGCACGGCACAGGCGGCAACACCGGGCGGCGTGAAGCACCCGACCGGCGCGGCGTCGGCGTCGGCGTCGGCGTCGGCGCAGGATGCGGAGTCCCCGTGGCGGGTGAGCACCTCATTCCCGTTTGTTCCGAGCACCGTTGCCATCACCTGTTCCTCGATCACCACCTGCGACGCCGTGGGCGACAACGGCTCGAGCTACGGCGACATTCTCGCCACCACCGACGCAGGAGGTAACTGGAGCACCCAGCCAGTGCCCGCAGAGACCGGTGGTATCAACAGCATCGTCTGTCCGTCGACTACTGACTGCTACGCAGTGGGCTATATCAGCTCGGTTGAAGGGGAGATCCTCGCCACCACCGACGCCGGGGGCACCTGGGGCGTACAGCCAGTTCCCGCCGGAACTGCAGCCCTCTACGGCATCGCCTGTCCGACAACCGCTCTCTGCTACGCCGTGGGGCTCGACAGTGCGGGATACGGGGAGATTCTTGGCACCAGCAACTCGGGGGGTACGTGGAGCGTTCAGACGCTGCGCTCACGAAAGTCGTACCCAGCCGCCATCGCATGCACGTCGATCACCACTTGCCACGCCGTGGGCACCAACAGCGCGGGATACGGAGTGGTCCTTGCCACCTCGGACTCGGGGAAGAAGTGGACCGTGCAACCGGTGCCTGCAGGGCTCTACGGTTTGTCGGGCATCGCCTGTACAACGATCACCACCTGCTACGCCGTAGGCACAAATATCTCGCTGGAGGGAATCGTCCTCACCACCACCAACTCGGGTGGTACGTGGACCGCCCAGACGTTGCCCTCAGGAAGCCTGGGCCCGGCGGGCATTGCCTGCCCTTCCACGACCACCTGCTACGTCGTGGGCGACGACACCTCGGACTTGGGCGACATCCTCACCACGTCGGACTCGGGGGGAACGTGGACCACCCAACCACTGCCCTCGGGAGTCGCGGGCTTGTTCGGAATCGCCTGCCCTGCGGCCACAACCTGCTACGCGGCGGGCATGAAACCGTCGGGATCTGGTGGCTTCGTTCTCGAAGGGCCGCTTTCGATCACCACCACCTCGCTACCCGCGGGAACCACCGGCGTGGCGTATTCGGCCAGCCTCTCTGCGAACGGCGGCACTGCCCCCTACACGTGGTCGATCACTTCGGGTTCACTTCCCGCCGGCCTGTCTCTGAACGCATCCACCGGCGTGATCTCCGGCATTCCGACAAAGGCAGGTATCCAGACCGCAACCATTGAGGTGACCGCCGCCGGAGGCTGGAGCGCCAGTGCTCAGTTGTCGCTCGCCGTCACAAACATGACCATCACTACCGCGTCTCTTCCCTCGGCAACGGTGGGTCAGTCCTACTCGGCCGATTTGACGGCAATCGGTGGGACCCCTCCGTACGCATGGAGCCTGGTCAAAGGATCGGGAATTCTGCCCTTGGGACTGAGACTGAAGAGATCGAGCGGACTCATCGAGGGGGTACCCAGCAAGAGAAGTGAGTCGTCGACGTTCACCGTGGCAGTCCGAGATACACGAGCAACGAAAAAACCTCACGCCCAGAACACCGCAACAGCGGTCCTCTCGATCGCAGTCTCGCCAGCTCCCTGAAGAGGAGCAACGTCGATTTTTAGGCGCCCCGCCTGGCGCAACGAAAAGCACAGGGACCATCGCCCTTCCTTCTCCGTCCATCCACCTCTCGACGACCAGGGCCAATGATGGGAAGGCCGTCAGCGGCCCGAATGCCCCGAGGACTCATGCGAGTGCTCACTGGCGCCCGTCACAGCTTGGCGATGAGATCCGCTCCATCGGCCACCCAGATGTCCGTCCCGTCGAAAGCGAGATTGACCGGTTCACCGGCGGGGAGCGTGTACGTACCGATGAGGTTGCCTGAGGACGCGTCGAGCTTGGTCACAGTGTCGGTGCCGCCGTTGGCCACCCAGATGCTGTTCCCGTCGAAGGCGACGCCCAAGGGGTTTGTCCCAACTGGGTAGGTGCCCACCACGGCCCCGGTCGATGCTGTCAGCCTGGTGACACTGTCGCTGCCGACGTCGGCATTGGTGACCCAGATGTCCGTGCCGTCGAACGCCACGCCGAATGGTGATCGCCCGACCCCGTACGCTCCAATCACCGTGCCGGTGGACGCCTCGACCTTGATGACGTCGTCGGAGCCCGGGTTGGTGATCCACAACGCGGAGCCGTCAAAGGCCAGGTTCTCCGGGTCGGTGCCGACGTGGTATGTGCCCACGAGGTGGCCGGTCGATGCTGCCAGGCGGGTGACTGTCCCATTGCCTTGGTTGGTCACCCAGATGTCCCTACCGTCGAACGCCACGTCCACCGGGGATGTCCCGACTCGGTAGGTGCCCATGACCCGTCCTGTCGATGCCTTGAGCTTGGTGACCTTGCCGCTTCCGTTGTCGACGACCCAGATGCTCGAACCGTCGAAGGCGATCCCCTCGGGGTGTTTGCCCACCCGATATGTCCCCACGACGCCGCCGGTCGACGCTGCCAATCTGGTGACGGTGCCGCTTCCCGAGTTCGTCACCCAGATGTCGGATCCGTCGAAGGCCACGCCCCAGGGCAATCGGCCGACCCGCACACTGATTCCGGCCTGGTTGGCCTGATACCAGCGCAATGTGGCGATCTGCAAGAGGTTCGGGTCCGGGTCCGATGGTGCCGTTGTGTTGGAAGATCCGACCTGGTCCGACACGAGCCTGTCCGTTCGGCCGGCACAGCCCTCCGGTCGAAGGACATCGAAGCCGGCGGGCCGGCTCATCGGTGAGGGGCAGGCGGAGACAGTGCTGCCCGGAGCGGCCACCACGGCCGAGCCGACCCGAAACACGGCAACCACCACCGATGCGGCAAGGACGACGATAACCGAACCGAGGGCCACCCGGCGCAGCCGTGGACTTCGTGTCATGGTCTGTGACTTGCCCTCCGACATTGGGGCGTCCTCCTCGTTCTCGGCGTCGTCGGCCCTATCTCCCACGTCATTCTCAATTGCAGAGGTCGTTCTCCCGGGGTGATATCGGTCTCCAGTGGCCGGCACCCGAACGCCTCACCCGCCGGGGCGCGCTCGGGGGCGGAGCCGAAGCCCCGCCCCCGACGCGTCACTGTCGCACTTCTAATGGGTCAGAAAGCCGGTCCGATCTCGAGGTTGTCACCACTGAGGTCGTTGGCGGTGAACTTGCTGAGGCCCTTCTTGCTTTCGCAGGCGGCCGCGACCGCCGCTGTGTTGATGCCGAGGGTGATCGAGTAGGTCGCCGTCGGCGGCGTGCTCCACCCGGAGGTCACGTTTCCGGTTATCGCAATGGTCGAATTCGGCGACCCGACCGTGATGGTCGCGCTGGAGGCACCCAGAACCGTCGAGGTGATCTTGCTCGTACCCTTCCACTTCACCGTGCTGGAAGGAACCGGAGTGGGAGGACCGGATCCTGTGAGAGCATCGCAGCCCGGCACCGGGGGGCTAGACGGCGGAACAGAATAGGTCAGACTCTCCGTGCTCGAAATGAGCGTCTCCCCGTTCTGGGTGGTCGACGTGCCATCAAGCCCGACGCAATCGTTGTTCGTCAGCTTCGCCGTGATTTTGATCGGCTTGGTGACGGGAGTCGTCAAATTGATCGCCGGGCTGATCTTGACCGTCCCCTGGAGATTGCAGCTGATGTTGCCGTCGAATGTTGTCGATCCCTTGGCAGCCGCAACGCCGCTACCGACCGTTGCCAAGAATCCAAACGGGAGCAACACCGCCATGGCGGCCATGATCAGTTTTCTTCGCATGCCAGTCCCCTTTTCTCTTGTCTTGTTGCGCTATTTGCGCATCCCCCCGGGCCCTACCCTCCCCGGCACGCGTCACCGTACCAGCGCCCGCTTTCGCTCGCTCGGGGAGTGTGCAAAGGCAGGAAGGCCAGGGGATCTCATCTCAAACGGGGTGGCGCCGGCAGCGCCAAAGGCGTCCCGAGCCAGCAGTCGCGTCCCGATTACTGATCGTTCACTTACCATCGACCGGCGGCGAGGAGCTCGCTGCGATACTGGCCGCGACCCACGGATAGATGTTAAACATTGCACTTGCATCTACCCCGCAACAAGGCGGACGTGAGGGAGGCGCACCCTTAGTCCGCCAGATAGTGGTCAGGTGGCTCTCGCGGATGCTCCTTGCGAGGACCAGTCGATCAATGTGCGCTTGACCCCTGGTTTCCGTCAGGGGTCAAGCGCGGAGCGCCTGCATGAACTTCTCCGTACCTTCTTCAGGATGCCTCGTCGCATCCGGCACAAAACGCCATCAACGAAGCAGCGCAGACTCTCCAGCATAGGGCCGTTGATGGCGTGTTCCGTCCCCGTCAATGATGTCCCCACGGGAGTCTCCTGCCGATATTCGGCGGCCGTTGCCGAGGCGACGGGCACGTGACGGACAAGCCGATGCCGGGGAGAAGTAGCATCGCCAGGCGCATCGGTTGGTCGCGGAAGCTGCCACATTTTCAGAGACCTGACGAACGTGAGGGTCGGAAGGCCAAGAGGTCCACATGACGGAAGATTCGATCGAGGTTGGCGGGCACAAGTGGCGATTGGCACAGGAGCGCCGCCTGTTGCGCTTCTGCGCCGAGCAAGGTCTGGACCCGAACGATCCCGATCTCGACAACCCATCGCTCAAACTGCTCGACCCCATCCGCGACGCACAGGGTGAGATCGTGCCCGAACCCGAGGATATCGAGGCCTTCGAGTAACGAAGGTCTGCACACCGGCGTCGCCGTTCCTTCGATGCGTGCGATCCTCCGTCGTCGACGCCCACCGACGAGAGTGACAGACAAGGTCAACTACGACGACGTCGCTTCCACCTATGAGGCCGGACGGAGCGCGGTGAGCCAGGTCGACGACTGGTTGAGCCGGATCGATGTTCCCGGCTCCGGCGAGTTCCGCGTGCTCGACCTGGGCGCAGGCACCGGCATCTTCGCTCGGGAGTGGCCCAAATGGGGAGCGTCCGTTGTCATCGGCGTTGACTCATCCGTCGCCATGCTCGAGGAAGCCATGAGGCAGGGGCTTCCCGATGAGGTCCGCATGGTCGGTGGGCGAGCCGAGGCCATCCCACTGATGACGAACTCCGTCGATCTTGCCTGGCTGTCCACCGTCATCCACCACGTCGACGATCAGCAGGCCTGCGCCCGCGAGCTCGCCCGGGTCGTCGTGCCCCGCGGTCGGGTGCTGCTCCGAGGGTTCTTTGCTGGGACAAGCAGGATCGACTGGCTGTCCCACCTGCCTGGTGCCGAGCGAGCGGCCGCCAGGTTTCCGTCAGTGAGTGAGGTTGCCGATCTGTTGGCGGAGGCTGGATTCACCCTGACCAGGGTCAGCGAGGTGACCCAGACCGCCCGATCACTGTCCGATGTCCGAGATTGGATCAGGACGATGCGCCACGCCGACACCCTCCTGATCACCCTCACCGACGAGGAGATCGCTGGCGGCCTGCAGACGCTCGATGAGTCCGGTCGATCATCCTTTGGCGGCGCGCTCCATCTCGTGGCCTTCACCCTTGACCAGTAACGGGACCGGGAACACCGTGCCGGGCTGGTCGCCCGCCTGCCGGCCGCCCCGGACGGCGGCAAGGCCCCCTCAGCCGGAGCCAGACCGCCGGCTGTCCCCTGCGATCCGAAACGCGATGTCCCCGTTGAGGGGCACCGATCCCGGATGGAGGATGGCGGCCAGGGCCTCGACCCCGTCGACCAGACGAGGACCAGGGCGCACGAATGCGGCATCGGCGTCGACGGCCCACACCGGGATGCCCGCCGGTAGGCGGCCGGCCTCGACGATCTCCTCGGCCAGCGCCCTCGCTTCGGCCAGCCGAAAACCGCACGGCGCCACCACCACCACGTCGGCAGCGGCCGAAGCAACATCCTCCCAGCTGACAACTTCCGATCTCGATCCCGGCGCACCGAGCACGGACAGACCGCCGGCGACGTCGACCATATCGGGGACCCAGTGACCGGACGAGAAGGGGGGATCCGTCCATTCGAGCATGGCCACCCGGGGTCGTGGCCGACCCGACACGCTCCTCGCCACCGCATCGAGGCGGATGCGCAGCCGGTCGGTCAGGTTGGCCGCAGCGGCGGTGTGTCCGGCGGCCTTCCCCACCTCGACCACGGACTCCACCACCTCGTCCAAGGTCATCGGGTCCAGGGTGAGGACCTGTGCCTGGCAACCCAAATGCGTGAGGGCAGCGTCGACCTCTTTGATATCGACCGCGCAGACTGCGCACAGGTCCTGGGTCACCACCAGATCCGGGTCGAGGGATCGCAATGCACCTTCGTCCAGCCGATAGAGGTCCTCGCCGGCGGCCAGACGGGCGCGCACCAGCGCGTCGATCTCCGCCGGGGTCAGACCCCCGGGGAGAGCGGTCGTGGACACGATCCGCCTCGATCTCGCCTCGGCGGGGTGGTCGCATTCGAAGGTCACGCCCACCACGTCATCGCCCGCCCCGACGGCGAAGAGGATCTCGGTAGCCGAGGGCAGCAGGGACACGATGCGCACCTCGTGAATGTACTGTCGGCAGTCGGGCGCTCTCGTGCGGGCCGCCCTCTCGTGGGAACAAGCGACCCCGCGGCGCCCGGGGACCCAGTCCTTGGCATGATCTCCGGCATGGTCACCATGCCGGTCGAGCAATTCGAGGAGCTGGTGGGAACCGCCCTCGACGGGATCCCTGCCCCACTGGGCGCCATGATGGACAACGTGGCGGTGGTGGTCGACGATGCCAGCCCTCCCGGGGGGCTGTTCGGGTTGTACCAGGGCGTTCCCCTCACCCAGCGGGGCAACCACTACTCGGCGTCGGTGCCCGATCGGATCACCATCTACATGGCCACCATCTGTCATGCGTGTCACACCACAGAAGAAGTGGTGCAGCTGGTCCGTAAGACCGTCATCCACGAGGTGGGTCACCATTTCGGCATCGATGACCGCCGGCTCGGCGAGCTGGGCTGGGCATGAGCGACGAGCGATCCTCACCTACGACGTACATTGAGAGTGCGGTGATCGCTGCACCCCAGACAATCGTCGAGGTGCACCCCGGACTGCGGGCCGAGACAACACAGGAGGACATCCGATGGCCGGTCGAAGCTCACTCAGGTCCCAGCTCTACCGGGCCGCTCGGGACATGGGGAACCTCGAGGCGGCGTCCCGGGGACCGGGTTCCTACGCCAAGCGGGTCGCTCGCGGCAAGGTGTACCGGACCACCAACGGCATCACCAACCAGTTGCTCCGCTCCTCCGGCCTGATGGGCGGGCGCCGGCGATGAGGGCGGACCGGCCCACCTTCAGACTGCTTCGAGCGTGACCTCGATGTTCCCGCGAGTGGCGTTGCTGTAGGGGCAAACAGCATGTGCAGCCTCGATGAGGGTCCGGGTCGAGGCCTCGTCGACGTCGGGGATGTGGACCTTGAGGGCGACCGCCAATCCGAAGCCACCGCCCTCGATAGTGCCGATGGTCACATCGGCCTCCACCGTCGATCCGTCGACGCTCACCTTCTGTCGTCGGGCCACGACCCCGAGCGCGCTCTGGAAGCACGCGGCATAGCCGACAGCGAACAGCTCCTCGGGATTGGTGGCGCCACCCGGGCCACCCATCTCGACGGGGGGCCGCAGATCGAGGTCCAGAATCCCATCGCGGCTGCGGGCGTGGCCATCGCGGCCGCCAACAGCGGTTGCGCTCGCCCTATACAGCGGCTTCACCAGCGGTGTCACCATGGCCCACTCCCATCTCTCCCCGACCGCCGAATTGCCGGCGCCACCATCTCTCAACCGCGGTCTCCTCGACGTTCTTCCCGCCCGGGCGGTTACGACTGCCATCGGGGCAGGCCGGCACCGACGGCGGATGCTCTCCGACCTCCCGGATGTTAGATTTCGCCGCCGAGAGCGGATGGCGACAGCCCGGGTACAGCGGGAACGAGCCCTCCCCATCGATGGATCGGAAAGCTATGCACGCGCTGGTTGGCTACTTGGACTTCCCCCCGAAGGGCGGGATCTCACCGTGGAGGCGCTCAAGGCGGTGAGCGAGCGCAGCCGCCAGGACCCCGGGTGTGTCGATTACTGGTGGGCCGAGGACCTCGAACAGCCATGCCGTTTCCACTTCTTCGAGTGCTGGGAGTCCGAGGAAGCTTTTGACGCCCACCAAGCGCAACCCTACGAACACGACTTCATGGTCGACCACGTGTCCCGGATCGTGGGTGCCGACGCCACAGTCTTGACCATCGGGGCTCGCACCTCCGCCATGGGTTCCTAGGCCGATGCGCGCCGTCAGGACCACCGAGGACGGTGTCCGGGTCGTCGACACCGATCCGGTGCCCGACGGTGGCGTGCGGGTGACGGTGGCGAGCTCGGGGATCTGCGGGTCGGATCTTCACCTGGTGTCGTACGGGCCCTCGCCGGTGACGCTCGGCCACGAGTTCTGCGGGCGGCTCGACGACGGGACCCCGGTGACCGTTCTCCCGAGGGTGACCTGTGGCACCTGCGAGCGCTGCCTCTCCGGAAACGAGCAGCACTGTCCGTCGGCGCTCGGAGCCATGTACGGGATCAGCCTCGATGGCGGCCTGGCCGACGAGGTGTGGGTGGACCCGGTGTGCGCCACGGTCATCCCTCCGGCCATCCCCCTCGAGTCCGCCTGCCTGGTGGAGCCCATCGCCGTTGCCCTCCACGGGGCTCACCGCGCCGGAGTGGAGGCCGGGTCGCGTGTCTTGGTCGTCGGTGGCGGTCCGATCGGTCTCTGCACCATCGCCGCGGCGCGCTCGCTCGGCGCCGAGGTGGACCTGCTGGCCAAACGGGCCCCACGGAAGGAGGCGGGCGAGCGTCTCGGCGCCGGACTGTCGATCGGGAGGGACTACGACACCGTGCTCGAGGCCGCCGGCTCGCAGAGCGCCGTCGACGAGGCCATCGAGCGGGTGCGCCCGGGCGGTACGGTAGGGGTCATCTCCACCTTTTGGGAGCCGATCGCCCTGGGCATGGCCTTCCAGGTCAAAGAGGTCACATTGGTCCCGTCTTTCACCTACGGCCACCATCACGGAGCTGTTGAGTTCGAGGGCGCCCTGGCCGTTCTCGGGGCGACGCCCGACCTTCCCGAAGCCATGATCACCCATCATTTCCCGCTCGACGACGCCACCGAGGCTTTCCGACTGGCCGGGGATCACAGCAGCGGCGCCGTGAAGGTGGTCCTCCACCCGTGATCGACGGCAGCCCGGCAGATCGGCCATGACCCGACTGGTCCTCACCCAGGCCACCGTGGTGGACGGGAACCACCCGGCGGTGGCTGGTGCCCACGTGGTGGTGGAGGACGACCGGATCACCGCGGTAGGCGCTGACCCGGTGCTGGAGATCAGGCCCGATGACCGGGTGGTCGACCTGGATGGCCGCACGGTCATGCCCGGGATGATCAATTGCCACTTCCACGCCACGTATCACGAACTGGGCTCCACGCCAGCACCCTTCGGCCTCGAAGAGCCGATGGCACTCCAGGCGGTGCGCGCCGTCAACAGCCTCGGTCTCCTGATCGAGAGCGGATTCACCAGTGCCGTCTCCGCCGGAGCACCGTTCGCCATCGACGCCTCGATGAAGGTGGCCATCGACCGGGGACTCATCCCCGGCCCACGCCTGGTGCCCTGCAGCCGCGACGTCAGCACCACCGGCCACGCCGGCGACCGGAGTTTCCCGGCCCACTGGGAGGTCGGTGCCCTGGGGGCCATCCGGCCCAGCGACGGTCCTGACGAGTTCCGCCGCTCGGTGCGGGCCGAGATCAAAGAAGGCGCCGAGTTCATCAAGATGTTCATCACCGGCGGGCATGGGACGATCGGTCCCAAAGAGCAGATCGAGATGACCCGCGAGGAATTGGGTGCCGGCATCGAGGCCGCCCATCTCCGGGGGGCCAAGGTACGCGGGCACATCGCCAACCGGGAAGCGATCCTGATGGCGCTCGACCTGGACATCGACGTCATCGACCACGGCGACGGCATGGACGAGGAGTGCATCGAGCGCATCGTCGAGGCCGGCACACCGGTGGTGCCCTCGATGCTGTTCCCCTCACGATTCCTCGGGTCGATGGGCGGATCCGGGCTCGGATTCACCGACTCGATGAGGGCTGACATCGAGGCCATGGCCGAAGTGCTCCCCAAGGCGAACGAGGCCGGCATGCGCCTCGTGCTCGGCGATGACTACGGCGCGATTTTCCTCCCCCACGGTTGCTACGCCGACGAGCTGGTCTATTACACCGACGAGATCGGTATTCCGTCCCAAGACGTGATCCGGTGGGCGACCAAGCATGGGGCCGATCTGATGGGTCGGGAACACGAGCTCGGGACACTGGCCGCCGGCAAGCTCGCCGATCTTCTGGTGGTCGACGGCAACCCACTCGAGGACATCGGTGTTCTCCGGGACCGGGACAACCTGCTGGCCATCGTCAAGGGTGGGCGGCTGGTGAAGGACGAGCTCCCCGACCGCGCCGGCCACTGACCTGCACCGGCGCCTTCGGCCAGAGATCAACACCCTCCGACTCGAGAGCGCCACGCTCCGAGCCGGAAACGGTCCCCTCGGCCCTTGGCGCCGGCTCCCTCGGGTGCGCCCCCTTAGGCTGATCGTGTGGCGGGAACGGGGCGGAAGTCGGGGCAGGGTGCCGCGCTCGGGGCGGTGGACGACACCATCGTCCGCCCGTCATCGGTGCTCTCCGACCGGCGAGTGGCCCGAGGCCAACTCAGCCGCACGATGCTGGTCGAAGCGATGATCGACCTGATCCAAGAGGGCAACTTCCATCCGACAGCGGGTGAGATCGCCGACCGCGCCGGCGTTTCGGTCCGAACCCTGTTCAACCATTTTCACATCGACGCGCTCCTCGGCGTGGCCGCCGCCGAGCTGGTGGCCCGTCATCGCATGCTGGTGGCCCACGTCCCCCCGCACGGACCGGTTGAGGTCCGGATCCGCGCCACCTGCCACCAACGCCGCCAGCTCTTCGAGACCACCGCCCCGATGCTCCGGGTCGTGCACACCCGGGTCGAGATCTCGCCCGGGCTCGTCGGCGTCGTCGTCGAACTGAGGTCATTCTTGCAGCAACAGGTGGCGGCCACGTTCTCACGCGAGATCGCTTTGGGTGGACACGGCGACATCGGGCTCCTCGAGGACCTCGACCTGGTCACCGGGTGGCAATCGTGGAGCCGTCTGCGCTACCACCCGGAGCGCTCGGCCACTGCGGCCGAGCGGGCCATGGCCGGATGCGTGACTCGGCTGCTCGGCTGACGGCCCGGCGGGAGAGAACCGGTCGCTCCCCTCAGAGCCCCTCCGACCACGGAGTCTCGTTGAAGCGGTTGAGCACGGGCCCGTCGGCACCCCACCCGACCCGGGTCACCGAGGCCGTGGCCAGATAGAGCCTCCAGGCCCCGTGATCCCCGAGGCCGAGGGTCCAGCACGTGGCCGCCTTGATCGGCGACACGTGGCTCACCACCACCACCGGACCCGGTCCGCGGGCTCCTTCCCCGTCGCGGGCGAACAGCTCCTCGCAGGCCTCCCGGACCCGGGTGCCGGCTTCGGTGAGGGACTCGCCCCCCGGAGGGCGGTAGTTCGGATCCGAGCGCCACCGTCGCCACACCTCGGCCGGCACCGACCCCAGCGGTTGGCCGTCGAACTCGCCGTAGTCGATCTCGACCCAACGGTCGTCGATCTCCACATCGAGACCGGTGGCCAGAGCCCCGGCGGTATCACGCGCCCGAGCCAAGGGGCTCGAGATGACCCGGGTGGCGCCGGCGACCGCGGGGGCAAGCGCCCGGGCCTGAGCCAATCCCCGCTCGGTCAGGGGCGCATCCATGCGCCCGAGAAGCAGACCGTCGGCATTGCCCGTCGACTCACCGTGGCGAACCAGGATCAACATGGACGGGGCAGACCGGACAGCACAGTGTCAGTGCACCAGGATGCGATCGCACTGGTCACAGGTAGCGAATTCCCCCGGTGGGAGGAGTCGGATGCGCTCGACCTCGACCGACGGCAGGGTCAGATGGCAGCCGTCGCAGCGATCTCCCACCAGCCGGGCTGCGCCCACCCCGCCCATGCGTGACCGCAGGGCCTCGTAGCGCTGGGCCAGCTCCTCGGGGAGTCGCGCCGCGCACTCGGCCCGGACCGCCTCCTCGGCGACGATGGCCGCTCTGATCTCGACCTCGGCGTCGGCGATGGCGGCTTCGAGGCGGGCGGTCTCGCCGGCCAGGGCGGCCGACGCGGTCTGCCGCTCGGCCAGCAGCCCATCAAGTGGCTCCTCCTCCTCAAGCAGGGCCATCTCCTCCTCCTCGAACTCCGCCTGGCGTGAGCTCAACTGATGCACCTCCGTGTCCATGGCCTGGAGGTCCCGCGAGGCGGTGACGCCGCCGGTCAGCATCCTCTGCTCGATCTCGCGGCGTCGGCCGGCAGCGGCGGCGATCCTCTCTTCGAGCTGCCGCTGTCGGCCGGACAGGTCATCCACCTGGGTCTGGACCTCAGCCAGCGCGGCATCGAGGGCGGCCCGGCGCCGCGAGACGTCGGCCAGCTCGGCGCGCTCCGGCAGGGTGTCGATCCGGTGGCGGAGCTGATCGAGGGTGGTGTCGTGCTGTTGGACCTGCATCAAGGTGTCGAACGGCTCAGTCATCTCGTCGGCTCCACTCTCGCACCATGCTCCACCTCGGTCATCAGGCCCCGGTCAGCCTACGGGCCGACCTGAGTGCCCCTGTCAGGGCGTCGTCGGCCAGCTCGGCGCCCTCCTCCCAGGTGAACCAGGCGACCTCTTGGCTTTCGCCCGGGGCGGGCGTCGGGTCGTCGTCGGGGGACGACAACAGGTACCGGAGGTCGAGGTGCACATGCCCCCGGGCGGCCCGGTGGACGTCGAGATGGATCATGGCCGGTCCCCCGTGGGGGTGGGTCACCGGCAATCCGGTCTCCTCGACGGTTTCTCGGATGGCCGCCTCCGCGGGCTCCTCGCCGGCGTCGATGTGACCGCCCGGCTGCATCCATCGGTGCAACCGGCGGTGACGGTGCAGGACGACGCCCCGGGGACCGACCACGATGGCCGACGCGGTGACATGGGTCGGGTCGGCCTCCCCGTCGAAGGGACGCTCGAGTCTCGCCAACTCGGCGACCATGATGGCCATCGACAACGACTCGCGTGGATCGGCAGGCCGGTGGCCGCGCAGCACGGTGTTGAGTCGCTCCACCGCAGTACCCGGGTCAGACGGCGGGACCGACCTCGGTGAGGGTGGAGGCCCTCCGGGGTTGCCGAGGGGCGAGAATTCTGGCGGCGGCGGGCGGCCGCTCACCGGCAACCGATTGGGGAGTGACCCGTAGCCGGCTCAGGCGGACTTGCGGCGCTGGCGGTGGATACGTCGGCGTTCGCGCTCAGTCGTCCCGCCCCAGATCCCTTCGCGCTCCCGGTTGGCCAGGGCGTGCTCGAGGCAGGCCTCTCGCACCGGGCACAGATCGCAGACGGCCTTGGCCTCGCCAACCTCCTCGTCAGAGATCGGGTAGAACACATCAGGATCGATGCCCCGGCAGGCTGCGTGCTTGCGCCAGGTGGCACTCATGGGAACGTCACTTCCTAGCTACTGTTCGGATTTTCTGGGTCGACCGCACGACGTCCACAACGGTGACCAGGGAATATGCGGCCTACCGGCGAAAACTGGCGGAACAGACAGTATGGCGCACCACAGACGGCGGTGTCCACATCGGCATCGGACTTCGCCGGAATTGGCAGGCCTCGGAGCCTGTCCGGGGGGACCGGCACTCTCCGCTGTCGAGACCTCCCGATAGGATCGCCGCGCCCGAATCCCATCCACCCGTCGACCGGCAGCCGCCCGGAAGGAACCCATGCACATCGAGCCTTTGACCGGTCAGTCCATCGTGGTCACCGGCGTCACCGGACAGGTGGCCGAACCCGTGGCTCTGGCTCTGGCCAGGGACAACCAGGTGGTCGGGGCGGCCCGGTTCAAAGACGAGGCCGCCCGCCGCCGCCTCGAGGAGGCGGGGGTGCGATGTGTGCCCATCGACCTGGTCGCCGGCGACGTGGGCTCCCTGCCCCCCGACGCCGACTACGTCATCCACTTCGCCGTGTCCAAGTCCAACGACTGGGAGCGCGACCTGCGGGCCAACAGCGGCGGACTGGCGTGGTTGATGGAACACCACCGGGACGCTTCCGCCTTCCTCCACTGTTCGACCACCGGTGTCTACAAACCCCTCGGCCACCACATCTTCAAAGAGGAGGATGAGCTCGGGGACAACCACGGCGTCTGGCCCTTCCTGCGCACCTACAGCATCAGCAAGATCGCGGCCGAGGCCACCGCCCGATGGGCCGCGGACCGGTTCGACCTTCCCACCACCGTGGCCCGGTTGTCCGTGCCCTACGGGGAACGGGGGGGATGGCCGGCCATCCATCTCGAGATGATGCTCAACGGCACCGAGATCCCGGTGCACCTCGACGCCCCGAGCGTCTACCACCCGCTCCACCAGGACGACATCATCGCCATGATCCCGGGGTTGCTGGGGGCCGCCGACGTGCCGGCCACCACGGTCAACTGGGGCGGCGACCAGGCGGTCAGCATCGAGGAGTGGTGTGGCTTCCTGGCCGAGCTGACCGGGGTTCCCGCCCGCTTCGCCCCCACCGCGGACACCATCGACAGCGTCCAGGTCGACCTGAGCCGGATGCACGAGCTGATCGGAACCACCACCGTCGACTGGCGGGACGGCATGCGGGCGATGGTCGCTGCCCGCCACCCCGAGCTGCTGAACGACTCTTCTGCTCCGAGGTCTCCCGCTCCGGGGTGACGCGGGTTGTTGCGCCCGGCCATCACGGAGACGGGCACGCCGAAGGCGTGCGGTTCAGACCGAGGGCGTGCGGTTCAGGCGGAACTACCGGGCATGCAGTAGACGTTGCCCACCGACCATGCCTTGGTCACCGGATCGGGCGTCACCGTCATCCGCGCGCCGCTGCGGAAGACCGCGGTCAACACCCCGTCGGCCGAGGTCCACAGCCAACGAATCACCCCGGGGAACAGCGCCACCAACGGCCCCAGCGCATCCCAGCGGTGGGGGTCGAGATGATGGACCACGCCACGCGTCTCCACCACGAAGGGGCTCCCGATCGCCACTTCGGTCCGTCCGAACTGCAACCGCGACTGATGGTCGATGCGGATGAACGACAGGACGGGCTCGTCGAGCACGAACTCTCTCCCGCCGTCGGGCAACTCCCGGATCTCGCAACCGTCGACCACGTGACCATGATCCCATCTCGCCCCGACCCCTGCATATCCCCGCTCACCCTGTGCGGTCGCCGCCCCAAACAGGTCCGGGACCGTCAGCCCACCGAGGCGTCCCTCTCCTCGGGCCAGAGGAGGCGACCCAGCTGGGATGTCAGTCGAGCCAACTCCACAGCGGTCGCAGCGTAGGTATCGAGGCTCAACCCAAAGGGGTCGGCCACCTCGTCGGCGGCCGATCGATGGGCGAGCGAGGCACGCGTCCTGTCCCCATGGGCGGCATCGATCCAGGAGCGAATCCCTTGATCGGGACGGCGGGGTCCGATGATGGCCCCCCGGCGCACCAATTCCTTCAACATGAAGGCCTTGGGCCAGCACGGGGGATCGAGGAGGATGGCCTCTTGGACGTGGCGGCGGCTCATCCCGATGACCAGGTCGGCATCCACCAGCATCGACGCCGTCAGGCCGCGGGCCCGGTGGCCGACGAGGTCGATTCCATAGGGAGCCATCACCTCGAGCACTTCGGGGGGGACTTCGCCGGGCCCCTCGATCGCCGAGGTATCGACGCCCGCCGAGGAGACCTCGACCGAGTCGGTGAGGTCATCGATCTGTTCGGCGAAGAGGGCCGCCGCCATCGGAGACCGGCAGATGTTGGCTGTGCAGACGAAGAGGAAGTTGACGCGGCGATTGTACCGGTCAAACGAGGTCTGCTGACAGGCGGATGGAGGCATCCGGGCAGGTGAGCCGGCGATCCGGCCGCTCCAGCCTCCCGATCCGGACATCGTCGCCCCCGGTCACCCCGGCGCATACGCTCGGGGCCCACAGCGTGGAGCGTCACCCGGGCTCTCCATCTGACCGTCCGGAGAGGAGTCTGGTGTGTGTTCCGACGCGTATGTCGTGACGGTCGAGGCCGGGCCCCTGGCGCCTCGCCGAGGTCGGGGACCGGTGCCGGCCTCGACCACCACGACCGGTCGACGGCGGTGGCCTCAGGCCGGCACCCGGCCCGGCGCGGGCCGGACCCGAGGCGTCCCGGCGTGACCGGGTCCGACCCGGTGGCGGTTGTCCACGACTACCTCACCCAGCGAGGGGGGGCCGAACGGGTGGTGCTGGCCCTGGGCGCGGCCTTCCCGACGGCACCCCTCTACACCTCGCTCTATGACCCCGACGGAACCTTCCCCGAGTTCTCCGGGTTGGACATCCGCACCCTGCCGCTCAATCGGGTGGGTGCCCTGCGCGCCCACCACCGGCTGGCCCTCCCCGTGCTTGCCCCGGCCTTCTCCCGTCTCCATGTCGACGCCGAGGTGACTGTGTGCTCGTCCAGTGGATGGGCGCACGGGGCCCAGGTGAGCGGGCGCAAGGTGGTCTACTGCCACACGCCGGCCCGGTGGCTCTATCAGTCTGAGCGCTATATGGACGGCCAGCCGCGGGCGTCGGCTGCCGCGCTGGGTCTTCTGGCCCCGGCACTGCGTCGTTGGGACGTACGCGCCGCGGCATCGGCCCACCGCTACCTGGTCAATTCCACCACCGTTCGCAAGCGGGTGTCCGACCTCTATGGCATCGACGCCGAGGTGGTGCCGCCTCCGGTCGACGTCGACCCTGCGGGTGCCGGTGAGCCGGTCGCCGGCATCGAACCGGGCTTCGTCCTGTGCGTGTCGAGACTGCTCCCCTACAAGAACGTGGAAGCGGTCGCCGCCGCCTTCCGGGACCTCCCCGATCAGCGCCTGGTGATCGTGGGCAGCGGTCCCCTGGCTGATCAGATCGTGGCCTCCTCCCCGCCCAACGTCACGGTGCTCGGTCGGGTCAGTGATGCCACACTCCGCTGGCTGTACGCCAGTTCAGGGGGTCTGGTGGCCGCCTCGTATGAGGACTTCGGTTTGACGCCGGTCGAGGCGGCGACGTTCGGCAAGCCCACCGCCGCGCTGCGCTGGGGGGGCTATCTCGACACCATCGTCGAGGGGACGACCGGCGTCTTCTTCGACGAACCCCTCCCCCACCTCATCGCCGAGGCGATGACGAGGATGTCCGCTGCCACATGGGCCCCGGAATCCCTCACTGCCCACGGCGAGCGCTACTCGATGCCGCGGTTCGTCGAGCGGATGCAGGCGGTGGTGGCCGAAGAGTTGGCGGCTTCCTGACCAGGTCACGGGAGCAAGGCAGCGGCTCGTACCGACCGGCAACCCGTACCGGCGGGCGGCTCGTTCAGGAAGCGCCGCGACCGTGGAAGACGGTGTTCGGCGTCTGCCACAGGATCTGCATGTCCCACCAGAACGACCACGACGCCACATAGAGGTAGTCGAGGCGGCACAGCTCGAGGTGGGACAACTCGTTGCGCCCCGACACCTGCCAGAGGCCGGTCATGCCCGGTCGGGCCTCGAAGCGTTTGCGGGCCCAGCCCTCAATCTCCATGGCCTCGGAGACCACGAAGGGACGCGGGCCGACCAGCGACATGTCGCCCTTCCACACGTTGATGAGCTGGGGGAACTCGTCGAGACTGGTCCGACGCAGGAAACGTCCGACCCGGGTGACCCGGGGATCGTTCTGGACCTTGAACAAGGGTCCGTCGACCTCATTGAGATGCTCGACCTCATGTCGGCGGGCCTCAGCGTCGCGGAACATGGTGCGGAACTTCATCATCGAGAACGGCTGTTCCTTGCGACCGGTGCGCACCTGGCGGAAGAAGACCGGACCGGCGCTGGTCGCTTTGATCATCACCGCGACCACCACCAGGAACGGGGAGGCCACCAGCAGGATGATCGACGATGCCACGATATCGAAGGTCCGCTTCAAGAATCGCGATCCGGAGCTGAGTGACGCCGGGGCGATGTCCAGCATCGGCAGGCCGGAGAGATCCTCGACGTGGGACCGGCTCGTCATCAGCTCGTAGTAGCGAGGGACGATGGACACTCCCACCTGGCCGGCCAAACCCTTGAGCATCTCGGTGGTGCGCTCGGGGTGGGTGCGGGAAAAGCAGACCACCACCCGGGCGACGCCGTAGTCGCGGCACAGCGCGGGCAGGTCCTCCAGCTCACCGAGAACGTCGCTGCGACCCAGCGGATTGTCGTCGACGAAGCCGACGAAGTTCACACTGGAGTGGGCACGAAGGTGGCTGGCAACGGTCTGAGCCAACTTGCCAGTGCCCACCACGATGACCGGCACCGAACCGTCGGCGGCCCGGCCGAGAAGAGCGAAGGCCACCACCCGGGCGACGGGGACGGCGACCATGGCCACCAGGCACATGGCCACCACCTTGCCCACGGTGAGGGAAGTGCCGTGGAAGCTCTTCCGGGCGATGTAGTCCACGATGGCGTACAAGAAGCCGCTGATCATCAGGGCGTGCGCGATGTTGCGCAAGTCGGAGAACACGCTGTTGGTGATCCGACGAGTCACTCCCCGGTACAAGCCGTAGAGGGCGAACACACCGATGAACATCGGGATGACGGCCAGGTCGACCAGATCAACTGTGCTCGTCTGGCCCGCGGCACTGGCGGGATTGCTGGAGATCGCCGAAATGAGCAACGGACCGATCAAGGCCGCGAAGGCCAACCCGCAGACGTCGGCGATCAGCAGGCGTCGGAGCCCGTGTCGACGGACCCGATCGACGGCATGGTCACCGGTCCCCCGGTGGTCGACCAACAACTCATCGGCGATCCGGTCGCGGGCGCCGACCGGCTCGGCCCGGCTCGTCTCCGCAGACGGTGCCGGGTCCTCTATGACCCCTTGGACCTGGGTCTCCTCGGTTTCAAGTATTGCCATCCCAGCCGGCCTGCCCTTTCCTGCACCGGTCATCCGCTGACCCCCTTCCGACCATTCGGAAGATCAGCCGCTACAACCCGTCCGCCGAGGATTTCAATGGTAAACGCCCAACAATGCCCAGCACAACTGCGAATTGCGCACAGAGGGGGTGTTGCCACCCGACGTGAGCCTGAGAGCGCGGTCGCGGACCGACAATTGGGCCGGAATTGGTCGGCCACCCCGCCCCGGACAGCACGCGCCGACGCGCCGGTACACCCTTCAGGTCCTGGTTCCACCATGGCAGGGTTCATACCCGGTCATCGACGTTTCCACCCTCGGTCTGAAGCCGGATCTCCAACGATTGTCGGTCCCCATCGGACCCGGCGCCACCGGAGCCGGCTCAGCCGCCGGTTACCTCGATCAGACCGGCCCGGATGGCCGCGATCGATTCGAACGTCGACTTCTTGAGCATGCTCTCGGGGAACTCGATATCGAAGGCGTCCTCCAGTGCCAGCATGACGTTGACGCTGGCATGGGAGGTCATCCCGGCGTCGAACAGATCGACGTTCTCGTCGATCGAGCCCGGATCCGCCTCGAGGCGCCCGTGTTCGGCCAGCACCGACCGGATGGTCTCGTCCATAGTCACTCCTTTTCCAGACCTGTCGATACCCCGGGAGTGACTGGCCGATCATCCCTCCGGCACACGGCCACCACCACCGCGGCGGCCATGGACGCCTCGTGGGTGAGGCTCACCGCCCACTCGTCCAGGCCGGCCTCGGCCGCCATGGCCGCCGCTCGGCCATGGAGGGCCATCTGGCACCAGCCGCTCCCCGATCGGCGCACCTCGATGCTCCGCCACTCGGGCCGGGGGCCGACCGGGCGCAGCACTTTGACCGCCGCTTCCTTGGCTGCGAACCGCGCCGCCAAGGACTCAAAGGAGTACAGGGTCGCCTCTCCCGGGCGCAGACCCCCGGACGTGCAACAGTCGATCTCATGGTCGGTGAAGATCCTCCGCAGGTAGCGAGCCCCGAACTTCTCGACCGATGCCGCCACATCGTCCACCGCCACCAGATCCACGCCGACCCGGAGGGACGAGCCGTCGTCAGGCGCGCCGGAGTCTCGCCCGCCGGCGAGGAGCGCCCCGGAACGTGGGGAGCGGGAGAGTGGGGAGCGGGAGAGTGCGGGCGTCGGTGCGGTCATGAAATCGATTCTCCCTGAGGCGAGCGGGCCGGTCTGAATCCGGTGTTGTCGCCCGTGCCCCCCTTCGCCACCGCCGAGTAGATCCTCCGGTACTCGCCGGCGATCGTCGCCCATCCAAACGCTTCGACCCGGGTGGCACCGGCCGTGGCGATGGCGCGGCGGCGGTCGGGGTGGCCCAACAAGTCGGTCAGGATGGCGGCGAAGGCGCCGGCGTCGAATGGGTCGACCAACAGCCCGTCGTTACCGTCGCGGACGAACTCGGGTGCTCCCCCCCGCGTGCTGGCCACCACCGCCACGCCGGCGCGCCACGCCTCGAGCACCACGATCCCGAAGGGCTCGAGCCGGCTGGGCATGACGAACAGGGTGGCGCCGGCCATGGCCCTGGCCACCTCGGCCCGGTCCAGTCGGCCCACGAAGTGCACCTGGGCGCCCACGCCGAGCTCGGAGGCCTGGCGACGGAGGTCGTCCAGAGCGGATCCGCTGCCGGCGATGACTAGGTCGGCGGTCCGGTCCCGGTCATCGAGGGCGGCGAACGCGGTCACCAGGAGGTCGAAACCCTTCTTGGTCACGATCCGTCCGAGCCCCAGGATGTAGGGACGATGGGGATCGCCGCCGGCGGGGACGAAGGGGGCCGGGTCGGTCACGGGATGTGGGCTGCGACCCAGCTCGACCCCGTTGGGAATCACCCGACCCCGCCCCGGCTCCAATCCGAACCGCTGCTCGGCGTCGGCCAGGGTGAATGCGGAGCAACCGGTGACGGCGGCGGCGGCCCGCAGGCCGGCCCGGAGCGAGGAGCGGAGCACCCGGGACGTCTCGAAGATGTCGGCGTCGTCCATCAGGGTCTCTCCCTGGAGGGTGACCACCAGCGGGGTCCCCGTCACCCGAGCCAGAGCGGTGGCGTAGCTCCCGTTGGGCCCGAAGCACTGGACGTGGAGGACATCGGGCCGGAAGGCGGCGACCGCCCTCCGCAAGGAGAACAGGGTGCGGCTGCCGGTCACCGCTGAGCGGAAGATCGCCGACCAGTTGGTGGCCGGCAACGGCATGGGGAGACGTCGGACCACGAGGCCGTCGAGGACCTCCACCGTCTCCGGCGTCGAGTCATCGGGATGTCCCGTCCACACCTCCACCTGGTCACCGGCCTCGACCAGAGACAGGGCCAGGTGCCGTGTCAGCTCTTCTACCCCACCGAGAGAAGGCGGATAGGAGCTCGGGAGCAGGGCTACGCGGGTCATGGCGATCGGTCGGCGTCCGGCCCCGAGTCACACGGGGTGCCCGCCGTCGCAACCGACGGTAACAGCACGGACTGAGGTGGGCGGCACATGGCGGGCAGGGGCGACGGGGGGACTCAGGAGATCGTCGGATTGAGCCAGGGTTCGACGGCGGCGAGGACAGCCCCGGTCGGTTCCGGCGCGATCGTGCTCCAGTCACCCACGCCCGGCGACCAGTAATTGGAGAAGGCGGCGGCGTACCAGCCGGAGAGGAATCCTTGTTCTGCACAGTCGCAATCGGGCGCCCAACTGGCCGGATGGATGCCCAGGATGTTCTCGATCTGGGTCTCCCCACCCTGGGGCTCGACGGCGGCGGCGTCCACCTCGTGGCCGATCTCGAAGGCGATGATCCCGGCCAGTTGATCGACGGTCTCCCCGGGGTACACGTAGAGGTCCGACGTCCCCCCGGGACTGCCCCAGGTGAAGGTGGTGTTGCCGTAGAAGCTCGGGGACGGGGCATCGGCGATGGGCAGGAATTGAATTGAGTACCCGGGAATGCTCTGCCACGGATACCGGACCAGGGTGAGTGCCTGGGCGCCCATCTGGTCGGGGGTGTCGGACACGGGTGCGGCCGCCGGCGCCGGCGCCGGCGCCGGTGGAGCTGCCGCCGCCGGGGCGGGAGCCGCCGTCGTCGTGGGCGCGGGCACGGTCGTCGTGGGTGCGGGCACGGTGGTGGTCGGGACAGGGACGGTGGTGGAGGCCGCCGCCGGAGCGGTCGCGGCGCCGACCGGTACATCGGCCCGGGCCCGGGTCGATCCCTTGGCCGCCACCTGTGCGCCCTTGGCCGTGGGTCGTCCGCCCGTGCTGACCACGAGCAGGGTGGCCAGGCAGACGATGACCGCCACGGCCACCACGACGAACTCGAGGCTCAAGACCGAGCGTCGCTGCTTGAAAGTGGCCCGGAGGACTCGGTTCCGCAGTCCGGCTGCTCGCCGGTCAGGCCCCACGTATCCCGGCGAGAGGACGAGCCCGGGGTCGTCAAGCTGGTCGTGGAAGGCGGCCTGCAGCACCTCGGCCCCGTCGGGATCAGGGGTGGCGGGGACGTCCTCGAGCAGGGAGCGCCACGGCGACACCAGGGATTCGTCCTGTGCCGGGGCGGCAGCGCCGTCCGTCAGTGCTGAATCCATATCGGTAGATCGGCAGATTTCCGGAGCATCTGAAGTGGAGGCCCCGGACCTGGGATCTCACCCGGTTCCGCCCTCCGCCAGTCGTCGATCGGCGGGCACCGGATAGGGAGTCAGGGCCCCGTCGGTGCCGTCTGGCCTCGGCGTGAGCCCGCCGTCCGGCTTCGGCCGGAGCCCGCCAACAGTTCCCGTCTCTCCGCCCGTGCGGCCTGCCGTGCCGCCTGGCGGACCCGGCGTTCGTCGGCCACCTGCAGGCGGGCACACCTCGCGGGGGTGACCGGCGTCGACACGCTGCAGGCTGGAGCGGCGACCGCCCCCGCGGTGGCCGGTGCGGCCGCCGTCGGCGAGGGCCCGATTCCAGCACGGCGGCTGCGTTCGGCTGCCGCCCTCAGGTCACCTGCGGCACTGCGGTCGGCTCGGCGCTGAGCCACACGAGAGGAGCGGAGGGCGCGGGCGCTGGACGCCGACTCCGCCCGACTTCCCGTGTGGGGCACGGCCTGCACCGGCCCAGGCGAAGCGATGAGGGCCAGAGCCGCCACCGCGACGGCAATCCCGAGAACAAAGAGAGCCCTCCGGGCCCACACCAGCCGGCGCCGCCGTGACCGGACCGGCTGGGTACCCCACCGGTCGACATCGCCCAACCGACGCCGGCGCTCGACTCCGACGAACCCCGGAGTGATGATCAGGTCGGGGTGGTGGAGGTCGGCCACCAGCTCGGGCGGGACGGGGACGTCGGGTTCCCGGGCCCAGGTGTCGACACCACCGCCCAACAGGCCGTGGGCCGACGGCGGAGATCCAGTGGCGCGCCGGGTCGCAGGTCGCCCCTCGCCCCTCAAAACCGATAGCACGCCTTCTTTTCGGCACCCCGGGTCCCGATCTGAAGGCGGAAGGGACCCTCAGACGGTCACGCCGAGGGACCGGTAGACCTCGACGGTGGCTCGGGCCGTCCGAGCCCAGCTCAAGGCCCCGACCCGCTGCCGGCCCCGTTCCGCTAGCTCGGCCCGCCTCGCTTCGTCCCGAATCAGATCGCGCAGGGTGCCGGCCAGACCGTCGACGTCGCCGGTTCGGAAGGTCTCGGCACCGTCGCCCACCACCTCCACGACGGACGGGACGGCGGTGCTCACCACCGGGGCACCGCAGGCCATGGCCTCGACCGGCGGCAGCCCGAATCCCTCGTAGCGCGAGGCGTAGCCGACCACGGTGGCCGCCCCGTACAGCGCCGGAAGATCGGAGGCCGGGACGTGACCGATCTCTATCGTCCCGGGAGGCGATTGGTGGCCCCACAGTCGGTGGCCGGTCAGCACCAAGGGGAGCGGGACCAACCGGCAGGCTCCAGCCAAGGTGTCGATGTCCTTGCGCGGCTCGATGTTCCCGACGTGGAGGACGAAGAGGTCGGGCAGCCCGTACCGCGACCGCACCCGGGCCACCTCGGCCGCCGAAGGTGGCGACATCCCCGGGCCCGGGGCCGAGTGGACGACCACCGCCTCCAGGCCGAGGACCTCGGCCGCCCTCTCGGCGGTGAACGACGACACGGCGATCACCGCGTCGGCCCGCCGCAGCGAGTGACGAACCAGCATCCTCTCCCCCCACACCCGACGGCGGGGGAAAGCCCAGGGGGTGTCGAAGATGGCCAGATCGTGCACGGTCGACACCATGGGGCCGGGACGGCGCACGGGCAGGTCGACGTCCAGACCGTGGGTCAGATCGGCCTTGCCGAATCCCAGGGCCCCGGCGAGGGCCCGCCGGACACCCCCGGCGTCGCTTCTGACCAGCGGAGTAATGCCCGGGGGCAGTTCGGGGAGCCCGGCGGGCCGGACCGCGGCGACCAGACGATCGTCCCGGTCGACCACCTCGACCAGGCCGGCCAGCAGCTCGCGGACATAGGTGCTCACCCCTCCGCCGCGCCGGTCGAGGGGGAGCGCGTTGAAGACCAGGCGCACCGAGGGCGAGGTCACGATGGCGTCAACGGGTCGGTGTCAACGGGTCAACGAGCAGGGACGAGCGAAACGATCGCCCGGGTGGAGCGGGACACGGCCTCCCGCATCGAATGCCCCACGGTTCCGAGTGACGCCCTCCCCGAGGACCAGCGGATGGTGGTGGAAGCGGGGGTGACGCTCAGGTCGATTGGGGGCGCGGCTTTCCCCAACCAGGTTCGGTCCATGTCGGCCATGCCCAGGGACACTCCGCAGATGATGTACGGGGCAACAGTGGGGCCACCGATCCAGAAGATGTCGAACAGTCCGTCGACGTAGTGGCCGATGAGCACGACCAGACCCAGCGTCCCGAATGCATAGGGCAGCCGGGACATCGTCCGCACGGTCACGCACACCAGGAACACGAACGCCAAAGATCCGATGATCCCGGTCTCGGCGAGGTTGTCGATGACCACGTTCGGGGGGGCGGTGACGTAGATGAACTGGGGCAGGTCGTAGAAACGCAGCCCCTCACCGAACAGCGGGCTCAGGTGCCACACGTGCAGGGCGGCCTGCAGCTGGTTCACCCGAATCGAGACCGAGTTGAACTTCGGGTTGTTCTTGGCGTTGATGCTGAAGCTGTAATAGAGGAGGAGCACGACGGGGACGGCTCCGAGGGCGATGAGCTTCGACCGCCTCCGCAGCTCGGGGTTGAGCATGAAGGCCACGCCCAGGGCCAGGACGAGAAGGATCCCCGCCTGACGCGACTGGGAGGCCAGCAGACCTCCGAGGCACAGGTACTTGGCCACCCGCGCCCCCCGCCGACTGACGTGGGCCCAGGGGGGGTTGATCTGGGCGACCACGATGGCCACCCACATGATGGCTCCGATGCTGTTCTTCTGATATTCCCCCCACTGGGCCGGGTGGAAGTGGAGGGCGACGGTGACCAGCATGGCGATCACGGCCAGAATGGAGGCGGCGCCCAGGAACAGGCGGAAGGACTGGCGGGTCCGGCCCGAGGTGGCGATGACCCAACCGCACAGCACGCTGGCCGCGAGATACGAGAACCGGTGGAACCACTCCACGATGTCATACCGGTTGGGGTGGGCGATGACGACCAGGATGAGGATCCCCTGGTACCAGAACACCCCCCGCAGAAAGCGTCGGAGGAACGGGGCCTGGCTCCAGGTCACGTGGAACAGGCAGACCACCCCCCCGACGAAGACCAGCAGGTCGCTCAGGCTGAGGTTGGTGCTGGCGCCCCCGAGGCGTTGGACGAGGGCCGCCCCGGGCAGGGTGAGCACCACCACCAAGAGAGGATCGGCGACGAAGACCCCGAAGACGAGCACCAGGGCGGCCAGGGCCAGACCGACCTTGCGATACCCGGCGGCGGCGGCTCCGATCCCGCCGGCCACCACGACGGTGGCCACCCAGGCCGCCACCCAACCGGCCGGCCGCTTCCAGCGCCTCCGGAGACGCCTACCTTCGGCCACGAGGTTCCTTCGTGCCGTACTGATCCGGCTCATGGTGTGGACGCGCTCTCGCTCATCGGACCTCGGACGGTGTGAAATGCGGCCCCAGCAGCGTAGCTGCCACACCGCATGAGCTTGCGTTTTGGGCAATTCGATCTCAAGATCGGACGCTACGGTGTCGACTGTAAGAACGATCGCCGGTCCACGGGGCGACCCGGGTGTCCGGGTCGGGGTCGGAGGCCTATCTGGCGGTATCGAGGAACGGACATGGCGACACAAAGCCCCGGGAACAGCGTCGCAATCACCAGCGAGCGAGGTTCTGACGTCATGTCTCTGGTGGTCCTCTCCCTCGAGCCGTGGGGCGAGGTCCGGAGGAGGATCCGCATCCTCGTCGACGAGATCGTGGACCTCGAGCCCTCGCTGCAGGTCCTCTACGTGGGCCCGGCCACCGACGTTCCCCATCAATTGGCGCAGCGCAGGATGGCCGGCATGGGTGGACCCCGCCTGGTCAGAGTCCATCCCCGCATCCATGTGCTGCGACCACGGAAATGGCTGCCGAGGGCGCTGGGCCACTTCGCCGACCGCTCGCTCCAGCGGCAGGTTCTGGACGCCGTGGGCGAGCTCGGCCTGCGTCAACCGTTGCTGTGGATCAACGACGCCGTCGTACGCGCAGATGGCCGTCCGCACCGGGTGGCCCAGCCTCTATGACATCACCGACGACTGGCTGCTCGCGCCCCTCGCCCCTCGGCAGAAGACCAGGCTGATGGCCAACGAGCAGTTGTTGCTCGACCGGAGTGAGGCCGTCGTGGTGTGCTCACCGGATCTGGCCCGCTCCCGGGGTCAGAGTCGAACGGTCGAGCTCATTCCCAACGGCGTCGACGTGGACCTGTTCCGCATGCCGCGGTCACGCCCGCCCGACCTGCCGGCGGCGCCCGTCGCCGTCTATGTCGGGACCCTGCACAGCGAGCGCATCGACGTCCCCCTGGTCCTCGAATTGGCCGAGCGCCGGCCGGACCTGTCTGTCGTCCTGGTCGGCCCGAGCAGCCTGCCCGCCGATGTGCTCGCCACCCTCGATCGCGTGCCCTCCATCCACCTCCTCGGACCCCGCCCCTACGAGCAGATCCCCGCCTATCTCCAGCACGCCGACCTGGTGGTCATCCCCCATCTGGTCAATCCCTTCACCGAGAGCCTCGACCCGATCAAGGCCTACGAGTGCCTGGCCGCCGGCCGGCCGACCGTCGCCACCCCGGTCGCCGGGTTCCGTCAGCTCGGCCCACCGATCGTGATCGCCGAGCGTGATCGGTTCGTCGAGGCCGCGGCGTCCGCCCTGGCCAACTCGGCCACGGCCGGTCCGACCCCAGGCGAGTTCGGCGATGCCGAGGTCCCGACATGGCGCCAACGGGCCGAGTCGATGGTGTCGGTGATGGACCGGGCCCGGAACCAGAGGCCTGTCCGATGACCGCGCCTCGGGGGTTACCACTCGGGAACAGCCGCACGCCCTATCCTCGACGTCACGCCGACCCAGCCCCGAAAGTGAGCCTCCCCTGACGTTTCAACAGTTCCTCGCGACGCTGTGGCGTCGACGACTGACCGTGGTGGTCAGCGTCGTGGTCGCGGTCGTGGCCGCGCTCGCCTATTCGAAGCTCCAGACCCCGATGTACCAGTCGACGGCGCTGGTCCAGATCAACTCCACGTCCAGCCAGACCGGCCAGTCGTCGACACCGGTCACCCTTCCCGATCCGGTGCAGTCGCTGAGTAGCACCGCGGTCCAGCTGCAGGCGGCCAAACTGTTGAACGACCCCAATGTGCAGGCCGTGGCCTCGGAGGTCACCGGCACGGTGGATCCCACCACCGGGGCGCTCACCGTCACCGCCACGGACTCGAGCCCGGAGCGGGCCCAGGCCGTGGCCAAGGCCTACTCACAGGCCTACGTGGACGAGACCCAGGACCTCGTCCAGGACCAGATCAACAAGATCGGCATCGTCCTGAGCGGGATCGAATCCCAGATCAGCACCTTGGATTCCCAGCCGCCCAGCGCGCTGACCACGGCCAAGGTCACCGCGTTGGAGCAGACCTACAGCACGCTGTCGGCCGAACAGAGCAACATCCAGATCGGGGTGCCCTATGCCTCGATCCAGGTGGCCGCCGAGCTCCCGATCTCCCCGACCGGGCTGAGCAAGTCCAAGCTGGGGGCCATCGGGCTGGTGGCCGGGCTCCTGGTCGGGTGCGGGATCGCCCTGGCCCGGGACCAGTTCGACACCCGGCTCCGCACCACCCCCGACATCGAGGGGGTGACCGAGTCGCCCATCCTGGCCGAATTGCCCGAGGACAACGAGGTGCGATCGGGCAAGGTTGCCATCGCCATGGTCCAGGCCCCCCAGTCGCTGATGGCCGAGTCGGTCCGCGAGCTGCGGACCAGCCTGCGGGTGATCCTCGACGACACCCCGTGCCCGGTCATCGTGGTCACCAGCCCCGAGCCGGGCGACGGCAAGACCTTCGTGACCGCCAATCTGGCCGCCGCCTGGGCCATGAGCGGCAGCAAGGTCATCGTGGTGTCAGCCGACTTCCGCCGGCCGAGGCTCGAGGAGATCTTCGGGCTGCAGACGACCGGCCAGCCGGGTCTGGCCGACCTGATCCGGGCCAACTGGAAGAACCCCGATCGCGAGGGCATCGCACAGGCTGATCGGGTCGACGCAGGAAGCCTGCACCCGACCGACGCGGGACGTGCTTCGTCCATGGGACGGGCCTCACTGGGGGGCCGGGGCCGGCGCGAGATCCCCTCGATTCCCGACCAGCCCTCGGTGACCTCCCTTCTGGTCGAGACCGGCATCTGGGGCCTGCAGGTTCTGCCGGCCGGAACCCAGCTCGAAAATCCGAGTGAGCTGTTCGGGAGCCCGGGAATGCAGCCGGTCCTCGACCAGCTCCCCCTGCTGGCCGACATCATCCTGTTGGACACGCCTCCGGTCCTGGCCGTGCCGGATACGGCGATCCTCGGCAGCATGGCCCGGTCGGCGGTGATCGTGGCCGCCGAGGGTCGGACCGATCTCGCTGATCTGGACCGCACGGTGCGGCGGCTCGAAACGACCCACTGCCGGGTGCTGGGTATCGCCCTCAACCACGTCCGGCGTGCCTCCACCGACAGCTACCAGTCCTACGCCTACAAGCAATGATGCCCGGGGCGACGGCACCACGCGGGCCGATCGCCAGCAGACCGGGATCTCGGGGTGGTCGAGCCCACTGATGCCCGAAGCGGTCGACGTGGTGGTGGTGGCCTTTGGCGCCTCGGATCTCCTCGAGCTGTGCCTGGATGCGCTCGAGGGGCGGTTCTCCGTCGTCGTCGTGGACAACTCCTCCGACGAAGCGGTCCGGTCGGTGTCGGTGGCCCATGGCGCCGACTACATCGATCCGGGCGAGAACCTCGGCTTTGCCGGTGGAGTCAACGTGGGCATCGGCCACCTGCCGAAGACCGGTGGCGACGTCCTGCTCCTCAACCCGGACGCGGTGGTGACACCCGAGGCCATTGGCCAGCTCGGGCTGTGCCTCCATGCTCGATCGGACCTGGCCTGCGCAGCTCCGGCCCAGTTCGATGGGAAAGAGGAACAGCCGGCCCGGGTGGGTTGGCCCTTTCCCACCCCGCTCGGGGCCTGGGTGGAGGCGGTCGGCCTGGGCCGCCTCCGTCGGCGGGTGGACTTCGTCATCGGTTCGGTCCTTTTGATGCGGGCTTCGGCCCTCGCCCAGGTGGGCCCGTTCGACGAGCGCTTCTTCCTGTACGCCGAAGAGACCGACTGGCAGCGCCGGGCGCGACAGCTCGGCTGGAGGGTGGTCCTGTGCGACCAGGTCACCGCCACCCACGTCGGTGCCGGGACGGGTGGAGACCCCGGGTCACGGGACGTCCACTTCCACGCCTCACAGGAACTGTACGTACGGAAGCACTACGGAACCGGGGGTTGGTGGATCTACCGCACCGGAGTGATGACCGGAGCCGTGTTGCGCGCCCTGGTCGTCCCGGGCCACCGTGGCCGTGCCGCGGCGGCGAGGTTCCATCTCTACCGGCGGGGACCGCACCGGGTCGAGTCACAGCGGTGAGCACCCGGGGCTCGTCGGGCCTCACGGTGGTCCACGTGGTGGTCACCGATGTCTTCGCCGGCGTCGAGCGCTACACCTGCCAGGTGGCCAACGAGCTCGCCCGACGCGGTCACCGGGTGGTGACGGTCGGCGGAGACCCCGAGCGAATGCGAGCCGAGTTGGACTCGAGCGTGGTCAGCCGACCGGCAGGGACGGTGGTCACCGCGGCGCGAGCTCTCGTCGGGGAGCGAGGGGCCGACATCGTCCACGTGCACATGACGGCGGCTGAGGCCGCCGCCTGGCTGGCCCGCCCGGTGCAACGGGCCCCCATCGTGGCCACCCGCCACTTCGCCCGCGACCGGGGTTCGAGCGCCCCGGTCCGCGCCCTGGCCCAGCTGACCAGTCGTGTCCTGGCCTGTGACATCGCCATCAGCGAGTTCGTGGCCGCGAGCGTCAGCGGGCCGTCCATCCTCATCCCCAACGGAGTGCCCGATCGCCCCCAGGCCGAGCTCGAGTCACCGGTGGTGGTGATGTTGCAGAGGCTCAACGCTGAAAAGGCGCCGGCCGTCGGGATCCGGGCCTGGTCGGCCAGTGGCCTCGGGGCGCGGGGTTGGCGCCTGGTCATCGCCGGCGACGGCGATCTGCGACCGTCATTGGTCGATCTGGTTGGCGAGCTCGGGGTGACCGAGAGCATCTCCTTCCTCGGGAATGTGGCCGACACCGACCGTCTGCTGACGGAATCGTCGGTGTTCCTGGCCCCCGCGCCCGCCGAACCCTTCGGCCTCTCCGTGGTCGAGGCGATGTCCCACGGGCTCCCGGTGGTCGCCGCCCGGGGCGGTGGTCACCGGGAGACCGTGGGCGACGAGGGGTTCCTGTTCGAACCGGGTGACGCCGGGGCCGCCGCCGAGGCGATGGTGGCGCTCAGTCAGGACCGGGACCTCCGCCGCCGGGTGGGAGCCGCCCTCCGTCGGCGACAGCAGGGCATGTACTCGCTCCCCCATCACGTCGACCGTCTCGAAACGCTCTACCGCCAGCTCGTCGACGGATCCGTGCCCACGACCTGAGCCTCGGCTTGTCCAGGGCGTGCCCTGACCAGGCACTCAGGAGGACGTGGCCCGATAGAGGTCCATCTGGGTGCGAGCGATGCTCGGCCACGATGACCGGGTCGCCGCAGTCAGGCCCGACGACCGGAGACGCTGCCACAGCCCAGGTTCGTCGAGGAACCGGATCAGGGCCGAGCGCAACGCCTCGGCATCACCGGCCGGAACCAGAAGCCCATCGTCTCCGACCACGTCGGGCAGGGCCCCGCTGGCGCTGGCCACCACGGGGATGCCCGAGGCCTGGGCCTCGACCACCACCCTCCCGAACTGCTCGATCCACCCGGGTGTGGGCACCGACGGCACGGCCAGAACGTCGAAGTGCCGGTAGATGTCGGGGATCGCCTCTTCGTCGACGTGCCCGTGGAAGGTGACCCGATCCCTGATCCCGAGGCGGGCGGTCAGGGCGGCGAGTCCGGCGGCCTCGGGTCCGGCGCCGAAGATCTCGGCCTCCAGCCGATCGTCCCGAGCCACGGCATCGAGGAGAACGTCCACCCCCTTGTGGGGGATGAGGCGACCCACGAATCCGACCCGGAGGGTGAGCGAGGGCGGTGATCGGTCTTCAGGACGGAAACGTTCGACGTCCACCCCCAGAGACAGGAGAACGAGCTCGCCCCGGAGACCCTTCCGCCGGAGGATCTGGCCCGCTTCCGCGTTGCAGGTGTAGGCACCCGCGGCCCGCCGCAGACAGAAACGCTCGAACCAACGGAAGGGCACCGGGTACCGCTTCTCGATGTTCTGTGCCGACGAGACCACGAACGGGACCCGGGGACAGCGAATCATGCGCAGCAGGAGAACCTCGGCGACCGCCAGCCCGAACGGCTCCTCGTGCATGTCGATCAGATCCCAGCCGCGGCGACCGAGCAGACGCCACAGTGGGCGCGGGTCGTAGACGAACAGGTTGGGGTGGCGCCCGAGGGTTCGGACCGGGACGACGAAATCATCACCGTCGGGAGTGAATTCGACCAGCGTTCCCCCCTCCTCCCAGCGCGCCGCGGCCACCAGGGTCAGATCGGCCCCCGACTTCCGTAGCTGACGTTCGCGCTCCCGCCAGGAGGTGACCACGCCGCTCTTGGAGATCCGTAACACCCGGAGGCCGTGTGCACCGGTTGGGGTCCCGGCGCGTCCCGAGGGGGCTACCACCGGGCGCATCGTACTGCGCAGGAAAATCTCTCCTTTTGCCGGGAGCCGGTTGGCCCGGAGTCGGTCGCTCGTCGGTCGTTCGCTGCCCACCGGAGAATCCTCGCCGAAACTGATCTATTACCACTCAATGTGAGTTAATTACCTTTTTCTGTGGTTTTCTCCTCAAGGTGGCCTGAGCCCCGCCGATGGGAGTTTGTGAAGACGGCAGCAAGCCGGTATTCGGCGGCGGGCTCGCGGCGTGTCGCAGTTTGCATCGCTTCCGGCCTGGCCGTCCTCGGCACCGGATTCGCACTGTTCATGGGTAATGCCCACGCCAGTGCCCCGACCCCTCAGATCCCCGGCAGCGTGGCCGCCCCCACCGCCGCCGAGGTGAGCCCGATCTGTGACGCCCCCGACCCGACGGGCACCCTCGGGCCCGAGGCCAGCCTGCCCGCCAATCCGACCAGCACCCTGATCACACCGCCGGGTGGGGTGATCAACTTCACCGCCACCTCGTCCAATCTCTACGTGGACACCGGAAGCCAGTTGATCACCTACACCCTGTCCGGCAGTGAGGTGAGCTCTTTCGCTCTGCCCTCCGCCTTCGTCGGTGGCTTCGACATCTCCGCCCCGGTCATCGACCCCCAGGGCAACATCTACCTCGCCACCTACGGGTACTACAACGCCAACAAGTTCGGGGAGATCGAGAAGTTCACCGCCAGCGGGGCCGAGGTGTGGACCAACACGACCCTCGGTGATCCCACCGGGATCTTCTCGGTGGGCTCGGGCTCGGGGTGGCAGCTGTGGGTCAGCGTGATCGAGAACACCTCGGGCAGCGAGGAAGTCAACCAGACCACCGGGGCGGTGAGCGGGTCCTTCCCCTACTTCGACAACTTCGACTACGTCACCCAAGAGAGCGACGGCAACCTGCTCGTCTCGGGCAACGGCTATGTGGACACGCTGAATGCCAGCGGGGCGGTGCTGTCCTCGTTCGGCTCGAGCCACACCAAAGGGGCCGGGGTCCACACCGGCTCGGGATCCCAGTTCTACTACCCGGCCCAGGCCACCCAGGGCCCCGATGGGACCATCTACACGGCCGACCCGCTCAACACCATCGAGGAGACCAGCCCCAAGGGCTACCTCGAGGGCAACACCACCCTCGGTGAGAACAGCCTCGGGGCGGCCGTGCTCACCATGGGCGGCGACAACTTCTATCTGGTCGGCTCCACCTTCTTCTACCAGGGGGGCCCGCCCTTCGACAACGGCTCCGACACCATCTCGACCGTCTCGATGTCCACCCTCACCGCCTACCTCGACGCGGTCCGGGTGCCCATCGACTCCCTCGGATGGGGAGCAGGCCTGTCCTCGTCGGCCACCGGCAACTACTTCGCCCCCGGGACCACCCCTTCGGTGACCGCCAACTTCGATCCGTGGTGGGTGGCGGAGGCCTCCCACCTCCAGCTCGACTACTCGGTGGAGAATGACGCCTCGCTCAACGCCGAGACGGTGCCGACGGCGACCACCCTCAACCTCCCCGCCACCGCCACCGCTCTGGCCAGCATCCCTTTGACCCTCCCGGCCGCCGACCAGCAACCCGGCCCCTATCTGGTCCAAGCCTCGCTGGTCGACACCAGCACCGACCCTCCGACCCAGCTGGGGACCACCTGTATGCCCTACACGGTCGGGGCGAGCGGCGACAACCTGAACCTGAACAGCCTGCCCGCCGGGGCCGGCTCGGGTGGACCGGCCGATCCGAGAGGGGTGGCCCTCAACGCCCAGCTGGGCCTGAACGGGGAACGGGCACTCTCGTTCAGCTGGAGCAACTTCTTGCCCCACTGCAACGCCTCGGCCCCGACGGCAGCCACCTGTGGGCCCGCCGCCATGTCCTTTACCAACGCACCGACCAGCTACTTCCAGGCGGCAGCCGAGGGGGTGGCCGACCACGTGGCCTTCTGGGTCCAGATCGGCGGGGGTGACTCCGTCTCTCCGGTCCTCGTCTCCAACGGGTGGTGGAAAGGGGACATCCAGGCCCTGGTGGGCTACTACTCCAACCCCCCCTCGGGTTGTTCGGGGTGCGCCCCGGTGACCATGTGGGAGCCGTGGAACGAGTCGAACAACACCGGGTGGTCCAACGCCGCCAACTACGTCACCCAGGTGCTCGAGCCCTTCTACCAGGCGGTCAAGGCGGTGGAGCCGGGGACCAGCTCCACGGTCATCGGCGGATCGACCCTGGAGCCGGTGGAGTCCTGGTGGCAACAGCTGATCACGGCGGGCGGTCTCAACTACATGGACGTGGCCGCCATCCACCCCTACACCGGCAACAACGACTCCTTCGAAGAAGACGGCATGCAGACCCAGGTCAGCCAGCTGGAGCAGATCCTCGAGGGCAAGCCCCTGTGGTTCACCGAGGTCGGGTGGTGGAGCGACGGTGACTACAACTACCTCAACCAGGCCAACATCCTGGCCCGGACCATGATCTGGATGAAGGCACTCAACATCCCGGTGTGGAACTACTTCTACGACGAGGGCTCCTGGGGGAACGACGGGGTGTCGTTCTCCTTGATCCAGGCCACCAGCACCGACGACTACGTGAAGCCCTCGGCGTTGGCCACCATGGAGGCCGCCAGCCAGATCGCCGGGCGGCCCTACGTGTCCATGCCCAGCACCGGGATCCCCCAGACCTACGAGGCTTCCTTCGGTCCCCAGACCGGCGGGAAGACCGACCTGGCCGCGGTGTGGTCCGACGGGCTGGACGTCACCGGCACGGTGACGGTCAACGCCCCCGGCGGCGGCTCGGTTCCGGTGACGGTGACCGACGAGTTCGGCAACACCACCACCACCTCGGTCACCTCGGGCACCGCCTACAGCCTGCCCGTCTCCGACCAGGTCACCTACATCGCCTACCCGACGGGCGACGCCCTCACCGTCGGACCGACCGAGACCTACGGGACCAACCTGGCCACGTCCTCGGACGGGGCCACCGCCTCGGCCTCCTCGGGGAATGCGGCGGCGGCCATCTCCGGGTCGACCACTTCGGGCTACTGGAGCTCCTCGTCGGGGGACTCCACCCCCAGCCTGACCGTGACCCTGGCCGGGGCCCAGACCATCAACCGGATCGTGGTCGACACCCACTCGGTGGGGAGCACGGCCGCGGGCCTGCGCGACTACACCGTCTCGGTGGACGAGCCCGGCAACGGATGGACCACGCTCGACGCGGTGACCGACCAATACCGCAACCACGAGCTCCAGGTGTCCTTCGACCCGGTGGTGGCCACCGCCGTCGAGGTCAACGTCACCGAGGTCAACTTCGGCGGCTACTACGGGGGCGGGGTGCCGCCCTGGTGGTCCCCCACCAACCCCGAGCCCGCCTACCTGCACGCCCTCCAGGTCTACGCCGGGTCCGACAACGCCAGCCAGATCAACGGGTCCGGACTGACCCCGCTGACCTCAGGTGGCTCGGGTCCCCCACCGACCACGACGACAACGACGACCACCACCACGACCACCACGACGACCACGACGACCACGACGGAACCATCGACCACCACCACCGTGCCGCCGACGACCACGACGACCACCGTTCCGCCGACGACCACGACGACCACCGTTCCGCCGACGACCACGACGACCACCGTTCCGCCGACGACCACGACGACCACCGTTCCGCCGACGACCACGACGACCACGGACCCACCGCCGACCACCACGACGGAGCCACCGACGACCACGACCACCGTGCCGCCGACGACCACCACCACAACCACGGAACCACCGACGACCACCACCACGACCGTCCCGCCGCCTCCGCCGGTGCCTCCCAATAACGAAGGCCCACCCGGACGCCCACCCACATTCGGCGGCTATTGGCTGACGACCAGCAATGGTGGAATCTTCGCCTTCGGGAACGTCTCCTTCTACGGCTCAGCCGGTGCCCTCTCCCTCGACAAGCCCATCGTCGACATGGTGGCCACCCCGGACGGAAAGGGCTATCGCATGGTCGCGTCTGACGGTGGCATCTTCACCTTCGGCGACGCCGGCTTCTACGGTTCAACCGGAGGGCTCACCCTTAACAAGCCGATCGTGGGCATGGCCAACACACCGGACGGGAAGGGCTACTGGTTGGTGGCCTCCGACGGGGGCATCTTCGCCTTTGGCGACGCCGGCTTCTACGGATCGACCGGGGGGCTCACCCTCAACAAGCCCATCGTGGGCATGGTGGCCACCCCGGACGGGAAGGGCTACTGGTTGGTGGCCTCCGACGGGGGCATCTTCGCCTTTGGCGACGCCGGCTTCTACGGATCGACCGGGGGGCTCACCCTCAACAAGCCCATCGTGGGCATCGCCGCCACTCCCGACGGCCACGGCTACTGGTTGGTGGCCTCCGACGGGGGCATCTTCGCCTTTGGCGACGCCAGCTTCTACGGATCGACCGGGGGGCTCACCCTCGACGAGCCCATCGTGGGCATCGCCGCCACTCCCGACGGCCACGGCTACTGGCTGGTGGCCTCCGACGGCGGCATCTTCTCCTTCGGTGATGCCACCTTCTACGGATCGGCCGGGGGACTGGATCTCACCGCTCCGACGGTGGCCATCTCCTGAACCACCGTCCCTCCCCTCGGCGGGACGGCTTGACCCAGTGACAAACGTCTCGTATCCAGTTCATCGAGCCACGGAGAGTGAGACGAAATACATCATTTCTCCGGTCGGTTTTACCCGATTTACCTGGTCGATTGGACCTGGGTGAACGGACTTCACACAGTAATTACGAGAACGACACAAACCGGGACACTCTCTCGGGTAACAATCACGCATCGTTGTGTCCCCCCTGCATTTCCCTGATGACAGTGTCACGCCCCGAGGCCGAACGGTCCTCGCCCTGGCGGTGGCCGCCCTGGTCACCATTCCCCTACTTCTCGTCGGCCTCAGCGGTCCGGGAGAGGCCAGTGCCCCGACCCCTCAGATCCCCGGCAGCGTGGCCGCCCCCACCGCCGCCGAGGTGAGCCCGATCTGTGACGCCCCCGACCCGACGGGCACCCTCGGGCCCGAGGCCAGCCTGCCCGCCAATCCGACCAGCACCCTGATCACACCGCCGGGTGGGGTGATCAACTTCACCGCCACCTCGTCCAATCTCTACGTGGACACCGGAAGCCAGTTGATCACCTACACCCTGTCCGGCAGTGAGGTGAGCTCTTTCGCTCTGCCCTCCGCCTTCGTCGGTGGCTTCGACATCTCCGCCCCGGTCATCGACCCCCAGGGCAACATCTACCTCGCCACCTACGGGTACTACAACGCCAACAAGTTCGGGGAGATCGAGAAGTTCACCGCCAGCGGGGCCGAGGTGTGGACCAACACGACCCTCGGTGATCCCACCGGGATCTTCTCGGTGGGCTCGGGCTCGGGGTGGCAGCTGTGGGTCAGCGTGATCGAGAACACCTCGGGCAGCGAGGAAGTCAACCAGACCACCGGGGCGGTGAGCGGGTCCTTCCCCTACTTCGACAACTTCGACTACGTCACCCAAGAGAGCGACGGCAACCTGCTCGTCTCGGGCAACGGCTATGTGGACACGCTGAATGCCAGCGGGGCGGTGCTGTCCTCGTTCGGCTCGAGCCACACCAAAGGGGCCGGGGTCCACACCGGCTCGGGATCCCAGTTCTACTACCCGGCCCAGGCCACCCAGGGCCCCGATGGGACCATCTACACGGCCGACCCGCTCAACACCATCGAGGAGACCAGCCCCAAGGGCTACCTCGAGGGCAACACCACCCTCGGTGAGAACAGCCTCGGGGCGGCCGTGCTCACCATGGGCGGCGACAACTTCTATCTGGTCGGCTCCACCTTCTTCTACCAGGGGGGCCCGCCCTTCGACAACGGCTCCGACACCATCTCGACCGTCTCGATGTCCACCCTCACCGCCTACCTCGACGCGGTCCGGGTGCCCATCGACTCCCTCGGATGGGGAGCAGGCCTGTCCTCGTCGGCCACCGGCAACTACTTCGCCCCCGGGACCACCCCTTCGGTGACCGCCAACTTCGATCCGTGGTGGGTGGCGGAGGCCTCCCACCTCCAGCTCGACTACTCGGTGGAGAATGACGCCTCGCTCAACGCCGAGACGGTGCCGACGGCGACCACCCTCAACCTCCCCGCCACCGCCACCGCTCTGGCCAGCATCCCTTTGACCCTCCCGGCCGCCGACCAGCAACCCGGCCCCTATCTGGTCCAAGCCTCGCTGGTCGACACCAGCACCGACCCTCCGACCCAGCTGGGGACCACCTGTATGCCCTACACGGTCGGGGCGAGCGGCGACAACCTGAACCTGAACAGCCTGCCCGCCGGGGCCGGCTCGGGTGGACCGGCCGATCCGAGAGGGGTGGCCCTCAACGCCCAGCTGGGCCTGAACGGGGAACGGGCACTCTCGTTCAGCTGGAGCAACTTCTTGCCCCACTGCAACGCCTCGGCCCCGACGGCAGCCACCTGTGGGCCCGCCGCCATGTCCTTTACCAACGCACCGACCAGCTACTTCCAGGCGGCAGCCGAGGGGGTGGCCGACCACGTGGCCTTCTGGGTCCAGATCGGCGGGGGTGACTCCGTCTCTCCGGTCCTCGTCTCCAACGGGTGGTGGAAAGGGGACATCCAGGCCCTGGTGGGCTACTACTCCAACCCCCCCTCGGGTTGTTCGGGGTGCGCCCCGGTGACCATGTGGGAGCCGTGGAACGAGTCGAACAACACCGGGTGGTCCAACGCCGCCAACTACGTCACCCAGGTGCTCGAGCCCTTCTACCAGGCGGTCAAGGCGGTGGAGCCGGGGACCAGCTCCACGGTCATCGGCGGATCGACCCTGGAGCCGGTGGAGTCCTGGTGGCAACAGCTGATCACGGCGGGCGGTCTCAACTACATGGACGTGGCCGCCATCCACCCCTACACCGGCAACAACGACTCCTTCGAAGAAGACGGCATGCAGACCCAGGTCAGCCAGCTGGAGCAGATCCTCGAGGGCAAGCCCCTGTGGTTCACCGAGGTCGGGTGGTGGAGCGACGGTGACTACAACTACCTCAACCAGGCCAACATCCTGGCCCGGACCATGATCTGGATGAAGGCACTCAACATCCCGGTGTGGAACTACTTCTACGACGAGGGCTCCTGGGGGAACGACGGGGTGTCGTTCTCCTTGATCCAGGCCACCAGCACCGACGACTACGTGAAGCCCTCGGCGTTGGCCACCATGGAGGCCGCCAGCCAGATCGCCGGGCGGCCCTACGTGTCCATGCCCAGCACCGGGATCCCCCAGACCTACGAGGCTTCCTTCGGTCCCCAGACCGGCGGGAAGACCGACCTGGCCGCGGTGTGGTCCGACGGGCTGGACGTCACCGGCACGGTGACGGTCAACGCCCCCGGCGGCGGCTCGGTTCCGGTGACGGTGACCGACGAGTTCGGCAACACCACCACCACCTCGGTCACCTCGGGCACCGCCTACAGCCTGCCCGTCTCCGACCAGGTCACCTACATCGCCTACCCGACGGGCGACGCCCTCACCGTCGGACCGACCGAGACCTACGGGACCAACCTGGCCACGTCCTCGGACGGGGCCACCGCCTCGGCCTCCTCGGGGAATGCGGCGGCGGCCATCTCCGGGTCGACCACCTCGGGCTACTGGAGCTCCTCGTCGGGGGACTCCACCCCCAGCCTGACCGTGACCCTGGCCGGGGCCCAGACCATCAACCGGATCGTGGTCGACACCCACTCGGTGGGGAGCACGGCCGCGGGCCTGCGCGACTACACCGTCTCGGTGGACGAGCCCGGCAACGGATGGACCACGCTCGACGCGGTGACCGACCAATACCGCAACCACGAGCTCCAGGTGTCCTTCGACCCGGTGGTGGCCACCGCCGTCGAGGTCAACGTCACCGAGGTCAACTTCGGCGGCTACTACGGGGGCGGGGTGCCGCCCTGGTGGTCCCCCACCAACCCCGAGCCCGCCTACCTGCACGCCCTCCAGGTCTACGCCGGGTCCGACAACGCCAGCCAGATCAACGGGTCCGGACTGACCCCGCTGACCTCAGGTGGCTCGGGTCCCCCACCGACCACGACGACAACGACGACCACCACCACCACGACCACCACGACGACGTTGCCCAGCCACACCGGTCATGCCAGCGGATACTGGGTGGTCACCTCGCAAGGTCAGGTGTTCACCTTCGGACACACCCGCCTGGCCGGGGAAGGTCGTGTCACCAACCTGAAGGGTGACATTGTGGGGACGGCGGCCACACACGGTGGGCGCGGCTACTGGCTGGTCTCGTCCACCGGACATGTGTACCCATTCGGAAACGCCCAGTCCTACGGCTCGACGGCAGGGCTCCAACTCAGCCGGCCCATCGTGGGCATGGCCGCCACTCCCGACGGCCACGGCTACTGGCTGGTGGCATCCGACGGCAATGTCTATCCGTTCGGTAACGCCCGCTCCTGGGGCTCGCCCGCCGACCTCCATCTCGACAAACCCATCGTGGCCATCGCTGGCTCTCCCGACGGCCGCGGTTACTGGCTGGCGGCCGCCGACGGTGGAGTCTTCAGCGCCGGGGACGCCAAGTTCTATGGCTCGGCGGCCTCGCTCCCGTTGGATGAGCCCATCGTGGGCATGGCTGCCACTCCGGGCGGGCGCGGCTACTGGCTGGTGTCGTCCGCCGGAGTGGTCTACCCCTTCGGAGACGCCAGCACCCATCAATCGACGACGTCCTCCACAATAGACACGCCCATCGTGGGCATGGCGGCCACTTCCGACGGCCGCGGCTACTGGCTGGTGGAAAAGGATGGAACCGTCCACCCCTTTGGGGACGCCGTCAACCTCGGCTCCGTCACCAACCCGAGCCGTGGAGCGGCAATGGCTGCCATCACCCGGATGGGAACGGCGCAGTGATCGGAACCGGTCGGGTTCTGACCTAATCCGGGGTCGGACGGCTTCCGAGCCCGCGGGTGCGGATGACCCGGGCCGGGATGCCCACAGCGACGCAGTCGCCGGGAATGTCCCCTGTCACCACGGCATGGGCACCGACGACGGCATTGCCCCCGATGGACACGTCTTTGGTGATCGTGGCCTTGGCCCCGATCCACACGTTGTCGCCGATGGTGACCGGTGCCGTCTCCCGACCCTGGTCGATGATGTCGACATCCGTGGAGGAGAAGGCATGGTCGTGATCACGTATCGACACCATTTCGGCGATGAGACAGTTAGTGCCGATCACCACGCTCTCGTCCACCGCCACGGTGCAGTGGTGCCCGAAGACCGTCCGGTCTCCCACCTCCAGCCGGCCCCGAGCCTCGAGGGTGAATCCGTCATCGAGCACACAGCCGGCTCCGAAGCGCACCGAGGCCCCGCGGGCCACTGACAGACGCGCCCCGCGGCGGATGTCGCACAGGGGCCCGAAATGGATCCGCGGATACCGGAGACGCATCCAGGCCAGGCCGAGGCGACGACGCAGGTAGCCCCGGGCCCAAGGGAACACGCCATACTCGGTAGCCCGGTTGAGGTGTCGACCCTGAACAGCTCGTTCGGGGGAAGAAGTGGCCACCTGTCAACCCTAATGGGTGGTATCCGCTCCGACGGGCTCCGGGGTGCGCTCGCATCCGCTCGTCGGGCCGCCTCGCGGTCAGGACGGGGCGATTGCCTCCACGTAGACGGTCTCGGGAATACGCGCCTTGCTGTCCGGCGCCGGGGAGATCTTCGAGGTCCCGCCCGGCATCACCGTGGCACCCTCGTAACCGGCCTCAGTGACGGCCAGGCACAGGGTCTCACCATCCCAGGCCGAGACGTGCCCGTGCTCCTGGAAGACCTCGCCCAGCGCCAGCATCCGGGTCGGGCGACCGGGCCGCAGCTGGTCGAGGACCTGGTCTCCGCGGACATAGCTGGTGGCGTACAGACCAGCGTCGGGCACCCCGACCCGGAGGATGCCACCGGGCACCAGCAGATCGCGGAGGAGGCCGAGCACGGCAATGCCGTCGGCCACGGTCATGTGCTCGAGCACGTGCTCGAGGAACACCGCCTCGACGCTGGCGGGAGCAAAGGGCAGCGGTCGGCGCAGGTCCCAGGACAGATCGGCATGCGCCCCGACCAGATCGATGTTGACCCAGCCGTCCAGGTTGTTCCCGCCCGAGCCCAGATGGAGCCGCACCGGTGACCCGCCCCCGAACGAGTGCGCCTGACGTCGTGCGTAAGGGGAGATGACCGCAGTGGCCAGTTGCTTGGCTCGAAGCCGGACAGCCGCGCTCATGAACGGACGGAGCGCATTCGAGAAGGGGATCGACGAGTTCCCACTTTCGGCGGCCCGCTCGTCGAGATAGCGCCCCAGATCCTTCCGTTTCGCCTCGCCGGCGTCCCCGCCCGACTCTGGTCCGGCTGATCGATCAGGCCCGCTCACAATGCAATGGGAGCATAACGGCATCGGCAATGCCGGGCCGCACCACGGACAATGTAGAAAGCTACGGACCATGGATGCGCTGATCGAGGATCTGCGGCACATGACGGCGAGCTGGGGCATGGGGCGTAACCGGGTTCTGGCCCGCACGGCGGCACGGCTGCTGCTCTATCCCCGGCTCCGGGTCGTCATCTTCTACCGGTTGTCCGCATGGTGCTGGCATCATCGTCTCCAACCGCTGGCCCTGTGGCTGGAAACCTGCAGCATCCGCGCCGCCGGGTCAGAGATCCACCCTGCGGCCGTGCTCGGGCCCGGATTCGCCATCATCCACACGGTCGGCATCGTGATCGGGCACGAGGTCGTGGCCGGACAGAATCTCGTGCTCTATCACGGAGTCACCCTCGGCCATACCGGCGTTGGCCAGGGCCAGCCCCGCATCGGCGACAACGTGCGCATCGGCGCCGGCGCCAAGGTGCTGGGTCCTGTGACCATCGGCGATCGGGCCTGGATCGGGGCCAATGCGGTCGTGCTCGGTGACGTCCCCTCGGACGTCACCGTTGGCGGTGTGTGGCGGGGATCGGCGTCACCCGAGACGGTCTGAAGGGACCCGCGGCCCGATCACCAGGTTCCGGTCGTCACCAGCTGATCGTGGTGGGGGCGGTGTCGGCAAAGGTCGTGCCGTCGGCCGTCCACTGCTCGGGTGGGATCCGGGCCGACGGCACCAGGGACATCGAACCGTGAGTCCCGGGCATGTCGAAACGGATGACCACAGTTTGTGACGCCCCCTCGGCGATGGTCACCGGAACGGCCACCACCCAGGTGGGGCCCTCCCCGCCGTCGGCGGCCAGAGGGCCGGCACCGGTGACGGCGATGTGGGTGGCGGAAGCGGGGAGATTGGCGGCCACCAGGCCGTAGTAGCCGCCGTACCCGACCGGCACACCGGGAAAGGGCCCGGCGATGTACTGCGACTGGCCTGGGGGGGTCGAGTTGGTGACGCGGGAGGTCATCGTCACTGCCGTGTTGGATCCCGCCGGCGTGGTGCTCACCCCGACCTGGACCGACATGTACTGATCCAGCTTGTTGCCACCCACGTTGATCAACGACACGTCGACCGATCGGTTGGTGAGGCTCCCGCTGACCCCGCTGACCTCCCACGCCGCCTGATCCACCGGGTTCTTGGACCACAGCATCAGGTGGCGACCGGTCACGGCGCTGGATACCGCGTTGGCGAGGGTCTTGATGTCGGACGACTGGCCCTGGAGCTGACGGAGCACGACCCCGGCCAGATCGCCGAGAGCATCCTGGCGAACGCCGGAGACGGCCACCTCACCGTTCAGCCCCGCGTACTGGTCGTGGAGAAGATACTGCTCCACGTTGTCGGCGCTCACGATGCGCCCGTCGGACTCCACCGGACCCGTGGCCTCGAGCAGCTGCCGGACTCCGGCCACGTCGAGGGCGATCACCCCGTCCACCGGCTGGCCGGTCGATGCCGTCCACATCCGGGCCGCCAAGGGCGCAGTCACATCGAACTGCGGTGTCAGACCCAGATTGCGCATGTCGAGGCTCGGGTGGAGCCAGCCCCAGTTGCGCTGCAGATCACCGGTGACGGTCACCGCTCCCACCGGTAGAGAATGATCGCCGGACGGGCCCAGGTCGGCCAGGTGCACCGTTCCCTGGGCCGTGGTCGCCTCACCCACTTCGAGAAACGTCCCCGACCCGGCCCTCATCTCGGCGTTGTTGGCCGCCAGCACCACGTAGTTCTGTGGTCCTTCGAGGATGGTGGCCACCGCGGCCGACACCCCGGCCGCCCTGGTCAACTTGAGCCGGGCGTCATCCAGCTGAGTGACGAACTCGTCACGCTTGGACGCCAGAGGAGCCACCAGGGCCTGAGACGGACCCGTGTCGATGGAGGCCAGCTGGTGCTCGGCGGCGAGCGACAGGCTGCCCAGTCGTTGGAGGGAGGTCACCCGCTCCGGACCGGCGCCATGAGGTGCATCGAGAAGGCCGTGCACCTGGGAGAGGAACGAGGAGCCGACCTGGGAGACGGTTCCCGCCGCCGTGCTCAGCGCCTTCACCTCACGGAATTGGCGGCCGATGACCGGCACGATCGTGATCGGAGCGAACAGAGGAGACGACAGGTCGGACTGGGCACGAGCGAACTCGGCGTGGGCCTGGTCGAGGAGCCGCATCGACGTGGACGACGTCACCTCACCGGGCGTCAGATTGGCCTTGACCTGCTCGAGCACGGCGAGCCCGTTCTTGTCATGGTGATACGCCGACAGCGTCTTCAGACCGAGGATCAGAGCCCAAACGGCGACGACGACAACGACGGCGGTCACCACCAGCCACCGTCGTCGCCGTCGACCCCCACTCTGGCTCACCGCGACCACTCGCTACTCCAGGCACCGGAATGCGCGCCCTCAGTAGTGGGCACCGACTCACCGGCACGACGGACAAGATTCACGATGGTACCGGAATCGTCATCGAATCCCCGGCCATCACGCCGTGATGCCCGAGAACGCGCCGGAGCTGCCACTAGCATCCCTGCGTGTCATTCACCACCATCCGGATGGCAGTTGGGCGGGTGGTGCTCGTCATCGGAGTACTGATTCTCCTGTTCATTCCCTACCTCCTGTGGGGGACAGGGTTGATGACGGCGCGCAGCCAAGCCCAATTGCGCACCGAGTACCAGGCCGCGCAACGGCGCTCCGGCGAGCGGGCGACCGCGCCCATCAAGACTCCGCCCCGAAACAACCTGGCGACCCTCCAGGTCGCCCCTCCGGTGGCCGATCCCCCGATCGGGAGTCCGGTGGGTGTCATCTCCATTCCGAAGATCGGGCTCTCGATGGTGGTGGTCGAGGGAACCGGCGTCCCCCAGCTCCAGGCCGGCCCCGGCCACTATCCGACAACACCACTGCCCGGCGAGGCAGGCAACGCCGCCATCGCCGGCCACCGCACCACGTATCTGCACCCGTTCTACAACCTCAACGAGCTGGTCCCCGGTGATCCGATCATCATCGACACCCTGCAGGGGATCTTCTTGTACCACGTGACCTCGAGCATGTCGGTCCTCCCCACCGACGTGTCGGTGGTCGACGCGACGTCGACGCCCACGCTGACCTTGACCACCTGTAATCCGCGCTTCAGCGCCAGCCAACGGTTGGTGGTCCATGCCGCACTGGTCGCCAGTGTCCTGGCTCATGCCAAGGTGGCGCCGGTGGTCAAACCCACCAAAAGACCTCCGGTGCCCGCCACACCCCAGCACGACTGGCTGGCTGCCATCCTCTGGGCGGTGGCGGTCATCGCACTCACCACCGCGGTGTGGATGGGCGCGGCCAGAGCTCGCCGAGGTCGACGGGCGCTGATCGCCGGTGCCGGTGGCGCGATCTGGCTGGTGGTGGTCTTCTTCTTCTTCGCCTCAGTAGCGCCCCTACTGCCCGCCAGCTACTGAGGTCGCAACCATCGCTGGACCTGCCGGCTCATCGCCAGCCTGGCGGTCGAACGCTTCGTTGTGGTGGATTCGTTGCGGTGGATTCAGGAAGTACGGCGGCGGCGGCGAAGCAGAAGCCCCCCGGCCAGTACGGCGCCGGCACCGACCACGGCCAACTCCTCGATGTCAGCGCCGGTGAAGGGGAGGCTGCTGCTCGAACCGGCGATTCCCGTCGAGGTGGGCGCGATGGCGCTGGCCGAAGAACTGAACGGCAGGGCGGACGTCGAGGGCGTGGTCGACACGGCCGAGATGGTCGGCGGGACCACGCAGCCCGGTTCGTTGAAGGTGGTGGGCGACACGCACGTCGCCGCTCCGGCCACACCCGAGGCCATGGCCAGCGAGCCGATTGCCATACCTGTGCCGATCAACAAACGCTTTGCCCACATCATGGTTGCCCTTCTTCCCGTAGGGGCCTCTTGCCCCTGCGCTGCCCCTCATTGACCACGATCGTCCGTGACCGATCAACCCATAATGCCGGGTGGTGGCACTATTCGCAATGCGTCGTGCCCCGGTTCACCACCATCCTTACGGGGAGAAGTTGCGCCACCACTCTCTGTGGGACAACCGCTCTCAATGGCGGTGTCGGGGACAGCGGCGGATGACCGATCAGGCGGGCACCAGCTGTCCGAAGGTGCTGCACAGGCCGAAGGCCTCGATGATCACGAAGGCGGCCACGATCACCAGGACAACGGGAAGACGCCAACGTTGCCCGCGCCGGACCATCGGGGCGGGCATGTACCACAGGGGAAGGAGTCCGGGTGATTGGTTGAGGTAGACGCCCAGAGGAACGGCATCCTCGTCCATGGGGGCATCAGGATCGGCGGCCAGCGCCAGCTCGGTGAGCTCGGCGTCGGTGAAAGCCAACCGGCCCTCCACCGCCTCGGGGTCCTCGGTCACCAATCCGGGCACTGGTGCACTGTGTCGCTCATCCACCGCCGGCCTCCCTCTGGTCTGCCTGCCCTCCACCCTACCGTCGGTGACCTCCCGATCTGCCGCGGGTGCGAGGGGACGGCGAGAAGACGAGAGGAGGGAGGGAGGTCTAGATGAGGTGGACCACCGACTCAAGCAGGACGATGACGACCCCCACCGCCACCATGCCCACGATGTAGAGGATGCGTCGGCTCAGCGGTCGGCCGGCGCCGCCCACCGTCCCGATACCCACCACGGCCAGGGCGAGCACGCCCACCACCTCGGCCAGAATGAACGCGGTCTTGACCGTCCAGAGATGAAGGCCGGCCAAGGTGAAGATCGCGGTGGCCGGTATGGCCGCGACCAGGATCGACCAGGATCTGACCAGTTCGGCACGGACCTCGGTGCGGGTCAGGGTCATGCGGTTCCACGAGCGGGTGATCACGAGGCGCGACAGGGTGTGGGCCAGCCAGATGGCCACGGCCCCGGCCACGACCACGCCGGCGGTGGTCAGGGCCTCGGGGTGGGTTTCGAAGGTGAGTCCGGCGATGGCGACCAGGGTGGAGATCGTCCCGTAGACGTAGTCGGCCAGCCACTGCACCGACCCGTTAGCTCCGCGCTCCTCGCCTCTCTGCTCGTCCCTCGGCGCAGGGGGCATCGGTCAGCGCTCGCCATCTCGTCGCCGGATGCCCGCCGGTGCAATGTGGACCAGGGCGTTGTAGGTGACCAGGGCGATCGCCAGGTGGAGGCATAGGAGCACGACCACCGCCTTGCCCGGGGCCCCGTGGGCCAGGATCCACAGGTCAGGAACGAACAACACCAGGGTGACCAGGATGGCCGCTCGGAAGAAGAGCGGCCGTGGCTCCGACGAAACCCGGGTCACTATGGGCCAGGCCACACAGGCGACGACGACACCGATCACGGTGAGCCTGGCGTAGTCATGGAATTGAAAGTGCACGTAACCCTTGGTGGAGGGGAACACCCTCGTCCCGATGGCTACCAACAGCGCATCGGCGATCAGCGACCCGACGAGCGACACCACAGTGGCCACGGCCAACCGCCACCACGCCGGCTGCACCGGCGCCGGGACGAAATCGATTCCGAATCGAGCGAGCACACGCCCGACGGTGGAATCGGGCGGCGGGGGCGGCAGTGATCGTGCGGTCATGTTGGCGACACCCTAGGCACCCCTCGGCGCCAACCACCACGCGCCGAACCGCTGATAGGACGGGGCTGGGCTAGGAGCAGCCGCTGGTGGTACCGCAGCTCCCGCACACGTAGCACGACCCGGCCCGCTGCATGGCGTTCCCGCACTGATAGCAGTAGGGCGCGTCCCTCGGTTCGGCCCGGGCCAGCGGCTGATCCGGCGACGCACCGAACGTGTCCGGGACCTCCAGTGGCGCGGCGTTGGATTGCCCACCGTCGAGAGCGCTGCCGTCGAGAACGGTGGCAACGACCGGGTCGACCGCGTCCACCACGCCCGAGGACGGGGTCGCCGTCTCTTCCACCCCGGGGAGGGTCGGCTGCATCCGCTCGGAGGTGGACAGCACACCCAGTTCGGCTCGCTCCTCCAGCGGGAGATAGTCGACGGCCAGCCGCCGGAAGATGTAGTCAACCAGGCTGGTGGCGATGCGGAGATCGGCATCGTCGGTGATGCCTGCCGGCTCGAAGCGCATGTTGGTGTATTTGCGGACATAGGTGGCCAGCGGCACACCGTGCTGCAGTCCGAGACTCACCGAAATGGAGAAGGCATCCATGATGCCGGCCAGGGTCGATCCCTGCTTGGAGACCTTCATGAACACCTCGCCGGGCCGACCGTCCTCGTACTCTCCAACCGTCACGTAGCCTTCGCAGTCGGCCACCCGGAAGGCAAAGGTCGACGACTTACGCCGCCGGGGCAGACGCTCGCGGACGGCACCGACGAGGACCGTTTGCCCGGCGCGGGCCTGCTCGTGGACCAGAGCCGCCTCCAGCTCGGCGATCTTCTCGTTGAGCTCGCGGGCGTGGGCCTCGGCCTCCGATCCGGCAGGGACGTCGTCCGCACCGGTGAGCTCGCCGGCACCGGCTCCGGCGCCTGCCTTCTTGGTGGTCGAGAGGGGCTGGGCCACCTTGCAGTTGTCACGGTAGATGGCCACCGCCTTGATACCCATCCTCCAGGCATCGATGTGCAACTTCTCGACATCCTCCACGGTCACGTCCTCGGGAAGGTTGACCGTCTTGGAGATGGCGCCCGAGATGAAGGGCTGGACCGCGCCCATCATGCGGACGTGACCGAGGTAGTGGATGGTGTTGTCGCCCATGGAGCAGGCGAACACGGGCAGGTGATCGGCAGCCAGATGGGGAGCGCCGACGATCGTCTTGTGCGCGTCGATGTAGGCGATGATCTCGTCGACCTGGTCGGGCGCGTACCCGAGCCGGGTCAGAGCGCGGGGAACGGTCTGGTTGACGATGGACATGGTGCCCCCGCCCACGAGCTTCTTCGTCTTGACCAAACCCAGATCGGGTTCGACCCCGGTGGTGTCGCAGTCCATCAGCAGACCGATGGTCCCGGTGGGGGCGAGCACGCTGGCCTGCGAGTTGCGCACGCCGTGCTGCTCGCCGAGCTCGACGGCCAGGTCCCAAGCCTCCTGGGCGGCCGAAAGCAGGTCGGTGGGCACCGCCTCCTCATCGATGGCGGCAACCGCATCGCGGTGCATGCGCAGCACGTTGAGCATGGGCTCGACATTCTCGTGGAAGCCGGCGAATGGTCCCATCCGCGCCGCGGTCCTCGCCGAGGTGGCATAGGCGTGGCCGGTCATCAGGGCGGTGATGGCACCCGCCCAGGCCCGTCCCTGGTCGGAATCGTACGGAAGACCCTGGGCCATCAACAGTGCGCCGATGTTGGCGTACCCGATCCCGAGCTGGCGGAAGCGACGCGAATTCTCGGCGATCTTTTCGGTCGGGTAGTCGGCGTTGCCCACGATGATCTCCTGGGCGGTGAAGATGACCTCGACGGCGGAGCGGAACCCCTCGATGTCGAACGAGGAGTCCGCGTGGAGGAACTTCATCAGATTGAGGCTGGCCAGATTGCAGGCCGAGTTGTCGAGGTGCATGTACTCCGAACACGGATTGGACCCGTTGATCCGACCGGTGTTGGCCGCGGTGTGCCACCGGTTGATGGTGGAGTCGAACTGCATGCCCGGATCGGCGCACTCCCATGCGGCCCGGGCGATCTGGCGGAAAAGGTCGCGGGCCGGAACCTGGCGGATGGGCAGTCCTTCGTTCCGGGAGCTCAGGGTCCAGTCGCCACCGTCGATCACCGCCTCCATGAACTCGTCGGTGACCCGAACGGAGTTGTTGGCGTTCTGATACTGCAGGCTGATCGAGTCCTTGCCGTCGAGGTCCATGTCGAATCCGGCGTCGCGCAGGACCCGCGCCTTGCGCTCCTCGATGGCTTTGCACCAGATGAAGTCCTCGATGTCGGGGTGGTCCGAGTCGAGGATGACCATCTTGGCGGCCCGCCTGGTCTTGCCCCCGGACTTGATGGTGCCGGCCGACGAATCGGCTCCCCGCATGAAACTGACCGGACCCGACGCGGTGCCGCCGCCCTTGAGAAACTCGTGGGAAGAGCGGATGCGCGACAGGTTGACCCCGGCGCCGGAGCCACCCTTGAAGATGATCCCCTCCTCCGTGTACCAGTTGAGGATGGAATCCATGGTGTCGTCCACGGCCAGGATGAAGCAGGCCGAGCCCTGCTGGGGAACGCCGGCCACTCCGATGTTGAACCACACCGGCGAGTTGAACGCGGCCATCTGGTGGATGATGAGGTGCTTCAGCTCGGAGCGGAAGGTCTCCGCCTCCTCGTCGTCGACGAAGTAGCCGTCCTTGATGCCCCAGGCGGTCACGGTGTCCACCACCCGGTCGGACACCTGCTTCAGCGACGATTCACGTTCCTCGGTATCGGGAGTGCCCCGGAAGTACTTCTGGGCCAGGATGTTGGTGGCGTTGAGACTCCAACCCTCGGGCACCTCGACGTTCAACTGCTCGAAGGCGACCGCCCCGTCCCGGTAGTTGGTGATCCGGGCGTCGCGCCGATCCCAGACCACCTCGTCGTAGGGATGGATGCCGGGGGTGGTGAAGTGGCGGCGGATGCCGATGCCGATGCGGTGCGGGGCGATAGCCATGCGGTGGACCTCTTCCTGGAATCGTATGAGTGTGGGCCGTGCGGTGAAGGGGGTGAGCCCCCTGGGATGCCCCTCTGCGTAGGAACGCCGGCCCTCGGCCGCCATCCTGAACAAATTGCGGCGGTTGACCGCTTTAACACTATATGTAGTGGTCTACCCTCCCCCGAGGTACGAGATAGTGGGTCTATTACAGCAGCGTAGTTACACCCCTGTCAACCGATTCGGCACAATTCGAGGCCGGCCCCGAGCGACGAATTCCCTGATGAGATGCCGTTCGCGAAGAATTGCAAATGATTGCTCTCCGCGAGCACACATCGGCTTCGGTCGGCCCCTCGCTACAGTCTCGATGCCGGCCGAACCCCAGGAGCGTCCCGTGGCCTCTCGATCCTCCGTGACCATCGCCGTCGATGCTGGGACCACCGGGGTCCGGTCGCTGGTCGTGGACGAGAGGGCCCGGGTGGTCGACGTGGCTTACCGCGAGCTGCGCCAGTACTACCCCCGACCGGGATGGGTCGAGCACGACGCCGGCGAGATCCTCCATCTGGTGCGGGCCACGCTGGAGGAGGTGGCCGGGCGCCTCGCCGACCAGGACCGGATCGCTCGGGCCATCGGCATCACCAACCAGCGCGAGACGGTGGTGGCCTGGGACTTGCGGACAGGTGAACCTCAGGGTCGGGCCATCGTCTGGCAGGACCGGCGCACGGCTCCGCTCTGTCAGGCCCTGGCCGACAACGGCCACCTCCCCCTGATCCGGGAGCGCACCGGCCTGGTGCTCGATCCCTACTTCTCCGCCACCAAGATGCAGTGGCTCCTGGAGGAGGGCGGCCTGCTGCCCGGCCCCGACCTGGCCATGAGCACAGTCGACTCGTGGGTTCTGTGGAACCTGACCGGCGGCGCCGACGGGGGCGTCTTCGCCACCGACGTCACCAATGCCTCCCGGACCATGCTCTTCGATATCGTGGTCAGGCGTTGGTCGGACGAGCTGCGGGAGCTGTTCGGCATCCCCGCCGCCGTCCTCCCCGAGGTCCGCCCCAACTGCGGTCGGCTGGGTCGGCTGGTCGACACCGCCCTCGGTGCCGATTCGGCCCTCTGCGGCGTCCCCATCAGCGGGATGGCCGGCGACCAGCACGCCGCCCTGTTCGGGCAGTGCTGCTTCGCCCCGGGGATGACCAAGGTGACCCTGGGGACGGGCAGCTTCGTGCTGATGAACGCCGGTGCCCAGCCCCCGGCGCCGGTGGACGGGCTGGTGACCACGCTGGCCTGGGACCTCGGGCCGGCGGGCGACATCGCCCTGGCCACCACCGGTGACGGCCAGGGCCGCTCGACCGTCGCCTACGCCCTCGAAGGGTCGGTGTTCTCGTCCGGTGCCGGGGTGCAATGGCTGCGCGACGGCCTGGGCATCATCGAGGAATCCCAGGACCTGGAACCGCTCGCCCTCACCGTCGAGACCAGTGCCGGGGTGGTCGTGGTCCCGGCCTTCACCGGGCTGGGCAGCCCTTTCTGGGATCCGGGCGCCCGGGGGACCATCGTCGGGCTCAGTCGGGGTACCGGTCGCGCCCACCTGGCCCGGGCCATGATCGAAGCCATGAGCCACCAAGTGCGCGACGTGCTCGAGGCCATGGCGTCCACCTCGATGGCGCCGACCGAGCTCCGGGTCGACGGGGGTGCGTCGGCGATGGGGCTCCTCCTCCAGGAGCTGGCCGACCAGTCCCGTCTGGGGGTGGTCAGGCCCGCCTCGACCGAGACCACCGCCATCGGGGCGGCCACCCTGGCCGGTCTGGCCGAAGGGGTGTGGGGCTCACTCGACGAGCTGGCCGACCTGTGGACCGAGGACGTGGCCCGCCGACCGGTGGCCCCGGTGTCGTCGACCGAGCCCGCCCACCAGGCCTGGCTGAGGGCCGTGGAGCGGTCGCGGCATTGGGCCGAACCCGGTTAGCCCAGCTCCCGCCAACCGCGGTCGGCCAGCTGGGCCATGGTCGCAATCCACTGGCGCTCGCGGTCGCGCAGGATCGGGTCGGCCCGACCAACCACCAGGTTCAAGCTGGCGTGGGCCATCGGCGCCAGGGCCAGGTCGGGGCGGTCATCCACCGGAGCGGAGAGTACGGCGGGGTCGGGCCTGTCGCCGTCGCTCACCACGACGGCCCCGGATGCCGCATCGATGACCACCACGAAGTCGGCGACCAGGCTCCTCCGGACCCGGACAGTGAGGTGCTCGAGCAGCGCGGCGAAGGAGGCCTGTTCGAACAGGTCGGCGGCCACGTCGAAGAGCTCAGCGTGGCGATCGGGCATGGGTCCCACGACCGGTCGCACCGACTCGATGCTCACCCCGTCCACTTCGAGGATCTCGTCCGAGAGGAGATCGATGAGATGGTCACCGGCCAGCCCCACCCCCAGCTCGTCCACGACGACGCCGTCAACACGCTCCAGGATGTCGATGGAGACCACGTCCCCGCCGACCGAGCCGATGCGACTGGCGACCGCCCCAAGTGCACCCGGCCGATCGGGAAGCTGCACCCTGATCAGGTAGTTGACCATCGGATCAGGCTAGGCCGTCACTGTGTACGGACTGTTTCCGATTGATTACAAGATCGCGTGGTCTGATCGGTCCCCGGCACCGAACCGATCGGTTGTCCATGGTCAGCCGGCCCGCGCCCGTGACGCGTACTGGTCCACGTAGTCCTGGCCTGACAATCGGGCGATCTCTGACATCAGGGAGTCGGTGAGCCCCCGGAGCTCGTCAGGGTCGGGGTCGACCCATCCACCGTCGTGACCTTCGGCTCTGCCGTCGTGACCTTCGGCCACCGGCTGCGACCGAGCTCCGGGGCTGAGGGTTCTCCCGTTGTGGACTGAGGTGACCGGGGGGCCGAAGCGGACGGTCACCGCATGAAAGGGCCGCATCATCCTGCGCCCCGGTGGCTGGACGGCGCGGGTGCCGACGATGCCCACCGGGATGATGGGGACGTCGCAACGGAGGGCCAGGCGGGCCGCCCCGGTGTGCCCGCGGTGGAGGCGCTGATCGGGCGCCCGGGTCCCCTCCGGATAGATGCCCAGCAGGTGTCCGGCGGCCAGGACGTCCCGGGCCGTGTCGAGGGCCCGTTGCGACGCGTCCCCGCCCTCCCGCCGCATGGGGATCTGCCCCGCGGCCCGGAAGAACCACGCCGTCCGCCAATGGTCGAAGTACTCGGCCTTGGCCACGTAGGTGAGCCGCCGCCGGAGGACCAGGGGCAAGAAGAGAGAGTCGCAGAACGACTGGTGGTTGGCCGCCAGAATCACGGGGCCGTGACGGGGGATGTTTCCTCGACCCTCGACCTTCACCCGCCAGAGCAGGTAGAACACCGGGGTGAGGATCACCTTGAGTACCCAGTAGGCCACGGGAAACGGTACCGCCGCCTGTGATGAACTGCACCCTGTGACTGCGCCAGCTCCCCACCGCACGAAACCGGCCCTCCCTTCGTGGACGGTCCTGGGCCGCACGGTGGGACTGCCCGTCGAGGTGCGCCGGGCCGGGCAGTGGAGTGTGCAGTACCTGGTCTCGGCCGACGCCGCCCAGCGCATCGTCGCCCCTACCGGACTCGAGGTGACCGGACCGCTGCCGGGCCGGGCCCTGGTGGCTCTGGCCGCTTGCCGCTACGACGACACCGACCTCGATCGATACCACGAGGTGGCGCTCAGTTTCGTTGTCCGGCCCCACGACGCGCCACCGTCGGCCTCGCTCGGGCAGAGGTTGCGCGAGTTCGCCTCGGGGACCGTGGGCGTCTACATCCACCGCCTTCCGGTCGACCAGGAGTTCAGCTGCGCCGCCGGGCGGGACATCTGGGGATTTCCCAAGTGGGTGACGTCGATCGTCATCGACGAGCCCCAGGCCGGTACAGGATCGGCCGGTGCCGGAACCGGGACGACCATCCGGCTGGTCGACGATGACGTCCACGTCCTGACCCTGACCGTCGCCGCTGGTGGCCACCTCCGGCTGCCCTCCCAGGCGCCACCGAGCTATTCCTTCCGCGACGGCGTGCTCCGGCGCACCACATGGACGACCTCGTCGGTCGGTGCCGCGGGCCGATGGGGCGGGGCCACCCTGGTGCTCGGCAACCACCCGATGGCCGCCGAGCTGCGATCGCTGGGACTGCCCAAACGAGCGCTCTTCTCCTCGTCGGCCGCCATGATGCGAGCCAGCTTCGACGGGGCTGAGGTGGTCACACCGGCCCGGGCCTGACCCGCTCGGCTCCGGGTCCGACGATCATTCGCCATTGACCCCGACCCGGCTCGCTCGTAGCGTCTGGCCCCATGCCCCGCCGACTTACTCCCAAAGGCGCGCAGCGCCGGCGTGATCTGATGGACCACGCCGCCCGCCGCTTTGCCGCCGATGGGTACCACTCGACCTCGGTCACCAGCATCGTCGACGGGCTGGGCGTGGGCAAAGGGGTCGTCTACTGGTACTTCGCATCCAAAGACGACCTGCTCGACGAGATTCTCACCGACGCGCTCCACTCCATGCGGGAAGCCCAGAGGGAGGCCATCGCCGGAGAGCACGATCCGGCCCGCCGCATCGAACAGGGGATCCGGTCCTCGTTGCGCTGGCTGTCCGAGCACCGCCATCTCTTCGTCCTGATGGAATTCGCCCGGACCGAGGAACGGTTCGCCCCGATCATCCGCCACGGCGACACCCAGGTCGTGGCCGACGCCTTGCCCCACGTGAGCGCCGGGATCACCGCCGGACTGTTCCGCGGTGAGGACCCGGTGGTCCTGACCCTGGCCATCCTGGGGGTGACCGCCCATCTGGCCCGGGTGCTGGTCCTGCAAAAGGGTGAGGATGCCGATCGGGTGGCCGAGGCCGCCATCGCCTTCTGCCGCCAGGGATACGTGGCGACGAGCGGCTCGGCCCTGGCCCGCAGGATCGCATGAGCGAAGAGACGACGACAGAGACACGGCCGTTCGTCTCCGGGCTCCACTTCGGTGAGTCCCCCAGGTGGCACCAAGGCCGGCTGTGGTACGCCGATTTCTACGACGGCACGGTGCAATCGGCCGACGAGGACGGCGACGTCCGGGTCGAGCTCGAGGTCCCCGGTGAACCGGCCGGGCTGGGCTGGCTGCCCGACGGCCGCCTGATCGTCGTCTCCCGCAAGTTACGCACGGTTCTCCGTCTGGAGGCCGATGGGCGGCTGGTCGAGCACGGTGACCTCAAGCCGATGGCCACCTTCTATGGCAACGACATGGTGGTGGACACGGCCGGGCGGGCCTACGTGGGGAACTTCGGCTTCGACCTCGACCGGTTCATCGAGGAAGAGGGCGTGGTCGCACTGGTGACGCCCCCGGGACCACCGACCACGGTCCTGGTCCGCATCGATCCTGACGGAACCGCCCACCTCGCCGCCGACGACCTCAATTTTCCCAACGGGGCGGTGATCACCGCCGACGGAAGGACCCTGATCGTCGCCGAGACGTTGTCCGGTCGGCTCACCGCCTTCGACCTGGACGACGACGGTGGGCTCAGTGATCGGCGGGAGTGGGCGTCACTGGAGAGGTGCGCGCCCGACGGGATATGCCTCGACGCCGAGGGCCGGATCTGGGTGTCCAACGCCGTCGCCTCCGAGTGCATCCTGGTCGCCGAGGGGGGAGCCATCGTGGATCGGGTGACAACCTCGCAGGTCAGCTTCGCCTGCATGTTGGGAGGTGCCGACCGGCGCACCCTCTACGTGATGACCGCGCCGACCAGCACGGAGTCGCAGGCCAGCCAGGCCCGCTCGGGACGCATCGAACAGGCCCGGGTCGCCGTGGAGGGTGCCGGCCGGCCCTGAGGGGACGGTCAGTGCAGCCGGGTCAGCGCCCGGCGCAGGCTGCGGACGCCCTGGCCGATGCGTTGTTCGTTTTCGATGAGGGCAAAACGGATGTGGGCGTCGCCTCCGGGGCCGAATCCGACCCCCGGTGACGTGGCCACATCGGCCTCCTTCACCAGGAATTTGGAGAACTCGAGCGAGCCCATCTCGAGGTAGGGCTCGGGAATGGGGGCCCAGACGAACATCGTCCCCCGTGGCGGGGTGACCGTCCAGCCGATCCGGTTCAAGCCGTCGCACAGTGCGTCACGGCGGGCCTGGTAGGTCTCGTTGATCAGTTTGGGGTAGTCGGGGGCCTCGTTCATGGCCACGATGGCGGCGATCTGGATGGGCTGGAACGTCCCGTAGTCGAGGTAGCTCTTGAGCTTGGTCAGCGCCTGCACGATGGCCGCGTTGCCCACCAGGAAGCCGACCCGCCAGCCGGCCATGGAGAACGACTTGGTCATGGTGTACAACTCGACGGCGACGTCCTTGGCCCCTGGAACCTGCAGGATCGAAGGGGGCGTGTACCCGTCGAAGGCGATGTCGGCATAGGCGAAATCGTGGACCAGCACGATGTCGTGCTCCTTGGCGAAATCGACCAACCGGGTCATCCAGGCCAGGTCCACGCACTCGGTGGTGGGGTTGTGGGGGAACGAGATCACCACCACCCGCGGCTTCGGCCACGCCGACTCCCACGCCTCCATCAGGTTGCCGAAGAACGCCTCACCCGGAGTGGCGCCGGTCTCCACTCCCTGGGTGTCCAGGCGGACATGGCGAACGTCGGCGCCGGCGAACAGGGGCGCGTAGATGTGGATCGGATAGGACGGGGACGGCACCAGGGCGGTGTCACCGGGCGCGACAAGCACCCACATCAGGTGGGAGAGTCCCTCCTTGGCACCGATGGTGGTCACGACTTCGGTATCGGGGTCGAGCTCCACCTCGAACTTGCGGAGGTAGAGGTTGGTGATGGCCTGGCGGATCTTCGGGATGCCGCGGCTGGCCGAGTAGCGATGGTTGCGCGGGTTGCGGGCGGCTTCGGCCAACTTCTCCACCGCCACCTCGGGCGAGGGGAGGTCGGGGTTGCCGAACCCGAGATCGATCACATCCTTGCCCTCGCGTCGACCAACGTCGCGCAGGTTGTTGATAGTGGCGAAGACGTAGGGCGGCAGGCTGTTGATCCGGCGGAACTCCATCTCCGCCAGGTTACTGCCGGAGGTCCCCGCCCCTGGACCACAGGTCCTCGCTCCGCTGGTCACCCAGTGGAGCGGACCGCGGCGGCAGCGGCGGCAACCACCTCGAGCGAGTCGGGCCACGCACAGACGGCCCAGGTCGCCCCCGCCTCGGCGACCTCCCTCAGGCGGGCCGTGGCTGCGTCCTCCTGCGTCCCGATCGGTCCGGCCCAGCTGACCTCCGTCCCCATGGCGGTGAGCTCGGCCACCCGCCACGGGTCCGCCCCCCACAGGTTGACCGCGGCCCCGATGGACGGGGCCAACTCGTCGGTCCGCAGGCTGCCTCCGCCGATCCATACCGGGATGCCCAGCCGGCGTGCCGCGGCGGCCACCGATCGGGCCCGGGCTCGCCGCTGCTCGGCCGGCTCGAAGGGGATCCCGTAGGCCTCGTTTTCGGCCCGGCTCAGATGGTCACCGGTACCGATCCCGGCGATGAACCGACCGCCGCTGATCGACCAGAGGCTCGACAGCACGGACACCAGCACCGGATCGGGAACCAGGCCCACCCGGGCCACCAGCGATCCGACCGCGACGGTGGAAGTGGAGGCGACCACGGCACCGAGGAGCGGGGCCGACGACAGTGCCGGTCGCCCGGGCTGGCCCATCGGCCAGAGGTGGTCGAAGCAGAAAACGCCGTCGAGCTCGAGGCTTTCCGCCCGCCGTGCCGCCTCGAGAGTCGAATCGGCCTCATCCCGGAACTGCGGAAGGGTGATGCCGACCTTCAGGACGGACCCCCGACAACCCGCCCAGGCGTGCCGGTCACGCCAGCGACTCGACCCGAGTCTTGAGCTCACGCAAGGCGATCGCCATGATGCGGCTCTGGGCCCGCATCTTGATGAAGCCGGGTAAGGGAACCTTCATCGCCACCACGAGGTGGTAGGTCACCTCGGTGCCCCCGTCGCCGTTGGGAGCGAAGACGTAGCGGCCATCCAGTTTGGATGTGATGTCGCCGCGCGTCTGCACCCAGGACAGGACCCGAGGCGCCTCGCTGAAGTCGTAGGCCAGGGTATAGCTGGTGCTCCGGCCGAAGGCCGCCGCCCGGAAGGTGACCAATCGGGGACGACCCTGGTCGTCACGCTCGTCGATGGTGACTTCCTTGATGTCTGCGGCCCATTCCGGATAGGCACTGATGTCCGAGCTCACCTCGAAACAGCGCTCCGGCGTGGCCGACACGACCATCCGCTCGGTGGCTTGTTCCTCGGCCACGATGCCCTCCTCCTCGAATCGGTTGATGCGGCCGTGCAGGCCTCAGCCTGTCACGTCGGCGAGCGACGCGGCCAGCCTAGGGGCGAGTTTGTCATAGTCGAAGGATGCCTCCGCTCGGTGCCGGCTCGCCGTCCCCATCTGCTCACGCAGAGCGGCATCGCCGAGCAGCCTGCCGATGGCGCGTGTGGCGGCGCCGACATCGGTGGGCCGTCCCACCACCAGTCCGGTCACCCCGTGCTCCACCGCCTCGCCGGCACCACCCGACGCGCCGGCCACCTGAGGCACACCTGCGGCGGCCGCCTCGAGGAAGACGATCCCGAATCCTTCTTGCTCGAGCCCCAGCCACCGGTTGCGACACAACATGACGAAGACATCGGCCGCTTCGATCAGGGGGACCAGCTGCGCGTCGGGCACGGCACCCAGCAGGCGGACCGGCGCACCGAGCTCGGCGACCCGACCGGCCAGGCGCTCGGAGTCACGGCCGGAGCCGGCGATGGCGACGGTCAGGTCGGGCAGCCCGGCAGCCAGACGAACCGAGGCATCGATGAGCACGTCCATCCCCTTGCGAGGCACCAAGCGACTGACACTGACCACCAGGGGACCGTGCGGTGGAAGCCCGAGGCCAGTACGCGCCATCACCATTTCCTCCGGCGACAGGGGCGAGAAGCGCTCGAGGTCGACCCCGGGCGGGATCTCTACCACCGGGGGCATCCCCCCTCGGGACAGAGTGCGGCGGGCCTCGGCGGCGGGATAGCCACCGGCCGACACGGCCAAGGAGCTGTGGCGCAGCACGTGGCCGACCAGGGCGCGCCCTCCGGGAAGGCGGGCGGGCACGGCCACCTCCGCCCCGTGGATGAGCACGGCATAGCGAAGTCCGAGCCGGGGGCCCACCAGGCCCAGCGGCAGAACCGGGTCGAGGACGACCAGGTCGGCTCCGACCCGGAGGGCGGTCTCCCGTATCCGACGGATCGTCCGTGGGGTCGGGAGCAGCACCCGGCTGGCCACCCGCTCGATGCGAAAGCCCCTTGCCGCCTGTTCACGGTCGAACCCGGCGGCGTCGGGGTGGGACATGGCGGTGAGGACGACGAAGCTGTCCGGATCGAGGCGTCGCCACAGCTCCCACAGGTAGGCCTGGATTCCACCGACTTTGGGAGGGAAGTCGTTGGTGACCAACAAGTGGGTCACGTGGCCTGATCCACCAGGTCGCCGCGACCCAGCTCGACGGCCGCCCATCGGGCGTGCTCCGCGATCATGGCGTCGTCAGTGGCCAACCAGCGCAGCAACACCGCTGAGGTCGCCGGATCGGTACCGTCGCCGACGTTGCCCAGGGCGACGAGTGCGTTCCTCCGCAGATAGCGGGGGTCCCGGTCGGGGATGTACCAACGCCCGTGCCTGGCCATCAGCTCGTCGTCGGTGGCACCCAAGAGCTCGAGCAGTCCCACCTGTGGCTCGCTGTCCGGCGCAGGCGGTGGTGGTGGGTCCCTCCGGTCGGCGACCCGGTTGATCGGGCAGGCTTGCTGGCACTCGTCGCAGCCGTAGATGCGTCCGCCCAGCGCCCGGCGGTGCCCCTCGGGGAACGACCCGGTCGACTGCAGCAACCAAGCCAGGCACCGGCGGGCGTCGAGCACCCCCGGCGCGACCAGCGCGCCGGTCGGGCATGCGGTCAGGCAACGGGAGCAGCTCCCACATCCCTCGGCGTGGGGTGACCCGCCGTCGGGGGCGGTCGGGACCAACGGGGCGTCGGTGACCACCGTGCCCAGCACCAACCACGAGCCGAGCCCGGGCACCAGCATCAGCGAGTTCTTCCCGAACCACCCGAGCCCGGCGCGATGGGCCGCAGCCCGATCTACCAGTGCGTTGTCGTCGCACACCACCACCGACCTCCAGCCGCGCTCAACCAGATGGTGGGCGATGGGGGCGAGTGCGCTGCGCAGCGAGGCGTAGTGGTCCCGATCCGCGTACCGGGCCACCTGACCGACCGGGCGCGAGGACAAAGCGACGCGGACAGCTTCGGTGGAGCCATCATCGGAAGAGGTCTCATCGGGGACGGGCTCACTGTGGCGATAGCTCCACGCCCCTACCACCAGGGCCCGGGCTCCAGCGAGGATGCGACCCGGATCGGTCGACCGCTCCGGATTCCGGTAGGTGAACTGCATGTCACCGTGGAGACCCCGTCGTCGGCGCTCCCTCAGATCGGCTCGAGCCTCTTCGAACACACCGGCCCCGGCGACGCCGACCGCAGCCAGTCCGGACCGCCGTCCGAGCTCGAGCAGGGTGCTACTGAGGGCCGCACCCTCCGCCGATTCCCAGCGGGCGGGTCCGGAAACTGGCGATCGGTGCACGCCCCATGGTCGCGCGCCCGAGGGATGGTCCGGACAACCCCGGCGACGGCGACAAGCGTTGTCCGTTTGCGGGGTCAGCTCACCCGGCGCGCGTGCCGGACACCGGGGACCAGTCCCGCCACCTCCAACATGCGCACCGCCCGCGCCTCGTCGGCGTCGACCACGACCGCGTCCTCCGGTTGGCGACCGACGATGAAGCTGACCACGCAGTCATCGCAGACCGTGGTCCCCTGGTGCCGGCAGTCTCCACAGTCGATGGTGAGTGTGTCCGTCGGGGTGGGACGACGACTGATCGTGGGCAGGGGAACGGGCACAGCGGAGGGAGGCACGGCGGAGGGAGGCACGGCGGAGGGAGGCACGGAAGGAGAGGGGGGCGAGAGAAGTGGGGGCGGGGTGGAGATGGTCGGACGCATGGCACAGCCTCCTGGGCTCGGCGGTTCGGCGATGGTTTCTCGTGACAGACGGCATCATGCCCGAAGGGTGTGACGTTCCCTCCCTCGGGCGCCGTCGTGCGCAGAGACCGGCACAAACCTGGTCCGTCTCGCTATCTTCCCTCGTCCCTCAATAACCGGCGTCGGCGTCCACCAGACCCACCAGCGGCTGGCCGGCCGCGAAGCGCTCCACGTTGGTGCGGATCCGTTCGGCCAACAGGGGCATCACCATCTCGATGGTGTCGGCCGTGTGGGGGGTGATCAGGCAGTTGGGCAGGTCCCAGAGAGGATGGCCGTCGGGCAGCGGCTCGGGATTGGTGACGTCAAGAGCGGCCCCAGCGATCGATTCGACGCTCAGGGCCGCGACCAGGGCATCGGTATCCACATGGCGGCCACGGGCCACGTTGACCAGCCAGGTGCTCTCGTCCATCAGGGACAGCTCGTCTTTTCCGATGATGTTCTCCGTCTCCGGGGTGAGCGCCAATGCCAGCACCACCACCAACGATCCGGGGAGGACATCGTGCAGCGATGACACCGGTACGGTCCGGGTGGCACCGGGTACCGGATCGGAACTCCGGCGGACGACCGTCGCGTCCACCCGAAAGGGGGCCAGTTGCTGGAGCAGCACCGAGGTGATGCCACCCCCTCCCAGGATGGTCACCTTCTGGTCATAGAGACTCGTTCCCGCCGGGATCCCCCAAGAGCGGGCGACCACCCGGGCGGGCAGATGCCGGAGCCCGGCCAAGGCCAGGGTCAGCGCGTGCTCGGCCACCGGCTCGGCGTAGGAGCCCTTCGCACATGTCCAGATGTGATCGTGATCGAGCAGACCGAATTCGGCCACCTTCTCCACACCGGCGAACGGCAGCTGCACCCACCGAACGTCGGGGGCGAGGGCCAGCTGATCGGCGAGACCTTTGACCTCCATCGGGTCCAGCCAGACCAGGGCGTCGGGCGCGTCGGTGATATCGACCAGCGTCCCGCCGCCCGCCAGCACGGCATCGGTGGCGAAGGGGGAGGCAAGGGGGCCGACGGCGATGCGAGGTGTTGTCGGTGTAGGCATGCACCGCAGACTAGTGACCTGGTTCCCATGCCGACCAGGTCGACCCGGCCGGCGACCAGGCGGGAGTTGGTCACCACCTCACCGTCCACCAGCCTCGCGGCCGGGTCGGCAATTTGATTCAATGGGTCTCCCAGAAGACGGGGCCTGGTCGACCGGGGGACCGATGATCGTTCCATTCAATGTGCGCGACTTTCTGGACCGGGCCGAAACCGCGTATGCGGACCGGCACGCGCTGATCGACGAGCCGCACCAACCGGCCGAGGCCTGGGGCCCTCTCACCTTCGCCGAACTGGCCGGGCGGGCACGGGCCCAGGCCGCCGGCCTCGACCGGCTCGGCGTCCGTCCCGGGGAACGGGTCGCCATCATTTCGGCCAACGCCTCGCGCCTCCTCACCTCGTTCTACGGGGTGTGTGGATGGGGGCGCATCCTGGTGCCGATCAACTTTCGACTGGCCCCGGCCGAGGTCGCCTACATCGTCGAGCACTCCGGGGCTTCGGTTCTTCTGGTCGATCCGGAGCTCGAGGACGACATCGGTGCCATCGAGGCGCGCCATCGGTACACGTTGGGTGCGGAGAGTGATCAGATGCTCTTCCCTGCCGGCGCCGAGCCGCAGCCGTGGGTGGGGGACGAAGAGGCCACCGCCACCATCAACTACACCTCGGGTACCACGGCTCGGCCCAAAGGCGTCCAACTGACCCACAGGAACTGCTGGGTCAACGCCGCCATCTTCGGCTGGCACATCCAACTCTCCGATCAGGACGTGTACCTCCACACCCTCCCCATGTTCCACGCCAACGGGTGGGGCATGCCCTGGGCCACGACCGCGGTGGGTTGCACCCAGATCGTGCTGCGCAAGGTCGACGGCACCGAGATCCTGCACCGGGTCGAGCGCCACGGTGTGAGCCTCCTGTGCGCCGCCCCGGCTGTGGTCAACGCCGTCCTCGACGCCCTGCCCGACTGGGACCGGCCCATTCCGGGCCGGGATCGCACCCGGGTGGTGGTGGCTGGTGCGCCGCCACCCAGCCGAACAATCGAGCGGGTCGAGTCCGAGCTCGGATGGGAGTTCATCCAGATCTACGGACTGACCGAGACATCGCCCTTGCTCACCATCAACCGGCACCGTTCGGAATGGGACGACCTCCCCTCGGGGGATCGGGCCCGCAAGCTCATGCGGGCGGGGGCAGCCGCGGTGGGCACCGCCATCCGGGTGGACCCAGACGGCGAGCTGATGGTGCGCTCCAATACGGTGATGGCCGGTTACTGGCACCAGCCCGAGGAGACCGAGGTCGCCTTCGGGGACGACTGGTTCCACACCGGCGACGGCGGGATGGTCGACGAGGAAGGACACGTGAGCATCCTCGATCGGAAAAAGGATGTGATCATCACCGGAGGGGAGAACGTCTCGTCCATCGAGGTCGAGGACGCCATCTTCTCGTTGGCCGGGGTGGCAGAGGTGGCGGTGATCGGCATCCCCCATGACACCTGGGGGGAGATGGTGGTCGCCCTGGTCGTGCCGGTTCCCGGCAGCGAGCTGACCGAGGAGAGGGTGACCCAGCACTGCCGGGGAACCCTCGCCGGCTTCAAGTGCCCCAAAAAGGTCGAGTTCCGGGACGAATTGCCCAGGACCGCAACTGGCAAGCTCCAGAAGTTCAGACTGCGGGCCCCCTATTGGGAGGGACGGGAACGCCAGATCAACTGATCGGGGTCGCCGAGGAGCGAACGACCGCCGGAGAATCCTGGTGGGTCATCCAGTCCTCGATCACTGTGGCGGTCCATCCCGGTGCCTCCAACACGGGGACGTGCCCGATGTCGGAGGCGACCTCGAACCGCCAGTCCGGATGGGCCGCGCTCATCCGGCGGGCGGCCGTCCAGTTGAGGTGGGATCCACCCAGCCCGTGCACGAACACCATGAGGGGGCCGTCGTCGAACCCGCCCATGTCGAGGTAGTGGGTCGCCCCGTCAACGTCGACGGTCCGGGAGGGCGCGCCGGCCACCGGGGATGGGTTCACCGGGTCAAGGGTAGCGTCGGCCCTCCCGGAGATGGCCTTTAGGGAGCCCGAGGCAAAGCCCGGCGTCTCAGGTGGGCAAGAAGTCGAAGAGCAGCCGGTTGACGGCACCGGGATCGTCCAGCTGGGGCCAGTGCCCGGGGCCATCCAGTCGCTCGTAGCGCCAGGGCCCCGAGACGTAGTGGGAAGACCCAACCATCTGCTCCTCGGTGAGGGCGAAGTCGCCTGTGCTCCAGATACCCATGGTGGGCGCACCGATCGGAGGGAGCTCGACCGGTGGATCGACCATGGCCTGAGGGGGGACGTTTGCCCGGTACAGGTTGAGCGCCGGGGTCAATGAGTCGTGGGCCTCGAGGTCGGCGATCACCGTGTCCACATCGGGGTGGTTCATCCACGATCGCAAGTTCGCCCACGAGCCGTCCGACAGCCAACGTTCGGCGATCCCCTCGAACTGGAAGAGCAGGAGGTACCACGACTTCTCGAGCTGCGGGAAGCCAGCCGCTCGGAAGGCAAGAGGGTGGCCCACCGAGAGGGCGACCAGATGATCCACCCGTTCGGGAACGAATGAGCCGAGGACCCAGGTCAGCGCCGACCCCCAGTCGTGACCCACCACGTGGGCTTTGTCCACGTCGAGGTGGTCGAGGATGGCCAGCACGTCACCGGCCAGGGACACCAGCGAGTACGACTCAACACCGTCGGGCTTGTCCGACGCACCGAAGCCGCGGAGATCGGGAACGATGACCCTGAAGCCGGAGGCGGCCAAGGCCTCGGCCTGATGGTGCCAGATGCGCCCGGTGTCGGGAAATCCGTGGAGAAGGACCACCGGTCGACCACCGCCGGTGACCTCGACGTGGATGCCGACGCCGTCGTTATCGACCCGCACGGCTGCGCCCTCCCCCGCCGCCCGGTTCAGGCGCCGCCTCTGATCCCGGGCACCGACGGCGGGCGTTCAACGAGTGTCGCCCGACGGGAAGTGGAGGCTGGCGGATCCGGACCCCGCCGTCCGTGCCGAGTCAGGCCAGCGGGTGGTGACCGACTTGAGCCGGGTATAGAACCGCACCCCCTCCATCCCATGGACGTGGGCGTCACCGAACAGCGACTGCTTCCAACCCCCAAACGAGTAGTAGGCCATCGGCACCGGTATGGCCACGTTGATCCCCACCATCCCGACCGACACATCACGGCGGAACCGGTGGGCGGCGTGCCCGTCACGGGTGAAGATGGCTGTGCCGTTGCCGTAGGGGTTGTCGTTGACCATCTCGATGGCCTGATCGAGGTCGTCGACCCGCAGCACCGACAGCACCGGGCCGAATATCTCGTCCCGGTACACCGTCATCGACGGTGTCACCCGGTCCACCAGGCTGGGGCCGAGGAAGAAGCCGTCGTCGCACCCGGGGACCTTGACCTCCCGCCCGTCGACCACAACCTCGGCACCTTCGGCCTCGGCCGACGCCAGGTACTCCGCAACCCGGTCACGGTGGGCCCGGGTGATCAGTGGCCCCATGTCCGATGCGGGGTCGGTTCCCGGCCCGGTGGTCAAGGCCCGGGCCCGTTCACCGAGGGCCCGGACGAGGCGGTCACCGTCGCCCACCGCCACCACCGCCGACACCGCCATGCACCGCTCGCCGGCGGAACCGTACCCGGCGGCGATCAGCGCGTCGGTGGTGGACTCGAGATCGGCGTCCGGCATGACCACAGCGTGGTTCTTGGCCCCGCCCAGGGCCTGGGCCCGCTTTCCTGCGCCAGTGGCCCTCTCGAAAACGTGGCGGGCCACCGGTGTCGATCCGACGAAGGACACCGCGGCCACGTCCCGGTGGTCGGCCAGACAGTCGACGGCCACGGCATCGCCGTGGATCACCGAGAACACCCCCTCGGGCAGGCCGGCCTGGGCCCAGAAGGCGGCGATCAGCTCCGAGGGTGACGGGTCACGCTCGGAGGGTTTGAGGATGAAGGTGTTGCCGCAGGCGATGGCCAGGGGGTACATCCACATGGGGACCATGACCGGGAAGTTGAAGGGTGTGATCCCCACCACCACCCCCAGGGGCTGGCGGATCGAGGTGGCGTCGACCCCGTTGGAGACGTCCTCGGAGAAATCACCTTTCAGAAGGTGGGGGATGCCGCAGGCGAACTCGACCACCTCGATTCCCCGAGCCACCTCGCCGCGGGCGTCCTCGATGACCTTGCCGTGCTCTGCGGTGATCAGCCGGGCCAGATCGTCGCGGTGCCGATCAACCAGCTCGCGGAAGGCGAACAGGACCCGGGCCCGTGTGGTGAGCGATGTGGCTCGCCAGTCCGTCCACGCGGCCAGCGAGGCGGCCACCGCACGGTCGATGTCTTCCGGCGTGGCCAGCACCACCTCACCGGTCTGTTCCCCGGAGGCGGGATCGAAGACCGGAGCGGTCCGCGCCCCGTCTGCTTCAATCGATGATCCGATCCTCTTCATCACGCCACGCTCCTCACTGTCCTTACTTGTTCCGCCCGCCCTGTGTTTCCGCTCTCTGTGGTTCCGTGTCTCATCTCACCGTTCGGATTTCCTCGTCGCTCCAGCATGACCGATCGGGGCCGGGGCCCGAAATCGTGGCCATGACCGAGCACACCCAGTCCGTTCCGGGGCAGCAGATCAGAAGGATCCGGGGCGGCAGATGAGGAGGAATCAAAGGGACGGGCGCTGCAGCCCGGTTGGCTCATGACCGACCCGCTCAGTTGAGGACGTGGGCCAGCGAGACCGCCGTCATCCCGTGGGCCACGGCAACCGGCTCGGAGATCAGCGAGCCTTCGACCACGTTCACTCCCTCGGCGAGGGCGGCATCGTGTCGGGCCGCTGCACGCCAGCCGTTGTTGGCGATCTCGATGACATACGGGAGCGTGGCGTTGACCAAAGCGTGGGTGGACGAGTGCGGGACCGCACCGGGCATGTTGGCCACGCAGTAGAAGATCGAGCCGTTGACCTCGAAGGTGGGGTGCGAGTGGGTGGTGGGCCGGGTCGACTCGAAGCACCCGCCCTGGTCTACCGAGATGTCCACCAGGACCGACCCCTCCCGCATCTGGGCCACCAGGTCATCGGAGACCAGCGTGGGAGACTTCGCTCCGACCACCAGCACACAGCCGATCACGATGTCGGCGTCGATGCAGGTCTCCTCGATGGCGTGGGTGCTGGAGGCCACGGTTTCCAGCGCGCCACGGAAGTGGTGGTCGACCTGGCGGAGACGCTCGAGGTTCCTGTCGAGGATGTACACCTCGGCGTGCATGCCGACGGCCAGGGTGGCCGCGGCCATGCCGGCCACTCCGGCCCCCAGGATCACGATCTTGGCGGCGCGGACGCCCGGAACCCCGGACACCAGGACGCCCCGTCCACCGCCCGGGCTCATCAGATAGTGGGCACCCATCAGCGGCGCCATGCGGCCGGCCACCTCGCTCATCGGGGTCAACAGAGGGAGCGAACCGTCGGTCAGCCGCACCGTCTCATAGGCGATGGCGGTGTTGCCGGCCGCGACCAGAGCCTCGGTGCACGGGAGAGACGCGGCCAGATGGAGATAGGTGAACAGGGCCTGGCCCTTGCGCAGCCCGAGAAGGGGGTATTCCTCGGGAATCGGCTCCTTGACCCCGAGGATCAGGTCGGACTCGGACCAGATCTCGACCGCCCGGTCCACGATCTTGGCGCCGGTGGCGGTGAATTCCTCATCGGGGATCGACGAGCCCACCCCAGCGCCTCGCTCGATGAGGACGAAGTGGCCGAGCGCGGTCAGCTCGCGCACTCCGGCCGGGGTGATGGCCACCCGGTACTCGTCGTCCTTCACCTCCTTGGGGATCCCGACGATCATCGGTTCGACCTCCTTCCCATAGGCGCGACCTTATTCGCCGGTCTGTGAACATTCGCCGATCTCCGACGAACTCGAACGGGCGACACCGCCAGGTCAGTCGCTCTCGAAGGTCTTCACCGGTTCGATGGCACTGATCCCTCGGATCAGATCGTCGACCTGTCGATCGGAGTGGATGGCCGAGAGAGTGATCCGCAGACGGGAGGTGCCCACAGGAACCGTGGGCGGACGAATCGCCGGTACCCACAGTCCCTGGGCCAACAGACCCGCCGACGCGGCGACAGCCTCGGCTTCGCCACCGATGATCATCGGGACGATCGGCGAGGGGTGGGCTATCCGGCCGAGCTGATCCCCCACCCGCGCCACGTGGGTGGCCAAGCGTTGCTTGAGCGCTCGACCTTCTTCTGACTGCACGATGCCGAGGGCAGCCAGGGCAGCCGCGGCGTCAGCCGGCGTGGTGGCCGTCGTGAATATGTAGGGTCGGGCGCGGTTGACCATCAACTCGACGAAGCGCCGGGGGCCGGCCACGAACCCACCCAGCGAGCCGAGGGTCTTGGACAGCGTGCCGACCCGCAGGACATCGACCGGGCGTCGGGTGCATCTCCCGGCATGGACACCGAGGGATCCGTCGGGCATCTCTGGTCCCAACACGGCATGGGCCTCGTCCAGGACGAGCAGTGCCCCATGACGGGAAGCAACCTCCAGCAGGCCTTCGAGATCGGCCGTATCGCCGTCCATCGAAAAGACGGAGTCGGAGACGATGATCGATCTCGCCGACGATGCCGCCAGCGCCGCGTCCAGCTTGCCCAGATGCCCGTGCGGGTACACGATGACCTCGGCTCGACTCATGCGACAGCCATCGATGATCGATGCGTGATTCATCTCATCGGAAAGCACCCGGGTTCCCTCGGTCCCGAAGACCGAAAGTACGGAGAGATTGGCGGCAAAGCCAGTGGGGAACACCACGGCACTTTCGCATCGCTTCCACGAGGCCAGCTCGAGCTCGAGGGCGGAATGGACCGGGCGAGATCCGGTGACGAGCCTCGAAGCTCCCGACCCCGACCCCCAGCGATCCAGGGCATCGTGGGCGGCTGCCACCACACCCGGGTGAGAGGCCAAGCCGAGATAGTCGTTCGAGGCAAACGAAACAACCGCTGAGGGTCGTTCCGAACCCTCAGCGACGCCGGCGTCCAGCAGGCCCGAAGGACCCTGAGCGTCAAACGTCCGAGGGCTACGCCACTGTCCTGCCGCCTCCACCACGTGACAGGAGTGATCGACCCAGTCGGACCAGCCGGACCGCCCGGCCGAGGACTGCTGCTCCGACGATTCGGTGTGCTCGATGGCCTCGAGCCGGCTCATCGGACATCCTCGGCCCACGTCACCTGGATCGATTGGTCCAGCACGCCGACGACCTGGTCGATCTCGTCGACGGTCGTCGTCAACGGGGGCATGATGACAACGACATCACCGAGAGGCCGGAGCAGAATTCCTCGCGCGACGGCGGCGGCACAGACCCGCCGCCCCCATCGTGTGGACCCGGGCGGCGGAGCCAGCTCTATTCCGGCCATCAGCCCTCGTTGGCGGATCTCTCCGACACCGGGACACCCGGCGATGTCGGTGGCCAACCTCGACGTCAGCCGCTCGGCCACGCTGGTGACGTTGTCCAGCACCTGCCATTCGTCGATCAACTGGAGATGTCGTAAGGCGACGGCGCAGGCCAGGGCATTCCCCCCGTAGGAATGCCCGTGGTAGAAGGTCGACGAACCGAGATCGGGTCCCTTGAACGCCTCAAAGATCCTCCCCGACACGACGGTGGCCGAGAGAGGAAGATAGCCCCCGGTAATTCCCTTGCCGAGACACAGAATGTCCGGGTGGAAGTCAGCGCCACCCCACTCTGAGGCAAAGAGCTTGCCGGTACGACCAAAGCCGGTGGCCACCTCGTCGCAGATCAGCAGTACGCCGAGCGATCGGCACGCTTCGTCGACCATCATCAAATCCGTCGGGTCAGCTACCAAGATTCCCGACGCTCCCTGCACCAGAGGCTCGATGACCACGGCAGCCAGTGAGCTGGCATGTTCCTCGATGCAGTTGACCAGCTTGGGCGCCCAGTCCGGGGAGGCGTAACCCGGCGTGCGGATAACGGGAAAGCAGAGGGGGTCGAAGATGGTGGTACCGAAGCCTCCGTCTCCAAGCGACAAGGCGCCGATGGTGTCGCCGTGATAAGCGTCGCCAAGAGCGACGAATCGATTGTGGCCGGGCTCGCCACGGTTGACCCAGTATTGGAACGCCACCTTCAGCGCCTGCTCGACCGCGGCGGCACCGTCCGAGGCGAACAGCACGTGTGGATCCTCCACCGGGACGACCGCAGCCAGTGCCTCGGCAAACTCCACTGCGGCGCGGCTGCCGTTGCCCAGGAGGGTCGCATGAGCAACACGATCCAACTGGTCGATCACGGCGGCATCGAGCTCGGGTACGTGATGGCCGAGAGTTGTCACCCACAAAGAGGAAATGGCATCGAAGTACCTGCGCCCCTCGACATCGATCAGTGTGCGACCTTCGGCTCGTTCGACCACCACCGGTGCGTTGTCGGGGTACGCGGCCATCTGGGTGAACCCGTGCCAGACGACGGCGCTGTCCCGTGCCACCCAGGCGTCGGCGTCCAGGGATGAGGGTTCGTTGCTGGTCATCGTCGTGATTCTTGTCCAACAAGGGGAACCGGTCGAACCTGGATCGTCCCCCGATGGACATCGTCGCAGCTCGGGGCGGTGACCGCCGGGCGACCATCGCTCGCATCCGGGACGTTCAGCTGGCGATGTAGCTCATGACGTGTTTGATGCGGGTGTAGTCCTCGAACCCGTAGGACGACAGGTCCTTCCCGTAGCCCGAGTGCTTGAAGCCACCGTGGGGCATCTCCGCCACGATGGGAATGTGAGTATTGATCCACACGCAACCGAAGTCCAGTGCCTTGGCCATGCGCATGGCCCGGCCGTGGTCACGGGTCCACACGCTGGAAGCAAGGCCGTACCGTACGCCGTTGGCCCATGCCAAGGCCTGGTCCTCGTCTGAGAAGCGCTGCACCGTGATGGCGGGACCGAAAATCTCCTCTTGGATCATCTCGTCGCCCTGGTCGAGGCCGGTGATGAGCGACGGGGCGAAGCAGAAGCCGAGTTCCCCCACCTTGTCCCCGCCCGCGACCACCTCGGCGTGGGCCGGGAGTCGCTCGAAGAACCCGGTGAGCCGGGCCAGCTGGGCGGCGTTGTTGAGGGGGCCGAAGTCGGCGTCTTCGACATCGATGCCACCAACCGTCTGGGCCCCGGCCTGCTCGGCCAACGCCGAAACCAGGTTGTCATGAACCCGAGGACCGGCCAGCACCCGGGTGGCGGCGGTGCAGTCCTGTCCGGCGTTGAAGTAGCCGGCGATGGCGATGGCTTCGGCCGCGACGGCGATGTCGGCATCGTCGAACACCACCACCGGGGCCTTCCCACCCAGCTCGAGGTGGACCCGCTTGACGTCGGCGGCCGCGGCCGTGGCGACTTCCATACCGGCCCGGACGCTGCCGGTGATGGAGACCATCGCCGGTGTCGGGTGGCTGACGAGCAGACGGCCGGTGTGGCGGTCACCACAGATCACATTGAGCACGCCGGCGGGTATGTGCTCGCTCATGATCTCGGCCATCAGCAGAGTCGAGGCAGGGGTGGTCTCCGACGGTTTGAGAACCATGGTGTTCCCCGCGGCCAGGGCCGGGGCCCACTTCCACACCGCCATCATCAGCGGGTAGTTCCAGGGCGTCACCGCCGCGCACACCCCGATGGGCTCCCGGCGGATGAACGAGGTGTGGTCCTTCAGGTACTCGCCGGCCGACTTCCCTTCGAGGTGGCGGGCCGCACCGGCGAAGAACCGGATCTGATCGACGAGCTGGGGGATCTCCTCGGCCATGGTGACGGCCACCGGCTTTCCGGTGTTCTGCGACTCGACCCGCACCAGGTCCTCGGCCCGGTTCTCGAGGGCATCGGCGATGCGGAAGAGGGCCAGGCTGCGTACCGACGGCGTGGCGTCCCGCCACTCCGGAAAGGCCTGGGCCGCCGCCGACATGGCCGCGTCGACGTCCTCGGACCCCGACACCGGAGCCTCGAGGTACTCCTCCCCGGTGCTCGGATCGACCAGCATGGCCGACGACCCCTCCTGGGTCGGGACGGAGCGGCCCCCGACGAAATTGGCGAGGTGACGATCTCGGGTGGAACGGCTCTCCGGCTTCATGGTGCTCACTCGTCCCTCTCCGCTCTGACCCTCGGCCACTGCCTTGAGCCCGAAAAAGCACCGCGCCCGGCGCTCCTCGACCGAGTCCCTCCGTCGTGCCAGGTCATCCGGCCTGAAGAATCTCCCGGAGACAATCTTTTATGGCCAGGAACCTCGGTCACACTACGAATTTCCTTCGAAATAGCGCTCTGTTTCCGCTTGAAATGCTATAACAGATCGCGCGTGTGCACTCGAGGAATTCCCCTACCGGGGCAGAGGCGATGCCCATCGGTCCAGCTCCCGGGCGGCTGACCGTGGCCTCACCGACTCCTGCTTCCTGGCCCAACGGCCTGCTCGACGACGTCAACAAAGCAATCGTGGAGCAACTGCAGAAGGACGGCCGCCGGACCTACGGCGCGATCGCCGAGGCCGTCGGCCTCTCCGAGGCTGCCGTCCGCCAAAGAGTGCAGAAGCTGCGCGAGGCCGGTGTCATGCAGATCGTGGCGGTGACCGATCCGCTCCAGGTGGGATTCCGCTGCCAGGCCATGGTTGGGGTCCGGGCCGACGGCGATGCCCGCACCGTCGCCGACAAGCTGGCCGAGGTCGAGGACATCGACTACGTAGTGATGTGCACCGGTTCCTTCGACATTCTCGTGGAGCTGGTGTGCGAGGACGAGGACAGTCTTCTCGACTTGCTCAACGGCGTGGTCCGCCGCATACCCGGGGTCCGGGAGACCGAGACGTTCATGTATCTGAAACTGGCCAAACAGACTTACACCTGGGGGACCCGATGACCGAGCTATCCAACGAGGGCCTGCAAGAGAGCGCCCGTCGCCATCTCTGGATGCACTTCACCCGGATGTCACGCACCCAGGACGTCCCGGTGATCGTGCGGGGCGAGGGCGTGTGGGTCTACGACCAGTACGGCAAGCGGTACCTCGACGGCCTGTCCGGATTGTTCACCAGCCAGATCGGTCATGGACGCACCGAGTTGGCCGAGGCCGGAGCCCGCCAGGCGGCCACGCTCGGCTACTTCCCGATATGGAGCTACGCCCATCCCGCCGCCGTCGAGCTGGCCGACCGACTGGCCGGATTGACCCCTGGGGATTGCAACCGGATCTTCTTCACCAGCGGCGGCTCCGAAGCGGTGGAGTCGGCCTGGAAGCTGGCCCGACAGTACTTCACCATCACCGGCCGGCCCGAGCGCTCCAAGGTGATCAGCCGCAACATCGCGTACCACGGGTCCACCATGGGAGCCCTCAGCATCACCGGGGTCACCGGCATCAAGACGCCGTTCGAGCCGTTGGTTCCGGGAGCCATCAAGGTGCCCAACACCAACTTCTACCGGGCGCCGTACTTCGCCGATGACCTCCATGCCTTCGGACTGTGGGCCGCCGACGCCATCGAGCGAGCCATCTTGTTCGAAGGACCCGAGACGGTGGCCGCGGTGTTCCTGGAACCCGTGCAGAACGCCGGCGGCTGCTTTCCCCCTCCACCGGGTTACTTCCAGCGGGTGCGGGAGATCTGCGACCGTTACCAGGTGCTCTTGGTCTCCGACGAGGTGATCTGCGCCTTCGGCCGCCTGGGCCACTGGTTCGGGGCTGAGCGCTACGCCTACCGGCCGGACATCGTCACCGTGGCCAAGGGACTGACCAGTGGATATTCCCCCATGGGGGCGATGGCGGTCAGCGACCGTCTGGTCGAGCCGTTCCTCGACGGGGCGACCTTTCTCCACGGCCTCACGTTCGGCGGTCATCCGGTCAGTGCCGCGGTGGCACTGGCCAACATCGACGTGATCGAGAAGGAGGGTCTGCTCGAGAACGTCCGCCAGAACGAGGCGGCCTTTCGGGCATCGCTCGACAGTCTGCGCGACCTGCCCATCGTCGGAGACGTCCGCGGCGCCGGCTACTTCTACGGGATCGAGCTGGTCAAGGACAAGGACACCGGGGAGACGTTCGACGGCGACGAGTCCGAGCGCCTCCTGCGCGGCTTCCTGTCCGGCGCCCTCTACGAGGCGGGGTTGATCTGCCGTGCCGATGATCGCGGCGATCCGGTGGTGCAACTGGCCCCCCCGCTCGTCTGCGGGGAGGAGGAGTTCGAGGTGATGACCTCCATCCTGCGTTCCGTCCTGACCGAAGCATGGAAGCAGATCTGAGCTCGGACTCGACTCCCTGCCATCGGCCGGCGTCAGGAGTGGTCGTAACGAGCCACCTCGGGGAAGAGTTCTCCCTGGGCCGCGGTGGACCCCGTGCGGCCGCCTCCGGGGCCGCGCAGCACATAGGCGATCGCCACAGCCAGGGCGGCCCCCACCAGAGGACCCGCGATATACGCCCAATAGCTGGTGAAATCGACCGACACCAGGTCGGGCCCAAAAGTGCGGGCCGGGTTCATCGAGGCACCGGAGATGGGGCTGGCCCACAACCCGGCCAGGGCAACGTAGGCACCGACACCGAACGCCCCGAACAGACCGAGCTGCTGGGCGCCCGATGCGGTGCCCAGGATGATGCTGGCCAAACCCAGGGTGAGCACCGCCTCGATCAACAAGGCGTCGAGCGCCGATCGGCCCGCGGCCGGGTAGGTGGAACCGTGCATGGCCGAGATGTGCACCACCCCCTGGAGGAACCAGGCAGCGAGAGCGGCTCCGGCCAGCTGGACGATCGCGTAACCGGGCACCCTGCCCCACGGGAAATCCCGTCGCAGGGCAAAGGCGATGCTGACGGCCGGATTGAGGTGGGCCCCGGACACCTTGCCCATGGCCAGGATGAGGGCCAGCACCATCAACCCGGGCGCCACCACCGCTGCTGACCGGCCGACAGAGCCGGGTATGGCCGCGCCCACCATCGGACCTCCGGCCGCCACCAGGACCAGAAAGAAGGTCCCCAGGAACTCGGCGAACAAGCGACGCCACTCCTGGGACGGGTCGTTGAAGTTCTGGAAGGTCCGGACCAGGCGTTCCTCGGCGGTGAGAAACGGGAGCTGGGCCTCTCCGGTACCAGGAGCCCCACCCGGTCCGGTGGGATCGGGCTGAAGTGTTGGCGGGTGGGTCATCGGGCACCCATCAGGTGAACGCTACCGTGGGCGCCGAGGCCACCTACGGATGATCCAAAGGTCCCCGGCCGACGGAGACTGAGCGTCTGTGGTCAGCCGGCCCCGTGGAACGGAGCGCCGAAGGCGAAGATCCCCCCGTCGAGCGAGAACAACCAATACCCGCCGGTCTCCTGGTCGGCCGCGATCCCGCCGATGGGAGCGGCCAGCGCGAGCCCTCCCGTCGATCCGTGGAACACGGCCGAGCCGTAGGCAAAGATCCCGCCGTCGCCGCCCACCTCCCAGTAGCCCTGGCCCGAGGGAGCGGCGGCGATACCGACCATCGGACTCCGGAGGGCCAGGTCGGTCGGAGCGCCCTCGAAGGGCGCGTCGCCAAAGGCGAAGACGCCGCCGTCACGGGCCACCTCCCAGTAACCGTGGCCGGTGGAGTCGGACGCTATCCCCACCACCGGTTGGTTGAGGGGAAGTCCGCCCATCGAGCCGTAGAACCCGGCGTCGCCGAAAGCGAAGACCCCACCGTCACTGGAGACCTCCCAGTAGCCCTGGCCGTCGGGGGTGGCGGCAAAGCCGACCACCGGAGCATTGATCCGCTGGCCACCCATCGAGCCGTAGTAGGGAGCGTTGCCAAAGGCGAAGACGCCGCCGTCACTGGCGACTTCCCAATAACCCTTGCCGTCTGGCGTGGTCACGATCTGGTCGATCGGCGCGTTGAGATGAAATGAGCTGGTCGACCCGAAGGAGCCCGCCTTCCCGTGGGTGGAGATGGCGCCTTGGGCATTCACCAGCCAGTAGCCGGACCCCAGCTGGTCGGCGGCGATACCCACCACCGGGGAAGTCAGCGTGCCGACCGGGTGGAAGGAGTTCACCGCGGTGACGGACAGTTCGTTGGAGGCCGCCGACAGGCCGGCGGCGTTGATCGCCTTCACCGTGAAGTAGTAGGTCGTGCCCGGTGTGAGGCTGGTGACGAGATAGGAGTGCCCACTGACCGGCAGTGGACCGTTGGCCGGCTCGAGGTACTCACCGCCCGAGCTGGTGCCCACGTAGACGTTGTACCCGGTGATGGGCGAGGTTCCCTGGTCACTCGGCGCCGACCAGGTCACCCGCGACTCCGTATTGGCTGCGGTGGCTCTGAGGGCGGTAGGGGCTCCGGGGACCGACGTAACCAAGGGAGAGGATAGGGGTGAGGGTGTCGTGGGGGGATCGACGTCGGGAACGGAGCCGATTGGGTCGACGAGCGCCGATGGCTGCTCCGGCGAGTTGGACGTCGAGGTCGTATCGGGGACCACAGCCGGGGTGGTGTGCGACTTCACCGGCGCGGTGGTCGTGGTGGTCGTGGTGTGGGCCGTGGTGCCACTCTTGCTCTTCGTTCCGGTGTCCGAATGCGAGTGAACCTTGTCCTTTGTCGACGAGTCGTTCGATCCCGACTTGGCTTTGGGCTTGGTCTTGGATCCGGATTGGCCGCCACCGGCCGTCGTCGAGGGCGGAGTCGGAATGGTGGTCTCGATGGAGTTGTTCAGGTTCGAGACGTCCGAGCTGGCCGCGGAGGCGCGCTTCGCCTTGGGCGGGTGGGAGCTTCCACCCAGCGCGGCGAGGCCGGCCACCGCCAACAGGGCCACGACGCCCAACGTCCCCGCCAACATCAACCTTTCGCGTCGGCCGGGGGTGGGGGCATCGCCGACCAACCACAGCAACCACTGCTTCAGTCCCTGTGCCCAGTTCCTCATGGAATCGCCCCTTCATCGTGGCATCGGGACCCGGCGCTCTCGACCCCAAGCTCCAGTCGCCTCGTCCGGTCCGACGGTCGAAGCTGGATCGTTCCGACGTCGGTAGGGGCCAGGCGAGCTACGAGCACGCGAAAGTATAGCCAGGGGCTGATCTGACCAGGGGGTCGCTCACAGAACCCGAACGTTCTGGCTACGCGTGGTCCCTGCCTGGTCCCTGCCTGCGGTGGCTCGACCACCGTCGGCGCTGTCTGCTGTCGACCGTGGTTCAGACGGGAACGTCGGTGACACGGTTGTCTTCGTCGACCACCACCACCGATGGTTGATGCGACGAGACCTCATGGTCCTCGAGGTCGACATAGGTGACGATGATGACCAAGTCACCGACCTGAGCCAACCGGGCGGCGGCGCCATTGAGGCAGATCTGCCCTTCGGTCCCCTCGATGGCGTAGGTCTCGAAGCGGGCACCGTTCATCAGGTTGTACACCGCCACCTGCTCGTGAGGGACGATGTCGGCGGACTTGAGGAGGATCGGGTCGATCGAGATGGAGCCGACGTAGTTGAGATCGGCATCGGTCACCCGGGCCCGGTGGATCTTGCCGTTCAGCACCCTTCGTCGCATCGCCGTCGCCCCACTCCCTTTCGATCTCGCTTCGGATCTGGCTTTGATCTCGCTTCAATCTCGCTTCGACCCCTTACCGCGCCCAACAGGCTAATCGGGGTTTCCGTTCTCTGGTGTCCGCCTGGTCGCGCCGGGTCCATGGAGGGAGGGAGACCCAGGCAGGAGGCGAGTTCGCCGGTTCAAGTCGGGGGCTGTATCTGACGAAGCAATGACGAGACTCGTCGCGGGAGCCAGGACTCTGACATGTCGAACTGGGACACCCAAATACCGCTGCTCGGGCGGCTGACCGCGCCTTGGAGCGCCAAGGCGTCGGCCTCCGGCGATGAGGCGCGTTCGCCCGCGAGGGCCCTGAATCCCACCGTGCTGGCCTACCTCATGGCCCCGGTGGCCCTGGTCGCCATCCTCCTGTTGATGCGGGCGGGCGTGGTGGTCCGGGAGCCGGCCTGGGTCTGGCTCCTCGTCTTCGTGGGCATTCTGTCGTCTGCCCGGTTCATCGACTGCGTGTACCTCCGGTATCCGGTCGAGGTGATGCTCCAGGTGCGGGTGGCCGTAGCTGCCGCTGGGGTGACCACGGTGATCTACCTCACCGGCTGGGGGCCTGTGCTCCTGGAAGCATTCGCCCTCCTTGCCCTCGAGAACGTCGCCTTCGGGGGGTCGCGGGCGTGGCGCATCACCGCCGTCTGGAGCATGTTGGGAATCGTCATCGGACAAGTCGCCATCTGGCAGGGTTGGGCACCTTCGCGTATCACTGTCTACGACGCCAACGCCATGGCCATCATGGGGGCGTTCGTGCTGTTCTTCATCATCCGCATGACCGGGGCGACCATGGAACAGAAGGAAGAGGCCGAGTCGTCCATGCGCCTCAGCGAGGATCGTTTCCGCTCTCTCATCCAGAACTCGACCGACGCCACCATCGTGGTCGCCGATGGCGGGGTCTGCGCATTCGTCAGTCCCGCCATCGCCCAGTTGGCCGGATTCGAGCCGAGTGAGATGGTGGGCCGGCATGCCACCGACTTCGTCCACCCCGACGACCGGGATCGTCTGGCGAACAGGTTCGGCTCCCGATCCACCAACTCGCCCGAAACCGTCCTGGTCCAGTTCCGGTTGCACCGGAAGGACGCCGGCTGGCGCGATGTCGAGGCTGTGGTCACCGACCAGCGAGACCGTCCCTCGGTCGCCGGCTATGTGGCCAACGTGCGCGACATCACCGAACGGAAAGAGTTCGAGGCCCTTCTGGCCCACCGGGCGTTGCATGATCCGCTGACCGGTCTTGCCAATCGGCAGCTCATCCTCGATCGGGTCGAGCAGATGCTGGTGCGGGCCCGCCGGGCCTGTGAGCCGGTCGCCGCTCTCTTCATCGATCTCGACAACTTCAAAGATGCCAACGACTCGTTGGGCCACGAGGCCGGTGACAAGCTCCTCCAGGCGGTAGCCAGCCGTTTCTCGTCCATGCTGCGGGCCAGTGACACCGTCGGTCGGCTCGGAGGCGACGAGTTCGTCGTGCTCACCGAAGGCGTCTCGCTGGCCGCCGGACCGGCGATGGTGGCCGAGCGCATTCGCGAGGTGTTGCGCAAACCGTTCCACGTCGAAGGCTACGAAGGCCTCCCCATCACCGTCACCGCCAGCATCGGGATCGCCACCGGAGACCGGGCGTCGGCACAGGAGCTCCTCCGCGACGCCGACATCGCTCTCTACCGAGCAAAAGCCAAAGGCAGGGATTGCTTCACTGTGTTCGAGCCCGCCATGCAATCGGCTGCGCTCGATCGTCTCGAGCTCAAATCGGATCTCGACTCGGCGTTGGCCAACGATCAGTTCTTCCTCCTCTACCAACCGATCTTCGACCTCGACAGCGTTCGCATCAGAGGGGTCGAGGCCCTCCTACGCTGGCAGCACCCGACCCGGGGGGTGATCTCACCCGACAACTTCATCCCCGTCCTCGAGGACAGCGGCATGATCGTCGAGGTCGGACGGTGGGTGTTGGACCAGGCCTGCGCGCAGGCTGCGGCCTGGCACCGGCAAGGGCACCGGACCACCATGTCGGTGAACGTCTCCATGCGCCAGCTCGAGACGGACACGCTCGTTGATGACGTTTCGGCGGCGCTCCAGGCAAGCGAGCTGGACCCGGCCCTCCTGGTCGTCGAGGTCACCGAATCCACGCTCATGCGGGACGCCGAAGCCACGGTCTCCCGTCTCCGGAAGCTCAAGGACATCGGTGTGATGATTGCCATCGACGACTTCGGAACGGGATATTCCTCACTCGCCTACCTGCGTCAGTTCCCCGTCGACGTCTTGAAGATCGATCGCTCGTTCGTGGCCGAGATGGACGGCTCGTCGGACTCCGCCGCCCTGATACACACGTTGGTGGAGCTGGGCCGAAGCCTGGGTCTGATGACCCTGGCCGAAGGGATCGAGGAGACGACGCAGCTCGAAGCTCTGCGCGACGAACAGTGTGACAGCGGTCAGGGATTCATCTTTTCGCGACCGGTCGAGCCATCGGCCATTGAGACTCTCCTCACGCTGCCACCTTCCGATCTCGTTGCTCGCCAGACGACCGCCGACCTGCGCTGACGTGTGGTGGTCGCAGTGGCCTCGGAAGTGTTCGACGTCCCCGGCGTTCCCGATCATCGATCGCCGAGCTGTCGGTCGATCGGGCGGCGACGCACATAGAGGTGGCTGGGTCCCTCGTCGCTGGGATCGTCGCTGGCCAGTGTCCCCGACCAGTCCCTGGAGAAGCTCGCCTTTTCCAGAGCCCGCCATGACCGCCGGTTGGCCTGCTGCACCGCCACGATGACGGCACTGGCGTCGGGATGGCGAACCCAGGTGTCGTCCACCAGTGAGGAGATGATGCGGGGGCCCAGGCCCTGCCCGGTCCTCGAAACGTCACCGATCAGGTAGTCGATGCCGACAGCGGGCCGTGGCGCCGTTCCCACCGAGACCGCCCGCTGCCACTCGGGTTGGTCGTCCAACCGGTATCGCTGAACCATCCCGACGTCTCGGACGTCCTCCTCGACGATGAGGACCTCCGTCGGGTCCCGACCGTCCACCGCCGGTCCGAACTCCGACTCGAGAGCGGAGATGCTGTGCGCCTGGCGCCACCACACGGCCACATGGGGCGCAGCCAGCCAGCGGGCGAGCAGAGGGAAGTCTGACCGCTGGAGGGGCCGGAAGGCGATCGTCACGGCGCCAGGTTGCCAAATCTGCCCGGTCCCGTGCGCCGGGTCGACCGATCGGGCACTCTGGAGCGGTGACAGCCATCCGCCGGGCACTGGTCCTCGCCCCCATGACCGTCGAGCTCAAGGCCGTGATCAAGGTGGTCGGCGCTCGACCGTCCATCGCCGACGGTGTGAAGATCTACCGCGGACATCGGGGTGGGGTCGAGGTACTCGCCGCCCAAATCGGCGTCGGCCCAGCAGCTGCGGCCCGTTCCACTGAGCGGCTGCTCGACCAATTCACCGTTGACCACGTGCTGCTCAGCGGGATCGCCGGCGGGATCGACCCGACCACGTCCATCGGCAGTGTGGTCGTGCCCGAGATCATGCTCGACGTGGCTTCCGGCCATGAGTACCACCCGGCATCGCTCGGCACTCTGGAGAGCGCGGGCAAGGTGGCTACGGTCGACGAGCTCATCTCGGATCCGGCTCGCCTCGCCGGCCTGGTCGAACAAGGAGTGATCGCCCTCGAGATGGAGGGGACCGGGGTCGGCTCGGTCTGTGATGCCCGGGGCGTGCCGTGGACGGTGATCCGGTCCATCAGCGACCGGCCCGACGGTGGGCTCACCGAAGACGCGGTGATGGACGTTCTCCGGCCCGATGGGACCACCGATGTCGGCGCCGCTGTCCGGTTGATGGTGGCCAAGCCGAGTCGAATTCCCCGATTCGCGCGTCTGGGTCGCGACGCCTCGATGGCGGCTAGGAGAGCGGCCGAGACCACGATCCGCGCTCTGGATTGACCGGGATCGACCGCCAGAGGCTGGCGATGTCCCCGGCGCCGGTGCGTGGTATGCCTGATCGATGAGCTTTCCCTCGGCCCCGTTCGCGCCACGGACAGGATTGAAGGGCATGGTCAGCGCGGCAGATCAGCTGGCATCGATCGCCGGGCTGGGTGCCCTGACCCAGGGCGGCTCGGCGGCCGACGCCGCGGTGTCCGCCGCCGCTGTCATGGCCGTGACCGGGCCCCACATGTGCGGGCTGGGTGGCGATGTCCTGGCCATGGTCAGCCCGCCCGACTCCTCGCCGGTGGCCCTGTTGGGTGTCGGGCGTGCCGGCTCGGGGGTCGACGCCTCGAGGATGCGCTCGGATGGCCACACGATCATGCCCCTGCGGGGTGATGTTCGAAGTGTGACCGTTCCCGGCGCCGTCGATGGTTGGCTGGCTCTCCATGAGCGATTCGGCCGGCTTCCTCTCGGGACGGTGCTCGGACCGGCTATCGAACTGGCCGAGGACGGTTTCGTCGCCTCCCTACTGCTCGCCATGGCCAGCCATCTCGTCTTCGACGTGGCGGGCGCCTCGGAGCTCTGCCCTGATGGTCCCCTCGAACCCGGTGCCCGGGTACACCTCCCCGGGGTGGCCCGCACCCTCAGGGCAATCGTCCGGGAGGGTCGGGACGGCCACTACCGGGGGGAGTTCGGAGACGCCCTCGTCGGGCTGAGCGGCGGAGTCATCGGACCCCCCGACCTCGAGCGGCAGGCGGCCCAGTGGTGCGATCCGTTGCGATTGCCGGTCTGGGACCACGATCTGTGGACCGTCCCTCCGCCATCGCAGGGTTACCTGACGCTGGTGAGCTCGTGGATCGCCGATCGGCTCGGCATCGGGATGGACCCGGAAGATCCCCAATGGGCCCATCTCGTGGTCGAGGCGTCACGTCAGGCCGGCTACGACCGCCCTGCGGTACTCCACGATGAGGCAGATGGACTGGCCCTCATCGCCGAAGCGCGTCTCCATCACGCGGCGCAGAGCATCCACCCGGATCGGGCCGCACCACGGCACGAGTCACCCGACGACTCGGACGGCTCGACGACCATCCGCGGCGGCGACGGCGACACCACCCACCTGTGCGCCATCGACGAGGACGGGCTCGGTGTCTCACTGACCCAGTCCAATGCGCTCGATTTCGGTTCTCACCTGGTCGCCGGGTCGACGGGCATCTTCCTTCACAACCGCGGGGTCGGTTTTTCGCTCGTCGAGGGCCACCCCGCCGAAGCCGGTCCCGGACGGAGACCGCCCCACACCTTGTCCCCCTTGCTCGCCACCGACCCCTCCGGGACACTCACCCATCTCGTGGGGGCCATGGGTGGGGACGCCCAACCCCAGGTTCTCCTGCAACTGTTGGCCCGCATGCTGCACAGCGGCCAGGACCCGGCGACCGCCGTCGCCGGCCCCCGCCTCTCCCTCGACGCGCCCTCGACGGGGCCGTTCCGCCTCTGGTCGGGAGACGACGTGACCGTGCGGGTCGAAGCCCACGCGCCCCGGGAGTGGGTGGAAGGGCTGGTCGAGCGGGGGCATCGCGTCCAGTGGATCAGCGCCTTCGACCCCGTCGCGGTGGGCTGTGCCCAGATCATCACCGTGGCGGGGGCCGCGGCAGGCAGCTCGCGTCATTATGTCGGTGCGGCCGACCCTCGCAGCCCCGAAGGGGGAACCGCGGCGCGTTGAGTCGCGGCCGAGGCGCGGCTGTCCGGACGTAGGCGACGGTGGGCCGGTCGTCGGCCTACAGGCCCGGTGTCGGTCTGGTCGGAAATCGGCGTAGGAATGGCTCGGGGACAGGTACTGCTCGATCGCGGCAGCGATCCCCTGGGCAGTGATCGTCTTACCGCTCGCTAGCTGTCGGCGATCACCATCGCTCCCGGGGTCGAGGATGCATCGATGCCCAGCGACGACGTCTGATGCCACTCCGGGGACGCCAATTGCTACGCTCAGACCCCATGACGGGACGCGGTCAACGCGGGCGCGCTCCGCAGCCCTCGGGGAAAGACGGGCGTAGCTCCACTCCCAATGAGGACGGATTACGCGCGCTCGGCGAGCTGATCAACCAGAAGAACGAGCCCCCTGCGGGCGGTGGCGGTGATGCCGCTCCGGCCGCGAAAGGGAGGCCGGCCGCAGTCGGCACTCCCGAGCCGGTGGGTGGTCGCGAGCTGGTCGGTGGATCCGAGCCGGCGGGTGGATCGGGCGTTGGCCATCTGAACGGCGATGCCTCCGAAGCTGACCTCGGCCGGGCCCCGGCAACGTCGGGCCCGGCCACGTCAGATCTGGCCAACGCAGCCGGTCTCTCGGCGCTCGGCGATGAAATTGTCCGCGCCACCGGCGGAAGGCGTCGCCGACGTCGGGCGGCGAGAAAAGAGAGAAAAGGAAGGCGGCGACATCCGGTCTGGAGGGGCGTCCTCATCGGGATGACTGTCCTCGTGCTACTGGTGGCGGGCGGTGCCGGCTATGCCTATTACGTCACCCACGACCTGCACCGCATCAACGTGCAGGGGCTCAACGGAGCCCTCACGACCGGGAAAGAGGCGGGCACCGAAAACATCCTGATGGTCGGATCCACCTCCCGCTGTGCGCTCGCTGTGCAGAACCCGGCCTACGGGCTCTGCACGGAGGGGGTGAACGGCGTGAACAGCGACGTGATCATGATTCTCCATGTGGACCCGGTCAATCATCGATTGGCGCTGCTCTCCATCCCCCGTGACCTGTTCATCCCCAATGCCCGCAAGGAGGGGCCGAACAAAGTCGACGCCGGCCTCTTTGAAGGGATCAGTCAGGTGGTCGCATCCATCGAGGATGACTTCGGCATCCCCATCCAACACACGGTGTCGCTCAATTTCGATCAATTTGCCAATGTGGTCGATGCCTTGGGCGGCATCAACATGTCCTTCCCGATGTCGGTGTTCGACGCCGAGTCGGGCCTGAACGTCCAGGCGGCAGCCTGTGTGCACCTCAACGGCACACAGGCCCTCGAGGTCGTCCGAGCTCGTCACCTCCAGTATCGCCCGAGCGCCACAACAACCCCGTATGCCGAGGATTGGCCACAGGAGAGCCTTAGCGATCTGGCCCGTATCCGTCGTGATCACGAGTTCCTGCGGGTACTCGGCTCCGCGGTGGCGAAGCAGGGGCTCGGGGACCCGATCGCCGACTTCAACCTCATCAACTCGGTGAAAGCAGACCTCAGCTTTGACCAGTCCTGGTCGGTCAATGACATGGCTAGCCTCGTTCTCGACTTTCACTCCGTCAACGTCAACTCCGTTCCTCAGCTCACGCTGCCGGTGTCGGTGGTGACCGACCCGGATGGAGCGGGTGGTGGTCTCATCTATCAAAGCGCCAGCTATGGGGACTCTGAGTTTCCTGCGCAGTCCCAAGATCAGAGCGCAATCGACCAGGTGCTCGGCATCGGAGCGACCACTGACTCCATGACAGGCAATCCGCTGCCGCCCGCCTCGTCGGTCACCGTGTCGGTGATGAACGGTACCGGTGCCTACAACCAGGCCACCGACACCGCTGCTGCCCTTGCAGCACTCGGATTCCACACTGTTGGCGTTGGCGACACTCCGCCCGTCGGCGACGTGTCGGAGACCGTCGTGTACTACGGCTCCCATTCCGCGTCGACCGAGGCGGCGGCCGAAGCCGTGACCAGGTCACTCAGTGGTGCCGTCATCATGGCTTACGATCCGAGCGACGTCGCCGATGGCGCCCAAGTGACGGTGGTCACCGGCACTCAGTTCTCGGTGAACGCGCCGACGACGAGCGCGAGTCCGAGCACAGGGGCTGCCGGTGTGACGCCGACCACGGCGGCCCCCGCCACAACCACCTCGCCAGCCTCCTCGGCGATAGAGACTCCGTCACCGACGACCTCGAACCTCGAACCCTGGGACCCGCGGGCCTGCCCGGCGGGTGCCACTCCCACTGCCCCGGTGGCCAACCTGACCTGACAGTCGGTCGTGATCCGATCGCAGCCGCAGTGACCGATCGGATCTGACACCGGCTTCTGATGGTCGCACGTTCCCGCGCCGTCCGCTCATCGAGCAATGCGGGAATCCAGACTCGCCAACCTGTCCATCAGGCCCGTGAGCACCGCGTCCTGAGCCAGCAGATGCTCTTGAAGCTTCACCGACTCGTGCAGGACGGCGTCGGCGTCCTCGTAGGTGGCTTCGGACCGCTTGTCAGCTGCGGCAGCGAGCACGTTCTGTCCGACGATGATGACCGAAAGCAGAACCAGTTGAAGGAACGTCTGGGAGATCCACGACACGAGCACAACCGCGCTGTGTGCCTCGATCGCCGCAGGAAGGCTGACGCAGGCCAACGCGGAAAAGGCGTAGGCGCACCACATAGTGCCCACTCCCTTGGTCATCTTCACGGCGAACCAGGCATTGAAGCGGGCCGCAGCATTACCGTGGGGGAACTGCTCGACAACCCTGACAGGTCCGGCAATGGGCACTCCGATTTTCGTCTGCGTCCGAACGTGCGGGACGTATTCGTAGATGGTGTGAGCGCTCATCGAAGGACTCCTCGGAGGTTCGGCCGGCAGCGGATCTCTCATGATCGCCCAGAGAGGCCCTCCACGCCCGGTTGTGGTGTCGTCTTAGGGGTCAGGCACCCATCGCCGCAGGGAGGCCCAGGGCGCGCACGGCCCAAGGGAGTGCGATTCTGAGCTGGTCGGCCTGGACACGACGGACCAGCGGAGCGTGGGGGATGACCGGCTGTCCGGCACGAGAGGCGAAGAAGCCGGCGACGTAGGCCACCAGCTCGGCGGGGCAATCAGGAAGAACTTCCTCGGCGGACGGTCCGCGCTCGAGCGTCAGGCTGGGCAGCCAGAAGGCGATGTCGAATTGCGGGTTACCGATGCTCGCAAGATTCCAGTCCACCAGCACGGCTGAACCATCTCGGAGACAAAGGTTGTCGCTGCGCACGTCGCAGTGAAGCAGGGATTCACCGGCGAGCGGAGCCGCGGCGGCGGCGGCGCGCAAGACGGGCCCAGCACGCCGCAGCCAAGCTCGGCTACACAGGCCGAGTGAGAGAAACTCGTCGGGATTCGCCATCACCAGGTTCCACCCCTCGTCAGGTTGCTCGCCGTTGACGAGACGCGGTAGCCCGTGGGGCGGCTCGACTCCGACCAGCTCACCGAGAGCGGACAGGACCAATCCGACTCGTGTCGGGTCCCACGGCGGAGGCCACGCGGCCCCGGAAAGGTCTTCGAGGATCAACAGAGGTCGGTTGCCACCCAACCAGCCCAGCACCTCGGGAACGAATCTCTGCCCGCTGAGCGCTGTGTACATCTGCTGCTCTCGGTGCAACCACGCCGCTGTGACATCGTCCACCGCCCTCTTCACGAACACCGAGGTACCATTCTGGAGCGTGGCCACGGCGCGCTGGTTGTTGGTATAACCGCGGTTGACTTCCCTCAGGCTCTCGACCGGTCCGAGGAGGGACTCGAGAATCGACTTCACATTACCATCATGCCAATGTGAGTCGACGCGCTCATCCAGCGGGCGGTGGGCGCTGGTTTCGTAAGCGGTTATGAAAACTGCACAAAAGGCGGCCGTTCTCTTGCGTGGTCAGACCACCGATGGCGTAAGGCACGACGTGGTCGACCTCACATCTCGCCTTGGACTCGACGCAGAACGGGTGGGTGCAGGCGCGGTCACGAAGCTCGATGGCTCGGCGGGTGGCCCCGGTGAACAGCCGGGACGTCGCACTGACCTCGACACGTCGCCCGGGTTTGAACACAGCCCGTTCAATCGTGGCTTCGTCCAGCCAGGGAACCAACTGGCCCGGCGAAACCACGGTCGATCGAGCCAACTCGCAGATCCGCCCCGAGAGCGTTTCAAAGTCGACTAACACGCTGAAGAGGGGGGTCGGGCGCCGGCCGTCGGCTGGGGCCGTCTTGGAGCGGGTCGCCATCTTCACCAGGGCATCGGCCCGGCGCTGACCGGGGGTGCGGCCCAGGTCAATCAAGTTGGGCTCAAGCCCGACCCTCGTGCGGGTCTGCGCCCAGTCGGCCTCGAACAGCTCCTGTTCGAGCCGGGAGAGCTCGTCGGAGACGATGGCGCCCGACACGGGGTCGAGGGTCATCTTCCCGAACCACATGCCTCTGAAACTGGCTTCGAGATACACGTCGCGCTGGTCCCGACGCTTGGATTCCTCCTCTGTACCGTCGGGGTCGGCCAGCTGCTTCCAATAGGCAGCGGCCCGGACAAATGATTCGAACCGCAGCGTACGGGCCTGTTCAACCAACATCGCCTCGTCACGGGCCAGGGCGGATTCGGTGGTGTCCGATCGCAAAACGGCCAGCGCATCGACATGGGCCGAGTTGATGTCACCTTCCGACCAGGCCTGGCCGCAGAACGGGAGTCGGCGAATCTCGCGACCCCGGCGCACAAGTCGTCGGGCCTGGACGATGGGTATCCGGCAACGGACAGCGATCCATGAGGCGGCATTGCGAGCGCCATCGAGGGCCCATGCACCAGAGGTGTCGAAGGAGGCCGCGGCGGTCGCGACCAAGGCATCGAGGCGGGTCAGCTGGCGCTGAAGAGCTTCCAGGGACTCGGCGTCGCCGAAGGTCGACGGATCCGACTCGACCAGATGGTCGATCTCCTCGGTCAGGCCGCTCAGCTCCATGAAGGCAGTCCATCACCTCGCTGTGACATCGAGGAGAGACGGCGCAGCCTGGCCGACAGGGTACGAATGGGACGACAAGACCGACAGACTTGGGCCGACGGACACGGGGCATGGACATGGAGGTCGACCCCCGAATAGCTTCGTCATGGAGGAGCCGAATAGGTTCGTGATGTAGCAGGAGCAGATCAGCTGCCAGTCGAGAGTGGGTATTCATGCCACGGATAGAACCGATCCCGTTGGAGGAGCTTGCGGAGAAACCGCGCCGGATCATCGAGGATGGGGTGGCAGACGGCACCTATGCCACCCCGATCCCTCTTCAGATCTTCGCCTATCGCACCCAGCAGATCCTCATGACCCATGCTGCCCGTGGCGCCTGGGGACAACAGAGCCTCCTCGGAGGCCGCATCCTCGAGCTCATCCGGATCCGGAGCGCACAGTTGGGAGAGTGCCAGCCGTGCATGCAGTCCCGCAAGCACGAATCGATCACGGATGAGGATGTTGCGTGCCTCATCGCTCCCGGCAGCTCCGAACTGACCGAGCAGGAGCGGCTGGCCGTCCAATTCCTGGACTTGCTCTCGGCGGATCATCACGCCATCGATGACGAGGTGTACCGCGAGCTCAGTGAGGTATTCACGGCAGCCCAAATCATCGAACTGGGGTTCACCTGTGCCAATGCCATGGGACTTCATCGCTTCATCCACACGCTCGATGTGTTCGGAGACGGCCCGCCGGTGATCCCCTACGATCCCGACCAGGTGGACAGCGCGTTCAGCAGTGCTCCGGAACAGGCGCCGGCGTGACCCAGACCGTGCTCGTCACAGGCGCCACCGGGCTCGCGGGCGCCAACGTCAGCAAAATCCTCCTCGAGAGGGGCGACAACGTGCGGTCCCTGGCCCGGGCGGAGGCCGATACAGCACCACTGGTCGATCTCGGAGTCGAGATCATCACGGGTGACATCACCGACGCTGATGATGTCCTCCGGGCCGCCAGGGGCTCGGATGCCGCCATCCACTGTGCCGCGCTCCTGGGGGGAGCGAGCCAGGATATGGCCGGGTTCCAAGCCGTCAACGTCGAAGGAACCAAACACGTCCTTGACGCGGCGCAGGCGCTCGGCATGCGTCGGGTCGTAGCTGTGAGCACGGGTACCTTTTTCGATACGTCAGGTGGTCTCGAGCGAGAAGATGCCCCTGTCGCAAAGGACCCCAGCTCGGACCCGTACACGCTCACCAAGATGGCGGCCTTTCAGGACGCCATGTCCCGCGCTGCGGCGGGCCAGGACGTAGTGACCACCCATCCCGGAGCCATCTTCGGTCCGTCCCCGGTGTCGAGCAATGCTCTCGGGAGAACCAGCTTCAACAGGGTGCTCCTCGCTGCCCTCCGTCAGCGCATTGTGCAGTATCTGCGGTTTCCCGTGAGTTGGGTCTTTTCGGAGGATGTCGCCCGCGGGTGCGTTCTGGCCCTCGATCGCGGCGTTTCGGGTGAGCGCTACATGCTCGATGGACAGCCCAAGGATGTGGTCAGCACGGCCGAGGCCTGCAACCGCATCTGCGAGTTGGCCGGCCTCGACCACCGCGTGGAGGACATCGAGCCATCCGACGACCCCGAGCTCGTCCGGACCTTTGGACCCACCTTGTTGGCCATCGCCTCAAAACCCGATTCAGATCGCCCCGTGCGACCTCATCTGACCGAGTCAAAGACCTACAAGAGGCTCGGGTATGACCCGATCAGTCTCGACGACGGTTTGGGGTTGACCATCCGCTGGTTCCGCGACATCGGCAAGGTCGACTGAGCCATCGCTCCCCAGCCTCGTGCTTGGGTACCCCCCTGCGATCGTCGCCAAGCCGAGAGGCTGACACCGATATCGGCAACTGACCCGCAGGCGGTGAGGTTTCTTGACATCCAGCGCCGGTAGGTCCAAATTTCACGGTGACAGTCACAGTCGGGGGGAACCCCGGCCAACTTTGATGGAGGACCAATGAGCTCCGCTGCCAGCCTGATCACTCTTCTCGCTTCCGTCGCCTTCGGCCTCATCGTCATTGCCGTGGTGGTCCGCCTGGGACCTAGCCCTTCGTAACCAACATCACCAGCTGTGTCCGAGAGGTGGGGTCCAGAGCCGGTTAGGCGCGCTCGGGTTGGCCTCGGGTCAACGACGGAGGCGACTGCCTCGACCGGTTACCGGCTCAGCAGATGGGATCGGCTCATCACCTTGCATCCAGCACCACAACCAATTTCTTTGGTGCGACGGCACGGTAGGCCTCTTCGCAAAGCACCTCGACCTCACCCCAGTCCACCCGACCGCTGAGCCGCATTCCCAGCCAACCTCTCGACCCCACGTAGGGCGGCCGGAAGAAGACACCTGGCTTCGTGGACACGAACCCTTCTTGGGCTCCCGGAGGCGCAGCGCACCACAGATGGGGGAATGTGTTGTCGTGGTGACCATGCGGCCACAGCATCACGAACTGCTTTCCAGCGAAGAATGCGGGAGCGCCGTGGCTGAGCTTCTCCGTCGTCCCTGGAAGCGCCATACAGATCCCCCGGACCCGAGCTTCGATACCACAGCCAACCATTGCTTCAGAGTACGCGCCTCTCTGTGAGGTAGTGAGTGCAGAGACAGCTTCTCGATGCCGACGCCCGCGCCCCGACGCCAGAGTGTTTGCGTCAATGTCACCTGATTCGATGTTCCAGTCGTTAGACCCTTAGTTGATGGCAGACGTGTCGATGCGGGACAGGATTCGGTCTGCGTCGCGGCCAAGCCTCCGCAGTTGCTCGGGCGACAGGACGTCAATCACAAGCGACCGGACATGTGCGACGTGGCCCGGAGCTGCTTCGGCGAGTGCCCGAAACCCGTCCTCGGTGAGGATCGCATTGGTGAAGCGCCCGTCGGTCGGATCCGGCTCGCGATGCACCAACCCCCGCTCCTCGAGGCGGGTGACAACACGTGACAGCCGCGACAAGGACGCGTTGGTGACCTCGGCGAGCGAGCTCATCCGCTTCGTTCGCCCCGGGCTCTCCGAGAGCATGGCCAATACCTGGTACTCGACCATCCCAAGCTTGGAGTCGCGTTGCAGCTGCTGGTCGATTGACCAGGGAAGCCAGGTCATCAACCGCACCACTGAAAGCCAAGAGTCGAGCTCATCGGCGGTCAGCCACTCCACCCCCGTCTCGTCGGGGTCCTCTCGCTCTGAACCGGCCACTCCCCGGATACTAGTCGATAACTTACTCTATCAAGTGACGCTCGAGCACCCGTCCCGGCGACTCTTGCTGCCAAGCCGCCCTCAGAGGCACTAGATTCCGTCTCAAACCTGCGAACATGACGACGAAATGACTTGACACAGCAAGTCCTACGCCCTTACACTGCACGTGGCGTATAAGTGATCACCGGGACTTCGCATCCCTCAGGGTTCGCTTGGTAAGCGACCCGGCCGGTTAAGAGCGCGACTCATTTACCGCCCGAAACTCGAGCGGTCCGTCGACCGAGACAGGAGGCAATCAGACATGAAAGTGGCACTCACCGGAGCAACGGGGTTCGTCGGATCCCACATCCTCGCCGGGCTACAGGCAAATGGGCACGAGGTGACCGCACTTGTCCGTGACGACGCTCAATCTCACGCGGTCGCCGATCGGGGCGCTACCCCGGCCATCGTCGACCTCAACGATCGAGCCGCTGTGGTCAAAGTGTTCAGCGCCGTGGATGGCGCCATCCACACCGCCAGTCCGGGAGACGCCACCAGCGCGGACCTCGACTCTGCTGTGGCGGACGCCGCGATCGAGGCATTCGGCGGCACCGGCAAGCCCTATCTCCACATCAGCGGCCTGTGGATCTACGGACCGAACACCGCGATTACCGATGATTCGCCGATCAACGCGCCGCCAATGGTGGCGTGGAAAGAGCCGATCGAACGCCGCGTGCTGGATGCAGGCGGTATGCGCGGCGTCGTGATCACGTCCGGCACCGCCTACGGTGACGGCGGAGGAGGGATCGTCGGACTGCTCCTCGGATCCCCTCGGGACCCCGCCGACAATTTGATCATGCTCGGCACCGGTCAACAGCACTGGACGACCGTTCATGTCGCCGACCTGGCGGATCTCTTCCGACGGGTGTTGGAAAGCGACTCCGCCCGGGGCCGCTACGTCGTGGCGAACGGGCTGAGTCCGACCGTCGCTGAACTGACTGAGGCTGCTGCGGTTGCGGTGGGCGCTGCCGGGGCCGTCCCCGGTTCAGATGACGAGGCTCGGGCCAGGCTCGGCGACTACTTAGCCGAGGTCCTGCTGGACGATTCAGGTACAGCCGCGATCAGGGCGCGATCTGAACTCGGTTGGCTTCCCACCCATCCGGGGTTGGTGGACGAATTACGACACGGCAGTTACCGCCACTAAGCATTGATGGGTTCCACCGGTTTTCGGGACGTGAAGCTCGGATTGCCATCGGATCGTCCAGAGTCAGCCGGTGAGTACCTCCCGATCGCCGAGCACGGTCTCGTCGGTGATCTCCATACCGTCGCCCTCGTCGGGACGAACGGGACCATCGATTGGTTTTGCTGCCCGGCCTTCGACTCGCCGAGCGTCTTCGGGTCCATCCTCGACGCCAACCGAGGAGGCTTCTTTGCCCTCAAGCCTCCGATCCCCACCCGGACAAGACAGTTCTACCTTCCCGACACGAACGTGCTCATGACCAGATTCTTCGCCGAAGAGGGAATCGGCGAGATCCAGGATTTCATGCCCGTTCACGACCCGTCGTCCAGCCGGGGGCGGCGCCTGATCCGCCGTGTTCAGTGCGTCAGGGGCACGATGCCGTTCCGTATGCGGGCGGCCCCGCGGTTCAACTACGGCTCCGACCCCCACGACGTCTCGGCGGTTCGAGACGGCGTGCTCTTCGCTTCCTCCGAGCTGTCGCTCTACCTCGGGTCCACCGAGCCCTTAGCGCTCGACGAGGGCGACGCGGTGAGCGAGTTCACCTTGGAGGAGGGCGGGGTGGCCGTCTTTTCCCTGGAGCACGTCGGCTCCTCAACCGAGCTGCGAGTGTGCGGAGCGAAGGAGACGCTCGATCAATTGATGTCGACGGTTCACTTCTGGTGGGACTGGCTCTCCGCCTCGCAGTATCGGGGGCGCTGGCGAGAGGTCGTCCATCGGTCTGCCTTGACCCTCAAGCTGTTGACCTACGCCCCCACCGGGGCCATTATCGCCGCCCCCACGACCAGCCTTCCGGAACAAATCGGGGGGGAACGCAACTGGGACTACCGCTACGTCTGGATAAGGGACGCTGCGTTCTGCGTCTACGCGCTGTTGCGGCTCGGATTCGAGGACGAGGCGACCGCATTCATGAACTTCCTGACCCGGTGTGCTACTCCCGACGGGAGCCCAACCGGACCCCTGCAGGTCATGTACGGCATCGACGGACGGTCGGATCTGCCGGAGCGGGAACTGCCAGACCTCGAGGGTCACCGAGGCTCGGCTCCGGTGCGGGTGGGGAACGGCGCCGCTCGTCAGTTGCAGCTTGACATCTATGGCGAGCTGATGGACTCGGTCTATCTCTACGACAAGTGGGCACAGCCGCTCTCCTCAGATCAGTGGGAAGCAGTCCGTTCACGAACAGATTGGGTGTGCGCCAACTGGGACCAGCCCGATGAGGGAATCTGGGAGACCCGAGGAGGCCGCCAAAGGTTCTTGTACTCCCGGTTGATGTGTTGGGTGGCCGTCGAACGGGCCATCCGCATGGCCGTTCATCGGGGACTGCCCGCGGATCAGGTGCACTGGTGCCGCGTCCGGGACGAGATCTACTCCCGCATCATGGAGGCCGGCTGGTCGACGGAGCGCCGCGCCTTTGTTCAACACGAAGGCAGCACTGTCCTCGATGCAGCTGTCCTCATGATGCCCCTGGCCAAATTCATCTCCCCCACCGATCCGAAATGGCTGTCCACGTTGGACGAGCTCAGCAAGTCGTTGGTGTCGGATTCCTTGGTGTATCGCTACGACCCGGAGGCCAGTCCCGACGGGCTTCGTGGCCAAGAAGGAACCTTTACCGTGTGTTCGTTCTGGCATGTCGAGGCCTTGACTCGCGCCGGTCGGCTCGATGAGGCGCGGATCACGTTCGAGAAGATGCTCACCTATGCCAATCACGTGGGATTGTACGCTGAGCAGATCGGCCAGACGGGAGAGCAACAAGGCAACTTTCCTCAGGCCCTCACCCATCTCGCGCTGATCAGCGCTGCGTACAACCTCGACCGCGCGTTGCGTTGACTTCGGTCAGTCCCCCAATAGTCGGCCCCGCGATGACAGTACGAGCGCAAACGTCTCTCGCAGTCATCTCTTCCTCTGTGCCCAACAGGGCGTCCGACTGCATCGCAATGGGAGAAGAAAGCGACCGCTGATCAATGGACTACCGATCCAGTTTCGTGGGCGCACGTTGGTCCAGAAAGCCTTGGATGAGGGCGCTCAACAACCGCTGGACGCGCGCTTCGACATCGACCACGGCGTGGGAGAGCCGAGGATCGCTGCGATACAGGGCCGCAATTTCCGGTCCTGGTGTCGCCATCTGCCAGAACGCGCCGGACAACGACGTCGCTGCCGCGATGATGTCGACACCATCGTTCCTGCTGAGCGTGGGCAGCAAACTACGGACCGAAACGACAATCGCGTCGAGCTCGGTGTGGACTACGAGCTTGAAGGCGCGCACTGCTTCGACCGAAACGTTTCGTTCGAGATTGAGCGGAGCCTGCGCAAGAAGGTCGCAGAAGGCACCCCGGGCCGCGAGCGTCTTGGCCAATACGGCCGCGACGGCGACCGGAGTTCGGTTTGCGAGCATCCCGAGCTCGGCGCGCACCGCTGTCGACCACTCCTGCCACGCCTCGGCGGTCAGTCGTAGAAAGATTTCCTCGCGCGTCTCGAAGTAGCGCAGCATCGCCGACTTATGCATGCCGACCGCTTCAGCGATCTCGGTCAGGGTGACCTGCCGGATCCCCCGTTCGGCGCCCAGCCGGCGCGCGGCATCAAGGATCGCCGCTTCTCGCAGGTTCTTCGCCTCAGTGCTCCGCGCCCGCTGGAATCCGGGCCCCTGCACCCCCTCAATATACCACAACGGAGTTGCACTAATGAGAAAGCCGTGTTGTATTGGGGGGATGGAACAAACCTGGTTCATCACCGGCTCCTCACGTGGACTGGGCCGCGCCCTCGCCCGGGCCGCCCTTGACGCCGGCGACCTCGTCGCCGCCACCGCCCGCAGGCCAGCGCAGCTCGACGACCTCGTCGCCGAATACGGCGAGCGCATCCATACGATCGGTCTGGATGTCACCGACGCACATGCCGCCCCTTCAGCGATCGCTGACGCCCGCCGCCACTTGGGCCGATTGGACGTCATCGTCAACAACGCCGGTTACGCCAACGTCTCACCCATCGAGACCACCGACGACGAGGACTTCCGCGCCCAATTCGAGACAAACTTCTGGGGCGTCTACCACGTCTCCAAAGCGGCGATCCCGGTCCTTCGGGAGCAAGGGGGCGGCCTCTTCATGCAGATCTCGTCTGTGGGCGGACGCGTCGGTGGCTCGTCCGGAATCGCCTCGTACCAGGCCGCCAAGTTTGCAATCGACGGCTTCAGCAGGGTGTTGCGGGCCGAGACCGCGCCGTTCGGCGTGAAGGTCATGGTCGTCGAGCCGAGCGGCTTTCGGACCGACTGGGCCGGCTCCTCGATGACCGTCCACGACATCCCCGAGGCCTACGCTCCGACGGTCGGCGCGATGAACAGCCGTGTCCGGCAGAGCACCGACGGCCCCGCAGGCGACCCGACGCGGGCGGCCGAGATCCTCGTACGGGTCGCCAAGCGCCGAGACATCCCCGACCACCTGCCCCTCGGGGTGAACGCTGTTGAAGGCTCGATCCGACTCGACGAGCAACTCCTCGTCGAGGACCGCAGATGGAGCGACGTGAGCCGCTCGGCCGACTACTCCGAGCCTTATCCGGTGGAGCTCCCGGCCGACACCCCGAAGTGACCGGTCATCGACATGTCGGTTGTTGATCTGCATCGGTCGTCGATGTCGCCCAAGTGTTGAATTGGCCAGCCACGACAACGCCAGAACGGCGTCGAGCTACCCGCCGGAGATCTCACTGCTCTGGATGCCGTTGACCGTCACGGTGCTAGCGGCCGAGGCTCTCGGACTTGCCGCACTGTCGGCTGGTGACGCTTCGGCGGCACACGAGCAACTGAGCCCTTCCGCGGATTTCGTCCGGGCTATCGGAGTCGGAGAGCCAGCGATTCTGCGGTTCCTCCCCGACGAGATCGAAGCGCTCATCCGACTGGGTCACAATGTAGCGGCATGGGAACTGCTGGCGCCGTTTGAATCCCGATCGGTCGAGTTGGGCCGACTGTGGGGGATCGCAACCTCCCAGCAGTGCAAGGGACTGCTGCTGGCCGCGGAGGTCGACCTCGTCGCGGCTGAATCGACCATCGAGTCGGCTCTCGCATGCCATCGAGAGCTGCCCATGCCCATGCTCGGACTCTTCTGGTGGGAGGCGAAGTGCATCGGCCTGCCCGGCATAAGAAATGGCACAATCGTCGCTTCAGGCCCCCAGGGAGATATTTGCGGACCTTGGCGCACCCCTGTGGGAACAGCGTGCGCATGACGAGGTCGAACGGCTGGGCCTCCGGTCGGTTGCACCCACAGATTCGGACTCAGAGTTGACGATCGTCGACGGGAAGGTGGCAGACCTCGTGGCCGCCGGCTTGACCAACGCTGAGGTCGCCGCTCAGTTGTTCATGGCGCAACGTACCGTCGAAGCCCAGCTGACGAGGATCTACAGAAAACTCGATGTGCGGTCGAGGACGCAACTTTCACGGGTTCGCCAATCTACCGCCGACTTGGTATGCGGGAACTACGGATTCCACGGCGGGTCCTGACCCGTACCATCACCGTCATGGTCGGATTCCCGATTGTTGCCACGACGAGAGCCAGGGGCTAGAGCAGTGCAATGCTTTCTGGCCGAGAGGTATATGGCCCATGTGCCCAAAGAGGCATTGCTCTCCGCAGTAGAGGGCGACCGATTTGCTGCCGAAGCCAGCTCGATGCGTCATGTTCAGACCATCTATGTGCCCGACGATGAGACCTGCTTTACGCTCTTCGCTGCGCACTCCGCCCGGGCAATCGACGAATCCAGCCGGCGGTTCGAACTGGGCTATCGACGGATCACGCTGGCCCTCGTCCCCGGCGAGGATGTGAAGAGGGCTCATCGGCCGGCGTCCGATCGCCAGCGGTGATCCACTGGATCGAGTTGGGCAGTAGCTCAGACGTGAGCCGGTGGAAGCCCGGGAAAGCCTCGCCTTCGGGTCATCCGGACCTGCAGCGAGCTCGGGGTATCCACGGTGGCGGTGTATTCCGATCTCGATAGCAAGCAACCCGACGCCAGGTAGGCCGGAATGTGCCCCACCGACCCGGTGATCTGGGGCTTCTGCCGCATATTCGATTGGATGCATGTTCCCGTCGTGACGTGATCAGGCCCCGTGCCTGCACGTATGAACTGTGAGCGTGCTCGGCAGTGGGCAGTTGGTGGTGACCGTATTCATGCTCTGACGTGGGCATCCCTGGGTTCGATTGCATCTGATGATTGAATCCCGCGTCCAAAAACGAGTCATGAAAAGGGAACCGAATGAGCAGATCCAGAGGGCTGTGGCTGGCCGCGTCGACGTCACCGGACGAGGTGGCCGCGGGCGATGTGTTCGAGGCGATGTTGGACGGTTGGCGCGACCAGCAACTGGCCCGAAGCTTGAACGAAGTGACCATCACTGCCCGGGAGCGGGTGGTGCGCCGGTTTCGTGTGCACGCACAGGTATGGCCGTGGGAGTGGTTGCCCGGACACCTCGAGTCCTGGGTCGGCGAGCTGCGTGACGACGAGCACCGGGCCCACTCGACCATCCGCAGCTACCAACTGGCCGTCGGTTCCTTCTGCGACTTCGTGTGCGACCCGGCCTATGGCTGGTCACTCTCGTGCGCCACCCAGTTCGGAGCTGCTCCGAGCCAGGTCTGTCGTCCGGAGAACCTGGCCACCCACACCTCCGAGTACGAGGGTGGTCCCCACCGCCGATCGCTGACCCGGGTGGAACTCCAGGCCCTGTTCGACGCGGCCGACGACGATGTCGAGGCCATCCGGTCCCGAGCCAAGAAGGGTTGGGCGCCTGCCTTCCGGGACGCCACCATGCTCAAGGTCGCTTATGGGTGGGGACTGCGACGTCGGGAGGTCCGCATGCTCGAGATCAACGACTTCGGCTCCAATCCGTCCGCACCGGAGTTCGGCACCTATGGGGTGTGCCAGGTCCGGTGGGGGAAGGCGGCCAAGGGCGGACCACCTCGACGGCGCAGCGTGCTCACTGTGTTCGACTGGTCGACCGAGGTGCTGGCCGAGTGGGTCGAGGACGTCTGGCCCACGTTGGAATCAGAAGGCACCGGGCTGTGGCCGTCCGAGCGGGGCCCGCTCGTCTCCGAGGACCGGATCAACGCGGCCTTCACCCGTTCGGCCCGGGCCGCCGGTCTGCCCAGTGGGCTGACGCTCCACTGTCTGCGTCACAGCTACGTGACCCACCTCATCGAGGACGGCTTCGATGCCTTGTTCGTCCAACAGCAGGCCGGTCACGAGTACGCCTCGACCCTGGCCATCTATACGTCGGTGTCCTCGGACTACAAGACCCGGACCCTGCGTGCTGCCCTCGACGGAGCGGTCGAGGCCGCCACCTTTCGCCAGGCCGCACGGTGAGGGCTCGACGGAAGGTTCGCTACACGTGGCGCCTGCGTGAAGTCATGGCCGCTCACGGGATCTGGAAGACCACCGAGCTCAAGCCACTTTTGGTCGAGCGCGGCGTTGAGCTGTCCGCCGCCCAGATCTATCGCCTGGCCACCGGCACGCCCGAGCGACTGTCGTTGGTCACTCTGGCCGCTCTGTGCGACATCTTCGACTGCACCCCGGCCGATCTCATCGAGACGACCGTTGGCACCGGGACGGCGGCGGCCAAGGCCACACCAGGTCGACCGGACGTCCGTCGGCCCCGGCGGGCCCGGATCACCGGAGACCAGCAATGACGGGCGTTTCCTGTGCCGGAAGGTGCGGACGGACGACCCGGCGACCGGCCTGGCCCGGCGGGGCGCTCTGTCACGTGTGTGCTCGCCGGCGCATCCGTCGCCACGGCCCCTGCTCGAGCTGCGGACGTATCCACTCACTCCCCGGTGGTGGTCGGCGCGAGGGGGCCATGTGCCGGGGCTGTGCCGGGATCGAAGAGGGTCTGGTCTGTGGCACCTGTGGCGCCGACGACGACTTCGACACGCTCGTGTTGTGTCGACGGTGCTCGCTCCGAGTTCGACTCGATCGCCTCTTCGATAACGGAACTGGAGCCATCACTCCGGTGCTGGTTCCTCTCGTCGATGCGCTGGCGTCCATGGAGGCCCCGAGTGGCGGCCTGTCCTGGCTCGAGGATCGGCAGGTGGTGCAGCGCATCCACGCCATCGCCACCGGCGAGGTTCCGCTCACCCACGAAGGCATCGACGGGATCGCCTTCTCCAACGGTCGAGAGCACCTGCGCGAGCTGCTTATCACCCACGGGATCTTGCCTGCCCGCAACCGCTACCTCGCCGGCTTCGAGCGTTGGGCTGACACCCGACTTGCCGCCATCGAGCTTCCTGCTGACCGACGTCTCATCGCCGCCTATCTGCGTTGGCACCACGGGCCTCGTCTTACCCGCCTGGCCGAAGCGGGCCAACTCAACAAAGGTCGCTGCTCGGTGGCCCGGTCCCAGACCAACATCGCTGTCCGACTTCTCAGCTGGCTCCACGATCGCGATACCGATCTCGTTTCCGCCACCCAGGCCGACATCGATGCCTGGTTCGCCGCCGGGCCAACCACCCGGATCCATTCCCGGGCGTTCCTGCGATGGGCCATCTCCACCCATCGACGGAGCCCGCTGCAACTACCGGCCGAACGGCGGGGCGCATCCAGAGCCATCACCGAACCGGCGCGACTCGATCTGCTCTCGCGTCTTCTGAGTGACGACGGGATCCCGCTGGTCGACCGGGTGGCGGGCTGCCTGGTGCTGCTCTACGCACTGCCCGCCAGTCGCATCAACCGGCTACTCACCACCGATTTTCACCGGCTGGACGGAGGCGTCGCCTTTCGCCTCGGCAACGATCTCGTTCCGGTTCCTGCCTCGCTCGGCGTGCTGGTCGAAGAGCTCATCGGACAACGTCCCCACCTGACCGGCGCCGGCCACCCGGACAGCGGGTGGCTCTTCCCTGGCCGCTGTGCCGGTCAGCCCATCGAGTCCGAACAACTCGCCGACCGACTCAACCGGCACGGCATCACACGCGCCGCTCGAGTCGCTGCCCTCGACGCACTGCTCACGACGGTGCCCGCCCCGGTGCTCGCCCAGCTCCTTGACCGCAGGCCCTGGCGCGTGGCCGATCGGTCCAAGATCCTCGGCACGGACTGGAGGCACTACGTCGCCCTACGAGTACAGTCGTGATCGGATCTCAGGGGGAATACGCAGCAGAGGAATATGCGTCTCCACCAGTCGCTCAACTATCGGTGCTGGGGAGGTCAATACGAACCGCTCCCAATGGAGATTCTGGAGCCGGTGATATTGGTTCTCGCACCCCGCCCGGATCACCGCCCTGTGTCCCTTTAGTTATGGCTTGACGGATCCACCAAGTGGCGTAGGTCGGAAAGGCGAATCCCTTGGATTCATCGAAGCGGCCGACTGCCGCCTGAAGGCCCTGTTCACCCCTGGCGAGAATGGGTGCTAGTTGCTCAAGATCGGGCGACTGGGCCGTAGTGCGTGTGTTCCAATCGCCCTCGGTTGGCGGAATGCCCACATAGCGACGGGCGATTGAGACAACCAGTCGTCTGTTTGCGGTGATCAGGTCTGCCTTGGCGTCAGTATCGCCCTGATGCATTCGTCGAGCGAGCACTAGGGCTTCATCACGGCTCAAATGAGGAGCCAGGCTTGCTTGATGCACGTAGGAGTCCGCCCACCGGCCTGAGCCATCGACCACCCCTCGAGATTACCGTCCCAAGTGGCTCACCAACCCGGTGATCTGCGATACCGAGAATCCGCTCGGAACCCATGAGCTACCGAGCCTCGGCCTACTCGTTGTTCCGGGAGTCGATTCTGCGCTGGAGATACCAGGAGAAGAATCCTGAGTAACGGGCCTGGAGCTCAAGCAGTTGCCAGTCATGGCCGGTGACGCGGCGTCGGCAGGAGGATGCGCCACAGGCGCAGGCGATCTCGCCTGCCGAGGTGTCGAACAGTGCGTAGTCGGTCGTCAGCTCTTCGTCCGGTGCCACCTCGCGCATGGCAACGAGCACGACGTTTCCAGCGAAGCCGACGTTAGGGTCGCACGAGTGGTTGAGGAAGAGCATGACCGACTCGTATTCGTCCTCCGTCAGGGCGGCCAGGTGGAGTCCCTCTGCGATCTGGATCTCGGCGTTCTGTAGTTCCTTGGATAGGCGAGCGAGGGTGCCGGTGTCGACAACGTGGCCCCCCTTGACCGCTACTACCTCGCCGGTCCCGATGGGCTCTAAAGCAAACAGGCCCCTCCCGTGGAGTCGACTGGGATCGCCTTTTTTGACCTTCGGAGAGATCCAGGATGCGACAAGGGGACGGTCCGCGGGCATGCAACAAGATAATGCCGGGAGCACCGTCCCCCTGCGGCATAAGTGTCGATCATTTGCAGTCGATAACCGACCCCTCGTGGTGTTTTGAGGACAGGTGCTTGACTGTCAGCTGTCAATCTGTGGTTGTGAGCGACGAGCGCAAGTCCTTCCATAGGTAGTGGCGACTATGACCCGGTGGGAAGTCACGCAGATCACCAAACGATTGGTAGCCGAGCCGCAAGTAGAAGTCAAGTGCCTCAAAGCTAAACGTGTTGAGCCAGGCTGCCCTGCATCCCCTCTCCCGACTGGTCCGCTCCAGCCCATTCATAACTCGTCGACCAAGACCTCTCCTGCGGAAGCTTTCGTCAACCCAAAGATGGCCCACATAGAGCCAGCTCCACTGTGTATGTCCGTCTGCACCTGCGATGACCCGATCACCATCAACTAGGAAGGCTCCAGCGGGCCGACGCTCGTCGATGTCTATGTACTTCCTGCCGTTTGAGTTGAGACCATCCATGAGCTGTCGGGTGCGATCGGCGTCAGGAATCTCTTCGACCAGCAGCCTGAGTGTGTCGTCGGCCGAGCGCGGCTCTTTGAATGAACCCTCCTCCACATCGGCAGCATGCCCGAGAGAAGCGGGAACGGCAAACAGGGCCGGGCTGCGATGTTGTCCCGGCTGCAGTGGAGGGTGGCTTCCTCATCACGACCTCGTCGCTTCCCGACGCCACCCCGGGCACGGCCTACGGCCCGGTCACGCCGACGACACAAGGAGCCGGGGTCAGTACAAGCCCCTACACAACCACCCTGCAGTGGACGAAGGTAAGCGGGCTGAAGGGCCTGCAGTTGTCACCACTGGGGTGCTGTCCGGGACGCCGGGCAAGAAGCTCATCCCGGGGACGTATTCCGTGGTGGTTCAGGTGACGGAAACGGTCAAGACCGTCCAATACGCGAGGAAGTCCATTGCGAGGACGACTACCCAGGCCGCCGTTCCCCTCACGATCAGCTAAGGCTGTTGAACTGCGACGGCTCCCGGTTCGGGCCGGGGGTCTGTCGCGGGCAACACTCGGCGCTCCGAGGGGGGTTATCCAGTCGCCCGAGTGTGCCGTTGTGAGGCAGACAACGATCGCGAGCACAATGCCTCGTCAATCCTCAGGCGACACGAGACCAACCAGGCACGCTGCGCCCTTGGTAGGCACCAAGGCTCCCTTAGTGGTTCGAGAGTCAACAGTCTCTTGTCTCTTGTCTCTTGTCAAACCAGTGGGCGCTATCGGACTCGAACCGATGACCTGCTGGTTGTAAGCCAGCTGCTCTACCAACTGAGCTAAACGCCCTCACAGTCACTTGACTGGTCGCGGATCAGGGAGCTCTCCGCTCTCGAAGGCATCCTCCAACCGCATGACATCGGCGATGGTACCCGACCCGCCATGCAGCCAATCCATCGACGATGGCGCATGCACTCGAGCGTGACACGACTCGGGTTATCGACCGGCCACACCCACAACGGGGGCGGCGAGCCTGTCGCCGGTCAGCGAACCGAGAAAGGTCGCATCACCATAGGAGTAGGTGGAACCGTCCGACCCGGCCAACCAGTAGCCCTCGCTGTCCGGAGCCGGGCTGATGCCCACGATCGTTACCGCGCTGGTGATGGCCTGTCCGGGCACCGAACCGGCATAGGCAGCCCTCCCGAAGGCAAAGATCCCTCCGTCGGAGGCCACCTCCCAGTAACCGTCACCATCGGGAGTGGCCGCCATCCCCACCACCGGCGCGTCGAGGTGCTGGCCGCCCATCGATCCGTCGAAGGCGGCGTCACCGAAGGCAAAGATCCCTCCGTCGGAGGCCACCTCCCAGTAACCGCCACCATCGGGAGTGGCCGCCATCCCCACCACCGGCGCGTCGAGGTGCTGGCCGCCCATCGATCCGTCGAAGGCGGCGTCACCGAAGGCAAAGATCCCTCCGTCGGAGGCCACCTCCCAGTAACCGCCACCATCGGGAGTGGCCGCCATCCCCACCACCGGCGCGTCGAGGTGCCGGCCGCCCATCGACCCGTCGAAGGCGGCGTCACCGAAGGCAAAGATCCCTCCGTCGGAGGCCACCTCCCAGTAACCGCCTCCATCGGGAGTGGCCGCCATCCCCACCACCGGCGCGTCGAGGTGCCGGCCGCCCATCGATCCGTCGAAGGAGGCGTCACCGAAGGCGAAGATGCCTCCGTCGGAGGCCACCATGAGCAATCCCTGATTGGACGACGCGGGCAGGACCAACTGCTCGATGAGGGTCTGGTAGACGGTGGAGCCCGGCTGGGCGCTCGTGTCTGCTCCACCAACCGCCCAGCACGAGACTCCCCCGACGCATGTCACAGACCCGAGCAGGCTGACCGAAGTCACGTTCGGGCTCGGTTGGATCGACCAGGCGGTGCCATCCCAGTACTCGATGAAGGATCGGGGGTTGAAGCCACCTCCGCCGTTTCCCGAGACACCCGACGATCCCACGGCCCAGCACCGGGAAGCACCCAGACAGGTGATCCCGCTGAAGATGTCGCCGCCCGGTCCCGGGGCATCGGGACTGGGGATGATCGCCCACACCGATCCGTTCCAGTTCTCCGTGAGAGTGGAGCCAGCGGACCCGGAACCGTTGGTGATCGAGCCGGAGGCCCAACAGTTCGAACTGGCAACGCAAGTCACAGCACTGAGATAACCGCCATCGGGAGCTGTGGGGCTGAAGCTCGGAACCACCGACCAGGCGCTCCCGTCCCAATGTTCGATCAGACCCTGGTCTCCTGCGGCCGCCGGATAGATGGGCAGGAAATTCGGATGAATTTGCTCAGGTCCTGCGCTCCCGACGGCCCAGCAATTCTCCGATCCGACACACGAGACGCTGTTGAGTTGGTCGAATGCCTGATCGGTCGCGGGACTGGTCACGATCGTCCAGTCCGATCCGTCCCAGTGCTCAGCCAGAGACCTGAGGGCCCTGCTGTTCTGGTCAGTGGTGAAGCCCACCGCCCAGCAATCCGAAACAGAGGCGCAGCTCACGCCCTCGAGAACCCCACCCACAGCGCCCGTCGGGATCGGGCTCGGGACGACCGACCACGCGGCGCCGTCCCAATTCTCGGTGAGGTCACCGACGATGGCGGTGCCGGCGGGACCGAGTTCGGCTCCCACCGCCCAGCAATCCGTTGCTGTGGCGCATGTCACGCCGAACAGGGCGTATCCGTCAGAGCCGGGAGGTGCGGGGCTGGGCGACACCGTCCAGCTCGATCCTTTCCACGCTTCGATGAGGGGTGCGTAATTGCCACCGTTGGGGACGGTGGCGCCCACTCCCCAACACTCCAGAACGTTGGCGCACGTGGTGCTGAGGAGAAGCTCGTTGGCGGACGGGTTCGCACTCGGACCGGTCACGATGTTCCATCCAGAAGCATTAGCCGCAGCCTGAGCCGGCCCCGCGTGGAGGGCGACCACCACGATGGGCACGCAGAGCAGCACACAGCCCAAGATCAGAGTTTTCACGATCGAGTTGGTGGACCTTCGTCGCGCCACTGGGTACCTCCGGCTGCAGGAATATCAGGGTCCGCCCAGTCCGCGCAGCGGGCGCGGGGATGCACATCATCGGGCGACGCTGAGCCTTACAGGTCGTGCCCTGCTCCCGGTGGATGGATCCGAAGAGCTGCTAGAGGGTCACGGCCGCCCGGAGCGCCCCGAGCAGGCTGGGAGTGGCGGCGGCCAACGGAGTCCGTCGCTCGGCGTGCTCCAGTGTGACCAGGTCCCGGTCGGAGGAGTCCACCACGACGGCGCCGGCTTCCTGACAGATCAGCAGACCGCCCAGGTAGTCCCAGCTCCCGAGGCGGGACCCTCCCACCGTGGCATAGGCGTCCAGCACCCCTTCGGCCACCGCGCAGAGATCGAGGGCGGCGGCGCCGAGGGACCGGTACTGGGACCACCCGAGGTAACCAGGGGGGTAGCCGGAAAACCCGAGGATCGCATCGCTCATGGCCTCGCATGCCGACGGCCTGATGCCGGTGCCGTCCTTGTGAGCCCCGCCCTGGCGGGCCCCTTCGAATCGCACCCCCGAAGCCTGATTGACCACCACGGCGGCCCGAGGACCATCGGCGTCGACCGCGCACAGACTGGTGGCGTACCAAGGGATGCCCCGGGCCGCGTTGGTGGAACCGTCCACCGGATCGATCACCACCACCACGGGACGATCCATCGAGCGAGGTCCCGACTCCTCGGACATCACCCCCAGACCCGCTCGGTCGAGCACCTCGATGGCCGCGGCGTCGGCGGCCAGATCGGACCGGTACTGACCTTGCCGCGTCCCGGCCAGTCCCCAATCGTCGAGGCTCTCGAGGGCGCCGGTCACCGCTGTGGCCGCGGCGTGAAGCACTTCGAGCAGCGAGTCGTCGTCCACCGGGTCGACGATACCGGAGCGAGCCTCGGGCCGGTAGGCTGTGAGCCCTGTGGCAGTCATCGATGTGGCCGGGTACGTGGCCGATCTCAAGGATCACTCCGTTGACCATGGCTTCCATGTGCACGACGAGCGTCACTTCGTCGAGACCTACTCGCTCCGTCAAGTGTGGGAGGTGGAGCTCCATCCCGAGGACGGCTGCGGTGGGCCCCTCGATCTCCACCTGGCCCTCGAGGTCGATCCGAGGACACTGCTGTCCTTCGAGGACGCCGTCTTCGGTCTGCCCGAGGACGAGGAACCACCTGATGAATTCCACTTCCCTCTGACATTCACCTGGGCTCTGCCACCGCTGCCCCATGGCCCAGACCTGCTCCGGCTCGCCATCGATCTGGCCGGCGTGGGCGGCATCGAGCTCCCTCTCGAGGTGTCCGCCATCGACTCCTACGCCTCGGCCACCGACGCCGCCGAACGACGCCTCAACATCGTGGCCCGCTCCCCGGTCTCCCTGACCCGAGTCCTCGCCGGCGAGGAGATGATGTGTGAGGTATTCGACCGCTGCCTGGCCGTCAGCCGCTACCTCCTCGACTCCGCCGGTAGCTGGCTCGGGTGACCTCCCCCGGCGGTCGACGTCGCTGGGCCGGCGCGGCCGTCGTCGTTGTCCTTGCTGTCGGGTTCGGATCCGCACTCAGTGCCTGCGGGGGTGACCAGGGCACGGCTCTGGCCCGGCAGGCCTGCACCCACATCAATCGCTCGATGACCCTGCTCAACGAAGCCCAGAAACAACCCGCCGCAGACGAGAACGGGAAACTCGCCCAGCAGGCTTACAACCAGCTGCGCATGGCCCTTCCCATCGCCGCCGAGGCAGCCAACAGCGATGGGCAGTGGCAGGCCCTGATGACCACGGTCTCGGAGAGCAACCGGGTACCGGAGGCCACGCTGGAGCCCGCCCTTGTCGCCCAGTGCGGCCAGGCTGACCAGTCGCCTTTCGACCAACCACCCCCTTCCGGATCGATTCCGCCGCCCGCCCCGGCTTCCTCCTCGTGATCCTGACCGCATGGTCGCGGTGATCAGGGTGCCCGGAAGCCCCCCGGCGAGCCGGGGGCCGTCGCGGTAGCCGTGGTCCCGGGTGCCCCCCCTGACGAAGGAGGAGAGGGTGACGACGTGGTCGATGCCGGGGTGGTCAGGAGGTCGCCTGCCATCTGCAGCCTGCCGACTTTGACCACGTCGGGCAGTAGATGGGCGTCGAGCCACTGGCCAGCCGCCGGGGTGGGGACGATGTGCACGCCGTCGCCGTCCCGAATTTGGATCCCGTCGAACGAGGTGGTGAAAACTCCACCCGGGCACAAGAGGGCGCCGAAGTCGTCCACTTGCACGGTGCCCGGGTGCTCGGCTGCCACCTCACGCACCATTTGGTTGTAATCGGCCAGGCGGGAGGGAGAGTCCTCGGGCCACGGCAGTCCGTTGTCCTGCTCCCCCGAGTCGAAGCACGGTGATGTCATCAAGACCATGAGGGCACCAGTGGACGTGCCCACCGAAACCGCCTGCTCCAGGGACGCCTTGAGGTCGGCATCGAAGACGGGATCACCGATGTGCAGCCACCGTCCGCCGATCAACCTGTCCTCGACCTCCCAACGTCCGGCCAGGACGACCACCACGTTGGGATGGAACTGTTCCAGGTCCCCCCTCCACTGCGCCGGCCACTGGACGGACTTCGGTGAGGACGAGTCGCACGCCGGGGCGGTCGGATCCGCCACACCGTGGGCCTGGTACGCGGTACTGAGCACCAGGCCGCATCCGACGATGGCGCCGTTGTCGATGTTCACGTCGTAGGCGTTCTGGGGCTGGCTGGCCAGCATGGCAAACCCGAGCCGCCAGGCCACCGAGTCCCCGAAGATGGCCACCTTGACCGGAGGTCCGGTGTACTGGGCACCGGTCACCCGGACGGTCCCAGCCGCCCCCGCGGTCGTCGGCAGGGTGGCCACGACGGTGATCACCACCACTCCGAGGAAGGCGCCACTGGTCATCAACCAGGCCCGCCACTCGGTCAGCGATCGCATCCTGCCCCGCCGGATCGGCTCTTCCACCAGGTAGAACGATCCAGTGGCCACCACCAGAGTGACGGCGATACGCACGGCCAGGAGTGGGTACCCGTAGAGATGCATGCGGGCGCCGTTCAGGAGATCGAAGAGAGGGAAGTGCCAGAGGTAGGTCCCGTAGGAGATCTTGCCGACGTAGCGGAACACCGGATTGCCGAGGGACCGCGCCAGTGACGCGGTCTGGGCCGTGACCGAGCAAAAGATCACCGCGGCCACGCCGAGGGCGAACAGGAAGTAGCCGCCTTCGAACAGGAAAGCGCTCGGGCCGGTCAGCTGTGTCCAGAGGAGGACGCCGGCCGCGAGGGCCGACCACCCGAGGATCTGCAGGCCCAGTCGCCCGGCCGGGGAGGCGATCTCCCAGGCGGTGATCAGCTTGAGACGGGGGCCCCGCCGGCGGTGTCGGTCCCGGCGATGAGCGTGTGGGGGGATGGCGCCGGCGGTCCCCGCCGATGGGTGAGCCCGAGCGAACCGGCTCGACTCGGCGGTGGCCGGAGTGGTCTGCGGGGCGCGATGCTGGGCCCAGATGGCCATGCCGATGGCCAGCGCCGCGCCGATCAGGATGTCCTGACACCGGGTGTCCGTACCCTCATAGATCCGCATGATCGAGGCGCCGTGAAGATACGACAGTCGCATGTCGATGGCCGAAGCAATCGCTCCGATCACCGCGGCGGCCAAGATCGGCCACAGGTGCCTCGACGGTCTCAGGCGTCGGCCCCACCGCAACAGCAGAAGAGCCACCGGGGGCCACACGATGTAGAACTGCTCCTCGATGGATAGCGACCACATGTGGGCCAGGGGCGAGGTCTGGGCCGTCTGCACGAAGTAGTTGCCGCCCTCGAAGATGAAGTGCCAGTTGGCTACGTAGAAGAGCGTCGACAGCGAGTCGAGGCGCAGTTCGGCGAACTCACCCGGGGTGGCGAAGACCTTGGCGTAGATGGCCACTCCCACCAGCATCACCAGCAGAGCCGGCAGGAGCCTTCGAGCCCGACGGGTCCAGAACTGTCCCAGACGGATGGTCATCCGCTTGGTCCACTCACCGAGCAGCAGCGAGGTGATCAAGAATCCCGAGAGCACGAAAAAGACGTCGATCGTGAGGAATCCCCCACTGAGGATCGGCGCGCCGCCGTGGTACATCATGACCCCGATCACCGATATCGCCCGCAGCCCGTCGAGGGCGGGCACGAAGCCGAAGGTGATGGGTCGGCCACGGACCTCGGTGGATGATCCCGGCGCCGGCACCTCGATTGCGGGGTTCCCCGATCTCATCGGCTCGGGTTGATCCGGTCGCAACGCCGGCAGGTCAACCGGTGGGACGCCCCGCCGACGTCATGCTCGTGATCCACGCGGACGAGGGTGCCGCCACCGGCTCGGCGCCGGCCGTGACCACGCCGGCGGCCATGACGGGGGCGCGTCGAACGGCCAGATCCCTCCGAGCGTCGGCAGGGCGGGCCGCCGACCGGAGCAGCCGACCGAGTGCGGTCGGCCTGGGTCACACCGTCGGGTCGAATCCGGCGGGCAGGTTGATGGTCTTCTTCTCGAGGAACAGCTCGAGACCGTCCTCGCCGAATTCGCGACCGACACCCGACGCCTTGTAGCCCCCGAATGGTGACGAGAAGTCGATGGGAATGTTGGAGTTCACCATGTAGGTGCCGGTCCGAACCTGCCGGGCGACATCGAGCCCACGGGCATTGTCACCGCTGAACACGGCGCCGCACAGGCCGTAGTCGGAGTCGTTGGCAATGCGCACGGCGTCGGCGTCATCGTCGTAGGGGATCACCGACAGCACCGGCCCGAAGATCTCTTCCTGGGCGATGCGCATGCTGTTGTCTACATCGACGAACACCGTCGGTTCGACGAACCACCCGGTCTTCAGATCGGCAGGACGCCCACCGCCGAGTGCGATCTTGGCCCCCTCGTCCTGGCCCAGTCGGATGTAGTTCTCGACGCGCTCGCGTTGGCGCTCCGCAACCAGTGGGCCCACTTCGGTTGCCGGATCGAGGGCGTCACCGACCTTCATCAACTGAACCTGGTGCACCAAGGCGTCGGTCACCTCGGCATACCGGTCGCGCGGGGCGAGGATCCGGGTCAACGAAATGCACGCCTCGCCGTTGTTCATGATGGCATTGGGCATCATGAGAGGGATGGACACGTCCAGATCCGCATCGTCGAGGACGATGGCGGCCGACTTCCCTCCCAGCTCGAGGCTGACCCGCTTGAGGTTGGCTCCGCAAGCAGCGCCGATCTTACGGCCGGCTGCCGTCGACCCGGTGAAGGACACCTTGTCCACACCGGGATGGTTGACCAGGTGGTCACCCACCTCTCGTCCAGCCGGTACGACGCTGAGCACACCCTTGGGCAAGCCTGCATCGGCGAAGATCTCGGCCAGGACATTGGCGTCGAGGGGCGTCTCGGGCGCGGGCTTGAAGACCACTGTGCTCCCCGACAGCAACGCGGGGGACAGCTTTGCGCAGGCCAAAAAGAGCGGGACGTTCCATGGGGTGATGGCGGCCACCACCCCGACTGGCTCCTTGGACACTAGGACCGGCCCCATGAGCCCGTCTTTGACCGTGTCGAAGGCGAAGGTCGGGCCGAGCCCGGCGTAGTAGTCGAGGATCATGGTGGGGGCGAGCACCTGGGCCAGCGTTCCCCACGAGATCGGCGACCCCATCTCGTTGGAGATCAACTCGGCCATGCCTTGCATGTCATTCCGGATGGCCTCGGCCACCGTGGTCAGGATTGCCGCTCGCTCGGCCGGGGCCATTCGGGGCCAGGGTCCGTGGTCGAAGGCCTCCCGGGCCGCGGCCACCGCCCGGTCGACGTCTGCGTTCTGGGCCTCGGGTACCCGCCCGACCAACTCCTCGGTGGTGGGCGAGAAAACGTCGAAGAACGAGGAGGAGGACGGTTCGACCCAGTCCCCTCCGATGAACAGACGATCGTATGACTTCACGGTGCCTCCCTGGCTGGAACCGGATATGCGGCAATTCCATAGTCGTTGCCGCCCGCCGGTGACAACCAGCGGCTTCCGGCGATCTGTCGGAAATTGTAGCCCGGGACCGGCGCATGCGCCCCATCGACCGATCCTCGCTACGCTCCCTTCGCCACCGTCCGGCCTACTGGGCGCCGATCAATTCGAGCGGCCCGAGACATCGAGGAACGACATGCTCTCCCCCCTTGACGACTACCCGGTCCACCAGATCTCCGAGCCCATGCGCTTCGTGGGGACATCGGACCGGAACTTCTACGATCGCTACTACTTCAACATCCATGGAACCGGGGAGGTGCACGGAACCGAAGACGAGCTCTTCGCGGTCATCGGAGTCGGCCAGTACCCCAACTTGAGCGTTGCCGATGCCTTCGTCTCGGTGCTGTGGCGGGGAGACCACCGGGTCGTCCGCTCCTCTAAGACTCTGGGGGCCGACCGCATGGACGCTTCGGTAGGGCCGATCAGGATCGAGGTCATCAAGGGACTGGAAAAGGTGCGGGTGGTCGTCGAGCCCAACGAGTGGGGCATCGAACTCGACGCCATCTACGAGGGCTTCTCCGAGGCTCATCTCGAGTCTCGCCATTTCGATCGCCAGTTCAGTCGGGTTGTCTTCGACTCCACCCGGTTCGCCCAGGTCGGCGGGTGGAGCGGTGTGCTCAAGCTCGGCGACCGCGAGGTCCGGCTCACTCCCGACCGGTGGTGGGGGTCGCGCGACCGTTCGTGGGGAGTCCGTCCGGTGGGCGAGCCGGAGCCCCCTGGCATCCGGGCCACCGACACCCAGGGGGGATTCTTCTGGATCTACGCGCCGGTCCGGTTCGAGGACCACGCCCTGGTCACCATCATCCAGGAACGACCCAGTGGCGAGCGCATCATGCAGGACGCCCACCGGGTGTTCCCTCTCGGCTCGGGACGGGAGGCCGAGTGGCTGGGTCGGCCCGAGCATCAGCTGCGGTTCGCCCCTGGGACCCGCACCGTGACCAGTGCCACACTCACCTATTACGGCGCCCACGGCCGGAAGACCGCTGAAGTGGAGGTGGAGACGCTGCTCGCCTTCCCGCTTCTGCTCGGGTCCGGATACGGGCTCGAGCCGGATTGGAAGCACGGGATGTACCAGGGCGAATTGGTTGTCCAGGGCCAGGAGATCCCACCGGCCGACCCGACGTACTCGAACTGGGGTCTCACCGAATACGCCGCCCGGTTCACCTACGAAGGACATGTCGGCTACGGCATGTTCGAATGCGCCGTCATGGGTCCCCACCAGCAGTACGGATTTCCCGGACCGGAATGACCGGAATGAGCGGACGGTCGAGACCTCCTCGACCATCATCCCGGGCGCATCACCAACGCTGATCCGTCAGGTCACTGTTCGCACCCCGTCCGGCTCCCAGAACGCCCGGAGGGACGCGATCTTGCCGTCAGGTGAGCGGCGGTAGATATACACCCCGTCCACCTCGACGGTGGTACCTCCGGGGAACTGGATGCGGATCACGCCGACATTGGCCGCCTCGTCTCCACAGAGGAACGACTGGCGGATGGTGAAGGTCACCGATTCGTTGGCGGCGATCACCGTGTCATAGAAGACGGCGATCGCCTCGATCCCTCGATGGCCCCGACCCTCCGGATCGAAGGGGGAGGGCCCGATCGGATCCTCCACGATGGCATTCTCGGTGAACAGGTCCAACCAGGCTTGCCGATCGCGCGCCTCGACCGCCGCCATCGATGCCCGACCGAGATCGCGGGCGGTGGTCACGGCCGCGCTTTGGCCATGACGTCGTCGGCGAATCGCCGCAGATTGTCGAGTTTCGTCTGCAGCGTCTCGGTGTCCGCTCCCGCCGAATAGGGCCATCGGAATCCGACAATCACGTCGGTGACGCCCTGTTCTTCGAGTCGGTGGACGCCGTCGACGGAGTAGGCATCGAGCGAGATCACGTGGACTTCGAAGGGACGGGACGTGGTGCCCTCCTCCTCTCGTAACCGACCAAGGTGCTCGAGGAGGCCGGGGAGGTCGGCCGGATCGCCGCCTCCGTGGAGCCACCCATCGGACCGAGCGGCCCGGCGCAAGGCGGCCGGGGCGTGACCGCCGACCAGGATGGGGAGGGGCTCGGTCGGGACGGGGCTGATCTTGACAGCGGGAAGGTCATAGGCCTGGCCGTGGTATTCGAAGTAGCCACCGGCGGAAAGGCCCCGCACGATGTCGATGGCCTCGTCCATGCGCTTGCCCCGCCCATCCCAGGGCACCCCGCAGAATTGGTAGTCCTCGGGCCACGGGCTCGAGCCCACTCCGAGGGCCAGCCGGTTCCCGGTGAGAACCGCGACCGATGTGGCCTGCTTTGCCACCAACAACGGATGACGCATGGGCAGCTTGAGCACGAAGGTGATGAAACGCAGAGTGTCGGTGACTGCGCCCATAGCCGGAATGAGAGAAAAGGGTTCGATGAAGGGTTTGTCGTCGAGGAACTCACGACTGTGATCGGGGGAGAACGGGTACAGCGAATCGGATTCGAGGGGGTAACAGATGCTGTCGGGTACCACCATGCCGTCGTAGCCGGCTTCTTCCGCCGCTTGGGCCAGCGGCAAGTAGAAAGTAGGATCGACCATCGATTCGGCGTACGAGAAGCGCACGATTCAGCCCTCCCACTCGACGTGGGACCGGATGGACCCATCCTCGGCGAGCCAACCACGCGTGGCCGCATACTCGAGCATGGCCTCGAGCCCAGCCTCCCATTCGTCACCAAGCGCTCGCCCTCGCTCGGCCGCTGCCTCAACGGCCAGCCGCCTGACGGCTCCGGCCGGGACAAGCACGTCCCCCTCGACCTCCACCTTTCCCGCGTCGTGTTCCGCCAGCGCGTCTCCCAGGGCGGCGACATCGTGGCTGCCGTGCCGTCCATTCGGACCGACCGCACGCACCGCGAAGCGTTGCATCTGATCGACGTCCGAGAGCACAACGGTTCCCTTGGACAGCTCAACCACCAGTTCCATCCCCTTGCACCCCCTCATCGGCCCCTGTATCGCATCGGACCCTACAACGTCCCGTCAGCCGTGGGTTTGCCCTCACGAGACCGGCTCAGAAGAGACCGGCCGGCAGCTCAGGATGGCGAGTCTTTCGGGACGTCGGACGCTTGCAGTCGTTCGGCCACCCACGAGATGCCGTCGGGCTTCGCCATCTCGTCGGGCCATCCGGCAAGGATCCGCTCCACCTCCGGCAGCGTTGGGATATAGCCGATGACCATGACCACCACCCGATCCACCGGCATCTGCTCGATTTCGATGTCGCCGAAGGGAGTCCACGAGTCCACCTCGGGCAGCAGCTCGAGCATGGTGTACAGCTCACCGGTATCCTCCACCCAGCTCAGCTCGTAGCGATTTCCCTTCGCATCGAACCAGTTGGTGCCGAGCTCGACTTCCGACGATTGACGCCGGCGCTCGTCGGCGCTGTAGAACTCCTCGATATCCATAGGTCTCCTGTTCTGGTCTGTCTGGCTCCACGCCGTTGAGAAGCATGGGCACAGTGGCTGGGGATGGTTGTTGGATGAGCTGACATGGTGGCGCCGGTGGGGCTGTCCGGTGGGGCAGGCAGGGATCGAACCTGCGACCGAGGGATTATGAGTCCCCTGCTCTGACCACTGAGCTACTGCCCCGAGGGCTGGCTGCTCATCCTATTCATATCGCCCCCTCCGTCTGTTGCCCTAACATTCGGGCATGAGGGGTTGTGCACGCGAGGAAGACCGCCGGTCATCGACGCCGTCGTTGCTGGCCCGGTCCCCCGACCGGAGTCCCGTGATGCGATCGCTTGTTCGACTGACTGTGATCGCCGCGTTGGTTTGCACAAGTCTCGGGATTGCCGCCTCTCCGCCGGCAGGAGCATCGGGCTGGTGGATTCCACCGCTCGGTCCGCAACCGTGGCAGTGGGAGCTCAGCCACCCCCTGAGGCTGTCCAACGCCCAGGACATGGGAACCGACGACAAGCTCCCCGACGGCAGCCCGGCGCCCCCGCCGGTCATCTATGACATCGACGGGATCATCAACCCGGCGTCCACTGTCACCGCACTCCACGCGCAGGGCAAGCATGTCGTCTGTTACGTCGAGGTCGGGGCGGCGGGCAACTACTATTCCGCCGCGCAAGAGGGTCTCTCCACCACCTACTTCGATCAGTTGCAATCAGCCGGCCTCTTCGGCAAGAAGGTGCCCGGCTATCCGGAGTACTACCTCAACATCCAGTCTTCAACCACGGTTGCCATCATCGAATCGATGATCGCCCAACAATGCGCGGCCAAGGGCTTCGACGCGGTCGAAACGGACATCGACGAGGAGTACACGGACAATTCCGGATTTCCATTGACCAAGGCGATCGAAGAGGGATATATGACGACGATCGCCGATGACATCCATGCGTTGGGGATGGCCTGGTGGATCAAGAACCCGGACGACACCGGTGATAGCTATTCCACCGACATGTACCCGCTGGCCGATGCGGTCCTGACTGAGCAGTGCAACCAGTATTCATCGTGTGGCTTGCTGTCCGCATACGTCGGACACAAGGCGGTGTTCAACGCGGAATATCAAGGACGCAGATCCAAGTTCTGTCCCGCGGACGAGGCCCTCGGATTCAACGGGGTCAAGTTTCCGGTGTCCCTCAACGGTGCCCGAAAGCCCTGCCAGTAGTTGCCCGACAACCCTGTCAGTAGACGATGAGATCGAATCGGCCACCCCTGTCTGGCTGCTGTGTCCGAGTGGCGAAGAAGTCGGGCTGAGCGGAATTGTCCGAACGCAAGAACAGGCGAAGCGCAGACGATGTCGTCCTTCCCGTCTTTCTGGGCGATGGTCGGTGCACCGTCGAGGTGGCAGACGGGGAGATGGTCGGTTTCGGTTTCAAGCCGTTCCTCGACCAGGAACACACGGTTGAGCTGCTCCAGGATGACGAGACCCCCGTGCTTCCGGGAGTCGTCTACACACCCGTGGCCGGGGTGTCCTTCCACGACGACGTCCTCCAGCTACCGCACTTCGGCGCGGGCAAGAGCGTGGAGATCAGACCGGAGCCGGCAAATCCGCGGGACCGCAACGCCTTGGCCGTGTTCGGCGAGGGTGAGCGGGTGGGTTATCTGCCGGACCGGATCGCCAGTGCGCTCGCTCCGTCCGGGACACGGATCGGGCATGGCGTCATCTTGATGGAGTGGTCGGTCAACGGAGCGCGCCAGGGGATCTGGATACTCGGGTCGATGCACGTCCGTTTCTCGCTCTCGATCGACAAGTGACCGGGTAACGGGCTTCTTTGCGTCCGCTCTGGGGCACCACCACTGGCGGCAACCGTCATCGCTGCCGCTGCCCTGTGCACCGGCGAGAACTGGGCCGCTTCGAAGGGCCGTAGGATCGATCCTGTGGGGCATTTCGATCTGGTCATCTTCGATTGCGACGGTGTCCTGGTGGACAGCGAGCGACTTGCGGTGCGCATCGAAGCGGAAGTGCTGGCAACGTTGGGGTGGCCTTTGACCAAGGCCGAAATCGTGGATCGGTTCGTCGGCCGCTCGGCCGGTTACATGCAGAGTCAGATCGAGTCGACGATCGGCAGGCCCGTGGACTGGTCGAGTGAGTTCGAAGCCCGGTATCAGGAGACATTCGCAAAGGAGCTCCTTCCCGTGGCGGGGATCAACGAGGCACTGGACGGAGTTGATCTGCCGGTCTGCGTCGCCTCGAGCGGGAGCCACCAGAAGATGGCGTTCACCCTCGGGCTGACCGGCCTCTTGGACCGATTCGACGGTCATCTGTTCAGCGCCGACGATGTCGAACATGGCAAGCCGGCACCGGATCTGTTCCTGTACGCGGCGGCCCACATGGGAGCCGAAGCCGGTCGATGCGCGGTGGTCGAAGACAGCGTGTCGGGGGTGACCGCGGGACTGGCGGCGGGAATGACGGTCTTCGGGTTCGCCGGAGGGGTCACCAGTGCACAAAAGCTCGACACTGAGGGAGCGGTGGTGTTCGACGACATGCGGGCCCTGCCCGACCTGATCACGCGCTGGCTGCCACCCGGCGGCACCGCGGGATGACGAGGCACGGGGCTCCACAGGTGCTCGGTGCAATTGCTCCGGGGGAGAGACTCGAACTCTCAACCTAGCGGTTAACAGCCGCTTGCTCTGCCGATTGAGCTACCCCGGAAAGGCTCGCTCTGCTGCTCGAACGGGCCGAGCGCGAATGAGGACTCTAGCTGGTGCACGCCCACGTCACGGGCGAAGGTGCACACCGGCTCTCAGCCGGGCACAATGATCACGTGAAGTTCCGCATCGGCATCGTCATCGCCTTCCTCCTCGGCTACACGCTGGGCGCCCGAGCGGGCCAGGATCGCTACCGGCAGATCGTGCGACTGGGCGGCGAGATGGGCCGGTCGGCCCCGGTCACCGGGACGGTGACCCTGATCGGCGACAAGTCGAAAGCGGTGGCCAATCTGGGCGTGGAGAGGCTGAAGGACGCCATCGGGGTGCGGCTGGGTTGGCGGAACGGCGACCAGGCTGCCGATGCCATCGCCCTCGATCTGGCCGAGGACCTGGCTCTCGCCCTCAACAGCCACCGCCGCTGACACCAGCTGGAGCGCAGGCTCAGGAGGCAGCAACCGCCGGGGGGCGACCGGGCCGGGCCCGATCCTGTCAGGCCTCGTCGAGGTAGTCCCGCAGCAGCTGGGCCGACTCGGGTCGCCGCAGCTTGGCCAGTGTCTTCGCCTCGATCTGGCGGATGCGCTCACGGGTCACCCCGAAGGCCCGCCCCACCTCCTCGAGAGTGCGGATCTTGCCGTCCTCGAGCCCGAAGCGAAGTCGGACCACATCCTGCTCGCGCGGTGACAGGTGGCCGAGTGCCTCACGGACTGCATCGTCGAGCATCATCCGGGCCGCGGCATCGTCGGGCACCACCGCCTCACGGTCCTCGATGAGATCGGACAGGCTGAAGTCGTCCTCGTCACCCATAGGCTGCTCGAGCGACACGGTGTCCTGATTGATCCGCTGGATCTCGCGGACCCGCTCGATGGTGAAGTCGACTCTGCCGGCCACTTCCTCGGCGCTCGGCTCGCGACCGAGTTCCTGGAGAAGCTGGCGCTGGGCCCAGACCACCTTGTTGATGGTCTCCACCATGTGAACCGGGATCCGTATGGTTCGGGCCTGGTCGGCGATGGCCCGGGTGATGGCCTGGCGGATCCACCATGTTGCGTAGGTGGAGAACTTGAAACCCTTGGTATGGTCGAACTTCTCCACCGCCCGCATGAGGCCCAGGTTCCCTTCCTGGATGAGGTCGAGGAAAGCCAGGCCGCGGTTGCGATACCGCTTGGCGATGGAGACGACCAGTCGGAGGTTGGCCTCGATCAAGGCTTCCTTGGCCGCCTGACCTCTGCGCACCAGCACCCGGTCGCCCGCCCGGCCGGGGTAGATCTCGCCACTTCCGCCGTCGAATGTCGCCAGCCGCTCGGCTGCCTCGTTGCCGGCCAGTATCCGTTCGGCCAGCTCGACCTCGAGAGCGGCGTCGAGCAGCTTGACCTTGCCGATCTCCTTCAGGTACATGTGCACCGGGTCGGCGGCCGATCCCCGGAAACCGTCGCCGTCGGAGTAGGTGTCGCTCGACGTCGAGTTCCGAGGGGCCCGCTCCTTTTTGGCGGGAGTCCGAGCCGAGGTCTCCCGAGGCTCGGCCACGGCGCCGGCGTCCGGAGACGGGGAGGGCTGGCCGCTCGGGGCCCTGGTGCCATCGAGCGACACGATCCGGGCCGGATGGGAGGTGGCCGTCACCGCATCGTGTTCGTCGTCGGACAGGACCGGGAATCCCTCGCGCAACCGATCCGACAGGTCGTCGGCCACCGCACCCGTCATCGGCACCACCGTCGTCTCGCCGGTGTCATAGGTGAACTCGATTCCCGCCTGCCTGATTCTCGCCACGACCTCAGTAATCAGATCGGCACTCAACTCGACCGTGCGCAATACGGTCATCACGTCATCCTGGGTCAGCCCGCCCCGGGCGCGACCCATGCGGATCAGTGCTCCGAACTGATCCGCTGGAAGCACATCCAGCACCGCCTGGGTGTCGGACGAGTCGACAGGATGCACCACATCGACGTCGACCGGCTCCGGGACGATCGAGACAAGAGGCGACCCCTGTTTGGCTATCACGATCCCCGCCCCAAAGTGCTCGTCTGTACCCTCACCACTAGCCAGGCTACCAACCTGGCCAAGGCCGAGGCCGAGGTGACCGGATCATCCAGCTCCTGGACCCACCCGGCGGCAGCCGCGGCTTCCTCGACCGCATCCGGCGACGTGCGGGCCTCGGCGGTGATCAGGCGCAATTCGCGGCGTGCCGCATCGCGTACGAGCTGGCAGACCACATCGTCGGGCTCCCCCTTGGGCTCCTCCACCGTCAGTCGCACCAAAAGGGCCCGAACTTCCGGCGGTGAGGTATCGATGGCCTGATGCAGGTCATCGGCGTCGACCAGGGCTTGGAAGGTGGTGCGCTGCAGGTCGTCGGAAAACAATGCCGCTTGGAGACGGTCGCCCACGTCCTCGGGCCGGTGGATAGCCAGACGGAGAGCCTCGAGGCCCGGCCGGAACTGGCCGGCCGACCGGCTCGCTCCCGCCGGTCCCGGCGCTCCCCGAAGACCGGGGGCGCCGCTGCTCTGGCTCCGGTCGCCACTTCCGCTCGAGGTCACGGCGCCGACTTGGCCGGCAGTGCCGAATCCATCAAAGTCGACCTCGCCGCCGTCGGGATCGCGCACCCAGGAGTCACCGGACCCGGCCGGGGATGTTCCCGTGGTCTTCTCCGATCGAGCCGTCGTCGCCCCGCGGTGGCGCCCGCTCCCTTTCGACGACGACGGAGGTGGCCCGGCGATCCGGAGCTGCTCGAGGCGCTCGCGGAGGAGGAGCGGTTCGAGGCGGCATCGCTCGGCCACCTGCATCAGGTACTGGTCGCGCACCAGGTTGTCGGGGTGCTCGGCCACCGCGGTCAGGGCGTGATCAGCGGCCCGGGCCCGTCCCTCGGGAGTGGACAGATCTGCCGTCGCCAGGATCCGTTCCAGGCGGAACTGGAGAAACGGCTTGGCTCCGTCGATGGCCGACCGCAGCGCGTCGGGGTCGGTGCGGGCCAGCTCCCCCGGGTCGGAGCCGACGGGCAGGTCGGCCACCGCCACGTCGATCTCGAAGCGTCGCTCCCACTCGTAGAAGCGGCCGGCGGCGGACTGTCCGGCGCCGTCGGCATCGAAAGCCAACACCACCCGCGAAGCGAAGCCGCGCAACAACTTCACGTGTTCTTCGGCCAGAGCGGTCCCGCAGGTGGCCACAGCACGCTCGACGCCGGACTCGAACAACCCGATGACGTCGGTGTACCCCTCGCACACCACGACTTCGTTGGAGGCGATGATGTCCTGCTTGGCCCAATTGAGGGCGTAGAGCGTCTTGCGCTTGGAGTAGACCGCGCTTTCGATGGAGTTCTTGTACTTGGCCGGATCCGAGCTGCCGGGGAGGACCCGACCCCCGAGCGCCACGGGATGGCCGGAGGGATCACAGATAGGAAAAAGGATCCGGGCCCGGAAGGCGTCCTGCAGACGGCCCCTGCGATTGACGAAACCGAGGCCGGCACCAACGGCTATCTCCGGAGTGAGATCCAGGCCTGTGCACAGGGCGTCCCAGTCGTCGGGGGCCCACCCCAGCCGGAAGCGGCGCACCACGTCGCCCTCGTAGCCGCGGCTGCGCAGGTAGTCGCGGGCCACTCCGGCATCGCCGGCCGTCAACAGGCGCTGGTGGTACCAGTCGGTGGCCCGCTCCATGGCGTCAAGCAGGACCTTGCGTCGCTGGCTGTCGCGCCCGGTGGTGGCGTCCTCGCGAATGGTGATCCCGGCCTTGTCGGCCAGGCGGCGCACGGCATCGACGAAGTCGAGGTGATCGATGGCCCGGACGAAGCTGATGGCGTCACCCTTGGCCTGGCACCCGAAGCAGTAGTAGAAGCCCTCCTCGGCATTGACGCTGAACGACGGCGTCTTCTCGCCGTGGAAGGGGCAAAGCCCGACCCACCGCTGACCCTGTTTCTTCAGCGCGGCATGCTCCCCGATGAGGCTCACGATGTCCGTTGACGCCCGTACCCGGGCCACGTCCTCATCGGGGATCCCCATAGGGGACGACGGTACCGCGTCGTCGCCCGCCCCCGACCATCCCGGTCGGAGGGGTCCGGCCTACCGCCTGGGCCCGGGCCTGGTCCGGGGCCTCGTCGCCGGCCTTGAGCCGCGAGACCCTCCGGATGCCGACTTCGTCTTCGCCTTGGACGTCCCCGCGGCCTTGACTGTGACCCTTGCCTTGGACGTCGCCGGGGCCTTGGCTGCCTTGAGCGGTGCGCCGGGGGTGTCCCCGGCCAGGACGGCCTGAGCCGCGGCCAGCCGGGCGATGGGCACCCGGAAGGGGGAGCAGCTCACATAATCGAGACCAGCCCGGGAGAAGGTGGCGATCGACTCCGGGTCCCCGCCGTGCTCGCCGCAAACTCCGATCTTGAGGGAGGGACGGGTGGCCCGGCCGCGCTGGACGCCCAACCTGACCAGTTCGCCGACGCCGTCGGGGTCGACCACCTCGAACGGGTTCCGCTTCAAGAGGCCGAGCTCCAGATAGGCGGCCATCATCCGCCCCTCGACGTCGTCGCGGCTGAATCCGAAGGTCATCTGGGTCAGGTCGTTGGTGCCGAACGAGAAGAAGTCGGCCTCGGCGGCGATCTCTCCGGCCAGCAGGGCGGCGCGGGGGGTCTCGATCATGGTGCCGATGAGGACCTCCAGCGATCCGGGACGGGCCTTGGTGCCTCGTGCTCTCGAGGCCGACCTGTTGATCGAAGCCGCCGCCTCTGCCTCGGCGATGGCGGCGTCCACCCACGAGCGGGCCAGGGCCATCTCCTCACGCGACACGGTGAGCGGGATCATGATCTCGACGATGGGGTGGCCGCCCGCGGCCACCCGGCCGAAGGCCGCTTCCATGAGGGCGCGCACCTGCATGGCATAGAGCCCGGGCTTGATCACCCCGAGACGCACTCCCCGGGTGCCCAGCATGGGGTTGACCTCGTGCCAGGCCTTGGCCGCCTGGTAGAGGCGGTTCTCCTCCTCGGACAACCCGGTGGTCGCCTCCTTGATGGCCAACTCCTGGGTGTCGGGGAGGAACTCGTGAAGCGGTGGGTCGAGGAGCCTGATGGTGACCGGTAGGCCGTCCATGGCCTCGAGGATCTCGTCGAAGTCGGTCCGTTGGGCGACCCGCAGCGCCTCGAGCGCCGCTTCTTCCTCCTCGGGGCTGGAGGCCAGGATCATCCGCCGCACGATGGGGAGGCGGTCCTCGGCCAGGAACATGTGCTCGGTACGGCACAGTCCGATGCCCTCGGCGCCCAGCGCGCGGGCGTTGGCTGCATCGGCGCCGTTGTCGGCATTGGCCCGGACCCCGAGCCGCCCAGCCCGGACGGCGTCGGCCCAGCCCAGAATGACGTCGAACTCGGGCGGTGTCTGGCCCTCGGAAACCGGCACCTGCCCGAGCACCACCGTCCCGTTGGTCCCGTCGAGTGAGATCCAGTCACCCTCGTGCACCACGGTATCCCCCACCGAAAAGGACGAGGGTCCGACTCGCACCGCCTCGGCGCCGACCACGGCCGGCTTTCCCCACCCGCGAGCGACCACGGCGGCGTGGCTGACCAGGCCACCGCGTGCGGTGAGAATGCCCTCGGCGGCCAACATGCCGTGCACGTCGTCCGGGGAGGTCTCGTTGCGGACCAACACGACCTTCTCCCCGCGCTCGGCCGCGGCCTGGGCGTCGTCGGCGGTCAGGAAGACCCGGCCCACGGCCGCTCCCGGGGATGCCGCCAGACCTCGGGTCAGCACGGCGTACCCGGACCCGGCGAACTGGGGATGGAGGACCTGGTCGAGATGCTCGCCGGTCACCCGCTCCAGCGCCTCTTCCTTGGTCAACCGGATGGCCCGCTCCCCGACCATGTCGACGGCCATCTTGAGCGCCGCCCGGCCGGTGCGCTTGCCCACCCGGGTCTGGAGCATCCACAGCTTCCCCTGCTCGATGGTGAACTCGGTGTCACACATGTCCCGGTAATGGGCCTCCAGTCGGGCAAAGATGGCCAGGAGCTCGCGGTGGATCGCCGGGAATTGATCGCGGAGGGAGGCGAGGGGCTCGGTGTTCCTGATGCCGGCGACCACATCCTCCCCCTGGGCGTTGATGAGGAAGTCGCCGTATTCGCCGGTGTCGCCGGTGGCCGGGTCACGGGTGAAACCCACCCCTGTGCCCGACTGGTCGTCGCGGTTGCCGAACACCATGGCCTGGACGTTGACCGCGGTTCCGAGGTCGTGGGCGATGCGTTCGCGCACCCTGTAGGCGATGGCCCGGGGACCGTTCCACGATGCGAAGACGGCCTCGATGGCCCCGCGCAGCTGATCGTCGGGATCCTGGGGGAAGGGAGCGCCGGTGTGCCGTTCGACGATCTGCTGGTAGGCCTCGACCAGGTACCTGAGCAATTCGATGGGGACACCGGCGTCGGAGTCGGTGCCGGCCAGTTCCTTGGCCGCGTCGAGCAGGGAGTCGAACTCCTCCCCGGGGATCCCGAGCACGATGCGTCCGTACATGGCCACGAACCGCCGGTACGAGTCGTAGGCGAACCGCTCGTCGTCCGTCTGCTTGGCCAGGCCCTCGACCGACTGATCGTTGAGGCCCAGGTTGAGGACAGTGTCCATCATGCCGGGCATGGAGAACTTGGCCCCGGACCGCACCGACACCAGCAACGGGTCGCTCGGGTCGCCGATGCGCTTGCCCATCTTCCTCTCGAGGCGGGCCCGGGCCTTGGCTACCTCCGAGGTGAGCCCTTCGGGCCAGCCCCGCTCCATGTAGTCACGGCAGGCGGTGGTGGCGATGGTGAAGCCCGGAGGGACGGGCAGGTCGAGTACCGACGTCATCTCGGCCAGGTTCGCGCCCTTGCCCCCGAGGAGGTCCTTCATCTCCATGGGGGGCTTGCGGTGCTTGTGGTCGAAATCGAAGACATACGTCATCGGGACACGGTCTCCTGAGGTGGATGGGAAGTGGAGTTGGCGACGTCCTGTGCCGGCATGAGGTGCAGGCCCAGGCCAGTGAGCCTACCCGGCGACCGTCCCGGCCAGCGGCGTGAACATCGAACACATGAACACCGAACAAGCGGTGTGGCCGCGGGTCGTCTCAGGCTGCGTCCCTGCGGGAGCGCAACTCGGCCACCAACCCGTCGATGGGCAACCGGACCTGCTCGGTCGTGTCGCGGTCGCGGACGGTCACGGCACCATCGGTGAGCGAGTCGAAGTCGACGGTCACACACCACGGGGTGCCCACCTCGTCCTGGCGCCGGTACCGCTTGCCGATCGACTGGGTCACGTCGTAGTCGCACATGAAATGCAGCTGCAACGAGGCCAGCACCTCCCGAGCCAGCGGATCGAGGGTCTCCTTCTTTGACAAGGGCAGCACGGCGACCTGGTAGGGGGACAGACGAGGATGCAGCCGCAGGACGGTGCGAGCCTCGCCTCCGACCTCGTCCTCGTCGTAGGCGGCGAGGAGGAAGGCCATCATGGTGCGGGTCGCTCCCGCCGCCGGCTCGATGACGTAGGGGACGTAGCGCTCACCGGTCGGCTGGTCGAAGTACTCGAGCCTCTCCCCGGAGGCGGCGGCATGGGCCTTCAAGTCGAAGTCGGTCCGATTGGCGATGCCCTCGAGCTCATCCCAGCCCCACGGGAAGAGGAACTCCACGTCGGCGGTGGCCGCCGAGTAATGCGAGAGCTCATCGGCCTGGTGGTGGCGCAGTCGCAACTCGGACGAGGGGATGCCCAGATCCAGATACCAGCGGAGCCGCTCGTCGAGCCAGTACTGGAACCACCGGTCGGCCTCGGCTGGCGGCACGAAGTACTCCATCTCCATCTGCTCGAACTCGCGGGTGCGGAACACGAAGTTCTGCGGGGTGATCTCGTTGCGGAAGGACTTGCCCACCTGGGCGATGCCGAAGGGTGGCTTCTTGCGGATGGTCTGGAGCACATTGGCGAAGTTGATGAACATGCCCTGGGCCGTCTCGGGCCGCAGGTAGGCCACCGCGCCCTCGTCCTCCAGCGGCCCGGCGTGGGTCTTGAACATCAGGTTGAAGGCCCTGGCCGGGGTGAACTCGGTCGACCCGCAGGCCGGGCACTCCCCTCCGATCTTGTCCTCCCGCCACCTCTGGTGGCAGTGGAGACAGTCGACCAGGGGATCGGTGAAGTTGGACAGGTGACCCGAGGCCTCCCAGACCGCCGGAGGCGAGAGGATGGCCGCGTCCAGGCCGACCACGTCGTCGCGTCGTTGCACCATCGCCTCCCACCAGGCGTTCTTGACGTTGCGCAGCATGTTGACCCCGAGAGGTCCGTAGTCGTAGGTCGAGCGGAAGCCGCCATAGATCTCGGCCGACTGGAAGATGAAGCCGCGTCGCTTGCACAGCCCCACCACCTTCTCCATGAGGTCGGACGGGCCGGGAGGCGCGTCAGGAGCGGGGTCGGGTTCAGGCATAGAGGGGAAGCGTACCGGCTGACTTCCGGCCTTCGGCCCTGTCCGGTGCCGAAGGGTTGACCTCGGCCTGAAGTCGAGCGGTCACCGCGTTGGCCAACAATCGGCCGCGCACGGTCAACACCGCTCGATCTTCGGCCCGCTCCACCAGGCCCGCCAGGTCCGGGTCGTCGGGCAGGCTGGCGGCCGGAACGCCCACGGGCGTGCGCAGCCGGAGAGCGAGCCCCTCGAAGTGCCGCTGGCCGACGGTCAGGACCTCCTGACCCGCGGTGGCCGGTCGCCCGGAGCCGATCCGGGCTATGTAGCGCTCGGGTGTTCTCACGTTCCACCACCGCCGGCCGGCCCGGTGCGAATGGGCGGCCGATCCGATCCCCCGGTAGTCGCCCTGCTCCCAATAGAGGCCGTTGTGGCGGCACTCGTGCCCTGGTCGGGCCCAGTTGGAGATCTCCTCCCATCGATAGCCGGCCCCGGTCAGGATCCGGTCGGCTCTCTCGTACCGGCGGGCCTGGGTGTCGTCATCGGGATGGCGCTCGGGGTCGGCGGCCAGGGGGGTTCCGGGCTCGACGGTGAGCGAGTACGCACTGACATGGGGCGGAGGATGGGGCCTCCCGATCACGTCGGTCAGGCTCTGCTCCCAATCATCGTCGCTCTCCCCGAAACCGCCGATGATCAGATCCATGCTCCACGTGGCGAATCCGGCACCGGCCACCGCGTCGGCCGCGTCGGTCACCTGGGCGGCACCGTGACGGCGGCCCAGGCCGTCGAGCACGTGGGGCACGGTCGATTGCACGCCCAGCGAAATCCGGGTCACTCCCCCGGACAAATAGGTGGCCAGCCGCTCCGGGGTGGCATCCTCCGGATTGCATTCCACGGTCACCTCGGCGCCCTCGACCCGCACGACGGCGTCGAGGATCTCGACCAGGAGGTCGGCCGGGAGCCGGGACGGGGTCCCGCCCCCGAAGTAGACCGACGTCGCCGCGGGCAGACCTTCGTCGGTCCGAGCCCGCCCGAGCTCGGTCACGCAGGCGGCGGCGTAGTCCTCCATCAGGTGGTCGCGGTCGGTGTAGGTGGCAAAGGCGCAGTAGTCGCACCGGAACCGGCAGAACGGCACGTGCAGGTAGACCCCGAACGGTGCGGGCCGGCTCAGAGTGGTCATCCCCGCCTCCGCGGGCGGGGCAACCCGGCGGCGGACCGGGGCAACCCGGCGGCGGTCCGGTGGGCCGGAGGGATCCGGGCGACCCGCGGGTGCGGCCCCCTCATGTCACCTGACCGGTTCGCACCGAACGAAGACGACGGTCGAGGTGGGCCTCCATGGCGTGGGTGGCCAGGGCGGTGACCTCGTCGGTCACCGGCGAGCGGACCTCGGCCAGCACGCCGGCCAGACCTCCGCCCAGCGTGCGGCGGAGGAGCAGGAGTCCCTCCGGGGACAACGGACGGCCTCGTCGGCAGTTCCGGCACAGCACCCCTCCCTCGACGAGGTCGAAGGCGACCAGTGACCCGGCGTCGTCCTCCCCGCACGAGACGCACTCATCGAGCACCGGCGCCGAACCCTCGAGGGCCAGCACCTTGAGGAAGAAAGCCGGGGTCACCATGGGCGAGTTCCGCTCCGACAGGGCGGCGATGGCTCCCACCAGCATCTCGTACAGGGGGGCGTTGCCGTGTCGTTCCTGGGCAACCTGGTCGACAACCTCGAGCATGGCCATGGCCGCGGTCATCCGGTCGAGATCCTCTCGGACCACCCGGTTGGTGTCGAGCACCTCGGCCTGGTTGATGATGTCCAGGTCCCCTCGTCCCTGCCAACCCAGCAGGGCAACATGGCTCAGCGGTTCGAGGCGCGAGCCGAACTTGGAAGTGGTGCGCCGGACACCCTTGGCCACCGCCCGCACCTTGCCGTGCTGCTCGGTCATCAACGTCACGATGCGGTCCGCCTCACCGAGGCGGATGGTGCGCAACACCATTCCCCGATCGCGAAAGAGTGTCATGCCGGTCCGGGAGGCTCCTCGGTGGCCTGTACCCCGTTCCCTGGGGATCCGGCTGCGCGCCGCAGGGGGTCATTCGGATCGTTGGACGACATCGGAGCTCGACCGGGACCGACGGCGCGCCCCGCTGATCGGCCATGGCCCCGGCCAGCTCCGAGAAGGTTGCCCCCGGCGATCAACACCAACAACACCGGCGGGACCACCACCAGCGGTGCCACCTCGGTGAAGCCGGCAACCGCCATGAGGACGATGCCGGCGTAGAGCAGGATGCCGAGGACGATGCCGGTCACGATCCACACCCCGCCGCTGTCGTCACGCCGGCGGCGGTGGCCGAACCGGCCGTCCCGGCCCCCGACATCCCGGTCGCCCATCAGCTCACCCCGCCGTAGCGACGTTGGCGCTGTTGGAATTCGCGGACCGCGGCGAACAGGTGGTGGCGGCGAAAATCGGGCCACAGCACATCATCGAAGACGAGCTCGCTGTAGGCCAACTGCCACAGGAGGAAGTTGGAGATCCGGTGCTCACCGGAGGTCCGGATGACCAAGTCGGGATCGGGCTGATCGGGGTAGTACAACCGGGATCGGATGGCCTTCTCGTTGACCTTGTCCGCCGGCACGCGGTCATCGACCAGCCGTTTGACGGCGTCGACGATCTCAGCCCTGCCCCCGTAGTTGAAGGCCATGGTCAGCGTGCAGCGCCGGTTGTCGCTGGTCAGTGCGATCGACTCGTCCATCCGCTTGAGCACCCTCTTGGGCACCCGCCAGTCTCGGCGTCCGGCGAACCTGATCCGCACCCCTTTGTCGTGCAACTCGTCCCGGCGGCGCAGCAGCAGGCTCTCGTTGAAGCCCATGAGGTAGCGCACCTCGTCGGCCGGGCGTCGCCAGTTCTCCGTGGAGAATGCGTACATGGTGATCCAGGGGATGCCCAGCTCGAGTGCCCCTTCCACCGCGTCGAGCAGGGCGGCCTCGCCGGCCGCATGACCCTCGGTCCGGGGTAGTCCCCGGCGGGCGGCCCACCGGCCGTTCCCATCCATGACGCAGGCCACGTGAACGGGAACGGGACCGTCGGCCACGTCGGCTGCCGACACCACGTCCGCGGCCGGCGGGGCGGGCTCCCCCGCGGCCACCTGATCCCGTTTCACGTTGCGAACCTATCCTCTGGCCGGCACCGTCCGTACCTACAGCCAGAATCAGACACCGGGGACAACAACCACCACCTCATCCAGGCCCGCTGTCCTTCATCGAGGGCCGCTGTCCTTGAGGTCGGCTCCGCCGGGAGCTAGACCCTCCCCATGTCTCCGCTGGCCGCCCTGGCCATCTTCGCGGCCGGGTTGGCCGCGGGGACGGTCAACGTCATCGTCGGATCGGGATCGCTCATCACCTTCCCGACCCTCCTGGCCCTCGGCTATCCACCGGTGCTGGCCAACGTCTCCAACACGGTGGGCCTCGTCCCCGGAAGCATCAGCGCCACGGTGGCCTACCGCCGCGAGCTGGTCGGGCAGCGTCAACGCCTGGTCCGGCTGGGCTCCGCCTCGCTGCTCGGCGGCCTCACCGGGGCGATCCTCCTGCTCGGTCTGCCCCACGGCGTGTTCAAGGCCGCCGTCCCGGTGCTCATCGCGCTGGCCGCAGTGTTGATGGCGGTTCAACCCCGTATGAGTGCCGCTCTCGAGCGCCGAGACCTCCGCGCCACCCACGGGGGCGTGACCCTTCTGGTGGGCGTCTTCCTCACCGGGATCTACGGGGGCTACTTCGGGGCGGCCCAGGGAGTCATCCTCATCGCCCTGTTGGCCATCTTCATCGACGACGACCTCCAGCGTCTCAACGGCACCAAAAACGCGTTGGCTCTGACAGTGAACGCGGTGGCGGGGGTCTTCTTCGTGGCCACCACCCACGTGTCCTGGTCGGTGGTCGGGCTCATCGCCGCCGGATCTGTCATCGGGGGGCAGGTGGGCGGCCGGATCGGACGACGCCTGCCCGCGCCAATCCTCCGGTGGGCCGTGGTGACCGTCGGCCTGGGCGTGGCCATCGGCCTCGCCGTGGAATGGCACTGATCCCTCTCCAGCGGTGACCACTGCGGCACGATCACCAGTCGGAACGGGGCCACCGATAGGGTCGGTGGATGACCGACGACGTGCTGACCACGCTGGCCCAGGTGGCGGCGGCCCTCCCCGGAGGAGGCGAGACGCGTGATGGCCAAGGTGCGATGGCACAACGGGTCGACCGGGCCATCGCCGAGCGGCGCCACCTGGTCGTGCAGGCCGGCACCGGGACCGGCAAGTCCTTGGCCTACCTCATCCCTGCCGCCCTCTCCGGTCAGCGGATCGTGGTGGCCACCGCCACCAAGGCCCTCCAGGACCAACTGGCCACCAACGACCTGCCCTTGGTGGCGGGGGCGATCCCCGGCGAGCTCACTTACGCCGTCCTCAAAGGACGGAGCAACTACGTGTGCCGGCAACGGGTCTCCGAAGTGGGCGGGGCCGGCGAGCAACTGACTCTGCCCCCCGGGGGTGGGGACCCTCCCGATGCCGACGACACCCTGACCCCCCGCACCGACACCGACCCGATGGAGGGTGGTCGCCTCGGTGAGCAGGTCAGGCGCCTGGTGCGGTGGGCGGATGAGACCATCTCCGGAGATCGGGCCGAGCTGGAGTTCGAACCGCACTTCCGGGCCTGGGCCATGGTCTCGACCACGGCCCGGGAGTGCCCGGGCGCCTTCCGTTGCCCGTCGGGTCGGGACTGCTTCGCCGAGGAGGCCCGGGCCCGGGCTGCGGCAGCCGATGTGGTGGTGGTCAACACCCACCTCTACGGCGCCCATCTGTCCAGCGGTGGAGCCGTTCTCCCTGCCCACCAGGTCGTGGTGTTCGACGAGGCTCACGAGGTCGAAGAGGTGATGACCGACAGCTTGGGGGTGGAGATCGGTCCGGGGCGGTTCCGAGCACTGGCGGCCTCGGCCCGTCCCGTCCTCGATCGAGAGACGGAGGGCGCGATGGACGCGGCCGAGGCCGTGTCCGAAATCGGTGACATGCTCCAGCGCGCCCTCGCTCCACTGGCCGGGCGCCGCCTCCCCCGTGACCAGGTGGGGGCCACCGAGGCCGACGGCGGGGAGACCGGACCAGCCGTCCCCGGTGGCGATCCCGGGCTGGCCCCCGTCCTGGCCCTGGCCACCGGGCGAGTCGACCGACTGACCGACGCCTTGCGGCGCTCGGAGCGGGAGGCCGAGGACGAGCCTGGCGCGTCGCGGACCCGCCGCGACCGGGTGTTGCTGGCCGCCGGTCACCTGGCCGCTGATCTGGCCCGGGTGACAGCTCCCTCCGACGACGAGGTGGCCTGGGTGGACGCGGGTGGACGCTCCCCGAGCCTGCGCCTCTCCCCTATCGACGTCGGACCGCTCCTGGCCGAGCATCTGTGGGGCGAGGTGACCGGGGTCCTCACATCGGCGACGGTCCCCCTCGGCCTGGCCCAACGGTTGGGCCTGCCCGAGGACGATACCGACGAACTCGACGTGGGCAGCCCGTTCGACTATCCGGAACACGCCCTGTTGTACGTGGCTCAGTCCCTTCCCGACCGCAGGCGGCCCGAGTCGGAGCCGGCCCTCCACGACGAGCTCGAGGCGCTCATCACCGCGGCCGGCGGTCGGACCCTGGCCCTGTTCACCAGCTGGCGAGCGATGAACGCCGCGGTCAGCGCCTTGCGCGACCGCCTGGAGTTCCGGGTCCTGGCCCAATCCGACCTGCCCAAACCGGCCCTGCTCGCGGCCTTCATCGAGGACGAGACCACCTGCTTGTTCGCCACCCTCGGCTTCTGGCAAGGGGTGGACGTCCCCGGTCGCACCTTGAGCCTGGTCACCATCGACCGGATCCCGTTCCCCCGTCCCGACGATCCCGTCCTGGAGGCCCGGCGTGAGCGGGCCGGACCGGCGGCCTTCTCCATGGTGGATCTGCCCCGGGCCGGAACTCTGCTGGCCCAGGGCGCCGGGCGGCTCATTCGCACCGCCCGCGACCGCGGCGTGGTGGCCGTGCTCGACAGCCGATTGGCCACCGCCCGCTACCGGGGTGCACTGCTGGCCCGGGTACCCCCGATGCGACGAACGGTCGACCGAGCCCAGGTCGAGGACTTCCTCTGGCGTATCGCCGCCGAGGTCGACGCCGAGGTCTGACATCGAGACCAGGCGCCAAGCCCACAGGCCAGGGCCAGACCGATCCTCAGAACCCGAGTCGGTCGAGGGCGTCCTCGCGGTGCTGCCAGCGCTTCTCCACCCGCACGAAGAGCTCGAGGAAGGCACCGGGCGGCATCTGTTTGCGCACCGCCGTGCCCACCTCTTTGAGGGTGGAGCCGCCTTTGCCGATGACGATCCCCTTCTGCGAATCGCGTTCGACGAGGATCTCGCAGCGGACCCTCGGCCACTCCCACTCGGTCACCCGGCAGGCGATGCTGTGGGGGAGCTCGTCCTGCACCCGGTGGAGGAGCTCCTCGCGCACCAGGTCGGCGACCCAGAAGGCCTCGGCCACGTCGGTGACCATCCCCTGGGGGTAGTAGCGTGGGCCCTCGGGCATCCGGGCGATGACCGCGTCGGTCAAGGCGGCGACACCCTCGCCGGTGGTGGCGGAGAGCGGGAAGTACTCGACGGGGACTGCTCCCCCACCCCCCTCCTGCTCGATGGCCTCGATCACCGCCGACACCGCGGCCAGGTGGGTGAGGACCCCGTCCCCGCTTACCTGGTCGATCTTGTTGACCACCACCAAAAGGGCGGGGTCGCCCGGCTCGCCGCTCCCCTCTGACCGCAGTTCGGCGCCGATGGCGCTGGCTCGGGCCATCGACCTCACCCGGTGGGCCGACTGGGTAAGCACCATGCGATCGCCCGGGCCGACCGCACCGGTTGCCTCGACCATGGCGACCACCACGTCCACGTCGTCGAGCGAGGAGGTGGCGGAGTCGTTCATGCGCTCGCCCAGTGGAGTTCGGGGTTTGTGCAGGCCCGGGGTGTCGACCAGGACCACCTGGGCGTCGGGCCGGTCGAGCACCCCCCGCACCTGAGCCCGGGTGGTGTTGGGACGTGGCGAGGTGATGCTCACCTTGGTGCCGACCATGGCATTGACCAGGGTGGACTTTCCCACGTTGGGACGCCCGACCACGGCGACGAAGCCTGACCGGAAGGGCGTCACTCGAGGTCCTCCGGATCCGCGGTAGACGATGGGGCCACCCGCACGATGCGGACTCGCTCGATGCGCCTGCCGTCCACCCGATCGGCCACCAAACGCACCCCGTCGACGGTGACCGACTCGCCCGCCACCGGGATGTGCCCAAGGAGATCGAAGACCAGTCCGCCCACCGTGTCCCACCCGCCATCGGTGGGCAGTTCGGCGCCCACCAGATCGTTGACCTCGTCCACGCCCAGGCGGGCGCTCACCCGGAGCTCGCCCGAGCCCAGGTCCTCGACCGGTGGCTCCTCGACGTCGAACTCGTCGACGATCTCCCCCACCAGTTCCTCGATGAGGTCTTCCAGCGTGACCAGACCGGCGGTGCCGCCGTATTCGTTGACCACGATGGCCAGATGGAAGGTCTCCGCCTGCATCTCGCGCATCATGTCGGAGACCCGCTTGGTCTCGGGGACGAAGTGGGCGACCCGCAGATGGGTCCGCACCGGGTCGGAGCCGTTCCCGGACTGCAGGGCGCGGATCATGTCCTTGGTGAAGGCGATCCCCACCACGTCGTCGACCTGGAGCTCGACCGCGGGGATGCGGCTGAAGCCGACTTCGAGCGCCCTCTCGAGGACAGTCTCGACCGGTTCGTCGGCCCCAATGGTGACCATGTCGGGCCGGGGCACCATCACTTCGCGCACCACGGTGTCACCGAACTCGATGATCGAGTGGATGAGAGCGCGTTCCTCGGTCTCGATCACGTCCCCTTCGACGGCGACGTCGGCCATGGCCAGCAGCTCGGACTCGGTAACCGCGGACCCCAGGTACTGGCCCTTCTCGCCGATGAGCAGATTGGCCAGCCCGATCAGGGCGCCCGACGTCACCCGGATCGGCCAGAACCCGACCAGGGTCGAGACCAGTGGGGCGCTGAACAGGGCGGCCCGCTCCGGATGATGCACGGCCCAGTTCTTCGGAACCGCCTCACCGAGTACGAAGATGACGACGATCTCGAACACGGTGGCGGCGACCACACCCCAGGCCCCGAACCAGTGGGCGGCCAGGATGCCGACCAGAGTGGCCACCACCAGCTGGCAGATCAGCACCAACAGGAGCACTGGATTGAGGAATCCCTGGGGGTTGTCGGTGAGGCGGACCAACTGCTTCGCCCCCCGGCGGCCGTCGTCGACCAACCCCCTGGCCTTGGCCCGGCTCATCCGCACCAGGCTGGTCTCGGCCAGGGCCAGCACGGCGGAGGCGGCCAGCAAGACCAGCACCACCAAAAGGAGCACGGCGTCGGTGGCGCTGAACGATTCGGTCGCGGACAGCGCTGCGCTGACCGCGATCATGGTGACACGCGGTAGAAGCGAGACAACAACTGCTGCTCGCGCTGCTCCATCCTCTCGGCCTCCCCGTCGACCTGGTGGTCCATACCCAGAAGATGCAGGAGTCCGTGGACCACCAAGAGAGCGATCTCGTCATCGAAGGTGACCTCGTGATCGACCGCGTTGCGGGCCCCCACGGCCGGACAGATCACCACGTCCCCGAGCAGGACCACCCGAGCAGTGTCGACTTCGATCGATCCGGGACCGGTCCCCCCCTCGTCGGGCGACCTCCCGCTCCGGTCGGCCTCGTCCTCGATGGGGAAGGCGAGGACATCGGTGGGGCCCTCCACATTGAGGAACCTCTCGTTCAACGAGGCGATGGTGGCCTCGTCCACGAAGAGCAGCGAGACCTCGGTGTCCCTCAGCACCCCCTCGGCCTCGAGCACCGAACGAGCCAGACGGGCCCACCGTTCGACATTGACGGGATGGTCCGCCTGTTCATCGGCGGCGTAGATGTCAAGGCTCAACACGACCGTCCGGGTTGGTCCCCCGCTCGTAGGCGGCGACGATGTCGGACACGATGCGGTGGCGCACGACGTCGCCCTTGCCCAGGTGGACGAAGGCGAGATCGGGGATCCCCGACAGCACCGGCTCCAGGCCGACCAGGCCTGATCGGCCCCCGGGGACGTCGATCTGGGTGATGTCACCGGTGACCACCGCCTTCGAACCGAACCCGATCCGGGTGAGGAACATCTTCATCTGTTCGGGGCTGGTGTTCTGAGCCTCGTCGAGGATGATGAAGCTGTTGTTGAGTGTGCGTCCGCGCATGAACGCCAGCGGGGCCACCTCGACGGCGCCCCGGTCGATCAGGCGTTGCGCCCCTTCGGGCTCAAGCAGGTCGTGGAGGGCGTCATAGAGTGGGCGCAGATAGGGATCCACCTTGGCCATCAGGTCGCCGGGCAGGAACCCGAGGCGCTCACCGGCTTCCACGGCCGGGCGGGTCAGGATGATCCGGTTGACCTGACGGGCCTGGAGGGCCTGAACCGCCAGCGCTACGGCCAGATAGGACTTGCCGGTGCCGGCCGGGCCGATGCCGAAGGTGATGATGTTGGAGGCGATGGCGTCCGCATACTGCTTCTGGCCGCCCGTCTTGGGGCGGACGGCGCGACCACGCGCCGAGCGAAGAAGCTCGGAGGTGAGGACCTCGGACGGCCGGAGGTCCCCGTCCATCATGTCGATCGTCCGGTTGACCTGGACAGCATCGAGTCCCTGGCCAGACTCGAGCAGGATGATCAGCTCCTCGAACAGGGCCCCCACCCTTTCGGCGCCCTCTCCCTCGATGGAGATCTCGTTCCCGCGTACGGCGATGAGCACATCGTCGAAAGCGCCTTCAACCAGACGCAGCAACTCGTCGCGCTGGCCGAGCAGACCGGCCATGAGGTGGTTGCCGGGAACGAGGATCTTGACCTGGGTGCCTGCCACGTGCGCTCTGGACCCGACCCTACCAGCGGGCCGGGCCCGGCGATCCCATGGTGGCGCCTGCGGTGCACCAGCGTCTCGCGGTGCACCCTCGTGTGGCTGGGTGCCGTCGACTCACCGGTCTCGCGGTTTGGTGGTCAACCATCAGAACCCGGCAACCCGGTACTCCGGCAACCCGGCAACCGCTCGCAGGCACGAACCCATCAGCCCGCCGGCCCGCCAATCTGGCCGAGGCCGTCAGCCCAGAGGCCCCAACGTGCGGCCACCGAGAACGTGGAGATGGAGGTGGGCCACCGAGTTGAGGGCGTCGGGCCCCACGTTGAACACCAGTCGGTAGCCCCGGTCCTCGCCGGCCAGCCCTTCGCCGTCGGCCACGTCACGGGCGGCGCGCAGAAGGGCCGCCAAGTCAGCGGCATCGGCGCCGGTCACCGTGGAGGCGTTGACGATGTGGCGCCGGGGGACGACCAGCACGTGCACCGGAGCCTGGGGGTTGATGTCCCGGAAGGCCACGGTGAGCTCGTCAGTCCGCACGATGTCGGCCGGCACGTCACCGGCCACGATGTCACAGAACAAACAGTCCGACACAGGGCTTCAGGTCACCCTGATCCATTGGCGGCCACACCGTCCACCGGGGACACGGTACGACCGTTGCCCTTCACTTCGGGGTAGAGGTGCTCGAGGCTCCCCGGGGAGATGCGACTGGCCTCGATGAAGCTCTCCACGTCGGACTCCTGGATACGAATGACCCGACCGAACTTGTAGGCGACCAGGTCGCCCTCGTCGATAAACCGATAGAGGCTCCGGAGCGTGATGCCCAGGCGCTCGGAGGCCTCCTTGGTGCTCAGCCAGGTGATCGCTTCGCTCACGCTCGACTCCGGCCGAGCCGTCACAGGTTCACGAGAAGACCGAGTTCGTCGAGCCGCGAGCCCATGCTGTCCGGGGTGACTCCGAACAAGCAGGCGATGGCCCGAACGTCCTCGGCCCGGATGGTGATCATGCGGCCGTTGAAGTCCTGGCGGTGAACCTGGATCATGCTCAGGAAACGGCGGAGCAGGTCGCGCTCGGGACCGCTCACCGTGTGGAGCTTGGTGAGGTCGATGGCCACCTTGTCGGCTCCCGACCCGGCCTGAATGGCCCGTCGAGCGCTCAGTGGGACCACTTCTTCGTTGGTTGCACCGGGCCCCCACCGGGTGGCCACGGCGTCGTCGGGCGGGAGAAGCTGATCGACGGGCACGTCGTAGAGCTTGGCCAGCCGCTGGAGTCGGGGTACCGAGATGGCTCGTTCGCCACGCTCATAGGCGCCGAGGACCGAGGCCTTGAACTCCTGCTCGGACATCGCTTCCACCGCCTGCAGCGAGAGCCTCATCTGCTTGCGCATGGTCCGGAGCCGGGCGCCCACGGCCTGGGCGTAGGCGATGCGAGCAGCTTCTTGCTGCTCGTCTTCCTCATCGAGGTCTTCGACGCTCTTGTCCATCACCGACATGTGCACCTCCGCTGATCCACCGATTGCCCCCAACTCCGGTACTGCCGCGACGCAGGCACATGGTCGATCACGACCGCTCCGACGGGAACGATCATCTCCCTTGGGAGTCCCTGCCCCTATGTGTAGTTTTGCTCACGGAGCGTGGTTACGCAAGGGTGCCGACCACACCGGACCTGATCCCGCACAAGAGGGACCCGACGACCACCGCCGCGGTTTCGGCCCGGAGCACGGTGGGCCCGAGCCCCACCCGACCCTCGAGACCGGCCAGCTCGTCATCGTCCCAGCCGCCTTCGGGCCCCACCGCCACCACCGGGTGGGCGAGCGAGGGGGGTCCTCCCCCTGGTTGGGCCAAGCACGGCGGGGGGCCCTCCCCGACCACCAGTTCGGCCACCGTGGCCACCCCGTCCACGTCGGGCAACCACAGCCGGCGGCTCTGGGCCGATGCCTCCTTCGCCACCCGCCGCAGCCGCTCGACGGCTCGCGGCCCGCGCTCTCCGTCCCAGCGCACAACCGAACGTGCCGTGCGGATGGGGACGATCCGGTCCACACCGAGCTCGGTCAGCTTCTGGACCACCCACTCAGGCCGGTCACCCTTGGCCGGGGCGAAGGCCACGGTGACCGCCACCTCGGGCCGGGGCCGGTGCTGCAGGGGACCGTCGACGACCAGCGTCGAACCCGGATCGGACGCACCCCGGCCGGGAGGGCGGGCGGCCATCCGGCATGGTGTCCACGATCCCGCTCCGTCCGCGGCGACCACCAGTTCGCCGTGGCGCAATCGCAAAACGTCGAGGAGGTGGTGCGCGTCACTCTCGGTGACCATCGGGGTGGCAGGGTCGTCGACGAAGACCATGGCCGCCGCGGCCGACAGAACCGGGTCGGGTCCCTCGGGACCGCCGGCGGGCCGCGGCCCCATGGTCAGCTCAGGGCCGAGCGCAGCTTCGAGAGGAGACCCTCGGCCTGAGGCAACGAGCCCAGCTCCTCGCCTCGGGCCTCGGCCAACGCGACCAGAAGCCCCCGCTGCGCGTCGTCGAGGTCCGTCGGGGTGTCGACCAGCACGTGGACGAACAGGTCCCCGCGTCCTCGCCCGCGGAGCTTGGGTACGCCCAGCGCTTTGAGGGTGATCACTGCTCCGGTCTGAGTGCCGGCGCCGATGGTCAGGTCGGTGGGGCCGTCCAAGGTGGTGAACCCGGTGCTGCCCCCCAAGGCGGCCATGGTCAGCGGGACGTGCACCGAGGCGTGCAGGTCCACGCCCGAGCGCTCGAAGACGTCATCGGGCTCCACCGACACGTGGACGAAGAGCGCACCGTTGGGCCCACCACGGAAGCCGGCAGGGCCGTGACCGGCCAGCCGCAGGGTCGAGCCCTGGTCGACACCGGCGGGGATGTCCACCGTGAGGGTGCGACGCTCGCTCCGCCGACCCTCGCCACCACAGTCCTGACACGGGCTTTCGATGGACTCGCCGCTCCCCTGGCAGCGCGCACAGGGCACCGCGGTGATCACCTGGCCGAGGATCGACTGGCGCACCCGGCGCAACTCCCCTGTCCCCTGGCAGTCGGCACAGCGCACCGCGGACGTGCCCGGTCGGGCGCCGCTGCCCTCGCAGGTGTCGCAGTGCACCGGCGTGGTCACCTCGACCTGGCGGGGCACACCGAACACCGCCTCTTTGAAGCTGAGACGCACCACGATCTCGGCGTCCGGCCCGGGCATGGGGCCGGTCCGCTGGCGACCCCGGCCTCCCCCGCCGGTGCCGCCCATGCCGTTGAAGAACGCGTCGAAGAGGTCGCCCAAGCCCCCGCCGAAGGGGTCACCGGGGGTTCCGGCACCGGGTCCGAACACCCCTTCGGGGCCGTAGCGGTCGTAGCGAGCACGGCGCTCGGGATCCTTGAGGACCTCGTAGGCCAGGCTGATCTCCTTGAAGCGGTCGTCGTCGACCGAGCCACCGTGATTGGCGTCGGGGTGGAACTCGCGGGCTTTGGAGCGATAGGCGCGCTTGAGCTCCTCTTCGCTGCAGTCCCGGCGGACTCCGAGGACCTCGTAGAGGTCGGCGTCGCTCATGATCTCGGCCTCCCGTGGCTCATCGTCCGGCCTCGCTCAGCCTCTGGCCCAGTCGGTCCCCCACCACCCGGGCCGCGGCCAACGCCAACGGATAGTTCATCCGGGTGGGGCCCAACAGGCCGATGGTGCCGCCCTCCTCCCCGTCGATCGACACCGGCATCACCACAATGGCGCACGAGGCCAGGGGCTCCATACCGTGCTCGGTGCCGATCGCCACCGTCAGGCCGGTGTCGAGGATGTCACGGAGCAGGGTGACCACGACCAGTTGCTGCTCGAGGATACTGAGGACCGAGCGGACCGTCTCGACGGCGTCGAAGGAGGCGGCCATCCGTGAGGAACCGCCCACGAAGAGCAGGTCGCCGGCATCGGCGCGCCCCAGAGAGCGCAACGCTTTGATCCCGGCGCCGACAACCGTGTCGATGGCGGGATCGCCGGTGCCGGGCGCCTTGCGCCCGACCTGGGCCAAGGGCACGCCTAGGACGTGGGCGGCCAGCCGGGCGGCGGCATCAGAGAGTTGGGTCTCGTCGACCTCGTCGGCCAGTTCGATGGTCTGCTTCTGGACGGCCCCGTCAGCCAGGACCACGACCAGCAGCGCCGACCGGGGACCCAGGCCGACCAACTGCACCGATCGGATGGCGGCCGACTCGTGGGATGGTCCGACCACCATCGCCGCGCAATCGGTGAGATCGGCCAACAGCCCCGACGTTCGCTCCAGCATCAGCTCGATCTCGCCGTGGGCGTGGTCGAAGAACTGTCGCACCTGCTGGCGTCCTCCGGGATCGAGCGAACCCGGCCGACCCAGATGGTCGACGAAGAACCGATACCCCTTGTCGGTGGGGATGCGACCGGCGCTTGTGTGGGGCTGGGTCAGGTAGCCCTCCCGCTCGAGGGCAGCCATGTCGGAGCGCACGGTGGCCGATGAGACGCCGACGCCGGCCGCCTCCACCACGTGCTGACTTCCCACCGGCTGGGCCGATCCGATGTATTCGGTGACCACCGCGTTGAGGATGGCTGCTTTGCGTTGGTCGAGGTCGCCACCTCCGGTGGCGCTCCACTCTGTTCGGGTGTCGTCGTGGGTCGGCATGGTGATCACTGGGAGACAGACGAGCCCGGCGCCACCAGGAAAGGAGGAGCCAGGAGCGTTGCGTGCTAGCACTCCACTCTAGTGAGTGCTGACCCGTTTGGGACTGGCAAGCCCCGGCTGGCATCCCGTTTTCCTCGACCGGCCTGGGCTTCCGTCCTCACCTTCGTCGGTGCGCCGGATCCGGACCTGGGCCCTTCGGCAACGAAACGCAGCCTGGGCTCACCCGAAACTCACCCCGGGCTCACGCCGCTCACGCCGAGGCGACGAACATCCGTTGGGTCATGGCCGGACCGAGGGCGATGGTGAAGTCGCCGACCACCAGGGTCAAGGTCCCGTCGGGCGCCTTGGCCTGGATGACCGCGGTTGTGCCCGGGGTCAGACCGTGGTCGCCGAGGTAGGACAGCGAGGCCGCCTCGTGCTCCACGCTCTCGGTGATGCGCTCCAGCCGGATGCGGTCGCCGGGCACAGCTTCGTCCAGGCGTCGCTGCTCGGGGCCGACCGGTTCGACGCCGGGGATGGGATTGCCGTGTGGGCAGGTCGTCGGGTTGCCCAGCAGCACCACCAGCCGGTCCTCGACGTCGTCCGAGATCACGTGCTCCCACCGCCCCGCCTCGATGTGGGCCTTGTCCCAGTCCAATCCGATGATGTCCACCAACAGGCGCTCGGCCAGACGATGCTTGCGCACAACGCCCCGGGCCAGGGCGGCACCCTTGGGTGTCATGGCGATCCGGCGCGACGTCCGGGTGATCAGATCATCGGCTTCGAGCCGGTCGAGCATCTCGGAGACCGAGGGGGCCGCCTTGCCCAGTCGCTCGGCCAGGCGGGCCTGGATCACCGTGATGCCCTCCTCCTCGAGGGCGAAGATCGTCTCCAAATACTCCTCGACCGGAGGATGGAAGCGGTCCAGCACAGGGCCGATCCTACGGCACCGGGGCTGAAGGCGGTTCGGACGAGGCCGGCCCGAGGCGGTCGGGCGGTACGGTGGGGTTCATGGTCTCCGACCCGACAGATGGTTCCGGCGGCGGGGGCAGAGACGGTGCCGGCGATCGGGACCCTACTGAGGCGATCGAGCCCGGGGGCGGTTCCGAGCATGACGAGACTGGTCCACCAGAAGACGGACCCAGCGGGAAAGACCCTCTCCGTTTCAACAATTGGATGAAGCGCTCGGCCACCGGCGCGGTGATGACCGGCATCGCCGTTGGGCTCCGTGAGGCGCTCGAGCCCCGGAGGAACGAGCCCGCCTTCGTGATCGAGGCCCCCGGTGAGCCCGAGGATCCCGACGCGCCGATCGAGTTGCGGTTCGACCCCGACAACCCGGCCGACACCGTGGCCATCATCCGGCAACCGGCCGGCAAGAACCAGGACCCGCCGGCGTCACCCTGAGGAGTGGGCCACCGGCGGACTCGAACGGCGCCGCGCCCGATGGGGTAGGCGGGCGCCGATCCGGGCGGCCGAGCCGTCGGCGACCAGCATGACGCCGACGCCATAAGCGAGCCCGGCCAGTGCATCGGTGGGCAGGTGCCACTGCAGCGCGGTCACCGCCAGCGCCATCCACACCGCGTAGGCCGAGGCCACGACGGCGACGGCGGCGCGCCATCGGGTGGGGGTGACAAGGATGGCGGCGACGGCCAGCGCGGCCGCACCCACGGTCGATCCCGACGGATAGGAGAACACCCCACCAAGGGTCCGGCCCACCAACGGTTTGATCACCAGCTCGCTGGTCACCAGGGCCAAGGGCGGCCCGAGGAGACAGGCCCAGGAGCGGGGACGGTCCCTCCGGTACGCGAGTGCCCAGGCGATGACCGCACCGGCCACCACGATGCCCGGATTCCGCAGGTCGGTCACCGACGTGAACCACCAATGCTCGTTCCGGGTCACCACGTCGAGTATCCAGGCGTCCAGGGGTGATGGGCGCGGCCGGAAGGCAAAATAGACGCCGCCGGCCACGACGATGAACACCAGAACGATCCCGACGATGATCTCGCGGCGCGCCTGTCCGTGGCGCCCGAGGTGGGCGTTCCCGTCCGGCCCGCTTGGGGGCGCGGTACGAGTGGGCTGTGCCGCCGAATCGCCGGCATGCACCACCGAGGTCACCCGGTCAACGCTACCGGGCGTGCCGTCGCCCGGCTCAGCGCTGCTCCTCGGACAGATCCCGTCGTGCTCCGGAAAGCTAACCTTGCCCATCCTCCGCGCTGATCCCGTCACTCCACGTGCTCTTGTGGTGCACCGCCGATGACACGGTTGGCTCTGGTCACCCTGGCCGCGGCCCAGGCCATGGGACAACAGGTCTACGAAACCGAGTTGGTCACACGCGCCGCCACCGAGCTGGGTCCCTCCTGGGACGTCGAGCACATGGTGATGCGGACCCTGCGGTCGCCACTCCCGGGCACAGCCCGCCTCCCGTCGCGGCTCCTCGCCGATTCGTCACCCGGCCTGCGACGCGCTGCTGGACGCCTTCTCTACCGTGGCCATGAGGTGGTTCACCGGTTCGACCTCCGCCTGCCGCCGGCACCACACCCCGAAGTGCTCACCGTTCATGATGTGGTGCCGTGGCTCTTCGCCGACGAGGGTCGGCCCCCGACCGATGCGGCCACCACGGCCCAGAGAGCGGCGGTGGTGATCTGCCCTTCGCAGTTCTCCGCCGACGAGGTGGCGCGACAGCTCGGGGTGACCGAGCCGGTGGCCATCCACAACGGCGTGGACGAAAGGTTCTTCGGTTCGATGCCTCTTGCCGGGGACGCCTTGGCGTCCCTGGGCATCACCGTCCCGTTCGTCCTTCATGCCGGCGGCTGCACCGAGCGGAAGAACCTGGCCGGACTGGCCGACGCCTGGCCGCGGGTCCTGTCGAGTCGCCCCGACACCATGCTGGTCCTGGTGGGACCCACCGACGAGCGCCGCGACCGCCTGTTCGGGCCGCTGCCACAGACACTGCGGGCCGGGCGGGTGGACGACACCGTCCTGCGGGGCCTGATGGCCGCGGCCACTACGGTCATCGTGCCCTCGACCTATGAGGGTTTCGGGCTCCCCGCCCTCGAGGCCATGGCGGTGGGCGTGCCGGTGGTGGCGGCTGATCGCAGTTCGCTGCCCGAGGTCTGTGGGGATGCCGCCTTGTTGGTGGAGCCGGACGCTGACGGCCTGGCCGAGGGAATGGTGGCCGCCCTGGCCGGTGGCTCCGAGACCGAGGCCATGGTCGAGCGCGGCCGCAGGCGTGCGGCCACCTTCACCTGGGAGGCCAGTGCGGCGGCCCATGCCGAACTGTGGCGCAGGTTCGCCCGCTGAGGCATCACCCCGGCGTCTGGCCCCGACAACCGCCAGAGAGTAGCTTCCTGCGCGAGCGGGAGGGCGGCCGATGAGGCTGGTGACCAACGTACACAGCGTGGATTCGATGGGCGGGGTCGAACTCAATGTCTTTCAGGTGAGCAGCGAGCTCGCCCACCGAGGTCATGAGGTCAACCTCCTCTTCCGCCAACCCGGCTCACTGGAGGCGGAGTACCGCCAGTTCTGCCAGTCGGTGACCAAAGTGCCCGAGGTCGACTACTGGTTCCCGATGGGGCGGCGGGGGCGGCCCAAGCAGATGGCCATGGTGGTACCGGCGGCGGCGGCGGCCATCCGTCGACGACCGGACATCATCTACGGCAACCGGATCATGGCCGCGGGCTGGGCCATACCCGCGGGGAAGATCGTCCGGGCACCGGTGGTCATCCACGAGCACGGCCACAGCGAACACCTGGACGCCAAGAGGATCGCCTTCCTCAGTCGTCACGTCGACCGGTTCGTGCTCGTCTCCCAGTTCGTGGCCGACCTGTGGTTGGAATCAGGGCTCGATCCCGACAAGATCGACGTCGTCTTCAATGGCGTCGATCCCGACGTCTATCCCTTCGGGGGCTCCGAGGAGAGGTCGGTGGCTCGGCGCGCCCTCGACATTCCTGATCACCGCTTCGTGGTCATCTACGTTGGCCGCCTCGATCGCGAGAAGGGTGTGGACGTCCTCCTCCGGGCCTGGCGAAGGCTCGGCCTCGACCCGGCTTCGGCCGAGCTGCTGGTCGTCGGCGAGTCGACGGTGGACCACGACGCGGTCAGGTACCAAGCCGAGCTGAGAGATCTGGCCACCGACAGCGTCCGTTTCGTTCCCGGACGACGTGACGTGGTGACCCCCCTCCATGCCGCCGACGTGGCCGTCGTGCCCTCGATCTGGCAGGAGCCGTTCGGTCGGACGGTGATCGAAGCGCTTTCCACCGGGCGGCCCGTCTTGGCCTCGCGGGTGGGAGGGATACCCGAAATCCTGACCGGGCCGCTGGACCGCTTCCTCTTCGAGCGGGGGGACGAGGAGGGGCTCGCCGCCCAGATTCTCGCCCTGCAAGGCTGGCAGGAAACAGAGTCCGGGCTCGGCCAGCAGTGCCGAGCTCGAATCCTCGAACAGTTCACCCTGGCGAAGATGGTCGACGGGATCGAGACGGCCTTCGCCTCGGTCACCTGAGCCCAAACGGGATCAGCGATGCCGATCCTGGGCGGCCATCCGGGCGCCGGCCCCGACCCCGGTCACCGTCGCCGCCATCACCACAACGGTGCGGGCCACGCCGGCGCCGGCGGCCTTCACCGCCCCGGAGGAGTCGCGGCCCCGGGCCCGGCCCTGCGCCCTCGACATGCGCACCCCGAGCTCGGCCCGCGTGTCCCGCAGAGAAGCCCGGAGGTAGCGACGGACGATCGGATCGGTCAGCCCGAAATTGCGGATGAGCAGGATGAGATGGTTCTTCTGGGCCCAATAGGCGTAGCGCAGATCGAACCGCTGGCCTTTGGCATAGGGGGCGGCAACGTGCTCGACCACGGCATCGGGCGTGTAGACGAGCCGGTATCCAGCGTGGGCCACCCGTAAGGAGAGGTCGGTCTCCTCACGCATGCACGTTCCCCGGTAGCCATCACGGATGCCACCGATCTGGTCGAGGACCGAGCGGCGGAAGGACATGTTGGCCCCGAGGAGGTGGTCCACGGTCACCGTGTGGCCGGGGTCGGCGGCAAAGTTGCCGGTGAGGATGCCGTCGGATTGGAGCTGTCCGATGGCGTCAACGCCTTGCTCGAGCTCGCCGGGCTGCTGGCGGATCTGGCGCCCGCCGACCCCCCCGACCACGGGGTCGTCAAAGTGGACCAGCAACTTCTCCAGCCACTCGGGTTCGGCGAAGGCGTCATCGTCGACAAAGGCCAGCACCTCGCCCGACGCCATGCGGTAGCTGATATCGCGGGCGGTGGCGGTGGCGCCCACGCCAGCGGAGCAGACCGCGTACCTGATCATGGGGTAACGCTGGCGGACCAGTCGCGCCGTCTGATCGTCGGGCGACGAGTCGACCACGATGATCTCGAGCGGCTGATGGGTCTGGGCCAGAAGATGGTCGAGACACCGGGCCACGAAGGCGGGCCGTTCATAGGTCACAACGGCCACCGTTGCGGTCGGAAGGCTCATTCGGCGTCGGCACCAACGGAATCGGCTTGCGAGACGACCGCGCCGGGCACCCGGACCGTGCGCAACCAGGTCGGTGCGCCGACCACCGCCGGAGGACGGCGCACCGGGGTGAGCAGGGTCGTCCGCACCGGGTGCCGACGACGGTCGACCCACCGATCGATCTCCTTTCCCCAATTGATCTCGTTCACGTGACCGGAGCTGGCCGCTTTCTTCCGCATCTCCGCCTCGGAGCGAACCCACGAGAAGTGCCAGATGCCTTGATCGGGTCCGACCCACTCGTCCACCGGCGCGTCCTTCGGGTGGGCCGGATCGGTGTTGTGACTGCGGAAGTCGACCCGCCACAACGGGACATCGCACTGACGGGCCAGTCGCAGGACGGTCCCGGCCCGAACGGCCACCGGTCCTGGATAGCCGGCGGAGATGCCCCAGCTCCGTCGGCATCGTTCGAGATAGGTGCGCCCACTCACGTGGCCGTACAGCCAACGGGCCGGATAATCGAGGGCCGACCGGTCGGCGGCGCGCGCTCGTTCGATCGACTCGACGAACCTCGAGGGGGAACCGAGGACCTCGTCGGTGTCGATCTGCACGATCCAGTCGACCTCGCCGTCCAATGCGGAAATTCCGGCGTTGCGCTCGAGAGTCTCGGCTTGCAGGGGGACCAGCCCGGTGTCGTGGTAGTTGCCGGGCAGAAGGCGGACCTTTCCCTCCGTGTCCATCCGGTCGACTACCGAAAGACACTCCTCGATAGGGAGCGGCTGGTTGGTCCAACTGAGCCCGGCTTCGTCATAGACCATGACGATGCGTTCGGCGATAGCGTAGATCGAGCGGATACTTTGCGCGAGGTAGGCGGGGTCGCCGAGCAGGAGGTAGGCACCGAGACGGAGTGATTGCGGGTTTCCCGAGGGTCGGGCCCGAGACTCGTCGGTGGATGGGGGAATTGTGGTCATCGCCACACAAAACGTACACGGCCTCAATACTCCGACGATGGTTGCCGATAGAACATGGCATGCAGTCGGCGAGCGATCCGACCGAGAGGATCTGAGTTGAGGGTCACGCCGACATGGTTCGGTCGCCCCGAACGTCCGTTGTTCGGGTACTTCCATCTGCCCGAGGACGGAAAGGCTCGGGGGACGGTAGTGATGTGCGCGCCCCTCGGGCGGGAGGAGGCCAACGGCCAACCGGCGATGCAGGCCTTGGCCGACCAACTGGCCGGCGCCGGCGTGGCCGCTCTGCGCTTCTCCTACGCAGGCCTTGGTGACTCGGCCGGCAATCTGGCCGATCCCGGACGGTTGTCCGACTGGCTGGGAAGCGTTGACGAGGCCGTCTCCCTGTGCCGGGACGCGATCCCGGGACCTCTGGTCCTTCTGGGCATGCGGATGGGCGCTCTGCTGGCCGTCGAGGCCGTCGCCCGGGGCACGTCGGTGGATCACCTCATCCTGTGGGACCCGTGCTCCTCGGGACGCGAGTTCCTACGGATCGAGCGGACCCTGCTGGCCACTGGCTACGGAGCACCTCAGGCCGCAGACGGATCGATCACCGGTCCGGCCTTCACCTATGCGCCCGAGACCGTCGTTGATCTGTCCGCACTCACCCTGGAGCCCACTGATCTGCCGGCGACCGGTCGCACGCTGGTGGCGGCGCGTTCGGGGGGCCGGTTCCTGTCGAACAGATGTGACGGCACGCCACCGCCCGGCGTCGACTGGATCGAGGTGGACGGTCAACCCGACCTGTTGGACGTTCCCCCACAGTCGATCGTGCTGCCGATGACCACCATCAAGACCATCGCCGACTGGACAGCGCAGGTGCTCGAGGGACCAGAAGAGGGGTTCCGGGTCCGTCCGGTGACCTCCGCCGAGGTGGCGGTGTCGGTCGGCGGGGTGGCCCTCGTCGAGCGGGCCGTATGGCTGGGACCGAACGCATTGTTCGGCGTGGTGACCGAGGCAGAGGACGCCGAGCCGGAATCCCCAACCGTGGTGTTGCTGTCGGCCGGAGCCCTCGATCACACCGGCTCGGGGAGGATGTGGGTCGAGCTGGCCCGCATGTTCGCGGGCGCCGGTATCCGGTGCCTCCGCGTGGACATCGACGGGATCGGCGAGACCTACGGCCGTCCGGGACTGCCGCGTCAGGTGCCGAAACCGCCCGAAGCCGTGGACGACCTTGCCGACCTGGCCGAGGCGCTCGGTGACCCCAAGGGAAGGAAACTCATCTTCGTCGGTCTGTCCTCGGGTGGTTACCACGCCATCGAGGCCGGTCTCCATCTGTCTCCTCTGGGCGTCTGTGCCGTCAATCCGGGAGTCACCGGCTGGGTCCCCGATCTCGACCTCGGCACTGTCGACAAGCGCCGCTTGGCCTATCGGCCGATGCCCGCCCCCCTACGCCGCCTGTCGGTCAAGCACGCCCGCATGGCCACCTGGGCGTGGACAGCACTGTGCCAGGTGGCGACGACCTCCTCGCCCATCCATCCCGTGGCCGAGGTGAGCCGGAAGGGCACGCCGGTCCTGCTGATCGTGAGCGAGGCTGACGCCCGCGAGTTCGAACCCTCCCTGTACTGGAGGGTGGTCCGCCGCCGGCTGGGCCGTCAGGGCCTGCTGGAGATCGAGGTTGTCCCGGGCGACGATCATTCCCTGTACACGGTCAGTGGCCAGGCCGATGCCTATCCCCTGCTCGCCCGTTGGGTGCTGGGTCGCTTCGGGTTGCCGGCACCGAACCCGGCGTCGACGGCGACCACCTCGACGGCACCGACCTGATCGGGCGCGTCTCCGATCACGGCTCAGATGACGTCGGCGACCACGGCTCAGATGACGTCGGCGAAACCGCGCTCCATCTGCTCGAAGATGACCGACCCGACCAACAGCGCGGCGATCGGAACGACGATCGACAACACGATCTGCCAGGGGGGAGGCATGGGTCCGCGGATGAAGGACCAGCGGAACTCGGAGATGAGCCAGGTCAGCGGATTGATGTCGTAGATGATCCGGTATTTGGCTGGGACCGAGGTGATGGCGTAGGCCACGGGGCTGGCGTACAGCAGGAACTGGAGGATGAACGGGATCACATAGGCGATGTCGCGGTAGCGAACCTGCAGGGCGCCGGCCACCAGCCCGATCCCGCTGGCCAGGAAGACCACCATCACCGCCCAGATCGGGAAGAAGAAGACGGCGAGCTGAGGGGCCACGCCGAAGAACGCCATCAACACGGCGAGGAAGACGATCGAGACACAGAAGTCGACGATGGACGAGTAGGCAGTGGCCAGCGGCACCAGCATCCGGGGAAAGAACACCTTGGAGACCAGGTCACGGTTGGAGACCAACGAGCTCGAGGCCCGGGTGATGATGTCGCTGAACATGTTCCACGGCACCAGGCCGACGAAGGCGACCAGCAGATAGGGGATGCCCGGAGGCGACTTGAGATGGGCCAGTCGCTCCAGCACCAGGGTGAAGACCAGAGCCAGGAGTAGGGGCTGGAGGATCACCCACACCACGCCGAGCAGGGTCTGGCGGTACCGGAGGGTCACGTCCCGGGCGCCAAACCGGTAGAGGACTTCTCGGGCCTCCCACAATTGGCTGACCTTGGGTATCGAGAACCTCTTCGGAGGGGTGATGACGATGTTGGCCATTGCTCAGATCCTGGTCAGCGCTGCGAGTAGTCGAAGTCGGGGAAGACGACACCATGGTCGGTTCCGTCCGGGGTGGTCGGATAGGGGTAGGGGGTCACGGGAAGGACTTGAAAATGGCAGGCCTGCTCCCAGATGTCGACCGGGTGCCCCCCGGCATGGATGAACATGTCCATGGTGTAGGCCCCGGGCTTGAGCCAGGGGGCACGGAGGGTGAGGGTGCCTTCCACATCGGTCGAAGGATCCAGCCAGAAGTCCAGGACCCGGGAGTCGCACTGGGCAATGACCATGCCGTCCTCGTTGTTGAGGAAGCACGAGAGGTGGTATTGGGTGCCGAAATCAGGGTTGGCGCCCACCACGAACTCCACGACGATGTCCTGGGCGGGCTTGGTGATGTCATCGGTCACCTTGGCCTCGACGAACCGGAGCTCGCCGGTGCCGGGGCGGAAGGCGGGCTCCCGCAGCAAGGGGGCCGAGCGAGCGAAGCTGCGCTTGTACTCCTCCATCGCTTGTTCGACGGTCCCGTGGAGGACCAGGTGCCCGGCATCCATGTAGAGCGCTGAGCTGCACAGATCGGACACCGTCTGCAGCTGGTGGCTGACGACGAGGACGGTCCGCCCGTCACGGGCGACGTCGCGCATCTTGCGGAGGCACTTGGCCTGAAAGTCCGAGTCGCCGACGGCCAGGACCTCGTCCACCACCAGGATCTCGCTGTCCAGATGGGCGGCCACGGCGAAGGCCAGTCGGATGTACATGCCCGTCGAGTACCTCTTGACCTGGGTGTCGAGGAACTTCTCGGTGCCGGCGAAGTCCACGATGGCGTCGAACCGCTCCTTGATCTCGCGTCGGCGCATGCCCAGAAGGGTCCCGTTGAGGTACACGTTCTCCCGGCCGGTGAGGTCGGGGTGGAAGCCGGTGCCCACCTCGAGCAGGCTCCCCACCCGGCCGGACAGCTCGACGCGGCCCCTGGTGGGGGCGGTGATGCGGGTGATGATCTTGAGCAGGGTGCTCTTGCCGGCGCCGTTGCGGCCGATGATGCCGACCACCTCACCCGGGTTGACCTCGAAGGACACCTGGTGGAGGGCGTCGAACTTCTCGACCTGTTTCTTGTTCTTCCGCTGCGTCAGACGCTTCAGCAAGGCTTCGGCGGCGAAGGACTCCTGGTCCTGGCGACGGAGGATCCGGTAGGTCTTCGAGAGGTCGAAGACCACGATGGAAGGGCCGTCGGACATCAAAGATACGTTAGACGCCTCTTCGCCGGCTTCTGATTGATGGTCGGGTGTCTGGCCTCCCAGCCCGACGCCAGGGGTGACCCGAAACGGATCAGATTCCCGTCGGGATCGGTGTGCGATCCTTCCCGCTTCCCGTAGCCGTAGTTCTCGGGACCGACCACCGCCACTCCCGCCTTGCGCCAGTCGTCGGCGAGCTGATCGGCATCGTCGACATGGAGATAGAGAATGCCGACCGGGGCGGCGTCGGGTCCGTCGGCCTGGGCCAGCTGAATGGTCAGCTCGTCACGGTGGGCGAATGCGTAGGTCCGGTCATGCTCCGAGGTCGAAAAGCCGAGCCGCTGGTAGTGGTCCACCGCCCGCTCCACGTCGGTGACGGTGAAGATCGGCTCGACACCGGCGATCGTCGCTCCGGCAACGTTCGCTCCCGCCTTTCCCCGGCGCTGGATGCTCAGCCGGTCCAAGCAGCGATAACAGATCTCCACGTCGCCACGAGAATGGAGATGGACCGAGCCCCATTCCGGGGCCTGGCCACAACAGGAGCAGGTTGCCATCTCGGCCTCAGTCGTCCAGTCGGAGGGCGGAGACAAACGCTTCCTGGGGTACCTCGACCCTGCCGATGTTCTTCATCTTCTTCTTGCCCTCCTTCTGCTTCTCCAGCAGCTTCCGCTTCCGGGTGATGTCACCGCCGTAACACTTGGCCAGCACGTCCTTGCGTCGGGCCTTGACCGTCTCCCGGGACAGGACGCGGCCCCCGATGGCCGCCTGGATGGGGACGTCGAACATCTGGCGGGGGATGAGCTCGCGCAGTTTTTCGGTCATCCGCCGGCCGTAGACATCGGCCTGGGACTTGTGCACGATGGTGGAGAAGGCGTCCACCGGGACGTGGTTGATCAAGAGATCGACCTTCACCAGGTCCGAAGTCGCATACCCCTCGGGCTCATAGTCGAGGCTGGCATAGCCCTTGGTCCGACTCTTCAACTGGTCGAAGAAGTTCACCACCACTTCAGCCAGAGGGATGGCATAGACGAATTCGACCCGCTCCGGTGAGAGATACTCCATCTTGATCATCTCGGCCCGGCGTCCCTGGCACAGGTCCATCACCGTGCCCGTGTACTCGGCCGGGGTGAGGATGGTCGCTTTCAGCATGGGCTCGTCGACGTGGTCGAGGTAACCGGGCTCGGGAAGCTCGCTCGGGTTGTCCACATCCACTTCGGTCCCATCGGTCAAGAAGGCCCGGTAGGCGACAGATGGTGCGGTGGCGATCAAGGAGAGGTCGAACTCCCGCTCGAGACGCTCGCGGACGATCTCCATGTGCAAGAGGCCGAGGAACCCACAGCGGAACCCGAAGCCGAGGGCGCGCGATGACTCCGGCTCGTAGGTGAAGCTGGCGTCGTTGAGGCGGAGCTTCTCGAGGGCGTCACGCAGGTCGGGCAGCTCGTCGCCATCGATCGGGAACAGCCCGCAGAAGACCATCGGCTTGGGGTCCCGGTATCCGGCGAGGGCAGCCGTGGCCGGATGACTGGTTGTGGTCACCGTCTCACCGGAGCGGGCCCCGCCCACGTTCTTGATCCCGGCGATCAGGTAGCCGACCTCACCGGGCCCGAGCTCGTCCACGGGCACGGTGATCGGGGTACGGATGCCGATCTCCTCGATCTCGTGATTGCTGGCCGCCTGCATGAACCGGAGGCGATCCGTTCCTCGCAGGGTCCCCTCCATCACTCGGATGGAACTGACCACGCCCCGATACTGGTCGTAGGCAGAGTCGAAGATGAGGGCCCGGAGAGGAGCGTCCGGATCGCCGCTGGGAGCCGGGACCCGCTCGACGACGGCGTCCAACAGCTCAGGGACGCCCTCGCCGGTCTTCGCCGAGATACGCAGGATCGCTGAATTCTCGATGCCGAGGACCTGCTCGATCTCCGCCGCGCACCTCTCGGGGTCGGCCGCCGGCAGATCGATCTTGTTGAGGACGGCCACGATCTCGAGATCGTTGTCCATGGCCTGGTAGCAGTTGGCCAGGGTCTGAGCCTGAATGCCCTGGGATGCGTCCACCAACAGCACCGCCCCTTCGCAGGCGGCCAAGGACCGGCTCACCTCGTAACCGAAATCCACGTGGCCGGGGGTGTCGATCAGATGGAGGGTGTGGGTGCCCCAGATGACCCGCACGTTCTGGGCCTTGATGGTGATCCCCCGCTCCCGCTCGATGTCCATGGAGTCGAGGTATTGCTCGCGCATCAGGCGCGGGTCCACCGCACCTGTCAGCTCGAGGATCCGATCCGACAGGGTCGACTTGCCGTGATCGACATGGCTGATGATCGAGAAGTTGCGGATACGGTCGACGGGAAGCACGGAATGACCAGCGTACCCAAGCCACCCTCGGGGCCGTCCGAACCCCGAGCGCCGTGTGGAGCACTGCGAGAAGCACCCCGATGGCTCGGCGGGGGCCTGTGGCCGGGTGGGAAGGTGCATCCGGGGCTGCTAACGTTTTGGGGCCTTCGGCGATCAACCCCAGGACGGGGACCCGGAGGTCAGATCTTCATTTGGCGGTGGCCGCGGCACGGCTCACCGCCCCCTACGGCACGACAACTAGGACGACCGGGACTCACCGGACGCCGGGACTCACAGGACGACGAGGACTCAGCAGTGGCAAACATCAAGAGCCAGATCAAGCGGAACCGCCAGACCATCAAGCGCCATGCGCGCAACAAGGCGGTGCGATCCGAGCTGAGGACGCGCTCCAAGCGGGCCATCAGTGCCATCGACACCGGCGCCGAGGACTCCGAGGAGGCTCTGCGGCTGGCGATCAAGCGGATCGACAAGGCCGGGTCCAAAGGTGTGATCCACAAGAACCAGGCAGCAAACCGCAAGTCCCGGTTGATGAAGCGGGCGGCCCGAGCGGCCGAGGGCTGACCACGCGGTATCGGAGCCGGGTCTCCGCCCCGACCCAACAGCCGAGTGCGGCGCAGCTTCGCCACCGGTTCAGCCCACTGACTGCGGTCAGCCCACTGACTGCCGTTCAGCCCACTGACTGCCGTTCAGGACGGGTGGTAGTAGTAGAAGGGCTGATCGCATCGGTAGCCGTGGGTCGGCCCGTCGATGGGCGGATCGTCGAGCCGTTTGTACTGGCCTTTGGTGATGGTGGCGATGATGTAGCAGTTGGTCGGGATCTTTGCTGCCGGGTTGGCGGTGCCCAGGAGGTTGCCGGCCGAGAATGAGGTGATCTTGCGCAGGGCCTGGAGCACCGAGCCCCGGCTGGGATCGGGCCCGGCCGCCTTCAGCGCCTGGCTGAACAACTCGGCCGAGGCCCAACCAAACAGCGTGTACAGGTCGGCGTGGAATCCGGGTGAGGCCTTCTGGACCCAGGTGAGGAAGGTGTTGACTGCGGGTATCGCCGGTGAGTCCTCCCCGAGGAAGAGAGCGGTGCCCTGCTCCATGTAGGCGCCATCGATGGCCGCCGCCCCTCCCGAGTTCGGCACCAACTGCTCGCTGTAGGTTGAGCCTCCGAGCACCAGCACGGGGTGGAAGTCCTGCTGGTTGAGGGCCTGCACCACCGAGGAGGCGTAGTTTTCGGGCATCTGCTCGAGGAAGAGGATCTTGACCCCCGCGTTCTTCATGTTGACCACGTACTGGTTGAATTGCGTCGTGGTGATGTCGAAGGTCGGGTCGTAGACCACCTTGTAGCCCAGGTGCTCCATGGCCGCCTTCTCCGCCACCCACTTGGAGGTGGCCGATGGCTCGTCGGCAATCAGTGCGCCGGTGGCCTTGATGTCGGCGGGGAACTTGTTCTGGAAGTAGACCAGAGGCCCCTGGGTCCAGCCGTTGACTGCGGGATCTGGGCTGAAGGAGTTGGGGAGCTCCGACGTGGCCAGATCGAGTTGGACGGTCACATTGGGCACCTGAGGATTGGCCTGAAGGACCTGGCCGCCGAAATTGTCGAACAGGGAGAACCCACCGACCATGGCGAAATCCTTCTGCACGTCTGCCTGTGTCTCCTGCTTGTTGGGCGCGCCGGCATAGTCGTCGTCACTGCTGTCCACGATGATCTTGCGGCCGTTGATGCCTCCCTGCGAGTTGACATAGTCGGCGTACGCCTGGGTCCCCACCTGGGCCCCCTTGAAGAGGCCGGCAAACAGGGTGGACACATTGCCCACCGACACCGAGGTGGGGGTGATTCCGGTGTGATCGCTGAAGGCCGAGGGCGGGATGGTCGACTTGGTCGACGATGTCTGGTTGGCGCCGACGGTGTTGGTCGACGAGCAACCGGCCAGCGTGGCGGCCAGCACCACCGCGCTGACGGCGGCCACCAGACCGCACAGCCGCGGCGACACGGTGCCGCTCCTCGAGCCTGAGCTGGTCTCGGAGGTGGAATGCATGGCGGTCTCTCCCCTGTGTCGTCAACCACCGGCAGATCGATGATCTGTCCCCTCCGGTTGATCCGATCGTTACGCACTCTAGAGAATGTCGACAGGTCCTGCCCGGCACCAGCTGCAGCTCCGGCGGCCCGAGCGGCCTGAGGGGTCGCGAGGGTCGGGTGCAACTGCGCTGTCGGCAGAGGTCCGAGTCATCCGGAGGGCACCGGTGGCTCGGGTGACCGGTCCCTCTTGTGCATGGCCGCGATGCGCGCCCGTTCCATATTGACGAACTCGCCGCTGGCCTCGACGGTGATCACCCCGTTCTGGATGAGGTGTGCCCGGCTGTGTGTCCGGCGGTCGTCGATGGATGTGACCCAGGCCTCGAACAGGGCCGGCTCGTCGATGAGGGTGGGCTTCAGAAAACGGATCGACAGGTTCACGGTGGGGCCGGCAGCGTCGGCCATGACGTTGGCCGCGGTCAGCATGATGTCGAAGGTGCCGGCCAGCACGGCGCCGTGGACACATCCGGGGGCACCCTCGTAAGGAGCGTGGAAGCGGGCCCGGCCGATGGCCTTGGGCGGATCGAACTCGATGGTGACCGGCAGTGCGATCGGATTGCACGAACCGATGACCACGTCGAAGGGCATGGCCGCGGCCAAGCTGTCCACCTCCCCGGAACCGACCGACCGGTCGGCGAAGCGGGTGATCGGCACCGGCCCTTCCTCGGGGACGAAGTGCTCGAGCCGGTCGGCCAGCGCCCCGGCCCCACGGGCCACCTCGACCAGCAGTTCGGGTGGCGCCATGGAGGTCACTGTGACCGCCATCAGCCGTCGCACAGCCTCGGCCAGCTGCTCCCGGCCCCCGCCGCTCCACGGTTTGTCGGTCGGCTCCGCCGACCCGTCATCACGCTCAGCCATCATCGCCGCCGAAGCGTTCCAGAAATGCGGTGTGACCGTCGAGGACGGCCAGCATGGAGGCGGGGCTCCCCGACGGCACCCGCAGCACCACTTCGGCGATCCCCAGGGACTGGTAGTGGGCCAGCTTCCCATCGGTGGGTACGGTGCCGAAGGGGAGCACCCGGATCTGGTTCGGATCGCGGCTGCGCTCCTCGAGGGCCCGGCGGAGCCGGGGCAGGGCGTCGGCCAGACCGGCGCCCCCGATGGGCATCCAACCATCGCCATACTCGGCCACCGCCCTGAACAACGACGGACCGGCCCCTCCCCCGATCAGCGTGGTGATGCGCGGCCGTTGGATGGGTTTGGGCCAACTCCAACACGGTTCGAGGGAGACGTACGTACCGTGGAACTCTGCCTGTTCTTCGGACCACAGGGCCTGCATGCAGAGCACGTGCTCGCGCGCCACCCCCCTTCGCACCTCAAAGGCAACTCCGTGGTCGGCGGCCTCCTCGCGGTTCCACCCGAAGCCCATTCCGAGGACCACCCGACCGCCGCTCAGAAGGTCGAGGGTGGCGAGCTCCTTGGCCAACACGATCGGATCATGTTGGGCGACGAGCAGCACCCCGGTGCCCAGCCGGATCCTCGTGGTCACCGAGGCAGCCGTGGCCAGAGCCACCACCGGGTCGAGGCTGCGCCGGTAGTCGCCGCTCGCCACCCCCTCGACCAGCGCCGGCGGTGCGTCGGCCCGCACCGGTAGATGGGTGTGCTCGGGGAAGTAGACCGAGTGGAAGCCGCGCTCTTCGGCGGCTCGGGCCAGTTCGGCCGGAACCATGCTGCGATCGCTGAGGAATGCGGTGACGCCCAGTCGCATCGCCGATTCAGCGATCCAGGCCGGAGGTGAGTTGCGAGCCCGGATTGGCCGCCGGGTCGGCGAACAGGGCGGCAAACGCCTCGTCCTCGCGGGCCCGGGCGGCGCCGATGTCGTCCTGGCGCGAGGCCATCATCAGCCGTTTGATCTCGCGGGTGGCGCGGGGAGGGTACGAGGCGATGCGGCGGGCCAGGGCCAGGGTCTCCTCGAGCACGGTGCCCACCGGGCAAACCCGAAGGGCCAGTCCGGCCTCCGCGGCCTGGGGGGCATCGATCCACTCGGAGGCCAGGAGCATGGCGGCGGCCCGCTGCCACCCCATCCGTTGCGGAAGCAGCACACTGCTGGCCGCCTCCGGTGGCACCCCCAGCTCGGCGAAAGGGACGCGGAGACGGGCCGCCGCGTCCATCAGGACCAGGTCCACATGAGCCAGCAACGTGCATCCGAGCCCGACACCGACGCCGTTGACCGCAGCCAGCAAGGGCTTGTCGAAGGAGACCACGACGTCCATCAGAACGGGGAAGCCCGAACCCACGGCCGATGCGGCGCCCCCGGTGGCCAGGTCGGCCATCTCGCGGAGGTCCTGTCCCGCGGTGAAAGCAGTCCCCTGACCGGTCAGAACCACGGCCCGGATCTCGTCGTCGGCCCGGGCCGAGCCGAGGGCTTCGGTCACCGCCCGGTACATGGCCGAGTCGAAGGCATTACGTGCCTCGGGCCGGTCGAAGGTGATCAACCTGACGCCAGCGTCGTCGTCGATGGTGATCCGCCGTTGTCGATCGATTGGACCGAACCCTTCGGTCACGGGCGGACGATCTGGCCGCCGTCGACGTTGAAGACATGCCCGGTGATCCACGACGCTTCGTCGGACAGCAGAAACAGGCACAGACCGACCAGGTCGGAGGTCTCACCCTGCCGTTTGATGGCTAGCGAGTCGAGGATCGCCTTCATCATGGAACCAGGGACAACGTTGCGAGCGGCCTCGGTATCGATGGGCCCGGGAGCGATGGCGTTGGTACGTATGTTCTGTCCACCCAGCTCGTGGGCCAACTGCTGGGTGATCGAGTTGACCCCCGCCTTGGCCAGCCCGTAGAAGCCGGCGTACATGTAGGCCGCCGTCGAGGACTGATTGACGATCGCCCCGCCGCCGCGCTCCTTCATGGCCGGATAGCAGGCGCGCACGCAGTTGAGGGCGCCGAGCATGTTGACCGACAGGAACCGGTTGAGGTAGTCCCAGTCCACGGTGAGCAACAGATCCAGCTGCATCCCACCGAAAATGGCCGCGTTGTTGACCAGATAGTCGAGACCACCGAACGTCCCCACGGTTCCCGCCGCCATCGACTGGGCCGAGCCCGGATCGGCGACGTCGACTCGCATCGAGGCGGCCGATCCGCCGGACGAGACGATGGCCGCAGCCACCTCGGCGGCCTTGTCCTCGGCGATGTCGGCCACCATCACCGAGGCCCCGGCCGAGGCCAGGGCCTCGGCATAGGCCTGGCCGATTCCGCCACCCGAGCCCGTCACGATGGCCACCTTGTCGCGGAAGTCAAAGCGCACCATGGGTGCGGCGCCAGCTACCGATGACGAGCTCACGACGGCCGGTTCTTCTGGTGGCGGGCGATGGCCCGCTCGGCCGCGGCGCTGATCTCGGTCGACAGTGGCCAGCCGACGTAGTGGGTCAGGTGAAGCACCGCTTCCCGCACCTGATCCTCGGTCATCTCGGCACGCTCGAGGGCCGAGCCGAACTGGATCTCGATCAGCTGGGGCTGGTCCTGCGCGGCCAACACCCCGATGGTCATCAGCCGGCGGTCGCGGACGTCGAGCTCGGGTCGGGTCCACACCTCACCGAAGAGGTGGTCGACGGTGAAGTTGATGTAGGGCCCGGGCACGTCATCCGGATCGACGGAGAACCCGTAGACCTCCTGCATCTTGGCCATGCCCCGGGCGCGGGACGACTCCGGCCCCTCGCCTGCCTTCGCTTCACTCATCGCTGGTCCCTTCCTGCTCACGCCCCCACTCACCACTCAATCTCTTGCCGGTTTGGGGTTCGATCGGGGTCTCCGACCGCCCTCCGACCGCCCGGACAGGAGTCCGGCTCACCCGGCAGCCCGGGTCCCCATCCCGAAGATCTGGTCACAACGATCTTCGGTCATCGCCGCCAGCGGCAGAACGACGTCGAGTGAGGCGGCCAGGTCGAGGGCGGCCGAGAGGTCCTTGTGGGCCAGCTGCGCGGCCGTCCGCATGGCGCCGACCAACCCTTCGTCGTCCTCGGCGGTGAAAGGGGCCACCGTTTTCCGGAACATGAGCGTCGAGGCACCCCCGATGCTGGCGTCACTGACCCGCACCACTTTGGCCAGATTGGCGAGGTCGATGCCGGCCGCCTCGGCCAGCACCTGACCCTCGTAAGCGGCCAACCATGAGCCGTACTGCACGAGATTGCGGGCCAGTTTGGCGGCCAGCCCGGTACCGAAGGGACCCATGGTCACCGTCAGCGAGCCGAAGGCGTCGAACACGGGGGAGACCCGCTCGATCACCTCGGGATCACCACCCACCATGCACACCAGGTCGCCGCTGGCCGCCGCCCCCGGTCCCCCGCTGACCCCGCAATCGAGCACGGGCACACCGAGAACCGCGGCCTCGGCACCGATGGCTCGGATACAGGGGACCGAAATGGTGCTGACGATGATGATCGTGGTGGAGGGGTCGGCCGCCGCCAGCCCTCCCTCGGGGCCGGACAAGACGGCATGAACCTGGTCATCGTCGACCACAGCGACAATGACCACGTCAGACTGCCGCACCAGATCCGACGGTGACTCGGCCACCACCCCGGTATCGAGGTAACGATCGGTGGCCTCGGCGCGCACGTCACAGACCACCAGGGGGAGACCCGAGCGCGCCACGTTGGTGGCCACTCCGGCACCGATGGACCCCAGCCCGATGACTCCAACCACGGGATTCACACCGGGTCGCCTGGTTGTGGTTGGCAGGTCGTTCGGCACTGGTCTCTCTCCCCGTCGATCGCTCTCGTCTGCCGGATGATGATGCCATCCTTCCGGTGCTTGGCTTCCTGCCCGTCCGGGGCCAGCCTTCCTGTCCGGGCGCGATGGCCGATCATTGTATTTGGACAGGTGTCTGGACTATAGTCCAACACCATGGACGACGGCAACGTGGAGGGGGTGGCCGGAGCGGCCGGATCCGACGCCCGACATGAGGCCGGCGACGACGGCCTGCCCGACTACTCAGGCCCTTTCCAAGCCGACTTCCGTTACGAGGATCTGTCCCGTGAGGCTCTGGTCCGACTGGTGCGCGAGTACGCCCAGGCCGTCCACATCCTCGACCGCTCGATGTGCGCAGCCATCGGCATGTCCCACGGGATGGAGGAGATGGAACGGTTGGCCATCGAGGAGTGGCGCGGGGCCAGCCCGGTCTATGGGCAGCGTCTGCGGAGGATCATGGGTGTCGAGGGCGACGACGTCGAGGCCATCTTCAAAGTCCTTCAGCTCGACCCTGGCTTTCCCCACCATTATCTCGACGTGCGTTACGAGGTGGTCGACGAGAAGCACGGCTTCTTCGAGTTGGCCTACTGCGGCGCCTTGATGGATGCGGAGCCGTGGGGCGACAAGATGGTCACCGGCATGTGCCACCACATCGAAGACGGGACTTTCGATGTCACCGCTCAGTCCATCAATCCCAAGGCGCACGTCAGCCACGTCCACCGACCACCTCGGGCTCCCTCTGATCATGGGCCGCACTGCCGCTGGGAGGTTGTCATCGACGATGACAACGAGACTCTGCCCGAAGCGGATATCACTGCGGTGACCAAGATGACCACGGCGGCGACTTTCGAATTCCCGGCCATCCGCGACGGCACCCCGCATATCCCCGAGCTCGGCCAGGACTGAGCAGTGGCCGAAGCTCCCTCCGCCGTGGTCGAGCCGGCGGCGTCTGTTGAACCCCATGTCCTCGAGGCCACCCGGAGGCGCCTGAGCCCGCGCCAAGCCGAGGTGGTCATGGAACTGGTGCGAGCCACCAGCGAGGAGGTCGAAGAGGTCGGCTACGACAAGCTCACCGTGCGCAGCGTCGCCCGTCGAGCAGGGGTGGCCCCGGCCACCGCCTACAACTACTTCAGCTCCAAGGATCACCTCCTCGCCGAAGTCCTGTGGCGGCGGATGCAGGACCTGCCCCCGGTCGATCCCTCGGTGGGCTCGATGCCCGAACGGGTCGGCGCCGCGGTGCGGGACATGGTGCTACTGACCACAGCCAGCCCCGACCTGGTTGACGCCTGCACGGTGGCCCTGCTCAGCACCAACCCCGATGTCAAGCACTTGCGCGACCGGATCGGTGCCCAGATCCATCGTCGACTGGGTGTTGCCGTCGGGAGCGGAACAGATCCATTGGTGGTTCGGGTGCTGGAGACGTCGTTTTCGGGATCGTTGTTGGCCGCGGGTATGGGCCACATGCCCTACGGCGACATCCCGGGTCTCCTCGCTTCGGCGGCCGAGCTGTTGGTGGACAGGACCACGGCAGCAGCGGAGGTGGGAACGGGGGTGGGAGGAGCCGGATGACAACCGAGCCGATCACCTACAGCCCCTACGCCTACGAGATCCACGAGGACCCCTACCCGATCTATGCCCGGTTGCGGGCGGAAACTCCAGTCTACCGCAACCAGGATCTCGACTTCTGGGCCCTCTCCCGCCACGACGACGTGCTGGCCGCCTTCCGCAACGTCGACGGATTCTCCAACTCGTACGGCGTCTCCCTCGATCCGAGCGCCTTCACTCCCGACGCGCACAAGGTGATGTCGTTCCTCGCCCTCGACCCCCCGCGCCATACCCGGATGCGCTCGCTGGTGGGCAAGGGCTTCACCCCGTCGAAGGTGGCCCAGATGGAGGACCGGATCCGGGCCATCGCCATCTCCCACCTCGAACCGGCCCTGGAGAAGGGCACGTTCGACTTCGTCACCGACTTCGCGGGCAAGCTGCCCATGGATGTGATCTCCGAGCTGGTGGGGGTGCCCCCGACGGACCGGGAGGAGATCCGTCGCCTGGCCGATCTCGTCGTCCACCGCGAGGACGGTGTGTTCGACGTGCCGCAGGCGGGCATGGACGCCGCCTTCACCCTGGCCGATTACTACCAGGGGATGGTGGACGAGCGGCGAGCCCACGCCCGGGACGACCTCACCTCGGCGCTGCTGGAGGCGGAGATCGACGGCGACAGGCTCTCGGACGAGGAGATCGTCGCCTTCCTCTTCTTGATGGTCGTGGCCGGCAACGAGACGACCACCAAGCTTTTGGGCAACGCCTGGTACTGGGCCTGGCGCCATCCTGAGCAGCGGGCCAAGGCCTTCGACGGTCCGAGACGGGTGGCGGACTGGATCGAGGAGACGCTGCGGTTCGACACCTCGACCCAGATGCTCCTGCGGGTGGCGCGTACCGACCTCCCCATCCGCGGCTCGACCATTCCCGCCGGTGACCGGGTCCTGCTGTTGATCGGCTCGGCCAACCGCGACGAGGAGGTCTTCCCGGACGCTGATCGCTACGACCTCGACCGGGACACCTCCCGACTGGTCAGCTTCGGGAGTGGCCGCCACTTCTGCATGGGGGCCCCGATGGCCCGGATGGAGGCGCGGCTGGGCCTGGCCGAGCTCACCAAGCGGGTCTCCTCCTATGACGTCGATCCCGACGGTATCGAGCGGGTCCACTCCATCAACGTGCGCGGCCTGTCTGCTCTGCCGACCACGGTGACCATGCGCTGATGCCCCGCTTCGCAGACAACCCCGAACGCCGGCCGGCCGTGGTCACCGGAGCCTCGTCGGGCATCGGTCGGGCCGCCGCCGAGGCCCTCGCCTCGCTCGGCCACCCCGTGGTCCTCGGCGCCCGACGGGTGGCTGAGTGCGAGGAGGCCGCCGCGGGCATCCGGGCATCCGGGGGTGACGCCTCTGCCATCCATCTGGACCTGGCCGACGGTGACTCGGTGAAGCGTTTCGCGGCGGCCGCCATCGACGTCCTGGGAACGGTCGAGATCCTGGTGTCGAATGCGGCCCAGAACGTGGCCGGCGCAGTGCTCGACACCGCACCGGAGGCCTTCGAAGAAGTGATCGGCGTCAACGTGATCGGCACCCATCGGGTGGTGTGGGCACTGGCCCCGGCCATGGTCGAGCGGCGGCGCGGCGACATCGTGTTCGTCACCTCCGACGTGGTCGTGCGGCCCCGGCCGGCCATGGCCGCCTACGTCACCTCCAAGTGGGGTCTCGAGGGCTACGTCCGGTCATTGCAGATGGAGCTCGAAGGGACCGGGGTGCGGGCCACCATCGTGCGCCCGGGGCCGACGCTGACCGGCATGGGTATGGACTGGGACCCCGACGTCACCGCCGGTGTCATCGAGCAGTGGTCGGCGTGGGGGTTCGCCCGGCACTCGAATTTCATGCGGCCCACCGGAGTGGCCCAGGCCATCGTGGCCGCCATCACCCTTCCCCGGGGCACCCACGCCTCTATCGTCGAACTGCAGCCGGAAGCCCCGATCACTCCGCCGATCCCGGCCCACCGGGCTGACGGAGGCGATGAAGCCGACGCCGCCTACGAAGGAGAGAAGAGCTCATGACCATCGCCGTGGATCGACGGGAGCCACCCCGGGTATCGGGTGGCGCTGGTGAGAATGGACACCTGGAAGAGCTGCGGGTCGATCCGATCGCGCTGCTCAAGCGGGTCCGGGCCGAGTGCGGCGACGTGGGAGTGTTCCGGTTGGCCGATCGGGACGTGGTGCTCCTGACCGGATCGGAGGCGAACGAGGTCTTCTTCCGTGCCCCCGAGGAGATTCTCGACCAGGCCGAGGCCTACCCGTTCATGACACCGGTCTTCGGGGAAGGGGTGGTCTTCGACGCACCGCCCGAACGCCGCCGCGAGATGCTTCACAACCAAGCTCTGCGGGACAAGTTCATGCGCGGTCACGCCGCGACCATCGCCACCGAGGTGGAGCAGATGGTGGCCGGATGGACCGATCAGGGCGAGATCGACCTCCTCGACTGGTTCGCCGAACTGACCATCTACACGTCGTCAGCCTGCCTGATCGGGAAACGGTTCCGCGACGAGTTGGACAAGCGATTCGCTGAGCTGTACCACGATCTCGAACAGGGCACCGATGCCATCGCCTATGTCGATCCGTATGCGCCGATCGAAAGTTTCCGACGCCGGGACGCGGCGCGCAGGGGACTGGTGGTCCTCGTCGAAGAGATCATGGCCCGCAGGGCGAGCAGTCCCCCGTCAGGCGATGACGACCGCGATCTCCTCGACGTGCTGATGTCCATCACCGAGGAGGATGGGACCCCGCGGTTTTCGGCCGACATCGTCACCGGCATGTTCATCTCGATGATGTTCGCCGGTCACCACACCACTTCGGGCACGGCAGCGTGGACGCTGATCGAGCTGCTCCGTCACCCCGCCGATTTCGATGCGGTCGAGCGTGAGCTCAGGGAGCTCTCTGTCGAAGGAGCCGAGGTCAGTTACCAAGCTCTGCGTGAGATGCCCCATCTGGAGTCGGCCATCAAGGAGGCTCTGCGCCTCCATCCGCCACTGATCCTGCTCCTGCGGGTGGCCAAAGAGGATCTCGACGTCGACGGATTCACCATTCAGGCCGGGCAGATGGTGGGGACCAGCCCTGCGGTCTCCAACCGAATCGCCGAGGACTTCCCCGATGCCGACGCCTTCAGACCGGAGCGCTACATCGCCCCTCGCGAAGAAGACCGCTCCAACCCATGGACCTGGATCCCCTTCGGCGCCGGCCGCCACCGCTGCGTCGGTGCCGCTTTCGCCATGATGCAGCTCAAAGCCATCTTCTCGGTTCTTCTCCGACAGTGGGATTTCGAGCTCGCCCAACCTTCGGACACCTACCGCAACGACCATTCGAAGATGGTCGTCCAACTGCAACAGCCCTGTGTGGTGCGCTACCGAGGCAAGGTCGACGGTGGGCCACAGGCCCCTGACGAACCGGCTCGCTGATGCGGGTGACGGTGGACCTCGATCTCTGTCAAGGGCACGGTGTGTGCGAGTCCGAGGCGCCGACGGTCTTCGAATTGGCCAAAAATGCCACTGTGACCATTCTCGACGAGACACCCGACGAGCCGCTACGGGCCGAAGTCGAGTCTGCCGTGCGCTTCTGCCCGACGTCCGCTCTGCGCATCATCGAGAAGGAGTAGTCCATGTCGTCATTCCCACGAAGCGAGCTCGAAGAGATGATGCAGCGGTGGTTGGACATCAACCGGCGCTGTGAGGAGCAGCTCGATTGGGCGCCCATGGCCGACATGTACACCGACGATGCCACCTACGGATGGAACGTCGGCCCCAATGACGAATTCATGGCTGTCGGGCGGGACGAGATCCGGGAGTATGCCCTGGGCACCGAGATGGAGGGTTTGGGAGGCTGGATCTACCCCTACCAGCACGTGCTCATCGACGACGTCCAGGGCGAGGTGCTCGGACTGTGGCGGCAGATCGCCGATGCCACCCGGCCCGACGGGAGCCACTACGAGATCGCGGGCCTCGGGGGAAGCTGGTTCCATTACGCCGGCGAATTCAAGTGGAGCTGGCAGCGTGATTTCTTCGATGTGGGCAACGCCACGTCTACGTTCATCGAGATGATCAGTGCCGGGGTGTTGACCCCGGGTATGACGGCCCGCATGGAGAAGGCGACATCCGGCACGAGGCAACCCGGCCATTACCGTCTGGGCCAGGCACCCGTCGGCCTGTGGGAAGGGGCGTAGGGGCGAGGCAGGATCGGAGCGGCGCAACACCCCACCGGTCAGTCACCCCGAGGGAGCCGTCGAGCCTACAAATGTCCGCCGGGATCAAACGCCTCGATCACCCGGGTGCGCCAACCTTTGAGTTCCTCGGAGTTTTCGGCGTCAGTCCGTCCCATCCGGACCAGCACCAGGTCGAGGTCGGGGCAGATATCGATGTACTGCCCGTCATGGCCAGCGGCCCAGAACGTGCCGCGTGGGTTGTCGCGAGTCCACCAGTGCGAGCCGTAATAGTCGCCGCCGTCGGGGTCGACGGATCGAGGCCGCCGGCCATGGTCGACCCAGCCGGTGGGAAGCAGCAGCTGGTCCTCCCACAGCCCGTCGCGTAGATAAAAGAGGCCGAAGCGGGCGAAGTCCCGGGCGGTTGCGTAGGCATACGACGCCGCCACCCAGGTGCCCGCCGCATCAAAGGTCGCGGTGGCCGAGGTCATTCCCAGGGGACCGAACAGGCGGTCGTCGAGGAACTGTCTGTAGGCCTCACCGGGTCCCAGTTCGCGGGCGACGATGCCCGAGATCACGTTGCTGGTGCCGCTCGAGTAGTTGAACCGGGTACCGGGAGGGGCGGCCAACGGCCGGTCGGCGGCGAACGCGGCCATGTCGGCCTGACCCCGCCCAAACAGCATCTGCAGGACATCAGAGATTTCGGGGTCCTCGTAGGACTCGTTGAATTCGAGCCCGTCACGCATGTCGAGGAGGTGTTGCAGGGTGATCTCACCACGCGGATCGCCTGGGGCGCGCCACTCGGGCACCGGAGCGGGCGCATCGAGCGCCAGCCTCCCTTCGGCCACCAGCATGCCGACCACGGCATGGAGGAGGGACTTGGCCATCGACCACGACAGCAACGGGGTTTGCTGCCGAACCGGCTTTCCCGGCTTGTCCCACTGGGGCAGCAGACCGCCGTAGCGCTCGAAGACGAGTCGGCCCCGGTGGACGACGACCATGGCGTAGGTCTGGTTCAGCGGGCCGGCAGGGTCGAAGGCCTCCTCGACGAGGGCGTCGAGTTCAATGCCGGCGGGGAGTTCGCCGTGTTGCCAGTCGGTCCCCGGCCAAGGCACATCGAGCGCCTGCCGAGGAAGGGGATGCAGAGGCGCCTCCGGAGGACGGGTCACGGCTGTCAAGCATCGCGCAGCGCCCTCCTCTTGATCTCGGAGGACCGGGTGCAGATCCCGAGGCCCACGTGTGGCCCGAGTGCGAGCGGGAAATTCGTCGGCGGAGGGTGAAAGTGGCAGCCTGATCTTCATGATCACCAGTACCCACGCCATCATCTACGCGGAGGGCGCCGACCAGGCTCGGGCGTTCTTCAGGGACACCCTGGAATTTCCTTTTGTCGACGCCCATGGGGGATGGCTCATCTTCAAGCTGCCGCCGGCCGAGCTCGGTATCCATCCTGCGGGCCAGCCGGACGACCCGAATTCCGGGGCGCCCAGTGGCCGGCACGAGCTCTACCTCATGTGCGATGACCTGGAGGCCACGGTTGCTGATCTCAAAGCCAAGGGTGTCGAATTCACCACGCCGGTGGAGGATCAGGGATTCGGCCTGATCATCCGCCTCCGGGTGCCGGGAGCAGGCGAGATCGGTCTGTACCAACCGAAGCACGCCACCGCCTACGCCATCGAGGAGTGACGAAGCGCCCAAGACGACCGGTGGCTGGGGGTGGCACAATCACGAGGTGAACGACTGGGCTTCTGCGACTTATGGGGATCCATGTCGCCAGTGTGGATACTCGTGGACCACCGGAATGGGCGGAGCCACCATGTTCGTCTCCAGGCTTCCGAGTGCGTACGCCCGTCTGCTCGACGGAGCCACCGGTGACGAGCGACATCCTGAGCTCGAGTGGTCGGTCACGGCATACGTCTGCCACGTCGGGGACAACCTGAGGATCTGGGCGGAGCGTCTGGCCGGAATTGCCGCCGGCGCGTCACCGGTGGTGGGCGGTTACGACGAGAATGCGTTGGCTCAGGCAAGGGGGTACACCCGAATCCCTCTGCAGGCCGCGCAGTGGTCCTTGACCCGGTCAGTGGCCAGCTGGCAGCACGCGGTCGGACGGACCCGGCGGACGGGAGTCGTGATCATCCACCCCGACCGCGGCGAGCTGACACTGCCCGACGTGGTGCTCGCCAACGCCCACGATGCCTTCCATCATCACTGGGACATCGAACAGACTCTCCGGGTCGCTGAGCCCTGAGCCCTGAGCCCGGTTCGAGCCTTGGGGCCGACCGGCCACGGCTGGTGCCCGCGTGTACTTCTGTTTCGCGAAATTGGCCAAATTATCGACTGGCCTCGATTTTTCCTCGGCTTCAATTATCGCCTGCAGTCGATAATTTGGCCAATTTCGCGAATGAGAACTACCGGGGTCGACCTCACAAGACCTGTCGACCTCGCCACCTCGCCGAAGGGGGCATCCGCCTTTCCTGACGGCCGACTCCCCGACCGCTCGACGAAGTGTTGTCGTCGAGCACCACCTGCGACGGCAATCACGTACCAACGCCGACGTAGCGAAGCGATTGCACACATTGGCGACGGCCGTGCACCTTGCCGACAGGATCCCGATCTGCGATGAACGGACCGCCAGATCGACGCTGCCATAGGTCCCTCTGTGTAGTTTGTCGGCGGTGGACGACCATTCGCCGGCCCTGGTCCTGAGAGCCGCCACCGTCCAGTGATCAGTATCGCCGACGGGCTCGGACTGCTCATCGGGATCGTGATCATCGCCACCATCGCCGATCGCCTCCGTATCGCTTATCCCATCCTGTTGGTCATCGCCGGCATCGCCGTCGCGCTGATTCCCATTCACCACCGCATCGATCTCCAACCCGATCTCGTCCTGCTGGTCTTCTTGCCGCCCCTCATCTATGACGCCTCGCTCGATACGTCGGTCCGCGAGCTCCGGTCCCACCTTCGACCCATCCTGCTGTTGGCGGTGGGGCTGGTCCTGGCCACGATGGTGGTGGTGGCCGTGGTCATCCACACCGTGGTGGGGGGCATGGGCTGGGCAGTGGCCTTCGCCCTCGGCGCCATCGTCTCGCCCCCCGACTCGGTCGCCGCCACCCAAATCGCCGGCAAGCTCGGTCTACCGCGTCGCCTGGTGACCATCCTCGGTGGCGAAGGCCTGATGAACGACGCCACCGCACTGACCGCTTACCAGCTGGCCGTCGCCGCAGTAGGTGCCGGGTTCACGGTGGCCGATGTGTTCGGCAAGTTCTTCTTCGCGGTGACCGTCGGTGTGGCCATCGGCCTCGCCGTGGGCTGGCTCGGAACCCGCATGCTCCGGCTCACCGAGACCCCGGTCATCGAGAACACGATGTTGTTGATCCTCCCGTTTGCCGCCTATCTGCCTGCTGACAAGGTGGGGGCATCTGGGGTGCTGGCGGTTGTGGCTGCCGGTCTCTACTTCGGGCGTTTCGGCTCGGGATCGCTTACCGCGGCAGCCCGGTTGCAGCAGCGGCAGATCTGGGACCTGATCGTCTTCCTGCTCACCGGCGCGTCCTTTCTGTTGATCGGTCTGGAGCTCCGCCCGATACTCGACAGCCTGACCAATCGCGAGTCGGGCTCTCTGACCCTCGAGGCCCTTGCTGTGGTCGGGACGGTGATCGTCGTGCGGATGGGTTGGATGTTCGCGGCGACCGCGCTCCCCGGCGGACGCAACCTCTTCGCCACCTCGGAGAGGAAAGGCCGCTCGTGGCGGGAGACCACGGTGGTGGGCTGGGCCGGCATGCGCGGCGCGGTGAGCCTGGCCGCGGCACTGGCCCTCCCACAGGACTTCCCGGAGCGAGACCTCGTGGTGTTCCTCACTTTCGCGGTCATCGTGGCCACGCTGGTCGGCCAGGGTCTGACCCTTCCCCCGCTCATCCGTCAGCTGGGTCTGGTCACCCCCGACCAACGGGACGAGGTCCTGATGGCTGAAGCGCGGCGCCGCCTGACGGTAGTGGCACTGTCGCAGATCGATGACCTCGGTCGGACGGACCGGTTCCCCGACGAGGTGGTGGAACGGATGCGGATCGAGTACGAATCACAGCTGGCGCGCCTCGATCGCCGGCTCGGAGTGATCGGTGCGGAGAGCACCTTCGGAGAAGGCTCGGAGGACGGAGCGGACTACGGGGCTGTGGCGTCAGGCCACGTGCAGGCCGAGCGCGATCTCCGCTTGCTGGTCATTGCCTCGGAGCGGGCCGAGCTCGACCATCTGTTGTCGCGACGGAGGATCAATGAACGGGTGGCCGAGGGGGTGCGGGCCGCTCTCGACGTCGACGAGACCACCATGGACCCCTGAACGAGAGCCGACCGAACGAGCTGCAGGGCGCCTCCGAAGAAGCGCCCTGCAGCTAAAGGTTGCTGTTGAGACACCGGAGTTCCGTGAGGCGCCGGATGGGACCTGGGTCCGGCTAGGTCGCCCGGTGGGTGTCTGGCTGGGATTCGCCAGGTGGTACAGCGAGCCGCCTTAGCGGCCAGCCACCTCCAGGGTCCCAAAACGTTGACTGCTCAGTTGGACCACCTCCTCTCTCTGGTGGACAACATGCTAGCGAGCAGATCGGACAGGCTGTGGGAGCCGTCAGATGGCCTGGTAGAAGCCCCTGGCCCCACCGCATCGGGACGGGGGTACTCTACGAACATATGTTCGTAGAGTACCCCCGTCCGTTGTCCGGTCAACAAGGTCCCGTCGACCCCACCAGAGCCCGGTCCAGCGAGTCCCTGGCCCTCCTGGCCGAGCGCACTCGACCCGTCTCGGCGAGCCAGACCCGTCTCCTCCCGGTGCTCCCGCCCCTGGCCGATCTGTTCCCTGACGGCGGCCTCCGTCGCGGCAGCACCATCATGGTCACCGGCCAGGCGGATGCCGATGGCAACCCGGGCAGAGGTGGCGGCGGCGTCAGCCTGGTGCTCGCTCTCGTGGCTGCGGCGTCCGGGGCAGGTTCGTGGTGCGCGGTCGTCGGTCTGGCCGGCCTGGGTGCGGTTGCCGCTCACGACATCGGTATCGACCTGGACCGGCTGGCCGTGATCCCCCGGCCCCACGCGGCCTGGGCCGAGACCACCGCGGCGTTGATCGACGGTGTCGATCTTGTGGTGCTCTTCCCCCCCTTCCCTCCCCGCCCGGCCATGGCCCGTCGACTGGTGGCCCGGGCCAGGGAACGCCGGTCGGTGCTGGTGGTGGCCCCGGGGCGTCCGGGATGGCCTGAACCTCCCGATGTGGCTCTGCGGGTCGGCGACATGCACTGGGACGGCGTGGGCGCTGGTGAGGGATACCTGTGCAGACGCCGGATGACGGTCACCGCCACGGGACGCAGATCTTCGGTGCGTCCGCGACAGCGTCACCTGTGGTTGCCATCGGCAACGGGGACCGCGTCGGAAGCCGCCAGGATTCCGGTCACGGCATGAACCGTCTTCTCGTCGTGCGTTGCCCCGAGCTCCTCGAGCAGGACGAGGACGGAGCCAACCTCCGATCGTTCGTCAAGGTCGTCGAGGCCACCGAGGTGTTCTGCCCGTGGGTCACCGCCGTACGGTCCGGCATCTGCTCACTGCCGGCCCGGGGCCCGGCCCGCTACTTCGGCGGTGAGTGGCCACTGGCTCAACAGATCATCGACGCCACCTCCGACATCACCCCTGTCGAGGTCGGTGTGGCCGACGGGCTGTTCGCCGCCCTCCTGGCGGCCGGCGGCGGCCTGGTCATACCCTCGGGCGGCACCCCTGACTTTCTGGCCACCTTTCCGGTGACCATCCTCGGCCGCCCCGAACTGGCCGAGTTGTTGGACCGGCTGGGCATCCGCACCCTGGGCGACTTCGCCGCTCTTCCCGAAACCCATGTGCTCGGCCGTTTCGGCACCGACGGCGTTCTCTGCCATCAGGTGGCCCGCGGACGAAACGGTGAACTGGATGGACTGCGCCAGCCGGTGGACGGCCGGCGTGTCGATGAGCTGCGTACGGGAGGACGGGGCCGGGCGGTGGTCAGCGAGCCTCAATTCTGGGGCGGGGTGAGCGACTCCGACGCTCGAGCGGCGCGGGCTCTGGCCACCGTGCAGGACCTTCTCGGGCCGGACGGCGTGGTGACCGCCCGGCTCCAGGGAGGGCGCGGACCGGCCCAGCGGGCCCGCTTCACCACCTGGAACGCCCGGGAGAGTGCCGGTGACGCCGACCTCGGTGCCCCGTGGCCCGGCCAGATCCCACCGCCGGCACCGGTCGTCGTCCATCCCACCCCCCTGGCCGCCGAACTGGACGACGACGACGGGCGCCCGGTGTCGGTGTCGGGACGCGGCCTCCTCACCGCCGCCCCCTACCGACTGTCGGTGGAAAAGGGCCCCTGGGCGACGGTGACCGCCTGGGCCGGTCCGTGGCCGTCCGATGAGCGGTGGTGGTCGCGCTCGCGTCGGCGCAGTGCGCGCCTGCAGGCGGTCGTCGGTGCGGAGGCCCATCTGCTGCTGGTCGAACGGGGTCGCTGGTGGATCGAAGCCACCTACGGATGACCGGACCCCACGAACCATGGCCTACGCCGAATTGCACGCCCACTCCAACTTCTCTTTCCTCGACGGGGCCAGCCACCCCGAGGAGCTGGTTGCCGCCGCCGTCCGACTCGGTCTTCATGCACTGGCCCTGACCGATCACAACGGTCTCTACGGCGTGGTCCGCTTCGCCGAGGCAGCCCGGGCCTTCGGCCTGCCCACCGTCTTCGGCGCCGAGCTCACCATCACCGGGGCGGGCGTCAGTCATGTCCGTACCGGAGTGCCGGACCCCGACGGCAGCCACCTGGTGATACTGGCCCGGGACCCCGAGGGGTACGCCCGCCTCAGCCGGGTCATCGCCGAGGCGCACCTGGCCGGCGGGGAGAAGGGGAAACCCATCATCACCCTCGACGCACTGTCCGATCACCACCAGGGGCACTGGCAGATCCTCACCGGATGCCGCAAGGGGGCTCTGGCCACCGCCCTCACCGATGGCGGCCCGACCGCTGCCGGCCAGACGCTCGACCACCTGATCGGACGGTTCGGCCGCGACCAGCTGGCCGTCGAGCTGTGGGATCACGGCAACCCCATCGACGCCACTCGCAACGACGCCTTGGCTCTTCTGGCCACCGCGCGCGGCGTGGCTCCGGTGGCCACCAACAACGTGCACTACGCCACCCCGGACCGATTCCCCCTGGCCACCGCGTTGGCCGCCGTGCGGGCCCGGCGGACCTTGCCCGACCTCGAGGGATGGCTCCCCTCGTCGGCCACCGCTTGTCTACGCGGCGAGCCCGAACAACAGCGGCGATTCGCCCGGTGGCCCGGGGTCGTCGAAATGGCGGCGGAAATCGCGGCCCGGTGCGCCTTCGATCTGCGACTGGTGGCCCCCCGGCTCCCCGACTTCCCGGTGCCGAGCGGATACACCGAACAGACCTGGCTGGTCGAGCTGGTCCACCGGAGCGCCACTGATCGGTACGGGCCGCGGGAAGCCGAGAGGGTGCCCGGGGCCTGGGCCCAGCTCGATCGCGAGCTGGCCATCATCGGGGCCCTCGGGTTCCCCGGCTACTTCCTCACCGTGTGGGACATCGTCAGGTTCTGCCGGGACAACGACATCTTCTGCCAAGGTCGGGGGTCGGCGGCCACATCGGCTGTCTGTTACGCCCTCGGCATCACCAACGTCGACGCGGTCTCCCTCGGCCTGCTGTTCGAGCGTTTCCTCTCCCCCGCCCGGGACGGGCCGCCCGACATCGACGTCGACATCGAGTCGGGTCGGCGCGAAGAGGTCATCCAGTACGTCTACGAGCGTTACGATCGCCAGCACGCCGCCCAGGTGGCCAACGTGATCACCTACCGTTCCCGTTCGGCCCTGCGCGACATGGGCAAGGCCCTCGGTCACACCCCCGAGGACGTGGACACCTGGGCGAAGTCGGTCGACCGGGGTGAGCCCCTGGGGGAGCGGGGCGATCTCCCGCGATTGGTCCGTGACCTGGCCACCGAGTTGCTCGACTTCCCCCGCCACCTGGGCATCCATTCCGGTGGCATGGTCATCTGCGACCGCCCGGTGGTCGAGGTCTGCCCGGTGGAGTGGGGTCGGATGCCCGGCCGCAGCGTGCTGCAGTGGGACAAGGACGACTGCGCCGCGGCGGGGCTGGTCAAATTCGACCTCCTCGGCCTGGGCATGCTGACCGCACTGCACCACATGGTCAACCTGGTACGCGAGTTCCACCACGTCACGATCGACCTGGCCCACCTCGAACAGGAACCCGCGGTCTACGACCTGTTGTGCCGGGCCGACACGGTCGGGGTGTTCCAGGTGGAGTCGCGGGCCCAGATGAACACCCTCCCCCGGGTGCGGCCCCGGGGCTTCTACGACCTGGCCATCGAGGTCGCTCTGATCCGTCCGGGTCCCATTCAGGGGCACGCCGTCCACCCCTACATCCGGCGGCGCAACGGGGTCGAGCCGGTCACCTATCTGCACCCGCTGTTGCAGCCCGCCCTGGAGCGCACGCTCGGCGTACCCCTCTTTCAAGAGCAACTGATGCAGATCGCCATCGATGTGGCCGGGTTCACCCCGGCTGAAGCGGACGAGCTGCGCCAGGCGATGAGCGCCAAGCGGTCAGGGGAGCGGATGGCCCGCCTCCGCGACCGGCTGTTCGCCGGCATGGCCGCCCGGCAGGTGTCCGAGGAGGTGTCCGAGGAGGTGTTCGTGGCACTGGCCGCCTTCGCCAACTTCGGTTTTCCCGAAAGCCATTCAGTGGCCTTTGCCCACCTGGTGTACTCCACCGCCTGGTTCAAGGTGCACTATCCGGCGGCCTTCACCGCCGGCTTGCTGAACGCCCAGCCCATGGGGTTCTGGTCCCCCCAGAGCCTGGTGGCCGACGCCAAGCGTCACGGGGTGGTCGTCCGGCGTCCCGACGTCAACGCCGGGCGGGCCGACGCCGGCCTCGAGGAGGTCGAGGAGGTCGATCACCACGGGGACGACGGCCACGAGGGAGGCGGCAGCGGGTCGACCGCCGCCGCCATACGGCTCGGGCTGTCGTCGGTACGCGGTATCGGGGAGGAGGCGGCGGCACGGATCGCCGCGGGACACCCGTGGACGAGTATGGAAGATCTGGTGCGCCGGGCTGGTGTCACCCGGCCCCAGCTGGAAGCGCTGGCCACGGCCGGGGCTCTTGACGACCTGGGGCCCGGCCGTGGCGGGCGGTCGGGGCGGGACTCGAGCCGGCGGTCGAGAGTGTGGGGGGCGGGGGCGGCCTCCCAGGCCACGGCGGATCGCCTTCCGGGTGTGGTCACCGGGTCGGATCCCCCACCCCTCCCCCTCCCCACCCCGTGGGAGGGCGTGGCCGACGACCTGTGGGCGCTCGGGGTGACCCCGGAGGTGACCGCCATGGAACTGGCCCGGGATCGACTGGACCAGCGAGGCGTGCTCCCGACGGCAGCACTGAGGTCGAGGGCAGCCGGGGATCGGGTCACCGTCGGGGGCGTGGTCACCCACCGCCAGCAACCCGAGAGCGCCCACGGTGCTGTGTTCTTGAATCTCGAGGACGAGACCGGCATGGTCAACATCGTGTGTTCCCGTGGCGCCTGGAAACGATGGAAGCCCGTGGCCCGCTGGTCCCCAGCGCTTCTGGTGCGAGGGCGGATCGAACAGTCGGAAGGATCGATGACCCTGGTCGCCGAGCGATTCGAGCCCCTCGAACTGGGTCCGGTGCCCACGTCCCGAGATTTCCGGTAATTGCCCCAATTGCCTATTGACTACATAGCGTGACGTAGTCAACACTAAGAGTGTTGATTCGTAGTGCCACAGCAGTGCCCATCATTCTCATACTGCACTCGGTCATTTGAACAGTGAGCGTCTCTTGATGACGCAGGTGGAGACGCAGGCACCAGCGGAGGGCCGGACCACCGGCTCCTCGACTGCGGTGCCCACCAAAGCAGTGGCAGAGAAGAAGCGGCGACAACAGGAGGGCTGTGGCTCATGACCGGACAAATCGCAGGACCAAGTGTCTTCTCCCTCGAACTGGTGGCATTCATCGTCGGGGTGTCGATGGTGGTCGGCGCCATCGATGTGATCCGCCAACCGGGATGGGCCTGGAAGCGAGCCGAGGAGTCCAAGGCGGCCTACCTCATCCTCGTCCTCCTTCTGCCTCTTGCCGGACTGGCCATGTACGTCCTGTCGGCCCGACCCAAGGTGGCGACCATCGCCGCCGCCGGCCGAGCCGCCAGTCTTCCCTTCGAGCGCTTCGGTGAGGAGACCATCCAGAAGCAGCGCCAGGAACAGCGCGAAGACGGCTGGCCCATCGGCACCATCGCCCCTCCGGCAGAATTCGCCACCTCCGGGGCGCCGACCACCTCCGGGGCCACGACCATGACCGAGACCGCCCCCATCACCGAGGACCAGGTCCGGATGGTGGAGACGGTCACCGCTAGGACGGCCCCCGTCGAGGTCAGCTCCACCTTCTTCAGCAGCGGCAGCGGCGGGGGGACGGCGACCAAAACGGCCGGACCATCGATCACCCTGGCCCGTCCCTACCGGCCCAAGCAGCGGGCCAGCCTGACGGCCACCGACGAATTGGCCGCGACCGTCCCCGCGGGGTGGAAGGCCGACCCCACCGGGCGCCACCAGTTCCGGTACTGGGACGGTTTCCAGTGGACCGAAAACGTGGCCGACGCCGGTGAGCAGTCGAGAGATTCGGTGAGCTCCTAGACGGCGCCTTCCGCCTACCGGCCCTGCCGAGCCAGTCGGCTCAACCGGGCCACCAGAACCTCGAGCACGGTCTCCCCGGGCAGCACGGTGACGCCACGCAGGTCGAGGTCGGCGTCGGCCAGGAGCTGGATGGCCCGGGCGATGCGGGCCGTGCCCAACCGCCGAGCCTGGGCCAGCGCCTTCTTGGCTGGGAACGCGCTCTTGATGCCCAGGAGCTGGGCCGCCTCCTCCGGTGACGTCACATCGGCGCCGTCGAGCCGGAGGATCTGCCGGAAGTGGCGGTGCAGGAGCGCCATCACCACCAAGGGGTGGGAGTCGCCCGCCCCCAGCATGCGATGGAGCACGGACATCGCCTGGGCGGTGTCGCCGGCATCGATGGCGTCGGTCAGATCCCAGGGGGCCAGCGACCCCGCCTCGCCCAGGAACGGCTCGAGATCGTCGAGGGCCACCGAGGCCCCCGGCCCGTAGGCCGCGGCCAGGGTGTCGAGCAGCCCGACCAGTCGGCCCATGTCCGCCCCCAAGTGCTCGGAGAGTCGCGCCGTAGCGGGACCGTCCAGCCGCACCGGGCCATCCTTCAGATGGTCGGCCAGCCATTGCGATCGGGCCCTGCCCCGCCCGACGGTGGTCTCGACGACCTCGCCGGCCGTGCCGACCGCTCGAGCCAGGGTGGCGGGCACCGCCCCCCCACCGGACACGAGCACCAGGGCGGTGGTGGCCAGGGGGTCCTCGAGATACGACGTGAGTCGCTTGGCGTCGGCCGCGCTCAGCTGACCGGCCTCCCGCACCACCACCACCCGCCGCTCGACCAGGAAGGGCGGCGTGGTGCAGGCGTCGATGACTGCGCCCACATCGAACGGCTCCGCCCCCGGTCCCCCGAACTCCTCCACCATCAACGAGAGGTCGCCCCCCGCCACCAGGCGCCCGACGAGGGCGTGGGCGGCCTGAGCCACCAGCGAGGGGTCGTCGCCTTTGATCAGGTAGGCGGCCCGGTGGCCGGTGCCGGATCCCGCCGTGGTGCCGGCCTCCACCGCCGAGGACACCGCCTTCACCGCCCGGTCCGGGCGACGACCTTGGCCACGCGACGGGATGCCAGGCCGGCCGCGTTGATGGCAGCCAGGACCGAACACACCTGCCGGTGAGCGGCAACGTCGTGGACCCGGACAATGCGGCAACCGAGCGCCACGCCCAGGGCAGCGGCGGCCAGCGAGGCTTCCTGCCGTTCGTCCAGGTCGAGGTGGAGCACGACCCCGAGGAAGGTCTTGTTCGACGCTGACAGCAACAACGGATAGCCCAGATGCGACAAGCGGTCCGAAGCCCGGAGGAGGGCAAGCGACTGATCGGCGGTCTTGCCCAGGTCGAGACCGGCGTCGAGCACGATGCGATCGGGGGTCAGTCCCACGGCACGCGCCCATCCTGCCCGCTCGACCAGAAATGCCGTCACGGCTCCGACCACGTCGTCATAGACCGGCTCGGGATCGGGGATGCGCGGGCCGAGCCGGATATGGGTGGCCACGACGGTGGCCCCGGCGGCGGCCGCCACCGGCAGGTACTCCGGGTCGGCGAACCCGCTGATGTCGTTGCCAACCACTGCCCCGACCGCGTAGGCCTCCTTTGCCACCGACGCCCTCCAGGTGTCCACCGACAGGGGAACGTCGACGCGGACCCGGAGAGCCTCGATGGCCGGGATCACCCGGTCGAGCTCCTCCGCTTCGCTCACCGCGGGACCGGGCCCTGCCTTCACCCCACCCACGTCGAGGATGTCCGCACCCTCCGACGCCAACCGCTCGGCGCGACGGACGAGATCGTCGAGGGCGAAGGTCGCCCCCCGGTCGTAGAAGGAGTCGGGCGTGCGGTTGAGGATGCCCATGACCAGGGCCCGCTCACCGATGTCGAAGCTCCGCTGGCCCAGGGTCAGAGTGGTCGCCTCCACGGGAAGGCACGCTATCCCCCCGGCCAACCGGGACGAACAGCACGAACAGGACGAACCGGACGAGCGGCCAACCGGGGGCCGATCGGGCCGGAGGCTCAGAACAGCCGGGTGGCCAGGGCCTTGCGGTAGTTGGTGGTGCGGGGGTCGTCCGGTCCGAGCGTCTCCAGCAGGTCCAGAAACTCCTGGCGGGCGTCCTCGTCGTTGCGAACGCGGTCGAGGAGCCCGTCCAACAGCTCCTCGACGGCGACGCCGTTCACGTCGACCTGCTGGGAGGCCAGGCGCGCCTCGGCCAGCAACAGGCGGGTGTCCGGGGTTTCCGGGATCCGACCGAGAAGGGTGATGGCGCCATCGGTGTCGCCGTCGGCAATCAGCATGCGGGCCAGTGCGACGATGGCACCCTCGTGGTCGGGCTGCAGCTCGAGAGCCCTCCGCAGCGGTGCCTCGGTTGCGGAACGTACCCCCTCGTCCACCAGCAGATCGGCCTCAGACGGAGCCGGGGTCAGCTTGGCCACGAACTCCTTGACCGCCTCCTCGGGGAGTGCGCCGATGAAGCCGTCGACGACCTTGCCGTCCCTCATGGCGAACACCGCCGGGATCGACTGCACCTGAAAGCTCTGGGAGATGGCCGGGTTCTCGTCCACGTTCACCTTGGCCAGCGCGACAGCGCCCTCGGTGGCATCCACCACCTTCTCGATGATCGGCCCGAGAGTCTGGCAGGGCCCGCACCACGGAGCCCACAGGTCCACCACGACCGGCAACTCGGACGACCGCCGGAGAACCTCATCTTCGAACGTGGCATCGGTGACGTCGACCATGCCACGACCATACCGGGAGAGCCCAGCCATTCAGGCGTGGCCGGCGGGACGTCCGGGTGGGGGCGACGCTGCCGACCCGGGCCGGAAGCTCGGTTGGACAGGGACGCCTCGACCCGGTCTGCTCCGGAGCGGGAACCCAGGGCGGGTAGCGTCGTACCCATGGAAGCAGGGCCGGTCGCCGCCGGCATCGACATCGAGGGGATCGATCGCGAGGGGGTCACCACCTGGATGGAGGCGACCATGCCCGAGTCCGATCCCCCTTACGACTTCGAGCTCATTGCCGGTGGGCGCTCCAATCTGACCTACCGGGTCACCGATCGGTCCGGTCACGCCTTCGCCCTCCGGCGCCCTCCGGTCAGCCACGTGCTCCCCACGGCCCACGACATGAAGCGCGAGTACACGGTGATCACCGCCCTGGTTCCGACCGGAGTCCCGGTCCCGCGCACCCTCGGGCTGTGCACCGACCCATCGGTGAACGGGGCGCCCTTCTACGTGATGTCCTTCGTGGACGGCCATATCGTGCGCGACGAACGTGCCGCCGCACACCTCACCCCAGCCGGCCGCGCCCGCGCCGGGCAATCCATCATCGAGACCCTGGCCCAACTCCACGCCGTCGACGTGGACGCGGTCGGTCTCCAAGACTTCGCCCGCCGCGACGGCTACATCGCCCGTCAACTCAAACGGTGGCACGGACAGTTCACCCAGTCGACATTGGATGGGCAACCGGGGCCGTCCGTCGTCGACCGCGTCCACCAGCTGTTGGAGGAAAGGATCCCCGAACAGCAGGGTGGAGTGATCGTCCACGGTGACTACCGGCTGGACAACACGGTCCTGGACGACGGAGGAAACGTGCGCGCCATCCTCGACTGGGAGATCTGCACGCTGGGTGATCCCCTGGCCGATCTCGGACTGCTGATGGTCTACTGGGCTGAGCCCGGAGACGGCGATCAGGCTCTGATCGGGGTGGCACCCACCGCTCTTCCCGGATTCGCCCGTCGATCGGAGTTGTTGGACCGCTACGCGGAACTGACCGGCCGTGACGTTTCGGAGATCGCCTACTACCGGGCATTCGGGTACTGGAAACTGGCCTGCATCCTCCAGGGTGTGCACGTGCGCTACGCGGGCGGGGCGGCGGCGGGCGACCGTTCCGGCGTCGATCAGTTCGCCGCCCATGTGGGACGGCTGGGTGAGCGGGCTCTGGCCGAGGTGGAGTCGCTGTGAACGAACACGATCCGATGACGCTGTACGAGATCGACCCCGATTGGGGCGAACCCATTGCCCAACGCCTCAACCGTCCGGTGCTGGTCGTCGGACTCGACGGATGGGTCGACGCCGGAATGGGGGCGTCTGCGGCCATCGCTGAACTCATCACCTCGTCGCCGACGGCCCTAGTGGCCACCTTCGACACCGAAGTGCTGGTCGACCAGCGGGCCCGACGCCCCATCGCCCGCCTCGAAGACGGGGTCACCACCGAGCTCACCTGGCCGGCCATCCGGGTGATCGCGGGCAAGGACAAGGTTGGTGCCGACATCGCCTATCTCACCGGACCCGAGCCGGATTTTCGGTGGCCGACCTTCATCCGAGCCGTGGTGGGACTGGCCCAGGACATCGGGGTCCGCATGGTGGTGGGTCTGGGGGCGTTCCCCGCACCCACGCCCCATACCCGACCGGTCCGTCTGGCCTCGACCGTCCCTCCTCAATCCGCCGACCTGGCCGGTCGGGTCGGCACCGTCCGCGGGACGCTCGAGGTGCCGGCCGGAGTGCAGGCCGCCCTGGAGGTCTCGCTGGGCATCGCCGGTGTCCCGGTGATCGGGCTCTGGGCGCGGGTCCCCCACTATGTGTCGGCCATGCCCTACCCCGAGGCCAGTGCGGCCCTGATCGAAGGCCTGTGCGCGGTGACCGGCACGGTGCTCGACAGCTCGTCCCTTCACCGCGCCGGCGACGAGGCGCGGCGCCAGGTGGACGAATTGATCGGCGCCAACCCCGAGCACCTGGCCATGGTCCGACGACTCGAGGCAGCCCTCGACTCCGAAGAGGTGGACCCGACCGGACTCGAAGTGGACCTGCCCAGTGGCGACGAGATCGCAGCCGAGCTCGAGCAGTTCCTCAGGGGTGAAGGGCACTGAGGAGGCGGGCGGCCGACCCGATGACCGTTCCCGGGTCGTGGTTGTGGACCAGATGCTCGGCGAAGACGGCGAAGAAGACCAGTGAAGCCAACACCACCGCCACTATGACCACGAGCAGAACCCAGGGGCTGGCGCGGGGGCGTCGGGCAACGGGATCGGGGGCGGCGTCCGGCGAGACCACCGGGACCGACCGTCGGGAAGGACGGGAGGCGCGGGCGGGGACCGGAGGTGGGGAGGCGAAAACCGGGAGTTCGGTGACGATGCGGCGCATCTGGTCGAGGCTGGTCGCCTCGGCCAACTCCCCCAGCCTCACCTCGTAGTCGTAGGGGCTGAGCAGGCCGCGCTCGGCGGCACGATCCAGGAGCCGACCGTAGGTCGTGCGGTCGTCGTCGGTGACCGTGTCCAGGGCCGGGTCCGGTGCGCCTATCGGCGGAGGTGACGAACCATTGCCGGCAGCGGGAGCGTCGCCGTTGGCCAAGCCGGCGAAGGCGCTCGACAGGTCGTCGACGCCATCGACCACGACCAATTCGGGAACCGGACGAGGCGCTCCTGAGGGTGGCCCGATCGGGTCGATGGGCCAAGGGCGACCGTCGGTGGCGTCTTCGGTCACCACCAAATTGTGCGGCAGACGGCACCGGCAACGCAACCATGGCAGGTTGAGCCGATATTGGTGACCTGTGCTCGGAGGTAGCGTGGCCCATGCTCGTCGATGGAGGCATCGGGTTCGACCCCATTGGGGCGATCGAGTCGGCCCGGCTGGCCGAGGAGGTCGGCTACGACGGACTGTGGTCGGCCGAGGTCGCCCACGACCCCTTCTTCCCACTGGTCCTCGCGGCCGAACACAGCGAACGGATCAAACTCGGCACGGGCATCGCCGTGGCCTTCGCTCGCAACCCGATGAACCTGGCCACGATGGCCAATGATCTCCAGACGCTGTCGGAAGGTCGGTTCATGCTGGGGCTCGGCTCCCAGATCAAGCCCCACATCGAGAAGAGGTTCTCGATGACCTGGTCGCACCCAGCGCCCCGGATGCGTGAGCTCATCCTGGCCATCCGGGCCATCTGGGCCAGCTGGGCGCAGGGCAGCCGGCTCGCCTTCCGGGGCGAGTTCTACCGGCACACCCTGATGACCCCGATGTTCGACCCGGGACCGAATCCCTTCGGAAACCCGTCCGTCTTTCTGGCCGCGGTGGGCGAGAAGATGACGGAGGTGGCGGGCGAGGTGGCCGACGGCCTGCTGGCTCACGGGTTCACCACCGAACACTACCTGCGGGAGGTGACGGTGCCCGCTCTCGAGCGCGGCTTGGCGGCCAGCGGCAGGTCCCGCTCCGAGGTAGAGATCTCCTACCCCGGGATGGTGGTGACCGGGCCCGACGATGCCGCGGTCGAGGCCGCCACCAAGGCGGTCAAGACCCAACTCGCCTTCTACGGATCCACCCCTGCCTACCGCCCGGTCCTCGAGCTCCATGGGTGGGGCGATCTCCAGACCGACCTCAACACTCTGTCCAAACGCGGGGCCTGGGAAGAGATGGCCGACCTCATCGATGACCAGATGCTCAACACCTTCGCCGTGGTGGGCCCGATCGACGACATCGCCGGCATGGTGCTCGAGCGGTTCGGGGGCGTGGTCGACCGGTTCAACTTCTACGCTCCCTACCCGATGGAGCCGAAACGGTGGGCGGAGGTGCTTGCCGGGTTCAAGGTCGGATGACGGGCGCCCGACCCCTCACCCGGCGCCGAGTGGCTCAGACGACGATATTGACCAGCCGGGGCGGGCGAGCGATCACCCGGCGAGGCTTGCCACCGGCGAGGGCGTCCACCACTGCCGGCGTGACGATAGCCAGACGGACGGCCTCGGCCTCGGTGATCGTCACCGGCACGTCGATCCGGTCACGGACCTTGCCGTTGAGCTGGACGACCATGGTCACCGACTCCTCGGCGGCCAGCTCCGGGTCGGCAACCGGCCAGGGCTGGAGGTGGACCAGGTCATCGTGTCGACGTTCCCAGGCCTCGGCGGTCAGGTGGGGGGTCATCGGGGCCATCATCAACAGCAGCGTGTCCACCGCCTCGGCGACCACCTGGTCCTGGCCCCCGCCGCGCACATAGGGCTGGAGGAGATTGACGAACTCCATGCAGGCGGCCACCGCCGTGTTGTAAGACCAACGCTCGAAGTCGCGACTGATCCGGTCGATCAGCCGGTGGGTGGCCCGGCGGATGGCCAGGTCCTTGTCGGTGATCGGCCCGCTGGCGGGTGGCGGGTCATCGTCCCGAGGGACAGCCAGACGCCAGACCCGATCGAGGAATCGGGCGCAGCCGTCGATCACGCTGTCGGTTTGAGCGCTCCAGTCCATGTCGTCGGTCGGCGGACCCACGAAAAGGTGGAACAGGCGGAGTGCGTCGGCTCCCACCGAGTTCAGGTAGCGGGCCGGTGCCACCAGATTGCCCTTGGACTTGGACATCTTCGTCCCGTCCATTCGGATCATCCCCTGGGCGTAGTAGCGGGTAAAGGGTTCCCGCAATTCCTCGGGGGACAGGCCGATGTCGGACAGCGCCTTGGTGTAGAAGCGGGCGTAGAGCAGGTGGAGGATGGCGTGTTCGATCCCGCCGATGTACTGGTCCACCGGCATCCAGTGGCGGGCGATGGCAGGGTCGAAAGGCAAGTCGGGGGACCAAGGGTCGGTGAAGCGCAAGAAGTACCACGACGAGTCGACGAAGGTGTCCATGGTGTCCGTCTCGCGGGTGGCGGGACCGCCACAGATCGGGCAGGTGGTGTACAGAAACTCCGGATTGGTGGCCAGGGGCGACTGACCTGTGGGCAGGAACTCCACGTCGTCGGGGGCTAGCACGGGCAGCTCTTCCTCGGGGACGGGCACGATGCCGTGGTCGGGGCAGTACACGATGGGGATCGGGCACCCCCAGAACCTCTGACGGGAGACCAACCAGTCGCGCAGCCGGTAATTGACGGTCCGTATGCCGATGCCCTCGGCTTCCAGCCACTCGATGGCCCGGGCCTTGGCCTCGGGAATGTCCATTCCGTTGAGCCATCCACTGTTGATCTTCTCGCCGGCGCCCGTGTAAGCACCTCCCGGACCGCCGTTCGGGCCTCCGTGCTCCTCCCATCCCTCGGGCGGCTGCACCGTCCGCACCACCGGCAGGCCGTAGGCGATGGCGAAGTCCCAGTCCCGAGTGTCCTCGGCCGGGACGGCCATGATGGCGCCCGTGCCGTAGCCCATCAGCACGTAGTCGGCCACGTAGACGGGTACCGGCCGGCCGGTGAAGGGGTTGATGACCGACGAGCCGGTGAACGCCCCGCGCCGGGTCAGGCTGGCGGCCCCAGTTTCCGCCATGCGCTCGACGTCGGTGCTGAGGGCGGCCCGAGCCTGGAGCTCCTCGACCTCGACCCGGTGCTCGGGAGTGGTCAGCACCTCGACCATCGGATGCTCAGGCGCGACGACGGCATAGGTCATGCCAAACGACGTGTCCGGTCGGGTGGTGAACACGCGCAGGGCGAGCGGATCCCTGCCGTCACTGCCGTCGCGGCCGGCGACGACCAGATCGAACTCGGCCCCCTCGGATCGGCCGATCCAGTTCCGCTGCATGGTCTTGACCCTCTCGGGCCACTCGAGGCCGTCGAGATCAGCCAGCAGCTCGTCGGCGTACTGCGTGATGCTGAAGAACCACTGTTCGAGATTGCGCTTGACCACCAGGTCACCGGATCGCTCGCAGGTGCCGTCGGGTAGGACCTGTTCGTTGGCCAGGACGGTCTGACAGCCGGGGCACCAGTTGACCGGCGCATTGGCCCGATAGGCCAGACCCGCAGCCAAAAAGCGCTCGAAGATGACCTGGTTCCAGCGGATGTACTCCGGATCGTGACTGCGGATTTCGCGACGCCAGTCGTAGACGGCACCGAGCGAAATGACCGACTCCTTGAGCTCGGCGATCCGGGCGTCGGTGAAGATACGGGGGTGGGTGCCGGTCTGGATGGCCGCGTTCTCGGCGGGCAAGCCAAACGAGTCGAACCCGAAAGGTGACAAGACGGCATAGCCGAGCATGGTCCGGTGCCGAACCAGGAGGTCGCCAAAGGTGTAATTGCGGACGTGGCCCATGTGGGCCGGGCCCGACGGATAGGGATACATGGTGAGCACGTACCAGGGCGGACGAGGGTCGTCGGCATCCACCTGGTAGATGCCGTCCTCGGCCCACCGCCGTTGCCACTTCTTCTCGACCTCGAGAACGTCATAGGCCCGTGCCACGGATCACGATCGTACCGGGGACCGGCTGGGCCCCCGGTGTCCGGTACCGGTCAGTCCGCCGGCGGGCGTCGGCCGGAGAGCGACGATACCGGCATTCGGTGCGGATTCGACCCCGCGACCCGGAGCGGATTCGGAGTGGAGGGACGAGGCCCCCACGCCCTCAGACGGATCCGAGTAACGTCCGTCGAGCCCTCAGGAGGCACGGCGGGGTGCTGATAACCTGACTCAACCCTCGGGGGCGTAGCTCAGCTGGTAGAGCGCTTGACTGGCAGTCAAGAGGTTCGTGGGTTCGAGTCCCATCGCCTCCACCATTGTGATGTCGCGAGACATCGGAGACCGATGTGTCAAGACATCGTAGACCAGCGAAACCCGCTGGTCAGGCCTGTGGTTGGTAGTCCCGGGTGGGATCGAGAACCAGACGTCGCAGAGGGGAGCCGTCGAGACTCACGATCTCCACCTTCCGGCCGTCGATGAACATGGCGATGCGCCAACCCTTGTAGGCGGCCCCGATCCCGATGTGGTGCAGCCGGCCCCGGTAGCGAAGGGTCACCGAGCCGGTCTTGTCCACCTTGTCGAAGCGAAGGCGGCGGCCGTCTGCTTTGACGACGGCTCCGGTGGGACGGGCCTTCTCCCGGGCGCTATAGACAGAAGCCGGCGTCTTGCGACCGATGCCACGATGCGGTCGCACCTCGTTGTAGTAGTTGACGAAGCGGTCGAGTTCTCGCTGCAGCTGCTTCTTTGTGAGCATGCCCTCTTGGGCAGAGAGGAACTTCTTCACCGTCTGGTGGAAACGCTCGACCTTGCCGCAGGTCTGGGGATGGTAGGGCCGGGAGTGTTTGGCTCTGATTCCCAAGGCGAACAGCTCCTGTTCGAAGGCGCCGGCCAGGCCGAAGCGTTGCTGGGCGGTGAAGATGAGACCGTTGTCCGAGAGAAACGAGGCCGGATAACCCCAGGTCTCGGCGGATTGGTGCAGGACCCTGACCACGTCAGCGGCCTTAACCCGCACCATGGCCCGGGTGGCCACACACAGCCGTGAGTGGTCGTCGATGACGTTCAGGATCTCGAAAACCTGCCCATTCTCGAGCTCGAAGTGGGTGACGTCGGCCTGCCAGCACTGGTTCGGCAAGTCGGCCACGAAACGGGTGAACGAGCTCTTCGGTCGCTTGTGGGGCTGGGGAGTGACGAACCCCCGGGCCTTGAGCACCCGCCAGATGGTCGAGGTCGACGGCACGCTCCGAAGACGCTCGGAAAGGTGGAAGTGAATGGTCTCTGCGCCCGCATCGAGCCCGTCGTCACACAGCCGCTTGCGCATGGCCACGATCTCGTCCTCGTAGAGATCGCAGATCCGAGTCGGCGAGCTCCTCGGTCGCCGGCTCCTCGGCGCCAGTCCAGATTCACCTTCCAGGCGGTAGCGCCGGTCCAGCTTGAAGAGCCAGCTCGGGCTCACCCCGTGCGCAGCGGCCAGCCGCTTGATGGGCTGACCCGTCCGCAGGTGCATTTCGATCAGAAACCGGCCCATGTCCACTGGAGACCCTCCCCGCTAGCGGTCTCCTATGTCTTGACACATCCTTCAGGCCGGCGCTCTCCTATGTCCTGAACTCCGACACCATCGCCTCCACCATCGCCTCCACGAGTTGCGCTTAGGGGAAACCGTGAGGGCTGTTGGAGGTGCGCCAACACGCCTACCTCAGTCAGAGATTTGACGCAGGACGAGCCGTCACCCAACCGAACTCGGATGTGGTCCGCACGCCCAGCCCATCCACATAGAGAGGGGCAATGACTTCCGTCAGGGACCGGCAATACCTTTCGTAGCCGACGGCCTCGATTGCGGGCACAGACGGCCCCGCTGCAGCCATGGCGCGCACTGCCGTGGCCACGTCGGGCGACTCGGTGGTTACCTCCACGGTGCCCCGTTCTATGTCACCAAAACCCGCAGTCGTCAGCATGTCCTCGATGACATTCTGCGTGTCGCCCTGTTCCATGCTGGCTGCGACATGGCTGGCGGGAGACAACTCAAGGGCCTTGAGTAGGTAGGGCAGGAGTCCATTCCGATCGGGTCGCCCCCAGAAAGTGAGGCCGACGCGACCCTTTGGGAGCAGAACGCGTCTCGCCTCGTCCAGGGCACTCTCGCATCCCTTCCAGATCCCATTGAAGCTGGTGACAACGTCAAAACTCTGATCCGGGAAGGGCAGTCCGAACATATCCCCGGTCTGGAAGCCCCCACCCGGGGTCCGGGCCGCAGCAATCTTGATGAGTTGTTCGGAGGCGTCAATTCCCGTCACCACAGCACCTCTGCGGGCAGCCATCGAGGCGGCCAAGCCGGACCCACATGCGATGTCCAGGAGGCGGACACCTGCGTTGACGTCGAGCTGATCGAAGACCAGTTCATAAGCTGGAAGCGCATAGGGCTCCGCCAGATAGGCCCACTCCGTGGCCCGCGCCCCCCATCCTCGTCCTGCTCTCTTCCAGTCCACTCCTTGGTCAGCAGACATGGCCCTCCCGACCTATGATTAATTCATTACAGTGAGACTAGGACGAAATGACTAAGCCTGTCAAGAGGCGCTCGTACGTGTCGACACTGCGCAGCGAGCGGGCGGCCCGAACTCGCCAGCTGATCGTCGAGGCCGCAGCGCAGCTGTTTGTGGTCGACGGATACGCCCGCACGACAGTCAAGGCCATCGCCGAGCGAGCAGGGGTCGCGCCCGACACCGTCTATGCGAGCTTCGGGAGCAAAGTACGAGTTTTGACGGCCGTGCTGGACTGGCGCCTGGCTCCTTCAGGCGAGGCGAGCATCATGGATGCCGCCGGACCGCGCCAAGTGCGAGACGAAACTGACCAGCGGCGTCAAGTCCACATGTTCGCCCAGGAAATGGCTGAAGTGTCTACCCGGACCCGCCCGATCTACGAGGTCCTGCGGTCCGCCAGCGCGGCAGAGCCCGATGTCGCTGACGTCTTCGCCGAGATGGAGGGGTATCGGTTGGCGCAGATGCGGCAGCTCGCCGGCTGGTTCGCCCGACGCGGTTCGCTGAAGATCAGCCGTGCCCGTGCCGGAGAAGTCCTATTCGCGCTGGCCAGCCCCGACGTGGGCCGCCTGCTCTGCGACGTGCTCGGCTGGAACCAATCCCAACACGCGGCGTGGCTGGAAGCAATGCTCACCTGCCGCGCTGCTCACAGAGTCGGACTCCGCGAGAACAACCTGACATTCCACGAGTTTGCTGGGCGCATGCCTCTCACAACCTCATCGCGGAAGAAGCACCCGCAGGCTTCCGTCGGCCCAGTCGAAACGGCTGGCCAGCGAAACTAGAACGCCGGTTCGTATCCGGAGGCACCACCTCCACCCCGTGCAACTGACGGTCACCGTGAACGGGGGGCCTCGGTTGTCGTTTCAGCTTCAGGCGCTCGTAGGGGGGTCTGTCCACCCAGTCCGCCGTGGGGACGATGATAGTTGTAATAGTCCTCCCACTCCCGGAGCTTGTCGTTGAAGACTTTCGTGTCGTCGATGAGCTCGCCCTCGAGCCGGCGGTAGAACTCCTGTGGCTCCGCTCCACCTTTCCGTTGAGTCGCGGGGTGGCCGGCTTGATGTAGACGTGGCTGATTCCCTTGTCCAGAACGTGCCAGTGGAAGGTAGGCCCGAACTCGGAACCGTTGTCAGTCTGGATCACCTCAATCGGGAACAGGCGCTCGGCCACATAATCGACGAACTGGATGGCCGTTTTCTGGTTGCAGCGTTCGTAGAGTCGCAGCACCCGGAGGCGGGTGCAGTCGTCGATGGCGGTGAACTGGTAATAGCGCCTCTTTGGAGCCATTGTGCTGGCCAACGGGCCAACTCCTGCTCGGTCACGGGGACTCCTTCCTCTCGGAAGCCCCAATGTGTCACCGACGACTGTCAGTTTTAGAACCTGCAGGTGTGGCTTATCTCATGAACTCAGGCACCACCGCCTCCACCCGAAATCAAAGGTTAGTGGTGGTGTTCACCGCGCTGCACACGGTGGGACAATGCCGGTTGCTGACGCCAATGAGGCTGGGTGGCGCTTGGTCGAGAAGACCAGAGGAGAGCCCCGAGACCTGTTCCGTGTGCAGGACATTCAGTTCGACTTCGTGGTCATGGGCCGGTGACCCTCTCACAGGTCCCTCTAAGGTCCTGCCGTTACCGTGGTTGTCACGCTGGGCCCGTCGAGCAGTGGTGCCGCCACCCTGCTCCGGGCCCGGCCTGTTCACCGCCTCGTGACGGAAGGCTCGAACCGGTCGTTTGTGGATGTAAGTAGGCGGAGGGCCCGGCAGGCCAGTCCCCCCAGGTTCCGATCGAGCACGACATCTGCCCAACGGTTTTCGTCATCGACAGACAGGAATCATCCTGTGCGGGGGGCTCGCTAGGCCAGCACTGGGTGGCTTTCAGCCGAAGAGTGCTGGGCCCCACCCCACGTCGGGCCAGTGAGCGGAATCCCCCCCGACATACTTGCTGACCCGACGACAAGCCAGGTCTACACCCTCCGGTGCTCGTTGTCGCCCCCTGTAGAACATGTTCTCAACCGATCAACCCAACGGCTTTGGCCAACGCCTGTGATGGTGTCATCCAGCCGAGGGTCTGTCGAGTCCGTGGGGTCGCATTCTCCCGCGCCCGCAGGGTCCCGACCGGTCCGCCATCTGCATGGAGAACGGTGGGCTTCCTCCGGTTTGACGGACATCCACCATCAGGAGCACGCCCCTGGAAAGGATGTCCAAAATGGAGACCATGGAGAGGAAGAAGCCCCGCCCCCGTCGGTCGTTCACACCGGAGTTCAAGACTGAGATCGTCGAGCTATGCCGGCGAGGCGATCGCAGCATCGGCCAGGTGGCCAAGGACTTCGATCTGACCGAGACCAACGTGCGGAACCGAGATCGACCAGGGTGAACGCCCCGGTCTCACCACCGAGGACAAAGAGGAGCTCACCCGCTTGCGTCGGGAGAACCGCTCCCTCAAAGAGGACGTGGAGATCTTGAAGCGTACGACGGTTTTCTTCGCCAAGGAGACCCGATGAAGCTCGACCCCTTCATCGAGGCGGAGAAGATTGCAGGTCACAGCGTCCAAAAGACGTGCGACCTGTTCGAGGTCTCCCGTGCCACCTACTACCAGCGCCGCAACGGCGAACCCTCTGTCCGGGCCGTCACCGACGCCGAGCTGACCAACCAGATCACCGAAGTCTTCGACGAGTCCAAGGGCACCTATGGATCTTCGAGGGTCCACCAGGAGCTCGGCCACCGGGGCGTTACCTGCGGCCGGCGACGGGTGACCAGGCTCATGCGGCTGGCCGGCCTCGAGGGACGGTGCAAGAAGCGCTGGAGGAAGACCACCGTCGCCGACCCCGAGGCCGAGGCGGCCAAGGACCCGATCCAGCGACAGTTCGGTCCGAGTGTCGAGATCGAACGTCGCTATTGCGGGGAAATCACCTACATCGCCACCTGGGAGAGCTGGGCCTACCTGGCCACCGTCATCGACCTGGCCAGGCGGAAGGTGGTGGGCTGGTCCCTGGCCGACCACGTGAGGACCGAGTTGGTGGAGGATGCACTCACCATGGCCTTCGCCAACCGCCCACCACAAGAAGGACTCATTTTTCACTCGGACCGTGGCTGTCAATACACGAGTCGAGACTTCGCCGAACTGGCCCGGAGCAACGGCGTCGTGCTCTCGGTCGGGAGGAAGGGCGAGTGCTGGGACAACGCAGTGGCCGAGCCCTTCTTTGCCACCATCAAGCGCGAGCTCACCGACACCCGGGCCTGGCCGACGAGGGCAGGACTACACCGTGCCGTATTCGAGTACATCGAGGGCTGGTACAACACCCGCTGGCTGCACTCGACGCTCGGCTACCTCAGCCCGAGCCAGTACGAAATGCTCCACCACAACGTCGACCGTCAGGCGGCATAATCAACTAAGACCGTGCGCGGATAGGCGCCCGGTTACATCGCCCATCGGTTGCGCCAGTCAATGAGCTTGGCCGTGATGAGCAGGGTGATGGCCAGGGCGATTTGGGAGAGCCGGTGAGCGATTCGGCGATCAGTGTTGCGCCGCATCTGGCCGAAGTTGGAGAGCCAGGAGTTGGTGCGCTCGACCGGCCAGCGGAGCCCGAGCGGGCGAAGTTGGCGAGCCGTCTTTGTGCCCCATTTCTTGCCCTTCCAACGTCTGCGGACACAGACCAGGTCAGTCAGACCCAGCTCGCGACAGCGAGACCGGACGTCGCTGGTGTCATAGCCACGGTCGAGGTGCAGGGTTTCGATGTCACAGAGGCCCCGACCTCTGGCAGCCTCCAGTGTCGAGGCGAACAGGACAGTGTCGTGTCGGTTGGCCGAGTCGGTGGCCCAGCCGAGTGGGATGCCGTCCCGATCGGTGAGCAGGGACCACTTCCAGCCCGATTTTCCCGGTCAGTGGGGTTGGGACCAGTTCCTTCACCGCCCATCGGGGCCTTGTGCTGGGAGCCATCAACAGCGGTCTCGGTGAGGTCGAGGCCAATGATCTTGTCGTAGGCACGCAGTACTTCGTCAATGAGCCTTTCGAAGACCCCGATCTCCATTCGTCCCGCCGGGCCCGCAGTGTGGTGTCCGATACTCCCGCCCACCAGGTGTTCGGCATCGACCCACGAGCAGCCGGTGACCAGCCGAATGAGCATGGCCTCAAAGCAGATCCGGTCGGGAATCCTCGGCCGGTGACAGCCGAGAGGATGGGACTGATCCGGGGTTGGGAGAAGGGGTTCAATCGCGGCCCAGACGGCATCTACCACTTCTGACTCGAGTGCGCGCATGATATCTGTGACCTCCACTTGGTCGTCGGTCGTTGGGTGCACTCGGCATCACAGCCGAGACAACCCGACGACCGGTGGATGGTCACCTATCCGCGCGCCCTCTAAAGCAACCTGTCCGTCGAACCGGATCAAGTCCACGGAGCCACCGTTCGATGTAGAGCAGCACCCAGCATTCGTCGGTGTGATGGACGACCGCCTTGATCATCAGGCCCCGGGGCACTCTGATTGCGAGAGCGTCGGTGAAGACCGTTCAGTTCCAGCAGAGCTTCGCTGGGTCGGTCCGGGTTCTTGCCGGTTCCCTGATCTTCAGCTGGGCTTTTGTGCAGCGATCCGCCGAGGTTGAGGCCGATGACCTTGTTGTTGGCACGGATTGCCTCGTAGTGATGGCCGAATGCGTCAAAGTCCACTTTGACGAACCGCTACGACCAAATTGGATACTCCTATCCTTCGAATCCCTGGGAGCCGATCCACTGATCTGATGTGGCGGCGGAAGCTTTTCGCAATGGATTCAGGCAACCACGGATAGCCTTCGAAGACTGGCATTATGAAGCCAGACTCGATCACCACAAACCCGCTGCACTCCACTCTCCGGCGGAGTTCACGCGGCCAATAGTTGCGTGCAGACACCCAAGTGTCCGTGATTGAGCGTGGTAACCAAGGGATAATCGGCATCGGTCGGCCGGACGTCCAATTTCCAATATGCACAGTGTGGCCTTCAAAAGGAAATCCTCGGTTCGGTGAAATGATAATCAGGCGTCCACCCGGCCGAAGTATTCGGTGTACGTCCTCGAGGGTTCTGTCCTCATCGGCAACGTGTTCAAATACTTCATTCGTGAACACACCATCGAATGAACCGTCCGAAAAAAAATGGTGGCACCGTTGTCGGCTACGGTAAATTGGATAGTCGGGCTGCCTCTATGCGGTCGACGGCCACGTCGACTCCAACGACAGAATCCGCACCCGCGCCAACCGAGCGCGGCGGTGTACCCTCCTTCTGCGCAACCGAAGTCAAGCCAGTCGCCGCCAGCGATGTGTTTCCACGCCCGGCCGATTCGGTACTGGACATTGAATGGGTACGCAGTCGAACTGCCGGGTTCAATCCTCATCGGTTTCCGTGGGGACGAACTGACAATGCAGCTCGTAGGGCCACGCTTTGACTGGGCGACAGGACATCCAAGGTTGTGCCGATTCCTTTTCCGCAGTTAGAACACGACTGCCCTCAACTACTAGCCCGAGGTTTCTTGGCGCATCGTCTCGTGCCCTGACGGAGTCGTGAAGGAAGTTCCGGTGACTGTCGATTCGAGCGGCGCCACACACTCTAAATCAGCGATCAACCGGCTACAACTGGCGCGCCAGGAACAGCGGCGCCCTTCATCGAAGAGTTCCGACAATTGCTGAAGCATCAGATCTGGTGCTCCGGAAGTTCTCACGCCCGTGGGCCGGATCGGCTGTGGGGTACCCGCATCACCGAGAATCCGACAACGGAGGGGAAGGCCCGCGCTTTGGTACTCCGATCTTGGATCTCGCCGGGACGAGAAATTCGAGGAGGCGAGCTGGGGGGGTTGATGTCGAAGCCCACCGTCTGGCTGTCTAGCGAAACGAGTTCCTCGACGCCGGCAAGGAAGCGCTCAAAGGAGCGAGGGTTCCACCAAGGAGGACCGAAGGCTCCGGGACACCGGCAAGATCGGCGAGCCGACCCTGGAGATCGAGGTCTCGAAGGGAGATCGAGGTCTCGAAGGAGGTGGCCGAAAAGGGGGCTCGAGACGCCCCTGCAAAAGCGGCCGCAGTAAGCGCCGAAATGGAGATCCCTCATGCTCGGGCGAGCTCCGTCACCGGCGCACCGAGATCCACCGTCAATCACCGGCGCCCCCGAGGAGTTGCCCCCTAGGGGGTGTCTGGTCCAAAGGTCCAGGTCAGCGACGAAGACCTCATCAAGAAGATCCATGTGATGATCACCGACTGCCCTTTTCCGGCGACGCGTCTCCCGGAACACCCACCTGCCCGACGCCTAGCGGATGGTCAACCGTCGACCACAGTGTGGACGCCTTGCATTGTCACTGTACGCGCGCACACAACTACGCACAAGCCAAATTCGCAAACCATCCAACGACTGTTTACATGCGGTTCGCAAATCCGACGCTCCAGTGCAACGTGGCGCGACTAAGCCATCCTTGTGCAGACATCGAAGAAAGTAACGGTGCTGAAACGGATCCCCGAGATCGACCGGCGGCCTCGTCGAGACACGGTGGTGGCGTGTCGCCGACGCCGGGAATTAGCCGAAAATTAGCCAGTAGCCACGGAGACGACTCGCGTGTACTGTGGGCGCAGTTTGGAGCCCAGTCCACGTTATCCAGTGGGAGCGGCAACTTGGTGAGTTAGTCGGAGGCTGTGGAGTCCGAGGAGACGCCACCTTTTGGGTCGGTGGCCAACCCCTTTGGAACAGTTTGACCATCAGTTCCAACATCGAAACCTAGGCGGCGCAATGTGCGTGACTACCTGGAGAGTCCAGCTTCGGCTGAGTTGCGAGGTGAGGGCAACGCAAAGCGAAACTCTCACGAGGCATCGGTCATGAGCATCGACCAAGAAATTCGGAGCTGGGACAGCTCGAAGGTTTTCCAACCGTCCGATTCCGATGGATGTGACCCATTGAAGCGACTGGTGCCGGCCCAGCGGCTGAACCTCGACCGAGATGGCCCAAGCGTCAGTGTCGTGATTCCCGCCCTGAATGAGGCGAAGAACCTGAGTTGGCTCGCTCGTCACATGCCGGCTGGCATCGGCGAGATGATCCTCGTCGACGGAGGCTCCACGGACGAGACGGTGCCGGTCGCTCGGACGCTTTGGCCGGACCTTCGGATCCTCGAGCAGACGCGCCGAGGGAAGGGTAATGCGCTGGCCTGTGGGTTTGCGGCGGCGACGAACGACATAGTCGTGATGATCGACGCTGACGGATCGATGGATCCTGGCGAAATCCCATTTTTCGTCGATGCTCTCGTCAGCGGTAGCGACTACGCCAAAGGCACCCGCTTCGGAGCCGGGGGAGGATCGAACGACATCACATTGTTGAGGACGGCGGGCAATCGGGTGCTCAACGGCCTGACCAACCTCACCTATCGCAGTTCTTATAGCGACCTCTGCTACGGGTACAACGCGTTCTGGCGCGAGGTGTTGCCCGCCTTCCAACTCGATGCGGGACGCCCTGGCGAAGGCGATGTCTATCGTTGGGGCGACGGCTTCGAGATCGAGACACTTATGAACATCCGAGCGCATATTGCCGGATTGCGTGTCGAAGAGGTGCCGTCGTTCGAGTCGCGTCGTATCAACGGCGCGAGCAACCTGAACGCCACGAAGGACGGGTTACGGGTGCTACGCACCATAGCCGTCGAACGATGGGGTCGACGCCGGTCGCCGCTCGAGGGGAGCCTTCATGCGCACAGGGCCTTGTCGGCACGCAGCGGATGGCGAACAGCAACTGTCAATGGTTGCCGTGACCGGGGGTACACGCGAGGCACCCGCCCCTTGCCGATCGAAGCGGGTGGTGGCGCTGGCTAGAACGACGCGACCCTCCGATGTGTCGGTCGCGGACCGGATTCGGGTGCTGCAGGTCGCCGCTCGCTACCTTCCGGACCTGGGAGGCATCGAAACGCACGTGCACGAGGTCGCCACGCGGCTGAGCGCCATGCCCGACGTCCGGGTGGCCGTCGCCGCCACGGATCGGGAGGGCACCCATCCAGTCATTGACATAACTGAGGATTTTCCCGTGATACGTCGGCGGGCGTGGCCGAAAACGCGTGACTATTACCTGGCGCCCGGATTGGCTCCGGTAATCACCAGAAGCAATTGGGACATCGTGCATGTCCAAGGCGTCCACACTCTTGTTCCCGTCGTGGCCATGCTCGCAGCCCGACGGGCCGGATTGCCGTACGTAGTGACGTGTCATACGGGCGGGAGCTCCTCATCCCTACGCAGCGCGGCCCGAAACACGCAGTGGCGCGCCTTGGGTCCGCTATTGCGCGGCGCCGCCCAGCTGATCGCCGTCAGTCCCTTCGAGCAAAGAATGTTCGCCAAGGCGACCGGAATTGCGCATCATAAGATCATGGTCGTCCCCAACGGAGGGACCCTGCCCGGCTATCGGACCTCGGAGCCGACGCCGGGCCAGATCGTTTCGTGCGGGCGTCTTGAGCGGTACAAAGGACATCACCGGGTCATCGAAGCCTTGCCCTATGTTCTTAAGACCTTTCCGGAGGCACACCTTCGTATCCTGGGGGCGGGCCCATACGAGGGCCAGCTGCGGGCGTTGGCATCACGGCTGGGAGTGGAGAGCTCTGTCTCCATCCGTCTTGTGCCCCCGGGTGACCGGGCATCGATGGCCAGAGCGCTGTCCGAAGCGGCTGTCATGGCGGCCTTTTCAGATTACGAAGCTCATCCGGTGGCGGTCATGGAGGCGGTAGCCCTCGGCGTTCCCGTTGTCGGTTACGACACGGCCGGGGTGGGCGATCTGGTCGCCCAAGGCTGGGTCCAGGGGATCAAACCCGACTGTCCCCCGCAGCTGGCCGCAAACGCCTTGAACTCGGCGATTAGGTTGCGCCCGGCCGCGCCGGCACATCTGCCGACCTGGGACGCAGCCGCCGAAGCCCTGGCCATGCTCTACCGATCGGTCGTGCTACACCGACCGATCGGCGGGAAGGACGCGCCGCGGCTGGGTCTCGTGGCGTCTGCCGCCAGCTGATCGGCACACAATGAGGCCGAAAGCCATCCGAAATGGTCGGTGCGGCGGATCAGATCTCCGGAGTTCGACATCTCCGCTACGGGTTGTCCATGTCATAACTTCCCTCGGTCCGGGCGGTGCTGAACGTCAAGTCGAGTACCTGTGCCGCCACGCCCGTCATCACGTCAGCGTCGTGTGTCTCTATGAGCGAGGACTGGTGTCGGATGCAATAACGACCGCAGGGGGAGACGTCAAGGTGGTCGGTATGCACGGGCTCGCCAAACTCACGGCGGTGGTTCGACTCGCCCGAATGTTGCGCCATGAGGCAGCCGACATCGTCAACGTCCATCTGTTGAGCGGGCAGCTGTTCGGAGTGCTGGCGGCCAGGTTGGCTCGGGTGCCGATAGTGGTCTCGACGGAACATTCCTTGATGGACGACTCCATCGAGGGTCGGCGCAAATCCACGTGGCTACGCCTCGTTTACCTCGGCCTAGAGAGACTTTCCAGCCATACGGTCGCTGTTTCGGCAACCACCTGGTGCAGATTGCGCGACTGGGGTGTCCCGGCTTCGCGCATGACGGTAGTCGACAACGCAATCGACTTCGCAGCGGTCGGCTTTGATCCTCACGCTCGGAGTGAAGTGCGGTCCGAGCAAAACATCCCACCGGATGCATTCGTTGTGGGGGCCGTGGGCCGCTTAGTGCCCGTCAAGCGTTTCGAAGCGCTGCTCGCTGCCGCGGCACCCCTGCTGCGACAACGTGATGGGCATTTGATCATCATCGGTGAGGGGCCCCGAGCGCGGCCGGCTCGAGAAGATCGCCGTGGCGCTGGGCATCGCGAACAGGGTGCACCTACTCGGTCCGCAGCCCGACGTCGGACGCTTCCTGAGCGCGTTCGATGTCTTCGCTAGTCCATCGCGCGACGAGACCTTCGGAATGGCGATACTCGAGAGCCTGGGCAACGGACTGCCGTCGGTGTTTGTTCAGTGTCCCCCGTTGGAATACGACGAACGCTGTCCAACCTGGATGATCAAAGCAGAAGGCGGCGAGCCGAGTCTTTCAGAGGCGATCGACCGTCTGTCCGTCCTGCCCCGCCAATATCCTCCCGCCGACTTGGTGGCCTCTTACGGGGTTCGCCGGCTCGCTGCTGCCTATGACGACCTTTACGATTTGTTGCTTCACCGTCAGGCAGCGGCGGATCGCCCAGGTCGGGCACCGAATTCAGCACCCTTACGGGTCAGGACGCGAGGCTGAGCGATGGTCGACCAGAGCTCAATCCGGCGAATCGAGGTGGATCGGGAACCGTCTGATGACCTTGTCCCGGTGGAACCTGCGGCGGCGGATGGTTTCGCCGGTGCGGTGGGCAACGCCCCGGTACGGGGAAAGCGCGCTCTGCTCCACCCCTTACAGACTCAGTCGCACGGTCGCCGAGGACGAGGCGTGCTCTCCAGCCTGACCCAACGACTCGGTGGCTACGAGCGTATTGCGGCTATCACCGCGACCCTGACCGGAACTCAAGCGGTGACAATGGCGCTCGGATTCGTCTACTGGACCTTCGCTGCTCGCCAGTACCCGATCGCGGCAGTCGGGTTGGCCGGCGCCGCAATCGCGGCCATGCAGTTGCTCGGAACCGTCGGAATGCTCGGGCTGGGGACACTTCTCATCGACCGCCTGCCCGACGTGCCCCAGCACCACCGCCGACTTGTGGTACGCACCTGCCTGGCGATCGTGGGCGTGGCCAGCATCGCACTCGGAGTTAGTTTCGCGCTGGGCGTGCGCTTCATCCCGCTGCGTAACCTATCCCCTGTCTCGGCCGCGACCGTCGACATCATCATCTTCACCGTCGGCGTAGCAGCGACGGGAATCGCACTCGTATTGGATCAGGCAGTGCTGGCGCTCGGCACCGGCGGACTACAGCTGGAGCGCAACATCGTCGCCAGTGGGCTGAAGATCGTCGCCCTTGTCGTGCTTTCTCGCCTCGTGCCTCGCGATGGCATGGTCATCTACCTTTCATGGACCATCGGGGTTCTCGCCTCGATGTTGTGGGTCGTGGCGCGGACTCGCGGCGGCTGGCAATATCAGGCCAGTCGCCGGCTTGTCGACCTGCAAAGCGTCCGCGGCCTCGGGCGGGCGGCGGCCAGTCACCACGCCTTGAACCTGGCCCTCCAAACGCCACTCATGCTTCTGCCACCGATCGTGGCGCTTGTCGTATCGACCGTCGCCAACGGCTACTTTTCTACTGTCGTCCTGGTGGCAGGTTTCGTCTTTGCGGTGCCGTTCGCCATCGCCATCGGGCTCTTCGCCAGCACCGCCGGGGACGAACGCCAGCTCCTCACCCGAATACGACTCACCGTCCCATTCGGCATCGCATGCAGCCTCACCGCCATTGCCGTCCTCTACCCCTTTGGCCACCTGGTACTCAGCGCGTTCGGCAGTAGCTACGCCTCCCACGGTGTCATCATGCTGAGAATCCTGGTGCTGGCGGGGGTCCCTTTGGTGCTCAAAGATCACTACATCGCAATGAGACGAGTACAACGTAAGACGGGAAGGGCGGCGTGGGTGGTCACAATTACCGGCATCCTCGAACTCACCGCGAGCCTGATTGGAGCTCATTGGTATGGCGTGGTGGGGCTGTGTGTTGCTTGGGTCGGGGTCCTCGCGCTCGAATCGATTGGCTTCGCGCTGGCGTTGATTCGTGCTCACCGGGCTCTTCTCGGACCAGAGGCGTCCACGTGACGGCAGTGAACGATTTGGACCAGCGCTCTCCCCGCGTTGTACCGGAACTACTGCTTCCCCGAGTTGTCCCGGAGCTGCTGCTTCCCCGAGCTGTCCCGGAACTGCTGCCCATCGAGCTTCTCGAACTACCAGAAACCGTCCACACGCCCTCGGCTGTCCCTGCGGTGTCAGGGCCGCGTGGCGTAGCAGCCGCTCGAACCAGCCGGGTCGGTCCCACGGTGTTCGTGATGTCGATCGGTCTTCTCGCACAAGGAGTTGCTGCAGCCCAAGCTTGGTCGTGGACGCCAGCCGCGGTGGATGCCTTCTACTGGTTTGGGCTCGTACTGCTCATTGCGGCACCCGCTGTGCTCATCCTCAGACCCGTTGCTTCCCGTTCCGAGAGGCTGGTGGTGACGGTACTCGCCACCCTGGCCTTGCAGCTCAGTCGGTTCGTGCTGTTCCCGGCCCTCTTCGTATTCCACGATGAGCTGGTTCATCAGGGCACTCTCAACCTCATCCAGCGCACCCACCACCTATTCGCGGTGAACTCTCAGCTGCCGGTCTCGTCCGCCTACCCGGGCCTGGAGATTGCCACTGACGCCGTGCACCAACTTCTAGGAGTGAACAACAGGGTCGCGGCTGATGTCGTGCTCATCCTGGCGCGACTGGTTCTGACCCTTTCGATCCTGCTCGTCGTCAGCAACATTACAAAATCGCAACGATTCGCCTGCGTGGTCACGCTGCTGTACTGCTGCAACGAGCAGTACATCTTCTTCAACTCCCAGTTTTCCTACCAGACATTGGCACTGCCATTGGCGCTGTTCACTATCTGGCTCCTGCTTCGTGTACCCGCTACCGACCGACGAGGACTTCCCCGCCAGCTGGGACCACCGTTGGCTGCGGTGGCCGCCATCACTATCACGCATCACCTCACAGCCATGCTGCTGGCGGCCGCACTGATCATCTGGACAGCCGTGGAAGCTCGACTTCAACCGGGTAGCCAGCTCGGGCGCCGGTTGCAGTGGACCGCGTTGGCTTCTGTCCTCTTCGTCGGCGCGTGGACAGTCCGACCCGGAAACCCGGTGAGCTCATATCTGGTGCAGATCGGTGCCACCTCCTTCGATGCTGTACGTAGCTTCCTCGGGGGCACGACCCACAAACTATTCACCGACTCGAGCGGCTACCACGCACCGACGTGGGAGGTGGTCACCGCGTTGGCCTCGGAGCTCATCGTGCTGGTTGTTCTGGGTACGGCGCTAATCGACGTCTGGCGCCACCGCCGCCGCCCTCGGACATCCCTCGCGTTCGTGCTCATTCTCACAGCCTGCCTGTACCCGCTGGTCCCTGCCGGCCATCTCACCCCGGCCACCTCGGAGGTGACTGACCGGGCCTCGGGCTTCGTGTTCCTGGGCGTCAGCTTCGTGATCGCCATCTGGCTCTTCGCCAATCGACTCTGGACCCGAGGGTGGCGATCCGGCCTGGTGATTGGCCTCACCGTCCTCGTCTTCGTCGGTCAGGTCATACTCGGATCCGGTCCCCAATGGGAACAAGTGCCGGGGCCGTACCTGGTTTCCGCTGACAGTCGCAGCGTAGATGCGTACAATCTGGCCGCTGCGAACTGGGAAAGTCAGCACCTCCCGCCGCAAACCCGGGTGCTGGCGGACCGAGTGGGTGGCCTTCTGGCCGGCGCGGTCGGCGGCCTGTACACAGTCACCCACATTGCCGACGGCATCAACGCGTCCCAGGTGCTCCTTGCTCCGACTTACACGGGAGAGGACCGTGCACTCATCGCCAAGCTGAAGATCGAGTTCGTGATCGTCGACCTTCGTGACGCAGACGGACTACCGCGGGTGGGGATTTACGACGAAAGCGGTGAGTACGACCAGGACCGTACGACTCCAGTGTCTCGAACAGCGTTGACGAAACTGAACTCGGTGCCGGGAGTACAACGAGTGTACGACAACGGATCGATTGTCATTTACGACACCAGGAGCCTCGATGGTAATCACTGAAAAGGCCACCTTGTCCGGAACCGACCCTCGTAAACGACATGCGCACCGCCAACAGACGGGCGACGTTTGGTGGTTCTGCCTCCGTTTAAGCGTGGTGGGAGCGGCGGCGACGAGCGTCGCCGTCGGAGCCGGGCCGGCAGTGCGAGCGCCACTGACCGTTGCCGCATGCCTGGCCGTGTTCGAAGCGGTGGCCCGCCGGCGTGGTGAGAGCGGCTCGGTCCGACTCCTCATCGCGAGTGGGTCGATTCTGGTTTCCCTTGTGCTCACCGGGCTGGTGCTCGATGTTGCGCCTGGAGGCATCAGCCGCCAGGGCTGGGCCGTGGCGTTCGGCCTGCTCGGAGCAGGCGCGCTGGCCGGAGCTGGCCGTTCGGCGTGGAGACCCGCTCGGGTCAAGCTGCGTCCACGAATACGCCGCGAAGCGCCGTGGTACGCAACCTCGTTGATCGTCGCCGCGCTGGCCATCGTTCTCTCGCTGAACGCAGCCCATCAGCACATCCAGGTCCCGCCGTTGCAGTTCTTCGTGCAATCCAGGGTGCCGAGCGCGGCGACGGTGGAAGCCTCCAGCGGTGATCTGACTGGGCCTTTGGAGATCGTCGAAGGACCGGCGTCCGGCGGGGTCGTCCTCGCCGGCCCGGTGAGGGTCTCATCCAGCCGTCCCCTGGTAATTCGGGTTCCCACCCCAGCCGGGCAAGTACTTCAACTACGGCTGGTCACGGCTGGCCCGGATCAACAACTGACCTCGATCCGCGAGCTCGAGCTGGAGGGATCGTGATCACCGGTCCAACACCACCAGCGGGTGGATCCGGCCGGGGCCGACGAATGCGCTCCCAATGGCGCCGTATCCTTGGTCGACCGATAGGACCGCGAGGTTCGCCATCTCTCGGTGACGGACCACCTCGAATCTGTGTCGTCGGATCCGGATGGCGGTTCGTCAGCGGCATCAGCGTGTACAGCTGTCGGTTGGCGAACGCCTTTGCCGAGGAGTACCAGGTGTCGGCGATACTGATGCGCCGACTGCTTCCCCGACGGTACTACCCCGGTGCGGACCGCGTCGGTGCCGACCTGATGAACCTTCGCTATCGAGACGTCGTAGACGTGTTCGACGGGGTCGACTACTTCTGGTTTCCCAGCATGGTGCGCGCCGTGAGATTCCTCGTTCGCCGCCGGCCCGAGGTCGTGCTCTTCGAGTGGTGGAGTGGGACCGTGCTGCACTCCTACCTGGCGCTCGGCATCGTCAGTCGGCTCCTCGGCGCCCGGATCGTCATCGAGTTCCACGAGGTCCTCGATACCGCCGAGGCATCGCGCTCGCTCGCCCCGATCTACGTCAGGCTCCTGATGAAACCACTGCTGCGACTGGCCACGGCCTATGTCGTCCACTCCGAGTTCGACCAGCACGCCGTGCGTTCCCACTTCAGGGTGCCGGACGCAGTCGTCGTACCCCATGGTCCGTATGACCATATTGGGGCCGACGAACGGCCCCCGCTACGGGAGCCCGACGGGATCTGTTCGTTGCTGTACTTCGGGACGATCCGACCGTACAAAGGCCTCGAACATCTCATCGAAGCATTCGGCTCGCTCTCCCCCGAAGACGCCGCCCGATATCGGCTGGTCATCGTGGGCGAGACGTGGGAGGGATGGGATCTTCCCGAGGAACGGATCGCTTCGAGTCCGCACCGAAGTCGGATCACGTTCGTCAACCGCTACGTTCACGACGACGAGGCCGCTGAGTACTTCGCCGCGGCTGATGCGGTCGTGTTGCCCTATTTGCGATCGTCGAGTAGCGGACCGCTCCACCTGGCCATGAGCTTCGGTCTGCCGGTGGTGGTGAGCGACGTCGGAGGCCTACGGGAAGCGGCCGACGACTACCAGGGCGTTCGCTTCGTCCGACCCGCTGACGTCGACGATCTACGGGTTGCCCTGCTTGACGTGGCGGGCCTGTCCGGCCAGCGGTACGAGGACTCGCATAGCTGGGCGCACAGCACACGACGCCTAGCGGAGGTCTTCTTTGGAGCCGACGACTCACCCACCATCGTCACCGGCGGTTTAGACGGGAAGCTATCCCGCTTAGCCACTGGCTGATCGAACGCCTGTAGGCTACGCAATCGCAAAACGCGCAATCACTGCCTCGGCGGAGGTGCTGATGGTCGGCACGGAGGTGACCACACGTCATACAACAATCCGACCGGTTGCCACGGATGGGGCCCTGGTCGTTGGCGGGGATCTCCGATCGGTTGATCCACCCCTCCACCGCTGCGAATCGGGCTGAATCGCCACCGGTCAGTGACGACAACGAGCGCCTCAAGACGGCGACGCTGGCCGGGAAGCGGGTCGCTGATGCAAACCCATGCCAGTGCTCCCCCGACGGTCCACGACCTCTGCGGGGGAGCCCATCACCGTCGTGTGCGCCTCAACATCGCGTGTCACCAAAGAGTTCGCCGCTACCGCGACATCGTCACCGAGAGTAATCCGCCCACAGACAACCGCGTGTGTGCCGACGAAGACCCGCTGGCCGAGAATAGGCACCCCCCGGCGCTCACCGCGCCCGGAGATGCCGATCGTCACCCCCTGCGAAACGTTACAACCGGCACCGATCTTCGCGTCGGCGTGAATAATGGTCGGTCCGAAGTGGCCGAGGTACAGCCCCGGGCCGATATCCGCACGATAGGGGACGCTCAGACCGGTCACCATCTCGATCACCTTGTGGAGCAGGGTCATGAAAAGTAGCCCCGGTAACTTCACTATGGGCGGCGCCGAGCTTCGATAGATCCCCGATGCCAGCCGGTACTGGGCCATCGCCCAAACACCCTGTTCCAGAAGCAGCGGTTTGATGAAACCTCCGTCGTAGTGGGCTCGGTACCGGGCAAAGTCCTCCCGCAGTTCCGCCCACCAGTGTCCCCGACTCTCGAGCCGAATGCCGCCAGGGCTGTGGTAGGTCTCGGATCGCTGCCACTCGCCCAGATCCGTGGTGGCGCGCATCCCACGACGATTTTCCAACCCCGGGCGAAAGTCGCTGGCTGCGGCGCTGCCATCAAACCATTCGGAGTCCAACGGAGCTACCCCTCCCCCTGCCACCGGGCGCTGACCATGATCCTGCACTATTGGGACTATACCAATGGGCTCCCTGGGGGTCACAGCATTCCGGCCCGATTGCCGTCATTATTGATGATCGGGTCAAGATTCTGCCCCGCCGGGTCGATTGCAGTGGAGATCCAGGAATGGAAACGCACTGACAGGAATGGAAACGCACTGAATGGTACCTTCCAGAAAATTCGGCGTCATCGGCCTCATCGGCATCGTCATCCTGGTGACGGCCGCGTTGGCCGTGCCCGCGGCCAGAGCGTCGAGTACGAGTGCTTTGAGTACGAGTACTTCGTCACCAGCGCGATTCGCCGGCGTCAACGAGAACTGGCTGGGCTGGGACGAGAACACGGGCACGTATCCGACCGATGCCGCTATTCTTGACGGATTGGAGCAGGCGAAGGCGGCTGGGTTCACCGTTATCCGCTCCCAAACCCTTGGTGTCTCCACCGGGCAGCCTGACTCGCTGGAGCCATCGTACGACGTATGGAACGCCGCGGCGTTCGGCTCGATCGACTACACGCTCGCCGTAGCATCGTCACTGGGGTTGAAGGTGATAATCCCGCTGACCGACGAGTGGCGTTACGCCCAAGGCGGTCACTGGAACTTCGTCCACTGGGCTTACGAAAACGGCGTACCCGGGGTGACTGACACGCTCTCCAACGCTTCCCTGACCACGGCGAACAACGCCACTGAGAAGGCAGCTGAACAGCAGTTTTACTCGAATACAACAATCATCGGCTACTTCGAGTCGTACATCAACCATCTGCTGACCCACGTCAACCCGTACACCGGCGTGGAGATTGCCGACGACCCAGCCGTGCTGGCGTTCGAGTCAGGCAATGAGCTGTTCGACAGCGCTGCTTCGCAGGGGTGCTCTGGCTGCGCAGGCTGGACGAACACGATTGCCGAGTACGTAAAAGGCCTTGCTCCTAAAGCCCTGTTCATTGATGGGTCCGTTGCAAGTGGCCTCGGAGCAGCCAATGCCAATGGGTTGACATCGAAGTACGTCGACTGGATCGACGCCCACTACTACGGGAGCTATGAGTCGGTCAGTCAACTCGACTCCGACGCCGCCGTAGCCCAAGCCAATGGCAAATATCTCTACGTCGGCGAGTACGATTGGACCGGTGCCAACGTCGCCCTATCGACCTGGCTGTCGGCCATCGAGGCGAACAGCGACATCATCGGTGACTCGCCCTGGGACGAATTGCCGCTGATCGGCACGATGCCCGAGTGCCACACCGACGGTTTCAGCTTCACGAGTCCTGCCTCATCTGGTTGTCCCGACACAGAATCGCTGGCCGTGCAGTCTGCTGCGCTGGACCTCTGGGCTTTGCACTCGACCATCATGGCCGGCACTAACCTCATCGACTCGAGCGCTCTGCAGGAAGCCAATGTCTCCAGCCTGACCGCCAATGACGCCTACGGGACAGTCCCGACTCTGGCATCCAACCCGAACGGAGGGACGGTAGTCACCGCGACAGGTGGGGGTCCGTTTTGGATCTATCCGCCCACGGTGGCTAGCGGTGCGCCCGTCACCCCCGGCCAGTCGTACACGATAACCGCGACCGTCGCTGCGGGATCAACGAACCAAGCTTTGAACCAGGTAGAGGCCGCACTCGGGTGGCAGACGTCGGACGGTAGTTGGTTGGGGACATCCGCCGGTCCGGCCGTGAGCATCATCTCCACCGACGGGACCACCACCACCGTCTCGGCCACCGCGACCGCACCCGCCACCGCCGCGTACGCCATACCCTCACTCCAAACGTCACAGAACGCGGCCACCGGCGACTCCCTGACTATCACCGGATTCGCCATTACCCCGACTGGTTGATGGATCCCGTCGGCAAGACAGGTTCGGACGGGCATCAAATGGGCCGACCGATGGATTCGATGCCGTGGACTGGGACCACGGGCCCCCGAACTGCAGCCGTGAGGCAGGTCCAGCCGATCCCTCGCTGCGGCTCCTGCGTGGGATCCGTGAGCCCGTCCCGGTACCTAGGTTCGGAACCGTCGGCTCCGTAATGGCAGGTGGCCAACCCTGTGGTCAAATGTCCCAAGGTGCAGACTCAATCGCCGAGCATGGCGGTGACGATTTCCTGTTGTGATGCACCAAGGATCAGGAGAGCCTCGGCCACCACGTCGTAGTCCTCACCGGTGTCGGCCATCTCGACGATTGCTCGGATGGCAACCAGCCGTACGGCCTCTTCACGGGGAGGGGGATGCGAGAGACGTTTCCATCTTACGTGATGTCCCAAAGGTCATTGCCTCCCTCGACGTCTGCCGCTCGTCGAATTGGACGTTGCCCCTCTTGAGAACTGCTCCAGCCGCGTAGCAGGTCTACCCGCTCGAACCTCAATATTACGCCCGCCAGCGGCGTGATGAAAGGGGGGCGGTCTCGAACTATGCCTGCGTTCACAATCAATTCATCAGCGGGAGGTTCCGTCACTCACCGCGGCGACAACCATCAGACGCCCAACACCGGACGCGACACTGATCATCGTGCGTCATGTGACATGTCCTCTTTCCCTCCACTGGACGCCGCCCGAGCGCGGGTGCATGCTGTCAACAGCAGCGAAGGCAGTGACGGGGGGCTAGGCGACCGAAAGGGGCTGAGTCCGTGGTGGGCAAGAGCGTTCGGTTCGTTGCCGTCACTCACCATCATCGGGCTCTCGGTGTCGGCCGGGACTCTCAACCTCCGCATCCCGTGCCCGGCCCTGCCGCACGCGCTCACCAACGGGGAGACGCTCAGCGTCACAGTCACCTTCACCCGGACCGAGGGCGACTTGGCTGGGACAATCGGGACTGTCACCGCCGCCGGAAGCGGCACGGCACAGGTCTCCCTTTCGGCCAACGGCGAGGTAACCGGGCCCAACGTGGGGGTGACCACCGAAAGCGCCAGCCTCGGCGGTATACCGCCCGGGTCGGAGTCGAGCCACCAAGTCGGCTTCTTCAACACCGGGGGTGTGTGTTCGCCTTCGGCGACGTAGCTACTGCCTGGTGGCATCCGACGGCGGTGCTTTACCTTCGACGCGGCGTCGTTCGGCTCGGGAACAGCGACCTATGCGTGCCCCGTCTTCCACCGCCAGCTAGCCGAGGTCAATCCGGCCCCTGCCGTCGACGCCGCACGATCAGGTCGATGATTCGACACAGGAGAACAGGGCGACGCCTCAACAAAAGAGCAATTGTGTGAGGAGAACGTGTCAGTCATAATCTGACCTGCGGAAGCGGTATTGATACACGTCCTCGGACAGCGAGATCCTTGCGACGAAAAATGCATCGAAAGGGCCTATTCGGTCCAGGCGGTAGTTGGAGATGACGCTAAACGAAGGCGTACGAGACAACTCAGCCAGTGTCCATGCGGCGACGGGCCTGACGACCGACGCGGCCCAAATTACGAGACATATCTTCAACTTGGGTATAGCGCCCGTGCCGGTCGCCTGCGCCATTGGATTCGTCCTCATCGGTTTGGGATTGGGCTCGATGGTGGCTTTTGCCTGGCTAGGCCGGCAGCGCCGCCTCCCCCGCCACCGACGCCGTCGGGCGTGGCACCCGGCGCAGGGGCCCCTCCGAGCCTTCGGCATCTCGACGGTGGAGGTCCACCGATCTGACGCGCCGTCCCCGACAAACGGCGGGTACGGTCGCCCGTCGATCCAACGCCCATCTACCGATAGGAGGCTCGCATCCGAGCCTTCGTACGCGCCCCCTCCCGGACAGGGCACGGGCCCATGACCGTCACAGCCGTCCAACCGCAGACCGAAGCTCGACCACGTCCGCGTCCGATCCCCGAGGCTCCGATCGTCGGTGCACTTGTGGTACGTCGAATCGCCCCGCGAGCGATGGTTGGCGCGCTCACGATCACCGCTCTCGGCATCCGACTGGTCATCGTGCGGGGCTTCTGGCTCGACGAAGCCACCAGCGGCTACGACGCCCGGCTCTCCTACTCCGGAATGATCCATCACCTCCTCTACGACAACCACCCGCCTCTCGAGTACACCATCCTGTGGCTGGTCGCCCATTCGTTGGGGTCCAGCCAGACGGATCTGCGATTGCCCTCGATCCTCTTCGGCACGCTGACCATTCCCATGCTCTACCTCGCCGGTCGGGCCCTCTACCACGAACGCGCCGGCGTGCTGGCTGCTGCGTTCGGAACGGTGGGTGCGCTGAGCGTCTGGTACTCCCAGGAAGCACGCATGTATGCGCTGTTCATGTTCCTGGCCACCGTCACAATCTGGGCCCTGGCCCGGATCTTGGCTACGGGTCGCGGTCGGTACTGGGTAGCATGGGGCGTGGCCGGCGCGGCCATGATCTGGACCCAGTGGTTCGCGTCGTTGGCGGTAGGTACAGAGGCCATCGTCATCTTTTGCATCCTCGTCCGCCAACGGTATGGAAGGGGTCAGCTGGTCCGCTTGGGGGTCGCAACGGCCGCCATCGCCGTCTCATGCGCCCCGTTGCTCCCTCTGTTGCTGACCCAGTTCCACAACAATCAGGCCAACGGGCTCGGCTTCGGCGGCCCGGCACCCTCAGCAGCCTTCTCCCCCTACGGGATCCTGAACAATCTCGTTTGGGCCCTGTTCGGCTATCACTCCGACGCAGTCATCGGCGCACTAGTGGCCGTGTGGCCGCTGGGCCTGCTGGTTACCCTGCTCGTTCTCGGCCGTAGCAACAGCCTCTCGAACCGAATCCTGCTGGTCCTGATCGTCGTGCCTATGGGCGTCGTATTTGTGGCCAGTGCCAGCGCGGCAGCCGGTCGGAGCCTTTTCGAGGTGCGCTACTTCATCGAGGCCGTGCCGGCTCTCTACCTCTTGTTGGCCGGAGCCACATGCACGATGACTCGCAGTGCTACAGCCCGCAAGGTGATCGGCGGAGGTATCCTTCTCGCGCTTATCGCCGGCCTCGTGTCCCAGCAGGCCGATAGTCAGAATCCTCGGCTCTACGGTTACAGCGCCGCTTTCAAGCAGATCTCATCGGTGGCCCATTCCGGCGACGAGATTCTCTACGCCCCCAGCTATCTCAACGTCGACGTCGCCTACTTCGAGCCCACCATGCGGGCCGCGGCAGTCTCTCGCGCCGTTCCTCCGGTGCCGGCCAGAAACCAGATCTTCGTCTTCGGTTCGTTCAACTTCGCCGGCGCCAGTCAGGCCGATGCCGCTACCTCCCACCTGGTCGCCGAACTCAGCCGCACGCGGCACCTCGAGGAGACGTTCTCCGCGCCGAACGTCACCGTTTGGGAATTCTCATGACCATCAATATCCCGGCCGCCGAAGCTGGCGGTTCCACGGTGAACTCGCATACCGGAAGTGGTGATCCCACGCCCGGGGTCGGCAAGGAGCGACGGGGTCTCATCCCGATGCTCATCGTCATGAACGTGGTGCTGGCGGTGTGGTACTTCACCTGGCTCCTGTCGCCGGAACACGCCGGACAGCCCTGGGTCTACGGGATGCTGGTCGCGGCCGAGGTGTTCAATCTCGTGCAAGCGGCGGGATTCTGGTGGACTGTTCGGGCCGAACCCAAGGCTACGCCGACCCCTTCCTGGTCCGGGGATGCCGTGCGCGTCGACGTGCTCATCCCGACCTACAACGAGCCCGTCGAGGTCGTCGAGCCCGGCGTGCTGGCGGCGACTCGGATGAAAGGGGCCGACGTGGCGGTGTGGTTGCTCGATGATGGTGACCGGTCGGAGATGGCCGAGCTGGCGGAACGCCACGGAATCGGCTACATCGCACGGCAGGATCGCAGTGGTGCCAAAGCGGGCAACCTCAACCACGCCCTGAGTCTGACCAACGCCCCATTGGTCGCGGTGTTCGACTGCGACCACATCCCGGCCAGGGAATTCCTGGTCGAGACGATAGGGCACTTTACCGACGACCAGGTGGCCTTCGTCCAGACCCCTCAGTACTACATCAACCGAGATGCGGGCTCGGTGGCCGCGGCTGCGGCCGCTCAACAGGATCTCTTCTTCGGTGTCATCGCCCGGGGTAAGAGTTCGAAGGGAGCGATGTTCTGCTGCGGTACCAACTTCGTTCTACGCCGACAAGCCCTCGACGAGCTGAGTGGATTCCCTCAAGACTCGCTCACCGAGGATTTCGAGCTGTCGATTCGCTTGCACGAGCGGGGCTGGACGAGCGTCTACGTGCCGAGCGTCCTTGCCCACGGATTGGGTCCCGAGGACATGAGCTCCTACGTCAGTCAGCAGGCGCGATGGGCGCAGGGTTGTCTGTCCTCACTGCCTCGCATCGTCCGATCCAATCTTCCCCTCCGAGTAAGGGTCCAGTACCTGTTGGCATCCATGTACTTCTTATCCGGATGGACTGTCCTGGTGTACATGTCCCTTCCTGTCATACGCATCTTCGGCCATGTCGGACCGATCCACTCGGGCTCGGCGTCCCAGTTCCTGTCCCACTTCGTTCCGTATTTCGCCTCGTGCGTGCTCACCGTGGCCGTCGCCTCCGAGGGTAGCTATACATTCGGCGCCTACAGCCTGGCCGTAGCCAATTTCGGCGTCCAGGTCCGTGCCACCTTCCAAGCAGTCCTGCGCCGCCGAGGGGGTTTTGTCGTCACCCCCAAACTCGCTGTCGGTGGCCGGCACTGGGGCTCGGTCCTACCCGCGCTTGTGGCCATGGTGGTGCTCTCGGTCACCGTGGTGGTGGGCCTGGCCACCAATCCATCGGCCTCGTCGCTGACCAACGCCGCGTTCGCCTCGATCTGGTTGGCTTTGTTGCTGAGCGGCACCTGGAGCGCGCTGGTCGTAAATCAGCCGTCACCCGTCGATGCCGTTCGTGGTTCCTGGCCGCCCGGCGAACTGGCCCTACCGGGCGAGGTCGCGCTGGACGAGTTCCTGGTCAACGTCAGTTCCGCCGTCGGACACCAGCGCAGCGTCAACGGGTCCGTGCGCCATTCTGTCATTGGATGAAGGAAGCTCCGAATCGGTTAACCACACGACCTGGGGGTACGGCGGGTAGGTTGTGAGAGACGGTTGATTCCTGTGGGCCTCGAAGTGAGTGGTCCCGGGATAATTGAACTTGGAGCCATCCCCTTCCGATACTCGAGGAGGGTGCTGCGGCGAGCCCGGTGGTCTCCGATCGACAAACTTTCCGAAAGGTGTGCCCGCCCAAGGAGATGGTCGCGATGAAGCAACTGGTAAGGCACCTGTTTCCGAATACCCGCACGAGAATGACCGTGGCGGTCGCCATCGCCTTGGCCTCCTCCCTCGGTTGCTTGCTCAGTACTGAGTCAACGGCGGTTGCGGGATCGGCCGACGCCGATGGCGTGTCCGTCTCCGTCCAGGGGAATCATCTGGTCGATGGGTCTGGCCACCCGCTGCGGCTGCTCGGTGTGGATCGCTCCGGCACCGAGTATGCCTGCGCTCAGGGTTGGGGCATCTTCGACGGGCCTTCGGATGCCGGGTCGATCGCTGCCATTTCTTCGTGGGACGTCAACGCCGTTCGAGTGCCATTGAATGAGGACTGCTGGCTGGGGATCAACGGCGTGTCCCCCACCTTTGGCGGCAGTGCCTACCAAACAGCCATCCAATCCTACGTGCACCAGCTCAACCAGGCAGGAATGGTGGCCGTCCTGGATCTGCACTGGGGCGCCCCGGGAGATGCTCTGGCTCTCGGGCAAGAGATGATGCCCGACCTCCACGCCATCGCCTTCTGGCAGTCGGTGGCGACGACATTCGTGTCCGACCACGGGGTGATATTCGACCTCTTCAACGAGCCACACGATGTCAGCTGGTCCTGTTGGCTGAACGGCTGCATGACCTCGACCGGCTATCGGGCTGTCGGGATTCAGTCGCTGGTCGACACCGTCCGATCCACCGGAGCGTCACAGCCGATCATGGTCGAGCCACTCGGCTGGGGCGGGGACCTGTCGGGCCTCCTGGCCAACGCACCCGTCGACCCCGACCATCAGCTCGTGGCGAGTGTGCACATCTACAACACATCGGCGTGCAACACAGTGAGCTGCTGGGACGGGATCATCGCTCCAGTCGCCGCCACCTACCCGGTGGTCACCGGTGAACTGGGCGAGACCGACTGCTCGTCGAACTTCGTCGACTCCTACATGGCGTGGGCCGACGCCCACGGGATCTCTTATCTGGGGTGGACGTGGGACAGCGGCGGTGGTTGGTCGTGTGCCTCGGGCCCTGCTCTCATCGAGGGCTACTCCGGGACGCCCAATGCGTATGGGATCGGAGTCCAGCAGCACCTCGCTTCACTGGCCACCGTTCGGGCCAGCTACCAGGTGAGCGATTCGTGGGGAAATGGTGGCGTCGGCTGAGCTGACCCTGACCAATACCGGGACCCAACCGGTGGGCACCACAGCCGATCCCTGGATGGTGCGGTTCGCTTTCCCCGATCCGCTCACCGTCTCCAGCATGTGGAACGCCAACCTCGATTCCGATGCCGACGGCGTAGTGACCGCGTCGGCGCCGAGCTACACGCCCGTTCTGGGCCCCGGACAGAGCATCACCGTCGGATACGTCTTCGGCGGCGGCCTGGCCGGGCCGAGCGAGATCGATGTCGACGGGTCGGCTACCGTTTCGTGATCCGGCGCGAAGGGTAGCCGCTCCGTTTGGATCACCTCCGAGCGTGCTGCGCTCCAACCGCCCCCGGGATCGGGCCCCCGGCCGATCGACCGAACCTCCGATCCGCCCTCCGGATCCCCCTCTCAGTACCACCCCTGAGGCTGGTCGTTGCTAGTGGTCGTGTCGTAGTCGAGCAGTTTTCGAGGTCCTTCGTTGTGCTCGCGCATGACGTCGGCAACGCGCCGGGCGCCATCAACAGCGAGGTTGGTCTCTTTTTGGAAGTACTGGCGGCGCCAGTTCGTTGAAGTTCTCGTTCGCGCCGCGTTGCCAAGGGCTGGATCGTTCGGCGAAGACGACCGGGACCCTTGTCGAACCACCCTGAAAGAAGGCGTTGCATCGATCGACAAAACCTGGCGGCCAGTAAGCACGGGGTGCAGCCGACCGTGCACACTCTGTGATCTCCCACGCCGTTCCGAGGCGGCCGAGCGCCTGGGGAGTCCGACTGCGCACCCTCCGTGGTCGAGCTTGCAAGACGCAGGTCAGGGGATCAGGCTGGAAGAGGCGTGGCGGTAACGGCGGATCCATTCAGGTTCGCAGACCGGATCCATACGGGTTCACAGAGAAGCAACCGGTCGGCGCCGGTCGGGAAATTCGGTACCCATGCAGTGATTCACAGAGTTGTTGCTTTGGGGGGATCAGCGGAACAGGTCGGAGGAGGCTGTCCAACCAATGGGAACACTCCCTGCCCAGGAGTCTTACACCACAAGCATCGTTTTCGCGTTTGACTGCGACCTGGTCATCCCCGCGGTCAACGAGGAGGCGTGGCTAGGGACACCATCGCCTCGCTCCACGAGGCAACCCGAGAAGAAAGGTGAACGTGGACGGGACCCAGGTCATCACACCGCCGTCACCGTCGCGCCCCAACCTGCTGCTCGGCTTTTTCGACGGGGCGGCTCATACACCGACATCTACTCGCTGGGTAACGTGGCCATCACCGCCTCCACCGCTGTCATCGTCGTCGGCGACCCGGCCACTGCCGGCGGGTGGACCTCAACAGGTTGTCCAAGGTCGTGGGAGCGCCCGGCTGATCCAGGCCAGCCCCGGCTACCAGGCCGGCACGGCAACACCATCACCGTGAGCCTGCTGGATGGCGTGCTCACCGTGTCGGTGGACGGGACCCAGGTCGTCACCACATCGTGGCCGCGGGGCCCACGGTCCTGCTCGAGTTTTCCCGTGGTACCGGGGCACCGACCGATGACCACGGCGTAAGAGACGTATCCATCACGTCGACTTAGAGGAACGGGAGATCCAATGCGAAGACGACGGGCGGGGGTCTTGCTGCTGACGGGCGCTGTGCTGGTTTCGGCGCTGACGGCGGGCGTGGCCGTAGCCACGTCCGGAGGGCCACCCAACGTGGACATGGGTGCCTACAACACCTTGCGCGACAACTGGGACCCCAACGAGCCAGCCCTGAGCCCGTCGGACGTGCAGTCGTCGAGCTTCGGCCGGCTGTTCTCGACCAAGCTGTCGGGATCGATCTACGCCCAACCGCTGGTGGTCAACGGAACGGTCATCGTGACCACCGAGAACGCCATGGCCTACGGCATCAACGCCACCACCGGGGCCATCGAATGGACGCGCTCGTTCGGCTCGCCCTTTCTGTCCTCGACCATCAACTGCTCCGATCTGACCCCAGACATCGGCTCGACGGCCACGCCGGTGGTCGACCCGTCGACTGGCACGGTCTACATCACCACCCGTCTCGAGACGGGCAGTGGCGGACTGGCCGGCGCCGAGTGGTACCTACAGGCCATCTCCTCCTCCACCGGTCAAGAGGTGGCCGGGTACCCGGTGGAGATCACCGGGACGCCGTACAACACCCCAGGGGTCGCCTTCAACCAGGCCTACGCCCTGCAGCGGACCGGGCTGCTCCTCCTCGACAACTCCGTGTACATGGCCTTCGCTTCCGACTGTGACATCACCCCCTACCGGGGCATCGTGGTCGCGGTCAGCACCAAGACGCACACCATCGCCACCATGTGGAGCGACGAGTCGGGGGTGGGAACCGACCAGAACTCCCAGGCCGGCATCTGGCAGAGCGGCGCCGGCCTGGTCTCCGACAAGGCCAGGACCATCATCCTCACCTCGGGCAACGGGGTGTCGCCCCAGCCAGCGGCCTCAAGTCACCCGCCGGCCACCCTGTCGGAATCGGTCATCAGCCTGGCCGTGAAGGCCAAGGGCAAGATCGTGCCCACCCAATTCTTCGCTCCCAGCAACGCCGCCAACCTCGACGCCAACGACGAGGACCTCGGCGCCGGCGGTCCCATCGTGCTCCCGACCCCCGAGTTCGGGACCTTCGCCCATCGTCATCTCCTGGTCCAGGTGGGGAAGGACGGGCGCATCTTCCTCATCGACGCCGACCACATGGGGGGATTCCAGCAGGGGCCCGGCGGCTCAGACGCCGTGCTCCAGACCCTCGGACCGTTCGGTGGGGTGTGGGGGCAGCCGGCCGCCTACGGCGGCCAAGGGGGCTGGGTCTACGTCCTGGAGAGCGGGGGCGGCGTTCTCCGCGCCCTCAGCTATGGGGTCAGCGGCAGCGGGATCCCCCAACTGACATCGGCGGCCACGGTCGGCAACTTCGGCTACACCTCGGGGTCGCCCATGGTGACCAGTGACGGGACAACGGCCGGGAGTGCGGTCGTCTGGGCGGTGTACAGCAACGGCAGCGGAGGGGCGAGTGGCGAGCTGCAGGCCTACAACGCCATTCCCAGCGGCGGCACCCTCCCCCTCCTGTGGTCGGCCCCCATCGGCACCGCCTCCAAGTTCACCGTGCCCACGGCGTGGGACGGCCGGGTATATGTCGGCAACCGGAGCGGCCGCCTCTATGCCTTCGGGTCGTCGGCGGCGGCGCCCGTCCAGGCCGCCCCGGTCGCCTTCGGCTCGGTGGCGGTGGGGTCGAGCCGGACCCTCACCGTGTCGCTAGGGACCCCCCGGGGTCTGACCCTGACCGGTCCGGTCACCGCCGCCGGCTACGAGAGCGCCGACGGCCCCCTCCCCAGCGAAGCGGGGAGCGCCGGCACCACCACCTCAACCACGCTTCCGACCGGCCTCACCGCTGGGCCGGCGGTGCCGCCTCCGGTGCAGAGCACGCCTCTCCCGGGGAACGTCTTCTCCATCCGGCAACCAGCGGCGAGAACCCACCTGCCTGCCGGGTCCACCACCAGGCTGCGAGTGACGTTCTCCCCCCGCCAAGCCGGTCCGGTGGTGGCCGTCCTGGCCATCCCGACCACCGAAGGGACCCGCACGGTGTCGGTCGCCGGCTACGGCACCGCCCCCGGGCTCATCGTGTCGGACCAGCCGCTGGCCTTCGGCACCGTCGACACCGGGGCCGGTGGCAAGGCCCTTAGCATCACCTTCGCCAACTCGTGGGACCGCCCCGAGATGCTGACCCCGTTCGCCCTGCCCGGTGCTCCCTACATGGTGAGCGGAGTTCCGGCCGTCGGGACCGTGCTCGCCCCCCAGCAGTCGGTCACCCTGTCGGTGCGGTTCGACCCGGCCACCGCCGGCTCGTACCCGTCCATCCTCCGCCTCGTCACCGACCACGGCTCGGCCGCCCTTCCGGTCACCGGCACGGCCGTCACTGGTTTCGCCCGACTGGCCGTGAGCACCACCACCGTCAACCTCGGCGCCGTCCCCCTCGGACGCTCCTCGAGGGTCACCTTTGAGGTGGGCAACAGCGGCACCGTGGCCCTGCTGATCACTCGGTCCATCGCTCCCAGCGGTTCCTTCACCGCCCCGGTGCCCGTACCCGAGGGCACCACCGTCGACCCGGGGACCTACCTCGATCAGACGGTAACCTTCCAACCGACCGCACTCGGTCCCACGACGGGCCGCTACGTGTTCAACAGCAACGACGGGAGGGGGGCGGTGGTAGTGACGCTCCTCGGTACCGGCACATGACTGGCGCGACTTGGTGACGGCAACGGGGGTCAACGCTGCGGGGAGCGGTCCCGACAGGGGCGGATGTCCGTCACAGTTCACGCACAGTGACGGTGGAATCACGGAGACTGGAGAAGGCGCGAGGCGAAGATGACAGACGGAAATGGGTGGCGCGACGAGGGCTCGAATCCGGAGCCGGTGTCCGTTCACCAACGAAGGGGCCGTCGGAACATGCACAACGTCATTTTGGCGGCGCTCCGCCTTGCTGGGCGCAACTCTCCTCGCCCTCCGGGTCGGTAGCCCTGGGCGATGCGGAGTTCCTGGGTTCGATGGGCGAGCACCTCTCGAACCAGTGGATCGTAGGCATCGCTCTCGACCCGACCACCGGGGGCTACTGGTGGATGAGCTTCCCTTTAGTTACCGCGTGTTGTGGGCGCCGTGGTGACCGACCGTGGTCAAAGAAAGGCACCACTGATGACCCGCCTTGAACGCCGCTTGTTCAGCGGCGCTCGCCGGAGCGAGGGCGGTGGCGGGACTCGTTTGGCACGAACGCTGGCCGGCTCTGAATGCAGCTTGTTCAGCCGCAGTGGCAGGAACCAGAGTGGTGGGAGGACTTGCCCGAGGGAGCACGGTGGGCACAGGCGCTCTTGTGGTTTGCGCAACCCGAATTGCCAAATGGGGATCCGTCTCGTTCTGGCTGGATTCGCCTGGCTGCATTATCAGGACGCCCTCGAGAAGAATGGCGGCGAGCAAAACAATCCAAACCATGACCCTGGTCCGATGTCTCCACGGGTCAGACCGAACTATGTCCTTAGTCAGATATCTCCACCGTCTAGACAAGGAAGAAGAAGACCTCACCCTGAACATGCTCCCTATTACGTAGGTGGAAGAACCAATGACTGCCCTGGGTAAATCAAGTTCGGATTGGTCAGCTGGCTCTTATTGGCCGCTATCAGAGCCGTCGAGTAAGTCGCCACCTGTTGGTCGGTCGGGGGGTGGCCCAATGCAGATGTCAGCACGCCTTCGGAAATGTCCCATAAGTTGTCCCCGCTCTTGACCGAATAGGAGGAGCTGAAAGGCAGGGTGGCGGTTGCCGCAGCTGTCGCTGATGGCGCCGGCGTGACGGGCACGGGCGCGGGCGGGGTGGCGTCTACCGTGGTGCGAACGGTGACACTGTGATTCGGGCCGTTCAGAACAAGCAGAGTGTAAACGGTGTTGGCTGCCAGGTTCACCGTTGGATTCAGCTTTGGCTCCGTAGAAATCTGGATCTTCCAGGTTCCATGAGGGACTACGCCATAACCAGTTACCGAGGCATAGGCCAGATGGGTAGCCAAGGTCGGCTGTGGGACCGCCTTAATAGTGGGAGAGCCAGCAGCAGTCGACGCTTGGATAATACGCACCTTGGACCGTCCGCTCGGCGGAGGTCCCAAGTCATCATCGGTGACCTTGTCCACCAAATGATTGGTGGGACCTGTCACAACTACCGTATAGACCCCGCCCGGCGCCAGGGTCAGGTTGCCCTCCAACAGAGGCTTGCCGGTGGTGACCCCGGTGGGATGCATGGTCACGGCGTAGGTGCCCGCTGGCACCGTGGCGTATCTAGTTATTTCGCCGTACGTCACATCGTGAGCAAATTCAGCCGGAGTGCCTCCGACCGGGGTAACCCACACATCGGCTCCTCCAGTCTCGGGCGACAAGTGGGCCACCCTCACCTCTGCCGTGGCTGGTGCAGCCGAGGCTGGCACAGCCGAGCCCAGGTACAAACCAGCAAGCAACATCACTGGCAATAACGAGAAGAACCGACTATTCCTCAGCACGCCTTACCCACAATTCCACCTATGCCCCCTGCCAGTACTTTTAACACGTATCAGCATCTCTCGGGCAAAGATCTGGCTTGGATTTCGGCGCCACAACCGACCAAGTGACCGCTTCATCACCCACAGTGGCCTGGGCCCGCCTGATTGATGGCCCTCAACCTTGGACGATCGAACGGTGCAGAGTCGGTCGAGCATGGGGTGCGGCGGCGATCAGGGAGTCGTCGGGTGATCTTCCCACAGGACCCCGCGCGCAGGTTTGGTCGTGAGCACGGTCGGGCCTTCACTGCCCGTAGAAAATCCATTCCCGCCCCCGATGCCGCGGTGTCCGCGTCTGCGTAAAAGCCCTCTGGGCCTCCACCGGTTAGACAGATATTCGCCATCAGGGCACGGCCCCCGAAAGCACGACCAAAATGGAGACCATGGATCAGAAGAAGCCCCGTCCTCGTCGGTCGTTCACTCCCGAGTTCAAGGCCGAGATCGTCGAGCTGTGCCAGCGCGGTGACCGGAATACCGGCCAGAAACCTCGGGACGATCTCGGCGAGATACGAGATAGCGGTGCGGGCCTGAGTGCACCAGCCGAGACCGATTCACCACCGAGGAGAAAAGAGAGGCTCTCGACCCCTTCATCTTTACGAGAACGAGAAGATTGCAGGTCACAGCGTCACCAAGACGGGTGGCTTGTTCGAGGTCCCCCGTACCCCTATTGCCAGAGCAGATCTGGCGCCCCTCGGCTCGGGCCGTCACCGACGCCCAGCTGACCGAGGCAATCGCGGCCACCCACGAGAGTCCAAGGGCACCTATTGTGCGCCCCGGGTCCACAAAGAACTCGTCCACCACTAGGTGGTCTGCGGCAAGCGGCGGATGGCCAGGCTCATGCGCATCGCCCGCCCTCGAAGGACGGTGCAAGAGACGGTGGAGGAAAACCACCGTGGCCGACCCCGAGGCCGCCCGGATCAAGTCCAGCGCCGCTTCGGACTGTGCGAGGAGATCGACCGGACCCGAGCAGTGACCATCTCCGGGGTCCGAGCTGCGCTCGGATCCTTGGCGGACCAATCACCTAGTTCACACGTAGGGGAACTCGATCTGGACAAAGGAGCGAGGCTGGAACACACCCAGCTGGTGAACGAACTCGCGCGGATCCGACCCACTTGGTGGCCACCTCTCAGTGGTGGACCCACGAACGAACGGCCCCACTCGGGAGGACATCAACTCCGAATTCACTCACTCTTAGCGGTAACGAGACAACACTGTGTGAACAGGAAGTAATCGGTGCGAGAGGCGAACAAAGGGGCCCTTTCGAGCCGGTGTTTGCACTTCTTCTCTGTTGCAGGAAGGACCAATTCACCCGGTCAGATTCTCGATGATGGTGTGAGTGGCGCCCACCTCATTGGCCCACCAACTCGTCGCTCTCTCACATGACCAACCGATCAGGGAGGCACCTCCGCCAAATCTGCCTCATGGGTTTGAGATCACTTCTCGGTCCCACTCTTCCCGTCTCATGTCTGCTTACCGACCCACTTAGTGGAGCCCCATTGGGATCCATCTCAGGGGTGATTCTCGGCAATCCTGCGCTCAACCAGGTCGCCATGGTCACCGCGTCTAGCTTTGAGCAGGACATTCGGGGAATTGTCCGATCCTGGGCTGTTGTCTCGGCGCATGTAATGCACCAATGACTCCACAGTCCGGGGATGCCTAACGGCAAAGCGAGGGATCAGGGGGTTCCCGATGGCCGGCGTCACTAAAGGCCAGCACCCTCGAACTGCGAGCATTCGAGTAGCCCTCGGCCCCTGCCCAGCGTCGAGCGCAATGGAACTCATCGAGTCAGAAAATAGGGGAGCGGCTCTGCTGCCCAATGGACCCGCCTCATTTACCAAGTCCGATAAGCGAGCGATGGCAGGCGCCGAAAACGTCCTTTGATTGAGTTTACAAACCATTCACGGATGAGACGTTCAGTCCCACTTGCATCGGCCATCGCGATGTTTCATGCTGTTTGGGCGTACCTGATCATTGGCGAATGCCCAGGGAACGGCGTGGCGAGAAGTGTGGGCATCTCCTGAAGATCACTCACCCTGCCCGGGTAGTCGGGCTCAACGATGTCGGAGCAAGTCATGACGAGCCAGGTTCTTGAAGATGTCCCTTCCGTGCTCTTTGACCAGGCCAGGCGCCATTCGGTCTCCTTCGTTCTTCCTGCCTACAACGAGGAGCAGAACATCACCAAGGCCATCGAGGACACGGTCACCGTCGCCTCCCGCCACTGCTCGGAATTCAACGTAATCGTGGTTGACGACGGGTCGACCGACCGGACGGCGGAACGGGTGGATGCGTGTTCCGCTCGGCATCCACAGGTTCGCCTCGTGCGTCATGCCACCAACTTGGGATACGGCGAGGCATTGCGCTCCGGATTTTCCGAGGCGACGCAGGACTTCGTCTTCTACACGGACGCGGACAACCAGTTCGACATGAACGAATTTCCCCTGCTTTTGGCATGGGCCGACAAAGCGGACGTGGTGGCCGGTTACCGCACCGTGCGCCAGGACTCCTCGATGCGGCGGGCCAACGCCTGGTGTTGGAACCGGTTAGTTCGTGCCCTCTTCTTCGTTCCCGTCCGAGACATCGATTGCGCGTTCAAGCTCTATCGCCGTGAGCCCCTGGCTGCCATCGAGATCGAGAGCCGTGGCGCCATGATCGACACCGAAACGATAGTCAAACTGGCCCGGAGGGGTTCGACGATCATGGAGGTGGGCGTCACCCACCTGCCGCGCACAGCGGGGACCGCCCGTGGTGCCAAGCCGATGGTCATCCTCAGAGCCCTGGGTGAGGTGTGGCGCATGTATCCCCAGCTGAGCCGTCTCGACCCCGGACGGCCGCCGGTATTCGCTGAACCGACGATCGAACCCAACCTGCGCCTCGACCCGCGTCGACAGGAGGCCACACTTTGAGCCGGGAGCCTGGCGTCGCCGACTCACCGAAGAACTCGAGACAATGGCGTGCCCGGCGCCGGATGCCATGACTGTCCCTACGTTCGACTCCGTCCGTCCCGAACCCAGCAGCGCGCTTCCCCAGCAGGCGTCGCCCACTGTTCCCACCAGCTCCTTCTCGGTTGGCCGCGGACGGGTTCATTGCGGCGACCGTGACGAGGAGCAAACACGCTGTGGCCGAACGCCATAAGAGCGCGAGATGAGAGGTCGACAGAAGTTCATCGGCGGGCTCCAACCGACACTGGAGCAACGATGACTGCTGTCGTCCCGGACGAACCGGTGGCTGGAGTTCACCTGGCCGGGCGGGCGAAAACAGTCTGCGATCTACCCGCACCCTCCGAGGGTCCCGACGCTTCGATCCATCCCACTGCCGAATCGGTCGTCGAGCCGAACTCGTTCGCCCCCCCGTCGGTTGCTCCGACCGTGCTGTCGGCGGGGCAGAAAGTGGCGATCCTCCTCGGCCTGGTGGCGCTGGCGGCCGGCTTCACCGTGGCGCCGGTCATCACCATCGTGGCCCTCAATGGAGCCGTCGTGGCCTTCTACATCGCGTCCAACTCCATGAAGGTGTTCCTAATCAGCCGGGCGCTCAACGATCCGCGTGAAGTGAGGGTGCACGCGGCGAGCGACCGGATTCCCGACGAACAGCTCCCCGTCTACACCATCCTGCTGCCCGTATACCGCGAGGCTGCCCTACTTGCTCAACTTGTCGACGGCATTCAAAGCCCTCGACTATCCAGACCACCGTCTCGACGTGAAGCTCCTTTTGGAGGAAGACGACGTCGAGACTCGCGATGCGGCGGCCGACATGGACCTCCCCGACTGCTTCGACGTGTCGGTGGTGCCCGCGGTGGGCCCGACCGGTAAACCCAGAGCGTGCAACCACGGGCTAGCCAACGCCCGCGGTGAGTACCTGGTGATCTTCGACGCAGAGGACCGGCCCGAAGGAGACCAGCTCCGCAAGTCGGTCCTCGCCTTCAGGGAAACAGTCGCCCGAAGTGGTCTGCCTGCAAGCCCAGCTCAACTATTTCAACCGGACACGGAACCTGCTGACCCGCTGGTTCACTGCCGAATACTCGGTGTGGTTCGATCAACTGCTTCCCGGTCTTCAGGCGATGGATGTCGTCATACCGTTGGGAGGCACGTCCAATCACTTCATCACGGCGAGACTGCGCGAGATCGGAGGGTGGAATGCATTCAATGTGACCGAGGACGCCGACCTCGGCCTGCGGATCTTCCTGCGCGGTTGGAAGACCGCCATCCTCGGGACCACCACTTACGAGGAGGCGACCAGCCGCTACCAGAACTGGATTCGCCAGCGGAGCCGATGGGTTAAGGGTTACATCCAGACCTACCTCTACCACATGCGCCGTCCTTTCCGACTGGCCGGGCAGATGGGTCCCAAGGCCTTCGTGGCCTTTCAGCTCTTCTTCGGGGCAAACACGCTCTGCCTCCTCCTCAATCCCGTGTTCTGGGGACTGACCATCCTGTGGTTCGCCTCGCACTTCCACCTGATCCAAGTCGCATTCCCTGGTCCGGTCCTGTACCTGGCCATGATCGGACTGTTCATCGGCAACGCCGCCTGCGTGCTGTCGATGGTCAGCGGTTGCTTCGGCCGGCGCAACTACGAGGATGTGAAATACGCGTTTCTGGTGCCTGTCTACTGGGTGCTGATGTCGGTGGCTGCCTGGAAGGCGGTGGTACAACTCTTCTATAAGCCGACCTACTGGGAGAAGACCGAACACGGATTCTGCCTGTACGAGCAGGATGAGGAAGGGCAGGCTACGGCGAGCGAGTTGGCCCCGGTCGACGTCCTCTCGGCCTCCTGAGTAGAGGGATCCTCCGATGACGCTCATCCCATTCATCAGGCTGCAACGACGGAAACCGCAGGTGGCATCCCTGCGGCAAGTACCGGGCGCCCCACGTGGAGATGGCGCGAGTGCGGAAAGCGTTTCCGCCGCCCGAGGCGTGGCTGGTCGCCCTGGCGGCGGCCGGCCTGGCGACGGAGTGGTCGGCCGTCCACCATTCGATGGTCCTCTACGGTGACGCCAGGGCCCACCTCGACGTGGCCCGCGGCGTCACCGATGGATTGACTCCCGGTCTGGCTCAGTTGGGAAGCGTCTGGCTCCCACTTCCCCACATCCTGTTGGTCCCCCTGGTGGCCATCACACCCCTGTGGCACAACGGAGCAGCAGGGGCCGATCGTTGGCGGCGCCTGTTTCGTCTACGCCGCCCTGCGGGTGTTCTCCCTGGTGGAAGAGCTGTCGGGAAGCCGATTGGCAGCCTGGTGCGGCTTTGCCGTCTTCGTCCTCAACCTCAACATGCTGTACCTCCAGTCCACCGCACTGACCGAACCAGTCCTCCTCGCCTTCTCGATCGGCGCGGTGTACCACCTGGCCCGATGGATGCGAACCCTTGGGGTTCGGGACCTGTTGTGGGGGGCCCTCTTCGTCTTCTGCGCCACCCTGACCCGGTACGAGGGTTGGGCGCTGCTCGCCGCCGCCGTGCTGGTGGTGGGCGTGTGGGCCCACCTGAACGACAGGCGCCAAAAGTCACCACAGGCCAACGTGGTCCTGTTCGGAGTCATCGGCAGCTACGGAATCGTCCTGTGGTTTCTGTACAACCTCATCATCTTCCACGACCCGCTCTACTTCCTGCACAGCGCTTACAGCGCCCAGGCCATCAACGAGGCGCAGGCACAGTTCGCGGGCACAAAGGGAGACGCGTGGACGAGCATTCTCACCTACGGGTGGGACATGATCGGCATCCTCGGTGCTCCAGTGCTCATCGCCGGAGCCGTGTCGTCGATCATGCTGCTGGCCATCCGGCACCCCGATCGGAGGAGGACGATCTTCACGTTGGCCCTACTGGGCGCGCCCGTTCTGTTCGAGTTCGTGTCGCTGTACGTGGGACAGACCACGATCCGAGTCCCTCAACTCTTTCCTTACGGGATGTGGAACGATCGTTACGGCATCATGGCGCTGCCATTCTGCGCGGTGGCCATCGGAGTGCTCGTCGATCGTTGGCGCTGGACGTTGGCCCTAGCCGTCCCCGCCATCGCCGCATCCCTTCTGATCATGGCCCTGGGCACTCCCTTGACCATCGCCGATGGGCGGACGGGAACCTCGAGTGCGGCAGGTACGCATCCAGAGACCGCGGCTGCCTACCTGTCGCGGCATTACCGTGGCGGCGAGATCCTGGTCGACGACTCCGCCGCCTCCTCCTTGATATTCGCCTCCAATCTCGACCTGAGGCAGTTCGTCACCGTCGGGATCCCGCCCGTTCTGGGAATGGGCGATCAGCATCGCCGGCGAGAAACGTGGCTTGGGTCGTCTCCTATCCCGGGGATGCAGTCACGAGCGGACATGACGGCCCATCCCGATCGTTTCCGCGACTTCCGCATGAAGTTCACGGAAGGGAACATAAAGATCTTCGAGCGCCTGCCTTCCGGGACGACGCAGCTCGCCGCCAAAGTAACAGGACGGACTCCCACGAAGGGAGGACAACCTCAGAGTCGGCCGAGCCACCGGTCGGGCCCAGGAAGTAGCTCGAATCGCACCTTGCACGATCTCTACCTCGATGTCGGCTTGATGAAAGGAGCCAACCTGTGAGCGACGCGTGGCCACCTCCCTCGTGTCAGCCCGTCCTTGGTGATCGTGGCTGCCGGGATCATTTCGCTCATTGGACTGCTGTTCGTGGCGAGATCGTTTCTGGGCCACTCGGCCTCAGCGGGCGCCGCGCCATCTTCCTTGTCCGGCCAGGTGACGGTCCCCCCGGCGGCCTACATTCCCGACGCCCCCATCCTGCCGCGGGTCGGGTGGACAGCGACGGCCAGCGACCAATCGGCGGGTCACCCCGCTGCGGCTGTGCTCGACTCCAACGCCTTCACCTACTGGGACAGCCAGGGCTTGTTGTCCCAGACGGGGCCCTCGCAGTCGATCACCATCGACATGGGGGCACCCCAGGTCGTGTCGGCCCTTATCTATGAGCCCCGCCAGGGCGCCATCCCGGTCGGGGTGATCGGCCAGTTCGAGGTCAGCGTCAGTGCTGACGGCGTCCACTTCGAGACCGTCGCCACCGGGACGTGGGCCAACACCACCGCCATCAAGCAGATTGGCATCGAGGCGGTGACAACCCGCTTCGTCAGGCTCACCGCCCTGTCCACCGCCTCAGGCTCCGGTTCCGACATCGCCGCGGCCGAGATCTACCTGCGGGGCACCCCCCACGTGGCGCCATCGGGAGCAGATGCAATCAAGGCAGATGCCGTCAAGGCATCAGATGCCGTCAGGCGGACGCCTTGAGCACCAATCCGGCGGTCGTCGGCCAGTGGGGGCCGACGATCGGCTTCCCCCTGGTTCCCGTGGCGGCGGCCCTTCTGCCCAACAACGAAATGTTGGTGTGGTCGGCCGACCAGGACCTGGCCTACGGGGCAGAGCGACCCCGACGACTGGACCCAGACCGCCATCTTGAACCTGACCACCGGGGCGGTCAGCGAAGACACGGTCACCAACACGGACCACAACATGTTCTGTCCCGGGGTGGTCGTCTTGCCCAATGGGGACGTCATGGTCACCGGCGGTCTCAGCGACCAACAGACCAGCATCTACGACCCGACGACGAACTCGTGGAGTGCGGGGCCGCAAATGAACATCGGCCGCGGCTACCAGGGCATGACGCTTGCTGTCGAACGAACAGGCCTTCACCCTCGGTGGCTCGTGGTCGGGCGGACTCGGCAGCGGACCCGACGGAAAGCTGGGCGAGGTGTGGTCGCCCACCGGCGGCTGGCGGGAGCTGACCGGTGTCCCGGCGACACCGATGTACACCCAGGATGCCCAGGGGGTCTACCGGGCCGACAACGAAGGATGGTTCATCGCCACCTCCGGCGGCAAGGTCCTCCAGGCCGGGCCCTCGAAGCAGATGAACTGGATCACCACCAGCGGCACGGGCAGCATCACCCCGGCCGGGACGCGAGGCAACAGCGCAGACGCCATGAACGGCAACGCCGTCTACTACGACATCGACAAGGTCATCACCATGGGCGGGTCGCCCGACTACCAGAACTCAAACGCCACCAACAGTGCCTACGAGATCCAGATCGGAACCCCCCCGAACAACAGCTCCCCGACCCCACAGGTCACCCAGGTCGGCTCGATGAACTATGCCCGGGCCTTTGCCAACAGCGTGGTGCTGCCCAACGGCCAGGTGGTGACCATGGGCGGGCAGACCTACGCGGTGCCGTTCAGCGACGAGAACTCGATTCTGAACGCAGAGCTGTGGAACCCGAGCACCGGCAACTTCACCGTCATGGCGCCCGAGGCCGAGCCCCGCAACTATCACTCGGTGGGCCTCCTGTTGCCCGACGGGACTGTGTTCTCCGGGGGCGGTGGGCTGTGCGGAACCTGCTCGACCAACCATCCCGACGGACAGATATGGAGCCCGCCCTACCTGTTCAACGCCGACGGCACCCTGGCCACCCGCCCGACCATCACCTCGGCCCCGACCTCGGCGGCCACCGGCCAGACGATCACGGTCACCACCGGTGGTCCGGTGTCGCAGTTCTCCATGGTCCGCTACGGAGTGGTGACCCACACAATGGACAATGACCAGCGCCGCATCCCGCTTTCGATCGTGTCCTCCAGCGGCGACACCTACCAGTTGGCCATCCCCTCCGATCCCGGGATCGCCCTCCCTGGCCCCTACATGCTCTTCGCCCTGAACGCCCAGGGCACGCCCAGTGTGTCGACCACCATCTCCATCACCAACGTGCCCACCCAGCCGCCGGCCGACAGCTACGGGCAGGCGGTCTTCGGCGATGGCCCGGCGATCTACTGGCCGCTCAACGACGCCAACGGGTCGACGACGGCCGCTGATCTGAGCGGCAACACCGACACCGGCATCTACAGCAGCGGTGGGATCACCTACAGAGCTCCCAGCCCGGTGGAGGGCGCCTCGGGCAGCGGCGTCACCCTGGACGGGGCCAGTGGCCAGATCGTGGCGTCACAGCCCATCACCAACCCCACCACCTACTCCGAGGAGACGTGGTTCAAAACCACCACCGGCAACGGCGGCACCCTCATGGGCTTCGGCAGCTCACCCAGCGGGATGTCGGACGAACGGGACCGGCTGGTATGGATGTCGAACGACGGTCAGCTCAACTTCGGGGTCTACAACGCAACGGCCGAACAGACCGAAGTCGTCCAGTCACCCCAGTCCTACAACGACGGCAACTGGCACTACGTCGTCGCCACCCAGGGCCCCGACGGTATCAACCTGTACGTCGACGGACAGCTGGTGGGCAACAACCCCAACGGTGTAGGCCCAGAGCTATCTGGGCTATTGGCGAGTCGGCGCCGAAGACCGTCTCGGGCTGGCCCAACTCGTCCACCAGCAACTACTTCGCGGGCACGGTCTCCGACGTGGCCTTCTACAACTCGGAGCTGTCCGCCGGCCAAGTGCTTACGCACTACCAAGCGTCCGGTTTGTCCTGCCCGTCGAGCTGGACCTGCACGGACATCGGGGATCCGCTGCCCCTCGGCTCGCAGACGCTGACCGGCTCGACCTGGTCGGTCAGCGGTGGTGGTGGAGACATCTGGGGGACGTCCGACGCCTTCCACTTCGTCAACCAGACCATGGCCGCCGACGGCACAGTGTCCGCCCAGGTGACCTCCCAGACCGCCACCGACCCCTGGGCCAAGGCCGGCGTCATGCTCCGGGCCACCACCGACCCGGGCTCCCCGTACTACGCCGCCTTCGTGACGCCCGGCAACGGAGTGGCCGTCCAGTGGCGGACGGCCCAGGGGGGCTCATCATCGCAGGTGACGACGGCCGGGACGGTTCCCACCTACCTGCAGATCGGCCGCTACACGAGCGGGGGCACCACCTACTACACGGCGTACACGTCGCCCGACGGAAACACATGGACGGCCGTGCCCGGCTCGACGGAGACGGTGGCCGGCCTGACCGGCACCCTCCTGGCCGGCCTGGCCGTCACCTCCCACGACCAGGGAACGAGCTCGACGGTCGGCTTCGGCACAGTGTCGCTGACGGCCAACGAGTTACCGCCGCCCGGCATTGGCTGCCCGTCGAGCTGGACCTGCACGGACATCGGGGATCCGCTGCCCCTCGGCTCGCAGACGCTGACCGGCTCGACCTGGTCGGTCAGCGGTGGTGGTGGAGACATCTGGGGGACGTCCGACGCCTTCCACTTCGTCAACCAGACCATGGCCGCCGACGGCACAGTGTCCGCCCAGGTGACCTCCCAGACCGCCACCGACCCCTGGGCCAAGGCCGGCGTCATGCTCCGGGCCACCACCGACCCGGGCTCCCCGTACTACGCCGCCTTCGTGACGCCCGGCAACGGAGTGGCCGTCCAGTGGCGGACGGCCCAGGGGGGCTCATCATCGCAGGTGACGACGGCCGGGACGGTTCCCACCTACCTGCAGATCGGCCGCTACACGAGCGGGGGCACCACCTACTACACGGCGTACACGTCGCCCGACGGAAACACATGGACGGCCGTGCCCGGCTCGACGGAGACGGTGGCCGGCCTGACCGGCACCCTCCTGGCCGGCCTGGCCGTCACCTCCCACGACCAGGGAACGAGCTCGACGGTCGGCTTCGGCACAGTGTCGCTGACGGCCAACGAGTTACCGCCGCCCGGCATTGGCTGCCCGTCGAGCTGGACCTGCACGGACATCGGGGATCCGCTGCCCCTCGGCTCGCAGACGCTGACCGGCTCGACCTGGTCGGTCAGCGGTGGTGGTGGAGACATCTGGGGGACGTCCGACGCCTTCCACTTCGTCAACCAGACCATGGCCGCCGACGGCACAGTGTCCGCCCAGGTGACCTCCCAGACCGCCACCGACCCCTGGGCCAAGGCCGGCGTCATGCTCCGGGCCACCACCGACCCGGGCTCCCCGTACTACGCCGCCTTCGTGACGCCCGGCAACGGAGTGGCCGTCCAGTGGCGGACGGCCCAGGGGGGCTCATCATCGCAGGTGACGACGGCCGGGACGGTTCCCACCTACCTGCAGATCGGGCGCTACACGAGCGGGGGCACCACCTACTACACGGCGTACACGTCGCCCGACGGAAACACATGGACGGCCGTGCCCGGCTCGACGGAGACGGTGGCCGGCCTGACCGGCACCCTCCTGGCCGGCCTGGCCGTCACCTCCCACGACCAGGGAACGAGCTCGACGGTCGGCTTCGGCACAGTGTCGCTGACGGCCAACGAGTTACCGCCGCCCGGCATTGGCTGCCCGTCGAGCTGGACCTGCACGGACATCGGGGATCCGCTGCCCCTCGGCTCGCAGACGCTGACCGGCTCGACCTGGTCGGTCAGCGGTGGTGGTGGAGACATCTGGGGGACGTCCGACGCCTTCCACTTCGTCAACCAGACCATGGCCGCCGACGGCACAGTGTCCGCCCAGGTGACCTCCCAGACCGCCACCGACCCCTGGGCCAAGGCCGGCGTCATGCTCCGGGCCACCACCGACCCGGGCTCCCCGTACTACGCCGCCTTCGTGACGCCCGGCAACGGAGTGGCCGTCCAGTGGCGGACGGCCCAGGGGGGCTCATCATCGCAGGTGACGACGGCCGGGACGGTTCCCACCTACCTGCAGATCGGCCGCTACACGAGCGGGGGCACCACCTACTACACGGCGTACACGTCGCCCGACGGAAACACATGGACGGCCGTGCCCGGCTCGACGGAGACGGTGGCCGGCCTGACCGGCACCCTCCTGGCCGGCCTGGCCGTCACCTCCCACGACCAGGGAACGAGCTCGACGGTCGGCTTCGGCACAGTGTCGCTGACGGCCAACGAGTTACCGCCGCCCGGCTTCGACGCGGTGTCGGTGATGGCCACCGAGTTCCTGCTGCCCGGCATTGGCTGCCCGTCGAACTCGACCTGCACGGACATCGGGGGCGCCCTTCCCCTTGGCCAGTGGACGCTGACCGGCGGCGGCGGTGATATCTGGGGGGTGCGGGACGCCTTCCACTTCGACAACCTGGCCCTGGTTGCTGACGGGAGCATCTCGGCTCGGGTGACCGGCTAGGCAATCACGAGCCCGTGGGCCAAGGCCGGCGTCACGCTCCGAGCCACCAGGGACCTGGGCTCCCCGTACTACGCCGCCTTCGTGACGCCCGCCACCGGGGTTATGGTCGAGTAGGCGGGCGGCCCAGGGAACGGCCTATCTCCAGACCACCGGCACCGGTACCGTCCCCGTCCCGTCTACCTAAAGGTGGCTCGGACCGGCAACTCGTTCACGGCCTACACTTCACCAGACGGATCAACCTGGGCGGCCATGCCGAGTCGACAGCGAACCTGGCCGGCCCCAGCGGGCCGATCCTGCGAGGCCTCGCCGTAGCGTCGCACAACCCGGGGACCGGAAGCGGTTGCCATGGACCCGGTCACCACGGTCGGGTGACGTGAGCGGACACGAGTGGAGAGCGGTCAACAGTGGACCTGCGTAGGGTAGCGACAGTACGCCAACAACACCATGTAGTTCAAAGACCACAACGATCGACAGGTACCGGTCTGCGGTATGAACAGGTACCGGTCTGCGGTATGGACAGGTACCGGTCTGCGGTTTGAAAGGAGCCAACCTGTGAGCGAGCGTGGCCACCTCCCTCGTGTCAGCCCGTCCTTGGTGATCGTGGCTGCCGGGATCATTTCGCTCATTGGACTGCTGTTCGCAGTGAGATCGTTTCTGGGCCACTCGGCCTCAGCGGGCGCCGCGCCATCTTCCTTGTCCGGCCAGGTGACGGTCCCCCCGGCGGCCTACATTCCCGATGCCCCCATCCTGCCCCGGGTCGGGTGGACAGCGTCGGCCAGCGACCAATCTGCGGGTCACCCCGCTGCGGCTGTGCTCGACTCCAACGCCTTCACCTACTGGGACAGCCCGGGCTTGTTGTCCCAGACGGGGCCCTCGCAGTCGATCACCATCGACATGGGGGCACCCCAGGTCGTGTCGGCCCTTATCTATGAGCCCCGTCAGGGTGCCGCCCCGGCCGGGGTGATCGGCCGGTTCGAGGTCAGCGTCAGTGCTGACGGCGTCCACTTCGAGACCGTCGCCACCGGGACGTGGGCCAACACCACCGCGATCGAGCAAATTGGCATCGCGGCGGTGACAACCCGCTTCGTCAGGCTCACCGCCCTGTCCACCGCCTCAGGCTCAGGTTCCGACATCGCCGCGGCCGAGATCTACCTGCGGGGCACCCCCCACGTGGCGCCATCGGGAGCAGATGCAATCAAGGCAGATGCCGTCAAGGGATCAGATGCCGTCAAGGCGGACGCCTTGAGCACCAATCCGGCGGTCGTCGGCCAGTGGGGGCCGACGATCGGCTTCCCCCTGGTTCCCGTGGCCGCGGCCCTTTTGCCCAACAACGAAATGTTGGTGTGGTCGGCCGACCAGGACCTGGCCTACGGGCAGAGCGACCCCGACGACTGGACCCAGACGGCCATCTTGAACCTGACCACCGGGGCGGTCAGCGAAGACACGGTCACCAACACGGACCACAACATGTTCTGTCCCGGGGTGGTCGTCTTGCCCAATGGGGACGTCATGGTCACCGGCGGTCTCAGCGACCAACAGACCAGCATCTACGACCCGACGACAAACTCGTGGAGTGCGGGGCCGCAAATGAACATCGGCCGCGGCTACCAGGGCATGACGCTGCTGTCGAACCAACAAGCCTTCACCCTCGGTGGCTCGTGGTCGGGCGGACTCGGCAGCGGACCCGGAAAAGTGGGCGAGGTGTGGTCGCCCACCGGCGGCTGGCGGGAGCTGACCGGTGTCCCGGCGACACCGATGTACACCCAGGATGCCCAGGGGGTCTACCGGGCCGACAACGAAGGATGGTTCATCGCCACCTCCGGCGGCAAGGTCCTCCAGGCCGGGCCCTCGAAGCAGATGAACTGGATCACCACCAGGGGCACGGGCAGCATCACCCCGGCCGGGACGCGAGGCAACAGCGCAGACGCCATGAACGGCAGCGCCGTGTACTACGGCATCGACAAGGTCATCACCATGGGCGGGGCGCCCGACTACCAGGACGCAGATGCCACCAACAGGGCCTACGAGATCACCATCAGGAACACAACCAAGAAAGGGGCCACCACCGAGAACCCACAGGTCACCCGAGTCGGGTCGATGAACTATGCCCGGGCCTTTGCCAACAGCGTGGTGCTGCCCAACGGCCAGGTGGTGACCATGGGCGGGCAGACCTACGCGGTGCCGTTCAGCGACGAGAACTCGATTCTGAACGCAGAGCTGTGGAACCCGAGCACGGGCACGTTCAAGGTCATGGCGCCCGAGGCCGAGCCCCGCAACTATCACTCGGTGGGCCTCCTGTTGCCCGACGGGACTGTGTTCTCCGGGGGCGGTGGGCTGTGCGGAACCTGCTCGACCAACCATCCCGACGGGCAGATATGGAGCCCGCCCTACCTGTTCAAAGCCAACGGCACCCTGGCCACCCGCCCGACCATCACCTCGGCCCCGACCTCGGCGGCCACCGGCCAGACGATCACGGTCACCACCGGTGGTCCGGTGTCGCAGTTCTCCATGGTCCGCTACGGAGTGGTGACCCACACAATGGACAATGACCAGCGCCGCATCCCGCTTTCGATCGTGTCCTCCAGCGGCGACACCTACCAGTTGGCCATCCCCTCCGATCCCGGGATCGCCCTCCCTGGCCCCTACATGCTCTTCGCCCTGAACGCCCAGGGCACGCCCAGTGTGTCGACCACCATCTCCATCACCAACGTGCCCACCCAGCCGCCGGCCGACAGCTACGGGCAGGCGGTCTTCGGCGATGGCCCGGCGATCTACTGGCCGCTCAACGACGCCAACGGGTCGACGACGGCCGCTGATCTGAGCGGCAACACCGACACCGGCATCTACAGCAGCGCTGGGATCACCTACAGAGCTCCCAGCCCGGTGGAGAGCGCCTCGGGCAGCGGCGTCACCCTGGACGGGGCCAGTGGCCAGATCGTGGCGTCACAGCCCATCACCAACCCCACCACCTACTCCGAGGAGACGTGGTTCAAAACCACCACCGGCAACGGCGGCACCCTCATGGGCTTCGGCAGCTCACCCAGCGGGATGTCGGACGAACGGGACCGGCTGGTATGGATGTCGAACGACGGTCAGCTTAACTTCGGGGTCTACAACGCAACGGCCGAACAGACCGAAGTCGTCCAGTCACCCCAGTCCTACAACGACGGCAACTGGCACTACGTCGTCGCCACCCAGGGCCCCGACGGTATCAACCTGTACGTCGACGGACAGCTGGTGGGCAACAACCCCAACGGTGTGGCCCAGAGCTATCTGGGCTATTGGCGAGTCGGCGCCGAAGACGTCTCGGGCTGGCCCAACTCGTCCACCAGCAACTACTTCGCGGGCACGGTCTCCGACGTGGCCTTCTACAACTCGGAGCTGTCCGCCGGCCAAGTGCTTACGCACTACGACGCCTCGGCAGGGTGACCTCGTTGCCGACCCTGTGGGCGCCGAGGAGATCATCCGGGTGTGGCACGCCTCTTGGTTTTGCGCATGCGGTCCGGGCGGGAACTGTTTCTCGCCGGCGTGTTCGGAATCGGCGGGATCGGCTCAATAGCTGGACTTCAGCCTCAAGGTTGGATCACGGTGTTCCGATATATCGGTGGTGAGACCTCTCACATCTGCCGAGTCGCGACCGAGGACATCGCTGCGCAGAGGGCTCAGGACTCTTGGTGCCCTTCCCAGCTGGGTCCGTGTCGTTGTCACGGTCTTCCTAACCGTGACGCTTGCCACTAGCTGTACGCAGGTCAGCCTCGGTCGAACCACCAACGGGGGTTCCCACGTGACGACCGCTTCGGGCGTCGCGTTCCACCCGATGCAGGGTGGGTGGCAAGCGAGCGCTGACGGCAGCGTACGGGCGTTCGGTGAGGCCGGTGCCTACGGATCGGTAAGCGCGGCGTTGAACGATCCGATCGTGGGGATGGCTTCCACCCCGGACGGCAGGGGTTACTGGTTGGTCGCCTCGGATGGCGGGATCTTCGCGTTCGGCGACGCTGGCTTCTACGGGTCTCTGGGCGACATCCATCTCAACCAGCCGATCGTGGGGATGGCCTCCACTCCGGACGGCCGGGGTTACTGGCTGGTCGCCTCGGACGGCGGGATCTTCGCCGTCGGCGATGCCGCCTTCTACGGGTCGCTGGGAAACTTCCACCTCAACCGACCGATCGTGGGGATGGCCTCCACTCCGGACGGCCGGGGTTACTGGCTGGTCGCCTCGGACGGCGGGATCTTCGCCGTCGGCGATGCCGCCTTCTACGGGTCGCTGGGAAACTTCCACCTCAACCGACCGATCGTGGGGATGGCCTCCACTCCGGACGGCCGGGGTTACTGGCTGGTCGCCTCGGACGGCGGGATCTTCGCCGTCGGCGATGCCGCCTTCTACGGGTCCGAGGGCGGCACCTCCATTTCCGGCACAATCGTCGGGATGGAGGCGACGCCGGACGGACGCGGTTACTGGATTGACGGAACCAATGGCGCCATCTTTCCGTTCGGCGACGCGCCGGCACCCGGCTCAACCGGGGTGCTGGCGTTGAATCAACCGATCGTCGGCGTGGCGACCATGAACAGCACGGCGACCGTGCCATCCCCTCCGACCACGACTGTCACTACCGTCCCGCCGACCACCACCTCCACCACGACAGGGGCCGATCCGTTCGTGACCGTCTGCGGTACCCAACTCTGTCTGGACGGGCAGCCCTGGCACATGGCGGGCGGTGCGGCCTACGGTGAGTACGGCGACCCGACCGGCGAAGCAGCCTTGCTCACCCAGGGAAATATGAACACGTCCGAACTGGTCAACTTCGACTCACAGTACCGGAACATCAGCTATACCGAGGACTCGACGACCTGGAACCAAGTCGAGACCTACATCGGCCAGATGGCAGCGGGCGGCGATCACGTCATGCTGAACTTGTCCGAGTTCTTCGCCGCGATGGAGACGGCCGGCATGAACCCGTTTAGCCCGACAGCGGGCGGCGGCACCGACTTCAGCTACCAGGAGCAGTACCTCAAGTTCGTCGCCGACCAGAGCGCGAACGGCGTGCCGAACTGGGACAATCCGACCATCGCCAAGGTAGAGCTTTGGGGCGAGCCGGTCACTCCCACCGGCGAGGACTGCATCAGTTCACCGTGCCAAGTGCCCGCCAATCCGCAGGCCATGCTCACCTGGTACTCGTCGCTGGAGGCCTACTGGCAGTCCCTGTCCCCCATCCTCATCTCGTCCGGTGGCTTCTCCCACCTCAACGACGGCAACAGCGGTTGTGTTGCCGGAGACGGCACCTACCCGTGCCCGGCTGGCGTCCCTTGGGAGCAGATCATCGCCCTGCCCAACAACGCCACCGCCGACATCGAAGACAACTCGACCGATGACCAGCAGCTCATCCCTGGTTTCGCCGACTATGCCACCTCGATCGGAAGACCGTGGTACCTGTCGGCCTGGTCAGCCTGCCTCCAAAGCACGGAGCAGGATGGCTGGGACGACTACACCTCGGACGCCGATGCCGCGCTGCATGTGACCGACATGCTGGACCTGGCGGCAGGCAAGCCGATCACCAACTACCAGCCATTCGGACAAACGAAGGCGCCAGCCGCCGGGTTCTCCTTCTGGAGCCTGGGGAATCAGGCGCCGCCCACCTGCGCCATCGGACCGACGTACACACCCATCTCGTTCGCCGCACTGACGAACGACGCCCGGTGAACATCAACTGCACCCATTGCCGGAAGCACCGGGGCCGATCCATCTGGACAGCAGTTCAGGCCGACGGAAACCGCAAGGCAAACGTAGCCAGCAACCAGCGAGGACAGGGCCGATCCCCCGTCGTCGGTCGAGATATTGGGGCTACATTCGCACCCCTCCCAGCTCCGTGAAGCAGGTGAATGCGGCGGGCAAATCTGAGCGGGGGCAATCGGGAGTCCCCAGGGCCGCCACGAGGATGGCAGCGGAAGTGGAGGGATTTTCTGGGTCGAACCGGGTCGTGGAGTCGGACATTAGGCATTGTTCCGTACCGTGGCCCAAGTCAGCGGGAACTGGGGCCCGATGTCACAGGTGCCAGGGGTCACTGGGGTGTGATTCAGGTTCCAGAAGTCCGTGCCGACCGCCATCTCGTTGCTAGGTGATTCCCCAAGCGTCAGGTTGTACATCGCTTGCGCGTGCGCCGCCATCTCCGAATCGGTCGCAAAGTAATAGGAGTAACCGCTGTCCTGATAGCACGAGGACCACGCGGAGAGGAACCAAGGCTTTCCGATTGAGTTGCAGTAACTAGTCACCTTGGGAACGCTGTCGTTGTAATCATTGGCCGAGTTGACTTCTAGGTCGCAGACATCGTTGGCCGGGTCAGAGTAGATGGCCTGATACGGAATGCCGCTGCTCACGCCGGGTGGGTTGTCCGGCTTGACCAGGTGTGAAAACCCGCCACTGCTGACCAGGATATTGGGGGCCAGGGCGTGCCACTCCTTCTCCGTGCGATCAAAAAATCTCTGCATCTGCGCCGTGGTGCCCGTCGTTCCCGCTGGGCACGTACTGCCCGACTCACCTGGGAAACATATCTCCCCGAAGAGTTCGACCATGGCGATGGTTGGGTCGTTCTTGTAGATCAAGCCGTCTGCCGTGTTAGTCCGGTTGGCGATGAAGTTCAGGTAGGGCTCCCAATCCACCGTGGTAGGCGTTTCTCCCGCCGCCTGCAAAGACTGCCCGTATTCGGAAAGGTTGAGAATGACGTGCAGGCCATGGGACCTGGCTACTGCGATGAACTTGTCGACCCGATCCCAGGTGGCCGGCGACATTGTGTCCGACAGCACGTGGTACTGGGTGTCGAACTCAACCAGTTCCAGCGTGTTCAGGTGGGCGCGCTTCGCCAGTGCCGCCGCTGTGGATGGCTCTGAGTAAGCGCCAGAAGCCGTGGACCCGTGAACAACGAATGGCTTGCCGCCAGCGCATAGCGACAAACCGCAGATGGACACGGCAGCTGGTGGGCTCGGTCCTTTGGCAGTGAAGCTCGCCGCCGCCGAAATGGGTGGAGCCGCGCCGCACACAGCTAGGGCCACCATCAGCCCAATGAAGAGCACGACAATCATGCTCCGAATCCGCACCCTCTTAGTTTAGGAGCCCACATCCAAGCACGAGCCGGGCCGGCAGAAAACGTCACACTCCCGTCACGGTGATTGCGACGCACGGTGGCCTGGCGACGGCGCAGGCCAGAGTCCGGCCCAGGCTGGAGATTGCGACCGTCGATCAATCACCTAGCCACTTGGCGTCTGTCGGCGTTCTCGGTGCGCCTCGCAGCCAGGACCCCAAAGATCCCGTCGGTCTCATGTGGTTAACCAAATAGAGTTTTAGTAGGTGGGATTTACCTCATATTCAGTCATCACAGGAAGGGTCTGCTGTCTTTTTGACGATGGAGATCTATGTCGGCTTCGCGAGTGAGCAATTGTGTAAGCAACGGAGCCAGATCATGCCGAACCGGACTGAGCGGCGCTGAACCACGGTCCCTGGTAGAGCGCCTGGAGCGGCCGGCGATGTGCCGAGGTGTACGCCCAGAATATGACTGGCAGTCAAGAGGTTCGAGGATTCGAGTCCCATCTCCTCCACCGATTGACCGGAGGTCAGACCGGTGAAGGCGGTGCTGATGGCGGGAGGCAGGCCCCCTTGTCAGCAACTAGTCTGCCTCAGCTGAGCAGGCTGGGGAACTTGAGTCCTGCATGACCAAGGAGTCCACCATCCCCTCGTCCCTCACATCCTTCGTGCACGACCGCCGCCGCTGGATCGCGCTCATCGTTGTCTGCTTTGCGATGTTGATGAACATCCTGGACCAGACGATCGTCAATGTGGCGTTGCCGACCATCCAGCGCGACCTGCGCTTTTCGCAGGCGTCGCTGGCCTGGGTGATCGACGCCTACCTGATCACGTTCGCCGGCACACTCTTGCTGGCTGGTCGACTGGGCGACCTGATCGGCCGCAAGAAGGTCTTCCTGGTCGGCGTGGGGTTGTTCACTTCGGCTTCGATCGCTTGTGGCGCTGCCGACAGTCAGATCCTGCTCATCTCGGCACGATTCGTCCAAGGGCTGGGTGCAGCGCTGTCGTCCTCGGTCATCCTGGCCATCATCGTGGCCGATTTCCCTGTTCCCGGTGAACGAGCCAAGGCCATGAGCTCGTACATCATCGTCGCCGTCGGTGGCGGATCTCTGGGACTTCTGGTCGGCGGATACGTGACCCAGGCACTCAGCTGGCACTGGATCTTCTTCATCAATATCCCGATCGGAGTCGCCACCTTCGTCGCCGGGGTGGCCCTGATCGAGGAGAACACCGGCCTCGGGTTTCGTGCCGGATTGGACATCGCCGGCGCCGTCCTGAGTACCGCTGGACTGATGCTGGCGGTCTACGCGATCGTCAGTTCGAGCCAATACGGCTGGAACTCGACCCACACCCTGGGATTCGGTGCCGCCGCGCTTGTTGTCCTCGCGACCTTCTTCCTTCTCGAGAGTCGACTGGCCACCCCAATGATGCCGATGCCGGTGATGCGCTCTCCGGGCCTGCTCACCTCGAGCCTGGTGAGAGGGCTCATGGTCGTCGGTATGTACAGCACCTTCTTCATCGGCGTCCTGTACTTCCAACACGTCCTCGGATACGACCCGATTCGGACCGGCTTGGCCTTCCTGCCTCAGACACTGTGTGTAGCGCTCATGTCGGCCGGGCTGACCACTCGCATCATGAACACGTTGCGACCAAAATGGACTGCCTTGATGGGACTCGCTGTCCTGAGCGTGGGCCTCGCCCTGTTCATCACCTCGGATGTCCATACCGCCTACTTCCCGCAACTCTTCGTCGCGGTGCTGCTGGTGGGCTTGGGTGCCGCCACCGCGTTCACCCCGTTGCTGACCATGGCGGTAGCGAAAGTCCCCGCCAAAGACGCCGGGATCGGCTCGGGAATCGTCAACGTCTCCCAACAGGTGGCGGCGGCGCTCTCGGTGGCTGTCCTGGGGGCGGTGTCCAGCAGCCGCACGGCCACACTGCTCGCCCATGGCAGTTCCGTGCTCATCGCCCTGGACAGCGGCTATCGCTTGGCATTCACCATCGCCCTGACCAGCGTCGTTATCGGGATCGTGGTCGGCTTCGTCATTCTGAAGAACACCAGTGCGCCGCACGAACACCCAGAGGTCGTCGGTGAATCGGAGGCGATGTCCGAGACGATGATCGCCGAAGCGATCTGATCACGGCCACCCTGGGACTTCTTTGGGCGGGCCTCAGGTCCTCAGCGGGACGGGCCTTGCCGATTGCCGATGGCGGGCAATTTGACAGACACCCTGAACTGAGGTTGCCGCGACCGCCGCAGCCAACGCCGACACGAACATGTTGGGACACGTCATTCTGAGGCAGCTGCTCTGCTGAAAGCGCAGATCAAGCGCCCTTGATGCCGAGTATCCCATCAATCGTGAGGTAAGCACCGACCAAAAAGGTGACCACGACGAAGATCGTTGGACCAGCCCGCGCGAGACGATCTCTCAAGGCGGTGAGATGAGCCTCTGCTTCCCCCGGCCGACGGGCAAAATACAAGAAGATCAGGCCGACGGTTGCGGTCGACACGACCGTAAAGACGAGGAATGCGATGAAGGCGATGAGCGCTGCTGAATGGCGCCGGATCAGCACCACGGCAAGAGCTGCGGTGAGCGTCCAAGGCTGCTCCAGCACACCGATGACAGCCGCTTGCCACGGATTCGGCTGGTCAAGGTGCTCGGTAAGCTTTTTCGTGAGTCCGGAGCCAGTCCGGGGAATGTTCCGATGTTGCCACTGACGTGCCGCCATAGTGAGCAATGCAATGCCGAGCAGCACCTCAATGACGTCGACTGCGACACGACCGCTTCCGTGGAGACTGAGACGTGCTCCACCGAGGGCATAGCTGGCGGCAAAGACGATGACGAGCGAAACGCTCCATCCGACGAGGAACGCTGCGGCATTCATCTTCGCCCTGGTCGTGGCGAGCAAGAGAATGAACACAACAATCGTGCTCGGGGAGATGCTGGCCAGTAAGCCGAGCAGAAGAACCGTGATGATCAAACCCAAGGCCAGACCCCCAGCACGGCACCTGGGTGACGGCGACGGTTGTTAGTGCGGGGCAGGTGAAGTTGATTGGCCATCGCCAACTTGGCATATCACGAGAGAACTCTTCTGTGTCACCCATCGGAAATGTGGCACTCGACCTTGGCCGATCAGTGATCCGCTTTGTCTGCTCGCGGTCCTAGCCGGCCGCCATCCCCACGACGGGCTGATTGAGGGGCGATCCACCGTGGGAGCCGAAGAAGGTCGCATCGCCGTAGGCGAAGACTCCGCCGTCGGCGGCCACCAGCCAGTAGCCATTACCGTCCAGGCTGGCTGCCATCCCGACAATGGGCCGGTTGAGAGGCGATCCCCCGTGCGATCCTTCGAACGTGGCGTCACCGTAGGCGAAGACCCCGCCGTCACTGGCCACCAGCCAGTAGCCCTTGCCGTCCGGAGTGGCAGTCGTGCCCACCACCGGCTTGTCGAGCGGCGATCCCCCATGGGACCCGAAGAAGCCGGCGTCCCCGTAGTTGAGGACCCCGCCGTCACTGGCCACCAGCCAGTAGCCCTTGCCGTCCGGCGTGGCGGCCATGCCCACGATGGGTTTGTTGAGAGGCGATCCCCCGTGTGATCCCTCGAAGGTGGCATCGCCGTAGGCGAAGACGCCGCCGTCACTGGCCACCAGCCAGTAACCCTTGCCGTCCGGCGTGGCGGCCATGCCCACGACGGGTTTGTTGAGAGGCGATCCCCCGTGTGATCCCTCGAAGGTGGCATCGCCGTAGGCGAAGACGCCGCCGTCACTGGCCACCAGCCAGTAACCCTTGCCATCCGGCGTGGCGGCCATGCCCACGACGGGTTTGTTGAGAGGCGATCCCCCGTGGGAGCCAAAGAAGCCACCGTCGCCGTAGGCGAAGACCCCGCCGTCGGCGGCCACCAGCCAGTTGGTCGTCGCCACGGTCGTCTGGGTCGCATAGATCGGCTGAGGCAACTTACTGCCGTCGTTCCCGACAACCACGCAGTTCCCAACCGAGGTGCAGCTCGCGCCATAGAACACTCCCCCGGCAGTGATGTTGTTGACCGGCGTGGCCGGCCCCCAAGTGCCGTTGGTTTCGGTGGCGAACATTGCTTGCGGAACACCAGAATGGTCTTGGCCGACCGCGGTGCAGTTTTTGGCCGTGGCGCAGCTCACCCCGTAGAAGACTCCTCCAGCTGTGATGTTATTGATTTCGGTTGCCGGTCCCCAGACCCCGTTGACCTGGGTGGCATAAAAGGGCTCGAATGGCGTCGTGGTGTTTCCTACCGCGGTGCAGCTTCCTGCCGACGGGCAACTCACACCGAGAAAACCAGTGCCAGTAGGGCTAGCGATCTCTGTAACAGGTCCCCAGGTTCCGTTTACCTCTGTGGCATAGGTAGCTCGCGCTGTGCTGGCGAAGTCGTTTCCGACCGCGGTGCAGCTGCCGGCCCAAGCGCAGCTCACGCTGTAGAACACTGCCCCAACCGACATGTTGGCGATCTCGGTGATCGGCCCCCACGTGCCGTTGGTCTCGGTGGCGTCGATGGGTTGATTGGGCGTCGCGTTGCTGCTTCCTACGGCGGTGCAATCGCCGACCGCCGTGCAGCTCACGCTATAGAACACTCCCCCGACGGAGATGTTGGTGATCTCGGTGGCTGGCCCCCACGTGCCGTTGGTCTCGGTGGCGTAGATCGGTTGACTGGGCGCCGTGTTGCTGCTTCCTACGGCGGTGCAGTTGCCGGCCGAAACGCAGCTCGCACCGGCGAAGGCGCCTCCAGCGGAGATGTTGGCGATCTCGGTGATCGGCCCCCACGTGCCGTTGGTCTCGGTGGCGTAGACGGGTTGATTGGGCGTTGAGAAGTTCTGTCCGACCGCGAGGGCAATTGCCGGGCGCAGCACAGCTCACACCGGCAAAGACGCCTCCAGCAGTCCCGTTGTTGAGTTCGACAGCTGGTCCCCAGTGAGTGCTTGCCGCACCTGCATCGGTGGGCACCGTCACAGTAAGCAACGCCACTGTCGCAAGGATGGTGGCCGACGCAACGAGGAGTCGTGCGAGCGAACCGAAAACAGGGCGACCAATGTTCCTCGGTCGCCGTCGAGCAGGATCACCAGGCCAGCTCGAGGAACTTTGCCCAGTCGTGCGTCGAAAAGTCGATTCCTTGCGTGTCATCTGCTATCGGGTCTCCAGAAAAGGGGGCTTGCAGAACGGTGATGTGACTTCCGCCGTCGATCTGTGTTGTCAGTGTCGGACGGGGACAACCGGAGTGTGAGGATTGTAGGCAAGGGAACATCGAAGACAGTGGATCCCCATTGGCGGCCGCAAAAGTGGAAGGGGCTTCTGACTCCTGTTCGCCAGCCGAGGTCAATCGCGATGTTCGAATCTGCGAATTTCGATTGCGCTCTCCGAACGAGGACGATGCTTAGGGAGTTCCAGGTCGCAGGTCGGAGCTCTACCCCAACCTCGCCATTATGTTCCGGGTGATCTGCTCAATCTGTGGGTCCCGTTGTGCCAGCCCGTGAGCCCAATCGGTCGAACCCGACGTCATCACCGTTGCACCGGCCTCGTTGGTATACGTGCCAAGCACCGCGTGGCCGTGGCGGATGCGAGCCATCGCCTCGGGCTCACGCGTCCCGAACACGCGTGACGCGATGTACTCCAACTCGCTCGGCTCGCCTGACTTGGGCGGGCGAGGCGCGGTCTCACGGGTGAAGTGCTGCGTCGGACAGGTGCCGAGGATCTCGAATGTCGATGGCGTACCGTCCTCGCCAGTCGGGTACGGCAGCCCGTCGCGGTAAGTGAACACGCACCCGTCGCACTCGTAGCCGACGACGGTCGCGTCGGCACCGAGAACGTCGCCGTAGCCGAGCCCGGTGCCGTCGAAGATCCAGTGACTGGCGCGGTGCACGGTGTAGCCGCCGAGGCCGGCAGTCACATTACGGCCTATGCGGTGATAGCCCCCACGGGTGAACGAGACGCCGGTCATGGAGTTCTCGGGACGACCAACCATCACGTCGGACCAGAACGTCGTCACCTCCGCCTCGCTGTCACTTCCCATCAGCGGGTCGTTCTTGAAGAAACCCTTGTACCCGACCATCACGTCGCGATGGTCACCCTCGATGCGCACTTGCCACAACGACGTGTTGCCCGAGAAGAACGCCGCATTGCCACCCCCGGCGATGAATGCTTCGACCGTGTCGCGCATTCCGCGAGACCAATACTCGTCGTGGCCGACCGATAGATACAGACTGGCGCCGTCCAACACCTCGGGGTGTTCTTCGAGATCAGCGTTCGTGCACACACCGATTTCGAATCCCTCGCGTTCGGCCCATTCGATGAACGGCAGCTCCCAGTCTGGCCAACCCGCCGAACCGGCGTAGCCCGACAGATGGTTGATCTGGATGTAGCCGACGTGCGCGGCGTTCTGCGGATCGGGCGCGCCCGTCCCCGTCACGCGGCGACCCTTACCTGGCGGCTTGTAGAGGTAGCCCGCCGACATCGGCCGCTGCATGGCAACGTGAGTACCACCGGTGTACAAGTTCGCTCCGCCAAAATCGTTGTATGCATGCCACGTATTCGTCGCCAGTGCAACCACGATGCGCTCGCCAGAAGACGGACGCACGACGAAGAATGCGTAGTCGCGCCGAACTTTCTCGCCAACGTCGATCTCCATGACGACCTCGTAATAGCCCGACCGCCACCTCGGGTCGACGTCCAGAGTGAGAGCGACAGGCCAGCCGCACCCCTTTGAGGAAGCGTCACTCGGCACATCCTGCTCGTCGACCGCGACGGCCGCGGAACTGAACACGACCTCCCGTCGCGTGCCGACCCGTGCCACCTCGACCCGTACCGGCCGCCCCGCGGACGACGACATGTGCAAACCAACCTGGCCGCCCGAACACACCGACTGCGGCCAGCAGTAACCCGAAACCACCTGGCGGCCCATCTCCCGACCCTAACTTGGCCAGATCAGGGCCGGCGCCGGTCTGGGCAATTCCCGGGACAGGCCGATCAGGGGAGCCGGCGTGGCGGGCCCCGGGCTCACCCTGATCCGTCGCGGTCGGCGCACTACCGGGGCCAACCGCTCCACCGGCAACCGAGTGGCAGCGGCGAGCAGCTCGGCGTCGCAATCCGCTCAGCCCAGACTTTGTGCGCCATTTCCGCTGGTCAGCGAGCTAGGAGGCGTTCGGACAGGGTCCCATCACCTCAACCTCACGGCTGAGATTGGCCTTTACCGGATGGCCGAACACGCCGAATGAAGTGCCATGGACATCTCACCAGCTCGGCTCCCAAGGCTGCTCGGTGACCTGGTCATCGCCTTCGCGGCCTATGAGCCTCGGCCATTGCTTGGAGCTGTCGAGTTGCTCCCGGGGATGGCGATCCGGCTTGTCCACCGGTGGGTAACGGGTCGAGTAACGGCAACTCCGAACGGTAGAGCGGTCCTGCTTTGGTCCGTAGCCTTCGGGGAGGGGAGGCGTCGTCCCTACCACCGTGAGTTGCTCGGAGTGCTGGCCGCCATAGTGATGGGAATCGCTCTGGTGACCTTCAACTGCACGATCCTCCTTCTACCGCTCGCCGTCGTGCTTGGGGCGATAGGGGTCACGACCAGTGTGATCGCTGACGTCGTTCTCGTCGTCGTCGGAGCGCGACTCCTCATGATCTGTTGGCGTGCTTTCAGCTCGTATCGGGGCAAGCTGGCAGTGACCGGTCGACTGCCAGCACCCTCCATCCTCAGGTGGCGCATCGACTTTCTTGCTGCCGTGCCCTCCCGCGCTGGCAATGGAGGGAGCCTGCTGGACGCGTTCCTCAAACGAGCCGACGAGTGCGGTGCTGAGGTCGTCTTGCACTGCGACGGCCGGAATGTTGCCTTCTACCGCCACCACGGCTTCCATTTGGTCGCGGCCGAACCGTCGGATGGTCAAAGGCTCATGCTCCGGAAAGCTCAACAGGTCCGAGGCCGGCTGTCCAAAAGCGGAACCACGACTGGTTACCCACGACCCAAAGACTTTCGACGAATACCCCGCGACCCGAAACCATCGGGGCCTCGGTCGGAACCTGGTGACCTTTGGAAAAGGATCCGCACGCTGTTGCACCAAGGTCAATAATTGCGTCGCGGCTTGTTCTCTTTGGCCGGGCGATCCGGCCCCTGTCACGTTGTGGGTCGTAAGGCCGCAACCTTGGTCCGGCGGGCTCTATCACCGAGGAGCGGCGATCGGGAGTAAGGCATGACCGTCCGATGGGGCACGCACGCAGAAGATCCAGAATCCCGGCTCGGCTCGGCTCGTGCCGAGTGTCGCGGGCAGTACAAGTCGGTCAGCTCGCCCGGTCTGACACGCTGAGTCAGGAAGCTGCCTAGTCTCCGACCTGGCCGTCGATCTCCTCGCGCATCAAGTCAAGATGGCCTGCATGGCGGGCGGTTTCTTCCAGCATGTGCACCATGATCCACCGAAGACTGACGTGCTCCCGATAGTTCGTCTCTCGGGCACTCAGGGCATCCAGAGAGGGGGCTCCATGGAAAACGCGTCTCGCTTGTTCGACTTCCGCTCGGTAGAACGCGATCACCGACTCGACGGTGTCGTCGGTGCCGATAGCGAACTCAGCCGAGTTGTCGCCGTCCGTATCGATTGCTTCGACGTCTTCACCGGCGAATGTCTGGCGGAACCAGCCCCGCTCAACCCAGCCCAAGTGTTTGAGGATCCCAAGTGGAGACATACCTGTAGATGTCATCACCCGCTTCGCGTCCACAGGAGAGAGGCCATCGACTTTTCGCTCGGCCACGGCTCTGTACCAGTCCAGGAAACCTGAAAGAGTTTCGCGCTCGTCTCGCCGTACGCCCAGGGAGTCCTCCACGAGTGGAGTTTAGGTTCGGAAGGTCCACCGATCCGAGCCACCGCCAGGCGAGCCTCGACAGACAGCTCCGGCTCGACCATAGGAGCATCGTTGTGGGTTGGGCGCCAAGGGCGATGGAAGCTGAGATCCAGACCGGCTACCGGCAACTACGGTCGATGGTTACGCTCGCAACCGCCCCACAACTGAACGGAGTATTTCCAGGGCCTTCCGGCTGTTCTCATTGTCTTCGTGCGGCCTGCGGAACTCAGAAGCAAAGGAGGCGATCTCGGCGAGGTCCCATCGAATTCCGTACAGGTCAACGAGCCATTCGTTGAGCGGTGATCCGGTGGCGTCCGCATAAGCCCGAAGCATTGATCGATCGCCTTGGACAAGCCTCCAGAGGTCCCGCTCGGGCGGGGCAAGGAGAACGGTGTCCCAGTCGACGATCACCCAACCTTCAGGAGTGGCCATCACGTTTCCGGGATGGATCTCACCGTGGGTGACGACCACAGGACCAGGTTCGGTCAGGTACCGGGCAACCAGTGCTTCGTAGCGGGCCACGAGCCCTCTGATCTGGGCTTCATTGTCGATGAGCAGTTGAGAAGCAACACCTGTGTGCGGTCCGTGGGATCCACCTCCGCTGTCACCAGGCATTGAGCGTTCAAGCTGCTCGAGCCGTGGAACAACGAACCCATCTCTGGCGGGCGGGCGGATCGCAGCGATCGGCACACTGTGCAGTGCGACGACGATCTCAAGGACCTGGTGCCGTTCGGCTTGGCCAAAAGACTCCTCAAAAGAAGAGCTCTGTCCTTCGATGAACGGGTAGAGAGCTACGGAATAGCTACCGAACTGGACGAAGGGGTCGTCGGACCTCGTGGTGATCGGTGCGACAACGAACTTGCACCCGATAGCACGCAGGTCGGTCGCGGCCACCAAGGCCGGGCGAAGGTGTAGTCCGAGCGCCGAGACCTCATCGCCAATACGAGATTCTGCACTGAGCTCGTCAACCGTCGCGAAGTGGCGGACGCCCTGAACCTCCGTTGCCACCCAGTGGTGACTCCCAAAGCCGACGGGGCGATAATCAAGCGAAGCCGCCGCGATACCCCAGGCCTGCTCGATCACTTCCTTTAAGTCGGCATCAGAAAGATCTTTGGGCGGCGTGAGCATGCCTGCAGCCTAATTTCGGTACCAGAGATGCAAATGCCCTGTCCCCACTGTGTTGGGCGACGGCACAGCGTTGGAGCTACCACCAGACCAGCTCTGGAGGTGATCCACGACGGACCACCGGCGACCGGACCCCGTGTGGGATGAGCATGTTCCAAGTAGGCAGCACCGGTGCTGCATAAGATCGAGTGGCCGCTGCTTAGAATCTCCGCCTGAATCACAAGTTGCACCCGAAGGCTGCGACCGCGCTACCAGTCGGGATCTCATTCAAGGATTTGAAAGGCGCGGCAACTCATTTATCAAAAGCCTCGGGACTAAGGAAGAGAAACGACCATGAAGAAGAGCGAGTCGCAGCAAAGCAAGTCTCCTTCCCAGCTCATAGACGCGAGAATCGGGGAGCTCGATGACTGGCGGGGCACGATGCTCAGCCGGCTCCGTACCTTGATCAAGGAAGCCGATCCCGAAGTCGTCGAGGAATGGAAGTGGAGAGGGGTTCCCGTGTGGTATCACGACGGGATGATCTGCACAGGTGAAACCTACAAGAACGTCGTGAAGTTGACCTTCGCCAAAGGGGCGGCTGTGAAAGATCCTTCGGGCCTCTTCAATTCCAGTCTTGACGGGAACACAAGGCGGGCCATCGACTTCCACGAGGGCGAGAAGATCAACGAGAAGGCATTCAAGACTCTCGTTCGCGCCGCAATAACCCTCAACACATCCAAAACCAAAAGCTGAGCTTTATGCGCCGGCTGGTGGCTGCCGCAGTCCGATGTCGTTGCCATCGGCGTCGCTGACTTTCGCGACAAGCAGCCCGGCACCCACGTCGGTCGGCTCTTGAACCACCTGCGCGCCGGCGGCCTGGAGGGCGCCGAGGGTGGCGGAAATGTCATCGACATCGAAGAATGGGACCGGTCCCGTCATACCTTGGTCGTGTCCATTGGGGACGAGGCCGATCTCGGCACCGTCGACGGAGAAGCCGACGTAGTAGGGCGAGTCGACGTGGGGATCGGCACCGAACAAGACAGCAAAGAGTGCCTTCGCCTTGTCGAGATCCTTCACGGGGTACAGAACGATATTGTGCTGAACTGGCATAGGGTCTCCTCTGGTCTCGTTTCGCAGGCTCGTGGGTCAATGTGTATGACGTCGGAGCTCAGGAGATTGTGACACGGGTTCGAAGAAAGTCCCATCAGGTGGGGTGGCTCCCCGGAGGACCGGTCAGAACGCCAACTTGGCCCCAATCTCACGTCGAGATGAACGACGTATCCCTCGATCAAAAGGCCAAGCGGCAGTTCGGAACAGTCCACAACCTCCACTGCACATCGTCCCCCTCCGTTGTCGCAAACACAACTCTCCGCAGTTCGTGGGGTATATTTCGTTGGCGGTGCCGCACCGAGGAAAGTGCTGCGTTCGAACCCCTGACATGATTGCTAACCCTGGACCACGTCCACACACATCGGCTGTCCAGCAAAGCGGGGCGAGCTCTCCCCCGGAATACGATCAGCCGTGTCGACGGCAGGAATTCCCCCAGTGAAGGGACAGAAATGGCGACGCACAGCCTGTTCCTGAATGCCCCCGATCATCGGGCCATAGCCGCCGACCAGGTGATCTACCGGGAGGGCGACGAGGGATCCCACATGTACGGCATCGTGTCGGGAGCTGTTGAGTTGCGCAAGGGAGCGGCCGTGGTCGCCTCCCTCGGGCCGAACGATGTCTTCGGAGAGCGGGCCCTCATCGATCATCTGCCCCGAAACGTGACAGCGGTGGCCGTCACCGAGACCGTCCTGGCCGACATCGACCGGAAGACATTTCTCTTCCTGGTCCACGAGTCGCCCACGTTCGCCTTGGGGATCATGGGTGCACTGGCCAGCCGGCTGCGCGACTATGACGAACGGTTTGGGATGCCCCCGGAGGGTGAATAGGCTTTCGGTCACGGCGAACGCCGGCCAGATGGCTTCGGCTGATCAAGAGCTTTGTTCCCTGGCAATTCGTGCGGAGCCAACCAGCGACGAACGTCTCCGACGCCCTCGGTGTCGAGGCTACGGATGACCTCCCTGATGGGCCAACATCGTCACGCGGACGGGTTGTGAAAGTAATGGCCCTGGTCGAGATCGTCGATGAGACCGGCGTGCGAAGGCTCCCACCCCAGCAACTCGCGGGTCGTCGCGCTCGAGGCCGGACTGTCCGCCGCCAGGAGGGGAGCCAGAAACCCGAAGTGCTCGCCTGCATCGTCGGAAGAGATCGCGACCGCCGGGACATTCAGATGCCGTCCGATAACCTCGGCGACCTGCCGGAGTGGCACGCCTTCTTCCGCGACCGCGTGCAGGGTCGTTCCCGCCGGCGCCTTCTCCAGTCCTAGATGGAAGACACGAGCGGCGTCCAGACGGTGCACCGCCGGCCAGCGGTTGGCTCCGTCGCCGATGTAGCCCGAGACGCCCTTGTCGCGAGCGATGCCGACAAGGATCGCCATGAAGCCGTTGTCTCCGTCGCCGTGGCACGTCGGAGGAAGACGCACGACGGACGACCGTACGTCGCGAGTAGCCAGGGACAGCGTGATCTGCGCAGTGCCCAACCGGGTCTGGGGACCGTCACCCAAAGCAGCAGCAGACGGGTCGGGGCTCCTCCCGTCCAGTTCAGTCGCCACTCGCCCCGGGGCCAGCCCGAGGGTCCCGGAGGCGATGAGGAACGGTCGATCGGAACCCGCAAGGACCTCGCCGAATGTCTCGACGGCGCGGCGATCCGCATCAGCGGCACCTTGGAAGTCTCCCGAAAAGGCGAGGTCGTGCTTAAAGGCGAGGTGGATCACGCCGTCGGTCGCAGCTGCCGCACTCCGCAGGCTGTCGAGATCGTCGAGACTGCCGCGATGCACCTCTGCTCCGGCGGCGGTCAGGGCGACGGCCGAGGCATCCGAGCGGGCCAGTCCGACGACCTGATGGCCGCCGCCGATGAGTTCGGGAACGACGGCAGAGCCGATCCAGCCGGATGCGCCCGTGATGAATACACGCATGATGAATCCTCCAGTTCCATGATCGCCTTCGCCGGTTCGGACAAGACAGATTGATGTCAGTTACTGTCATCACCTTACCATGGATGTCAGTTGCTGTCATCACCACCCATTACCATCGGGTGGCATGGGCCGTTGGGAACCGGACAGCCGAGGCAGGCTCGAACGGGCAGCCCTCGCTCTCTACGGCGAGCACGGGTTCGAGAACACCACCGTTGCGGAGATCGCCGAGCGCGCCGGCTTGACCGAGCGGACGTTCTTTCGGCACTTCGCCGACAAGCGCGAGGTTCTGTTCGGCGGCGCAGGCACTCTGCAGGAGCTCCTGGTGAGCACCGTTGCCAGCGTGCCTGATTCCGCGGCGCCGATCGACGCGGTCGTCGCCGCTCTCGAGTCCGCTGGTGCCCTCCTCCAGGAGCGCGGCGACTACGCCCGGCAGCGCCAGGCCGTCATTGCTGCGAACGTCGGGCTCCAAGAGCGCGAGCTGATCAAGATGGCTTCACTGGCTGCGGCGCTCGCCAACGCGCTGCGTCGGCGTGGTGTCAGAGACCCGGCGGCGAGTCTGACTGCTGAGGCAGGGATCGCCGTGTTCAGGGTGGCGTTTGAGCTCTGGGTCGAGGAGGACGAACGACGAGACTTGCCACAGATGATTCGAGAGTCGCTCGCTGAGTTGAAATCGGTAACAGCGGGCAAATGATCACCGGCGTCATGTCGAGCGCGAGATCATGCTGGCTGCCGACAGGCCGAAGAGGCTACGCGGCGTAACGACCATTTTCCATTGGCACTCCGGTGGAGTCCGCAGTCGTCATCGGTGGCTGGCCTCGTACTGGTCATGGCGACCGAACCACGACATGTCGCCCTCGTTGCGGCCGAGCGGCGCCCGGTCGAGCCACTGCCACATGTTCCACAACGCGTCGACACCTCGCGAGTAGGCGGAGTACGTGTGGTACACGGCGCCCTCCTCGAACGCGAACGCGCTGAGCCCTGGACCCTCGAAAGGCAGATTGGCGGGATCGAGCTGCCAACCCTCCAGCGGCCGGAAGTTGTACGACCCGCCGGTCGCCACCGACTCCTCGGTGAACGACACGTTGAAATCGAAGTTGAAGTCGCTGGGTCCCGACGACGCCCACGGGAAACTCCATCCCATCCGGTCCCGATAGGCGACCAGCTTCTCGAGCGGTGCACGGGAGATGGCGGTGAAGGCGACATCATGGTTCTGGAGATGGAGATGCGTCTCGTCGAAGCCGTCAGCGACGGACGAGCAGCTCGGACGGCCCTCGTCCCAGTCCGGCCCGAACATGAAGTGATAGACGAGCAACTGCGAGCGGCCGCGGAACAGCTCGGCGAGCGTGGCTTCGCCGTCCTCGGTGTCGAAGAGGTAGTCCTTGCCGATGCGCACCCAGGGCAGCTCCCGCCGCTGACGTGCAATCTCGTCGTTCAGGCGTGTCAGCTCCTTTTCGGCCTGAACCAGCTCGAGCCTGGCTTTGAGCCACTCGTCAGGGGTTCCGGTCTGGTGATTGGTCATCGATTGATCCTCCTGTCAGTCCACGGACGCCGTTGCTACCCCATCGATCTGCTGTTCAGACTCGTCGTCGGGGCCGACATCACCTCCGGCCGAGACAATGGCCAAACGATCGAGGTAGCGGCCCCAGCCGGAGGCGTGATCAGTCACGGCGTCGTCGGGCAGACTCCGGTGTACGAGGCGGACCTTGGTCTTCTCACCGTCGGGGATCAGGGTGATCTCCACCTCCGTCGAGCCGGCCGGTATCGGATGGCCCGGCTCGTCCCACCCGAAGGTGAACACCACCTTCGAGTCGGGTACAACCTCCACGAACTCACCGACACCAGGGTGCCTCCCGGCGACCAGCACGCGGTAGACGCCGCCGGTCCGCGGATCGAGCTCGGCTTCGGTGCCCATCCACCGGACGTAGTGTTCCGGATCGGTCAGAAAAGGAAAGATGGTGGCCGGGCTGGCATCCATCACGACCTCCCGCAACAGTTCAGCCATGACTGACTCCCTTCTTTCGTTCGGATTTTTTTCGTTCGGCCGATTCGGCCAGGTGCTGTAGACGCCGCAGACTTCCGGTCCAGTACTCGTCGAGGAACCCTCGGAGCCGGTCCATTTCGGTGTGGTTGGCTCGGTAGAGGCGGCGGGTACCGTCTCGCCGCTCGATCACCAGCTCCGCATCCCGTAGGACTCCCAGGTGCTGCGAGACGGCTGACCGGGTCACATCGGCGAATTGGGCGGCGATCTGAGCCGCCGGCAGCTCCTCGGCCCATACCAACCGGAGGATCTCCCTCCTCCGGGGCTCGGCCAGGGCCTTGAATGCCGTATCCACCCGACAAACGTTAGTCGATACTTTCGTAAGTGTCAACTAACATATTTACTGTCAGGCTCCTCGATTGAGCCTTCCCCGCAGGGCCAGCAGGGCCAGCGAGATGCTCAACAGGCCGAGACCCGCCAGGGCCAAAAGCCCCTCCCCGAGCACGTTCACCTGCCAACCATTGGAGATCAAGGACCGCAGTGCAGCCAGCAGGTAGGTGATGGGGTTGTAGGTGGCGATGGTGGAGAACCAGCCGGTCAGGGCCTGTTTGGGAATGATGGCATCACTCAGGAAGAACAATGGGAAGAAGATCACGAATGAGGCGCTGACCGCCTGGGGGCTGCCGGTCTTGAGGGCAACGGCGTAGGGGAAGGCACTGAAGACGAGTCCCCACAGAGCCGAGAACACGATGAAGGCCAGGACCCCTGGGACACCCGTGGCGAACCGCACACCGACCCCGAAGCCGATCGCCAGCACCGGAAAGCAGAGGGCCACGATCACGCACACATCGGCCGCCATCACGCCCAGCAGCAGCGCCGAGCGCCGGATCGGCGTCATGCACAACCGGTCGAAGTACCCACTCTGAATGTCCGTGACCAGAGTCTGTGCCCTGGACATCCCGGTCACCGCGAAGGCAATGGCCATGGGTATGAGAAAGGCCTTGTAGCTGAAGCCCGGGGCCCCGTGGGCCACGTTCTCCAGCGCCCCGAGGTTGGTCGTGTAAAAGAAGGCGGGCACGAAGATGGCGGGAAGCACAGCGGCCGGCTCTCGGGGGATCTGGCGCAGTGCCCTCCCGGCCACCGACCTGGTGTCTCGCAAAAACCCGCTCTCCCGTCCGCGGATGTCCCCCGTACTTGTCGCCGTCATCGGAGAGCGCCTTCCTTGTGAATGTGCCCTCCGGTCAACTCCCTGAACACGTCGTCGAGGGTCGGCGACCGGAGCGTGAGGCTCTTCACGTCGAGGCCGGTGCGGCCGAGTTCGATGGCCACCGGGCTGAGGGCGGCTGAGCCGTTGGGGGTGCTCACCATCAGGGTCCTCCCTTCTCTCGAGGCGTCGTCGACCACCGCCAGCTGCCGCAGCCGATCGATGGCCGAGGGATCGTGACCCTCGACCTCCACTTCGATGAGGTCTTGGCCGATGGAGCGCTTCAGCAGGTCGGGCGGACCCTCGGCGACCAGGCGGCCGGTGGCGATGATCCCGACCCGGCCGGCCAGAGCATCGGCTTCCTCGAGGTACTGGGTGGTGAGGAAGATCGTGATGCCGAGCTCCCGGTTGAGACGTCGCACCTCGCCCCACACGTTGGCCCTGCTCTCCGGGTCCAATCCCGTTGTCGGCTCGTCGAGAAAGAGGACCTCGGGATTGTGGACGAGCGCGGCGGCCAGATCGAGACGACGCTTCATGCCCCCCGAGTAGGTTCCGATGCGTCGATCGATGGCGTGTCCGATGTCGACAAGATCGAGGACGTCGTCGAGGCGACGCCGGATCTCGCTGGATCGCAAGCCGTAGAGTCTGCCCTGAAGGGCAAGAAGTTCCCGCCCGGTCTGGCGGTCGTCCAAAGCCGCATCCTGGAGCGCCACCCCGATGCGGAGGCGCACCTCTTGTGCCTCGTCGACCACATCGTGGCCGGCTACCTGGGCATGACCGGCGCTGGGACGGAGCAGGGTGCAGAGCACCCGGATGAGGGTCGACTTGCCTGCGCCGTTCGGGCCGAGGAACCCATAGATCTCCCCGGCCTCCACCCGCAGGTCGATCCCGTCAACGGCCACGCTCGAGCCGTAGCGGCGGACCAGGCCGGTGGTCAGCACGGCTGGCGCAGGCCTCTCCACCATGACTGCGCCTCCTCGGCCGTTCGCACCTGCATACTCAGACATATCTGACATACCCATTAGTATTTAGTATCCTGGCGGGTAGCACAACCCTATGGCCCTCGAACCTCTCACTCCCCAACGCAGGCGCCAACAGACACGGGACTACCTGATTCAGGCGGCCGCCAAGGTGTTCGCCGAACGGGGCTTCCATGGCGCATCGTTGGACGAGGTTGCCGCCGCAGCCGGCTTCACCAAGGGAGCCGTCTATTCGAATTTCAAGAGCAAAGAGGACCTCTTCCTCGCCTTGCTCCAATCACATTACGAAGCGGAGATGGAAGCGCTCCGAACCACACTCGCGAGCTCGGAGGGGGGTCCGGATGCGCACCTGACAGACTTCGCGGCACTCGTCCGGAGGAATCTCGATGAGCTCGGCGACGAGTGGGTGACTCTCTTCGAGGAGTTTCGGCTGTACGCAATGCGTAATCCGTCGGTTCGGGCGAGATTGGCGGAGTTCGACAGAATTGCCATTGACGCTGTCGCCGGCATCATCAACGCTGAGCGTGAGAAGCACGGGATCGTGCCGAAGGAGTCTGCACAACACGCGGCCCGCATTGTGGTGGCGATGATGCGTGGTATCAGCACCATGCGGGTCATCGAATCCGATGCGGTGGACGAATCCTTCTTGGAGAGCGTGATGTCTTTCATCGGCCGGGCCATGACCTGACCTTCCGGGCGGAGTCGAGACTGGGAGGTCGGCGCCAACTCGACGGACGAGCATGGCGGTCCCCGCAGCACCTCACTTCGGCCGGAAGTGGACGAAGATACGACCGAAATTGCGAGAGTCCTTTTCGACCCGGTGGTAGAGCGACTTGATCTCCTTTTGGTTGAGTAAGCGCAGGACGCGCTTCTTCAACTGCCCACTCCCCTTGCCCGGAATGATCTCCACCAAGCGGATCCTCTTGGCCACCGCTTCCTCCATGACCGCTCGGAGGGCGCGGTCGATGTCGTCACCACGGTCGTAGATCTCGTGGAGGTCCAGTGTGAGCTTCATGGCTGCGGCCGACGCCGACACGCCCTCCACCAGGCAACCGGCCTCTGGCTCGGGTCCGACGCGGTCACGTCCCCTCCGCCGGTAGGAGCACATTGGGGTTGAGGATGCCATCGGGATCGAGCGCCCGCTTGAGGGCCCGGAATACCTCGATCTCGTTCGGGGTCCGGGAGAGGTGAAGCCACCGTCTCTTGGCCTCCCCGATACCGTGTTCGGCGCTGATGCTGCCACCGAAGGCGGCAACCAAGTGGAGCACCGCGTCGTCCGCCCGCTCGTCATCAGGAACGAGGCCGCTCACGTTGACATGGACGTTGCCGTCACCGGCGTGCCCGAACAGCCAGGTTCGCGCTGCCGGCGCGACCGCCTCCACCGTCCTCGGGATCTTCTCGACGAATTCGGCCAGTGACCCGAGAGGCAGGGTCACATCGAGCTTGTGCGGTGGACCCAGCGTGTTGATGGCTTCGGTGTGCGCTTCGCGGTAGCGCCACAGATCGGCGCGCCTCTTGGGGTCAGTGGCCACGACGACCTCGGTCACCTGGGGGACCGCACTGACGGCCAAGGCCAGGCCGTCCGTGGGGTCGGCGTGGTCGGCCGCCTCGACCAGCAAGTAGACCGGGTGCGAGCTCGAAAACGGTGGCGGCATCCCGGTCACCGAGCACACCAGCTCCAGCCCCGACTGGAGAAACAGCTCGCAGGCCTCGAGGGTCGGGAGCGAACGCCGCAAGAACGCCGACGCCTCGAGCGCAGACGTGACTGAGGGCAAGGCCAGTACGGCAACGGTCCGGCACGGCAACGTAGGAACCAGGCGGACCCGGGCCATGGTGATCACGGCCAGGGTTCCCTCGCTCCCGCAGACCAGGCCGGGCAGGTAGTAGCCGGTGTTGTCCTTCAGCAACCCGTTCAGGTGGGAGACGATAGAACCCGTCCCGAGTACCGCCTCCATGCCGATCACCTGGGCCCGGGTGGCCCCGTAGCGGAGGACCCGCGTTCCACCGGCGTTGGTTGCGACCGTGCCCCCCACTGTGGCCGACCCTCGGCTGGCGAGATCCACTCCGTATGCCCAGCCGGCGGCAGCGGTCGCCTTGTGGAGGTCGGCGAGGACCACGCCGGCGCCGGCGGTCACCTGCCCGGCAACGGTGTCGACCGGATCGAGGGTCTGGAGGCGTCGCAGGCTCAGTACCACCTCGCCCCGCAAGGGCACCCCTCCTCCCACAAGGCCAGTGTTGCCACCTTGGGGAACCAGGGCGATGCCGAGCTCACGGCAGACGAGGACGACGCCGGCCACCTCCTCGGTCGACCCGGGCCGCACCACGGCAACCGAGTGCCCCCGGAAACGACCCGTCCAGTCCGTCGTGTACGAGGCGATGATGTCGTCATCGACGATCACCTGGGAGCCGACGACCTCACGAAGCCGGTCGATCAGTACGCGGTTGCCGATCATCATCCCTACTCTGCACCCTGTTCGCAGTAATTCTCGAATAGCCGCCCGGGAGTGGTGGAGCCACATGCGACGGGTTGGCGGGTCAGGTGGGCCATGCACCCGTCGTGGGTGAAAATTGGGTTGGCTGACACGCCGGGCAGCAGTAGGCCGGGCAGCAGAAGAGAGCAGGTCGCGGGGCCACGATGCATACTGGGGCTCGCTGTCGTCCGCGCACCATGGATCGCCCCGGAAGAGCAGGAGACGAAAGGAGTCTCGACATGACCAGGCCCGACGATGTCTTCATCTACATCGGGACCTATCCGAGCGACAAGGCGGCACGGGCCGACTATGACATCGTCGAGGAGCTTCACACGACCGGAGCCGTCGGCAGCTTCGATGCCGTCCTCGTGACCAAGGACGACACCGGCAAGGTGCACATCCACAAAGAGGAGAGTTCGACCCGGCACGGAGGATGGGGCGGTGCCACAGCCGGAGCCCTGGTCGGGCTCCTCTTCCCGCCCGCCCTCATCGGGACCGCACTGGTCGGTGCGGCCATAGGTGCGGTGAGCGGCCATTTGTGGCGGGGGTTGTCCCGCTCCGATTTCAAAGAGCTCGGGGAGACCATCGACGACGGCGAGGCCGCCCTCGTCATCGTTGGCGAGAACAATTTGCAGCAGACGCTCAACACGTTCGAGTTCAAAGCCCAGAGTTCCGTGGTCAAGGAGCTCGAAGTGAGCTCGAAGGACTTCGACGGCGCAGTTCGGGCGGCTGCGCACGAGATCACATGAACCACGGACTCTAAGCAGGCGTCACTCGCCGGATGCCACCTGGCCGGAACGATTGGCCACGAAAGGGACCTCGGCAGGGTGGCCGAACGGCCGTCCCGGGTGACGCGGTCCGGGTTAGGGTGAGCGCCATGGGCGACAGGGTGACGGTGGAACGCGATATCGCAGCTCCGGCAGACGACGTGTGGCCACTCGTCTCGGACGTGACACGTATGAGGGACTTCTCGCCCGAGAACGTCGGTTGCGTGTGGATCGGTGACCGACAGGAGCCGGTAGTGGGTGCGCGTTTTCGAGGCACCAACCGCAACGGCAAGCGGGCGTGGAAGACGGTGTGCACGGTCACCGAATCCGACCCGGGTCGCCTCTTCGCCTTCGAGGTCAGGGGCGTGGGCATGAGTGTCGCCCGCTGGGAATTCCGCTTGGACCCCACCGACGGGGGCTGCCGGGTGGTGGAGACGTGGACCGACCGACGGGGGCGGCTGATGACCTGGTTCGGCGGGCCGGCCAGCGGGGTGCGAGATCGCCTCGCCCACAACCGGGCCGGAATGGTGACCACCCTCGACAAGGTCGCGGCCGCAGCCGAGAGCCCGCCCACCTAGTCCGGTGCCGATGCGCGTCGTGCTGCCTCTGTCCAACGGGTCGACACCTTCGGGCTCGTGGTGACCACGCGGGCTCGCTCGGTCGGTGCCACCGCAGTGGTTGCTGGCGTGGTCGTGGCCGCGCTCGTCATCATCCTCGGCGGCGTCGATGGCGCCTCTCCAACGTCTGGCGGGTTGGCGACCCCGACGTCAACGATCACATATGCCCGGGCCGCCGGAGCGACGACTCTGGCCGGGACCGGAGTCCCGGGATTCAACGGCGATAGCCAGCCGGCCCCTTCCACGGAGCTCGACGCGCCCTCGGCCGTCGCCGAAGACGCTGCCGGCGACCTGTTCATCGCCGACGTCGGCAACTGTCGGGTCCGCGAGATCCGAGCACAGGATGGCCGGTCGTTCGGGATTTCCATGCAGGCCGGGCATCTCACGACCATCGTCGGAGGCTCCTGTGGGGACTCCGGAGCCAACCCGCCACCGAATGCGTTGGCCGTCGACGCGTCCGGCGACCTGTTCATCGCCACCGGGCCGGGCAACCGGGTGGAGGAGCTCCCTGCTCATTCCACAACCGCCTTCGGAGTCAGCACGACCGCGGGCAAGCTGGTCGATGTGGCCGGCACGGGTGCTCCGGGCTACAACGGGGACGGAGGCAGTGCCTCGGCCAGTACCCTCGACGACCCCACCGGGCTGGCCGTCGACGCCGCCGGCGACCTCCTCGTCGCCGACACCGGAAACTGTCGGGTCCGGATGGTGGCCGTCGCCGACGGGACCCGCTTCGGGATGACCATGCAAGCAGGCCACATCTACACGGTGGCCGGAAACGGGATTTGCGGATCAGCCGGTGACGGCGGACCGGCGACCCAGGCCGAAGTTTGGGATCCCGGTGCGCTGGCCGTGGATGCTCAGGGAGACGTCCTCGTGGCCGACCAGGGAAACCGAACCATCCGGGAGCTCACCGCCCACGCCGGCACCTTCTTCGGGGTGGCCCTGGCCGCCGACAACCTGGGCACAGTGGCCGGCGAAGGGTCCTACGGCCCCTATCTCATCGACGGGCTCTCCGCCGTCGGTCAGGTGGGGGAGATCAATTTTCCCTCCGGGTTGGCCCTCGACTCGAAGGGCGACCTCTACATTGCCGACGGTGACATGCACGCCATCCGTCTGGTGCCCGCCATCACCACCTCGTTGAAGGGACAGATGGTGAGCGCCGACGACATGTACACGTTCGCCGGCGCCCTGTCGGTCGGGGTGCTGCACAACAGGACGAGCTGGATCCAGACGCCGATGCTCGATCCCACCGGGCTCGCCATGTCCCCTCGCGGACGGCTGATCTACAGCGACACCGGCGCTAACGTGGTCAGGGAACTGCCGGCGGCGGGCTGAGGCGAAGCACGGTGTCGATGGTCATTGCTCTCAGCCGTCCACGGTGAACCCGTAGGTTCCCGAGCCCACCGCCAGGGTGACCGAGCCGTGGCCGGAACCGACCACGGTCACGCCCGGCGCGTGCAGCACCGGCTTCCCGCCCTCAGTCATCCTCGAGACGGTGGCCCCGGGGAACGCACAGTGGGCGGCCGCGTTGGGAGGCACGGTGACTGTCAGCTGCCGCCCCGTCCCGGTGGTCTGCCACGCCACGGTGAAGGTCCCCGCCGGTGAAGGGAACGTGCCCGAGGCATGGCCGAGCCCGCCGGAGGGCGGGGTGATGGTGACCAGGGTGGAAGGACCTCCCGATGCCGGTGCCGTGGGGACGACCCCGAGCAGGGCCTCTTGGACGGCGACCAGCGCCGAGGACCCCCACCCGTGGGACATGCTGTCGCCGATCAGATCGCTCGGGGTCCACGTCTCCCAGGTGAACGTGCCTCCCGCCTTGAGGATGGCGGCCCACCCCGGAAATGACGAGTCGGTGAGGATCCGGACGACGTCGGGGTCGCGGCCAGCGGCGTGCAGCGCCCGGAGGAGCTCCATACCGTGATCGGGCTCCAACGAGATGTCCAGCGAGGAGACGTAGGCGGCGACGTGGGGGACATCGGCCGGAGGAACCATGCCGTAGGCGAGGGCCGATGCGTTGGCCAGCTGCGACGAGTGGGTGCTCTGGGTGCCGTCGGTTCGTAGGCCGTCCACGTAGAGGCCACCCTCGGCCACCAGAAGAGAGTTGATCGCGGCAGTCAGCGCGGCCATGCGCTGCCCTTGGGTCGCCGCAGTCGCCCCGTCACCGGCCAGCGTGGCGATCTCGCCGATCCGGCGGAAGGCGTTGGCCGCCAGGATGTTCAGCGTGGTGTCGGCGTTGGTGTCGTAGTCGTAGCCGTACTCGTTGTCGCCGTTCGTCGACATGGGCTGACCCGAGATCAGACCGGTCGAGCCATCGAAGGTGCCCACCAGGTAGTCGGACAGGCGCGAAAGCGTCGGCAGCAGAGCCACGACGGTGGCGCTGTCGCCCGTCGACAGGTAGTAGCGCCACACCCACTCGGGGTAGAGGGCAGTGAAGGTCGGGTAGTCCTGGGGCCCGTCGTCATTGGGATAGATCTCGTTCACCTCGCCGCTGGTGGACCAGTAGCGCGCTTGGGCCCGGGCCATGTCCCGCAGGCCCTGCCAGCTCATGTTCTGGTCACCGAAGGTGCGCATCACCGTCTGGGACTCGTTGGCTGCGTCCCACAGGAACTGTCCCTTCTCTCGGGTCGGGGTGTCGATGAACTGCTCCTGGGAGGTGTAAAGACCCGAATGCGCACACAACGACCACAGCGCGTCGAGCACGGGCTCGGATGAGCTGAAGGTTGCTGCCGGAAGATCGGGCATGGTGGCGTGGCGAGCGGCCAGGGTGACCTGGGACCTGTCGAGGTCCTCACCAGGGTCGTCGATCTGCAGGTAGCGGAAGCCGAGGTACCAGTAGGGATCAAAAGTCTGGGCACCCGTCCGCTGGGTGTACATGAAGGAGAGATCAGTCCCCTGGGTGTTGTGGGTGGTCGAGACCGACCCATCGGGGTCCAGCGTGTAGCCGACGTGCATCGGAACCACGTGACCGTCGGTCCCCCGCCCGAAGGCCACGATGGGTCGGCCGGCGTAGACCTTGCCGAAGTCGACCACCACGGATCCCGTCGGAAGGGTGCGGAGTGACAACGCCGGCTGGGTGTGCTCACTGATCCGAGTGCGCTGGGCGAACAGGTCGGTGAAAGGAGCGGTGCCCACGGGACCGAGCACGGCGGCCGGTGCCCACGATCGATCGTTGAAATCGGCATCCGACCAGCCTGTCGGCGAGAGTCGGCCGTCGATCCACTCCACGAAGTCACCACTGTCGTTGTTGCGCTGCGGCGCCGGCAGCCATTCGGCGGGGCGGGTTCGCCAGCTGCCGTCGCTGACCATGGTCGCCACTCGTCCGTCGGTGTAGTGCACCGCCACCTGGACGAGGACACCCGGCGCCGACGTCGGGCGCCCTCGACCGGGCCCGTACCAGTGGTGGAGGACGCCGACGGCGTTGGCATGCCCGGGCTCGATCGCCGAGGTGATGTCGGACGCTTGGTAGTACTGCTCGTCCGGGAAGCAGAAGCTGGGTCCGGTGTCGACCCGGGTCCCGTTCACCCACAGCTGGTACTTGTGGGCACCGGCCACATAGGCGGTGGCGTAGGCGACGGCGCCGGCCGGCAGAGGCTGCGCGGTTCGCAGGTAGGAGTACTCCTCCTCGCCCAGGTCGGTCGGTCCCGGGCGCAGCCACGAGGCCTTCCAATCCGAGGTTCGCAGTCCGGTGGTGAACACGGCGGGAAGGCTGGGGGGGCTCCAATGACCGGCGCCGTCGGCCGTGCTCACCAGCCAGTGGTATCGGGAGTCCGCCGACAGCGGTGGGCCCCCGTAGGCCACGAAGGCCTGGTGGTCGGACGCCACCTTGCCCGAGTCCCACACCTTCGAGGGCGCACCCATCGGTCCGGTCACCACGACCCGATAGGCGCTCTGAGCGGCACCACGGCGATCGTCGGTGACGTGCCAGGCGAACTGCACGTCGTCGGGATCGACACCCACCGGGTCGGTGACGCCGGTGGTGGTCAAGACGGTCGGTTGGCCCGGAACTCCCGAAGGCGACGCCGACACCGATGGCTCGCGGGGCGACGGGTTGGGCCCGTCCCCCTTCTCGCCTTCTTCGAGCGCGGCGCCCACCACTGCTCCGGCCACGGCCACCGTCGTGCCGAGCCGGAGACCGCTGCTCAGAAATGTTCGCCGATCCACCCTGTCCATCGTGCCTCTCGGTCGAGTCACCGCGATGGTACAGGGAGCCGTGGTCCGGAGCACCTGTCTTGCGCGCGACGGCGCGTCGGGTGCGAACCGATAGCGTCTGTGTTCGTGAACCCGCGGGCACAATTGGACCAGGCGCACACTGTGGGCCGGGCGGTGACCACGGAGGGACTCGAGCGCCTGCGAACCCACCTGCAACGCGAGATGCGTCGCTCGATGGGGATGGGCGACGGGCCGCCGCCGATCTGCAGTGATCCCGACGATGCCTACTTCGAGCCGGGCTCGATTACCCGCCAGGTCCACGGCGACCTTCCCGCCATGCTGATCGGAGGGCTGGCCGCTCTCCTGTTCCAGATGCTCCACCCTCTGACCATGGCCGGAGTGGCCGAACACTCGAACTACAAGGAAGACCCGCTGGGACGGTTCGAGCGCACCGCCGCCTTCCTCAACGCGACCACCTTCCAATCACGAGCCGAAGCGGAAGCAGCCATCGCCAGGGTGCGCAGGGTCCACACCTCGGTGAGGGGGATCGCCCCTGACGGACGGGCCTACGCCGCCGACGATCCCGCCCTGCTGGTCTGGGTCCACGCGGCCGAGATCCGTAGTTTCTTGAGCTCGGCCATGATCTACGGTCCCCGCTCGCTGAGCGCCGCCGAGCAGGACCGGTACGTCGACGAGATGGCACGGGTGGCCATCGCCCTGGGCGCCGTCGACGTCCCCCGCTGCGTTTCCGATCTCGACGACTACTTCGATCAGGTCCGGCCCGAGCTGGGTCTGACCCGTGAGGCGAAGTCGGCCCGCAACTTCATCATCAGGGGCGTGGGCCGCATGCCCCACGAGGTCACCACCTACGGGATCCTGATGGCCGCGGCCCAGGGGGCGCTCCCCACCTGGGCCCGGTGGGAGCTGCGATTGCCGGCCGTCCCGGCCGCCGACCTTCTGGTTGTGCGGCCGGCGGCCCGGGCCCTGGGCGCGGCGATGCGATGGGTCACCACCACGCCCCCGGTCGGGGCGGTCAGCTCCGGCCCCGTGCTCGCCGGATAGGGCCGTCGGGCGGTTGACGCGGGTACGGTGAGCGACATGGATTGGTCATCGTGGTCCGCCAGGCTCGAGGCGGCGCTCGGGCCGGAGGGCGACTTTCCTTCGTTCTTCGCTCCGGGCGCCCTCTTCAGCGATCCGGTCAACGCCCCGACCCCGGACATCGCCGCCATCGAGGCGATGACGGCAGCGTCGTTTCCCGACTGGCACCAGGAGATCTCCTGGTGCCACGGCGACGACCGAGGCGGCGCCTTCGAGTGGGTCGGGAGAGGCACGCTGGGCGACACCATCCCCATCGAGATCCACGGGTGCACAGTGGTCGACGTGAACCCCGACGGTCTGGTCACCCGCTGGCGCGACTACTTCGACCTGAAGGAGATCGACGCCCAGGTGGCATCGCCCTCGCCCGGGTAGCGGGGCAGTGGGGCGATCCGAAGCAACCAAGGATCGCTCACCGATCAGCGCGCCGCATCCCTGGCCTCGTGCCACGGCTGGAGGTCCAAACCCGGGTAGCGGCGTGCCACCCCGGCCAACGTCTGGTCGGTCCAGAAGGCATGGCCGGGACCGGGGAACCCGAGCACCTCCAGCTGTCGCGGTGTGGCCTGCTGGACGAAGTTGTGCCACTCGGACGAGAAGCCCTTGAAGGGCCAAGCCTGGTATCCGCCCCATTCCGCGGTGGCGGGTCGGTAAGCGACGTGCAGCATGAAGCGCGCCTCTGTCTGATCGGCGAAGTCGACCGACCGGTGGTAGACGTCGGGACGGTAGACGACGATCGATCCTGCCGGCGCCGAGACCACCCCCGGATCGTCGTAGAGCTCGGCGTGGTCAGCGAAGTTCAAGGTGTGCTCCTCGACCGGAATGTCCCGTGTCCGGGTCCGGGACACGAAGCGGGTGGCGCCGTTTCCGGGCCCCACATCGTTGAGGTAGACGAACGTCTCCATCTGGTGGTACTCCGATTCGGGACGGGGCACCGTGAGGGTGTGATTGGGGAAGTCGGTGTGGAGGAGCTGGTTGTAGTCGGACGGCTGGCCCGCGTACTTGGCCGTGGCGATGGCCATGTACATGCGCACGTCGTCCGTGCCCAGCAGCTGGCGGGCGAGCCCGATCAGGAGGTCGCCCACGGCGATGGCGTTGAGCGAGCGGCTGACGAAGGGGAACTCGGGCCAGGCCGCGTCCCAGGTACGCCACCGTTCGACGCTCACACCGTCGCCTGACGACGCGGCTGTCATCTCCTCGGCGCTGGGGAACAGTTTGGATCGGGCGCGCTGCGCCGCGGCCAGCAACTCGGGAGGGACGGCTCGCTCGAGCAGGAACCAGCCATCCTCCTCCCACGATCGCTTGTGCTCGCTGGTCACGATGCCGCTCATGCACCCAGGGTACCGTTGGCCCATCCCGCCCATCCGTTCCGCTCGGCGCGGGCGACGCGGGACCCAGGTGGACCGGCACGACCCTGCCCGGCTCCACGTGCTCGACCCGTTCGCGCCGGTAGGTCATCTCTGTGACCGAGGCTCGTGCCCCGTCGGCGACTTCCCGGATGGGTGATCACTGGTGCGGTGTTCACCGACACATCGACCCTCGCCGGCGACGACAACTGCGGATAGAATTGCAGGTCATGGGGCGGAACCGGTCTGAGCTGCGGCAGGCTCTGGGGAACGGGGCCCGCCTGTGGTCATCGCCCGACCTCCACCAGGTGCACCCGGAATGGTGGGTCGCGTGCAGCGGTGAGTTGAACGTCAACTACAACGTGGCGTGCTGTCAGTCGTCTGACAACGATGTCCTGGTCGAGTGCTGCCTCCAACCGATCCTCGACCTCCGAAAGCCGGGCATCATCATGCTGGCCGGCCCCGGCCTGGCCACCGCGCAGAAACTGGCCGAGGCCGGATGGGTGTGCGTCGGCGGGCTGCCCTTGATGCTGTTGACCGAGCTGGCTGCACCCATTGGCGAGGGTGGTGGTCGGGCACTCTCGATGGACGAGTTGCCCGCGGCCAGGGAGTTGCTCATCGACACCTACGGGCTGGATGACGGCTCGGCCTCGGCCGCCGTCCCCGACCTGGCCGTCGAGGACGGGTCGATGGGGGTCTGGGGGCTGTTCGAAGGGGACCGTCTGGTCTCCGCCTTCACCAGCACTCTGGAGGACGGGCTGATGATCGTGTGGTCGATGGCCACTCGGATCAACTGCCAAGGACGCGGCTACGGTCGTCGTCTCCTGGGGTCGGTGCTCGGCGAGGCGCGCGCCGGAAGTGCCTCGGGCTCCCTCCTCCAGTCATCGGTGGCGGGCGAAAAGCTGTACCGCGACCTCGGATACTCAGTCGTCGAGCACTGGCAGCTCTGGTCCCGACCCCGCTGGGTGATGGGCCGCGCCTAGTTGGCCGGCTCTGCCGCCGGGGACCGGGTCCCGACGACCATCGGTCGCAGGCCGGCGTCGGCCAACAGCCGACCTTCGTCGAGCTTGCTCGACGGGGTGAGCGGGAGGGCGCCGACCAGTTCGATTCGGTCGGGCAGCATCGACTCGGGAAGCCGCTCACCGGCCGCACGCCGGAGCTCGAGGATGGTCTGCGATCCTTCGGCCACGACGAAGGCGGCGATACCCAACGTCCCTTCGTCGTCGTAGACCGCGCACGCCGCCGCCGACACGCCGTCGAGGCCACGCATGGCATCGCCGAGCTCGACGAGCGAGATCCGAATTCCCCTGCGTTTGACCACCCGGTCGGCTCGATCCACGTAGACGAACTCACCGTCTTCACTCCGGTACACCAGGTCACCGGTGCGGTAGACGGTCTCGCCGGCCACCACGTCGGTCCGGAGGACCTCCTCAGTCAGGGCCGGGGCACCCCAGTAGCCGACCATCAGTTGCGACCCGCCGATGTAGAGCTCGCCCACCTGGCCCGGCGAGTCGACCACTCGGCCCGCGCCATCGACGATGTGGAAGGTGACCGCGGGGTGGGGACGTCCGATCGGGACCGTCCCCTTGGCCACCATCGCCGGCGTGACCAGCAGATGGGTGACGGCGATGGTGGTCTCGGTCGGACCATACCGGTTGAACACCGCGACGCCGGGCACGGCCTCCCACAAGGCCTGGACGTCGGCCGCCGAGCAGGCCTCTCCGCCCAGCGCCACCACCGACAGGGAGGATCCCGCCAGCTGGTCCATCTGCGGGCTCGAGAGCAGGAGCCGCAGATAGCTGGGCGAGAAGCCCGTATAGGTGATGCCCTCGTCTCGCACCGCCCGGAAGAAGGTCCGGGGGAACAGCAACGCCTCGCGGGGCCGGATGACGATGGCGCCACCGGAGGAGAGGGTGGGGAACAGCGTGCCGAACGATCCGTCGAAATGGAAGGGCGAGACGCAGAGCGTGCGGGTTGCCTCGTCGAGGCCGAGGGCATTCGACGCGGCCGAGACGGCGGTGGCGAAGGCGCTCTCGGGGATCAGGACTCCCTTGGGGGTCCCGGTGGTACCCGATGTGTAGATGGCGTAGGCGACTCGATCGGGTTGGACCTCCGGATCGGGCGGTGACGCGGTGACCGCACCCAGTTCGGCCACGGTGGCCACCGACCACGCATCGGGTGACGGCCTCATCCCCGGATCGCCGCGGTCCTCGGCCGTCACCACCAGGGCGGCGGCACAGTCGCTCACGATGGACGCCAGTCGGGCGTCGGGATCGGTGACGGCGAGCGGGACGAAAATGGCACCGATCCACAGGCACGCCAGGGCGCCGACCACAAAGTCGACCGAGTTGGGCAGGAGGAGCGCGACCCGGTCTCCCGGCACGACGCCGCGGGCGGCGAGGCCGGAGGCGGCACGGGCCGCCGCGGCAACCAAGTGGCCGTAACTCAGGTCCTGGTCCGGATCCTTGACCGCGGGTCTTCCCGGGTCGCTGTCGGCTCGGTCGAGGATGGAAAGGAGGACCGGGCGCGCCGTCAACCGGCCGCCCCCACCGGGCGGGAGCGGGTGCCCCGCACGAGGGTTCCGGGCAACTCGCCGGAGTGGACGCCTGCCTCGAAGGTCACCTTCCCCCGCTTGATCGTCCACTGGTAGCCGGTGGCCGCCTGGAGAAGGCGTCGGCCGCCGGCAGGAAGGTCGGCGGTGATGACCGGCGGGGCGCACTCGAGGCCATCCAGGTCGACGACATTGAGATCGGCCAGGTAACCGGGCGCCACGACCCCCCGATCGTGCCAGCCAAAGTGCGCGGCAGGACGCTGGGTGATCTGGTGGACCACGGATTCGACGGGCAGCCCGTCCTCGTCGCCGCGATCTCGCGCCCACAGTGACAGGTAGGTGGTGGTCATGCTGCCGTCGCAGATCTGCCCACAGTGTGCGCCGGCATCGGACAACCCGAACATGGCCACGGGTGAGGTGATCATCTCGCGGACAACATCGAGATTGCCGCCGACGAAGTTGAAAATGGGCATGTAGACGAGTTGATCGCCACCCCGCTGCAGCTGGACGTCATAGGCGTACTGGCGCGGATCGACGCCCATCCGCCGTGCCGCCGCGGCCAGCGAGCGACTGCTGTCGAGGTTGTAATCGACAGGGTCGTCGAGAACGTACATGTCGTCGAAGCGACCGAAGATGGCATAGCCGGCGAAGGCGTCGGACCCTGTTGTCAGGTGCTGATGACCTTCGATGATCCGCTGACGGAGGTCGGGGTCCCGCATCGCCTCGATCCGCTCGGCGACCGGAAGGCGGGCGATCTTGGCGTACGCCCTCGACGGCGTGAAGATGTTGAGGGAGGCCTGCAGCCCGAAGAGGAGACCGATCGGACGCGGGGCCACCTGAGCTTTGACGTCCAGCCCCTCTGCCTGCAGTTCGACGGCCAAACCCAGCAGGTCACGCCATCGATCGGGGGCCTCGATGTCCTGCTGCACCGTGTAGCTCACCGGCCGCCGGCTGGCGCGGGCGAAGGCGGTCACCAGTTCGAACTCGGATCGGGCGAACCCGTCGTCTTGGGTGCGATAGCTGTCCGACAGGAACTGAAAGACCCCCTGGCCCCGATCGGCCAGGACTGAAGCCAGGGTCATCAGTTCGGGTTCGCGTGCGCGCAGGGTGCCCAGGTTCTCCCCCCGGCTGGTGCGGTGACGCTCCGTTCGTGAGGTGGAGACACCGATGGCCCCGGCCTCGAGTCCCTCGGCCAGCAGTCTGGCCATGGCCGCGAGCTGGTCGTCGTCGGGATGTTCGGTCGGATCCGCCCCCTGCTCGCCCATCACGAAGGCGCGGAGGGCGGCATGGGGCACGTGGGCGCCGACATCCATCGACCTCGGCTGACGTTCCAGCGCGTCGAGATACTGGGGGAAGGACTCCCAGTCCCATCGCAGTCCCTCGTGCAGGGCCGTACCGGGTATGTCCTCGACACCCTCCATCATCTCGATCAGCCAATCGTGGCGGTCCGGGGCCACCGGAGCGAACCCGACCCCGCAATTGCCCATGGCCACGGTGGTCACACCGTGGTGTGCCGAGGGCGCCAGCACGGCATCCCAGGTCGCCTGGCCGTCATAATGGGTGTGAGGATCGACGAATCCCGGGGTGACCAGCATTCCGTCGGCGTCGAGCTCCCTCTTCCCGCGGGCGATGTCGTCGCCCACTTCGGTGATCCGGTCGCCCTCGATGGCGATGTCGGCGCGACGGGACGGAGCACCGGTCCCGTCGACGAGAGTGCCGTTCCTGATCACCAGGTCGGAGGTCATGACAGCTTCTCGCGACCGGTCAGCCGGCGAGCGCCCATCGGCGCAGGGGCTTGCGGGCGTCGGACAGCTCCTGGAATTGCCCATCGGACAGGTGCACGGAGGCCGCTGCGCAATTCTCCTCGAGGTGGTCGAGTGACGACGTACCCGGAATGGGGAGCATGGCCGGCGCGCGCCGGAGGAGCCAGGCCAGGCACACCTGGGTGACGGTCGCCCCCAGCTGCTGAGCCACCCGGTCGATCGGGCCACCCGGCCTCGCCAGTTTTCCGCTGGCCAACGGGACCCACGGGATGAACCCGATCGCGTTGCGCGCACAGTGATCGACCACATCGTCGGCACCACGTTGGGCGACGTTGTACTGGTTCTGCACGCTGACCACAGGCACGATCCGACGCGCCGCCTCGATCTGGTCGATGCTCACCTCCGAGAGCCCGACCTCGGCCACCTTCCCTTCGTCCCGCAGCTCCCGGAGTAGGCCGAATTGGTCGTCTGCGGGAACGGCGGGGTCGACCCGGTGCAGCTGGAAGAGATCGATGCGCTCCACGCCGAGGCGGGCCAGGCTGCCCTCGCACTGCTGGCGCAGGTACTCCGGACGCCCGCACTCCACCCACTGACCGGGACCAGGACGGGTGAAGCCCGCCTTGGTAGCGATCCGCAGGGACTCGGGATAGGGAAACAGGGCCTCGTGGATGAGCTCCTCGGCCACGTGGGGCCCGTAGGAGTCCGCCGTGTCGAACAGGTCGACACCAAGGTCGGCGGCACGGCGGAGGACGGCGATCGCCGTGTCGTGGTCACCCGGGGATCCCCACACCCCCGGTCCGGTCAGCTGCATGGTTCCGAAGCCCAAGCGGTGCACGATGAAAGAACCCAATTGGTATGACCCGGAGTCGTCGACCATCGTCCCCACTTTTCCCTCGCTCCGGCCGCTTGGCATCCGGTGGAACACCCTCAGGCCTGGGCCATCCGACGAGCCTACCCCCCGGCCTGGACATTTGGACACAAATGCTTGTCCTGACCGGGGTCTCCGACGTACCGTAGATGATGGAGATGCCGAAGAAGGGGCCGGCGTGAACGTGAAAGTGCAGTCTCCATTCGATGAATCGCGCACGGCAGGACGCCGTGCGCTTTCCTCCTGCCCCCACGACATCCGATGATCGAGCTGGCCATCGTCGGGCTCGGGTCGTGGGGCCTGTGCGTCCTCGAGCGCACCGTCAACCGGGCGCGTCAGACGGGTGCTTCGATCCGCCTCCACGTTGTCGAACCAGGCCAGCTGGGCGGCGGCGTCTACGCCATGGGGCAGCCCGACTACCTGGTGCTCAACAACGCGTGTGGACAGCTCTCCCTCTACGCCTCCCCCGACAAGCACGATGATCCTCCCTACGCAGTCGGACTCCACGAGTGGGCGGTGGCCCGCGGTTATCGCTGGGTCGGGTACGAATGCCGGATAGGCACCGTGGGTGAACCGATCGAGGTCACCGACTACCTGCCGCGTCGCCTGATGGGCGAGTACCTGGTGTGGTTCTACGAGACCCTGGTGGCCGACGCGCCGCCCAATCTGGAGGTCGTCCGCCACTACGCCACCGCGGTCGACATCTCGCCCGAGATGGGGGGCCGCGAGACGGTGTTGCTCGACAACGGCCAGGCGTTGAGCGTCGATCACGTCGTGTTGACCTCCGGCCACACCTGGAACGACGAAGGAGCCGGTGACCCCGAGGGCGTGCACTATCTGCGGCCCTACCCGGTGGAGTACTTCGACGAATTCGCTCCCCCTGGCTCACCCATCGCGGTGGCGGGCATGGGTCTGGTGGGATTCGACGTTGTCACCGCCCTCACCGTCGGCCGCGGTGGGACCTTCGAGGACACCGGTGACCGCAAGCGCTTCGTGCCCTCCGGACGCGAGCCGGTCATCCATCTCTACTCGCGGTCGGGAGTCCCCTACTGTGCCAAGTCCGCCCATGGCGTGGATCCCTACGGCCAGTACGAACCGGTGGTCTGTACCCCCGAGGAGTTTGCCGCGCTCACCCATCCGGGCGGGTCACCCGTTCGACGGCACGTGGACTTCCGATCCGAGCTGATGCCGTTGCTGTTCGCCGAGATGCAGGCGCGCTATCAAACCCACGCCGCCTACCTCCGGGGTGGTGCTGGCGAGTCTGCCGCGGTGCGCGCCGTGTTGCGGGACGGCTGGGTCGACGGGCACTACGAGAAGGCGCTCGACTCGCTCGAGCCCCGCTACGGCCGTTTCGACCCGGCCAGTCATGTCTTCGCCGGGGCCGGCCGCCACTACCGGTCGGACTGCGATTACCAGACGCAGGTCTACGAGATGATCGAGGCCGACCTGGACGAGGCGTTGATGGTGGGGGGCAGCCCGGTCAAGGCCGCCCAGGAGGTCCTCCGGATCCTCCGCGACCAGCTCCGATCGGTCATCGAGTTCGGCGGACTCTCCCTCGAGTCCTACATCGATTTCCAGTCCAATGTCAGAGGCCGGATCAACCGCCTGGAGGCCGGCCCCCCGCCCATGCGGTCACAGCAGCTCCTGGCCCTGCTGGACGCCGGGGTCGTCCGCATCCCCCTGGGACCGGACCCCGAGGTCAGCGCGTCCGGTGACGGCGTGCTCCTGTCCTCAACCCAACTCGACCAGCCCACCACGGTGACGGTCAACGGCGTGATCCGGGGCCACCTCGACCTCCCGTCGCTGGCCCGGTCCGGTTCACTCCTGCTCAGCCGCCTCTACGCCAAGGGCCGTCTCACCCAGCTGAGCTACGGGGACACCCCGGTGGGCAGCGTAGCCATCTCCGAGGATTTCCACCCCTACGACGCCGAGGGCCGGCTCCAACCAAACATCTCGCTGCTCGGTGTGCTCACCGAAGGCGTGCGCTACTTCACCCACTACCTGCCGTCACCCCGCAGCCGGCTGCGGGCGGTGCTCGATGCTCAGGACTGCGTGGAGGGCCTCATCGCCTGAGTCGGCGGCTCGGCAGAATCGGGCGGCGCGGCGTGGCCCTATCCCAATCCCGTCGCCTTGGCCAGGGCCTGGTCGATGTCGTCGATGAGGTCGTCGACGTGCTCGATCCCGATGGAGAGCCGGATGGTCTCCGGCCGGATGCCGGCGGCGATGAGCTCGTCGTCCGAGAGTTGCCGGTGGGTGGTCGACGCCGGATGGATGGCCAGAGACTTGGCGTCGCCGAGGTTGAGGAGCCGTTTGATCAACTGCAGTGAGTCGAAGAAGGCCAGACCGGCCTCGAATCCCCCGACCGCCCCGAAAGTGATGATCGAAGGCACCCGCCCGTGAAGGTACCGGTCCGCCAGGTGATGGTAGGGATGATCGGGAAATCCTGCGAAGCTCACCCACTCGACCCGAGGGTCGGCGGCGAGGTAGTCGGCGATGGCCCTGGCATTGGCCTCGTGACGGTCGAGGCGGACGGCCAAGGTCTCCAAACCTTGCAAGAGCAAGAAGGCGTTGAACGGCGAGAGGGTGGCCCCGGTGTTACGGAGCTGAGTCGACCGGGCACGCACCACGAAGGGTCGGTCGGGGAAGTCGCGGGCGAACACGACGCCGTGGAACGCGGGCTCGGGCTCGTTGAACATGGGAAAGCGACCGGGGTGGTCGGTCCAGGGGAACCGGCCGCCGTCAATGATGGCTCCACCGGTGGTCGTGCCGTGACCACCGACGAACTTGGTCAGCGAGTGCACGACCACATCGGCCCCGTATTCGAAGGGCTTCAGCATCAACGGGGTGGCCACGGTGTTGTCCACCAGAAGGGGGACACCGGCGTCGTGGGCCACCGCGGCCACCGCTTCCAGGTCGACGATGTTTCCGGCCGGATTGCCGATGGTCTCGCAGAACACGGCGCAGGTGTTGTCGTCGATCAAAGGGCGAATCGACTCGGCCCGGTCGTCGACCGCGAAGCGGGCATCGATGCCGAGGGTCGGCAGAACGTGGGCGAAGTAAGTGAAGGTGGCCCCGTAGAGCTGTGGCGCCACCACGAAGTTGGAACCGGCCGAAGCGACGGTGAGAATGGCGTAGCTGACGGCCGCCATTCCCGACGCCAGCACCAGCGCGGCTGTCCCCCCCTCGAGGGCGGCCAGCCGCCGCTCGAGGACGTCGCAGGTCGGATTGTTGATCCGGTTGTAGTGGAACCCGGGCGTCTCCAGGTCGAGCACCGCTCCGGCGTGCTCGGCGTCGATGAAATCGTGGGCGACCGTCTGATAGATCGGCACTGCCACGGCCCGGGTCCCGTCAGCCACATACCCGCCATGGATGGCGATCGTCTCGTCGTGCATCGCTTCAGACGCTCCTCTTCGGGATTCCGTTCAGCAGATTGCCGTACAGCCGGATCGCCGCGCCGCGCCACGGCCAGGGGGCCCGGCCCCCGATCTCGTCGAAGGGAAAGGACTCGACCAGTTCGTGGTTGCGCTCCCCTCCGGTCACCCGCTCGTGAAGCCGCCGGAGCGACTCCCAGTCGGCGGGGTCGACGCAGTCGACGGGCAGGCACGGGAGCTCGTCGCGCTCGTGGAGGACGTAGCGGCGCACGTCGCGGTGGTACTCCCGGAGGAGACTGGTGGGGTCGTACTCCGGGTGGCCCTGGACCAGGATCAGCTCCGAGCGACCCATCCGTTTGGTGACCACGCTCCAGCCGACGACCTCAGACCGGAGGGCCACTCGGTAACCGGCCCCGCACACCACCTCGTCGGCCACCGCGTTGAGCCGTGAGTGGGGAAGGACGACCGGCGAGACCAAATCGGCGGCGAGTGGATGGGTCGGGTCGGGTCGCTGGGGGAAGACGCCGGTGCACTTGTCAGACAGACGGGTCCGTTCGATGCCGTCGAACACCGACAGGGCGGCGTGCGCCGACAGGCAGGACAGAAACATCGACGGGACGTGGTCACAGCCCCACGACAAGAGCCCAGCCAGATCATCCCAGTAGGGCTCGTCCTCGATACGCGGCTCCAGCGGATTGGATCCGGTCACGATCAACAGGTCAGGAGGGTCGTCGGCGATCTCCTCGACGGGCGCGTACGCCTCGGCGATCCGCGCCGCGGCACGCTCGCCCCTCGGGACCCCGACCATGCTGTGACGAGAGACCTCGATGGTCTCACACCCCGAGCCGGCATCAAGCAAGTCGATGTACTGGCGTTCAGTGGCCTCGAAGGCGCTGTCGGGCATGTTGTTGACCAGTGCGCACCGCCAGCGCACCGGACCGTCGACGCCTTGGGTCGACGCACCCGGGCCGGTCGCGGCGGCCCGGGCCAACCGCGCCCCCACTAGTGCCTCACATCGGCGTAGGTGACCGTGACCTCTTGGTGCAGCAGTCGGTAGACCGCCTGCAGCTCCTCGGCGCTTTCCGTCGACCCGACCACGGCCATGATGTGGTTCCGCGAACCGTCCCGCCAGTCGAGGTCGGCACCCGGCCCCTGATGCACACTGATGGTGTCCACGCCGGCATGGTCCTTGAACGTGTTGATGCCCTCGATCGAGGCCACGGTGGCCGACATGGCTGGGGGCTGGAGGAAGAAGCGGTAGCCGATGCGGCGAGTCTCCACCGGACCGTCGATGCGGATCTCTTCGCCGAGCGCCACCCGCAGGGTCAGCTCGAGGAGGGGGATGCCCGCAGCACGATCGAGCATCTCGGGCACGCCGCCCCCCACCCGTCCGTTGACCTCGATGATCCGGGGGCCGTCGGGTGTGAACTTGACCTCGGTGTGCAGGCACCCGGTGCCGACACCGAGGACGTCGATGGCTCGGGTGGCCAGATCGAGGACCGCGGTGCGGTCGGCGTCGTCGAGGGCGGCAGGAATGAAGAAACCGGTCTCCCGGAAGTTCTCCGCCGTTGGGAAGCGACCGGTGAGGGCCAGGTGGCTGGTCACCCCGGCGGCCACCACACTCTCGACCGAGACATAGCCGGCATAGGGCTGGCCGGCCCGGGCCGGGTCATCGGCCAGATAGCCCTCGAGGACCATGTCCGGCCGTCCCGGCCCCAGCGCATCGAGGAGGCGGGCCAACTCGGCCGCGTCCTGAGCGAGGAAGGTGTAGCGGCTGCCCTGGGCCGACCGGGGCTTGAGGATCACCGGCCACCCGACCTCGGCCTCGATGGCGGCGAGGTCCGGCTCGGCCTGGCCGGGCTTGACCACGTGGCAGGCCGGCATGGCCAGGCCACCCTCGGCCAGAACCCGGCGCTGGCGCTCCTTGTCGGTGAGGGACGCGGCCACGTCGGGACGGTGGAAGGGCAGGCCGAGCGACTCGGCCAGCTCGGCGAACTCGACCATGCCCGCATCGAGATAGGTGGCGATCGCATCGGGCGCGTAGGTGGACAGCGCCTTGCCCATCGCCTCGACACCCAGACCCCCGTGGTCGATGACCGGGCCGAAGCGATTGAGCAGGTCGGCCATCTCGCGCATCTCGGGAATGCTGGAGTCGATCATCCACAGCAGATCGCACAGGCCGGCCGCCGCCTCGGCCAGCTGCATGATGGGCACACAGCGCGGCCCGTATCCAACGGCGACGAGCGGCCGCGGGCGCTCCGATGTGGATGCCTTCATGCCCCTGTCCACCACCTCCAGATGTTAGCGTCTAACTGGGCCTTCGCCCGGGGAATGAGCCCGACACGTCGACATCGGACGTCCGGGAAGGCCGGCGAGAGGTAGGAAGGACGGGGCATGCCGATCGAGATCATCGGAATGGTGGGCACGAGGGATGCCTCGGAGATCAAAGGTCCGCTCGTCGACGGTCCGGTCGTCGACTGGATGGACGGACCCGTCATCGATCCCGACTACCTGGTCGCCATCTCCCGAGCCCACGACGACGGCGGGTTCGACCGGGTGCTGGTGGGCTACGGGGCTGTGGCCCCCGAAGGGTGGGCCGTGGCCGCCTCCGTCCTCGACTGCACCCGCCATCTCAAAGTGATGGTGGCCCACCGGCCGGGATTCGTGCAGCCGGTGCTTCTGGCCCGGATGGCCGCCACCCTCGACCATCTCACCGGCGGCGGACGGATCGCCATCCACTTCATCACCGGGGGGGACGAGGCGGACCAGCGGCGGGAAGGCGACTTCGTTCCCCACGACCTCCGCTACCGCCGTACCGGCGAGGTCATGTCCATCGTCCGACGTATCTGGTCCGAGGACTCGCCGTTCGACTACGAGGGGGAATTCTTCAAATACGAGGGCGCCTTCAGCTCGGTCAAACCAGTGGTCCCGGGCGGCATCCCTCTGTACTTTGCCGGCGCCTCCCCTCCGGCCATTGCCGTGGGAGCGGCACAGGCCGACGTGTACGCCTTTTGGGGTGAGCCCCGGGCCGCGGTAGCCGCCCGCATGGAGACCATCGAGGAAGCGGCGGCCAAGGTGGGGCGCACCCTCCGCTACAGCCTGTCCCTGCGGCCGATCATCGCCGACACCGAGCAGGAGGCGTGGGAGAAGGCCGAGTGGATCGCCGCCGAGACGGCCGACCGGATCGCCCTGGCCAAGGAGCGGATGGCTGGTCATCAGACGACGTACCAGGGGCTCGGCGGTGCGAAGAACGCCACCTTCTCCGTGGATCGTGACACCGGGGGGACCACGTCGGTCGGTCGCAAGCGACTGATCGAGATGTCCGCCGACCGCGACGTATACGACGAGCGGCTGTGGATGAAGGTCGCCAACCTGACCGGCGCGGCCGGCAACTCGACCGCCTTGGTCGGAACGCCCGAGCAGGTGGCCGAGGCCATGCTGCGCTACTACGACCTGGGCATCACCACCCTGTTGCTCAAGGGCTTCGACCCACTTCCCGACGCGGTCGAATTCGGCGAGAAGCTGCTCCCCTTGGTCCGCGAAGGTGCGGAGCAACGTGACGCCGCCGGCGTCCGCTGATCCTGCGTTCCGAAGTTTTTCTCCCCCTTCGTCCCTCCGGGTCCGGCCTGTCCCTCCGGTGGCCGGGTGGTCGTGATGACCAGCGCACTGCCGGGAAGCGGGGCGAGCGGTAGGGTTCGACGGATGGCCGACACCGACGACTCGATGGACATGGAGCTGGCCGCGGCGTCGCTGCGGGCGGACGGATCGGACGTCCGCATCCTGGTCAAGGCACTGGCCGACAAGCTGGCCGACGCCCTCGGACCCCGGTTGAACATCGCACGATCCGGAGGGCGGTTCCGCAAGTCCGACCAGATCCGTTCCATCCGGATATCCCTGGAGAACGACCAGTTCGACGCCGAGGTGGTGGACGACACGTTGCGATGCACCATCGGACACTCCTCGGGCGGCATCCGCATCCGTAGCGAGAAGGTGGACGTGGACTCGTGGCTGGCCCGGCTGCTCACCGCGCTCCAGCAGGAGGCGGCCCACAGCCAGTCGGTCCGTCAGGCACTCGAGAGCATGGTCATCGGAGGGACACATGAGTGAAACACCACAGGATCTGCCCAAGGAGGCCGGGCACCGACTCGAGGAGCTCGAGCACGGTCTGTTCACCTCTGACCTGTCGGTCAACGAGTTCCTGCTCATCAAGGAGGTGGGGTTCCACCCCCTCGGGCTGGTGATGGGCTCGTCGATCTACCACACGGGGATCCAGACCAGAAAGTGGCGGCAGAGCCAGGAGCTGGAGAAGCTGACCGGGGCCATGTACGAGGCCCGCGAGCTGGCCATGACCCGGATGGAGGAAGAGGCGGCCGAGCTGGGGGCCGACGGGGTGGTCGGTGTCCGGCTCGACGTCAACTACTACGAGTGGGGCAAGGACGCCGCCGAGTTCATCGCCGTGGGTACCGCAGTCAAGGCCGAGAGCGGGCAGTCCTATCTCAACAAGGCGGGGAAGCCGTTCACCTCCGACCTCTCCGGTCAGGACTTCTGGACCCTGATGCAGACCGGGCACGTCCCGTTGGGCCTGGTCATGGGCACCTGCGTCTACCACATCGCCCATCGTGGACTGGGGCAGACATTGGGCTCGGCGGGGCAGAACGTGGAGCTCCCCAATTTCACCCAGGCGCTGTACGAGGCCCGCGAGCTGGCCATGACCCGCATGCAAGACGAAGCCAGCCAGTTGGACGCCTCTGGCATCGTGGGCGTGCGGCTCGAGGAGAAATCCCACCAGTGGGGCAGCCACACCATCGAATTCCTCTCGCTCGGGACCGCGGTGGCAAAGACCTCGGAGCAGGTGACCTTGCCCAAACCCACTACCATCATCTCGCTCGACAACTGATGGCCGACCTTCCGACCGATCTCCCGGAAGCGGCCGGTCGCCGCTTCGCCGAGGGAGCGTTCACCTCGGCATTGACCGTTGCCGACTTCGCCGCCTGCCTGCAGATGGGCCTCGAACCGGTCGGTTTCGTCCAAGGATTCTGTGTCATGCAGTGGCAGTGGTACGGCATGGGTTCGCCCTTCGGCACATTCGGGGTGCCTTACCAGGGAGCGACCCGCGGCTATTCGGAGAGCTGGCAGTGCCCCCACGGATTCGTCTCGGCCGAGCACCGGACCTGGGGTCAGAATTACGAGCAGTCGTGGATCGAGGATGCCTGGACCGAAGGGTTCACCTCGGCGTACCAACGAATGATCGAGGAGGCGTCCACCGTCGGTGCCCACGGCGTCGTGGGGGTGGTCGACGCCACCGAACCGCTGGCCGGACAGGGTGTTCTCGAGTTCCGGGTCCAGGGCACGGCCGTCAAGGCGGAGGGCGGGGCCCCGCCGGCGGATGGACCCTGGACCACCTACCTGGCCGGGCAACGACTGGCCAAACTGATCGAAGCCGGGTACGCCCCGGTGGCGATCGCCGCCTCGGTGGCATCGGTCCGGGTCTGGGCCAATTGCATCACCGCCTATCTGACCGAAGGCACCAGTGCCGGTTGGGTGAGCCAGTCCGCGGGGGCCGAGATCGAGCAAACCGCCAAGGCAGGCATGGCGGTACGCCGGATCGCCCGCGACCACGTCCGCTCCCAGTTGGGCGGCGACTCCCTCCATGGTGCATCGATGATCACCAGCGAGCGTGAGCTCAGTGAAGGGGACGCCGAGTTCCAGTGCATCTTGCGGGGCAACCGCGTCCGGCGCTTCAAGGAGTTCGATCCCCTCCCTCTTCCCCGGCCCACGGTCCGGCTGCTATGACCCCCCGAACGCCGGCGCCGGATGGTTCCAGTGATGCTCACTCCGACATCAAAGGCGAGGTGCTCGAGGCCGCATCCTTCCTGAGTCGACGCCGAACCGGATCGGGAGGGCCGAGCGGGGGGGCGATGACGTCGGATCTGTCCATCGACGAGGAGCTTGCCCTCCACTCCATCGGCTGGGAACCGGTTGAGCTGGTGTGTGGTGTCTCCCTGTACTCGATACCTATGGGCGTCTGGAACTGGGGCCAAGGGGAGATCGGCTACGCATCCAGCGCATACGCCCGCTCATTTGCCGTGGCCACCGATCAAATCCATCGAGAATGTGCCAAAGCCGGAGGCCACGGTGTCGTCGGTGTCCATGTCGACGTCGACGTGCACCGGCACCACATCGACGTCGCCCTCCTGGGGACGGCGGTCCGGCCCGTCGGTTCGAAGAGGGCGTCGGCCGAATCCGTCTTCGTGTCGGACCTTTCCGGCCGGGACTTCTCGCTCCTGGTGGCCGCGGGTTGGGCGCCGTTGGGCCTGGCCGTCGGGGCCAGCTTCGTGTACGCCCCTCGCCGATCGGCCGGCGCCGCCCTCAAGCAGACCTCGCAGAACGTGGAGCTGACAAACTTCACCGAGGCGATGTACTCCGCCCGGGAATCGGCCATGGAGCGCATGCAGGAGTCGGCCTTGGCCCTGCGCGGCGCCGGGGTGGTGGAGGTGAAGGTCAAAGAGGGTCCTATGGAGTTCGCCCGGCACGCGGTCGGCTTTGCCGCCTACGGGACGGTGGTGCGCCTGGTGGCCGAAAGCCACCAGGGTCTCGCCCCGATGATGATCCTGCCTCTCGACGACCCGGTCACCAGCTTCGACGTCACCTCACTGCGGGGAGGCTGACCCGGCCCGCTCCGGCGAGGATCAGTGGAATCGGGGCGGTGGGCTTGGGAGAACTTGGCGGAGCTTGGGGTAATCGGCACCAGAGACCAGTCGGTCTGCCGCTATCCCGGAACGTCGGCCCTCCGACGCCTCCCGAGGAGCCAGACCACCCCGCCGATGACCACAAGGGCCCCGATCACGATGGCGGCCAGAGCGCCGGCACTGACCCCCGAGCCGCTCACGGTCGCCGGTGTGGTCCCTCGATGGCGCGACGGCGCAGCGCTGGTGGTGGGCGGTGTGGTCGCCGGGGCGCCGCTCGACGATGCGCCGAAGGCGACCACCTGATCGGCGGTGGCCGCCAGCAAGAGTCCGTCCCCCACGCTGGGGGTCGGGAAGTGGTTGGCCGGCACACCGAGCGACGCCTGCTGGACCACAGCGCCGGTGCTCGGATCGAGGCCATAGAGCACGCCGTTCTGTCCCATGGTCCAGATCAGACCAGCGGCAACGATCGGGGGCCCGCCGCCGATGTGCGAGCTCCACAGAGTCTGGAGCCCGGCCGGTGACTCGACTGCCCGCACGGCGATGACGCCACTGATACATGGGAGGTAGACAGTCGTGCCCACCACGGCGGGGCCGCCGTCGATGTCACCGTCGCAGCCCGAGGCCAGGGAGGCCTCCTGTCCCCCAATGCCGCCGAGGTGGGCGCCGTCGAGCAGGTACACGATGCGGGACTTGCCCGCCAGCACCACCTGACCATCGGCCAGCAGCGCCGGCTCCATACTCATGTCGAGGTCATGGGCATTGTTCTGAGGCCAACTGGTCGGTGCGAAGTACTGCAGGAGCTGCAGCGCCGGCGACAGCTCGAGCACCGAATCGCTGTCGTCATAAGGGTCGGCGGCTGAGTACACCGAGCCGTTGCCGACGCTGACCCAGATGTCGCCGCTGGCGTCGACGGCCGGTGCGGCGCCGCCCATCCAGACTGCTCCCTGGTTGTCACCTGCTGCGGCATCGACGGTGAAGATCGTCGGCGTCCCGCCCGTCTCGGCGACGGCTACGACCCGACCGCGGTAGGTGGAGCAGTCCCCGTAGTTGCCTCCCATGCCGAACACCACCTGGCCAGCATCGAGGGTCAACCCGGTGCGCTGGAGGAGCGCCGCAGGATCAGCACCGGGGGGGTCCACGTTCTGGGTCAACTCCAGCTTGCCCGACGCCGTGGACAGGCCGATCAACACGTGTGCCGCCTTGCCGGCCACCAGCTCGTCGGCCACAACGAAGATCTCCCCACGCGTGGGATCGATCACCGGCGTGCCGGTGATCCCGACCAACGGCTGGATGTCGCCGCAGGGAAGGAGGGACGAGGGAACCGGCGTGGCCAGATGGGTGGACCAGAGGACGGACCCGCTTGAGGCCGAGAGGGCGTAGACGGAGTCGTCCTCGGTGGCCACGTACACCACGCCTCCCGACACCAGAGGCTCCCCGTAGAGCTGCCCGTCGAGGACTGACGATGTCCACACCCGGGAAGTCGTGTCGACCTCGTGTACCGAAGCAGCGACGCCGGTCCCAGCAGGGTCATGGTGATACACCGTCCACGAACTCGAGTCGGTGACCGTCGTCGGTGAAGCGGCGGCGATGGTCACGCCGACGAAGTCGAGCATGATCACCAGGACGGCGGCCACGGCGGCCACGGCGGTGAACATGACGATGACGGTTTGCGCGGCAGAGCGACCGGTCGACCGTGGCACCCTACTCACGCTGGCAACGCTAGTGATCCCCGCCAGGAATGACGCCGCGCCGCCGCGTGGCGGGTGGCGCGGCGGCGCAGCCTCGCTCCGTCGCTCAGGCGGTCGACGGCCCCTGCTGACGGACTGACTCCACGGATTCCATGGCCGTGCGCAGCTCGGAGAGCCACTCGTCGGTGTTGCGGGCGACCAGTTTGACGCACCAGACCAGCGCGTCGGAGCGACTGCGAGCCACCCCGCTGTCGACCAGGGTGTCGAGCACCCGCCGCTCCGGTTGACGCAGACGGGTCATGACCGGGACCGACATGTTGGTGAACACCTGGGTGGTGTCCCCCGCTTCAGCTCCCCATGCGACGCTGCGCCCGAAGTGGTGCTCGGCCTCGCGGGCGATGGCCATGCGTTCCTCGCGGGTGTCCTCACGGAAACGGGCGATGCGGCCGGCCTCAGCCGCCGATCGGGCTGCGCCCTCGTCGGCCCCTTCTCCATCGGTGCCCTCAGCCACATCGGGGGCGGGCACCTGTCCCACCACGAGGATCTCATCCCTGTCCACGGTCACCGTCGGCGGGGACTCGAACCAGCCGTCCGGCAGGCGTCCGGCCAGCCACCCGACCAGGGCCTCGGTCGAGGGCTTCTCCTCTGTCGCTGTCCAGCCCCGGTGTCGGCCCCGGCCCCGGCCTCCTCGTGAATCCATCATGACGGTGCCTCCTTCGATGATTACTTACTTACATCCTAACACGATAACCGAAGCTCGACCTTGGCCCTCCGTCCAATCCCAATCCTCCACCGGTGGCACGATAAAGCCTGTGGGCTACGTGATCTTCGGTGCGGGCGCCATAGGCGGGGCGGTGGGCGGGCGCCTGTTCGAAGCCGGATTCGACGTGACGCTCATCGCCCGCGGCCGGCAACTCACCGCGCTCTCCGACCGGGGCTTGCGGCTCGAGTCGCCCGACCGGACCACCACTCTCAGGATCCCGGCCGTCGGCCATCCCTCGGACATCGACTGGCGGAGAGAGACAACGGTGCTCATGGCGGTGAAGAGCCAGCAGACGATGGCCGCACTGGCCGAGCTCGTCGCCGTCGCCCCGGTCGGGACGCCGATCATCTGCCTCCAGAACGGCATCGCCAACGAGCCCGCGGCTTCCCGCCTGTTCCCCCATGTTCACGCGGTGTGTGTGATGTGTCCGGCCAGCCATCTCGAACCGGGCGTGGTCCAGGCCTGGTCGTCACCCACCACCGGTTTGCTGGACATCGGTCGGTTTCCCCACGGGATCGACGAGACCACGCTGTCGGTCTCCGCTGATTTCGCAAGGGCGACGTTCAGTTCGAGGGCAGTCCACGACATCGGTCGCTGGAAGAATCGCAAGCTTCTCACCAATCTGGGGAATGCGGTGGAAGCGATCTGTGGACCGGATGAACGAGGCGGGCTACTGGTGCGCACCCTGGTGGCCGAGGGCGATGCCGTGTTGGCGGCGGCCGGACTGGACACGGCCAGCCGTGATGAGGACCGGGCCCGGCGGGCAGACCACCTCCAGCTGGGCGAGATCGAGGGCCGGTCGCGCCAAGGGGGGTCCTCGTGGCAGAGCATCCGACGGGGAACCGGCGACATCGAGACCGACTATCTCAACGGTGAGATCGTCCTGCGCGGACGGGTGCACGACGTGCCCACTCCGGCCAATGCACTGATCCAGATCCTGGCCCGAAAGGCGGCGTCGACCCACAGAGGGCCGGGAACGATTCCGGCCGAGGCCATCCTCGAACGGCTGGCGACAGCATCGACAGTCCCATCGGCGGGCGAGGAGCCCACATCCGAGGCGGGCTGACTCCGTCAAAACCCGTCCGATCTCCACCGGAGCAGCTTCGGAGCCCAGGATTGAGTGGACAGGGCGATGCCGGCGAAGCGGCGGCGAGGCGACCACCCACACCTGCGCATCATCGCTAGCTTGGGTAGACGAGCCCGTGACCGAAACTGCTGACATTCCCGATCGCCATCGGCTGCGCGTGGCGAGGGGGTGGCGATCACAGATTCTGGCCGCGGCCGCGGGAATTCTGGCGGTGGTCCTGGTCGTGTGGCTGGAACCGTCCAGCCCCTTCCCCGGCCAGTTGGTCAGCGCTGTGTCTGCCTCCTCCCCGCCCCCGGTGGCCCACGCGGCGTCGGCGACGCCTCCGGGCCCGGCTCCCGCGACCACCATCCCCGCGGCTGCGACCAACAACTCCGGTGTGGACATCGCTTCGAAGTGCCCCTGGCTGGAGGCCGCCATGGATCGCGGTGACTCGCCTTCCGCTCTTGCCAGATTGGTCGCAGACAGGATGACCCTGGCCCAAAAGCTCGGCGAGATCGTGTTGTTCGACTCGGGCGTCTACGAGAACGTCAACGCCGGAGTACCCGGCCTATGTATTCCGCCCCTGACCCTCGAGGATGGGCCGCAGGGTGTGGCCTTCGGCGCCGTCCACGTCACCCAACTGCCGGCACCTCTGGGCATCGCCGCCTCTTTCGACACCTCGCTCGCTCGCACCTACGGCGAGGTGATCGGCTCCGAGGCCCTCGGTCAGGGAGTCGACGTGATCCAGGGACCCGATCTCAACATCGATCGGGTACCCCAGAACGGACGATCGTACGAGGGCTACGGCGAGGACCCGGAGTTGGTATCGGCCATGGGGGTGGCGGACATCGAGGGGATCCAGTCCACAGGGGCCATGGCCATGGCCAAGCATTTCGCCGTCTACAGCCAGGAGACCGACCGGGGCGGGCTTGACGACCTGGTGTCGCTCCGAGCCCTCGAGGAGATCTATCTGCCTCCCTTCCGGGCCGCCGTCACCCAAGCCCACGTTGCGTCGGTGATGTGCGCGTACCCACAGCTCAACGGGACCTATCAATGCCAGGATCCCTATCTCCTGGCCCTGTTGGGCCAGTGGGGTTTCGCCGGGTTCGTGCGCTCCGACCTCGGGGCCGTGCACGACCCGGTGGCCGCCCTGCGCTCGGGGACCAACCTCCTCAAACCGGAGGATGTCGCCCAATTGGCCGGACTGGTGGACAACGGGACGCTTCCCATGTCGGCGGTGGACGACGCCACCATCCGAGTGCTGACCGCGATGTTCGCCCACGGTGTGGTGGGACGAGAGGACACCGGTGCACCCGGTGACCCCGTCGACTCGGTTTCCCACACCGAGTTCTCCCTGGTGGCCGCGGAGCGTTCCGCGGTGCTCCTCAAGGACCAGGACTCGGTCCTCCCTCTGTCCACCTCGAACGTCCGATCGGTGGCTGTCATCGGTGCTGACGCATCCACGGAACCGGTCACCACCGGTTATGGAAGCGCCCAGGTCGTCGCCCCGTTCACCTCCACCCCTCTGGACGCCATCCGACAGCGGGCCGGTACCGGTGTCACCATCACCCACGCCGACGGCGGGAGCACCACCGGTGCCCTCCCGCCCGTCCCGACCGATCTCCTCACCCCTTCGTCGGGCGAGGGGCACGGACTCACCTTGACCCTGGCCCAAACCGATCCTGACACCGGGCCTGCGTCTGAACAGCTGGTCGAGCCCACCGTTGACGCCAGCATCCGTCCCCACCCCTCCCCCAGCCCCCTCCCCGAGAGTCCGGCCTCCCCCATCGCCGGGAGCCGGGCCCGGCACAGACCGTCGATCGTGCGTGGGTCCCTGGGTTTGGGTGGAGCGATCTCGTCGAATCGTTCGGACATCGTGCTTCCCCCCGGGTGGTCCGACGTGACCGCCACCTGGACCGGAACACTCACCCCTCCCCGCAGCGGGCTCTACACGCTCTCGCTCCAGGGATCGGGATCGGCCAGCCTCACCCTTGACGGACACACCGCCGTCGCCGACACTCTGAGCCACGCCCGCGGGCGTTGGTCGAGCACGGTGCCGCTCGTCGGCGGCCACGAGTACGCCGTCCAACTCGTGTGGGATCCGGTGGCCCACTCGACGCCGTCGGGCGAGTCGTCAGTCACCCTCAGTCAGCTGACCCTCGGGTTCGATTACGTGAGCGACCAGATCGCAGCCGCCGTCGCTGCCGCCCGCAAGGCGAACGTGGCCGTCGTCTTCGCCGCTGACTACAACTCTGAGGCCTACGACCGTCCCTCTCTTGCCCTGCCCGGCGATCAGGACGCGCTGATCGCCGCAGTGTCCGCTGCCAACCCCCACACAGTGGTGGTGCTCAATACCGGGGGACCGGTTCTGATGCCGTGGTTGGGAGAGGTGGCCGGGGTCATCGAGGCGTGGTACCCGGGAGAGGAGGATGGGAACGCCATCGCCGCTTTGCTCTTCGGTGACGTCGATCCCTCCGGTCGCCTACCCGTCACCTTTCCCTCGTCCGATACTCTCACCGCGGTGAACTCGGTCGCCCAGTGGCCGGGAATCGGCCTGACCTCGTACTACACCGAGGGACTCGAGGTCGGTTATCGGTACGACCACACCCACGACATCCGGCCCCTGTTCCCCTTCGGCTATGGGCTCGACTACACCCACTTCGCCCTGGGCAGGCTGACCGTGCGCCACAGGTCATCGGGCGTCACACTCACCGTGAGAGTCACCGATGCCGGCACCCGCTCGGGGACCGACGTGCTGCAGGCCTACCTCACCTACCCGGCAGCCGCCGGTGAGCCGCCCGCCCAGCTTGTGGCCTTCTTTCCCGTCAGTCTGAGCCCCGGCGAACGCCGGGCCGTCAACCTGGCCGTGCCCGCCTCAGCGTTCCAGGCCTTCCTCGGTGGCAGGTGGACCACTGTCCCCGGTGACTACACCCTGGCCGTGGGCCAGTCCTCCTCCAACCTGCCCCTCTCCACAAAGCTGCCCGCCCCCTGATCCATCTGAATTGCCGGGGAACGGGCGCTCAGACCGGATTGCCGCCCGGGCACCATGCATTGTCGGGCACCCCGGCACACGGGTTCGGCATGGTGGGCAGGCCCTTGGGTAGGGGGTGCATGACCACCGTCGTGCGCGGCGGGTAGTGCGCCCCGGCCGGGCAGGTGCCAAAGCCGGTGTCGCACAACACCTGAGCGAGGAGCGGGCCACCGGTGTTGGACGCGGTGGTGATCTTCCCGCACGTGGGCTGCAGCTGTTCGAGGTTCGGGGGGGCGCTGCCACGGGGGGCGCTGTTGCCGGCGAAGCAGTTCTGGGGCTGTCCCCCATTGAAGACGATCTGGCCGTAGTCGGCGTTGCCCGGGTTCCCGAAGTAGGCGTTGTGGCTGAAGGAGTTGTGGAGCAGCGCATCGTTCATGGGGTCGTACACGCAGCCGAACCCGGACTCTTCGACCCCGCCCGTGGCCGAGCAGCTCTGATTCAGCGACGGGGTGCCCGAATCGGGATAGGGGACCATCAGGAATCCCCAAGCACCGTTGTCGGAGAACCTGTTGTCCATCACAGTGTCGTTGCGACCACCCGACAGAGTCATCCCCGTCCCGACGGGACCGGCGGCGGCATTGCCTGCCTCGGGAACATCGGGGTTGTTGTTGTCATAGGAGTTGTTGTGGATGAAGACCCAACAGGAATGGGTATGTGTGATGGGGCTGATCCCGTTGTTGGGACAGTCCCCGTTCTGGGGGGCCGGGGGATCACCGTTGATCTGGGTATTGGTGTCCGCTCCGTCTTGATTGTTGTCGAACCGCGAGTTCTCGATGACAAGGGCTCCACCCGAGTTGGTGCCCGAATAGCCGAGCGCGTTGTACTCCATCCATGCGTGGTCGATGGTGACCCCGCAGAGCTGCTGGCACGCGCCCACGTACATGCCCGAGTCGTTGAAGTTGCTGGCGTAGAGCTGGTCCCAGCCGGCAGGTCCCTCCGAGTTCGACGCGAAGATCCCATACTCGCGCGGCGGTGGCCTCCTGTTGGGTCGGGGTGCCCTGCCCAGAGAAGAAGGTGGTCGTGGCGGTGAGGTAGTCGCCCCAGTAACCCTTCAGGCCGATCTTGCCGCTCCCGTCCCCTCCGTTCCACCAGATCTGGTTCCCACCATCGCCGGTGCCCCCAAGGAAGTTGCACGCGGTCAGGTTCTCGATCGTGACATCGTCGGCCTTCCACACCAGGATGCCGTTGCGACCGACCGGTTGTCCGTCTGATCCCTGCGCACCGAAGTTCTGAGCTCCCGGGTTCGGGCTGCACGCCGATGAGCCCGCCTTGGTCCCGTCCACGATGACGGTCGACCGGTTCATCCCTCGGAGGTGGATGTCCGAGGTGGTGATCATCACCCCGCCCATGTCGCCGTCCGAGGCATCGGTGGGGAGTCCGGACTCGTCGGCGACTTCGTGATAGTCGCCCGGAGCCACCAGGATCCAGTCGCCGGGCTTGGCCGCGTCGACCGCCGACTGGATGGTCTTGAACTGTCCGGCGTGCCCGCGGAAGGTTCCCACCAACAGCACCGACCCGTGGCCGGACGTCGGCGCAGACGAGCTCGGCGAGGAGCTACACGACGAGAGCAGGCCTCCGACCATCACACAAACGGCCAGCAGTGTGAGTGACCCTCCCCTCACCCACCGTCCTCGAACCGGCCGTCGACGGCTCCGATCCGGATTCGACGCGGCGGGGTCGGCTTTCGCCAGTGCCGCCCGCCTCCCCACGAGATCCAAAGTCATCGCCGTCCCCCAGTCGCTGAGAAGGCGATGGTAGTGGCCGGACGGCCGGGACGCCGGAGTTCTGTTGGTGAGGCCGGCGAGCGAATGGTGGGAGATGCTCGGAGCCCAGGGCAACAGCGAAGGTCGGTCGGCTACCATGGAGGTTGAGTTCGCTCGGCCACAGTGGCCGCGCCGAACGCCTACCAATCGCCCTGGTGCCCAGCGCCGACCATCCCCGGCCACCGGTCCCCGGCACAGCGAAGGAGCCCTTCATGACAAGCGAGCAGCATCGACCGGCATTCAAGGTGGCCGATCTCTCTCTCGCCGAATTCGGCCGCAAGGAGATCGAGCTGGCCGAGCACGAAATGCCCGGTCTCATGGCCATGCGCGCCGAACACCGCGCTGAGCAGCCCCTGCGCGGGGCGCGCATCACCGGTTCGCTGCACATGACGGTACAGACGGCGGTGCTCATCGAGACTCTGGTCGCCCTGGGTGCCGAGGTCCGCTGGGCCAGCTGCAACATCTTCTCCACCCAAGACCACGCCGCCGCCGCCGTCGCCGTCGGCCCCGACGGAACCGTCGACGCGCCCCGGGGCGTGCCGGTGTTCGCCTGGAAAGGCGAGTCTCTGGAGGAGTACTGGTGGTGTACCGAACAGGCGCTCATTTGGCCCGGAGAAGGGCCGACCATGATCCTCGACGACGGGGGCGATGCCACGCTGCTGGTCCACAAGGGTGTCGCATTCGAGAAGGCCGGCAGCGTTCCCGATCCGTCGACGGCCGATTCGGAGGAGTTCGCGGTGGTGCTCGGGGTGCTGGCCCGAAGCCTCACCGAGGACCCCGATCGGTGGACAACGATCGCCGCCGGCATCAAGGGTGTCTCCGAGGAGACCACGACCGGCGTACACCGGCTCATCGAGATGGAGCAGGCCGGCGAGCTGCAGTTTGCGGCCATCAATGTCAACGACGCGGTGACCAAGTCGAAGTTCGACAACAAGTACGGGTGTCGCCACTCGCTGATCGACGGGATCAACCGGGCCACGGACGTGCTCATCGGCGGGAAGGTTGCTGTGGTGTGTGGCTACGGTGACGTGGGTAAGGGATGCGCGGAGTCGCTCAAGGGCCAAGGGGCCAGGGTGGTGGTCACCGAGGTGGACCCGATCTGCGCGCTGCAGGCGGCCATGGACGGCTTCCAGGTCACGACCATGGAGGACGTGGTGCCCACCGCTGACATCTTCGTGAGTGCCACCGGCAACAAGGATGTCATCACCGCCGACCACATGAAGCGGATGAAGCACCAGGCCATCGTGGGTAACATCGGCCACTTCGACAATGAGATCGACATGGCCGGCCTGACGAAGGTCGAGGGCGTCGAGAAGATCAACGTGAAGCCGCAGGTCGACAAGTGGGTCTTCCCCGACGGCCACTCGGTGATCATCCTGTCGGAGGGCCGGCTGCTCAACCTGGGCAATGCCACCGGACACCCGAGCTTCGTGATGTCCAACTCGTTCACCAACCAGACCATGGCCCAGATGGAACTGTTCAACAACGTCGATGACTACGAGAACAAGGTCTACGTCCTGCCCAAGCACCTCGACGAGAAGGTGGCTCGGCTGCACCTCGACGCCCTCGGTGTGCGGTTGACCACGCTGACCAAAGAGCAGGCCGAGTACATCGGCGTGTCGGTGGACGGGCCGTACAAGCCGGACACCTACCGCTACTGAGGCCTGCGGCAGGGCTGGCTACAGCTGCCGGATGACGCGGGCGGGGTTACCCGCCGCCACCACGTCGGCCGGGAGATCCCTGGTCACCACCGCCCCCGCACCCACCACGGTGTTTTCGGCGATGCGCACGCCAGGGAGGACGATGACGCCACCGCCGAGCCACACATTGTCGGCCACGTCGATGGGTTTGGCTGCCTCCCACTTGGCTCGGCGCAGTTGAGGATCGAGCGGGTGGGTCGGGGTGAGTAGCTGGACGTTGGGTCCGATCTGGACGTCGTCCCCGATGGAGATGGGTGCCGGATCGAGGGCCATCAGGCCGAAGTTCACGAATGTCCGAGCACCGATCCGCAGATTCGAGCCGTAGTCGCAATACAGGGGTGGGCGGACTTCGCTTCCTTCGCCGAAGGCACCCAGCAGCTCGTGCAGGATGCGGTGGCGTTCGTCCGCGCTGTCGAACGCCGCGTTGTTGAAGCGTTCCATGAGCCGCCGGGCCCGACGATGCGCCTCGGCCACCTCCCGATCGCCTCCGAGATAGAGGTCACCGGCAATCATCCGCTCGAGTTGGGTGCGTTGGTCATCGGGCGGGGGCGGAGCGGTCATGACGACCGACAGCCACGTCCGCCAGTGCGCTCCTGACGCCGTCGGTGACGTCTCAACGAACCGGGGTAGCCGGAGTCGCCGGGGTGGAAGTGTCCAGCGAGAACACCTCGAGGGGCTCGTCGAATCCCTTGAGGAGCCGGTGCCCGGCCGGGCTGAACGAGAACGTGCTGGAGCCGGACGCCGCCGTCGCCGGATCGACCAGGACCTCCCTCGGGACCGCCAGTTCGGCCAGTCGTGCAGCCAGATTGACCACGGTCCCGTAGTAGTCACCGTGGCTGCTGATCACCTCACCGAAGGCGACTCCGCCTCGGGGCTCGATGCCCTCGGTGTAGGCCGTCGTGATGTCCCGGGCTATGCCGCAACCGGCGGCGGCATCGAGGGCAACGAACATCACCTCGTCGCCGATGTGCTTGACGATTCGCCCGTTGTAGGCGGACGCCACCTCAAACGCCTTGAGCTCGAACGTGCCGATCAGCTCGAGCAATTCCGACGGGGAGGCGTGCAGGGACAATGGGGTGAAGCCGACCAGGTCGACGAACCCGACCGCCAGGCGGTACAAGGACCGCTCGGTCACATCGGCCTGGGCCACCCTTTGGCGGTCGATGGCGTCCCGCATGTGATGGGCGAACACCGCCCCCATCGAGTCACCGAGTCGCAAGGCGCCGGCCGTCGCCTGAGCAAGATCGCGGGCCCAATCGATCAGCTCGATTTCGGGCAGGTCCAGGACCGGCTCGACATTCTGGACGTAGAGGGAAACGGCGGCTTCGGCCACCCGGGCCAGCGACGTTCCAAGAACCCGCAGCAGTTCCTCGCCACGAATGCCGGACGGCTGGAACTGGGCGACGAACGAGGTGAACTCGGCATCTTGGTCGGTGAACATGGGGCGGTCCGCGTCAGGAACGACCACTCCTAGCGTTCGCCACACCGCCAGAACGGTGTCAACGTCGATGCCCACCCGGAGGGCCAGATCCGATGCCGTCAGGTCGGCCCCTGTGGCGAGCACGAGATCGCCGGCCAGGCTGGCCAGGCGACACTCACGTCGGGCAGCAGCGATCTGCTCCTCGGTCGCACCCATCGAATAGAGGAATGCGTCGATGTCCTCGGTTGCCTGTCTGTCGGCCACGCACAGACGCTACCGGCATCCCCCACCTGGCGATCAGGTCCCCACGACGAGGTGCTCCCCGCCGGGACCTGCTCTAGAGTGGCGCCCGGACAGCGACCCGGGGGAGGTGACGTGATGGGTGATCTGCCGGAGATGATGCCAGCCGCCGTCTATCGGCGACCGGGTGAGGTGGTCGTCGAGGAGCGCCCGGTTCCCCATCCCGGCCCCGACGAGGTACTGGTGGCGATGGACCACTGCGGCATCTGCGGGTCGGACATCCATATGCTGCTCGAGGGCTGGGGAGATAAGCCGGGCCTGGTGGCCGGACACGAGTTCAGCGGTACCATCTCTGCCCTCGGCGAAGCGGTCGAGGGTTGGGAGCTCGGTGAGACCGTGGTGGGCGGGCCCTCGCCGAAGTGTGGGAGGTGCCGCCGGTGCCAAGAGGGGAAGCCCTCCCAGTGCGAGAACCGCCAGGGCTCCATCGCCGACGGTCACGACGGTGCCTTCGCCCGCTACGTGCTGGTGCGGGCGGCCTCGCTCGTACGTCTGCCCCCGGGGTTGACCGGCCGTCAGGCGGCGCTGGCCGAACCTCTGGCGGTGGCACTGCATGGGATCACCCGTTCGGGCGCGGGCGTAGGGGACAGCGTGATGGTCATCGGGGCCGGCCCGATCGGGGCTCTCTCCATCGCCGCCCTCGTGGTGCGCGGCATCGGGCCGATCACCGCCGTGGAGCCCGGTGAGAAACGCAAGCAGTTGGCCAGGAGCCTCGGCGCCGACGAAGTCCTCGACCCGGCCGATCTCGAGATGTTCCCGCCCTGGGAACCGGAACGGATTGCCGAGCGGGCCGCCCATGTCGTGCTCGAGTGTTCGGGCAAGAAGGCAGCCATGGAAGCCGGCTTTCATCAGTTGCGCCGCGGCGGCACGATGGCTCTGGTGGGTGCCGGCATCGAACATCCGACATTCGACCCCAACCGTTTCATCCTCAACGAACTCAGCGTGGTGGGCTCGTTCGTCTATGACAAGGGGGGCTTCGAACAGGCTCTCGACCTGTTGGCCTCCGACCGGTTCCCGACCGATCTCCTGATCGAAGACGAGGACGTGCCTCTCGACCGGGTGTCGGACGCCCTTGCCGATCTGGCCGCGGGCCGCTATGCGGGCAAGGTGATGGTGGTCCCTCTCCTGTCCGAGGGAGCCTCGGCCCCAGCCACCCCGGTCGGAGGCGCGTAATGGCACATCCCTATTACCCCACCGGCAATCCTCACTTCAATCACGTGGCCATGAGTCTCTCCCCCGACGCCCTCGACGAACGGAATCGTGCTGACATCTGCCGGTTCTGGAGCGAGGTCTTCGGGTTCGACGAGATCGAGGTGATGACCGAGGACAGGAGTCGGCTCATCCTCTCGTGCGTCCACTGGGACCAGTTCATCTTCCTCATCGCCGATAAGGACCCGATGCGAGGCCCCCGCATGGACCATTTCGGTTTTTCGGTGGGATCACTGGAGGAGCTGCAGGGCGTGAGGGACCGAGCTGTGTCCTTCCGCGAGCATGACGATCGGGTCGACCTCATCGACCTCCACGTGGACGACCAAAAAGTGGTCAAGATCCATTCGGTCTATGTCAAGTACCTCCTCCCGATGATGTGTGAGGTGCAGTGGTGGGAGTTCGCAGCATGACCGACAAGGCACCCGAACCGCCGAGCGGTGTTCCGTTGCAGGTGGGAGTGTTCGTCCCCCAGGGCTGGAAGCTCGAGTACACCGGCTGGAGCGGACCCGACGCCTGGGCCCGGTCGGTCGAGTTGGCGCGACAGGCCGAAGCACTCGGCTATGACCACCTGTGGGTCTACGACCACGTCGAGACGGTGCCACGTCGTGAGCCCACTCACGTGTTCGAGGCGTTCACCATGCTGGCCGCACTCTCCCAGCAGACGGCTCGGGTGGGACTGGGCCAACTGGTGACCTGCGCCTCGTATCGCAACGCCGGGCTGCTGGCCAAGGAAGCCGCATGTGTCGACGTGTTTTCGAGTGGTCGGCTCATCTTCGGGCTAGGAGCGGGCTGGTTTCACGAGGAGTACCACTCCTACGGCTACGACTACCTGTCCAATCCCGAGCGCTTGGCCGTGCTCGACGAGACGCTGGAGGTGGTCAAGCGGCTGTGGACCGAGGAGACCGTCACCTTCGAGGGCAACCACCTGCACTTCGACGGTGCCTATTGCGACCCCAAACCGGTCCAGCAGCTCCCACCGGTGCTCGTGGGCGGAGGGGGCGAGAAGGTCAATCTGCGCATCGCCGCCCGCCGGGCCGACCTCACCAATTGGCAGGTAGGCCTGGATGCCTTCGAACGCAAGTCGGGCCTCCTGTCGACCTACTGCGAAGAAGTGGGGCGGCCGTTCGGCGAGATCACCCGCACCCACGGCCCTGACTGCCGGCTTTTCGACACCGAAGCGGACGTCCAAGCGTGGTGCTCGTCCGACGGGGGTGGCGACCTGTGGGGCGGGACACCAACCGATCGCTACCTGACCGACAATCTGGTGGGCACCGTTGACCAGGTCATCGAGAAGACCCAGGCGTATGTGGACGCCGGCTGCCGCGGGCTCATCCTGTGGCTCCGGGACTACCCCGGCGACGAGACCCTGCGGCGGTTCAAGGCCGAGGTGGTCCCCGCTCTCAAGGTTCCCTAGGTAGGGCCGCCGGGTCGGGCCCTCGGGCACGATATAGCACGGTTTGTCGATGCAGGCCTACGCCCGGTTCTCGAGCTTCTACGACGCGATCATGGACGATCCTGCCCCGCGGGCTGCCCGCGTGCGGGGCATCATCGACCGTCATTTTCCTGAGGCTGACTCGCTCCTCGAGCTCGGCTGTGGCACCGGATCCATCCTGGCCCACCTCCCGGAGCTGGGATCGCTGACCGGTCTCGACCGCTCGCCCGAGATGCTGGCCGTGGCCAGAAACAAGGTTCCGCGCGCCCGCATCATCGAGGGGGACATGGCCTCGTTCTCGCTCGACGAGCGCTTCGACGTGGTCATCTGCGTGTTCGACAGCCTCAACCATCTGCTGACATTCGACGAGTGGCGTTCGACCTTCGATGCCGCCTACCACCACCTGGTGGATGGCGGGCTGTTCATCTTCGACGTCAACACAGTGGGCGAGTTGAGGCGCTTGGGTGACGAGCCGCCGTGGGTCTACGACTTCGACGGGAACGTGGTGATCATGGACGTGTACTTCGCCGAAGACGGTCTTTCGCGATGGGACATCCGAATCTTCGAGAACGTCGGCGAGTCCCAGTATCTCCTGCACCACGAGAACATCGGCGAGCTCGGCGTGGATCTCGCCCGGATCCGATCGGCTCTTGCGGAGAAGTTCATCCTCGTCGAAGAGATGGGCGAGGACGGCGGGCCGGCGACCGAGGACTCGGTCAAGGCCCACTTCGCCGTCCGCCGCCGACCGGAGTCGGTCGCCTGATCCAAAGGTCAGGTGGCGTCTGCGTCGTCTGCGTCGTCCGCGTCGTCCGCGTCGTCCGCGTCGTCCGCCGGTGACGACGGTCCACCCTTTGACGTAGGGTCATCGACACGATCAGGGAGGTAGCGATGGGATTGCTCCAGGGCCGGCGGGCCGTCATCACTGGTGGCGCCTCGGGTATCGGGCGGGCCACAGCACGGCGGATGGCAGAAGAAGGCGCCACGCTGGCGGTCATCGACGTCAATGGTGATGCCGCCGCCGAGGTCGCCAAGGAGATCGGGGGCACGGCACACGTGGCCGACGTCACCGATCCCGAGGGTCTCCGGGAGGCGGTGGATGCCGCCTCAGCGGCCATGGGCGGGATCACCATCCTGTTCAACAACGCCGGAACCGGCAGCCAGTCCCCGCTCCACGAGTGGTCGCCCGAGGAGTGGGGCCGGTTGGTGGCCGTCAACCTGACCGGGGTCTACCTGGGATTTCGTGCCGCCATCCCCCACATGTTGGACTCGGGTGGAGGCAGCATCGTGTCCACGGCCTCGATCAGCGGGACCCGCCCAGCCGCGGGCGAGGCCCCTTACTCGGCGGCCAAGGCAGGTGTGGCCGCCATCACCGCGTCGGCCGCCCTCGAGTACGGGCCCGACATCCGGGTCAATGCGGTTTCACCCGGCATGATCCTCACCCCCTTGACCAAGCCGCTGTTGCAGTTCCTCCCTCACGAGCGGGAGCGCTATGAGCGGACGACGCCGGTGGGTCGCATCGGAGAGCCCGAGGACATCGCCGACGTGGTTGTCTTCCTGTGCTCGGACATGGCTCGGTTCATCACTGGTCAGAACATCGTCGTCGACGGGGGCATGACCCTGCATGGTTCGGGCGTGGACGGGATCTTCGAACAGATCTTCGTACGCAAGGAAGGTTGACCAGGCCTCTACCTCGCTGCTGATCGCGGCGGGATGCGACCCGGCTACTCCTCTGAACGAAGCTGGCCTCATCGAGATCGGCACGCATCGGATCCTCGCTTGTGCACCACGAATCGACGACCTGTCGGACCAGCGGATCGAAGGCGCGCTTGACGCCCTCGTCGAGTTTGTCGTCCATGCGCTCCTTGGGGCTGTCGCCGGCTCTCTTCCATCAGTAAAAGCTGACAACCTCATTCCGACGTCAGGTCTGCTCCGGGTGACAACATTTTTTTTGAAAAATTGATGGAATTATTATCTCTAGTCGCTAATTTCAGCACCGAAATTATGGTCTCATATCGATAATTAGGGCCAATTCGCGAATTAAATGTTCGTCCCGACGGACTCGGAGGGCAGCCCCCGCATCGGAACCGAACGGACCGAGCAGCTCAGTGGTCGGCGGTCTCCAGGTCGAGCAAGTAGGCGAATCGCTCCCTGGCTTCGGCCCGACGGGTCGGCACGTGCTCGGTGGGAACTTCAGTCGGCTTGTAGCTCTTGAGAGTCTGTCGGGCCACGGTCACCTTATGGACCTCGTCGGGCCCGTCGTAGATGCGGGCGGCACGGGCGTGGCGATACATCGACTCGAGCGGCAGATCGGTGGAGAAGCCGAGGGCCCCGTGGACCTGGATGGCCCGGTCGATCACGTTGTAGAGAACGCCGGCCCCGTAGTACTTGATCATGGCGATCTCCACTCGGGCCGCCGGAGCACCTTCGTTGTCCATCTTCCAAGCCGCATAGAGGGTCATCAGGCGCGCCGCCGTCATCTCGGCCAGGGAGTCGGCCACCCAGTTCTGAATGGTCTGCTTCTCGGCCAGCAGCGAGTGGTGGGTGGTGCGGGAGACCGCTCGCTCGCACAACATGTCGAAGGCGCGCTTCGACTGGCCCAGCCACCGCATGCAGTGGTGGATCCGCCCTGGTCCGAGTCGTTTCTGGGCCAGCACGAAACCCTCGCCCTCGAGCCCGACGAGGTTCTCGTAGGGAACCCGGACCTCACGGTAGAGGATCTCGGCGTGACCACCGAACTTTCCGAAATGCTCGACGGGGTCCTCCATGGTGGCCACGTCGCGGACGATGTCCACACCCGGAGTGTCAGCGGGCACGATGATCATCGAGCAGCCCTGGTAGGGGTGGATGTCAGGATTGGTCACCGCCATCACGATGAGAAAGTCGGCCACCGATCCGTTCGAGGTGAACCACTTGTGCCCGTTGATGACCCACTCGTCACCGTCGCGCACCGCCGTGGTGGCGATCATGGTCGGGTCGGCACCGGCTCCCGGCTCGGTCATCGAGAATCCACTGCGCATCTGACCCTCGAGCAGGGGAAGGAGCCACCGCTCTCGGTGCTCCTCACGTCCCGACGACTCGATGCCCACGGCCAGCAGCTCGGCATTGCCTGAATCGGGAGCGTTGTTGCCGAACACCACCGGCCCGTACGGGGTCTGACCGAGGATCTCGTGCATGAGGCCCAGCCTGACTTGTCCGAATCCACCTCCCCCCAAATCGGGAGGGAGGTGTGAAGCCCACAACCCCCTGGACTTGACCTCGTCCTGCAGAGGCTTGATCGCCTCGAGCATGGTGTCGTAGCTCAACGACAAGGTCTCGAGGGGGAAGATCTCGTCGTGCACGAACCCGCGCATCCACGCCAACTGCTCCTCGAACTCGGGCTCAGTGGAAAAGTCCCATGCCACGGTGGTCTCCCGTTTTTCGTTGTCGGTCGGTGTCCCGGGCCAACTACCGTAACGGCATGCCCGGTGATAGGACTTCCGTCCCCATCCGTACCACTGTCGCGCTTTCTCCCCCCGACCGGAGACGGCGAGGGTCCGAACCGGCACGGCTGGACGTGGATCCCACCGTGGCCAGGGATCGATTGGCTGCGGCCGAGTCTGCGCTCCTCGACGAGCGGCGGCTTCTCACCGGCGGGGAGCTCACCGACCTGGCCGAGCTCCCCGACAGGTGGGTCACGTCCATGGCCGCGCTCGCCCACCAGGTCCGGCTGGCCTGGTGCGGGCCGGAGGTCGAGGTCGAGGGCATACTTTCGGCCAAGACGGGCGGCTGCCCCGAGGACTGCCATTTCTGTTCGCAGTCAGCCCAATTCGACACCCCGGTGAAGGCCACACCGTTCCTAGACGCCGACGAGGTGCTCCAGGCGGCGGAGGAGACCAAGGCGGCCGGCGCCTCCGAGTTCTGTATCGTGCTGGCCGTGCGTGGCCCTGACGAGCGCACGATGACGAGGATCCTCGAGCTGGTGCCCATGATCCGCGACCGGACGGGACTCAATGTGGCCGTCAGCGCCGGTCTGTTGACCGACGAGCAGGCCAGGCGTCTGGCCGAGGGTGGCGTCCACCGCTACAACCACAACCTCGAAACGTCCCGATCTTTCTTTCCTGCCGTGGTCACGACCCACAGCTGGGACGAGCGCCGGGACACCTGCCTGCGAGTGCGAGAGCACGGGATGGAGCTGTGCTGCGGCGCCCTCATCGGGATGGGCGAAAGCGACGAGCACCGCATCGAACTGCTCATGCAGCTGCAAGAGCTCGACCCGACCGAGGTTCCGCTCAACTTCCTCAACCCCCGGCCCGGTACCCCTCTGGGTGACGGGCAGCCGGTCCCGGCATGGGAGGCCATACGTTGGATCGCGCTCTTTCGCCTCGGACTGCCCGGGGTTATCCTCCGGTACGCGGGCGGTCGCGAGGTCACGTTGCGCGAGCTCCAGTCACTGGGGATGACTTCGGGCATCAATGCGTTGATCGTCGGGAACTACCTGACCACATTGGGTCGTTCGGCCGACAAGGACCTCGAGATGCTCGCCGATCTGCGCATGCCGGTGGGCGCGCTGACCGGCGTGCTCTGAGCCACGGTCGGCGATGAGCGATTTCTGCACCGGTTGCGGCAATCCCTCGACCGAGTGTCCCGGGTGCGAGAGAAATCTCGATCCACCGCGCTTCTGCCCGACCTGTGGACGTCGGATGACGGTGGCGGTCACTCCCAGCGGCTACCGGGCCCGATGCCGCGACCATGGCCAGCTGATCGCGCCCTGAACGAGTCCCTACACTTGGTCCATGCCGACCCCTGTCGGTCCGGTGCCGCCGGACCCGAACGATCCCGATCTTTGGAACTGGGACGGCGACGGGGGCTGGGGCGACGACGACTGGGACAACGACTTTCCCCGCCGGCGACGTTGGTTGAACACCGTCGTCGTCGGCATCGTCGTGGTGGGCCTGGTGGTCCTGCTGCTCGTGAGTGTCTTGTAGCTCACGTCGGCAGCACGACACCGCAACCTCGTTGGTGAGACGCCACACCACGCGCTGAGCCCTCGGTGCGGCCGCACGGCCGGTGCCGGCCGGCACCGGCCGACACCGGGGACGCCTTGCGTCGCTCGGTTGTCAGTTCCTGCCCACGACGGACCCGCAAGGGAGGTCAACCTGGCGAACCCATCACCGGGCTACCGTGACCGCATGGCAGCGCTGTTGGTGGCCGTGCTTCCATTGGCCATCGGAGCCGCCATCAGTCCCACCTTGTTGGCGCTGCAGCTTCTGGTGCTGACCGGGGCGACCAAGCCGATCCCCCGGGCCTGGGCCCTTGCTTCGGGGGCGGCCCTGGTGCTCGTCATCTTCTCCGTCCTCGGGTTGACCGTTCTCGATCATCTTCGCCCCGCCGAGCACGACCACCACTCGGTGCGCGGGGCGGTGATCATGTTCATCGCCGCCGGGTTGCTGGCAGCCCTGGCCGTACGCTCCTTGCTGCGCAAGCCAACGTCGGCCGAACAACACGACAGCCGCACGGCGGGGCGGCTGGAGACCGCTCCCACCGTCTGGTACGTCGGCGCCGGAGCCGTGGGGATGGTGGTCAACTTCTCCACCCTCGTCCTGTTCCTGCCCGCCCTGCACGAGATCACCCGGTCCTCCGCCGGGACGTTCGCCCGCAGCCTCGCCTTCGCGCTCCTCTTCGTCATCACCCTGGTGCCGGTGTGGGTTCCGGTGGTTCTGGTGACGATCCTCGGTCAGCGCGCCCAACCCGCTCTGGAGGCCACCCACCATTTCGTCACCCGACACGCCCGACAGATCGGGATCGTCATCGAAGTGGTGTTCGCCGCCTATCTCGTGGTGCGAGGAATCGGCGAGCTGCCCTGAGCGACCGGTGCCCGACGAACCGCCGGCGAGACGGATCCGTCTGATCCGTCGAATGCCCTAACCCGCCGGGACCTTCCACCCGCGGGACTCGGCGATCTCCTTGCAGGTCGGGCAGACCGGATACCGCTTGGGGTTGCGTCCCGGCACCCAGATTTTTCCGCACAGGGCCTTGACCGCTGTGCCGTTGACCATCCCCTCGACGACGGTGGGCCCGGCCGCGATGTAGTCACCCTGCTCCGGGACGAATCCCTCCAGCACGATGTGAGACATCCGCTCGTGATCACCGTCGAGCTCCGGATCTGCCTGAGTGGGCGCCAGGGTGATCCCGGTATCTGTCATAACACCAGGATCGCGCAATTCGGGGTCAGCCACAGGTCCTGGTCCACTCGATCGTCTCGCCGCCCTGTGCCCGACACCTACGCTCTGGGTATGCACCGGCGCATCCTGGTCCTGGCCTCGGGCTCGCCGGCCCGTCTGCGGCTGCTCCGCGACGCCGGCTTCGATCCCAAGGTGGTGGTCAGCGGGGTCGTCGAGGAGGGCGTCGAGGCCCCGGACACCGGGGCGCTGGTCTCCCGCCTGGCCGAGTGGAAAGCCGAGGCGGTGGCTGACCCGGACGGGGAAGCGGTGGTGGTCGGGTGCGATTCGATGCTCGAATTCGACGGCCACAGCCTGGGCAAGCCGACATCCGAGGCCGAGGCCCGCGGTTGGCTCACGGCCATGCGGGGCCGCTGCGGAACCCTGTTCACCGGGCACTGCGTGATCGATGAGTCCACCGGTCACCGGGCCACGGGGGTCGCCGCCACCACCGTGCGGTTCGGCGTCACCACCGAGGCCGAGCTCGACGCCTACCTGGCTACTGGAGAGGCCATGGGCGTGGCCGGTGCCTTCACCCTCGACGGACGATCGGCGCCCTTCATCGACGGAGTGGAGGGCGATCCCGGCAACGTGATCGGGCTCTCTTTGCCTTTGCTCCGTTCCCTGTTGGCCGACATCGACGTCGCTATCATCGACCTCTGGGCCCGGACCGAGCGGTGAACCTCCCCATGGTCGCCCTGAAACTGGGTCCGATCGCGGTGGACCCACCGGTGGTGCTGGCCCCGATGGCCGGTGTCACCAACGTCGCCTTTCGCCGCCTGTGCCGGAACTTCGGTGCCGTGCTCACTGTCAGCGAGATGATCACCGCCCGGGCTCTCGTCGAAGGAAACGCCAAGACCTTGGCCATGGCCGCTTTCGGTGAGGATGAACCGGTGCGCAGCGTCCAGCTGTGCGGGGTCGATCCCCGAGTGATGGGGATGGCGGTGCGACGCCTGGTGGGCGAGATCGGCGTCGACCACATCGATCTCAACTTCGGCTGCCCGGCCGGCAAGGTGACCCGTCAGGGAGGCGGTGCCGCTCTGCCCGTTCACCGGGTCTTGTTCCGGTCCATCGTCGCCGCCGCCGTCGGCGCCGCGGAATCGGTCCCGGTGACCGCCAAGCTGCGCCTCGGGGTCGACGATGCCCACGTCACCTTCGCCGAGGCCGGACGGATCGCCGAGGACGAGGGGGTGGCCGCGGTCGCCCTCCATGCCCGCACCGCCGAGCAGCTCTACTCGGGATCGGCCGATTGGCGGGCTATCGCCGAGCTCAAGAGGCTGGTCACCTCGATTCCCGTGCTGGGCAACGGCGACTTGTGGGAGGCGTCCGACGCTCTGGCCATGGTGGCGGCCACCGGGTGCGACGGCGTGGTGGTGGGACGCGGCTGTCTCGGGCGGCCTTGGCTGTTCCGCGACCTGGCCGACGCCTTCGCCGGCCGGCCCCTCCAGAACCGGCCGGATCTCGGCGACATCGCTCACATGGTGCACGACCATGCTGTCCTCTTGTGCCAGGTCTTCGGCGAGGAACTCGGGATCCGCCAGTTGCGCAAGCACACCGGCTGGTACCTCACCGGATTTCCCGTCGGTTCCGAGGTCCGCCGTTCCCTGGCCCAGGCGGTCTCACTCCGCCAGGTGGATCAGCTGTTGGATGGGCTCGACGTCCATTGTCCCTTCCCGCTCGAGGCGATGCGCATGGCCCGCGGCCACACCAACGGCCCGAGACCCGTTCACCTCCCCCCTGGTTGGCTCGACGACCAGGACGACCCCACGCCTCCGTCCGGTGGCGACGTGCTGGTGTCGGGAGGGTGATCATGGCGTCAGGTCCGAGTTCCGGGCCCCGCCTACGGCCGAGCCTCGAAGCACTGCTCTGGCGGCGGCGACGGGTTGTGGGAGACTGACGGAGGCTGATCGTGTCCGGGTGAACCGGCGCCGACGTGGAGATCTGCTCCTGTCGGATCGAGATCGACCCACCTCTCATGATCGTCGGTTCCTCCCTCACCATCGAAATCGGTGACCGCATACTGCTCCGTGACGCCTCCTTCGTGGTCGGTGCCGGCGAGAAGGTCGCCCTGGTCGGTCGCAACGGTGCGGGAAAGTCGACCTTCATCTCGGTCATCGTCGACGAGCCCGGACGGAATGTGCGGTCGACCGGCAATGCCCGGATCCGCGGCACCTACAGCACCTTGCCTCAGGTGCCTGTCCCCCACGGTCTCGGGCTCGAAGCCAACGGGTTCTCTCACGTCCTGTCGGGCCGGGGCCTCGACGTTCTCGACGATGCCCTCGACAAGGCCCGCATCCAGATGGGGAAGGACCCCACCACCGAGAACATCGAGTTGTTCTCCGACCTCGAGGAGCAGTTCCGTGAGAACGGCGGCTACGAGGCCGAGTCGACGATGGCCCGACTGGCCGACGGGCTGGGCCTCCGCCAAGAGCTGCTCCTCGACGACATCGACAGCCTCTCGGGTGGGCAGCGCCGAAGGGTGGATCTGATCCGGATCCTCTTCCAGGGGCCGGACACCATGATCCTCGACGAGCCGACCAACCACCTCGATCTGCCGGCCAAGCGGTGGCTGATGGATGAGCTGGAGAGGTTTGCGGGCGCCATTCTGGTGATCTCGCACGACGTGCGACTGCTCGACCGGTCGATCGACAAGGTGCTCCACCTCGCCGACGGAAGACTGCACGAATTCAAAGGGACCTATTCGTCCTACCTGGTGCAACTCGAAGCCGACCAGAGCCAACGCGAGCGGTCAGCCGTGCTCGAAAGCAGGGAGATCAAACGACTGTCCACCTTGGCCGACTCCATGCGGGGCAGCACCAACCGCAGAGCGAGGATCGCCAAGTCACTGGACAAGCGGGTGGAACGACTCGAGTCGGCCAAGACCGAGGTGCACAGACGGGAGAGGAAGAGCACATTCCGCCTTCCCACACCGCAACGCTCCGGCGAGATCCCCATTCGGGCCACCGACCTCGGCGTCAGCTACGGCCCGCTGACCGTGTTGAAGGACGTCAACTTCCACTGCCGGCGCGGCGACAGGGCGGTCATCATCGGACGCAACGGAGCCGGCAAGTCCAGCCTGCTGCGCTGCCTGGCCGGTGTCCAGGAACCAACCCGCGGAACCGTCGAGCTCGGAGCCAACGTGGCCCTCGGCTACTTCGCCCAGGAGCACGAGCAGGTCAACCTCGAGGTGACTGTTCTCGACAACATCGATGACACCATCTTGGTCAACGAGACTGAACGACGGGCGCTGCTCGGGTCGTTCGGCATCGCCGGCAAGGCGGCCCACCAGATGCCGAAGACCTTGTCCGGCGGCGAGCGGGCCAAGCTCGGGCTGGCCATGCTGGCCGCGGGCCGGGCCAACGTCCTTCTCCTCGACGAGCCCACCAACAACCTCGACCCGTCCTCCATCGAGGCGGTCGGGGCCATGCTCAGCCGATGGCCAGGCACCATCGTGGTGGTGAGCCACGACCGCTCGTTCGTCGAGGCCCTCCAACCCACCCACTGCCTCAAGCTCCCCAGTGAGGTCTTCACCCACTGGGACGACGACTATCTCGATCAGGTCGAGATGAAGTAGCTGTCCGGCCCCGCCTCAGGCCGGAGGCAGGCAGTGAGCCACTCAGGCTGGCTGAGGCGCCCGACCATTGCCGCTCACCGCGGCATCGTCGTCCGAGCCGGCGTCCTTCATGGCATCGACCAACACCTGGGCCGCTCCGACCAGACCCGCGGCCTCGTAGGGAACCACGATCTTGGAGTTGGGTGATGTGGCCACGGCCTGGAGGGCACGGAGCTGCATGATGGCCAGGGTGTTCGGGTGGATGACCGAGGTGTCGATGGCGTTGAGCGCGGCCGACTCTCCCTCGCCCCGCAACTGGGTGGCTCGCTTCTCGCCATCGGCCCGCAACTCGAGCGCCTGCTTCTGTGCCTCGGCGGCCAGGATCGCCGCCTGCTTTTGACCCTCCGCCTCGAGGACGGCAGCCTGCTTGCGGCCTTGCGCACTGTTGATGGCGGACTGCTGCTCCCCTTCGGACTTCAAGATGGCCGCCCGCTTGTGCTGCTCGGCCTCTTTCTGCTCCGACATGGCCTGGAGCACGTTGGTGGGTGGGGTGATGTCGAGGATCTCGATGCGGTTGAGCCGCACGCCCCACTTGAGGGTGGCCTCGGCCATGTGATCCTGCATCTTCGAGTTGATGGTTTCCCGCTCCGAGAGGGACTCGTCGAGGGTCAGCTCGCCGAACACGGCGCGCAGGGCGGTACGGGCCATCTGATCGATGGCCAACCCGAAGTCATTGACCTCGAAGAGGGCCAACTTGACGTCGGTGACCTGGCAGAAGATGGTGGCACTGACCCACAGCGACACGTTGTCCTTGGTGATCACCGCCTGCTGGTCACCGGTGCGGGGGAACTCACGCACATCGACCTTGTCCATCCGATCGGCCATGGGCAGGAGGACGTGGAGGCCGGGCTGATAGATCGTCCGGAATTCGCCGAACCGCTTCACCACCCCGACGCTGCCCTGCTGCACCACCTTCAGGCACGACTTCAGAAAGACCACGATGACGAAGAAGACAGCGAAACCGACCACCGCGATGGCGATGGACGCTCCTACAGAACCGATGATCATGGGGATCACCTCCTGATCCCTACTGTAGGCACTCCCGGACCATCGCGGTGCGCCAGCCCCTCTGATCGATCAGCCGTAGGCGTAGATCGTCGCCATGCCCACGGTGAGCTTCGCCAGGCCCACGGTGAGCTTCGCCATGCCCACGGTGAGCTTCGCTTGGTCAGGGGCTGTCCGTCGGGTAGACCACCAACAGGCCGCGCTCGACGTCGGCCACCACCACCTTGGTGCCCTTTTTGATGGTGGTCCCCGGAAAGAGCGACACGGCGTACCACTCTTCTCCCCGGCTGAGCACCGAACCAGGCTGGTGCCCGTCGGACACCGCCCTGGTCACCACCGCCGTCTCGCCGATCATGCCCGAGACACCGTTCAGCATCGCCGACTCCGTTTCCGACCTCGATTCCGTGCGCTCACTGTCCGCCCAGCTTCCCTCACTGCACTATACGGCGTCCACCCACCGGACATCCCCGGACCGGCCTCCCGTCGGCACCGGCGGCCGGGCGATTCCCCGTCCGGAGTGGGGTTACCGTGGGCCATGGCCGCCAACCTGCACCCTCCCGAATCCGTGTCTCCCCTGACCGCTCGCAAGACGTGGCGCACCGTCGAACCGCTGCACGGCATGGTCTACTTCGCCCCCGAGTCGTCGGCCTCCTATGCCGAGCTCGGCCTCAAACCCGAGGCCGGGTATTTCGCGTCGCGATCCGCGGCCATGGGCGCGGTGGGAGCGGAAACGGTGATCGCCACGTTCTACAACTTCAACCCGGAACTGGTCCGGGCCGCGATCCCGGCCGCCTGGGAGGTGGCCTCGCCGGAGGCCGTGCTCAGGGCACGCCTGGCCGCGGCCGACTCCGCCCTGCGGCGCATGCTCGGCGACGCGGTCGCATCTCCCGAGATGCAACGCGCCGCGTCGTTGGCCCGGCGAGCAGCGGAGCGAGCCGCGGGCCGCTCCGAGGGACGGCCGCTGTTCGCCGCCCATGCCGGCCTCCCCTGGCCCGAGCCGCCCCACTTGGTGCTGTGGCACGCGCAGACCCTGCTGCGCGAGTTCCGGGGGGACGGGCACATCACCGCGCTGGTCGATCATGACCTGGACCCGGTGGAGGTGCTGGTCATGCATCTGGCCTCCGGCGAGGTGCCGGGCACGTTCCTCCGTGACACGCGCGGGTGGCCGGATGCCGACTGGGAGGCCGGGATCGACCGACTGGAGCAGCGGGGCCTGGTCGAACGGCCCGGCTCCTCGGCCGACGAGCCGCCCCTGGTCGGCTTGAGCACCAAAGGTGCCGACATGCGGGCCGACATCGAAGACACCACCGATCGGCTGGCCGTGGTCCCCTATGAGGCGATCGGCGAGGAGGGAAGCGCCGAGCTCCGCAGCCTGGCCCGACCGTTCAGCCTGGCCGTGGTCGCCGCCGCTGGCTTCGGAGCCTGAACCCATCCGCGGCGGAAGGGCTATACACGTTGCCCACCGCTCTCGACGAAGTGACCGTTCCCTCGTGAAAGGTTCTGGTCGAGCAGGACGAGGTCAACCAGCCGACCGTTCCCGAAGGATCACGTCGATCAGCTTCCCCTCCTCACCAGGAACCACCACGACTTCGTAACCGTCCCGGGCTTCCAGCCACTCACGATTGCGCCGGTGGATGTCGTGATGAGCATCGAAGCGATCGAGGACCACCACGGTGCGGCCACCGCTCTTCTCCGAGGTCGCCGGAACCAGTGCTTCCATCGACATCCGCACCATGTTGATCGTCCCGAGTCCGGCGTCGGCGACCAGCAGCACCACATCGGGAGCCAGGGCGGCGACCATGTAGGTGGCGTCGCCGTCGGCCGCCTGGGGGGACCGCACCCCTCCGGCTGTCTCCACCACGCCTACTTGCACCGGGTGGGAGGGCCAGTCCAACTCCTCCACCAACTCGCTCACCGTGAACGGGGGCAGGCCGAGGGCCTCGGCCGCCATCGGGGGTGCCATGGCCCGGTAGTAGGAGCGGAACGAGTGACAGACCAACCCCGGGTCCTCGCCCGAAGCCGCTCCGAGGAGATCGGCGTCGGCGGTGCCCGCCAGTCGACCGCCTTCGGAATCGATGTCGAAGGACTGGGCCGGCTTGCGAGCCGCCACCGATACCCCCTGCTGGCGCAGCGCTCGCAGGAGCTGGCAGCTCACCCATGTCTTGCCCACCTCGGTGCCGGTGCCGCACACCACCACCATCCGCTCAGGGCGCATGCCGGCCTCCGGCGAGCGCTCCAGCGGCCGCCCCGACGGCCGTCATGGCATCGAGGGTGACGGTGAGGGCGGCGCACATCCCGCCCGAGTCTTGTCGACGCCGGCCGGCGGGTCGAACCCGGCCTTGTCGTTCGACCCGGTTCGACCGCCCGGTCAGTCAGGCGGGGAACCGGTCGTGGAACGGTAAGATCGGCACATGGACCGAATCGGCGTGGTCGACACCATGTTCGCTCGCTACGACATGGGTGCCGAGGCGCTCGACCAGCTCAAGCAGTGTCCAGGTTTCGACTCGAGGTTCGAGGTGGTGTGCCGGACGGTGCCTGGGTTCAAGGACCTGGCCGTCGAGTGCAAGCGTCTCATCGAGAACGAGGGGTGCTTGATCGTCGTGGCCCTGGGGATGCCCGGCAAGGAAGCAATCGACCAGGTGTGCGCTCACGAGGCCTCCCAAGGGATCATGGCGGCCCAGCTGATGACCTCGACGCACATCCTCGAGGTCTTCGTCCACGAAAACGAAGAAGAAGACCCGGCCCGGTTGGCCGCGGTCTGCGTGGATCGGGCTCGGAAGCACGCCCTGAACGCCTATTGGATGGTCTACCAGCCCGAGCAGCTGACCCGTCGGGCCGGTCAGGGTGTCCGCCAGGGGTACGGGGACGCCGGCCCGCTTGTGGGCCGCAGCTAGAGCACGCTCGCCGTCACCGGTCAGAACGGCCGGTGTGGAGGGGCAGAAGCGGAGATGAGTCGGTGACAGCAGACACCCAGATCGACCCCTCGGTGCCCCCCAGCGGCCCCGGATGCGTGGAGTGCACGGCGAAGGAGGGATGGTGGCTCCACCTTCGCCGCTGTGCCCTCTGTGGGCACATCGGCTGCTGCGACACCTCACCGGAACAACACGCCAGCAAGCATGCAACGACCGAGGGCCATGCTGTCATCCAGAGCTTCGAGCCCGGCGAGGAATGGTTCTACAGCTACGTCACCGATGAATTCCTCGAAGGTCCTCCGCTGGCCGCCCCTCATCACCACCCGGCGGATCAGGGCGTGCCGGGGCCGGCGGGCAGGGTGCCACCGGACTGGCAACGTTTCCTCCATTGATGTCTTGAGTGCGGCGTCCTGAGTGCGGCCGACGGGGGCGTCCTGAGGCGCGCCGGTCACGCCCGCGGATCGTGGGGCAGACCCAGCGTGCGTTCGGCGATGATGTTCCGCTGCACCTCCGCTGTTCCACCTCCGATGGTCAGCGCGGGGGCGAAGAGGAAGCCGTAGTCCCACAACCCTCCGGGCCAACTCGCTCCCCCCTGTTCGTCCCCGGCCATCGGGTGCACCTGCGGGTGACCGGTGCTCTGGAGCATGCCCCTCGATCCGGTCAGATCGCGTGCGAGGGCCATCACGTGCTGTCCGTGCACATCGGCCAGCGCCTTGCGCACCGAGGTCTCCGGCCCCGGTTCCATTCCCGCCACCGCCGCGGACACCGTGCGTAGGCGCAAGAGCCGCAGGATCTCACTCTCGGCCCACACCCCGGCCAGGCGTTGGCGCATGACGGGGTCGGTCGGGACGCCGGACCGTCGCACCGCCTCGAGGAGATCGTCAGCGGTGGGTCCCATCCCCCACAGCGCACCAGCCCCCGAAAGCGACACCCGCTCGTTGGCCAGGGTGACCTTGGCCAGGGACCAACCCTGGCCCCGGTTGCCGACCAGATTGGCGGTCGGCAGCCGAACCCCGTCGAGGAAGACCTGGTTGAAGGTGTGTGCGCCGGTCATGTCGACCAGCGGGCGCACGGTCACCCCGGGGGCGTGCATGGGGCAGATGAAATAGGAGATCCCCTGATGAGTCGGGGAATCGGGCTCGGTGCGCGCCAACAGGATCCCGAACGCCGCGGTGTGGGCGTAACTCGTCCAGATCTTTGTCCCCTCGACCCGCCACTCGTCGCCGTCCAGAACCGCCCGCGTGGTCAACGAGGCCAAGTCCGATCCGGCGTCGGGCTCACTGAACAGTTGACACCAGATCTCCGTCCCGGCCAGAAGAGGGAGGAGGTACCGGTCCTTCTGCTCGGCGCTCCCGGCGACGAGGAGGGTGGGACCAGCCCAGCCGATCCCGATGGTGTTAGTGGGTCGACGCACCCCTGCTCGCCGGAGCTCGTCGTCCACGATCAGTTGGAGGGTGGCGTCGGCTCCCATGCCCCACGGCGCCGGCCAGTGGGGGGCGACCAACCCCTGTTCGGCCAGCTCCATCCCGGTCGGCGCCGGGTGGGAGTCCAACCACTCCCGCACCCGCACCCGGCGCGGATCGTCCTCGGCGGGCAGTGCAAAGTCCACGTCGGCCAGCGTAGGCTGACCCACCTCGGGGGTGAGGAGCGAATCGTGAGCACGTGGAATTTTGGCGACGTCTGGGAGGCCGTGGCCGAGGAATTGCCCAATGCGCCCGCCCTCACCCATGGCCCGGACACCCGGAGCTGGGGCGAACTGGACCGGCGTGCGGACAACGTCGCCCGTTGGCTCCTCGGGGCGGGGGTGGGGTACCAGGACAAGGTGGCCATCTACCTCTACAACTCCTCTGAGTACCTCGAAGCCACCTTCGCCTGCTTCAAAATCGGCCTGGTGCCCATCAACACCAACTACCGGTACGCCGACGACGAGCTGATCTACCTGTGGGAGAACGCCGACACCGTGGCCGTGGTCTTCCACGGTGTCTTTGTCGATCGCATCGAGGGGATCCGGGACCGGATACCCGGGGTCAGATCCTGGCTCTGGGTCGACGACGGAACCGCCTCCTGCCCTCCCTGGGCTGTGCCTTACGAGGAGGCAGCCGAGACGACCGGCATCGGCCCCGGCGACCCCGGCGGAGGCGACACCGGCGGCGCCCATCCGGGCCGGGTGCGAGCTCCGTGGGGTCGGGGCCCCGACGACGTCTACATGCTCTACACCGGTGGGACCACCGGCATGCCCAAAGGCGTCATGTGGCGACAGGACGACCTCTTCGCCCGGCTGAACAGCGCGGGATTCCGTCGCTACCCCGAGGACGGCGGATGGGAGGACGTCCGGGCCGAGCTCCGACGCAGCGGCCCGGGCATGACCCTGATGCCGGCGTGTCCACTCATGCACGGCACCGGTGGGTTCACGTCACTCGAGTGCCTCAGCGAGGGCGGGCGAGTGGTGACCCTCACCTCCCGACAGTTCGACCCCCTCGAGTTGCTCGACACCGTTGAGCGGGAGAAGGTCAACGGACTGGTCATCGTGGGCGACGCTTTCGGCAAACCCATCCTGGCCTCGCTGGATGCACACCCCGGTCGATGGGATCTGAGCAGCCTGGTGGGCATCGTCTCCTCCGGGGTGATGTGGAGCGAGGAGACCAAGCAGGGGCTGCTCCGCCACCACCCCGGCATGCTCTTGGTGGATGCCTTCTCGTCGTCCGAGGCCATCGGCATCGGAACCTCGGTTTCGTCGGGGACCTCGTCCGCACACACAGCCCAGTTCACCTTGGGACCCGAGGTACGGGTGATCGACGCCGACGGTCGCGACACCGAACGCGGCGTCGGTCAGATCGGGGTATTGGCGCTGGGGGGACGGATCCCCCTCGGGTATTACAAGGACGAAGCCAAGACGGCAGCCACATTTCGGACCATCGACGGCAAGCGCTACTCGGTGCCCGGCGACTTCGCCGAGGTGGGCGAGGACGGTTCCATCCACCTGTTGGGCCGCGGTTCGGTCTGCATCAACACCGGCGGCGAGAAGGTCTATCCCGAAGAGGTCGAGGAGGCGGTCAAGACGGTCGAAGGTGTCGCCGATGCCGTCGTGGTCGGGATCCCCAACCAGAGATTCGGCGAGGAGATCGTGGCGGTGGTCGAGCTGTCGCCGGGGACGCCACCCGACTCGGCCACCCCGGGGACAATCATCGACCACGTGAAGTCGAAGCTGGCCGGGTACAAGGCACCACGACGAGTACGTTTCGTACCCAGCATCGGGCGCTCGCCGTCCGGCAAGGTTGACTATGCCCGCCACCGCACCGAAACGGTCGAGTGGGCCGGAGCGCCCACGGGCTGACGACGGGCCGCTCAGCCCTTGTTGGCACCGTGGGTGCGGACGAAGTCGTTGACCGCGTAATAGGCGTCGATCGACTCGCCGGCATCACCCCAGAATCCCTCGAGCACGTCGTAGGTCATCTCGCCCTGGGCGATGTAATGGTTGTTCACGTCGGTGATCTCGAGCTCGCCCCGTCCGGAGGGAACCAGAGTGGGGATGACATCGAAAACGTCGGCGTCGTAGCAGTAGATACCGGTGACACCGAATTTCGACTGCGGGTTGTCGGGCTTCTCGACGATGCCGACCACCCGGTTGTCCTCGCCGAAAGCGGGGACACCGAGGTGGCGGAGGTGCTCCTCTTCCTCCACCGGCGTGAGGAGAATGCGAGCCCCTTGTGGCCGGCCTTGGAAGGCATCGACCATCGGTTTGATCGACCGTTCGACGATGTTGTCCGCCAGCATCACCAACACCGCCTCACCGTCGACGAACCGGGTAGCCAACCCGAGAGCCTCGGCGATCCCGCCGGGCCTGTCCTGATAGCCATAACACAGTCGGTCGATGCCGAACTCGTGCCCGTTGCCGAGCAGGCGGAGGAACTCGCCGGCATGGGTGCCCCCGGTCACCAGCATGATCTCACCGATCCCGGCGTTCACCATCGCCTCGATACCCCAGTTGATCATGGGCCTGTCATAGATCGGCAACAGGTGTTTGTTGGTGATCCGGGTCAGCGGATGGAGGCGCGAGCCGGTCCCTCCGGCCAGGATGACACCCTTCATCCGACGGATCCTAGGGCGGATCGACAATGGGGACCGTCAGGCGCGTCCACCCGAGAGGCGGCCGGAGCCTGAGGGTCCGCCTCGTCGAAGGGGGGTCCCGTCCCGTGGGCGGTACGACAGGGTCATAATCCGGCCAGGCCCCTGGCCGCGGCGTTCGTCGGGACCCGAGCATCGAGGAAAGTCGAGGAATGCGGAAAGGCGGTGCTTCCTCAGCCTGGCTAGCGTGCCATGGGATGTCGGCGACAAGCCACGGGGGCAGGGTGCGGGTGCAACGGCAGGGTGCAGGAGGGCGCGGTCATGGCGCGGCAACCGCAGCCGTCGCCGTCATCGCCGCGGCCTTGGCCCTGTGTGGGTGCGGGACATCACTCGGTGCCTCACCGACGACCACCCGCCCCACCCGGGCAGCACCCGGAGCCGCGCCCTTCCCGGTCGCCGTCGGGTCGGAGGGCATCCGGCGGACCGCGGCCGCCCCGGCTCATCGGCGCCTCAATTCGGTGCCGGAACCGGACCAGAGGCGAACCGATGGGGACGGGAGCCGGGCTGAGGGGTCCGGATCGCCACCCGCCTTCTACCGGATCGCCTCCCCCTTGAGCCCGGCGCCACCCGGCTCGATCATCCGTTCCGAGATGATCGCTTCTGCGGGGCAGCTCCCGCCGGGGACGACCGCCTACCGGGTCATCTACCATTCCGAATCCATCACCGGCGCCGACATTCCGGTGTCCGGGATGATCGTGGTTCCCGGCGGAACGCCGCCCGCTGACGGCTTCCCCATCGTGAGCTACGCCCACGGGACCACCGGCATAGCCAGCCAGTGTGCACCCTCCTTGGACGGGTTCGGGGCCATACCCTACCTGGCCACTCTCATCGAGGACCGGATGATCGTGGTGGCCACCGACTACCAAGGGCTGGGCGTCCCCGGCATCCACCCCTACCTAGTGGGGCAGAGCGAGGCCCAAGGAGTGCTCGACGCGGCACGGGCGGCACGCAACCTCGAGGGCTCGGCCGCCTCGAACACCGTCGCCGTGATCGGGTACTCCCAGGGTGGCCAGGCCGCCCTCTTCGCCGGTCAGATCGCCCAGGCCTACGCCCCCGAGCTCTACTTGGCGGGCGTCGTGGCCGTGGCGCCGTATGCCTCCCTCACCGAGTTGGTGCCCGCCGTTCCCAAGTCGCGCCCCGACCCGGACGCCGGATTCGCGGCCATGGCCCTCGATGCCTGGTCGTCCACCTACGGCGACCTTCCCCTGGACACGGTGCTCACCAAGGCGGCGCTCAACCACGCCGCGTCGATGGCATCGGCCTGCAGCGATGCGGTGGCAGCGGCGTTCGACGGAGCTCCCGCCGACCTCCTCTTCCGGCCGGGCTGGAGCGGCAATCCGGTGGTCCGAGCCGATGACGCGGCCAACCAGCCGGGGCGGTCGCCGATCTCGGCGCCGGTGTTGGTGGTCCAGGGCACCGCGGACGTGCTGATCCCCTACGCCGACACCACCAGCCTGGTGACCGATGGGCTCTGTCGTGGGCAGCACGACACGGTTCGCTACGTTTCGATCACCGGAGCGGGCCATGACGGCGCCCTCCAGGACGGCCAGACCATCATCACCCAGTGGATCACCCGCCGGATGGCCGGGTCGCCGGCCACCGATTCGTGCCCCGGATTGGACAGATCGACCCCGGGGTGAGGGCAGCGAACGAGACGGGCGGCTGCGGGCCTGCGGACGACCAGACGCGTGCCAGCCTGCGAAGGTCGAGCTCAGACGTCGAGGAAACGGCGCACGGCGAAGGCTGACCCCACCACGCCGACCACGACACCGACCACCGCCACCAGAATGCAGGTGCCGGCCACCTCCCACCCGGCGAGCGACATCTGAGCGATGATGCTCCCCTGGTTCGAGGCCGTCTTGGCCGCGTCCAGTCCGATGCCCCAGTAGAGGGCCAACACCACCAGCACGGCTACCGCTGCACCCAGAAGCCCCTGGATCAGACCTTCGGCCATGAAGGGGAGTCGGATGAACCAGTTGGTGGCGCCAACCAATTTCATCACCGACACCTCTCTTCGGCGGGCGAAGATGGCCATGCGGATGGTGTTGAGGATCAACACGGACGCGGACAACAGCAGCACCACCGCCACCGACAGGAAGACCCACTGCAGGATCCTGATCACGCTCTGCATGGTCTTGATCTGTTGGCCCGGGTACTTGACGTCATAGACGCCGGGTTTGCCAATGAACTCCTGGTAGACGGCGGAAGCCTGCGAGGGGTCGTTCAGAACGCACCGGTACGAGGAGGGGTAATCGGACTCGGTGGTGGCCCCCAGCTCGTCGGCGGGCAGGATCCCCTTGGCCTCGTTGTAGTCATAGGCCTGATTACGGAACAAACAGGTCTTGATGTAGGGGGACTGCTTCAACTCGCCGTCGATGGCGCTGATGAGGGTGACCGGGGCATTGGGTTTGACCCACACGATGGCCTGGACCCCGTTCTGCCACTGGACGGTGGCCTTGGACGCACCCTGTTTCAAGAGGAGTGCCGAGCCGACCAGGGCCAGGGACACAGCAACGGTCAAGATGGCGGCCACCGTCATCAAACGGTTGCGCCACAGGTTGGTCACAGCCTCCCGAGAGACATAGCCGGCTGAAACTGGCATCAGGTACGGGCGGCGAAACTGTCGGGAAACTCGTCGGCCGGGGCCTGCTCGGCCATCGCCCCGGTGGGTGATCCGGCGCCGGCCAGAGCGGTGGCACTGTCGATGCCGTAGACCCCATGGGCTTGGTCCCTGACCAGAACCCCGCGGTCCAACTCGATCACCCGGCGTCGCATCTGATCGACCATCCCCGCATCGTGGGTGGCCACGATGACGGTGGTACCGGTGCGGTTGATCCGGTCCAGCAACCTCATGATGCCCAGGCTGGTGGTGGGGTCGAGGTTGCCGGTCGGCTCATCGGCCAGCAGGATCAACGGGCGGTTGACGAAGGCTCGGGCCACGGCCACCCGCTGCTGCTCCCCGCCGGACAGCTCGTGGGGGAGATTGTCCCGCTTCTTGGCCAGACCGACCAGATCGAGAACCTGGGGAACCTGGACGGCGATGACGTGCTTGGGCCGGCCGATCACCTCGAGGGCGAAGGCGACATTCTCGAAGACCGTCTTGTTGGGCAGGAGACGGAAGTCCTGGAACACGCAGCCCATGTTGCGCCGGAGGTAGGGGATCCGCCACTTGGCCAGGTGACCGATCTCCTTGCCCGCCTCCCAGATCCGTCCGGAGTCGGGCATCTCCTCGCGGAGGAGGAGGCGGATGAAGGTGGTCTTGCCGGATCCCGAGGGCCCGACCAGGAAGACGAACTCTCCCTTGTCGATCTCGACGGAACAATCCGAAAGAGCGACAGTCGATCCCTTGTACGTCTTTGTGACGTTCTGGAATTTGATCATGAGAAAAGAGTTGTCACGGTGGTGGGGGGAATGTGCGCAACGCGGTGCCCATTCCCCGCCATGCTATCGCCACCCTCCACCACAGTTGGTTCAAGCCCTCTGACCTCCGCAGACGCGCACATCGGCGGGTGGGAGTGGGGATGATCTCAGGAGATGGCCGGACGCTGGTCGGCGCGCCGCCGCAGCTCGGCTTCGATGAAGTCGTCGATGTCTCCATCGAGCACTGCTTCCACGTTGCCGGTCTCCTCATTGCTCCGCAGATCCTTCACCAGTTGATAGGGAGCCAAGACATAGGAGCGGATCTGATTGCCCCAGGCGTTGTCGGTGCGGTCGCCTGAAAGTTCGTCCAGAGTGGCCTGGTGCTCGGCGCGCTGTCTCTCGGCCAGCTTGGCCCCGAGAACCTGCATGGCCTTGGCCTTGTTCTGATGTTGGCTCCGCTGATTCTGGCAGGACACGACGATCCCGGTGGGAAGGTGAGTGAGCCGGACCGCCGAGTCGGTCTTGTTGACGTGTTGACCACCAGCTCCCGATGACCGGTACGTGTCGATGCGGAGATCCTTCTCGTCGATGGTCACCTCGTCGGAGACGTCATCGAGGAACGGGACGACATCGAGGGAGGCGAAGCTGGTCTGTCGTCGGTGTTGCGCGTCGAACGGGGAGATGCGAACCAGTCGGTGCACACCTCGTTCGGCCGCCAAGAGTCCGAAGGCGTAGGGACCCTTGACGATGAAGGTGGCGGACAGAAGTCCGGCCTCCTGCCCCGGCGTCGCCTCTTCCACCTCGATCTCGAAGCCACGCCTCTCCGCCCATCGGGTGTACATGCGCAGCAGCATTTCGGTCCAGTCCTGGGCGTCGGTCCCTCCGGCCCCGGCGTGGACCTCGGCCACTGCGTCCCCCTCGTCGTGCGGCCCGGCGAAGAGCGAACGCAACTCGAGTGCACGAAGGCTGCGGTCCAGAGTCTTGAGCAACTGCTCGGCTTCGGGCCGCAAGGAATCGTCGGCCTCTTCTTCGATGAGCTCGTTGAGGGTCCGGGCGTCGGACAGCTGCTCGTCCAGGCCGGCCAGCTGCTCGAGATCCTCGTTGACCCGGCCGAGCTCGGTGGTGACCTTGCGGGCGTTGTCGGCGTCGTCCCACAGCCCGGGCTCCGAGGCTTCCTTCTCCAGCTCCGCCCGCCGTTCGAACAGCTGGTCGCGGCCCAGAAAACGCCCCGCCTCGGCCAAACGGCCGGTCAGGGACTCCAGCTCGGCCGGGATGTCGACGCCCCCGTCGCCCGACCCCCGATGGGGACCGTCGGTGGGAGCCATCTCAGTTGGCGCCGTGGCAGAGCTTGAACTTCTTGCCGCTCCCGCACCAGCACGGGTCGTTCCGCCCGAGCTTCTCCCGGTCGGACTTCACGATCGGCATCTGGGTCTCGCCGTCGTCGGCCAGCATGTTGGTGACCCCCGCCGCCGAGCCATTGCCGTCCGCGAAGCCCTGGGCCGCGGCAGCCTGCTCTAACTCGGCCGGGCTGGCGGCGGCGAAGGCGGCGGTGATGCCACCGTCGCCTTGGACAGGATCGTCGGCGGCGATGTAGTTGGCCCGGTCGAGGTTGGGCTCGGCAGCCGGCTCGGTGAGCACCTGGACGTGGAAGACATAGCGAAGGTAATCGTCGTCGATCCCCTCCATGAGCTTGCCGAACATAGCAAAGCCCTCACGCTGGTACGCGACCAGGGGGTCCTGATTGCCCATGGCCCGAAGGTTGATTCCCTCCCGCAGATAGTCCATCTCGGCCAGGTGGTCCTGCCAGCGTTGGTCGATGATCTGCAACATGATGTCCCGCTCGAGCTGACGAGCAGTCTCTTCGCCACCGGGAATGGTTTCGTCCCGCTCGGTGTACATGTCGAGAGCCTCGGTGAGGATGCTCTCGGTCAACTGGCCGACCGTGCTGCCGCCGGCCAGGTCCTCGGCCACGAACTTGGTCGGGTAGTACTGGGTGACCTCGGTGATCAGCCGGGGGAGGTCCCACTCTTCGGGGTAGTCGGACGGGCACGACGACGCCACCAGCTCGGTCATGGTGCTCTCGAGCAACTCGACGGTCTCCTCGTGCAGGTCCTCGCCCTCGATGATCTGGTAGCGACGCCGGTAGATGACCTTCCGTTGCTCGTTCATCACGTCGTCGTACTTGAGGACGTCCTTGCGAGACTCGGCGTTGCGACCTTCGACGGTGTTCTGCGCCCGCTCGATCGCCTTGGTCACCATCTTCGCCTCGATCGGCACGTCGTCGGGCAGGGCCCGCCCCATCACCCAGTTCATGGCGCCGGTGGCGAACAGCCGCATCAGGTCGTCCTCGAGCGACAGGAAGAAGCGGCTCTCACCAGGGTCCCCCTGCCGGCCGGATCGACCGCGCAACTGATTGTCGATTCGCCGGCTCTCGTGGCGTTCACTGCCCAGCACGTAGAGACCGCCGAGGGAGCGGACCTCGTCGCCCTCTCGTTCGCAGACGGCTTCGAACTCGGCCTCGATCTTCTTCAGCTCGGCGGCCCCTTCATCGGTGGAGAGGTCGAGCGCCCGAGCCGCCGCCTCCCGCACCGCCAGTCCCTCGGGATTGCCGCCGAGGATGATGTCGACGCCTCGTCCGGCCATGTTGGTGGCGACGGTCACTCCCCCGACCCGCCCAGCCTGGGCGACGATCTCCGCCTCTCGGAAGTGCTGCTTGGCGTTGAGGACCTCGTGGGGGATTCCCCTCTTCTCGAGCAGCCGAGAGAGGTGCTCGGACTTGGAGACCGATGCGGTGCCCACCAGCACAGGCTGCCCGGCGGCGTGGCGTTCGATGATGTCATCGACCACGGCGGCGAACTTGGCATCCTCCGACTTGTAGATGAGGTCCGCCTTGTCGTCTCGGATGAGGGGCTTGTTCGGCGGAATGGGCACGACGGGGAGGTCATAGGTGTTGGCGAATTCCGAAGCCTCGGTCTCTGCCGTCCCGGTCATCCCGGCCAGCTTTTCGTACAGCCGGAAGTAGTTCTGGAGGGTGACGGTGGCCCAGGTGTGGTTCTCCTCTTTGATCCGCACCCGCTCCTTGGCCTCGACGGCCTGATGGAGACCGTCCGACCAGCGCCGCCCGTCGAGGGTTCGTCCGGTGAACTCGTCGACGATCTTCACCTCGCCCTCGGCCACCAGGTAGTCCTTGTCCCTCCGGTACAGCTCCTTGGCCAGGAGGGCCTGGGTCAGGTGGTGCACATAATTGACGGCCACCGCGTCGTATAGGTTCCCCACACCGAGCTGGCGCTCGACCTTCTCGATGCCCGCCTCGGTGGGGACGACGATGCGCTTCTCCTCGTCCACCTCGTAGTCGTCCTCGGACCGGAGCGTCCGCACGATGCCGGCGAACTGGTAGTAGAGCTGGGCCGACTCGGCCGCCGGCCCCGAGATGATCAGCGGGGTGCGGGCTTCGTCGATGAGGATCGAGTCCACTTCGTCGACGATGGCGTAGGGGTGACCACGCTGGACCATGGCGTCCTTCGAGCGGGCCATGTTGTCTCGGAGGTAATCGAAGCCGAACTCGGTGTTGGTGCCGTAGGTGACGTCGGACTGGTAGGCCTCCCGTTTGGCGGCGGGGTCGTCGATGTCGGGTCCCACACGGCCCACGGTCAGGCCGAGGAAACGGTGGAGCTGCCCCATCCATTCCGAGTCGCGAGTGGCCAGGTAATCGTTGACCGTCACCACGTGGACGCCGTTGCCGGCCAGCGCGTTGAGGTACACGGGCAAGGTGGAGACCAGGGTTTTGCCCTCACCGGTCTTCATCTCGGCGATCCACCCGAAGTGGAGGGCCATCCCCCCCATCAGCTGGACGTCGAAGTGGCGTTGTCCGATCGTCCGCCATGCCGCTTCCCTGACCAAGGCGAACGCTTCGACGAGAATGTCCTCGAGGCTCTCTTCGTTGTCGAGACGCTGGCGGAAAGCGCCGGTCATGGCCTGCAACTCGAGATCGGAGCGTGCCTCCATCTCCGGCTCCAGGGCGTTGACCAACGGGACCAGTTCGGCCAGTCGACGGACTTTCTTGCCCTCGCCGGCGCGGAGAACCTTGGTGAGCACGCTCATGGGTTCATCACTCTACCGGCGGAGGTGTCGACCGACCGTCGCCGCCCCCCCGATCCCGGGATGGCCCCGGCACGATCTCTTCAGGCGGTGCGCACCCTCTCCTTGAGCACGGAGACCGAGTTGGCCGGCCGGCGGCGGGGATGGGTGCGGCCGACGATACGGCCCTTGGTCTTCTCGAGCTGGTGCTCGAGCTTCTCAACCACCAGGTCGACGGCCACCAGGGAATCGCGGGCTGCGGCCCGGGCCCGCACCGAGCGCCCGTGTCCGATGATGATCACCTCGCAACACTCCCGGTCGACGATCCTTCGATTGTGTTCCTCGGAAAAATGGACCTCGGCACGATCGAGACCGGGGCACAGGCGGCCCAGTCGGCCGACCTTGTCCTGGGTCAGAGCCCTCACATCGTCGGACACGATTTTCCTGCCGTACGCGATGACCACGTCCACTTACTCGCCTCCTAGTAGTGCACTTCGGGAATCTCACTGAGCGGTTGGCCGGTCCTCCTGGTCGGTCGTCGGGTTGGTGTCGGGTTGACAAAATGTGAGCTGCGGGCGGCTGACCTGGTCTTTGACCCCACACTCGCCTGCAGTGAGAGTTGCGGCCGGACTCCGGCGGCACCGACCTGGTTGGGTCGGCATCCCTACGGAGCCGTTGATGGCACACGTCACCTCATCTCCGCCCGCCCCCGACAGCCGGGAGCGCCACGGGCAGGTCTTACTCCTAAGCCGCACCATGCTCAGCAACCACGAGTTGCCTTACGTGGGTCGTTTTGCCTGCGACTGGCTTCGACTTGCAACCACAGACCCGCACGCAGCTCACAAAGTGAAGTGTACGCCGCCCTCTTGTCCAAACCACAGGGCGTTTTCCCGTGTTCACGCGCTTGTCACGGGGCCGTCATTCAACGGAAATGCGGGCCGGCCCCGCCGAAACATCCGTTGTGACGAGCAAAATCCCTGTTCAAGGACTCAAACCGTGAGATCGGGTCCGCGCCCCAAGGCCAGGGCCAGGCCGCCGGCCTGCCCGGGTTTCCGACCGGTTTCCGGTCAGCCCCCCTGGAGGAGCCGCACCTTGAGGTCGTCGAGGACCGGGATGGGCCCGGGGTCGATGCCCTCGTTGCCGGCCAGGTGCAAGGAGACGAAGTCGCCCACCAGGGCCAGGTCGAGGAGCTGGGCCAGGTCACCCTCCCCCGAGGCCCGGACCTCGATCACGTCGGCGACCACCTCGCGCAGGACCTCTTCCACCAGGTCGAACCGGCGGCTCACCTGGGGGTGCTCGCCGTCGTGACGGAGGTTGACCAGGGTGATCAGCTGCCGGGTGGCATCGCCGTGCTGGCCCCAGCCGGCGAGCTCGTTGTGACAGAGCTCGGGGTAGACGTTGAAGAAGGCCGGGCACTTGGCGTTCTCGTTGATCTGGGCCTTCCAGCGCAGGGCAGCGGCGGCACCGAGGTCCCCCGAGCTGTGGATGAGGGGGATGGTGCGCCCGATGCTGCGGGCGATGTCCTCGGCCCGGCTCCCGGGTCGGACCAGCTCGTCGCGGCGGCGGCGGAGCTGCTCGACCGCCTGGTCCACCCACTGCACGGCGCCAGGGAACAACCCGATCTCCTCGAGCAGAACAAGTGGCGGGATGGACATGGCCCCCAGGGCCGCCCGCGGTTGGGGAATTCCGGTCGGCACCGGCACCACCGGGACATCCCACTCGCCGGCCAGCTCGACCAGCGCGCCTCCCCCCGCCACCACGATCAGGGAAGCTCCCGCCTCGAAGGCCCCGGCCGCCGCCTCCAGGGTTTCCTCGGTGTCACCCGAGAAGGACATGGCAAAGACCAGCGATCCGGTACCCACGTAGTCGGGGGGCTCGTAGCTCTTGACCACCGTCACCGGGACCGGCATGAACGGTGCCGCCGCCGCCACCAACACGTCCCCGGCGATGCCGCTACCGCCCATGCCCAAAACGACCACATTCTCGACCCGTTCGTGGAGGGGGAGGTCGGTCACACCCCTCGCCGCGGAGACGGCCGCTTCCACCTGCTCGGGAAGACCCACGGTGGCGTCCCACATGTCCAGGGAGTCCACCGCCAGTGGTGACGGCACAACGGGCGATCCGCCGATCCGGAGGCTCACGACCCGCCCCCCTCGCCGGTGGTCCGGGCTCCGCCGGCCTCGGCCTTGGCCATCAGGCGGGTGTGCTCCGGTTCGTCGACGGCGGTCGCCTCGTCGATCAGCATGACCGGGATGCCGTCACGCACCTCATAGCTGCGGTGGAGGCGCGGGTTGTAGAGGAGGTCCTCGTCGGCGAAGTACAGAAGGGGGCCCTTGTCCTCCGGACAGGCCAGGACGTCAATCAGCAGCGGGTCGAGCGTCACGGTGCATTCCTCTCGGGTCGATCATGGCATGGTCGGTCGCGTCGGGGTCGAGCGTGTCAGGTTCGGTCGGTTCAGGTCTCCAGAAGCCGACGGATGTCGGATTCCACCTCGGCCACGTGCCGAGCACAGGACTCGTCGTCCGGTGCCTCCACGTTGAGCCGCAGAAGGGGTTCCGTGTTGGAGGGACGTACGTTGTACCACCAGTCACCCCTGTCCACCGTCAGGCCGTCCAGGCGGTCCGGGGTCCCGAGCGCACCCCCGGCCGCCTCGACCTCGGCAGCCAGAAGCTCCACTGCGCCGGCCGGATCGTCGACCACCGTGTTGATCTCGCCGGAATCGGAGTAGAGCCGGAAGGGCTCGAGAAGCTCGGACAGCGGCTTACCGGTGACGCTGAGAAGCTCGAGGACGACCATGGCAGCAATGATGCCCGAGTCGGCCCGGTAATTGTCGCGGAAGTAGTAGTGGCCGGAGTGCTCGCCACCGAAGATCGCCCCCGTCTCGGCCATCACCTGCTTGATATAGCTGTGGCCGACCTTGGTCCGGATGCCCACACCACCTTTGGCGCCGATGACCTCGGGCACCACCCGGGAGCAGATGCAGTTGTAGAGGACGGTCGATCCGGGGTACTTGTCGAGCATGGAGGAGGCGACCAGAGCGGTGGTCAAGGATCCCGACACCGGTGCGGCTTTCTCGTCGACCAGGAAGACGCGGTCGGCGTCACCGTCGAAGGCCAGCCCGACATCGGCCCCCGTGTTGAGCACCGCCTGCTTGAGGGACACCAGGTTCTCGGGCTGAATGGGGTCGGCCGGATGGTTCGGGAAGTTCCCGTCGAGCTCCGCGAAGAGGATCTCGACCTTGAAGGGAAGGCCCTCGAACACCTTGGGCACCACAAGTCCGCCCATGCCGTTGGCGGTGTCCGCCACCACACGCAGCGGGCGCAGAGCGCTGACGTCGACGAACGAGCGGACATGGGTGGCGTAGGCCTCGAGCACGGACCGCTCCTCCAGCGGCGCCATCGTGTCGGGGTCAAGGGCGGGGGGTCCCTGGTCTCCCCACTGGTCCAACAGCGACTCGGCCGTGGCCTGGATCACATCCAACCCGGTGTCGCGACCGACAGGCCGTGCCCCGGCGAGGCAGAGCTTGAGGCCGTTGTAGCGGGCCGGATTGTGGGAGGCGGTGAACATGGCCCCGGGAGCGTCGAGGCTGCCGGCAGCAAAGTAGAGCAGGTCGGTCGAGCCGAGCCCGAGGTCGATCACTCCGACCCCCTCCGAGCGGGCACCGTCGGCGAAGGCACGCGACAGTGCGACTCCCGACGTGCGCATGTCCCTGGCCATCAGAAGGACCGGGGCCTCGGCGAAGCGGGCCATGGCGATGCCGATGGCCCGGAACTGCTCCGCATTGAGCTGGTCAGGCACCACTCCCCGGATGTCGTACGCCTTGAACACGTCGGAGAGGCTGGTCATGGCCGGGCCATCCTAGCCAGCCCGCCCGCGTCGACCCGGGGCTCTTATCGCCCCGTCACCGTCACCGTCACCGGCCAGTCTGACCAGGCCCTCACTCCCCCGGACCGCCGGCCAAAAGAGAGAGCACGTCATCGGCCATGGCCGTGCACAGCTCGCCCAGGAGCTCCATCCGCATCCGCCGGCCGGCGCAGGCCAGCAGTCGCTGCCGGTCGATCAGATTGAGCGGGGCCGACGCACACAGCCGCCAACCGGTCTCCCCATGGTGGGCGGACACCTCGAGGTCGAGGGGGAGGGCGGGGACATCGCCCAGCTCGGAGAGCAAGGCGCGGCAGGCGGCGCACGGCCGTCTCGGCCTGGGCGACGACGACCGCTTCGCCATCCCCCTCATCGGCGGGGAGGTCCTCCACCCGGGCCCGGGGATAGGGGTCCTCGGCGAGCCACCGGTCGACCCGCACCCGCCGTTCCCCGTGGGCCACCACCAGCATCCGCCCGTCGTCGAGCTCGGCCACCTGGGCGATCCGGGCCACCGTCCCCACGTCCACCCTTTGATCCCCGCCCCCCACCTCCGAGCCGCGGGTGATGAGGACCACACCGAACTCACCCTCGCCCTCCGGACCGAGGCAGTCCGCCATCAGCGACCGGTACCGCTCCTCGAAGACATGAAGCGGGAGAGTGGCCTCGGGGAACAGGACGGTGGACAGCGGGAACATCGGGAGGTTCCTGATCAACCTCCGGTTTCCCCTCAACCGGCCGCGCTCGGGGCGCCCGCGGCCCGGGCCCGACGGGCCCGCTTGGCTCGACGGCCAACGATGGCCAAGCCCACGACAGCCACCAGCGCGGCCAGCGACAACAGCTCACCGACCCGGTCCGCTCCGGTCGACCCGTAATGGAGAGTGACGTCATGGCTGGTGGGGACCACGACCATCAGGTTGGGAGCCACCCGCCAGGGCCCCTCCGCCCCTGTGGCTTGCCAGTTGGGGAAGTAGGACACCTTGACCTCGACCGGGGTCCCCACCCTGTCGACATGGAAGGACACCGAGCTGTCCGTCTGCGAGATGTCCGACACCGTGGTCGGTGGCTCGGGGACAGCCGCCGGGTGGGTGTCGGCCGTGGAGACCCGCTCCCACTGGGTGGGGCCATCGGCGGCGGGGACGACGTTCCACTCGTCGGGGTTGTCGTACCAGGTGGCCGCCGGCTTGAGCCAGCTGGTCTGGGCCGGGCTCACCCCTGTCCACACCACGGGCTGGTTGGCGAGCGGTGTCACCAGCGAGGAATCGCTGATCTTGTAGACCTTCCAGGTGGTGTTGAGCGGCTGGTCGTTGTAACTGGTGCTCCAGGGCCCGCTCGAGGCCACCTCGGTGAGACTCGGGTCCGCCGCCGCCGCCGCCTCGACGGTGCTCGACGCGGCCAGGAAGTAGCGCACGCCCAACTGCTGGAGATGTTCGATCCCGAGCGGGATGTTCAATCCTGCGTACTGGAATGCCGAGCTGTTGACCGCGTCGGAGGGCGTCACCGACAGCTCGTTCTGGTTGATGAAGTGGAACGGGGTGGTGGCCGACGATTCGAAGAGGAGTCCCTCCATGGAGTCCACGCATCCGTTGGTCCAGTAGGGAAGCAGCATCAGGGCCATGGTGGTGCCGAACCGGTTCTCCGATGGGTTGTACTCCCACATGGCCCGCCCGCACCCGTCGTCCATCCCGACCTTGGCCATCATCTGGATCACGGCGTGGTACTCGGGGAAGTCGGGCTTCCTCTCATAGCCGGAGTAGTTCCACTCGGCCCAGGCGCTCGGTTGGTTGGCGCCGACGGTGATGTCCACCGAGGCGAGGGTCGACGCCGGGAGCACCAGGGGGGGCACCACGGCCAGGCAGGCCGCGGCCAGGGCGATGATCGGCCCGACCACAGCCCCCGGTGGGTTCCCGCCCGGGTTCGGCCGCCGGAACCGGCTGATCCGCATTCCGGGCCGCCAGGGAATGTCGTGGGCCAGCGTCAACCGCTCCCTGATGGTCACCACCCACTGCTCGAGCCGCCGGCGGCGGTTCCACCGGGCGATGGCCGACACAGTCTCGGCCAGGGCGTAACCGGCCATCAGGTAGAGGCACAGGAACCAGAAGGGCAAGAAGCGGACGTTGTACAGCTTTCCCTGGGGATCGAGGCAGATCACCGCGGCAGAGATCCCCCCCATGACGGCGATGAACAGAGCGACCCGGTTGCGTCGGATCACCATGGCCACCAGTCCGACCACATCGGCGGCCAGGACCCAAAAAGCCGAGTGGGGGAACAACAGATCCGGGAAGCCGTCGACGTTCAGCCAGCCCATGTTGGTGGTGTAGGCCTGGCCGGCGGCGAAGGGGACCAGCCACCAGGCCGTCAGACCGACGCCGACCGCTCCGGCGATCCCTCCCCACACCAGGCGCTTGGACCAGCGCCGACGGGCCAGCCGACCCCTCGAGCCCCGGCGGAGGCCACGGGTCACGTCGGCGTCGAGAAGCAACCACACCACGGCCCCGATCCCGGCGAAGATGGCCGGGTACAGATGGCAGAGCAGGGCAGCGGCGAAGAGCACCGCGGCCATGGCCCGGAGCCGACCGGTGCGGAGGCCGGAGGCGACCACCCCGAGGAAGAGGATGGCGATCGAAAGGCTCAAGGAATAGGAGAACTCACCGGCCATGGTGGACAGGATGTTGCCGCCGTAGATGGAGAAGCTCGGCTCGAACAGGAACGGCAGGGTGGCGGCAGCCAGGCAACTCGGTCCGGGATCGCGCAGGCCGGCCATCCGGCCGAACGCCCAGGCGCAGACGGGCAGGGTCAGCGTCCCGAGCACCGTGACCAGCTTGAAGGCCACGTTGTAGGGGACGACGGCGTTGAACAGCACGGTGATCAGCCCGGGCAGGGGGAAGTAGAAGGTGTAGAGGGGGAAGCCGTCGTACCAGTCCGGGTCCCAACCGGTGATCTGACCGTGGGTCAGGAGGTTGGACTTCAAGAACGCCGGCAGGATCACGTGGGCGCCGGTGTCACCCCCCGCGGTGGTGGTGTTGGCCAAGAGCAACGACGGGTGAAGCTGGCTGAGGGCGACCAGGGTGACGCCGGCCACCGCGGCCAGAGTGGCCCACGCCGGCCACGACGATCGCCGGGTCAGCCGGGAGAGCAGGGGGGTCGGAGGGGTCGGCGGTGGCGGCCGTTCCCCCCCGAGGGCCGGTTCGGCCGGGGCGACCTCGACGGATGCGGTCATCTCAGAACAGCACGCCGCGGCCGACGGCGAGTGGGAGCACCACCGCGGCCAGGGCGGTCAAGTTGAAGGATGCGTGGGCGACCATGTTCATCCCGAGCCGCCCGGTGCGATACGAGACAAAAGACAGGATGATCCCGAAGGTGGCCAGCCCGAGGAGTTGGAGCGATTCGGCGTGAGCCAGCCCGAACAGGATGCCGGTGACGATGATGGCCAACGCCGGCCCGACCCAACCCCCCACGTTGCCGAACAGACGGGCCAGCGAGCGGAGAAGCACGCCCCGGAAGAAGAGCTCCTCGAAGAAGGGGGCACCCACCACCGTGAACACGGCGATGATCACATACCCCCCGCCGTGCGAACCTCCGGTCAACCGTTGGCTGGGGGCATCGAAGCGCTGGTTGAAGTCGTGCACGTGAACGGCGACGGGGATGTACATCAGGGCGATGAGGAACTGTCCCCCCACGCCGATGAGGACGCCGAAGACATCGGTCCAGCGGAACACCAGGCCCATGTCCCTCACCAGGCTGCGGGTTCCGCGCACCGAGGAGGCCAGCCAGGCGGCCCCGTAGAAACCGGCCCACAGGCCGAGGAGGGTGGACACCAGGTACCAGGTGGGGGGCTCGCTGAGGTGGGTGATGGCGGTGAGGTTCTTGAGGTTGCCGCTCACCGCGGCAGCGACTGCCACCGAGATACCGGCCAGGATCTGCCCACCGACGAACCCCATGGCGGCGAACAAGAACCACATCCACGCCGACTGCCGGTCGACCGGCGCCGCACCGGCGGCGAGCTGCTGGCCGAGCGACCCGGTCCCGGCTGGCCCGGCGGGCCCGGCTGGCGCAAGCGGCCCGGCTGGCGCAGGCGTTGCGGCCGTTGCAGCCGGCGGGCCGGGGGTGGTCCCGTCCCCTTGACCGACCCGATCCCAACCCGATGAGGGTGGAGGCGGCCAGGTGGGCGGGGGGGGCGGCCATCCAGCCGGGGATGGCGGCGTTCCTGGCGGTTCGGGCGTTCCCGGCGCCGATGTCGCCTCCCAGGGCGCCGGCTCGCTGACCAAGGGCCCCTCGATGGCCGCGGCGTGGTCCGTCCCCTTTTCGGACCGCTCGATCACCCTTCCACGATACCGACAGGATCCGTTCCCCAGGAGGCAGGCCCGTCGGCGACGGCCGGCGATGCGTCAATTAGCCCCAGGGGGACATAGCATGAAGGGGTGCCGCCGCCCAATCCCAACGTGCCTCCTGGCCCGCCACCTCCCGGCGGGACGGGACAAGAGGTGCCGGGCCAGAACAAGAACCGCATGGTGGTCTATGCGGTCATCGTGATCGCGGTCCTGTCCGTCTTGATCATTCCCAGCCTGTTGCACAAGACCAGCACCAACACGCTCACCTATAACAGCTTCCTCAGCGACATCCAGGGCAAGCAGGTCAAGAACGCCACCGTCGACCAGGCCACGGGTGTCATCACCGGCACCCTGTCCAACGGAGCCAATTACACGGTGAACGGGCCCAATCCGATCACCGATTCGGAGCTCACCGCCCTGAAGCCGCTCGGCTCCAACTATCACCTGGTCACGCCGACCTCCAACGCCCTGCTCAGCATTCTCGGCTGGTTGCTGCCGCTGGCCCTGATCATCGGCGTCTTCATCTGGTTCAGCCGGAAGGCGCAGGGTCAGATGGGGAGCATCATGTCGATCGGACGGTCCAAAGCCAAGCTCTATTCCACCGAGCGCCCGTCGACCACATTTGACGACGTGGCCGGTTACGACGGGGTGAAGCTCGAGATCAGCGAGGTGGTGGACTTCCTCAAGACCCCGGCCCGCTTCCGCGACATCGGGGCCCGGATCCCCAAGGGGATCCTGCTGGTCGGCCCCCCGGGCACCGGCAAGACCCTGCTGGCCCGGGCCGTGGCCGGCGAGGCGGGTGTCCCGTTCATGTCGGTGAGCGGGTCCGACTTCATGGAGATGTTCGTCGGTGTGGGTGCCAGCCGGGTCCGCGACCTGTTCGCCACGGCACGCAAGCAGGCACCGGCCATCGTGTTCATCGACGAGATCGACTCCATCGGGCGCAAGCGGGGCGCCGGGCTCGGGGGCGGCCACGACGAGCGCGAGCAGACGTTGAACCAGATGCTCTCGGAGATGGACGGATTCGATCCGACCGAGGGGATCGTGGTGATGGCCGCCACCAACCGGCCCGACATCCTCGATGCCGCCATCCTGCGCCCCGGCCGGTTCGACCGTCAGATCGTGGTACCTCTCCCTGACCTCGAGGAGCGCCTGCCCATCCTGCAGGTCCACTGCAAGGACAAGCGGGTGGACCCCTCGGTCGACTTGGGCACGGTGGCCCGAGGTACTCCGGGGATGAGTGGCGCCGACCTGGCCAACCTGGTCAACGAGGCCGCCCTGCACGCGGTGCGCCGGGGATCCAAGGTCATCCAGAACGTCGACTTCGAGGCTTCCCGTGACAGGGTTCTGATGGGGCAGCGGCGCGAGAGCCTGGTTTTGTCCGGGCCGGAAAAGGAGCGTGTTGCCTTCCATGAGGGTGGCCACGCCGTGCTGGCCTACGTCCTCCCCGACGCCGATCCCGTGCACAAGGTCACCATCCTCCCGACCGGCATGGCCCTGGGCGTGACCATGCAGTTGCCCGTGGAGGAGCTGCACATCCACGCGCGTTCCCATATCGAGGACTCCCTGGCCGTCCGCATGGGCGGCCGTGCCGCTGAGCTGCTGGTGTACGGGGACCTGTCGACCGGGGCCAGCAACGATCTGGTGGGCAACACCGAGCTGGCCCGCAAGATGGTCCGCGAGTGGGGGATGAGCGACAAGATCGGGCCCATGGCCTGGGGCTCGCAGGGTCAGGTGTTCTTGGGCGAGGACCTCATGCACACCCGGGACTACTCCGAGCACACCAGCCAGGTAATCGACGACGAGGTGGAGATCATCCTTCGGGCCCAGGAGCAGCGGGCCCTCGAGGTGCTGGCTCGCCACCGGGGTGGTCTCGATGCTGTCGCCCGCGCCCTGCTCGACGAGGAGACCATCGACGGCGCCACGGTGGGCCGGCTGGTGGATACCGCCTACGGGCGACCCGTCCACGAGCACGGCGTCAAGACGGTGCCCCCGATCTTCGTGGCCTCGCAGCACGGCCCCACCGGTGCCGACGACGTCGACGGTCCTCCCGGAGACGCGGCTGACGGAAACGGGGGGTCGTCACCGGTACCGGCCGAATCGGCCGGGGCGGCGGAAATGGGAGCGGGAGCACGCGGATCCGAAAACGGCGGCAGGCCCGCCGACGCCGGGGTGGCCGGTACGGCCCGAGCCAGCGATCAGTCCGGAGCGACCCAGCCGGCCGACCCGACGCCGAGCAACGGCGATGGCCGGGGTGATTCGGCTCCGTGGCCGCCACCGGCGCCGAATCACTGGCCCCAGCAGTCTCCGTGGCCCCCGCCGCCACCCCCGACGTCACGCTGACCCGGTTTTCCTGCTGCCCCGGTCGCGAGGCTCGCCTCGCCCAACCGGCACTCGCCTGTCACCGCCGATTGCCGTCGACCGAGCTCCCGCCCGTTGAACGGCGTAGCCTGGCTCCATGTGCCGGAACATCACCACCCTGCGCGGCCTCCAACCCGAGGCCACCTCCGAGGAGATCGAAGCCGCAGCGCGCCAGTACGTGCGGAAGGTCAGCGGAGTCCAGACCACGTCGCCGCACACCGAAGCGGCGTTCGAAGCGGCGGTGCGGAGGGTCGCCGAAGCCACCAACGAGCTCCTGGCCGTCCTCCCGCCGCGCCGCCAGCCCCCGCCGACGCTCCCTCCCTCTCGCCGCAGGGTGGCCGCCGCAGGATGAAGGGCGGCTCAGGGCCGGCGGGTCCGAAGGACAACGCGCACCCCGACCGGGGAACCCGCGACGATCCCTACTACCGCGACGATCTCGCCCTGGTGCACCACAGGGGTTTCGCCTTTCACGCCGAGGGGTGTGCGCCCGGCATCCTGGCCCTGCTCGAGCCGGTACTGACCCGCAAGGGATTGGTCGTCGAGATCGGGTGTGGGAGCGGGCTGCTCACCGCCGAGCTGGTGGCGGCCGGCCATCGCGTCGTCGCCACCGACGCATCCCCGGCGATGCTCGAACTCGCCCGAGAGGTGACCGGGGTCGAGAAGTTCCTTCGCCTGACCCTGCCCGATGATCCGATCCCTCCTGCCGACGCGATCGTCGGCGTCGGGCACGCGCTCAACTACCTGCCCGACAAGATCGCCGTCGAGCGGTCCCTCCGATCGCTGGCCGGGGCGCTCCTTCCCGGAGGTGTGCTGGCCCTCGACCTGTGCGACTTCGAGTGGGGACGCGCCCGCTCGACCACCCAGACGATCGGGCGAGTCGGCGAGGACTGGGCCATCATCACCCGCCACTCCTTGCCCTCGAAGGACCTCTTCGTGCGGGAGATGACCACCTTCGTCCCCAACCCGGACGGCACCTGGCGACGGGATGAGGAAAGGCACGACAACGTTTTGATCGACACCATACGGGTGCCCGATCTCCTCGCCGCCGAAGGGGTCGAGACCGAGTTGTTGGACTCCTTCGGTGGCGAAATGCTCCCGGCGGGATTGGTCGCAGTCGTCGGTCACCGTCCTGGGTGAGGGAGGCGCCGACCCTGCCCACCGGCGGTGACTGCGGCCCGATTAGGCGGACTCCAGCCACCGCAACGAACCGGGGGTCGTCAGCAGCTCACCCGTTTCCAGCCAGGTCTTGAGACCGGAAAGGATCATCGGCCAGCCACCGAACAGCTCGGCACTGGCGCTCTCGCTCAAGTGGTCGTGGATGAGAGTCAGGCGACAGGAGTCGCCCACCGGTTCGATCTCCCAGGTCACCCTCGAGGGACCGTGGCCCTTGACGTCGTCATTCCAGAGCGCGGTGAAACTCTGGACCAACCGACGCGGTGGGTCGACCTCGAGGTTTTCTCCTTCACCCAGGACCAGACCGGCGTTCGGCGCCACCATTTCGAAACGTGACCCGACGGTCCAGTCCGAGACGACTTGAGCACCGAAGTTGTACTTGCCCCGTGTCTCGCTGTCAGTAATCGCATGCCAGAGGAGCTCGGGGGTGGTGCGGATATAGATCTCGAAAACTTTCTCCATCTGATTCTCCAGTCTTTTCTTGAGGCCGCTCAATGCCTCGGTCCAGGGTTCGGTGTACTTGTCGATCCACCGGTCGTGGATCAGCCGGATCGGCACCGGATTCAAGAAATGGTGCTTCTCCCGGCCGGAACGGCGTGTGACCACCAGTCCCGCCTCTTCCAGAAGGCGGAGATGCTTCATGACGCCAAATCGGGTCATCGCCAGCTCCGACTCGAGCTCGGTCAGTGTGCGGCCGTCGCGCGCGAAGAGAGCGTCGAGCAGGAAACGGCGGGTCGGGTCGGCGAGTGCCTTGAAGACACGATCGTCATCAGCGGTCACCTGACCGAGGATAAGTGACCTTTTAGTCACATGTCAAGCCGGCGCTGCCTCCCGACACCCATCAGGGAACGGCGAGGCCGTCCCGTCAACGAGTTTTCGAGGCCGTCCCGTCACTATGTTTCTATTGAAAAATTGGGCTTTTTATCACTTGTAGTCGATAGTTTCTTCTTTGGCTATCGGCAACAATCGATAACTGGCCAAGCGGTAGGACGGGTCGGCGGGCCACTGTCATTCCACGAGGAACCCACCCGACTGGTGCTGCCACAACCTTCCGTACAGACCGTGGCCGCCGGGGCCGAGCAGCTCGCGGTGAGTTCCTTCCTCCACGATCCTCCCCTGGTCGAAGACCACGATGCGGTCCATGTGGGCGATGGTGGAGAGCCGGTGAGCGATGACCAGGGCTGTCGAACGCTCCATCAAGCGCCACAGAGCCTCCTGCACCAGATGCTCAGATTCGGAGTCCAGAGCCGAGGTGGCTTCATCGAGCACCAGGATCGGGGCGTGCTTGGCCATCGCCTGGGCGATGGCCACCCGCTGGCGCTGGCCACCGGACAGCTTGAGCCCCCGCTCCCCCACCACCGTGTCGTACCTCTCTGGAAGGGCATAGACGAACTCCTCCACGTGCGCGGCCTTACCGACGGCGTGGACGACGTCGTAATCGACGGCGCACGCGGAGCCGTCGATGTCTTCACCCGGGCCTGACGGCCCCCATCCGTAACAGATGTTCTCGGCAATGGTCCGATGCAGGAGCTGGGGATCTTGGGGGACATAGGAGATGTGGCGTCGCAGGGAGGACAGGGTGACATCGCGGATGTCCTGGCCGTCCACCAGAATCTGCCCGCGGTCGACGTCCATGAGCCGCAAGAGCAACTTGGACAGGGTCGACTTCCCCGATCCCGAAGGACCCACCACGGCCACGTGCTCGCCCGGCTTGACGGTCATGCACAGGTTGTCGAACAACCTGTCAGTGGCTCCATAGCCGAACCTGACCTGGTTGAAGTCCACTCTCCCTCGGGTCACTCGCAGGCATCGAGCATGGGCGGCATCGGTGATCTCGACGTCGACCCTGGCGATGGCGGTGAACTTGGCCGCCCGTCCCAGCGATCGGGCAAAGGAGCGCAGATGCTCGAAGGACTGCTGGAGGCCCAGAGCGACCTGGGCCGAGTAGTAGAGGATGAGGTAGAGCGCAGCCGTCGTCGCCCAGTGGTGCACCGCCATGGTCGTGCCCGCGATGAGCGCCAGCAGAGTGCCAACCACGATCGAGCTCTCCAGCTGCAATTGGGTGCGCATGAAGATGGAGCGGGCCCGGAGGTCGGCGTCGACCGACTGGCGCATCAGGCCCTCGACCCGCGTCCGCTCCTCGGATTCGGTTGCTGCGGTCCGGACCGCCATGAGATTGGTCACCGTGTCCGCCACCACCCCGGTCGCCTTGGAGTGGTGGTCCTCGAATTGCTGGGACGCGGCCCTGACCAGGGGGAGCCGCCGGGACAGGACGAACACGAACCCGGCCAGCATCACCAGGAGGGCCAGGGCCGCCGGCCAAGCGACGACGGCCAGCACGGCGATGGCCGACAGGACGATCACCACCACCGGCAACAGTCCCCACGAGGCGACGTCGACCATCTCGGCGAAAGCCCAGGAGAAGTTGCCCAGCGACGAGATGACCTCGCCGGCCGGATGGTCCATGTGCCAGCGATAGCTGAGCCTGAGCAGGTGTCTGTAACCATTGTTGACGCCTTTGGCGAAAGCTCGGACACATGCGCCCCACTCCAGCCATCCGGCGATCCGCCACAGCCCTATGGCGATCAGGCCGGCGACCCCGTAGGCGGCCAACAGAGGGCCGAAGGTGTGCCACTCCCCGACCACTGAGCGAGTGGGGAGGGAGGCCACCCGGCTGAGGATGGAGGCGAAGATGAGTGGGCACACGACGTCGGCCATCACCACGGCCATCACCATCACGATCCAGGACGTGACCAGCTGGCGTTTGTTGCCTTCGATCTGTTCCCAGCAGAAGGCGATTGTGTCCTTCGCCGAGGCAGACGTGAATTCGGAGAGTTCAGCCACGAGAGGTTTTCCGTGTGAAGAGGGGGGAACCCGGCACATGGGTGGACGCCGAGTTGGGAATGGCCCTCCACCGGCTTTGCCGGCGGGGCTAGGGATGAAGAGGGGCTGCCGCGGGCATCATCGATGCCCGGAAGTCAGGAGGTCTGGCCGCAACCCTGAGGCACGCCGCACGTGTCCAGCTGGCCGATTCCTGTGCCTGGGACATCGGCGATCATGCCTCCGACGTCCGGTGCTGCGGTGTGGACCGGGACGACGGACCACGCGGAGGCCATGTTCACTCCTGTGTCGCTCGATGCCGTCATCAGTCAGCTCCCGGTCTGTTTCTCCGTCGGTACGGTCTCGCTGAGGCCGCGCTCAATTGGCTCTGCCCAAACAATGGTACCCGAGTGCCAGGCGGACGACGGACACTCGGGTCGAGGCCGGTGGGAGAACCGCCGTCAGGTCCCGTAGCGTTGTCGCCATGGCGATATCCGACCATGTCCGACGGCTCCGCCAACTGGTCGGCACCGACCTACTCATCCTCCCCTCCGTGGCCGTTCTGGTCCGTGACGAGGGCGGCCGCATCCTGCTCGTCCGTCATGCCGACTCCGGTGAGTGGGGGCTCATCGGTGGTGCTGTCGAGATCGATGAGCGACCGGATGATGCCGCGGTGCGGGAGTCAGCCGAAGAGGCGGGGGTCGAGGTCGAGTTGACCCGACTGGTCACCGTGGTCGGCGGTCCAGGGTTCCGGGTGATCTACCCCAATGGCGACGAAACGGCCTACGTGTCGGCGGTGTACGAGGCTCGGGTGTGCGGCGGGCGAGAAGAACCCGACGGCGACGAGACCACCGAGGTCGGGTGGTTCGCACCCGAGGAGCTGGGTTCCCTCGACCTCGGCACCTTCGCACGAGCGACGTTCGACGAGTTGGGTTGGTTTTCCCGGGCCGTCCGGGAGACGACCGGGGAGGAGAGCACGGGCATCGGCTCGCCGGGCTGAGGCGGACACCCGTTGATGATCGACGAAGGCCGGCGGACTTCCTCCGATGAACCGCGATGTCTCTTCGTGCCTCCCGACACGAAGAGACATCGCGAGCCGGATCGCCGAGGTGGGAACCGGGATCCTACGGAATTTCCGTGCCAGGAACTGTGAAGGCCCGGAGGGTACCGTCCGCGCCGGTCACGTAGGCGACCCCGTTCAGAAGGGTGATCGGAGACAGCGACATGGTGCTCTGGTAGACCCACGTGAGCTCGCCGGGGAACTTGTCGGCGAACGCCTCGCCACTGGCCGTGGTCACCACGACCCATGTATTGGCGGCAGTGACCCCAGTCACGGCGCCGGAGCCGGCGAGTTGCCGAACGTTCGCCCCCGTGGCTGTACTGAGAAAGTAGACGTCTCCGTCGTTGTCACCCACGACGTAGTCGGGGGCGCCACCGCCCGTCCAATAAGCCCCGGCTACGCTCACGCCCGCTCCGGCCTTGAAGGTCCACACAGTGGTGCCGGTCGCCTCATTCAGGGCATATACGGTTCCACTTTGCGATCCCACGAAGACGTCGCCGTTGTAGACCATCGGAGTGGCGGTGACGGAACCTCCGGTGGCAACGCTCCACTCGAGCGAGCCGGTCATGGCGTTGAGCGCCGTGATGGCACCGCTGGCGTCACCGACGACCACCTCGTTCGACACCGGATCGACCGTGGGAGACCCGGCCACTGCTCCGGCCAACTTTTGGCTCCAGATCACTTGGCCGGTCGTTTGGCTGAGGGCGTAGAGAGTGCCGTCCTCCGAGCCCACGAACACCATCTGTTGGGAAACAGAGGGAGCTGACTCGACAGAACTCGAGGTCGATGTCTGCCAGACGAGCTGGCCGGTTCCACGGGACAGTGCTTCCACGCTCCCGGCAGTGGTGCCGAAGATGACCAAGCCGGAGGCGACGGCAACCGAGGAGTCGACGGCGCTGCCGGCCGCGTAGGTCCAGAGGGGCTCGCTGTTCTGGACGTCGAGGGCGGTGATCGTGCCGTTCTCATTGGCGAAGTAGGCAACGTCATCGACCACGGCCGGTGAGGTGCTGATCGCCGCTCCCGACGGATAGCTCCAGGCCTGGGTGATGTAGTTGCCGTGGTTGCCGACGATGTGCTCGTCCCAGGTGAGGTCATTGGACTCATAACCCTGATGAAGGCTCCCGTTGCCAGCAGATTGCCATTCGTTGGAAACGTCGATCGAAACCGAGGACGAGAAGCCGGAGGTCTCGCCGGTCGCGACCAGAGCGCTGACGCCGAACCCGGCCGTCGTTGGGATCGGCACCGATCCCGAAATCCCGCCTCCCGACTTGGCGGTGGCCTTCAGCAAGGTGACGCCGGCCAAGGAGACATCGACTGTCTCGCCAGCCGCAAATCCGGAGCCGGTGACGCCAATCGACCCACCCGGGGCGACCCAGGGGCTCTCGGTGATCCCGAGATGGGGGGCTGAGGTGAGGTATTGGACGACGAAAGACGTACGCGACGAGCTCGGCACCGACGAGTAGGCGCTGATGTCCGCCTGACCGTCGCTGTCGATGGCTGACGCTTGAACGGAGTACACCCCTCCGCTCATGGGCACAGGAAAGTCGAGCGTCCAACCGGTCGAGGACGAGCCGGGATCCGTGACAGTGGCCGGGTTGAAGACGAACCCGGAGTTCCACTGCCCCGTTGCCGCGTCCCACCACGTGCCGTTCGGTCCTCCCGACTCGATGGCGACATCCACCCCGGAGACCGCCGTTCCGCTCGCCGTGCCCGTCACGGTCAGGTCGCCATTGGGGTTGGCGATCTTGGACCCGGTGATCGGGGTGGTGATGGTTGTGGAAGGCGGGGCAGAGTTGGACCCGCCGACGGCAAAGTCGTAGAGGAAACCGGAGCCCGACGAGACGTAGAAGTTGCCGTCGCTCTCCGCTACTGAGGTCACGGCATAGCCCCCGGTCTGGTGTTGGTAGAGGAGGGTGCCGGTGGCGGCATTGAGGACGTCGAAGTTGCCGGCGAGATCGGTCACCGCCACCACCTGCTTGCCCGGCGGGCCGACCACGGCTGCCGCCGAGTCCGACTCGGTGTCAACTCCTGCAACCACGTCCCGCCACGACCACACCACCTTGCCACTCACCGCGTTCAGACAGATCACACCGTCGGGGCCGGGAACGATCACGTGGTCGCCGACCACGGCGGCGGTACCTCGACCAGGACCGGTCCCCGGACCAAGGAAGGACTTGTAGTCGAAGCGCCAGTAGGCCTGACCCGTCGTGAGGTCGAGGGCGTACGTATAGCCCCCATTATTGGAGATGTACAGAGCCCCGTCTGCGAACCCGTTGACGCCCGGAGCGGTGACGGAGGCGCCGGTCCCAACGTCCCCCTCCGACGTGTTTTGCGTCTTGTAGCTCCAGACTTTCGTCCCGGTTGCTGCGTCGATGGCATAGACGGTGGCGTCAGGGTTGTCGCTTCCGAGCAGCAGCAGGCCCTCGCCCTTGGCATCGACGGCATAGGAGTACGGGTCCCAGCTTCCCGCCGAACTGTTGAAGTTGGTGAACTTCCACTCGGTGGAGCAGTTGGCGGCGTCGATGCCGTACACGGGCCCGTCAGGCTGAATGCCGTTCACACCGATGAACACAGTCTGTGTCCCCCCTGGTGGAGTGCCGATCGTGGGCGTGCCATAGCTGATCGACTCAAGGGGAGCCGACTGGCATGCGACGGCACCCGTGGTCGCGTTCAGCTTGAACAGAACCGGAGCGAAACTGCGGGCAATATAAACATTGCCGTTGGCCACAAGTGGTGTGGACGTGATGGCTGACCCGAGGTTGCGTGACCACAGGACTGCCCCGGTCGAAGCGTCAAAGGCGGTAAAGCTTCCGTCTTCGGTGCCCTGGTAAACCACGGTCTCGCCGAGTTTCTGGTCATAGGCCACCACGGGAGAGGATTCATCGTCTGTCTGGTCGGGCACCATCCATTTGACACCCAGGCTCGCGGCATTGTCCGTCGAGATCGAGGGGTCGAGCGATACCCCGGTATCGGACGGGTCGTGAGCGTACTTCGACCAGGTGTAGGTCGCGGGTGTCGCGGCAGGGGTCGAAGCCGCAGTGGGGGTGGCCGTACCGACGGTGAGGCAGCCGATCGCCAGGGCGACCACCCCCAGCACTGCTCCTCGGAAATTGCGGACGTGACGTTGCGACTGCGTCTTGTTCATGGGTGCCCCCCGTGATCGATGGCCGTCTCGGTGAAAGGTACTCCCCAATATTGAGTAGACGCAACACAAATCGGGTAGATTTTGTCGGGATAATTGATCCCGAGTATTCGGGCTCCTTGCCATCTCACTGCGCCGTATGCAGTTGGGTGTAGTGCTGTTGATATTGACAAATACGTCGCCGCGTCATTGGACCGACATGAGGACTCATACACGTCTATCGGCAACACCGCGAGAGCCGGAATACTTCGGCGAACATCGAGGACGCGTCGTCAACCACGAGCGGGGAGCAGAATGCAGCGAGTGACCCGGAAAACGTTGACTCGACTCACGGTCGGTGCCGTGTCCGCAGCGATGGCCGGCGTCGGCCTCATGGCTTGCGGCGGTAGTGATCAGCCCCCGGGGGCGGCTGCGCCGACGGTGACCGCCAGCACCCGTCCCGCCAGTCCCGCCAATCCCACCGGCCAGCCGGCTGCCTCGCTGCCCGGGCCGTCGGGCGCAGGCGGGATCGCGCTGGGCGTCTACGTCAAGCCCACTCAGCCGATCGGGGGTCAGACAGCCAGCCTCGCCCAGTTCGACGCCAGCATCGGCCGGCGATTGGCCATCGTCCAGACGTTCACCGGCTGGCAGACGGCCACGGGGGGAGCGGTTCCCTTCCCCACCGCCTTCGCGACCTACGCAAACTCCATTGGGGCGACTCCGATGATCACCTGGCAGCCCGAGCAAGCCATCAAGGCCTCCGGAGCGCCACAAGGATTACTCAGCGATCAACCGAACTTCTCGCTGGTGCAGTTGGCCTCGGGGCGTTACGACGCCTATATCCGTTCGTGGGCCGAACAGGCAAAGGCATTCGGACGGGTGGTGTACGTGCGGCCAATGCAGGAGATGAACGATCGCATATATCCGTGGAGCGTCGGAGTCAACGGCAATTCGGGGCCCGCTGAATTCATCACCGCCTGGAGGCACATTGTCGGAATATTTCAGGATGAAGGAGCCAGCAATGTGCAGTTCGTCTGGTGCGTGGGAGCCAATCCGACGAGCCCCAACCCTGCAGAGTTCTTTCCCGGTGACAGCTACACCTCGTGGATCGCGCTGGACGGATACAACCGTGGCGCTCCGTGGCAGTCGTTCACGTCGATCTTCTCCGCCGCGTATGGCGATATCACCGCAGTCAGCGATCAACCGGTGATGGTTGCGGAAATAGGGTCAGTGGAGAGCTCGACTGATCCATCGGCCAAGGCAAGCTGGATCGCCTCGACGTTCGACCAGGAGATCCCCCAGGGGTTCCCTCGGATACGAGCTGTGGTGTACTTCGATGCCCCCGGGCGGGGGTTCTCCTACTCTCTGGCCTCTTCTCCTGCCGCGCTGAGTGCGTTCAGCGCGGTGGCCGGATCACCGGAGTATCAGGGATACGCTCCGACGTGAGATCGAGGCTTGGTTGGCCCAGAGCCCTCGGTGGCCCAACAGCAGTCGTGGCATCACGCCGGGAGTGATTCTTTCCTCACACCGAACCGGTCCATGTAGAACTGCAGGGCGTTGTACCGCTCGGACCGGTCGATGCCGACCGCTTCCGGCTGGTAGAGCACCGTCCCGTGACGCCCCCGGGGGTTGGCGGCGGCGAAGGCTTCCATGGCGGCACGCGACCCGTCGGTGAACGGTTGCTTGGCGAGGTCGTAGATGCTCTCGACGGTGGCCATGTCGCCGGCCATGAACTCATGGAAGAGCACGTCGATCGACTGATCGGCGGGGAGCACGTCGCGGTCGGACACGCACGCTCGGAAGAGGTCCTCGTCGCGATCCGACCAGTACCTTCCGATGGCCACGGGATCGACCCGCTCGATCGCCATTCGGGCCGTATAGGCGATCATGGTGGCCGTCGACACCGTCACCGACGCCGGATCGCGATGGGTCAGGACGAAGGTGGCATCGGGGAAGGTGGACACCAGGGGTCCGAATTGCTCGAGGTGTTGGGGGGACTTGAGCACCCAACGCTCTCCTCCCCGCAGCCACTGCAGCACCTTCAAGGTGGTCCGCAGGTACTCGTACGACGGGGTCTGGTCCTCGGCCTTGAAGTGGTCGCGCCATGTCGGCATCAATGCCTGGGTCTCGAACAACATGGACGAGATGTCGATGGCCAAGAGTTGGATCTCCTCGTGCACGTGGTTGACCGTCATGTCGTGCATGCGCTTGAAGTACGGCAACGCCGAGTTGACGACGTCGAGGGCGAAGGCGGTGCGGACAAACCGCGGATCGGGCTCCCCCGCCACCGGCTCCTCGTCCGGCGGGAGCACCGGTTCGAGGCTCTCCCAATACGGCAGCGACCGGAGGGCAGGATCGGCGCTGAGCAGGTTGTGGAGGTGTGTGGTTCCCGTCCGCGGAAGACCACAGATGATGATCGGGGAATCGATGCGGATCTGGTGGATCTCCGGATGCCGGGTCAGCAGGTCCTCGATCAGAAGCCGGTTCTTGAGGAACTGGAGCAGTTGGCTGTACCAGCTGACCACGCCGGCCGGGCTGAGACCGGCTTCCTGTCGGAGTGCCCGGCACAGCACCTCCAAGCGACCGAGGAAGGCGTCGTCACCGAAATCGGTCACACCGGTCTGCTCACGAGCGACTGCACAGAGGGCGCCGGGCTCGAGCGGGCACGAGGGCGCCATCAGGATGAGGCTGGCACGCAGCTGGTCGATCTCGGGGGTGAAGCGCGGTTGGGCCAGGTCGTCAAGCACGACCGGCGCCGGCCTCCCCGTCATGAGGTCGGCCCCGGCCGGAGGCCCCCACCACCCGGTTTCTCGCCGGTCTGTCCCTCCTCCTGGCGGTCGGGACGGGCGATGGTGACGACCCGGGTGGTCGGTTGTTCGGGCGTCGATTCGGGGAGGAACCACCGGAACCAGATCCGGCCCCGGGTGTGACCCGCGGTGGAGATCCAATTGGGGTGGCCCGGGTCGCGGCGGGCCACCACCAACCGCCACGAACCGTCCTCCTCGTAGGCGATCTGGGTTCCATTGATGGTCACCCGCTCGTAGTCGTAGTCGTAGGTGTGGAGGAATTGGTTCCAGAGGCACACGTTCCAGAAGGCGCACGGCGGTGACCGTCCTTCGATCACCAGTGCCTGGTCTTCCTCGAGCGAGTAGCTGCCCATGGCATAGGCGGCGTCACCGGCGGCCCATCCAAACGTCTGGGTCGGAACACCGTAGGGCTCATCGATGGTGTTGGGCGTGCCGAGCGGAATGGGCACGATGCCCGCTTGCTCACGTACCCAGGTCAGCGCGGCCCGGAACCGGCGGGCCAGATCGGCGTCGTCCTGGCGCCGGGTGGGCGGTGGGTCTTGCGACTCGATCTGCCACTGGGCGCGGCGGCCGTGCACGGGATCGGCCAGGTAGTCGCGGGTGATGGCACAGACGGCGTCGGGCTCGAGCCTGAGCCAGCTCCCGGGGTGCGGATCGGGGCTGAGGGTCATCGAGAAGGTCCCGTCACCGTCGATGTCCAGAGCCCGATCGTTGATGGTGGCCACGATCCGCTCGGAGTAGCGGCCGTCCGATGGTCCCCCGTAGACCGACAGCGACAGGTAGTCGGCGTCGCCTCTCCGACCGGTCACCACGTAGGTGCGGGTCGGGTCGATCGGGGCGTACTGATAGAAGGCGTCGGCGTTGTCGCCACCCCACTTCCGATACGGCCCGACGATGTCCACGAAACGGGGGCGCGCCGAGTCGGCCCACACGTAGGCGTCGAGACCCACCGACAGAATGCTGAAGATCCACTTGTAACCCTCGAGAACGCTCAACCCGTCCAGGGGAACCTCAGGCATGTGCAGGCGGCTCTCCAGCACCGACAGCTCATCGATCAGTTCGTGGAAGACGGCGGCGGTCAGGGGCGCCGTCGCCGTGTCATCGGGATCAGGGGCGACCTCCGACTCGAAGTCGCTCACCAGAGCGGTGACCAGGAACTGGTGCGCAGGAGCTTGCTCTCCCACTGGTCGCGCACCTCCAGCCCCTTGGCCATGTAGGAGCCCGGCCAGGTGGTCGGGTCGAATTCCTCCACGCTGGTCAGAAGACCGCCCAGGGTGGAGAAGTTCATGATCTTCTGCATCAGGATGGCTTCGGGCCGGATCCCGGTTCCGTGCGCCACCTGAAAGCAGGCCTGGATGTCGAGGAGCTTCTTCTCGGGCGGGATCTGGCGCATGTATTGCCAGTAGTCGTGGTCCCACAACTCGATGTAGTCGTCGAGGGGGGCGTCGGGCCAGCCGGTGTCCTGCATGTACACCGACAGCTCGTGCCCCTGGCCGTCGGTGGGGACGGCGGCCAGGTCGACGTCCTGCAACGCCGACCAGTACACCGGGGTGACCAGCTTTCCCTCGACCTGGTAGCGGCAGGTGTCGAGACGCGCCGTGAGGTCGCTCAAGTCACCGGTCAGCATCCTCTGGGTCAGCGACTCCCACGCCTCGCCGTCGCCCAGGGCGGTGATGGTCACCACCTGGTAGGCCGGCCCGCTGCCCATGGCGTGGTTCAGGTACCACACCAGGCGGGCGTCGTCGGTGCGGGCCAGGGTGCCCATCCAGTCGCTCCGGTACAGCTCTTCGAACTCCGACGCGTACCGGCCGATGACTTTGTGGGTCTCATGCATGAACAGCACTGTCAGCTCACTTCCTCACCGTCTTGTCCGGTGGTTGCAGCATTGGTTGTCGACTGATCCTGGGCTGCTCAACGCTTTCGGCGTAGCGCGGGCGAGTCGGCAAGGATGGCACGCAGCGCCTTGCGGTCGAGCTTGCCCAGTGCGCTGATGGGAAGCTCCGGTGCGAACTCGAGGTACTCAGGCACCTTGTAGCTGGCCAACCGCGATGCGCAGTAGCCCACCAACGACTCGGCTGACACCGGCTCGTCGGTGACCACGACGGCCCCGACCCGCTCGCCGAGGTCGGTGTCGGGCATGCCCACCACGCCCACGTCGACCACCCGGGGATGGGTGCGGAGCACCTCTTCCACCTCGGCGGGCCCCAGTTTCTCGCCTCCCCGATTGATGGTGTCCGAGAGGCGACCCGACGGGTACAGGTAGCCGTCCTCGTCCTGCCATCCGGTGTCGCCGGTGTGCAGCCACTCCGAGGTCGTGTTCTGATGGGCCCGCACCAGAAACTCGCCCACCGCCCCGGGGGCGACCTGGTCCCCCGACGAGGGATCGACGATCTTCACCTCGACCCCGGGGAACGGCCGGCCGACCGAGGCCAGCTTCCCGCCCTGCCGGTGGTCGTCGGGGTTCAGTGCCGCGTAGGCGCCGAGCGTCTCGGTCTGACCGAAGGTGTTGGAGAAGTTCACGTCGGGCAGGGCGGCCACGGCGCGCCGGATCAGGTCGACCGGGGCGGCGGCGGCACCGTAGCTCAGTGCCCGCAGCGAGCTCAGATCGGTGGTGGCGAAGCTCGGATGGTCGAGGATGAGTCGGAGCATGGCCGGCACCACGAAAGTTTGCGCTACCCGCTGCTGCTCGACCAGGGCCAGCCACTGACCGGCGTCGAACTTGGGCAACAGGACCAGCTCCCGGCCCGAGTGCAGCGAGATGAGCATTCCGAGTGTGCCGCCGATGTGGAAGATGGGTGCCGACATCATGTCGATCTGTTGGTCGGCGTCGGGATCGATGGGGGTGCCGAAGTAGGCCAGCCGGTCGGTGACCACCTCGTGGCTGATGTCGATGGGCTTGGGCAGCCCGGTGGTCCCGCTGGTGAAGAGCACCAGCGCGGTGTCCGCTCCGTCCCCCACCGTGACCGGCGTCTCCGCCCCGCTCACCAAGGTGAGAGCGTCCTCCGGGCCCAGGACCGGCCCGGCGATGGCCTGGCCGAGCCCGGCGGCGAACCGGGGACCCGCCACCCCCACCCGGGCGTCGACCTTGCCCGCCAGTTGGGTCAGCTCCCCGGCGGTGAGATAGGCGTTCATCTGGGCCGTCGCCGCACCCAGGCGCGCGGCGCCGAAGATGGTGGCCACCGAGAGAACGCTGGCCAGGTCCACCAGGGCCACTCGATCGCCGGGCCCCACCCCGGCGTCGGCCAGCGCGGCGGCGGCGCTCCTGATGAGGACTTCGAGCTGGCGGTAGGTGGTGGAGCCGCCGTCGACGACCAGGGCGACCCGGTCCGGGACGCTCTCGAGTGAGGTGTCGGTGGCGTGGCCGATGTTCATCCGACCCCGGCCTCTCGGCCCCGGTCCCGTCCGCCGGCCCGCTCGTCTGCCATCGGAGCCGTCCTCGGAGCGGTCACGGGAGCGGTGACCACGTCGCCGAGCGGAGGAGCCTGCTCTGCCACTGATCCCGGAGCTCGAGCGCTTCGTGCATCCACGATCCCGGGCCGGTGACCTCGCTGGGGATGTCGCTGGTGAGCAACCGGATCAGGCGGGGGATGCTGGACAGCTTCTGCATCAGGGTGACCTCCGGGTACCTCCCGGCGCCGGGTAGGGACTGACAGGCCAGCTCGATACTCATCTGCACGTGCGATCCCTCGGCGGCCAGAGACCGCCGGTACACCTGTCCGGCCGCTTCGATGTACTGGCGGATCCTGCCGGGGAACGGCCACATGGTGTCCTCCATGTACATGGTCGGCTCGTGCTCGACCGGGTCGGTCGGGATCTCCGCCAACGGAGGGATGGTCGGCGACCACGCCAACGGGGCCATGACCCGGCCGCGGGACTCGTGCTGGAGGCCGTCGAGGTGCCGAGCCCAGGATTGGAGATCGCCACTGGCCATCCGTTCGGCCAGACGGGACCAGGCGGCGCCGTCCTCCACCGCGGTCACGGTCACCACTCGATAGGCCAGCCCGCTCCCGTGGGCCAGATCGAGATACCACACCAGTCGGGCGTCGAACCCCTTGGCCAGCATGGACATCCACCCGTTGCGGTAGGCGTCCTCGAAGCGGGCCGCGCTCTTACCCACCACCTTGTGGACCTCGTGGACGAAGAGCACGACCCCCCTCTCGAACGCACAGCCGGCTCATGGCCCGGGCAACCTCGCCGGCTCACGCCACTTCACACCTGGCGCGCCCCACGACGACCGAGGCAGGTGCCGCCCGTCGAGGTGCGAGAATGGTAATTCTCGCCCGGGTGACGGTCAATGCGTGACGCCACCGGCCCCCGAGTGCTCGCCCGTGGCCCCGGACGCGCCGTCGTCAGCCCTGGTCGACGAAGGGGAACCCGGTGCTCGCCACCACCCCGGGCGCGCCGGAGGGGCCGGCGTCCGCTTCCACGTTGACCGGCTGTGACGACACCACCCCCAAGTCCGACAGCCCGCCCACCCGCTTGGAGCCCACCACGGCGACGGCGTCGGCCGCCACCACGAACGTGGCCACCCGGCGACCGCCCAGGATGGTGACCACCACCCGTGCCGCGGTCGGTCCTGGATCGGCGACGGCCAGGCTGTTCACGGTCGCCCCCGCCGTGCCCGGCGCCTGAGGGATCCCCGGGCTCGGGACCAGCCAGCGGGTGGCCGTGGTGACCGTGGCCGAGGACGCACCCCACAGGGGCGGGGTGGAGCCGGCCGCGGCCAACACCCGCCGCCCCACGGCGATGGGAGCCGAGGAGGTCACGGTGACCGCGTAGGGGATCTGTTGGGGTAGCCCATTGGTTCCCGAGGCGGCAAAGGCGACGATCGAAACGGGTGGGATCACCACCCGCCTGGGTACCACCGATCCTGCGGCCAGCCCCACGGTCAGGGTCGCGGTCGCCGTCACCGAGCCGGGATTGACCAGATCGAAATCGACGGTGTCCCCGGCTCGGGTGGTGGTCTGGGCGAATCGCCACACCGTCGACAACGACGGCGAGCCCAACCGCAAGGACAACCCGTCACCCGACCCTTGGGACCATTGCTGGAACTCGGAGCTGACCAGTGTCCCGGACTGCGCGGTGACCACCGTGCCGATGTCGGACGCGCCCTGCACGAAGTCGCCGACGTTCTCCACCACCATGTGCCCCGCCGGGATCACCAGTCCTTGGTAGGTCTGGGGAGCGATCAGACCGGTGCTGGTCACGAAGGACACGTTGACCACCGCTTCGGGGGCGGCCGGGTCGAAGAGGGCGAGTTCCAAGGTGTTCCCCCCGGCGGTGGATCCTCCGGCGAAGGCCCACTGGGGCGAGGTCTGTGACGCGCAGGGGGCCGTGCTCCATCCGTCGGGACCCGAGACGATCTGCGTGGCCACCACTCCCCCACCGGCGAAACCGAACGACGAGGCGGTGCTGCCCGGGGGGAGCCCGGTCGTCGGGTTGAAGGCGTCCGTGCTCAAGGCGGGAACAACCACCGAACGGCGGACGGTGGTGACCGAACCGCCACTGCCGGCCGGGTCGACAGTGGTCATCTGCCCGGTCACCGGCCGGCTCGTCGAGTTGGTCAGGTAGACGGTGCTGGTCGCGTCGGTGCCGGTCCCCGCCGCGCAGAAGGCTGAGGAGGAGTACGCGCCAGCGGGCGGAACCGCCACCCCGTCGGCGGCGACGGGCGCAGGTTGGGCTCCCGGAGCCGGGAACGCCCACGAGATCACAAAGACCACGCCCACCACCACCACGACCGACACCAACGCCTTCCAGTGTCCTCGGACCGGAACCGGCGCCTCGCGGCGGAGGCGATGGGAAGGTGGGACCGGTGCAGGGCCCGCAGCCGCCTCAGGGGCCTCTGGGGCCTCGGGCTCCGGGCCCGGCATGTCCACTCCCTCCGGGCCGGTCATGCCCGGGTCCCCACCGGGGAGGATTCTCCCTGGTCAGCCGACGGCCCGGGCTGAGGTCCCCCGTCGACGCGGGGGCGGCGTCGGCCTTTCCTGACTCGGCGCAGCGAACGGCCCACGCCCCGGGTGGATACGAAGGCGACGGCCGCCAGCCAGGCGACGACCGACACCAGGAAGGAGAGTGGCGTCACCAGCCCGCCGCCGAAACCGAGGGTGGCCACTCCCGACTGGGACACCCGGTAGCGGCCGGCCCAGCCGAAGGAGGGCGATCGGGTGGCTCGAGTGCCGCCGGGCTCGGTGAGGCTCCATCGGCCTGCAGGAGCCAGGGCGGTGAGCACAGTGCCGACCGAAAGGGGACCGCGATAGGAGCGGGCGGCCACGGCACCGGGGAGGACCGGGACAGCAGCAGGCACCAGCGGCGACGCCGGGTCCGAGCTGAGGGCCACTCGCGTCGGCACCCGACCGCCAGCCGATGTGGCCCGAGGACGTGGCGCGGGAACCAGGGCGCGTTCGGGCAACCAGGCGGCGTCGGCATAGACGGTGATCCCGGTGCCCGACACCACCGGGACCAGGTCGAGCTGACGACTCAGCGCCGGAGCCAGGTCGGCCGGGACCGGATACTGCTGGGGACTCTGCTCGCCCGCGATCTCGGGCGCCAAGGAGGTGAGGAGCACCACGTAGCGGACCCCGGCGGGCGCCAACATGCTGCCCAGCCGGTTGGTGCGATCGGAGCGGGCGAGATCGACGGCCGAGGCGAGCCCGGCGGCGGGACCGGGGCTGGCCGCGTTCCACAGCCACCGGGCGTCGGGGCTCCCGTCCTCCGAAGTGGCATAGGCCAATCCGTCGCCCGCGCCCCACGAACCCTGGTTGAGGGCACGGCTGTCCCCGAGCCAGAGGACCCGGAACGCCCCGCCCGACGCTCGGCCACTCATCCACGTCACCGACTGGCTGAAGTCGTTGACCGGCAGGTCCCAGCGCCCGGGCACGGCCGAGATCAGGGTGGGGACAGAGCCCAGCACCACCGCCCCGGTGGCGAGCACCGAGACCAGTTGGCGCCACCCGAATAGGGCCGACCGCAGATCCTCTTCGAAGGCCGCGACCCCTAGCCCGATGGCCGCGGCCATCGCCACCGCGGCCGGTCCCAGCAACACCAAGGGGTCGATGGCCAGGGCGCCGGTCCACCCGCGCCCGACGACCCAGTCCAGGACCCAGAAAACCAGGGCGATGGACCAGAACCGGGCCGCCCATTGGAGCCGAGGACCACGGGCCAACACCAGCGGCACCAGAGCGGCCGCGGCGAAGCCCCACGCCAGGGGGGAGACGCCGATGGGCCCCACGGCGAACCGCAACAGCGACGACCACGTTGCCGCCTCCGAGGCCGGAACGGGCACCCCGAAGACAGCCACCGCACCCCGTCCGGCCCACAGCACGCCGATGACCCAGGGGAGGCAGATGACCGCGGCCACCAGCGTCGAGGCGAGGGCCATCCCCAGGGCCCGCCAGGTGTGCCCCCAATCTCCGTTGACCAAGGAGGAGAGAACGAGAGCGATGCCGACCAGGACGACCACGATGGCGGCGGCGGGCACGAAGGAGACGAGCACCGCCTCGAGCAGACCGAGCGCCACGATGCTGCGCAGCGTGTGCTGGCGGACGGTCCAGGCCACCAACCGCTGGGGAACCGAGGACGAGGCTTCCGCCGGAGCGGCGGCGGGTCCCGCTCCCGGTTCACCCCGGGAACCGGCGGCGGCCAGCGCGGGTTGGGCAACGACGGGGTCGGCGTAGGGAGCGATGCCGGTGGCCCGGAAGAGGCGCACGAGCACCCAGGGCGCGCCGGCGTAGATGACCAGCGCCCCCCACCGCCCGAGGGCCACCGCGTTGTAAGGAAGAGCCAGGGCCAGATAGGCCAGGCCCGCCACCAGCGAGGCCCGCTGGGAACCGAACGGCCGCAACAGCCGCACCACGCCCCAGGCCCCGACGGGCAGACAGCCGAAGACCAGGATCTTCTGGGTCAGCCCCATCGCCCCCAGCAGCACCGTCCCGACCAGGCCGGAGAGGGCCAGAGCGGGCGAAACGGGCGCCGTCGTCCCCACCCCCGAGGGGTGCCAGCCGGTGGCGAACTGGGCCAGGGTCGAGGACCAGCTGGAAAAGGGCACGAACTGGCCCACGGCGGGCAACCTCCCCCCGAGCACCCCCCTCGTCCCGATCAGGAGGATGACGGCGGCGGCGAGCCAGGCGACAAGCCGCATCTGACCGCTGACGCGACCTGCGGGCCCGCCATCGGCGGGCTCCTGGTCCACCAGGTCGGCGGCGGCGAGGGCGGGCGGCGCCAGTCGGTCCGGGTCACCAGCCATGTCGGCCTCGTCGGCCGCGGCCAGCTCGTCGGCGTGGGCGCCGTGGAAACCGTGCTGGAAGACCCGTCGGCCGTAGGCGGACAGTCGGGCGCTGCCGCCCACCTGGAGCAGTCGGATCTCTTTGTCACTGAGCCGGCGTTGGCCCTTGAGCTCCTTGCGCTGACGACGGATCTCCCCGAGGCGCCCGAGGTTCCACCGCCAGGCCCGGATCACCGCCCGGGCCCGGGCTCGGTTGCCGGCCAGCTCGGCCACGATCACCTCTCCGATGGCCAGAACCACGACCTGAGGGACCACCCGGACCAGATGGAAGGGTCCATAGCACTTGAACACGGCCAGCAGCTCGTGTCGGCGCTGCAGCTCCTGCAGGGTCACCGGACTGCCCGGACCGTGATCGCCCCCGTCGGTCAGCGACGGGTCGAGGGGGCGGGAGCCACCGGCGAGCTCTTCGAGATGCCGGATCCGGGCGTCGGGGGCGACGATGACCCGAGCCCCCACCACCTGGGCCCGCCAGCAGAGGTCGAGGTCCTCGCCCATGGCCACGATGGCGGGGTCGAAGCCCCCGAGCTCGGCGAACAGGTCGGCCCGCACCAGGGTGGAACCTCCCGGTGCGACGAACACGTCGCGGACGGCGTCGTGTTGACCGTGATCGATCTCGTTGGGCAGCACCCGGTCGACCACCGAGCCGCCCTTGTCGACGGTCATCCCCACGTGGATGAGGCGTTCGGGGTCGTCCCAGCTGACCTCCTTGGGGGAGACGATCCCGGCATTGGACCGGAAAGCCTCCTCGACCAGGAGGTGCACGGCATCGGGGAACAGGGCCACATCGTCGTGACAGAGCAGGAAGTAGTCCGCTCCGTCGACCATGGCCTGCACCTCGTTGACAGTGGCCCCGAACCCGCGGTTCTCCTCGAACCGCCGCACGTAGGCGGTGGGCAGAACGGCGGCCACCCTCTCGGTCAGGCTCTCGGCACTGCCTGCATCCAGGACGAGAACGGAGAGCTCCGCATAGTCCTGCGCTTCCAGCGAAGCCAGCGTCTCCTCGAACCACGGACCCGGATCGTGGGCGACGACGACGGCGACAACCGGCGGGGCCAGTGTTTCCATCAGAGGTCAGAGGCTATCGGTCTCTACCCGCCAGGAGGTAGCTTCCCAGCTCATCGACCCCCTCAGGGCAACCGGGCCACCGAGTGCTTGCAACTGTTTATCAAGAGTGCTTGCAACTGTTAATCGGATGGCATACACTTGTATTCACATCCAGGCATGCCCCGCCGGGAACCACCCGCAGGGCCCCGCCCTCGTGAATTGTAAGGAGAAAACCATGCCCGACATCAGGATCCCCGATCTCAACACCGATGTGACCAAGGCGGCCAAGGACATCGCCGCTGTGGCCAAGGACGCCACCTATGTGGTCATCGGAGCCGGCGTGCTCGGCTTCCAGCGGGCCCAGGTGCAACGCCAGGAGCTTCTCAAGAAGTTGGCCGAGCCCAGGTCCGACTTCGAGGACCGGGTGGCCGGAGTTCGCAGCGATCTGAGCGGAGCGCTCAAAGCGGTCGACACCACCGTCGACGGCCTGGCCACCCGGCTCGAAGAGGTCATCGAGCTCCTGGAAGCCGCGGTCGCCCCGGTAGAGGACCGTCTTCCCGCCCAGGCCCGTGAGATGGCCCGGCAGGCCCACGTTCAGGCCAAGGAGGCCCGGACCCAGATCCGCTCGCGGATCCCGACGGTGGCCGTCTGACTCACACGGGCTGACTCACACGGGCTGGCCGGCTCACACCGGCCCCGGTGTCAGCCGGCCTGGTCGCGCCAGTAGGCCAGGACGTCGGCCAGGGTCTGCTCCAGTGGGATCTCCGGCTTCCAGCCGGTGGCCGCGGCCAGGCGACTGGGGTCACCCCTCAGCACCGGGACCTCCACCGGTCGGACCAGTGAGGAGTCAATCTCCAATTCGAGTGTGGTGCCGGCCAGATCGAGCAGCCGGCCGGCGATCTCCTCGATCGAGACGTCACGGCCCGTGCACACGTTGTAGACGGTCCCCGGTCGGCCGGACTCGATGAGGAGTCGGTAGGCCCTGACCACGTCCCGGACGTCGGTGAAGTCACGCCGGGCCGACAGATTGCCGACCGGGATGGTCGAGGCCTCGTTCCGTTCCGCCTCCACGATGCGCTTGGCCAACGCCGAGACGGCGAAGCCAGGACTCTGACCTGGACCGATGTGGTTGAACGGCCGCACGGTGACCACGTGTTGGTGGTGGCCCAGATGGGCCTGGGTGGCCAGGGCCTCCCCGGCCAGTTTGCTGGCCGCATAGGGCGTGAGGGGAGCCGTGGGCGACTCCTCGTCGAGAGGCAGGAGAGCCGGGTCGGTGACCGCGCCGTAGACCTCGGCCGAACTGATGACCAGGACGCGGGGGTCGGTGCCGCACTGGCGGGCGGCGGCCAACATCGCCCCGGTTCCGATGACATTGACCTCGAGAACGCGGAGCGGATCGTCCCAGGACTCACCGACGTTGGCCAGGGCGGCCAGGTGGTAGACGGCGTCGGGAGCCGCATCCGACATGGCTGTCAGCAGGGCGGCCGGATCGGTGATCTCGACCTCCTGATCGATGGCCACCACCTGGTCCCCGAGCTCACGGAGGTAGTCGCCCAGCCAGTGGCCCACGAAGCCCCGACCGCCGGTGATCAGTGAGCGCACGACGGGTCACCCTACTGGCTGGGTGCCCGGAGCAGCATCTCCGCGGGCGGCGGGGCGGCGGGCAGCAGCCCGGTAGGCCTCCATGTGCCGCGCCGCGCTGGCCGCCCAGGTGTGCCGGGCCACGATGTCGAATCCTCGCTGCCGCTGATCCTGGTCGGATCGTCCTGGTGCCGATGCCGATGGCTGGGCCAACCGGGCGTCGAGGGCGTCCGCCAGCCCGCCGACGTCGCCCGGCTCGACCAGCACAGCGGCTCCCCCCGCCACTTCCTCCATCGCCGTCCCCGAGGTCGTGATCAGCGGCGCCCCACAGGCCAGGGCTTCGAGCGCCGGAAGTCCGAAGCCCTCGTACAGGGCCGGGTAGACCGCCCCCGCTGATGCCGCGCAGCAGGGCGGGGACCACCGGATCGGGCACGTACCCGGTGCGGATGATGCGAGAGGCGACGCCCGACGCCACCACGGCCTGGTCCACCGCGTCGGCTCCCCATCCGACACCACCGGCCAGGACCACCACGGCGTCCCGGTGGTGGCCGGCGATCCGAGCGAAAGCCCGCACCAGTGTGGGGATGTCCTTGCGGGGCTCGAGCGTGCCCACGAACACCAAAAAGGGACGACCGTCGGCCAATCGGGGGTCCACCGCGGCCAGGACGGCGCGGTCCGCGCCCGGCTCGGGCTCCTCAGGACCGAAGCGACCGGTGTCGACGCCGTGGGGGGCCACGAACACCTCGGTCTCCACTCGGCACCAGCGGGCCAGTTGCGCGGCGGTGACCCGGCTCGGACAGACCACGGCCGCCGCCTTGCGGGCGGCCACGGCGATGGCCCGACGGAAGACCAGGACCTTCGAGCGCTCGTGCCATCGGGCCTCTTCGAAGAAGCTCATGTCATGGATGGTGACCACCGAAGGCACCGATGCCCGTTCGGGCATCGTGTAGTGGGGCCCGTGGTGCACCGAAACCGCCTGTTTGGTCAACAGAGCGGGCAGGCGCACCTGCTCCCACGCCAACCGCAGCGGCCGGGCCCCCGGTGCGACCGGCACCACCTCAGCTGTCGGTGCCACCGAGCGCCAGCGCGAGCCGTCGGTGCGCCGGCCGATCAGGACCAGGTCGACGTCGACCCGGCTGGCCAGGGCGCCGGCGAGCTCCAGTGTGTACTGGCCGGCCCCGACCGGGCGGGACGGCACCGCGGTGACATCGAGCGACAGCCGCAACCGAGGTTCAGCCACGGGACACCCGGGGGGATGACCGCCGTGCCTCGTTCCACACGGTGACGTGCCGGCGGGCGATGGCCGACCACGTCAACTCGGCCGAACGAGCAAATCCCAGGTCCTGGAGCCGAACCCGATCCACCTCGCTGGTAGCCACGGTGAGGATCCCCTCGGCGATGGAGCCGACGTCGAGCGGGTCGACCTCGAACGCCGCCGCGCCGGTGCTCGGCAGCGGGCTGGCCACCACCGGTGTCCCGAAGGCCATGGCCTCGACGGGCGGGAGCCCGAATCCCTCGATGATGGGAACGTAGGCCAGCAGGCGGGACATGGCATACAGCGCCGACAGCTCGGACGGCGGCACCACCCCGGCCAGGATCACACCCTTGGCCGGGGTCACCTTCTCGCCCCAACCGCTCGGGCCGACCAGGACCAGTGGCCACGGCTCGGGCAGCGACAGCCGGATGCGTCCGTAGGCCTCGATCAACCTAGCCTGGTTCTTGCGCGGCTCGAGAGTGCCCACACTCAACAGGAACGGCCCCCGGATGCCTACGCGGGCGAGGTGGGCGCTCGCCGCCGCCAGGTCGGGAGGCGGGAGGTGGTCGGAGCCCATGGGGATGACGGTGATGGCGTCCTCGGACGCTCCCGCTTGGGCCAGGTCGGCGGCAACCACCTCGGCGGGCACCACGAAACGGTCGGCACGACGCAGAGCGAGGCGGAGCGCCTCCTCGTGCCAGGTGCGGCCCCGCCGGGGATAGGCGTCGGGGACCCGGCGCCACAGCAGGTCGTGGACGGTGGCCACCATGGCCGCCCGTCCCGGTTCGAGCGTGGACAGCGAGGTGGCGTGGACGACGTCGAACCCCGACGGCGCTCGGATCAACCCGTGGTCCCAGGCCCTGGTTAACAGCGGCCCGGGGAGGGGCGAGGTGCGTACGGAATGGCCGAGTCCCGAAGGAAGATTCAACCTGCCGCGGCCCGCGGTGGATCGGCTGGCCAGCAACTCGAGCTCGGGGTGCTCCCAGGGTGCCAGCGAATCGAGTCCTTGGAGCAACCCTCGGACGTAGGTCCCGATCCCCCCCGAGGCCGTCCGCCCCAGCTGCTCGACCATCATCAGCAGGCGGAGGTCGCTCACGGCTTCCGTCCGAGGGGATGGGGAGCCGACCCGGGGGACCGGGCCGACGACCGGGCCGACGATCGGGCGTCGGCATAGAGCTCGGCCAAGCCGGCGGCACAGGCCTCCCAGCTGAAAGCGGCGCTCCTCGTCCGGCCCCGCTCAACCAGGGCGTCGACCTCGCTCCCGCCCTCCAGGAGACGGCTGAGGGCGGCGGCCAGGCCGTCGCCGTCGCCCGGGCTCACCAGGGCGGCCCCGTCGCCGACCACCTCGGGGATGGCGCCCGTCGCCGTGGTCACCACCGGGACTCCGGCCGCCATCGCCTGCAGAGGAGGGAATCCGAACCCCTCGTACCGCGAGGGATAGGCCAGGACCGCAGCGTGTCGCAACGCCCCGGCCAGATCGCGGTCGTCGAGGTAGCCCAGACGGACGATCCGCGCCCGGGCCGGCGAGGCCTCGACCGCGGCGCGGAAGCGGTCAGCCCCCCACCCGTCACTGCCGACCACCACCAGAGCGACGTCGGGATGGTCGGCGGACACCGGACCGAAGGCCGACACCAGCAACGGATAATCCTTGCGGGGCTCGACGGTCCCCACCGCCAACACGTAGCGACGGCAACCCTCCGGCAAGGGAAAGGGCCGACCTGTCGGCGCCGGCCCGCCGACCGGCAGCGGTGGTATCCCGTGATGGACGGCCCGGACCCGATCCCGATCGATCCCCATTTCGGCGATCACCTGATCGGCTACGAAGCGGGAAGGCGTGTGCACCCACGCCCCCTCGGCGACCGCTCGCCGGACCAGGTCCGGAAACCTGGACGTGGCCGGGTCAGCCGTCTGCGGATAGAGCACGACGGTGAGATCGTGCACGGTCACCACCCGAGCGGCTCGGGCGGTCGGCGGCACCACGAAATTGGACCCGTGCACGATGTCGCAGGGGCCGACGAACCATTCGACGGGGGGCCGGGAGAAGCGACCCCACGCCGCGTGCAGCGGTCTCGCCGGCATGGCCCGCTGCCGGGTGGAGACGCCGGTGGGCACCAGCCCCCGGATCCCCCGGCGACGTCGCCAGCTCACGGCGAAAGCGGACAGCTCGATGGCGGGATCGGCGGCGAGCCCGGCCAGTGCGCCGGCGCAGAAGGCGCCGACACCGGTGGGCCGACCGAGCAATGGGGTGGCATCGAAGGCGACGGAGAGCCGGCCGAGGTCGGAGGTGGCAGATCGCTCCGGCGGCACGTACGGAGCCTTGCACAGCAACGCTGCAGGTCGGCGACACACCAGGTGGCCGCTATCCTGCCCCGATGCGCTGCCATGCCCGGGGTTCGAGCCGAGCCTCAGCGGCCCGTCGCGCTCGGGGCCGTCGCACTCCGGCCTGCACCGGGTCTCGGTGATCACCGCACTGGCCGGTGGTGTCGGCGCCGCCCGGCTGCTGCGGGGGATGATCGAGGTGGTCCCACCGGGCGAGATCACCGCCATCGTCAACACCGGCGACGACATCGAGCTCCACGGCCTGCACATCTCACCGGATCTGGACACGGTCATGTACACCCTGGCCGACGCCATCAACCCCGACACCGGGTGGGGGCTGGACGGTGAGACCTGGACGGTCATGGACTCTCTCCGGCGCCTCGGCGGGATCACCTGGTTCAATCTCGGGGACCAGGACCTGGCCACCCACTGCTACCGGACCCAGCGCCTGGGCGAGGGCGCCTCCCTGGGCGAGGTCACCGGCGAGCTGGCCCGCGCCTTCGGGGTCGGTGTGGCCTTGCTGCCGGTCACCGATGACCGCCTGCGCACCCGCGTGCAACTGCTCGACGGAGACGAGGTCGGCTTCCAGGACTACTTCGTGCGCCTTGGCCACGCGGTCGCCGCGGCCAGTGTCCGCTTCGAGGGCGCGCCCCAGGCTCGCCCTGGGCCCGGTGTGCTGGAGGCGCTCGACGGCGCCGAGGCCGTGGTGGTGTGCCCGTCCAATCCGGTGGTCTCGATCGACCCGCTGCTGGCCGTGCCCGGAGTCCTCGACCACCTGCGGCGCCGCCGTGACCGGGTGGTGGGGGTTTCGCCGATCGTGGCGGGAGCCGCCCTCAAGGGACCGGCTGACCGGCTGATGCGGGAGATGGGGTTCGAGTCGTCCGTGGCCGGAGTGGCCAAGTGGTATGCCTCGTGGATGGGCACTCTTGTCATCGACGAAGCCGACGCCGAACTGGCCGGCGCGGTGGAGGCCGAGGGGGTTCGCTGCGTGATCGCGCCCGCCATCATGTCCAGCCTCGACCGGTCGGCGGACCTGGCCCGGGCCGTGCTCGAGGCGGTGGAGGTGCGGTGGCCGGGCTGACCATCTTTCCCGTCGCCGGGTTGGGCGAGGTCGCCCCCGGCGACGATCTCGCCGATCTGGTAGCCGACGCCCTCGGTGTCGGGAAGGCAGGGTCGGGGGGGGAACCGGTCGGACTCATCGACGACGACGTCCTGGTCGTCACACAGAAGGTGGTCTCCAAGTCGGAGGGGCGTCTGGTGGCGATCGACATCGACGACCCTGATGCCAAGCGAGCGCTGGTCGAGCGGGAGTCGGTGCGGATCCTGCGCCGCCGCGGGGATCTGCTGATCACCGAGACCCGTCACGGCTTCGTGTGCGCCAACGCCGGGGTGGACCTCTCCAACGTGGACGCCGGCACCGCAGCACTCCTACCCCTCGACCCGGACCGGTCGGCTCGGCGCATCCGGGAAGCACTCGAGCACCGGTATCGGGTGTCGGTGGGTGTTGTCATTTCCGACACCTTCGGCCGAACCTGGCGACAGGGGGTCACCGACGTGGCCATCGGCATCGCCGGTGTGGCCGGCATCGTGGATCTGCGCGGCTCCCGGGACGCCAACGGCCGGGTGCTCGACGCCACCGAGGTGTGCGTGGCCGACGAACTGGCGGGAGCCGCCGAGTTGGTGATGGGCAAGGACCGGGGCATCCCCGCGGCCGTCGTGCGCGGCGTGGACCCCCGATGGCTGCGCCCGGCGTCGGTGGCCGCCGAGATCGTCCGGCCCCCGGGCGAGGATCTGTTCCGCTGAACCGGCGGCACGGCCGCCTCGCCTCTTCTGCCGTCGCTTGTCCGAACCATCGAGTGGTCGACAGTTCTGGGGCTCCAGGCCCGGCGGCGGTCCGAGCCCCCGAGAGCGACCTTGGCCCGACCCTTCCCGTCGAGCCGATCAGCGGCCGCGGGCCGAGCCGCCCGAGCTCTTCGAGCCGCCCGAGCGCCCGGTGGCACCGACCGGGGGGCGCCGGCGGCGGCCCCGCCCACCAGCGGCGTGTCCGTCTCCGCCGGCGCGGCCGTGGACGGCGCCATGGCGAGAACCGGTCTTCTTCCGGCCGGAACCGGTCCCCCCGACCTTGCCTCCGCCCCTCTTCTGACCCGAGGAGGCGTCGCGCCCGGCCGGGTCGTCGCCGGTTCGACCCTTGACCCGCCGGGTCCGTGTCGCCTTGCCGGGTGTTCCCTCGCCATCAGCGGGCCGGCGGTATTTCTCCGTCCGGCTTGGTCGAGAGGTCCCGTCGCGGCCGCCCGGTCGCGAGCGGCGCCGGTCGTCGGCTGGCGCCGCCGTGCTCGTCGGGTCGCTCGGGCGGCGTTGTGGCGGTGCACCGATGACGGCGGAGACGGCGGCGATGTCGAAGGACGTCGTTCCCACGGTCAGCCCGAGGTCGCGTTGGATCCGCTTGACCACGGCCGCCTTGTCCGGTGTCACCAGGCTCACCACCACCCCGGTGGCCCCGGCCCGTGCCGTGCGTCCCGACCGGTGGACATAGTCCTTGGAGTCCGCCGGCGGGTCGAAGTGGACCACCGCGTTCACGCCGTCCACGTGGATGCCGCGGGCGGCCACGTCGGTGGCCACCAGGGCATCGACCGCACCGCGGATGAACGAGTCGAGCGCCCGATCGCGTTGCTTCTGGCTCCGATCGCCGTGGATCGCCGCGGCCCGCACGCCGCGCTGACCGAGCTGGCGGGCAATCCGATCGGTGCCGTGCTTGGTCCGGCAGAACACGATGGTCGGTCCCGATGCCGCGGCCACCTCGGCCGTCCTGTCCACTCGGTCGGCGGAGGCGACCTTCCAGAACAGGTGGACGGCGGCGTTGATGTCGTCCTCGTCGGCTTCGAGCTCGTGCCGAGCCGGATCGTGCTGGTAACGCCGGACCAGCACGTCGATGTCACCGTCCAGCGTGGCGGAGAAGAGAAGGGTCTGCCGGCATTCCGGGGTCAGGTCGAGCAGCCGACGGACGTCGGGGAGGAATCCCATGTCGGCCATCCGATCGGCTTCGTCGATGACCACGATCTCGATGGAGTCGAGGAAGATGCTCCCTCGCTCGAGGAGATCACGCAGGCGGCCGGGGCAGGCCACGGCAACGTCGACCCCACGCGACAGTGCTTTGAGCTGGGGACCATAACCGACGCCCCCGTAGAAGGCTTCCACCCGGAGATGGCGCGGCGTGGCCAGCGCCCGCAGCTCGGTGGCCACCTGAGCGGCCAGCTCGCGGGTCGGCGTGAGCACCAGCACTCGGGGGTGCTTGGGGCGGGACGGCTTGCCGCTGAGTCGGGCCACCGCCCCGATGCCGAAGGCCAGCGTCTTGCCCGACCCGGTGGGGGCCTTCCCGCACACGTCCCGGCCTCCCAGGGCATCGGGGATGGTGGCGGCCTGGATGGGGAACGGCTCGGTGATCGACTTCCGCCCCAGAGCGGCGACGATGTCAGTGGGCACGCCGAGGGAGGCGAAGGAAGGCTGGAGGGGGGGCATGGGTGCTTTCGTGCGGCAGGAAGGGCACCGTTCGGTGCCGGAGGGTGGCCTGCCGCCGAGTCAGCGCACCAGGACGACCCCAAGACTAGTGCCTCAGGGGCACCCGGCCGGCCTTCACCCGTCGGTGGCCGTCAGTCGCCGCCTGACGAAGTCCAACACGGCCAACATTCCGGCGCCCAGCTCCGTCCAGGGGTTCCACCCGAGTTGGATGGTCGCCCGCGACGGGTCGAGGCTGCTGCGCCACAACTCCCCGGGGCGGAGAGGACGGTACTCGACGACGGGTTCGACACCGGCCTGGGCGGCCATCTCGCGGTAGAGCTGGTTGACCGAGGTCTCCTGACCGGTACCGACGTTGCAGAGCAGGCCACCTCCCTTGGTGACGGCCCGCACGAAGGCATCGACCACGTCATCGACGTAGACGAAGTCGCGGGTTTGCTCGCCGTCACCGAAGACGGTGAGTGGTTGGCCCCTCACCAGTCGCTCGGCGAAGATGGCCACGACTCCGGCTTCACCGTGGGGATCCTGTCTCGGCCCGTACACGTTGGCCAGGGCCAAGGCGACGAATTCCAGCGAGTGCAGCTCCCGGTAGGCGATCAAGTAGTCGATGGCCGCCTTCTTCGACACCCCGTAGGGGGACAGTGGGTGATGGGGAAGGGATTCCTTGAGTGGAAGCTCGGACACGTCCGGCTCGCCGTAGAGGGTCCCCCCGCTGGCGGCGAAGACCACCCGGCCGGCTTCGGCCCGGCGCGCCCCTTCGAGGACCCGCAACGTCCCGAGCACGTTGACGGCGGCGTCGAACACCGGATCGGCCACCGAGACGCGCACGTCGGCCTGGGCCGCCAGATGGAAGACCACCTCGGGACGGTGACGCTCCATCAGATCGACCAATTCGCTCGAGCGCACGTCCATCTGGTGAACGGTGAGCTGATGTCCGGCCACCGCCCGGGCGTCCACCAGGTTGGCCAACGAACCGGTGGAGAGATCGTCGACGACATCGACTGTGTGGCCCTCGGCCAGGAGCCGATCGACGAGGGTCGAGCCGATGAAACCGGCTCCACCGGTGACGAGCATGCGCATGATCAGCTTCCGGGATCTACCCGCAGGCCATCGATGATCGTCCCCGACGCGGTCACCGCACCGGCGCCGATCACCGACACGCCGTGGATCACGCAGCGCTGCCCCACGATGGCCCCGGGACCGATGACCGAACGCTCCACCGTGGCCTTGGATGCCACCCGGGCCCCGGCCAGCAGCACCGAGTCCAACACCGAGGCGCCCTCTTCGATCACGGCGCCAGCCCCGATCACCGAATCCTCGACCACCACATCGGGACCCACCGATGCGCCCCGACCCAGGAGTGACCGGGTCACCGAGGCGCTCTGCACGTCGACGTCGCCGATGCGCCACACCGACGTACCGAGGCTCGGGTCCAACTCCGCTCCCGGCGAAGGAATCCCGGGTCGCCGGCCGAGGAGGAGGTCGCGATGGGCACGCAGGTAGGCGTCGGGGGTCCCGGCATCCAGCCAGTAGGCGTCCGAGCCCAGGGCGAACAACGTGCGCTCCTCGACCAGGGCGGGAAACGTCTCACGCTCGACCGACACCGGGCGGTCCTCGGGAATCCGGTCGAGCACCGACGGCTCCAGGACATAGGTGCCGGCGTTGATCAGATTGGTGGGGGCCTCGTCCCGGGGCGGCTTCTCGATGAAGGCCTCGACCCGTCCCTCGTCATCGGTGGCCACGACGCCGAAGCGGCTCGGGTCATCGACCGGGGTCAGGCTGATGGTGGCCTCGGCGCCCCGGAGGCGATGGAACGCGATCAGCTCGGAGATGTCCGAGTCGGTGAGCACGTCCCCGTTGACCACCACGAACGTTTCGTCGATCTCACTGTGTCGCGCCGCGAAGCGGATGGCGCCGGCGGTGTCGAGCGGCGTCGGTTCGACGGCATAGGACAATCGCACTCCGGCAATGGTGCCCGACGGGTAAGCGTTGATGAAGGCATCAGGGCGGTAGCCGAGCGAGAGCACCGCCTCGTCGACGTCGTGCTCGGCCAGGTGGCCGATCACCCGCTCGATCATCGGCTGCTCCACGATGGGGAGCATCTGCTTGGGGACGGTCAGGGTCAGCGGCCGTAGGCGCGTGCCTTCGCCGCCCACCAGGACGACCGCCCTCACTTGGTGCTTCCGCCGGAATTCTTCGTTGTGGTCGAGGTCGGGGCGGCCGTGGTCGAGGTGGTCGGTGCCGTCGTGGGTGTGGTGGTGGGTATGACCGGAGTGGTCGTGGTCGTGGTCGCACCCTGGCTGACCGAGGTGATCAGGGCGGTGATGGCAGTGGCCGGAGGCTTCGGGATCGAGGCCGTGGCCGGCACGAACGCCATGGTGATGAGCTGACCGTTGGCGAACAGCAGGTCCTGGGGGTCACCGCTGGTCTCGGTGCCCTTTCCTTTCGATGCGAAGTTGGGCCAGCTGACAACGATGACGACTCCGGGCTTGCCCGCGTCGGCCGTCCCCTTCGGACAGACGTCGCCGTTGGCGTAGGCCGGCTTACCCGGATACTGCAGGGTGGACGAGTTCAGCTCGAGGCCCTTGTACCCAGAGACGAAGTTGCCCAGGGTGGCGTTGGCACCGGACTCGGAGCTGTTCTTCGGGGCGATGGTCAACACCCCGTTCCCACCGGCGGTGAAGCCGGTTTTCGAGGAATTGGTGCTGGCCGGCAGGTTGGGCTCGGTGGTGCCACAGATGTCGATGCCCAACGCCGCATGCCAGACCTGCGAAGTGGTCGGCGGGCCCGCCGACGAGGCCGTCTGATGGGTGCGCTGGTAGCGGCTGAACCCGATCAGCAGAAGACCCACGATGCAGATCAGGGCCAGGCTGGCGTACCAGTTGATCGGCATCTGACCGCGATAGGTCCGGCCGCCACCGGTGGTGGCCGCACGCTGAACCCATTTGCCCGTCGAGTTGCTCGGCATGATCGGACGACACCCTACAACCTGGGCTCGGTCGCCTCGGTCGCACGAGAGCTCGATTGTGACATCCGCACGAGGAAGGCCAGGCACCCCCGGGCGGCCAATCCGAGCGCAACCAGGGGCAGGAGCGCCCGGCGCCACCCCTCCGACGACCGGGCGGCGAAGCGCAGGAGCGAGCGATGGTGCTCGACGATCATCCGGTACGGATGCCTGTCGGTCGACACTCCTTGGGAATGGGTCACTTCGGCCGCCGGTGCGTACGCCACCCGCCAACCGGCACGACCCAGGCGCCAGCAGAGGTCCACGTCCTCGGCGTACATGAAGTAGGCCTCGTCGAATCCCCCCACGTCCTCGAAGGCCGATCTCCTCACCAAGAAGCACGCCCCCGAAACCCAGTCGACGGTGACCGGACGGCCGTTGGCCGTATCGAGATCGGCCTTCTGGTAGGACCGGGTGAACCGGTTGCCCGGGCGGAACATCCCCAGTGCGGCATGGCCGGCGGCATCGGTGAGCGAGGGGAATTGGCGGGCTGACGGATAGCGCTCGCCCTCGCGGTTTCGGATCAGCGGACCGACCAGTGCGCAGTTCGGATCGTCGGCCAGGACGCCGGCCATGGCCTCGATCGCACCCGGTCGGAACTCGAGGTCGGGATTGCACACCAGAACCGAGGGCAGAGTGGTGGCGGCGACGCCCCGATTGGCAGCCGCGCCATAGCCGAGGTTGCGCCCGGGCACCAACACCTCGACTGTGGGCCACCGACGCCGGAGCTCGTCGAGCGAACCGTCGAGAGAGCCGTTGTCCACCACAACCAGTTCATCGGTCCCCTCGGAGGCCAGGTCGTCGACGCATCGGGTGAGGGCGTGACCCGACTCATAGTTGACGACGACCGCGGCTGTGCCCGTAGCCTCCGCTGAGTGCTCGCTGGACGCCGACACTACCGGCGGCCGCCGACGCCGCCGGTCACTTGTCGAGGCGGATGAAGCGGAATTTGACCAGCGCTTTGACGGCGCCAAGACCGTCTCGCCAGGTGATCTTCTTTCCCTCGCTGACCTCTCGGCCGGCATAGGAGATCGGGACCTCGTAGATCCGATAGCCGCGCCGCATCACCTTGGCGGTGATCTCCGGCTCGAAGTCGAACTTGTCGGACTCGATGGTCACCCCGTCGAGGGCCCGACGATCGAACAGCTTGTAGCAGGTCTCCATGTCCGAGAGGGTGGAGGAGTAGAGGACGTTGGTGATCAGGGAGAGAAAGCGGTTGCCGATCCAGTGGAGGGGCAACATGTTCTTGCGCTCTCCGGTAAACCGGCTCCCATAGACGACCTGGGCTTTGCCCCGCAGGATGGGATCGAGCAGCTTGGGCCAGTCGGCGGGGTCGTACTCGAGGTCGGCGTCCTGGATCAACACCAGGTCGCCCCGGATGGCTCCCATCCCGGTGCGGACGGCCGCGCCCTTGCCCCGGTTTTGGGGATGGTTGATCACCCGGACCGTCGAGTCGCCCACCGCGGCGAGCACCTTGTCGGTGCCGTCCGACGAACCGTCATCGACCACGATCACCTCGACGTCGACCGGGAGCTCGACGGCCCGGATGCGCCGGATCACCTCGGCGACGGTGGAGCGTTCGTTGAACACAGGCACGATGACCGAGAGCAGGGAATACTCGGTCGTCCCCGGCTCACCCGGCGACAGCTCTCCCTCTCCGTCATCAGCCATGGGATTGCACTCCTCGATCCTTTGCTCCCGTGGTCCGGAGACCGGTGGCTCCCCCGTTGTTGCTTCCGAGCGATCCGTCCGGGCCGACCGGGGTCGGCGCCGCTCCACCAACCAGGCCGGCGTCCTCGGCCAAGTATGCCGCGGTCCTCGACAGTCCGTCTTTGAGCTCGGTTGTCGGTTCCCAACCCAGGGCGGCCCGGGCCAGGGTGATGTCGGGACGCCGGCGGGTGGGGTCATCCTCGGGAAGCGGCCGGTGGACGATCGGTGACGGAGACCCGAGTAATTCGACGACGGCGCTCGCCAACTGGAGAACCGTGTACTCGTCCGGGTTGCCGATGTTGACCGGTCCGGTGAGGTCGGCGTCGAACAGGGCGATCAGGCCCCGTATCTCGTCGTCGACGAAGCAGAGGCTCCGAGTCTGGCTGCCGTCGCCGTAGACGGTGAGAGGTTCGCCCTGCATGGCCTGGAGGAGGAAGTTGGAGACCACTCTCCCGTCGTCGGGCCGGAGCCGTGGGCCGTAAGTGTTGAAGATGCGGGCGATGCCGACGTCCGTCCCTCTCGTCCGGTGGTGGGCCATGCACAGCGCCTCGGCGAACCGCTTGGACTCGTCGTAGACACTCCGGGGCCCCACCGGATTCACGTTGCCCCAGTACCCCTCGGACTGCGGGTGAACGGCGGGATCGCCGTAGACCTCACTGGTGGACGCCATCAGGAACCGGGCGCCATGTTGCTCAGCAAGCTCGAGTCCCCTCCGGGTTCCTTCGCTGCCCACGGCCAGGGTCTCGAGCGGTCGGGCCAGGTACTCCGGTGGCGAGGCCGCGCTGGCCAGATGGAAAACTCCGCTCACCTCACCGTCGACGGGCAGGGAGACCGAAATGTCCGCCTCCACCAGTGTGAATGCCGAGTGGCCGTCCAACTGGGACAGGTTCACACGGCGGCCGGTCGAGAAGTCGTCGACGCACACCACCTCGTCACCCCGAGCGACCAGGCTGTCGCACAGGTGGGACCCCAGGAACCCCGCCCCGCCCAGCACCACCGTGCGAGGACTCATCGACGTCCGATGCCGGTGTACTCGAAGCCGATACGACGAAGCTGGGCCGGGTCGAGGAGATTACGGGCGTCGATGACCACCGGGGAGGCCATGGTGGCGCGCACCTTGGCGAAGTCGAGCCACCGGAACTCGTCCCACTCGGTCAGGACGACGGTGGCGACCGCGCCCTGGCATGCGGCGTAGGCGTCGGGGTAGGCGCGCACCTGGGTTCCCATCCGGTCACCGGCGGAGACCGAGGCGGGGTCCCCATCCGAACCCGGCCCGGTGCTGGTGCCCGAGCCGCCGTTGGGAACGAACCGGGAAAGGTCGTCGAGGGGAACGGACTTCTCGCCGTCGGGGACCGAGACCGTTGGGTCGAAGGCCTGCACGACCGCACCTCCCTCCACCAGGCGTTGCACCACCTCGAGGGCGGGTGAGTTGCGCAGGTCGTCAGTGCCGGCCTTGAACGTAAGGCCCCACACGGCAACCACCTTCCCCTTCAAGTCGTCGCCCACCGCGGCGCTGACCTTGTTCACCACCCGTTCGAACTGCTCGTCGTTGGTGGCGATTGCGCCGCGCAGGAAGGAGAAGTCGTACCCGGCCTGTTCGGCGATGTGCACCAGCGCCCGGGTGTCCTTCGGGAGGCAGCTTCCGCCCCATCCGGGCCCGGGACGCAGATACTCGAACCCGATGCGCTTGTCGTAGCCCAGTCCCAAGATGACGTCACGCACGTCGGCCCCGACTGCCTCGCACAGACCGGCCACCGCGTTGACGAAGCTCAGTTTGGTGGCCAGAAAAGCGTTGGACGCATACTTGATGGTCTCCGCGGTGGCCGCGTCGGTGATCAACAACGGCGCGTGGGTGGCGGCGAAGAGGTCGCCCACCTTGGCCGCAGCCGCTTGGTCGTCGGCCCCCACCACGATGCGCTCGGGATGCAGGCTGTCCTGCACGGCCGTCCCCTCCCGAAGGAACTCCGGGTTGGACACCACGGCGATGTCGTGGCGGCCGAGGACCCGCTCGACGACCAGCGTCGACCCCACCGGCACCGTCGACTTGTTGACGATGATCGTGCCGGGCAGCAGGTGGGGCCCGATCTCCTCGGCCACCGCCTCCACGAAGGAGAGATCGGCTGACCCGTCCACTCCCTGCGGGGTGGGCACGCAGAGGAACACGAATTCCGCGCCCTCGACCGCCGCGGTGGCCCCGACCGCGAACCGCAGGCGACCGGAGGCCTGCCCCTCGTGCACCAGCTCTTCGAGATGGTCCTCGACGATGGGGACCTTGCCCTGGTCGAGCAGGGCGACCTTGGCCGGATCGCTGTCGCCACAGGTCACCCGATGGCCGAGGTGGGCCAGTGTGGCCGCGGTGGGAAGGCCCACATAGCCCACCCCGATGACCGCCACCGAGCGCCCACGGCCGTGGGGAAGCACCCGGACCGCAGCTCCGCCGTGGCCGAAGTAGGCGCCGGGAGGTCCCGAATCTCCTGCTGACACGCTGCGGGCGCCGGGCACGCTACCGGACCCCCCTAACACCCATGAACTCCATGACATCACGTATCCGCACCCGTCGTCGCTGTGGCTCCATCATGCCCGGGACTGCCCGGCCCTTCCCATAACGGCCCATTCTCACCCGTTCTGTAGGTTCCTTGTGCTCTGTCGGTGGTCTGTTCATGCCTCGGACCATCAGCGGTCGGGAAACCCCCATCAGCGGAGCCGACCGGCCACGGCCGGCCAGGAGCCCCGGAGTCGAGCGGCCAGGCAACGGTGCGCGAGGGTAGTGGCCGCGAGGCGGCGGCGAGAACCTCCCCGATCAGCGGGCCGGCGCCAGAAAACCGACCAATCGGGCCAGTGAGTCGATCCACTCCGGAAGCAGGGGCAGGCCGGACAGTCGCAGAGCGGCGTTGTCGAGCCTCGAATTGGCCGGTCGCGGCGCCGGCCGCGGTGGATCGAGCTCGGAGGTGGCGATGGGCTCCACCCGCCGAGGGTCGAAGCCGGCTGCGGCCAGGGTCGCCTGCGCGAATCCGAACCAGGTCGTCTCACCCCGGTTGGTGACATGGAACGTTCCGGGACGCCGGTCGAGCGCCAAGCGCACGACGGCCCGGGCCAGATCAGCAGTGAAGGTCGGGCACCCGTGCTGGTCGTCGACGAAGCGCAGTGGCCCGTCGGGATCAGCGGCGGCCAGCCGGAGCACCGTCTTGACCATGTTGGCTCCGTGGGCACCGGACACCCATGCCGTGCGCACCACGGTGGCCGACGGCCCAGCCACCGTGTTCACCTCGATCTCGCCGGCCAGCTTGCTCCGCCCGTACACCGAGCGGGGATTGGGTTCATCCCACTCCACATAGGGTCGGTCGAGCGTGCCGTCGAAGACGTAGTCGGTCGAGATGTAGACCAGGTGTGCGTCGACGCCGGAAGCGGCCTCGGCGATATTGCGGGTACCGATGGCATTCACGGCGAAGGCGGTGTCGGGGTCGGACTCGCAGGCGTCGACCGCGGTGTAGGCGCCGGCGTGCAGGACGATGTCGGGCCGGAAGGCGTCGGCGGCCTCCCGCACCGCGGTCCGATCGACCACATCGAGGGTGTCGATGTCGGTCGAGAGGACGTCGAAGGTTCCCTTGGCCACACGGGGCAACAAGCGGCACCCCTCGGACTGGTCCTGGTCGAGGCCACCATCGGGAACGGAGCCGGCCAGCACATCCCGCAGGTCGCGGCCCAGCTGACCGTTCCCGCCGGTGACCAGCACCCGCAGAGGCGGGATCACGACTCCGACGCGGGCCCGGGGGGTGGATCCGTGGCCCAGGCCCCTTCGACCACCGGGGCCCGGTCACGCAGGGGTTCCCACCAGCCACGGTTGGCCACGTACCAGGCCACGGTGTCGGCCAGGCCCTGGGGGAAGGGGACAGTTGGCTCCCAACCCAGAGCGGTGCGGATCTTGGAGGAATCCAACAGATAGCGACGGTCGTGGCTGGGTCGGTCGGGGACGATCTCCTTCAACGTCGACGGCTGCCCGGTGGCGTCGAGAACGGCGTCGGCGATCTCCTCCACGCTGGCCTCGACGCCACTGCCGACGTTGTAGGTCTCCCCCACCTCCCCGTGTTGGAGCACCAACTCGATGGCCCGGCAGTGATCATCGACGTGCAGCCACTCCCTTCGGTTCTGCGACGAGGCGTACAGAGTGAGCGGTTGTTCGTCGAGAGCCTGCGAGGTGAACAGGGGGATGACCTTCTCGGGGAATTGGTAAGGGCCGTAGTTGTTGCAGCAGTTGGTGATGGTGGCCGGCAAACCGAAAGTGGCGACATAGGCCCGCACCGCGTGGTCGGCACCGGCTTTCGAGGCGTTGTAGGGGGTGCGAGGCCGGTAGGGGGTCTCCTCGGTGAACACCTCGTCCGATTCGAGTGGCAGGTCCCCGTAGACCTCGCAGGTGGAGATGTGGTGGAACCGGGACACACCGTGACGCCGCGCCGCTTCGGCCAGGGTCTGGGTGCCGAGGACGTTGGTCCGGAAGAAGCGGGCAGGATCAAGGATGGCCAGGCTGTTGTGCGACTCGGCGGCGAAGTTCACGATGACGTCGGTCTGGTGCTCGGCGAGGGTCTTGGCCACAGTTTCGATGTCCCCGATGTCCCCCTGCACGAATTCGATCCGATCGCGGACGTCGTCCAGATTGGGCAGGTTGCCGGCATAGGTGAGCACGTCGAAGGCGACCACGGCGTCGTCGGGATGGTTGGTGACCCAATAACGCACGAAATTGGACCCGATGAAGCCGGCGCCTCCGGTGACGAGCAGTCGCATGATGCGAGCATGATACTCGTGGCCTGTGCAGGCCCTTGGGCCGCGGGTCTCAGCGACCGGGCCGGACGTGGACCACGTCACCGGCAACGACCGTTCGCGTCCCGCCCGCCGCCTCCACCACCAGGTGGCCGGCGGACGTCACATCGGTGGCGATCCCCTCGAAGCTGTCGTCGGTCAGCTCCACTCGGACCCGGGTGCCGAGCGTGGTGCACTGTGACCGGAGGTCGTCGGCCTGCCGGGCCCGTCCGGAAATCACATCCAGCGCGGCAACACGCGGCTCCAGTCCGTCCAGAATGGCCCCGAGGAGCTGGTTCCGGTCGATGGCCCGATGGGCCTGCTGATGAAGAGAGGTGGCCGAGCCCACCAGCTCGTCAGGGAGATCAGCATCGGTCCGGGGCCAGTTCACGTTGATGCCGATGCCCACCACGATCGGCGCGACGCCGGTCGGGGTCGGCGGGGAGGCGACCAGGTCGGCCTCGGCCAGGACTCCGGCCAGCTTCCGCCCGTCGGGCGCCACCAGATCGTTGGGCCACTTGATCCCCACATCGATCGCCGCCATCGCCGCCATGGCATCGGCTGCGGCCAACGCCACCACCGAACTGGCCAGCTGTCTCTGGTCGGCGGCCAGACGGGGGCGCAGCAGCACCGACAGCAGCAGGCTCGTTCCGGCCGGCGCCTCCCAACGGCGACCGAGCCGGCCTCGGCCGGCGGTCTGGTGGTCGGCGACCGCCACCACTCCCTCGGGGGCGCCGGCTCGAGCCTCGTCGAGCAGGTAGCGGTTGGTCGAGTCGATCGTGTCGAAGCGCCGGATGTCGGTGAACCGGGTACCCGGCATGGCACATACCCTACGGGCCGTGACAGTGTTGTACCGCCTCGAGGCAGTGCCTCCACCGCCTCGTGCTCATCCGATTCCCATCCATTCCCATCCGATTCGAAAGGCCCAGCGTGCTGAAGAAGGTCCTCATCGCCAACCGGGGAGAGATTGCGATACGGGTCATCCGGACCTGCCGCGAGCTCGGGGTATCCACGGTGGCGGTGTACTCCGATCTCGACCGCGATGCCCTGCACGTGCGACTGGCCGACGAGGCCTATTCACTGGGGGGTCAGACTGCGGCGGAGAGCTATCTGAATACCGAAGCGATCCTCCGGGTCATCGAGGACAGTGGGGCCGATGCGGTGCATCCCGGATACGGGTTCTTCTCGGAGAACACCGACTTCGCCCGGGCCATCACCGCCCGTGGCGTGATCTTCATCGGGCCGCCGCCCGAAGCCATCGAGATCATGGGCGACAAGATCAGCTCGCGCCACGCAGCCGAAAGAGCGGGAGTCTCCGGGGTGCCGGGACGATCCGAGGTGCTCACCTCGCCTGACGAAGTGGTTGCCTTCGGTGACGAGTTCGGCTGGCCGGTGGCGATCAAGGCCGCCTACGGCGGTGGGGGCAGGGGCATGAAGGTGGTCACCGGACCGGACGAGGCGGCCGACGCTCTCGAATCGGCCATGCGCGAGTCGTTGGCCTACTTCGGTCGCAGCGAGTGCTACCTCGAGCGCTATCTGGCCTGGCCGCGGCACGTCGAGATGCAGATCATCGCCGATACCGCGGGCACCACGCTCTGGCTTGGTGAGCGTGACTGCTCGGCGCAGAGACGCCATCAGAAATTGGTGGAGGAGAGTCCTGCGCCGCGGTTCCCCGACGAGGTCCGCCGAGCGATGGGCGAGGCCTCGGTCAAGGTGGCCGAGGCCTGCGGATACGTCAACGCCGGGACGGTCGAATTCCTCTATCAGGACGGTGAGTTCTTCTTCCTCGAGATGAACACCCGTCTGCAGGTGGAGCACCCGGTCACCGAACTGGTCACCGGCCTCGACCTGGTCGAGTGGCAGTTGCGGGTGGCGTCGGGCGAGCCCCTCGGGTTCACCCAGGACGAAGTGCAGCGGAACGGCCACGCCATCGAAGTGAGGATCAACGCCGAGGACCCGGCGGGTGGCGCCTTCCTCCCGTCGCCAGGCACTATCACCCGGTTCATCGCTCCCGGGGGTCCCGGGGTCCGCCTCGACGCCGGCTACGGGGCGGGGGACTCGGTGAGTCAGTTCTACGACAACCTGGTGGCCAAGCTGGTGGTGTGGGGACACGACCGCGAAGCGGCCCGCCGGCGGATGCTCCGGGCCATCGACGAGACCGAGATCGTCGGGGTGGCCACCACCCTGCCCGCCGATGTGGCCATCCTCTCCCACCCCGATTTCGTGGCCGCCGAGCACTCGACCAATTGGGTGGAGCAGACGCTGGACCTGAGCGGCGTGACCGCCGCCGCGGAGCCCGCGGGCGAACCGCCGGTCGACGGAGAGGAGTCGTTGCCTCGGGTGCTCCGCGACGTGACCGCCGAGGTCGACGGGCGGCGCTACCAGGTCAAGCTGTGGGTGCCCGACGTCGGGGAGACCGTCGTCGCCACCGGGACCGGAGGGGCAGCCCGCGCCGCCGGTCCCCGACGTCCCAAGGCAACCGCCTCGGGGGCCGGATCGGGCACGGTGGCGGTGCCCATGCAGGGCACCATCGTCAAGGTGCTGATTTCGGTGGGCGACAAGGTTGAGGTGGGTCAGACGGTGTGCGTGCTCGAAGCCATGAAGATGGAGAACAACGTCAACGCCGAAAGGGCCGGCACCGTCAAAGACGTCAGGGTTCAAGCCGGGGACTCGGTCGGTCCCGGCGACGTCATCGCCGTCATCGACTAGGGAAGGACGGTCGACACATGGCAGAGCGCTGGGATCTCAAGGAGTCGGCCCGGGAGGTCATCGACACGGATCTGCCCGGACTTGTCTGGCTCAGCCACGCCATCCACGACAACCCCGAGACGGCTTTCGAAGAGGACCGGGCCTGTGGCTGGACGGTGGCAGCGCTGGCGGATGGCGGCTTCTCGGTGACCGGCGGCGTGGCCGGCATGCCCACCGCGTTCAGTGCCGAAACCGGCTCCGGACCGCTGGTGGTCGCCGTCTGCGCCGAGTACGACGCACTTCCTGGGATCGGCCACGCCTGCGGTCACAACATCATCGCCGCCTCCGCGGTCGGGGCCGGGCTCGGACTGGCCCCCCTGGCCGACCAGCTCGGCATCACCGTCCGGGTTCTCGGCACCCCGGCCGAAGAGGGCGGCGGCGGCAAGGTCACCATGCTCGACCAGGGGATCTTCGACGGGGTGCATCTGGCCATGATGATCCACCCGTGGCCGGCCGACTGGCTCCAGGCCACCTGCCTGGCCGTCTCCCACTTCGACGTGACCTTCACCGGTAAGAGCGCTCACGCATCGGCCGCGCCCTGGGAAGGCGTCAACGCCGGTGACGCCATGGCCGTCGCCCAGGTGGCCATCGCCCTGTTGCGCCAGCAGTTCCGTCCCGGGGACCAGGTGCACGGCATCGTCACCCACGGCGGCCAGGCCGCCAACATCATTCCCGAGTCGGTCACCGGCCGATTCATGTGCCGCTCCACCACGACGGCCGGGCTCGACCTGCTCGAGACACGGGTGATGGCCTGTTTCGAGGCCGGGGCGTTGGCCACCGGCTCATCGCTCAGCACCCAGCCCCTCGCACCGGTCTATTCCCACATGGAGAGCGACCTCGACCTGCTGGCCCTCTACCGTTCCAACGCAGAGACGCTGGGGCGGACCTTCGAGCTCGATGACGAGGAGGCCCCTCGGCCCACCCTCTCCACCGACATGGCCAATGTCTCGCTCGCCGTGCCCACCATCCATCCGCTGGTGGGCATCGACGCCGCCGGATCGGTCAACCACCAGCCCGAGTTCGCCGCCGCCTGCGTCACCCCTTCGGCCGATCGGGCCGTCTTCGACGGTGCCGTGTCCATGGCCTGGACGGTGATCGACGCCGCTGAGCCCGGACCCCTCCGGGACCGGCTTCTGGCCCCCTGACCGACCGGGTCGTGCCGGGCGGGCCGTCCGGCACGACGGTCCGGACTAGGCGGTCGGGTGGAACTCCCCGAACACTCCCCGGAGCACGTCGGACACCTCTCCGAGGGTGGCCATCTGGGCCAGTGCCGACTTCATGGGGACCAGGAGGTTCTGGGTGCCCCGGGCCGCCGCCTCGACGTCGGCCAGGGCGGCGTCAACACCAGCCTGGTCTCGCTCCGCCCTCACCCGCTTGACCCGGGCGACCTGCGATCGTTGGAGCTCGGCGTCGATGGGGAACACATCCGTGGGCTCGGCCTCGTCCTCGACGAATTTGTTCACGCCGACCACGATCTTTTCGTCGGCGTCGACTGACTTTGCGAAGGCATAGGCGGCCTGCTCGATCTCGGTCTGCATGAACTGGGCCTCGATGGCGTCCACCGCCCCGCCCAGGGCGTCGATGCGTTCAAGGTACTCCCAGGCGCCCTGCTCCACCTCATCGGTCAGGGACTCCACGAACCACGAGCCGGCCAGCGGATCGACGGTGTCGGCGACGCCCGACTCGTACCCGATGATCTGCTGCGTGCGGAGCGCGACCTTGGCGGCGCGCTCGGTGGGCAGGCCGAGGGCCTCGTCGAACCCGTTGGTGTGGAGGCTCTGGGTGCCGCCCAGCACCGCGGCCATGGCCTGGACGGTCACCCGGACGATGTTGTTCTCGGGCTGCTGAGCGGTCAGAGTCGAGCCACCGGTCTGGGTGTGAAATCGGAGCAGCGTCGATCTCTCGTCCTTGGCCCCGAACCGCTCGGTCATGATCTTCGCCCACATTCGGCGCGACGCCCGGTACTTGGCCACCTCCTCGAAGAGGTTGTTGTGGGCGTTCCAGAAGAAACTGAGACGGGGGGCAAAGGCATCGACATCGAGGCCGGCGGCCAGAGCAGCTTCCACGTAGGCGATGCCGTTGGCCAGGGTGAAGGCGATCTCCTGGACGGCCGTCGATCCCGCCTCGCGGATGTGGTAGCCGGATATGGAGATGGTGTTCCATGCCGGCAGGGTTTCGGCACAGTACGAGAAGGTGTCAGTGACCAGGCGCATCGATGGCCGGGGCGGGTAGATGTAGGTGCCTCGGGCGATGTACTCCTTCAAGATGTCATTCTGGACGGTGCCTCCGAGCAGTGCGGGGTCGACACCGTTCTCCTCCGCCACCAGTTGGTAGAAGAGCAGCAGGATGGCTGCGGTGGCGTTGATGGTCATCGACGTGGTCACCTTGTCCAGCGGGAGGTCCGCCAGCAGAAGGCGCATATCGGCCAACGAGTCGATGGCCACGCCCACCTTGCCGACCTCGCCCTCCGACCGGGGATGGTCGGAGTCGTACCCCATCTGGGTCGGCAGGTCGAAGGCGCAGGAGAGCCCGGTCTGGCCGGCTCCCAGCAGGAACTTGAAGCGCTGGTTGGTGGATTCGGCGGTGCCGAACCCGGCGTACTGGCGCATGGTCCACAGGCGTCCCCGGTACATGTCCTCCCTGATGCCTCGGGTGAAGGGGAAGTGCCCAGGCCGGCCCAGCCGAAGTTCGGGATCCCATCCGTCGAGGTCGGCCGGCCCGTAGACCGGTCGGATCTCGATTCCCGAGTCGGTGTGCCGCTCGTTGCCCGGCTCGGAGGACGTGCTGGTCGGTGCCATGAGACCCAGGTTACGGTCTCGGGGAGCGAGCGGAGAAAGAAACCGGGTGCCTCAGCCTGCGGCCGGGGCGGTCACGTGGGGCATGCACAGGTCGTCGTACTCGGCGATGACGATCTCGCCGGCGTCGGGTCCACAGGCCGGGCACTCCGGATCGCGGTGAACCTTGAAGGTGCGGAAGCTCTCCTCCAGTGCGTCGAAAGCGAGGAGACGGCCCTCCAGCGTCTCGCCGATGCCGAGCAGGATCTTGATCGCCTCCAGCGCCTGGATGGAACCGATGATGCCGGGCAGCACGCCGAGCACCCCGGCCTCCGCGCAACTGGGGGCGAGCTCGGCCGGTGGGGGCTCGGGAATCATGCACCGGTAGCAGGGGCCGACAAACGGGGTGAACACCGTGACCTGTCCCTCGAAACGGAAGATCGAGCCGTGTACGACCGGTATCCGCTTCAGCAGCGCGGCATCGTTGACCAGATAGCGGGTGGGGAAGTTGTCAGTGCCGTCGACGATCACGTCGTAGCCGTCGATGATGTCGAGGATGTTGTCGGCACCGAGGCGGACGTCATAGGTCACGACGTTCACGTCCGGATTGAGCAGGGTGAGCGTCTTTTTGGCCGAATCGACCTTGCGCTCACCGATGCGGTCGGTGTTGTGCAGGATCTGGCGCTGGAGGTTGGACGAGTCCACCACGTCCATGTCGATGATCCCGATGGTGCCCACGCCGGCGGCGGCCAGGTAGAGGGCAGCCGGCGAACCGAGACCGCCCGCCCCCAGCAGAAGGACCTTCGAGTCGAGGAGCTTGATCTGCCCGACCTCACCGACCTCGGGGAGGAGCAGGTGCCTCTGATAACGGTTGCGCTGGTCGGGGGTGAGCGCACGGGGCGCCGACCACCGGCGGCCCTCGTCCTTCCACCGGTTGAAGCCCCCGACCATCGACGCCACATCCGAATAGCCCAACTCCTGGAGCGTCTGGGCCGCGAACGCCGACCGGGTCCCGCCGGCGCAGTACACCACGACGTGGCTCGCCTTGTCGGGGATCCGACCCTCGACCGAGGTCTCGAGAGTCCCCCGGGGGATGTGCACCGCGTCGGGCAGTGCGCCCTGCTCGTACTCGTCTGGCTCGCGCACGTCGAGAACCACGGCGTTGCCCCCGGCGATCTCCTCTTCGGCCTGAGCCGGTTCGACCTCTCGAATGGCCGCCTTGGCCTGGGCCAGCATTTCCCTGAATGTAGGCACAACGATCACAATCCTTCTTCGACGGTGTCCTGACCGGTCCTTCCCGGTCCGGCGCGCTCCAACCAGCTAAAACACTACCAGTGGGGTCAACATTCCCTGCTGGGTCCGGGGTCCGGCAGGGCGACCACCGGGGACGACCACCTGTGCCGATAGCCTGCGGCCGGTGGAGCGACCATGGAGCTGACCGAGGCTGTGCGGCGCCGGCACATGACCCGCAACTTCAGCGCCGGGCCGGTCCCCGAAGGCGTCGTGGACCAGCTGTTGGCCGCGGCCCTCCGGGCGCCGTCGGCGGGCAACACCCAGGGTCGGGACTTCGTCGTCCTCAGCGGGGCCGAGCAGACCCGACGGTACTGGGAGGCCACCACCGACGAGGACTGGCGCGCTCACTCGCGGCGCTTCGCCGGCCTGGCCCGGGCACCGGTGATCGTCCTCCCCTTCGCCGATCCCGAGGCCTACCTGGCCCGCTACCGACAGCCGGACAAGGCGCGTCCCGACGGTGGCAAGGTCGAGTGGGTGGTCCCTTTCTGGTGGGTGGACGCCGCCTTCGCCACCTTGACCTTGCTCCTCGGCGCCGCCGACCGGGGTCTGGGTGCGGCGTTCCTCGGGAATTTCCGGGGCGAGGACGCCCTCCGTTCCGATCTCGGGGTGCCCCCCCGATTCCGCTGGCTCGGCGCGGTGCTGCTGGGCCAGCCGGCATCGCCCGATCCGAAGTCGTCCTCGGCGGCCAGGCCGCGCCGATCACTGGAGGAGAGCGTGCACCGAGGCGGTTGGTAGCCGACCGCGTCCTGTCGGGCAAGGAGGTCGGCTAGCACGCGGGCAAGTTGATTTGTGCAGGGTGGCGCCATGTCCACTCCCGCCCCTTCCTCGCCCATCGTGTTCTCGCCACGGGCGGAACGCCGACCCCGACCGACCTTTGCTTCCGGCGACGACGCCGCCACACTCCGGGTGGTGCCCTGGCTCGATCAGGTGGCGGATCCTCATGGGGTCCACCCCTGTTCGAGGTACGTGGAGCTCTACTGGCTAGGGATCATCGGCCCGTCCACCACCTGGCTCCTGCGGCGCCTGTCCTACGGGCTCGAGGTCCACCGGGACGGATTCGACCTCAACCTGACCGACACGGCCCGCTCACTGGGGCTCGGCGAGCGCATGGGCAAGAACTCGCCGTTCCGACGGGCCCTGCAGCGCCTGTGCACATTCGAGCTGGCCCGACCGTATGGTCCGGGCGGACTTGCCGTCCGGACCCGCATCCCGCCTCTCCCGCTCCGACACCTCACCCGGCTGCCCGACTCGCTCCAGTCCAGCCACCGACGATGGCTGGACGAACAACTCCTCCCCGAACCCGAGCAGATGCGCCGCCGGGCCCAACGCCTGGCCGACGGGTTGGCGTCGGCGGGACGCGATCGGGCCGACATCGAGAGACAACTGGCCGCCTGGCAATTCCACCCGGCCGTCGCCTTCCGGGCCGCCGAGCATGCTGTCCGTGCCGTGCGGCCTGTCCGGCCCGTCGGGTCGGAGCCACCCCCGACAGCGGCCCGCGCTCCGTCCTCGGGCCAGGCGGGGCTTGGGGCCCGGCCCGCCGGCTCTATTTCTTGACCGTGAGATGCGAGGAGGCAGAGTTGGCAAGCCCGAAGCTCAGCAGATCTGCCTGATAGGTCACCGTCACCGACTGGCTCCCCTTGACGCCGGTCGGCACGGTGAAGCCACCGGAGATCGTGGGGGGTGTGAGGACCGGGTAGTTGTACACCGCAGGGGTCACCGCGACCGTATTGGGAAGAGTGGTGGAGGTGGCTCGTTTGGACAGGGTCACCGTCACCGTGGGCGGCGCCGAGGCGCCGTCACCGAGGAGGGCTCCCAGGGCGCTCAGGGTCGAGAGCCACCAGAACGTGGTCGCATTGGGCAGGGCGCTGACGTCCACCACCTGGCCCGGCGTTGCGCTGTGGGTCGACAGACCCAGCTTCGGATCGGGGGGCAGGAACGGATCGCCGGCATACTCGATGAGTGCACTGCCAGCGGCCACCGTCTTGAACGTGGTCAGGTCGATGGTGGCCAACCCACAACCGATGAGGCCCTCGTTGATCTCCAACGTCGACGGCCCGCACGTGGCGTTGGGATCCGGCGCCTGCGAGCTCGGCAGCGTGTAGGTGTAGTTGAGATCCCCGGACAGGTTCGACAGCGGGAAGTCCAGGGCGGCAGGATTGATCTCGGGCAGAGCGGAAAGAAGTGCCATCAGTCCGGACACCGAGGTGATGTCCCCCTCCAGCAGCGGCGCCGCCTTGGGATCGATCCCGAGCAAGAGACTGGTCTCCATCATCAGGTACGGATGCAGGGGGGGCAAGCCGGTGCAGCTGACGACGATCTTCTCGCCGGCCGAGCCGCCCTGCAGGAGTGGGAGGGAGCTCCCGTTGAAGGTGCACTGGGGCCCCGAGGACGGGCTCGCAGCTCCGGCCGGTTCCGCCGATGTCGCTCCTCCGATCAGGACGAGCGGTCCCACCACTGCCAGACCAGCGAGGCACAGCCTCCCGAAACGAGTTCGCATCACGGCCATGTCCCCCTTGTACGCCCGCGCCCTCGTGACGCTTGACCGCCCAGACCTACCCGATCCCGGGAGATGCAAACATGGCCACGCCAGCCGGTTCGTCGGTCGCGGTTCGTGGTCGCGGCCAGACCTCCGCTCAGCCCGGATCGTCCTCGTGGCCGGCCGGGGTGAGGCCCCAGTACGCCCCCAACGGATCGATCGCACCCTTGACCACCTTGTCGATCACGGTGCATATGGGCAGGTCGAGGCCGTGTTGCTCGGCCAGCTCCAAGGCCACGGTGGCCGTCTTGACCCCCTCGGCGACCATGTGCATCTCGGCGAGGATGTCCTCCAGCTTCCGGCCCTGGCCGAGAGCCTCGCCGACGGCCCGGTTCCGACTGTAGGGGCTCATGCAGGTGGCGATGAGGTCTCCCATGCCGGCCAGTCCGGCAAACGTGATCGGCTGTGCTCCCATGGCCACCCCGAGGCGGGTCAGTTCGGCCAACCCTCGCGACATCACCGCGGCCCGCGTGTTGTCACCCACCCCCAGCCCTTCACCGATGCCTGCGGCGATGGCGATCACGTTTTTCAGTGCGCCACCCATCTCGCACCCGATGAGGTCGTCGTTGAGGTAGACCCGGAAGACCCCCCGGGTGAACACCTTCTGGATGGCCCCCGCCACCTCGAGGTCCTCGGTGGCGATCACGGCTGCGGCTGCCTTGCCGGACATGATCTCGTGGGCGATGTTGGGCCCTGTCAAGGCGGCGACAGGGTGGCCGGGCATCACCTGCTTGATCACCTCGGTCATCCGCAGATGGCTACCCTTCTCGAGCCCCTTGGACAAGCTCACCACCGGGACCCAGGGACGGATGCAATCCGACGTCTGCTCCAGAACGGAGCGGAACCCGGAGGTGGGGACCCCGACCACCACCAGGTCGGCACCGCACACCGCCTCGGCGAGATCGGAGGTGGCGGCCAGCTCGGGGGCTAATCCGAAACCGGGCAGGTAGGCCGAATTGGCGTGCTCGGTGTTGACCGCCTTGGCCACATCGGGATCGCGTGCCCACAAGAGGGTGTCATGGCGCGGCGCCACCAGCGAGGCGACCGTGGTTCCCCACGAGCCGGCTCCCAGGACAGCGATCCTCACACGACGAAGGTACCGCAGCGACGGGCGCCATCGCTGGCCTGCCCCTGCGTCCGCCGACCGCTTGCGTCGCTGTCGGTCAGGATGCCGGTGCCCGCCCCACCCGGGCCAGGGTGATGGCGAACTGTTCCGAGCAGACCAGGGCGACCAGGGTGCGGACGCCAAAGCCGGTCCCACCCTTGGCCAGGTAGCGACTGTCCTCGTCCGAACGGGCCGGCCCGGCGATGTCGAGGTGGGCCCAGGGCACCTCACCGACGAATTCGGACAGGAGCATGGCGGCGGCAATACTCCCGGCTTCACCCGGACGACCGATGTTGCGCATGTCGGCAATGTCGGACTCGATGTGACTGCGATAGTCGTCGGGCAGGGGCAGGGGCCAGAGGGGTTCACCCGCTTTTTCCCCAGCCACCCGCACCGCCTCGATGATGGCGTCGTCGTTCCCGATCAGACCGCCGATCTGCTTGCCCAGAGCGACCACGGCGGCTCCGGTCAAAGTGGCCAGATCGACGATGGCGTCCGGCCCGGCCTCGACGGCCAGGGTCAAGCCGTCGGCCAGCACCAGCCGGCCCTCGGCGTCGGTGTTGAGCACCTCGATGGTCTTCCCGCTGCGGGTGGTCAACACGTCACCGGGCTTGGTGGCTGATCCGCCGGGCATGTTCTCGGTCAACGGTGCGAAGGCGGTGATCCGGATGCGGGCCCCCAAGGCGGCGGCGGCGTCCACCGCACTGAGGACAGCGGCCGCGCCCCCCATGTCGGTCTTCATGGTCTCCATACCGGTCGCCGACTTGAGGGACAGACCCCCGGAGTCGAACGTGATCCCCTTGCCCACCAAGGCGAGGTGAGGCACCCGGCCGTCGATCTCGATGGGATCGGCGGGCCGGTATTCGACCCGCACCAGACGGGGCGGCTGGTTCGAGCCCCTGGCCACCCCGAGCAGTCCCCCGAGCCGCTCGGTGGTGATGCGGTCCTCGTCCCAGACCTCGATGTCCAGTTCGCCGATTCCGGCGAAGCGCTCGATGAAGTCCTCGGCGAACTTCTCGGGCGTCAGCGAGCTGGGCGGCTCATTGACCAGGTCGCGAGCCAGCTCAACCGACTCGGCCACTCGGGCCCCCCGGTTGGCCCCGGCGACGGCGGAGGCGGTTGCCTCCGGGTCCTCGACAACGATGTCCAGGGCGTCGAGGGACCCGGTTTCGTCGCCGCTGCGGTAGGCGTGATAGCGGTAGGAGGCGAGCACTGCGCCCTCGGCCACTGCCGCCGTCGACTGGTCGACGGCCATGTCGGTGTCGGGGAGCAGGAACGCGGCGCTCCCACCCTGACCCACAGCTCGAACGAAAGCGGCCGACGCCCGCCGCAGTGACTCGAGCCCGCGGTCACCAGCGAGGAGTGCGGGAGGGCCCACCCCGACCAGAACAACCTCCCCAGTTCCCGGCGCCGAGGGGGCGGGCGAGGAGTCGATCGGTCCGGCGGTCCGGAAGGTCAGGGTCTCGCCCACCTTGCCGGTGAAACCGTAACGGGCGCACCACGCCGGATCGGGCTCGATCGGCCCGACAACCTCCGCCACGGCCCCGTCCACCCGAGCCGCCACCTGTGGCCCCTCGTCGTGGGCCGTCACCGGTACTCCCCACGCCACCACGTTCCTCGGGAGGCGGTCGGCCGTCAGGACGTCGATGTTCACGACGACCCCCGCCGTGCCCCGGTCCGACGGACGGGCTCGGCCGCCTTCTTCGTCGCCTTCTTCACTCCTTGTCTCTTCACCGCCGTCTTCACTCCTTTGTTCGCCGCTTTGTTCGCCGCCTTCTTTACCGTGTGGCGAGGCGTGCCTCGGGCCAACAGATGATGGTCACCTTCCGTCCAGCGGGCCATGGCCCACAACAGGTCGGACAGGCGGTTGAGGTACCGGCCCACCTCAGACCCCTCCACGGGGGCCGACACCACCAACCTTTCGGCCCGGCGGACCACGGTTCGGGCCACGTCCAGCGCGGCCGAGGTCCGGTTGGCCCCGGGGACCACGAAGTCCCCCGGCATCTCGAAGCGCGCCTTCAGCTGGTCGATGTTCTCTTCGAGGTCGACGACCATGCGGGCGGTCACCAGGGTCGTGTCCGGGGTCAGTTTCGACCGGTTGGACGGGTCGGTGGTCAGCTCGGCCATCACCACGTAGAGGCCGCGCTCGAGCCTGGTCAGTAGTTGGTCGAGCTCGGAGCCGGGTTCCGTCTCCGCCCGGGCCAGGCCCATGGCGGCCTGGGCCTCGTCCACTGCTCCGGTGACCTGCATGGCCGGGGAGTCCTTGCGTATCCGGCCGCCGTAGAGGAGCCCGGTGGTGCCGTCGTCGCCGGTCTTCGTATAGATCTTCACCACGGCGTCATCACCGGCACGATGCTAAACGACATCGGTCATCGCCCCACTCGACGAGCCGGCCATCGGAAGGGGTGTGCATCCGCCTCCGGCCCGGGGAACCGTCATTTGCCCGTGGCGGCATGACTGCCCGGTAGCCTTGATGGGTCATGACCGTTGAACCCGCACCGACCTCGAGCTACCTGCAGGCCATCTCGGAACGGGTGGTGATCTTCGACGGGGCGATGGGCACCAACATCCAGCTTGCCGACCTGACGGCCGAGGACTTCGGCGGTCCCGAGCTCGAGGGTTGCAACGAGTTGCTAGTGGTCAGCCGCCCCGACGTGGTGGACCGGGTCCACCGGTCCTTCTTCGAGGTCGGATGCGATGTGGTGGAGACCGACACATTCGGCGGTTTCGCCCCCGTCCTGGCCGAGTACGGCCAGGCCCACCGGGTCAATGAGCTCAACCTGGCGGCGGCCCGCCTGGCCCGGGCGGCCGCCGATGACTTGTCGACCCCGGAGCGGCCGCGTTGGGTGGCCGGGAGCATCGGGCCCGGCACCAAGTTCCCGACCCTCGGGCAGATCCGGTACGCCGACCTGCGGGACGCCTATCACGAACAGGCCGCGGCCCTCATCGAGGGGGGAGTCGACCTGATCATCATCGAGACCGTCTTCGACCTGCTGCAGGCCAAGGCGGCCATCAACGGTGCCCGACGGGCGATGAAGGCGGCCGGCCGTCGCCTACCCATCCAGACACAGGTGACCATCGAGCTGACCGGGACCATGCTGCCCGGGACCGAGGTCGGCGCCGCACTGTGCGCGCTGGCCGCCATGGACGTCGACGTCATCGGGCTCAACTGTGCCACCGGCCCGGCCGAGATGTTCGAGCCGCTCCACCATCTCAGCAGCCACTCGGCCATCCCAGTGTCGTGCCTGCCCAACGCCGGGCTGCCTTCGGTGGTGGACGGCGCCATGCACTACGACCTCACTCCGGACCAGTTGGCCGAGTTCCATCGTCAGTTCGTCAGCGAACTGGGAATCACGGTGATCGGCGGGTGCTGTGGCACGACCCCGGCCCACCTGGCCGCCGTGGTCGAGGCGTGTGCCGGACTCACCCCGGCGGCGCGCCATCCCGAACCCGAGCCCGGTGCCGCCTCCATCTACACCCAGGTCCCCTTTGACCAGGACACTTCGTTCCTGGTCGTCGGCGAGAGGACCAACGCCAACGGCTCGAAGCGCTTCCGGGAGGCCATGCTCGAAAGCGACTGGGACACCTGCGTGGCCATGGCCCGCGATCAGGTCGCCGAGGGATCCCACCTCATCGACGTGTGCGTGGATTACACCGGTGCCGACGGTGTGGCCGACATGGAAGAAGTGGCCTCCCGGTTCGCCACCCAGTCGACCGCGCCGCTCATGGTCGACTCCACCGAGGCCCCGGTGGTGGAGACGGCGCTGTCCTGGATCGGCGGTCGGGCCGTCATGAATTCGGTCAACCTCGAGGAAGGAGACGAGCCCGGTACTCGCCTCGACTCCTTCCTCACCCTGGCCAAGGAGTTCGGGGCCGCCGTGGTGTGCACGTGCATCGACACCGAAGGGCAGGCCCGCACCGCCGAGTGGAAGTTGCGGGCCGCCAAGGCCATCCACGACATCGCCATCGAGCGCTACGGCCTGCGGCCCGAGGACCTGCTGTTCGATGCCCTGGCCCTCCCGCTGTCCACCGGCATGGAGGAGAGCCGCAGGGACGGGATCGAGACCATCGAAGGAATCCGCCGGATCAAAACCGAGCTTCCGGGCGTCTACACCATCCTCGGACTGTCCAACGTGTCCTTCGGCCTCAACCCGGCCGCCCGACAGGTGCTCAATTCGGTGTTCCTGCACGAATGCGTCGCCGCCGGACTCGACGCGGCCATCGTGCACGCCTCCAAGATCCTTCCTCTGGCCAAGATCGACGACCGGGCGAAGGAGGTCTGCCTCGACCTGGTCTACGACCGCCGGCGCGACGGCTACGACCCCCTGAGCGAGCTCCTGGCCATCTTCGAGGGAGTCTCCGCCTCCACCGCGACGACCAAGGAGGACCGGTCCGGGTGGCCGGTGGAGCAGCGGCTCGAGCACCGGATCGTGGACGGGGACCGCAATGGTATCGAGGCCGATCTCGACGAAGCCATGGCCGGTGGCTTCACCCCACTCGTCATCATCAACGACTTCCTGCTGGCCGGTATGAAGACCGTGGGCGAACGGTTCGCCTCCGGCGAGATGCAACTCCCCTTCGTCCTGGGGTCGGCCGAGACCATGAAGACGGCGGTGGCCTACCTCGAGCCGTACATGGAGAAGGCCGACCAGGGGGGTAAGGGCGTCATGGTCCTGGCCACGGTCAAGGGCGACGTGCACGACATCGGCAAGAACCTGGTCGACATCATCCTCACCAACAACGGCTACACGGTGAAGAACCTGGGAATCAAGGTCGGGATCGCCGACATGGTCAGTGCTCTCGAGGAGTCCAACGCCGATGCCATCGGCATGAGTGGACTTCTGGTCAAGTCCACGCTGGTGATGCGGGACAATCTCGAGGAGCTCAATCGCCGCAACCTGTCCCACATCCCGGTCATCCTGGGAGGCGCCGCCCTGACCCGCACCTACGTCGAGCGGGACCTGCGCAAGGTCTACGAGGGGCGCCTGTTCTACGGCAAGGACGCCTTCGAGGGCCTCCGCACGATGGACCGCCTGGTGGAGCTGGGTCGCTCGGGGGAGGACGATCCGGAGTTCGGTACCGCCATCGGTGGGCGCGACCTCGGACCTCGCAAGAGCGAGCTGCGCAAGCAGGCCGCAGAGGAGGCCCGCGGGCGGGGGGAAACCCTGCCTCGCCGGTCGCCCGAGGTCGCCGCCGACAACCCGACCTTCAAGCCGCCGTTCCTGGGGAGCCGGGTGGCCAAGGGCATGCCCATCGACGACATTGCCGCCTACCTCAACGAGACCGCGCTGTTCCGTAACCAGTGGGGTTTCCGTCCCGAGAAGGGCGAGAAGGACCCCGCCTTCAAGGAACGGGTCCGAAGCCTGTTCCGGGAGCAACTGGCCAAGGCCAAGGCGGGGCAGCTGCTGGTCCCCCAGGTGGCCTGGGGCCACTTCGCGGCCAACGCCGACGGCGACGACCTGGTGCTCTACGAGGACGAGAGTCGGCGTGACGAGCTGATGCGCTACACCTTCCCCCGACAGACCGAAGCGCCATGGCTGTGCATCAGCGACTTCTTCCGCTCGGTTGACTCCGGCGACCCCGACTGGGCCAGCTTCATGGTGGTCACCATGGGCGCCCGTGTGTCGGAGGAGGCCAAGCGGCTGTTCGACGAGGACCAATACCAGCAATACCTCTATCTGCACGGTCTCGGTGTCGAGATGGCCGAGGCGCTGGCTGAGTACTGGCATCGCCGCATCCGCGAGGAGCTGGGGTTCGCCGACGAGGACGGCCCCACCCTGACCGGGTTGTTCCACCAGAAGTACCGGGGCGGAAGGTACTCATGGGGCTATCCCGCCTGTCCGGAGCTTCAGGACAACGGGAAGGTTGTCGACCTCGTCGGAGCCGACCGCATCGGGGTGGACGTCAGCGAAGGTTTCCAGCTCATTCCCGAGCAGACGACCACGGCGATCATCTGCCCCCATCCTCAGGCCAAGTACTTCGTGGCCTAGCCACGGTCCCGCCGTCACGACTCTCGTCGAGTCGATCGGGGCGATCATCGGGGATGGCGGCGGCGATTTCAACGAGCTACGAGCACCATCGACTCAGCGGCGGGTGCACGCAAATCCATGAGGATCAGTGCGTAAAACGCACCTGATCGGTACCATTGTTGGGTATGGAGTCAACTGATCGTCACCTGTGGACGATGTTTGCCTCAGGGCTCGGGTCCCACTCGATCGAGTGGGACGTCGTGGCCATCGCTGTGATCTTGTTCGTCCTGTTGGTGATCATCCGGGCCAAGCGCTCTCGCAATCAGAAGCTGCGGAGGGCCGCAGGCTCAGGGTTCTACGACTTCGATGTCGCCCGTTACGGCCACGGTGCCCCGGGGTCATCGCTCATGGAGACGCCGATGACCGAGAGCGGGCGCCCCCTCGCCCCTTCATTCGTGTCGTCGAGCCGTGACGGGGAGGCAAAGGCGAACCCCAAGGCCCGTGGTGCCGGCGGGATGGCCCCCCTCCCGGTGCCGTCGTCGTTCGCGGCCGCCGACCGTTCGCTCGCCGGACCGGTACCCGCGTTCGACCAGGCCACGGCCGTCGAGCACCGACCGCCGACCGCCGAGCCGGCGGCTGTGAACCTGGCCATCCCCTCGATGCCGAGGCTTCCCCCCGACCTTCCGGCCCCGGCCCGGCCAACGCATGCCGGTGAAACGGCCGAGCCGCCGCCGGGCACGGTCCCGGTAGCCGAAGCCGACTCGCAGTCGTCGCTCCCCCTGTTGGTCCAGCCTCCACCGCCTCCGCCGCCCCCCCCTCCAACCTGATCGCGTCACCCGCCACCCGACACGGCACCCGGTGCCGGTTGGCTCACCGCCGACGCCGGCCCCGGAGGTCCTACAGCGCCAACGTCGCTCCTCCGTCGACCACCACCGCGGCGCCGTTGATGAACGCGGCCTGCTGTGAGCAGAGGAACGCAACCACGTCGCCGAAATCCTCAGGGGCGCCCATGACGCCCGATCCGCCGAGCTCGCGCATGCGGTCGGTGGCGTGTGGCCCCGGGCAGATCAGATTGAGGGTGATGCCGCTCTCGTCAGCGGCCAGGTCATGAGCAGCCGTCTTCACCCACGCCCACAGCCCGGTCCGGGCAGTGTTGGAAAGCGCCAAACCGGGGACCGGCTGCACCACCGAGTAGGAGGCGATGCAGCACATCCTCCCCCACCCCTGACCGCGCATGATCGGGACGGCGGCCCGGATCAGCCGGACGGCCGACATCAGGTTGGCGTTGAGCGCGGCTTCGAGAGAGGCGTCGTCGAGATCGAGGGCCTGACCCGGTGGAGGGCCACCGGCGTTGGCGACCAGGATGTCGATGGTGCCGAAGGCAGCCACGGTGGCCTCGACCAGGGTGGCCGGTACCGACACGTCAGTGATGTCAGCCGCATACGACTCCACCTCGCCGCCGTGTGAACGCAGGGAAGCCTGGGCATCGGCCAAGGCCTCCGCGTTGCGGGAGGAGAGCATCACCCTCGCCCCCTCGGAGACCAGGGATTCGGCGGTCGCCCGACCCAGACCCCGCGACGACGCCACCACCAGAGCCGCTTTCCCGCGGATGTCGAGGTCCATTCCTGCCCCTGTCTGCTCTCAGCCCGCCACCGCGATGAGCTGGTGGTCGGCGGAGTTGACGGGCTCGGGGCGACCATCCTCCCCGATCACCACGATGTCCTCGAGCCGCATGCCGAACCGCCCGGGCCAGTAGATGCCGGGCTCGACCGAGAAGGCATGCCCGGGCCGGAGGATCTCGGTGTTCCCAGCAACCAGGTAAGGGTCCTCGTGCTCCTCGATGCCGATGCCGTGACCGGTCCGGTGGACGAAGAGCTCGCCGAACCCGGCCTCGTCGATGATCGACCGGGCCACGCTGTCGACATGTTCGGCGCTGACTCCCGAGCAGGCGGCGGCGACCGCGCTCCGCTGCGCCACCTGCAGCACCTGATAGCACTCCTCGATCTCCGCTGAGGGTTGTCCGGTCATCACGGTCCGGGTGATGTCGGAGCAGTAACCGACATCGCCGTCGAGCGAGTAGCTGCCACCGAAGTCACACACCACCGTCTCGTCCCGGCCGATGACCCGCCCGCCCGGCTCGTGATGAGGACTGGCCGCATTGGGCCCGCTGCCCACGATGGCAAAGTTGACATGTTGATGGCCCTGCTCGACCAGCAGGGCGGCGATCCGCGCCGAGACCTCCGCCTCGGTACGGCCGACGAGCCCGATCTCACCGGACTGCAACAGGGCGGCCACCCGATCAGCCGCGGCACCGGCCATCCGCAGCGCCTCGATCTCGGCTGCGTCCTTGACCGCCCGGATCGGCGCCGTGACCACCGAGGCCTCCAACCACTGGGCACCGGGCAACCGGCGCTGGAGCGCCAGTACCGTGGTGGTCCACGCCCGGTCGGAGATGGCCAGCCGGGCAGGGACAGGGACACCCGCTCCGCCAGGGACGGTCAGGAGGGAGACCACCCGATCGACCGGGTCCTCGGCGTCCGACCAGGGCAGCAGCGAGAAGAGCCCGTCAGCCGCCACCACCCGGGGCGCCTCCAGGGCGGGGACGACCAGGACCGGGTCCCCGGATACCGGCAGCACCAACATCGTCAGGCGCTCCAGGGGCATGGCCCGGTAGCCGGTCAGCCAGGGGAGGTCGGCGCCATGGGAGAGGAGGAGGGCGTCGACGCCCAGCTCGTCCATGCGGTCGCGCACCCGGACCAGCCGTTGCTGCCGGGCCTCCAGGGCGTCTCCGATCAGCGCGCTCATGGGCCGGTCACGGCGACGGCCGAGCCGCCAAAACAGGAGAGGACACCTGGTCGGGCCTCGGGGCGGTGGTCGTGGGCGGCGGCAGGGTCGGGGGCGCGGCGGCCTCCACCGCCTCGCGGGCGTGGTAGCTCGACCGGGTCAGGGGGGAGGACTGCACGTGGGAGAACCCAATGGCCATCCCCTCCCGGCGGATCGCCTCGAACTCCTCGGGGGTCCAGAAGCGAGCAACCGGGATGTGACGGTCGCTCGGGCGCAAGTACTGGCCGACGGTGACGATGTCCACCCCCACCGCCCGGAGGTCGGCCAGGGTGGCCACCACCTCGTCGCGCTGCTCCCCCATGCCCAGGATGAGCCCCGACTTGGTGGTCAGGCCGCGTCCCTTGGCCCGGGCCAGGACGCCCAGGCTCCGGGCGTAGCCGGCCGAGGGTCGCACCGCCCGCTGCAGCCGGGCCACCGTCTCGATGTTGTGGTTGAGGACGTCGGGACTTGCGTCGAACACGGTGTCCAGCGCCTCCTGGTCCCCCTTGCAGTCGGCGATGAGCACCTCGACGGTGGTGCAGGGCGTCTTGTGCCGGATGGCGGCGATCACCTCGGCGAAGGCCCGGGCGCCCCCGTCGGGCAGATCGTCGCGCGCCGTGCAGGTGATGACGGCGTGGGCCAGGCCCATCCGCTCGACCGCCTCGGCCACCCGGGCCGGCTCCCCGGGGTCGAGCGGGAGTGGATGGCCGGTCTCCACCTGACAGAAGCCGCAGGCGCGGGTGCATCGAGCGCCGTTGATCATGAAGGTGGCCGTACCGTCGGACCAGCACTCGTAGATGTTCGGACACCCGGCTTCTTCGCACACCGTGACCAGGTCGAGGTCTCGCAGGTCGTGTCGCAGGTCGAGGTAGTTGCCCCCCATGTGCGCCTGGACCCGGAGCCAGGGAGGCTTCCGCCGGCTCAGGGGCAGACCGGCAGCCGGGTCGACCCCGGATCGCCGGAGCCGCCGCTCGAGGGCTCGCCTCGGGGGACGGGGCCCCAGGGTGACGGCCACCCTCCCGTCGGTGCTCCCCACAGCCCCCACAGGGGAGCCGGCGCTCAACAGGTCGTGGTGACCCCCTGTGGTGGCGTCGGTCACCCGCTGGATGTCACCGGCTTTGCCCCAGGTGGCTTGGGCCGAGACGATGAGCGCCTCGACCACCTCGGGCAGAGCAATGGGGTGGCCCTCGGCGGCCAACGAGGTCACCGGTCGGTCGGCGATGCCGCACGGAACGATGTGACCGAACATCGACAGGTCGCAGCTCACGTTGAGGGCGAATCCGTGGGTGGTCCGTCCTCTCGAGGTCCTCACCCCGACGGCACAGATCTTGCGTGGGCCGGCGGAACCGGGGGCGTCGGCTTCGTCGAGGCCCACCCACACACCCGGATAGCCGGGCAGGCGGCCGACGCCGGCCGGGCTCAGGCCGAGGTCGAGGTCGAGGAGCGCGTCGATGACCACCTGTTCGACCTGGGCCACGTGCCGGGTGCCGCGATGCGGTCCGGGACCCACGGTGAGAAGTGGGTAGCCGACCAGTTGACCGGGGCCGTGGTAGGTGACATCGCCGCCTCGGTCGACCCGGACCATGTCGGCCCCGACCGAGGCCGGATCGACGTGCACGTGGTCGATGTCGCCGTGGACGCCCAGCGTGTACACCGGCGGGTGTTCGAGGAGGAGCAGATAATCCTCGTTCGTGCCGCGGCTCACCGACCTCTGGAGCGCCCACGCCTCCCGATAGGGCACCCGGCCCAGCCAACGAATCCTCACCGGCGGTGGGCCACCGGACCGACGGAGGCCACCGCCGCCCTACAGCTCGCCGGCCCAGTCGCGGTCATTGAGGATCTCCGCCATCCGGGCCAGGTACCTGGCCACGTAGGCGCCGTCGACGGCCCGGTGATCGAAGGTCATGGCCACCAACCCCACCGAGTGGATGGTGATCGACTCGGTGCCATCGGGGAGCTCCACCACCACCGGCTTCCGGGCCACGCCGTCCGTGGAGAGGATCGCCACCTGGGGCTGGTTGATGATGGCTCCGGTGATCAGGGTCCCGAAGGGCCCGGCGTTGGTGATCGAGAAGGTGCCCCCGCTGATGTCGTCGAGGCTCAGCTTTTTGGTGCGGGCTCGGTCGGCCACGTCCTTGATCCGGCGGGCCATCCCCAACAGGTTGAGTTCCTCGGCGTTGTGCACCACCGGGACGATGAGCCCCTCGTTGTCGAGGTCGACGGCGATGCCTAGGTTGATGTCGTGGTGGACGATCAGTTTGTCATCCCCCACCGAGGAGTTGAGGTGGGGGAACTCCACCAAGGCCTCCACCGCGGCGCGTGCGGCGAAGGGAAGATAGGTGAGGCTGAACCCCTCGTCGGCCTTGAACCGCGGGCCGTGGGCCCGGCGCACCTGCTCGACCCTTTCGTAGTCGATCTCCTTGACCATCAGGGTGTGGGCCGAGGTGGCCTTCGAGCGAACCATGTGCTCGGCGGTGCGCCGCCGGATGTTGGTGAAGGGAACCACTTCGTCGCGGGGCGTGGCATCCGGGGCCCGGAACGGTTGGCTGGGTCCCACCGGGGGCGTCGGGCGCTCCCCCAGGCTCGGGACCGCGGCCGGTGTGCCCGAGGTATCGGGCGGGGCCGATGTCCCCCGGTCGACGATGGCCGCTTCGACGTCGTTACGGGTGATCCGACCGGCAAGACCAGTTCCCCTGACCGTCGACGGGTCGATGTCGTGCTCGTTGACGAGCCTTCGAACCATCGGCGAGAGCACCAGGCCCTCGCCCAAGGACAGGACGGGGGCCGGCGACGGCTCCGGGGTGGGTGCCGGGGACGGGTCTCCGGTGTGGTCCGAGGCGGGGAGGCGGGCGGCGGCGGCCGACGCTTCCGCCTCCGTCTCGGATTCCGTCCCGGTCGCCACCTCGGCCTGGCCCGTGGTGGCGGCGCGCTCCTCGGTCAAGCCGGACGACGGAGGGCCGGTGCCGTTGGTCGAGGCGTCGTCACCGATGACCGCCAGGGTCACGCCCACGTCGACGGTGTCGCCCTCCTCCACCAGGATGGCGGTCAAGACTCCGTCGGCCGGCGACGGCACCTCCGAATCGACCTTGTCCGTCGACACCTCGAACAACGGCTCGTCGCGGGACACGGTGTCCCCGACTGCCTTGTACCACTTGGTGATGGTTCCTTCGGTCACCGTCTCACCCAGCTGCGGCATGGTCACGTCAGGCAACGTGGAGTCCCCTTCCGGTCAGTGCCAGCATGGTCTCACCGAAGGCCTCCGACAGGGAGGGATGGGGCTGGATGAACTGGGCCACCTCCTCGGCCGTGGCCTCCCAGTTGACGGCCAGATAGCCGGCCCCGAGTTGCTCGGTCACCCACGGTCCCACCATGTGGACCCCGAGGACCCTCCCGGTCGAGCCGCCAGGAAGGCGCTCGCCCACGATCTTCACCAGACCTTCGGTGTCCCCGATGATCCGGGCCCGGCTGTTCCCGCCGAAGGGGTCCTTCTTCACCACCACGTCGAACCCGGCCTCCTTGGCCGCGGCCTCGGTCAGTCCGGCGAAGGCCACCTCGGGATGGCAGTAGATGGCCCAGGGGACCCGGCCGTAGTCGACGGGCAGCGCCGGCTCTCCCAGGATCTCCTTGACCACCAGGATCCCTTCGGCGAATCCGACGTGGGCCAGCTGAGGAGTGCCGGCCACCACGTCCCCCACCGCCCACACCCCGGCTGCGGCTGTGCGCATGGTGGCGTCGGCCACCACGAAGCCGTGGTCGTCGACCACCACCCCTGTCCCCGGGGCGAGGAGGCCCTCGGTGCGGGGACGACGGCCCACCGAGACGACCACTGCGTCCACCTCCAGCTTCTCGCCGCCGCCGTAGGACACCGTCGTCGCCCGGCCCGAGGGATCAGGGGTGTGACCGTCCAGTTGGGTGCCGGTCTTGACATCGATCCCCCGCTTGCGGAAGGACCGGGCCACCGTCTTGACCACGTCCTCGTCACAACCGCTCAAGATGGTCGGCAGAGCCTCGAAGATGGTCACCTTGGTGCCCAGGTCACTCAGCAGGGAGGCGAATTCGCACCCGATGGCCCCACCCCCGATCACCGCCACCGATGCGGGGAGGGCATCGAGGTCGAGGAACTCGTCGGAGGTCAGCACCAGCTGACCGTCGACGTCGAACCCGGGGACGGTCCGGGGGACGGAGCCGGCGGCCAGGACGACGTCGGTGCCGGTGATGTCGGTAACGGTCCCGTCGGCGCCGGCGATCCGGACTCGGTGGTCGGGCAGCAGCGTTCCGCTCCCGGTGAACACGTCGACACCACGACCCTTCAACAGCCCGGCCAGGCCCCGGAACAATTGATCGACGACCTGCTGCTTGCGGGCCTGGCTCACCGAGAAGTCAAGCGAGGGAGGAGCGGTGTGCTCGGTGGTCCCCCCGATCCCGAACTCACTCGAACCGGTCACCGTGCGGTAGACGGACGCCGTCTCGAGGAACTCCTTGGCCGGAACGCACCCCCGATGCAGGCAGGTCCCACCCACCTTGTCCATCTCGACGATGGCCACAGAAAGCCCGGCGGCTGCACCGTAGAGGGCGGTGGCATAACCCCCGGGGCCACCACCGATGACGACCACGTCGAACTGTGATCTGTGCTCGATTCCCCCCGATGCTCCCCCCGATACCGATGCCTGTGTTGCCACCTCGGTTGCCGTGGGAACCACCTCCGTTGAGTACTCGCCCTGTCTGCGTGAAGACCCTGTGCGCCGACCACGACCAGACTATCGGTCCCCGTGGAGGCCTCATCTCGATCAATGGGCGCGTGTTGACGGCCGATCGCTCCGGATGCAATGTTCCGACGCGGTCCGGCTCCCGGGGTCCCGCTCCCCGGAGTTGACGGCGCGGTTCGCCGGTCAGTTGGTGGGTTTGCGGCCCCAGGCCGAGATCAACGGGGAGGTGGCCAAGTCGAGGTGACCACCGGCCACGTTGGCCAGGTGGCGATCGATCTCCTCGTGGGTGGCCAGGCCCCGGTCGAGCATGAGTTCCCGGGTTTGCTCCACGGTCGCCTGCTCGAGAACGGTGCACGCCGGTCCGGCCACCGGGAAGAAGGCGTCGCCGGCCACGTCGACCAGGCCGCAATCACGGAGCGCCCGCGGCAGGGTGCGCCCGAACGAGGTGTCCGCCCCCCTCTGGGCCAGAAGGACCCGGAAACCGCGGCGCAGCTTGTTGGCCAGGGCCTGATCAGGTCCCCACTCGTCGATGCAGGTCAATGGCTGGAGGCCTGGATCGGCGTCCTCCACCAGCAACCACCCCCCGGGTCGGAGGACTCGGACCATGGCCGCCAGGGCCTCGGTGCGCCGGGGGACATGGACCAGGACCAGCCGGGCGTGGATCAGGTCGAAGAGTCCAGGTGGTGGTGGATCGATACCGACATCGTGCCGGTCGACCTCAAAGGTGACGTGGTCGCGGTGGGCCACCCACCCGAGGTCGATGTCGGTGGCCAACACCGAGCCCCTGGGGCCGACCCGCTCCGCCATCCAGGCGGCAACGCTCGGACCGCCGGCCCCGACCTCCCAGCAACGCCACCCCCCGGTGATCCCGAGGTCCTCCAGGTGTCGGAACGTCGACGGGTCGAACAACGAAGCCAGTGCATCGAGGCGGGTTCCCGCCGCGGCCTGCCCATTGTCGAGAAGGTACTGGGGCTCCTCGTTTCCCGGACGGTGCTCGTGACCTGGTTCGCTCAGGACAGCACCCGTCGACGGAAGTTCCGCAGCCCGAGCCCCAAGAAGAGCACCAGAAAGCCGGTCAGGACCGGGTAGATCACGTACAGGTGCATGTGGGGGGCGTCGGTGAGAGCCGCCCGCATCCCCTCGTTCACATAGATGAGGGGATTGATGAGGACGACCGTCTGGAGCCAGTGCCAGCCACCCACCTTGATGGGTGACAGTCGGGTCCATTCGTAGTAGGTGCCGCCCAGGAATGTCACCGGGAGGATGATGAACCCGAACATCAGACCGATGTTGCGGGGCTCGAAGCTGGTCCCGAGCAGCAGACCGAGCGACGCCATGGTGACGCAGGCCAGGGGGACCAGGGTCACGATGATCCACCAGTGCAGGTTGATGTGGGCCTCGACCCCCTTGGCATGGACCACCGAGGCGATGGGCAGGACGATGATGGCCGACAACAATCCCTGTACCGCGCCGGACAGGACCTTGGCCATCGCCACCAACCAAATCGGACAGGGTGCTTGCACCCGGTCCTCGATTTCGCGGGTGAAACCGAACTCCTGGGACATGATCAGCGCCACCGACTGCACTCCCTGGAACAAGATGGAGATGCCCACTACGCCGGGGACGAGCAAGGTGGCGAAGGCCGACTCGGCGACCGGACCACCCCCTCCCCCGATGGCCTGTCCGATCTTCGGGAAGACGTAGAGGAAGACGAAGCAGAGCAGAAAGGGTTGGACCAGCACCCGGATGACGAACTCGATCAGGTGCTTACGCAGCACCACCAGATCACGAAGGATGAGCGCCCCCAGAGCGATCCGGCTGGCGTCGAAGGTCGAGCGGGTGGGGCGGGTCCCGACCTTGACCGCGGGCTTGGTTGTCTCGACCTGGCTGGTCACTCCCTGAGCTCCTTGCCGGTGAGGTTGATGAAGACCGTCTCGAGGGTGGGCTCGGTCACCGACAGGTCGATCACCGGGAACCCGGCCTCTTCGGCGGCGGCCAGCACCTTGGGCAGCAACCGGTCGTTGCCCATGACGTGCAGTTCCACCCCACTGTCGATAGGTCGGGTCCGGGTCACACCGGGAATCCTGTCGGTGAGGACGCGGGCCAACTGTTCCAGGTCGCCGGCGGCGGTGACCGTCACGATGGTGTCGGCGTCGACCGCCTGCTTGAGTGCGGTCGGGGTGTCGAGGGCCAGGATCTTCCCCCGATCCATGATGGCCACCCGGCCACACAGCTGCTCGGCCTCCTCCATGTAGTGGGTGGTCAACAAGATGGTCTGACCATCGGCGTTGAGCTCCCGCAACGTCCCCCACAGGGCCAGGCGGCTTTGGGGATCGAGCCCCGCGGTGGGCTCGTCGAGGAACAGCACCGCCGGTCGGTGAAAGATGGCCCGAGCCACCATCAGACGTTGGGCCATGCCGCCCGACAGCGCGTAGACCGAGGCATTCGCCCACTTGTCCAACTGGAACAGCTCCAACAACTCGGTGGCCGTCCGCCGGGACTCGCGGGCCGGCATACCGAAGAGACGCCCGTGGAAGTAGAGGTTCTCCCACACGTTGAGCTGGCGGTCCAAGGTGTTCTGTTGGCTGACGATCCCGATGATCTGCTTGGCCAGAGCCGGATGGGCCACCACGTCGATACCGCCGACGTACGCCCGGCCGGCCGTCGGGATGACCCGGGTCGTCAGCATGCCGGCAGTGGTGGTCTTGCCCGCCCCGTTGGGCCCGAGGAGACCGAAGATCTCGCCGGGCTCGACGGTGAGGTCGAGGCCGTCGACCGCGGCCGTCTCCGAACCGGGGTACACCTTGGTCAGGCTGGCTGTCCGGATGATGGCGGTGTTCGAGACCGGGTCGTCGGCACGGGGAGTTGTGGCGGTGGAGGTCATAGCTGTCGGTGGGACACTACCCGTCGAATCCCTGACAACCGGGCCGCGGGTCACCTGGTGTCATTCGGTGCTGCTGGTGGCCGGTGGCCCTAGGCGCCGACCTCCGCCCCGGCGTCGACGAGGCCCGGTGGGCTACTTCGGCGGCATGCGGATGCCACCGTCGAGCCGGATGACCTCGGCGTTGAGGTAGCTGTTGGTGGCGATCTGGACCACCAGGTCACCGAACTCGGCCGGATTGCCCAGGCGCTTGGGAAAATTCACCGACTCGGCCAGGGCATTGCGGGCGTCGTCCGGGAGCATGGCCAGCAGGGGGGTGTCGAACAGCCCGGGAGCGATGGCGAGGACCCGGATCCCGACCACGGCGAGGTCACGTGCCGCCGGCAGGGTCATGCCCACGATGGCACCCTTGGACGCGGAGTAGGCCAGCTGCCCGATCTGTCCGTCGAAGGCGGCGACCGAGGCGGTGTTGACCACGACGCCGCGCTCCCCGTTGGCCTGGGGCTCCACCGTGGACATGGCGGAGGCGGCTCGGGTCATCACGTTGAACGTCCCGATCACATTGAGGTTCTGGATGAACTGGAACGGTGCCAGATCGTGGGGCGAGCCGTCACGGTTGATCACCCGCCCCACCCAACCGGTGCCGGCACAGTTGACGGCGATGCGCAGGTTCCCGCCCTCGGCGGCCTGGTCGATGGCCTTCTGGCAGTCCTCGGGAAGGGTCACGTCGCCCCCGACGAAGTTGGCGCCCGCGCCGATGGCGGCGACGACCTCCTTGCCGCCCTCCTCGTTCCGATCGAAGACGGTGACCCGGACCCCCTGGGCGCTGAGTTTGCGGGCGGTGGCCGCCCCCAGGCCCGAGGCGCCGCCGGTGACGATTGCTGAGCTTCCCTTGATCTCCATCCCCGCAGGTTACGGGAGGTCCGAGCTGCGGCCAAAACCGAAGGGGGACGGTGGGGGTGCCGCTCGCGGCTCTACTGCAGGTCCGCCGCCTGGGTGGCCATGAGATCCACGACGTCGTTCATCCGGTCACCGGAGTGCCCCTTCACCCACTCGAAGGTCACCGTCCGGGCGGGATCGAGGGCCAGGTCGAGCAGCGGCTGCCACAGGTCCAGGTTGGCCACGGGCTTGCCCTGGGAATTGCGCCAGCCGCGCCGCTTCCACCCCACCCACCACCGCTGGTGGAAGCAGTTGACCACGTAGGTCGAATCACTGACCACGTGGACGGGCCCCGGCAAGCTCTGCAGGGCACGCAGAACCGCGGTCACCTCCATCCGTTGGTTGGTGGTCATGGGCTCGCCACCGCTATCGCACGGACCGCCGTCCACCGCCCACGCCCACCCCCCGCGTCCGGGATTCCCTCGGCACGCGCCGTCGGTATAGACGATCGTCTTCTCTTCGGGTGACGGCGTGGATGCACTCATCGGACCAGCATGCCCGTTCGGGCGATCCCCGGTTGCACCGACGGCTCGTCACACCAGAGAACCCGATCATTGACTTCCCCCCGGTGTCGTGCGGTGGGAGCATGGTGGTGTGCTGTTCGACGGTGTGAGCCACCAACTTCCCGACGCCGATCCCACCGAGACGTCGGAGTGGTTGGACGCGTTTGACGACGTTGTCGACGCCCACGGTCGGACCCGGGCCCGTTATCTGCTCATGAGGATCCTCGAACGGGCCCGCCAGAAGCATGTGGACTTTCCGGCCACCGTGTCCTCCCCCTACGTGAACACCATCCCCTCGGACGAGGAGCCGGACTTCCCCGGGGACGAGTACCTCGAACGGCGGATCAGGGCCTTCATCCGGTGGAACGCGGCGGTAATGGTGGTCCGGGCCAACGTCCGCTCGGAGGCCATCGGTGGTCATCTCTCCACCTACGCCAGCTCGGCGTCGCTGTACGAGGTGGGGTTCAACCACTTCTTCCGCGGCAAGGACGGGGGCCGGCCCGGGGACCAGGTCTACTTTCAGGGACACGCCTCCCCCGGCATCTACGCCCGGGCCTTCGTCGAAGGCCGGCTGACCGAGGAGCAACTCGACAACTTCCGGTTCGAGGTGGGGACCGACGGGCTCTCCTCCTACCCTCACCCGCGGCTGATGCCCGAGTTCTGGGAGTACCCCACGGTCTCGATGGGCCTCGGGCCGCTGAATGCCATCGCCCAGGCCCACATCAGTCGCTACCTCCACGCCCGGGGTCTGGCCGACACCGCCGACAGCCGGGTGTGGTGCTTCGTCGGGGACGGCGAGTTCGACGAGCCCGAGACGATCGGCGCGCTGGGGACGGCCGGACGTGAGCATCTCGACAACCTGGTCTTCGTGGTCAACTGCAACCTCCAGAGGCTCGACGGACCGGTGCGGGGGAACGGCAAGGTCATCCAGGAGTTCGAGGCGCTGTTCCGAGGAGCGGGCTGGAACGTGATCAAGGTGATCTGGGGACGCACCTGGGACGAGCTGCTGGCCAAAGACGTGGACGGGGTTCTCCTCAACAAGATGAACTCCACCGTCGACGGCGAGTTCCAGAAGTACGCCACCGAGTCGGGGGCCTACATCAGAGAGCACTTCTTCGGACCCGATCCCCGCTTGCAGGAATTGGTGGCCCACCTCTCGGACGAGGAGCTCCAGCAGCTGCCCCGGGGCGGCCACGACTACCGCAAGCTGTATGCCGCCTACAAGGCGGCCACCGAACACGTGGGTGCCCCGACCGCCATTCTGGCCAAGACCATCAAGGGGTGGACGCTCGGTCCGGAGATCGAAGCCCGCAACGCCACCCATCAGATCAAGAAGATGACCAAGTCTCAGCTCCTCACCTTGCGCAACCGGCTGTTCCTCCACGACGAGATCCCCGAGCACGAGCTCGACGCCGACCTCCCGCCGTACTACCGACCGGCACCGGACGAGAAGGCGGCCCTCTACCTCGCCGAGCGCCGGCGATCTCTCGGTGGACCTCTGCCGAGCCGGGTCGATCGTTCCCGACCGCTCCCCCTGCCGGACCGTGCCGTGTTCGCCGATCTGCTGGCCGGATCGGGACGCCAGTCGGTGTCCACCACCATGGCCTTCGCCCGCCTGTTGCGATCGCTGGTCCGTGACCCGGCCATCGGGAGGAGGATCGTGCCCATCGTGGCCGACGAAGCCCGCACCTTCGGGCTCGAGTCCCTCATCAGCGAAGTGCAGATCTACGCCCCCGAAGGTCAGCGCTACACCCCGGTGGACGCCGACCTCGCCCTCCACTATGCCGAGAGCGCCACCGGCCAGGTGCTGGAGGAGGGGATCAGCGAGGCCGGCGCGGTGGCCGCCTTCACCGCGGCAGCCACCGCCTATGTCACATGGGGCGAGCCGATGATCCCCTTCTACCTCTTCTACTCGATGTTCGGGTTCCAGAGGGTCGGCGACCTCCTCTGGGCTCTCGGCGACGTCCGGGGCCGGGGGTTCCTGCTGGGGTGCACCGCGGGCCGCACTACTCTCAACGGCGAGGGTCTCCAGCACCAGGACGGCCACTCACTGCTGCTGGCCTCAACGGTGCCTTCGGTGGCGGCCTACGACCCGGCTTTCTCCTACGAGGTGGCCGCCATCGTCGAGGACGGCATCGCCCGGATGACCGGCCCGGAAGCCGAGGACCGCTACTGGTACCTCACGCTGTACAACGAGAACTACCTGATGCCCGCACTTCCCGCCGACCCAGCCGAGGCCGAACGGGTACGCCTCGGCTCCATCAGGGGCCTCTACCGCTACACACCCGATGACGTACTGGATGACACGCCCGAAGGTGGGCTGGCCGTCGACGCCGACCGGGCTCCGGAGGGGAACAGGCCGAGAGCCACCATCCTCTTCTCCGGATCGGCATGGCGGGCGGCCACCGAGGCCCGGCGCCTGTTGGCCGACGACTGGGGTGTCGATGCCGAGCTGTGGTCGGTGACTTCGTACAAGGCACTGCGGGAGGACGCCGTCTCCGTCGAACGCTGGAACCGCCTCCATCCCGACCGGCCCGAGCGGGTCCCCTACGTGACCGAACAGCTGGCCACCTCGGAGGGGCCGATCGTGGCCGTCACCGATTTCATGCGATCGGTGCCCGATCAGGTGGCGCGTTGGATGACCCGCCGCTTCACTTCGCTGGGCACTGACGGGTTCGGGCGCTCCGACACCAGGGACGTCCTCCGGCGATTCTTCGAGGTCGATTCCGCCCACGTCGTTGTGGCCGCCCTCGGTGGCCTGGCCGCCGAGGGCGCGATGGCCCCGGGTGCTGTCGCCGAGGCCATCGACCGGTACGGGATCGACCCCGAGTCGGCCGACCCGTGGACGGTGTGAGCGACCTTTCGACCTCAGGGATCAGGGGGTCGTCTCGATGGTGACAGTGGCGGTTCCGACCGGCGGCGTCCAGGCCAGAGCCGTGACACCGTCGGCGTCGACGATCGTGCGGGCGTGGAGCCGGGCCCTCAGAAAAGCGATGGCCCCGATGTCATCGGCGGCAACGGCCTGGGGGATCTCGGTCTCGGCCGCAGGGTCGAACACGAACACCACGTCGCGGCTGTGCACCGGCAGTGTCCCGTTGGGATAGAACCAGTAGCAGTACTGCCGCGAGCAGAACCGGCCCATGATGCTGATGGTGCTGATCACCTCGGCGTTGGCAGGGGTGAGGTCCAATGCCTTTCTCAGCTGGGCCGACGGCCCGGCACCGATCTGGGAGACGCCGTAGCGGACATTGGCCGGCGCCAGGGTCACCCCGTAGGCCAGGGCCTGGATGCTCACGGCGAGGGCGATGGCCGCGGCGGGGATCCAACCGAAGCGAAAGCGCTGGGCCAACCACACCAGCACCATGACCGTGCCCAGCAGCACGAAGGGGAACACGGCTGCGTTCTGGAATGCCTGGTTGATCAGGCCGGGGTTCGGGTTCAAGGCATTGGTCACCATGACCACGACGGGCACGCCGAATCCCCAGGCGGAGGCCAGTCCGACCACGCCCACCTGCTTGATCAGCACGTACATGTTGGCCAAGCGGGCGTGGAGGTGGTCGATGATCCGCATCGGGTGGGCGAGGATGCCCACGGCCAGGACGGCCACACCGGTCGGGCCGGCCAGCGTGGAGCGTCCGGCCAGATAGGCGTACTGGCCGATGTTCGACCCGGCGTTGGCACCCACCGCGGAGATGAGCCCCAACCAGGCGAGGGCCGTCACCACGATGAGCAGCCCCTGGCGACGGCTGTTGGGCCCGGCCAACAACGCCGAGATCCCGAGCCCCACCAGGGTGATGGCGGCGAAGGAACCACAGAGCAGGGCCACGGCGACCCAGATCCACGCCCGCCGACGGCGACCCCACCAGATGTCACGGCCGGCCAGCAGGACGAAGACGGTGGAGAGGGGTTCGAGGTGGAAGTCGAAGTAGAGAGTCTGATAGGCGCCGGGACTGGCCACGACCACGGCCAGCACGACGGCGAGCACACCGACGGCGGGCCACCACGGGACCCGGCGCCATTCGAGGTAGTCCACGATCCACAGGAACACCACCAGACCGCTGCCGGCGACAGCGAGATCCTGTATCCACAGGAGGGTGACCGACCAGGGCAGGACGATGTGCAAGAGGGCGAGCGGCCAGATGATCAACTCGAAGTCGCTGTGGAGGAAGGAATAGCTGTGGAACACCGTGTCGTACGGGTTCAGATGGCCCTGACCGATCAGCGTCCACGCCTGGTTGTAGGTGGCGAAGTCCTCACCCAAGAAGTCGTGGTGGTAGATGGTGGTGGAATAGGCGACCAGGACGACCAGCCAGACTCCCATGACGATGGCGCCGGCCACTCGCAAGCGGGACCAGCGAGGATCCCGCTCGGCGGGAGTACCGAGGTCGACCGAGCGCGCCGGTACCGTCGCATCCGATCCGGGCGGGAGAGCCACGTCACTCAGAGCCACCTCCGACCTCACCCCGCCGGTCGGCGCCGGGGCGCCGGTGGCGGCCGCTGGTGGTGGCCCCGGGTGTGACCCACCCCTGGTCTCCGCTCTGCTCTGTCGATGGCGGAAAGGTTACCCAACCTCCTCCGGCGACTTGAGCCTGCGAGCCGGCGTCGTCCCCGTCGGTGGCGCCGCTGTCCCACCTGCGCCGGCCAGGGGCGCTAGCGGGCGGCCCGGGTGTCCCTTGTCGCTAAAGACTTCTGAGCGCCGTGACGATGACCCCTCCATGGAAGCGGTGCTTCGGTTCGACACAGATGACCCCGAATTCGCGCGGGGCTTCGAGATCGGCGTCCTGTGGGAACGGATCAATTCGGTCGGTTCGTGTCACATGGCCGTCAGCGCCGCCAACGCGGAGATGGTCATGCGGGTGGCCAAGGCGACCGGCTGCCGGTTCATGGGCCAAGAGCTGGAAGACGATCAGATATCAGTCGAGCTGTTCGAGGCGAGCCACTAACGCCAGCCGCTGTCTCCTCGGGCCTCACCTGTGCGGCGATGATCGCCAGCCAGCGGGGCGGCCCTCGGACACTCCCGTGCTGACGGCTAGCGTTGACCGTGTGATTCGAGTGACCGGCGACGGCGGCGTGGACAAGTTCATCAGCGAGGACCCTTTGGCACTCGTCATCGCCATGGTCCTCGACCAGCAGATCCCGCTGGAGAAGGCCTTCCGGTCCCCCTTCGACCTCAAGGAGCGACTGGGCGGTCGGCTCGAGGCCTCCGAACTGGCGGCCATGGACCCCGACGCCTTGGCCCAGGTGTTCAGCGAACGACCGGCTCTCCACCGGTTCCCGAGGTCGATGGCCTCGCGGGTCCAGCAGGTGGCCGCGGTGATCACCGATTCCTACCGCGGCGACGCCGCCGCCATCTGGAGCACCGCGGTCGACGGGAAGCAGCTGCTGGCCAACGTCAGGGCCCTCCCTGGCTTCGGCGACCAGAAGGCCCGCATCTTCGTGGCCCTGCTGGGCAAGCAACTCGGGGTCCGCCCCCCGGGGTGGGAGAAGGCGGCCTCGCCCTACGGCCAGGCCCGATCATTCCGCTCGGTGGCCGACATCGATTCGCCGGAGGCCCTGGCCAAGGTGCGCCGGTTCAAGCAGCAGGCCAAGGCCAAAGCCAAGGTCCAGGCCAACCCCGTTTGAGCCCCCGATGGGCCTGACCCGGTGGGCCCTGGCTGACCGGAGGCTCTACCTGTGCTCGCCCGACCGGCCCGACCTCGAACACTTCCTCGAGTCGTGCATCGACGGCGGGGTGGACATCGTCCAGCTGCGCGACAAGAACCTCCCCGATGGACGACTGGTCGAACGGGGCGCCCTGGCCGCCCAGGTCTGTGCCGATCGCTCGGTGCCCTTCATCCTCAACGACCGACCCGACCTGGCCGCGGCCATCGGTGCCGACGGCGTCCATGTCGGCCAGCAGGACGTCTCGCCGGCCATCGCTCGGCGGATGTTGGGTGACGACGCCATCATCGGGCTCTCGACCCACGCCACCGCCGAATTGGAAACGGCCATGGGGGTCGGGCAACCTTCCAGCGCGGCGGCCGACCGGGGCGCCGCGCCGGTGGACTACATCTCGGCCGGGCCGGTCACCCCGACACCGACCAAGCCGGGACGGCCGGGCACCGGTCTGGGCTATGTGACCGAGGCCAACACCCGGGCGCCGTGGCCGGTGTGGGTGACCGGCGGGGTCGATCCCAGCACGGTGGTGGACATGGTGGCCTCCGGGGCCCGGCACTTCGTGGTGGTGCGGTGGCTCACCGGGGCAGAGGAGCCAAGGGCCCACGCCCACGCCCTTCGCCGGGTCATCGACGACGCCATCGAAGAGGCCGGTTCCTCAGCCCAGGGCCGGCCGGAGGGCCGGTGAGCTACCCGCCGGCCGTGCCGGTGGGGGCGGTCACCACCCGGGAACCAGCGGGCAGGGCCACCGGCGGTGAGGACCCGACCTGGGAGATGACCAGGTGGACGGAGGCGTTCTTCACGGAGAGGGCGACCTCCGACATGTACTGCCCCGACACCGTGAACACGAAGGTCCCGGTCTGGCCACCCTGGGTCAGGTGGAAGGTGTAGGAGGAGCCGGACTGGTGCACGTCCTTGGCCTGGTCGGCGTAGTGCAGATAGTTGTGGGCCGGGTCGAGGGTCGCCGCCGACTCGCTCGGCTGCCGGTAGAAGACGATGTGCTTGGAGGAGGCGTTGGCCGCCACCGTGAGGCTCTGGTACTCCTCGGAGCCGCTGGCCGAGGGCAGGACGTAGATGTAGGTGCGCCTGTTGCCGCTCTGGACGTAACCGCCCAGACGGTCGGGGCTCTGGAAGACCAGGTAGTCGGTCTGCTTGCCCTGGGCGGTGGCCTCGGTGACCACCTCGGAGTAGTTGGAGGCAGCCAGCGTGTTGGTCATCGCCTGTGACAGACCGACGTTCTTCGGTGCCTGCGACACCCCGAGCACCGCCGCCCCACCGCCGACCACGGCCAACAGCACCAGCAGCAGCCAGCCGATCGACTGTCTCAGATCCATCATCGCCGAGACGCTACGCCAGTTCGGAGGACAGGAGGTTCATGGCCGAGACGGCGCCGGAAGTCGAAAAACGACCGCCGCATGGCGGTGTACACGCGCCGCCGACCTCAGATCCCGATGCGTTGGGCCAGCAACTCCCGGTGGTAGGTCGGATCTCCGAGCATGAGCTCGGAGGACTTGGCCCGCTTGAAGTAGAGATGGGCTGGGTGCTCCCAGGTGAAGCCGATCCCGCCATGGATCTGGATGGTCTCGGCGGCAGCGTGGAAATAGGCCTCCGAGCAGTACGACTTGGCCAGGCTGGCCACCACCGGGAGCTCATCCGAATCGTCGGCCGCAGCCCAACCGGCGTAGTACGCGGCGGACTTGGCCGACTCGACCTCGAGCAGCATGTCGGCGCATTTGTGCTTGATGGCCTGGAAGCTCCCGATCGGTCGGCCGAACTGGATGCGGGTCTTGGCGTACTCCACCGAGCTGTCCAGGCAGCGCTGGGCCCCGCCCACCTGCTCGGCGGCCAGGGCCACGGCAGCAAGATCGAGGGTCTTGGACAGGCCGGGCCCCGCCCCGCCCTCGGCCCCGATCATCCAGGCGTCGGTGCCGTCGAATTCCAGCCGGGCCTGCTTGCGGGTCTGGTCCATGGTGGCCAGGGGGGTCCGGGTGAGGCCGTCGGCATCCCCCTTGACCCCGAAGAGCGACAGGCCGGCCGGGGTGCGGGCCACCACCAGGATCAGCCCGGCGGTGGCGCCGTCCACGACGAAGGACTTGTGACCGCTGAGCACCCAGCCGTCCCCCGACGGGGTGGCGGCCATGGTGATGCCGTCGGCGTCCCAACGGCCGGAGTCCTCGGTGAAGGCCAGGGTGGCGATGGTGTCACCGACGGCGATCCCGGGCAGCAGGTATTCCTGCGCGTTCTGGTCGCCCGAGGTCAAGATGGCATTGGTGGCCAGGGCGACGGTGGAGAAGAACGGGGCACAGAGGAGAGCCGCCCCCATCTCCTCCAGGACCACGATGAGCTCGACATAGGAGAACCCCGACCCACCGAACTGCTCGGGGATGATGAGGGACTGCAGACCCAGCTGCTCGGCCATCTGGGTCCAGACCGCCGGGTCGTACCCCTCGGTGGTCTCCATGAGCCTGCGGACTTCGGTCTCGGGTGACTTGTCCTCGAGGAAGCGGCGGACCGACTTGCGAAGCTCGTCCTGCTCCTCGCTGAAGGCGAAGTTCATAGTTCTTCCATCCCCTGGGCGGTCCCCGGAGCGGGGCCCGCGTGCCCCGTTTGTCTACCAGAACCCGGACAATGTTGACCAACAGGTGAGACCGGTCCGGTTACGCTGGCCGAGCAGGCATCGCCGTTGCCGTCCAGCTCAGGGGTGGGACCGGTCGGGTGCCTCGTAGCCAACAGTCGTGTGAGTTCGGCGTCCCCGATCGGTCGCCGGCCATCGAGGAGGACCCGAAGAGCGTGCCGGCCACCATCGTCGACTACCAGGACACTGCCGTCGAGGTCCACCGGCTCGTCGTGGGCCCCATCGACAACAATGTCTATATCGTGCGGTGCCGGACCACAGGAGAGTCGGTGCTCATCGACGCCGCCAACGAGCACGAGAAGCTGCTCGATCTCTGCCAGGCCCTCAACGTCCGCCAGGTCGTCGAGACCCACGGGCACTGGGACCACATCCAGGCTGTCGAGGCGGTCCGCAATGCGGGGATCGACGTGGCGGTGACCTCGGCCGACGCCGCCATGCTGCCCTCCTACGACCAGATCCTCGAGGACAGCTCGATCCTCGAAGTGGGTCGGCTGCGGATCCCCACGATCGCCACGCCCGGGCACACCCCCGGCTCGATGTCCTTCGCCGTCGAGGGCACTCCCCTGCTGTTCACCGGGGACACCCTCTTTCCGGGTGGGCCGGGTAACACCTCGTTCGAACACTCGGACTTCGGAACCATCATCGACTCCATCGAGCGACGGTTGTTCGCCGCCTTTCCCGGGGACACCGTGGTCCTCCCCGGGCACGGGGCGGGCACCACCATCGGAGCGGAGTCGCCCCACCTCGATGAGTGGGTGGCCCGCGGCTGGTGACAGCCGGAAAGGCCGGGCTCAGACCGCGGTGGAGGGCCGGCGGGGCTCCCGCACCAGCTCGATCTCCGGGGGCAACCCGCTGACCACAACCCCGCCAGGCACCTCCGATCCCACCTCGATAGTCACTCGGGCACCGGCCAGAGGGATGCCCTCGACCTTGAGGTAGCCGATCCACTCGGGCAGGTTCGGGCACAGCCAGGTCTTGCCGTAGGGGATCCAGGGATCGAGGCGGAGCAGGGTTCGCAGGCACAGGAGGGGTGAGGCCGCGGCCCAGGCCTGGGGCGAGCACGAGGTGGGGTAACCGACGGGCACCGACAGCTCCCCCCGGTCGAGGCCGCTGAACAGTTCGGGGAGCCTGCCGTTCTGGGCGATGGCGGCATCCATCATGGCGAAGATCAGCTTCTGCGCCGCTCCGTCGTAGCCGTAGCGGGCCAGGCCGGCGGCCACGATGGCGGTGTCGTGGGGCCACACCGACCCGCAGTGGTAGCTGATGGGGTTGTAGCCGCCACTGTCCTTGGACAGGGTGCGCACACCCCATCCGTTGAACATGGACGGCGACACCAGGAGCTCGGCCACCCGATGGGCCTTGTCCTCGTCGACGATTCCCGTCCACAGGCAGTGCCCCATGTTGGAGGTCAGCGAGTCAATGGGGCGTTTGTCGGCATCGAGTCCGACGGCAAACCACCCCTTGTCCTCCAACCAGAAGTCACGGTTGAAGGCCGCCTTGAGCTGGGCAGCCTTGGCCCGGAAGCGGTCATAGGTGGCGGTGTCCCCGACTTCGAAGGCGAAGTGGGCACTGGCCAGGTAGGCGCCGTAGGTGTAGGCCTGCACCTCGCACAGGGCGATGGGAGCTACCGCGATCCTGCCGTCCTCGTAGCGGATCCCGTCCCAGCTGTCCTTCCAACCCTGGTTGGCCAGTCCCCGATCAGTGGCCCGGCGGTACTCGACGTAGCCGTCACCGTCGGCGTCGCCGAACTGCTCGATCCACTCGATGGCCCGGGCTGCGTTGGGAAGGAGCTCGTCGACCAGCTCGCGAGCCACCCCCCAGCGGCGCATCTCGCCCAACAGCATCACGAACAGCGGGGTGGCATCGGCGGTGCCGTAGTAGATGCTCCCCCCACCGAGAGACAGGGAGGCGGCGTCACCGAAGCGCATCTCGTGGAGGATGCGACCGGGTTCCTCGTCGCGACGCGGATCGATCTCGGTCCCTTGGAACCGGGCCAAAGTCTGGAGCACGCCGCGAGCAAGGTCGGGGTCGACGAGCAGCGCCATCCATGCCGTGAGCAGTGAGTCGCGCCCGAACACCGTCATGAACCACGGGGCGCCGGCCGCCACCACGACCCTCTCCGGATAGTCGGGATCGAAGATGCGGAGGGCACCGAGGTCCTCGTTGCTCCGGGAGATCACCTCTTTGAGGCCAGGCGAATCGGTCTCGACCTGTGGCACCCGGCGGCGCCACTGGGCCAACCTCTCCGTCGGTGTGGCCCGGTCGACCGGTGCTCCGCATTCGTAGCGCGGCGCGAACGGGGTCCCGTCGACGATCGGCCCGATCTCGATGCACGTCGACCATTCACCGCGCGGTGGCACGACCACTTCGAAGGTGGCCAAGTCGGAGCTGACCGTGGCCGGCTCGTTGAAGCGGATGTCCACGCCGCGGGTCACCCCTCCCCGCCGGTAGGCGTGGGTGATGGTGGGCTGCCGATCGCCCGGGATCGGCTCGTCGGACTCCCGCCGGCCCAGAACGCCGATGGTCGGTTCGTGGGTCGTGGCCAGGGCTCCGCTGCCCGGGACCACCTTGGTGGTCATCTCCCCATTGTCGGGCACCGCCTCGGCCCGGCCCTCCTTGACCGCGAACAGATCGGCGAAGTCCGAGCCGACGAATATCTCGATGGTGCACAAAGCGGGCTCGTCGGCGAAGTTACGGACGGACAGGTCCTCGCGCATGCCCTGGCCGACGTAACGCGAACGGAACACCATCAATGTGGAGTCGGCCCGCCCAAAGGCGGGCACGCAGCGGGACACGAAGGTGGCGGAGAACGGATCGTCGGTGATGGCCGTCAACGGCTGGGTCCGGGCCCCGTTGACCAGCACCTCGAACCGGGACAGGATCCGGGTGTCGCGGAAGAAGAGGCCCTCAGCAGCGCCGGTGGTCATGTCACCGGCGTTCCCGCTGATGGCGAAGGTCGACTCGTCGACCAAGGTCACCACTCCCGCCCGCGAATCGAGTTGGGTGACCGGACCGGCGAAGTTCCACGGGTCGGCCATGGCGCTACCGTACCGGTTGACCTGGTCACAAGGGTAATACGGGCCCTCCGACAGCCGGGTCTCATTCCTCCTATACCCGTAGGAGAAAATCACGAATTCGGCTAGGATTGTCCCGTGCCCGCCGATTCTCCGACAAGCTCCCGAGAGGCCGAGCCTCTCCTCCAGATCGACGACCTCCACGTTTCGGTGGAGGGACAACCGATCCTGCGTGGCGTCGACCTGGTCGTCGGCTCCGGTCAGGTCCACGCCCTGATGGGCCCGAACGGCTCGGGCAAGTCGACTCTGGCCAACGTGCTCCTCGGCAGCCCGGCCTACGAGGTGACCTCGGGGGCGATTCGCTTCCGGGGCGAGGACGTCACCGCCTGGCCACCGGATGTCCGCGGCAAAGCCGGGATGTTCCTGGCCTTTCAGGAGCCCGAGTCCATCGGCGGGGTGCCGGTGATCCAATTCCTCCGCCAGGCCCTGTCCGCCCGGCGGTCGATGGACATGTCCGTGCTCGAGGTCCGGCTGATGATGATGGAGTGGATGGAGAAGCTGGGGATGGATCCCTCGTTCGGCGAACGTCACCTCAACGAGGGATTCTCGGGCGGGGAGAGGAAGCGCAACGAGATCCTCCAGATGGCCATGCTCGATCCGGAGCTGGCCGTGCTCGACGAAACCGATTCGGGTCTGGACGTCGACGCCCTGCGGACGGTGGCGCGGGGCGTGCGAACCGTGCGGGAGGAACGGCCCGATCTGGGCGTGTTGGTGATCACCCACTACCAGCGGATGCTCGACGAGCTGGAGGCCGACCACGTCCATCTGCTGGTGGACGGGGTCATCGTGGCCGACGGTGGCCCGGAACTGGTGAAGTCGATCGAGTCCGAGGGGTACGACGCATGGCGGCGGTGAGCGGACCGCCACCCGCGTTGGACGTGGCCCGGCTACGCAAGGACTTCCCCCTTCTGGCCCGCGAGGTCAACGGCCATCCGATCACCTACCTCGATTCGGCTGCCTCGGCGCAGCGGCCGAACCAGGTGCTCGACGCCATGCGGGAGTACGACGAGACCACCCACGCCAACGTGCACCGGGGGGTGTACTCGATCGCGGAAGAGGCCACCCGGCGTTTCGAGGCGGCCCGACACAACGCCGGGCGATTCATCGGTGCACCCAACCCGTCGCGGGAGATCGTCTTCACCAAGAACGCCACCGAAGGCCTCAATTTGGTCGCCCACACCTGGGGACGGGCAAACCTCCACTCCGGCGACACCATCGTGCTCACCGAAATGGAGCATCACGCCAACATCGTCCCCTGGCACATGCTGGCCGAGGAACGAGGACTGACCATCCGGTGGATCCCGGTGGACGATGAGGGTCAGCTGGCGCTGGGAGACCTCGAACAGATCGTGTCCGGAGCCAAGTTGGTCGGCGTCACCTGCATGTCCAACGTGCTCGGGACCCTGAACCCGATCAGGGAGATCGCCGAGGCGGCGCATGCCACCGGTGCGGTGGTCGTTGCCGACGGGGCGCAGTCCGTCCCCCACCTGGCCACCGACGTGTCCGCACTCGGAGTCGACTTCCTGGCCTTCTCCGCCCACAAGATGCTGGGCCCGACCGGTATCGGGGTCCTGTGGGGCAGGGAAGAGCTCCTTGCCGATCTGCCTCCTTTCTTAGGTGGTGGCGAGATGATCCTCGACGTCCGGAAGGAGGGGTTCACCCCGAACGACATCCCCTGGCGGTTCGAAGCCGGGACACCGCCCATCACCGAGGCGATCGGCCTCGGCGCCGCCGTCGACTATCTCCGCGCCGTGGGCATGGAGGCAGTCCGGGCCCACGAGATCTCCCTCGTCACCTATGCCATGACCTCACTGTCCGAACGGTTCGGCGACGACATCACCATTTTCGGCCCCACCGATCCTCGGGCCCGCGGTGGCGTGCTGTCCTTCGCCTACCGGGGCATCCACCCCCATGACATCTCCCAGATCCTCGACGAGTACGGCGTGTGCGTGAGGGCCGGCCACCACTGCGCCAAACCCCTGATGCGGCGCCTGGGCGTCAACGCCACCGCCCGGGCCTCGTTCGGCCTCTACAACGACGAATCCGACGTGGACAGGTTGGCCGACGCCCTTGCAGAAGCCGGCGCGTTCTTCGGATGAGCAGCGAACGGTACTCTGATCCCGTGACCAGTCGGCTCCCTGCAAGCCCCGGAATGGCCGCCTGATGCCGGGGCTCGAGGATCTCTATCGCGAGATCATCCTGGACCACTACCGGTCGCCGAGGAACCGCGGCGAGCTGGAGTCCCCACCGGCCCAGAGGGTCGAGGGATTCAATCCTCTGTGCGGGGACGAGATCGTGGTCACCATCGAGGTCAAAGACGATGTGATCTCGGATATCAAGATCGCCGGCACCGGTTGCTCCATCAGCCAATCGTCGGCCTCGCTGATGTCGGCCGCGGTCAAAGGAAAGCCCGTCCCCGAGGTACGCGACCTCATCCGCACCTTCAAGGGGATGATGTCCATTCACGAGACGACCCTTCCCTCCGGGAACGGTTCGTCGTCGAACGGGGAACCGATGGCGGAGGTGGAGCCGCTCGAACCGGAGGCCATCGACGTCGACGCCCTGGGTGAGCTGGCCGCCCTGCAAGGTGTGGTCAAGTTTCCGGTGCGCATCAAGTGCGCCACTCTGAGCTGGAACACGCTGGCCCAAGGCCTCGACGAGACCGAGTCGTCGACCGCGTGACTACTTCGACACCGCACTCTCTCAACAGAAGGCCGGGTCGATTCCGTCATCTTCGTTGGGCTCGCACACGCGGGACGCGATCGTCTGCGGTGGCCCGGTTCTGGGTCCGACCGTGGTCGTGACGGTTCGACGCCTCATTTCGGGAGGGCTCGGCGTCCTGAAGGGCATGGCATCGAGCGAGGCATGTGCCGTCGTCAACGCCCGGTTCGTCCGGACCTGAACTCGAGATGACGTCGACCCTTGGAGCTCTTAGTTCGTCGGTGGAGCACCTTCGCTCCGTCGTGGAATCCCTCAGCGATGCCCAGCTCGACGAACCCGCGTACCCGGCTGAGTGGACCATCGCCGACGTCCTCTCGCACATCGGATCCGGGGCCGTGATCATGCAGCGACGACTCGATGACATCGTCGAGGGGAACGCAACGCCCGATGACTTCGCTCCGCGGGTGTGGGAGACCTGGAACGCCAAGTCAGCCCGAGCCAAGGCGGCCGACGCGCTTGTCGCTGACCGTGACCTGCTCGAGCGGGTCGAGTCGCTCCCGGAAGAAGCTCGCTCGGTATTCCGTTTCACAATCGGTCCGCTGGAGCTGCTCTTTGATGGCTTCGTCGGTATGCGGCTCAACGAGCATGCTCTGCACACGTGGGACATCGAGGTCACCATCGATCCAACAGCGACGGTGTCAGCCGAGTCTGTGGCGCACATTGTGGACAACCTTGAGTTCATCGCTCGCTTCACGGCAAGGCCGACGGGAAGCACCCGGGCGATCGCGGTGCGCACTGACCAACCGAGGCGGGACTTCTCCATCGAACTGTCTCCCGATGCGGTCACCTTCGGAGCGGGAGACCAATCGAGCCAGCCCGATCTCGAGCTTCCAGCCGAAGCGTTTGTTCGTCTCGTCTACGGGAGATTGGATCCGGCTCATACCCCGAGCGTCGTTCGCGACTCCGGTGTGTTGGAGGAGTTGCGCGAGGTCTTTCCGGGTCCGTAGACCAAGGACTCACCAGCAACTCAGAAAAATTTGGCCCCTTGCGGTCTCCGGCCTCGGACCATGAGTCCTGGGCGCCCAAGAGTCTGCGGGCCTCCCAGCTGACGGTTCGCCGGGTCCCTATAGCCTGCTCTTATGAGGCGCCGGAGTTCGGATGAACTGTTGAGGAACGATCCATGCACGACACGGTTGCTCATAAAGACCACGTCGCCGGCCTTGGCGGGCACGGCCGTGGTGTCTTCGAGCCGATAGTGATCTACGGGCAGGTGGGGTTGGCAAGGCCCTTCCGCTGTCTCGGTGATATGAGGAAGCGGGCCAAGTCGATGGGATCCGTCCAAAAAGCGTAATTCCCCATTCTCGGCATTGGTGTCATCGAGGTGGATCAACGCTTCCACGTAGCCCGTCGTCTCGTGGGGGTAGTAGGCCTCATCCTGGTGGGTGGGAAACGGCTGACCTGTCTCAGGGGGTTTCACAAGCAGCGTCGATTGATGGAATTCGACGACCTCCGATGGCAGAAGCTCCGCCGCTGCGTCCACGATCGCGGGGTTGGCCAGAGCGTTCAGCAGTGCAGCGCTGTAGAAATGCGGATCGGCTAGGACGATCAATTCGGCTTTCTCAGCGTCTGAGCCGAGGAGCGCTTCCCTCCACGGCCCCGACCATCCCTTCGATCGGATGGCCCACAGCTCCATCACCCAGTCAAGTTCTTTTCTCAACTCTTGCACTTCTGGTGGTGATAGGACACCGCTTACCCTCAGGTAGCCATGTGCCCAAAAGAAGTCAACGTCGTCGCGCTTGATGATCTTTCTGCGCTTCATCATTTCTCGGCTTGTCCCTTTGCTTCCCGCAGATAGGTGTGCCCTTTGACGCAGTTCAGCTCTGGAGTGCTGGCGCTTCACGACGGCAACCTCCCTTGCTCTCCTCATTCACCTCTCACGATGCTACGAGAGATGACCGCCCCGTAGGTGCCTTGGCGGGACAGTGTCTATCCAGCGGTGCGGGCGGTGACGATCGAGGCGGACCCTCGAAGTCCGTTTCGATCGTCGTGGTGATAAAGAGCGGACTGAGTCGAGGGCTGACCTCAGGCGTAGGTGGCGTATCCGGTCCGGTCGACCTCCTCGGCCAGGGAACTGTCCCCGGTGGCCACCACTCGGCCGTCGGCGAGCACGTGCACCACGTCGGGTCGGAGCACATCGAGCAATCGACGGAAGTGGGTGATGGCGAGGACCCCGAGGCCCCACTCGGTGGTCGCATCCTGAACCCGCCGGCCGACGGCACCCAGTGCGTCGATGTCCAGTCCCGAATCGATCTCATCCAACACGGCGAAACGCGGACGGAGAACTCCCAGCTGCAGCGTCTCGTTCCGCTTGCGTTCGCCACCCGACAAGTCCACGTTGAGGGGACGGTCGAGGAATCGCTCGTCGAAGCCGATCCGCCGGGCCTCCTCACGCAGCCGGTCGCCCAATCCGTCGCTGGTGGCCCCGACCTCGTCGGCCGGGCCCGAGCGGGCCGCAGCCAGCGACGTCACCAGCGAGACGCCGGGTACCTCGATGGGATGCTGCATACCCAGGAACAGTCCGGCGCGCGCCCTCTGCCAGGTGGGCAGGGTCAGAAGGTCGACGCCGTCGAGCATGACCGATCCATCCAGCACCTCGTATCCCGGTCGCCCCATGAGAACGTGCGCCAGGGTGCTCTTCCCCGATCCGTTGGGCCCCATGACGGCGTGCACCTCCCCGGGTCCCACGGTCAGCGTCACGCCGCGGAGGATCTCCCGTCCCGGTACACCGGCCCGAAGGCCCTCGATGCGGAGCTCCCCCGCCGTCATGGCACCACCACCGACACGTCGTCCCCGGCAATCACCACTTCGTAGACAGGAACCGGTCGGGTGGCGGGAAGGGAGCACGGCTCCCCGGTCCGCAGGTCAAAGGTCGAGCCGTGCTTGGCGCACTCGATCTCGCACTCCTGCGGCCACACCTCGCCGTCGGCCAACGAGAAGTCCTCGTGGCTGCACCGATCACCGATGGCATACCAGTCGTCGCCGATACGTACCAGAGCCACCCGGAGGCCGGCCACGTCGAACCTCCTGGCCTCACCGGGGGCGAGGTCGCCTCGGCCACACAGCCTCACCACCTGCCGACCGCTCGTCTCGGCCGCGGCCACTTCAGGCACCGTGAACTCCCGTCCGGTCGGCCAAGGCGTGCCCGATCATCGATCGGGTGCAGACCAAGGGCACCTTGTCGGCGATCTCCTCGAAGAAACCGGCGACGATCAGCCGCTCGGCCACCTCCGGCTCGATACCGCGCGATTCGAGGTAGTACCGCTGGTCCTCGTCCACCGGGCCGACTGTCGATCCGTGGCTGCACTTGACGTCATTCTCTTCGATGTCCAAGTTGGGGACCGAATCGGCGTGGGCGCCCTCGTCGAGGACCAAGTTGTGGTTGGTCTGCATGGCGTCCGATCGCACCGCGCCGCGCCGAACCCGTATCAGGCCGCTGTACACCGAATGGGAATGATCGGCGACCGCGCCCATGAACAGCAGATCGCTCCTGGTCTTGGGAGCCAGATGGTCCTGCAGGGTGCGGAAGTCGAGCATCTGGTCGTTCCGACCGATGAATGCGGCCCGGAGCAAGCTGGTCCCGGACATCCCCTGCAAGACGGAGTCGGTCCGCAGTCGGGCGTAGCTTCCGCCCAGGGCCACCGCGAAGCTCTCCAGTGTGGCATCGGCTCCGATGACGCTGGCCTGGTGGGCGAGTTGCCAGGTTCGCGGACCCAGCGCCTGGACGCTGACGTAAGCCAGAGCGGCGTCGTCGCCCACCTGCATTTCCGTTACCGGCACCACCAGCCGTTCGGGGAAGGTGCCGTCGGGCTCACGCCCGGCCGCGGCGGCGCTGGGCGGCAGGTCGGCGAGTAGCCCGGCATCGAGATCGACCAGGATCTCGATGACGCCGGCGGCGGAGCCCCCGCCGGCCCGGATCACGGTCCGGGGGAAGGTAGCCTCGCCTCCTCGGCCAGACACCACATGAACCACGACGACGGGATCGACGATGCTGGCGCCGGGAGCGACGTCGATCACCAGTGGGTCGACGGCGAAGGCATCGTTGAGCAGCACGAAGTCGTGGGGATTGGAGGTCACCGATCCGAGCAGTCCCTCGCCCCCGTCCTGCTCACCCACTCGACCGAGCGTCATCAGATGGTCACCGACCGAGGACGCCACCGTGGCCAACACTCCGTTGAGGGACACCATCAGTCCTGACCTCGGCCCGAGGCTCCCGATCAGCGAGTGCACACGATCCGAGGGCGACGGACCAGGATCATCGGACGCACCGACGGTTCCGGTGCCGCTCGGTCGGAAGCGGTCGAGATCGAGCTGGTCGATGCGGCTGTACCGCCAGACCTCCTGTTTCTCGCTGGGAAGGACCGACGAGGCAAAGGCCTCGGCCGCGGCCGCCCGGCGGCGTTGCAGCCAGGGCTGCCCGGGGAGGGTGGCGGCGGATTCCGGGGTGAAGGTGGACAGATCGAAGCCTCTCGCGCAAGGAGGCCCGGATCACGAGCCTCAAGATCCATTCTACCGGCCTGTCCGAGTGGCCCGACCCGGATGCCGCGGCACCCTCAGCGGGGCCCGGCGACCCGGATCAACCCAGATCAACCGGGGACCACGCCCGGCCGATGGGGGCCTACGCTTTGACCATGACTGCGTCCGCCGATCCGACCATCGCATCCTTCTCCTCCGAGGTCCTCAGCATCGAGACCGACGGACACGTGGCCACGCTGTGGCTGGACCGGGAGGAGAAGCGCAACGCGCTGGGTCCGCCTTTCTGGACCGACCTCCCGAGGGCCATGGGCGCCATCGGCGCCGACCCGGAGATCCGTGCCCTGGTCATCGCGGCCAAGGGCCCGCACTTCACCGTCGGGCTGGACCTGGTCGCCATGTCGGGGTTGCTTGGGTCTCCAGGTCCCAGCAACGGTGCCCCTCTGTCGATGGCAGCCCGGGCCCGATCGGCTCGCATCCAGATCCAGCGTCTGCAGGCCTCGGTGAGTTCGATCGCCGATTGTGTGGTGCCGACGATCGCCGCCGTCCACGGCTACTGCATCGGGGGCGGCGTGGACCTGGCCGCGGCGTGCGACATCCGTCTGGCCAGCGCCGACGCCCAGTTCTCGGTGCGGGAGACCAAGGTCGCCATCGTGGCCGACCTCGGGAGCCTCCAACGCCTGCCCAAGATCATCGGCCAGGGTCTCGTGGCCGAGCTGGCCTACACCGGCAAGGACATCACCGCACAGCGGGCCGAGTCGATCGGGTTGGTCAACCAGGTGAGCGTGGACGCTGACGCCGTGTTGAAAGACGCCAGGGCGATGGCCGCCGAAATCGCCGCCAACTCACCCCTGGCTGTCCAGGGCACCAAGGCGGTGCTCACCGCCGGGGAGGGGCGCTCGGTCGCCGAGGGGCTGGACTACGTCGCCGCCTGGAACGCTGGATTCCTGGCCTCCGACGACCTGTCCGAGGCGATGACCGCCTTCATGGAGAAGCGGCCAGCCACCTTCAGCGGCAGGTGAGGGAACGGACCGTCCCGAAGCTCAGCGCCGGCGTCGCCACCACCGGCCCTCTCGCCGCTCTTCCCGCTCGTCCTCCTCACGGACCTCGGCCAGGACCTCGGGCCCGACGGCGTTGATGATGTCTTCGGCCTGGCCCAGAAGCTCGGCCGCTTCCGCCCCGGGGACGTCGGGCATCTGTTCGAGAGGCGGCTCGACCAGCGAGCCGTGGGACCAACCGACGTCGGCCAGGCGGCGGGAATAGGACGGGCAGTTATCGGGACACTTCCACGGTGCCTCAGGTGCCAGGTCGAGAATGCAGAACCTGGCCACCTCACCCGAGTCGTAGGTCCGGCTCTGAAAGTGCTTGCACTCTTCCCTCATCGGCATGAGCACACTCTGCCTCTCTGACGATCAGGGGGCGTCTCTCGCCCGCCTGATCAATGGCGAACACCTGTCCACCCCTGTTTTCGGCTTCTCATCATAGGGGCAGGGCGCAGCAAACGGGACCTCGGCTCAGCCGACGGATCCCTCCATCTGCAGCTCGATCAACCGGCTCCACTCGACGGCGTACTCCATGGGCAGGGTCCGGGTGATCGGTTCGATGAACCCGTTCACGATCATGCCCATGGCCTGGGTCTCCGACAGCCCCCGGCTCATCAGGTAGAAGAGCTGGTCGTCCCCGACCTTGGAAACGGTCGCCTCGTGACCGATCCGGGCGTCGCGCTCGGCCACCTCCATATAGGGCTTGGTCTCGGACACGGCCGTCTCATCAAGGAGAAGGGCGTCGCAGCGAACGAAACTCTTGGCGTGGGTGGCCCCTTCGTCCACGTGGACCTTCCCCCGATAGGTGGTGATGCCGGAATCCTTGGAGATCGACTTCGACACGATGGTGGAAGTGGTCTCCGGAGCCGAATGGAACATCTTGGCCCCGGCGTCCTGGTGCTGACCGGCTCCGGCGTAGGCCACCGACAGGACCTCGCCCGACGCCTTCGGACCCATGAGGTAGACGGAGGGGTACTTCATCGTCAGCCTCGAACCGATGTTGCCATCGATCCACTCGACGTGAGCCTCGGCCTCGGCCCGGGCCCGCTTGGTGACCAGGTTGTAGACGTTGTTGGACCAGTTCTGGATGGTGGTGTACGTGATTCTCGAACCTTCGAGGGCCACCAGCTCGACCACGGCAGAGTGCAGTGAATCAGTGGTGTACACCGGGGCGGAACATCCCTCGATGTAGTGCACCTGGGACCCGACGTCGGCGATGATCAGGGTCCGCTCGAACTGGCCCATGTTTTCGGCATTGATCCGGAAGTAAGCCTGCAGGGGCTGATCGACGACGACGTTGGGCGGGACATAGATGAACGAGCCGCCCGACCAGACGGCTGAATTGAGGGCGGCGAACTTGTTGTCGTTGGGAGGGATGATCTTGCCGAAGTACTTCTGAACCAGATCCGGGTAGTCGCGGACGGCAGTGTCCATATCGCAGAAGATGATGCCCTGTGCCTCGAGATCCTCGCGGTTGCGGTGGAAGACCACCTCGGACTCGTACTGGGCGGTCACCCCGGCCAGGTACTTGCGCTCGGCCTCGGGGATGCCCAACTTCTCGTAGGTGTTCTTGATGGCGTCGGGTAGGTCGTTCCAGTCCTCGACCTGACCCGATGTCGGCTTGATGTAGTAGTAGATGTCGTCGAAATCGAGGTCGGGCATGTTGACGGCGAACCACTCGGCCATCGGGCGCTTGTCGAAACGCTGGAGGGCGCGGAGCCGGAAATTGCGCATCCATTCGGGCTCCTTCTTCATGGCCGACATCTCGCGCACGATGGACTCGTTCAGGCCCTTCTTGGGCTTGAAGACGTAGTCCTCCTCGTCGGACCACCCGAGCTTGTACTTTCCGATGTCGATATCGGTGGTCGTCATGAACGCTCCTGAGGGTGCCATCCGGGCGGACGGCACATTTCTCCTACACAGATAGTAACAACCCCCAGCCCGGGACCCGGTCGGATGGCGGATTCGGGGCCGGCGAAGTCGTGCCATCCTGGTCGGGATGCCTGCCAGCCCGGCCTCCGGCCCCACCGCTTCGGCCGAATCGCCACCAGTTCCGGTCCCGCCGGCCCCCGAGCGACGCCCGGTCGAGCTGGTGGCCCACGGTGATGTGCGGGTGGACGACTGGTTCTGGCTTCGGGACAAGGGCGATCCGGCGGTGATCGATCACCTCCAGGCCGAGAATGCCTATACCGAGGCAGTCATGTCGGCCACTGACGAGCTCCGGACCGCCGTGTTCGACGAGATCGTCGCCCGCATCGAGGAGACAGACCTGTCGGTGCCGGTGCGAAAGGGACCCTGGCTCTACTACAGCCGGACAGTGGAGGGCAGCAGCTACGCCATCCACTGTCGCCGGCCGGCACCGCCCGGGTGGACCGCCCCGACCGCGGCCGAGGCTCCCGGTGACCAGGCCGGAGAGAAGGGGGCGGGCACCAGCAACCAGGAGGCTCCCGAGGACGAAGAGGTCCTGTTGGACGAGAACCGGCTCGCCGCCGGTCACGACTACTTCGCGGTGGGGAGCCTCGAGATCAGCCCCGACTCCGTCAGGATGGCGTACTCGACGGACACCACCGGTGATGAGCGTTACACCATCCATTTCGCCGATCTGGCCCGCGGCACGGAGTGGCCCGAGACGATCGGTGACACGTCCTACGGGGTGGCCTGGGCCAACGACAATTCCACCGTCTTCTTCATCCGGGTGGACGAGACCGAGCGCCCCTATCAGCTCTGGCGCCACCGGGTCGGGACCGACCCCGGCGGCGACGAGCTCGTCTACCAGGAGACCGACGACCGCTTCTACCTCGGCGTGGGGCGGACCAAGGACGACCAGTTCCTCATGATGACCCTGGACTCAAAAGTGACCTCGGAGGTCAGGGTCCTGCAGGCCGACGATCCCCTCGGTCAGTTCGCCGTCATCGAAACCCGGCGCCCGGGGATCGAGTACAACGTCGACCACGACCGCGGCGATCCCGAGGTGGGGCGGGAGAGCCGGTTCCTCATCGTCACCAACGATGGGGCGGAGGACTTCCGATTGATGGCTGCACCCGAGGACTCCCCGGGTCGGGAGCACTGGAGCGAGGTCATCGGCGGGCGGCCCGGAGTCAGGCTGGACAACGTCGATCCCTTCGCCGGGCACCTGGTGGTGTACGAACGGGAAGGAGGCGAGACCCGCATCCGGATCATCGACGCCGTCACCGGTGCCTCGGTGCCGGTGGCTCAGCCGGAAAGCCCCTCCACGGTGTGGGGCGCGGCCAACCCCGAGTACGACTCGACCGCGCTCCGCTACGAGTACACGTCCCTGGTCACGCCCCGTTCGGTCTACGAGCTGGAACTGGGGGCGGACGAGACCGTCCTGTTGAAGCGACAGCCGGTGCTCGGTGACTTCGACTCGGGCCGCTACCGCACCGAACGACTGTGGGCGGCGGCTGACGACGGAACCGAGGTCCCCATCTCGCTGGTCTACCGACCCGACAGGGTGGACCGGCGACGGTCCGGTGGCTCACCCTGTCTGCTCTACGGCTACGGCTCCTACGAGGTCTCGATCGACCCGATGTTCTCGTCGCTGCGCCTGAGCCTTCTCGACCGTGGCTTCGTCTTCGCCATCGCCCACGTCCGGGGAGGCGGCGAGATGGGCCGGTCCTGGTACGAGCAGGGGAAGCTGGTGGCGAAACCGAACACGTTCTCCGACTTCGTGGCGTGCGCCCGCACGCTGGTGGCCCAAGGTTGGACCTCACCCGACCGGTTGGTGGCCCGGGGCGGAAGCGCGGGAGGCCTGTTGATGGGGGCGGTCGCCAACCTCGCCCCCGAGTTGTTCCGGGCCATCGTGGCCGAGGTTCCCTTCGTCGATTGCCTGACCACCATCCTGGACGACACGCTCCCCCTCACCGTGACCGAGTGGGACGAGTGGGGCAACCCGGTCGACGACCCGGAGATCTACCGAGTCATGAAGTCCTACTCGCCCTATGACAACGTCCGCTCGGTCGACGATGAGGGGAGGCCGGTTCGTTACCCCGACATCCTGGCCACGGCCGGCCTCTCCGATCCACGGGTGGGGTTCTGGGAGCCGGCCAAGTGGGTGGCCAAGCTGCGGGCCGCCAACTCGGACAACAGGGTCCTGCTCAAGACGGAGATGGGGGCGGGCCATGCCGGCCCGTCGGGCCGCTACGACGCGTGGAAGGACGAGGCCTTCGTGTACACCTTCATCCTGGATGCCCTGGGACTCGCCGGTTAACCGGTGGTGGCGGTCCCCGCCGGGACGGTCGACGTCGAACCGGTTGTCGGGGTGACCGGTTGGAACGTGGCCACGAACGGGGTGTGCAAGGGGGAGGGGAGGACGACAGGCACCTGTTCGACGGACAGCGAGGCCGACGGGGCACCCAGCTCGAGGGTGGTTGTTCCCGTGGCCGGAATCGACTGGTGGGCTCCTGCCTGCAGCGTCCCGGTCCACAGCGTCGAGCCTGACGAGGCTGTCTTGGCCAGGACCCAGCACGGCGCCGACGTGGTCACCGTGACGACATAGGACTCGGTTGACACCGGGTAGGTGGCCACACCGGGTGCGCTGAAGGCGGCAACGATGTGGGTGGGCAGGGTGGTGGCCGGGGGCTTGGAGCTCGGGCCGTGCTGGCCGCTGTGGCCGGTGTGGTCTCCGCGACGGGAGGATCCGGAGTGGGCGGCCGTCGTCGAAGTGACATGGGTGGCCCGTCCGGACGACCGGGTGGTGGCCGAGGGGGGTGCGGCGGCATGGGTGCCTCCCGTCGACGGCGAGCGCCTACTGCCCAGGAAGGCCAGAGCGGCGAAGACGACCACGACGATCACCCCGACCATGACCGTAGTGCCCCGCCGCGGCCGCCGATTCATCGACGCCAGAGCGTGCCTCTGGGCCCGATCGGCCCGAGAGACCGAGGCGCCCGGGGTGGAGGGGTCCTCCCGATAGCTATCAGCGGGATGGGACTCGTCGAAGACCAGGGGGACTTCGGGTCGAGACGACCCTCCGTTGCCCACGGGAGCGACCGCCGGGTACCAGCGCTCCGTTCCCGTGGCCGGAATGGACTGGGTGGCGTTCCCTTGCCCTCTCGATCCGGTCTCGTGCTCGATCCCATCCTCGACTCCATCGGGCTTGCCCCGTCGCCGACCGCCGTCGGCCACCGCAGCCGCTCCAGCGCCAGACGTCTCGGATGCGGACACCACCCTGGTCGGCGCCGGGCCGATGCGCTCGGAGAGCTGCTCGATGGTTCCCAACGCGGAGTGGTACTTCCTCACTGAGCTCAGGTCGGTGCCCTCGGGGCGCCGACGGACAGCGACGACCGCCACGGCGGCGATGATCACGACCACTGCGGCAACGACGACCCACATCACGACCATTCAACCCGAACAAGCCGGCAAAAGGGAGGGCGGCGGACCCGCGGTGCCGCCATGGGCGCCAAAAACGCCCCCGGAGGGCTCAGAGCATGCCTTCCGGCGCCCCGATCGAGAATGCCGAATCCCCGGGATCAGGTCCGGAGCACGGCCCGTGGCTGCAATCCGGGGTCGATCTGCGAACGCAGGGGATTGGACCGATCCCGATCGGACAGAACCGGGTCGGTCAGACCCCAATCGCCACCGATAGCAGGGTCGTCCCAGGCCACACCGAGCTCGTCGTCGGGGTTGTAGTAACCGTCGACCAGGTACCACAGTGTCAGATCGGTGAGCGAGGCGAAGCCGTGGGCCACTCCGGGAGGGATGAACAGGCCTCGGTCATGGTCCCCGTCGAGATCGAGGGCGAGAGTGGCACCATCGGTGGGGGACCCCGACCGCAGATCATGGAGAACCACCCGCGCCCGGCCTCTGAGCACGTACCAGTAGTCCGCCTGATGGAGGTGGTAGTGCAGTCCCACGATGGCGCCGGCCTGCTTTTCCGACCGGTTGGCCTGGGCCATCTCGCGACCCAGCGGGAACCAGCTCCGGCGGTAGGTCTCCACGAAGCGCCCGCGTTGGTCGCCGTGGGCGTTGGGCTCCACCACGATGACGTCGGCGATGACGTCGGACTCCTTGATTTCAGGCATAGACTACTCCCGGTCGTCGTGGTCGGCGCGCCGGGCAACAGTAGTCAACTCCCGCTGGAAGAACAGCAGCGGCGAGCCCTCACCTGCGCCGAAGTCGAGCACCCGCCCCATGATCAGCTCATGGTCGCCGGCGTCGTGGACCAGCTCCAGCCGGCAATCGACCCAGGCGATGCTGCCCTCGATGCGAGGGGAACCGGTGGCCGGTGACGGCTCCCATTCGACCCCTTCGAACTTCGGGCCGCCCGACACCGCGAAGCCGTGGCACAGCTCCTGTTGGTGTTCACCGAGGACGTTCACGCAGAAGTTGCCGGCCCGGGCAATCCGTGGCCAGCTGGTCGACGTCCGGGCCGGAGCCACCGCCACGAAAGGGGGATCCAAGGAGAGGGAGATGAAGCTCTGGCAGGTGAACCCCACCGGCTCGCCGTCGTCGATGCCCGACACGATGGTCACGCCGGTGGCGAAAAGGCTCATAGTGTCCTTGAACCCGAGGGTGTCGAAACCCATACTCAGACCTTGCCCAGGTTGACCGACATACCCTCCGAGGCTGCGCTCACCTCGAGCTGCCTCGAAGCGACGTGCCGCGCATGGGTGAGCATCCGGTCGATCTGCTTGTCGGAGTGGGCAGGATCGTGGTGGAAGAGCATCAGACGCCGGGCCCCGGCCTCGCTGGCCACCCGCACGGCGTAGGCCTCGGTCGAGTGGCCCCACCCGGCCAGGCCCACGAATTCGTCGTCGGTGTACTGGGCGTCGTGGACGACCAGATCGGCGTCCTCGCACAGGTCGAGGACCTGCTTGTCCACCGTCCGCCGGTCGACCGGAGCCTGATGGTCGGAGATGTAGGCCAAGGAGCGGCCGTCGGCCTCGACCCGAAAGCCCAGAGTGTGGCCGATGTGGGGCACGGGGCGTGCCTTGACCCCGATGCCACCGACAGCGAAGTCAGCTGATCCGTCGATGTCTTCGCACCGCAGCACCCCACGGAAGTCCGCCATGGAGATGGGGAAGAAGGGGGGGCGGACCATGCCGGCCAGAACGTCATGGAGTGGGCCGCCCTCCTGGGAGGGACCGAACACATCGAGGACGGCGCCCGGATCCCGCATCGGTGAGAAGAACGGCAGCCCCAGGACGTGGTCGTAGTGGAGATGGGTGAGCAGCGCGGTGGCCTGCAGGGGAACACCGTCGGCCTGGAGGAGCGGGTGCAGGTAGAGACCCAGGGACCGGAGCCCTGTCCCCAGGTCGAGGATCAAGGGCGGCTCACCTTCGACCTCCACCAGCACGCAGGAGGTATTGCCCCCGTATCGGCGCTGCTGGTCGGACGAACACGGGCACGAGCCCCGGACACCGAAGAAGGTGAGTTTCACGGCAGGTGCAGGCTAGTCGGACGGCCACCTGGCTCGGGACTACCCTCCGAACCATGAACGAGCACAGAGTGAAGGCCAACGGCGTCGATTTCGCCTACCTCACCGACGGCCCGAGTGACGGACCCCTGGCCCTGTGTTTGCACGGGTTCCCCGACACCGCCCACACGTGGCGGTACCTCCTCCCCCGGCTGGCCGACGCCGGTTACCACGCAGTGGCCCCGTTCCTCCGCGGGTACGCCCCGACCTCGGTGCCCAGCGATGATCGCTACGACACCGGGACGCTGGCCATCGACGCCTGCGGGCTCCACCAGGCACTCGGTGGGGGCGCGGACGCCGTCATCATCGGACACGATTGGGGCGCATTCGCCACCTACGGCGCGGCGGCATACCAGCCCGCGAGGTGGCGACGAGTGGTCACGGCAGCCGTTGCCCCCCAAGCCTCGATGTCCGCGGGGTTCCTGACGTTTGACCAACTGCACCGCAGTTGGTACGTGTTCTTCTTCCAGACCCCTCTGGCCGAGTACGCAGTGTCGATGGACGACTACGCCTTCATCGATCGCCTCTGGGCCGAGTGGTCGCCGGGCTTCGACGGAGCGTGGGACGCGGCCCAGGTGAAGGAGTCCTTGGCCTCACCCGAGAGTCTGGCCGCCGCCATCGGGTACTACCGGGCCATGTTCGCCGGCACCCCGAACGACCCCGAAGCGGCTGCCGCCCAGGCCGCCAGCGCCACCATCGCGCCCCAACCCACGCTCTACCTTCACGGCGCCGATGACGGCTGCATGGGCATCGACACAATCGGCCCGGTATCCGACTTCCTGCCCCCCAAGTCAGAGATGGTGGTGGTCGGGGATGCCGGGCACTTCCTGCAGGTCGAGCAGCCCGATGCCGTCAACGACCACATCATCCGGTTCATCACCGACGACGCCGGCTAGGGGTGCGCTCGGGCACGATGGATCATGTGGGGGAGCGGCCCCATCGATGGATGTGCAAGGGTTGGCCGTCGACCGATCGAGGAGGGCACGATGCCAGAGCATCCCAATGTCCAGAAAATCCGCGATGCCTACGCCGCGTTCGCCAGAGCTGACCTCTCCGCAGCTCTGACCGATCTGGCTCCCGACGCCGTCTTCCATTTCAACGGGTCGGGTCCTCTCAGCGGTGATCACACCGGTGTCGATGAGATCAGCACGGCTCTGATCGGCACCTTCGAGCTGACTGGCGGCACTCAGAAGCTCGACATCGCCACTATCTACGCCGACGATGAACACGGTGTCGTCGTGCTCCGGGAAACGGCACGTCGTCCTGATGGGGCGACGCTGGACGTGGACGAGGTGCACGTTCTCGCCATCGACGGAGAGGGACGCATCACCGATCTCTGGGATCTCCCCAGCGACCCCGATGCCCACGATCGCTTCTTCGACGGAGACTAGACGTCTCGACGCTCCCTCAGGGGTGGATTCGTCGACAATCGGGCCCGAGCGTTTGACCACCAGGATCCCGAGAAACCCCAGGTCTGCGGCCCCAACAGCCTGAAGAGGCGGGGCCCGGGCAACCACGATCAGACTGGCAAGGACGGGTGTCCCCGGGCGCCGACCGCACGGAGTCGACGAGCCCGCGGTGTCTGTCGCGCCCCGTCTCTGCTCAAGCTTTCGAAAGACGCTGTCGATGGAATTCGAAAGACGCTGTCGATGGAGACAGAACGTCGCTGAGTAGGTAGGAGGTCAGGCGGGTGATCAAGACCAAGTCGATTCGGATTTGTCCGCACTGTGGTTCCCATGAGGTTCCCACCCTCATTCTGCATTCGAACCGGGCCTCAGAATGCGGCTCGAGTTGGCGCTGTCGCGATTGTCACACGGTGTGGTCTGAGTTCCGACAGCCCCCGACGAGTCCCCGAGACCGGAGGCGGCGACCCAGAAGGTCGGCTATTCGGATCCTCCAGCCGGATCCACGCGTCCCTGTGTCGCGTCCTCCGTCTCCTCGGTCGGCCTAGCTCCTCTGCTCTGCTCTGTCGGCCTAGCTCCTCTGCTCTGCTCCGTCTGCTCTGCTCCGTCTGCTCTGCTCCGTCTGCTCCGTCTGCCCCGTCTGCCCCGCCGTTCGAACAACCGCGGATGCGGGCCCGCTCGCCCACCAAAGAAACCGACCGGTCAAGGCAGGCGGAGACTGCCACGGTGGTCCCGCACCACCAGCCCCTCCGCCAGGAGGCCGGCGACAACCCGCTCCGTCCGTTCGGGATCCTCCGGCCACCCGGCTGCCACCGCCACCCGGTCGGCGGGCAGAACACCCTCCCGGAGGCGGTCGATCAGCCGGCCCCGGCCCTGTCGGTCGGATCCGTCGAACCGGCTTTGGGGGACCGAGACCCCGGCCGAGCCCCGGGCGGGGTCGGGACGACCGCTCCCCCCGACCCACCGGCACCGTCGTCGTATCGGGCACAGGTCACAGCGGGGAGCACGGGCCGTACAGACCGTCGCTCCGAGGTCGAGGAGGGCTTGGCCGAATTCCCACCCTTGCCCTCGGGGGACCATGGCGTCCACCAGCAGCTGCGCCTCCCGTGTTCCCACCGGCCTCCCGGCGACGGCCCGGGACAGGATCCGTCCGGCATTGGTGTCCACCACCCCGACATCCGCGTCGAAGGCGAAGGCGAGAACCGCCCGCGCCGTGTACGCCCCCACTCCCGGCAGCCGCAGCAGAGCGGCCAGATTCGAGGGCACCTGCCCCCCGTGGTCGGCGACGACGGCCGCCGCTGCTCGGTGCAGGTTGCGGGCCCTGCGGTTGAAGCCGAGGCCCTTCCAGGCCCGAAGCACCTCGCCCAGTGAGGCTGCTGCGCACGCCACCGGTGACGGGAACTGGTCCATGAACCTGGCATAGACGGGCACCACCCGGCTCACGTTGGTCTGCTGGGTCATGACCTCGCTGACCAGCACGGCCCACGGATCCCGGGAGCCCCGCCAGGGCAGATCATGTCGTCTCGAGCCGTGGCCGGCGGCGGTCCCCCACTGGTGGATGACGCGTCCCATGGCCCGCACCTGGCGGGGATCGCGGACCAGGACCGTCTTCGCCGCCGGCGGGTTGGTCAGACTCGAGCTCGAACCGGGGGCGGCCGCGACGGCGGAAGGGCCTAGGCGGGTCAGATCGATCAGATCGATCAGCCCCAGACGTCGTCCCCGTAGGGACGCAGGCGGGGAGGTGCCCCGGCCCTCTTCCAGACCATGACCTTGCGACGAAAGAAGCACACCTCGTCCCCCCGTTGGTTGAAGCCCTTCGACTCGACCGTCACCACGCCCCGGTCGTCACGGGACTTCGACTCGACCTTGGAGACCACCCGGGTCTCGGCGTAGATGGTGTCGCCATGGAAGGTCGGTGCCCGGTGGATGAGCGACTCGACCTCGAGATTGGCGATGGCCGCACCGCTCACATCGGGGACGGACATGCCCAGAACCAAGGAGTACACCAGATTGCCCACCACGACGTTCTTCCCTTGCACCGTCTCGTGCTCGGCATACCAGGCATCGATGTGCAACGGGTGGTGGTTCATCGTGATCATGCAGAACAGATGATCGTCGGCCTCGGTGACGGTCTTGCCCGGCCAATGGCGGTAGATGTCGCCCGGCTCGAAGTCTTCGAAGTAGCGGCCGAAGGGACGGTCGTAGGTGGTCATGAGGGTTGGTGTAGTACGACCCGGTCGCCGCCGTCCAGTGCCCGGCTCATGGCCGGGGGCGGCGGTCGTCCTCAGTCCCGCACCAAGGTCGGCCGCGTGGTGAACCCCAGCACCCAGTCGGTGTGCGATTCGCCGTCGATGGCCATGCGCCACGTGTAGCGGGTCCCAGGGGTCAGAGGCAGGGGACCCAGGTTGACGGCCAGGGCCACGTCGATGGGCGATCCCTCGGGGATACCAGGAGGACGGCCCACCGTAAACTCGCCCCTCACCTCCACCGGGTGCTCACCCTCGGGCGTGTCCACCAGAACCGGGCGGCCATCGGCGTCCTCGAGGAAGAGTTCCCAGTGATGGGCCGATTCCGCCTCGTGCCACCCCACATCGATCTTGAGTGCGATGGCCGAGGGCACCGGGTCCGGGCCGGTCATGCTCCAACCGCCGCCGAGCACGTAAAGCTTGCCGTCGGAGACCTGTGCCGCGTCGCACAGCATCATCGTCACTCTCACGACAGTCGAGGATACCGGCTCCCCGCGTCGGCGACGCGCACGATCGGGCCATTGCCGGAACCGGCCGGACCCACTCCCCTGCCGGAAATCCCTGCGTACCACCACCAGGCGGGGATCGGTGGGTTCCACAGCAGGGAAGCCCGAACCGAATTGGGCCGGTATCGTGGCCTGATGGAGTTGCGGGGTCTGCGGGACGACGTCTACCGGCGGCCGCTGGCCACCGCCCTCGACCGATTGGGGATCGGCCCCGGCTGGACGTGTGTCGACGTCGGTGCTGGCGGCGGGGATGTATCGGTGGCGCTGGCCGAGATCGTCGGGCGTGACGGCCGGGTCTATGCGGTGGACAGCGATCCGATGGCGCGGGACGAGGTGGCCGAGGCGGCCGCGGCCCACAGTCAGGTGCTGGCCATCACCCAGTCTGGGGAGGACCTGCGCCTACCCGAACCGGTCGACCTCGCCTTCTGCCGCTTTCTCCTCCTCCATGTGGACGACCCGGCGGTGGTTCTGGCCCGCATGGCCGCATCGGTGCGTCCGGGTGGTTGGGTGGTGGCCCAGGAGCCGATCACCTCTGCAGGCCGTATCAACGGCGATCCGTTCTCCATGCCGTCGGCCCGTCACCCGGACATCGGTGCCCTCCTTCCCTCATTGGCCCGTGACGCCGGCCTGGTCACCGTCGACGCCTGGGCCGAGGCGCCCGCCGGGGCTGGTCCGGGACCGGTGGCCGACTACCTCAAGGTCCTGACCGAAGTCGATCCGGGCGACGACGCGATGGTCCTTCCCCCGCTTGTCACCGTGGTGGCCCAGGCCCCTGGGCCCTGAGGCAAGCCGGCACCGGGCGGACCACCGGACGCGGTGTCGCCCGTGCGGGCCACCGGAGAGCTGTGTCGCCGATCGGGACGAGAGTCGTGCTGCGGTCTCTTCGGTAGCCTTGGTCCGTGACCCCCAGCCGCGTTGTCCCGCCCGACCTGGCCGCCGCCGCCTCCGCCGTTGAGCTGTCTCAGTCGGTCATCGACGCCGGGATCACCGCCCTCGCCGCCGGGGGCGGACCCGACGTGGCCCAGGTCCTGGCCTACGACGTCGCCCACGCTGCTTCTGCGGTGCGCACCGCTGAGGCAGCACTGACCTACGGAGCCCACGGCGACATCGAGGCCCGGATCGCCTGTGCGTTCACCGCCGACGCGGTGGCAGACCTGGCGACCCGCACGGTCGGCCGGTCCAGCCAGTGGGGCGTGGCCACCGACTGGATGGCCCCGGCCGAGGCCTTCGTGTCCACCTACCGGGACCCGGAGTTTCTTGCCACGCTGGCCGAGGAGCAGGGACCCCGCCACCTCGACGCCGACTTCGAGCTGGTGAGGGAGTCCTTTCATCGTTTCGCCGAAGACCAGATCAGGCCGAAGGCCGAACACATCCACCGGGACAACACCGACATTCCCGAGGCGATCATCGGCGGGCTGGCCGGCATGGGTGGGTTCGGGCTGTCGGTACCCGAGGAGTACGGCGGGTTCGCCACCGGGGGTGAGTCCGACTACATGGGAATGGTGGTGGCCACCGAGGAACTCTCGTGGGGGTCCCTCGGGGCGGGTGGTTCGTTGATCACCCGGCCCGAAATCCTGAGCCGGGCGCTGGTGCACGGGGGCACCGAAGAACAGAAGCAGATCTGGCTCCCCCGGCTGGCCACCGCCGAGGTGATGGGAGCGGTGGCGGTCACCGAGCCCGACTTCGGCTCGGACGTGGCCAATCTGTCCACCTCCGCCTCGCCCACCGAGGGTGGCTGGCTGATCAATGGCGTGAAGACGTGGTGCACGTTCGCCGCCCGCGCCGACGTGCTCATGCTGCTGGCCCGCACCGATCCCGACAGGGCCAAGGCCCACCGCGGCCTCTCCCTTTTCCTGGTGGAGAAGCCCCAGGCCGACGGTCACGGATTCCTGCTCACCCAAACCTCGGGCGAGAGCGGCCGCCCGAAGGGCCCCGGCGGGCGGATGGAGGGCCGGCCCATCGACACCTTGGGCTACCGCGGGATGCACTCCTACGAAGTGGCCTTCGAGGACTGGTTCGTACCCGATGCCAATCTGGTCGGCGGCGAGCAGGGTCTCGGTCGGGGCTTCTATTTGCAGATGCAGGGTTTCGAGAACGGCCGGCTGCAGACGGCGGCTCGGGCCATCGGGGTCATGCAAGCCGCGTACGAAGCAGCTCTCGACTACGCCCGGAACCGAGTGGTGTTCGGCTCCCCCATCGTCGACTATCAACTGACCCGGGCCAAGCTGGCCCGGATGGCGGTGCTGGTCCAGGCGACCCGGCAATTCACCTACGAGGTGGGGCGGTTGATGTCCAAGGGCGAGGGGTCGCTCGAGGCGTCGATGGTCAAGGCCTATGTGTGCCGGGCCGCCGAGTGGGTCACCCGCGAGTCGATGCAGATCCACGGCGGGATGGGATACGCCGAGGAGTTCGCCGTCAGCCGGTACTTCGTGGACGCCCGGGTCCTCTCCATCTTCGAGGGCGCCGACGAGACCCTCGCTCTCAAGGTCATCGCCCGCCAGTTGTTGGCCAACGCCAGGGCCTGAGCGCGGTGGATCACTCCTCGCTGGTCGACGCCGTCCGCATCCAGGGTGCCGGACTGTGCGAAGCGGTGGCGGCCGGACCGGTGTCGGCCCCCGTGCCCACCTGTGGGGGCTGGGACGTGGCCGACCTCGCCGTCCACGTTGGGAGCTTCTGCGGATTCTGGACCCATGTCCTGTGTGAAGGCACCGGACAGGAGAAGACACCGTTCCCCGATCCGCCGGGGGGCGATCAACTGTCCGGGTGGGTCACCGAGCTCCACCGTCAGCTGGTCGACGCCCTCAGCGACACTCCTCCCGATGTCGAGGTCTGGACCTGGTTCGACAACGACCACTCGGCGGGCTTCGTGACCCGGCGCTGCGCCCACGAACTGGCCATCCACCGCTACGACGCCGAGTCAGCCCGCGACACCTCTGCCCCCGTCCCCGTCGAGTTGGCGGTCGACGGGATCGACGAGATCCTGGACGCTCTCCTCGAGGCCCGCGACCGATCCGGTCAGGGCTCCGGACGGGTGCTGGCCCTGCGGTCCAGTGACGTGGGGATGGAATGGGCCATCTCCATCGGCCCCGACCGCGTCGAGGTGGGCCGTCAGTCACAAGAAGATGCTCCCCTCGAGGGCAGTGACCTGATCGTCACCGCATCGGCATCCGACCTCGAGCTCTTGTTGTACCAGCGCCCGACCCTGGGGGTCGTCGACATCGTCGGTGACCTCACCGTGCTCGACGAATGGCGCCGCGAGTTCACCTTCTGACCTTGACGACGCGCCCCTTCCGCTCGCCGCTCGGGCTGGTGCCCCGAGCTCAGCCGGTCGACCGAGTCAAGCCGGCCCTCTCACCACGGGAGACGAACTTCATGGCCATCTTGCGCGACGCCTCGTCGATCATCTCGTCACCGAACATGACAGCGCCTGACCGCTGGTCCTCGGTGGCCTTCTGGTAGGCGTCGAGGATGGCCCAGGCCCGGTCGAACTGCTCCTGGGTGGGCGAGTAAACCTCGTTGAGCACGACGACCTGGTCGGGGGTGAGAGCCCACTTCCCGTCGTAACCGAGCACCCGGGTCCGCTGCGAGAACTCGCGCAGCGCGTCGAGCTCCCGGACCTTGAGGAAGGGGCCATCGATGACCTGCAGCCCGTTGGTCCGGCCGGCCATCAGGATCTTCGAGAAGACGTAGTTGAAGTGGTCACCGGGATACTCCGGAATGGCCACCCCGCCGGTCAAGACGGGCATCTCCATCGAGGCGGCGAAGTCAGCCGGACCGAAGATGATGGTTTCGAGACGCGGCGAGGCGGCACAGATCTCCTCCACGTTGATCAGGCCCCGGGTGGTCTCGATCTGGGCCTCGATCCCGATGTGGCCGACGGGCAACCCACACTTCTTCTCCACCTGGGAGAGCAGGAGGTCGAGGGCCACCACCTCGGCCGCGGTCTGCACCTTGGGCAGCATGAGCTCGTCCAGCCGCTCGCCGGCATTGGAGACCACGTCGATGACGTCGGCATAGGTCCACTCGGTGTCCCACGCGTTGATCCGCACACACAGGACCCGGTCGTCCCAGGGCAGGTTCTTGATGGCGTCGGCCACCTTGGCCCTGGCCGCCTCCTTCTCGAGGGGGGCGACCGAGTCCTCGAGGTCGAGGAAGCTCATGTCCGCGGGCACCGTCGGCGCCTTGGCCAGAAAGCGCTCGTTCGACCCAGGGGACGACATACACGATCGGCGCGGGAGGTGTCTTGTGCGTTGGGACATGCGTCAATGCTATGGCTCCTCGATGTCGCGACCCAAACGGCCCCGGCCACGCCGGCGCCCGTCGCAGACCGGATTCTCAGCTCGTCCCTGTCCCGTTCAGGTCGTCGTCGATCCGGATCTGGTCAGCCAGGACGTCCGGGGTGAGCTGCTCGGACAGCAACCGGCCGAAGCGGGCGGGGTCGCCCCCGACGAAGGCCCGGCAGAGAGGCAGGCCCTCCACGTAACAGGTGAGGTAGGCCCGCCAGGTGGGATGGGTGAGGAACTCGACGGCCTTGGCCGCCCGGTCCCGGGGGAGCAGACCCCAACGGGCGACCTCGTCGATGACCTCGTCGACATCGGCACCGTCCTCGTGGAGGCGGAAGGCGGCGTTCTGCCGGACCGCGCCCAGGGCCTCGCCGGCTTCGGACACGGCCGCCACCACCTCGGCGTCGTAGCGGATCCCGAGCGGCTGCAGATGGCCAGCCACGATGGCCTCGGGCCGGCGACCCATCACCACTTCGAGACCGAGATCGGCGAGGCCCTCGGCCATCAGGCACTGCGGTGTCCCCACCAGAAAGATGGACTCCTCCCACCACTGGCGGCGCCGCACCATGCCGACCTCCTTGCGGGTGTGCTCGGTGTGGTGGCCGGGGTAGGACTCGTGGGCCACCAGGTGGGCCAGTCCGGTCGACAGCACGGGTAGGTCCACGTTGACCGCCACCCTGCTGTGGAGGTCGCCGAGGTAGTAGTTGAACCCCGACCAGGGTTGGTTGGACACCAGTTCGAATTCCACGTGCTCACCGTCGGGTAGCCCGAAGAGGGCCAAGGTCCTCTCGCGTAGGTCTTCGGCCAGTGAATTGATCGCCTCCTGCAGGCGGTCGGGCGGCACGGCGTGGGACTCCCGCCACACCACCAACCGCTCGGCCAGGGGACCCGAGCCCGGGAGCACCTCGTCGATGCGCCGGTGGGCTTCCAACAGCACGTCCTCGTCCACCCGACTGGGCCGCACGCCATAACAAGCCTCGACCTCGTCGGCGTAGCCGATTTCGGCGCCGGCCAGCTTGCGGGCGGTGGTGAGCAACCCGACCACTTGAGCCCGCAGCCAGTGGCGGCGCCCCGGAGCCGAGCCGTCCGGCGTCGACCCGCTCGAGACAGAGGGGTCGAGGGGGACGCCGGCGTCGATCGCGGCCAGCAGGTTCCTGGCCTCGTTCACCAGCTTGTCCGGCGGTTGGACCGGCTCGACCTCGACCTGTGTCGCCCGGGCCGGAGGGCCGTAGTAGGCGTCGACCAGGCCGTCGATGTGGCGGCCCAGCCTCAAACCGAGCGTCAGGTACTCCTCGACCAGTCCGGTCTCAGCCACCCGCCCACCGCCTCCCGAGTCTCCTGGGTCCGCCGCTCAGGCCAGCACCCTCCGGAAGAAGCTGACCGTGCGCTCCCACAACAGTTCGGCCGACGGCCCGTGGTACGCCTCCGGCCTGTCTTCGTTGAAGAAGGCGTGTCCGGCGTCCGGATAGAAGTAGGTCTCAACCTCGACGCCGAGATCGACAAGCTCGGCTTCGAGGGCGCGGGCCGACGCCGGATCGAAGTAGTCGTCCTGTTCGGCGGCATGCAATTGCACGGCCGCTTGTAACGCCGTGTAGTCGGGTTGGGCGTCAGGCCAAGGGATGAGTCCATAGGCCGGCACAACCGCCTTGACCGCGTCGGGCCGCTGGGTGGCGAGAACCAGAGCCAGCCCGCCACCCATGCAGAACCCGATCGCCCCCACGTGGGGACGCCCGGTCCGCCGGATCAGCTCGTCCACCGCTCCGCTCAGATCTTTGGCCGCGGTGTCCATCGAGAGCGCCATCATCTGCTTGCCGGCTTCGTCGGGTTCGGTGAGGGGCACCGTCGTGCCGTGGTAGAGATCGGGAGCCAGCGCGGTGAACCCCGCTTCGGCGAAGCGGTCACAGGTGTGCTTAATCTGATCCACCAGTCCCCACCATTCCTGCAACACGATGATTCCCGAGGTCGATTCCGCACCATTGGCCGGGGTGGCGATATAGCCGTGGCCGGTGATTCCATTGCTCGGAAATTCGATGATCTCGCCCATGGTCGAGGACCCTACCCCGATGGCCGTACGCCGGCTGCCTCGGTCCCGGGGCGCCGAGCCGGGAGGCGGTCGGCCTCCCCGCCCCCGTCGGGCTCGTCGTGACCAACGGTCCAGTTCACAAGGTATTTCCCGGGGGGGGTGCTTGTGGATGGTTGCCGGTTCGACTAGACAGTGGGGCGATATGACTCACGCCGAGCAGTACTCGACGTCAGAGCCAGGTGCGCCTCTCCCTGCCGGAAAGAAGGCCTTGAGACGGGTCATTTCGACCATCGCACTTGCCGCCGCATTGGCTGCCGTCTCCACGGTGATTTCTTCGTCGCGCCCGGCCTCGGCTGACCAAATCTCCGATGCCCGTGCGCAGGCGGCGGCGATCACCGCCAAGATCCAGGCCACCGAGGCACAGATCCAGTCTCTGACCGGACAGGTCACGGCGGCCGATTACCGGCTGTCCCAACTCAACGGACAGATCGCGGCCAACCAGGCCGAGGTGGCCAAGGACCAGTCCCTGGTGACCTCGGACCAGAGCCAGCTCCGCACCGAGGCCATCAGCGACTACACCAGCAGCGACACCACCAATCAGGTCACCCAGATGTTCTCCTCGAATGTCAACACGAGCGGCATCCGATCCGAGTACTCGGCGATCGCCACCGGCAATGTCACCACCACCATCGACAATCTGCACGCAGCACAAGCTCGTCTTCAAGCCACGCAGGCTTCGCTCGTGCAGGCCCAGACCCAGGCCACTTCCACCCGGAACAACCTCAGCGCAGAGACGGCACAGGCGGGTTCACTCGCCCAACAGGATCAGCAAACCCTGAACAGCGTCAACGCCAACATCCAGACCCTGGTGGCTCAGCAGCAAGCCGCACAGGCGGCTGCGGCCCAGGCGGCAGCGGCCGCGGCGTTCAACGCCAAGGTGGCGGCAGCCCAGCAGGCCCAAGCGGCGGCGGCCAGTGCCCCAGCCCAGACCAGCGGAGGGTCAGGATCTTCCGGGGGGGCCACCGCCTCGGTATCCGCCGCAGCCCTCCCACCCTTGGCCCCCGGCGCCGCCGGTGCCGTTCAGGCCGCCGAGCGTGAAATCGGCGTCCCCTACGTCTGGGGCGGTGAGAGCCCGGCCGGCTTCGACTGTTCCGGCCTGGTCGAATGGGCCTACGCCCAGGTCGGGATCAGCCTGCCCCACTACTCAGGCGCCCAGTACGAGATGACCACCCACATCCCCCTGGCCGACATCGAACCGGGCGACCTGCTCTTCTACGGACCGGGGGGATCGGAGCACGTGGCCATGTACGTGGGCGGTGGCTCGATGATCGAAGCCCCCTACACCGGTGCCTCGGTCTGGATCACCGGTGTGCGCACCAGTGGCGGCTTCGTGGGCGTCGGCCGAGTCGCCTGATCCTCAGCCCTGATCGTGAGCGGCGAGCTCCGACGGCGGCATCTGACCCACCGTCCCACCCGCCCGCGGGCCAGGAGGTCGGGCGAACCTGAAGGGCAGGGCCTCCCGACCGGCCTGGATGACCATGGCTTCGCCGGTTCCGTCACCCGACATTCGGTCGACCACCGCCTCTGACACCGCCGCCGCATCGATCAGGGGGAATCCACTGCCCTCGAGCACAGCGCGCACGTCGTCGATCAAAGGGGTGTCGACGATGCTCGGGCACACCGCATTGATGGTGATCTTGTGCTCGGCCAGCTGGGGACCGAGCGAGCGGACCAGTCCGACGACAGCGTGCTTGGTGAGGCAGTAGACGGGGTCGGGCGAGAAGCCGATCAGGCCGGCCAGTGAGGCGGTGGCCACGATGGCGCCGCCACCCCGGGCCGAGATGGCCGGAACCACAGCCCGCACACCGAAGAGGACCCCGTCCACATTGACGCCCATGGCCCGGCGGTAGATGGCATCGGTCACCTTGGTGATGTCAGCCTCACCCGTGGTCACCCCGGCATTGAGGTGGGCAAGGTCGATGCCCCCGAAACGTGCGGTGATCGCGCCGATGATCCCGGGCCACTCCTCCGGTCGACCGACGTCAGCCTGGATGCCCATGCCACCGAGCCCGGCGGCGGCGGCGTCCGCTGACGTGCCGTCGAGGTCGACCACGGCGACCGCCACACCGGCCTCGGCCAGGCGCCGGCCAGTGGCCAGACCGATGCCCGACCCGCCGCCGGTGACGACCGCCACTTTGCCCGCAAGCACACCCATTGGATCCCCCACAGCTCGGCCGGTCCGCCTGCTGCCACCCTATCGGGCACCTGGGGCATACTGGGAGGCGCTGATCGCGCTCCGGGTCAGCCGGCCCCTGATCACGAGACCCAGCCCCATGAGCCCTTCTCCATGAGACCGATCCCCGTCGCGTTCCACATCTGGTTCCTCGAGATCCATACCTACGGGATCGGATTGGCCCTGACCTTCTGGTTCGGACTGCGCTACACCGAGCGGCGCCTTCGTAAAGCGGGCTATCCATGGCAGTGGGTCACCGGCATGTTCGTGTGGGTGATCGTGGCCGCCATCGTCGGAGCCCGGGCTCTCCACGTCCTCTCCAATCTTTCCTACTACTCGGACCACCCCGGCCAGGTCTTCGCCATCTGGCAGGGCGGCCTGTCCTCGTTCGGCGGTCTCCTCTTCGCCGTCCCGGTGGCGGTGGTGAGCGCCCGCCGGCGTTGCCCACAGCTGCCGACCATGCGCTTCGCCGATCTGATGGCCCCGGTCCTGATGGCGTGCTGGGGCATAGGCCGGCTTCTCGGCCCCCAGCTCATGGTGGCCGGTGGTGGTCACCCGACCAATCAGTGGTTCGGCATGTACTACGCCGACCAGGTCGGAAAGCGACTGCCAGTCCCCATCTTCCAGTCGATGGAGGACTTCACCATCTTCGGCATCCTCCTTCTCGTCGAGAGGTGGCTGCGGGCTCAAGCGCCGGTGCCCATCACTTCGACGGTCGCGGCCGACAGTGCTTCGACGGTCGGGGCCGACAGCACTTCTATGGTCGCGGCCGACGGCACTCCGACCGTCGCCGTCGACAGTGCCCAACCCGCGCCGCGGCTGCTCCCCCCTGCGGGCATCGTGCTCGGGGTGGGCATGGTGCTCTGGGGCATCGAGCGATTCCTCGACGAGCACCTCTGGCTGGGCGAGGACGGGCACCTCGGATCGCTCCTGGTGCAAGGAGCGGGGATCGCCTTGGCCATCTGGGGCGTCGTCCTGTTGATCACCAAGATCGGCCCCTTTCAGCGCTGGCGCCGGGGTGAGGGCGGTGATCCCGCACCTCAGCTTCCCTCGGGAGATGTCGAGCCCGAGACGGCTACCTCAACTTCGGAAGATGACGTTCGGTCGCCCGACGGCCTGGTCCCGGACGAGGGAGCGTCGGTGGATGACCCTGCCCCGGTTGGGTCGTCGAGAGCGGGACCGAGCCCCAGCGACTGATCATCCCCCTGGTTGGTGACCGCCTCCCGGGTCGGCCCTGCTCCGCTCTCGCTTCGGTCCTGCCCTCGACCCGCCTCAGCCCGGGGTGACTCGCGCCGCGCCGAACTCCACTTCGGGCCTCATTGCCGGGCTTGGGGCCGGTGCAGACGACGCTGCGGATCGGGATCGGCCCCGCTGGTCCGAGACGATCCGGGCCATGACGGTCAATACCGCGGCGGCGGCCACCACACCCACGGCGTCCGGTGACCGGACCGCGGCCACCAACACGACCACCACGCCGGTCTCGACGGCAACGACGGCCTTGCCCACCCATGGCCCGACTGCGGTAAACCGGCGATGGAAGGCTCGTAAAGACGACGGGGTGGCGAGGTGGCGGGTCAGCAGCACCGCCAGCCCGCGGAGAAGCCCGAAGGAAGTCCCGATGGCGAGCGCTGCCATCGGCATGGTGGTCAGGGCGCAGAGGGCGATCATCAGGTAAACGGCCGCTGTGGTGACGTAGGTGGCCAGCCCCGCGCCGATCTGCCACCCGAAGCCGGCCCCGTAGACCCAGGGCCGGTACTGGTCGAGCCAGCGCTCGTTCACCTGCCGGCGGTGGATGGGTACTCGCACTCCGGCCAGGCCGGCGTCAGAAATGGCGGCGATCAAAGCCGCACCCAGGGCGCACAAGCCGAGCACGGGGGGCGACAGATGCAAGGACCGTGCGCCGGTCGCCAGGACGGCAAGCACCATGCCCAGCGTGGCGCCGCCGGCGGTGGCGCCGATGACGAACCAACTGGCAGTCGACCGATAGGAGTAGCCCTTCGCCCGCTCACTCATCGGGGTGATCGTCGAGAGCATGGACAGGCCACACGGCGACCAGGTCGAGCGCACCGCCGATGCCAGTGCCACCAGCGCGGCGAGGGCCGTGATCAGGACGGTCATGGGACTCCCTTCATCGTCTGCGAGGTTTCAACGTCGTGCCAGGTGGAAGATGGGGGGCGGGGCGGATCATTGCCGTGCTCAGGCCGGAGAACCAAAAAAGGGAGTGGCAAAGGAGAAGATCCCGCCGTCGGCGGCGACCAGCCAATAGCCCGACGAGCCGGACGACGGCGTGGTCCCGGCCGTGGGCGGCGGGGGCATCGGTGCGGCCATGCCCACGATCGGCTGGTTGAGAGGATGGCCACCCATCGACCCGTAGAAGGCGGCGTCGCCGAAGGAGAAGATGCCCCCGTCGGAGGCCACCGTCCAGTAGCCGTTTCCTGTCGGGGTAGCCGCCATCCCCACCATCGGCTGGTTGAGGGGTTGGCCGCCCATCGATCCGTAGAAGGCTGCGTCCCCGAAGGAGAAGATGCCCCCGTCCGAGGCCACCAGCCAGTACCCACCCCCGGTGGGGGTGGTCGCCATGCCCACGATCGGCTGGTTGAGGGGATGGCCACCCATCGACCCGTAGAAGGCGGCGTCGCCGAAGGAGAAGATTCCGCCGTCGGAGGCCACTGTCCAGTAGCCGTTTCCTGTCGGGGTGGCCGCCATCCCCACCATCGGCTGGTTGAGGGGTTGGCCGCCCATCGATCCGTAGAAGCCAGCCTGATAGCCGAAGATCCCGCCATCGGCCGCCACGAAGTAGTAGCCCCCACCCAGGCTCTCGGCGATACCCACGATGGGCTTGACCAACGTGGCGCTTGACTGGTCGCCGTCGTCAGGGAAGTCCCCGTAGGCGAAGAGCTTCCCGAACGCCGTGATCACGCCGTACCCGGCTCCGTCCTGGCTCGAGGCGATGCCGACGACCTGACAGTTGGTCAGGGCCGAGGTGCACGGTGGTGGTGGCGGCGAGGGCGGTGCCGGGGTCCAGCACGCCTCGTTCTGCTCGGCGGTCCCATCGTCTTCGGCGTTGGTGGTGGTGCAGGTCGGATCCACCTCCCAGGGCGGAACGCAGGCAACAACCCGGCACACGATCCGGCCCATACATTCGACATCCTGGTTGCACTGCCCGTAGCGGAACTGGAAGCAACCGGTCACGTAGGAGTCACAGCCATCGGGCCCACAGCCACAGTTGGTGCCGTCGCACCCTGGGTCACAAAACGCAAATCCATCACCGCAGCCGGTGTCACATTGACATGTGGCGTTGCAATCCATGTAGTAGCGGGGACCACCGCAGTACGAGGAGTTGTCGGCCTTCCACCAACCCCCCATGACCGTGTTGGTCGGGCAGTAGTTGTACCCGCCGTTCACCGAGCAACAGAACTCGCTGAAACCGGCACAACAGTTCGATCCGCACCCGCAGCTGCCACTCCCGCACGTGCAGATCTGCGCGTATGCGGTCCCCGGCTTGAGCGCCAGATCGAGTCCGGCCCCGATGGCGACGGCGCTACCGGCGAAAGCGGAGCGGTTGATGAAGCTTCGACGCGAGATGCGGGACTCGAGGAAGTTCGACGCCTTCTCGACGAGGGAGGTGCTCATGATTCCGACCGGAAAGAGATTGCCGTCAGCCGTCGTGCCGCCTGCAAGTCGGCGAGGACGGCGATGGACAGGTAGGTGAGCCAGACACAGAGGGCACTGATCACGATCAGCGGCAGTCCGTGGCCAGGCTGTCGGGCCAGTAGGGAGAGCAACGAACCTGTTGGAGCGGCGATGGCCACGCACAGGGCGGCCACCGCAAGTCCCACGTCGACAACCACGTGGACCCAGGTGGCAGGAGTATCGGGAGTCCCGAAGCACCCACAGCTGGCGATCGCCCTCCCCCTGATCCTGGCGTAAGCCACGAAACCGGCGAAGACCGCATAGGAGAGCGCCACCAGACCAGCCGACACCGGGCGTGGGGAGAGCAGGGCAACCAGGCCGAGTCCGGCCTCGGCGATCGAGCCGGTCCGGACAACCAACCGCATGGCTCTTTGCGACACCGGCACGATGTCGGCGAGGGCGCGTGCCGTCTCGGCCGGGCGGACCGCCTTGGCGGTGCCGGCCACGACCAGCAGGGTGCAGGCCACCAGATAGAGGCCGATCAGTTCCATCGTGCACCCGCCCCCGGTGGTGTGAGGGACGCCGCCGCCGATGCCGACGCCGGAGAGAGGGCAGCCGGACTGGCCGGGGTGATGACAACGCCGCTGATCAACTCGTTGACCCGCGGTACGAGGACGGCGCGTCGGACGTGACTACCCAGCACGACATAGAGGGTGAAGGTCCGACCGGCTTCGGTGAAGAACCACTGGGTCCCCGACTGCCCGCCGAGTCCGCGACGCAACAGGTAGGGCCGGAAGTCGTCGGGGGTCAACGATCGGGGCATCCCCATTCGGGAGAACAGGCGCCTGCCCACGCTCTCGGGTCCGTACTCGAAGAGAACGGCGAAGATGTCGTTGACGCCCATCAGGTTGACGGCCCCGCCGCCGAAATCGGCGACCTCGGTGGGCAACGCGAATGTGGCGAAGTGTGCCACCGGATAGGTCACCTCATCCCCGGTCCGTGGCCGAACGAAGATGCGGCCCTCGAACCCGGTGGGCAGCGGGGCCTCAATGCCGTGCGCCAGGAGGGTGGCCACGATCAGCCGATCCTGGTCACGGTCCCGCCGGTCGACGGCCGCCCGGGGTGGGCTCGAGGGTCGGCCGACCCGTGCAGATCGGCGAGAGACGAGGGATACAGGCTTGGGTCGCCGGGAAGGATGCCGGCTGCCGCCAGCTCCTGGTCGTTGGCCCGCTCCCGTTGGGGACCGTCGAGGCCCTGGGCCGTGGCCCGACTCGTGGTGGTGCTGAGGGTGAACCCTCGGGCATCGGCCTCGGCCCGACGCACCAGCTCTGCGACCTGATGGAAATGGTTGGCCACCCCTTCCCCGATACGGCGTCCAGAGGGTCCGTCGACGAGAACGAAGAAGGGTGAACCGGGGACCTCGTAGTCACTCCACGCTTCGGTCGACATTACGACGGTGAGCCCCCGTGGGGCCTGGGATCCAACGTCCATCGGGGACTCCATTTCGGGTCCCTTGGTCACCACCACCAGTCGGGTGTGCGCCGGCAGGCCCAGGTGGTCAGGTCGCTGGAAGTCCCTCCAGAAGCCGGCACAGGTCGTGCATCCTGACGACAGGAAGGCCAGCAGGGTGAGCCGCTCGTCTCCTGTCAACGAGACGGCCACGGCGTCGCCGCCGGGGGTCACCCCGGCGATGGTCGGTACCGACGTCGAGTTGCGCTCACCGGGCAGCGGTGGGCCCATGGTCAAAGGGAGCCCGGACGATCGGGTACCCGATGCCCCAGTGGCGGTTGGTTCTGAGCTCGGGTCGTGAACCGCGTGATCGTCGTGGAGGTGGGCGCCGTCACCGGCACCACTGGGTTCTCCGACGCCCACCCCGAGGTCGTGAAGAGCCTTGAGGATGTCGGCGTGACTGCGCAGCAGGCCGGCCACCAGGAGGGCCAACAACCCCACCACGCAACTGAGGACGATGGCAAGTGCGATCACGGCACACCTCCGGGCATCGAGGACCGCGGCGCCGACAGGGCAGGGCCGCCTCCGACTTTTCCTCGCCATGCTACGGAGTGTCGCGGTCGAACAGGTGTCAGCCACGAGGCGGCTCGGGCCAGGCGGGACCGGACGGCCCGGATACCATCCGGCTCTGGACATCAGGACATCGGGAGCACACACTGGCCCTGCTTCCGTCAGGGGTGAAGACTGGCCGAACTTCGGCCCCGGTCAGAAGACGAAGCCTGGGAGACCGGGTTCGACACCACAGCAGGAGGCACCAATGCCGCTACGCATCGAGACCGTCAGCATCGACGCCACGAACCCCCTGTCATTGGGACGCTTCTGGGCGGCGGCTCTTGGGTGGCAGCACGGCGAGGACGAAGACGGCGACATCTGGGTGGAGCCCGGCACCCAGCATCCGGACCACGGGTCCACATCCACGCTGCTCTTCATCGGCGTCCCCGAAACCAAGACGGTCAAGAACCGCGTCCACCTCGATCTCCGTCCCGACGATCAAGAGCTCGAGGTGGAGCGGCTCGAAGCCCTGGGTGCGACACAGGTCTCAGTCGGCCAGAGCGGCCTCGAGGGTTGGGTAGTGCTGGCCGATCCCGAGGGCAATGAGTTCTGCATCCTCAGCGACAACTGAGGGCTGGCCGCCGGATCAGACCACTCCCCCAAGTTCTCTCTTCTCGACGATCCGGCCTCAGCCTCTCTACGACCCCGCCTCAGCCTCGGCGGCGGCCTTTGCCTCGGCGGCCTGGCGATAGGCCTCGAGCTGATCGAGCAGAGGCATGCGCTCCTGCCCCACCGTCGAGTCCAGCCGGGCGGCGATGGCCTCGGGGGTCCACCTTCCTTCGGCATACATGGCCCGCACCTCCCGAGGCTGGTTCCAGACTGCGATCTTGGGACCAACCGAGGTGTAGACCTGCCCGGTGATGTGCCGGGCCGCATCGGACAACAGGTAGACGACTAACGGCGCCACGTCCTCGGGATCGCCGTTTTCCGCGAGCTCCACGGGGACATTGGCCGACATGCGGGTCCGGGCGACCGGGGCGATTGCGTTGGCGGTGATCCCGTAGCGCCCCAGACCGGCGGCTGCGGAGCGGACCAACGACACGATGCCCCCCTTGGCCGCGGCGTAGTTGGCCTGGGCCACGCTGCCGGCGAAGGCACCTGAGGTGAAGGCGACCAGAGACCCGCCGCTGTCCTGTTTCCGCATGATGGCCGACGCGGCCCGGAACACAGTGAAGTGGCCCTTCAGATGGGTCTCGATGACCGCGTCCCATTCGTCTTCGGACATGTTGAAGAGCATCCGCTCCCGGAGGATGCCGGCGACCGCCACCACCCCGTCGATCCGGCCCCAACGGTCGACGCCGGCCCCGATGATCTTCGCTCCGCCCTCGAGGGTGGTCACGCTCTCGGCCACAGCCACCGCCTCGCCCCCGGACGCTTCGATGTCGGCCACCAACCGGTCGGCGATCTCACTGGTGGGATCCTCGCCGGCCATGGAGACCCCGATGTCGGCCACCACCACCTTGGCCCCCTCCTCGGCGGCGGCCAAGGCCACCGCCCGGCCGATCCCGCCACCGGCACCGGTGATGGCCACCACCTTGTCCTTCAGGAACTCGCTCATTGTTCTTGAGAATTGCCTCTCTTTATCGGGCCCAACCGATAATTTCGTCGGATTTCACCATCGAACTCGCCGGGCCCGGCCGTCGGACTCACCGGATCCGGTGGCAAACGCGCCCCACAACCCAGCCCGGCCCGTCTCGCTCCGCGACCCTCACACGATAGGTTGACCGTGTACGAGAACCTGTTCTAGCGTCCCTTCGTGGTCGGCGCCACCCGGGCCCCACGGGCTCCCGACCTGCGTCCGGTGGAGCCACCGCGCACCATCCGGCAATCGAGCGCTGCACCGGCGCAGGGGGTAGACGATCATCATGGCCGACTTCGGATTCTGGGCACGGGCACACGAGAAGCCAGACAAGCTGGCCCTGGTCGGCCCTGACGGCACCGAGTACAGCGCCGGTGAGCTGCTGGGGCGGACCAACCAGGTGGTTCATGGGCTGCGCGGCGGTCTCGATCTTCAACCGGGAGACGTGGTTGCCACCCTCCTCCCCAACGGCGTCGAGGCGTTCGAGCTGTACCTGGCCGCCCTCCAGGCCGGGTGGTATCTGGTACCGATCAACCACCATCTGATCGGCCCCGAGGTCGCCTACATCCTGATGGACTCCGACGCCAAGGCCTTCGTGGCTCATGAACGCTTCGCCCAGGTGGCTCGGGACGCGACAGCGGAGGCCGGGCTGCCCTCCTCTCGCTGCTACGCCGTGGGAGAGGTCGCCGGTTTCGGCTCCTACGCCCAGATGCGCGACTCGCAGCCCACCACCGATCCGGTCGATCGCACCATCGGGGACGTCATGAACTACACGTCGGGCACCACCGGCAACCCCAAGGGGGTGTTCCGACCACTGAGCGGAGCCACCCCCGAGGAGGCCGCCATCGGGTTGTCGGGGATTCTGTTCCTCTTCGGCATCTCCCCGGACGAGGACCACGTCCACATCGTGGGCTCGCCGCTCTACCACACGGCGGTGCTCCGCTATTCGGGTGCCTCCATCCACCTGCTGCACACAGTGGTGGTGATGGACAAGTGGGTCCCCGAGGAGATGCTCCGGCTCATCGAGAAGTACGAGGTGACCAATTCCCACATGGTTCCCACCCAGTTCCACCGGCTCCTGGCCCTGCCCGAGGAGACCCGGAGGAAGTACGACATGTCCTCCCTGCAGCACATGATCCATGCCGCCGCCCCCTGTCCGGTCGACGTGAAGTACAAGATGATCGAATGGTGGGGGAACGCCATCGACGAGTACTACGCGGCGTCCGAGGGAGGCGGGACCCTGGTGACCGCCGAGGAGTGGCTGAAAAAACCGGGAACCGTCGGCAAAGCCTGGCCGATCTCGGAGATCGCCGTCTTCGACGACGAGGGCAAGCGCATCGAGGAGCCCAACGTCATCGGCACCGTCTACATGTCCATGCAGACGGGAGATTTCGCGTACCACAAGGACAAGAAGAAGACGGACTCGAACCGCATCGGAAAGTTCTTCACCGTGGGCGATGTGGGACTGATCGACGAGGACGGCTACCTGTTCCTCCGTGATCGGAAGATCGACATGATCATCTCCGGTGGAGCGAACATCTATCCGGCCGAGATCGAGAACGTGCTCCTCGGCTTCCCCAAGGTCGGTGACGCCGCCGTCTTCGGCATCCCCCACGAGGACTGGGGTGAAGAGATCAAGGCGGTCATCGAGCCGGCGGAGGGGGTGAAGAGCAGTCCCGAGTTGGCCGAGGAGATCCTCGAGTACTGCGCGACCCGTTTGGCCAAGTTCAAGACGCCCAAGTCGATCGACTTCACCGACGCCATGCCGCGGGACCCCAACGGAAAGCTCTACAAGCGCAAGCTGCGCGACCCCTACTGGGAGGGCCGCCAGAAGATCTGAGCGCGGTCACCCCGCGAAGAGGGAGAAGAGGGAACGGTCCTCACGAGGGGGTGAGGTCGCCCGCGTCCTCGGTCGATCTCCCCTCCATGCTGGTCGCCACCGCAGCCGCTTCCTTGCGCATCGCTGCCAGCATGGCCGGGTCGGCGCTGTTGGGGTTGGCCTCGGCGATGGCGACCAGTCGGTTCGGCCCGACCACGATGAAGACCCCCTCGGCTTCGGCCGTCAGCGTATCGTCGTGGAAGATCCCTCCCCAGGTGTGCACCTTGCGCCCGCCACGGCTGAGACAGCGGGCCTCGATGCGCAGGTCGGTCCGCAGAGGTGTCGGCTTGCGATAGCGAATGGTGAGGGTCCCGGTCATGGCCGCGTTGTCGGCGACCATGTTGGCGGCGCCGAGCACCTCGTCGAAGGTCTCGGCGATCACGCCACCGTGGACGCAGGTGGGCGGGCCTTCGAAGGGATAGTCGAAATATGCCTCGCCCCGGATCTCCCGGTACCCCCCCTCAGGTCCGTCGACCGCCCAGATCCGGACCGGAGGCGCGATCGGGTTGAGCATCCCGGTGATGGGACTGCTCGGGAAGAACTCCTGAGGTGGATGTCTCATGTCAGGGGGCCGGCGCAGATGCTTGCCCGGCAGTGCCTGACGCTCCAACCTTGCGGTGACCGCCTCGATCTCCTCGGCCGCTTCGGTCAGGACTGCGTCATCGAGCGCGCTCGCCACCGTCATGGTGATCAGCGGGCGCAGTGCCGAGGCCAGACGGCGACGGGGCTCTTCCGGGGTTTGATCCGGGCCGTTGCGGTCGCTCACCGGCGCTTGTAGTTGGGCGGACGCTTCTCGGCGAAGGCCTTCTGGCCCTCGGCGGCGTCCTCGGTGGCGAAGATCGGCCAACCCAACTCCAGCTCGATCTTGAGGGCGTCCACCTCGGGGACACCCTCGGTCGCCTTCACCGACGCCTTGATTGCCTCGACGGCGAGCGGACCGTTGGCCGCGATGATCTCGGCGATCTCCAGGGCGACGTCGAGGGCGGTTCCGTCGGGCACCACCCGGCCGATGAGGCCGATCTCCTTGGCTTCGGTGGCCGACACCTCGCGGGCGGTGAGGAGCAGATCCATGGCCACCGTGAAGGGGATCTGGCGCCGTAGGCGTACGGTCGACCCACCCAGGGGGAACAGCCCACGCCGCGCCTCGAAAATCCCGAACTTGGCTCCTTCGCCCGCCACCCGGATGTCGGTGGCCTGGAGGATCTCGGTGCCTCCGGCCACCGCCCATCCCTCCACCGCGGCGATCAGTGGCTTCTTGAGGGAGTAGTGGCGGAGGAGTGCCTTCCAATGGAGATCAGGATCCTCGGCCATGCGCTGTTTCACCGACTCGTTGCCCGGACCGGACATCGACTTGAGGTCCATCCCCGAGCAGAAGGTGCCGCCCGCTCCGGTGAGGATGGCGCAGCGGATCTCGTCGTTGCTATCGATCTCGACCCAGGCGTCGGCCATGCCCACCAACATCGGCCCCGAGAGGCTGTTCTTGGCCTCGGGACGGTTCATGGTCACCACCGCGGTGGGGCCGAATCTCTCGTAGGTCAGATGCTCGGTGCCGGTCACACTGCTCCTTTCCATGGGGCCGGACGGTGGCCGTCCGGTTGCCCGGGCGCGTGCTGGCGCCACAGATCGACGATGGGAGGCGCCGGACACCTCCGACGAGCCAGCCAATTGGAACACATTCTACTTTCGAAGGGCGCTGGCGCTCGTGGGCGGGCCCGGGAGCCCGGGTCAGATCCTCTCGATGATGGTGCCCGTGGCCAGGCCGCCACCGCAGCACATGGAGATGAGGGCCAGGTTCTTGTCCGATCGCTCCAGCTCGTGCAGTGCGGTGGTGATGAGCCGAGCACCGGTCGAGCCCACCGGATGTCCGAGAGCGATGGCACCGCCGTTGACGTTGACCTTGTCCCAATCGGCTTCGTGGACCTTGCCCCACGACATGACGACCGAGGCGAACGCCTCGTTGACCTCGAAGATGTCGATGTCGGCCATGGTCATGCCCGCCTTGTGCAGTACGTCGCTGGTGGCGGCGATGGGGCCATCGAGGTGGTAGTAGGGGTCGGAACCGACCAGTGTCTGAGCCACGATGCGGGCCCGGGGTCGGAGTCCCAACTCGCCGGCTCGACCCTGGGACATCCACAGAACGGCGGCGGCGCCGTCGGAGATCTGCGAGCTGTTGCCTGCGGTGTGCATCCCGTCGGGGAGGACAGGCTTGAGCCCGGCGAGGCCATCCCGGGTCGTCTCCCGGGGGCCCTGGTCCTTGGTGACCAAGGTCTTCTCACCGGTGGGGCCGTCAGGCCCGACCACCGGAGCCTCGAGAGGGGCGATCTCGCGGTCGAACCGTCCCTCGGCCACAGCCACCGCCGCCTTGCGTTGTGATTCGAAACCGAGCCAGTCGACGTCCTCGCGGGTGATGCCGTACTTCTGGGCGATCCTTTCGGCCGCACCGAATTGATCGGGCATGTCCCAGGGAAAGTCAGCGGGCCTCGACTTGCCCGGTCCGTTGAAGGCGTTGGCGCCAAGTCCGACCCGGCTCATCGCCTCCACTCCGCACGCGATCCCGGTGCCGATGGCGTCGGCGCTGATCAGGTTGGCCACGAAGTTGTTGGCCTGCTGGGCCGAGCCACATTGACAATCGATCGTGGTGGCGGCCACCTCGTAGGGAAGGCCCTGGCTGAGCCAGGCCGTGCGGGTCACGTTGGAAGCCTGCTCACCGGCCTGGGTCACGCACCCACCGACGATCTGCTCCACGTCTCCTGGGTCGATCCCGGCCCGCTTGACCAGTTCGACCTGGACGTTGCCCAGGAGCTCGGCCGCGTGAAATCCGGCCATCCATCCATTGCGCTTGCCGATCGGTGTGCGCACTGCTTCGACAATGACCGGCTGGGCCATGGGAGGTCCCCCTTGGAGGTTTCGGGCTCGGGTCTCGAGCGTCGACTGGGAAGTGCCATCGTGGACCGGGTACAGATGGGCCCGGATACCGTTGTGGCAAGTATAGAACCGGTTCTAGTGATTCCCGGCGGGAGAACGGTGAGCGGGCCTGCTCGCCCTGACGACCAGGCCCCCCCGAAGACCAAGCCTCCTCCGACGCCTGCCTAACATGCGGTGCACAGAAGTTCCGAGCCCAAGGGGGATCATGGCCATCGACGTGAGCGGCAAGAGGGTGCTGGTGACGGGTGCATCATCAGGCATCGGAGCGGGGCTGGCCGAGGAATTCGCCCGGCGGGGCGCCATCGTCGGCATCTGCGCCCGTCGGGCCGACAGGCTCGACGAGGTCCTGGCCCGCTGCCGCAAACACTCTCCCGATTCGCGCCGTTGGGTCGCCGACCTCGCCGACCCGGCTGCTGTCGACCGGCTCGCGGCCGAGTCGGTAGAGGAGCTCGGCGGGGTCGACATCCTGGTCAACAACGCCGGCATCCCCAAGCGCCGCCACGTGACCCGACTGGACCCGGCGACCGTCGAGTCGGTCATGAACATCAACTTCTTCAGCCCGGTGCGGCTGACCCTGGCCCTCCTGCCCCACATGCTCGAACGGGACAGCGGCCGCATCATCAACATCTCCTCGGTGGCCGCCACCCTCAGCTCACCCGGTGAATCCGCCTATGACGCCTCGAAGGCGGCGCTCACCGTCTTCAGCGAGTCGATGGCCGTCGATCTCTGGCCGACCGGCATCAACGTGCTCGTCGTCTACCCCGGGCTGGTCGACACCGAGCTGTTCTCCCTGCCCGACAACGACCCGGTGATCGCCGCGATCGACCCGGTGCCGGTCAGCGAACTGGTCGCTGGGGTCTTCGACGCTCTGGAACGGGACGCTCTGCAGGTCTACGTGCCCGGTTATTTCGCCGATCTGGCGTCGGGGAAGGCAGCCGACATCGAGGGTTTCCTGTCGGGTATGGCCGCCTATGTCGCATCGCAGAAGGCGGATCAGTAGAGCGTGGGGTGCACCTTCTGACCGGCGGCTCCGGTACGAGCGGTCCCGAAACGGGTGGTCCCCGACCGATACCGGTCGACGTCTCGGCCGGCAAGCGCCACAATGGCCACGATGGCTGAGCGTCGCCGTGATCCCCCCGATCTCACGGTGGTCGCCGTTCCTTTTTACTTCGCCGGCATGGCCGTCGAGTACCTGTGGCTCCACCGTCGGGAGGCCCGGCAGGGGCCGTCGGCCGGCGACTATGAGCGGCGAGACACCGTGGCCAGCCTGGCCATGGGGGTGGGCAGCCTGGCGGCCCCGGTGGTGGTCCCCCGGCTCCTCGGTCCCCTCACCCCGGGCCGTGGCCGCTTCGGGAAGGCCCTGGTGGCCACCGCCCTCGGTGCCGCGGCCGTCACCACCGCGGCCGACCTCGTCGCCCGCCGGGGAACACGGACCAATCCCTCGGAGGCCGTCGACGGCCCGTTCGGCGAGGATTCCCGGTGGCCCGGGGCGAACCACAATGGGAGCGAGCCCGACATCGAGGGGGGTCGGTTCTCCGGCGCGGGCGAGGCCCGACGGGCCCGACGGGCCCGTCAGATCGCCTCGGTCGGCGGCGTTGCCGCGGTGGTGGCCGGCGGAGTATCAGTGACCACGGCATGGGCCTCACTCACCTCTCCGGAGCGGATGTGGCGGCACCGGATTCTCCCGGCCCTGGGGACCGGCCCGGCGGCCCTGGCCCTGGCCGTTGCCGGATGGGACTTCATCTACTACTGGAACCATCGTTTCATGCACGAAAGCCGCTACATGTGGGCTCTCCATGTGGTGCACCACTCCAGCGAGCGCTACAACCTGTCCACGGCACTGCGTCAGCCGGTGGCCGACGCGCTCGGGACCTCGCTGCCCTACGGGACGCTGTGCCTGCTGGGTGTGGCCCCGGAACTGATCATGACCGCCCGCGGCGTCAACCTGCTCTACCAGTTCTGGATCCACACCGAGACCATCGACAAACTGGGTGCTCCCGAGGTGGTTCTCAACACGCCCTCCCACCACCGCGTCCACCATGGCTCGAATCGGCAGTACCTCGATCGCAACCACGGCAGCATCCTCATCGTGTGGGACCGGCTCTTCGGGACCTTCGAGCCCGAGGGTCAACATCCCGACTACGGGCTGACCACCAACATCAACAGCTTCAACGTGGGCCGGATCGCCTCGCACGAGTACATCGAGATGATGCGCGATGTCGCCCGATCGACCAGTTGGGGCGAGAGGCTCTCCTACGTGGTGAGGGGTCCGGGGTGGGCGACCCGCCACCGGGCCGAGCAGATGGCCGCCACCCCCGCACCCCGGCCGCGGTACCGGCCTGACCAGGTGATCCCGACGGGGCTTCCCCCGCATCCACCGAGGTGAGCGACCGCGACTGCGGTCAGCCCAGGAGCCGCTTGGCCACGACCAACCGCAGGATCTGGTTGGTGCCCTCGTAGATCTGGGTGATTTTGGCGTCCCGCATGAACCGCTCAACCGGGAAGTCCTTGGTGTACCCGTAGCCGCCCAGCAGCTGGACGGCATCGGTGGTCACCGACATGGCGGTGTCCGAGGCAATGCACTTGGCCATGGCCGACACCATGGTGAGTTCCCCGTCCGGATCGCCGGCATCGACAACCGAGCAGGCGCGGTAGATGAGGGTCCTGGCCGCCTCGTTACGCATGGCCATGTCGGCGAGCATGAATCGCAGTCCTTGCTGATCGGCGATCGGCTTGCCAAAGGCATGACGCTCCCGCATGTAGCCGGCGGCGAAGTCGATGGCACCCTGAGCGATCCCCACCGCTTGAGCACCGATGGTGGGCCTGCTCCTGTCCAGGGTGTGCAGGGCGATGGTGAATCCCGCCCCCTCCTCACCCACCCGGTTGGCCGCCGGAACCCGGAGCCCGTCGAAGGTGATCGCCGCGGTCGGGCTCCCCCGCAACCCCATCTTGTCCTCGTGCCGAGCGACCACGACACCCCAGTCCGCCTCGACGACGAAGCAGCTGATGCCCCGCCGGCCGGCCCCCGGGTCGGTGACGGCAAAGATCGTGTAGATGTCCGAGATGCCGGCATTGGTGATCCAGTGCTTGGCCCCGGTGAGGACGTAGTGGTCACCGTCCCGCACCGCCCGGGACCTCATGGCGGCGACATCGCTACCGGCGTCCGCCTCCGACAGGCAGTAGCTGCCTTGCCACTCCCCGGACGCCACCCGGGGGAGATAGGTGCGCTTGAGCTCCTCGGAACCCCAGTTCATCACCGGCAACATGCTGAGCTTGGAGATCATGATGGTCAACGATGTCGACGCACACACCCGAGCCAGCTCCTCGGCCATGATCGCCTGGATCACCATGTCGGCGCCCGCACCGCCATAACCGGCGGGAATGCCGAGTGAGGGCAGCTCGAGCTCCACGCAGGCGTCGAAGGACTTGCGAGGAAAGGCGGCGTCGCGATCGGCTTCGGCCGCGTTCGGGGCGATGCGGTCGTCGGCAAACTTGCGGAGGCTGTCCCGGAATTGCTTGTGGGTGTCGGTCAGGGCGAACGTGGGCGAGTCCATGCCCACAAGCTACTCAGAGGGGGCGAGTCGGCCACAATCCCCGCCGGTGCCGATCATCCCCGATCACCTGCGGAAACGACCCCCCGTGGGACGCCCTCGGGTCTCCCTCCTGGTCGCTGGAGCGATACCGCTCAAGTCGACTCCCGAACAGGTCGAAAACCCTTCTATCTGACATTTGGCCGATGACGGGCTACGCTTTGCCCTATCAATTGACCACGCATAGTAGTGGAGGCAGCCGCATGAGTGATAAATCTGAGGGGCCAGGCTGGTGGATCGCCAGTGACGGCAAGTGGTACCCGCCTGAGCTGCACCCGTCTGTCAGGGATGACTCGAGTGCGACGGCATCGGCCCCAGAAGCCGGGACCACCCCGCCGCGGCGGTGGCAGCAGGGGGGCTCCGAAAAGTCACCTCACGTCGGCCCGCAGTTCCCCGACCTGTTCCAAAAGGCCATGCAGGGATCACACCTGGCCGACAACATCTCGGTGAAGTACGACGGCGACGACGAGCGGAACAACAGCCAGCCGACCACCTCCACGTCCAAAACGATGACCAACACCCGGAGCGGGGGCGGGAGCTCGGTGGCAGCCGGCGTCGCCGGAGCCACGATCGGGGCGCCGGCCAAGCGCAAGTGGCGGCGAGGACACTGAGCCGGCTCGCCATGGCCAGCTACTGAATCGCCAGTTCCTTCGGCGGCGGTGAGACCAGCAACTCCTGCCACTGCCCGAGCCGTTCAGCCACCGCCTCGGGCGTGAGGCGCAGCGTTTCGTCGAGCACGCAATCGGCAATGATCCGTTGGGCCTTGTAGGCGTGGGCCGCCGATCGGAAGAGGGGTCCCCGGAAATCGATGAGCTCGGCGGGAGCTCCTCCGAAGAAACCCCACAGCGTGAAGGCAAACGTGAGGTCGTACACCGCGGGGGCTCGGCCAAAGCGAGCACACCGACGGGTGGCCACGGCCGTGCAGCCGGCGACGGCGTCCTCGTTCGATTCGCCTCCGGCCAACTCGAGGCGGCCCTCGAACCTGTGGGCCAGCTTGAGGGCGAACCCCTGATCCGGACCGGGACTGCCCAGCAGTCTGCCGGAGGGCTGGATGGCGCCACGCAGCTCGGACGGACGTGACTGGGTCCAGATGTTGGGCACCCGCAGCTGGTAGGACCCGCGGACCTGGTCCGCCTCGACGATGGGAACGAAACTGGGTTGGGTCACAGAGTTGCTCCTGGTCGAAGATGAGCTGCAGCACCGGAGGGGCGGACCTTCACCGTACCTCCCGGCGAGGACTCACCCGGTGGCCACCGAGCCTGGGGGCACGGCTGCATGGAGCAGTCCGTAGACGATGGAGTCCGACAGGGCCTGCCAGGAGGCGGCGATGATGTTCTCCGACACGCCGATGGTGGTCCAGGTGCGGTTGCCGTCGGTGGAGTCGATCAGGACCCTGGTCACCGATCCGGTGCCCCGGGCCGAATCGAGCACCCGGACCCGGTAATCGACCAGGTGCACCCCGGAAAGGGCGGGATAGTGGGAGCCGATGGCGGCGCGCACCGCACCGTCGAGGGCGTTGACCGGACCGTTGCCCTCGGCGGTGGCCACGATCCGCTGGTCTCCCACCATGATCTTGACGGTGGCCTCGGTGGACTGCCCCTGCCCCTGGTCGGCGATCACCCGGTAGGACTCGAGCTCGAAGAACTCCTGCTCCCATCCGGTCGAATTGCGGAGCAGTAACTCGAGCGACCCATCGGCCACTTCGAAGTGGTATCCCTCGTGCTCCAGGCGCTTCAAGGAATCCAGCACCGAGGACATCGCCTGCGAATCGAGCTCGAGGCCCAACTCTTGGGCCTTCAGGGCCAGGGTCGAGCGACCGGCCATCTCGGACACGACGAAGCGGGTTCCGTTGCCCACCAGCTCGGGTGAGATGTGCTCGTAGGCGTCGGATCGGCGGGCGATGGCCGAGGTGTGGAGCCCGGCCTTGTGGGCGAACACCGATGCGCCCACGAAGGGCTGCTGCGGGTTCGGAGCGATGTTGACCAGCTCGGCGATGTGGTGGGAGACAGGCGTGAGGAGCCGCAGCCGCTCGGACGGGATGGTGTCTACATTCAGCTTCAGCGAGAGATCGGGGATGGCCGCCGACAGGTCGGTGTTGCCGGCCCGTTCGCCGTAACCGTTGACGCACCCCTGGACGTGGGTTGCTCCTTTGCCCACCGCGGCCAGTGAGTTGGCCACCGCGCACCCACTGTCGTTGTGGAAGTGCACACCGACCTGGGACTCGAAGCCGGTGAGGACGTGGTCGACGATGCGCTCGACCTCGTAGGGCAGGGTCCCCCCGTTGGTGTCACAGAGAACCAGGGTCTCGGCGCCTGCCTCTTCGGCGGCGCGGAGGATGCGCATGGAGAAATCGGCGTTGGCCTTGTACCCGTCGAAAAAGTGCTCCGCGTCGAGGAAGACTCGCAGGTCGTTGGCCCGGAGGAACTCCACCGAGTCGGCAACCATGGCAACGGCCTCGTCGAGGGTGGTGCGCAGGGCATCGACCACGTGCATCTCCGAGGACTTGGCCACGATGCAGACCGCCTCGGTCTGGGCACCGACGAGGTGCCGGAGTGTCTCGTCGTCCTCGGCCCGCACCCCCGCCCGCCGGGTCGAGCCGAAGGCCACCAGCGTCGACCTCGACAGGGAGAGCTCGGCCGGGGCCCGAGCGAAGAACTCCTCGTCCTTGGGGTTGGCCCCGGGCCATCCGCCCTCGATGAAGGCGACGCCGAGGTGGTCGAGCTGCTCGGCCACCCGCAGCTTGTCGTCCACGGTCAGTGACAGCCCCTCCTGCTGGGAGCCGTCCCGGAGTGTGGTGTCGAAGACATCCACCGCCTCGGGCAGGGCAGGGAGACCGAAGTCGTGACCGCCCCGAGTGGTCCCAGCCAGGTGTGCTTCCCTCGCTCGGGCATGGGCGTGTTGGCCCGGCGTCAGCGGGTGGGCGTGGCTCGGACCGTTCCCGTGCGTATGGAGATGACCGGTCGGGGTCCCGCCGCCTGTCGGCGAGTCGTCATTGAGGGTGGGGCCGTCACTCGACATAGTCCAGCCAGTCCTTGTACTGGTCCACTTCACCCCGCACAGTGGCGAAGTAGGTCTGCTGCAGCTTCTGGGTGATCGGTCCCGGGCGCCCATTGCCCACCTGGCGATCGTCGACGGCTCGAATGGGAACCAGCTCGGCGGCCGTTCCGGTGAGGAAGGCCTCGTCAGCGGTGTAGAGGTCGGTGCGGATCAGGGCTTCGTAGGAGACCGCGTAGCCCAGGTCGCGGGCGATGGTCTCGACCGAGGCCTGGGTGATCCCGGCCAGAGCACCCGAGTCGGAGGTGGGCGGGGTGATCAGACGGCCCTTCTGCACGATGAAGATGTTCTCGCCGGTGCACTCGCTGACATTGCCGTCGGGGGCGAGGAGGATGGCCTCGTCGTAGCCGGCGTTGAGCGCCTCGACCTTGGCCAGCGACGAGTTCACGTACATCCCGGTCCCTTTGGCCGCGGTCGGGACCGCGTTGGGATCATGGCGTCGCCAGGAGCTGATCTTCATCGAAACACCGTTGGCCACGCCCTCCTCGCCGAGGTAGGTGGCCCAGGGCCAGGCCGCGATCGAGACTCTGACCTGACAGGGGATGGGGTTGAGTCCCATCTCGCCGTAGCCCAGATAGACCAGGGGGCGGATGTAGCACCCTTCGTCGAGTCCGTTGACCCGGACCACCGAGCGGGTGGCGTCCACCAGCTCGTCAGCCGAGTAAGGGACGTTGATCATGAACACCTTGGCCGACATCAGGAGCCGGTCGATGTGATCGCGGAGACGGAAGACAGCGACGCCCCGCTTGGTCGGATAGGCCCGGATGCCCTCGAACACGCCCGAGCCGTAATGCAAGGTGTGGCTGAGCACGTGCACGGTGGCGTCGGCCCAGTCGACCATCTCACCGTCCATCCAGATCTTCTCCGTCGGATCGAGGGGCATGGCTCAGAGCCTTTCTGCAATGGCGTCACCGATTGCGGCGGTCGAGAGGTTCGGATCGGGATGGGATGCGATGAAGTCGGTGACCGCTTGGTCGATCTTCTCTGCGGCCGAGGATTCACCGAGGTGATTGAGCATCAGGGACGCCGACCGGATGGCGGCCAACGGGTTGGCCCTCCCGGTGCCGGCGATGTCGTGGGCTGCGCCGTGCACCGGTTCGAACAGGGACGGCCCGGTGCGCTCCGGATTGAGGTTCGCCGACGCCGCATAGCCGATGCCCCCTGCGATGGCGCCGGCCAGGTCGGTGATGATGTCTCCGAATAGATTGTCGGTGACGATCACGTCGTAGCGTCCGGCGTTCTCCACCAGGTAGATGCAGGCCGCGTCGACGTGGTTGTAGTCGCGGCTGACCGTCGGATAGTCGGTCGAAACCTCGTCGACGGTGCGCTGCCAGAGATCCCCGGCGAAAGTCAGCACGTTGGTCTTGTGCACGAGGGTTAGATGATGACGGTCCCGGCTCGACGCCAGGGCGAAGGCGAACCGGGCGCATCGCTCCACCCCGTGACGGGTGTTCACCGATCCCTGGGTGGCCACTTCGAACGGCGTCCCCCGTCGGAGAAACCCTCCTTCGCCGGCGTAGGCGCCCTCGGTGTTCTCGCGGACGACCACGAAGTCACAGTCCGGCGACACCGACCCGGGCACCCCGGTGAACGGGCGCAGGTTGACGTACAGGTCCAACTCGAATCGCAGGCGGAGGAGGAGCCCACGCTCGAGGGTCCCTGGAGGGACGGCGTCGGATCCGACCGGAGGCCCGACCGCGCCGAGGAGTATGGCATCCTGTCCTCGCAGTTCCTCGAGAACGGCATCGGGGAGCACCTCACCGGTGCGCACGTAACGGTCAGCTCCGAGGTCGTACTCGGTGGTGGCCAAGGACACGCCGGTGGCCTTGACCACCTTGAGGGCCTCGTCCACCACCTCGGGACCGATCCCGTCCCCGCCTATCAGTCCAACCCTGTAGCTGCTCACCGTTCTCTGTTCCTTCTCCGGGTCCTTCTCCGGGTCTCTCATCGTCGCTCTCTGGTCTTTCTTAGCCTCGACCAGGCCATTTCGTCAGGTGGCCCCACTCATCCCGTCGACCGGCGACGAGACGAGCACAGGGCCGGTAATTGAAAAACCGCCCACCAAGTGGACGGTCGAAGGCACACACCGGGCTCGGTATGCGCCTAGTCGATAATGAATACCTCTTCGCGAGATTCGAACCGTGCCTCCATAGGCTAACCAGTGTCCCCTGTCTTAGGGGTGAACGTCAACCCCACCGGTGCTCGACCGGCGCCCCACCAGGGCGACACCCCAGGCGAATGCCTCCCAGGCGCACATCTGGGTCAGATGGTCTTGGCCACCAGCACGTGGCAGCCCGCCTTGTGGGCCACGCTGTTGGGGACCGATCCCAGGATGCGCCGGGTGCCTCGCATGCCCTTGCTCCCGACCACGATGAGATCGGCTCCGACCTCGTCGGCGATCCGGACGATCACGTCGGCCGGATCGCCGGTCTCGATGTGGATCTCCACCTCGAGACCCTCCACCCCTTCGGCGACACCCTCGAGCATCCGCCGGGCCGCGTTCCTGAGCTGCGCCCCTCCCGACGGGTCGGACACACTGGCCCCACCCGCCGGCACCGCCACTGCCGTCGGGGTGCTGATGCCGACGACCAGGTGAAGAGCGCTGTTGTTCTCTCGGGCAAGCTGCACGGCCAAGGCCACCGCTTCGGCCGCTGTTTCGGAGCCGTCGGTCCCGACGACGATTTTCGCGAACACGTCGATCCTCCCTGTGACCACCGCCTCGACGGACCGAATGGTAGCGGACGTCTGTTGAACTTTCCCCAGGAGGCGAGCCTGGCGACCGACAATCGGCTCGGGAGGCGGCTCGTGACCACCGGCTCAGGATCAGGCCGGCGCGCTTCCCGCCGAAAGCACCTTGAGGATCTCCGACCAGGGAATGGCTCCCTCGCGGCGGCACCGAGTCGTCGGGCCAACGCACTCGACCACGGTGGAAGGGGCCCTGTCGCATGACCCGCCGTCGACGATCACCGCCGGTGCGGCGTCGGGGGGGAACCCCCGCACAACCTGGTCCGACGTGGTGGCCGGTGGGGAGCCGTGCAGGTTGGCGCTGGTCACTGCCAAGGGGCCGATCTCACCGCACAGTCGCTCGACGACCGGATGGTCGGGCCATCGGACCCCCACCGTAAGGGGGGTGGAACGAGGCCCCCCGAGGTCGGCGGTGAACCCGGAGGCCCGGGGCACCACCAGGGTGAGCGGCCCGGGCCAGAATCGACCGGCCAGGTCGGAGGCGGCGCTCCCCAGTGAGGCCGCCACCGCGGTTACTTGAGCCGGCGTGCCGACCAGCACGGGCACCGGTACATCCCACGGCCGACCCTTGAGCGCGAAGAGGCGCGCCAACGCGCCGGGTTGGTCCGGGTCGACCGCCAGCCCGTAGACGGTGTCGGTCGGGAGTGCGACCACCAACCCCCGGCTCAACGCTTGGGCGGCCACGACCAGAGCCTCGGGATGGGCCAAGGCGATGATGTCCGTCGTCATCGCCTGGCCATCACCATGCGGACCCTGCCGGCCAGATCGCGTTGGGTGCCAACGTGGCCGAGCCCGGCGCGGCGGGCGGCGTCGATGCCGGCCTGTGCCTGCCGAGGGTCGATCTCGATAACCACCGACCCCGATCGGGCCAGCCAACGGCGAGCACCAGCGAGGATCGCCTCGATGGCAGCCATCCCCTCGACCCCGCCAGAACCTGTGGGCGCTACCAGAGCACCCTTGGGCTCCCAGTCGCGAACCGACGGGTCGAGGCCGGGGTACTCGGACTCACCCACGTAGGGCGGATTGGACACCAGGAGGTCGACCCGGCCGAGCAATTCGGTTGGCAGCGCCTCGAACCATGAGCCGAGGGTGAATCGCAACCGCCGAGCCGCGGCCGGGTCGACCGTGGCCAGGTCGTCCCTGTTGTCCCTGGCCACAGCCAGGGCGTCGGTCGAGTCATCGGTGGCCCAGACCTCGAGGTTCGGACACAGGATGCCCCCCTCGGTGGCCAGGGCCAGGGCGATGGCACCCGAACCCGTGCCAAGATCGACGCAGATCCGGGCAGCATCCTCACCGCTTCGGGTGACCGGCTCACCGCCCGTCGGAAACGGAACTCCGGGCTGCACACAGATTCGGGCCAGCTCGGCGAGGGCCACCTCGACCACCTGTTCGGTCTCGGGACGGGGGATGAGCACCCGGCGGTCGACACGCAACTCGACCGATCGGAACGACCAGCGGCCCAGGACGTACTGGAGGGGTTCGCCGCCCTTGCGCCGGCTGGCCAGCGCCCGGGCACCGTCGGTGCCAGCGTGATCGACGATCCAGGTCGCCTCCCGGCGCGAGCCCAGCTGATCGGTGATCGAGGCCACCAGCCGGGACCGGCGGTCACCGTCGGCGGGGTCTCCTGCCGGCGCGCCACTTACGACGGCCATGGTGCGACCGGCCGACACGGCCTCATTCGTCACTCCTCACCCAGCTGGCGGTAGCGCTTGTCGGCCATCAGGGCGTCGGTCAGCTCGTCCAGATCGCCCATCAGGATCCGATCGAGCTTGTGGAGCGTCAGGTTGATCCGGTGGTCGGAGACCCGGTTCTCCTTGTAGTTGTAGGTCCGGATCTTCTCCGACCGGCCGCCACCACCGACCTGGCTCCGGCGCTGTTGGGAGAGCTCGGCGGCCTGGCGGTCCTGCTCCGCCTTGAGCAGACGCGAGCGAAGGACGATCATCGCCTTGGCCCGGTTCTGAATCTGGCTCTTCTCGTCCTGCATGGCCACCACGATGCCGGTGGGCAGATGGGTGATCCGCACGGCGGAGTCGGTGGTGTTGACCGACTGCCCGCCCGGACCCGTGGATCGGTAGACATCGACTTTGAGATCACTCGGGTCGATGGCCACATCGACCTCCTCGGCTTCGGGCAGAACAGCCACAGCCGACGACGAGGTATGGATCCGGCCCTTGGACTCGGTGACCGGAACCCGTTGGACCCGGTGGGGCCCGCCTTCGTGCTCGAGGCGCTGCCAAGCATCGTCCCCTTTGACCATGAAGGTGATCTCGTTCAGTCCGTCCCTTTCGGAGGGGCTGGACGAGAGCACCTCGATCTTCCATCCTCGGGCCGCGGCATACCGGGCGTACATCTCGTAGAGGTCCTTGGCAAAGATGTTCGCCTCCTCCCCACCTTCGGCCCCCCGGATCTCCATGATCACGTTGCGACCGGCATTGGGATCCCGGGGCACCAACTGGAGGCGGAGCTCTTCCCCGAGTCGGACGATGGCTTCTTCGGCCTGGGCCACCTCGGCCTGGGCCAACTCCCGCTCCTCCCCCGAGGAGTCGCTCAACATCTCGCGGGCGGCCACGAGATCGCCCTGGGCGGCCTGGAGGCGACGCCAGGACGCGACGAGCTCCTCGAGCTCTCGGTGGCGTCTCGACACCTCGCGTAGTCGCGCCGGATCGGACGAGAGGTTGGGATCGTTGAGCTCGATCAGCACCCCCTCGTACTCCCGCTCGAGCTCTTTCATGCGGTCATTCATGCGTTCGTTGACCACGAGGCAAGGGTAGCCCCAACACTGCCGGCGACCTTTGCCCCATCACCCACGGCACACCGCTGTGGTATCCGCCGGTGATCGGCGGGCCAGGCCGGTGGAGGGCCAGACCGATCAGGAAGCGGGAGGAGGTGTGGCCTTCTTGCGCGAACCGGCTTTGGCGTAACGGCGCTGGAAGCGCTCGACCCGTCCGCCGGAGTCGACCAGCTTCTGCTTACCCGTGAAGAACGGGTGGCACTCGTTGCACAGCTCGAGGTGGATCTCCGATTTGGTCGACCGGGTGGTGAAGCTGTTGCCGCACGAGCAGCGCACCGAGGCTTCGACGTAGGTGGGGTGGATGTCAGTCTTCATGGGTGTTCTCCTGGAAAGGCGGCGACCGGCCGCCGGGCGACAGCCGGCCGGCAGCCGAATGAGTGTACCGGAGGTCATCGACGGGCCGTTCGGCGGGGGCCTGACGGCGCCCCGGTGCTCGCTCCGGGAAGGTTCAGGTGGCCGGTCCCTTGGCGATCTCGGCCAGGAACTCGTCGTTGCTCTTGGTGGTCCGGATCTTGTCCATGAGCAGCTCGAGACCGGCAGCGGCACTGCCCTCGTTGGCCAGGGCGTTGAGCACCCGTCGCAGCTTCCAGACCTGTTGCAGCTGTGATCTGTCGAAGAGCAGCTCCTCGTGGCGGGTGGAGCTGGCATTGACGTCGATCGACGGGTAAAGCCGGCGCTCGGCCAGCCGTCGATCGAGTCGGAGCTCCATGTTGCCGGTCCCCTTGAACTCCTCGAAAATGACTTCGTCCATCTTCGATCCGGTCTCCACCAGGGCGGTGGCCAGAATGGTCAGCGAGCCGCCCTCTTCGATGTTGCGAGCGGCACCGAAAAACTTCTTGGGCGGGTAGAGGGCTCCCGAGTCGACACCGCCGGACATGATCCGACCGGTGGCTGGCTGCCCGAGGTTGTAGGCACGAGCCAATCGGGTGATCCCATCGAGGATGATGACGACGTCCCGACCGGACTCGACCAGGCGCTTGGCACGCTCGATGGAGAGCTCGGCCACCGCTGTGTGCTCCTCGGCCGGCCGGTCGAAGGTGGAAGCCACGACTTCGCCCTTGACCGAGCGACGCATGTCGGTGACTTCCTCGGGCCTCTCGTCGACCAACAGGACCATCAGATGGACGTCGGGGTTGTTGGCCTCGATCGAATGGGCGATGTGCTTCATCACCGTCGTCTTCCCGGCCTTGGGGGGCGACACGATGAGCCCGCGCTGACCCTTTCCGATGGGAGACAACAGATCGACGATGCGGGTCGTCATGTTCTCTTTTTCACCCGGCATCTCGAGATTCAACTTCTCGTCCGGGAACAGCGGGGTCAGGTCCTCAAATCGCGGCCGCTGACGGGCCACTTCCGGATCGAGCGACGAGACCTTGTCGATCTGCAGGAGGGCGGGATACTTCTCCGTACTCCCCGCCGGCCGGCAGTAACCCTCGATGCTGTCGCCCTTGCGAAGTGCGAACCGGCGAGCCTGGCTGATCGAGACGTAGACGTCCTTGGGGGACGGCAGATACCCATCGCAGCGGAGGAACCCGTATCCCTCGTCGCGCAGGTCGAGCAACCCGCTCACCGGGATGAGCTCGCCTTGGTATTGCTGGTCCTGATTCGCGCCGGAACCCTGGAGATCCCCCTCGGCGCCCCCGCCTTGACGATCGCGCCCCCGGCGACGCCGATTGCTTCGACGATTGCCCATGTCGTCGTTGCCGCCTTGGTTGTTGCGGTTCTGGTTGTTCTGGTTACGGTTGCCCTGATTGTTGCGGTTCTGGTTGCGGTTGTTCCGATTGTTGCCCTGGCCCGCACCCTGTCCGTTGCTCCCGAACTGACCGCCCTGACGGCTGCCCTCACCGGCCTGTTGGCCGGAATCGCCGGTCTGGCCTTGGGTGCTCTCCTGAACCGTCGAACCGACGGGACCTCCCGTGGAACCGCCGGTCTCGCCCTGCTCTGCGTCCTTTTCGCCCTTGTCCGGTCCGTCGAATTCGTCTTCCAACTCGACGGAGACTCCGGCGCGCTCGACATCGTCTGTCGGATCGAATGAGTGGACCGCCGGCTGGTGGGCCTTCTCCCCGTTGGCGTCGGGTGCGCTGGTCGACCGACTGGCGCCCCTCCGACGGCTGGTGCCCGACGTGGCGGGGGAATCGCCGTTGGTCGACGGCGTTTCGTCCGTGTGACCGGCGTTCACTGCTCCGGACACGCCGTCGTCGACCGCGACCCCGGTGGCCCGGAGAATGCCATCGATCATGTCGGCTTTTTTCGTTCTGGTGTTGGTCTTCACAGACAATGCCTGTGCGATGGCCTGGAGCTCGTCCCGCTCCTTACCTTCCAACACCGAGCGCTCGAGCTGCTGTTCGGCAGTCATCGGCTTCCTCGTTTCAAATGTCCTCGTTGGCAGGTGGATTGACTCCAACTGCCAGGGAATCAGGGTGGGGAATTGCATACCTCGAGATCAGCTCTCGCCTGCCACTCCCCCCGACGCCGCGGGCTGGTCCGATCATAGGAAGCGAACCAGAAGGTCCCGCCCACAAGCCCGATCGGGCAAATTGTGGAAGCGAAGGTGCACCCATACTACAGGGGGAGGACCACCCGGGCAACAACCCGCACCCGGGCGTCGCGTGCCGGCCGCCTCGTCTGCCGCACGCGCCAGGCTCCGCAGGCCAGGCCGGCTCACCGACACCCGCTTACCCAGGCCGGCTCACCGACACAGGCTTACAGCGACAGCTCCTCGAGGACCGCGCCGATATCGGCATCGACCACGGTGGGCACGGAGATCTGGCTGATGGCGATGTCGGGATCCTTCAACCCGTGACCGGTCAGCACGCAGACCACGGTCGAACCTGGTCCAACGCCGTCGGGGAGCCCCGCCTTCATGAGGCCGGCGACGGACGCGGCCGAGGCCGGTTCGCAAAAGACCGACTCCTCGGCGGCCAGAAATCGGTACGCGGCCAGGATCTCCTCGTCGGTCACCGCAGTGATCCCACCGCCAGACTCGGAGGCGGCTGAGGTAGCCCCGTACCAACTGGCCGGGTTGCCGATCCGGATGGCGGTGGCCACCGTTTCGGGGTTCTCGATCGGATGCCCCTCCACGATCGGAGCTGCGCCGGCGGCCTGAAAACCAAGCATGCGCGGAAGCCGACTCGAGCGACCGGCCTCCCTGAACTCGAGATAGCCCTTCCAGTAGGCGGTGATGTTTCCGGCGTTGCCAACCGGGATGCAGTGCACCTCGGGTGCGTCGCCCAACGCGTCCACGATTTCGAACGCACCCGACTTCTGGCCCTCGATGCGATAGGGATTGACCGAGTTGACCATGGTGACCGGAGCACGCTCGGCGAGCTCGCGCACGATGGTCAGGGCCTGGTCGAAGTTGCCGCGGACCTGGAGGACGCGTGCCCCGTGGATGAGCGCCTGGGCCAACTTGCCCAGGGCGATGTGGCCCTCGGGGATGAGCACCGCACAGGTCAAGCCCGCACGCGCGGCATAGGCAGCCGCCGACGCTGACGTGTTACCGGTCGACGCGCACACGACGGCCTTGGCCCCATCTTCAGCGGCCTTGGATATGGCCACGGTCATCCCCCGGTCCTTGAAGGAACCGGTGGGGTTGGCGCCCTCCACTTTCAACAGGACGCGCGCACCAATCCGGGCGGACAGACGGGGCGCAGAAAGGAGCGGCGTGCCTCCCTCGTGCAGGGTGACCACCGGTGTACGGCTCGAAACCGGCAGGTGTTCCCGATACTCCTCGATGACCCCTCGCCACGCCCTCGACGTGGCGCCGTTGGCATCGCTCACCGCCCTCACTCCCCTTCGCCGACGATCCGAATCACCGCGCCGATCCGCTCAACCGTCTCGAGAGCGGCCAACGCATCCCGGGTGGCCCGCATGTCGCCCTCGCGGGCTAGGTGGGTGAGAAAGGTCAATCGCGCCTCCCCGCCGATGCCCTCTTGCTCCATCGATCGGATGGACACCTGATGATCGCCGAAGGCCTTGGTCACTCCGGCCAAGACGCCGGGGCGATCGGTCACGTCGAGACTCACGTAGTACTGGGCCTGGAGCTCCGATTCGGGAAGCAGGCGGGCGGGCTGGCGTTCGGGCGACGGTGCGGTGGTACTGGCCATCAGGTTGCGGGTGGCATCGATCAAGTCACCGACCACCGCGCTGGCCGTCGGCATTCCCCCTGCTCCTTGCCCATAGAGCATCAGCTCGCCGGCAGCCTCCCCCTCGATGAACACCGCGTTGAAGGCATCACGGACCCCGGCCAGCGGGTGCGACCGGGGTACCAGGGCCGGATGGACCCTGACCGACACCGCATCGTCACCGGTCCGTTCCACGATGGCCAGCAGCTTCATCGCGTAGCCGAGACGTTCGGCGAACTCGACATCCACGGCCCGGATGCCGGTGATCCCTTCACGCATGACGTCGCTGCCGGCGACGTCGTACCCGAAAGCGACGCCGGCCAAGATGGCCGCCTTTGCCGCGGCGTCGTAACCCTCGACATCAGCTGTCGGGTCGCGCTCGGCCAATCCAAGGGACTGGGCCTCGGCCAGGACATCGGCGTAGTCGGCACCTTGCTCGCCCATCTTGGTGAGAATGAAGTTGGTGGTTCCGTTGACGATCCCCATCACCCGGTGGATCCGTTCGCCGGTCAAGGACTCACGAAGGGCGCGAACCAGCGGGATCGCCCCGGCCACCGCGGCCTCGTAGAGAAGGTCCACGCCCCGTTTTTTGGCCAGGGCCCGTAGGGCGACGCCCTCGGCCGAGGCCAGCAACGTTTTGTTGGCGGTGATCACCGGCTTGCCCGCATCGAGGGCGGTCCGGACCAACTCACCGGCCGGATCAAGGCCGCCGATGAGCTCCACCACCACGTCGATCGTCGGATCGGCCACCAGGTCGAGCGCCCGGTCTGTGAGCAGCTCGATGGGAACGTGCGGACCGCGGGGGCGGGCCAGATCACTGACGGCAATGCCGCCGACCTCGAGGCGGGCCCCGCTCTGAACACCCAACTCGACCGCTCGGTCCTGGAGGATGCCAACCAGGGCCGAGCCCACCGTCCCGCATCCGAGCACGGCCACCCGTACGACACGTTCGGACGACGCATTCGAGGTCACTCGGTCACGCTACTGCCTGGCCGCGAGCGGAAAGGACCTTCAGCGATCCAGTCGGACCAGGTCGTCCAGGGTCTCGCGACGGACCACCAGCCGGGCTTCGCCGTCCGCCACGAAAACCACGGCTGGTCGGGGCACCTTGTTGTAATTGGACGCCATCGAGTGACCGTACGCGCCGGTGACCGGCGTGGCCAGAATGTCGCCGACGGCCAGGTCGTCGGGAACGAAACCTTCCGATACCACCACGTCACCGGTCTCGCAGTGCTTGCCCACGACGCGGACCGGCCGAGGACGATCTGCCGTGGTTTCCCGGGGCAGGAACGCCTCGTAGCCGCTCCCATAGAGCACGGGACGGGGATTGTCACTCATTCCTCCGTCCACCGACACATAGGTGCGATGTCCGGGAACCTCTTTGACCGTTCCCACCCGGTACAAGGTCATGGCCGCCGATGCGACGATCGAGCGGCCAGGTTCGGCGGTCACTCGGACCGACTCGGGGATACCCGCCGACCGGCACGCTTGGCGCACCGATGACGCCCACTGAGCCATGGGCGGCGCTTCCTCGCCGTTCACGTAGGGCACACCCAGTCCACCGCCCACCACCAGTTCCGGCAGGCCGAGCGGCGCGAAGAACCCAGCCAGCATCTCGATGGCCTGAGCAAAGGGGGCCAGCGCGAACACCTGGCTCCCGAGATGGGCGTGGATGCCAACGAACTCGACGACACCCTTGGCATGCAGGTCGGACAGACGGTCCACCGCATCGGTCGCCGCCCCCGAGCCCAGTCCGAACCCGAACTTCGAATCATCCTGGCCGGTACGGATGAACTGGTGGGTATGCACCTCGACCCCGGGCGTTATCCGGGCCAGAACCGCAGGAACCGAGGTGTCCGACGGATCGTTTCGAGCCCGTTCGACCACCAGCTGTTCGAGACGATCGATCTCGTTGAACGAGTCGACGACGATGCGGCCGACCCCGGCCGCCAGGGCAGCGGCCAGCTCATCGTGGGACTTGTTGTTCCCGTGGAGCACCAGACGGCTTGCCGGGACGCCGGCTGACAGCGCCACATGCAACTCGCCCCCGGTGGACACGTCGAGGCACATGCCCTCCTCGTGGGCCAGCCGGGCCATGGCCAGACACAGGAACGCTTTGGTCGCGTAGGCAACGCCGTCGCCCCAGGCCTCGACCGCCTCGCGGCAGCGGGATCGGAGATGCACTTCGTCATAAACGAACAAGGGAGTGCCGAACTGCTCAGCCAAGTCGATCAGGTCGACTCCCCCCACCCGCAGGCGGCCGGAGGTCCCCACCTCGGAGGTGAGGGGTAGCAGCTCCCGGGCCACCGGGTCCATGGAGTTCCAGCCCGGACCGGAGCCGGTCACATCGCCTCCGGGGCCGACACGCCGAGAAGGCCGAGTCCGATGGTCAGACCGATGCGAGTGGCCTCGACCAGCCACAGGCGGGCCTGGGTCAGCGCCGGGCCGACGTCCTCAGCCAGGATCGGACAGTCGTGGTAGAACCCGTGAAAACACGTGGCGAGACGACGCACCCAGGTGGTGACTTTGGTCGGGGAACGGTCACGGGCTGCGTCGGCCACCACCTCGGGGAGCTCTTCGAGACAGCGGATGAGCTCGAGCTCGCGCTCGTGGGTGAGCAGGGTCAGATCGACCTCGTCCCGAGGTGACCGCACGACTCCGAGCTCGGCCGCCTTTCGACCCACCCCGCCGATACGGGCGCTTGCCATCTGCACGTAGAAGACCGGGTTGTCGACCGACTGCTCCCGCACCGATGCGAGATCGAATGTGCTGGCCTGGTCGAGGGACGTCATCAGGCTGAGGATCCGGGTGGCATCAGGGCCAATGTCGGCCACCAGCGAATCGAGGGAGATGGCGTTGCCTGCCCTCTTGCCCATCTTCACCGCCTCGTCGCCGTCGACCAGCGAGACCATCTGGCCGAGTTTGACTTCGAGCCGTCCCGGGTCGATGCCCATGGCCTCGACACCGGCGCGGAGACTGGCAACCTGACCGTGGTGGTCGGCTCCGAAGACATCGATCACCCGGTCGAACCCCCGGATGAGGAACTTGTCGCGGTGATAGGCGAGATCGCCGGCAAGATAGGTGGCGTCGCCGTTCGACTTGCGAAGCACCCGGTCGCGGCTGTCGCCCAACTCGGTGGCCCGGAACCAGGTCGCGCCGCCTTCCTCGAAGACCAGACCCCGCTCGGCGAGCAGGAGAATGGTCTCGTCCACGGCGCCGCTCTCCTCGATGGAGGCCTGGCTGTACCAACGGTCGAACACGATGCCCACCGAAGCCAGGGTGGCCCGGATGCGCTCGAGAATTTTGTCCGCCGCCCATCGTCCGGCCTCGGTCACGTCGTCGGGTCCGGTGTAGGCGGCGGCGAGGTCTACCACGTACTCGCCCTGATACCCACCCTCGGGAACCTCCTCGCCCTTTTGCCGGGCCAGAAGGCTCTCCCCGAGGGTTCTGATCTGACCACCGGTGTCGTTGACGTAGTACTCGCGGCTCACCTGATAGCCGGCACGGTCCAGCACCCGGGCCAAGGAATCGCCGTAGCTTCCCCACCATCCGTTGCCCACATGGATCGGACCGGTCGGGTTGGCCGAGACGAACTCCACCTGCACCCGTTCGCCCCGGCCCACATCGGGGCGGGCGTACTCGGACTCGCCGTCGTCGAGGAGGTCGTCCAGTGCCTGGTACAGCCACCCGTCATCGAGGAAGAAGTTGATGAACCCCGGGCCGGCCACCTCGATCGAGGTGACGTGAGCAGGCAGCGTGACACGGAGCACCTCGACCAGCGACTCGGCCAGGTCCCGCGGGTTGGCACCTGCCCGCTTGGCGCTGGTCAGGGCGATGGTGGTCGACCAGTCGCCGAGCTCGCGACGGGCCGGACGCTCGAGGTGAACCGTGGACGGACCAGCTTGAATGGCGAGACCGTCCCTGTGGGCCAGAGCAGTCACAGCGTCGCTCACAGCCCGGGCCAGTTGATCTCGGGTGGACATGGTGATGCGAGGATACGCCGTGAGCGAGGACCGGTCGGCTGTCCCAGAGTCCGACGAGCGACCGCCGCACTACAGTTGGCTGTCCGGAATCCTCTGGTCATTTGCCCTCGTAGCTCAGCGGATAGAGCATCGGCCTCCGGAGCCGTGAGCGCAGGTTCGAGTCCTGCCGAGGGCGCAAAAAAAATTTGTGATGTGTCGGACATCGGAGACACCGACTCCCTGCACCACCGAAGTGGGCCCGCCTTCCGAGGCGCAGCTGGCGAGGAGGGTGAGCGCCCCGAAGGGCTCTCCGCTGTTTTCGCCCTTTCCGCCCTGAGCCCCGCAGAGGGGTTCGGGATCCGCCGCCAATTGGAACGGTAGTCGCAACGGCCGCATGTTGCAACTGTCGATTGCATTTTTGCGGAGGGTCCGACTGGCAGCTGCCATCCTCCGGCGGTGGCCGTGAACAGCCCTGGTCAGGCTTCCAGAACCTCGGCGACAGCGGCAACGTCAACGGGTGAGGCAACCCAGTCGGGATCCAACTCGAAGAACTGTTGGGCCAAGGCGTCGAGAGCCAAGCCGAAAAGGGTCCATTCCTGGTCTTCCCCATGGGGACCGGTGGGGCGGAGGATGCCATTCATGGCGGCAGCGTCGACCCTGTCCCTCAAGACGCAGCCCTCGGCCAGGGCGGCTGCGGCGATGGTGAATTGGCGCACAGTGAGACCAGGGCGAGCGCGGTAACCGACAAAGTCCAAGCCGGACTGGTAGATCCCTTCCATTCGATCGGTCACCGCCTTGTATGCCTCTTCGAGGGCCGACTCGATCCGACGCCTCCGCTCAGGAGCGGCTCCCACCGCAGTGACCGCCCAGATGCCGATCCAGAGCAACCAATCGGTCGACCGGCGAAGGGCGTTCGTGTTGGCTGCAGCCGACAGGCGGGCGACTTCCCGCATCGTCCAGCCTCGAGAGTCCGGTGAGGTGGGATCCATGTTCAAGAGGACCGGCGCTATCCCATCGACGGTCAGTGCGATCTCCGAGGCACTGTCGTCGGCCGCGATCGTTGCCAGCACATCGGTCTGGTAGTCGAACTGGTTCTCCCACACTCGGCCGATGATGGAGGCGTTGGTGACCCGAATCCCGGTGTCGGCCTCGACCCTCTCGCACACTCGCTTGAAAGTCAGCACCTCACCCCCTGCACCCAGGCCTTCCTCACGCAGGATGGTCCGGCCGGCGTCGATGAGCAGGGTATGGAGGTCCTGTCGGCTCACTTTGGGACGACGGGTGGCCATCAGGAGCCGACAGCGTGTTCCGGCGCGAAGCAACCAATGCTTCGACAGCACGCCCCCATCTCGACCACACGCGAAATCTTACCGGACCACCTTTTGATCGGGTTCGCTGGTCGGACCGTCCGTCGCCCGCGCCGAGTCGGTCCGAGTTCCTTGACTCGCCCAGCCCGAACGTCGGGAACCGCCTGCGACATGACCATGACAACCGTTACCGGTCACCAGGCGGGCCATGGTCCTCCCCAGGCGATCGAAGGGGTGCTCTCCGCCGTCTCGCAACAGCGCGGACCCTCTGCCGCTGTTGCCGGCCCAACCAACCAACGGGCGCCGCGTCCCGGCGCAGACGCGTGTCGCCAGCGTCCACTCCCTGCGCCGGTTCGAAGCACCGTCCACTCGCAGGTTTCTCGGAAGGAGAACGTCGGTGGCGGCGAGCCCGGGGATTCCGAGGGTATCCAATTGCTAATTTCGCGAAATTGCCCTAATTATCGACCACAGCCAATAAATAGGCCGGAGCTATTATCGACTATGAGTGATAATTCGACCGAATTTTCGAATTAAACATACGCACGGCGGAGATTCGGGCTGCTCAACCAGTGTGGAGAGCGGCCCCCACGAAGCAATCGATCAGAGAGTGATCACATCCATCGCCCGGTGGTGACCACGCCCAAATAGTCGGACCGGGGAGCCGCCCGGCCCACCGGCATGTAGAGGGACGGCGCGGACTCTGACCGTGGCGACCTCGACGGCCAGCGGCGGACCACCTCGGGCCCGAGGACGTCGACGGCCAGAGACCGCCCGAGCTGGAGCGTGCTCCGCAGGCTCCCGTTCGAGGTGGCAGCCACCCACGTCCGGCCGGTCCGGTCCTGGCCACCCCAGCGGGCCACGCCCACCTTGCCCTCTCGCCGCCGCCAGGCCCGCCACCAGGTCCGGTCTCCGGCCAAGGCTTCCACCACCGAGACGGGGATAGTGGCACCGAGCACGGCACGCGCTCGCTCCAGTTGGATGGCGGCGACGAGGTCGATGCCATAACGCCGAGCGCGGCGCACCAACTCGTCCCAATCGGTCGCCTCGCTTTCGATCATCTGATCGAGGTCCTTGAGCCACACCAGCTGGTGGCCACCGGAAAGGGAACCGTGAAGGCAGAGATACAAGAGCCCGTCGATGGCGTCCAGAGTGTGGACGTCAGCGTCACCGATCCGCAGGGACCGACGGCGGTCGGTCAGATCCTGCATGGGAAGGGAGAACCGCGACCGGGCGTTGGGCGTGACCAGGAGGTGCCAGTGCAGATCACAGAGCATCCCCCCGGGAAGCACGATCGGGATCTCTGCTCGGCGCGACTTGGCCATCATTGGCCAGTTGAGATCGGTCTCCTGGGCTCCGGCCGCCTCGAGGCGCGCCAACACGTCGGGAAGATCGGATGCCGCCACCACCAGATCGATGTCCTCGTACAATCTGGCTCCCGGGTCGCGGTAGCCGAGCTCGACCAGAACCGGACCCTTGACAACCATCCAGGGACTGTCAAGCCCCGCGAGGATCCCGGCGGTGGCCTCGAGCTCGGTCAGGCAGAGCGCGTGCGCCAACGCGGCCATCTGGTACGCCGCACGCAGGTCGCCGAGGTCGAGATCGTCGATGCCCAGGTCGACCAGGGCCCGGTAGACCACACCGGGCAGCCGGTGATGACAGGCCAACCCGGACAGGTCGGCTCGTTCGTCGGGGTGGCTCCGGTCGAGGAGCGCCCCAGGGTCCTCAGTGCGCACCGCCGGTCTCTTGACCAGCTCGACCAGAGCGCGCCCCAGTCGCTCGGCCCGGTCGTGGTGCAGGCTGCTCCTCATCGGGTGACCAGCTCGGTCACACAGGCGGCAGCGGCGTCACAGTCTTCGCCGAGGCGGAACGAGAAACACGGAACGGTACGCACCAGCTCGGCCAGCACCCCGAGGTGCGACTGGGTGGCTTCAGGATCGGTGAGAAGGATGTTGGGCATCAGCTCGAACAGCGCCTCTGACGAGGAGAGCTTCTCGAGGCGGGGTACCGAACCGGGCTCGACTCGGGGGGCGAGGACCGCGGCCGGTCGGCACGCCTCGAGCGGCGTGATGCCCAACACATCCTCCACCCTGAAGCCGTGCTTGTCCCGCCCCGGCCGCAACGACCGATCGGTGAGATGGCCGAGCTCGGGGAACATCGAAATGGTCGCCTCTGTCACATCCACCTCGTCCGGGAAGCCGGACATCACCAATCCGTCGTCGGTGGCACCCAGGAAGACCGTGTCGTCGGAGAGGAAATCGAAACCAGCCCGGGCCAGGGTCACAGACAGGGTCGATTTTCCGGCCCCGCTGGTTCCGGCCACCAGAACCCCGTGACCGTCGAGCGACAGGCCGGCGGCATGGAGGGGGAACCGCTCGAACCGCTTCATCGTCTCGAGGAGGGCGAGTGACAGCAGGGGGTGGGTGGCCAGGACCGGGTCACCCGAGTCCGACCCGCAGATGGCCAGCTGGATCACGCCCCGGGCCGGGGCGCACAGCATGCGCACGCGGTGCTCGTAATCCACGAACAGCGCGTCTGCTTCGGCGAAGTAGTCGATGGGCCCAGCGGGAGCGTCGTAGATGGGCCGGCCGGTACTGACAGGTCGCGGCGGCCAGGCACGATCCGCTCCCGGGCCTCGGATCTCGACGACGACATCGGGGTGGGAAACGGGATCAGAGCGGAGCGTCCGAAGCCGCGAGTCGACCAGCTCGGCCACCTCCTTGTCCTCGGCCAGCACCAACACCGAGATCCCGGCCAGGAGAAAACTCGCCTCCACGATGTCGCCGCCCGCGGCGGCCGTCGGTCTCAAGGGGTCACTCCGGCCCGTGACACACGGACCACCTCGGTGAACTTCGAGCCCGGCTCGGCCCTTTCGAGTAATGGCCGGCCGTCGAGGTCCAACCAGCAGTGGCCGGCGACGGCGCCTTCATCGGATCCGACCCCGAAGCAGAGTGCGACATCGACTCCGGCGCGCCGGAGCGCGTAGTACAGGGTGATCCCGCGGGTGAGGCAACCGGGACGGACAACTGGCTGACCGCGTCGAATGATGGCATCGACCCACTTCCCCAGGTGCGCGGTGACCTGGTCGACGTCCGCCGGATCGAGTTCGGGCCGTGGGCGCCGGGGCTCCATCCATCGTTGCAACCTCGGCAATCCCGACCGAGCCAACACCGGCGCGGCCACCGCCATCGTCGTCAGGCGAACGAGCAGCAGTGGCGGGGGGAACTTTGGAGCGCGGGCCAGCGCAGCAGCGCTCGACTCAGCGCTCGACGACGAGCCCGGCCCCGACGAGGGCGGCGAGCAACTCGGACGCGTCGCCCTCCGCCGTCTGAAGCGGGACGTCGTACTCGACGCAAATGGCCTCGGCGATGTCGCCGACCGATCGTGCGCCGTCGCAGAGGTCCCACACGCGACCGCCGACCTCATTGAGGGAGAAGTACTCACCATTATTGATGTCGAGAAGGACGGATTCCCCCTCGACCTCTTGGACGATCACCCGATCCTGCCGTCCGAAGACGCTGCGTCTATTGATCACCACAACGTCACCCGGACGGCCGGAACCGAGCGATCATTCAGCTCAGGTAGGGAAATTCCCGGTAAAGCTGAATTTGGTGAGTCGGCGCAGAAGGCCCAGCTTCTGAAGCTCAGGCTTCTCATAGGTGCGCTTGCTTTCCATGAAGGCTCCCCTCGCATTAGCTCATGAATAACGCGCTCGTATTAGCGCCGAATAACCATATCACGCACCTCCGCATTTTGGCAGGGTCACCGTCCTTTCGGGCCCGGGAGCTCCTCCAAACCCGATTGGCGCACCGTGACGTTGAATCGCCCACGGTCGACCCCGAGACCGCACGGAGCGCTCCCGACATGAACCTTTGGCACGCCGTGGTAGGCGCGGCGAGAAGGACCGCCGAACACGAACAGGTCCCCCGACTCGAGCACCACGTCGGTCCAAGGGCGCCCGCGACCGGCCGGCGAACCGAAGCGGAACAGGCAGGTATCCCCGACGCTCAACGACACCACCGGCGCCCGGCTTATTTCCTCTCGGTCGGCGTGCATGCCCATGCGGGCGCCCGGTTCGTACCAGTTGACCAGCGCGACATCAGGTCGGTACTCGTCGGTGGGGGACTTCCGCTGGCCGGGGGACGTCCCAGCGACTACGCCGTCCACGGCACAGGCATCGGCGACAGCCCGTCGGCTGAGGTCTCCCAACCACAACGGGAACTCCGACACCGGTCGACCGTCGTCGTCATCGACAGTGCGCGAGTAGCGGTAGGGGTACCAGTGCCACCCCAGACAGGTGATCTTGACGGACATGACCCCACCGGTCGGCAGCCGAGGAGAACGCAGACCGCCACACCGGGCCCACTCCCAACAAGAATCGACCAAGGCCCGCTGGCCTTCGGGATCGAGCCACCCCGGCAGGTGGACAGCACCCGGTGCCACCACCACCGGGTCCCGGGGGATCAGTCGGTTCACGGTGCCACCTTGCCACCGGTCCTCAGACCTGTGTCGAGGTGTCCTGTCTGGCCAGCCAGCGCAGCCGGGCCGCTCGTGCGTCCCACGAATAGACGACGGCGGTGCCGGCAATGCGGTCGTGGAGAGCATGGCGATCCCGATTGGTGAGGATGCCCACGAATCCGAGACCGAGGAGAAGGAAGCTGAGGGGCAGAGCCAGCGTGCGCACGATGGCCTGCCGGGGTCCAATGGATGACCCATCGGTGGTGACCACCCGGATGCCCAGCACGGCCATACCGATGGTCTTCCCGCTCAAGCTCCACTGGTAGGCAAAGTAGACGAACTCCCAGACCACAGCGGCCACCAAGGAGACGATCTGATGGCTGGTCAACGAGAACGTCTGGCCGCTCACCAGTTGGATGGTGAAGGTCAGGGCCGCAGCTCCCAGGGTGAACAGCCCCCATGAGGCACCGACGTCGGCGGCGAAAGCAACCAATCGGCTGACTGCGCCGGCGTAGTGGCCCTGGCGACCCTCGATTGGCTCGGTCGACACCAACGAGGCCATCAGGGCGCACCACTGGGCAACTGGGGAGGACCACCGGAGGAGACCACCAGCCTGGGGGGACCGAGGGGCAAGGCAGCCCCCGATCGACGCAGAAGACGGTTGGTCCAGCGGGCGAAGAAATCGTCGAGTCCGACACTCTGGGCCCGAATGACGTCGAGGATCTCCGAGGCCACCCCGGTGGTCGACCGGGCGATGATGCTGCCCAGCTCGGTCTTCTCCATCAGCGCGTCGATATCCACCCGCTCGACGATCTTCTCCACGTCCACCCGCTCGACGATCTTCTCGACGTCCACCCGCTCGACGATCTTCTCGACGTCCACCCGCTCGATGATCTTCTCCACGTCCACCCGATCGAGCACGGCATCGATATCGATGCTGTCGAGCAGGGCATTCATGTCGATGGCCTCCAAGACGATGCTCACCACGCGCTCGGCCACCGCCTGGGCCAACTGCTCCATGCGGGCCGAGCCCGGAACCGGGCTCATCGTGACGGGATCAGAGGCCAGACATCCATGGGAACAGCTTCCCATCGCCGGGTGGCGCGGGCAGGGACGGTGGGCGCCGTCCCGGGTCCAACCCCGAACGACGGGTCGATCAGGCCGACGCCGCGGCCTTGAGGACCTCGAGGGCGCGATCGGCGTGCACGTTCATCCGTACCTCGCTTTGGATCACATCGATCACCCGGAGGTCCGGCCCGATCACGAAAGTGGCCCGCTTGGTCGGCGAGAGCTTGGTGAATCGGCGCCGCACCCCGAACTGGGTGGCCACCGCGCCGTCGGGATCGGACAGAAGCGGGTAATCGAAGGAGTGCTTGTCGGAGAAACGCTTCTGCTTTTCCACCTGGTCGGCGCTGATCCCCACCCGCTGGGCACCGATCGCATCGAACTCCGCCTTCATGTCACGGAAATGGCAGCTCTCGACGGTGCAACCCGGCGTCATCGCCGCCGGATAGAAGAACAGGACCACCGGTCCGGAAGCGGCCAACTCACTCAATCGCCGAGGCTTCCCGTCTTCGTCCGGTAGTTCGAAATCGGGTGCCAGGTCGCCTTTTTGCATGGCCCGAGGCTATCGGGGCCCGCCCGGGTGTGCGACCGGTCGGTTGCCCGGCCATGACATCGGAAGCCGGCCCGGTCATGGCATCGTCGGTCCTTCCCATAAGATGCGACGACGCCACACCTCGGTCGCCTCACCGGATCCCGCACGCGGCGTTCCCGTAACGCGGTGTTCCCGCTACGCGGTGTTCCACAATGCGGTGTTCCCGCACGCGGATGCCGGTGTGAGCGATGTGCGAATGCCGCCTCCATCGACGTCCACCGACCAGACAGGACCGCCGCGCCATGCCGTACGCCATCGAAGTCGAACTCCTCAAGAAGTCGTTCCAGGGCAAGCACACCGTGCAGGCGCTCGACGGGGTGAGCTTCAACGTCGAGCCGGGCACGGTGTTTGGGCTGCTCGGCCCCAACGGCTCGGGGAAGACCACCGCGGTGCGGATCCTGACCACCATCCTCCAGCCGGACAGTGGCGTGGCCCGCGTGCTCGGTCACGACGTGACCGACAAGCCGAACCTGGTGAGGACCCTGATCGGCCTGGCCGGACAGTACGCCGCGGTCGATGAGAACCTGACCGGCCGCGAGAACCTCGAGATGGTGGGCAACCTCAACCATCTCCGGCGAGCCACCGTGGGGGTTCGGGCCCGGGAGCTGCTCGTGCAATTCGACCTGGCCGACGCGGCCGACCGCACGCTGAAGACCTACTCGGGCGGCATGCGGCGGCGGCTCGACCTGGCCGCCGCCCTGGTGGCCCGGCCCACCGTCCTGTTCCTCGACGAGCCCACCACCGGTCTCGACCCTCAGAGCCGCAACGACCTCTGGGAGGTCATCGAAAGCCTGGTCGGTGGAGGCACCACCGTCCTGCTCACCACCCAGTACCTCGAGGAGGCCGACCGGTTGGCCAGCACGCTGTCGGTGCTGGACCACGGGCGGGTCATCGCCGAAGGCACACCGACCGCCCTCAAAGCCGACCTGGGCGCCACCGTGCTGGAGGTCGGACTGGCCGTCATCGAGGATGCGGCCACCACCGCCTCCCTTCTGGCCACGCTCGGTTCACACCAACCATTGGTGAACGGCACCGTGGTCGAGGTGACCGTGGACAACGGCCCGGAGTCGGCCATGGCCGGCCTGCGCATCCTCGATCGGGAAGGGATCGTCCCGGCGACGTTCACCTTGCGAGAACCGAGCCTGGACGACGTGTTCCTGGCCTTGACCGGCCGGCGGGCCGAATCCGATTCCGAAACCTCTGACGACGAAGAAGAAGGATCACCGCGCCGGCGAGGTCGCCGTCGTGGCCTGTCGGAAGCAATGCCCATCGCAACCGGGGAGCTGGCATGACCACGGCCATCGTCGCACCGACCGTGTCGGGCGCCCCTCATACCGACAGCATCGTGAGCCGGGCCCGTTGGGCAGTGTCGGACACCTGGACGATCACCAAGCGCAACCTGCTTGCCGTCACCCGCATACCCGAGGCCCTGTTTTTCTCGACCGTCCAGCCCATCATGTTCGTGCTCCTGTTCCGCTACGTGTTCGGCGGGGCCATCAACACTCCCGGAGTCGACTACGTCAACTACCTGATGCCCGGGGTCTTCGTCCAGACCGTCGCCTTCGGGGCGGTGCAGACCAGCATCGGGTTGGCCGAGGACCTGCAGAAGGGCCTCATCGAGCGCTTCCGGGCGCTGCCCATGGCCCGTTCGGCAGTGCTCGCCGGCCGGACGAGCGCCGACTTCGCGCGAAACATCCTGGTGGTGATCATCATCACCGCGGTCGGATTTCTGGTCGGGTTCCGCCCCACCACCGGCGTCATTCCCTACCTGGCCGGGATCCTCCTGATTCTGCTCTTCGCCTATGCGCTCTCGTGGGGGTTCGCGGTCATCGGGCTGTCGGCCTCCAACAGCGAGACCGCTCAGGTCATGTCCTTCCCGCTTCTCTTCCCCCTGGTGTTCGCCTCCTCCGCCTTCGTGCCGGTGTCGTCCATGCCCAGCTGGCTCCGGGGCTTCGCCACCTACCAGCCGGTGAGCGTCACCATCACCGCCTGCCGGGCCCTGATGCTGGGGGGACCCACCGCCAAATGGGTCATCCAGTCGGTGCTGTGGGCCATCGCCCTCCTCGTGGTGCTCGTCCCGTTGGCCGTCAGGAAGTACCGCACCAGGATCTGACCCCATCCCCGGTAGTCCCGGGCTCGCCCGGGACGGTGGAGGGAAGCAGAATGGGGACCATGGCACACTCACCCACCACCCCGAGCTCCCTCGACACCTTCGGCGCCCGGGGCAGCCTGACGGTCGGCCCCACCACCTACGAGATCACCAGGATCGACGCGCTGGCCGATCGCTTCGACATCGCCCGGCTGCCCTACTCCATCAAGGTGGTGCTCGAGAACCTCCTCCGCCACGAGGACGGCGTGGTGGTCCGGGCCGCCGACATCGAGGCGGTGGCTGCCTGGGGCGTCCATCCCGAGCGACATGGCTTCGGCGGTGAGGACGCCTCCGAGATCGCCCTCACCCCGGAGAGGGTCCTGATGCAGGACTTCACCGGCGTGCCCGGCGTGGTCGACCTCGCCGCCATGCGGGACGCGCTCAGCAGCCTGGGCGGCGACCCGGCCAAGGTCAATCCCCTGGTACCGGTCGAGCTGGTCATCGACCACTCGGTCATCGCCGAGGTCTCCGGCCGGCCCGAGGCCTACGACGAGAACGTGGACATCGAGTACCGGCGCAACATCGAGCGCTACCAACTGCTGCGATGGGCGCAACAGGCCTTCGACGGGTTCCGGGTCGTGCCCCCGGGGACCGGCATCTGCCATCAGGTCAACCTCGAGTACCTGTCACGGGTGGTCTTCGCCACCGAGGACGGCCGGGCCTACTGCGACACCCTGGTCGGCACCGACTCTCACACCACCATGGTCAACGGCCTCGGCGTTCTCGGTTGGGGGGTGGGCGGCATCGAGGCCGAGGCGGCCATGCTCGGGCAACCGCTGTCCATGCTGCTGCCCCCGGTGGTGGGGTTCCGGCTCACGGGCGAGCAGGCGCCGGGCACCACCGCCACCGACCTGGTGCTGACCATCACCCACCTCCTCCGCCAGCACGGCGTGGTGGGCAAGTTCGTCGAGTTCTTCGGGCCCGGCCTGGCCGCCGTCGCCCTGGCCAACCGGGCCACCATCGGCAACATGTCACCCGAGTACGGGGCCACCTGTGCCATCTTCCCCATCGACGAGGTGACCCTCGACTACCTGCGGTTCACCGGGCGTGACGACCACTACGTGGACCTGGTCGAGGCCTACGCACGGGAGCAGGGCATGTTCCACCGAGCCGGAGGGATCGAGCCGGTGTTTTCGGAGACCATCGAGCTCGACCTGTCCACGGTGACACCCAGCATCGCCGGGCCGGCTCGTCCCCAGGACCTGGTCCCCCTGGCCGGCGCCGGCACCTCGTACCGGGCCGCCCTCGGGCGGGAGCAGCGGTCGGCACCGGCCACGCTGGCCGACGGTGCCACCGAGGAGCTCGGGGACGGTGCCGTGGTGGTGGCCGCCATCACCAGCTGCACCAACACCTCCAACCCACAGGTGATGGTGGCCGCCGGGCTGCTGGCCAAGCGGGCGGTCGAACGCGGTCTGGCGCCGAAGCCGTGGGTGAAGACGAGCCTGGCTCCGGGGTCGCGTGTGGTCATGGACTACCTCGACCGCGCCGGGCTGACCGGACCTTTGGCCCAGATCGGCTTCGACCTGGTCGGCTTCGGCTGCACCACCTGCATCGGCAACTCAGGACCCCTGCTGGTCGGGGTGTCCGAGGCGGTGCACGCCGGGGATCTGTCGGTGGCCGCCGTCCTGTCCGGCAACCGCAACTTCGAGGGCCGCATCCACCCCGAAGTGCGGATGAACTACCTGGCTTCGCCTCCACTGGTGGTCGCCTACGCCCTGGCCGGCACCATGGACATCGATCTCACCACCGACCCCCTCGGCGTGGGTTCGAACGGGGAGCCGGTCACCCTGGCCGACCTGTGGCCCACGGCCGAGGAGGTCACCGAGGCCATCCGGACCTCCCTCACCTCCGACATGTTCCGCGAGCGGTACGGCGCAGTCTTCGACGGGGACGAGCGCTGGCAGGCGGTGGCGACAGCCAGCGGCGACACCTTCGTGTGGGACCCCGATTCCACCTACGTTCTCCGTCCCCCCTTTCTGGAGGGGCTGACCATGACGCCGGCCCCGGTGACCGAGGTGGTCGGGGCCCGGGTCCTGGCCAAGCTGGGCGACAGCGTCACCACCGACCACATCTCGCCGGCCGGCAACATCAGCCCGTCCACTCCGGCCGGCATCTACCTGGCCGAACACGGGGTCGCCCGCAACGACTTCAACTCCTACGGCGCCCGCCGGGGCAACCACGAGGTGATGGTCCGGGGCACATTTGCCAACGTGAGGTTGCGCAACCAGCTGGCTCCGGGCACCGAGGGAGGATTCACCCTCCACCTCCCCGACGGCGAACAGACCACCATCTATGAAGCCGCTCAGCGCTACGCGGCCGAGGGGGTTCCCCTGGTGGTGCTGGCGGGCAAGGAGTACGGATCGGGCTCGTCCCGTGACTGGGCGGCCAAGGGCACGGCACTTCTCGGGGTGCGGGCCACCATCGCCGAGAGCTACGAACGCATCCACCGGTCCAATCTCATCGGCATGGGCGTCCTTCCCCTCCAGTACGCGGACGGCCAGGACGCCGCCTCGCTGGGGCTGACCGGCCATGAGGTCATCACCATCACCGGACTCGACGGCCTCAACCGGGGCGTGGCCCCGAAGACGGTGGCGGTGCGGGCCGAGGACGGCGACCGGCTGGTGGAGTTCGAGGTCCGACTCCGGATCGACACCCCGATGGAGGCCGAGTACTACCGCAACGGCGGGATTCTGCCCTACATGCTGCGCCAGATGGCCGAGTGAACACGCGGTCTGAAGGGCTGACCCGGCCAAGGGCAGACCCGGCGTACCCGGCCAACCCGGCCTCGGCCGGACCGGACCCGGGCTAGCCGGCCAAGGGCAGGACGAAGGCGGCGATGACCACGAATTGGAGGGCGGCCCCGACGATGGTGCAGGCATGGAACACCTCGTGGTACCCGAGGACGCCGGGCACCGGGTTGGGCTTCTTGAGGGCATAGACCACGGCGCCGGCCGAGTAGGCCAAACCCCCGGCCAGCAGCAGGGTGAAGCCGGCTCCCCCGAGAGCCCGCCACAGTTGGGGCAGCACGACCACCGCGGCCCATCCCACCACCAAGTAGGGAAGGGCGATGGCCCACTTGGGGGCGTCGAGCCAGATCTGACGGAGGGCGATGCCGACGATCGCCCCCGCCCAGACGATGCAGAGAACGGTGGTCCGGGCCCAGCCGGTGAGGGCGATCCCGGCCACCGCGGTGTAGGACCCGGCGATGGCGATGAAGATCGTCGAGTGGTCGGCCCGGCGCATGCGACGACGGCCCACCGGACCCCAGGTGTGCCGGTGGAAGAGGGCGCTGACCCCGAACAGAAGGGCGATGGACGCGGCGTAGACGGCCATGACCAGGCCCGACCCGACGGTGGGTGAGGCCGCCACCAGGGCCACTCCGGTGACCAACGAGACGAAGAATGCCACCTCGTGGAAGACCCCCCGCAGCAGCGGTTTGTCCGGCCCGTCCGCCTCGAGACGCTCGGCGGGCATGACTCCGATGCCGCCGCCGGTCATCGACGGGCTCCTTCCCCGGATCGGGAATCGGGGGCCTCGGCCAGGGACCGGTCGACGAACCGCCGGAGCAGGCGGCGGCCCACCGTCTCGACCTGAGCCAGCCGGGGGCTGTCGAGGACAACCCCTACGGGAAGGTGGGGCGACCATGCCTCGGCCAGAGCCCGGTCGACCTCGACATGGAACTGGAGGGCATAGACCAACTCGCCCCAGCGGAAGGCTTGATGGGGGTAGGGGCGGGTGGCGGCCAGATGGACGGCCCCGGCCGGGAGGGCGAAGGTGTCGTGGTGCCAGTGCACACAGGGCAACGCGGTGTCGGCCAGACCGCCGTACTCCGGGCCTGTCACCGGGTCCCTCCGGCCCTCGGACGTGAGCTCCACCTGACCCAGCCCGATCTCGAGGGAGGGCCCCCGCATCACTTCGGCCCCGAGCGCCGCCGCCACCTGCTGGGCACCCAGACAGACGCCCAGAACCGGACGGCCGTCGGCGGACACCGCGGCGATCAGCTCCCGCTCCGCCATCAGCCAGGGGTGGACATCGACATCGTGCACACCCATGGGCCCGCCCATCACCACCAAGCCGTCGATGGCACGTTGATCAGGAAGAGGATCGTCCCGATCGACCCGGATCACCTCGAGCCGGAGACCGGCATCGTCGAGAACGGTGGCGATCAGGCCCGGTCCCTCGTGGGCGACGTGTTGGATGAGCGCCCACGGGCGCCCCGGTGGCGGCCCCACTACCCGGTGGCCACCACGTGGAAGGCCTCGGCCAACCTTCCGTCGGGGAGGCCAGCGGCGAGGGCGGTGCCGGCCATCCAGGTCCGGAGCAGATTCTCGAGATGGGCGCCGTCGCCGACCTGACTCCGGTGGGAACGCAGTGCGTTCAGCTTGAGGTCGAAGGAATCGGTGGTCTCGACGGCCCGGTCGGCCCGGTCGGTGGCCATGATCCACACCTCGGGAACGGTGTGGGGCTCGAGCCCTTCGTCGAGGAGGTCGGGAAAGGCGAACGGATTGCGGGCGTCGGGATAGACGGCGCAGATGGCCGCTTCACCGGCGGCGAGGTGGTCGGGGTGACTGGCGTAGATGCGAGTCCAGTTGCGCTCGGGTGACTGGGTCACCACCCGGTCGGGCCGGAACTGGCGGATCACCCTCGAGATGGCCCGACGGAGCTCGAGATCGGGCACCAGGCGGCCATCGGCGAATCCGAGAAAGGTCACGTCGGACACCCCGACCACATGGGCCGCCTCCATTTGCTCGTGACGGCGGATGGCGGCCATATCGACACGGCTCACCGAGCGGTCCGAACCCCCGGCCTCGCCATCGGTGGCGATGCAGTAGCCGACCTCGACACCCGCCTTGGTCCACACCGCAACCGACCCGGCGGCCCCGAAGTCGACGTCGTCAGGATGGGCGGTCACCACCAGAATCCGCTCGATGCCTTCGGTGCCGGCTCCGACGGTCATCGGCGCCGCGGCGTGGGGTGCATGGATGTCGGACACGTCGCTCTCCTTGTGGGCGGGCTGGTGAGACGGCCGTTGCGGCCTGTGGGAGTTTGAGCCGGCCGCGTGGGTCGGGACCGAATGGTGTTCGGGCCGGATGACCTGATGGTATTCGGGCCGTTTCGGTGTTCGGGCCAGATCCGATCAGCCGGGCGCTCGACCATCCGACCGTTGGACGTCGACCGACCGGGAGGAATCAGTCCTGGCCGGGGTTCCACTCCGCCAGGTTGGCCAGACGGGGATCGTTGGAAAAGATCTCGACGATGGGCACCTTGAGCCCGATCCGCATCTGGATGCGCTCGGCCTCGAGGACCTGGTTCCACTGCACCAGGGTGACCACGAGTCCGGTCTCGCCGGCCCGGGCGGTGCGCCCCGAGCGGTGCAGGTAGGCCTTGTGATCCTCGGGCGGGTCGAAGTGGATGACCACGTCCACCATGTCGATGTCCAGGCCCCGGGCCGCCACGTCGGTGGCGACCAGGGCGGGCAGCCTGCCCTCGTCGAAGTCCTTGAGGGTCCGCTCGCGGTTGGCCTGGCGAAGGTCTCCGTGGATGGCATCGGTCTTGACCCCCTCCTTGCGCAGCTGTTCGACCAGGCGGTCGGCGCCACGCTTGGTGCGCACGAAGACCAGAGTCTTGGCCGAGCTGCGGCAGATGGCGGCACACACCTTGACCCGGTCCATCTGGTGCACCTCGAGGAAGCGGTGCTCCATGGCGTCCACCGTTGTGTTGGGCGAGGCCACTTCGTGCAGGGCCGGGTCGGTCATGTAGCGACTCACCAACCGGTCCACGGCGCCGTCGAGCGTGGCCGAGAACAGCAGCGTCTGATGGTCCCGCTCCAGTCGGCGGAGCACCCACTCGACCTGGGGCATGAACCCCATGTCGGCCATGCGGTCGGCCTCGTCGAGCACCAGCGTCTCGAGGTCGGCCACCGAGAGCTCGCCCCGGTCGCCGAGGTCGATCAGCCGGCCGGGGGTGGCGATGATCACGTCCACGCCGCGGCGGAGCTTCTTGATCTGCCTCTCGATGTCGGCGCCGCCGTAGACGGCGGCGATCCGGAGGCCGGCCTCCTTGGCCAGGGGCTCGAGCACCTCGCTCACCTGGACGGCCAGTTCGCGGGTGGGGACGAGCACCAGGGCGCGGGGCCGTCCCGGCTCGGTGGCCCGGGCGGCCATGGTGCGCTGGAGCAGCGGGACCCCGAAGGCCAGGGTCTTGCCCGAACCCGTCTTGGCCTTTCCGCACACATCCCGTCCGGCCAGGGCGTCGGCCACGGTCATCGACTGGATGGCGAAGGTGTTGGTGATGCCTTGGGCCGACAGGGCCTTGACCAGTGCCGGGTCGACGCCCAGGGAGGCGAAGGTTTTGGTGCCGGCAAGTCCGTCGTTGTCGACAGCCTCGGTGGGATCAGCAGGATCGACGACGCGATCCGACGGATCGATGGTGGTTGTCATAGGGTCGTGCGCTCACTCTCGTCTTTTCAGGTGACGGTCAGAGGCCGACCGTCGACATCCGTGCAAGTCACGAATGCCTGCGGGCCCGCCTCGGGCCATCATTCCGATCCGCGTCGGCGGCTCGGAGAACGGAGATGAGGAAGACCCCGGTGCTGGGCTCTGTGCCCGGCACCGAAGATCAGTGTACCCGCGACGAGGGCGGACACCAGGTCAAGCACGCTCCGGTGCGATGAAGACGGGGCGGCCTCAGGTGGTGGAGGGCTCGCGGTAGACGGCCGACCCGCTCTCCCGGAACTCGTCCGCCTTCTCCTTCATCCCGATCTCGACAGCCGCGGCGAGGTCCATCCCTTTGGCCTGGGCGTAGTCGCGAACGTCCTGGCTGATCCGCATCGAGCAGAACTTCGGTCCGCACATGGAGCAGAAATGGGCCGTCTTGGCCGGCTCGGCCGGAAGGGTGGCGTCGTGGTAAGAGCGGGCTGTTGCCGGGTCCATGGCCAGGTTGAACTGGTCCTCCCACCGGAACTCGAAGCGGGCCTTGGACAACGCGTCGTCCCACGCCTGGGCCCCCGGGTGTCCCTTGGCCAGGTCGGCGGCGTGGGCGGCGATCTTGTAGGCGATCATCCCCTGCTTGACATCCTCGAGGTCGGGCAGGCCCAGATGCTCCTTCGGCGTCACGTAGCAGAGCATGGCCGTGCCCTGCATGCCGATGACCGCGGCCCCGATGGCCGAGGTGATGTGGTCGTAACCGGGAGCCACGTCGGTGGTGAGCGGACCGAGTGTGTAGAAGGGCGCGTCGTGGCAGAGCTCCCTTTCGAGAGCCACATTTTCGGCCACCTTGTGCAACGGCACGTGGCCCGGTCCCTCGATCATGACCTGCACGTCGTGGCGCCACGCCACCTGGGTGAGCTCACCGAGGGTGCGGAGCTCGGCGAACTGGGCCTCGTCGTTGGCGTCGGCGATGGAGCCCGGGCGGAGGCCGTCGCCCAACGAGAAGGCCACGTCGTAGGCGGCCATGATCTCGCAGATCTCGGCGAACCGGGTGTAGAGGAAGTTCTCGGTGTGGTGAGCCAGGCACCAGGCGGCCATGATCGAACCACCCCGACTGACGATGCCGGTGGTGCGGCGGGCCGTCAGCGGGACGTAGCGCAACAGGACACCGGCGTGGATGGTGAAGTAGTCGACCCCTTGCTCGGCCTGCTCGACCAACGTGTCGCGGTAGAGGTCCCAGGTCAGCTCCTCGGGCGACCCGTCCACCTTCTCCAGCGCCTGGTAGATGGGCACGGTCCCGATGGGCACCGGTGCGTTGCGGAGGATCCATTCGCGGGTGGTGTGGATGTCCGGGCCGGTGGACAGATCCATGACCGTGTCCGCGCCCCAGCGAGTGGCCCAGGTCAGCTTCTCGACCTCCTCGTCGATGGAGGAGGTCACCGCCGAGTTGCCGATGTTGGCGTTGACCTTGACCAGGAACGAGGTTCCGATGACCATGGGCTCGGACTCGGGATGGTTGACGTTGGCCGGCAGGATGGCCCGGCCGGCGGCGATCTCGTCCCGCACCATCTCGGCGGACGCTCCCTCGCGGGTGGCCACGAAAGACATCTCGGGGGTGATCTCCCCTCGGCGGGCGTAGTGCAGTTGGGTCACCGGTGTGCCCGTCGAACGCAGCGGCCGGCGTCCCGAGGGAGGCGATTCCGACGAGCGCTCTTCGGCCCGGCGAACGGCGGCCCGACCGTCGTCGCGTCGGTTGACCAGCCTGCCTTCGTACTCCTCGACGTCACCGCGGGCGACGATCCATTCCCGCCGCAAGGGCGGCAGGCCCACCGTCGGCACCGAACCGGGCCCGGAGGTGTCGTAGAGCCGCACCGGCGGGTTGGCCTCGGAGCCGTCCGGTCCCGGCGAGTCGGCCAGCGCCACCTCGATGAAGGGGACCCGGATCCCGTCGGCCCCTTCCACGTACACCTTCGAGCGGTTGTGGTCCGAGTGGGGTGCCGTCGCAGTGGCGACATGTCCGTCGGTGGTCAGGGGGGACGCTGGGTGTTCGGTCATGGCGGATCAGTCCCTTCCAATCTTCTTTTCGGGCCGAGTCTCCCACGGGCCGCCTGCTCCCGCAGAAGCGGGTTTGTGCCATCGTGGGCGCCAGCACATCATCGGGTCCCGGCCAAGTGCCGCGGGCCGACACGACGCCAGACGAAAGGATCCCGACCATGGGAAAGCTCGCCGCCGGCGACAAGGCGCCTGCGTTCACCCTGCCCGACCAGGACGGCGCCAAGGTGTCCCTCAAGGACTTCGCCGGTCAACACGTGGTGGTGTACTTCTACCCGAGGGACGACACCCCCGGATGTACCAAGGAAGCCTGCCAGTTCAACGACAACCTGCGGGCCTTCGCCCGGGCCAAGGTGGCGGTTCTCGGCATCTCCGGCGACAGCGCCGACAAGCACACCAAGTTCCGGGCCAAGTACGGGCTCAAGTTCCCGCTCCTCACCGACGTCGACCATGCCGTCGGCGAGAAGTACGGGGCGTGGGGGGAAAAGACCCTCTACGGCAAGAAGTCAGTCGGGGTGATCCGGTCGACGTTCCTGGTCGGACCCGACGGCCGGGTGGCCCGAGCCTGGTACAACGTGAAGGCCGACGGCCATGCCGACAAGGTCCTGGCCGAGCTGGGGGACTGACCGGGCCAACCCGCAGGGCTGACCGGGCCAACCCGCAGGGCTGACCGGGCCATTGAACCCACCGGTCCGGGCTCGGCCCGGCTGGCCCGTCAACTCTGATGCTGGGGGCACCACCACGTGGTGCGCCCGCCCACGACGGAGCGAGTCAGCTCCGCACCGTCCCGCGGGCACCGTCCCCCGGGATGGCGCTCTTCCATCAGGTCACCGCGGTGGGAGCCACCCCGCTCGATGAGGTCGTCGATGGTCCCACGGAGATGACGGTGGAGGCGCCTCACTTCGGCCGCGGTCAGCGAGCCAGCCGGCCGCACGGGCGACAGGCCGGCCCGCCACAGCACCTCGTCAGCAATCAGGTTGCCCACGCCGGCCACCCGTGACTGGTCGAGCAGCCGGGCTTTGAGCGGTGCCGCCGACCCCGACAAGGCTCGAGCCAGGGCGGCGACGCCGATCGAGGCGGCATCGGGTCCCAGGGCGGACACGTCGGGGTCTAGGAACACGCCGCCCAGGCGCCGGGGATCGCGCACGACCAGAGTGCCGCCGTCGTCGAATCCGAGCGAGAACCGGTCCCACTCCGGCTCGTGGCGGCGCGGGGCATAGACCAGTTGGTCCACGCCGGAGCGGCCGTCCACCGCCAGGGTGCCGGTCATCCCGAACCGGATCCCAAGAGTCGAGCCGTCGTCGGTGTCGAGAACCATCAGCTTGCCGATGCGGCGGGCCCCGGTCAGCCGTCGGCCCACCAGGGCAGCCCGGAGGGTGGGGCCATCGAGACCCCCTTTGATGAACCAGGGATCCGGGGCCGACACCGAGGTCACCTTCCGTCCGATCGCGGTGCGGGCCAGGTTGGTGAAGGACTCCACCTCGGGCAATTCCGGCACGGGCCGAGGGTACCCACCGGGGCTCCCCGGCCAGGTCCTGGAGGAGTTCCGCACGGGGCCCCGACCGGGCCTCGATAGGGTAAGGCCATGCCCCCCGAGAAGCCGCAATGGGCCGAGCTCTTCACCGAGGTCGTGACCTCAGGCCTGTGCACGGGGTGTGCAGCCTGCATCGTGGCCTGCCCCTATGACGTCCTCTCCTACGACGACACCGGTGGTCGGTACAAGCCGTTCCACATCGATGCCGAGGGCGGCCCCGACAACTGCACCCACGGGATCAAGGGCTGCACCATGTGCACCCGCGCCTGTCCGCGGTTCCGTCTGTGGGAGCCGGAGATCGAAACCCACCTGTTCGGCCGGGAGCGGACCCCCGAGGAGGTGGCCGGCGTCTCCGCCGACACCGTGCTGGTGCGGGCCACCGATCCGGAGATCCTCGAGTGCGGCCAGGACGGCGGGCTGGTTTCCGCCCTTTTGGTGTGGGCCCTCGAGCACGACGTGATCGACGCGGCGTTGGTCTCCACCCTGGAGGGGGACGGCTCGACCTGGAAGGCGGTGCCCGCCGTCGCCACCACCCGCGCCGAGGTTCTGGCCGCGGCCGGTTCCCGCTACACCTACTCGGCCAATCCGCTGGCCTACCCCCAGGCCATCGAGGCCGGAGCCGAGCGCATCGCCCTGGTGGGGATGGGATGCCAGTCGTCGGCGCCACCGGTGATGGCCGCCCGCAAGGCGGGAAAGATCGCCCGGCGGCTGTCGCTGACCATCGGGCTGATGTGCTCCAAGACCTTCGACGACGCCATCTTCCCCGAGCTCTTCGAGGCCCGCTACGGGATCGCCCGGGCCGACATCGCCAAGATGAACATCAAGGGCGTGTTCCAGGTCTGGACCCGTGACGGCGAGTACCACGAGATCCCGCTCAAGGAGGCCCACGCCTGGACCCGGGAGGGGTGCACCACCTGTCCGGACTTCGCCGCCGAGCACGCCGACATCTCCACCGGGGGCATCGGGGCGTTCAACGACTGGACCCTCACCATGGTGCGCACCGACAAGGGCCGGGACCTCCTCGACGGGATGATCGCCGACGGCTCCGTCGAGACCCGGCCGGGCGACGACGACCCCGGGGCCATCGCCTTGCTCCACCGGCTGGCCCGGGTCAGCCGCCGGCGCTGGCCCGAGACGGCCGTCCCCATGCCCCGCCGCCTCCCTGCGGTTACATGAAAATCATTTAATAATCGGGTGTTTTGGGCCGATCGGCCCTCAGTGAACACCTTTCCGGGGCCTACCATGGGAAAACGGGGGCCCGGCTACGAAACGTCGGCCGCGGGGTCCCTGTGAAGAGCCCGCCAACTCGAGCGCGAGCGCGTCTGCAGGGCGGCTCGTCACCTGAGTCCAACCAGCGATCCCCGGAGGACTACCGCTTGTTCGCCGCCCTAGGACGGTTCACCGTGCGCTTCCGCTGGCTGATCATCGCCGGTTGGATCATCGTGACCGTGGTCCTCGCCACCACGCTCCCCTCTCTCACCAGCGTGGAGAAGTCCGGGAACGCCGACTTCCTCCCGGCCTCCGAGCCCAGCGTGCAGGCGCAGGCGCTGGACGCCCCGTTCCAGTCGAAGACCACCAAGGGCACCACCTTCGTCGCCTCCACCTCGGTCGGGGTCCTCTCCGCCGCCGACAATGCCGCCATCGACCGGGCCGAGGCGGCCATGCGCTCGATTCCGCGAGTCACCACCGTGATCGACCAAGGAGTGTCGACCAACGGCCGGGCGCGCCGGGCCATGGTCGAGGTACGGGTCGGAGGCTCCCAGAGCAAGCAGGCCCAAGAGACGGTGGCCGAGCTCCGCTCCACCTTCGCCACCTCGGGCGCACCACCGGGCCTGGTCATGCACCTGACCGGCGGGGTGGCCGCCTCGGTCGACGAGCAGAACCAGAACGGTCACATCCAGAGCCTGATCGAGCTGTTGTCGGTGCTTTTCATCGTGGCCTTGTTGTTCCTCACCTTCCGGGCCCTGCTGGCCCCGGTGATCGCCCTGGTGCCCTCGGCGGTGGCCCTCATCGCCTCGGGCCCGATCATCGCCGAATCGACCCATATCGGGGTCCAGGTCTCCGACCTCACCCCCATCCTGCTCATCGTGGTCCTGCTGGGGGCGGGCACCGACTACGGACTGTTCCTCATCTTCCGGCTCCGGGAGGAGCTGCGCCGGGGCAAGAGCGTCGACGACGCGGTGGCCTTCTCGCTGTGCAAGGTGGGCGAGTCGATCACCTTCTCCGGGCTTACGGTCATGGGTGCCCTGGCCACCGTGGTGGTCGCCACCTTCGGCCTCTACCAGGGCCTGGGTCCGGCCCTGGCCATCGGGATCGGGGTGGCCCTGCTGGCCAACCTGACCCTGCTGCCCGCTCTGTTGGCGGTGCTCGGCCGCAGCGTCTTCTGGCCCCGCATCCCCAAGGTGGAGGTGCCCAAGTGTGGTGCCTGGGGTCGCATCGCCGGCAAGGTGGTGGGGCGGCCGGTACTCACCTTGGTCGTCGGCCTGGTCATCTTCGGTGGTCTGGCCTTGTCGATGCTGGCCTACGCCCCCAATGGATTCAGCGACCAGCCGGCCCCGGCCACCTCCGACTCGGGCCGGGGCCAAGCGGTGCTGACGGCGGACTTCCCCGAGGCCGAGACCGATCCCACCACCGTGGTGTTCAAGTTGCCGGCGTCGGTGTGGACCGATCCGGCCGTCCTCGACGTGGCCCAACAGGGCCTGACCCGTTCCGGGGAGTTCACCGCCGTCACCGGTGCCCTCGACCCCGATGGCACCATGCTCGCCGCGTCCGACCTGGCCGAGGCCCACGATCAACTGGCTCCCCTCGGTGCCCCGGCCTCGCTGCCGGCCACGCCACCTGCAGGTGTGACCGTGTCGGCCGCCACCTACAGCGCCTATCAGTCCTCGAACCAGTACATCAGCCCCGACGGACGCACCATCGTCTTCCAGACCGGGCTGCGGGCCGGCTCCGCCACCAGCACCCAAGCCGCCGCGGCCATGCCGTCGGTGCGCGCCGGGGTGGACCGGGTGGGCCGGTCGATCGGAGCCACGGCCAGTGGCGTCACCGGGGATGCCCCGTTGGCGGCCGACGTGGGCACGCTCTCCGGAAATGACCTGATGCGGATCATCCCCATCGTGATGCTGGTGCTGGCCCTGCTTCTGGCCATCGTGCTGCGCAGCCTGGTCGCACCTTTGTACCTGGTGGTGAGTGTGGGCCTCTCCTACCTGGCCTCCTTGGGCCTGGCCGTCCTGGTCTTCGAGCTGATCGGGGGGCAGGACGGCATCAACTTCGTCCTCCCCTTCTTCATGTTCATCTTCATCATGGCCCTGGGCCAGGACTACAACATCTTGGTGATGACCCGGATCCGGGAGGAGGCGCACCATGCCCCGATCCGGGTGGCCGTCCGTCGGGCGGTGGAGGCCACCGGCACCACGGTCACCTCGGCCGGCCTCATTCTGGCCGGGACGTTCGGGGTGCTGACCGTGACCGGCAACGCCCAGGTGCAAGAGATCGGGCTGGGGCTGGCCGCGGGGATCCTGCTCGACACCTTCTTCGTGCGCACCCTCCTGGTTCCCTCGGTGGTGGTGCTGCTCGGCCGGTGGAACTGGTGGCCCTCCAAGCTCTCCGACGAGGACCACGACCACGACCCGGTGGAGCCCGAGGACCAAGGACCCCTCGACGGGTGCGAGGCGGTCGAGCCCGCGGTCCTGACGCTGGCCGGTGTGGGCAGCTGAGCGGGGCAACTGAGCACGGATCTGAGCACGGATCTGAGCACGATCTGAGCACGGACGAAGCACGGACGACGGCCCCACCGACGAGCGCGTCGGCAACGGACCAGCCGGTTGGGGTCTCCGGGGGACGGAGTACGGTGAACGGGCGTGGTCAGCCGACGGAAACCTCCCAGCCGACCGACCGTGCTGCTCCTGGTTCGGCACGGTACGACCCCGACCACCGGCAAGGTGCTCCCCGGCCGGGCCCCGGGACTGCACCTCTCCGACAAGGGCACCCGGCAGGCCGAAGCGGTGGCCGAACGCATCGCCGGCCTGGACGCCGCGGGAAAACGGCCACCGGTCGCTGTTTACACCTCGCCCCTCGAGCGAACCACCGAGACGGCCCGGCCCATCGCCCGGCGGCTCGGCCTGCGGGTACGCACCGAACGCGGCCTGGTGGAGTGCGACTTCGGGGAGTGGACAGGAGCGACGCTGACGTCGCTGGCCAAGCGCCCCGAGTGGGCCCAGGTCCAGCGGTGCCCCAGCGAATTCCGGTTCCCCGACGGGGAGTCGTTCCTCGAGATGCAGGCGCGCATGTCCTCGGCCATCGCCCGCATCATCCGCCGGCACCGGGGGGAGACGGTGGTCGCCGTGTCCCACGCCGATCCCATCAAAGCGGCCTTGTCGTCGGCGGCCGGCACTCCCCTCGATCTGTTCCAGCGCCTGGTGGTGTCGCCGTGTTCGGTGTCGGTCGTGGCCTACGGGAACACCGGACCGCTGGTCCTCACCGTCAATTCGACCGCCTCGCTCGACGAACTGGCTCCGGCATGAGCGAGGGATACGACCTCTCGGCCCCCGACCGGGTCACCGTCGGGACGGTGGGGCCGGTGGGCAGTCGCCTCTTCCTCCTGCAGTGCCGGCAGGGACCGACCCTGCTCACCCTCAAGATCGAGAAACAACAAGTGGCCGTGGTGGCCGACTACCTGGCCCGGATCGTCAGGGACCAGGATCGCCCCGGACACCTCCCCGACGATCTCCCCCTGGAGGAGCCGGCCGAGCCGGCCTGGGTGGTGGGCACCGTCGGTGTCTCCTTCGACGAGGGCGAAGACCGGGTCATCCTGGTCATCGAGGAACTGGTGGCCGAGGACGAGACCGGCGCCATCGCCCGTCTGTCCATCTCCCGCGAGCAGGCGGCCGCTTTCGCCATCCAGGCCACCCGGCTGGTCGAGTCCGGCCGGCCGCCCTGCCCGCTGTGCGGTTCGCCCCTCGACCCCTCGGGACACGAATGCCCACGGACGAACGGTCATCGACCTCCAGCGGTGTGACCGCTTGGAGCCCGGGCGACGGTCCTGGGCTCGATGTGGCCACCGAACTGCTGGCCAGCCGCGCCTTCTCGGTGGTCGGACGCCTGCCCTGGAGCTCCAACCTGACCTTTCTGGTCGCCCTGGACACCGACGGCGGCCCGCCGCTCGGCGCGGTCTACAAACCCGCCCGGGGCGAGCGCTCGTTGTGGGACTTCCCCGGCGGTCTCTACCGCCGAGAGGCGGCGGCGTTCGAGCTCTCCGAGGCGCTCGGCTGGGGTCTCGTCCCCCCCACCGTGATCCGCCCTGACGGTCCCCTGGGCGAGGGATCGCTCCAGCTGTTCGTCGAGGCCGATTACAGCCAGCACTACTTCACCCTCTACGACGGAGGCCACCATGAAGAGGCGCTGCGCACCGTGTGCGCCTTCGACGTCGTGGCCAACAACGCCGACCGCAAGAGCGGCCATGTGCTGAAGGGTCCGGACGGGCGCCTGTGGGCGATCGACCACGGCCTGTGCTTCCACCGCCAACCGAAGCTGCGCACGGTCATCTGGGATTTCGCCGACGACACCCTGGACGACGGGCTGCTGGCCGACCTCGGTCGACTGGCCGGGGAGCTGCCTGACAATCTGGGCTCCCTCCTGTCCGCGCCGGAAAGGGACGCGGTGGCCGAACGCACTCGTGCGTTGATCGAGACGGCCTCGTTTCCCGAGCCCGAGGGAGACCGGCCTCCCTATCCGTGGCCCTTGGTGTAGGTCGTTGTGCCGGCGCGCCCCCGGGGGGCGGAGCCCGACGTGGTCGGCGGGTGCGGCGCAGGGTTCCGATGGACCGGCGGCGGAGCTTCGATCGCCTGGGCCAGGAGTGAGGCGTAGTACTTGGCCCCGGCCGGGTCGAGGTGGACGCCGTCGGGATAGAAGTACTGGGGGTAGGGGGCGCTGTCGTCGTACCAGTCGAGCACCGTTGCGTTCGGAAGCGACTGGGCCACCGACGCGATGGTGTCGTTGACCTGTTGTTGCCATGGTCGGGGAACCCGGGTGTTGACCAGAACGATTCTCTGCATGGGCCCGAAGGAGCTGATCAACGCCTCCAGCTGCGCAGCCGAGTAGGGCCCGTTGGTTCCGAGCTCGAGAATCAACCGGTTCCCGACCGCTCCCTCCGACTTGAGCTGGGGCACCGCGGTCTGGACCTGATCGAGCTGCTGGCCGACCTGAGCATCGATGGCAACCCCGGGGAGCAGCTGTTGGAGATAGGGGGCGGCGTCCACCATGATGGAGTCGCCGATGGCGGTCACGCCCTGGCCGGCCGGAGGGGGCACGGTGGTCGTGGACAACGCCGGCCCATCGGTGGTGACCGTGGTCGACGCCGAGGTGGATCGGTGGTGCACCGCGGGCACGATGCTGGTGACCCTGGTATCGGCGTCGGTGGCCGACGCGGTGACCACACCGAAGAGGCCGAGCCCGCAGATGGTGGCGTTGACGACCACCCCGACGACGAGCACCCAGCCCAGGGCGGGCAGCCGGGGCCAGGTCCTCTCGTGATGCCTGATCCGATCCCACTGGCGGCCGAGCGCCCCGTGCCGAACCGGCTGTTCGATGTACCGCCACGACAACGCGGCGATACCAATGGTGGCCGTGATCTGGAGGAGACCTCGGACGATGCTGGCTGGTGCGTTGAGGGGCGTGGTCAGGACGATGATCGGGTAGTGCCAGAGGTAGATGGCATACGAGCGTTCCCCGACCCATCGGAGGGGCTCCCAGCCGAGGACCGAACGCAGCTGGGATCCGGGATGGACGGTGACGCCGATGAGCAACGCGGTGAGAAGGGCGAGGAGCACCATGCCCCCCCGGTACAGGAAGGTCTCGTACTGGTTGGTGCGCCAGAACATCAGGAAGATCCCGACCAGGGCCGCACCGCCCACCGCGTTGAGCAGACGGCGCGCATTGGGGGTGACGGGGGCAAAGGGCCGGTTGCGGGGCAGCACCATGGCCAAGGCGGCGCCGATCAACAAGGCGAACGCCCGGGTGTCGGTGCCGTCGTAGACCCGGGTGGGGTCACCACTTGGGGCATAGAGGACAGCCATCTCCAATGCCGAGGCGGCAGCCAGGGCCACGGTGAGGAGGATCCGGGTGCGCTTGGCATGGATCCATCGGAACCCGGCCAGGACCACCAGCGGCCAGATCAGGTAGAACTGCTCCTCGATGGCCAGTGACCACAGATGCCCGAACGGGGACGGCGGGCCGAACTTGGCGAAGTAGGACACGTGGTGGAAGATGAACCACCAGTTGCTCACGTAGAAGATGCCGGCGGGAAGGTCGCCCCGGAGGGTGGACAGTTGGCTGCGTTCGAACAGCGTCGCCCATCCGACGGTGACGAACATCATCACGTAGAGGGCCGGCAGGAGGCGACGGGCCCGGCGGATCCAGAACTGTTTGAGCCCGATCCCGTGGTGGCGGCCGTACTCGGCCACCAGGAGGTCGGTGATCAGGTAGCCGGAGAGGACGAAGAAGACCTGCACCCCGAGCAGGCCACCGGGGGCCCACCCGAAATTGAGGTGGTAGGCGATGACGCTCAGCACGGCCACGGCACGGATACCGTCGAGCCCGGGGAGATAGGGACTGGTGCCCTCGACCGGCCTAGGCACGGACGGCCCCAGCCGGGAAGGCGTGCTCAGGGATCAGCGGCACACCGGGGCCGGCGGCTCGGAAGCCCGACGACTGCAGCGATCCACCGAGCCTCCCGTTACAGGCAGGACGGCTTCGGAGGTGGGGCGCGGTCGGGATCACTTCCCTGAGGATCAGGCACGAGACGGCTTCGACTCGTCAGTATGGCACGCCCCCCCTCGCCAGCCGTGGTCCTTTCGCACGACTTCGGGGACCCACCCCGCGGCCTGGGAAGCCGCGTTGGCCGAGACGCGTCAGCGGTGCCGCGTCGGGTGCCGCGTCATCCGGTCACCCTCGGGCTTTGATCGCCTCGATCAGCTGGGGCAGCACCTTGTGCACATCGCCCACGATCCCGAGGTCGGCCACGGTGAAGATGGGGGCGTCCTGGTCCTTGTTGATGGCGACGATGTTCTTGGAGTTCTTCATGCCCACCAGGTGCTGGGTCGCGCCCGAGATCCCACAGGCCATGTACACGGTGGGCTTGACCGTCTTGCCGGTCTGACCCACCTGGTGCGAGTAGGGGACCCAGCCGGCGTCGACGATGGCCCGGCTGGCCCCCGCCGCTCCGTGGAGCAGAGTGGCAAGCTCCTCGATGAGGGCGTAGCTCTCCTTGTCACCGAGGCCGCGACCTCCCGAGACCACCACGTCGGCCTCATCGAGCTTGGGCCCGGTGCGCTCCTCGATGTGGCGGGCCACGATCTTGGCCGCGCTGGTGACTCCGGTGTCCGGTGCCGGAGCGGCCACCACCGTGGCCGGCGCTCCCCCGGCGGGCTCGGCGGCGAACGACTTGGCTCGGATCACGTAGATGCCGGGACCTTCACCGGTGAAACGGGCGAACGCCACCTGGCTGCCGCCGAAGATGGCGTGCTCGGTGACCAGGCCGCCATCGTCGGCCGTGAGGTCGACCACGTTGGTGAGAACCGGACGATCGAGCTTCACCGACAGCCGGGCGGCGATGTCCCGCCCGTCGTAGGTGGCCGGAAACAGGATGGCATCGGGGCCGGCACCTGCTTCCACGGCGGCAGCGATGGCGGCGGCAACCGGCGCCCCGGGCAGTGCGCCGCCCAGATCACCCACATCGTGCACGGTGGTCACCCCGTAGTCGCCGAGCGTGGCCGCGGCCGACTCGGTGGCGTCGCCCCAGGCGACGGCTTCCACCGTGCCGGCCAGCGACCGGGCCCCGGTGGCCAGTTCGAGCGAGGTGGTGATGGGGGCCCCGTCGGCCGCTTCGGCCAGGATCCAGATCGTGTCGACGGACATGTGCGTCTTCTCTCCTACCCGATCCCTACAGGATCTTCAGTTGCTCGAGGAACTCGATGACCCGTTGATAACCGTCGCCCTCGTCGGTGATGATCTCGCCGGCCGAACGGGCCTCGGCGTCGGACACCCGGGTGATCTCCTGGCGGGCGCCGGCCGCCCCGACCTGCGAGGGGTCGAGTCCGAGGTCGGCCACGGTGAGGACCTCCACCGGCTTCGACTTGGCCGCCATGATCCCCTTGAACGAGGGGTAGCGGGGCTCGACCACACCGGCGGTGACCGTCACCAGGGCCGGCAGCGGGCTCTCGACCTCGTCGTAGCCGGCCTCGGTCTGGCGCTCGACCTTGACCGAATCGCCGGCGATCTCCACCTTTTTGGCGAAGGTCACCGAAGGGAGGCCCAGCAGCTCGGCGATCTGGACCGGGGTGGTGCCGGTGTAGCCGTCGGTGGACTCGGTGGCGGCCACGACCAGGTCGGGCTCGGCCCGTTTGATGGCCGCGGCCAGGACCTTGGCCGTCCCCAGGGCGTCGGATCCGGCCAGGGCGTCGTCACTGATCAAGATGGCCTTGGCCGCCCCCATGGCCAGGGCGGTGCGCAGGCCGGAGGTCTCCCCGTTGGGAGCCATCGACACCAGGGTGACATCGCCCCCACCGGCGGCATCGGCCAGCTGGAGGGCCATCTCCACGCCGTAGGAGTCGGAGTCGTCGAGGATCAGTTTTCCCTCTCGGACGAGGTCCTTTGTCTCCGGATCCAGCGCCGGCGGGGCGGCCGGATCGGGGATCTGCTTCACACAGACGACGACGTTCATGGGCGTGCATTGTTGTTGAAAACAGGCTCTCCGACCAATCGGGCCGCGATCCCAGGTCAGAACCCCCGACCCGGTACCGCACCCCACCGGCAGCAGAGACGACCCGCACTCCCCGTCCAAGTCACCTGGTCAGACCGCCAGAAGCCCTCCGGTCAGGAGCCCGCGTCGAGAGTGGCCCGGGCCAGGGCCACGTCGTCGGTGATCACCGTGTCCACTCCTGCCTCCGCGGCGGCCAGAAGGCGGGTCCGCTCGTTGACCGTCCAGGCGGCCACGGCCAGGCCCGCCTCGTGCGCCCGATCGACCAGGGTCCCACCGACAAGGTCGACGTGAGGGTGGATCGCCGTGCATCCGTGGTCGAGGGCTGCGGCCACCGCGTCGGCCGGCTCGGCCCACGAGGCCAGCAGCAATCCGGTGGCCACATCGGGATCGCCGTTGCGCACTGCATCGAGGGTCGGAGGCCAGAACGAGGAGATGACCACCGCCGGTGCCCATCCGAGGGACGCGACCAGGTCGACCACCTCGCCGGCGATGCGCTCGGCGGGGTCGTAGCCCGGTTCTCCGGGCAGGTTCTTGATCTCGATGTTGACGGTCAGGCCCTCGCAGACGACCAGGGCGGCAGCCAGAAGGGGCACGTGAGGAGGGAGATCGCCGGTCGACAACTCGGCGATGGGGCCGATGCCGGCGATGGCCGGATCGTGGTGGACGGCCAGGGCGCCGTCCGAGGTCATCCGGACGTCCAGCTCGACCCCGTCCGCACCCAGTTGGTGGGCCCGGGTGAAGGCCTCGAGGGTGTTCTCGACGACCCCGGCGGCCGGGTCGGGGCATCCCCGGTGGGCCTGAACCGCCGTCGTTCCCATCGCTCAGCGCCCTCCTCGGGCTGGCCGTCCCAGCCCCCGGGAGCACGGCCGGACGACCGGTGCCCGGAGCCGGAACTGCTTGCAACCAGGGGTACCGGTGATTACTCTAATGAACGAACCCTGAACGGCCGGTGACATGTTGGCATCGAGCTATGTGAAACAGATCACAAACAGGAACTTCGGGAACGGGAGCGGAGGAACATCGTGGCCCTCATGTGGAACCGGACGGTCGAGTGGGATGACGGCGACTGGCGAGAGCTGGCCGCCTGCAGGAGTACCGAGCCAGATCTCTTCTTCCCCATCGGCACCACCGGGCCCGCCATCGACCAGATCGAGGCGGCCAAGAGGGTGTGTCGTGGCTGCGATGCCATCGAAGCGTGCCTCGACTTCGCGCTGGCCACCAATCAGGAATCCGGAGTCTGGGGCGGGACCTCCGAGGAGGAACGTCGCAAGCTGCGCAAGGCCTGGCTGGCGGCGCGCCGTCGCGCCTCCTGATCTCGCCGCCGCGCTCGTTTCCTCGCCGCCGCCCACCCGACCGACGACGTCCTGACCGGTGGCCGCCGGATCAGAGGCCGGTTTTCTGCAGATCCGGCGCCGGGAGACCGATGGCCACCACCGTCCCCGTCTCCCCCGGGTAGACCTCGTTGCGATCTCGCATGGTGATGGTGCCGTCCAGTTGGCTGCGCACCAGGTCCCGGACGATGGACAGCCCGAGACTCTCGGTGGCGTCGATATCGAAGCCCTCGGGCAGCCCCGAACCGTCATCGAGCACTTCGAGAGTCAGGCCGTCGACTTCGTTGGCCAGACGCACGCAGATGTGGCCCACCGACTGATCGTGGGTCGGGTAATGGCGACCGCCGCCACCGTCGCCATCGGCACCGTCGCCATCGGCAGAGTCGCCATCGCTCTCGTCGTCGCCCTCGACGTCGAGATCGCGGTAGGCGTGCTCGACGGCGTTCTGCAGCAGCTCGGCGAGCACCACGGCCAACGGGGTAGCGACATCGGCGGGCACTTCACCGAGCCCGCCGACCACCTCGAAGGTCAGCTTGCGGGACAGGACGACCGAGTCCTCGGCCATGCGGATCAGCGACGTGACGATCTCCTCGAAGGGCACCTGGTCGCCGGGATCGCGGGACAGGATCTCGTGCACGATGGCGATGGACCGGACTCGTCGCTCGGCCTCGAAGAGCGCCACCCTCCCACCTCCCGGCGGCAGGCGACGGGCCTGGAGACGCAGGAGGGCCGAGATGGTCTGCAGGTTGTTCTTGACTCGATGGTGCACCTCCCGGATGGCGGCATCTTTTGACAGCAGCAACCGGTCGAGCCGACGGACATCGGTCACGTCCCGCAGGAGGACCAGGCACCCGGTCACCTGCTGTTGGGCCAGCAGGGGAATGCAGTGGAGCAGCACAGTCACGTCCGGCCGGCGCTCGACCTCCTCGACCACCGGGAGGGCGGAGGCCAGGGCCCACTCGATGGCGGACTCCTCGATGCCCAGGTCGGTGAGGCGTCGGCCCTCGATCTGGGAGTACATGCCCATGCGATGGAGGGCGTTGGTGGCATTGGGCGAGGCGTAACGCACCTGGCCCTCCTCGTCCACCAGCACCACACCGTCACCGACCCGCGGGGCCTCCTCGGTGGCCACCTCTTCACTGGGGAACGGGAAGGTCGATTCGGCCAGCATGATGGCGAAGCGTTCGAAAAGGTCTCGATAGGTCCGCTCCAGATGGCCCGGCCGCCTTCCGGCCCCGGCCGCCAGCCGGGCCAGTACGGCCACCGTCTTCCCCTCGCACCGGACCGGGATGCAGTGCAGCCTCACCGGCTCGTCGCCCGCCTCGAGCAGGATCTCCCCGCGGGTCACCTCGCCCGACTGGAAGGTGAGGACCGCCTGGGGCCACTGGTCGACCCCGACCGTCTGGCCCACCAGGTCGTCCTGGACGACGGTGGCGCTGTTGGAGGGTCGCATCTGTCCGAGCACCACCAGCACCATGCCCTCGCCCGGGCCCTCCTGGCCGAAGGGTTCCATCCGGGCCATGGGCGCCACCAGGACCAGGTCGGAGAAGGACAGGTCGGCCAGGATCCCCCATGTACCCAGCAGTCGCTGGAGATGGGCGAGCTCCATCTCATCGAGATTGGTGCGCTCGAAGGCCAGCTCGGCGGGAGTGGACACTCAGGCACCACCCTCAGAGGTGAGTGGCACTTCGTAGGCTCGACGGCTCCGGTACCCCTGCAGTCGCGCCACTCCGGCCCGGGCCAACAGGTCCCGGAGGTCATCGGCTCGATCGGCCACATCGGGCAGTGCGTGGGCGTCGGAGGCGGTGGTGAGAGGGACCCCGCTCTCGACGAACCGCTTGAGCAGGGGAGGCGCGGGGTACTCCTCGCCCACAGGTTTCCGCCACCCCGCCGAGGACAACTCGGCGGCCATACCCGAACGCACGGCGGCCTCGGTGATCCGGTCGTAGAACTCATCGGGCACCGAGGGCACCCGCCCGGCCACCTTGATCAGGTCGGGATGGGCGAACACGTCACACACCCCCGAGTCAGCCAGCTCCTCCATGGCACGGGTGTAGTCGTCCCAGACGACGTCGATGTCCCGGACGTCCCATTCGGCCAGGGTGAGCGGCTCATTGAGGACGTCGAAGCGCCAGTTCCCCAGCCAGTGGACCGATCCGAGGAGAACGTCGAAGGGATAGCCGGCCAGAAGCCGGGCCACCTCGTCCATCCGGCCCTGGTAGAAGTCGACCTCGAGGCCGAGGACGACGGGCAACCCCTCCGCCTTCACCGACTCGACCACCTCGACATAGTCGTCGAGGTCGACCCGGGCGTGATGATCCCAGTAGTCAGCCATACCCGGCCGAAAGGCCGCGCCGGGCAGGTCGTCCCAGAACCTCCCGAGAAGATCGGTGGCCTGGGTGAAGCGGAAGAGGTGCTCGGTCACGGCGATCTCGGTCACACCGGCAGCCACCGCCCGCTCGCAGTACGCCGTCACCTGTTCGACGGTGGCCTCGGCGTCGGACTGGGAATGCGGCCACAGGTGCAGGTGGTAGTCCAGCACGGTCGAGCTCGCGACCCTAGCCGGCCCGACGAATGAGCGTGACCCCGTCGCGTACCGTGGTCTGCACCACCACGACCCGCGGGTCGACGGCCAACGTGTCGTTGAACCGACGCAGGGCAACGGTGTCCTTGCTGGTGTCCTCCGGATCGAGGACCTGTCCGCTCCACAGCGTGTTGTCAGCGGCGATGAGACCCCGGGCCGACAACTTGGGGAGGACGGCTTCGAAGTAGTCCGGGTAGGCCGCCTTGTCGGCGTCGATGAAGACCAGGTCGAAGGGCCCGTCCAGGGTGGCGATGGTGTCGATGGCCGGACCGACCATCACCTCGATACTGTCGGCATAGGGGCTCGACGCGATGTGTCGACGGGCGAACTCGGCGTGGACCGGCGAGATCTCACAGGTGACGATCCGACCGCCCGGGGCCAGACCGGCGGCCATGGACAGGGCCGAGTAACCACCGAAGGTCCCGATCTCGAGGACAGAGCGGGCGCCGAGAGCGAAAGTGAGCACTTCGAGGTAGCGACCCTCGAGTCGACCCACCATCATGCCGGGGAATTCCAGGGTGGCCCGCAGGTCGGTGGCCAGCTCCTCGAGGTAGGCGGGGGGGGCGGTGGAATGCTCTCTGGCGTAGGACTCCACGGCCGGATCAACGATGTCGGTCATGGACGCATCGTAAAGCAGGTGGCGGACGGGCCCGCCGGACCGCCGGCCGGCGACCCGGCGGCACCCCACCAGCCGGGTGCCGCCTACCCCCAGATCTGCTCGCCCAGCCTGACCAACCCGGCCAGGTCGTAGAGGTCGGAATCGAAAAAGGGCACTGTCGCCACCACGTCGGGCACCACCGAGAGCATCGCCCGCTCCTCCGCCTCTCGCAGGGCGACCACCTGAAAGTTGAGATAGCTGTCGGCGACCTCGCTGAGGACCCGGGCGATCTGACGGGCGATCTGATCGGTGTCGTCCAGAGCCGGAGCCGACTCCCGGAGGACCGGGGCCAGTTCGGCGGCCAAGGCGGGAGCCCGATCCTTCATCGACTCGGCCAGCGAGGCGTCCGTCGAGTCGCGGAGATAGACGGGAAGCACCTTGTTGAGCACCATGGCCCCCAGGTGGAGGCGGCGGGAGGTGACCTGTTCGACGAAGAACTCGGCCTCGCGCAGGGGCACCGCCTCCAGCGTGGAGACCACCACGAACGTTGTCCGCCGGTCCGACAGCAGCCTCCCCACCGACTCCGATCGCTCGACGAACCCGCTGTACATGGACTGGAAGAGGATGAAGAACTCGGAGATGTCGGCCAAAAACTCGGTTCCGAGGATCCGATCGGCGATCTGGTAAAAGGGCTTGGTCGCCACATTGACCAGCCGCGACCGATAGGGAACGATCAGCCAGCGAAGAAGGCGGGACGAGAAGAAATCGGCCATGCGCTGGGGTGCGTCGAGGAAGTCGAGGGCGTTCCTGGTGGGTGGGGTGTCCACCACGATGAGGTCGTAGTCGCCTTCGGAGTGGATCTCGTAGAGCCTTTCCATGGCGATGTAGTCGTGACTCTGGACGAACCGGCCGGCGATGTTCTGGTAGAGCGGGTTGGCCAAAATCTCGTCCCGGGCCTGCTTGTCGGGGGCGTGCCGCCGGATGAGGTCGTCCCACGACTCTTTGGTGTCGAGCATGGCCGCCCACAGCTGACCCCGCGGCTTGATACCGGCGGCCCGGAAGGCTTCGTTGGGAACTCGGTGCTCGGTGTTGCCGATGCCGTCGAGTCCGAGCGCATCAGCCAGCCTCTTGGCCGGGTCGACGGTCAGGACCAGCACCTTGCTGCCATGCCGGATGGCGGCCATCACCGCGGCCGCGGCCGCGGTGGTCGTCTTGCCCACCCCTCCCGGTCCGCAGGCGATCACGATCTCCTTGGTGGCCAACAACCCGTCGATCGAACCGCTACCCGACGACGCGCCGGCCTTTTTGGCGGCGTCCTTCTTCGGAGTCCCCCCTGGTGGGCTTTCCGCGCTCCGCGCCGCTCGTGCCGCCGACATCAGTAGCCGAGCTCCTCGCCCAGCGAAGCGGCCACCTGACGGGTGGTCCGGAGGCCGTGGGAACGGGTGAACAGGTAGGGCAGATAGAGCATGGGCACCGATTCGTCGATGCTCCGGCGGAGCCGGTCGAGATGGACGGAACGGGTGCGGCGCATGGTCACCGCCAGCCGTGCGGCATCCAGGAGCGGGCCGGCGTCGCCGCCGATCAGGCCGTTGAGCTCCTCCGAAGCCGGTGGCGAGGCCAGGGCATCGAACACCTCTTCCTCCTGGCGACCGAAGAGCTCGGGGAGCACCCGGTTGACCACCACCGCCGACATCTGCACGGTGGTCTCCTCTTTCACCCGCGCCGCCAGCTCGACGGTCTCGTTCACCGGCATCTCCTCGGGGGTGCACACCGCCACCAACCCGGTGATCAGCGGATCCGACAGGATCTCGAGCAACCAGTCGGTCTGCGACCGGATGAGTCCGACCTTGACCAGGTTGTTGATGGCCTGAGGAGCAGCCAGGAGACCCACGATGTGGCCGGAGGCCGGTGCGTCCACCACCACCAGGTCGTAGTTGCGCTCGCGCACTTCGTAGACGGGCTTGCCCACGGTGAGGATCTCTCGAACCCCTGGTGCGGCAGTGGCCACGAAGTCGAACGCCTTGGCCAGGGGACCGATACGTCCCACCACCGGTATGCGCAGCTGGAGCTTGAGGTACTCCCGCAGCGACGCTTCGGTGTCCATGGTCATGGCGAAGAGACCGGGGAGGACCTCTTTTTCGTTGAACCCGGTGGGAGGGGCCTCGTAGAACCCGGAGACATCGCCCTTGGCGTCGACCTCGCAGATGAGGACCTTCCTGCCCCGTTGGGAGGCCAGCAGAGCCAGGGCCGACGCCACCGTGGTCTTGCCCGTGCCCCCCTTGCCGGTGACGAAGATCAGCTTGAGATCGAGGAGCGCGTTCATCCGGCGAAGGCAACCACTGAGGCACGCGGCGCGGGAGCCGTCGGCAGCGTGGACTCGCTCAGGAGATTCCGAAACCTACCCGGCGATCCGAGGTCGGCGGGTCCAGCTCGACGTAGGCCACTTTCCCCACGGGCACACCGACCTGGCGACCCTTCCGATCGGTGAGCCAGAGGATGGTGCCCTCCTCGGCCAGAGCCGCCTCGATGTCGGCCAGGACCTTGTCGCGGTCCGCATCGTCGGGCAACTCGATGTCGAGCTCTTTCACCGATTGCACGATTCCGATACGCACTTCCACCGGGCACGCTCCTCTCACCTGGTGCCAGACGATCTGCCGGCCGCATCCGACGATACAAGGTCGGGGGCACCTGGCGTCCCGCCGTCACAGCCATGAGGCACACTGGGACGATGACCGGGGAAGGAGCGAAGGACGAGACAACGGCCTCCACCGGCGACCCGAGCACGACCGACGACAGGGAAGTCGACAAGGCGGTCGACCAAGCCGGTCACACGGTGGCCGACGCCACCGTCATCGGGCGAGGGGAGAGCGAGAGGAACCGCCGGTGGGCGTCGACCATGTCCGGCCACGGGGGCCCCGGCGTCACCTTGGCCCACGCCGACAGTCACACCGGGGCCTCGTTCAACCAACCGGCGGTCGACCTCGCTCGGCTGGAGCGCGAGACCCTCGAGCTGGCCATGCTGGCCCCCGGGGCCACCCGGGGGGTCGGGGGCGGCAACAGGCTCCGGGCCGAAGAGCCCGACCCATGGAGGACCTGTTTCGAGCGTGACCGCGACCGCATCTTGCATGCCACCGCCTTTCGCCGCCTGGCCGGCAAGACCCAGGTGTTCGTCTTTCCCGACGACCACCAGCGCACCCGGCTGACCCACGCCGTCGAGGTGGCTCAGGTAGCCACTTCCGTCGCCCGCGCCTGTCGCCTCAACGTGGCCCTCACCGAAGCCATCGCCTTGGGTCACGATTGCGGGCACGGCCCCGGAGGGCACGCCAGCGAAGACGCCCTCTCGCCTTATATCGACGGTGGCTTCGACCACGCCCCCTGGGGGGCGGACGTCTCGCTGGCCCCGCTCAACCTGTGCGCCGAGACACTCGACGGCATCCGCAACCACTCATGGTCCCGACCGGCGCCGTCGACGCCCGAGGGCGAGGTGGTGAGCTGGGCCGACCGCATCGCCTATGTGTGCCACGACTTCGAGGACGCGGTGAAGAGTGGCATCGTCACCGCCAACGCCTTGCCCGCCCTGGTACGCGAGCGTTGTGGCGATCAACGCAGCCAGCAACTCGGGACCTTCATCGACGGACTGGTCTCGTCGATCCTGGCCACCGGTCGCATCGGGATGGCCGACGAGCAGGCGGAGGCGCTGGCCGCCTTTCGAGCCAGCAACTACGAGCACGTCTATCTGCGGCCCAGCTCGGTCGCCCAGGGCCGGGCGGTGGTGTCGGTCCTGCAGGCCTTGGTCGAACACTTCTCCGACCGACCCAACCTCATCCCCGACGGAGGGGTTCCGGCAACCGCCGACCTGAGCGGGGGGGAACCCGGGGCGGTGCGGGCGGCGGTGGCCTACGTGGCCGGGATGACCGACCGGTTCGCCTTCAGCCGGGCGGTGGCCCTGCTCGGTTGGGACCCCGACAAGTTGCCGGCCGGCATCGGCGTCACCAACCGACCCTGAGCCTGACGACGGAAGTCACCGACGCGCCCGGGGGTCGTCGGTGGACACGATGTCCTTTCCCAAAGGAGCGACGGCCACCGCGGCCAACTTGAAATCGGCGACACCCAAGGGGATCCCGATGATGGTCAGGCACAGGACAATGCCGGTGACCAGGTGGGCGATGGCCATCCACAGACCGGCCAGTACGAACCAGATCACGTTGCCGAGGAACGAGCCGGCACCGGCGTCGAGTTTGGGGACCACGGTGCGGCCGAAGGGCCAGAGGGTGTACGCGGCCAATCGGAACGAGGCGATGCCGAAGGGGATGGTGATGATCAACAGGCACATCACCACGCCGGCGACCGCATAGCCGATGGCCAACCACAATCCCCCGAACACCAGCCACACAATGTTGAGGATGGGCTTCATCCCTTTCAGCATGGCACCGTCGACCCGACCGGCCCCCGACGCGATCGAGGCGCCGAGCCCGTCGCCCTAGGATCGAACCATCGGTCCCGGCATGCCGATCGAGGAGGTCAGCAATGGTCACCAAACTCTCGTCTCCGCCTACGGCAACGGACTTCCCCGCCCGCCCGGAGGCCCGGCCCCCCGGACCCGAGGCTCGGAGACCGGAAACGATCGCTTCCCCCGCCGACCGGAGCGAGGACCTCCTGCCGGGCAGTGTCGGCGCCGCGCTGGCCCCGCTGATTCGTGCCTTGGTGGGGAGTGCGCCGGTTCGATTCGAGTTCTGGGACGGGAGCGGCTTCGGTCCCGGCGACGGCGCCGGAACCCTGCGGGTCCGATCGGTCGACGCCCTGCGCCGGATCCTGTGGGCGCCCGGTGAGCTGGGCGTGGCTCGGGCCTTCGTGGCCGGCGACCTCGTCGCTGAGGGCGACATCTACGCACTGTTGACGGCCCTGCGTGATGGCAGTCGGCGGGATCTCCGCCGGATGGGTCTGCGCGCGCTGCCGACCGTCTTCGACGGGGCCCGGCGACTGGGGGCGTTCGGGCCGCCTCTCCCGGCCCCGGCCGAGGAGTGCCGGCCGACCGGCAGACTCCACTCCCCCGATCGGGACGCCAAGGTGGTCAGCCACCACTACGACGTGGGCAACGATTTCTACCGCCTGGTCCTCGGCCCCAGCATGACCTATTCGTGCGCCCGGTTCCTCACCGAAACCACCACCCTGGAGGAGGCACAGGCGGCTAAATACGAATTGGTCTGTCGCAAGTTGGGGCTCGATCGCCGGCCCGGCTCCCGTCTCCTCGACGTCGGCTGCGGATGGGGTTCGATGGCCATGCACGCGGCCCGGCATCACGGGGCCACCGTGATCGGCGTGGCCCTCAGCCGAGCCCAGGTCGACGAGGCCAAACGCCGCGTCGAGCACGCCGGGCTCTCTGACCGAGTGGAGATTCGGCTGCAGGATTATCGCGACCTGGGCGGCGAGCAATTCGATGCCATCTCTTCGATCGGGATGTTCGAACACGTCGGCACCCAGCTCATGACCCGGTACTTCGACACGCTGCGCAAGCTGCTCACCCCGACCGGTCGGCTGCTCAACCATGCCATCTCCAAGCCCGGTGGATCGTTCCTGGGCCGCCGGTCCTTCGTTGGTCGCTACGTGTTCCCCGACGGTGAGCTGGCCGACGTGGCCGATGTGGTCCGGGCCATGCAACAGACCGGGTTCGAGGTCCGCGACGTCGAGTCGTTGCGCGAGCACTACTCCCGCACCCTGCGCCACTGGGTGGCCAACCTCGAGGACAGCTGGGCGGAGGCGGTGGCCCTGGTGGGCTTGCCCCGGGCCAACATCTGGCGGTTGTACATGGCGGCCTCGGCCATCGGGTTCGACGACGGTGGGCTGGCCGTCCACCAGGTGCTCGGGGTGGTCCCCGCCGCCGACGGCCGCAGCGGCATGCCGGCCACCCGGGCGCACTGGGATTGAGCTCGGGGCGGCGAGCCGGCCGGTCTCAGCGGACGGTGAGCTCCCGGCGGTAGACCCGGGCCGGTCCGAGTTCGACGATGGACTCGGCCAGAGCGGAGAAGACCCCGGCCGCCTCGCCCTCCGGGTCGGACACCACCACCGGAGTGCCGTCGTCACCCCCGCGGCGGAGAGACGGCACCAAGGGGACCTGGGCCAGAAGAGGCACGCCCAGCTCGTCGGCCAGCTGGCGTCCTCCCCCGGCCCCGAACAGCTCGTAACGGGTGCCGTCATCACCGGTGAACCAGCTCATGTTCTCGATGACCCCCCGGACGGCGAGCTTCAACTTGCGGGCGGCATAAGCCGAGCGCTGGGCCACCCGCTCGGCCGCCTGCTGGGGCGTGGTCACCACGTAGACCTCGGTCTTGGTGAGGTACTGGCCGAGCGACAGGGTGACGTCGCCGGTACCGGGGGGCATGTCGATCAACAAGAAGTCGGGCTCGCCCCAGTAGGCGTCGACCAGGAACTGCTCGAGGGCCTTGTGCAGCATGGGACCCCGCCAGATCACCGGCGTGTCGTCGGCGACGAAGTAGCCCATCGAGAGGCAGCGCACCCCGTTGGCGGTCGGCGGCACCACCAGATCGCCGATAATCAACGGGTCGGTGTGCACACCGAGCATGCCGGGAACCGAAAAACCGTAGACGTCGGCGTCGAGGATTCCGACGTCGTGACCCATCCGGGCCAGCGCCACCGCCAGGTTGACGGTGACCGATGACTTGCCGACGCCTCCCTTGCCCGAGGAGATCCCGAGGATCCGGGTCTTCGAGCGAGGCTGCATGAACCGGTTCGGGCGTCCCTCCTCGTGCCCGAGCTGGCCGCCGTGGGCGTGGTCGTGCCCCACGTCGGGGGCATGCTGGGTCCCGCCTTCGACCGCCTCGCCCCGCAACAGCATCCGCAGTCGGGCCCGCGGTTCGTCGTCCATGACCGTCTGCTCCACCGACACCTCTTCGACGCCGGCCACCGAGCCCACCGCCTGGCGCACTCGGCGTTCGAGCTCCTCGGTCTGGGGATAGTGCCCCACCGGCAGGGCGATGGCCACCGAGACCTTCTTGCGCTTGGTCCGCACGGGTCCGACCATGCCCAGCTCTCCCAGAGGACGGCGCAATTCGGGATCGATCACTGCGTCAAGCGCGGCCGTGACCTGGGATTCGACGATGGACATGCGGCAGCTCCTCGGGGAATTTCGCCGTCACCAGGTAGACTAGGGGACGTGCCCAGCAGCCCGGACAACGCCCCAACGGTCGCAGGTCTGGCCGCCGGCAGGGACGACGGGGGCGGCGTTCTCGACCCGAGCGGGTCCGACAGCCACTTCTCGGCCGCGGTCACTGCGGTCACCGCCGCCTTCGGCGATCCCACCCGACGCGAGATCTATCTCTTCGTCCGGTCCAACCCGGGTACCACCGCGTCGGAGGTGGCCGCCCGCTTCTCGCTGCACCCCAATGTGGCCCGCCACCATCTCGAGCGGCTGGCCACCGGCGGCTACCTCGAGGTCACCATGGAACGGGCCGCGGGCAACGGGGCCGGGCGGCCGTCGAAGCGCTTTCGGGCCATCGGCAACGACCCCACCCTCGACCTCCTCACCCGGCGCGACGACCTTCTGGTCCTGTTGTTGCAAGAAGCGCTGCAGCTCCTCGGACCGGTGGCCGCCGAAGGCATGGCCGAGCGGGTCGGCGAGGAGTACGGCCGCACCCTCGCCACCCAGATGTCGCCCGGCGACAGCCAGCGGTCGCTGCGGGGCGCCATGCATGCCATCGCCGACACGTTGACCGCGCACGGATTCGCGGCCCACGCCGAGGACCAGGGATCCACCACCGCCGTGGTCGCCGACAACTGCCCGTTCGGCAATGCCGCCTCCCAGTACCCGGTCCTGTGCGCGGTCGACCGCGGCATGGTCAAGGGTTTGCTGGCTGGCCTGTGCGGCGAGGATGCCGACGGGACGGTGCCGGTGGTGCTGTCGTCGTCGCGCGCCCGCGGCGACGATGCCTGTGCCGCAGTCGTCTGAGCGAGCGGACTGAGCGGCGGGCCAGGCGGTGGTCCGTCACTACCTCGACCACGCCTCGACGACACCGCTTCGCCCCGAGGCCAAGAGTCTGATGGTGGCGTGGATGGAGCAGGCGCCCACCGGCGACCCGGGCCGGATCCACACCGAGGGACGGATCATCCGTGCCGTTCTGGAGGACGAGCGCGAACGGGTGGCGGAACTGCTCGGCGTCCGTCCTCGGCAGGTCATCTTCACCTCGGGGGGGACCGAGGCCATCAACGCCGCCGTCTGGGGTGCCACCCGGTCGGACCCGGGACCGATCGCCTGCTCGTCCGTCGAGCACTCGGCGGTGCGGGATGCCTCGAGCCGGGCGGGCCCGGTGGTCCCGATCCCCGTCGACGGCTTCGGCCGCATCCACCCAGGCGCGGTCGACGCCGCCATCGATGACAGCCGGCTTCGGTTCGGTCGGGTCCCGGCCCTCGTGCACTGCCAGTGGGCCAATCACGAAGTGGGCACCATGCAGCCGGTGGCCGAGGTGGTCGAGCAGTGCCATGGCCGGGACGTGCCCGTCCACGTCGACGCGGCCGCCGCCGTCGGCCACGTGGCCATCGACGTGAGCGCGCTCGGCGCCGATCTGGTGTCGATGTCCGCCCACAAACTGGGGGGACCTGTCGGAGTCGGAGCCCTCATCGTCCGACCCGGGCTCCGGCTCGACCCGTTCATCGTCGGCGGCGAGCAGGAGCGGGCTCGACGAGCCGGCCTGGAGAACGTGGTCGGGGCGGTCGGCTTCGGGGCGGCCGCGGCCGCCCTGGTGGCCCCCGGGGTCCTGGCCGCCGAGGAAGGGACTGCCCGCCGCCAGACCGAGCGACTGGCCCGCATCGCCAGCGAGGTCGACGGCGTCATCCGATTCGGTGATCCGGCCCAACGGGTACCCCACATTCTCTGCCTGGGTATCGAAGGAGTCGAGGCGGAACCGGTACTTTTGGGACTGGACCAGGCCGGCGTGGCCGTCCATTCGGGTTCGTCGTGCTCGTCGGAGGCGCTCGAGCCTTCCCCCGTGCTCGAGGCGATGGGCGTGGACGGGGAGAGGTCGCTGCGCCTGTCGGTGGGCTGGTCGACCACCGACGCCGACCTCGACGCCTTCGCCTCGGCCTTCGCTCCGGTGGTGTCCGGACTGCGGACGCTGCGAGCCTGACCGGGGAGGGCCTGGCAGCAGAGGAGCGGTAGCTTCCATCCATGCGCGCCCTCGTCTGTCACCAGCTCGGACCTCTCGACACCCTCGTCCTGGAGGATCGGGAACCGCCGGAGCCAGGCCAGGGTCAGGTCGTCGTCGACGTCCGCGCCGCCGGCGTCAACTTCGTCGACGGACTCATCTGTCAGGGGCGCTACCAGATCAAACCGGCCACACCGTTCGTCCCCGGTAGCGAGATCGCCGGTGTGGTGTCCGCCGTCGGTGCCGGGGTGTCGGGGATCGATGTGGGCGACCGGGTGATCGCCTTCGTCGGTTTCGGTGGCTTCGCCGAGCAGGTGGTGGTGCCCGCTCTCTCGCTGGTGTCGATGCCCGGGTCGATCGATTTCGGCCAGGGGGCCACGCTGATCCAGAGCTATTGCACCGCGTTGTTCACCCTGACCCGACGGACCACCCTGGCCGCCGGCGAGTGGGTGCTGGTCCTCGGGGCCGGAGGCGGTGTGGGCCTGGCCGCCATCGACGTCTCTCGGGCGTTGGGTGGCCGGGTCATCGCCGCGGCGTCGACACAACCGAAGCTCGACGCGGCCCGGTCGGCAGGGGCCCAGGCCACCATCGCCTACGAGGAGGAGGACCTGAAGGCGCGTGCCCGGGCCATCTCCGGAGGCGGGGTCGACCTGGTGGTCGACCCGGTGGGTGGGCGTCACAGTGAGAGCGCACTGCGGGCCACCCGACATTGGGGCCGTTTCTGCGTGATCGGCTTCGCCTCCGGTCCGATCGCCGCCCTCCCGCTCAACCACGTCCTGCTCAACAACCGGACAGTGGTGGGTGTGGACTGGGGCGCCTGGACGTTCAAGGACCCGCAGGGCAATCGAGACCTGATCGATGAGCTGATGCGGATGGTCGGTGACGGTCGCCTCCACCCGGCCGTGCCCGCCGCCCACCCTCTCGGCGAGGCCGCTCAGGTGATGTCCGGTCTGCTCGAGCGGACGGTGAGCGGCAAGGTGGTGCTGGTCCCCTGACCCGCCGGGGGGTCCCGATGGAATACTCGGGTGCCGTGGCCGGAGAGAGTACAACGGCACTGGCCACCAAGCTCGGGGTGAAGCCAGCAACCGTGCTCGCCCTTGTCCACGCGCCCCCCGGCATCGTGGTCGACCTCCCCGCCGGGGTCAGGGTGAGGAGGAACCAGGCCCGGGGGCACGTCGATGTGGCCGTCGCCTTTTTCACCCGTCGCTCGGAGCTGGAACGACAGATCGACACGCTCGGGCCGATGGTCTTTCCCGCCGGCGGCCTCTGGATCGCCTGGCCGAAGAAGAGCTCGGGCACCCCCACCGACATCACCGATCACGCGGTGCGCCACCTGGCGTTGCCCCGGGGGATGGTCGACAACAAGGTCTGTGCCATCGACCAGACGTGGACCGGGTTGCGGCTCGTCTGGCGGCGAGAGCGCCGGTCGCCAGCGCCCTCCTGACCCGTCGAGGTCGCGCCTGTCCGCGCCACGCTCATGGCCCACCGACGGTGGGCCGGGTTCGGTGGCCCAGGCGCCCCTGAGTTAGGGTCCGGACTTGAACCTGGCCATCACCTTTGGTGCCTATCTGGTGGGCGCTCTCATGGGCCTGGCCGCCCATCGTGGCGGTCCACGGCTGCGGCGCGGATGGCCCGTCTACCTGCGGATCCAGTTGGTGGCCACCGCCGGCCTGCTCGGACTCTTCTCCGCCTGGCGCTTGACCGCGCCGCGCCAGATCGTCGCCCCGATCCTGCTGGCCGCAGCGGGCGGGCTGCTGCTCGGGGTGGCCTATCTGGTGCGGGGTGAGCGCCCCAGCGGCCTGGCCGAGCTGGAGGGCTGGGCCGCCTTTCCCAACGGCACCTTTTGGGTCCAGCCCATCGCCGGCGCCCTGATCGGGCCGACCGGCAGCATGATCACCGCCCTGGCCAACGCGGTCTACGCCGCCCCCAACGCCGTGTGCATCCACCTGATGCGCAGGGACGCCCCCATCACCCAGCGTCGCTCGACGACATGGACCGATCAGTCGATGCTGCTAGCGGTGGCCGCCGGCCTCGTCCTCCACCTGGCCGGGCCGGCGCCGGCCGCGTCGCGCTGGATCCTGACCGCGGCCGGACCGGTCCTGGCCTTCGTCGGGGCGGCCCTGTACACCGGATCGGTCCTCCACCCGCACAACGCTTCGGTCGAGCGGACCGGCTCGGAGTTTCGGCGATGGCTGCTGCTGGCGGCGGTCCGGATCGTCTATCTGTCGCTCATCGCCATCTTCACCGGGTCGACGGCGGTGGCGGTCATCGCCGTCCTATCGGCGTTCGGTCCCCCCGCTTTCAATCCCCCGCAACAGGCCGTGCTCTATGGCTATCGGTCGGGCGTCGTGATGGTGGCCGTCCGCTGGAGCTGGGTCCTCCTACCGGTCGGGCTGGCGCTGGCCGTGGCCATCCGATGAGTGGGTCCCGGACGGCTCGAACGGTTGTGCCGGCTCAGAGCCGGACCACGGTCTCGTAGTGCTCGACCAGAGGCGGCGGATCGTAGAAGTGGTGCAGGAGGCGTTTCCACTCCTGATACTCCGGCGAGCCGCGGAAACCCTCGATGTGGGCCTCGAGGCTGTCCCACTCCACCAGGAGCAGATAGCGAGTGGGCGTCTCCCAGCTGCGCTCCAACCGGACCGAGCGGCAGCCACCCATCGAAGAGATGAGCGGCTGGGCGAGAGCGAACGCCGCTTCGAACTGCTCCTGCTGTCCGGGTCTGACGTCGAGGACGGCGTGTTCGAGGACCATCGCCAGACCCTAATGGGGGCCGGTACAGTGCTCGCTCGCCGGGCACCCGCTCATCCTCGATCCGAGCGGTATAGTCCGCGCCAGGTGGTGATGTGATGGTGGCGCACGGCGCTGATGTCGATCGCAAAGACGAGTGGGCCGCGCTGCGGGCGAGATACCTTCGCTCCCCCGGCGAGCGACCGCCGTCGTCGGCCCGGGGCCTGCACCACTTCGCACTGCTGTCGGGTGACGTCGAACGCACCATCGACTTCTACCAGGGGGTGCTCGAGTTCCCCCTCACCGAACTGTTCGAGAACCGCGACTACCAGGGGTCGACCCACTTCTTCTTCGACATCGGGAACGGGAACCTGCTGGCCTTCTTCGACTTCCCCGGTCTGGACCTCGGGCGCTACGCCGAGGTGCTGGGTGGCCTCCACCACATCGCCATCTCGGTCACCGAGGAGCGCTGGGACCACCTACGGGCGCGACTCGAGGACGCCGGGGTGCCCACCATGAACCTGAGCGGTTCATCGCTGTACTTCAACGGGCCCGACGGCGAGAGGCTCGAGCTCATCAAGGACCCACTCCTCGAGATGTACGGGACCACGGTGGCGTGAGGATGTTGACCCGGGGTGGTCAGGTCGGTTCCGTTTGCTCACGGTGGAGCCAGGCCACCATGTCCGGTGGGGCCAGCTGGGCCATGCGCTGGCGATAGCGCCGGTATTCATCCTCGGTGAGCAGCTGCCGGCCGGCACCGGAGGTGCCGCGCCGGAAGAACGCCGCCCGGTCCCTCAGAATCCCCGACGGATCCGGCACCACCCGGTCGACATGGGCACGCATGCTCTCGAAGGTGGCCGCCTCCACCAGCTCGGGCCAGAGGACGGCGGGCACGTCGATCCCGAGGATGGCGGCCAGCCGACGCATCTCGCCGGCCAGGTCGACCTGCAGGTCGTCGTAGTGGACGAGCACGACGTTCGGATCATTCCGGCGCCCCCAGGCGTCGGTGAGGTGCCACGCCACCCCGGGCAAGGAGTCCAGATTCTCCTGCGGATCGACGTCCGCCTCCATCCAGGTGAGGAGCCACTCGGGCAACGCCGGGCGCTTTGGGTCGTCGGGTCGGGAACCGGGCCGGCCGGACAGGGCGCGGAGCCGGTCCTGGTCGATGTTGGCGCCCTGACGGTAGAGCGACACCGCGGCATCGAGTGGATGCCGGGCGGCCACGATGTAGGTGGCCCGGGGATCGAAGGGGATGCCGTCCAGGGGCGTGTGGGTCTTGATGAACCGCCGGTGATCCTGGGCCGCCAGCCGGGCCAGCACCTCGGGCAACGGGTCGATCAGCCAGTCGAGCCAAGGGGACAGCTGAGCCAGTGAACCGGGCGGGTTGGTCGTCTGGAAGATCAGGAGGGCACAGATCATCTGGACCCAGGTGGTCCCGCTCTTGGAGCGGGTGCTGATGACGATGTCGCCTCGACGGAAGGGGAAGCCGAGCCAGCGCCCGCTGTCCTCGTCCGCCGATCGGTAACGGGTCGGCTCCGGCGTCGCCGTCGGCCGCTCCACCATCCCGTCAGAGTAGCGAGGGGCGAACGCCGCATGGTCTGCGAAGATGGGTCGTGGACTCATCGGATGGCCGGGGCCCCGCGTTGGTGGCGGCCATCGAGGCGCGCACCACCGAGATCGTGGCCGCCCTGGGGGGTCTCGACGACACCGGTCTCGACGCCCCGTCCGAGCTGGCGGGGTGGAGCCGGCTCACCATCGCCTGTCATCTGCGCTACGGGGCGCAGTCGCTCCACCGGATGACCGTCGATGCCCGGGCCGGACGGCCGGCGTCCTACTACCCCGCAGGTCGCCTTGGCCAACGACCGGGCACGTTGGTGGCCACCGCCGGGGAGACCCCGGGGGATGTCGTCGAGTCCCTGGACGCCGAGAGCCGGAGGTTGACGCGGGCCTGGTCACAACCGGTCGGAGCCGATTGGGCGGTCATGGTCACCGAGCCCGATGACAATCCCGACCTGGGTCCGCTCCCGCTGGTGCGGCTGGCGCTGATGCGCCTCACCGAGGTGGAGGTCCATGGCTGCGATCTCGGACTGGGCCTCGGTGGGTGGAGCGAGATCTTCGTCGATGCTGCTCTTCCGTTCCGTCTCGACTGGCTCAATCGCCGTCGCGCCAACCATCGTGAGTTCGATGCCGGACTGATGGGGTCGTGGCTCCTCATCGCCACCGACGGCCCGATCACCCAGATCACCGTCAGCGGCACCAGCGTCCGCTCGGTGCGCGCCCGACGCGGCACCCCGGCAACCGCGACCATCGAGGGATCGTCCCGCGACATCCTGGCCCTGCTGCTCGGCCGCCCCACCACAATGCCTCTGGCTCGGGGCGGCGACATTTCTTTTGCCAACGCTTTCAGCCGGGCGTTACCGGGGCCGTGACGAAATTGTCCCAGGCGTCGACCCTCCTCGGGAGCCCGGTCCCTCGGATGAGCGTCCGTCATCACCGATCATGGCGGCAGGACGACCTCGCCGCCGTAGAGGGCGCCCAGTTCGGTCCCGACCCGGGCCAGATACGCCCGGGCCAGGGCCGGCGCTCGCACCTCGACCTTCCCTCCGAAGCCGGCCAACTGAGCCGCGATGACCTCGGGATTCTGGCCGCCGACCGACACCGGCAGCCGGCCGTCGGACAACGGCAGGCCGATGTCGAGCTGTCGCTCGAAGATCCAGCGCAGGACGGGAAGGACGTCCGGATCGACCAGGGCGTCCACCCGCACCGGCGATCGGAGGACATCGACCGTGGCCACGATCTCCTCCCAGGCCTGCTGGAGGTCGAAATCGGCGGGGCGGACCACCGGCTCTCCCGTCGCCTCCAACCCAGACACCCGATCAACCCGGAATGTCCGCAGGCCGGTGTCGGTGGCGGCCACCAGGTACCACACGGTGGACTTGGTCACCAGGCCGAGCGGGTGGACGACCCGCGTCGTCACCTCCCCGTTGCGGGCGCGATAGCCAAGGCGGACCTGATGTCCGCCGATGACCGCGGCCTGCAATGCCTCGAGATGACGCAGCCGGTGACCCCGGCGGGTCTGGCCCCATCGGTTGGTGTCGACCACCACGGACGCCGCCGCCGCCTCGGCGTTGTCCCGGAAGGTCTCGGGCAGGGCACGGACCAGCTTGGTCAGGGCCGACTTGATTTGCGGCGTGGCCGCGGCGGCCGGTCCGGCCACGAGGAACAAGGCACGGGCCTCGGCTTCGTTGAGCCCCGTGAGGTCGGTGCGGGCCCCCCGAGCAGCTTCCAGCCACCGCCCCGCCCCGGCTGCGAGTACACCGGGATGCCAGCCACCGACAGCGCTTCGAGGTCTCGCCGGGCGGTCCTCTCGGAGACCTCCAGCTCGACCGCCACCTCTCGGGCGGTGACCTGGTGGCGGCGCTGCAGAAGCATCAGGGTGGCTACCAGCCGATCGGCCCGCATGGGACCAGTATTCCCACAAAACTGGCTATAGGTTGTCCTGTTTTGCCGCCGATGATGGCAACACAGACAAACGCCGAACAACGGAGGAAGCCATGCCCGGAACTGTCCGACCCGTCCGCGATGAGCACGACGGGCTCCTCGCCTCCCTGGACCAACAGCGCTACGTTCTCCGCCTCACCGCCTACGGGCTCAACGACGACCAGCCAGGCTGACGCCGTCGGCCAGCGAGCTCTCCGTCGGGGGGCTCATCAACCACCTCAGCCGGGTGGAGTCGCGTTGGATGGACATGGTTCTCCAGCGCCAGGCCCCCTTCGACCCGGAGGCCGACTGGGGGGAGAACTTCCGCTTCCGCCCCCACGACACGCTGAGCGGGGTCCTCGACCGCTACCAGCGCACCACGGCGGAAACGGACGCCATCGTGGCCGGGATCGCCGATCTCGGTCAGTCGGTTCCCATCCCCCAGGACACCCCGTGGTTCCCGGCCGAGCAGAAGTCATGGTCCGTCCGCTGGGTCCTTCTCCATCTGATCGCGGAGACGGCTCGCCACGCCGGCCACGCCGACGTCATTCGCGAGACCATCGACGGAGCCACCGCCTTCTCGCTGATGGCCGCGGTCGAGGACTGGCCCGCCTCACCGTGGATCGAACCGTGGGCTCCGGCCCGCTGACCCCCGGTCCCGGTGACGGCACCCCGACGGGATCGCCTCCTCGACCGCCTGGTAGCCGGGAGTCTCAGCCTGCGGGCAGCCCGGTCGGGAGCGGAACTCCCGCCTCCTGGTAGGCCTGGCGGATCTCCGGAGCGGCCTGGTCGACCAGGGTCGCCGGCGGCCCGTCCGCCAGGAACAGGCGGTACTGGGCCACGGCACCGGCGGCATCGCCCTGGTGTTGGAGGAGAACGGTTCCCAGGTAGAGGCGCACCGCGTAGTCGCCCGGGTCCAGCTGCACCGCCCGGTGGAGCTTGGCGATCCCGTCATCGATCAGCCCGCGGGAGTTGCCCTGTTGTCCGGTCTCGAACTCGAGCCACCCCAGTTGGGCCAGGGCGACCTCGTTGTCGGACTGCTTGACCAGTACCGACTGGTACAGCTGGGCCGCCGGTCCCAGCTGACCTTCGTTTTGGTAGGTGGCCGCCTGGGCCAGTGACTCTTCGATCTGTTGGGACTGGCTGAGGTTGATGCTTCCGGTCGCCGTCTGACCCGGCAGCCGGTTGGTGGCGAACAGCGACACGGCCACGATCAGCGCCGCTCCCAAGGCGGCGATCGCACCACCCAGGAACCACCAGCTGCGTCGGCTCCGAGTGCGGCTCCGGCTGCCGGAGGACGTCCGCCGGTCCGAACCCGGCTCGGGGCCAGGAACGCTCGGTGTCGACTCGGCGCGGGCGGTTCGGAGCGAGGATCCGTTTCCGACCGCCGGGGCCCCGGCGACCAGGGCGCCCACCGGTACCCGCACGGCCGCCGCCTGCCGCGCCTCGACCAGGCGGGTCTCCACCAGGGCCAGTCGGGCCATGTCCCGCTGGCGCAGGGCCAGATAGTCCTGATCCGAGAGATCGCCAGCCAGGAACTCGGCGTCGGCGTCGGACAGCGAGCGCTCGAGGAAACTCCTCCGCTCCTCGAGTGAGGCGACGTCGGCCGGGCCGGTCTCCCCGTCACCCTTCGGGTCAGGACCGACCGCCCCCCGGCGGCGGAGCAGGAAGACGGCCAGGGCGGCGATCGCCACCAGCCCACCGATCACCGGCACCAGCCACACCAGGAGCGACCACCCGCGTGCCGGGGGGTCCAACACGATGGACGAGCCGTACCGAGCCACCAGATAGTTCTCGATCTGCTGATCGGTCTCCCCCTGGGCCACCAGCTGGCGAACGGTGGTCCGGACCGCCACCGCCGTCGCCGCGCTCGAGTTGGCCACCGACAGGTCCTCACAGCTGGGGCAGCGGATCACCGATTCGATGGCCGCCGCCCGCTGGGCCGGAGTGGGCGGCGAGGACGAGAGCACGCCGCTGCCCACGACCAGGGCGGCCACCAGGACGACGGCCAGCACCGTCCACAGGGGGAACTTCTTCCCGCTCATGCGTGGGCGGCCTTGGCCTCGGCGATGACCTTGTTCAGATCGGCCGCGGTGACCGGGGCCACGATGTAGGCCACCACCCGCCCGTCGGGAGCGATGACGAAGGTCGAGGGCGGGGCCCGGACCCCGAAGCTCAGGGCCAACCTCGATCCGGGATCGGCCAACGTCGGCCAGGTGGCGCCGAGTGACGCCTGGTAGGCGCGGGCCGCACTCGAGGTGTCGTCGAAGACGACGCTGAGCAAGGAGGCGTCGCCGGTGTGTTCGTGCTCGAACGCGAACTGCACCAGATTCGGCCCCTCGGTCTGGCACGGCTCGCACCAGCTGGCGAAGAAGTTGATCACCGTATAGCGATCAGGTGGGTTGGGCAGGGCGAAGTGGGTGCCGTCCAGGGTCACCCCGACGACCGGCGGCGCCGTCTTGCCCACCAGGGGACTCTGCACCTCGGCCACCGTGGCTGGGGGCCGGGTGGCCAGCACGGCGACCAGGCCGGCGGTGATCACCAGCACGGCCCCGGCCACCCAACGCGCCGTGTGCTTGGCCGGCGCACCCGCGGGGGCGGTGCCGGTCCCCCCGGTCCGGTCGTCGCCGGTCACCGTCCGTCGCCCGGAGTGGTGATCACGAGGAGTCACCGGCGCCCACCGGGAGCGGATTCGCTTTGGGCTCCGAGGACACCACCCGGCTGGCCACCAACTCGTCCGGCTCGGGAGCAGAGGGGCGGGCGGCGTCGACCACGGGCGCCGACACCGGATCAGTCGGACGTCGCCGTCGACCGGGGATGGCCGACAGGATCGAGCCCACCACCACGAGGGCGCCGCCGATCCACAGCCACATGACCAACGGCTGCACGACCACGCCGAACGTCCACGCCGACCCCTTGGCGGGGATCGAGTCGATGGTCAGATACACGTCGGAGCGCCAGCTCGAGTCGATGGCCGGAGTTCCTACCGCTTGGGTGCCGGTGCCGAACTGGCTGATGGCCGGCAGGAAGGTGCCGCCGTCGTCGATCCGCAGGATGGCCTCCAGTGCGGTGTGGGACGGCGAGACCACCGTCCGGGTCCCCACGAACTCGACGGTGTGGCCGGCGAAGGCGGCCGTCTGACCGCGGACCAGACGCACCTCGCCGCGCTGGCCAAAGGCGGTGGCCGCGGTCAGCCCCACGGCGATGACCACGACGCCGATGTGGACCACCATGCCGCCGTTGGCCCGGCCCACCATCCCCCGCCAGCCGGCCAGGACGGCCCGCCCGGGCGAAGCTCCGGCGGCGACGGCGCCGCGCCACGCCCCCCGGATCGAGAGGACCAGGGCTCGGGCCGCCGAGGCGGCCGCGAAGGCACCGAGCCCGAAGGCCAGCAGAGGCTCGATCCCGTGGATGCCGGCGACCACGCAGGCGACGATCACCACCACACCGGTGGCGGCGGGCACGGCCAGTCGTCCCCGCATCACCGCCACGGTGGTCTTGCGCCACGGGAGGGCCGGGGCCACCGCCATCAGGAACAGGAGGGCGAGGCCGATCGGGACGACCAGCCGGTTGAAGTACGGCGCTCCCACCGAGACCTGCTGGCCCGAGTTGAGGGCCTCGTAGAGCAGGGGGAAGACCGTCCCCAGTAGGACCACGAAGGCGAAGACCACGAAGAGGAGGTTGTTGGCCAGGAAGGCACCCTCCCGGCTGATCGGGGAGTCGATCCCCCCCGGCGACCGCAACCGGTCCCCGCGCCAGGCGATGAGGCCGACCCCGACGACCACGACCACGCCGAAGAAGACGAGGAGCACCGGTCCGATGGTCGACGTCGAGAACGAGTGCACCGACTGGAGCACCCCCGACCGGGTCAGGAACGTCCCCAGGATGGTCAGGCTGAAGGCGGCCACGATCAGAGAGAGGTTCCAGATGCGCAGGAGCCCCCGGCGCTGTTGGACCATCACCGAGTGGAGGTAGGCCGTGCCCACCAGCCACGGCAGCAGCGAGGCGTTCTCCACCGGGTCCCATGCCCAAAAGCCGCCCCACCCGAGCACCTGGTAGGACCACCAGGCGCCGAGCACGATGCCGATGGTCAGGAACGTCCACGCCAGCAGCGTCCACCGGCGGGTCTCGGTCTGCCAGTCCTCGTCGAGCCGGCCGGTGATCAAGGAGGCCACGGCGAAGGCGAAGGGCAGGGTGAAGCCGACCAGGCCCAGATACAACATGGGCGGATGGAAGAGCACCAGCGGGTTGTCCTGCAGGAGAACGTTGGGACCGAGCCCGCTCGACGGCACCGCCCCGGTGACATGGGTGAAGGGATCGGACGGTCCCAGCATCAGGCCGAAGAAGAAGGCCGTCACCACGTAGACCACCAGGGTGGCCCACGCCACCATCGGCTCCGTGGAGCGGTGGCGGAAGCGCCAGACCATCACCGTGGCGTAACCGGCGAGGATCACCGCCCACAGCAGGATCGATCCGGCCAGGGCCGACCACAGGCCGGTGATCGAGTACAGCAACGGGGTGGCCCGACTGTTGTTGTCGGCCACATAGGTCAACGAGAAGTCGTGGGTGACCAGCGCATGCTCCATGGCGGCCACGGCCACCAGGCCTCCCAACAGAACGATGGGGGCGTAGAGCTGTCCGCTGCGCATGGTGGTGCCCTTGCCCCGAGCCAGGCCCACGGCGACGACAATGCAGCCGGCCACCGCGGCCGCGAACCCGAGGAGGACGCCGGTGTGGCCGAGTACCCCGTTCACTGCGGATCGCCGGCGAACCACCGGCAACGGGTGCGTGCGACGGTCATCGCTTGGTTCCGTTGGGGGCGGTGACCCGGCCCGGGTGGGCGGCGATGTAGGTCGAGGAGTGCTTGACCAGGATCTGGTCGGAGACGAACGACGTGCCGGCGAAGTGGCCCACCGCGATCACCGGGATGTCGGACTGGAACAGCTGGGGCGGCGAGCCCGTGTTGGCGACCGGCACGCTGGTGGACCCGGCGGTGAGAACGAAGTTCACTCCGCCCGGGGTGGAGTGGATCGAGCCCGGCTCGACCACGCCTTCCAGGTTGAAGGTCTGGCTCCCGAGGGTGGCCTTTTGAGCGACCGCCTGGTTGGCCGGCAGGTAGAAATTGAGCGCGGAGCCCAACCCCTTGACCAGAAGGAAGACGAAGGCGCCCACCAGGATGAGCCCCACCATGGCGTAGCGGAGACGGTGCTGGACCCGGGGACCCCCGAGGGCGCGGTTCCCGCTGCCGGCCACCGGTCGGCCGGGGCCCAACTGGTCGGTCCCCGGCGGTGCGCCGGTGGGCGTGACCGGGGTGGTGGGTGTGGTCGTCACCGCCGCGCCCGCAAGGCATCGTCGGTGGGAGTCGACGCCGGCGGCACCGGGGTCGTCCCGGTGCCCGTCGATGCCGCCACCACACGCTCGACGGCCCGGGCCAGTCGCCGCCGCCGCCAGAGGAGGGACATCCCGTAGAGGAACAGGATGGCGAGGACGATGGAATAGCCGGCTTGGACGTAACCCATCAGGCGGCCTCGTCCTCGTTGGCGACCATCCCCTCGGCCCGGCGCTCGCGCAGGGCCACGTCCAACTCTCCGCTGCCCAACCAGTCCTCGAGCACCCCGATCCGGTAGCGCACCAGGAGCATCCACACGAAGACCAGGGTCAAGGCCAGGAAGCTCAGCAGCAGGGTCCAGGCCATCGACCCGTGGATGGTGGGTGACAGATCGGGGTTGAGGACGGTGGCCCCCTGGTGGAGGGTCTTCCACCACAGCACCGAGAAGTGGACGATGGGGACGTCCACCGAGGCGAACAGGGCGACGAAGGCGCTGCGCTTGGCCCGGACCTCGGGCTCGGCCGGGACCCGCCGCAAGGCCAGGTAGCCGAGGAAGAGCACCAACAGGACGGCGGTGCTGGTGAGGCGGGCGTCCCACGCCCAGTAGACACCCCAGGTGGGCTTCCCCCAGATCGAACCGGAGATCAGCGTGCACACGTTGAAGACCACGCCCACCTCGACGGCGGCGGCGGCCAGGCGGTCCCAGAACAGCGATCGGGTGCGGGGCCAGAGATAGAGCAGGCTGGCCACCGCGGCCAGCCCGAAGGCCGCGTAGAGAGCCACCCAGGCCACTCCCGGGTGGATGTACACCAGGCGGACCAGATTTCCCTGCACCTGATCGGGCGGGGTCACCCACAACCCGAGCCACACGGTGAAGGCCACCCCCACCAGTGCGACGATGCCGATGATCCGCACCGTCCAGCGGGCCCGGGACGATTGCAGGGGTGGTGCGAGCACGTCGGGGTCGCGGTTCACACCGTCTCCTGGATGGGACCGTAGACGACCACGCCGAGGGCCAGATAGACGGCGTCGAAGACGACCAACAACCGGAGCCAGGGCATGCCGTCCGAGGGGGTGCCCCCGGCCAGAGCCGCCTGCCCGACCCGGGTGCCGGCCAGCAGCACCGGGGCGGCGATGGGCAAGAAGAGGAAGGGCAGCAGTGTCTCCCGTACCCGAAGGCCGGCGGACAGCGCCCCGTACAGGGTGCCGGTGGCGGCCAGACCGGCCGTCCCCAGTACGCAGGAGACCACGATCAGCCACGGCACCTCGATCCTCGCCCCGTAGAGCAGGACGGCGCCGGCGCCGAGAACCACCTCCAGCACCAACAGCTGGGCGGCGACCGCCGCCGACTTGCCCAAGAAGAGCCCGGCGGGATCGATGCCGGACAGACGGAGGGCGTCCCGGGCCCCGTCCGCCGATTCGACCGACACGCTGCGCTGGATGGCGAGGACGGTGCAGAACAGGACGGCGACCCAGAAGAGTCCGGGTGCCCCCTTGGCCATCACCGAACGGTCGGGTCCGAGGGCGAAGGCGAACATGACCAGGGCGATGACCCCGAAGGGCGCCACCTGGGACATGGCCACCCGGGACCGGGCTTCGATGCGCAGGTCCTTGCCGGCCACCAGCATGGTGTCACGCCACATGGGCCACCCGCCCTCCCGGTCCTCGGTCATCCGGCAGAGCGGAGAGCGGAGGTGGGGGGTGCCCGCCGGGCGCCGGAGCAGCGCCGAGGGATCGCTCGGCGGTCACCCGACCGCCGGTGACCGCCACCGCCCTGTCCGCCAGTGCCTCGACCAACTCGGCCTCGTGGGAGGCGATGATCACCGTGGTGCCGGAGGACGAGGCCTCCCCGATCAACTCGTCGAGCGTGGCTCGGGCTGACGCGTCGAGACCGGCGTGCGGTTCGTCGAGCAGCCACAGCTCGGGCCATCGGGCCGCCATCACGGCCAGGGCGACCCGGCGGCGCTGGCCGGCCGACAGCTTGGAAGCGCTCGTCGTGGCCAGCCGACCGGTGAGTCCCAGCCGTTCGCAGGCCGGAGCGATGCGGCGAGTGTCGCCCCCTGCGGCCCGGACCGCGAAACGCACGTTTTCGGCCGCGGTCAGATCGTCGTAGAGGTGGGAGGCGTGGGAGAGCAGCCCGACCCGGCGGCGCAGCTGGGTGCGCTGGCGCACCGGGTCCAGCCCGAGGATCGACACCCGGCCCGACGCCAGCGGCACCAGCCCGGCGCAGACCCGCAGAAGGCTGGTCTTGCCCGCGCCGTTGGGCCCCTCGATGAGGACGGTCTCGCCGGCGACGACCTCGAGCTCGAAGCCGGCGAGGAGGGGGAACCTCCCGGACAACGCGACCGCGTCGACGAGGAGCACCGCTGGGGAGGCTGGGGAAGACGGGACGGGAGGGGCCATAGCCGTGTGTGCATGCTACGAGGGCCAGGCACCAGGGGCCAGGCGGGAGAACGCCCGACTCCTGCCTGGTCACCGGCCCGGAGTCCGACCCCGCGGGCTCGCCGTGTCGGCCCGGTGCGCTCGCCAGCGCCCCGATCGTGGCCGCGGGATGAGACTCCCCCACCCCCGGTCGCTCAGCTGGTGGCCAGCCGGTTGAGATGCAGGTCGCGCAGCCAGTCGCCGATGGTGGACGAGACCACGTCGACGTGTCCGGTGAGCAGCAGGAGACCGAAGAGGATGAGGACCGTCCCTCCGATCAGATCGACCAGTCGGAGTCGGCTCCGCACGCGGGCCAGGGTGTCGGTCATCCGGCCGAAGGCGAGCCCGCTGAGGAGGAAAGGCACCCCCAGCCCGAGGGAGTAGGCCAAAAGCAGCACGATCCCTCCGGTGGCCGAGCCGCCGGTCCCGGCGGCCAGGGCCAGCACGCTTCCGAGCACCGGTCCGATGCACGGTGTCCAGGCGAAGGCGAACGCCATCCCCATCACCGGGGGAGCCCACGACCCGAGGACCGAAGGGCGCACCACGAAGCGGTGCTCGCCGGCCAGGGCCGAGGGCAGGGCCACCCCGGACGCCATGGCCACCAGCACGGCTCCGAAGACCACGATCAAGATGCCGGACAGCGTTTCCAGCAAGCGTTGATGGGTGAGGAACAGCCGGCCGACGGCCGAGGCCGAGGCCCCGAGGATGGTGAAGACCACGGTGAAGCCGGCGATGAAGGCCAGGATCCCGACGAAGAGCCGGCTCCTCTCGCGCCGGAGTTGGGCCGGGGTCGGACCCGAGGTTGCCGGCCTCGAGGGGTCGACCGGGGCCGGGTGATCGAGCTCCCCTCCGCCATCCTCGCCGTTGACGACCACCGCGGTGACCCCGGCGGAACCTCCCGCCCCGGCCGGTACCAGGACCGGGTGCAACGCACTCAGCTCGGTGGCCGAAAGGCCGGACACCATCGACAGGTAGGCGGGGACCAGGGGGAGGACGCAGGGCGAAAGGAAAGAGAGCATCCCAGCGCCGAAGGCCACCAGCAGACCGAGGGGATCGGCGTGGATCGCCGCCAGTCCGTCCATCCGCGCTGGCTAGACCAGCTGGCTCTTCACCAGCGCCATGTCGGCCTCCACCATCATCTGGACCAGGGCGGCGAAGTCGACGTCCCGGCGCCACTTGAGGGTCTCCTCCGCCTTGGTCGGATCACCGACCAGGAGGTCCACCTCCGCCGGACGGAGGAAGCGTTCGTCGATGACCACGTGCTCCTCCCAGTCGAGGTCCACGGCAGCAAAAGCCAGCTCCACCAGTTCCTTGACCGAGTGGGTCCTGCCGGTGGCCACCACGTAGTCGTCGGGCTGGTCCTGTTGGAGCATCATCCACATGGCCCGGACGTAGTCGGCCGCGAATCCCCAATCTCGCTGGGCGTCGAGGTTGCCGAGGGCCAACTTCTCGTCGATGCCCGCCTTGATCCGGGCCACCCCGTGGGTCACCTTGCGGGTCACGAACTCGAGGCCGCGGCGCGGTGACTCGTGATTGAAGAGGATGCCCGAGGAGGCGTGCAGGCCGTAGCTCTCGCGGTAGTTGACGGTGATCCAGTGGCCGTAGACCTTGGCCACCCCATAGGGGCTCCGCGGATAGAAAGGCGTGGACTCCCGCTGGGGGACCTCGAGGACCTTCCCGAACATCTCCGACGAACTGGCCTGGTAGAAGCGGATCTCGGGGTCGACGATCCGGATGGCGTCGAGCACCCGGGTCACGCCGAGGGCGGTGGTCTCACCGGTCAGCACCGGCTGGCTCCACGAGGTCTGGACGAAAGACTGGGCGGCCAGGTTGTACACCTCGGTGGGATGGTTGTCGCGCAAGACGTTGATCATCGACACCTCGTCGAGGAGATCGCCGGCCACCAGGGTGATGCGATCCTGGATGTGGGCGATCCGCTCGAAGTTGAGGGTGCTCGACCGGCGGACCATGCCACAGACCTCGTAATCGTGGCTGAGCAGGAACTCGGCCAGGTACGAACCGTCCTGTCCGGTGATGCCGGTGATCAGTGCTCGCTTCGCCATGGGCTCCTCGGTTCAGTGGGTGTCGGTGTCGTCGGTGGCCGTCTGCCAGGCCGGCGCCCGTTTCTCGTTGAAGGCGGCGATCCCCTCTGCCGCTTCGGCCGTCTGGCTGGTGACCGTGAGCATGGCGTGAAGGTAGGGCAGTGCCTCGGTGGCCGCCGAGTCCAGCACAGCGTAGAACGATTCGCGGCCCATACTCATGACACCCGGCGGTTTCGAGGCCAGTACCGCGGTCATCTGGGCCACCTCGGTGTCGAGCTGGTCATGGGGCACCACCTGGGTGACGAAACCGATGCGGCCGGCCTCCTCGGCCCCGACCACCCGGCTGGTCAGCATGAGCTCGAGAGCCTTTTTCGGGGGCATCGACCGCAGCATGGGGACGGTCACCATGTAGGGCCACAGCCCGACGTTGAGCTCGGGGGCGCCGAAACGGGCGCGATCAGAGGCGATGAGAATGTCGCAGGCCAGGGCCAGCCCGAATCCTCCGGCCATGGCCCACCCCTGCACGCGAGCGACGGTGGGCTTGCCCAGGTGCCACATCTCTTCGAACAGGGCGGCGAGCCAACCCCGGGCCTGGTGGTGGTCGGCGTACTCGTCGGCCACGTCGGCGGCGCCACCGGGAACCATGCCCGACAGGTCGGCGCCGGCGCAGAAGGCCTGGTCGCCCTGACCGGTCAGCACCACCACCCGGACGGCGGGATCGGCCTTGGCCTGGGCCAGGCGCTCCCGCAGACCGGAGATGACCTCCCAGGTCATGGCGTTGCGACGCTCGGGCCGGTTGATGGTCAAGGTGAGCACCGGTCCGTTGCTCTCGGCCAGGAGGTCCGGGCCCAGCCCGGCTCCGGTCGCGGACGACGAGTCGGGTGAGGGGTCTGCGGGCACCGGACGACGCTATCCCGACCACGACGCCGTTCGCCGCGGCCTGGGCTTCGATCGGCTCCCACTACGGTGACGCCATTCCGACCGCCGCCTTCCTCTCCTTCCGCCTCGGGGGCACCGACGGTGTCGCCGTGGAAGCAGCCAAGTGGCGGTGGGCGCTGGACACCCTCGGCTTCACCTCGTTCACCGTGGCCGGCGACGGTCCCGTGGACCGATTGGTTCCCGGGCTCGAGATCGGGGCGGCCGAGCCGCCGGGCCGAGCCGAGCTCGCTTCGGCCCTCGGTGATGCCGACCTGGTGGTGGTCGAGAACCTCTGCTCCCTCCCGCTCAATCCCGGTGCCGCCGCCGCGGTGGCCGAGGTCCTCGCCGGCCGACCGGCGATCCTCCGCCACCATGACCTCCCCTGGCAGCGACCCCAGTTCGTCGACCACCCGGCTCCCCCGGTCGATCGACGGTGGAGCCAGGTCACCATCAACCAGCTGAGCCGAGTCGAACTGGCCGAGCGGGGAATCGCCGCCCCCACCGTCTACAACGCCTTCGCCCTCGACTCGGCCGGCGGGCCGGTCGGACGTCACGACTCGGCCGCACAGGCCGCCGACGACCGACGGCAACAGGTGCGCCGGTCCCTCGGGATCGACGATGACCGTCTGCTGGTTCTCCAACCGACCCGGGCCATCCCCCGCAAGAACGTCGCCGGCGGCCTCCGGGTGGCCGCCGAGCTGGACGCGACCTACTGGCTGCTCGGCCCGGCCGAGGACGGGTACGGCCCCGAGCTCGACACCCTGGTGGCCGCGGCCCGGTGCCCGGTCCTCCTCGGCCCACCACCAGACGTTCCCGGATTCGGTATCGACGACGCCTACCGCGCCTGCGACGTGGTGGCTCTGCCGTCCACCTGGGAGGGCTTCGGCAACCCCACCCTCGAGTCGGTCATCCATCGCCGCCCCCTGGCCATCGGTTCCTATCCGGTGGCCGACGAGCTCGCCTCTTTCGGCTTCGACTGGTTCGCCCTGGCCGACACCGGCCGGCTCAGGGCCTGGCTCCGGGCACCGGACCCGGACCTCGTGGAGTCCAACCTGGCCGTGGCCCGGGCGCACTTCTCGCTCTGTCACCTGCCCGACAAGGTCGCCGCCGTCCTCCCCGACCTCTGAGCCGGGCCGACGCCGGTCCCCCGGCTGCTCCGATGCCCTGTTCCCACCCCCGGCTACCATGACCGCCATGAGCGGCGGTTTCAGCCCGGGTTCCACGACGTCCGCCGAGCCCGACCCACCGGCGGAGGCATCGGGCGGGCGCCGCCTCCGGGCCGACGCGCGCCGCCGGCAACTGTTCGAGGTGGCCCTGTCCCTGTTCGCCGAGCACGGCTATGCGGCGACCACCATGGACGACATCGCCGAGGCGGCCGGGGTGACCAAACCCCTGGTGTATCAGCACTTCGAATCGAAGCGTGCTCTCTACCTCGAGCTCATGGACGTGTTCTCGCGGGAGTTGGTGGACCAGATCGTGAAGGCGACCGCCACCGCCGTTGGGCCCCGCCAGCAGGTCGAACTGGGTTTCGCCGCCTACTTCCAGCTCATGGTCGAAAACGATCGGGCCTTCCGCCTGCTCTACGGGCGCGACGCACCGGACGACGCCGAGCTCGGCGCAGCCCTGCGCCTGGTGGAGGAGACCATCGCCCAGGCCATCGATCCGCTCATCGACGCCGGGCTCGACCCCGAGCACCGATTGCTGCTGGCCCACGCGGTGGTGGGGATGGCCGAGGGCGCCAGCCGCCACTGGCTGGATGCCAGGAGGGAGCCGGTGGCCGCGACCGAGGGAGGCGACAGCGGGACCATGAGCCTGGAGGACGAGGCCGCCCGGTTGGCCATCCGGCTAGCCGACTTCGCCTGGGCCGGCCTCCGCCAGGTCCACCGGGTCTGAGCCGGGGCCCGTCCACCGACACCGGGGTCGGCGCGGGGCCGGGCCGCCGAGCTCTCAGGCGTTCACCGCACCGACCACGACCGGCCGGTTGGCGCTGTGGACCACGCCCCCGGCGTGCTCGGCGGTGATGGCGAAGGCGCCGACACCACCACTTCCGGCCACGCTGAAGGGGACCACCCCCGGTTTCGATCCCAGCAGACCAAGGGAGATCTCCCGTGCGCCGATCACCCCCCACAGCTGGTAGGTCTGGTGGGCGGGGAGCGCGGACAGCCGCCCGGCCTCGACGAACCCGGTGCCCGACGACGTGAGCACCACGGTGACCGGGCCCGTCGCCGCGGGCCCTCCCGAGCCGGCGCTCGCGCTCAGGAGCACTCTTTTGGTCGACGGGGCTTCGAGGGCAGCCTGCTCGACGGCGGTGAGCGACGAGCGGGCCTGAAGAGCCGACACCTGATTGTTGAGGTGGTGCACCTGCACGCCGAGCACGATGGCCACGGCGGCGGCCGCGGTGGCCACCACCGCGCCGGCCCCCACCGCCCATCGCCGACGTGGCGACCGCGAGCTCATCGACACAACCGGCGAAGGCTCGCCGAGCGAGGAGTCGGCCAACCCTCCGAGCACCCGGTCGGCGCGGTGGTCGCCCGTCTCGAGGCGCCCGGCCAGACCTTCCCATGCCGGAGGGGTGGAGCTGTCCAACCGGCTGGCGATGCCGTCCCACAGGTCGGCGGGTGAGGTCCCCCCGGAGTTGGCCAACAGCCCGGCCACCTCGTGGTGCTGAGCCACCTCGATGGAGCAGCGGACGCAGTGATCGAGGTGGCGCTCGACGAGGGCGGCGGTTTCGGGGTCCACCGCGTCGAGCGCGTAGGCGCCGAGGAGCTCCTGGATCTCCGCATGTCGCGGGTCGGGCGTCGGCGTGCTCACTGATCTGCTCCTGCCGGCTCGACGCCGCGCTCGGCCAGATTGGCGCGCAGCTTGACCAGACCGGACCTGATCCGGCTCTTCACCGTGCCCTCGGGTTGCTCGAGCATCTCCGCCACCTCGCGGTAGGTGTGACCGCCGAAGTAGGCAAGCTCGATCGGCTGACGCAGATCGTCGGGCAAGTCGACGAGGGCCGCCTGAACCTGCTCGGCCACGGCCATGTCCCACACCTCGTGGTCGATGTCGTAGCCGGCGGTGGCGGTTTCGCGGGAGGTCCGTTCCTCCCGTCTGCGCCGGGAGGTCTCGGAACGGACGAAGTCGACCGACTTCCCGTGGGTGCGGGCCAAGAGGAACGACCGCAGGGTCCCCCGCTGGGGGTCGAACTTCTCCGGGTTGTTCCACAGGTCCAAGAAGACCTCCTGGGTGATCTCCTCGGCCGGGGGGTCGCTACGCAGGATCCGCCGGGCCAAGGAGTGGACAGCCCCACCGTGTCGCCGATAGATCTCGGCCAGGGCGTGTTGATGCCAACGACCGACGGCGACGACCAGATTGGCGTCGCTAGCCTGGGAGACGTCGGCCACCACAGCACTGTATTCGGAAGCAGTGCCGGTTCGGGATGAGTCCCACTCCTTCGACGTGGGCACCTGTATTCGGAAGCAGGGCCGGTTCGGGATGAGTCCCACTCCTTCGACGTGGGCCTCATCCCGTGGCTGCAGCCGACGGACGCGCTCATCTCGGAGCTGGGCGGCAACGAACAGACATCATGAGTTTCGACATCGACACCTACCAACGTCACTCCCAGAAGCTCGAGATCGACGACATCGACTTCGGGGCGTTCCGCGATCGGCCGCTCGGTCGTGAACCACTCCGGTGCTTGCGCTACATGCACGATGTCGAGAACCACACGGTGTGCTACCTACGCGACGTACTGGTGACCCGGGCGCATCGCGATCCGGAGGTGACGTCGTTCCTCACTCTGTGGAACTACGAGGAGTTCTGGCACGGTGAAGCCATCGGCGGGATCCTCGACGCCCACGACGAGCCGGCGGGGACCGGACGGGTGGCGGCACTCCGCCAACGACTGCCCAAGCGCGACGCATGGAGGCCGCTCAGCTTTCAACTGGCGTCGGCCATGACTCCGCATCTGACTGCCGTCCACATGACGTGGGGCGCGGTCAACGAGTGGACGACCCAGGCCGCCTACGCCCGCCTGGCCAAGCTGGCCGACCACCCCATCCTGACCGAGGTGCTCCGCCGCATCATGAAACAGGAGGGCCGCCACATCGACTTCTACGCCACCCAGGCAAGGTCCCGTCTGGCCGACAGTCGAGCGGCTCAGCGCCTCACCCGGTGGGCCTTGCGCCACTTTTGGGCACCGGTGGGGAGCGGGGTGGTCGCCGAACGGGAGGTCAACTTCCTCAGTTCCTATCTGTTCGGCGACGAGGACGGACGGGCGGTGGCCGACAGGATCGACCGCCGGGTCGACCGGCTCCCCGGGCTGGACGGCCTCAACCTGTTGCGGGGCGCCGTCTCCGCGGCGGCCTGACCCCGACCGGAGGCGGAGTCTGGCCCACCGGCCGCACCGGCCCACCGGTCCCGGATCGACGGCGGGAAAACCCGAGTGAGCCGGTAAACTCTGTAGGTGTTCAGTTTCCCGAACCCGGTCAATGAGGTGGCGGCCCGGTGCGTGGCCGCCGGCGTGGTGGTCATGGGGTTGGCCGCCCTCGTCTTTCGGCAGAACTGGATCCTGATCCCCCTGGCCTACGGGTTCTGGGCCCGGGTGGCGGCCGGTCCCCGTTTCAGCCCGCTCGGCCAGCTGGCGACCCGAGTGGTGGCGCCCCGCCTCGGTCCGCCCCGCCTGGTGGCCGGGCCGCCCAAACGGTTCGCTCAGGCCATGGGGGTGGTGTTCTCCTCCGCCGCCCTGGTTCTCTGGTACGGGTTCGGCTGGGCCGCCGCCGCCGGGGTGGCGGTGGGTCTGTTGGTGACCGCGGCCTTTCTCGAATCGGCATTGGCGATCTGTCTGGGCTGCATCGCCTTCGGCGGGCTCATGAAGATGGGCGTGATCCCCGAGAAGGTGTGCGCGTCTTGCGCTGACATCTCCCTGGGCCATCCGGAGCTGTCCTCACCGCGCCCGGCCTGATCCCGGCCCCCGACGCCGATCGCCCAACTCGACCGATCGCCTGGTTCGACAGCGCGGTGACCGGCGAGGCGACGAATCGGTCAGGACAGGCGCGGCAGCAACTCGGCCGCCAGCGCGGCGAGCTCGTCGGCGCAGGCCACGTATGCGTCGTCGTCGCCCCCGGCCGGGTCGTCGACGTCCTCCCACTCCTCGATGGGGAAATCGGCCAGACCGAGGGAGCTGATCCGCTCGGCCAGGGGGGCGGGCCCGGCCGGCAGGTCACGACACAGCCTCTTGATCGACACCGTCTTCGACGCCGCTTCGGGGTGGCGGCGCCGGATGAAGGCCACGTGCTCACCGGCCATGGCCAGGATCAGGTGGGCGTCCTCGACGTCACGGTCGGTGAGCTGATGGCTGCGGTGGCCATCGGCGCGCAAGCCGACGGAGGCCAGGGCGTCGCGGGTCCGGCGGCTCATGGGCTGGCCCTCGACCACGTGGGTGCCGGCGGTCAGGATGGTGACCGGCCCCGACGCCAGCATGGCCCCGACCATGACCGACCGTGCCGCGTTGCCGGTGCACAGCGCCAGCAACCGGAACTCCTGCGGGTTGCCGCGGGCGAGCCCGGTCCGCTCCTCGGCGGAGGTGATGGGTGCCACCGATTGCGCCATCGTTCGCCGTTGACTAGTTGATGTGGATGCCGGAGATGGCCCGGGCGATGATCAACCTCTGGATCTCCGAGGTGCCCTCGAAGATGGTGTAGATCTTCGAGTCGCGGTGCCACCGCTCGACGGGATGATCCTTGATGTAGCCGGCGCCACCCATGATCTGGATGGCTTCCTCGGTCACGTTCACCGCGGTCTCACCGGCGTACAGCTTGGACATCGACCCTTCGCCGGCGGTGAATTCCTTGCCGTTGCGCCCCATCCACGAGGCCCGCCAGATGAGGAGGCGCGACACGTCGATCCGGGTCTTCATGTCGGCCAGCTTGAAGGCGATGGCCTGGTTCTCGATGATGAGCCGCCCGAAGGCCTTGCGCTCCTTGGCGTAGTCGAGCGAGTACTCGTAGGCGGCACGGGCGATCCCGAGAGCCTGGGCCCCGACGGTCGGTCGGGACGCCTCGAAGGTCTTCATCGCGGCCTGGCTGGTGGAACGACCCCCCTCGCGGGCTCGGGCCAGCTTCTCGTCCAGCTTGTCCTTGCCGCCCAGCAGGCAGTGCCCCGGCACCCGGACGTCGTCGAGGATCACCTCGGCGGTGTGCGAGGCCCGGATCCCCATCTTGGAGAACTTCTGACCCTGGCTGAGGCCCGGGGTGTGGGGCGGCACGATGAAGCTGGCCTGACCCCGCGAGCCGAGCTCGGGAACGACCGAGGCCACCACCACATGGATGTCGGCCATCCCGCCGTTGGTGATCCACGTCTTGGTGCCGTTGATGACCCACTCGTCCTTGGCCTCGTCATACTCTGCCCGGGTCCGCAACGACGACACGTCGGAACCGGCGTCCGCCTCGGAGACGGCGAAGGCCGCCGTCTGGAGCTTGTCCGGGGTGCCGAAGCACTGGGGACCCCACTCCATGAGCTGGTCCGGGGTGCCGTTGCTGGCGATGCCGGCCAGGCCCAAGGTGCTCCCGAAGATGGCCAGGGCGATGCCGGCGTCGCCCCAGGACATCTCCTCGTTGGCAATGGGAAGGAGAAGCCCGGTCGGATCGGAGAAGCACTGGATGATGAAGTCGAAGGAGTACAGCCCGATCCGGGCGGCCTCCTCGATGATCGGCCAGGGGGTCTCTTCACGCTCGTCCCACTCGTGCCCGGCCGGGCGGATGATGTTCTCGGCGAAGTCGTGGACCCATTTCTGGATCTGCAGCTGGTCCTCATTGAGGTCCAGGGAGAAGTCGGCCATGGTGCCCTGCTCCGTTCCGGCCCTGTTCTGGGCCTTCGGCCAGTGTCCGCCACGAGGCAGGTCCGACTGCCTGCCGGAGGTTGCGGACTCCTTAGTTACTCCATAGTAACAAAGATCGACCGGTGACGGGACACCCGACCCGGCGACGTGGGCCGTCGCCCTCGGTGGGCGGTACGGAGACCAGGAGGGGGCGAGAGCGGGCGCGCCGCGCCAGCGTCGGATTGGGGAGTGCGGGCCGGCGGCCCCGGGGATGGGAAGGTTGTGACTAAGCGGGCTGGGCCAGGCGCACGTCGACGGCCTGGAGACCCTTGGGACCTTCCTGAAGCTCGAACTCGACCGCTTGCCCCTCTTCGAGTGAGCGGAATCCGTTCATCTGGATGGCGGTGTGATGCACGAAAACATCGGCCCCTCCATCCGGTTGTGAAATGAAGCCGAAGCCTTTTTCGGCGTTGAACCACTTGACTGTTCCGGAAGCCACGGTGGCATTCCCCTTTCCTCCACACGTGTAGTGATCAGGCCGTCTCCGCCGGGCGGTCATCCGCCGGCCCTCCCGGAGCGAGCGGGCCTACGACTACCAACCGTGGTGACTCCCTGCCCCCCAAACGCTAGCAGTCCTCTACCCGGAATCGACGGGGAGAATGCCGGGGAAGCGCCCCTTTTCACACACATTTCATCCGAGGTCAGAGGCGGCGAATTCGGGTCCCGTCGGGGCCGTCCTCGACCAACCATCCGCCGGCTTCCAACTCGGTGCGCAGGGTGTCGGCCTGCGCCCAGTCGCGCGCCGCCCGGGCCTGGTCCCTCCGGGTCACCAGGTCAGCGCTGATCGGGTCGATCTCCACGGCGTCCCCGGCCGACAGAGGGAGCCCGAGCGCCGCGCACAGGAGCGCCGCGGTGGACGCGGCCCGGGTGGCCCCGTCGGTGTCGCCGGCATCGGCGGCGGCGTTGGCCTGCCGCACCAGCTCGAACACACCGGCCAACGCGCCGGGGGTGTCGAGGTCGGCGTCCATGGAGGCGCGGAACCTGGCCGTGGCGTCGGGATCCACATCAGCGTCAATCCCCCCGGGCCCCGACCCGCCGGCGCCACCGGAGGCAGGGTCGATCACCGGACCGGAGGCCAGAAGGTCGGGGAGATCGAACCGGCGGGCCAGCTCGTCCAGCCGGGCCAGTCCCGACTCGGCGTCGCGGATCGTTTCGGGCGAGACCTCGATGGGTGACCGGTAGTGGGACCGGAGCACCAGCAAGCGGTAGGCCCGGGCGTCACTGCGCTCGAGCAGGTCGGCGAGGGTGGTGAAGTTGCCCAGGGACTTGGACATCTTCTCCCCCTCGGTGGTGACCCAGCCGTTGTGCATCCACTGCCGGGCGAATTCCCTGCCCTCGGCCACGGCCTGGGCCCTCTCGTTCTCGTGGTGGGGAAAGATCAGGTCGATGCCCCCGCCGTGGAGGTCGAACCCGTCGCCGAGCAGGTCGAGCGACATCACCACGCACTCGGTGTGCCATCCCGGACGCCCGGGCCCCCAGGGCGAGTCCCAGGTCGGCTCGCCCGGTTTGGCCTTTTTCCAGAGGACGAAGTCGAGCGGCGAGTGCTTCTCCTCGTCGGCTTCGACTCGGGCACCGGACCGCAGCGAATCGAGCGGTTGGCGAGCCAGCATCCCGTACCCCGGTATGTCCCGCACCGACAGATAGACGCCCGTGCTCGTCTCGTAGGCCGCGTCGCGGTCGATCAGGTCGGCCACCAGCTCGATCATCCGGTCCACGTAGGCGGTGGCGTGAGGGGTCTCGTCCGGCCGCATCACGCCGAGGGCGTCGACGTTCTTCCACCACCGCGCCTCATTGGATTCAGCGAACTCCTCGATGTCCACGCCCTTCGCCGCGGCCCGTTCGATGATCTTGTCGTCGATATCGGTGATGTTGGACACGTAGTTCACCTCCAACCCGGTGAACAGCAGGTACCGACGGAGCACATCGAACACCAGGGCCATGCGACCGTGTCCGAGGTGGGCGTCCCCGTCCACGGTCAGGCCGCAGACGTACACCGACACCTTCCCCGGGTCCCGCAGAGTGAAGGGGCGCACCTCGCCCGAGGCAGTGTCGTGGAGCTGGAGCACGCAGGGTACGGTAACCCGATCATGGAGAACGACGCGAAAGGATCCGCTTCCGGAGCGGCCGGTCCCTCGGGTATCCCCGACAAACCGGGCCTCGAAGGTCTCGAAGCGATCTGGTCCTCCCGCTGGGAGGAGGCCGGTACCTACGCCTTCGACCGGTCGGCCACCCGGGAGCAGGTGTACTCCATCGACACACCTCCACCCACCGTGTCCGGTTCGCTACACATCGGCCACATCTTCTCCTATACCCACACCGACACGGTGGCCCGGTTCCGTCGGATGCGGGGACGCGTCGTCTTCTACCCCATGGGGTGGGACGACAACGGCCTCCCGACCGAGCGCAGGGTCCAGAACTACTTCGGTGTGCGCTGCGATCCCAGCCTGCCCTTCGACCCCGACTTCGAACCTCCGGACAGCCCGGGAAAACATCCGATCTCCATCTCGCGGCCCAACTTCATCGCTCTTTGTCACCAGCTGACCGCCGAGGACGAGAAGGTCTTCGAGCACCTGTGGCGCACACTGGGCTTGTCGGTGGATTGGTCGCACACCTACGCCACCATCTCCGACCGGGCCCAACGGGTTTCCCAACGTGGGTTCCTCCATCTGGCCCGGCGCGGCCAGGTGGTCCAGCGGACCGCACCCACCCTGTGGGACGTCGACTTCCGCACCGCGGTGTCCCAGGCCGAGATGGAGGATCGGGAGCTCCCCGCCGCCTATCACCGGCTGAGCTTCGCCCGGGCCGAGAGCGACGACGCCGTCGACATCGAGACCACCCGGCCCGAGTTGCTGGCCGCCTGCGTGGCCCTGGTGGCCCACCCCGACGACGAGCGTTACCGGCCACTGTTCGGCACCGAGGTGTCCACTCCCCTGTTCGGCGTGCGGGTTCCGGTGCTGGCCCACGAGCTCGCCGATCCGGAGAAGGGAACCGGCATCGCCATGGTTTGCACCTTCGGCGACACCACCGACATCGTGTGGTGGCGGGAACTGGCGCTGCCCACCCGGACCATCGTGGGGCGTGACGGTCGGCTCCTTCCCGTCGAGTGGGGCGCGGACGGGTGGGAGTCGGGAGATCCGGCGGCGGCGACCGCCGCCTATGACGAGCTGGTGGGCCGCACGGTGAAGCAGGCCCAGACCCGCATCGTCGAGCTGTTGGCCGAGTCGGGAGATCTGGATGGCCGACCGACTCCGATCACCCACCCGGTCAAGTTCTACGAGAAAGGAGAGCGGCCGCTCGAGATCGTCTCCTCCCGCCAGTGGTTCGTCGAGACACTCCCCCTGCGCGATCGTCTGCTGACCCGCGGCGACGAGCTGCACTGGCACCCGCCCTACATGGCCCACCGCTACCGGGCCTGGGTCGAGGGTCTCAACGGTGACTGGAACATCAGCCGGCAACGGTTCTTCGGTGTCCCCTTCCCGGTGTGGTACCCGATCGACGAAGCCGGCGAGGTCCTCTTCGACTCGCCGCTGTTGGCCGACGAGGACCGGCTTCCGGTCGACCCCTCCACCGACGTGCCCCCGGGATACACCGACGAGCAGCGGGGGGCACCGGGTGGGTTCGCCGGTGACCCGGACGTGATGGACACCTGGGCCACGTCGTCGCTGACCCCTCAGATCGCCGGGGGGTGGGAGGACGATCCCGACCTGTTCGGCCGGGTCTTCCCCATGGACCTGCGCCCCCAGGGTCAAGAGATCATCCGCACCTGGCTGTTCGCCACCATCGTCCGCTCCCAGCTCGAGCACGGTTCGCTGCCGTGGTCCGACGCCGCCATCTCCGGCTGGGTGCTCGATCCCGACCACAAGAAGATCTCCAAGTCGAAGGGGAACGTCGTCACCCCCCTCCCCCTGTTGGAGAAGTACGGGTCTGATGCCCTCCGCTACTGGGCGGCCAGCGGGAGGCCCGGGACCGACACAGCCGTCGACGAGGGACAGATGAAGGTGGGGCGTCGGCTGGCCATCAAGGTGCTCAACGCTTCGCGCTTCGCTCTCGGGCGGATCGCCGAGGAGAACGGGACGGTCGTCGCCCCCGGACCGGCGGCGGTCACGGCGCCCCTCGATCGGGCCATGCTGGCCGGCCTGGCCGAGGTGGTCGATGAAGCCACCGCCGCCTTCGAGGGATACGACTACGCCCGGGCCCTCGAGCGCACCGAGACGTTCTTCTGGTCGTTCTGCGACGACTACCTCGAACTGGTCAAGACCCGCGCCTACGGTGACGCCGATCAGCCCGGCCCGGCGTCGGCCCAGGCCGCCCTCGCTCTGGCCCTCTCTGTCCAGCTCCGGCTGTTGGCCCCGTTCCTGCCCTTCGTCACCGAGGAGGTGTGGTCATGGTGGCAACAGGGATCGATCCACACGGCGCGGTGGCCGGTTGCCTCCGAGTTTGACACCGTCCTTCCCGACCGATCCGCCCCGGCCGATCCGGTGCTCGACGTCGTCGCCGACGTCCTCGGCCAGGTCCGCCGGGCCAAGACCACCGAGAAGCGATCGATGCGCGCCCCGGTGGCCACGCTCACCGTGGCCGACTCCCCGGAGCGGATCGCCGCTCTCTTGTCGGCCGAGGACGACCTGCGTGACGCGGGCGGGGTGATCAACCTGGTCACCACCGAGTCCGACGATCCAGGAGTCGACGTGGAGCTGGGGCCCGAGGACTGATCGGCGCACCCGTCGGCGGCCCCGGGGGCGGGTCCAGGACGGATCAGGACAGATAGACGCCGAGGGCGGCCTCGCCCATCTCTTTGGGCGTGCCCTCCTGAGTGATGCCACCGTGGACCATGATGGCCGCCCGGGTGGCCACGGACAGGGCGGTGGCCACGAACTGCTCGACCAGCAGGATGGTCATGCCCTGGCGTCCGAGCTGGCCCACCAGCTCGTAGAGCTCGGTCACCACCAGGGGGGCCAAACCCATGGACAGCTCGTCCAACAGGAGCACCTCAGGGTCGGTGACCAGGGCCCGCGAGATGGCCAACATCTGTTGCTCGCCCCCCGAGAGGGTGCCGGCGAGCTGCCGGCGGCGTTCCTTGAGCCGGGGGAAGGTGGCAAAGGTCTTCTCCTCGACATCGCGGACGGTGATGCCACCCCGGTAGGTCCAGATCCGGAGGTTCTCGCGCACGGTCAGGTTGGGAAATATCCCCCGCCCCTCGGGCACGGCGCAGACACCGATCCGGGCCAGCTTCTCCGCCGGGCTCTTCCCCACGGCCCGGTCGCCGATGAGCACCTGACCGGAGGTGGGGCGCAGACGGCCGCTGATCACCTTGAGCAGGGTGGACTTGCCCGCCCCGTTGGGACCGAGGAGGGCGAACACGCTCCCCGGTGGCACCACCAGGTCGACGCCGTGGAGGACCTCGATCCGTCCGTAGGCGGCGTGGAGGTCCTCGACCACGATGCCGGGCGGGAGCCGTCGCGGTTCCGACGGCCGGCCGTCGGGGACGGCTGCGGCCAGATCGGTCATCGCCCGGTCCCGGTCTCGGCCTCACGACGGGGCGGTGGCGGCACCGGCGGTGCTTCCTCCTCATGGGGCGCCTCGCCCAGGTAGGCGGCCTGGACCATCGGATCCCGCCTGACCTCCTCGGGTGTCCCCGAGGCGATGATGTCACCGAAGTCGAGGACGTAGATGTGGTCGCAGATCCGCATGACCAGCTCCATGTCGTGCTCCACCAACAACACGGCCATGCCATCGGCGGCCAATCGGGTCAGCAGCTGTCCGAGTGCCGCGGATTCGGCTTCGTCCAGGCCGGAGCCGGGCTCGTCGAGCAAGAGGAGCTTGGGTCCGATGGCCAGGGCCCGGGCCAGCTCGACCATGCGGGCCGACCCGGTCGGCAGGGAGGCCGCGTAGTGATCGGCGAATCCCTGGAGACCGACCCCGTCGAGGAGCCGATCGCAAACATCAGCCTCCCTCGACTCGGCGGGCCCGATGGTGCCGTCGTCCACGCTCGGCGCCTTGCCGCGCCGCGAGGCCGCCTGGCGCGGGGTCCGTCGGGCGATCCGTCGAAGGGGGCCCCACTGCCACCACTTCACCCTTGACTCGAGCCCGACCTGCACGTTCTCGCCGACGCTGAGCGAACCGAACAGCTCCAGTCGCTGGAAGGTGCGGGCCAGCCCGAGCCGGGCCCGGTGGTGGGGTTTCATGGTGGTGACATCGATGTCGAACAGGTGGACCGAGCCCCGCCCCGGGGTCTGCAACCCGCTGATCACGTTGAACAACGTGGTCTTGCCGGCGCCGTTGGGTCCGATCAGCCCGGTGACCGTCCCCGGCTGCACCGACAGGCTCACCTCGCTGAGGGCCGAGACGCCCCCGAATCGCACGGCCACCTCCCGCACCGTCAGGACGGCACCCCCCGAGGGCGCCTCAGCTGGCGGCACGGGTCCCGCCGCCGATGATCGCTGCGGGTCTGACCGCGGCATCCGGCCTGTCGGTGATGCCACCAGCCGCCCGTCGAACCCAGGGAAGGTTGACGTGGAGGGCTTCGATGCCCAGGATGCCGCCCGCGGCCCGGCCGATGAGGATGATCCCGAGCCCGGCGAAGATGCCCAGGCCGTTCATCCAAACCTGGCTCAGGACCACGTAGGTGAGTGCGGCCAGGAAGGCGCCCGACACGGTGCGGATGCTCCACACGGTCACGAAGAGAACGAAGATGATGCCGGGGAAGATGTCGAAGTCCGAGGTGCCCACCGCCCCTTGCACCGTGCCGTACAGGGCGCCGGCCAGGCCGGCCATGGCGGCGGCGATAGCGAACACGGCAACCTTGGTGAAGCCGATGTTGAGCCCGACGGTGGCATACGCGGCCTGCGAATCGTTGAGGGCGAGGAGACGCCGGCCGAACAGGCTGCGCCGGATGGCCAACACCATCCAGGCGGCCAGCACGAAAAAGGCGGTGACCAACAAGAACTCGGCACTGTCGCTGCCGAAGGAGACCCCGGGGAGGACGATGCGACCGATGCTGACCCCACCGCTCCCGTAGATGTGGGTGTCGGTGAACACCCCCTGGGCCATGGCGTCGGCGAAGGCGAAGGTGGCCAGGGCCAGATAGAGGTCACGGAGGCGGATGGTGGGAAGGGCGATGAGGGCGCCCACTCCGGCACAGATGACCGTGGCCGCCAACAACCCGAGGACCGATCCGCCGCCGGCGATCTTGCCCATGACGAAGGCACCGATGCCCATGAAGGAGAACTGGCAGAGCGAGACCTGACCCGAGTAGCCGGTCAGGAGGACCAGGGAGAGACCGACGATACCCAGGGTCATCACCACCCCGCCCAGGTCGAGGATGGTGGTGCCCTGGAAGTTGGTGTTGTCGAAGGCGACGGCGACCACGATGGCCACGGCGAAGAAGACGACCCCGGCGATGAGTGACTCCCTGCCGGCGGCGACCCGCGGGGCGCGCACTGTGCTCAGTCGCCCCACCGCCCGGAGCCGTACCGATGGCAAGGTGACCAGGGCGATGAACAAGAACACCATGGGGAGGGCCAGGGTGACGTCGGGCACCAGACTCTGGGGGAGGTGGGGCAGCACATAGTTGAGGACGTAGTTTTCGGCCAGACCGATCCCGATGGCGGCGGCAAAGGTCACGGGGATGCTCTTCAGCCGACCGACGATGGCGGCGGCGTACCCGTTGACCACCAGCAGGGTCATCGCTTCGATGCTCAGCCCGGTGGTCTGGGTCGGGGCCAGGAGCACGCCGGCCAGGGCGGCCATCATGAAGCCGAGGACCCATCCGTACTGGCTCATCCGGTTGGGGGACACCCCGGACATGGCCAACAGCTCGGGGTCGTCGACCACGGCCCGCAAGGCGACGCCGGTGCGGGTTGAGTAGAAAAGAAGTCGGAGCCCGACGGCCACCACCGCGGCCACGCCGATGATCAGCACCTCTTGGTACTGGATGTTGATCCCGACCAGCCGGAACTGCCCGTTGACCATGTTGCCCACCAGCCGCTGGGTGCTCGGGCTCCAGACGATGGTGGCGAATCCGGTGAGGATGACCAACAGACCGAGGGTGACCATGACCGGGCGCTCGGCCGAGGCGCCGTGGAGCCGCCGCATCAGCCCCCTCTCCACCAGGGCCCCGGATAGGGCGGCCCCCACGATCACGATGAGGGCCAGGGCCAACAGGATGGGCACATGGTGGGCGGTGACCAGATCCCAGTAGCAGAAGGCGGCGATCATCCCGACCGCACCCTGGGCGAAGTTGAACACGCCCGAGGTGGTGTAGGTGACCACCAGGCCGGTGGCGGCGATGGCATACCCCGCCCCGAACATGATCCCGAACACCGTGTATTGGAGGAAGTTGCTCACCGCATCATTCCCGTTCCCCGGTCGAACACGTCAGCCGCTTCCCGATCCCTCCCGGCCCGCTCAGGAGCTAGGAGGCTTCACGTACTGGTAGTCGCAACGATAACCAGCGGTCGGACCGCTCACCGGCGGATCGTCCTGGCGTGTCCACTGACCGTTGAGCACACGACCGACCAGATAGCAATTGGACGTCGTCCGGGCCGGCGGATTGCTGGTGGTGACGATGTTGCCTCCGTTGAACGAGGTGATCTTCGACAGCGCCTGCAGGAGCGATCCTCGGCTCGGATCGGCGCCCGCGTTCTTGAGCGCCTCGGAGAACAGCCTGGTCGAGTTCCATGCGTAGAGGGTGAACAGATCGGGGGCGTAACCCGGTGACGCCACCTGCACCCAGTGGAGGAAGGTGGAGACCTCGGGAATGGTCGAGGCGTCGCCGCCGAGGTAGAGGGAGGCGTTCTGGTCGAAGTAGGAGCCGTTGACCGCAGCCGCGCCGCCGGCGGCGGCGATGAGCGAATTGGAGTAGGTGGCTGCGCCCAACACGACGATCGGGTGGAAGTTCTGCTCCACAAGATCCTTCAAAAGCGACGAGGCGTAGATCTCGTCCAGCTGGTCGATGAAGAGCACCTTGACCCCGGCGTTCTTCATGGCGATCACGTTCTGGGTGAAGTCGGTCTGGGTTATCGGATAGGTCGGGTCGTACACGATCTTGTAGCCGACCTTCTCCATCACGTACTTCTCACCGGCCCAGTCGGCCTCGGGCGACGGCAGGTCGCCGACCAGGGTCCCCACCTTCTGCACGACAGCAGTTCCGAACACGTTCTTGAAGTATTGGAGCGGTCCCTCCTGCCACCCGCCCTCGAGGGGAACGGCGCTGTAGACATTGGGGAGCTTGTTGGTCGCCGGATCCAGCACCTCGGTCACATCGGGGACGCCCGGGTTCTGGGCCAGGACCTGGCCGCCGAAGCTGTCGAAGGTGGAGAATCCGCCGACCAAGGCGAAATCACTGTTGACGGCGTTCTGGGTGGCCTGCCTGTTGCCGGTCCCGGTGTACCCGTCATCGGCGCTGTCGATCGCGATCTTCCGCCCGTTGATGCCGCCCTGGGAGTTGATGTAGTCGGCGTAGGCCTCGGTGCCGACGAGGGCCCCCTTGAACAGGCCACCGAAGGCCAGAGTGGAGACGTTGCCGACCCGCACCGAGGTGGCGTTGATGCCGGTGTGGTCGCTGAAGGCGCTGGTGGGAATGGAGCGACCGGCGGCAGACGATCCGGTCGACCCGCTGCCGGCGGTCGATGTCGTGGTGGTCGACGACGAGTTGGTTGAACTGCAGGCGACAGCGGTCGTCGACACAATCATGACCAGCCCCAGTGCGGCGATACGCGTCTTCCATGGTGCAGAACCCAAGGCTCCCCCTTGATCTCGGTCGCTGTGGCAACGGTGCCGACCTGCCCGTTCTCAGCCGATATGAATATGTGACTCTACGTCAGAAACTCGCCTCGGTGTCTAGCAGCGCAGGTGGCCGCCACCTCGGCCCGGTCTCAGCCAGGATTCGGCGCCGAGACGGGCAAGTCGGCCGGCCGGCCGGCGACCCGCACCCGCATGGCCTCCAGGAATCGGACCGCCCCCAGGGTGGTGTGCCGACATCGAACCGAGGCCAGGACGTCGAAGGCGTGTTGAGCGCCGGGCAGCTCGACATAGGCCACCGGAGCGGCGGACACCCGACGCAGGTTTTCCACGAAGTTCCTGGCCACGGCCACCGGCACCAGGGTGTCGTTGACGCCGTGGAAGACCATCATGGGCGGCGCCCCGGCTGTCACCCGTTGATCCGGTGACGCCTGCGCGAACTGGTCCGGATTGTCTTTCACCGAGGTCTTCATCACCCTCCGCTCGAGCAACTCCACCAGGCCGGGTCCATAGGCCCCGGACAGGGTGGGGTCGCCGGTCATGTCGTAGACCCCATAGAAGGGGAGGCAGGCGTCGACCGACGTGTCCATCTCCTCGAAACCGGGCTGCCAGGTGGCGTCGTCGGGGGTGAGCGCCAACAGCGACGAGAGGTGGCCCCCGGCGGACCCACCGGAGACGGCGATGAACCCCGGGTCACCCCCGTACTCGGCGATGTGCTCTCGTACCCAGCCGATGGCCCGCTTGCAGTCGACGATGTGGGCCGGCCATGTGGCCCGAGGGCTCAACCGGTAGTTGATGGCGACACACACCCAGCCGCGCCGGACCAGCTCGTGCATCATGGGGATTCCCTGCTGGCGTTTGTCCCCGATCACCCACGCCCCCCCGTGGATGTAGACGAGCACCGGCGCCCCATCGGGCCGGACGTTGCGGCGAGTGAGGATGTCGAGCTTGTGGCGGTAGTTCCCGTCCCCCCAGTAGTCGATGTTGCGGGCCCTCCTGATGCCCCACCATCGCAAGGGCACGGCGATGGCCAACCGCCACCAGTGGTTCCAGGCCGCGTTCGGGTCGAATACGTCGGCGGACACCGCTCCTCCGGCGGCGCCGTCGAGGGCGGCGTCGACCACGGCGCGGGCGCCACCGGCCAGCGCGGTCAGCCGGAGGAAACCGGCGACCGACACCACGGCGACGGCCAGGCCTAGCCATCCCGGCCAGGTCCGGAGGGCGCCGTTGAGAGCGAAGAGGACCACGCCGGCAATTTCGACCACCGCCACCTGGACGGGCAGCTCGCCGGGGATCCACCCGAGAGCGAAGCTGGCCACGGTCACGGGTTCCCGCTTCACGGGGAAGAGGGCGTTGACCACGAGGATCGCGAAGGCAATGCTGACAGCAAGAAACACCCAGGCCACCCCACCATCAAACACGGTCTGGCTGAGGATGTGAAGCCGGTCGGCCTGGGCTCACAAGGGCGGCCGGCGCGGTTAACGGAGGGAAGGCATGGAACGACTGAGTGGGCTCGACGCCAGCTTCTTGTACCTCGAGACCCCGAGCCTGCACATGCACGTGGCCTTGACGCTGGTGCTCGATCCCTCCACCGTGCCGGGGGGTTACTCCTTCGAGCGGATGAAGGACTCGATCGCAACCCGGATCCCGGGCGCGCCGGTGTTCCGACGCCGCCTGGTCGAGGTGCCCTTCCGGCTCGGTCATCCTGTGTGGGTCGACGATCCTGACTTCGACATCGACTACCACGTGCGGCGTGCCGCGGTTCCCAGTCCCGGGGGATTGCGGGAGCTGGCTGATCTGGCCGGTGACATCGCCGGCCATCAGCTCGATCGCAGCAAACCCCTGTGGGAGATGTGGATCGTCGAGGGCCTCGCCGACGAGCGCATCGGCATCGTCGCCAAGATGCATCACTCCACCGTGGACGGCGTGTCGGGAGCGGCGTTGTTGTCGATCCTCTTCGACGTCGATCCCTCACCGGAGTCGGCAGAGCCGTCCCCCGCGCCGGTGGACGATCGCATCCCCTCGGGCCTGGAGTTGATGACCCAGGCCGCGGTGGCCCGCGCCCTCCGGCCTTTCGAGATCGCCGAGGAGATCGTCCGGACCAGCTACCGGGTGTTCAACGTGCGTCGGATCCGGCTCGGCGGGCAAGACCGGGTGACATCGGGGGATCCGGGGGCCTCGGGCACCCCAGCGGGGAAGGCCGCTCTCCCCCTCACCGCCCCCAGGACCTCGTTCAACGTCGCCATCACCCGGCGGCGGAGCGTGGCCTTCACCGCCATCGGGTTGGATGACGTCAAGAGACTGAAGAACGCGACCGGCACCACCGTGAACGACGTGATCCTGGCCATCTGCACCGGCGCTCTGCGCTCGTTCCTGTTGGAGGGCGACGAACTCCCCGACAAGCCGTTGGTGGCGGTGGTCCCGGTATCGGTGCGACCCGATTCCGATGTCGGATCGCCGAAGGGGTCGAACCAGGTGTCGTCGATGTTCGTGCAACTGCCCTGTCAACTCCACGATCCTCTCGATCGCCTCAAAGCCATCCACCTGGGGACCCAGGGGGCCAAGGAGGAGCACAACGCCCTCGGGGCCGACATGCTGACCAATTGGGCCGAGTACGGCACACCCAACGTCTTCACCAGTGCGGCCCGGCTGTACACCGGGATGCGCCTGGCCGACCGCCATCGCCCCATCGCCAACCTGGTCATCTCGAACGTGCCCGGTCCCGATTTCCCGCTCTATCTGGGGGGAGCGGAGCTCACCGCCGGATTCCCGCTCGGCCCGGTGATCGACGGGATGGGTGTCAATATCACGGTCATGAGCCACAGGGGGGTCCTCAACTGGGGCACCCTGGCCTGCCCGGAGTCGATCCCCCGGTTGTGGAACCTGATCGCCGGCGTCCCGGTGGCCCTCGACGATCTCCTCCATGCGGCCGGAGAGGCGCCGGCCGCCTACTGGTCGAAGGATGCCGCCGCCGCACTCCAGGCGTCGGGCATCGAGCCCAAACGCGGTTGTTGAGCCCGCGGATCGACCAGGCCCGGGGTCAGGGTGCGGGGCCCACGGCCATCGAGGAGGCACCCGAGCACACCGGGATGGGCCGCCCGAACGTCTGGGCCACCGGCGCATAGGGGATCACGTCGTTGAACCCGGCGACCACGAAGGCCCCGGTGCTCCCCGGCCCGAGCACGATGTCGGTCGGGTGCTGGGTGCCCGACGAGGATTCTCCTCCGGGGGCCTGCGGGAGTCGCACGGGAGCAGACGGATCGGAGAAGGTGGCCCGCGAGATCGGGTTCACCCAGTTGTTGGCCGAGTCGACCACCAGCAGGGTCGATCCGTCGGCCGTGACCGCGACGGCCGCCGGGTCGGCGATCCCGAAACTGTCGAATCCGGTGGCGGGCAGAGTGGCGCCGGTGGAAGCCACGATGGGGAGAACCCGTCCTCCGAAATCGCTGCCGCCCTGTCCGACGACGTAGACGGTGGTCCCGTCGTCGGTCACGGCGATGCCGTGCGGTGAGTAGACCGACGAGACGGAGAGGCCGGTGGTGATCTCCGTCCCGGCGGTGGCGTCGGCCGTGTTCACCGGAAACACGCCCCCCGCCACCAGCGCATAGAGCAAGGTGCTCGTCGGGTCGAGGGCCATGCCGAAGATGGTGTGCCCGGTGCCGAGATCGAGAGGACGGCCGACCTGGTGGGTGACCGCATCGACCGGGACGATGGTGCTCCCGCTGGCCGCCAGAATGGTGCGTCCGCCCGGCATGACCACGATGGCGTGCGTGCCACCCTGCCCGGGTATCTCGATCGGCGCTTCGGCCTGCTGGGTGACGAGGTTGATCGGTATGACGACATTAAGGACGGCCGCGCCCGACGGGGTCGGGGCGGACGTCGAGGTGGCCGGTGAGGTTGTCGACGAGGACGTGGGGTTGGCGCCGGTGGTGGCGGGCGGGACGCTGGTGATGCCCGAGGGGCCGCGGGCGACGCCGTCGCTGGTCACCACGTACGCCCACCGGCCGTCCGCCGAGGTGGTGATGGCGAAGTCGCCGAGGACCGGCGTTCCCTCGATGGGGAGGGGAATCGCCGCCTCGGCCGTCCGGGTGGCCAACTCCACCGGGGTCACCGCGTTGGGGCACACCACGTAGCCGACCGCCCCGGGCGGAGCGAGCGACGGGCCTGGAACCAGGCGAGGAGACGGGCTGGCGAAGAGCGAGCAACTCGAAAGCGCCACCGCCAGCGCCGCCGCCCCCAGGGCCGCGACACGACCACGCGTACTGGAGGCCGGGCCCCCGAGGGGCGGTCGATGCGGCGCCATAGATGTGGCGACCCTAGTAACCGGCCGACCCCCCTCCCAGCCGGACCCGGCGGGTCGGCTCGGTCTCTCAGGTGCGCTCGACGCCAGGTGCCGAGGTTGGCACCCCCGATGCCGACCGGGTCGGTGGGGTGCTGGTTGGCCACCTCGGTACGGACGACCAGCGCATCAGCCGCCTCAGAACGCTCGGTCCACCGGGGGCACCGACGGGAGCCCGATGGCCCGGATGGCCAGCGGGACGGGCATGGCTCCGGAACGGCCCAGGGCATCGTGGAAATCCCGGAGGAGCCCACCGTTGGCCAACCAGTCGTCGCGGGCCCGTTCGATGATCATGGCCCCGGTCAGATACGCCGATGCCTGAGTCGGCCATGCGCAGTAGCGGGCCACCTCGGCCCGCGCTGTCGGCAGTGGCATCAGCACCTTGTCGTGCATGAAGGCCACGGCGTCGTCCACCGTCATCTCTCCCATGTGGAGCGACGTGTCGACCACGATTCGGGCCGCCCGGAACAGGCGGGCTTCGAGTTGGCCGAGCTCCTGTTCGGGCGTGAAGAACGCGGCGTCGCGCATCATCCCCTCCGCGTAGAGAGCCCAACCCTCGATGCAGTAGGTGGAGGTGAAGACCCGTCGCACCTTGCGAGCCTCCTTCATCGTCATGAAGTGCCAGTGATGTCCGGGGTACGCCTCATGGACCGATGTGGTGGCCACCGAATACGGGGCATTGCTCTCGAGGAGACCGGCGACCTCGACGGAATCGCCGGCATCCACGGGATAGGGCACGAAGAAGAAACCGTCCTTTGATGGATTGAACATGGGCGGCGCGATGTAGCAGGCCACGGCCAGCGACGCTCGCACCGGGGGCGGAGCCGGGACGACATGGCAGTTCTCGTCAGGAGGATTGGTGACCAGGGCCTGATCGGACATGAACTGGCGAGCCTCGAGACACATGGCCGCGTAGTCGTCCCGCATGGCGCCGATCGACGATGCGTGCTCCTGTTGAAGCTGACGGACCGTGCTCGCCCAATCGCCCGATCCCCCGGTGAGGTCCGAGGTGACTCTGGCCAGCTCGTCGGCGATGCGGTGATATTCGTCCCATCCCATCTGCCGCAGGGCGCGGGCATCCATATCGATGAGCTCACCCTTGTGGAGGACGTGGTTGTAGCGCTCCTCGCCGAAGACATACGAGCCCGTGCAGGTGAGCGCCAGCTCGCTGAGGAATCCCGCGAACTTCGTGTAGGCGCGAGCGCCCACTTCGCCGGCGGCGCGGAGCCGAGCCTGATTGACGGGATCGGTGGCCAGTAGCGCGACCTCCTGGCCGGCGAAGTCGATATCAACGGTGCAGGCGGCCAGGGAGCGCTCGATGATCAGGCGATTGGCCAGAGACGGGTCGAGGTTCTCTTCGGCCTGGTCGAGAACCGCACCGATCCCTTCGAGCCGGGCCACGGCGCCGTCGGTCAGCTCCTCCTCGGAGCGCATGTGCAGAAGGAAGAGCTCGGTGATCCCGGTCTCGAGGTACCCCTCCGGGGACCGCCGCCATCCCTGCCATCCGGCCAGGGCTTGGCGCTCTTCGAGCTGAGCGAGGACCAGGGCTCGGTCGATGACCTGATCGGGTGTGATCTCGCCGACGTCAAAGCTCCGGAACCGCTGCAGCCAGGCCTCGTCCCCTTTCTCACGGCGATCAAAGCCCGCAGCCGACAGGTCGTCGAGGCGGCCGTCGAAACCGTCGCGGCCCAGGGCGGAGGCCCACCGGGGCGACTCCTCGAACTCGCGGTCCAAGAGCTCGTCGACGGCCTGGTCGAACGGGTCGACAGAGGGTGACACGACCCGAGCATAAGGACCCGACTGTCAACGCTGGGTACCGCCAGGCGGCGTTCGCCCTCTTCCCGGGTGTCCACACGGGAAATCGGCTCAAGCTGCTCTTTCCGTCCGTCGATGAACTCTCTGTGACTGAAGCCGTCGCCGTCTCTGCCAGTCCCGAGTGTGAAGGGGTCCCCCGACATCACCTCGCTCGGCTTCTCGACCGACCAGCCTTCTTCGCTCTTCTGCGCCGAGCCATCACGCGCAATGAGGGTGCGGGCGACGATCTCGCACTGTTGGCCATGGCCATCGACCCCTTCGTGGTGGCCGACTCCGCCGAGGCGTGGAAGATGCGCGAGGAGGTCGGGACAGTCACCGCCGGCCGGATGGTGGGGTGCTTGCATTACGCCTGCGTGACGGCGCGGATCGCCGGAGACGAGTTTTGGGTCCTGGTGGAGGGGATGGGCGTCGAGGGCACCATCCAGGTCTCCGAGCAGATCCTGGTGGCCGTGCGTTGGCCGGATCCGCAACTCTTCGAGGAGACCTGCCTGACGGCGAGCATGGGCATCGCCTTCCACGAGCCTGGTTTGGCGGCCGAACAGCTCCTCATCAATGCGGACATGGCCATGTACTCCGCCCGTCGGGCTGGTGGGGATCGCTGCCGGGTGTTCGAGGAGTGGATGCGCGAAGCCGCGCTGACCTCGCCGCTGGTCAGCTGAGACGGTTCGGTGGTTTTGGGGGACGCAGGATCCCCCCGGTGGATCGGGTGGCGGCTGATTCCTCGTCACCGGCGGCGTCTAGTGCGGTGAACCAGGCGCCACCTTGGGCCAGGCCAGTACCCGCTCGGCGACCAGAGCCAGCTCGAGCAGAAGCTGGTCGCGGTGATGAGCGGTCAGGACCTGCAGGCCGACCGGAAGGCCGTCGACCAGACCAGCCGGGATGCTCATGGCCGGGCTGCCGTGGAGATTCGAAGGAGCGGTGAGCGCGGCGTTGTTCATGATGGCCCGAGAGAATCCAATCTCGTGAATGAGATCAGCCCCGGGGATGGTCGATGGCGGGGGCCCTTCGGCGGCAAAGGCCACGTCGGGGTTGGACGAACACATGACGAAGTCGGCCTGGTCGAAGAGGTCCGCCATCGCCTCGTTGAGCTGGCGACGGTACGACTCGATGGAGGCCGCCTTCTCCAAGGTGTACCGCTGCATGGCCGCCTCGAGACCGGCCCGCATCTCCGGCGACAACTCATCGATGCGATCGGGATAGGCGTCCCCGAGATCGGCCACCAGTCCGACCTGCCCAGCCATGGCCCACTGGCCCCGCAACGGAGGAAGGGCTGGGGCCGCCTTGACCACCCGCAGCCCTGCGGCCCCAGCCAGCGTCTCCGCCGCCGTCGTCACCTGATCGGCGACCTCGTCACGGACCCGGGCAATGCCGAGGTGGGGCACCACCGCCACGGTCATGCCGGCCAGGTCGTGGGTACCCAGCCCGACCTCCCACCCCCCGACCGCCGGCAGGCTCAGAGGATCGCGCTGGTCGAATCCGCTACAGGCATCGAAGTAGCGGGCTGTATCTCGCACCGACCGGGTGAGACAGCCGATGACCGCTGTCATCGGCTGCAATCCCGCCCAGGGACCCTTGGGAATGCGGCCATAGGTCGCCTTGAGGCCGAAGAGCCCGGTGAAGCCGGCCGGGATGCGGATCGATCCGCCGCCGTCACTTCCGGTGCCGATCGGAAGGAGTCCGCCGGCCACCGCGGCGGCCGTGCCTCCCGACGATCCGCCGGGCGTCTTCGCCGGGTTCCAGGGGTTACGGGTCGTGCCGTGCAATGCGGTGGAGGTGCAATTCAAGCCTCCGAACTCGCTCGCTGTGGTCTGGGCCACCAGCACCGCGCCGCTGGAGCGCAGGCGGGCCACCGACGTGTGGTCGTAGTCGGAGACCCGATCCTTGAAGATCACGGAGGCGTCGGTGAAGGGCCAGCCCTGCACCCGTTCCAACTCTTTGACTCCGAAGGGCACGCCGCCAAACGGCAACGCCACGTCCGCGTCCTTGGCCGCTTCGCGTGCCCTTTCGAAATCGATGTGGCTGAAGGCGTTGAGCGACGACCTCTCGATGGCGTCGATGCAGACGTCCAGGGCTTCGAGCGGCGAGAGGTCCTTGGCCCGATACGCATCCACCAGGCTGCAGGCATCCTCCGTCCACGGCACGGCCATCGAGGCCGACGGTACTCCTTCGGCCCCGGCCCTGCCCTGGCCGGTGAGCCTCCGATCCCCGATCGGTACGCTGACCTGGTGAAGACAGGGCAGCTGACGACGCCGGCCTTGGTCGTCCACCATGACCGGCTCGAGGCCAACCTGACCATCATGTCCGAGGCCCTTCCCGGACCTCGGCTCCGTCCTCATGTCAAGGCCCACAAATGCACCGCCCTGGCCATCCGCCAGGCCCAGTTGGGTCACACCGGGTTCACCTGCTCGACCATCCGCGAGATGGAGGGCATGGCCCGGGCCGGTCTCGACCAGGACCTGCTGCTGGCCAACGAGGTGGTCGACGCCTCGCGGCTGGGCGCACTGGTCGATGACGGGGCGAGAGTCACCGTTGCCGTCGACTCAGAAGAAACCATCGATGCCGCGGCCTCGGCGGGGGTGCCCGAGGTAGTGATCGACGTCAATGTCGGCCTCCCCCGCTGCGGATGTCCACCGGAGGACGCCGGACGACTTGCCGACAGCGCCCGGCACCGGGGCCTCGAGGTCCGTGGGGTGATGGGCTACGAAGGCCATATCGTCGGCGTGCAGAAGAGACAAAGGCGCGTGGAGATGCTGGAGGGGTCGATGGGCCTGCTCATGGTGGCCCACCAACAGACAGGAGGCGAGATCATCTCCGCCGGCGGGACAGGCACCTACGACATCAATGGCTGGGCCACCGAAATCCAAGCCGGTTCGTACGCCCTGATGGACACCGCCTACGGCAAACTGGGGCTTCCCTTCGGTCAGGCCCTCGCCGTGCTGGCCACCGTGATTTCGGTGTCGCGGGAGTGGGCGGTGGCGGACTGCGGTCTGAAGGCGTTGGGAATGGACCACGGAGATCCGTCGATCGACGGAGCCGAGGTCCTGTTCTGCTCCGACGAGCACCTGACCTTCGTGCCGGAGCGGCCGGTGCGGGTCGGCGACAAAATCCACGTCCTCCCCGCGCACGTCGATCCGACGGTGGCGTACCACGATCACCTTCATGTGATCGACGGCGAAGACGTGCTGGACAGCTGGCCGGTGGACTTGCGCGGTTGGTGACCCGATGCGGGCCGAACCTGCAGCCGCACCCGACCGACCCCAACCCTCCGGGGGAGGCGATCAGGGACTCCGGATTTCTGGAGATAGTCCTGACTCTTGACTGTCCGAGACTCTGTCTATAAAGTCAGACCATGGCCACGGACCAGAACAGGGACCACGAGAATGCTCGTGACGTGATCCTCCCGACGCTGCTCCGGCCCGGGCGCGGTGTCTACGGCCTGTTCATCCGCGACGCGCTGGCCGAAGCAGGGTTCACCGACATGCCCGCCAATGGCGGGTACGTCCTCGGACTCATTCCCCCGGGCGGTCTCCCGCTCAGCGACGTCATTGCCGACTTGGGCGTGTCCAAGCAAACAGCCAGCCAACTGGTCGACACCCTGGTCGTCCGGAGCTACCTGGAGCGGTCGGTCGACCCCGATGACCGACGACGAGTACTGGTTGCTCTCACCGACCGAGGGAAGGCCGCCTCGGCCGTTGTCCTGGCGACGGCCGAACAGATCGATGCCCGACTCGAGGCGATGGTCGGCGCCGAGCGGATGGCCCACACCAAGGAAACCCTCGCCGCGTTGCTCAGCCTCCGGTCTTCGTCGACGTCACCCGGGTAGCCATCGCTGAGTGGTTCTCCAGTTGTCCTCGCCAGGCGACATGCGTCTCGTGGAGGAACTCCTCGAATCGTGGCCGGTGAACGCTGAGTCAGCCGTTGCCGGTCACATCTGCCGAGGCCAGACTGTTGGGCTGTGAGGAACCTCGTGATGGGGAAAGCCGTCGGCGTCGGTGACGGAATGGTGACCAGGGTCGTCCGATGACGACGGAATCGACCCTGGCCCGACTGGTGTGGCAGTTCGGAGAGCCGGTGCATGCCGTCACCTACTTCGCACCCGAAACCCGGTACCGCACGGACGCACTCGGCCTCAAGGGCGGCTGGATGAGCTACTTCGGGTGTCGTGCCGCCCCGCTCGGGGCTGTCGGGCCGGCGGTGGTGGGCGCGACGTTCTACAACTTCCATCCCCGGATGGTGCACCGGGCCCTCCCGGACGCCTGGGGCTTCGCCAGCCCCCAGCAGCTCCTCGACGCCCGGCTCGACGCCATCGACGAAGCGTTCCGGCGCCTGCTGGGCGACGCCATCGACTCGAGCGACGTCCGTCGTGCCGCGGACCTGGCCCGTGCGGCCATCGACCATTGTGAGTACGCCGGGCGTCCGCTCGGCGCCGCCAACGCCGCCCTGACCCCACCCTCAGCCGCTCACGTGTCGCTCTGGCAGTCTCTGACCACCATTCGCGAGCACCGCGGCGACGGACATGTCGCCGCCCTCGTCGAGGCCGGCATCGTTCCGTGCGAGGCGCTCGTGCTGCAGACGGCGACGGGACGCTCGGATCCTGACGCCCTCAGGGCCAATCGCGGATGGACCGAGGAGGAATGGGCCGCCACCGTCACGGTTCTCCAGACCAGGGGATGGATCGGCGCCTCCGGTGCCGCAACCGACGCCGGGCAGGGCGTCCGAGACCAGTTGGAGGACACCACCAACCGGCTGGCCGCACCCCTGGTCGCCGGCATCGGGAGCGAGGCCGCCGGTGAGCTCATCGGCCTCCTGCGGCCCCTGGCCGAGGCGGTCATGGCTTCGGGCACCGTGTCGGCCCTCAACAACATGGGCGTCCCCTGGCCCCCGATCCTGCATTGATGAAAACGCCATCGGCCGCCGGAACCGGCACCATCCGGGGTGGGCCTCAGTTCGAATCAGTCTTGTTCGGGGTACGTCGAGGGGCCAACTCGGGGACGTTGACCTCTTGGGGCCCGCCGGCCAAAAAGGTCGTGACCTTACTCGGGACCCGCAGCGCTTCATCGGCCTCATAGCGATGCCAGATTGCCGAGAAGTCACCGGATACCGTGAGCGCGGCCACCTCGTCGACATACTCGGGATCGCTCTCCGTCGCGCCGGCCACGGCCAACGCGCCCCATCCGTCCCAGGGAAGCATCTCGACCTTGTTGAGAGCGGCGAGGTCCCGGGCGACGTTCCCCCGGATGAACCACAATCCCCACATATCGAATATGCCGAATCGGTCGGGATCTTCCGTGCCCGACCGGCACTTCGCCCAGGCTTGGCCGGCGGTGAGAAAGAAACCCGGTGGCAGATCGGCTGGGTTGGCCCTCAGCGACAGGGCCTCGCTTTGGAACTCGTCGACTTGAGAATCAACCAAGACCCAGCGGGATCCGTTCCAGTATTCGACGACCCAGTGATCCACCCACTTGCCGTCCTCGAAATAGTTAGCAAAGCCGCAGCGTGCCCGCGAGGGCACTCCGGCCCTCCTCAGCAATGCCACGGTGAGCGTTGAGAAATGGCGGCAATGGCCGAAGAGACGAGCCTGGGGAGGACGCGCTTGGACAAGCGGGGCTGGTTCGATCTCAAGGATGCGACTGATCATGGTCCTCGCTGATCGAATCTGTACCTCATCTTCTCGATCGCTTGTCACGACGGCGCCGTAGGCCTCCGCCCAGAACCGGTGAAGCACCAAACCTTGGACAATGGCCACCAGGCCGGCCGGATCGCCGGGTAGATCGTCGAGCAGACCGTTGAGTTGGTCAAGGTCTGTCATCGGACCTGATGTGGCAAAGAACTCGAGCTCAGCGTCCACAGAATGCCTTCGACTGGTGGGATCTCAACTTCTGTAGAGCCATTCCGAACCTTTCCCTGGCGTGCCCAGTTCGGGATTGTCCCGATACTGGGGAGGCGAGCCCGATCTGAGACGGCCGGTCGCGTTGTCAGTGCGTCCGGCACGCCGAACCTGTTTCGGTGCGCTCCGGGCCCTGTGGGCCCCCTCGATGCTTGATGTGATGGTCACCGGCTGGCTGTGACCGCACCGGCGAGCCGGAATTCGCTTCTCGCCGGGAGCTGTGCCAGGGCCGAGGAATCGCCCATCCAGATTCGGTAGGTCCCGGAGGCGACGCGCCATTTTCCACCGGCCGTGTCGTAGTACGCCAGCTGCTGGTCACCCAGAGCGAAGGTCACTGTCTGGGACGTGCCCGGTGCGAGCGAGATCCGGTCGAATTTCTCGAGCTGTCGTGGGGGGTTCCCCGCCACTGCCGGTTGCCCGAGGTAGAGCTGGGCGACGTCCGTGCCGAAACTGGCCCCCGTGTTGGTGACCCGGACCGATGCCGTCACCAGCGGTCCACCATTGTGTACCTGGACGCGGACCTCGGGGTCGCTGTAGCGGAACGTCGTGTATGCGAGCCCGAAGCCGAAGGGGAACAACGGCGTCGTCCCTGTCGCGTCGTACCACCGGTAACCGACATCGACACCTTCCGCGTAGTCGACCTTTCCGTCAATGCCCGGGAACTGCGTGGGGCTGGACACGGGAGTCAGCGTTGTCGAGGTCGGGAAGGTCATGGGTAGATGCCCCGACGGATCGACGTCACCGAAGAGCACCGATGCAAGTGCTGTTCCGTCGGTTTGACCCGGGTACCAGGCATCGAGGACCGACGACACCTCGCTCAGCCAGGGCATGGTCACTGGGCCCCCGGCATCGATGACCACCACGGTGTGTTTGTTGACCCCGGCGACAGCTTCGACCAGTGCGTCCTGGTCCGCGGGAAGGGCGAGGTCGACTCGGTCACCCCCCTCGGATTCCTGGCCGTCACCGACGACGACCACCGCGGTCGCGGCCCGTTGCGCGGCGGCAACTGCGTGGTTGATGTCGTTGCTGATCTGGCTCGGGGTCACCCAGGTGAGTTCCTGCACCGGACCGCTGAGAGTGTAGATCTGGCCGGCGGTGAGCTGCACCGTGGCGGTGTATGTGGCCCGCGGCGGGGTGCCGGGGTTGAGGGCGATCGGCTTCCCGTCGAGAGAGAGCGCCACCGGGATGTAGAAGGGTGGTTGGGAATAGGCCAGCTCATAGGTACCGGTCCGGGGGACGGTGAGGGTAGCGGAGAGCCCGAGCGAGTTACCGGGCGTGGGATAGGGAGCGCTCAGGTAGGTGGGCGGGATCGTCACAAAACTCCGGCCTTCCGGGAGCCCCGGGGTGTAGGTGATCGGCGTCTTTGGCTGGGCGGCGGCACGGATGCCGGCGAGCGGAGTGTCTACGTGTGACGCGGTCACGGTGGCGCTGCCTCCGCCGACATTGATGGGATCGTCCTGGGCGGCCGAGCCGATGACGGCGATGCCGCCCTGGTCGGCAGCGGGCAGTGGCAGAGTGTGGTTGGCGTTCTTGAGCAGAACCGTGCCTTCCTCGGCCACGGCGTTGGCCACCTCCGCGTCGGCCGCAGTCGCCACGTCGTCTCGGATGGCCCCTTTGGTGTCGTCGGTGAAGAGCCGGAACCGATACATCTGGGTGAGGATCCGCAGCGTTGCCTCGTTGACGGCGGCGCGGCTCACCTGCCCGTCTTCCACGGCAGCCACCAGCGCCGATCCCAGGTACTGCGATGCCGGTTGCTCCTGGTCGAGCCCGGCATCGACTGCGGCCACGGTGGAGTGGGTCGCCAGGTAGTCGGACCCGACGAAGCCGGAGAACCCGAGTGTCGTGTCGAGATACCCGTCGATCTGCGACCTGTCCTGGCAGGCATCGGTGCCGTTGATGGTCGAGTATGAGCACATAACCGAGCTGGGGTCGGCCTGAACGATCTTGTCCCAGGCACGGAGGTAGATCTCCTGGAGCGCCTGGGTACTCACGATCGCGTTGTCCTGTGGCGTATTGCGATTGGTCTCCTGGTTGTACACGGCATAGTGCTTGACCTGGGCCATCGTGCCGGCGCGTTGGATGCCCTCCACTTCGGCCGCCCCGAGAATTCCGGTCAGGTCCGGATCCTCACCCAGGCTCTCGAAGGTCCGGCCCCACTGCGGCACACGGACGATGTTCACGGTCGGGCCGTAGACAAGGTTGATCCCCTTACCCCGTGCCTCGGTGCCGATGACCTGTCCGTAGCATGCTGCGGCAGTCGGATCGAAAGTAGCGGCAAGCGCCTCCGGGGCCGGCAGCTGGGTGACGCCGGAGGCGCCATCGCCGACACCGCCGGGACCGTCCTGCTGATTGATGGCCGGGATGTTCAGACTGGGTATGGCGGCGGTCGCACCGACGGTGCCCGATGAAGCCTTGTCCTCACCGACGCCGTGCATCAATGTGACCTCTTGCTCGAGTGTCATCCGCCTCTGCATCATCTCGGCCTGGTGGCTGGCCTGAGCGAGAGGCTCAAGGGAGAACGACGACTTGGGACAGGCAGCGGTCACCGAACCACTGGTGGTCTTCTTGCCCCCCGTCGCTCCGGCGTGGTTGGCCAGTCCGAGCCAGACGACCCCTGCCACTACTGTGGCGGCAACGGCGCGCTTCATCGTTTCCCTTTTCCGTGTCGTGCTCTCGTCGGAACCTGTCGTTCAGTGATTGGGCGCGATCCGGTCTAACACGCCGGGCCATCAAAGATGGGCCTTGGCGGCACGAGCCAGCTTCGAGGCCTGGGACCCGGCAGACCATCAACTCAATCGGCTACCGCCCTGGAGAAGAGAACCGAGATCGTGACGGCGAATCCGAAGGATTGAGTACCGGTCTCGTGATGGCCAGAAATGGGTCGCCTGGGGATTCGCATGGGCAAAGCCACTAAACCGCTCCCGCACGCGCGGCGCCCGCAGAGCGCAGTATGACCAGGCCGATCGAAGGAGGTGGATGGCTCCTGTGACGGTCACCGTTGCAAAAGGAAGGAGTGAGGAAGAAGTAAGAAGGAAACAGTTGATATATATCGGTAGCTGATGTATCAATGGAGAGGTGAGCCGGTCGCTGCGGGAGCCGACGTTTCTGATCTTGGTGGCCCTGGCCGACCAGGAACGGCACGGCTACGCCATAATCAAAGAGGTCGCCCAGCTCTCCGGGGGCCGGGTCACCCTCGGTCCCGGCACTCTCTACGGTGCCCTCGACCGCCTCAGTGATCAGGACATGATCAGGGCCACCCGCACCGAGGAGGTCGACGGGCGGCTGCGGCGCTACTACGCCATCACTGGATCCGGCCTCGAAGCCGTGCACGAGGAAGCAGCTCAGCGCACCAGGGTGATGAAGGCCACCGCCCTGCGACTGGGCCCCCGGCCACGAGGCGCGTTGGCATGACTTCCCTCGAGAGCCAGATCCGCTTACTGCTTCGGGCGTGGCCCATCACCGACCGCCGGGAGCGAGGAGACGAGATCCTCGGGACCACGCTCGAATCCGTGACCGAAGGTCGAACCCGGATCCCCCTGTCCCTGGCCGTGAACCTGGTGATCGGCGGGATCAGGGCTCGCTGGCGGCTTCGACCCCCGGTGTGGTGGTGGCTCTATTACCGGGTGGGAGGTCGTCTCCCGCCCAAATGGCGCCCATGGGTCCTTCATGATCTGACCGACCCTGGGTGGCGGCGCCGGATCGTTGCCAACCGACTGTCAACCGGGTTGATCGCCGTCCTTCTGGCAAACGTCGTCGGGCGTGCGATCGTTCACAGCCCAACCGTCAGACACGGCGCGGTCTCGTTACTGTGGGTTGTGTCCGTCGCCATGTTCGCTGGGTGCCTGCTCGGCGCTGCTGCGTTCATGACTCGCCACCGGGCGGCCCGACTGCGGGATCGCCAGTTGGCCCGCCATGGGATCTACTTCCCGGCAAGGAACGACCCACCGTGGCCCCCTCCACCCTGGGCACGACCGACCGATGTTCCCGATTTTCGTCACCCTCATCCGCCCGTGACCTAGTCGGGGGCAGGGCCAAATGCGTCAGAGGACCCTCGTTGACCCGCTTGCGATCACGAACTCGGGTGGCTGCGTGGACGGGAGCGTCGGGAACGGTGAGAGAAACTTTCCTGTAATTCCTGACCTTCTGATGGACATAGACATGGCATGAGGACAATCGGCGGCGACCACGGGGTCGATGGATCGGGCCCTGGCCATCAGCACGGCGAAGATCCGATGGGCAGGTTCCGATTCCTCTACAAATCGACGTTCAACGACATCTACGCTTACGCCGCACGCGCCCTCGCGCCGGACCAGTCCGAAATCGATGACGTGGTTGCCGAGGTGTACCTGGTGGCCTGGCGAAGGATCGAAGAGCTGCCTCAATCACCGCAAGATCGCCTTTGGCTGTTCGGCGTCGCTCGCAACGTCCTGAGGAACACAAAGCGAAGCACCAATCGACGTCTCCTCCTTGTGGATCGGATCCGCCGCCAGCCTCGTGCGCCGACGGGGTCAGAGCCCTCCAGCGTGGATGTGACCGATGCCCTGCGACGGTTGTCCCCCAATGAACGCGAGGTCTTGCAGCTTGTGGTCTGGGATGGGCTGTCAGCCGCCGAGACTGCCAAGGTGCTCAATTGCTCGGTCAACGTCGTGCAAGTGCGCTTGCATCGTGCCCGCAGACAGCTGGCGCGGAGGCTGCGAGCACCCAGTGAAGATTCGGTGGGTGTGGTGGCCAGCGCTGTTCCGGCCACCGAGGTCACCGCTCTTCAGATGGATACGGAGAACCAACAATGAGAACAGACATCGACCACATCGATGCTCTCGTCAAGCAGGCCGATCCGGTCGACCCACTGTCCATGCCGGGGCCCGACTCCCCGCAAGCCGAAAGCATCTGGGAGCGGGTGCAGGCCGCGTCGTTGGATGGGTACGCGCCGCCGCCGTCTGGCCCGAGAGCGAGGCGGGCCCGTCGACTCGTCCTGTCCACGATGAGTGTGGCCGCGGTCGCAGGCGCGGTCATCCTGGTACTCCAATTGCTACCCGCTCCCAATCTGCAGGCACCCAGTGCGGCAGCGGCGGTGCTGCGACACCTGGCGGTCGAGGCTGCTGTCGCCGAGCCGGCGGCGATTCCGAAGGGTGATCACTGGCTCCAGTCGGAGTTTCGGGTCTCGTACCTGGTCGCTCCGACCCATAACGGGCCCGATTCCGGTGCGCTCCGCAGCGCCCGAGCGGTGGTCACCGTGAACGCGGAGACGTGGGCGAACGACCTCAGCCAGTATTGCAGCCAGCAGGTCGTGACCTCGGTGGCGTTCACAAGCCCGGCAAGCCAACAGGCTTGGTCGACCAGCGAATTCGGGCCGCCGTCGACGCCACAACCCCAATGCGGCAGCGGGTTCTTAGGAATGGGCGGCCAGGGTTCCGGCGCTCTCGACGTGGCCTCACTGCCCACGGACCCGGCGGCGCTCGCGCAGGCGCTCGAGACCGGAACCACAGGCATTCCCGCGCTCGACCAGCCGTTTCTGGGCAAACACAACTACCTCACCCCATTCGGCCGGGCGGTCATGCTCTTGGTAGGTCCGACGCTCGGTGCCACCCCGGCCCTGTGGTCGGCATTGCTCCAAGCGATGGCAACCATGCCCGGCGTGTTGCTCCTCGGCACCGAAACCACCCACACTGGTGCCACCGGTGTAGGTCTGGCCGGCTCCACTGGCGAGGGATACCGAACCACGATCGTCCTGTCGCCCTCGACCGGGACACTCTTGGAGGCGAGGAACCTCCTGGTCTTTCAGCTGCTTGCCGGCCTGCCGAACATCGGAGTACTGACGATCGAGTGGCTCGACCCGACTGCGATCCCGCAAGTGGTGGACGCCAACGCCCTTCCGTCATCCCTGGCTGGACAGGTCCCTACGGGAATCGTGTCGGCGGTGACAAATCCGGGCGTCACACTGCATCACTGGAACGCATGGCTGAGCTCCGTCCTTCCCGAGCTACCTGAAGACACCTCGGCCGGTGCCGCAGAAACCAGTACTCCAGGTGTGTACGGGGTGTCGGTGGTCACACACACTCCCGATCCCGACGTCGCACGCATCGAGAGGGTGTTCCAAGGGTCCGGCCTCTTCCACAACATCAGGTCGGCCAAAGGTTGACATCGCTGGAGTGACCAGGTTCTCAGACGACGACGCTATGCCGCGTGAGGCATTTCCATTGGAGGATCATCAGGCGGCTGAATCGGGCGAGCGGAGAGGCGTGGTTCGGGGCTCCGGCGGTTGCGGCAGTCGATCAGGCTTGGCGGTGATGAGCAGAGCGACAGAGGCAGAGCGAGGCAGAGCCGATCACTCGCCGGCTCCCAGCCTGAGCGAACGTCCACGATTTTCAGATAGTGTTGCTGGCTCGGATCGGCCGGATCATGCCCCAGGGGCGCGGGGGAAGCGCCTCCCGTCTGGCCCGACCACCAGCGCAGCCGCCGGTTCCCTGGCACAATGAATCCGAGTACGACGGGGCGGCTAGTGGAGCGACTCGGCGGAGTGACCACGAGTCGGAGTGGGAGTGGGACGATGCGGCGAGGGACCTCAATCCAACACGTGCGGGCGGTCGTGGTCATCGAGGACCGGGTGCTGCGCAACTACTGGGTGACCCAGACCTACTCCGACCTGGCTGCCGCTCTCACAGGTCTCCTCGGAGCCGATACCGCCAACTGGTGCACCTTCGCGACATGGGCATCATGGACCGTGGGCCGGAACCTCCGCGGGGAGGAATTACCGGGATGGCTGCACCGGCGGGTCGTCCTGCCCGACGGGATGATGGGGCTCACCCGAGCTGCAAACGAAACAGTTCGCCGGGCTAACCCCGACGGGAATGTTCACCATCTGCTGCCCGAGCATGTCGGTGACGCTCTCCGCGCGCACTTCGGCGTGTGCGCCACCTGTCTGTCGGACGGAAACACCGAGGTATTCGCCGAAATTGCGCCTGTCGCCGCCCTGTTCCTTGCCGTCACCGTTGATGCGGACACCGCTCCTTCGGTAGCCCGCGACCGCGTGCTGGCCGCCTGCGATGGCGCTCTGGAGTTCGAGGGTCGGAACCGGCTGCGGGACGGGTTCTCCCTGTGGTGCGACGCGATAGCAGAGCAGGATCCCCGCCGGCGGAGTCAGCTGATCCTCGGTGGCTCTCTGCACCTCGGGGCCCACGAGCAGAACCATCTCCAGCAGCCGATCGCCGGCAGCATGGTGATGGGACTCGACCAGTCGCTCGGCCTGCTCAAGGAACGGGTGACCACTGATCTGCGGGTTCCCCACCCTGTCGAACGCCTGATCGACGAGGCACTCGACCCTCTCGCCCGGGCCACCGTCGACCAGTGGGGCGACCTGATGACCGAGATGCTGGGAACCATCGAGACGCCCGACGGCGTGTTGCATCTCGACCACGACGTTCCACCGCTGCCGGGCGAGCCCTTCGTCCCTCCTGAGCTCGATCCCGTGGTCGTCGAGGGTCTCGCCGACATGCTCAAGCGGTTCGATCGGGCCGGCAGCGACGGGCTTGGCAGTCGGGCAGATGACTGGATGATCCTCGATCACCGCATGAACTTCATCAGCAACCTGTTCCTCTCCAGGCACCACCGCCAGTCGCTGTTTCGGGCGCCTTTCACGTCAGAGGAGCTGGCCGACATCGAGGCCGACCACATCCCCCCGCCAGCCCTCCGGCAATCGGGCTCCCGCTCCCGTCACGACGGTCGGACCCAGCGGGGACTTCCGCCACCTCTCTCTGTGGGGCTGGATCGCTTTACCGATTCGTTCATGGAGGAGCTGCGATCGATTGGCGATCAGCCAGCCGACGCCGCGGTCGGCTCCTTCTTCGAGGCGACCGGTCTGCACCACGACGCGCTCTACCGACGGTTGGCGTCGACCTCGGCTTGGCGGGCCGCGGACGAGGACCTGCCGGGCGTCGCCGAGTTCGTGACCGAGGTGCCACCCTGGCCGACCTGGGCCGACGCCGAGTTGGTTCGCGAGGGGCAGCGGGTGTTCGGCGAATTCGGACCCCAGCTGGGCATGGGCCTCTTCATGGCGAGCCTGCCGGCCGACTACGGCTTCGCCAAGGGCGTCCAGGCGCTCGCCCGCACGGCGCGGCTGAGCAGAGACCCGAAGCGACGTTACGTGGAGACCGGCCAGATGATCATCGACGTGATGACGCCGGGCGCCCTCGAACCAGGTCAGGCCGGCTACCGAACCGTCCGCCATGTGCGTCTGATGCATGCGGCCGTTCGCCACGTCCTGCTCCGGCCTGACGAGGTCGATGACGGGAGTATCGGAGCTAGCAAGGTTCCGCCGTGGGACAACGCCTTGGGTGTCCCCATCAACCAGTTCCAGTTGCTCGGCACGCTGTTCTCCTTCGGGGTCCAGGGCATCGAGTCCCTGGCCCGGTCGGGTGTGCGCTTGAGCCGGGATCGGGCGGAGGCCTACATCCACGCCTGGAACCTGGTCGGACACCAGATGGGCGTCCTCGACGATCTTCTCCCGCTGTCCCTGGACGATTCCGAGGCGCTGTGGGAGCGGGGCAAGCGCAAGGAGTACGGGCCGACGAACGAGGGCAGAGAGATGACGGCGGCGGCCATCGAGTGCATGCAGGAGCTGTTCGGATTCACCCACCTGCCCGGGCTTCCCGCCACGGGTATCCGGTTCTACCTCGGCAACGAGACGGCCGACATGCTCGGCGTCCCCCGTTCCGACTGGACCCGAATCGTCTTCGAAATGATGCGCCAGACCGATTGGCTCTACACCTACGCGTTGGTGCGCATCCCGGGCACCGGCCCTCTCGCCGCGGCCCTCGGTCGACGCATCTGGCAGGGATTCGAAAGATACGGGCGGGGCGGGGATCGCCCGGGATTCGAGATCACCGATGAGCTCAAGGCGGCTTGGGGGATGGGCGCCTAGTCCGACGCGCCCAGGCGGCCGCCCCGGTCGAGGGCCAGCGTTCGTCGGCATGGGGACGGCTCGGGGATTACCGTTGTTCGTGCGAGAGAAGGAGTGCGATGACCACGGAGAGCGTGGCGGTCCTGTTCACCGACATGGTCGATTCAACGGCGTTGTTTCAGCGCCTATCGCCCGAGGCTGCCGACCAACTTCGGCATGAGCACTTCAATCTGCTGCGCATCGCCCTGTCCACGGCCGGCGGAACGGAGGTCAAGAACCTGGGAGACGGTCTCATGGCCGTTTTCTCGTCGGCTTCGGCGGCCGTGGCCTGCGCCGTGTCCATGCAACAGGCCGTCGAACAGGACAACCGCTCCCGAGACGACGCCATCAAGCTCCGGATCGGCCTGAGCGCTGGGGAGGTGGCACACGACGAAGACGACTATTTCGGCGATCCGGTAGTCGAAGCCGCCCGCATGTGCGCGACCTGCGAACCCAGTCAGATCTTGGCGTCCGATCTGGCACAGAGGTTGGCCGGTCGACGGAGCCAAGCGGGATTCCGGCCGCTCGGGGCCATCGCACTGAAAGGTCTCCCAGAGCCCCTCCTGGTCGTGGCGGTTGAGTGGGAGCCACTGGCGCCGGCCCGCTCTGGGGTACCGCTGCCCGGACGGCTGGCCGCCCACTGCGCGGACAGCATGGACCTGGTCGGCCGCGAGGCGGAGCTGGCCACGTTGGCCAGTGCCGCCCAGCGGGTCTTTTCGGGCGAGGGTCGCCACGCAGTCTTCGTCTCGGGTGAGCCCGGCCAGGGCAAGACGACCCTCATCGCCGAGGCCGCCCGGCTGGCCTTCGAGGACGGGGCCTGCGTGCTTTTTGGGTACAGCGAAGAGGACCTGTCGACTCCCTACGGGCTCTTTTCCGAAGCGTTCGGTCACTACGCGGATCATGCTCCCGACGACCGGTTCCACCAGTTGGTCGGGGCGCACGGCGCCGAGTGGGGGCGCTTCGTTCCGAAGTTCGTGGAGCGGAGCCCCTCCTTGGCGCCATCCAAGGCCACGGATCCCGATTCCGAGCGCTACCTTCTCTTTGCCGCCACGGCTGATCTGCTGAGAGGGATGTCGCAGGACGAGCCGGTGGTACTTGTTCTCGATGACCTCCAGTGGGCCGACCCCGGCAGCCTTGCCCTCCTGCGCCACTTGATGTCCACCGATGGTCAGCGCATGCGGGTGCTGATCGCCGGCACCTTCCGCAGCAGCGAGCTGTCTGTGACGCCGGCCCTGCGCGAGACGCTCGGGGTGCTCTGGCGTCACCGAGGAGTGTCCCGGGTCGAGCTCGGCGGGATCGACCCGTCCTCAGTCGCATCGCTGCTGGCCGCGGCGACCGGGCGACCGGTCGACGACGAGGTCAGCCGGCTCGCCGAGATCGTGCACCAAGAGACCAGCGGCAACCCCTTCTTCGTGACCGAGGTGCTCCGCCACCTGTTGGACACAGGGATCCTCGTCGAGGCGCAGGGCGACGGCCCCGGTCCCGACGTCCTCGACCGGATCGACCTGCCCACCAGCGTCCGCGAGGTGGTGTCCGGGCGGGTGGCGCGGCTCGGACCGGACGCGGAGCGAGTGCTCTCGACCGCTGCCGTGGTCGGCAGAGCCTTCGATCTCGAGCTGCTGGCCGAGGCCACCCAGCTGGCCCCCGAGCCTCTGCTCGACGTCCTTGACGCCGCCGAGAGCGCGTCCTTGGTGACCGGGGTCGACGGTCCTTCCGGTCGGTTCGCGTTCAGCCATGCGCTGGTCCAGAGGACCCTCTACGACGGGCTGGGGGCGACACGTCGCGCTTTCATCCACGAGCGGATCGCGCTGGCGCTCGAGGAACTGGTCGAGGTTCGGGGAGAGGAACGCGTGGGCGAGCTGGCCCACCACTGGATGGCCGCACCACGGCCGGCGAACTTGCCAAAGGCGCTCCGCTATTCGCAGCGGGCGGGCACCGCTGCCCTCGAATCGTTGGCCCCCGACGACGCGGCCAGGCATTTCGCCAGTGCCCTCGAGCTTTCTCGGCGGAGTGACCGCGTCAATGCGAATGTGATGGTCGACTTGGCCATCGGCCTCGGCACCGCCCAGCGACAGGTCGGTGACCCCATTTACCGTGACACCCTGCTGGGCGCGGCCCGGGATGCCGATCGCCTCGACGATGTCGGTCGGCTGGTCATCGCCTGCCTCGCCAACGACCGCGGTTTCTATAGCGCCGTCGGCTCCGCCGATACCGAGAAAATCGATGCGCTCGAGCTGGCTCTGGCCAAGGTCGAGGCTGACAACCCGGACAGGGCACTCATCCTCGCCACCCTGTGCTCCGAGCTCGCCCACGGCAGCTCGCTCGAGCGGCGACAGTCACTCGCCGAGGAGGCCATCGCTATCGCCAAGCGGTCGGGGGACGAGGCGGTGATGGTGCGCGTCCTCAATCACCTGCACGTCGCGCTCCAGGTCCCTTCCATGCTCGAGCGCACCGAAGCATGGGCCGCCGAGGGCCTCGAGTTGGCCGAGCGAATCGGGGATCCCGTGCTTGTCTTCTGGGCCGCCCAGTGGCGCATCGAGTCGGCGGCTCGCCGTGGGAACATCGGCGAGTTGGATCGATGCCTCGCCATCCACGGCGACATGGCCGACGCGCTCGGCCAGTCCCTCTTCTCGTGGGGCCATGCCTTCGTCCAGTCCCTCCGGTCCCAGATCGCGGGCGACGCCCAGGCGGCCGAGAGGTTCGCTCTCCAAGCGCTCGAGATCGGCACTCAGGGCGGCCAGCCCGACGCCGCCCTCATCTTCGGTGGCCAAATGAACATCGTGGCGGGCCAGCTCGGGACACAGCACGAGTTGGTGCCGCTGATCGAGAAGATGGCCGGCGAGACTCGGGATATTCCCCGCAGCTTCTTCCTGTCGCTGCTGGCCAAGGCCTACGTTGAGGGCGACGAGTGCGCTCAGGCATCCGAGTTGCTCGACGAGTTCGCCGGGATGGGCTACGAGTTGCCGCTCGACCAACTGTGGCTGACGGGCATGGTCGACTTCGCCGAGGCGGCCATCGAATGCAATCACAGAAGGCATGCAGCCCGGTTGCTGGAGCAGCTCGAGCCATGGTCAGGGCAGCTACCGGCGACGGGCGGGTCGGCGCTGAGCCCCGTCAGTCACTACCTGGGGGGACTGGCTACGGTGCTCGGCGACTTCGACCGAGCGGAGAGCTACTTCGAGCAGTCCGCCGAGATGTGCCGGCGGATGGGAGCGATCTTTTTCGCAGGCCGGACCAACCTGCTCTGGGGCAGGATGCTCGTGCAGCGGGGATTGCCCGGTGACGCCGACCGGGGCCATCGGCTGCTCACCGAAGCCCTCGAGACGGCCAGATCGCGATCGTATGGCGGTGTCGAACGGCGGGCCGCGGCGGCTTTGTCGGGGATTGCTTCTCAGGCATAAACCGCGATCGGGGGAGAACTCAGGTGGGTTTCACCTCGAGAATGACCTCGGCGCCGGGCACACTGCCACCGCGGCAGCGCGGAACCACGCGCTACTGTCCTGCGAACCGGAGCGGCGTCCCCGGTTCACAGAGCCCGGCGTTTGGGCGGGCGGCCGTCGGTTGCATTCCGGCGGCGTCAGCGGAGAAGCGAGATGACCGAGCAGACGGTGTCCGAAGGCGGTCAGCGACAGTCCCGGGGGACGGAGTCGGCCGCGAAGCCGCGCATCTCTCCATCGCTACCGGGTAGCGCTGGTCCTCTTCGTGGTGGCCATCGCCCTCGGAGTGGGCGCCAGGGTGGTCCTCCCCAGTTCCTCGCCGGTGTTCGTCCACGGCGCCATCCAGCGGATCACCGTGATCGGCAACCTCGGGGTTTCGGGCGTCGATCTGAAAGAGACGCCTTTGCCTGGGCGGACGGGGGTGGCCCTGGAGGTCACCCTGCGGTCACCACAGCCGCAACTGCCGACCTCACTCGAGCGCCTCGTCGTTGCCGTGCCCGACTCGTCCCGGTCTGGCGAGCCGTGCCCCAAGGGGGCCTTGTCCTGTCGACCACCGGTTTCCGGGGTGCGAACGATCTATGTCCGGTTCCCGGACCGGGAGTGGACCAACACCGGTGCGGGTGGAGCGTTGCCCTACCGGTTCGAACTCCCGGTGCGGATCGACCTCCCCGGGGTGGAGTCGAACCTCGTCCAGGATGCCGAGAACGTCGCAGCAGCACTCCCCCCGGTTAGCGTGCTCCAGCAGGTGGCCGACTCGACTGCGGCCCCGACCTACGAGCCGTCCGTGGTCGTGACCTACAGCCAGTCAGTGACAGACGGCGGTTCCTACACCTGGTCCGACACAGCCGTGTCACCGGTGTCGATCGCCAACTTGGATGTCTGGTCCTACGTCGCGGTCACCTCCGTGCCCGCAGCCCTGAGCCCTCAGCTGGACAGCGGGATCGACCTCACGGTGGAGGGCCACAACAGCAATAGAGTGTTCTTGGCCGGGGCCCTGCTCGGAATCGCCGGAGGCGCCCTGGTCGGCGCGGTCGCCGAGGCAATCAAGGCCTGATCTGGTCGGCCCGGGCAGTTCCCGAACTGTCACTGAGCCCGAGACGGGCGGCGAGTGCGCCTCCACCGCCTGGGCACGCTGCCGAAGCTCAGGAGCAGTCCGACGATGACCAACGTCAATCCGGTTGGGGCCAGCGTGTCCACCGGAGCGCCGGTGAAGGCGAGGATGGGTTCGGATGAGGCGCTGCTCGTGACGGGTGATGAGCCAGTGTCCTCGGTATAGGGAACGGTTTGGGTGAAGCCGGTGTCCGGCGCCCCGGGCGCTGCCGTGGTGTTGGCGGTCGCGCTCGGCCCCTGTGCCGCTCCGGTGGCGAAGCCTGAAGCCACCGAGCTGTCGTTCACACAGGTCCCCCCCACCGAGTCGCTGTTCGCGGCGTCGGGGCAGGTCGTCCCCGACCAGGTGACCGGGTTGATCGACGCTCCAGTCAGATCAGCGCCGCTGAGGTTGGCGTCTGTCAGATTCGCACCATTGAGCACTGCACCCGTCAGCGTTGCGTCGCTGAGGTCGGCACCCCTGAGGTCAGCATTTGTCAGGTTCGCCCCGGAAAGATCCGTGCCGGAGAGGTCGACATCGACCAGCGAGGTCTGGGCCACATCGGCATACGAGAGGTTCGCACCGTCAAGTCCGGTCACCGACTCCGGGGCGAAAGAGCTGCCGTTCAGGTCGGCACCACTCAAGTCGACGGGCTTGGGTAGAGGATCGGTGAAGTGGAAGTACGGACAGCTGGTCACCTGACCGGGCGACGGGGAGGCCACGATGGAGCACCCGTCGATGGTTGTCGCCCCGGACTGCGCCGTCCAGCCCAGGACGGCAGCGACGACGGCCACGGCCACCGCGCTCGCACCACGTATCACCCGCTGCATCGTTCGCCTTTGCTCCCCCCAGCCTTTCCACCGGGTGGCATTGTCGCACACCGGGATGCGCCCCCGTCGGGGGTTTGATCCCGAGCGTGAGCCAAAAGCCGACGACCACTGGAGGACTTCACAGTGAGGGCGGACCTCGATCAGGACGAGTCGGTGGCAGTCTGAGCAGCGACTTGATCGCTCACCCCGACCGATCAGCGAAGGGAGCGGCAAAGTCACAGTCCGGCGCACTGTCCTCTGTCCTCGGTGATGGCGCAAGGTAGGTGATGCGGACTCCAAGGTTGCTGGGCTCCACGCCGTGCTCCTCACCCCATGTGTGGAGAGATTCCGAGACGAGCTGCCAGTGCACCGCGCTCGTCTGGCCGCCCGGACCAATGTCGATGAAGGCCTCGCGGTGTGCTGGTTCGTTGCGCAGGGTCAGTTCGGGGAACTGGATTGCCAGCACCTCGGCCTCCTCATCGGGCACCGGCCGGCACCATTCGAGAGGGCCGTCGCTGTCGTCACTGACCTCACCCCAATAGATGCAGAAGGCCGCTCCCGCTATTCCCTCCATACGCGGCAGGGTGCGCTCCTTGAGGAACCCTATGAACTCCTTGCCGAACGACCAGATGCCAGCCTCTCCCTCGACGTTGCGCTTCAGACACAACAGACTGCGGCGGGGAATCTGTCTCGTCTCAACTTCGTACATAACCGACCTCTTTCCGTGTAGTCGCTTGACGACGGAGTCGGCCAAGTCCCGTCGGATCGCGTGCTGAGATTCTGTGACCGACCAGTAGTCGGCCACCCGGTCCGCGGCCATCTCCGGCTCCAGTGCGAGGACGATCTTGATCTCGGCGAGCGGGATCCCGAGCTGGCGCAGCGCGGCGATGAGGAGGGCCCGTTCGATCTGGTCGGCCCCGTAGAACCGGTAGCCGGTCACCGCGTCGACCCGAGCCGGTGGGAGCAACCCCATCTCGTCATAGAGGCGCAAGGCCTTCGGTGAGAGGCGGGAGCGCCGAGCGAACTCGCTGATGCTCATCGGCTCCATCGTCGACTCCTTTGTTGCCGGAGCATCTCTCCGGTGAGTCCAGTGTGCGGGTTCCCCCACGGTGAAGGTCAAGGCGGTGGTTCAGGGAGCCGGACATGGCGACGGGCTTCGGGTTGCCATGCTCTCGACAGCCGATCGGCTTTCCCCTTGAGGCACAACCACCGGTCAGCAGTTCTTGACAGATTGGACAGACCGGTCTACCTTATGTTGAAAGACAGACTTGTCTAAGGAGGCGTGATGAGCGGAGCCAGTACGACAATCGACACGGCATTGGGCAGCGCTCTCGTGAGCGGGGCGACCTCGGGCATCGGTCGAGCGACCGCCCTGCGACTGGCCCGCGACGGCTGGGAGGTCATCGTCCACGGCCGCAGCGCCGAGCGGGGGGCTGACGTCGTCCGAGACATCGAGGCACAGGGGGGCCGAGCCCGTTTCGTGGCGGCCGACCTCAAAGACGTGGCGGCGGTGCGAAGTCTGGTCGACGAGGTCGGGGAGGTCGAGGTCCTGGTCAACAACGCCGGAGCGTCGTGGTTCGGCCCCACTGCGGAACTCGACGAGGCCGCCTTCGACGACTTGTTCAACAGCAACGTGCGGTCCGCGTACTTCCTTGTGGCCGGGATCGCCCCGAGCATGGCCGAACGGTCCTCGGGGAGCATCGTCAGCCTGGCCAGCATGGCCGGTCAGATCGGGCTCGACGGCGGGGCCGCCTACGGGGCCACCAAGGCCGCGCTCAGCTCCATGACCCGGTCATGGGCGGCCGAGTTCAGCCCCCGGGGCGTCCGGGTCAACGCCGTCGCGGCCGGACCGGTGTTCAGCACCGCGGAGAAGACACCTCTCATCGAGCAGCTGGGCTCGACGACGCTGCTCGGACGGGGGGCGCAGGTCGAAGAGATCGCCGAGGTCATCGCCTTCCTCGCCTCGGACAAGGCGAGCTACCTGACCGGAGCCACACTGGCCGCCGACGGCGGCCGCACAGCGGTATGAGTCCGGTGCTCGCGCTCCCCGAGTGCTCCATCCCCCGCGCTGTCCCTGTCGGCGGCCTCGTGGCCACCAGCTACAAGTACGGACTGGCCGTCATGATCCTCGCCATCTTCGCCAACGTCAACCTGATCCGTCTCCGTGCCCAACAGCACCCATCGACCGAGGAGGTCTCCCGATGACCGATGCCCGTCTCCCCAAGACGCCCGGACCCGACCACCCCATCACCCTGGAACGGTCCTCCTCCCACGTGATGGTCCGAAGCGGCTCTGCGGTGATCGCCGACACCCGCCGGGCCCTCGAGATGCGAGAGGCGTCCTATCCCGCTGTCCTCTACGTCCCGATCGATGACGTCGATCAGCGCCTGTTACGACGCAGCGAACTCCACACCTGGTGTCCCTACAAGGGCGAAGCCTCTTACTACGACATCATCGAGGACGACGGAACCGACCTGACCGCAGTCGCCTGGTACTACGACGACCCGTTCCCCGCTGTCGCCGCCATCGAGGACCACGTGGCCTTCTACACCGACCGGGTCACCGTCACCGTCACCCCCAGCGAATCCACCCTACGATTGACGGACCTGTCTGAAGGGAAGCGAGGCCCGTGAGTACCGCACCAGCTCCGACCGAGCATCGATCCTCGGCGAGGGAGAGGCTCCTGGCCGCAGCCAACGAGCTCTTCTACGCCGAGGGCGTTCAAAGCGTGGGCATCGACCGCATCATCGAACGCGCCGGAGTCGCCAAAGCCTCGCTCTACAACCTCTTCGGAAGCAAGGAAGAGCTGGTGGCCGCCTATCTGGCCTCCCGCCACGACCGAACGACCAGCCGACTCACCGAGGCGATCGAGAGCGTCGACGATCCGCGCCAAAAAATCCTGGCTGTCTTCGATGCCCAAGCCCAGCAGTACCAGCAGTCCGACTTCAACGGCTGCGCATTCATCGCCGCTTCCACCGAGTCACCGTCCGGCGGTCTGGTCGAACATGCCGCCGACCACTTCCGCGCCTGGATTCGGGCCATGTTCACCGATCTCGCCGAGCAGGCGGGTGCTCCCGATCCAGCGAGCCTCGGACGCCAGCTCCATTTCATCTACGACGGTGCCGGACTGGCAGGTCGCATGGACCACCATGACCCATGCAATTGCGCCCGCCGCCGGTGACGCCGTTCGGGCGCTGCTCGACGCCGCTCTGACGCGACCCGGCCGGGTGGCCAGCCGCCACTGATTCCGATCCCCGGGTCCTCCCTGCACACGGGTCCATCACTTGATCGCCGAGACAACCCAACACCTTCGGCTTGGGCACTCGAAGTTCTGAGGTGCGAGCTCCTCAGTCCCCTTCCACAACGGGCCCGGCGAGCAGGGATAGTGCGGCACCCTTGGCGTGAGCAAGGTGACTCACCTGCCCGCTCACCCGGGCGAGGAGCAATGCCCCCTCGACGAGGGCAAGAGCCGCCGAGGCCGCCTCGGTGACCGAGTCTTCTGGCCATCCGTCAGCCCGGAGCCGTGCGGCGATGAGGCCTTCCCATTGGTCGAAGCACCGTGCCGCGGCAGCACGGAGGCGGGGGCTGATGATGGGCGATTCGAGTGCGGTCGGCGCGATCGGGCAGCCCGGGCACAGCTCCTCGCCACCCAGTGCCCCGGCCATGTCGAGGAACCGGGTGACGCCGAGCGCGGCACTGGCGGACCCGTCCAAAGCTTCGCGGAGGACGTCAGCGACGGCTTGGCCGGACGCCTCCAGCGCGGCTTCGGCGAGTTGTTCCATGCCCTCCGGAAAGTGGTGGTACAGCGACCCGTTGGATACGCCGCTCTCGGCCAGCAGCTGCGCCCGCCCGGTGGCCGAGTAGCCCTGATCGCGCAGCAACCGGGCCATGGTCTGCACCAGGTCGGCCCTGGTGTCGCGATCACGGATCACCCCTTGACTCTACTGGAGCGAATGGTCTAGAACTGCTGGAGCGATCGCTCTAGCAAGCGCGACGCTGCCCAGTCAGTCGACGAATCGGAGGTAGATGATGAGCACACAGCCGACCGCAGTCCTGGTCCATGGCGCGTTCGCGGATGCGTCTGGGTTCGCCGCCGTGATCCGGCATTTGCAGGGGCAAGGAGTGGCGGTGAGGGCCCCGATGAACCCACTTCGCGGTCTGGCCTCCGACGCCGAGGCCATCAGGCGCTACACCACCACGATCGAAGGGCCCATCGTCCTTGTCGGCCACTCTTACGGCGGCGCGGTTATTTCCCAGGTCGCCCCCACCGTGAAGGACGTGCGTGCCCTGGTGTTCCTGTCCGCGTTCGCGCTGGACGAAGGTGAGAGTTGCACCAGTGTGATGGAGCCGTTCCTTCCCTCGATGCTGGCGTCCACGAACGTGGCCAGCCCGTACGACGCGCCCGGAGCCGCAGGCGGCCCGGACTTGTTCATCGACATCGAAAAGTTCCACGAGACCTTCTGCGCCGACCTGGGCGAGGACGTGGCCGGCCCGATGGCGGTCAGTCAGCGCCCCCTCGCCGCGGCTGCGTTCACCGAGCCAGCATCAGTGGTCGGCTGGCGGGACCTTCCGAGTTGGTACCTGGTGTCGGAGCACGACAATGCGATCCCGCCCGACTGCGAACGTTTCATGGCTGAGCGCATGAACGCCGTCACTGAATCTGTGGACGGCTCTCACGTCGCCTTCATCGCCCAGCCCAACGTCGCATCCGGATTGATCCTCAAAGCGCTCGCGTCAGTATGAAGCGTGAGGGAGGTTGTCCCAGTACACCAGGCGCGGGATCGCCGAAACAGTGACACCGATAGGGAGGAGAACCCTGTGCCGATGATTGACGTGTACGCGACGGCCGGCACCTTCAGCGACCCTCACCAGTTGGCCGTCGATCTGGCCCGGACACTGATGACCATCGAGGGAGTTCCCGACATCCCGATGTTCAGGCGGAACACTGCGGCGTTCGTCCATGCAGTTCCCGATGACGCCATGTCCAACGTCGATGGTGAGAGCACCTACGTCAGGGTTCAGGTATTGACGAACGCCGGGGCGCTCGATCGGGACAAGCAACTGGCGGTGGTCAGCCAGATCACCGAACTGATCACAGCTGCAGCCGCAGACACCTCCCTCTCGAACAGGACGTGGGTGCTGCTCACCGAAGCGGTCGATGGAGGTTGGGGCCTGGCTGGTCACGCACACACCAACGCCGAACTGGTCGAAGCGGCTCGCGCCGAGATTGCTGAGCTGAGCCCCAAGTAGGCGGTGGCGCATGCGTACCGGGTCAAGGTGCCGCCGTCGGTGCAGTCAGTTCGGCAAGCAACATCTGGACCCGCTGATCGATCTCGTCGACAATCAGGCGCACCTGGTCGACCGGTTTGCCGGCGGGATCTTCGAGATCCCACTCGAGGTAGCGCTTCCCCGGGTACACCGGGCAGGTGTCACCGCAACCCATGGTGACGATGACCTCAGCGGCCCGGGCGGTCTCGTCGTTGAGCGGTTTGGGGAATTCCCGAGTGGGATCGAGACCTCGTTCGCGGAGTATCGCGACGACGAAGGGGTTGAGCTCGGTGGCGGGTTCAGATCCGGCGGAGAATACGACCACCCGACCTTCGCCGTGGTGTTCGAGCAGGACACGGGCAGCCAAACTCCGCCCGGCGTTGTGGGTGCACAAGAACAGCACGGCGGGTTTCTCGTTCACGGAGACTCCTTCGAAGCGGTTGGTGACGTCGACACGGTCGGTTCGGTATCGGCCTGCTGGCGTTCCGGCAGTTCGGGAGAAGGCATCGGATGGTGAGAGACGACGACCTCGGCGGCCTCGGCCGGCGTCAGTCTTGGGTACAGGACCTTGATCACAACCACGGCGAGGACACCACCGACCACTTGGGCAGAGATGAAGGTCGGTGCGGAGGGCGGATCGATGCCGGCGAACGTGTTGGAGAACATGCGCCCGACCGTGATGGCGGGGTTGGCGAAGCTGGTCGAGCTTGTGAAGAAGTAGGCGGCGCCGATATAAGCCCCCACTGCGGCGGGGGCTGACCGGCTCCGGCCGGTCCGGGCCAGAGCGAAGATCAGGAGCAGCAACCCGAGGGTGGCCACGACCTCCGAGAGAAAGTGGGCGCCGGAGGCCCGGTGCTTGGTCGAGATACTGACCGCGGCCTGGCTGAACATGAGGTTCGCCACCACCGCGCCTCCGACACACCCGGCCACCTGAGCGGGAAGGTAGGCCACTGCGTGGCGCCACCGCAGGCCCCCGAATGCGGCGTCGACGAAGGACACCACCGGGTTGAAGTGTGCCCCCGAGACTGGCCCGAACATCATGATGACGGCGAAAAGGCCAGCCGCGGTGGCGGCCGCGTTCTCAAGCAGCTCCAGCCCGACGTTCCCGGGTGAGAGCTGTTGGGCGGCGATCCCCGAGCCGATCACGATGGCGGCGAGAAAGGCACTCCCCAACAGCTCGGCCACCAGGCGCCGCCATAACAAGGTGGGCTCGTCCACGATGGGCTCGGGGCGCTGTGCCGTTCCTGATCCTTGCTGCGGGCTCAGCAGCAGGACGACGCTCTCCCGGCTCCTGTCACATCGGGCCTGGTGGCGCAGCAGGCAGCCTCGCTGGGGTCGGCCAAGTGATGCTCGCCTGCTGGCATCTCGGCGTCGGCCAGCACTGTGTAGATCTCCCACGGCTCACCGCCAGGTCCGTCGACCCACAGCTTGTGCTGGACGGCGAAGCAACACGACACCTGTTCTTCGACCGCGGTGGCCAGCTCCGCAGTGGCCAAGCGAGCTTGGGCGGCGGCCACCTCATCACTGCTCTCGACCTCGACGCCCAGATGGTTGAGCGAGCCGGGCGCCGCCCTGGCGTCTTCGATGAGCACGAGTTTGAGAGGCGGGTCGGCCACGGCAAAGTTGGCGTAGCCGGGGCGGACCTTGGCCGGTTCGGTGCCGAACAGTTTGGTGTAGAAGTTGATGGCCGCCTCCAAATCGGCGACGTTGAGGGCGAGTTGCACGCGGGACACGGGGCATCCTCCTGATACATTTATGTTGGTCGATGTACAGTATGGGAGATACATCGACCAACGTCAATATCAAAAAGGGAAAGTAGATGACCACGACCAAAGCCACGACGACCACGGCAGCAGCCGACGGCGGCCTGTGCCGTTCCTCGGTCGTCGACGCCCCCCTCGGCGAGAACGAGGCAGCAGAACTGGCCCACGTCCTCGGCGCCCTGGCCGATCCGGTCCGTCTTCGGCTGCTCTCCCTAGTCGCATCGCAGGTCGAGATCTGTTCGTGCGAACTGGAGAGTCCGCTCGGCAAAAGCCAGCCGACGGTTTCGCACCACACCAAGGTCCTCGCCGACGCCGGACTCCTCGTCGGCGAGAAGCGGGGGCGGTGGATGTGGTGGCGAGTGGATCCGACTCGGCTCGCCTCGGTACAGGCAGCTCTGGGCGGCTGAGTTGCCGCTCATGACGTGAAGGGAGGAAGGCCCTGCCGGCGGTGCCCTCTACCGGCTCGGACCTTGCTCATCGCGACGTCCAGCTCACTCGATCGCCTGATACGCCATCGTCGCCGGCTCACGGCCGGCCAAGAGCCAACCGACGATCGCTGCGAACGCAGGCATGGCCAGAAGGATAAGGAGGAGATCGGCGACGGGAATGTTCCCGAGCGCGGCGATCCCCCCGTTGAGCGAGTTGCTCCGCAACCAACCGATCATGCCGACGTAACCGCCCACAATCCCGAGGAGTGCACCGAGAAAACCGAGCGCGCCAGCTGTCACCGCGGTCAAAGTGCGCCGCGTGTAACTGGACGCGCCAGTCGCCGCCAGCGTGCGGAGGTCGCTCGCCGTCTCGCTCCGGACGAGACCCACCGACATCCCAAGCACACCGAGGGCGATGACGATGCCGAAGATCGTCGCCCAACCGATGACTGCGAACGAGGTCGGCTGGTCGTTCTTCGCTTCGACCGAGAGCTGGGTCGTCGACGCCGCGAGCTCGGCGCTGCTGATCTGGGCGGCGGTGAACGGCTGGGTGCCCTGGACCAACCAGTCGGTCGTGGTCGCTTGAATGTTGAACTCGCGCATGGCGTGCTCGGTGATCACCGTGTTCGGTGCCGACGTCCCACTTGGTAGTGCCCCGACCTCTTGGATCACTGGGTGCGCGAGACAGCCCGCGGCGGCCGTACAGCTCTGGGACGGCCCCCCGCCGGGAGCGCCCGGATTGTTTGCCGCCTTGCCTCCGGATGCGTAGTTGAAGACCAGACCCGAGACGCCCGAAAGACCAGGACGCGAGGTCAAGATGTCTGCGTTCGGGTCGATCTCCGAGGTGGTGATCCCGAACGCCCGCAGCAACTGCGGTGTCGCCACGTAGATCGCTCCATCCCACTGCCGACCCTCGTTGGTCCCGTCCAATCCCGCGTTCGGCGTCTCGAGGGGGATGAGCTGTGCGCCGAGGGCCCTGGCGATCTGCTCGGCGCTGGCGGAAAGCTGAGCGGGAGTTGCCGTCTCCACCTGCTGATTCGGAACTGGAACGACCTGACCGTTCGCGTTGCGCTGCAGCCTCTGCTGGCCTGGCGGCGGGAAGCCGGTGTGAAGGGCGATCTGGTTCGAGGAAAGATTCGGACCCGCATAGTCGAGGACGTTCCCGTAGCGGGAGGCGGCGGCAAGCATCACGATGACCGCGACGAGGACCCCAAGGCTGATCGCCGCCAACGCGGAGCCCGAGCGTGCTCGGTAGCGGGCGAGGTCGCGCAGCGCGATCCGGGTGGCGATCGGGGCATGGCGACCGAGGCGCGCCGCCAACGACAGGAAGAACGGAGCGAGCAGGATCAGACCAGGGATGAGGAGGACGATCCCGAAGAGGAGCTCGGGCGCGCCGCCGCTCCCATTGCCGTGATTCGTGCCACCGGAATACCCGAGCAACAAGAAGGCGAGGGCGAGGAAGACGATGCCAGGGACTGCCGAGCGGTGTACCTGGCGAGGCGGCGCCGGACGGCCCGACAACGCCTGGACGATCGGTACCTTGGTGATCGCCCGCGCCGGACGGGACGCGGCGAAGAGCGCGGCGACGACGGCAAGCACCATCGCCGCGACCACCACGGGCCACGAGAGGTCGAAGACTCCGATGACGTGGTGCGAGCTCTGCTCGAGGCTCGGACGGTAGGCGAGCCAGACGACGAGGCCGAGGACGAAGCCGAGGATCGCCCCGACGAAACCGACGACCGTGCCGTTCGCGCTGACGACGAGACGGACGTGGCGGTCGGTCGCGCCGATCGACTCGAGCATCCCGATCGAGCGGAGACGGCGCTGCGCGAGCACAGTGAAGCCGCCGACCGAGACGAGGGCGATGAGCAGCATGCCGAGGACCAATGCGGCGAGCGAGATCGTCTCCGGGTTGAGCGGATTCGACTGTGCGACCGAGCCGGGGGTCTGCACGTTTTTGCCGATCGAGCTCAGCGGAACGCCCGGCGCGTCGAACAACGCCGTGATGCCCGTGGGATTCTTCACCTCCCCGGGCGGGACGAGGGCGAACTCGTCGAGGAGACTCTGCGGGTTCTCGACGATGCCGACGACCTGGCGCTCGACACCATCGACGCGCCAGGTATCTCCCACCCTCAGGTGGAACGCTGACGCGACGCCGCTCGTCACCGCGACCTGGTTGCCACCGAAGGGATAGCGCCCGGAGACGAGCGAGAGCATCGGACCACTGAAGGGTCCGTGGGTGTCTTGAGCACGGAGTTGATAAGTGTTGATCGATCCCGGAATCGACTGCGTCTCGTTTTCGATCACCTCGACACGGCCGAATCGGTGCTCCAGGCTGGCGATACGCTCGCCGTGTGCGCGTCGTAGGTCGTGAAGGACACGGAGTCCTGCGCGGTACCGAAACCTGAGTTCTTCGGTGGCGGATTGTTCATGGCGACGGCCGAGCCCACGATCGTCGCCGCGACGGCGACAGTGATGAGGGCGAGGATCAGGAACTGCTGACGCCACTCGCGCCGAAAGAGGCGCCACGCCCAGCGAACGACGGCTCGGCGGGCCGGCGCCCCGCCATCGACCGGACGGGCGTCGGCGAGCGGTGCAAGCACGGCGGTACTCATCGCGACTGCGCTGTGATCAGCGAATCGGGAGGATCCGGTGTGACATGGTCGACCATATGGCCGTCGCGAAGGAAGACGATCCGGTCGGCCCACGAGGCGAGGTGCGCGTCGTGGGTGACGACGACAGCAGCGACCCCCCGCTGGCAAGCGTCGCGGATCATCGCCATCACGGCCTCGCCATTGGTCGAGTCGAGCGCGCCCGACGGTTCGTCGGCGAGGAGGAGGTGACGCTCGCCGACAACGGCCCGCGCGATCGCCACCCGCTGCCGCTCGCCGCCGGAGAGCTCGTCGGGGTAGTGGTCGGCTCGGTCCGCGAGCCCGAGCTGCTCGAGGGCGGCGATGCCTGCGGCATGAGCCTTGCGCTGCCGGATGCCGTCGAGCTCTAAGGGCAAGGCGACGTTCTCGGCGGCGGTAAGACCCGAGAGGAGGTTGAAGTCCTGGAAGACGTAGCCGATCGTCCGGCGCCGAAGCCGTGCCTTGTCGTTACGGGACATGAAGGACAACGACGCCCCAGCAATGCGCACCTCGCCGCTCGTCGGCTCCTCGAGGCTCCCGGCGATGGTGAGCAGCGTCGACTTTCCCGAGCCCGACGGCCCCATCACCGCGACGAGGTGTCCCCCGTCGACCGAGAGGTCGATGTCATCGAGGGCGTGAACCTCCGCGGCGCCATCGCCGTAGGACTTCGAGATGTCATTCAGTTCGAGCAGGCTCATCTGCGCCGACCGTCCTCTGCCGGTATCCCGGCGTCGAAGTTGGGTAAGTCACTCATGTGCATACTGCGTATCCTACTCGAATGTATACGGCAGACTAAGACTTTGATTCTCGTCGGGTGCCGGCCGAAACCGACCGCGCTAGCGGCGGGGGCTGGACGCCGGGAAGTTGGCGACGAGCGACTCGGGGGTCGGCGGCGGAACCGTCTGATCCACGATCCGGCCGTCCCGAATGAAGACGACTCGATCCGCCCACGACGCCAGCTGGGCGTCGTGGGTGACGACCATGGCGGCGACGCCGCGGTGGCAGGCCACCAGGATCATGCGCATGACGGCCTCGCCGTTCGTCGAGTCGAGTGCGCCCGAGGGCTCGTCCGCCAGCAGCAACGACCGCTCGCCGACGATCGCCCGCGCGATTGCCACCCGTTGTCGTTCCCCACCGGAGAGCTCGTCGGGGTAGTGAGTGGCCCGATCGGCGAGACCGAGCTCCTCGAGCGCGGCCATGCCGGCGAGGTGCGCTTTCTTCGCCGAGATGCCGTCCAGCTCGAGGGGCAACGAGACGTTCTCCGCCGCGGTAAGCCCCACCAGGAGATTGAACTCCTGGAACACATAGCCGACAGTCCGGCGCCGAAGCCGCGCCTTGTCGTTGCGCGACATCGAAGTCAGCGAACGACCGTCGATCACGACCTCGCCGCTGGTCGGCTCGTCGAGACTGCCGGCGATGGTGAGCAACGTCGACTTTCCCGAGCCCGACGGCCCCATCACCGCGACCAGCGAGCCGCGCTCGACGGCGAGGTTGACGTCGGACAGCGCCTGCACCTCGGACGGGCCGGCACCGTAGCTCTTCGAGACGTGGCGCAGCTCGAGATAGCTCATCGGCGGGCGATCAACCTCCGCCGGATGAGCGGGCCGGGCTTTGCCGAGGGAGCCTCGAGCGCGGCGCGCTTCAACCGACCGTCGGCGGTGTCGAGCCAGCGGACGACGGAGTCGAGCCTGAAGATCTCGGCGTCGACGACGAGGGCGAAAGTGAGGTCGAAGTCTGCTTCGTCCTCCTTGAGCCGTGTCCACTGCTGCATCAGTTCGACGAGATACCGCCGATGCACCTGGATCACGTCGTGGACCGAAACGCCAGGGACGCGAAGGGCGGCGAGCACCTTGATCACGAGCTCATCGCGGGGCGGCTCGGTCATGTCCGATGGCGTGCTCAACCACGTGTCGAGCTCCTTGCGGCCGGCCTCGGTGATGTGGAACACCTTTTGAGGCCCGGCTTCTTCCCCGCGGTCGTCGGACTCGATCAGCTCGTCGCGCTCGAGGCGCTGGAGCGTCGTGTAGACCTGTCCGACGTTGAGGGGCCACACCTCCCCGGTGCTCTCCTCGAAGTCCTGGCGCAGTTGCAGGCCGTATTTGGGGCTCTCGCTCAAGAACGCGAGAAGTGCGTGGCGGACGCTCATTCTGCTCTGCGCCCCAGACCGAATTCGTACCATACCGAGTATCCTACGGTAGACGAACCTCGAGGTCAACGGCGCTTCGAGGCAGGCCACACGGCGCAGAGGCCTGCAGGCCACCACAAGCAACCGCGCTCCCCCTTCAGGCCTTCAGCCGGGCCTGAGCGGTCACTCCTTCTCGTCGGGTCCGTGCGAGGAGCGGGCACCAAGTTCAGCCAACCAAGAAATGACATTCTCGCGGCGAGTCCCCGAGCCGCTGGCCGCGTCGAACGGCGTCCCCTCGGCATAGTCCGGTACCCAATTCAGGTCCGCGCCGAGCGACAACAGATACTCCGCAGCGCGGCGCTGGGCACCAGAGCACGCATGCCAGAAAGCCTTCGAGATCTCCTCGTTCGGGGTGTCCGCAGCCAACTCGGCGAGGCGAGGAAGCATTCCGAGGGCCGCAGCATGCCATAGGGCGTTCACCTGTGCGCCACGATCGACCAAGAGCCGGGCGACGTGCCAACAGCCATAGCCGATGGCGTTGTCCAGCGGGGTGCCGATGGAGCCGCCCGCGGCTTCCAGATCGGCGCCACCGTCAATGAGCGCGACGGCGACTTCTGCATCATCAGAGCTGGCGGCCCAGTGCAGCGGCGTCTCCGGGCGGTCGCCCCCAGAGTCGTCGTTCGGGTGGGCCCCCGCTTCGATCAGCAGGGAGACCGCGGCCGGAGCAGCCGGGAAGTAGCCGGGCCAATCGGTGGCAGCGTGCAACGGGGTGCGCCAGCCCCCTTCGAGACCTTTGCGGCCGATCATGCGGACCGTGGCGAGTTCGGGTCGCTCGGCGAGGAGGCGCCGGAGTGCGTCTAGGTCCCCACCCCGGATCGCCCAAGTCAATTCGACAGCAACAGGATCACCGTGCGGCAAGGTCAGCTTGGAACCTCCTACTCCCGGCGGGTGCAACGTCGACACTCCGGCAAGGCTAGGCGCCCGAAGCTTCGTTCCCTCAGGGTGACCCTTCCGGTTCATGACCCGGAGATGGGGCTCTGACGCCCGGGGCGGCCTCTTCGTGGTGGGGCCATTTCGGTCAGGGCCGGCGTAGTAAGACCCCCGGGTTCGCTCGCGAAGCGCTTCCCACCCGGCGAATCCAAATCCGAGACGCCTTGGTTAAAACTGAAGACGTTCCTTGATTGTCGTGTTCGTAGGCCTTACAGTTAAGGATATGCTTAACCAAGCGATCGACCTGGATCGGACGTTCCAGGCGCTGGCCGACAGGAGCAGGCGCACCATGGTGGAACGACTCACCTTGGGTCCCGCCTCGGTCAGCGAACTGGCGGAGCCACTGGCCATGTCCCTTGCCGCTGTCGTTCAACACGTGCAGGTCCTGGAGGCGTGCGGGGTCGTGAAGACCGAGAAGGTCGGGAGGACGCGCATGTGCCGGATCGAGCGTTCCGCCATGACCGCCGCGGAACAGTGGATCACCGATCGACGGCTGGGATGGGAAGCCCGCCTGGACCGCTTGGGCGACGTTCTGCACGAAACGGCCATCACCAAGGAGAAGTCATGACCCTGTCCACCGTGGCCCATGACACATTCGTCGTTGAGCGGACCTACAACATCCCGGTCGCTGAGGTCTTCGGAGCATGGGCCGATCCCGTGCTCAAGGCCCGCTGGTTCGCCGGCTCCGCTGAAGCACTCGACGTTGGCTACCAGCTCGACTTCCGAGTCGGGGGTTGCGAGGTCAACCGCGGTGGTCCTCCAGGCGGGCCCATCTATGTGTACGAGTCGCAGTTCCGCGACATCGTTCCCGAGCAGCGGATCGTCTACACCTACGAAATGTCCGCCGATGACCATCGGATTTCTGTCTCGGTCGCAACGGTCATGTTCCACAGCCGAGGAGCAACGACCCAACTGATCCTCACCGAGCAAGGGGTGTTTCTCGATGGCCACGACACAGCGGCCCAGAGAGCAGAGGGGACCCGGGCCCTGCTGGACTCGATGGAAACCATGTTGAACGGCGGTGGATCGTGAGGACGCCCCTTCGGCAGTTCCCCATGTCGGCGGACGTCGTTTGCGATGAGTCCACCACGCGGAGGAACACCCGATGAGAACCTTGGCTTCATTCATCCTCACCAGCCTGGACGGCTTCTACGAGGGTCCGAACGGTGAGTTCGACTGGCCGGTCGTGGATGACGAGTTCAACGACTTCGCCATCCGCCAGCTCGACGAGGCGGACACCCTCGGCTTCGGTCGGGCGACCTACGAACACATGGCCGCCTACTGGCCGACCAACCAGGCCCAAGCCAACGACCCCGCCATCACTTCCCGGATGAACTCCAAACCCAAGCTGGTCTTCTCGACTGCACTCGAACATGCAGGCTGGTCCAACACCACCATCATCGCTGGCGAAGCCGTCGATCAGGTAGGAACGGTGAAAGGCGCCCCCGGCGGCGAGCTCCTTGTGCTCGGCAGCGCCCATCTCACCGCCCAGTTCGCTGCCGCGGGCGTCCTCGACGAGTTGCGGATCATGGTCTGCCCAATCGCCATTGGTCAGGGTCGCTCCCTCTTCGAGGATCTGAAGGACCGGCTCGCCCTCAGGTTGGCCCACGTGAGGCAATTCGACTCTGGGAACGTCCTGCTGACCTACCAGCTCACGCCCTAGGACCGTCCGATATTTAGCTTGACAGTTAACTAACCAATAAGTTAACTAGAAGAGTGCTCCTGACCGATGATCGTCTCGATGCCGCCTTCGCAGCTCTGGCGGATCCCACCCGCCGGGCAATCGTCAGCTCCCTCTCCCGCGGCGACGCCACGGTCAACGAGCTGGCCGAACCGTTCGACATCTCCCTGCCCGGGGTCTCCAAGCACCTGAAGGTGCTCGAACACAGCGGCCTCATCTCGCGCCAGCGTCGCGCCCAGTTCCGGCCCTGCCACCTGGAGGTCGAAGTGCTCGACGCGGCACTGGAGTGGATGAACACGCAACGGAAAGTGTGGGACGAACGCTTGGACAAACTCGACGCCTACCTACGCGACCTGGAGCACCGGGACCGACAACAGGGGATGGCCAATGGCTGATCCCGCGCCCGAACTCCACTTCACCCGTACCTTCGACGCGCCACGAGCGCTGGTGTTCCAGTGCATGATCGACCCGGACCACTTGACCCACTTCTGGGGCCCGGCCGGTGTGCGGGCACCGCTGGACAAGATCCGAGTCGACGCCCGGCCCGGCGGCGTCTTCGAGACGGTGATGATCAACGAATCCGACGGCACCGAGTACCCCACCAGCGCCGTCTACGACGAGGTCCAGCCCCCGGATCTGCTGGTCTGGACGGAGGTGGAGTCGGGGATGCAGGTCAGATCGGAGTTCGTGGAAATCTCCCCCGGACGCACCGAGGTTCGTATCCACCAGACCGCGGTGCCCGAAATGTTCCTCCGTCCCGAGGCGCAAGCCGGCTTTCATTCCTCCCTCGATCGCTTCGCCAGCCACCTGGCTGTCTGCGTCGGTCAAGAGCTGCGACGGTGACCGTCGGCGACGACGTCGCTCGCGAGTACCTCGAACTCGCCGACCTCCTCGAAGAGGCACCACCCATGCTGTGGGACACGCCCTCGCTCTGTGTGGGCTGGCGCACCCGCGAAGTCGTGGCCCACATGACCATGCCGGCGCGCCTCTCCGAGAGTCAGTTCATGACCGAGTTGCAGGCTGCGGGGGGCGACTTCACGAGGCTCTCCAACACGATGGCGGCCCGCGACGGTGCGCTCGCACCGACCGCTCTCCTTGCTGATCTTCGATCGCCGATCTTGCACGCCTGGGAGCCGCCCGGCGGAGGACGCGACGGCGCACTGGTCCACGCCGTCATCCACGGTCTGGACATCACTGAGGCCACCCGGCTTGGCCGACGCGTGCCGGATCGGGCCGTCGCCCGAGTGCTGGCACTCGTGGGTAGCGGCGACCTCTTCGGCGTCGACCTGGACGGTCTCGAGCTTCGGGCCATTGACCTCGACTGGTCGCACGGCTCGGGCCATGTCGTCACCGGACCGGCCCAGGTACTCGCTGTCGTCGCCTGCGGGCGACGAGTCCCGGCCGGCCTGCTCAACGGTGATGGCTCCACTCGCTTCATCCTGACCCGCCCCTACTGGGCGTCGAAGCGGAACCAATAGATGCCGAGGGGGGCGAGGACCACCACGTAGCCGAAGCAGGCCAGCAGCGACAACCAGTCCTGCGAGCTGAAGGTTCCGAGACCGACCACGCCGGCGAACACCTTCATCAGGGCTCCGACAGGGCTCCACTTCGACACCGTCCCCCAGAAGCCGCCCAGCTCGCCGGAGGCCCCGAAGAGACCGAGGAAAACGAGCCCGATGTAGAGCAGGCGGCCGAAGGCCTGGACGGTGTCAGCCGACTTCACCAGACCAACCAGCGCCTGGGCCACGGACAGAAAGACGGCCGAGCCGAGGATCGAGACCAACAGGACCAGCACGTAGGTCTCGGGCGTGAGCGACAGATGATGGATGCGGTCGCCCACCACGAGCACGACAAGGGCGATGACGAAGTTGGACACCATCTGGACCGACAGTCGGCTGGCCATCACGACCCAGGTCGGTGCCGGCGACACCCGCAGGCGCTGGAAGACGCCGTTGTCGCGGTCGCGTGCCGCCATCGGGGCATAGCCCATGATGGAGGTCCCGGCGATGCCCGAGGTGATGGCGAGACCGAGGATGAATTCGGCACCGCCGAAATGCTGGGTCGCCTTGGACGAATTGGTTGTCGACAGGATGATCAGCGGCAACAGCAGGCTCAAGAGCAAGCGCATCTTGTTCTTGGTCAGCACGACCAGGTCCGCCCGCAGCAGGGCGCCCAGCATGGTGCCGAGTTTCGGAGCCTCGACGGTCGTCGGTACGGTGGTGCTAGTCACGGATCTCACTCCCGGTCAGGCCGATGAACACGTCCTCAAGGGTCACCTCACCGCGCGCCGCGGCCCGGACGAGAGGATCGTCTCGGTGCTGGTCGATGAGGTTGCCAGGGGTGTCGATCGCCAGCACCCGCCCCTGGTCGATTATGGCCACCCGGTCGCAGACTGCCTGGGCCTCCTCCATCGAGTGGGTTGTGAGCAGGATGCTCCCGCCGTCGGCGCGGATCCGCTCGATGCGGGCCCACAGGTGCCGACGCGACTGGGGGTCGAGTCCGCTGGTGGGCTCGTCGAGCAGCAGGAGGGTGGGATGGTGAATCACCGCCACGAAGAGCGAGAGCCGCTGCTGCTGGCCGCCGGAGATCTGCTTGGTGGTCCGGTCCATCTCGCGGCCGAGACCGATATCGGCCAGGGCCTGGTCCAGGTCGTGGTCACTCATGGCCACGCCGTAGAGGCCGGCGTAGAGACGGGCCACCTGGCGCACCGTCAGTTCGGACTGGAAGCCGGTTGACTGCAGCTGCACTCCCATCTGGGCCTTGGCAATTGCGGGCTGACGGACGATGTCGACGCCATTGAGAAGGACGGTGCCAGAGCGCGGCCGGCGCAAACCCTCGATGGCACTGAGCGTGGTGGTCTTGCCGGCCCCGTTCGGACCGAGCAGACCGAAGATCTCGCTACGGCGGATCTCGAAGCTCACCCCGTCCACCGCCACCTTCGACCCGTAGGCGACCGTGAGCTCGTGGACCTCGAGGAGCGCGGTGCCATCCGTGGCCGTCGGGGCGATGACCGGTCGAATGGCGTGGAGCGTCGGGGGTGGTTGCGAAGGAACGGGAGCGCTCCGGTCTTGACGACGATTCCGGCGCCCCAGTCCAATGGCGATGCGGATCACCAACAGAACACCGATGCCGATCCAGATGAGAGGGAAGCCCGATCCGGCGCTGGCGAGCATCATGACGCTTCCTTGGCGGCTTGAGGCCCGGACAGCTGACCGAGCCGTTCGGCCACCATCTCGAGGGCGCCGACCACCTCGGCGACCTCGGACGCCGGTGGATTACCGAGGGCCCGGCCGATGGCGGCATCGGCCGTGGAGGTGATGCGGCTGTGGGCCCGCTCGAGGGCCTCGGGCACGACCCACACGAGGGTGCGGCGCCGGTCGCGGGGATCGATCTCCGTGCGCACGACCCCGAACTGGCGCAGCTTGATGACCGACGTCGACACGTGGCTCTGGGGGGAGCTGGTCCGGGCTGTGATCTCGCTGATGGAGCTGCCGGGGTTGGCAACGATGTCGAGAAGCACAAAGCGGACGCTGTTGTTGACGCCCTGCCCAGGCAGACCCTCCTCGGCCAGCTTCATGAGCCGCCGACCCAACAGGAACAGGTCGGTCGATTTCATATCAGAATCATATGCATCTATTTCTGATGGAGTCAACCCGTTGTCGTCAACAAGCGCCGAAAGTTCCTGCTGGTCAGCCGTCTTGCGGTGAAGGATCTCCGTCACCGGCCTTTCCAAGCCTCAAGCTTCCGCTCGCCATTTCGGCAGGTGCACGACCTTGACGCTCGGGCTCGCACTCACGGAATCACCAGACAACCCTTCGAAGCGACGCCGACGACCTGTGGTCCCGACACCGTCACGAACATCCAGCCGGCCGGAACTGGTCGACCCGCCGAAGCTGTTGGATGGACTCCCCGCTGATGACCTTCGGTCTCGTTGAGGCTGGCGTGGCCACCGGCCTGGGCAACTTGCGACTCGCCTAGAAGATGAGGGGCACGAGCATCTTGGTCGAGCGCTTGTACGTCGGATAGGCGTCAGGGAACTGCTCGGTCAAGTAGCGCTCCTCGACGGTCGCGCTGTAGACGAAGTAGACCCCGGCCAGAGCTATGACGATCAGCCACATCCAGCTCAGTGCCACTGCGGTGCCGACACCCGCGACCAGGATGCCCGAGTAGATGGGGTGGCGGACCAGGCGATAGGGGCCGCTGGTCACCAGCTCGGGTTCATTCTTTTGCGACATCGGAGTGCCCCAGTTGCGCCCGATGTGCACGCGGGCCCAGATCGCGAACCCCAGCCCGAGTGCGAAGAGGAAGAGCCCGAGGCCAGCGCGCCATGGATCCGAGTTTACGCCGTCGTCTCGGAAGGCTCCCAGGCGGATCAAGAGGACCGCGACGACAAGGACCACCGCCCTGATGCGCAGTTCGCGGGACCAAGGGACGCGGCCCCCTTTCATGGAGAAGGCTGCCGCAAGCCAGTAGATCCAGAACGCCGCCCATCCGATGGCGAAGACAAGCTCGACCGCGTGCACGCGACTCATACTCCCATCAGTGCCCTGTCGTCGATGACGACGCCCTCAGGGTCGGGGTGGGTGAGGCGCCTGGGTCCAGTTCCGAGGAACTCCTCATCGAGCGCGACGATCGCGCCGGCACGTCCTCTCTCCCACCGGCATTAGCACAATCGAGCGGAGCGAACGCCCTGGCGAGGAGCGGTATTCGGCGTCCACCTCATCAGCATGGTCACACGGGCTGTCGGGCGGAGCCAACCGAAGCACGGCGCCAGGCACGGACACTCACTAGGCAGAACGCACGACTGCTCAAGCGGGGAGCCCCCCAAGAGCGATGACGATGCCGACGCCTCCGGCGATGAGCAGCGAGCTCACCACGCCACGCCGGAGTACGAAGAGCCAGAGCAGCGCCCCGGCCAGAATTGGGATCTGCCACAGATGGTCGAAGGAGAGGCCGAGCGGGATCGCCGAACCGGCGATGGCGCCGATGACCGCCGGTCCGGCCCCGGTGAGAAACGACTCAACCGTGCGGTTGGCTCGGATCTGGTCGAAGTGCCGGCTGCCGACCAGGATGATGGCGAACGAAGGGGCAAAGGCGATCAGCGCCGCCAGCAGCCCACCACCCACTCCCCCGGCCGCGTAACCCACCACGGCCACCGTTTGGACGACCGGCCCAGGCGTGAGCTGGCCCAGGGCGACGGCGTTCAGGAACTGGGCGCCGGTCATCCAGTGGTAGGTGGTGACGGCGTCGTGCTGCATGAGAGGCACGATGACGAACCCGCCGCCGTACGAGAGTGCACCGACCTTGAAGGCCACCCAGGCCAACGCCCCAAGTCCGCCAACAGCAGCCCCGTGGGCGACGACAGTGGGGAAGAACCCGCGAACCGAACCCGGTGTCATCGGTCGCCCGGCTCGACCAACCACGATCTCAGTCATGCCGCAAGCCACCAGCACGAGCACCAGGTCGGAGCCCACGGTTGCCGCGGCAGCACCGCCCACCAGCCCATACACCACCCAACGAGTTCTCTGAGCGTGGCCCGTGCCGATGCGTTTCCAGCTGGCTGGGACCAAACCCCACGCCGCGTTCAGCGCCACGGCCGGCACCGCGGCACCCGCGCCTGCCGCCGCGCCCAGGATCCAATCGGGAGGATGACTGGCCAGAAAGACCGCCGACAGGGCCAGGATGAGGATCAATCCGGGGACGATGAAACACAGCCCCCCGAGAAGGGCGCCGGCGCGCCCCCGGAGCCGCCATGCGCAGTAGATGGCCAGCTGCGTCGACGCCGGGCCAGGTAGCAGGTTGGTCGTGGCGATGGCGTCCTCGAACTCCTTCGGCCCGACCCACTGCCGCTCCTCGACGCACAGACGACGCAGCAACCCGATGTGGGTCGGGGGTCCACCGAACCCGATGCAACCGAGACGCAGCCACTCCTTGCCGATGGTTGCAAGCGCAACACGCTCCGGCCGGCCTTGCTCGACATCGTCGCCACTCATACGGTCTCGTCGCCGAGCACCTCACGGGCCAACTCCCTCAGCTGGCGCTTGGTCGACTCCAGGTCCCTGCGTCCCTTCGCCGTCGTCACGTAGGAACGGCGAGACCGACCGTCGACCACCTGCTGGCTCGACCGAAGAAGACCTTCGGCTTCCATCTTGTGGAGAATGGGGTACAGGGACCCCGGACTGATCCGGTAGCCGTGCTCAGCCAACTCCGTCGCCATCCACGCCCCGTGCAGCTCACCCTGGGCGGCGTGATGGAGGATGTGCAGCCGTACCGCCCCCCGCAGGAATTCCCGCATAGCGCCAACCTATCCGATATCGGTTTACGATATCGGTTTCAGACATGGTGGCATCCCGTGTCCTGATCGTCACTGGCCGAACGGTACGCCGACCTGGAGGAACGCGATGGGAAACAAGGTCAGAATGGAACTCGTGCTCGACTGTGCAGAGCCAAAGAGGCTTGCGAAGTTCTGGCGCGAGGCGCTCGACTATCGGGACTACTACGCCGATGCGAATCTGGTTGTGCTCGTTCCCAAAGAAGGGATCGCTTCACCGCTTCTCCTGCAGGGCGTACCCGAACCCAAAGCCGGCAAGAACCGCATGCACCTCGACATTGTGGTCGACGACGCCGAAGCCGAGGTCCACCGGTTGCAGGCACTCGGTGCTCATCGCATCGACGAAGGCACCCAGAGCTTCGGGGGAACCCGATGGGTACGAATGTCTGACCCCGAGCAGAATGAGTTCTGCGTCTCGACTGGCGTCGAGTGGTAAGGACTTGACAGGTCCGAGAAAAAGCCCGAGAGACCCGATGAGGCGCACGCCAAGTCTGCTGGGCGTCTGATGGGTCCACCAAACCGGTCAACCCTGGCGGCGAATGGTCCCACTCATTTTGGCTCGGTCGCTCGACGCCGGTTGTAGAGGCGGATGGCCCAGAGGTAGGCCGCGAGGGCGATACCGACGCTCCACGCAATGGCAACAAGAGCGTGGTCGCCAACGGCAGTATTGGTGAGCAGTCCGCGCAGAGTCTCGACGACCGGGGAGAAGGGCTGGTACTCGGAGAACTGACGCAGCCCGCCGGGCATGGTTTGGGTCCGCACGAAGCCACTGCTGAGGAACACCAGCAAGAACAGGATCATCGGGGTGTTGCTTGCGGTCTCGACGCTCTTGGCGGCCAAGCCGAGGGCAACGGCCAGCCAGATCAGCGCGAAGGCGAACAGGGCAAGCACCCCGATTGCCGCCAGCCACGCCAGAGGCTCGGCTGTGGTGCGGAATCCGAGAGCAAAGCCGACCCCGATCAGGACGGCCAGAGCGGCCAGCGTCTGGACCAGGCTGCCGAGCACGTGGCCCGTGAGGACCGATGCGCGGGCGATGGCCATGGTCCGGAACCGGTCAATGATGCCTCCGGTCATGTCCATGGCGACCATGATCGAAGTGCCCTGAACCGTTGCGGCCACGTTGACCAGCAGGAGCCCCGGCACGACGTAGTCGAGGTAGGCGCTCCGTCCCTCATGCGTGCCCAGGCCGGCACCGAGTTGACCGCCGAATACATAGACAAACAGCAGCAGGAGCACGATGGGCAGGCCGACGAGCATCAGGGTCACCGAGGGATAGCGGAGTTGGTGCTTGAGGTTGCGGCGTAGCATGACCCGCGAGTCACTGAGCGCGTAGGCGAGCGAGGTCATCGTTGCGCTGCTCCTTGTGATGTGGGGTCCTTGTCGGGCCGGCCGGTGACATGACTGCCAGTGACGGCTAGGAACACGTCATCGAGGTCCGGGGTGTGGATCGACAGCCGCTCGACGGCGACGTCGGCGCCGTGCAACTCGTCGAGCAGCTCACGGAGAGAGTCCACGGTCCCATCTGCGGGGACCTGCAGGACCACCTGGTCCTGGTCAAGAGCAGCGGCCGGGAGTAGCCCGGCCGCCGAGCGCAGCAGTTCGGGACGGGTGAAGTGGAGCCGGACGTGGCCGCCGGGGATCCGGCTCTTCAGCTCCGCCGGGGTTCCTTCGGCGACGATCCGGCCGTGGTCGAGCACCGCGATCCGGTCGGCCAACTGGTCCGCCTCGTCGAGATTCTGGGTGGTGAGCAGTATGGTGACTCCAGCTGAGGCGAGCTCGCGGACGATGGCCCACATGGTGAGGCGGCTACGCGGGTCCAAGCCGGTGGTGGGCTCGTCCAGGAAGATCACCCGGGGCTCCCCGACGAGGGTCATCGCCAGGTCGAGCCGCCGTCGCATCCCGCCGGAGTAGGTAGATAGGAGCTTGTCAGCGGCTCCGGTGAGGTCGAACTGCTCCAACAGCTCGGCCACCCGCCGTTGCCCAGTCTCGCGGCCAAGGTGGCGCAGATCGGCCATCAATCGCAGGTTCTCGGCACCGGTGAGCAGGTTGTCCACGGCCGAGAACTGGCCGGTGACCCCGATGAGGGCACGCACCCCGTCGGGGTCGGCGACTACGTCGTGACCGGCGATGTGCATGGAGCCCGAGTCCGCCGGGATCAGGGTGGAGAGGATGCGGACGATCGTGGTCTTGCCGGCCCCGTTCGGGCCAAGCAATGCGAAGATCGTCCCGGCACCGACGGTCAGGTCGACTTGGTCGAGCACGGTCGTCTCGCCGAATGACTTGCACACGCCCGACGCGGCGATCGCGACAGTTGGAGCGGTGCTCATGATCTCGACCGCATTTCGGCTCAAGTCGGCACCCGACGAATGTTGATGTCGCCGGCGGCCGTGTGCGCGCGGATTTCGGTCGTCTGCTCTTCCGCCGGGGGACGAGGTGTGTCCTCGAGCTCGTTGTTGACACGGCCGAAGCCGGTGGAGAGGTCCAACCAGGCCGCGACTCCATCGAGAACTCCGATGTCGATCTGACCGCAGCCCGTCTTGGCCTCGGTAGCACCCTGCGATAACTGTCCCAATCGCACGTCCCCGAGAGCGGTCTTTGCCGTGACGTGCGAGCGAGCGCGGTCCACTTGGATGGCGCCATTCGCATTCTGCAGCTGCGCTCGGCCTTCCACCTCACCGATGCGGGTGTCCCCGTTCGAGTTCTTGACGATGGCCGACCTTCTGACGAATCCGATATCGATCCGACCCGATCCGGTCTTCACATCTGCGTCTCCTTCGACTCGTCCGACCGTCACCTCGCCGAACCCGGTCCTGATCTTCACCGGACCGGCCTCGTCGACGCAGACGTCACCCAGACCTGTCTTAACGTCGAGTTCGCCGAGGCGACCAGTTCCACGCACGGACGCCATCGCCACGTCGGCGCACACGCATGAGCCCTCGGGTACCGAGATCTCGATGTCGATCGATTCGCGACCACCCCGAGGGCCCCAAAGGGTCCACTGGCGCCAGTTCTTCGGGCCCCTCACGAGAAGGGAACCGGACGCGTACTCGACCCGGGTCTGCTTGGCCGCAATCAGGTCCCCTTCCTTGGCGGGATCGGTCGGCCTCACCTCGACCACTGTCTCGGTGCTGTCGCTCGCCACGAGGCGCAGGTCGCCGATCCCGAACTCCAGCGAGATCGAGATCGACTCGGGTGTTTGGAAGACGGTCATCGGGGTTCCCTCCTGACTACCGGCTCCAGCCGGTGTATCGCTGAGGTCCAGTTGGTGGCCGTCGGTCTTGACGACGTGCCGAACTGCTTCGCTCGAGAGCCGCGCTCATGGAGCGAACCAGCCAGGTGTTGATCGAGAGGCCTTCGCTTGCCGCTGCTTCGTCCACTCGGGCCTTCAGGTGCTCGGGAAGCCGGAGATTGATGCGGGCAGTGTTCCCTTCGTCCCCCTCGGGGGATGCGAGGCCGGACACGCGGACCTCTTCCTCCTCCGAAAAGGGCTCGGACTGGGGGAGGTTCACAACGAACTCGGGCTCGCGGCCCCTCAGTCGCAACTCCACCGAGCCGGGCGCCAATTCGCAGGTGATCTCTTCGGCGGCAGCGACAAGGACGTCCTGCAAGGCGAGGCGTATGGCCGACTCGAGAGGGGCGAATAGCCGCTCGGCCTGCGCCTTTGCCTCGTCTCCTCCTGCCTCTGCCGCGGCAGCGAATTGCCGGCGAATGCTCTCGACGGGCTCGGTCAATTCCATGATGCCAATCTGACACCATATTGATGCCAAGTCAAGGCCAAAATGGCACCATCAGTTCGTGCCGAGGCCCAGTCCACCCCCAAGCCGTTTATCGGCTGGCCATGGCACCTCGTCCGACTCTCCCCCACCGACGGGGGGCGAACGGTGTTCCTACGAGATCGGCATCTCGAAGGGCTGGGTCAGGCTGATCATGTTGCCCGAGTCGTCCCGCATGGTGGCCTCAATGCCATAGGGCCGCTCAGTGGGCGGCGAGAGGAAGGTCACGCCCTTGGCTGACAGCTCCTCGAAGGTGCGATGACAATCCTCGGTAGCCAACACCCCGACACCGATGGCGCCGCTGGCCACCAACGCCCGGAGCTTTTCGGCGTCCTCCGGCGAGCGGCCCATCGTGCACGACGACAGGATCAGTTGGAGGTCGGGCTGATTCGGCGGCGACACGGTCAGCCAGCGGAAGCCGGCGCCTGCTCCCTCGAAGTCTTCCCCCATGGTGAAGTCAATGCGCAGGTCGAACCCCAGCTTTTCGGTGTAGAACGCCTTCGCTGAGTCCTGATCGAGGACGAAGACGCTGGTATGGGACTGGTGGGTGATCATCGAGTTGCTCCTTGTTGCCGGGTGGTGACTTGCGATGCGATCAATTTACGACGGAGCCTCCTCGGTCGGCTTCTCCGAAATTGCGGAATCCGGGCGTGGCCGGGTCCAGTCCATGAGAAAGCAACCGGGGATAGGCGGCGGCCCGCTCTGTTCGGCCTGGCGCCGCTGGTAGGCCGAGGGCGACAAGCCGACGAGCTCGGTGAAGCGGCTACTGAACGAGCCCAGACTCGAGAAGCCGACCAACATGCAGACCTCGGTCACCGTGAGGTTGGCGTGGCGCAGCAGGTCCTTGGCCCGCTCCACCCGTCGCCGCGTCAGGTATTGGGTCGGGGTCTCCCCATAGGCATCCTTGAATGACCGGGCGAAGTGAAACTTGGAGAAACCACTTTCGGCAGCCAGGCGATCGAGGTCCAAGGGCTCGGCGAAGTTCCGGTCCATGAGATCCCGAGCCTGGCGCAAGTACCCGACTCGTTCAGTGGCCGACACGGACTTGGCTCAGACAGCCCGCCGGGCGAAGTGCAGGAACTTGCTCTGCGGGTCGGCGCCGACCGGGCAATCGAGGGGCGGACCGAAACCGCCCGGACGGCGCATAGCCTCGCCGAACCCGGCAATAACGCCGGCGCAGTATTCGACCGCACCCGCATCGAGTGTCTCTGACTGATCGGTGGCCCGGGCCAGGTCCCAGGTGTGCACCACCGTGTCCGAACAAGCCGAGCTACCGACCAGTTCGCCGAAGCGGGTCGATCCGGCGAAGGCCTGCACCTCGGTGTCGGCCCGGGATGGGTCGCGGACCGCATCGAGCAGGGCGGTATTGGCATCGCTCCACTGAGCCAGCAGGTCACCGTCGGGATCGGCCGGGGTCACCGAATCCCCCAGCAGTCCCAGCACACGCCGGTGGGTATCGATCACATGGGCGGCCAAGTCCCGCACCGTCCCTTCCTCACAGGGAGTCGGCAGCGTCCACTGGTCCGGTCCCACCCCCTGCAGTCGCTCGGTGAAACCACTGGAGACCCGGGCGTAGCGAACCGCATCCTCAGACATGGGGCGCACAGTAGTAGCCGGGCGCGACGTCGGCCCGGCGAGATCCGGACCGGGGCCACCGACTCAGCGGTGGGCCGGCCAGAAAGTGCGCAGCAGGGCCTGAGTTCGTCGGCCCGCTCGTCGGGGAGGACGAGCATCGCCACCTCCCGTTCGGTCATCGAGCTCACGCTCCAACGGAGCGACCGATAATCTGCCGACATGTCCAAATCCGATTGGGTGGAGCCGGCGCGCCGAGTCGAGAAGCCTTGGGGTTACGAACTCCATTTCGCGCTCGTCGATGGCAATTACTGTGGCAAAGTGCTGCACGTCAATCAGGGACACGCGCTCTCACTGCAGTATCACGAGCGGAAGGAAGAGACGATCTATGTGCAGGCGGGTCGCCTGCTGTTCGAGGTAGGCACGGGCAGCGACGACCTTGAGTCGTTCGAGCTTCTCCCGGAGGAGTCCGTGCACATCCGTCCTGGAGTTCGACACCGGATGATCGCGATCGTCGATACCGTTGTCCTGGAAGCGAGCACTACCGAACTGGACGACGTAGTTCGACTGCAGGACCGGTACGGCCGGTAAATGCTCAATGTGGGGCGATCGGCAGCAATTCCCGATCGTGGGCCTCGTTGTGACCGAGCATTACTCGCAGTGGATGACTCTGCAGCTGCCTAGGCGCCGCACTACTTATTTTCGTCGCTGCCGCGTTCAAGTCCCGAGAACTCGCCTGCCAGTGCCGCTGTTGTGGGGCGAAAGCGACCGAATCACCCGCGATCGCCGCCCCGGCTGAGGAGTGTCCTGAGAAACTCGATTCGGAATCGCCCTGCGGGGGCAGGCAGGGCGCCGGGGTCGAGCTTGCTCGAGGTATTGCCCCGAGTGGCCAACGGCATTGATCTCGACGGACGTTTGCGGTGAGGTTCAAAGACGCGCCGCATGGGTAAGGAGCTGCGATGATCATTTCCCGCGGCACCCAGCTTTGGAAAGGCACCGCAGCAGGACGCACGGCGCTCATCATCGCAATCACGATCAGTGCCTGGACAATCGCCAGCACGGTTCCGGTCGCACGCGCGGCGGCATCGACTCCCACGTTTAACGCTGTCGGCAGCGCTGAGCAGGTGTACGTGACCGGTCTGGCACCCTCTGCGCAGGCATCGCTTATCACGTCCCAGGGAAAGACCCTCTCTACGCAGACAGCGGACTCACTCGGTGGCCTTCTCTTTCGTAATGTTCCGCCAGGGAGCGGATACCGTGTGCTTCTGAGCTCAAACGGAGAAGAGTCGGCGTCGCTCACGGTGCACTCCGATGCGGCTGCACCGTGGGATCCGAGTATCTACGACCAAACGATCTCGGACAACGGGTATCAGTACCTCACTACCCGCGACGGGACGAAGCTCGCCATCGATGTGCATCCACCGACCGACCCGGCCGGCGAGCCTGGGTTGCCCGCAGGCACTCCCCTGCCGGATGGCCCGACCGACTACCTCCCTCCCTACCCAACACTTATCGAATACTCGGGCTACGGGTACGCGGATCCCGCCGGGCCCGAGAACGGAATCGCAATTCTCGCCAATCTCATGGGCTTCGCCGTCGTCGACGTCAATATGCGCGGGACCGGTTGCTCGGGTGGGGCTTTCGACTTCTTCGAACCGCTGCAGAACCTCGACGGGTACGACGTCATACAGACCATCGCCAACCAACCTTGGGTCCTTGACCACAAGGTCGGGATGATGGGCATCTCCTACGGCGCCATCAGCCAGCTGTTCGTGTCGCAGCTCGATCCGCCCGCCCTCGAGGCGATTTCGCCGCTGTCGACAATCGATGCAACCGCGTCGACGCTGTATCCCGGCGGCATCCTGAACACAGGCTTCGCAGTGGCCTGGGCCGAGCAGCGACAAGAGGACGCCGAACCTGCCGGACCCGATAGCGGACAGGCTTGGGCATATCAGCAGATCCAAGACGGCGACGATACTTGTGCGGCCAACCAAGACCTTCACGGTGAGGCGACCAACCTCATGTCCGAGATCACCGCCAACTCGTACTACAACCCGGCAGTCGCCAACCCCTTGGACCCAGACACCTTCGTCAACAAGATCAAAGTCCCGGTTTTCATGGCTTGCCAATGGGAAGACGAGCAGACGGGCGGACACTGCCCGGAACTGGTCTCGCATTTTACGGGGACGACCGAGAAGTGGTTCACCTTCACCAATGGGGCCCATATCGATTCACTCGATCCGGCCACCTTCGACCAGTGGTACGACTTTCTCGAATTGTTCGTCGCGCACCAAGCACCCATTGTGGATTCGGCGGTCATCCGAGCCGCAGCGCCGGTCATCTACGAGGACGCCATGGGAACGCCGGATACGGATCCAATCACGCTGCCCTTGGACCCGATCCAGGCGATCCCAACGTACAGCGCCGCCCTCTCTGCCTTCGAAGAACTACCGGAAATACGGGTGCTCTTCGACAATGGCGCCGGCTCCTCGCCCACTGACACCTCGAGTGCGGGCGACCCCTACCCTGGCTTCGAGGACGACTTCTCGTCGTTTCCTGTTCCAGGAACGACGGCCCAAACCTGGTACTTCGGCCCAAATGGAACGCTGGCCGACCAGCCACCGGTGAAAAAGGGCATCAACTGGTACACCTCGAACGCGAGCGCGCTCCCACCAACCGACTTCGGGAGCAACACGGGAAGCGGCGGGTTGTGGGGCAACGCTTCCCAGTGGCAATGGAACTGGGAGCAGAACCCGTCTGGCTCCGCAATCTCTTTTGTTTCGGCGCCGTTGACGAGTGACACAACAGTGGTCGGTGGCGGAGCGGTGTACGTCTGGGTGCGTTCATCTACTCCGGATGTCGACCTGCAAGCAACGGTCAGCGAGGTCCGCCCCGACGGGAACGAGACGTTCGTCCAGAACGGCTGGATACAAGCGAGCGAGCGCAAGCTGTCCACCGGTTCCGACAACGAATTCGATACGCCGAGCACAGCGCTGGACCCGATCCCCAGCTTTAAGAAGGCGGACGTCGCGTCCATGCCGCCAGGCAAGTTCGTGAAGGTGGCGATTCCGCTGTATTACGAGGGACACGTCTACCGCGCGGGATCGAGCATTCGCGTGACGATTTCTGCGCCCAACGGCACCCAGCCCGTGTGGTCCTTCGGTCAGACGGTTCCCAATGGAACAGCGACCGTATCGATCGCCTTTTCCAAATCCATGCCGTCGAGCCTCATCCTCCCGGTCATTCCAGGTGTTGAAGTACCCACGTCTCTCCCCGCGTGCCCCAGCCTCCGCAATGAGCCCTGCAGGCCCTACCAACCGATCGTAAACAATGTGGCCAACCGATGACGGCGACTTTGGCGGCGCGCACATGGCGTCTGGAGGCTGCGCCATACAGTTCCATCCGCCACTGTCCCAGGAGGCGTGCAAGATCAGCGAGGCCGGGGGAGGCCATGATCGGGTCGCTGCGCTGGCTCCTAACCCATTGTCCCTCAATGAGCAGCTCGGAGAGACCGTCCGGGATCAGCCACAATTTGAGACCGTGCTCCGAACGAGCGCCCGGTGGCGGGGGTTCAAGTCCATCGCACCTTCGGGCTCCAAACCCGACGTAACTGCTGGTCACCGGGCTTGCACTATGCAGCCGGCCATGCCCTGCACCACCCAATGTCGTCGCTTAGCGGCCGGAGTCCCCAGAAACGCGCGGGTGTCGCCGGATTGGCTTCGACCTTCGGGTTCGTCGCCCGACTATTGTTACGCCGGAGTACAGGAGCGCCGTCGCGGCGCACGATCTAAGGAGGTGAGTCCGATTCCTTTCGTTCACAGTCGGGTGCTCACCCCTTCACGCTGGAGTCGCTAGAGTTCCGTCGTCGTCGGTCCTCGGGTGCCCGCATCTCGGATGCCCTGAAAGGGACCAAGACATGTCGCAGTTTCAAGAATCGCTCCCGACGACCGGGGGCAAAGCCCGATCCCTCACGCCTGATTCGGCGCGGCGTACGTCGAACCCGCAGGTGGCTCACAACGTTGCTCTGGTTCTCGGTGGCGGTGGGGCGGCCGGAAGTGCCTGGGAGATCGGGATCATCGCAGGCCTGGCCGAAGCTGGTCTCGATATGACAGAGGTAGCCGATTTGGTGATCGGCACGTCGTCCGGTGCCACCGCGGCAGCACAGCTGCGCAGCGGAATACCGGCGGCTGAACTGTACGCCTCAGTGCTGTCTCCGCCGGTTCAACCGGTCGGACGGAGCCGCGAACGACCAGTAGCCCTGCCGATGGCCACGGTGTTCGAACGGATGAGGGCCATCTCCGCCGCCGCCACCTCGGCTCTCGATCTACAACGTGCGATGGGCGCATTCGGGTTGGAGTGCGACTCGATACTCGGACCCGCGGCGGGACAGCACCGCGCCGTGGTCGCCGCCCGGTTGCCTCGCCATGTATGGCCGGCCAGGCCGATGATTGTGGTCGCCGTCGACGCGCATACCGGCGAGTTAGTGACTTTCGACCGCGATTCGGGCGTCGACTTGGTGGACGCGGTCACCGCGGGCACCGCGCTGCCTGGTTCGTCCCCCACTATCAACATCAACGGCACTCATTACATCAACGGCGGCGTGCGCTCCGCCGAAAATGCTGATCTTGCCTCGGGATATGCGAATGTCGTGGTGCTCTCGCCGTTCGGCGGGCGGAGTGGGACATTGCCCAAAGGCCAGTTCGAAGGCCTGCGCAGACCACCGGAATGGGGCATGGACCTGGAGGGCCAGGTCGAGGCTCTGCGTATGCAGAGCAGCCACGTTGAGGTGATCACGCCGGACGCCGATTCCCAGGCCGCAATGGGCACAAACCAGATGGACCCGGCGACCCGCATCCCCTCCGCCCGTGCCGGCTTCGTCCAAGGCAACCAGGAAGCGACCCGCGTGACGATGCTCTGACGTATTGCAGGCCGACGCACAGCGCTACACCGCATCTGTGAACATCCAATAATCGGCGGCGGCTCTAAGGACGGAGTCGGCGCCCGGGTTGGCCACCCGAAGGTGGAGCTACGGACGATCTATGCGTCCGTTGCCTGTGGGGCGGATTTGGTGGTTCCGACTCCCAGCTTGGTCAAGAAGCTGCGTTAGTCGCCAAGCGGCGCTATTGACTGGGTATATACACTCAGAGTATCCTCCGAGGTATGAGTGTCCCCATGGCCCTGCTCGGCCTCCTCGATCGCGAACCGAGCCACGGCTACGACCTGAAGCGCGATTACGACACCTACTTCGGGCGCGGCCGGCCGCTGCCCTACGGCCAGGTGTACGCCACGCTCTCGCGCCTAGCGAGAGACGGGAAGGCGATCGTCGGCGACGCCGAGCCAGGAGCCGGTCCTGATCGCAAGCGGTACAACATCACCGAGACCGGCCGGAACGAGGTCGAGGCTTGGCTCTCGGAGCCCATCCCCGCCGAGCCCCACCTGCAGACCGATCTGTTCGTGAAGGTCGTCCTGTCGCTGATGCTCGGTCACCGGGCCGAGGAGTACCTGGACGCCCAGCGCGCTGCACATCTGCACCGGATGCGCGAGCTCACAGACCTCAAGCAAGAAGGAACCCTGATCGATTCGCTCCTCGCCGACCACGGTCTGTTCCACCTCGAGGCCGACCTCCGCTGGATCGACCTCACGACCGCTCGCCTCACCGCACTCGCCACGGAGGTTGCCTCATGAACACGCCCAACGGTCCTGCCCTCATCCTGCATGGGGGCACCATCATCGAGGCGCAGGATCTCGTGCTCTCCTTCGGCGAGACGCCGGCGCTGCGCGACGCCAGCCTGTCCGTGCAGCGGGGCGAGATCGTAGCCGTCATGGGCCCGAGCGGATCGGGTAAGTCGACGCTGCTCTTCTGCCTCGCCGGCATCCTGGTCCCCGCGTCGGGACGAGTGATCTTCGACGGGCAACGCATCGACGCGCTGCGCGAGGAGCAGCGAAGCCGGCTCCGCCGAGACCGTTTCGGCTTCGTCTTCCAGTTCGGCCAGCTTGTCCCGGAGCTCACAGCGGAGGAGAACGTCGCCCTCCCACTCCTTCTGGGCGGGATGCGCCGCCAACAGGCCCTGGCCCGAGCTCGGAGCTGGTTCGCCCGGCTCGAGCTCGACGGGCTGGAAAGCCACCGGGCGGGCGAGATGTCAGGGGGCCAGGCCCAGCGGGTCGCCCTCGCCCGGGGCATGGTCGCGCAGCCCGACCTGCTGTTCGCCGACGAGCCCACCGGCTCACTCGACTCCCTGACCGGTGAGCTCGTCATGAACTTGATGACCAGCGTGGCCCGCGAGGAGGGGATCACGGTCGTCCTCGTCACCCACGAACCCCGCGTCGCCGCCTACGCCGACCGCGAGGTGATCGTGCGCGACGGCCGGGTCGCCAGCCCGGTGGCGGTCGGCACATGATCCGGCTCGGCCTCCGGATGACCTTGGGGAGTGGTCGTGAAGCCCTCCTGCGGGTTGTCGTCACCGCTGCTGCGGTCGCCCTCGGCGTCGGCTTGTTGCTGGCCGCCTTGGCGGGGATCAATGGTCTCCACGCCCAGAGCGATCGTGGTGCCTGGCTGAACTCGGCGGTAGAGCCGACACCGCCGACCTCGCCCGCTAGCGGCCTGTGGTGGGAACCGAGCATCGACTCGTTCGGGGGCCAGCTCATCGACCAGATCGACGTCGCGGCCACCGGGCCGGGCGCGCCCATCCCTCCCGGAATGTCCCGCCTGCCTGGTCCGGGCCAGTACTTCGCCTCGCCCGAGCTGGTGAGCATGCTTCGCTCCCAGCCGGCCGAGGAGCTGCGTGATCGTTACCCTGGTCGGCTGGTGGGCACCATCGACAGCGCGGGACTGCCGTCGCCGAACTCGTTGATCATCGTCATCGGCCACAACGTCGGCCAGCTCTCGAAGCAGCCGACTGCCATCGAGATCGGGGCGATCCACCGCGGCCTGGCGAATTGTTATGGCTGCCAGAGCGTGGTCGGGAGCGGGCCAGTTCTGGAATTCATCCTGGTCGGCGGGGCCGTGGCTCTCGTGCTGCCGGTTCTGATCCTGATTGCGACTGCGAGCCGACTGTCGGCCGTCCGGCGCGAAGAGCGCTTCGCCTCTATGCGGCTGGTCGGCGCCACTCCCGGCCAGATCTCGACGATTTCGGCCGTAGAAGCGGTCATCGCCGCCCTCGCCGGAGTCGTCCTCGGTTTCGGACTCTTCTTCGCAGTCCGACCACTTTTGTACCACGTGTCGATCACCGGGGCCCCGTTGGCGCAGGGTGACCTCTCCCTTCACGCCGTCGACATCCTCGTCGCGGTGGTCGGAGTCCCCATCGCCGCTGTCGTCTCCGCACATCTCGCGCTGCGCCGGGTACAGATTTCTCCGCTAGGAGTGACGCGACGGGTCAGGAAGCGCCCACCGGGGATCGCCCGGATCGTTCCCTTGTTGGCAGGTATCACCTTCCTCGCCTACTTCGACGCGGCCGGAAAGCCCGGCGCCATCGGGAGCCAGCTCCTCGAGCTCCTCGTTGGATTCGCGCTGCTGATCGTGGGTCTGGTTCTGGCCGGGCCGTGGCTCACAACGGCTGGAGCGCGGATCATGGCAAAAAGAGCGAGTCGCCCCGCCATGCTCATCGCCGGTCGTCACCTCCTCGACAACCCAAAGGCTGCCTTCCGCTTTGTCAGTGGCCTTGTCATTGCCCTCTTCGTCGCCAGCGCGGCCATCGGTGCCCTCAGCTCGGTGACGCAAGTAACCGGAGGGAGCAGCGCCAACGCCAGTCTGAGTACCCTCGCGGACCCGTTCTGCACCTATTCGACCACCGACTGCCCCGAGGCCTCCGTTGTGGCTTCCGTCCCTTCCTCGGTCCTTAACGAGCTCCGGGCGACGCCGGGGGTGCACGGGGTGGCGGTGATCCATGAGGCTCCCAACCAGACTCAAGGGTCGCGATCGTTCGGGGTCGTCGCGTGTGACGACCTCGCCATGACTCCGGCCATCGGCCGCTGCGCGCCGCGGGCGACCGTAGCGTCCGTCGGATACTTCCTCTCGAAGGTCCTGGGGCACACCGCCAACGCGTCGACCACGACCTGGCCCTCTTTGAAGCTGTCGGCGACGCAGCTCGCATCCATCCCCGTGAGCGCGGTCGTCGTCGCAACGAACGGGTCTTCGAGCGCGATCGAACGGGTGCGAACAGAGCTCGAGCGCGCATTCCCGCTCCAGGGCACACCGGTGACCGTGGAGGCACTCGGTCCCTCGACAGCGCGCCTGTTGACCATGATCCAGGCCATGACCGACGTGATCATCGTGGCCAGCCTGATCATCGCTGCGTGCAGCCTGGCCGTGAACATCGCTGCCGGTCTCAGTGAGCGGAGGCGGCCATTCAGCCTGCTCAGACTTACGGGGGTCCCGCGAAAACTCCTGCACCGGGTCGTGACGCTGGAGAGTGCGCTGCCCCTGCTCCTCGTCGCTGCGGTCTCCATCGTCGTCGGACTCCTGGCGGCCGCCCTCTACCTGCACTCGCAGGTAGGGCTCGCCTTCAGCCTTCCGGGATTCTCCTACTGGACCACAGTGATCGGAGGACTGGCCGCGTCGATGGCGATCATCGCCGCGACGTTCCCCATCCTCGATCGGATCACGGGGCCCGAGGTCGCCCGGAACGAGTGATCACAGTGGCCAAACCGAAGAGTGCCGTTCGTCGGGCTCCACTGATCGTTCTCATGGCCCTCGCAGCACTCTGTGCGGGAGTGCCGTTCGCCGGCTGTTCGTCGCCTCCGGACGAAGGAACCCTTGACGGCACACTCCAGGTTGACGGTGGTCCGGCTGGGACAGGGCCGCGACCGCTCAGCGGCTCCGTCACGTTCCATGGGTCGGACGGGAACATCGCCACCATCGACCTCTCCGCCAACGGCCGGTTCTCAGCCCACCTGCCCGTCGGTCGCTACACCGTCGCAGGGCGGAGTCCCCAGTTCAAAGGGGGTGCCGGCGAGTGTCAAGCACCAGCACCGGTCACCGTGACCAACGACGTCACAAGCCGCGTAGAGGTCGATTGCCAGGAGAGCTAGAGCCGTTCGTACGGCGAGCGGGGACGGCGATCGGCCGATACTTTCGCACCAGCTTCTCCTCTCTCTTTCATGCTGTGAGTGAGTGGCGGGGTTCCGTTGGTTCGACTGCCGCCCGGCCGTCGGGCGGGGCAGAAGGCGCTGGTAGTGGCACCGCGCATACACAACCGCCTAGGCGCTGTATTACTCAGTCTCGGTGCGAGGTACTCGGGGCCCCCAGAGACGCTCCACCGCCACTCGACCCTGGGCGATGACCCTATGCAGTTCGTGCAACTGCATAGGGTGGACAGGCCAGGCATGACTAGGTCCCGAGAAACGAGAAACGAGAAACGCCATCTTCTGCGCTTCGCCCCAACGCGAAACTGCTGGCCAGGCGCCTGTGCCCTATGCACGAGAGGCGCCAACCAGCGGTTCGATGGTGGCGGGAGCACTGTCGGAAACCGAGCCGCCCGGTCCCCGCGAGCGTGAAAGTGCTGGTCGTCGGGCCTGCACTCTGCAGCCGCCCAGGCGCTGCACTACTCATTCCCGCCGCATCCGGGTCGGAGTCCCGAGAAACTTGCCGGATGCTGAACCTCCCCAACCTTCGGGTACCGCCCTGACGAACTCTCACGTCCCAGCTGGGAGCACTGCGCGCCGGCACGCGAGCTAGCTGCCCAATCTAGGCGTGAGCACAATCATCGGGATAATGCGCGCCGTTTTCTGCGCAGCATCTGCGAGCTGTGGATAGCGGTCAGTTGCATTCTCAAAGAGGCGATCGCGCTCATCCCCTCTCGCCTCCTCGGCCAGGACTTCGATCGTCTCGCTTCCGGCCTCGATCCTCGTGATTGGCTGCCTCTTGAGGTTCAGGTACCAGGCGGGGTTCTTCTGAGCTCCCCCATTCGCGGCCCAAATGAGATAGCGCGAGTCGTCGGGGAGATATGCCAGCGGGTTGAGGTAGCTTGCACCGGACTTGACGCCGGTGTGATGGAGCAGCAGCAATGGGGTTTCCCCCCATATGCCGCCTACTCGTCCATTGTTGTCGCGGAATTCGGCGATCACCTTGGCGTTGTACTCTGCGGGTGTTTCAGCCACTGGGCTCCTCTCTCAATGTCCATCCTGTTCGGGGCCTGGTCGTTCAGACGGGTCGGCTCCTGCTCGGCCGTCAGCAGCTCGAATCAGGCTCTTAGCCATTCGTCATGTGTTCCGACGCGATGGTTCGGTATCGGGCGATGCTCCTCCTGTGATGGCTATGTCCTGTGTTCCCTCTCATGAGAGGTCAAGGCCCGACGGCGAGGTCGTCGGACCGTCCAGCTTGGAGGCGGGACCACTGGGCAATCGGGCGTCCGCCCGGCCACACTGGTTGCCACGTGGGCGAACCGCTGCTCGTCCGCGTGTAGGTGCACTGCTGGGGCCAGGCGGAGGGCGAGTCCTCCCAAGGCTCCTGGCGTCCATACACGGTGAGATCCATGAGCGCATAGTTGTAGTCCAGTACCTCTGCGCCACGGCGACTCGTCCAGTACGTCTCGTAGACGCGGTCGCCGTCCCGTAGGTAGCACACGAGGTGGAACAAGCCGACCTGACGCCCGATGAGGAGCTGATCGACAGAACCTTGGGCGGAGTACCAGGGCATGTGCCATTCCATGAAGTTGTGGTAGCGGATGCTCTCGTCGAAGGGACCTTGGCACAAGACGGCGTAAGTGGTGTCGCGAGAATGAAGGTAGGACAGCTCCGCGATCTGGGTGGTAACCCACGTGCAGCCTTCGCATTGCTCAGCAGCCGGGTGGCCGGTGTGCCACATGAAGTAATAAGCGATGAGTTGTCGGCGTCCTTCGAACGCGTCCAGCAGGGTGAGCGGTCCACGAGGACCGGTCAGCGCGAGCTTGGCGTCGACCTCGACCATAGGGAGGCGTCGTCGGGCCGCAGCGATAGCGTCGCTTTCACGGGTGTGTGCCTTCTCCCGAACCCGCAAGTTATCGAGTTCAGCCTGGAAGGCGTCTCTGTCGACGACAAGGGGCAGGCTCTGTGCGTTGGCGGCGCCAGACCCGGGCCCGCAGAGGTTTGTTGATTTCTCCTGCATGTCTGTCTCCTCCTAAGGTCGTTTCCGCGTCTTCTTCGCTTCTGCGTGCGCTGCTTCGGCCAGCCGTCTTATCGAGGTGAGTCGCCTGTCCCATTGAGCGGCGAGATCCGCCATGGCCCGACTGGCCTCGTCGAGACGGTTGACCTCTACCTGGTAGAGGACCTCTCGACCCTGCTTGCGACGGCTGACCAGTCCCGCCTCCTCCAGCACGACCAGATGCTTGGAGACCGCTTGGCGCGAGAACGGCACGTGCTCGGCCAACGACCATGCACTGGCCTCACCGTTGCTTACCAACAGATCGAGCACCCGGCGACGTGACGGGTCGCCGATGGCCGACCACAGTTCGTCGTCGGCCTGCGTCGTCATCCAGATCGACGCCCCGCGAGCACGCCGGCCAGGCGGTCCAGGAACTCGCCCCACCCCTCTTGGTGCTCGTCGGCGTAACGCTGTTTCTCTGCTTCGGGCCAGTCGCGGACCTCATGGCCACTCTCGGTCACTCGAAGACGGGTCCGCTCGTCGCCCTCGGGCGTCAGCGTGAACTCGACGAGCATCGAGTTCCCGACGACCGGTACCTCTTCGCTGGGATGGTTCCAACGGAACGAGAAGCGCGCAGGAGGGTCGACGGTTTCCACAACGACCGGACCGCCCTGGTCCCCAAAACCCATATAACCACGAGCGCCCGGTTCGACCACGAGGTCCACCCGGTCGGCGAACCACTGGCTCATCTGATCGGGCTCTGTGATGGTGCGCCACACCACATCTGCCGGTGCCTCGATCAGAATCTCTCGCTCAATCACTAGGCCTGTCATCAGTTTTTGTCCTCTCCTACCCGATGGTTGAGGTCCCAACCGACTGTGACGGCTGACCCCAATCTCAAATATGCAACCGATGGTAGCACATCAGAAAGGGTATGTGCAACCGACTCTTGCAGTTTGGCCGGTACGGGGCTCCTCTCCTAATATGCAACTTCTTGTTGCATATTCGCGGAAACCTGCTACCATTGGTTGCACATCGACCAAGGAGGAGGACGAGATGACCCGCTTCACATAGATGACCTACATCCACGCCACGCCCGAGCGAGTCTGGCAGGGCCTCACCGACCCCACCGACACGAAGCGCTACTGGCGGCATCACAGGGCTGGTGCGAAGACCTTCCGATCGTATTGGAAGAAGGGCTCCACCTACGACTTGGCGCACGACGAAGTCGGGCTCGTCGTGAGTGATCCCGAACAGGTGATCCTCGAGTCCGAACCCGGCAGCCGGCTCGCCTACACCTGGCACACATTCACGCCCGAGTGGGCCGCCGAGGTCGGCATGGACGATGCCACCGCAGACGCCTGGCGCGCCGAGCTCCGCTCCAATGTCGCCTTCGACATCGACAACGACGAGCAAGGCGTGGTCAAGCTCACGGTCGTCCACGACGGCTTCGAGCCTGGGAGCGACGTGCTCCAATCAATCTCGAACGGGTGGCCTGCCGTCCTTTCCAGCCTAAAGACCCTGCTTGAGACAGGGTCAGCATTGCCCTGGAAGTAAAGGGTCGGCCGCACAGGGAGCCGTGACGGGCCCGCTCCCGTCGGACGAGCCGTAAACGCTGGAGTTCCGGCGCCGGGTTTGACACCACCGCCCTGAGTCTGACGACCTTCTACCCAAGACAAGAGCACCATTCAACAAGGAGGCAAAGACCATGACCAGCAGCGACTTCACCGCCACCTTCACCGTCGACCGGACCCCGAAGGAGATCTTCGCCGCGATCAACGACGTCCGCGGATGGTGGTCCGGCAACGTCGAAGGGGACACGGACGCGCTCGCTGCCGAGTTCACCTATCGCTATCAGGATGTTCATTACACGAAGCAGAGGATCAGCGAGTTCGTCCCGAACCGGCGAGTTGTTTGGCATGTCGAAGAAGCGTCCCTCAACTTCACCCAGGAGCCGGATGAGTGGGTAGGCACCGATGTCACATTCGAGATCGCACCGCGGGGTGACGAAACCGAGGTGCGATTCACCCACCGCGGTCTCGTGCCGGAGTTCGAGTGCTTCGAGGCCTGCTCGAGCGCTTGGGGCTTCTACGTCAACGGGAGCCTGAAGCGTCTCATCACGACCGGTCACGGCGATCCGAACCCGGAACAACACACAGGCGAGTGAACCATCGGGTCCTGCGTTGCGGTCCAGCCTTCCCACGCCCGGACGCTCACCGCCGAATCGTCCAGGATGCCCCCAGTTTGGAGCTACGCAGTGGCGCGGGCGACCACCGTTCGTCGGACTGTAGACCTCCCCTGCTGAGAGAGTCCCAGACTGACACCACAGCAAGGGTCCAGTCGACCTTCGGGTTCATTACCCCAAGGTCCAAGGGACTCCGAAGCCGGCGTCTCCACCGCGGAGCCGCAGCGTACGGCCGCGTGCGCGGCGCCACTCTCGCGGAGTTGGATAGTCCAGAGGTGAGTAGGTCCCGATAAAAAGCCCCGAGGGTTGGATGGGAGATACCTCAAACCCCAGATCATTGCTCCGATGGAAACAGCACCTCGGACTGGTCCATTGCTCGATCATGAAGTCGACGTTGCCAGTGCTGACTCAGAGCGACAGATGCGATTCCCACGACAACGCCGACGGCCGCGGCAGCCGCGGTAGGCAGGCCGAGCGCGTCCACACCGAAGGCCACGGCACTCCCACCGACGACCCCATTGAGAACCTCCACCATTCCCGCCAGAGTGAGGTACAGCTGCAGACGACTCGGACGAGTGATGCCCATGTTCGCCGCCACGCCGCCAACGTCATCATGGGCGCCCAGGGCGAAGTAGCGAGATTGACTGCCAGCTGTCTCCCGGTAGTAGTTGCGGATCCGGTTGATCGCCCGTCCGTAGACGATGTCTTCAACAGAGCACTGCGCGACGCGGACAAACGTGAACGTTCCCAACACGTAGAGCGTCGGCAACACGATCAGCACGAAGATGCCGAAACTATGGCTGCGCTGGTCGCCTTGCCCAAGAAGGCCGAGGGCAACCAGGCTGGCGGAGAGCGAGCCTACGTATAAGGCGGCCCGGGCGGTTGACTCGCTGACCGTGTTGGCCCGGGCCCCCTGCAAGGTGAAATGTTCGGTGGTCAACATCGTCAGCAATGCCTGGCGGTTCGGACCATCGAGTCGCGAGGGGTGCTGCTCCTCCGCGTTGAGGTCGTGGTGGTCAGGTGAAGAGTTGGTCATCTCTCGTTTCTCTAGCACAGGTTCCGGGCCGGTACTTGTCCGGGTAACGGAACGTCTCACAAACATTTATCTGCGCAATTCGGCCGGGCGATCGACGGCAACAAGGCCTCGGCTGCCGATACGACATGAGCAACGTCAGGGCCCGGCCCCGACGTGTGGTCAGCGGGGCGAATAGGTCAGGATCACCGACCCGTTCTCGAGTCTCCTCTCGTCGGTGAGCCTCAGGGTGAGTGCTGACGTGTCCACGTCCTCGAACAGCCGTTGACCTAAGCCGGCCACGACGGGCCTGATCCAGATTCGGAACTCATCGACCAAGCGGTCTCGCACGAGCGCGTCGTCGAAGCGGCTCGTGCCGTACTTGATGAGGTCCTTGCCAGGCTGATCCTTCAGGCGGGTGATTGCGCCCGATGGGTCAGGCCCGAGAAGGGTGGCATTCCATGCGGTCTCGGTCAGTGATCGAGATGCGACGTACTTGGGCATGGCGTTGATGAGGTCGATGTAGGGGTTTCCGGCGACGTCGCCCCAGAAGGCGAACAACTTCTCGTAGGTCACCCGACCCATGACGAACGCGTCGTAGTTAGCCAGCTGCTCCATGGACAAGGCCGCGTCCTCGTCATCGAAGTTGGCCCACCGTTCGGGCGCTTCGATGACTCCGTCGAGCGAGACGAGAACCGATTCGATCAGTTTGCGCATTGTCGTACCCTTTCTGCAGAGGTTGATACGGGGCTGCCTGACACGGCCCAGAGGGCAGCATTAACGAATGGTGATCTCACCCATATCGATGGCAATCATCAATACCTCGGTAACGTGGCTGTCAGCAGATAGGCGTCGGCGTTGAAGTGGTCGTCGGTAGCGATGTCGGTGATCGTCTTGGCGAAGTGCTCGGGGGTGAGCACCGTCCCGAGCTGGTCCTCGAAGGCCCTCGACGCTGATTCTGGCCCGTTGGGCATAGGCGCGGCTACCCCTCCTGCACCGAGGTCCGTCGCCGGAGTGATCACCGGCAGGACGGCCACGAATCGCAGGCCAAGGGTCCGCGAGCGCGGCTTCGGGACCCCCATACGCGCTGATGAACTTTACGGTCGCCTTGGCGCCGGCGTAGCCGCCACTCAGCGGCGAGCCACGCAAGGCCGCTGCGCTCGAAACGCTGACCACGACAGACCCGGGCTCGAGCGGCTCCGTGAGGACTTCACGAACAAAGTGGACGACCTGGTATGCGTCGGTATTCCAGTTTGTGGAGGACGTTTCCCGGGTCTGTTCTTGGAGCGGGCCGATCACCGGCTGCGCCCCGGCGTCGAGCACGATCGTTTGAGGCCGACCGTGCGAGACGAGTCGATGCGCAACCCCCGCGTCACTCACATCGGCAACCTCTGGGATGAATCGGTGACCCAATTCGCTCCTGAGCTCGTTCAACTGGCGCTCACTCGTGCCACCCCGACCACATCGGCCCCGAGTGCGGCCAGCGCCACGGCAGTCGCCCGCCCGAAATCCTCGACTCGCCCCGATGACCATAGCAGTTGTCCCTGAGAGTTGGCGTCCTGTCATGTCATTTCCTCCTTGTTGAGTTCGAAAGTTGGTGAAGCTGGGGTTTTTCTGTTGCCGGCTTGAATGTGTCGCTCGGACGTCTGCTACGCGGCCGCCGGCGCCAATTCCCGGCTCGGGCTCTGGCTCTGAGCGACCGCCTTGGCCATATCGGAACGCCGGATGAGCACGAAGGTGACCGGAACTGCAGCCAGGCCGGTCAGGCCGCAGAGCCACAGGGCCCATTGGAAGCCCCCCGTGAGCGCGGCGGCCGACGAGTAGCCGTGATGGACAAGCGTGTGGAAGCGGGATGCTGCGATCGAAGAGGCAATGGCGACTCCGATGGCACCACCCAGTTGCTGCGAGGTGTTGAGAAGACCCGACGCCACTCCGGCGTCGCGCTCTTTCACTCCCGCCAGGGCGCCGATGGAGACGGGGATGAAGGCAAAGGCGGTCCCCATCCCCGAGACGAAGAACGGCCCGGCCAGGTTGTGCCAGAAGTTCCCGTCGCTGGGGATCTGGGTCGCCCAGATGATCCCGGTGCCGATCAGGGCCATGCCGAAGGTCATGACCATCTTGGCCGACGTCTTGGTGACCAACATCTGGGAGAGTCCGGCGAAAGCCACCGAGGTGACCGAAGCGGCCAACCAGGCGAGGCCCGTCTTGAGGGCCGAGTATCCCAGCACCTGCTGCATGTAGAGCGTTCCTACGAAGATGAATGAGAAGAAGCTCGCCCCCAAGAGGAAGCCGACCGCATTCGAACCAGCCACCGTGCTCAAGCGGAACAGCCGCATGGGCAACAGCGGTGCCTCCGCTCGAGACTCGATGACGAAGAACGTGACCAGTAGGGCGGCGGCAGCGAAGAGCATGGCCACCGTGCGCATCGCTCCCCAACCGATCTGAGGCGCCTCCGAGACGGCATAGACCAAGAGGACCAAGGCACCGGTGATGGAAGTTGCTCCTGCCACGTCGAAGCGCCGGCTTGCAACACGGAGCCGGCTCTCGGGTACCATCCTGGGCGCCAACCCGAGCGCCACCACGCCAATAGGGACGTTGAGGAAGAAGATGGACTCCCAGCCAACATAACGGGTGAGCAGGCCGCCAGCGAGGCATCCCACCGTGGCCCCCATGGCACCCATCGCCCCCCAGATGCCAAGGGCCTTGTTGCGCTCGGCCCCCTCGGGAAACATGTTCATCACGATGGAGAGGGCGGCCGGCAGCACCACGGCCGCCCCGAAGCCCTGGACTCCACGCATGATGACGAGGAACGTGTCGGACGAGGCCAGGCCGCAGCCAAGCGACGCTGCGGTGAAGATGGCCAGTCCAATCATCAGGAGACGCCGCCGACCAAGAAGATCGGCGGCACGGCCCCCGAGGAGCAGGAACCCGCCGAAGCTCAGTCCGTAGGCGGTGACCACCCACTGAAGGTCCGCCTCGGGAAAGTGAAGCTTGACTCCGATCGTGGGCAGGGCGACGTTGGTGATCGTGAGGTCGACGATGGTCATGAAGTAGGCCGCCACCAACAGGGGGAAGGCGCGCCAGCGCCGAACCTCATTTGGGCTGACTCGACCATCTGACGACAGCACCCTTGTCGCCACGGGTCCCGCGGTGGGGCCGAGCGGTCGCCGATCGAAAGTTGCCTCTAGTGACTTGGACTGGGCCATCGGGTCCTCCTTAGGTCTAATGCCGAAGATTGGCTGGATTGTTCCTCCGACAGTTCAAACACCGACCGAACCAGAACTTCACCGATGAATTCGTCGGGTAATTGGTGTTAGGCATCCCGTGATGAAGGAGAATCTCCGCCTCTGGCGACCAATCGACGTTGGAGATGATCAGCCTGAGCGGCTGACTCTTGTCTCTCTTCTCTGTCGCCCCGCCGCGGCCAGGGACGCCGACGTGTTGTGGTCGAGTGACGACACGCCCTCGGGGCAAAATGCGTGAGCCGGTGTGCACGTTTCGCCTGGCGGGGCATGCCAGGGCCTCCTCGCCAGCCCGACGACGTGGAAGATATTGGGCAATGACACTGAGAGCGATGAATCTGGCGCTCCTTCGGTGTTTCATTGTGTAGAGAAGGCGTCTACGGAGAAGGGGTGACTGGATGACCGATTCGGTGCTCGCCCGGGCCCAGTCCGGCGACAGCAGCGCCTTCGCCGAGCTCACCGACCCCTACCGTCGGGAGCTCCATGTGCACTGTTATCGCATCCTTGGATCGTTCCAAGACGCCGAGGATCTACTCCAGGAGACTCTGTTGTCGGCATGGCAAGCACTCGATCGTTTCGACGGCCGCTCGCTTCGGGCGTGGCTGTACCGCATCGCCACCAGCCGCTGCCTCAACTACTTGCGTGACACCTCGCGCCGCCCGACGACCGCCAACGCGGTCGCTCCGGAGTCTCCGTTTGCCAACGCGGCCACCTCGGATGAGCCGTGGTGGCTCGAGCCGTACCCCGACGCTCTGATCGGCGACGTCGAGTGGAGCCCCGAGGCACGCTACGAGGCACGAGAATCGATCGCTCTCTCGTTCGTTGCCGGGCTCCAGCGTCTTCCAACCCAGCAACGTGCCGCTCTCGTCTTGCGCGACGTCCTGGGGTTCTCAGCGGCCGAGGTGGCGGACATGCTCGACTCGACGCCCGCATCGGTCAACAGCGCCCTCCAGCGGGCCCGAGCTGGATTCGAGCCCTCCCGAGATCCCGATCAGGTGACCCTCCCCCGGTCCCGCCATGAGGCCGAGACCGTCGAGCGCTTCGTCGACGCGCTTCAGCGCGGCGACCTCGAGCGGGTCGTCGCGCTGCTCACCGACGACGCGCTGATGACGATGCCCCCCGAACCGTTCGAATTCCGGGGGCCCCGCGTAATCGCGGAGTTCCTCGGTCGAGTCTGGGGCGAGGATGTCAAGGTGGTCCCGACGCGAGCCAACGACGCTCCTGCCTTTGGCTATTACCGTCCGGACCCACACGCCGACGTCCATCGAGCGGGAGGGATCTTCGTAGTCTCGGTCGCGGGTGCTCGCGTGTCCTCGATCACGAGGTTTGGCGACAAGAGCCTGTTCGCCACATTCGGTCTTCCGCGAACCATCACGCATCCGTAACAGCACCTAAATGGAGAGAAGTCATGACGAACGAGATCCTGACCGCGACCACCACCATCAACGCCTCGGCTGAGATCATCTTCAGGGTCCTCGCTGATCCGGCCAGGCACGCCGCAATCGACGGGACCGGTTGGGTCCAAGAACCGTTCGAGCAGGCACCGATCGCAGCGCCCGGGCAGCTCTTTCGGATGGCGATGTACCACGCCAACCATCCGAATGGGGACTATGAGATGATCAATCGGGTCGAGGTGTTCGATCCGCCGCGCGCCATCTCCTGGAAACCGGGTTACGACCCGGGCGACGGCAATGTCCGATTCGGCGGCTGGATCTGGCGCTACGACCTTGCTGCGCTCGGTCCGTCTGTCACCGAGGTCAGGCTCTCTTACGATTGGTCGGCTGTACCCGAGGAGGGGCGCCGACCGGGCCAGTTTCCTCCGTTCTCACATGATCACCTGGACAGCTCACTGGTCCACCTCGCCGAACTGGTGAGCTCGTGATCTATGGCCCGTCGGCAGACGCTCTTGGTGCGCACGCGATGCATGTCGAGAGAACCATGGCATTGAACGATGAATCTGATGTTCGTGCGGTGTTATAACTGCTGGGGGAAGAACCAGTAAGTAGCTAAGGCGTGAGGAGATCGACGATGAAATTCATGTGCTTGGCATATTTGGACCGCGGCCTCACCCCAGGCCCTGACGCCGCCGCCCAATATCCGCTGCTGGGGCGGGCGATGGGAGAGGCCGGCGTATTCGTCGATATGGGCCAGCTCGCTGCCCGGAGCGACTCCAAGACGGTGCGAGTTACTGCCGGAGCGTCGAAGGTAGTTGACGGGCCGCCCTCAAGCGACGGGGATGACACCTCCAACCCAATCGCCTACTTCCTCATCGATTGCACCAGCCTCGATGACGCGCTGGCTTGGGCCGCCCGCATTCCGGCAGCCACATACGGGTCCATCGAGGTCCGTCCCGCCCTCGGAGGCGGTTAAAGCCCGCGCGGAGGACGAAGACGACATTCGATACGCGGGTTTGATTGAGCGTCTGATCTACATGGATGGTGATTCGTTCCGCTGAGGAGCAGCTCCAGCCCGGAGGCGGGTCTAGAAGGATTGAGTAGTGCAACGGCATAGGGCATGCCCCGTGCAGCCCTATGCAGCGACACACTGACCGAAGATTCCACCGCGAAACCGCAGCCTACACGCCGCACGCGCCGCGCCACCTTGCATGGGGCTGCATAGGGTAAGGATGAGTAGGTCCCGATAAAACTCCCCGAGAAACTGCATTTCCGCACACTCGCCTGAACGCGAAACCGCTGGTTAGGCGCCCGTACCCCATGCACGAGACGCGCCGACCAGCATTTCAATGGTGGCGGGGGCCCGATACTCGCGTTAACTACTACCGAATCCCTAACTGTGCCGATAGACGCCGTGCTGTGGCTGGACAACGACAATGCCGCCTGACCAGGAGGGTCAAGACCCCTGCGATCTCAGCCCGCTTCGGCCACCCGCTTGAGGTTTGCCAGGGTCTCCTCCATCCCCGACAAGGTGTTCGGCATGACCGACTCGATGATCGTGCCCCGCTGCTTCTCGGGCATGGCATTGACGGTCTGGAGACCAGAGGGCGTGAGTTCCCACGACTCCTCCACCTCGGTGCCCCCCTCGATCCCGGTGAACGTGTAGCCCCACCGGGTCATGCCGTCCTCGTTTGTGTCGTCACCACCCGGCGTCCCGATGGTGGCGAAGGCGAATTCCCGGCCGCGGTCGGCGACGAAGACCTTGCACCGCATTTCCCAGCTCCGCTCGCCCGTCAGGTTGTGCTCGACAAAGACCGCACCCACCGAGGGGCTGGAACCACCCTCCCACTTGCACGTCCTGCACACCGGACTCCACTCGCCCATGCGGGTCACGTCGCTGACCATGGTGTAGAGAGCCTCCGGCGGACGCGCCACATTGATGCGTCTCGTCAGCCGATCGGAAACTTCCATGACATTGGACGATAGTTGAACTGCGCCTCCTGCGGTTAGAGATCCACCCCCGGACCCGGTGATAGGAGATCTGTCCCGCCGCCTTCGGGGAAGCCTACGAGCAGGTTGTACGCGTTGCCCGTCCCCCAGCGTCCGATGAGTCGTGCCGCGACCGCTGAACCTTCGAGCAACAGGGGGCGATCGTAGTAACCGAGCCCATGGGCCGCCGATACCTATCCCGAATCAACGCGGGCACTGGGTCCCGACCGCTGGCTCCGCGCCGTTAGACGGGCGGGACGAGCAGAGTGCCGACTCGAGGAACTCATCGATCGGCGAGGCGCTGCAAGCGCCTCGCCGGGCTAAGGTTAGAACCTAAAGCGGGTCAGCCCGCCCGGCTCGATGCCCAATGTTACGGTCGCCGAATGCGGCTTGATGCGATAGACGTTCCACGGCGGTGGTCCCTGCGACAGTGCGTTGAACGGGGCGGTGATACCGGCCCCGCCCTCATCCAGTTCTGCGGGCCATCCCTGGTCCGCCCAGGCCTTGGCAAGGCGCGTCAGTGTGGCCGGGTCGGTCTCCCGCGCTGCCTCACCCTCGGCGACGACGTCTGCATCGCCCGGATCGATAACGCGATCGCGCAACACGGGTTGGCTCTTCCGGGTACCCCGATCCCGTCTGGCACCAGAAGCTTCCGTCCAGCCAGAGCGCACCGACCGCAGTTACGTGCGGGCTCCCGTCCTCATTCACCGTCGAGAGCCACGTCGTGCGAGCGTTGTGTGCGTCTAGCTGTGTTGTCCAGGTTGGTTGGTGGCGCTGATCGGCGACCTGCCTCCGAGCGACGTGTGACCTCGATGATGGTTGTAGGTGTGGAGGAATCGGTCAAGAGCCCGGGTTCGCTCGGCATTTGACCGATAGAGCCGGACGTAGGCCCACTCGTCGAGCAGGGTCCGGTTGAAGCGCTCCACCTTCCCGTTGGTCTGGGGTCGCCGGGGCCGGATCCGACGGTGCTCGATGAGCCCCAATGCGGCGGTGAAGTTCTTGCCCAGGTAGTTCTTGGCGTTGTCTGACAGCACCGCCTCGATTCGGACGTCGTGTTGGGCGAAGAATGCCTCGGCCCGTTCCCAGAAGCCAGCACACGTGGGTCCCCGCTCGTCGGCGTGGATCTCGGAGAAGGCGAGGCGAGTGTGGGCATCGATCGCCGAGTGGACGTAGTCGTAGCCGACCCTCGTCGTGTAGCTGTCAGGGACATTCTCCCGACCACGCATGCGCCAGCCACCGCCAGGTGGGATCCGACCCAGTTTCTTCACGTCCACGTGAACGAGCTCGCCGGCCGGTCGGTGCGGATTCGCCGGATGACCTGACCGGTCGGGCGGTCCATCCAGGCGATCCGGTTCATGCCGGCCCGGACGAGGACCTGATGGACGGTAGAGGCCGGCACGTCCAGGATGCTCGAGATCCGGGCCGGGCCGAGCTTGCGGCGTGTGCGGAGCCGAAGGATCTTCTGCTCGACTAGGGCCGGCGTGCGGTGCGGGCACCGCTGTGGGCGGCTGGAACGATCCTCGAGGCCACCTAGGCCCTCGTCCTGGAACCGCCGCCACCACTTGGTCACCGTCTTGCGGGAGATGCCCATTTCAGCAGCAACGTGGGCGATCGGACGGCCTGAACCGACGCGTTCGACGAGCATTATCCGACCGCGGACTGTCAGCGGCGAGTTAGCGTGCACCTGGGTCTCCTTGGGTTCGTGGGGTGTTGAGCAACCACACGATCCCTCGGAGACTCAGTTCATTCGCGGACCACCACTCGCGCTACCAACGTGGGTGGACAACACCTCTAGCCGGCGGCGGGTCGGCATCGAGCTTCTCGACGACGCTCGCCCAGTCCACTGGAGGCAGCCCATCTGTCGCACCCAAGTTAATGATGTCCATTACATCCCCGTTCTGGTCATCCAGCGAGATTGCTCAGATTCCTGTAGCCCATCAGTCATCCACCGGTTGACAGCAGCTCGTGCACGACTGGCACGTCAAACGCCACCGTCATTCAGCGGTCGGTAGATGTGGACGACGACACCACATTCGAAGCTTCGAGCCTCGGTGAGCTCCAGACGCAGGTCGCTTGGGATCTCAGCGAAGAGGGCCTGGCCCCGGCCCAGAGCCAAAGGCTGGACGGCCAGGCAGTACTCGTCGATCAAGCTATGGCCGGCCAGCGCGGCGGCGAAGGTGGCGCCGCCCCAGGCGATCACATCCGGACCGGCTTGCTCCTTGATCGCGGCGATCTCTGCTGCGAGGTCGCCACGGGCAATCCGGGAGGTGGGCCAGGTCGCTTCAGTGAGCGTCTTGGAGAAAACCACTTTGAGGATGTCATTCATGTGTGCCGCGTAGGCATCCGTTGAGTGTGGCCAGTACCCCGCCATTTCCTGGTAGGTGACGCGGCCCATCAAGTGCGCTCCAGCGGCCTCGACTCGGTCGAGCTTCCAGGCAACCAGCTCGGGATCCTCGGGCACGCTCGCCCCTGGGTGTGCACGGTCGCTGGCCACGTACCCGTCCAGCGACATGCTCATCATCAGTGTGACGTGTCTCATGCCAGTCTCCTAATCGGTTGTCGAGGAACTCAGTTGTCGAGGAAGGCTTGGATGTCAAGGGTGAGGTCGACCTTGTCGCCCACCACGAGCTTCGAGTCGCCAGCGAGGCCGAAGGTGACGCCGAACTCGCGGCGGAGCAGGTCACCGCGGGCCGAGAGACCAATCCGAGTCTCGCCCTGCAGGCCGGTCGGGTCAACGCCAAGGAAGTCGAGCTCGAGCTCGACCGGCCGGGTTACATCCTTGATCGTCAGGTCGCCGACCAGCAGCCACTCGTCATTGGCTCTGCGCACAGACGTCGTCGTGAAGGACATCATCGGGAACCGCTCGACGTCGAAGAAGTCGGCCGAGCGGAGATGGTCGTCTCGCATTTCGTTGCCGGTATTGAGCGAGGCGACTTCGATGCTTGCTATTGCTGAACACAATGACGGTTCGAGGTCAGTGACGATCTGTCCGTTCACCGCACTGAATGTCCCGCGAACCTTCCCCATCAGATGTTGAGCAGCGAATCCCACGACGCTGTGTGCGGGATCGATGGTCCAGAGGCCCGATGTCCACCCCGGCAACTCGGACAACCCGGCAGGTGCGTTGGCAATGCTCGTCATGGTCTCTCCTTATGGGTTGCGCTGATCTCAGTGTCTTCGAGGGCTATGACGTCCTCCTCCCTTGTAAATCATCGGTCCCCTCTTGTGGTCTTCCCGGAATAAGGAAGACTTGCCGAGAGAGAAGAAAGGGGGCTTGCAGAAGGAGTGGGATCGGATGACTGCCACTGTGAGTTCGATTGAGTCGGACGACCGCCTATACCGCAGCCGAGTTCGGTATGGCGCGACCAAGCCGAGACCACTCATGCGCGGCTCCATAAGGTTGACGACTTCCTCCGACAGAACTCTCCGGAGGGATGCGATGAATTCCGGTTGCCGGCAACGTCGAATGGTTGATGGCACAACAGGTTTCCGAACGCAGTCGGTCTGTAGAATCTGGGGCCGTGACGCTGCTGACTGCGCCCTTGGACCTGGAACCATTCCGCCGAGAGCTGACGGGGTACTGCTACCGCGTGCTCGGGTCGGGCTTCGAGGCCGAAGACGCCGTCCAGGAGACGATGGTGCGTGCCTGGCGCCACGTCGAGGGCTTCGAGGGCCGCGCCAGCCTGCGATCGTGGATGTATCGCATCGCCACCAACGTCTGCATCGATATGAGCCGCCAGGTCCAACGTCGAGCGCGGCCTATGGAGATGAGCCCGGCCTCGTCGCCACAAGACGCCCCGACGGGTGCGGCACTGCCCGAGGCCAGTTGGATCACTCCCGTCTCCGACATCCAGATCGAGCAGCTAGGAGGCGATCCCGCTGAGGCGGTCCTGCAACGTGAGTCGGTCCGGCTCGCCTTTGTCGCCGCACTCCAACACCTCCCAGCGCGGCAGCGCGCCACCCTCATCCTCTGCGAGGTCCTTCGCTGGCAGGCCACCGAGGCAGCAGAGCTGCTCGACACTTCGGTGGCAGCGGTCAACAGTGCCCTGCAACGGGCCAGGGCCACCCTTGCTTCGCTTCCAGTCGCCTCGACGCCAGCCGAGCTCGACGGCGGCGACGCTGAGCTGCTTCGGCGCTACGTCGACGCCTTCGAGCGCTACGACATCGACGCCCTGGTCGGCCTTCTGCACGAGGACGCAATCCAGTCGATGCCGCCACTTGAGACTTGGGTTCAGGGAGCGGCCAACATCGGGGCCTTCATGGTGGAGCCGGGCCCGCTCGCCTGCCGCGGCTCGCGGCTCGTGCCCATCCGGGCCAACGGCTGCCCGTCCTTCGCCCAGTACAAGCCGGACCCACAGGGCGGCTATCAGCCGTGGGCCATCCAGGTGCTCGAGATCTCAGCCGGGAAGATCGCCGGGATGAGCTTCTTTCTTCACCTGCTCGACACCGAGCGGCTCTTCCCTTACTTCGGCCTGCCCCTCCACCTCGACGCCTAGCCCGGCCAGGTCCAGCAAATCGCGTAGCTCGGGGCAGAGCTCGCTCACGTGCACCGCGCAGCCGGCTCTCTGCGCCACGAGCGTAAGCCGCCCCACCACATCGACTACCAGCACGCCAGGCGTACCTGGGCCGGACAGCACGACGTTGACCAGCGCCTCCCCGTCCTCGCCCAGGATCGTTACGTGGCACCAGCGCCAACTACCTCTCATCGCCCATTGGACGGGGCGCAAGGCAAGATCTCATCGCCCTCACGGTTCCAAGACACAAATCGGGGTAGCGACCAGCAGTTGCGCGATGCAGGGCAGCAAGACTCGGAACACCACAGAAGAAAATGAGGGATGCAGAGGAGGACACACCTCTGTCGCGGGTTCATACCGCAACCAAACGCCACGAACCTGAGGATCCGAGGGCGGTCGAACTGCTATCTGTGCAGGTTACGAGTCGTTATGGCAGCCTCTGGCTGATAACGTGACTTGGGCTCGATTTCCTCGTGAGTTCCACCGGCACGCGCGGCTTGGCCTGTTCCACTCGACGGGTCCCGAAACCCGTTCGATCTGAGACTCCATCCATGACCCTTATAGCTGACGTGCGTTGACTAGTGCACATGCATAGGGCAGCACTGAGCATGCCATATGCAGCGTTTCATCGACTTAGGACTCGACCGCGAAACCGCAGCGTCTGGCCGCGTGCGCGACGCCACCCCTGCACAGTGCTGCATAGGGCAAGGCTGAGTAGGTCCCGAGAAAAAGCCCCGAGAAACCCCGATCTTCGACTCCGGCCCCAACGCGAAACCGCTGGTCAGGCGCCTGTGCCCTATGCACGAGACGCGCCGACCAGCGTTTCAATGGGGCTCTCAATGGTTGGATGCCCGAAGCTGTCCGTGATCGAGGCTTGCCAAGGCGGAGCGACCCTGCAGGCAAAGTTGCCGATCGAGATTGTGATCCGGCTACCTATTGGTTGGCTTCCTTTGAAGCGATGATCTTGTCGAGCACGACACCCAGCGCACGTTGTTCGTCCGTCGCTAAGGGTTCGATCAGGTATCTGCGGACCGCTGCAGCGTGGATAGGTCGGGCCAGCGCGACGAGCTCGCGCCCCTCGTCGGTTACGACGACCTCGACGCCGTCTCCCGACTGACACCGAGTGACCAGACCCCGCTCCTCCATGCGGGTGAGGTGATGCGACAGCCGACTTCGGTGGTAGCCCATCGATTCGGCGAGCTGGTTCTGGCGCATCGCTCCACCCCCGTCCTCGACAACCCGAGTCAGAACCCCGAAGTCTGGGTCCGAGAGCCCGGTCTCGGCGCTGATCTCTTCAACGATGCGAGCACGAACGAGCTCCGAGGCTCGCTTCCAACTCCTCCAGAGGGAGGCCTCGTTCTTGCTCAGCAATGTCACCTGGACACCTTAGCAAGATTTTCTCCGGTCGTGTTGTCATGTCAACGTCACTGAGATAGAGTGTTGACATGACAACAGATGAGGAGGAGTCCGCCATGTCAGAACCCCAGGAGGCTCGCCCGGTAGGACTCGTGACCGGAGGCAACAAAGGCATCGGTCGGGCGATCGTCGCCGGGCTCGCCGAGAAAGAGTTCGTCGTCTATCTGGGCGCTCGTGACGCAGCACGGGGCCAGGAAGCGGCAGCAGAGTTGCGCTCGTTCGGCGACGTCCGCTTCATCCAGCTCGACGTCACCAGCCAAGGTGAGGTCGATGCGGCTGTCCAGCGCATCGAATCCGACTTCGGTCGGCTCGACGCGCTGATCAATAATGCGGGCGTCAACATCGGGAATTTCCGCCACCTTGACCACTTGACCAAGCCGACCGAGGAGACGGCGGACGACCTCCGCAACGTCTACGAGGTCAACGTCTTCGCGGTGGTGCGAATGATCAATGCATTCCTTCCACTCCTCTTCCGCTCGCCCGCCGGCCGCATCGTGAACGTGACGAGCAAGCGAGGCTCGATCGGCGAAGAGGGAGCATGGGTAGGCCAGGCGTCCATGGCATACTCAAGCTCAAAGACCGCCTTGAACGCTCTCACCGTGCACTATGCCCGCGAGCTCACAGATACGCCAATCAAGGTGAATGGCGCCGCCCCTGGCCACGTCGCCACCGACTTCAACGGATACCGCGGAACCCGAACCCCCGAGGAAGGTGCCGCCGTGGCGATCCGCCTCGCCACCCTCAATGCCACCGGCCCGACCGGCGCGGTATTTGAGGACGAGACGAGGCTGGCATGGTGACCACGACAGGCCAGCCCCGAGTCATCCTCGTCACTGGAGCGACCCGCGGTATCGGCAGGGCCGTCACCGAGGGACGCGCCGCCCATGGCCACATCGTGTTCCTCGGATCCCGGAACCTCGATCGAGGTCGAGCGATCGCTCGGGACATTCCGGGCGATGTGCGGGTGACGTTTATCGACGTCACCGACCGGAATTCGATCGAACGAACGCGTGACCTTGTCCGCGACGAGTTCGGCTACCTCGACAGGCTCGTGAGCAATGCCGGGATCAACGTCTCGTGGGACGTGCCCCCAAGCCAAACCCGGATCGAGGATATGCGAGCCGTCTTCGACACCGACGTGTTCGGCGCAGTGAAGGTCACAAGGGCCTTTATCCCCCTCCTACGGGAACTCACTCCCCTCGCGTCGTGAACGTATCGAGCTTCCGGGGTTCGCTTACGTCGAAGGACGAGTGGGTCGGACCCTGGTCTCCTTCGTACGGTACGGCCAAGTCCTGCCTCAACGCGACCACGGTGCACTATGCCCGGGAACTCGGCCAAGAAGGATTCGCCTTCACCGCGGTCTCCCCGGGTCACGTCGCGACCGACTTGACGGGCGGGAACGCGCCCCTCACACCGGCCGAAGGAGCGGCGACGATCATCAACCTTGCCGTGGCCCCTACTCCTTCGGCGAACGGTAAGTTCCTTGACGAGAACGCCGAGGAACTTCCATGGTGAACTGGGCCCTACAAATTGCAGGTCATAGTCGGCCGAAGCCAGCGGATGGCAGCGTGACCTTCGGGTTAGGTACCTGAGAGACCAAACACGAAGCCGCCAGTTCACCTCCCATGGGCGAAGGATCGATCCCCACCGGCAGTGCCTTCCTTATCAGATCGAAACTGTCTGAGCCCAGAAGTCGATGATCGGCTCGACCAACGCTTCGAGCATGGGCGACCCGGTGATCGTCTTGCACCCTTGTGCGGTTGCCGCTACTACAAGGGGCGTCTTCCGGGCCGTCACGATGTCGATGACGGCCAGCCCAGGGCTCAGGTTCCGGGGGTCGATGGGCAGTGAGTCGTCAGGGCCCATGCCCAGTGAGGTGGCATTTACGACCACGTGGTGGCCGTCGACTGCTGGCGGCCCTGCACTGACATCGAGTGCTTGGAACTCCCGACGGACATCACTGACGAGGGCAGTCGCGGCAGTCGCCATGCGGTTAGCTACGGTCAGGCGGGCTACTTGGGCGTCAGCGAGGCCGAACGCGATGGCTCGAGCGGCACCACCAGCGCCGATCAAGAGGAGCGATCGTCTTTCAAGCTCGACTGCCTGCGCTGCGGCGGCCCGGACTAGACCGAGACCATCAAACATCTCCCCGATGCCGATCCCGTCTTCATCGAATCGGACAGCGTTTGCCGCTCCCACCCGCCTCGCTTGGGGACCGAGATGCTCAACCAGGTGCACGATCGCTTGCTTGTGGGGCATGGTCACCAGCAGGCCGTCCAAGTTTGCCGCTGCTGCCAGCATTCGGACCGCGCCCTCAAGGCCACGTTGATCCACGCGGAGCGGGATCAACCGGGCATCTATGCCCCGGTCCGCGAAGCCCTGGTTGAATAACATTGGCGCCTTCACCTGGGCCACCGGGTCAGCAAGGTGGAAGTAAAGCCTCGTGTGCCCGGTTAGTTGGCTCTTCACCTCCCAAGTCTGTCCGATGGCGGACCCCTAGAGAGCGCCGGCCTCCCGACCAGTTGTCCCTTCCTTAGACGGATTCTCCAGCTTCGTGGACGCACAATGCCGGCCGTCCCGCCGGCACTGTTCTTGCGAAGCCGGTGCGTTCTCGTCGTCCTAATCCTGGCCGGACCCGCACTGTGTTCTGTGGACAGGCGGCGTTCTGCGGGCCGGCGTCGGGTTGCCCGCGGCCGGGTGCAGGGTCACGGCCACTCCGAGAGCCATAAACACGATGGTGGCTTCGGTGACCGTGCTGAGGGTCGCGTGAGCACACGGGTTTCGACCCGACCAGGGTCGAGCTGGCGGCGGATGAGCCCGTCGCGCTCGGTCCTGCGAAGCGTCTCGGTCAACATCTTGTGGGGGATTCCGTCCAGGACGTCGAAGAGTTCCTGATAGCGGCGGCCCGCTTCTCACAGTTGAGCGAGTACGGCAAGGGTCCAACGCCCAGCGAGTAACTGGACAAGAGTCGCGGACCGAGCGCCGGCTTCGCTCATGCTCGTCAGGTGCCTGATTGCGATTGCGGTCGTCGCGGGAAGGCGAGGGCTGGGATGACGCCGAGTGCGGTGATCGCGAGGGCCCAGGTGAAGACGTGTCCGAACGCTACCGATGTGGCGTGGGTGGTCGCGGCCTGCTGGAGGATGAGGGCGAGCACGACGATGCCGAACACCCCGCCGAGTTGTTGCAGGATGCGATTGGCACTGGTCGCCGGTGCCACCTGATCGCTCGTCAGGCCCCGATAGGTGACGGTGAACGCGGTCAACTTGATTGCCCCTTGACCGAGGCCGGAGATGAACAGGCCCACGGCGAGCACGACTTCGTTGGCGGTACTGCCCACGAAGGCGTAGGGCACGAAGCCGACGACTGCCAAGACCATGGCGATGAGGGTGATGGTTCGTTCGGCGCCGGTGCGGTCGATGATCTTGCCGGCGTAGGTCATGGCCACGCTCATGCCTGCACCGAGCGGCGCCAACAACAGTCCGGCCTGCAGGACGCTGGCACCGCGAACCTGCTGGTAGTACAGCGGCAGCAGAAACACCGCGCCGAAAAGTGATCCCCCGAGCAGGAACTGCAGGATCCCCGAGGCGGTGAACGACCGCACCTTGAATAGGCGCAGGTCGATGATCGGCTCGTCCCGGCTTACGAGCGCGTGAACGATGTAACCGGCGAGCAGTACCGCGCCGGCGGCCAGCGGCAGCCATGCGGCGAGGACGAGGAAGCTGCCGTGATTGCCGGCTTCGGAGAGACCGTCGACGACTGCGGCGAGCCCGACGCCCAGCAGGCCGAGACCGAACAGGTCGAACCGACTTTGGTGTGCGCTGCGCTGGCTGTCGGGCACGAGCCGCCAGGCCAACACGAGGCCGGTGAGGCATATGGGCGCGTTGATGTAGAACGCCCACCGCCAGCCGAGCGTGCTCACGACCACCCCTCCGAGCATCGGTCCGAGCACCGGGGTCAGGCCGCCGGGCACGGCGATGAATGCCATCGCCCGCCCCATCTGGTCCTTCCCTGCGGCATGGCCGAGGATGATCCGGGCAAGCGGCAGCAGCATCCCCCCGCCGAGGCCTTGCAATACCCGGAAGGCGATCAGCGCCGGCATCGACCAGGCGATCCCGCACAGCATCGAACCGAGCACGAAGGTGCCCAGCGAGGCCAGCCACATCTTTCGTGCTCCGAACCGGTCGGTAGCCCAACCGGTCAACGGAATGATAACGGTCAGCGCCAGCAGATACCCAGTACTCACCCATTGCACTGTGGCCACGGACGCATCGAACTCTCGGCCGATCCGGTCCAGGGCGACGTTCACGATCGTGGTGTCAATCCCGACCGCAAAACAGCCGAGCATCAGCACCAGAGCCAGCTTGACCAGGGTTGGGTCCAGGCGATCTCGCCCTAGGCCTGCAACCGAGACGGAGTCGTTGATCGGTTCGTGCGCTGCACCAGTGGCGGAGGTGGTTGATACAGTCACGGAACGAGCTCCCGACAAGACTAGACGGTCAAGTTCAGTATAGCTAGACGGAACCGTCCTGTCTAGTTCGTTGGTATGCTGGTGGTCATGGCGACACCGACTGTCTCCGATACTCAGCAGCCAGGGCGAGACCGGCGTTCACCGACCAAGCACGCCGCGATCCTGGGCGCCGCCACCGAAGTGTTCTTGCGCGAGGGATACACCCGCGCCAGCGTCGACGCCATCGCCGAGGTCGCTGGCGTCGGCAAGCAGACCGTCTACGGGCACTTCGGTGACAAACAACAGCTCTTCTTGGCCGTAGTCGAGTACGCCCACGCCGCCAGCTCCCTCGACCCAGCCGACCTGATCGCCGACACGGAGGATCCCTTCACGGATCTAACCAACGCTGCCAAATGGCTCATCCGCGGCGTTACCTCACCCGAGATCGCGGCGCTGCACCGACTCACCATCGCCGAGCTCACTCACCACCCTGAATTGCAGCGCTCCTGGCGCGACGACGAGCGGGGCCGGAGCCTCGTCGACGCCATCGCCGCCTATCTGACTGCCTGCGACGACCGCGGCACCCTCACCGTCTCCGACCCGGCCACTGCCGCGCGGCAATTCTTTCTCCTCACTTCGACCGAAGCCCAAGTCCGCTCATTGCGCGGCATCGAACCCCTCAGTAACCACCAGATCAACAAGATCGCCCGAGAGACTGCCAGCCTCATCGTCCGAGCGCATCAGCCCACAGATAGTTCCACAAATGCCAAGGCGCCGACCACTGGCCCGAAGGTCACTTGAGCCACTGCCTCGGCGGTGTTGTACATCGCTCAAACAGGATTACTGGAGTCCGGGGGCATGGCAACTACCCACTTACTGGGTCGCATCCTCGGCACGGATGGCTGGGGTTTGCCGCCCCAAGCGGTCCGATGCAGTCCGGGTTCCTGTCTAGGTTCATGGGGCATGCCAAAAGTTGTGCACCGGGTATGTGAGCTCACCGGGGTTCAGTAGCCCGAAGGATCGGTCGTAGCTATCATCGGTGAGTGGCGATATGAACCTACGACCGCCCAGAGTTCCGTGCCGTGGGTCTTGGCGTGTGTTCTGCCTCCATCGCGCGCGCCGCTGGTCCAATTGCGGGCCGCAGGAGGATGGCCTCGGTCAGGTGGTACCTTCATCATCCAGCCACAGCACAGCGTGCACCAGGACGGTCGCCGCTGCCTCGTCGAGGCCGACGCCAACTAGCAATGACAACGGGGGGCGAGCCTGTCAGTCATCGTCGCTTCGTGGGGGGCGGCCTCGACGAGGCAGCGGTCGGGCTTGTTCGGGCATCTGGTCATCGTCGTCGAGGGCTTGACGTAGCAGCGTCTCGATCTGGGCGTTAAGGCTGCGAGCTTCGTCGGCGGCCCACCGGGTGAGGGCGTCATGAACGGTCGGGTCGATTCGCAGCAGGACGTGCTTGCGCTCATGGTCTGCACTGGTCACTTTGAGATGTCCTAGGTCACTCCGTATCCGGCCTCCGCTTCGGAGGTGACCCTCTCGTCGAGGAGTACCCGTGCCGTTGGCGCTGGGACGGGACTTGCACGGGCCCCGCATATGATGATATCAACTAGATAATGGTTGCTATCACTTTTATCGAGGCCATTTTCCAAGGGGCACCATGACCAAGACCGTCGCGTCCTACCGCGACCCCGAGGCGGCCCCGGTCGGCCATACGGGAGCCCGCGTCGAAATTCACGAGCGGCAAGCATGGTCCGTCAGCGGCTGGTTCGGCGTCCTCGTCGTCGCGGCCTGCATCGTCGCGGCGATCTTCCTCGCCCACAGCGCAATCAAGGGGCTGATCGCCGCGCCGATCGTGGTGGCCGTCGTCGTCTTCGGTTCGCTCGTCATCGTGCAGCCAGGCGAGACGCGGGTCGTGCGCTTCTTCGGCAGTTACGTCGGCACCGTCCGCCACACCGGGTTGTCCTGGACTCTGCCCCTCAGCGATCGACGGAAGGTAAGTATCCGGGTCAGGAACTTCGAGACGAACCACCTCAAGGTCAATGACGCTGAGGGCAATCCCGTCGAGATCGCCACGATCGTCGTCTGGCAGGTCTCCGACACCTCGCGTGCCCTGTACGCCGTCGACGACTACCTCAACTTCGTCCGGGTCCAAGCAGAGTCTGCGTTGCGCCACGTCGCGACCACCCACCCCTACGACCACCCGACCGAGGGTGGCCTTTCGCTGCGCGGCTCGACCGACGTGGTCGCCGGCGAACTGGCCGTGGAGATGGCGGAGCGCGTTGCGATTGCCGGGGTGGAGATCATCGAGGTACGCATCAGTCACCTTGCCTACGCGGCCGAGATCGCCCAGGCGATGCTCCGGCGACAGCAGGCCAATGCCGTTGTCGCGGCCCGCTCTCGCATAGTCGAGGGGGCGGTCGGGATGGTTGAACTGGCACTCGACCGGCTTGATGAGCGCGACATCGTCAACCTCGACGAGGAGCGCAAAGCAGCGATGGTGAGCAACCTCTTGGTCGTGCTGTGCAGTGACCAACCGGCTTCTCCGGTCGTCAACACCGGCACGTTGTACTCGTGAGCCATGAGTGACCGCAAGCAGGTACTCCTTCGGATCGATCCCGCTGTACACGATGCCCTCGCCCGGTGGGCCGCAGATGAGTTCCGCAGCCTCAATGCCCAGGTCGAGATGCTCTTGCGCCGCGCTCTTGACGACGCCGGGCGGACGCCGAAGAAAGTTGGGTCCATGCCCCGGCGGGGCCGACCACCTACCACCCGTCGTCCGGTGTTGCGAAGCGACGATGAGTGACACGCTCGCCGACAGCGCCCCTGTAGTCGTCGCCGTCGAGCACCTGCACAAGGCCTATGGGGCGACCGTCGCGGTGGACGACGTGAGTTTTTCGGTCCGAGCCGGCGAGATCTTCGGCGTCCTCGGGCGCAACGGCGCGGGGAAGACGACGACGGTCGAATGCCTCTCCGGTCTGCGGGTCCCCGACGGTGGTCGTCTCGACGTTCTCGGCCTCGATCCGCGGGAGGACGGGCGGGAGCTGCGCGAGCTGGTCGGCGTCCAGCTTCAAGAGAGCGCCCTACCACCGAAGATCCGGGTCGGCGAGGCCGTCGAGCTCTACGCCTCCTTCTACCGGCGACCCGCGGACGGTGATCATCTCCTCGGGGTGCTCGGGCTCGACGAGAAGCGCGACGCGTATTTCCGCGAGCTCTCTGGCGGGCAGAAGCAGCGGTTGTCCATCGTCCTCGCCCTCATCGGCCAGCCCGAGATCGCGATCTTGGATGAGCTGACAACGGGTCTCGATCCTGCGGCGTCCTACTACCAGTCGTTGGGCTTCCTCTTCCAGGGTGATATTGATGTGGCACTCAGCGGCGCGAACGGCGAAGCGGAGATTTGGAGCGCTGCGCTCTATCAACGAAGGACTCAGGCCTACCATTGAGTTGGGGGTCTGGCGATGCTTCATAGACGCGGTCCGGTGGCGGTTCGGGATTGCATCGTCACTGAGTAAGAACGAGCGGACCTGCGCCCGTGATCACCATGGTGTGCTCGAACTGAGCAGCAAGACTCCCGTCCGCCGTCTTGAGCGTCCATCCGTCAGGATCGTCAACCACGAATGTTGCGGACGGTGAAAGGAATGGTTCGATTGCCAAAACGAGTCCCTCCCAGAGAACTATGCGTTGGCCGTCATCCACGCTGGGCACCGACGGAGATTCATGAAGTGCACGTCCGATTCCATGCCCGTTCAAGTTGTTGATGACACAGAACCCGTGGCGTCGTGCTCGCGCTTGCACGGCTCGGCCTATGTCTCGAAGACGTTTCCCAGGACGAGCTGCGATCATGGCGTCAGTCTGAGCGAGCCGGGTGGCTTCGAGAAGCCGCTGGGCAACTGGTGAGGTCTCGCCCACGGCGACACTCACGCCGGTGTCGGACCAGTAGCCATCCAGTTCGGCCGAGACATCAAGATTCACTAGATCACCTTCACGGAGAACCTTCGTCTTGGATGGGATCCCATGTGCGGCCTCGTCGTTGACGCTGATACACGTGGATCCAGGAAACTGGTAGGTGAGGCGGGGCGCTGAGTGTGCGCCGTGACTCCGGAACACGCTACGACCGACAGCATCGAGCTCCCAGGTCGAAATGCCGGGACTCACGGCAGCGACCATGGTCTCCCGTGCCTCTGCAACTACGCGTCCTGCACGGGCCAATCCTTCAAGGTCCTCAGCATTGTCCACTGTCACATACGGATCTTACAGGCATGCTCCTCGGCATTGCCGTGTGCAACCATGTCCACAAGCTCATCGTCCGTCACACCGAACGGTCTTACCCTCCAGCACGGCGGCGTCTACGTCGGGCGCCCGGTTAGCCATCCTTGACGGGCACAGAGAGACGGTTCCGCTGCGTGCGTCGCAATATGTGCCTGGTCGCCGATTGCCTGCTACGTATGTGATCATGAGAATTGTTGTCACCGGTAGTTCCGGCCACCTTGGTGAGGCCTTGGTCCGCGTCCTCGGCGATGAAGGCAACGACGTCGTCGGACTTGATGTGCTCGACTCACCATTCACCAGCGTCGTGGGCTCGATAGCCGATAGCGCCTGTGTGCGGCGGGGCCTGGAAGGCGCCGATGCCGTCCTACATACCGCAACCCTCCACAGGCCTCACATCGGCACACACGGACGCCAGGCATTCATAGACACCAACGTCACCGGCACCTTGACCTTGCTCGAGGCGGCCGTTGCTTCCCACGTCAGCAGTTTTGTATTCACCAGCACAACGAGCGTCTTTGGGCGGGCGCTCGCCCATGGAGTGGCCGCTCCGGCAGCGTGGGTCACTGAGGAATTGATGCCCGCTCCTCGCAACGTCTACGGCGTCACCAAGTCGGCCGCCGAGGACCTCTGTGAGCTCATCTCCCGAGAGCACGGGCTGCCGTGCTTGATCCTGCGCACCTCCAGGTTCTTTCCTGAGGGGGACGATCTCGACGAAGTTCGAACGACCTACGAGGATGCCAACGTGAAGGCCAATGAGCTGTTGTATCGCCGGGTCGACCTCGAGGACGTGGTTAACGCCCACCGGCTTGCGATGGATCGCGCTCCCGATATCGGCTTCGGCAGGTACATCATCAGCGCTACCTCGCCATTCCAGCCCGACGACCGTGCCGAACTGCGCGCCGACGCCCCCGCCGTTCTACTTCGGTATTTTCCCGACTATCGGGCCATCTATGCGGAGCTCGGTTGGCAAATGTTCCCAACCATCGATCGCGTGTACGTCAACACTCGTGCACGGGAAGCACTGAACTGGGTTCCGCGTTACGACTTCCGCCACGTTCTCGACAGTCTCGCAGCTGGTCAGGACCCGCGCAGTCCGCTCGCCAAGATGGTGGGCGCAAAGGGCTATCACGCAACCTCGACCGGGCCTTACACCTCGCGATAGCCGTGCAGGGACTCCTCTCATCGGTGCCAAGGCCGGCTCCAATAAGAGGATCCCCCTCAGGTGACCTCATCTGCTCGAATCCCATAGACCCGAGCGAGACCCTCCTCGTGGCTTCGAGGCATGTCACACAAGTGGCGCATCCCAAGCTTTTCCATGACTTTCCCCGACGCGAGGTTCTCCGAGTCGTATCTTGCAAGAATCCGATCAAGACCCAGATCATCGAATCCAAAGGTCAATGAGCGCCGGCCGCCTTCAGTGGCCAACCCGTTACCCCAGTACCTTCGGTCGACGAACCATCCCACTTCGACCGCCGGCAAGAGTACCTCCGGCTCCCAGACCTTCGTCAATCCGATCCAGCCAACAAAGTGGCCGCCATCCTTCAACTCTGCGGCCCAGTGGCTGTAGCCCTCCTGTTGCCACATTGCTAGGTGCCATTCAAGCCACGTGTCTGTCTGCTCCCGTTGATATGGCCCACCGAAGTACCTCATCATCTCGCCATTGCGCTGCAGAGCGTAGAGGGCGTCCCCGTCGCTCGTGGCCAACGGGCGAAGTCGAAGCCGCTCGGTCTCATAAGTCTCCCGCCAGATCCCTGTCACAGACCAATTCCTACAACTATTTTGAGCGAGTCGACAACGCACGTTCTCTCGGACGACCGGCTACCGTGATGCTGGTTCACGTGAGCGACCGCTCAAGGTTGTGCTGCATGAGGACGAGATCAAGTCGCTGTCCCCACTTCTCGCCGACTCCGGGCATGCGAGCGACTCCTACGAACCCCATTTTGGTGTGGAACTGGATCGATCGAACATTGGTGGAGTCGATCCCGGCTACCAGCACCCGCTTCTTCGCCGACCGGGCGTGATCAGCCAGTGCAACAATCAGCGAGCGTCCTATGCCACGACCCCAGTGGCTCTCAAGCACGTGGATCGTGTGCTCGACCGTATAGCGGTAACCGGGCCAGCGCTTGGAATCACGGAAGTCCCCGTAGCTGGCCCAGCCCACAGCGCGCTCGTCGTCGGTGGCAACGAGAACCGGATGGTGCGCCGACCCTTGTTCTTCGAGCCACAGAGCCCGCTCGTCGACGGAATACGGCGTCTCGGTCCATTCGTAGGTCGTGCTCGACAACAGGGCATTCGCGATCTCGGTGATAGCCGGGAGGTCGTCAGGCGTGGCATGTCGGATCGTCACAGTTCCAATATATACACTTGTAGAGTTATGGGTAGGCCCACTGCATTCGACCTGGAGAAATTGGGAAAAGCCGGACTGTCCGTGGTCAGCCGGGCGGGCTGGTCGGCGGTGTCGGTCCGCTCCGTGGCCGATGAGCTCGACGTCTCGCCGATGGCCCTCTATCGCCTTGTGCCTGACGCGAGCAGTCTCCGGAGACTGGTCGCCGACGCAGCCGCTGGTTCGATCCGGCCGGAGCCTGGCACCAGGTCACTGTTCGCACTGCTCCGCGCATGGGCGGCCGACGCGTATGAGCACCTCAAGCACTACCCCGGCCTAGCGTCATTCGTCATCACCGAATGGACCGAACTCCCTGGATGGCTCGACATCGTCGAGATCCTCCTCGCCAAAGCCGGCGATGAAGGCGTCTCCGGAGCGGCAGCCGTCGGGACGACGAATGCCGTGTTTTCATATGTCCTGGTGCGGGCTCAGCTCCACGACTCTGCGGTTGCAACACCCCGCCGATCGCTAGCTCCACTGACCGATGACCCAAGTCGGTACCCCCACCTGCAGGGCAATCGTTCCGAGTTCACAGTCGCTCAAACCCATCGACACTTCGCTTTCGGCCTTGACGCGCTGGTCGAAGGACTTGAGTTCAAGAGAAGCTGACGCTACTGATCCTAACGATCCGCCTTTTCGTGCCTGCCCGGCCGTCGGGCATTGCCGGATGAGCCACGTCGGGAGAACGTCCCACAAGCCGATCGGCTTGCGGGCGGTTGAGCCGGTTGGACGATCGCAGTGTCCTCTCCCGCGGGCCCATGTTTGAGGCAGGCTTTTCACAAGTCTTAGCTCTCACTCCCCACTCCGTGGTGGACTCGGAACAGATTGGTCGGGTCGTATCGGCGTTTGATCTCCAACAGCCCCGGATAGTTCATTCCCCAGAAGCTCTGCTGCCAATCGGGTTCGAAGTAGTTGGTCTCGTTGAGATAGCTCCCAGAATTCGGCGCCATAGTCCGAATGATGTCCATTGCCTCGACCACGTGCTGGGCATCAATAGCGCCTTGTTCGATGTCGGGCTCCACACCAGGGATGCCAGGAAACGCGTTCCGCTGGTTCGATGCCGAAATGAGCAGGCAGGCAGCATCGAACACGGCTGGGTTGATCGACGTGGTCCTGTCCCTGCGTAGAGCCTCTGTCGATGCGCCGGCAAGAGCCTTGTTGGTGTGGAGGCTCACGTGCCAGTGTCGCGACGCTCGGAATAGCGCATCGGTCATAACCTCGGGTGCTTCATCGAACAGCTGTCGTGGAAGCCAACGCGACTGGTACGCGTTGAGGTACTGCGAAGCTTCACTTTGATTGGTGGCCCACCAGAACCGGTCGGATGGTTGCCCGGGTCGGAGGTCGTGACAGATCATTTCCGGTGCGAGCTCATCCCACAGCTGGGGATCCCAGAACCGGTCGAACGACACCGTGGCAACGAATGCGTCGCTGGTGAAGGAGTCAGGATGTCGATCGACCCAGGTGAGAAACGGCTCCCAGACGGCGTTCGCTTCGTCGTCGATCAGGTTCACTGCCGCCATAGAGAAGACCACCGAGTTGTCCTCGTTCAGGCGAATCTGCTCACCCCAGTGGTCGTCGCAGAGCTTCGGGAACACGTGTACGAGCTCATCGATGAGCCGTCGAAAGTCCCCGTCTCGACTGGCCCTGATGGCGCCGGCCACTGCACCCAATGTCGTGGGCATGGGGTGGGTACGCATGGTCATCTTCGTCACGACACCGAAGGTGCCCCCGCCCCCGCCCCGAAGGGCCCAGAAGAGATCAGGGTGATGCCTTGCATTCGCCACGAGGATCTCGCCTGAGGCCAGGACAACCTCGACTTCCAGCACGTTTCCGGCCGCAGTTCCAAAGTGTCTCGAGAAGCTCCCGAACCCACCGCCCTGGGTGAACCCGCCTGCCGCTCCGACTGTCGTGCATCCCCCTCCCTGAACGTAGCGGCCGTGAGGAGCGAGCGCCTGGTAAGCCTCTAGCCATCTGGTACCCGCGCCTACCGTGATGGCGGGTAGGCCCGGAACATCGCTCGAGCCGGCTGGGACGAACGCCTCATGCACAGCGATATCGCGCATACGGTGGGTCCAGATCAGCAGCGAGTCTGGATCGCTCGAACGGCCAAGATAGTCGTGCCCGGTGCCCTTGATTACCAGGCTCAGTCCGTGGTCGCGGGCAAAGGTCACCGCAGCTGCGACGTCCTCCGCGGACTCGGTCGCAACGGCGTAGGGGCTGTGTTCGGCCACGTAGGCCCCGAGCCAGCCCGTTGTCTGGAAGCCGCCGGGTTCGTCCTCAAGGAAGTAGGGATTGCGGCAGCTGTGCAGTGCCGCCACACAGGCCGGGACGTCGCTATCGAGAGCGCAAGGCTCCAAGGGTGACCGGACTCGCAACAGCCGCTCACCGACCCGCTCTTGGAGATCGCTCCAGTCGATGTGGCTCGTTCCCCTTTCGGTCATTGTGGACTCCTTGTTAGTGAGTGGCTCACTCATTTATACTCCGGACATGACCCCACGGCAACGGGCCCGAGATCGACTGCCCGAACTGGTCGAAGCGGCCCTAGGCGTCTTTACGATGCGGGGATACCGAGCGACTCAGATGGCAGATATCGCCAAAGAAATGGGCGTGTCTGAGGCAGCGCTGTACCGCTACGTGGACGGCAAGGAGGGTCTCTTCTTGCTCGTGGTTCGCCAAGCCCTCCTAAAGGAGAAGCCGTCGGGCGACGAGCTCCCCATCTCGTCCCCAACTCTCGAAGCCACTCTCGAGGAGATCACCGAGCACATTCGAAGGGAACCGCTGCCCCTCCGTCTGCGCCAGGCCCTGCACAGCCGCCGTCACGAGGATCCCGAGATCGAATTGGAGGAGGTTGTTCGGGAACTGTTCTCGCTTGCCGGGGAAACTCGCCAGGCCGTCGACATGATCGGACGTTCTGCCCGTGAACTCCCTGAACTAGCGGAGATGGTCAGTATCGAGCTCCGGGCTCCGCTGTTGGCCGCGCTATCCGGCTATCTTTCGCGGCGTGCTCGTTCGGGAGCACTTCGGACCACGCCTGACGCGACTGTCACGGCCCGCCTAATTATCGAGACCGTCATGTGGTTCGCGCGCCATAGGTTCTCGGATCCCGCAGGAGAGGCCATACCTGGCCCTCTCGCCGAGGAAACGGTCGTGGACATCTTGGTGCATTCCCTAACACCAACGGCCTCGAAGTGAGCCAGTAGAGCCTTGCTTCAGGGTCATCAGGCTTGCGCTTCAGTGATTCGGATGTATCCCACATGCGCATCGGGCTACGGACGGTTCCACAGGCTGCTCGATCAGCGATACTCGAAGTGCCATTAATATGACGCAGTGAACCCGACTCCCAGGACCGACGAGATCGTCAATCGAGGTGATATCTGGACGGCAACGTTCGACCACCTTCGGCCAGTGGTCGTGCTTTCCAGGCTCGACAACGACGATCTTCGGTGTGTGGTCGCTGTCGAGCCAGCCGACGAAGGCATCTCGGGTGTGGCCGTGGAAGTTGACCTCGGACTAAATGGCTTTGTCGTCCGAGTAGGACTGCCCAGACCAGGGCACATCAACTGCACGTGGATTTTCACCTCGTCGCAAGAGGATCTGATTGAAAAGGTGGGGACGTTGAGTTCCGCCAAGCTAAACGAAGTCGAGAATCTGATCCTTATGGGTGATCAAGTATCAACGTGAGCGTTGCGGTACTCGGGAGTGATCGCGCTCGAACGGGGAATCCATCGCTGAATGTTGCGAGAGGTAGCTCGATTGAATGCCGCCCGGCATCCCATAACCGTCACGTAGTGCCGGATGCTCACTATCACGGTCACCGAACCCCGCTCATTTCCGAGGTGCCCGTTTGCCCATCGACTTCCGGTCTTGTTTGAGACCTTACGAACCGACGGACTTCTCCCACTCCCGGGCGAAGGCGAGCACAGTTCGTAACCTGGCTGGCTGCCGATTGAAGGCCACTCGTGCACGCGGCTCTCGATGGAGCTCTTCGCGATCACGCCAGTAGTTCCAATGCCAGAAGGCTCCCATCGCAACGCCTAGTAATCGCCTCTGAGCGTCGTCGCCGTAGACGTCGAGGATCTCTCGAATCACCTGGTTTTTGTCCCGGAAGGAGGACCACATCAACACCGTGGAAGCAGCCTGAGCCAGATCAGCGATGATTGGACCGATCATTGCGAATTGCCAATCGAGGACGGCAACGATTCGAGGAGGATTATCTCGTGACATCAGCAAGTTGGGAGTCGCCCAATCGCCATGGACGATTTGATGTGGTACCTGGTCGAGCCCACCGAGTCGGGGGTCGAGCCACTTCGCCATCTGCACAACGACATGTCGTTCTGTCGGATCGTCTGTGAGAGTTTGCCAATCCGAATCGAGGGCGCGAACGACAAGTCCGCGGCTCTGTTCGCTCAACGGCATCACCACGGAACTGCTGTCCGGCAGGAGGCGCAGGATCTCATGGAGTTGTCGAAGCGTGTTTGCCGACTGCCTATAGGTGTCGCGGGAATCATCGTCTGGACGGTGGCCGCAGATGTGGCGGGTCACTCGCCATCCCAGGCCCCCTAACACGAGGGTCTCGTCTCCGTTGGCAGCTGGGAGCGGGGTTGGCACAGTAAACGTGGCCTCGGACTCGTCGAGGACAGAGGCCAGGCGGGCGAGCAAGGAGTTCTCGCGTCCGAGAGCTACCGCGTCGTGCGATGCCGTAAGCCAGAGTTCTTTGCCGACTCGCCAGGTTCGACGGCCATCCCCGCCAAGATGAACCCCTGACAGGGGGTCGCGACATCCCCACCCTTCAACAGCGACGTGACGAGCGAGTTCTTGTTCCTGGCGGTCCTCAACCATCCCGATCAGCTAATCAGAGACGGGCGTTGGGTTCAGCAATCCACCGACTCGGCAAGCCACGGTGGGATGATCGCCCGCTCAGAGATCGGTACCTTGGGGACACTCCTCGCCTGGTCGTCAAAAGGCCCCCGACCGCTCGGTAGCGGGATGCCTCCTCGTCCACCCAGCATCCGGCAGTATGCACTGGTGCCGGATGAGGGCTTCACGGAGTTTCGATCTGTAAGGGACATCCCACCCGGGATTTCTGTCGGACGACGCGTCGTGGTCACCGGCATGGCCGGATCTGGCAAGAGCACGTTCTCGCGAGCGCTCTCGGCCAAAACTGGCCTACCCGTCATCCATCTTGACGTCCACTTCTGGAAACCGGGCTGGGCGGAGCCTTCTGACGACGAGTGGCGCGAGAAACAGCGCGACCTGATCGCCAGCGACAAGTGGATTCTCGACGGCAACTACCACGCCACACTCGACCTTCGGCTCGAGCGCGCAGACACGGCGGTGTTCCTCGATACTCCATGGTGGGTCCGTGCATGGCGAGCACTCGTCCGCGGGGTCCGCAAGCGTCCGGTGAGCTTCCAGCTGCCCAACGGTTGCGACGAGTCAGCTTTACGCCGGTTGCACGATGAATGGTCGCTGGTCTGGCGCATCTGGCGAAACCGCCGACCTGAGCGCGAACTAGAACTCGGAATCCTGTCGCGGCACCGTGACCATTTGGCGCTGTACGTTCTCGGCTCCAAGCGCGCTACCCGCAACTTCCTCGGTGGACAAGTGCCTGGTCACCGATCGATCTGAAACGCCAAAAACCGGACCCCGCGGTTTCAACGATCTACTGACGGAGCCAATACCTACGTTCCACGAGCCGATCCGACGACGGGACATGGTGGTGACTCCTGTTAGTCAATCGCGGAAGCCCGCTTGCTCCGTCATTTGGTGCGGTGAGGACCAAACCTGGAATCGATCAAAGGCCACTACCGAATGCTTGCGGCTAGCAAGCACCCCATCCATCGGCCGCCGTTTGGCACGCCGCAAACCCCTGTTGAGGGATAGGCCACTCTCATTCAGAGTGATCTCGTGTAGCGAACCTCGCTGACCCCATCGTGATTCAGTTCGATTCCAGGAACAGTCACCCAATCTCGTCTCTCGTACATTCGACGTGCCCGCTTGTTTGCTGCGATCGTCCACAAGCCGGCACTTCCATACAGCTGATCCCTCAGGGTCTCCACCGCTTTATCGTGAAGCGCGCTGCCGATCCCCCGTCCCCAGACGTGAGGAAGCACGTGTAGTCCCAGTAGCTGCCCCTCTGGATCGAAATCGGGATCTCTGCGAACTACAACCATGCCCACGGCGTGACCATCCAGTGAAGCTGCGAAACCTCTGGCGGTCGGATCCTCCAGCCGCTCCTTCCACACGAAGGACAACTCCTGGATCGTGGGTGCCGAGGACTCTGGTGGAAAGAAACTCTTATAGGCGATCAAGACTGTACGGAAGTGGATGTTCGCGATGAGGGTTGCGTCCCGAGTGCTCTCGATCGTCAATTCCGAGGAAGCGTCACCCACCCGTGTATTGCAGCACATACCCGTGATTCGAGGGCACCGCTCTGAGCCCGAAGCTGGCTCGGTGCAGGTTCACAGTTGGGATCTCAGCACGGCAATCTCGCAGCCTGGTGACGACGGGTCGAAGCCGTGCTCGATCAGCCATCGGACCGCTACCAGACATCGCAACGACCACCACGCGCGGATCACATCGAGGTCGACGTCAGTGCCGTAACCAGCGACGACGTCGCCAAGGCGCTCCTCGTGTCCGAGTGTCAGGATGGCGAGGTCGAACAAGGCATCGCCCTGACCCGCATCGGACCAGTCGATCACGCCGGTGATCTCGTCACCCTCGACGAAAACGCGGGCGATCTGCAGGCCGCCGTGGGTGAATACCGGGGTCCACGGCCGGAGCGCAGCCTCGGCAATCCGGCGGTTGCGCCTGACCACGTCGACGGGAAGGACGCCGTTCGTGACGAGCCACTCGCACTCGCCGTCGAGGCGCGACGCGACCTCATCCAAGCTCTTGCCGGACCAAGGAGGCAGCGGCGCGTCGTGCAGCATCCGGACAGCGGCACCCGTCGCGGCCCACACCTCCGACGACGCGGTCGACGGCTCGCCGAGGCGGCCGAGCGCCGTCCCGGAGAGGGCGCCGAGCGCGAGCACAGGTGGCTTCCACCACAGCACCTCCGGAGTCGGGATCGGCGCCATACCCGTAGCCTCGACCTCGACTTCGGTGCGCGTTTGATCAGCATCGATCTTCAGGAGGACGTCGCCGACTCGCAGGGTCGCCCGCTCGTTATGGGCGGTGACGACTTCAACCTCTATCTCGTCCATATCAGTCATTATTGCGGGCTGACCACCGACGTGGCGTGGTCAGGTCGCGTGCATCGGTGTTGAGAGACCGCGCCCCGTAATCGCCGTCGCAGAATGGAGTTGACCCGCTGACGAATAGCCATCAACGTGTTGAGAACTATGACGACAAGCTGGTCGATCAGGCTGACCCGTCCCGCCGATCGCGATGCCATCCTTGGTGTCGTCCGGGAGGCATTTTCCGACACGAGTCGGGATGGTCAGGAAGAGGTCGACATCGTCCTCAACACATGGTTGCTCAATGCAGCCGTATCCGGGCTGGACCTAGTTGCCATCGAGGATAGGCAGGTTGTTGGCCATGTGCTTGGAGCGTACGGAAGCCTCGACGAACGACGAGTCGTCGGAGTGGCCCCGTTGGCTGTCGTCCCTAACCGCCAGGGCGAGGGCATTGGGTCAAGCCTTATGAATGAGCTGCTTCGTGGAGCTGAAGAGATCGGAGAGCCACTCCTCGTCCTTCTCGGATTACCCGCCTACTACGGCCGATTCGGCTTTGAAGCCGCTGGGCAACTCGGCATCGACTGTCCATCTGTCGGATTCGGAAATCCGCATTTTTTGATCCGCAAGCTGGCCACATACAGTCCTCAATATCGGGGTGAGTTCAGGTACTGCTGGGAGTTGACGTCCAACTGACGATCGACATGCGGGACGGTCCCGGTCAGGCCAGACTTGGAGGCAGTATGGGTAAGGTCGACTACGACGAGCGCCAGCATGCCGTTTACACCGCTGGCAGGCAGCTGTCGCCCGATGCGCTGCAGACCTGGATGGTGGCGTTCGCCCGCCACCTGCCGAAGAGACGGCCACTCGCCTGGCTCGACCTCGGCTCGGGTACCGGTCGCATGACCCCGTCTCTAGCGAGTACCTTCGGCGGCCCCGTCTACGGTGTCGAGCCGGCTGACAAGATGCGTGCTCAAGCCGTCGCCCACGCTGGCCATCCCGCCGTCACCTATGCGGCAGGGTCCGCCGAGCACATTCCATTGCCAGATTCCTCATGTGACGCAGCGCTGCTTTTCTTTGTCTGGCACCACGTCGTCGATCGGAATGGCGCTGCACAGGAATTGCGCCGGGTGGTCAGGCCGGGCGGCATGGTTTTTGTACAGGCGAACTTCTCCGACAGGATGCCCGACGTCTGGTGGTTGCAAGTCGTGCCTGAATGGATGCAAGTCCACCAAGGGCAGTACCAGTCTGAGGAAGAGGTGCAGAGTGACTTCTTCAGCGCCGGGTGGACGCTCGCCTCTCGTGATGAGATCACCTGGCTTCGCTCCGCGAGCCTGGCCGAGGACTTCAAAAAGCTGAAGCTCCGTCCCACCTCGCTGTTCGAAGGTATGAGCGAGGAGGTCGTCGAGGCGGGCTTCGCCAGGATCGAGCAAGCGCTGCCCTCACTCGACTACGGGCCTCAGTTCGAGACCAGTGCCATGCTCGTCTTCAGTCGCTAGGAGGCGACGCTCACCCCAGTTCGATGCTCCTGTGTAGTGTCACGCTGAAGTCAGCCGGACGCCAATGATGACTCGTGACACGCCTATGCCGTTCTACAGTCGCACCTTCTGCCTCTCGGGAGCGGCGCCGCCGCCCGCAAACCGATCCTGATACGGACCGGCATTTCGGCACCTAGAGGAGGCTCTCAAGCTGGTGTTGCGATTTCCGCTCAGCCGAGAACACGTTCGTCGTCTTTGGCCGGGCGAGTCTTTCAATACCGGCGAGGTGACAAGGCCGGACGGGCCAAGGCTGAGGCCCATGCCCGATCGATCGGTGTTCCCGAAGCTCAACTCGACTGGGCGGAGTAATTCCCCAGGCGAATCGAATGTAGCCCTTAGTGGAGAAGCGCGGATCCATTCATGAAGGTGGCAATCGCCGGTTGCCGCAAGACGTTACCCCTGCGGACCCGGATCATCTTTCCAGCAATGAGGCCCTGTGGCGCCGTTACCGGTTCCGGATCCGGAACAGTGGGATTTGGAACGGCAATCGGTTCTGACCCCGTCGGTCGCGACCATGGTCCAGTCGGACAAGGTACTCGTCCAGATGTGATACTTGACTTGGTGTCCGATCTCTGGCGAGTAGCGGATAAGGCCTCCGAGAGGTTCGCTGCTCAAGCGTGTGCGTACGACCGGTTTCGGCCCCGATACCCAGAAAGCGTGTTTGATGACATCGTGCGGTCGACCGGGCTTGCCGTTGGCGACAAAGCGATCGAAATCGGGGCTGGAACGGGTATCGCGACTGAACCGTTGGTTGATCGGGGCCTTGAGGTCACGGCTATCGAACCTTCAGCCTCCCTTGCCGAGTTGGCGGAATCCAAGGTCATCGGGCGCGCCCAGTTCGTCATAGGTCGATTCGAGGATTTCCCACCTGACTCTTCCGTCCGACTGCTTGTGGCCTTCAACTCGTGGCATTGGGTAGATCCGCGGATTGCCGTTGACCTTGCCGCCCATCTGGTCGAGCCGGGCGGTTCACTCGCGCTCGTTTGGACCGAAGTCATTTCGTGGGGCGAGGAGCTATTCGAAGAACACATCGCCGAAGTATTCGGGTCCCCATGGGTAAAGCGTCTGGACCACGTCGACGGTTCTCTTCATCCGATCAAAGAGGACGGGCGGTTTGACGAGTTTCGAGTACATCACCACCCGTTTGAGCGCATCCTCGACGCATCCACCTTCGTCGCTGTCACCAAAACCTATGGGGTTGATCACACGGATGAGCAGTACGAGGCTATCGAGCGGATCATCAACGACCAGTTTGGTGGAGCCATCAAGAAGGTGGAAGACGCGGCACTCTATCTAGCGACACGCTCGGACTAGACGAACGGTCCTTGTCGTCAGCGGATATGGAGAAAAATTGTCGCGAGCCCGTGAAAGGGATCCCTCCGTGGATCCGAGAGAGCTGTCGCGAGTCTCCGTGCTCGCGAAGGTTGCCGGCTGACATACGTCACAACAGGGGCCGATTGCCACGTCGAAAGATCAGGCGGCCTCTGGGAGCTTCTTTCGACCCTGAAGTGCTGAACACACGCGCCCTTGTGACCTCACGTTCAGCTTCGGGCTTTCTCGCCGTTGAAGGCGGGACGATCGCCCCATCAGGGCTTGCCGTCGGAGCGGAAAATCGGCCAGCCGATCTCCGTTTTCCATTCCTCGGGATTGGGTGTCTCGTTTGCGTCAACGAGGTAGTACTCCCGAAGCGGTCCTTCAACACTTATTTCGTGCGCAGTCGCGTAAGCACCGAGTTCGCCGTAGGTGAGGTCGACGTCGGTGAGGGGGCCTTGGTGCATGAGCACCGCCAGTTCGGCCGCCGGGACAACAAAGGGGACCACCCGGCCGATCGAACGCACGACGCCGTCGACGGGAATGAACACGGTCGCCTCACCTCGGCCGTGTTGAAACAATTCGCTCCCGTACAGCCCGCCACTCGGACCGGTGGCGTGGAGCTCCTGGGTACGTACCGTGGCGTGTAGTTCGCCGAGCGCCCCCTGCCACCACGACAACACATCGTCTCGATCCACCATTTGCTGTATCCCGACGGCTGGCATGGCCGGCACCGTGCGGTGCTCGACGGCAGGCACCTCGCCGGAATGCTGCAGGAGGTTGCGCAATGACTCTACCGCGCTGTGTGTTCTCGACAATTGGTCCTCGAGCCGGTCCAGGTGGGCGGCGATGAGGATATTGCGGACGGAGGTCTCCGGCGCCGAAAGCACTTCCCTTACCTCCGCGACCGGCATCTCCAGATCCCGCAAGCGGCGGATCACCTGAGCGGTCGGGATCTGATCGGGGAGGTAGTAGCGGTAGCCAGTACCGGGATTCACCTCCGCCGGCTCCAACAGACCGACCTGGTGGTAATGACGGAGCGTCTTCACACTCAGGTGGGTGATCCGGGAGAACTCACCGACCGTCAAGCTTGGCGTCACCACCCCAGTGTCGACCCTCCCCCTGCGGGAGTGTCAAGCGCGAGATCGGGACTTGACCCTCCCGCAGCTGGACCGCTCATGGTGGTCAGTGCCGCCGAATGGCGGACAACCACAAGAGGAAGAGGAGTCAGACATGAAAGAATCCCTGAGCACGTTGTCTGGAGTGGTGGCCGAGCACATTGCCGCAGTCAACGCCTTCGACGAGGAGGCGATCGTCACTACCTTCGCCGCTGATGCGCTGGTCAATGACGCACGCCGGGAGTTCTGGGGGACCGATGCCATCCGAGGCTGGGTGAGCAAGGAAATGGTCGGTGATCACGTCAACATCCAGGTTACCGAGGTCATCGGCCGCCACGGCCAGATGGTTGTTCGTGGACGCTACGACGGCGACTACGACAAGACCAACCTTCCTGAGGAGCTGATTCTCACCAACTACTTCACCGTGAGCGAGGGGAAGATCGACAGCTTGATCGTCATCCGTAACACACCCGTCTGAGACAGCGATGAGGACCGGAGTACCAACCAATGAAGAAAGGGCACAAACCCATGAGCACGATCGTCACCAACGAGTTTCATGCGAAGAAGGGCCGGGGAAACGACGTCCTAGCGCTACTTCTGACACCTGCTCCTGAGAGCAGCGACGTGACGAGCGAGTTCTTGTTCCTGGCGGTCCTCAACCGTCCGATCAGCTAATCAGAGACGGGCGGTGAGTTCAGCAATCCATCGACCCGGCAAGCCGGGGTGGACGATCGCCCGCAAACCGATCGGCTTTCGAACCACTCCACCTGATCCGTCGGCAAGTTCAGCTTGCTCGACGACCGGTGATCGTTGGTTGTGCTTGAGCTGACCTTGCCAAGACCATACGGGACGGTCCAGAACCGCATATCGGCGGGGTGATCGATCCCCGGATGTTCGGCTCCCAGCTCATCGGAGCCAACCCGGAGCTAACCCACAGGCTCTTCGTGGACACTATTAGCTGTGGCGGGGAAAGGGTGAACAAGGCAGTAGCCGACGATCTGGCACAGGGACCAGAGGATTGGGTGCTTGTCCAATCGGCTCGCTTGGGCGACAAGATGGCTTTCGCGCAGTTGTTTCGACGACACCAGAGGCCGGCCGAGGGACTGTGTGATCGCGTACTCCATGATCGGGAACTTGCTCGCGATGCGGTCCAGGAGGCTGGGGTGGTCGCCTGGTTGAGCCTGGATCGATTGATGCGGGCCGACCGATTCGGCGCCTGGTTCTGCGGGATCGCTCTCAACAAGTCCCGTCAGGCATTGCGGACCTCCCTTTCGGAGAAGCGACTCCTGGCGAGCCTCACGCCCGAGAGCCCCCATACGGCCTCCCCAGAGCAGTTCGTCGAGTCAGCGGAGCTGAGCACACGGGTACGTGCCGCCGTGGACGGGCTCCCACAGGGTCAACGCGAGGCCGTCTACTCCTTCTATCTCAGTGGCCTGACACACCGGGAAGCATCGATTGAGCTCGGGATCACCGTCAACGCAGTAAAGGACCGCCTTCACAAAGCTCGGTCGAGTCTTAGCCGAGCACTCATTGACCTTCGACCAAACAGGGAGGACCGCGTGACGCCGACTACTGACTTCGTCCCGATGGAGATTGCCGACGTCCGCATGAGCAAAGAAGACGCTTCACCCCGAACAGGGCTGGTCCTCCTGCAGAGTTCGAGCGGTGACCAACACCTCGTGATCCTCATTGGAGTATCGGAGGTGACGGCTCTGGCCCTGAGCTTGGAAAACACGGAAATGCCACGTCCGATGACCTACCAGTTAACCGAGCGTCTCTTGTCGGCGAGTGGCGGTCGTCTGTTGGAAGTCAGATTGACAGGCCTGGTCGACGACACCTACCTCGCTACCACGATTGTGGACACCCCAACTGGACTGCACGAAGTCGATGCGAGACCCAGCGATGCCCTCAACTTGGCCGTCATCACTCATGCACCGATCACGGCTGATCCGTCCATCCTCTACCAACTAGAGGATGTGGCCTGGTTGGAGAACCTACTCAGGAGCACGGAGATTGTGCAGAAGGTCCACGATCTCTATGAACAGCTGGGGAGGAAGAAGAGACCTCGACATGGGAGGCAACTGGATTAGCTGCGACCGCGTCGACACAGACCTCGCCCGCCGTCGCCTGAGGAAGTTTCTCCCGCCGTCCCGTACGACGAACGTGGCCCGGGTACGATATGCCGGCGTCGCTCGGGCTCGCCCATATCATCTGATCGTCCCGCTGGCGAGGTACGACGGTTTGCTGCAAGGAGTATGAGACCGTTCGTGTGCCTCGATGACAGCATTGAGATGGTGAGCGATCGCCATTCCCGTGTCGGTCCCCAAGGCGATGGCCTGCGCCCGCGTGCCCAACCACGGCCTCCCCGGCGACGGCCACCACGCCCGCGGCCACCGCCATCATCGTCACCACGGCGCCGCCAACGGCCGCGACCAGCGCCCCGGCGGCCGCCATGGCCATGCCGGCAGGGGCTTCTTCCGGTTGCGAAAGCTCCTCGACGAGCTCGGCCTGGTCGTAGCCGACCCAATACCCCTGAAGCTCCATCTCCCTGGGGATGCCGCCATCGAGGCGCCACCCTGGCCACCGCCGGGGTGATCATATGGAGAGAGGGGTGCTCGGAGGAATCGTGACAAGCCATCCTGAAAAATACCGACTCCGGTGGATCAGCAGTTAGCTATCCCACCCCATTTGGGGGGGTCCTCTCTTTGTCTCATCCCACCGGCCCGTGGGGACATAGACGCCATCATATGGGCCTACTTCACCACCCTGCCGGTCCACCTGGACGGGCCATTATCCGCGTACCTCCTGGTAGGCACCTTGCTGTGTATCTGCCCTGTATCTCCGAAGTGACCCCTTTTCCTGTACTGCCATTGGGAGTACAATGGACGGCATGGCTAACGAAACCCGATCCGATCGGCTCCAGCTCCGGGTCACTCCCCAGCAACGGGAGGTGATCGAGAGTGCTGCCGAGTCCCAGCAAGAAACGATCACCGACTACGTGGTTCGCCATGCCGTCAGTGCGGCCAAAGAGGACTTGGCCGACCGCCGCTACTTCGCCCTGGGTGATGCCGCCTGGTCAGAGTTCAACGCCCTGTTGGCCCAGCCACCTGTCTTTAAGCCTCGTCTGGAGAAGTTGCTGACAGCCCCCACTCCCTGGCAGGACTGAATGCCGGACAAGCTCTGGCAAAAACCAGAGCTCCTCACCCCCGATCACGTCCTCACTGGTTTCTCATGCGGAAAGCCAGAGCTGGACGAGTGGTTGGTCAAACGGGCCGTCGCCAACCAGGCCAGGGGAGCCACCACAACCCATGTGGTGGTGAAGGATGGACGGGTCATCGGTTTCTATTCGCTGTCGAGTGCCGTGGTGGCCCACCGTGACGCACGGGGTAAGGATCGACGCAACATGCCCGACCCGATCCCAGCCGTCATGCTAGCCCGGATGGCAGTAGACGAAAAACATCGCGGGCAGGGCCTAGGGGCAGCATTACTCGGAGCGGCCATCACCACCACAGTGGCAGCGGCCGAAGCCATCGGGATCGTCTGTCTACTGGTCCATGCCAAAGACGAGGAGGCTCGAAACTTCTACCAAAACTTCGGCTTCGATCCGTCACCCACTGATCCGATGCATTTGATTCTACGCCTGGTCAATATCCCATAGATGCCCATCCTCCGTGCGATGGGATCTCCATCGGGAACCTCTTATATGGCCCTCCCGTACAAGGAACCGTCACCGGACACCAGGTGAACCGGCTGATGGACACATGAGCAGGTGTGAAGTCGATAGTGTCCGTAGGACCCGCCCGTTGACAATTTCGGGACTGGGGCGTCAACTGGGATAGTCAACAGGCTTGTCCTTGCGTCCGACCGTGAACGCCGCCCAGAGGCTGAGTAGGGCAGTTGCATAGGACATGCCCTGTGCAGCCCTATGCATCGTCACCTCGACCGAAGACTCGACTGCGAAATAGCAGCGTACGGGCCGCGTGCGCGGCGCCACCCTGCATGGTGCTGCATAGGGCAAAGCTGAGTAGGTCCCGAGAAAAAGCCCCGAGAAACCCCGATCTTCGACCTCGGTCCGGGCGCGAAACCGCTGTCAGGCGCCTGTTCCCTATGCACGAGACGCGCCGACCAGCGTTTCAATGGTGGCGGGGGTGGGATTTGAACCCACGACCTTCGGGTTATGAGCCCGACGAGCTACCAGACTGCTCCACCCCGCGTCGCAGGCCTCAACATACCACTTCCCCAAATCGAGCCGTTCGGCACATCCGGGTGCCGCTGTTGGGAAACGGCGGGCCGAGCGACCTGCCCGGGCGGACTCGGCCCCGCCGGATCTAGCCCGGGGCCGGAGTCGTCGTGGTTGTGGTGGTGGTCGTCGCCACCGTCCCACCGGTCAGCTGCTGGACTTCAGCCAGGTCGGATTCGAGGTTGTTGATGTCGGTTTGGTAGGAGCCGAGGTTGCCGGCCTTCAGGTCAGTTTGGGATTGCTGATAGGCAATCTGCGCTTGGTCAAGCAGGGCCCGCACCTGTGGTGACAATGTGCCCGTCGTACCACTCGTGCCGGTGGCCGTCGACACCGGGGCCTGGAACACCTGGGTGAGAGCAGAGGCCAGCGTCGGTCCGATGGCGGCCGGGAGGTTCCCGTACACGGCAATCACCTGTTGGAGCTCGGGGATGGCATTGCGCGACGATTCAACGTAGAGGGGCTGGATGTAGAGCAGCGAGTCCGCCACCGGGATCATCAACACGTTTCCCAAAAGGACGGATGACCCATTCTGGTTCAGGAGGGACACCTTTTGGGACACAGCCGCGGTGGCATCGATCTTTGCCGCCACGATGGCGGGGCCGTTGACAGGGTTGTTCCGTGGTGTGACGAACATCTCCAGTTGCCCGTAGTGGCCCGGGTCCGACCCCGCGATCATGAATCCGGACAGGGTTTGGATCTGGCTCTGCCCCGATATGGGCACGAAGGCATCGAGGAGATTGAACGACTGCTGGGACTGGCCCGGCACCCGGAGCTCCTGATAAATGGGCGCCATCGGGAGCAGCTGGCCGGTGGAGTACTGCTGGCCCTGGGAGTTGGTGGCCAGAACCGTCTGCAGGGCCTGTGAGGGCGAGCCCGAACCGGGTGATGGTGACAACGCCCAGGCGTCGGCCGCGCTGTAGAAGCTCGACGCCGTCATGATGTGGTACTTCCCGTACATGCTGGCCTGCACGGTGAAGATGTCCTCGGGGTAGCGGAGGTGGGCCCTGAGAGCTGCGCTCATATCGGATGCAGGGGTGAACATCCCGGGGAAGGCCTTCTCGTAGGTCTGGATGATCGGATCCGACGGATCCATGACGTAGAAGGTCATCTTGCCGGTGTAGGCATTGATCAGGACCTTTACCGAGTTGCGCACGTAATTGAAGGTCTGGTTGAGGCCACTACCGGCGGGCAGCGCGGTGGTGATGGCGTTCTGCGCGTAGGGATAGTTGTCGGTGGTGGTGTAGGCGTCCTGGACCCAGTCGATCTGCCCGTTGAGCAGGACAGGATACGGATCGGCATCGAGGCTCAGGAAGGGAGCGGCCTTGTTGACCCGGGCCTGCACACCACGGTCGAACATCAGGCGCGACGTGCTGGTGATCTGGTTGGAGATCAGCAGGTTGTAGTCATTGAAGCGGATGGCGAACATTGCCTGGTCGAAGAAGTTCGACAGCTGAACGCCCCCGTCACCCTTGTAGTGCGTCTCGACGTTGGTCCCGTTGGTCAGCTGGTAGTCGATCTCGGGTTGCTTCGTGTTGGCCACCACGTATCCCGAGTTGTTCAGACCGAAGTAGACGGAAGGTTGGGTGATCGTCGGCAAACCACTGTTGGAGTTGGGAGGGACACCACCCACTGCGAACTCGGGATCGCCGTTGCTGGTCGCCTCGTTCGCCGGCGCGATGACCATGCCGTAGCCGTGGGTGTACTGCAGCGTCGTGTTGACCCAGGAGGACGATGGGAGATCGCCGTCATTGATCTCGCGAACCCCGACGATCACTGGGGTCTCGACGCCGTTCACCATGTAGCGATCGATAGCCAGGCTGTTGAACTGGTACTGGGTGCGGATGTCCTGCAGCTTGTCAAAGGTCTGCTGGGTTTGGCTCGGGTCCCACAGCCTGACATTGGCCAGGGTGTCACTGTTGGCCGACAGCTCGGATGCAGTCAGCGACGATGATGCCGGATACTGATCGCTGGTGACGTGGTCGATCCCCATGGCGGCGCGGGTGGCGTCGATGTTGCGCTGGATGTAGGGCTGCTCGAGCGAGTTCTGTGCCGGATTCACCTTGAGGGCCTGCACAGCCGCTGGGTAGATGGTCCCCGCGGTCAGGGCCACCAGAAACCAGAGACCGACCCCAAGGATGGGCAGCGCCCACCCTTGCCGACGGATGTTGTAGATCAAGAGGACGGCTGCAGCCAGGGACACCAGGATCAGGAGCTCGAGGGCGGGAAGCCACGCGTGCACGTCGGTATATCCGGCACCTTGCACATACCCGTTGGAGGAGAGATCGAGATTGAAGCGGGCCAGGTAATAACCGACCGCCTTGACCAGGGCCAACAACCCGAGGATCACCGAAATGTGGGCCTTGACGGCCGGGCGCACCCGGGGACGGGATCCCTGCATGCGAATGCCACCGTTGAGGTAGTGGCTGAGAAGGGTGACCAGAAGCACCACGACGAGGGCCACCAGGGTCCAGTGGACCAGGAACTGCTCGAAGGGAAGCGTCATCACGAAGTAGGACACGTTGCGGTGGAACTGGGGATCACTGGCGTCGAAGGCTGTCCTGTTGTTGAAGAGGATCCAGTTGTTCCACTGCCCCACCGCCTGGGACCCGACGATCAAGGAGAGGACCGTCACCACCCCGACCCGTAGCCAGCGGGCATAGGGCCCGATGACCTCCTGGTACCTCTTGACGAACTCGTCCTCGGCGTCGAGAGACGGGCCCTTGGGCGCGAGTCGTTCGGCGACCACCAGGCTGGCCAGGAGCAGGACTGCAAAGATCAAGGCGAAGGTGATCAGCAGCCCGGCTTTGATCTCGAACAGCTTGACCCAGACCGAATGCAGCGAGACCGAGGAGAACCACAGGGCGTCGGTGTAGAAGACGGCGAAGGTTCGCAGAAAGGCAATGAGGATGATCAGGACGATGAGTCCGGCGATGATCCAGCGTCGACGACGGGACGTCCGACGAGGGATCCTGGGCAAGTCGCTGGGAGGACGCACGGGCAGCAGCCTAGGTGGCGGCGCGCGACAGGAGGCATCGACACCCCGGGTGTACCGGTGGACGCAGGTGCCCAGTAGGAAATTCTTCGCCGGGCCGAAGCGATCCGCTGAGCCCGTTGTCTTCGCAGTCGGGGCACGGAGCATCACCCGAACCGGCCACGGCGACCCACTCGACGCGGGCCTCGGGTTCCCGCTCGACGGCAGCCATGGTGCCAGCCGAAAAGGCCGCGACCGCGTGATCACCGGCCAGGCGCTCGATGCGCTCCCCCTTCCACTCGCGGAAGGCGGACCCGACGTGCTCCACCACCACTGACTCGTCGGCCCAGGTCAGTCCACCCTGGTCCTCGATGAGCCGACGCCGCAGCGGGCCCACCACGGACTCGGCCAGGTCGTGGGCGATTCCCACCAGGATGTCGGTCCGGGGGGCATGGTTGGCGCCGGTTCCGGCGAAGGAAACACCGGCCTCAGCCGCCTGCTCCAATCCGGGCAGCGCCGCGGTGGCGTAGCCGTCGACGTGCTCGACCTCTTCGGGGAGCAACTCGGCCGACCACGTGTTGCCGTTGGAACGGAGCTCGTCGAGCAGTTCGTTCTGGTTGTCCTGCAGTGTCCGCTTGAGACGACGGGCCAGTGCCGTGACGATGGGCTCGATCAGCTGGTCGCGGCGCAGAGCGGCGGGGCTCAGGCCTTCGGGGGGACCGTCTGCCGGTTCGTCGCCGTGCTCCTCGGGCACGCTTTGTGCGGTCACGGCCTCCGGGGAGTCCGGGCCGGAACTGTCGACCTGTCCGGTCTGATCCCCGGGGCCACCATCGGCGGGCGGCGCTTCAGAACCGCGGTCAGGCTCCTCCCGCGACGCCCGGAGTTTGGCGAACAGGGCGTCGACCGGCGACTCGTCGTCGGCTGCCACCGGTTCATCCCCCGGGGTTGTCACCTCGCCGTCGGAGACCGGTTCGACCACTTCCACTCCCGCCGGTTCGGTCGGGTTGACCTCGATCTGGATGACCTCGACCTCGACCTCGACCTCGGCCTCTTCGGCCAGAAGAAGTGCCGCGACCTCCTCGGTGCTGCCCTCGTCAGGACGAGCGGCCGCGGCCCGCCCCGCCGCTTCGGCCGCCAGGCGGGCGTTGTCCTCCGCGGCAAAAAGATCCTCGGCGATGGAATCGATGGAGCGCCGTACGTCCTGGACCGTCTCGGCCAACCGCTCCCGCCCCGCCCGGAGCTGTTCGATCTGGGCGTGAAGGACCTTGCGCCTCTTGGACAGATCGGCCAGGACCCGGGTGCGCAGGCCCTGAGCCTCGTCGACCATGGCCCGGCACTGCTCCCGGGCCTGGGCCAGCAGCTCCTCGGCCTCGTTGCGCGCCGCCTCGAGGCCCGCGGCGATCTGCTGGCTGGTCCGATCTCGGAGCTCGCCGGCCGCGGCCTCGGACACCTCCACCTGTTCTGCCAGCCGCGACTCGGTTTCGGCGCGGCGCTGTTCGATCGCCGCGTGCGCCTCGGTCAGAATGCTTTCGGCTTCAGCCTGGGCCTTGGCCGTCACATCGGCCGCCACCTCGTGAGCGCTGTGCAGCACCCGGGCAGTTTCGGCGCCCACCGCCTCGGTCAGGGTGGCCTCGTCGAGCACCGGGTTAGCCGCCCTGTCCTCGGCATCGGCCAGTTGCTGGAGAAGATCGTGCTCGCGCTCGGCGATGCCCCGTAGACCCACGGCAATCGACTCGAGGTAGGCCCGCACCTCGCCGGGGTCGAAGCCCCTCCGCACCGAGCCGAAGGTGTGACGGGCCACATCATCAGGGACCAGGTGGGAAGAGGACGTGATGGACATCAGTCGTTCCTCAGGCATGGGCGAGAGCCTACGACTGTCGCTCCAAAAAACGGGTCATCCCGGGACGGCGGCAGGTGTCGACGCCGACGACTTCGGGGCCGTCGGAACCACGCCCCCATGAGCGACCAGAATGGCCAGCGCCTGGTTGAGCGTGGAGACCTTGTAGATGGTGAGACCGGGACGATCCTTGGAGAGCGCCGCTTTGTACTCCTGGGGTGGGACCAAAAAGATGGAGGCGCCCGCGTTCTCCACCGCCACAGTCTTCTGGGGTACACCACCGACGTCCCCCACGTTGCCCTCGGCGTCGATGGTGCCGGTGGCCGCGACCGTATGCCCTCCGGTCACCGACCCACTGGTCAGCGCGTCGATCACCCCCAGGGTCATGGCCAACCCGGCCGATGGTCCTCCGATGTTGGTCACATTGATGGTGACCGGAAACGGGTAGGCGAAGTCGATTTGGTCCTCAGGTTGGATCCCGAGGTTGAGCCGGACGTTCACCCCGCCGCCGAGGTTGACGACGGTGCTCTTGAGGGTGACCGGTTCCGGGGTGGGCGGCCCGCTGCCACCCTTGAGCACCGTGAGGGTCACCGTCTGTCCCGAGTGGTAGTTGGACAGCGTGTTGGTGAGAGCCTGCGCCGAAGGGGTGCCGGCTCCGTCGACGGCGGTGATGACATCGCCAACATGGAGGATCGGGTAGGCCGGAGTCCCCGGAAAGGTGCCGAAGATCACCGCGCCAACCGAGGTGGCGGAGACCGTGTAGCCGAGACGACGAAGCGCGGCCGTTTTGGCGTCGGCCTCGGCCTGGGACATCTCGAGGTTGCCCTGGGCCACCAGTTGCGAGGGCGACGTCCCACCGGTCACCGCCACCACCGGCTCGAGGGTGGTGTCGCTTTGCAGCTTGTAGACGAACCAGGACAGGGCATTGACCCGACCGATCTCGACATCGGTCAAGAGCACCGGATGAGTGACCTTGTGGCTCTTGTCACCGGGGACGGTGATGAACTGCTGCACCGACTGGGCGACGCCGGGCTGCAGGGCGTAGTAGTTGAGGTTGACCCGCGACGCCACGGCCAGGGCCACCACCACCAGGATGAACAACCCCCAGAACCAAGCCCGGCGGGACCGTCGGCGGCGTGCGTGCCCGGCTCCCCCGCGGGGCGGCGCCGCCGGTTCCACCGTCGGCGGCCCGGCCGGATCGGTCGCAGTCACCGACAACGGGCGCTCCGGCGCGGCGCCAACTCCCGAGGCCATGGGGTCCTCGGAGGCGGGGACGGAGCCTGGTGCTCCCGCGAATTGGTCGTCCTCGGTCATAGTGGTGACGTGGTCGCTCCCCGATCATCGCATCTGTCGCCGCCTGATCCCACGACAACACCATGAAGCCTGCCATGGAACCTCCCGACCACCGGGTCACCGACCGCCGCAAGTCGGTGGCCGTGGCCGGGCACGTCGGTGATCCGTCGAGGGCCCGATCCGGGCTCAGCGATGTAGCCCCGTCGGTCCGCGCCACCGCCCTGGGTGCCCTCGATCGGCTCGGTGCGCTGACCGAGTCCGAACTGCGGTCCGCTCTGGTCGACGCCGACCCCCTGGTACGACGGCGCGGTTTCGAGCTCGCCTCGGGCTATCCCGCGGTAGACGTCGCCGCCGGACTGGACGACCCCGATGCCTCCGTGGTGGAGATGGCCGCCTGGGCCGCGGGCGAGCGCGGCGACGCGTCGTTGGTGCCACGGCTGTGCCGACTGGCTTCGCCGCCATCGGAACACTCGGATCCCTTGTGCCGTGAATCTGCGGTGGCGGCCCTCGGAGCCATCGGCGATCCCGCCGGGCTGTCCGCGGTCATCGGTGCCCTCGAGGACAAGCCCGCAGTCCGCCGGCGGGCGGCGGCGGCGTTGGCCGCCTTCACCGGCCTCGAGGTCGAGGCCGCCCTCCGTCGATGCCTGGACGACCGGGACTGGCAGGTCCGCCAGGTGGCCGAGGACCTGCTCGCCCTGGAGTGACCCGTCGGCGCTACGACTCGGCGGCGGCGAAGATGGGGCGCAGGCTGTCGAAGGAATCGAGGCAGAGGCCGGCGCCCTGCACCACGCACTCGAGCGGGGTCGCCACCAGATGGACGGCAACCTCGGTCTCGTCGGCCAGCCGGTTGCCCAACCCCCGCAGCATGGCTCCGCCTCCGACCAGGTAGATCCCTTCGTAGATGATGTCCTGGGCCAGCTCGGGAGGGGACTCGCCCAGGCAGGCCACCACGGTGTCCACGATCAGCTCGACCTGATCGCGGAGTGCGTAGCGCACCTCCTCGGGTGAGAGGATCACCGTCTTGGGCAGGCCGGTGACGATCTCCCGCCCCCGGACCTCGGCCTTGACCTCGTCGGCGTAGGGAAGTGCCGAGCCGATGGCCAGCTTCAATTCCTCGCCGGTGCGCTCACCGATGGCGATGCCGTGCTCGTGGCGCACGTACTGCTGAATGGCCGCGTCCATGTCGAAGCCGCCACACCGGATGGCCCGCGAGGCCACCACCCCGCCGAGCGAGATCACCGCCGTCTCGGTGGTTCCACCCCCGACGTCGACGACCATGTTGCCGACCGGTTCATGGATGTCCAGCCCGGCGCCGATGGCCGCGGCCATCGGCTGTTCAATCAGGTGGGCGGCGGACGCACCGGCCCGCCGCGCCGCCTCCTTCACCGCCCGCCGTTCCACCGACGTGATGGCCGACGGCACGCAGATGAGCACCCGAGGCCGGTTGAACTTGGTCACACCGGCTCTGCGTAACAAGAGCCGGATCATCCGCTCGGTGATGTCGAAGTCGGTGATGGCACCCTCGCGGCAGGGGCCGGACGGCCACGATGTAGCCCGGGGTCCGTCCGATCATCTTCCACGCCTCGTTCCCCACGGCGAGGACTTCATGGGTTCGGGTGTTGAGCGCGATCACCGTCGGTTGGTTCAGAACGATGCCGCGGCCCCGGGCATAGACCAGGGTATTGGCCGTCCCGAGGTCGATAGCGAGGTCGCGAGCCACCCGGTCATCGTAGGACGACCCTGTCCGGGGCCGAGATGGGCAGGTGAACAGGCCCGCCCCGCTCCGTCTGCGGGCGAGGCGACGTCCCAACACAGCTCGTCATCAGTAACCTCGCGGCCGTGGACAGACGGGAACAGGGCGGGCCCGAGCGTGATCCCGATGATGAGTGGGGTGAGGAGCTCGAGGGCGAGGAGTTGCGCGGATGGATCTCTCCCGACGACCGCCTGTGGCGTCACCCGTCGGAGTCGAGCACCTCGGGTCACAATCCGTCCTCGGCGCCGTGGACAACAGAGGTCGAGGAACGTCGGGTCCACACCGGGACGTGGATCCTCGGCGGCGCCACCGCCTGCCTCGCCGTCGCTCTGGTGGCCGCGGGCCTGATCATGGTGGCCACCGGAACCGCAGAACAGGCCAGTTCGGATACCACGACGGGGGTGGCCACCCTGGTCGGTGCGCCGACAACGGACCCGGGCCTCGGACCGATGGGCCGGTCCGACTCGGTGGCGGCCATGGTGTCCTCGATCCGGCCGTCCACCGTGGCGCTGATCGTCCACCGAGCGGGCCGAGCCTCGACCGTGACCGGCCTGGTGGCGGAGTCCGGGGGCATCATCGTCACCGCCTCTCAGGCGTTGCTCGGAGCCCGGTCGATCACCGCCGTCGAGGCCGACGGCAGCCGCCAGGTCGCTGACCTGGTCGGGGTGGACGACACGACCGGGTTGGCCGTGGTCCGGATCGACGACGACCTTCCCGCTGCCACATTCGACGACGACGATCCCACCGTCGGCCAGGTGGCCGTGGTCGCCGCACTCGGCCCACGGTTGCGCCGGCGAGCCATGCCGGCGTCGGTCGTCTACGCGGGCATGGTGATCTCGACCGGGCAAGCCCTCGGCGCCGACCCCACCACCAGCGCGTTCTCCGCCACCGCGGTCAAGGCGCCGCTGTCGCAGGCCGACCTCGGCAGCGTCCTGCTCGACAGCAGCGGGCACGTGTCGGGCATGCTGCAGATGACCACGGGGTCAGGGGCGTCGACCATGGCGGTGTTCCTTCCCGCCGAGTTGGTGGTCGGCGTGGCCCGTCAGCTGGTCACCTCGGGGACGGTGGAGCACGGGTGGCTCGGCGTCCAGATCAGTGACGCCGAGCCGACCGCGATGCCGTCGCAGGGTGCCGTGGTCACCGCATCGTCGCCCACCGAGGGGGCCCGCCTCGAGGCCGTCGACAGCGCAAGCCCGGCGGCGGCGGCGGGACTGGCTCCCGGCGACATCATCACCGCCATCGACGGGGACCAGGTCCAGTCGACGGCCGAGCTCCGAGCCCGGCTGTATCCCGATCCACCCGGCTCGTCGCTGTGGATCACCTACGAGCGCGGCGGGGCCACCCTGAGCACGTCGGTCGTCTTGGCCGACCCGGAGTCTGCTGCACCAGGTGATGCTTCCTCGTCGTAGCATGACGGCATGGCATCGACTGGACCAGGGGACGCGGGGAACCCGTTCCAATCACTGCTCGGTGACCTGATGAACATGCTGGGGACCAACGCCCCCAACCAGTGGGAGATGACCCGCTCCTTCGCCGTCAACGTGGCCACCGGAGGGACGGCCGAGGACAACGTCGAGCCCGTCCAGAGGATCCGGCTCGAGCAGCTGTCCCGGGTGGCCGAGCTGAACGTGGTCGAGGCCACCGGTATGCCCGTGTCACCGGACGGACGCCGGCTGACCTGCGTCCCGGTGGGTCGGGCCGACTGGACCGTGCGCGCCCTCGAGTCGTGGCAACCGGTCCTGGCCGCCATGGCCCCGGTGCCGGGTCCCGTGCCACCGCCCGGCGATGAGCTGGATCTGACCGACACCGGTGACCCCGAGGATCCCCTGGGCGGCCTGGGGAGCCTGCTCGGTCAGTGGGCCTCCACCCTCGGGCCGATGTTCTTCGGATTGCAGGTCGGTTCGGTGGTGGGCCATCTGTCCCACCGCGCCCTGGGCCAGTACCCGTTGGCCATTCCGTGGGCGCCGTCCGACGAGCTGCTGGTGGTCACGGCCAACATCGCCTCGTTCGCCGACGATTGGAGTCTCCCCGAAGAGGAGGCCTTGGTGTGGGTGTGCGCCCGCGAGCTGGCTTCCAATTCCGTGCTGACCCGCCCCGGGGTGCGGGCCCGGATGGAGGCGTTGCTGGTGGCCCTGGCCGAGTCGACCTCGGCGGCCCAGCAGGATCTGGCCGGACGACTCGGAGGGTTGGGGCTGGGTGACGGCACGGAGGGAGCGCCGGGCATGGATCTGGAGTCGCTCCAGGGGATGTTCGGCGACCCTGAAGCACTTCTCGGCGAACTGCTGACCCCGGAGTCCCGGCGATCGTCCGATCAGCTCACCGCCCTGGCCGTGGTCATCGACGGCTACGCCGACCATGTGGCCAACCTGGTGGGAAAGAAGTTGGTCGGGTCGCACACCCAGTTGGCCGAGGCGTGGTACCGGCGACGGACCGAGCGGGGCAAGGGCGAGGAAGCGGCCGGCGCGCTGTTCGGGCTGGATCTCGATCAGGCCCAGGTCGACCGGGGCCGCGCCTTCATCAGCGGCGTCCTGGAGCGGGCGGGCGACGAAGGTCTGGGCAAGTTGTGGGTGACGGAGAAGAATCTGCCCACCCCCTCCGAGGTCGACGCCCCCGGGCTGTGGCTGGAGCGCATCAGCCTGCCCGAGCTCGACACTCCGGAGGCCTGAGAGCCGGGTCCGCTCGTCGGGCGAAGACGGCGGCGCCGAGTGGGTCAGGCCTCGGGCGAGGGTGGCGCCGCGGCCTCGGCGTCCGGTTCGGCCACGGCTTCCTCCTCGGGCACACCGAGGTCCCATTCGAGCTGGATGTTCTCCCGCTCGGCGTCGCGGATCACCCGCTCGCGGTTGCGTCGGTACTGGGGGTCGTGCGGTGGCAGCAGAACCAGCCGGGCCATGGTGCGGCGGCGGAACTCCTCGATCAGGGCCGGGTCCCCGTAGTCGGACTGCACCTCCCAGTGGGGAGCAACCGGGCCCAGGTACACCACCCGCACGTGACCGACCGGGGGCAGGGGCTCCGCGTCCTCTTCGGGAAGCATGGGCTCGTCGGTGACCGGGGTCATGGTTGTGGTTCCTCCAGGGATCGGGCCCCCGGCATCCTATCCGGCAGGTGGGCGGGCACCGAGCGTCACCCCCACGGTGAGGCGGTGGCTGCCGCGATAGATCCCGACGACCACATGGTCACCAGGGGCGAGAGGGTGGATGGCCGCCGTCAGGTCGTCAGGGCTCTGGATGACGGCACCGTTGAAGGACACGATCACGTCGTCGACATGCAGCGCCGACTTCTGCGCCGGGCTGCCGGGCTCCACCGAGATGATCAGCGCACCCGACGATGGCGTCAGGTGGTCCAGCTGCTGCACGGCCGCTGTCACCGGTCCGACTACTACCCCGATGTAGGCCGAATTGGTCATCGGAGCGATCGAGGGTGCGCCGGGTCCCGTCCCTCCGGTGCCACCGTTGCGCAGGCCCGGCAGCAGGGGTTTGACCGAGTCGACGGCGATGGCGAAGCCGATGTTCTGGGTGGGTGCATTGCCGGTGGTGCTGGAGGCCACCGCTGTGTTCATCCCCACCACTTGCGCCTGGCTGTTGACCAGAGGGCCCCCGGAGTTCCCCGGGTTGATGGCGGCGTCGGTCTGGAGCAGGCCGGTCAGGTTCTCGGTCTGTCCGCTGTCGTTCACCGCCGACAGCGACCGGTCCTCCGCCGAGACGATGCCTTCGGTCACCGTGGGACCCCCGGCCAGGGCCAGGGCGTTGCCGATGGCCAGCACGCTGTCGCCCACCCGTGTCTGCGAGGAATTGCCCAGGGTCACGGTGGGGAGGCCCGACGCCTGATCGATCTGGACGAGGGCGAGGTCGTTGCCGGGGTCGGTACCCACCACGTGGGCCGGCAACGCATTGGTCTGCCCGAAGAGGGTGACGGTCACCGATGTGGCCCCGTCCACCACGTGATTGTTGGTGAGCACCTGGCCGTCCGGGGTGAGGATCATGCCCGTCCCCGCCGATTCGACGACGTCGCCACCGGCCGAGCTCCCGCCCCCGTTGGAGTCGGCGTCGATCGAGACCACCGCCGGTTCCACCCGGGCCAGGATCTCCTGGACGTCCTGGGGCTTGGCCAAGGCGCTGGTGTTGGGGAAGAACTGCTTGACGATGGTCTGTTGGCTGTTGGTGCCGACCTCGGCGCCGACCAGAGCTCCGATCAGTGCGGCCAGCCCGGCGCTGACCACCACCACCCACACCCAGGTCCGCCGCTGCAGGGTGTGCCGCACGACGGGGACGGGCGGCGGCCCGGCATAGGGGCTCGGGTAGGGAGCGGCGTAGGGATAGGGATATCCGGGCGCCGAGCCGGGGGGACCGACCAGCCCGCCGTAGGCCCCGTAGCGACCGTAGGCCTCGAAGCCGCCATAGGGGAGGTAGGCCATCGGCGGGGCGTTCGGGACGGCCCCGGCCGGGAAAGGACCGCCACCCGGCGCGCCGGGTGGCGGTTTCGACCAGGTGGCCGGGGGTACAGAAGAACTCGGTGCCGGAGTTTCGAAGGGCATGGGAAGCGAGGGGACGCTCTGGGGGACCAGTGGGGCGGGCGGCGGTTCTTCCGCATTGCCGTGCGCTGGGTCAGGGTCGGAACATGAAGGATCAGGGTCCGATCCTTCATAAGAAGGCCCTGGTGCCTCATAAGAAAATTGTGAGGAATCCATCAATACCGGCCCATTTCGTACTGCAGAACAGTTCGAAATGCGAGACTAGTGGTGGAACGGATGGCATCGGCACCAGGCATCGGGTAGCCGGCGGACAACCTGCCGCGACATCCTCGAGTTCGACGGAGGATCAATGGATACGGAATGGATGAGCGCAGGGAAGTGTCGAGATCTGTCACCCACCATCTTCTTTCCCAGCGACGGCGTCGGGGTGCAGGTGGCCCAGCGCATCTGCGCGGAGTGCCCGGTCGCCGAGGCCTGTCTCGAATACGCCCTCGAAGAGCGGGTCGACCACGGCGTGTGGGGCGGGAAGTCCGAGCGTGAGCGCCGTCGGATGCTCCGGCGACGCCGGATCAGCCACGCCGTCTCGGTCTGACGCCCGAACCGCCGCGGGCCTCGGTGTCCGACGGCGAGGTCGTCGCCGAATGCGTCATCAATGTCAGTGAGGGTCGCGACCCGGTCGTCATCGGGGCCATCGCTGAGGTCGGCGGACCTCCTCTGCTCGACGTCCATTCCGACCCCGAGCACCACCGTTCGGTCCTGACCCTCGGGGGCCCGCTCGAGGCGGTCGAGGAAGCGGCCCGGCACATCGTGGAGGCTGCCGTGGCCCGCATCGACCTCCGCGCTCACGCCGGCATCCATCCGCGACTGGGCGCGGTTGACGTCGTGCCCTTCGTGCCGCTGTCCGACCAGGTCCAGCGAAACTCGGGATCGGCCCTTTCGGCCCCACCGTCGCTCACCGCGGTGATCGAGGCGCGCAACCGCCTGGCCCAGTGGGCCGGCACCCATCTGGCCTTGCCGTGCTTCCTGTACGGACCGGAGCGCTCGCTGCCCGACGTGCGTCGGTTGGCCTTCCGCTCGCTCGACCCTGATTTCGGGCCCCTCCGCCCGCACCCGACTGCCGGCGCCACCGCGGTCGGCGCCCGATCGGTGCTGGTGGCCTACAACGTGTGGATCGGCCCTCAGGACGACGGGGCCGGGCGGGATGGCGGGGATGGTCAGGCCCAGGCCTTGGCGGTGGCCTGCTCCCTGGCCGACCAGCTGCGGGGACCGGCCGTACGCAGCCTCGGCTTTTCCGTCGAGACCGGGGCCCAGGTCAGCGTCAATCTCCTCGACCCCCTGGCCGTGTCCCCGGCCGACATCTACGACCTGGTGGCTCGGGAGGTGGCCCCAAGGGGCTGCTCGGTGCTGCGGGCCGAGCTGGTGGGGCTGATCCCTGCGGCCGTTCTCGACGGGATCCCCCGCCACCGCTGGCCCGAGCTCGACCTGGCTGCCGAACGGACCATCGAGAGTCGTATGGAGGCGAGGCGGTCGGCGCCGGACAGCAGTTAGGCCACGGGACGCCGAAGCGAGACGGAGCCGACCTCGAAGAGCCAGGCGATGTTGCCGGCCGAGAAGAGGCCGGACGCCGACGGGTCAGGAAGCGCTGACGACAGCCCGACGCTGCATGGCCCGCTGGCGACGCAGGCGCCGACGCTCCCGCTCGGAGAGGCCGCCCCAGATCCCGAACTTCTCGCCGTTGGCCAGGGCATACTCGAGGCAGTCCTCACGCACCACACAACCCCGGCACACTTCTTTCGCCTCACGGGTCGACGCCCCCCGCTCGGGGAAGAAAAGGTCAGGGTCCACTCCCATGCAGTTGGCCTTGGTCTGCCAGCTGCGCTCTTGGGGCCCGTACATCAATGACACCATGTCCATTGACAGGTCTCCCTCCCAGTCATTCCACGCGGTTCCGAACGGATCCGCATAGCACGGATGTAACTACAGATATGTCATCTTTCACTATCGGAGGGGGAAACGCAAGAAAAACCTGCTTGTGAACAGGAGCGCAAGAGGGTGGCGGCTCCTCCCGGGGCCGGGCCCCGGCCTCATCTCGAGCACGACGCACCAGTTCAGAAGCCACGTTGGGTGGTGGGGAGAGGACCCTGCGTCAGGATGGCGGCAGGGCCCCAACCCCGCCCTGTCGCCCGCCTTCGATGTTTCCGACCGGAGGGTAGGACCGGTTCAGCCGGCCCGCCGTCCCCGGTTGCGGAGCCGGGTTTTGTGGGCCAGGAAGTCGACCAGGACGTAGTCGCCGAGCTCGCCGGGCGAGGTGGCGAAGGTCCGGCCGCGGTTGATCCGGGCCAACTGCTCGACGAAGCCCTGCAGCCCCCGGTCGGGATCGAGGAGGAAGGTGTTGATGGTGATGCCGGCCCGGGTGCACCGCATGACCTCGGCCAGGGTGACCTCGAGGGTTTCGGGTATCGGCGGGTAGTTGAAGAACACGTCGTAGCCCATCCCCCCCTCGTAGGGGATCACGTGGGCGGTGGGCTCACCGTCGGTCACCAGGATGATCTGCTTGGTCCCCTCCTGGTGGGCCAGCATCTTGCGGGCCAGGATCAGCCCGTGCTGGAGGTTGGTGCCGTAGACGTAGTCCCAACTCACCGTGGGCAGGTCCTCGGCCTCGATGACCCGGGCCACCTCGGAGAAGCCGACCAGGCCCAGATAGTCGCGTGGGAAGCGCTGGGAGATCAGGGTGTGCAGGGCCATCGCCATCTTTTTGGCGGGGACGAAGTTGTCGCGCATGGGCATGGACAACGACAGGTCGAGGAGCAGCACGGTGGCCGACCGGGTCAGGGCCTCGGTCTCGATGACCTCGAAGTCCTTCGGCGCCAGCCGGACAGGAACGCCACTCCCCCCCCGGCGCACGGCATTGTGGACGGTTCGGGAGAGGTCGAGATTGAACGGGTCACCGAACTCGTAGGGCTTGGTCGTCTCCTCCCGGTCGTGGCCGGTCCCCGTCCATGTGGTGCGGTGATTGCCGACCCGGTCCTTGTCCAGTTGGTCGAACAGGTCTGAGAGTGCCTGCTGGCCGATCCGGCGTATGCCCTTGGGGGTCAGCTCGAATCGACCCTCGCGCTGATCGATGAGCCCGGCGTCGGCCAACTGCTTGGCCAGCTGGGACAGGCGATCGAGGGACTTGGCCGCGTCATCGCCCAGGTGCTTGCGGACCTTGTCCACGTCGACCTCCGACAGTGCCGCCGGCGAGGTAGCCGAGCGGAGGAAGCTCTCGAGCTCGTCCAGATCACGTAGCCGCCCGGCGGCGTCGGTCCCCTCACCCATCCCCATCGGCTGATCGCCACTGAAGCGGTAACGCTGTTCCCAGCCCGCGCCAGGGACGGCCCGCTGGAGGTTGCCGGCCAGGCGGTCGACCTGCCAACGCAGGTCGAGGTCCTCGAGCAGGGACTCGGCCAGGCCCTGCAGCTGGGAACGCTGCTCGGGGGTCATCGAGTTCCACATGGCTTGGGCCGCGGCCATACGGGCCGCCAGCTGCTCGAGCAGCTCGTCGAGATTGGCGGGGTTCTCGGGGAACATGTCGCCGAAGTTGTCCATGAACGACTCGAAGGACGGATCGATCTCCTCGCCGGCTTCGCGCTGCTCGATCATCCGGTTCAGGGCGTCGAACATCTCCCGCATGCGGGCCAGCTGCTCGGGGTCGGGATTGGCCAGGGCGTCCGACATCTGCTCGAAGTAGGTCCGGGCCACCTCCTCCCGCAGCCGCTCGACCAATTCCTCGAAGTGCTGGCGCGCCTCGGAGGACACGAACTCGTAGTTCTGCAGCCCGCGCACCATGCCGACCAGGTCGCCGGGGAGAAGGTCGAGTTGCATCCGACGCTCGGAGGCCACCTCGTCGGTGACCTCTTGGCGGCGCTGGTCCCCCGAGTCGCGGGCGTCGGCTTCGAGCTGGTCGATGCCGGTCCGCTCCTCGTCGAGGACCTGGCGAAGCTCGTCGGCCACCTCTCGGTAGGCACCCCCCAGGTCACCGCGATCGAGCTGCTCCTCCCGTTCCAGACGCAGCTGGTCGAGGAGGTCGCGCAAACCCTGGACCTCGGTACCGTCCGGTGCCCGCCACCCCCGGTTGAGCATCCTCTGGAGGGCCTCGTGGAGGTCGCCGTTGGCCAGCAGATCGTCGGTCAGCTGCTTGAGCACCGCGTCGGTGTCGTCGATCAGCGATTCCTGGGTGCCGTCCCAGCGCCGGTAGTCGAAGCGCCAGGTCATCCCCGGCCCCGATAGATCGCCCGAGGTCCAGCCGCCTCCTTGTTGAGACGCTTGGTCAGATGCAGACCTTCCAGCAGGAACTCCACCGCGCTGGCCACCAGACCGGGGTCCTCCGATCCTCCGGTCAGGGCCACGACCGGGGCGGCGAGCGCCGGCAGCTGGGACAGGGTGGCGGCGTAGGCCGAGGACGGGAGGTCGTCCCCGGCGTGGATGACGGTCTCCGCGGTGAACGAGCCGACCACGCTCGGGGGGTCGGCCAGGACCACCCGGCGACGGAAGACGATGAGCACGGCGGCCGACATCAGCTGGGCCAACAGGATCTCCTCGCGTCCTTCCTCGAGGGACTCGACCTCCACCTTGCCTTGGGTGGAAGGTACCAGCGCCTGGAGGTCGGACACCCGGGGAACCGCCTCGGCCTCGCCGTTGCGAAGAGCTCGGCGGGTGGCATTGGCCACCAGCGTCTCGTAGTTGGCGATGGTCAGGCGCACCGAGACGCCGGATCGCTGGTTGAGGTGGGGGCTCTCGCGGGCCAGCTGGCTCAACTCGGCCACCACGTCGGCCATGAAGTCGGGCATCTCGACCCGGGGGTGGCCCACCGCGCCCTCGCCCCTCCGCTCATCGCCGAGGTTGTCCTGGCCGGGAAGCTCGGCCTCCATTTCGGCGATCCTCAACTCGGTGGCGGCGTCGGGCGGATAGTGGGTGCGGATCTGCGCGCCGAAGCGGTCCTTCAGCGGCGTGATGATCCGACCGCGGTTGGTGTAGTCCTCAGGATTGGCCGTGGCCACCAGCATGATGTCCAGGGGCAGGCGAACCCGGTGTCCCCGGATCTGCACGTCCCTCTCCTCGAGCACGTTGAGCAGGCCCACCTGGATGCGCTCGGCCAGGTCGGGGAGCTCGTTGACCGCGAAGATGCCCCGATTGAGCCGGGGGACGAGCCCGTAGTGGATGGTGAGCTCGTCGGAGAGGTAACGGCCCTCGGCCACCCGGATGGGGTCGACCTCGCCGATCAGGTCGGCGATCGAGGTGTCCGGCGTGGCCAGCTTCTCGCCGTAGCGATCGCTGCGGTGCACCCACGACACCGGCAGGTCGTCCCCGGCCTCGGCGGCCAGATCTTTGGCAAAGCGGGAGATCGGGTGGTACGGGTCGTCGTTGATCTCGGAGTGGGCGACGATGGGCAGCCACTCGTCGAGGAGCGCGACCATCGAGCGGATGATGCGGGTCTTGGCCTGGCCGCGCTCGCCCAGCAGGATGATGTCGTGCCCGGCCAGCACCGCGTTCTCCAGTTGGGGGAGGACGGTGTCTTCGAAGCCCAACACCCCGGTCACCAACGGCTCACCGGCGGCGATGCGGATCGAGGCATTGCGCCGGATCTCCTCGGCTACCGGAATGGACTTCCATCCCGACTCCCGCAGGCGCCCGAGCGACGTCACGTCCGGTGGAGGCGTGGTGCGCACGGCGTCATCGAGGGCGCCCGAACCGGCGTCCGAGGGGTCAGAGGGCTCCGGCGAGGTCATGGGCCGAAGCCTACGCGGGGGATTCGAGCCGTGGAGCGTCGCACCCTTCGGCCAGGGACGAGTCGGGACCGACCCCTGGGCCGTCCGGGCGGGAACTCACAACCAGCCGTGCACCGGGGCCGGCGACACCGGACCCCGGGCGCTTACCGGAAGAGCCGCATTCCCGGTGGCATCGGTCCCGGCCAGCCGGCGGCGGTGATCCCGTCGGTGAAGGCCGTCGCCAGCGCCTCGGCGGCGCGCGAGGGAACACGGTCGTCCCGGCGAACCAGAGCAATGGTGCGGGTGGGCGCCGGTTTGCGAAAGCGACTGACCCGGAGCCGGGTGTCGCCGGTGGCGACGATGCCGGGCACCACGGCCGCACCCAGCCCGGCGGCGACCAGGGCGAGAACGCTCCCCATCTCGCCACCCTCGACGGCCACCATCGGCTCGACGCCGTGTTCGGCAAAGGACGTGAGCGTCGAGGTGCGCAGGTCGTATCCGGGCCGGAACATCACCATCGGATACTCGGCCAACTGGGTGACCGTCACGGCGCGGTGCCGACTCAGCGGGTGGTCGGGTGTGGTCACCACGACCAGCTCCTCCTCGGCGAGGGCCACGCTGACCAATCCCCTCAACTGCACCGGGGCGATGGCGAGGGCCAGATCGAGCGTCCCGGCCAACAGCTCGTCCACCAGTTGGGGTGAACCCTGCTCGGACACCCGGATGGCGACGCCCGGATGCAAGCGGTGGTAGCGACCGAGCACGCTCGGCAACAGGGTGGCGCTCAGGCTCGGGGTGGCACCGATGGCCACGTGCCCCCGGAGCAGTTTCTCGAGCCCGGAAATCTCGCTCTCGATCGAGCTCAGGTCGGCGACCACCCGGCGGGCGATCGGCAACAAGATGGCGCCGGCGTCGGTGAGGGTGACCGGGCCGGGGCCCCGGTGGAAGAGCGGCGTGCCCAACAGCGCTTCCAGCCGGCGGATCTGGGCGCTGACCGAGGGCTGGGCCACCTGCAGGCGCTCAGCCGCCCTGGTGAACTGGCCGTCCTCGGCCACGGCCAGGAAGTACCGGAGCTGGTGAATGGCCGGGAGCATAGAGAAATCCTATGGTCTCAAGACGAGATATGTCTTCGACTTCTGCCCGGAGACTCGGTACCCTGTGCCCGTGAGGCGGCCGAGCCCGCCGTTCGAGGACAGTTCGACGAGAGAAGGACGAGGGAGACGAACGTGACCACGTTGGAGGACACCCCAGTCACCCCGGTGACCCCGGTGGTTCTGGGCGGGGTTCGGGGTGGTCCCTCGATCCCCACACTGCGCCAGGACAGGTGGTGGATCCAGCCGGTCGTGACCGTGACCGTGCTGACCGCCTTCGTCGCCTACTCGACCTGGGCGGCGTTCGTGAACAAGGACTACTACGCGGGGGCCGCCCTGCACCGCAACCTCCTCTCGCCGTTCTACTCGCCATGCCTGGTCGAGAGCTGCGTACCGGGCAGCCACCCGAGCTCGGTGATCACCTGGTGGACGATCTCACCCGCCCTGTTGGTCCTGATCTTCCCGCTCGGCTTCCGACTGACCTGCTACTACTACCGCAAGGCCTACTACCGGTCGTTCTGGCTGGCTCCTCCCGGGTGCGCGGTGTCGGACGCCCACGGCTCCTACACCGGGGAGTCCCGTTTCCCGCTGCTCCTGCAGAATCTCCACCGCTACTTCTTCTATTTCGGTCTCATCCTCAACGTCATCTTGACCATCGACGCCATCGAGGCCTTCCGCCAACCGGGCGTCGGCCTCGGGTTCAGCGTGGGAACGGCGGTGCTGGTTATCAACGCCTCCCTCCTGTGGCTCTACTCGCTCAGCTGCCACGCGTGCCGCCACCTGTGCGGCGGCGGGGTCAAGCAGTTCTCCACCGCTCCCGTCCGTCACCGGGTGTGGAAGGCCCTGTCCCCGCTCAACGCCCGTCACATGGTGTTCGCGTGGATGAGCCTGGTGTTCGTGGCCTTCACCGATCTCTACGTTCGACTGGTAGCCAGTGGGACCATCCACGACTATGGCTTCCACTTCTGAGAGGTCCGGATCACATGCCTGAGTACGAGACCCACGACTTCGACGTCATCATCGTCGGCGCCGGCGGAGCAGGGCTGCGAGCAGCCATCGAGGCGCGCGCCCGGGGACTGCGCACGGCGCTGGTGTGCAAGTCGCTGCTGGGCAAGGCCCACACCGTGATGGCCGAGGGAGGTGTGGCCGCGTCGTTGGGGAACGTCTACGCCGAGGACAACTGGATGGTCCACTTCCGGGACACCATGCGCGGGGGCAAGATGCTCAACAACTGGCGCATGGCCCAGCTCCACGCCCAGGAATCGCCCGATCGGGTGCGCGAGCTCGAGGACTGGGGGGCGCTGTTCGACCGGACCAAAGACGGCCTGATCCTCCAGCGCGACTTCGGTGGCCACCGCTTCGCCCGGCTGGCCCACGTGGGGGACAGGACCGGGCTCGAGATGATCCGTACCCTGCAACAGAAAGCAGTCGCCGACGGCATCGAGGTCTTCATGGAGGTCAAGGTGCTCCGCCTGGTGCACGACGCCGACGGCGTGGTCTCCGGACTGATCGGATACTGGCGACCGTCCGGGGAGTTCGTGGTGTTCAGGGCCAAGGCGGTGGTGATGGCCACCGGCGGCGTGGGCAAGAGCTGGTTGTACACCTCGAACTCGTGGGAGTCGACCGGCGACGGCCACGCCATGTCGCTGTGGGCCGGTGCTGACCTGATCGACATGGAGGCGGTGCAATTCCATCCCACCGGGATGGTGTGGCCGCTGTCCGTCCGGGGGATCCTGGTCACCGAGGGCGTGCGCGGCGATGGTGGCGTGCTGCGCAACTCGGAGGGCAAGCGGTTCATGTTCGACTACATCCCCCCGATGTTCGCGGCCGAGACGGCCGACTCGGAGGACGAGGCCGACAAGTGGTACGACGACCACTCGGCCGGCCGACGACCGCCCGAGCTTCTCCCTCGCGACGAGGTGGCCCGCTCCATCAACAGCGAGGTGAAAGCCGGTCGGGGGAGCCCGCACGGGGGCGTGTTCCTCGACATCGCCAGCCGGAGGTCGGCCGAGGACATCCGGCGCCGCCTGCCCTCCATGTACCACCAGTTCAAGGAGCTGGCCGGTGTGGACATCACCGCCGAAGCCATGGAGGTGGGACCGACCTGCCACTACATCATGGGGGGGGTCCGGGTGGATGCGGACACCGCGGCCACCACCGTGCCCGGGCTGTTCGCGGCCGGTGAGGTGGCCGGGGGGATGCACGGCGCCAATCGGCTCGGCGGCAACTCGCTCTCCGACCTCCTCGTGTTCGGGCGGAGGGCGGGCATCGGGGCGGCCGACTTCGCCCAGGACCGGACCGGCTCGATCCACCTCGACGAGGGAGCGGTCGACGCCGTGGTGGAGGCGACGGTGGCCCCCTTCGAAAAAGAGGGCGGCGAGAACCCCTACGAGGTCCACCACGACCTCCAAGAAGTCATGCAGAGTCTGGTCGGCATCATCCGGACCGGCCCCGAGCTCGACGAGGCCCTGGTCATGCTCGACGCACTCGAGGAGCGGGCCGGCCGGGTGTCGGTGGAAGGCGGGCGTCGCTACAACCCAGGATGGAACCTGACCACCGACCTCCCCGCCATGCTCACCGTGTCGCGGTGCACCACCCTCGGAGCCATCAACCGCAAGGAGAGCCGCGGCGGGCACACCCGGGACGACTATCCCCAGCCCGATGCCGAGATGGGCCGGGTCAACTTCGTCGAACGCATCCCGGTGAGTGACTCGGGGGGCGCCGGCGGGACACCGTCGCTCCTCTCGATCACCGTCGAACCCGACCCGATCCCCGAGATGCCCGACGATCTGAAAGAACTGCTCGAGGAGGCGACCTGATGGCCGAGGATGTTTCCGGCGGCGGTGCCGACGGGGACGTGACCATGCACGTATGGCGTGGTGACGAGACCGGAGGCGAATTCACCGAGTACGTGCTGCCGGCCCAGGATGGTGAGGTGGTCCTCGACGTGATCCATCGGGTGCAGGCCACCCAGGCGCCGGATCTGGCGTGCCGGTGGAACTGCAAGGCGGGAAAGTGCGGCTCGTGTTCGGCGGAGATCAACGGGATGCCGGCTCTCTTGTGCATGACCCGGATGGACACCCTTCCAGCGGGGGAGCCGGTGACGGTGGCCCCGATGCGAGCCTTCCCCATCCTGCGCGACCTGGTCACCGACGTCTCCTACAACTATGAGGTGGCCAAGCGGATCCCGGCGTTCACTCCCCGAGCCAAGACGGTCGACGAGGAGAAGGCCGGCGGGTACCGCATGCAGCAGATCGACGTCGAGCGGAGCCAGGAGTTCCGCAAGTGCATCGAGTGCTATCTGTGCCAGAACGTCTGTCACGTCATCCGTGATCATGAGGAGAACAAGACGGCTTTTGCCGGCCCGCGCTTCTTCGCCCGCTCGGCCGAGCTGGAGATGCACCCCCTCGATGTGAACGATCGGCGCGAGCTGCTCCGCCAGGACCAGGGTCTGGGTAAGTGCAACATCACCAAGTGCTGCACCGAGGTCTGCCCCGAGCACATCAAGATCACTGACAACGCCATCATCCCGCTGAAGGAGCGGGTGGTTGACGCGTCCTACGATCCCGTCGCCTGGCTGGGCCGCAAGATCCTCAACCGCACCAAGCGCTCGCCCGCCGAGGCCGGGGTGGATTCGGCGGCCACTGGTCCCGCTGCGGTGCAGCCGGGGGCCGAGGCCCATGGCATCCCCGAACCAGAGTCCAACGGTGCCGCCCCGCCGGCAGCCGAGCCCGAGGCCGGATCCGCTGACCCCGCAGTCGATCGGTCGGTCGAGGCACCGGCAGACGCTCCCGCGGAGTGAGCCCCGACCGCAGGCGCGCCGGGGTGGCGCTGACAGAGGGATCGGAGAGACCGGCGTGGCCCGCTTCCTGAGCCCGTCGTGGGCCGAGGAGCTCAACGCCGCCCTCGCCGACGTGGTGGTGCCCGGTCCCGGTCCCGACGCCGGTCTGGCCGCGGCCGACGGTCGGTTCACCGTGGTCCAGGAGGTGCGGGGCGGTCCCGAGGGCCACGTCCGCCTGGTGCTCCGGGTCGACGCCGGCTCCCTCCACCTCGAGGTGACGCCCCGGGGGACGGACGAGGGCGGGGCCGGACCCGACGTAGGACAGGGCGACGTCACCATCGCCCTGTCCTATGACGACGCGGCGGCGATGTCACGGGGCGAGCTGGCTCCGGCCGAGGCGCTCAACGCGGGCCGGATCCGGGTGCGCGGTGATCTCTCGGTCCTGGTCGCGGCCCAGGGGATGCTCGAGGCGGCCCGCGCCTCCACCCAGTCGGTGGTGACTCCGACCACCTACTGATCGGTGGGCACCGGCCGGTGGCACCGACGGTGCCGGCATGGCAGCGTGGGGTCGGGAACCACCCGGCGGCCACCACAAGGGGGGACATGGACGTTCTGACCTCGAGGACCATCATCCGTCCCGCGGACCTCGACCGCTCCCTCGCCTTCTACGGCGAGGCGCTGAACCTGCCGGTGGCCCGGGAGTTCGGCGAGGGGGAGGGTCGGGGGGTGGTCTTCTTCGCCGGTGGCGGCCTCATCGAGGTGGTGGCGGCCGGGCCGGCCTCCCCGCCTCTCGCGCTCGACGGCGCCGCGGTCGGGGGTCGGGTGGCCCTGTGGCTGCAGGTGCGCTCCGTCGAGGCGGCCATCACCGAGCTGGTCGGGCGCGGCGTCGTCGTGGCCCGGCCCCCGGTGCTCGAGCCCTGGGGTCTGATCGAAGCCTGGATCGACGATCCCGACGGCCTCCCCATCCATCTGGTCGAGGTGCCGGCCGACCACCCGCTGCGGCGGGACCTCCGCCCTGCGCACCCCGGAGGCGACCAGCACTGACATCGCCACGACCCCGGGTCGAGGGCATCGACCACGTGCAGCTGGCCATGCCGCCGGGTGCCGACGCCGAAGCCCGGGCCGAGGCCTTCTACGCGGCCATGCTCGGCCTCCCCCGCGTGCCCAAACCACCCGAGCTGGCCGGGCGCGGGGGTTGCTGGTTCGAGCGGGGACCGGTCAAAGTCCATCTCGGGGTGGAGAAGGACTTCCGACCGGCCCGCAAGGCCCATCCCGCGCTGGTGGTCTCCCACCTCGAGCAGCTGTGCGAGCTGCTCGACCGCTCGGGCTTCCCCACCCGCCGGGCCGAGGACGTTCCGGGCCAGCCCCGGTGGTACGTGGACGACCCGTTCGGCAACCGCATCGAGCTGATCCCCGGATAGGGCTTCCCGTCGCCGGTCGGGTTCAGGCGGGACCCAGCACGTAGTGCTCGTTGGTCGGATGGTGATACCACCCGCTGGCGGCGTGAGTCCCTCCGTCGACGTGGAGGGTCTCGCCGGTCAGATAACTGGCGAGGTCGGAGGCCAGGAAGACGGCGGCACCGGCCATCTCGTCGACATGACCGGGTCGGCCCAGAGGTACGACGTGACCGAACCGTTCCTCACTGCCGGGCGGGGCCACCGAGGCGAGTCCTTCGGTCAGGGTGATGTCGGGGGCCAGGGCGTTGACCCTGATCCCGTGGGGGGCCAACTCGAGGGCGGCGGTCTTGGTGAAGTTGATCACCCCGGCCTTGGCCGCGGCATAGGCGGCGTAGCCGGGTGCGGCCCGGACTCCTTCGATCGAGGTGACACTGATGATGCTGCCGGGGATGCCGGCGTCGACCATCCGGCCGGCCACCCGGTGGGTGCACAACAGCACGTGTTTGAGGTTGGCCCGGTAGAGGGCGTCCCAGCCTTTTTCGGTGCTGTCGAGAAACGGAGTGGCGAACACCCCACCGGCATTGTTGACCAGGATCCGTACCGACCCGACCTCGTGTTCGGTGCGCTCGAGGGCGGCGTCGACCTCGGCCGCCTCGCGGACGTCGACGGCGATCCCCAGCCCGCCGACCTCGGCGGCCGCCGCCGCGCACGTCTCGGGATCGCGCTCCCAGATGACGACCGAGGCGCCGAAGGTCGCCAGCCCCCGGGCGATGCCCCGCCCGATACCCGAGCCGCCCCCGGTCACCACCGCCACCCTGTCGGTCAGCAGGATGGAATCACGGGTCAGGGCCATGGGTGGGCACTCTAACTTCTGTGGTTGCCAGCAGTGATGGCCCGGACCCACGGTGGGCTCCCCGCCACCGGGGACAGGGTTGGCGGCCATCTAGCATGCCCACCCATGTCCATGGGCTGCCCCCTCCTCGAACAGATACCCCACCGAAGTTTCGACCAGGACGGTGCCCATGTGGTCGAGCTGGAGATCATCGACGCCATTCGGGGCCCGACCGGATCCGTCCACGGAGGGCTGGTCGCCAGCCTCGTCGACCGGGCCGCCGCCTATGCCGCCGTGCAGGCCGGCAACCGCTCGGTGGTCACCTCCAGCGTGGCGCTGAGCTATCTGGCCGCGGCGACCGCCGGTCCGCTCCGGGCCGTGGCCGTCGTCCTCCGGGCCGGCCGTCGGCAGGGGGTCGTGGAGGTCCACGTCTACGACGCCGGCCGGGACGACCGACTGGTGGCCAGCGCCCTACTCACCGTGAGCTTCCGGTCCGAGGAGATCTCCTCTCCTGCCCGCTAGGCCGGCCACGCGTCGCACCGGCGGGCCCGAGGGCCGTCGTGTCCAACCGGACGGCACCTATCCTTCTCGCAGGCAGCACCGACGGAGTGACCAGGGTCCCATCCCCTTCGCTCGGAGAGGACAGGGATGCCAGAGCTGACCTTGGGCGAGGTGACCATCGCCTACGACGTGTTCGGTGAGGGGGACCCGGTCGTCCTCGTCTGTGGGTGTGGCCAACCGGCAGTCGCATGGCAGCTCAGCCTGGTCCCCGCTCTCACCGGGGCCGGGTACCAGGTCGTCACCTTCGACAACCGGGGTGTGAGTCCTTCGTCGTCCCCGCCGGCCCCGTACTCGATCGACGATCTGGTGTCGGACACCCTCGGTCTTCTCGATCACCTGGGGATGGACTCGGTGCGCATCGCCGGCCACTCGATGGGTGGTTGGGTGGCCGAGACCCTGGCCATCCGCCACCCCGAGCGGCTGGAGGGGGCCGCCTTCATGGGCAGCTGCAACGTGGCCACGGCCTGGGAGAAGGCCATCACCACCGTCGAGCGCGACCTGGCTCGGCTCGACGTCGGCCTGCCCCCTCTCTTCTACGCGACGGAGACCCTGCGTTACCTGCCCAATCACGACCTGCAGGACGACCAGGTGGTCGAGGCCTGGCTGTCGATGATCGGCGACCTGCCCGAGTGGCCCAACCCGGGGCGCTTGGGTCAGTACCAGGCCTGCCTGGCCTGGTCGACCGACCTGGTCCGGACCGAGGCGTGGCCCACCATCTCGGTGCCTTGCCTGGTGCTGGCCTTCGAGCACGATGTCGACTCCCCACCGGCCCGTGCGCGCCAGGCGGCGGCCGTCATTCCGGGAGCGCACTTCGAGGAGATCGCGGGAGCCAGTCACCTGGGCGTCTTCACCCACGGCGAGGAGGTCGGCGCCATCCTCATCGACTTCTTCGCCGGAGCCTGAACCAACACTGGGGCCTCGTCTCTGACCGCTCGAACGACGACGACCGTGCGACCTACGATTTCGTCATGACGCCGATCACCCCCTGCCTGTGGTTCGACGGCGACGCCGACGCGGCCGTCGACCAGTACATCGCCATCTTTCCCAATTCACGGCGGCTCACCGCCAGCACGAACGGGCCCGATGCCCCCGGCGACGAGGGCACCACCCTGATCGTGAATTTCGAGTTGGACGGCCGGCCCTTCATGGCCCTGAACGGCGGACCGACCTACCGCTTCACTCCTGCGGTCTCCTTCGTCGTCAACTGTGAGACCCAGGATCAACTCGACCGCTACTGGGACCGCCTCCTCGACGGCGGCCAGCCGTCGCGGTGCGGATGGCTCACCGACCGCTTCGGTGTGTCGTGGCAGATCGTCCCCAACCGGTTGGGCGAACTGATGAGCGATCCCGACCCCAAGCGTGCGAACCGGGTGATGCAGGCGATGTTGGCCATGGTCAAGTTGGACATCGCCGAGTTGGAGGTCGCGGCCGAGGGCGGCTGAGACCGGCCCGGCCCCCGCCGGTGGTGTCCGCCATCCCCGCGGGGTTGGCGATTGACAGGTCCATGCCCTTCACCCAGACTCTTCGGTGGGCACGAGCGGGAGGACCAACCATGGGTACCAAGGTCTTTCAGATTCCGGTGGACAAGACCGGATGGCAGACCGGGGACAAGACGGGAACGGCCAAGTTCACCTGGGATTACGACAGCGGCCGCGAAAAGCTGATCAACCTCTACGACAAGGGGAAGAAGAAGCAGTGGGACGCCAACCAGCGCATCGACTGGTCCCACGACCCCGATCTGGACAACCCGTTGTCGATGCCTGACGAGCTGGTACCCATCTTCGGATCACCGATGTGGGACAAACTGACCCAAGCCGAGCGCGGCAACCTGCGCCGGCACATGGTCGCCTGGCAATTCAGCCAGTTCCTGCACGGCGAGCAGGGTGCATTGATCTGCACGGCGAAGATCGTGCAGACCGTCCCCGACATCGACTCGAAGTACTACGCCGCTACCCAGGTGATGGACGAGGCGCGACACGTCGAGGCCTATTCGCGCTTTCTCGACAAGATCGAGATGGCCTACCCCATCAACGACAATCTCCAGTCGCTACTCGACGACGTCTTGAGTGATTCCCGCTGGGACATGACCTACCTCGGCATGCAGGTCCTCATCGAGGGCCTGGCCCTGGCCGCGTTCGGTCTCATTCGGAACACGACGGGCGATCCGCTGGGAAAGGCGGTCAATGCCTATGTGATGCAGGACGAGGCGCGCCACGTGATGTTCGGCCGCCTGGCTCTGCGCGACTACTACCCACAACTGACCCAGGCCGAACGGGATGACCGAGAGGAATTCTGCGCCGATGCCTGTTACCGGATGCGTGACCGGTTTTTGGCCAACGAGCTGTGGGAGTGCGTGGGCTACGACGCCGAGGCGTGCATCCAGTACGTCAACGAGAGCGAGAGCCAGAAGATGTTCCGCAGCCTGTTGTTCACCAGGATCGTTCCCACCCTGAAGGACGTCGGGCTCTGGGGCCCGAAGATGCGCCAGACATTCGCCGACATGGGCGTCATCGGCTACGAGTCCACCGATCTCGACCAGGTCATGGCCGAGGACGAGTCGGTCGCCGAGCAGATCGACGCCTTGCGTGGGCCGATCGACGAGGCCATCGCTGCCGGTTCAACCCTCGAGTCCTGAACGGGACCACACCCACCGGTCCCGTTCACGGCACCGGTGACCCGGGGCCGCCCGGGCGACGGGAGGCTGTGGCAGGCGGCTGCCGTGTCGGGGTTGGCGGCACTGATCGCGGCCTGTGGTACTCCGGCCGCGTCCCCCGGGGTCGAGCGCACCACCACCACTGCTTCGGCCACCGCCCCACCGGCCACCGCCCCGGGCTCGGCTGGATCGCCGACGGCCGGCGCCTGCGCCGTGGTGCCCGGCGCCGGGGTCGTCGTCACCTCGACTGCCCCCTGCCGAGCCTCCACCGGGGTCGGTGGTGTGGTCCGGGTGGAACTCGATCCCGGCTACAACTGGACCACACCGGTCAGTGACTCGAGCGCCGTCGAGGTGACCGCAGTCCGGCGGGGACCCTCGGGTCGGCTCGATGCCGAACTCCTGGCCGTCGACGTCGGCCAGGCCATCGTGTCCTCCGCCGGCTCGGTTCTGTGCCCGGCCGGCCAGGCCTGTCCCGCTCTGGTCCGGCTCTGGAAGCTCATCGTCGTGGTGCACGGCTGAACCGCCATGGCCGCGCCGGCGGGCCGGTGCCGTTGTTCCCGTGCCGCGATCTCCCCAACCCGCCCCCCTCCTGTACAGTAGAAGAAAGTCGCTCGGCCCTCTGAGACAGCCCGGTTTGGCCTTGCCTCATGCGCGCAGGCGCCTCCGGAGGTCCCGTGGGATCCGTGTCCGTTGTACCCGAGGCGATGGCTGCCGTCGACCCTGACGAGAGCGCCGGGGCACCTTCGAGGGTGCACGCCTCCCAGAAGCTGATCACCGTGGCCATCGTGGCCGGGCCCGCGGTGGCCCTGGCCATCGTCGTCCCCTGGCTGTGGGGTCACTCGCTCAATCTGTCCGACGTGATCATCGGGGTCGTCCTCTACGCCATCACCGGCTTCGGAGTCACCATCGGATTCCACCGGCTGTTCACCCACAGCGGATTCACCTCCAGCCGGGGGCTGAGGATCAGCCTGGCCGTTCTGGGATCGATGGCCGTCGAGGGTTCGGTGACCAGCTGGGTGGCCACCCACCGCCGCCACCACATGTTCAGCGACCATGCCGGTGATCCTCACTCGCCCCACCGCTACGGCGACAGCGGAGCGGCGCTGTGGCGCGGCATCGCCTTCTCCCATGTCGGTTGGCTCTTCGTGTCGGACGCGTCCTGTGCGTCCCGCTACGCCCCCGACATGCTGCGCGACCGCGACATGCGGCGGATCGACCGCCTGTTTCCGCTTCTGGCCCTGGCCTCGTTGGCCATCCCCTTTGCCATCGGGTTCGGACTGTCGCGGACCCTGGTCGGGGGCCTGACCGCTCTGTTGTGGGCCGGACTGGTGCGGATGGCCCTGCTCCACCACGTCACCTGGTCGGTCAACTCGCTGTGCCACACATTCGGACGGCGCTCCGAGGGGACCTCCGACCGCAGCACCAACCTGTGGCCCTTGGCCATCGTGTCCCTCGGCGACAACTGGCACAACGTCCATCACGCCCATCCCAGCTGGGCCCGCCACGGCGCCCGCCCGGGCATGGTGGACCCCTCGGCCTGGCTCATCCGCCGCTTCGAGCAATTCGGATGGGCCACCAAGGTCCGGTGGCCCACTGCGGCGGTACTGGATCCGGCGGCCTGAACCGCCGGGGGACGCCGGGGAGGCCGGTCAGGGAAGCAGGTCGGCCACGTCGGCCCGCTCGGCCTCGAGCTCCTCGGTGGTGATCCGGATCCGCTCCTGGGCGAAGGTGCCATGCTCCAGCCCTTCGACGACCGTCCAGCCGCCGGCGCCGTTGGTCCGCACCGGCAGGCCGAACTGGAGGCCCTCGGGAATCCCGTATTCGCCCCGGGACACCACCGCCAACGAGGTGAAGTCGTCGCCCGGGGTGGCGTTCCTGATGCTGACCACCGAGTCGACGGCGGCGTTGGCCGCCGAGGCCGCCGAGGACAGTCCTCGCGCCTCGATAATCGCCGCCCCCCGCTTCTGCACGGTGGCCAAGAAGTCGCCCTGCAGCCAGCTCATGTCGTCGATCACCTCGGTGGCCGGCTTGCCGCCGATGAGGGCGTGCGCATAGTCGGGAAACTGGGTGGTGGAGTGGTTCCCCCAGACGGCCAGGTTGGACACCGTGCCCACCGGCACACCGGCCTTGGCCGCCAGTTGGGCTTTGGCCCGGTTCTCGTCCAGTCGGGTCATGGCGAACCAGCGGTCGGCGGGGACCTCGGGGGCATTCGAGCGGGCGATCAAGCAGTTGGTGTTGCAGGGGTTCCCCACCACCAGCACCCGCACGTCGTCGGCGGCATTGTTGGCGATGGCCCGGCCCTGGGGGCCGAAGATCCCACCGTTGACCGTGAGCAGGTCGCCGCGCTCCATCCCCGCCTTCCGGGGGATCGACCCAACCAGCAGCGCCCACGAGGTGCGGTCGAACGCGGTATCGAGGTCGGTGGTGGTGACGATGTCGCTGACCAAGGGAAAGGCGCAGTCATCGATCTCCATGACCACTCCCTCGAGTGCCTTCATCCCCGCCTCGATCTCGAGGAGGCGCAGGACCACCGGCTGGTCGGGCCCGAGCAGCTGGCCCGAGCCGATGCGGAACAGAAGCGAGTAGCCGATCTGGCCCGCGGCCCCGGTGACGGTAACGGTGACGGGAGTTTGAGCTGCCATGGCCGCAGGCTAATCGGCCGCCTCCGGACTTTCGAACCGAGGGCGGAGCACCGTCTCCCGAGACCGGTGCGGTGCTGCTGGTCGGTGTCCCGGTGCACGGCGATCGGTCTTCAACGACCCGCCGTCGTCGGGACAGCCGGGCACCGGACCCTCCCGGGGGGTGCCGCTACAGGCGATCGACGATAGCGGCGGCGAACTCCGAGCACTTGACCTCGGTGGCCCCGTCCATCAGGCGGGCGAAGTCGTAGGTGACCACCTTGTCGGCGATGGTGGCCTCGAGGGCGGTCACGATGTCGGCGGCCGCCTCGGTCCATCCCAGATGTTCGTACATCATCACCCCGGACAGGATGACGGACCCCGGATTGACCTTGTCCATCCCCGCGTACTTGGGTGCGGTGCCGTGGGTGGCCTCGAAGATGCCGTGGCCGGTCACGTAGTTGATGTTCCCGCCGGGGGCGATGCCGATCCCTCCCACCTGGGCGGCCAAGGCGTCGGAGAGGTAGTCGCCGTTGAGGTTGGTGGTGGCGATGACGTCGAACTCCTCAGGACGGGTGAGCACCTGCTGCAGAGTGATGTCGGCGATGCTGTCCTTGACCAGGAGCTTGTCGCCGGGCTTGCCGTCGCAGTCATCCCAGCCCACGGCCACGTCGGCGAACTCCTCGCGGACCAGCTCGTAGCCCCAGTTGCGGAAGGCGCCCTCGGTGAATTTCTGGATGTTGCCCTTGTGGACCATGTTCACGCTGGAACGGCCGTGCTTGAGGGCGTAGACGATGGCCGCCCGGATGAGACGCTTCGATCCGAACTCGGAGATCGGCTTGATGCCGATGCCGGAGCCGTCGCGGACCTCCCACCCCATCTCGTCGCGCAAGAACGTCGACAGCTTGGCCGCCTCGGGGGTGTAGGCCTCGGCTTCGAGGCCGGCATAGATGTCCTCGGTGTTCTCACGGAAGATCACCATGTCGACCTTTTCGGGGTGCAGCACCGGTGAGGGCACCCCGGTGAACCAGCGCACCGGCCGGAGGCAGACGTAGAGGTCGAGAATCTGGCGCAGGGCGACGTTGAGGGACCGGATCCCACCGCCGACGGGCGTGGTCAGGGGGCCCTTGATGCCGATGAGGTGGGTGCGGAATGTCTCCACGGTTTCGTCGGGCAGCCAGTCCCCGGTCTCGTCGAACGCCTTCTGTCCAGCCAGGACCTCCTTCCAGGCCACCGACCGGCCGTACTTGGCTGCGGCGGCGTCGAGCACCAGTTTGGCCGCGGGCCAGATGTCGACTCCGGTCCCGTCGCCCTCGATGAAGGGGATGATCGGTTGGTCGGTGACATGGAGCGCGCCGTCGGGTCCCTGGGTGATGAGATCGGGCATGCCGGGCAGCATATCGGTACCCCTCGCCATCCCCGCCAACCGGAGCACCGGTAGCGATCGACCCGATTCCGCTCAGTGCGCGTCCAAGCCCAAAGCGGAGTAGATCTCCCGCGTCGCCTTGGAACGGTTGAGTGTGTAGAAGTGCAATCCCGGGACGCCGACGGCCAGAAGGTCCCGGCACAACTCGGTGGCGATCGCCACTCCCTCGGCCCGGACGGCTTCGGCCCCGCCTCGGCGGTCGGCCTGCTCGAGTCTGGCCACCATCCACTCCGGCACTGCCGCGCCCATGGTGGCCATACGCGGCACCGAGGTGAGCGAGGTGACCGGCATGATCCCGGGCAGTACCGGTTTGTCGACGCCGCGGTCGGCCAGATCGGCCACCAGGCCGCTGTAGTCGGACACCTCGAAGAAGAACTGGGTGATGGCGAAGTCGGCCCGCGACAGTTTGGCGGCCAGATTGTCCCTGTCGGTACCGGGGTCGGGCGAGAGGGGGTGGTAACTCGGTTGGGCCGCCACCCCCACCGAAAACCCGCCGATGGCCGAGGCCAGCTCGACCAGCTCGGAGGCGTACTGAAGCTCGCCGCTGGCCTCGGCGGGGTCGGCCGGCGGGTCGCCGCCCAGGGCCATCAGGTTCTCCACGCCGGCCATCCGGTAAGCGACCAGGATTTCCGCCAACTCCAGCCGGGTGTGGGCGACGCAGATCAGGTGGGCCATGGGCACCAGGGTGGTGGTGCGCAGCATCCCGGTCACCAGGTCGAAGGTCCGCTGGCGGGACTCGGCCCCGCCCCGGTAGGTGACCGACACGAACGACGGCCCCAGTGGTTCGAGGGCCCGGAGGGTCTTGACCAGCGTGGCTTGTTCGGCGTCGGTCTTCGGGGGGAAGAACTCGAACGACGAGGTCCGGCCCTTGGCCAGCAGATCGGCAATCCGCGTCATGGGATTTCCATCCTACCCCTGGTGCCGGCGCCGGCCCTGGGGGATTGCCGCAGGTGGTGGCCCGCCGGCCGGGCCCGACGTCGTTAGGGGGTGTGCGGGGCCGAGCCGATGCGGGTGGACAGACGGGTCAGCGCCGCGCTCAGCTCGGCGTTGCGCGCCCGCTTGGCCTCGTCCGCCTCGGCCAATTGCACCCCCGACGGCGCCGACGTCCCCTGCCGGAGCAGGCGGTCGGCCTCGACGGCGAAAGCCAGACCGCGCAGCGCGGCGGCCACCGAGGTGGCCGCCGATGCCGCCTGTGGGTCGGGCGCCGACGATGCCGCGCCATCGAGGGCGACCGCCGCCCTCTCCGCCTGGGCGGTCACCGCGCCCCGCAGTTCGGGGTCGGCGGAGGTGGCGTTGCCCGACAGGAGCGAGTCGCGTGCCAGCTGGGCGTCGCTCAGCGCCGGGACCACCGCTCGACGCCACGCCTCCTCGGCGCTCTTCCTCCGTCGCGATCGGAGGAGGAGGACCACCACCACGATGGCGATCACCAGCACCACGATGAGGGCGATCAGTCCCCAGGGAGTCGACGACGAGGTGCTCTTCGACACCGGGGTGGTGGTGGTCGTGGTCGAGCTCGATGTCGTGGTGGTGCTCCGGGGCGGGCGGGTGGTCGATGTCGTCGGGGGCGGCACCGTCGTGGTGGTAGGGACAGTGGAGGGCGGGACGGTCGTCGTGGTGGTCGGCGCCACCGTGGTGGAGGTGGTCGTCGAGTCGCCGGGCGGGGTTTGGGCCGCCGCCGTCCCCGCGTCGAGCACCCAGAGGGCCGGCGCGGCCAGCAACAGGGCCACGGCCACCGCTCCCACCCTCGGGGCGATCCGGGACCGGTGGCCCGAGCCCATCAGGCGTCGGTCCTTCCGAAGTCGTCCTCGTCGAGCACGGTGTCGTTCCCCCGGGGGCGCGGGTCGGTCTCCGGCCCGTCCTCAGCCATCAGGACGCCCGCTCGGCGGCCCGGACCGCGTTGGTGAGCAGCATGGCCCGGGTCATCGGGCCCACTCCGCCGATACGGGGGGTGATCCAACCGGCCACCCCGGCCACCGCCTCGTCCACGTCCGACAACAGCTTGCGGCCCTCCCACGAGGTCCCCGCCCCCACTACTGCGGCGCCGGGTTTGATCATGTCCGGGGTGACCAATCCGGCCCGGCCCGCCGCGGCCACCACCACGTCGCCCTGGCGTACCAGGCCGGCCAGGTCCTCGACCCCGGTGTGGACCACGGTCACCGCGGCGTTGCACCCGGGGCGCTTCATGGCCAGCAGCAGCGACAGCGGCCGCCCGATGGTCAGGCCCCGCCCGATGATCACCACGTGCTTGCCCTCCACGGGCACGTCATAGGCGGCCAACAGCTCGACGATGCCCGCCGGGGTGCACGGCAGCGGTCCGTCCGCCCCCATGACCAGGCGACCGAGATTCACCGGATGGAGCCCGTCGACGTCCTTGTCCGGGTCGACCGCCATCAGCACCCGCTCCTCGTCCAGGCCGGCCGGCAGCGGGAGCTGGACCAGAAAGGCGTGAATGGCCGGGTCGGCGTTGAAGCGGGCCACCACCGCCTCCAGATCGGCCTGGGACACGTCGGCCGGCAGGTGCTCGTGGGCGGAGCGGATGCCCACCTCGGCACAGTCGGCGTGCTTCATGGCCACGTACCGTTCACTCGGCCCGTCGTCACCGACCAGGATGGTCCCGAGCCCGACCACGATGCCGGCGCTCCGCAGCCGGGCGACCCGGTCGGCGACCTCGGCCCGGATCCGGGCGGCCAACCGCTCACCGTCGAGAAGGGTGGCGGTCATGGTCGGCCCGCTTGGGAACGTTGGCTCGGCCGGCTCGGGCGCATCGGTTCGTCGCTCAATGCCGGAAGTGGCGTTCGCCACCGGCCATGACCATGGCGATGCCGGCTTCGTCGGCCGCAGTGATCACCTCGGGGTCCCGCACCGAGCCTCCAGGTTGGACCACGGCGGACACCCCGGCGTCGGCCAGTACCAACAGGCCGTCGGGAAAGGGGAAGAAGGCGTCACTGGCCGCCGCTGCCCCGACGGCTCGGGACCCGGCCTTGGCCACCGCGATCTCGGCCGCCACCACCCGGGACTGCTGTCCGGCCCCGACCCCCACCGCCTGGCTCTGGTTGACCACGGCGATGGCGTTGGAGGTGGTGCGGGCGCACACCTTCCAGGCCAGGGCCAGGTCCCGCCACTGGGCGTCGGTCGGGGAGACCTTGGTCGCCACCTGCCAGGCCGAGGGCTCGACCAGGAAGCGGTCCGCCTCCTGAACCAGCACGGTGGCCCCCAAACTCCGGTACTGGCGCTCCAGCGGCTCGGGGGCCGGCGCGGCCAGCAACCGGGTCACCTTGCGCCGGGAGACCAGTTGGGCCAGGGCCGACTCGGCGTACGAGGGGGCGATGATGACGTCGGCCTGGGGACCGGCGGCGATCGCCTCGGCCACTTCGTCGGTGACGTGGCCGCCGACGGCCACGACGCCCCCGAAGGCGGAGGTGGGATCGCACTCGAGAGCCCGACGGTAGGCGACCGCCAGGTCGGGGTGGAGCGCCGCCCCGCAGGGGTTGGCGTGCTTGATGATGGCCACCGCCCGATCGCGACCCCCGGGGTCGGGCAGCTCGTGGACCAGCCGCCAGGCGGCGTCGGCGTCGAAGATGTTGAGGTACGAGAGCTCTTTCCCCCCGAGCTGGACCACGTCGTCCCACCACGAGTGCTCGCCGGCGATCCGGTAGCGGGCCCCGCTTTGATGGGGGTTCTCGCCGTAGCGCATCGACCCGGCCCGCTCGAGGGTGAGGTTGATGACCGGGGGCAGGAGCGCGGCCTCGCCGAGCACGTCGGCGACCTCTGCGTCGGACGGCGGGGACTCGCGCTCGTCGAGCCACTCGACGATGGCGGCGTCGTAGCCCGCGGTGTGGGCGAAGGCCTCCCGGGCCAGGCGGCGCCGGGTGGCCTCGGACAACGAGCCGTGCTCGCGCAGTTCGTTCAACACGCCCGGGTAATCGTCCGGTGAGACGACCACGCCGACGTGGTCATGGTTTTTGGCCGCGGCCCGCACCATGGTCGGGCCGCCGACGTCGATCAGCTCGACCGACGGGTCCGACGGGAACGGGTAGAGGTTGCACACCACCAGGTCGATGAGACCGATGCCCAGCCGGTCGAGAGCGTCGAGGTGCTCGGGCTTGCTCCGGTCGGCGAGGATGCCGCCGTGGACGGTGGGGTGCAAGGTCTTCACCCGTCCGCCGAGCATCTCGGGGGCGCCGGTGAGGTCAGCCACCTCCACGTGGCCGACGCCGGCCTCGGCCAGGGCCGCCGAGGTGCCGCCGCTCGAGATCAGCTCCCAGCCCAGGTCGGTGAGCCCCCGGGCCAGATCGACCAGACCGGTCTTGTCGTACACAGACAGCAGTGCCCTCATGGCGCAACCTCCGACGGTGATCCTGGCCCATCCCCGACCGTCGCCGCCAGCCCTTCGACGAAACGGCGGATGGTGTCCGGGTAGAGGGTGCGCTCGACCGATTTGATCCGTTCGTGCAACGTGGCCTCGGTGTCATCGGGCAGCACCGGCACCCGGGCCTGGGCCAGCACCGGGCCGGCGTCCATGGCCAGGGTGGCCACGTGCACGGTGGTCCCCGTCTCGGTGACCCCGGCGGCCAGGGCGTCGGCCACCGCGTGCCACCCGGGAAAGGCGGGCAGCAGGGCGGGATGGGTGTTGAGAATCCGCCCCGGAAAGGCGTCGTGGATGTCCTGGCCGAGGACGGTGCCGAAGCCGGCCATCACCACCACGTCGATCCTGTGGGCGACCAGCTCGTCGGTGACCGCAGCGGTGTAACCCTCACGGTCGAAGGACGGCCCGAAGCCGCCATGAGCGGTGCGATCGACCAGGACGGTGGGGATGGCGGCGGTGTCGGCGATCTCGAGAGCCCGGCACGGCCGGTCGGCGACCACCAGGCGCACCGGGAGACCGGACCCCACGATGGCCTCGAGGATGGTGCCACTGCCGGAGGCCAGAACGGCCAGACGCGCGTCGGGCTGATCGGGTGTGGGTGACGCGCCGGTGACCACTCAGCGCACGCTACCAGCGGCGCTCGGTGCCGATTTCCCGAGGATGTCCACGGACGCGTTCCGCTCCCGGAACGATCGAATCGTCCGGTGGTAGCGTCCCGAGCAAAGGGACCGTGGCGACGGAGCCCGGTCCGGCCTGCCTCCGGTCTCGGGCCCCCGTCGCTCGGTCCCCCCTGCCCAGGGAATGCCCCTCGTGTTTTGGTTATCGGCACCACGGACGCTTATCCGAAGCGAAAGTTTGCCGAAGTTTGCTGCCGAGCCAGGCACGAGAGTGGCTCGGACGGCGTGAAAGGCCCGGTCGGGGTCGGCCGGGGCGCGGCCTAGCCGGTCCGGAAGCTCTCGGTGTCCACCAGCGAGCGGAGGAGCGCCTCGTCGAACTCGGTCAGGGACCGGAGGACCGCATCGCAGAAGCCCCACCGCGGCGAGTCGAGCGACTCGGGTTCGGGAACGGCCACCACCCGCATGCGGGCCGCCTTGGCCGAGATGGCCCCGTTGAACGAGTCCTCGACGGCCAGGCACGCCACCGGGTCGACGCCCAGCTTCGCCGCGGTGGACAGGTAGGCCCCCGGATGGGGCTTGCCCAGGGTCTCCCACTCGGCCGAGTGCCAGACGGCGACCAAAGATCCGACCCCGAGGCGGGACAGGGCGGCCTCGACCACCACCGCGTAGGAACCGGAGCACACTCCCACCGGCAGCGCCAGCCGTCGACACAGGGACAGCGCGTCGAGGGCGCCGGGCATCGGTGCCCCCGACTGGCGGATGAGCTCGGCCACCCGGGCGGTGACCGCCCGCTCGACCTCGGCGGGTGACGGGCCCTCCCAGGGCCGGCGGTCCCACCAGTGTCGGACGGCGTCGTCGATGCGCAGTCCCATGGTCTGACGCACGTCGGCTTCGGTCAGATCGAGCCCGAGGCCACCGAACACCTCGATCTCCGCCTGTCGCCACAGAGGTTCGGTGTCGATCAGCAGTCCGTCGAGGTCGAAGATGACCGCCCCGATGGGCCGGTCCCGATGGGCGTCGGCTGAGGGGATTGCCGCTGTCAGTCGAGGTTCCGGACCACGTCGACCATGGCCTCGCCGGCCTCGGTCGGGTTGAGCGCCACGATCACCCCGGCCGCGGCGAGGGCGTCCATTTTGGCCTGGGCGGTTCCCTTGGAGCCGGAGATGATGGCGCCGGCGTGGCCCATCTTGCGGCCGGGGGGCGCGGTCACCCCGGCCACGTAGGAGACGACCGGTTTGGTGACCGATGAGGCGATGAACTCGGCCGCCTCCTCCTCGGCCGAGCCGCCGATCTCCCCGATCATCATGATGGCGCGGGTGTCCGGATCGTCCTCGAAGGCGGCCAGGCAATCGATGAAGCTGGTACCGGGCACCGGGTCCCCGCCGATGCCGACACAAGTGGTCTGGCCCACACCCTGCTGGGAGAGCTCGTGGAGGGCCTGGTAGGTGAGGGTTCCCGAGCGGCTCACGATCCCCACCGGGCCTCCGGGCATGGCGATGTCCCCCGAGGTGATCCCGATGTTGCACTTGCCGGGCGAGATGACGCCGGGACAGTTGGGCCCGAGCAACCGGGTGCCGGGGTAGTCGTCGACCAGGCGGTTGTAGGCCAGGGCCTCGTCCTGGGCCGGTATCCCTTCGGTGATGCACACCACGAAGGGCACACCGGCGGCGGCGGCCTCGATGATGGCCTCGGCCGCGAACTTCGGGGGCACCGAGATGAACGAGGCGTTGGCCCCGGTGGCCTCGACCGCCTCGGCCACGGTGGCGAACAGCGGGATCCCCTCGATGTCCTCGCCGCCCCGCTTGGGGTTGGTGCCGGCCACCACCCGGGTGCCGTAGGCCCGGTTGCGCAGCCCGTGGTACAGCCCCTGGCTGGTGGGGCTGATGCCCTGGATCACGACGGTGGTGGTCTCGTCCACGAAGATGCTCATGAGGGTCCTCCGGCAAGTGCGACCGCACGGCGTGCGGCGTCGAGCATGGTGGGCTCGGCCACCAGGCGGTCGGACAGGTGCGAGGCAAGGATCTCACGGCCGGCCGGGGCGTTGGTGCCGTCCAGCCGCAGCACGATGGGCGAGTTGATGTCCACCCGATCCAGCGCTTCGAGCACACCCCGGGCCACCTCGTCGACCCGGGTGATGCCACCGAAGATGTTGACCAGGATGGAGCGCACCGCCGGATCCGAGTTGATGACCTCGAGAGCGGCGGCCATCACGTCGGCGTTGGCGCCGCCCCCGATGTCCAAGAAGTTGGCCGCCGAGCCACCGCACTGGTTGACCACGTCGAGCGTGCTCATGGCCAGGCCGGCTCCGTTGGCGATGATCCCCACCGAGCCGTCCAACCCGATGTAGTTGAGCCCACGGGCCTTGGCCCGGGCCTCGCGCTCGTCCTCCACGTCGCTTCCGGCGAACTCCTCCCACTCGGGATGGCGGAAGGCGGCGTTGTCGTCCAGGGTGACCTTGGCGTCGAGGCAGTGCACCCGGGCGTCGGGCGTGTAGATGAGGGGGTTGATCTCGGCCAGGTCGCAGTCCCCTTCGGTGTAGCAGGTGTACAGCTTGACCAGGATCGTCGCCGCCTGGTCCCGGGCCGGCTCGTCAAGGCCGGCTCGATCCACCCAGGCGCGGGCCTCCTCGTAGCTCAGGCCGTCGACCGGGTCGACGTAGAGGAGGGCGATGGCGTCGGGATTGGTCACCGCCACCTCCTCGATCTCCACCCCGCCCTCGGCGGACAGCATGCCCAGGTGCTTTTTGGCACTCCGATCGAGGGTGAAGCTGGCGTAATACTCGCGGTCGATGTCCGAGGAGTGCTCGATCCACAGTCGCTTGACCACGTGCCCCTTGATGTCGAGGCCGAGGATGTTGGCCGCGTGCCGGCGGAGCTCGGTCTCGTCGTCGGCCAGCTTGACCCCGCCGGCCTTGCCCCGGCCGCCCACCTTGACCTGTGCCTTGACCGTCACCGGGTAGCCGGCCGACGCCGCCACCGCGACGGCCTCCTCCACGGTGTCGGCCACCCCTCCCTTGGAGATGGGCAGGCCGAACCGGGCGAAGTACTGCTTGCCCTGGTACTCATAAAGATCCACCGGATCCTCGTCCTCTCTGTCGTGACTGTCGCGTGAGTCGTGTATTTCGTGTGACTTTGCTCTCAAGTCTGCAACTGCGGGCGACGGTGTCCGTCACCGTGGGTGTTCGGCACCGGGCCGGCAGTCATCAGGCGCCGGCGGACGGCGCCAAGGCCGGGGCCCCGGCTCTCGGGTTCAGGCGCCCACCCCGCCGCTCTCCCGTTCGTCGAGGGCCTCGCCCACCCGGGCCACGACGTCCAGTAGCGGGGCGCCGGGGGTGAAGACCTCGGCGACCCCCATGTCCTTCAGGACCGGGATGTCGGCCGCGGGGATGATCCCCCCGACCAGCACCAGGACGTCGCCGCGACCCTTGTCCTTGAGCCCATCGATCACCCGGGGAACCAGGGTCAGGTGGGCACCCGAGAGCAGCGAGAGCCCCACCGCGTCGGCATCCTCTTGGACCACGGCCTGCACCACCTGGTCGGCCGTCTGGTGGAGCCCGGTGTAGATGACCTCGAATCCCGCATCCCGCAAGGCACGGGCGATCACCTTGGCCCCGCGGTCGTGCCCGTCCAGCCCGGGTTTAGCCACGACCACTCGATAGGGGCGCTTCACGGAGGCCGATACTAAGCGCTGCCCAACCATGAGGCCCACACGAGCGGGTCGGCTGCGACCGGGTAGAGGGGGAGAGGTCCGATCCGGGAGCGTTCCGGACCTACCCTGGGGGCGCATGGTAACTTCGCCGCGGCGCCCACAGCACGACCCGATTCGCCCGAGAACACCGTGACCACCCCGGCTGAAGCTGTGGACAGACCCGACGAACACGCCGACCGCCCGGCTGACCGGCCTCCCTCCTCCCTCCTGGTCGGCCTGGTCCGCTTGTCCCGACCGCGCCAATGGGTCAAGAACCTGTTGGTCTTCGTGGCTCCCGCCGCGGCCGGCGTGCTCTTTCACGGGAGCATCATCGGGCACGCCGCCGCCGCCTTCGGGATCTTCTGTCTGGCCGCGTCGGGTACCTATTACATCAACGACGCCATCGACGCGCCCTCCGACCGGAACCATCCTTCCAAGCGCACCCGGCCGGTCGCCTCCGGGCTGGTCCCGGTCCCGATGGCCCTCACCGTCGGCGCCGTGCTGCTGGTCGCCGCCACCGGCCTGGCCGCCGCCCTGGCCGGCTGGCACCTCGCTCTGGTCATGGCCATCTACGCCCTGGTCAACGTGGCCTACTCCTTGGGCCTCAAGAACGAGCCCGTCCTCGACCTGGCCGCGGTGAGCGCCGGGTTCGTGTTGCGTGCCATCGCCGGTGGCGTGGCCACCGGCGTGGCCCTGTCCAACTGGTTCCTCATCGTGGCCTCCTTCGGGTCGCTGCTCATCGTGACCGGCAAGAGGTCCGGCGAGAAGCAGCTACTGGCCGACCGTCAGGCCGACCACACCGCCATCCGCCAGACGTTGGCCTCCTACAGCCCGAGCTTCCTGCGGTCGGTGCGGACCTTCGCCGCCGCGGTGACGGTGACCGCCTACTGCCTGTGGGCCTTCGAAAGGGCCGCCCAGGTCCACCCGGGCCGCGACCCGGTCTGGTTCCAAGTGACCATCGTGCCCTTCACCATCGCCGTTCTGCACGTGATGCGCATCCTCGACGACGGCGCCGGAGCCGATCCAGAGGAGCTGGTCCTGCGGGACCACCGGCTGCAGATCTACGGCGCGTGCTGGATCGCCCTGTTCGCCGTGGGGGTCTACGCCCGGTGACCCGATTGTCGCACCGGCGGACCCTCCTCAGCGGATGGGGCCGCACCGCGCCCAGCGCCGCCGAGGTGGTCCCCGCCGTCCATCCCCGAGCCGTCGAGCTGGCCCTGAGCAATGCCGGCGACGCGGTGGCCTCCGGGGGACGGGGCATCATCGCCCGCGGGCTCGGGCGCAGCTACGGGGACGCAGCCCAGAACGCCGGGGGTGTGGTGCTCGACGCCACCTGGATGGACGCCATCCATCGCCTGGACCTGGACTCGGGCCTGGTGACGGTGGGGGCGGGCATGAGCCTGCAGGTGCTGATGGAGCGCCTGGTCCCCCTGGGCTGGTTCGTCCCGGTCACCCCCGGGACCCGGATGGTCACCGTCGGGGGGGCCATCGCCGCCGACATCCACGGCAAGAACCACCACGTCGACGGCAGTTTCTGTAGCCACGTGACCGAGCTGACCCTGGTCACGCCCACCGGGACGGTGGTGGTGTCGCCCGGATCGGACCCGGACCTGTTCTGGGCCACCGCCGGGGGGATGGGCCTCACCGGGGTAATCACCCAGGCCAGCCTGCAGATGATCCCGGTGGAGACCAGCTACATGGTGGTCGACACCGAGCGGGCGTCCGACCTGGACGAGGCGATGGACCTGATGCTCACCGGTGACGCGGCCTACCGCTACTCGGTGGCGTGGATCGACTGCCAGTCCACCGGGAAGAGGCTGGGCCGCTCGGTGCTCACCCGCGGCGATCACGCCCGACTGGAGGACCTGCCCGGTCGACTGCGGCAGCCACCCGAACGGGCCCGGTCCTTCCAACCCAAGGTGCGGGCCCGGGTCCCGGTCACCCCGCCGGTGGGGCTGTTGAACCCCCTCACCGTGGGGGCGTTCAACGAGTTCTGGTTCCGCAAGGCGCCCACCCACCAGAGGGGAAAGCTCCACGCCCTGGGTGGCTTCTTCCATCCCCTCGACGGGGTCGGCGCCTGGAACCGCCTCTACGGACGCCGGGGGTTCCTCCAGTATCAATTCGTGGTGCCCGATGCCCACGGGGAGGCGGTGCGCCGGATCATCGAACGCATCACCGCGGTGCGACTGGCGTCGTTCCTGGCCGTGCTCAAGCGCTTCGGCCCCGGCGATCCCGGCCCCCTGTCGTTCCCCCTCCCGGGCTGGACGCTCGCCCTCGACCTCCCGGTCGGCCACCACGAGCTGGACCGGCTGCTCGACGCCCTCGACGACGAGGTCATCGCGGCCGGCGGCCGGGTCTACCTGGCCAAGGACTCCCGTGTCTCCCCGGCCTCCTTCCGGGCCATGTACCCGCGCACCGACGAGTGGCAGGCGGTGCGCGATCGGGTGGATCCCGCGGGGGTGCTCCGCTCCGACCTCGGTCGGCGCCTCGGGCTGTGCGCCGACCGTCCTCCCCCACCCGCTCCTCGGGGCCGTGGCCCCCGCACCCGAGCGGCCACCACCAGCCGCACCCGGGCCGAGCGCCCCGCCCGGGCCGGGTCTTTGTCCCGGTCGGCGTCGTCAGGCCGGTCACCGTCGACAGGAGGGAAGCGTCCATGATCGACGCCGTGGGTCGGCCCCAGTCCGTGCTCGTGCTCGGCGGCTCCTCCGAGATCGGCCGGGCCATCGTGGCCGAGCTGGTGCCGGCCCGATGCACGACGGTGGTGCTGGCCGGCCGGGAGGGTCCCCGGTTGACCCAGGCGGTGGACGAGGCCACCGCGGCCGGTGCCGAGGTGGTCACAGCCGTACCCTTCGACGCCACCGACACCGCCGGCCACCGGGACTTCGCCGACCGGGTCTTCGATCGATTCGGCGACATCGACCTGGTGGTGGCGGCCACCGGCGTCCTCGGGGACCAGACCGCCGACGAGCGCGACCCGCTCTCGGCCGCGGCCGTCATGGCCACCAACTACACCGGCCTGGCCGCAGCCCTTTTGGCCGTGTCCGAGCGGATGCGCCATCAGGGTCACGGACGGATCATCGTGCTGTCGTCGGTGGCCGGGGTGCGGGCCCGCCGGGCCAACTTCATCTACGGCTCGGCCAAGGCCGGGCTCGATGCCTTCTGCCAGGGCCTGGCCGACGCACTGGCCGGCTCGGGCGTGGAGGTGACCGTGGTGCGGCCCGGCTTCGTGGTCGGTCGGATGACCGAGGGCATGACCCCGGCGCCGTTGGCCACCACCCCCGAGGCCGTGGCCGTGGCTGTGGTCCGGGGGATCGAGTCCGGCGCCGCCGTGGTCTACGTGCCCCCCATCCTCGGCTGGGTCATGGCCGGCATGCGCCACCTCCCCCGCGCCGTTTGGCGGCGACTGCCCGGCTGACCCCGCCAGGCCCTGACCCGTCGGGGTCAGGCCCGCTTGAGCAGGGCCGCTCTTCGGATCTGAGCGGGGTCTGATGATTCTCGTCGCTTGCGCTCGCAATTAGCTACTGCCCATAAACGGACTTCGGTGGCAGGTCGCTCTGAGAGACCTGTGAACCTTGATGGCGAGACATCGCCCGGCGAGAACATCGAGCTGCGGTCCCCGGTCTCGACTTTTACTTGACGCCCACGATGCACCGAGCCTGATAGGGAAGACTCAACCGTCCGCCAACCTCAAAAGCTTGCGCTTTGTCGAGCGTGGCGGCCCGAATTCGTTCTCTTGTATCTGTATCGACTCCGGCGAGAACGGCAACGACCGGTGCAGTTACTTCAGTGAGAAGCGTCCAATACTCATCGCCACTCTCCAATTCGAGGGACCCTCGCACATCCGATTCGGCCACGTCGTGCAATCCGGTTTCGCGGAAGATCGAGGCGACCGAATCTGGAGCGGCGCACCGAAACAGCCCGGGAGCATCTGGATCTGGCGGCGGCAATTCCACCTCGGCACTGATAGCCCCCATCGGCGTGGTGGCCCACGCATTGCCAGCAGGTTCGGCCCACACCGCCGCTGTGATGCGACCACCAGGACGTAAAACGCGGACAAGCCCGGAGACTGCTTCCCGAATGTCGGGGAAAAACATGAACCCAAAGCGACAGCTCACGCTATCGAAGGACGCGTCTTTGAACGGGAGGTCATTCACGCCACAGACTCGCACTTCGACATTGCCGAGAGCCCGCTTTTCGGCCTTCGAGCTGGCCCCTGCCAACATGGCTTCCGAAAGGTCTGTGAGCACCACTCGGCTCCTCGGCATCTGAGCCGCGATGGAAAGGCCCGGTTCGCCAGTTCCCGAAGCGATGTCTAGATGCTCATTATCGTCAGTCAGGCCGAGCAGGCGGATCATCTCTCGTCCGACGGGAGCGAGCATCTCGACCACTTGGGGATCCCACTTGATCCACCCCGCCGAGAAGCGGTCCCAGGTCTCACGCTGCTGCTTTTCAACCTCATGTGCTTCTGGCATCGGACCCTCTTCCGTGTTGTGACACGCTGGACCCGCGATCACGGAACATTATGCTCCGCACCATCGTTCCGTGCTTGGAATCAGCAATTCCAGCCCGACGCACGGAAGATGCCCAAACCGACGCGCTCAGGACTGCCCCTGCCCTCGCTGCGGGGTAAGAGGCGATCGTTGACCTGTGCCGTACTTCGTGTGAGGTCGTCACAAGTGGAACGGCTCGAAGTTCTCGAAAGCCGCTTCTCTCGGCGGGTCAGGCAGGCGAAAGGCACGAAGCCGGGAGGATGCAGTTACCGGCTGTGAGCGCCATCCGGTGTTGACCTCAAAATAACGGACTGCTGTCGCTACCGAGGGCCACTGGCAGTCATCGAGCGCAATCAACCCGCCAGGCCTCACGAGTTCGCGGAGGAAGTAGAGGTCTACGAAAACGTTGTGAAACATGTGGCTTCCGTCCACGAACGCGGCATCGGCGACAAATCGCTGTTCCACGAGGCGCGGGAGGGCGAGCTGAGATCGGTCCGGCAACACCACAGACAGAGTGTCAAGACCAGCCGCGGCCAGGGCCTTCAACCCAGCATTTCCGAACTGGCTCTGGTAGGGATCAATGATCACATGCTTCCTTCCCTCGAGTTGCTGGGATGCGAGAGCCTCGCCGATGGCCAGGGCAGAACTGCCGAACGCGAGACCTATCTCGATCACCACCCGCACGCTCTCGGCCGAAAGTAGGTCACGAAGAACGTCGCAATCCCGTTTGGGAAGCGACACACGATCGAAGGCGTCTACATCTTCCACGTGTTCCGACCGAAGGCCCCGGCGGACGTTTCGGACGGATCGCGATAAGGCGTTGTCACTTGGCACCAAACCAGTGTCTCAGAAGCAGACTGAGAAACAGTCGTCGTTGGAAAGCGGACAGTCCATTCGCCAAGCGACACCACGAAAGCGACAAGACCCAGGGCTATCCCGTACCGCCGGAGCGGGGCGGTTATCGACCTGGCCCATCGGCACGACTGGCCACCCCGGTAAGCCACCCGCCAGCTTCGGTGGCCTGATCACTGATTGGAACTTTCAGCCCTTGGGCCTTTCGACATCGGGCTGGTTCAATGCATCGGGCTGGTTCAATGCATAGGGATTTCGCCTGAGGGGTCCGGGCGATGCCGAGCCCGGACCAGACCCCCGGCGACCGGGAGAGCCATGCCTAAGGCAACCGAGACCGACAGGATGGCTCCCTCACTGCGCCGGTTGCTTTTGCCACTTGACATTGCGCAGTTCATGCCGGCACGGTGCCACGGCTGACTCATCGGTAACTTGCGGGTGACGTTCCAAACGTTGGTTTGAACGTCGGCGACCTGGGGTATACGTCGTTTACCTCGGCTCGGTTCTTCGGTACGGGGGTCCGACGGAAAAGCTCCGTTGGTGATGAATTAAGGGGGTTCAAATGCGTCGCATCGCAACAGTGGCCGCTATCGCGCTGGCCATGTCCATTCCCGTTGGCGTGGCTACAGTGAGCCTTGCCGGCACTGCTGGAGCGTCGTCGTCGATCCAGTGCACGGGCCTCAAGGGGACGATCACTGGAAACGTCACCATCAGCAAGTGCACTCCGTCTGGAGGAAAGGGCTACAAGTCTGCGACTGGCGTGGCCACAGATCTCGCCTCGAGCGGCACCCTCACCTGGAAGAGCAGCAAGGCCACCACGGGCATTGACGATGGTTCCGCCAACACCGTGACGCCGAATGCATGCGGGAAGAAGGGTACTGAGTACTCGTTCACCGCGACGGTCTCGTCTGCTTCCACAACCGGGACAGGTATCCCAGCGGTTGGCGACGCGGTCAGCGCTGATGCGTGCGTCTCGAGCAAGGGAGCCATTACGCTGCTCAAGGGAACGAAGATGGAGCTGTAGGACATCTCTCGTACACAAGTCGATCACTGTGGCCCTGGGCCTTAGGGATCGGGGCTCGCGGAGCCAAGCTTGTGGACGTGTGGAGGATGCCCGCCCCTCCCGGGGCGGGCATCCTCGCGTTCTTACCGAGACGGTCCCGCCTCGGTGCCGGAGCGCCGACTCACCGGAGGAAGACAACCAGGCCAGGAACCACGCGTCGAGCAGGTCCCACTGGCGCTCTACCTCCTCGACCAAGTGAGCTAGCGACACCCCAAACGCATCACTCAATGCCCAGAATCCCCGATCACAGTCCGCGATTGTCGTCTTACTCACGAGAGACAATCTCTCCGAGCAATCGGCAACTCGGCCGCAATCCGGTGCGAATGCATTGGACGCGGGAACTGCTCGCGGTTAGTGACTGCCCACGATCGGCACGACTGGGGCAGGCGGACCCGCCCTCTGGTCGGAGTTTGAGCGTTATTTACTAAGCCAGGCCTGGGACACCCTCCAACGTTGGTTTGGTGGTCGCCCAAGGGGGTATACGCCGCAGTGGGATCGATTGCTTCGGCAAGGGGGAACCAGCGGAAGGTTTCCGTTGGTGTTTTGAAGGAAACAAGAACCTACCTAGGAGGGATGACATATGAGACGAGTACTACTCATAGTTGCGGCCTTGACGATTCCGTTTTCGGCTGCGGCAACGCTGGCGTTCGGTGGCGTCGCCGGAGCACACACTGTGAAGACGACGTGCACGACCATTACCGGGACTGTCAGCGGCACCATCACCTTGAGCGGCTGTACCGGAGGCAGCACGGGTGGAAGTTCCCAGCCGGTTGCCACCTCGTCGCTGGCAAGCGGTGGAACTATTACCTGGGTGAATAGCAACACGACGACATTTAGTGCGCCGACGCTCAAGTCCTCAAAGACGCTGACCAAGACCTGTGTCAAAAAGTACGGCTCGGGTTCCTCGGAGGAGTCCGCAAAGGGCACTATCACTGCACAGAGCGGCACGGGTGACTCGCCGATTCCGGGTGTGTTCAAGGCGGAGGTCTGCATCGATTCCGCGGGCAACATCCATGCTTTGAAGCCCACGACGGCTTCCTGATCCAACACTGCAGGAAAGGGGCTCATCCTCCAACGAGGCTCTGAGCTCCTTTCCCTTCCCTGTAGCCAAGGGGACACGAACCCGGTTACCGACGCAGGCTGAGTCTGTCCCCTTGGCTGCTTCAACGGTTGTCAGATCGCCGCTTCGAAGATGGGCCAACACCGAACTCAATGCCCAGAATCTCCGATCACAGTCCACGATCACCGTCTTACTCACGAGAGACAATCTCTCGGAGCAATCGGCAACTCGGCCGCAATCCGGTGCGAACCTGCCGCCGAACACCGGCTCGGACTCTTCGACCGGCTCATTACGGACATCGACGGGGAGCCCTGAGTATGGTTCCACGAACCTCAGTCCAGGGCCCGTGGATCACCCGTGAAACGGCTTTTGGAGGCAGGTGCGGACTCGTCGATTCGGGCAGCTGCAAATATGATTACGTGCCAATCCCCGATGATTCGCTTCGGCCGGTGATCGGGGAATCGCCCAACGAACGAGAACGGCATCGTCGATCACTCTGGGAGTACTACGACCGGCGAGTGACCGGGCGCTTGCCTGGCTTGGCCAACGCCCACGCCTACTGGACCGGTCTGGGCGTCACCGTCGAAATCGAAGACATCGCTGCTGAAGCTGCGCAGCTTGAACGCCTGCTTCGTGAACTGTCCGCAGTCCGCTTCGTCGAAGTGGGTGCCGGGCCAGGCACTTTCACCGGATACCTTGCGGGGAGGGGCATCGCCATCGACCAAAGTCGAAGGGCGCTGGACGTTCTGCGCACCGTTGCTCCCGAAGTCCCAGTGATCCAGGCAGATGCCACTGCCCTACCCGTGCCAACCCATGCCTTCGACCGCTTCTTCTCCGCCCACCTCTATGGCTTGCTTCTTCCTAGTGAGCGTGAACCCTTTCTTGCCGAAGCGCACCGGGTTGCGTCCGAGGTCGTGATCCTCGACGCCGGTCGCCCCCTAGGAGTGAGCGCCGAGGAGTGGCAGGAGCGGACCCTGCCGGGGGGAGGTGGCTACAGAGTCTTCCGCCGCCACTTCGATGCGGAGGTGTTGGCCGCCGAAGTCGGTGGTGTGGTCCTGTTCGCCGGGCAGTTCTACGTGCTAGTCGGCACTGCGGCCGTGCCCGGTATCGCACACCCGATGTACGGCCCAATGACCCGATCGTGCCTCGGCTTTCGTACGTGACCCAGTTCGCCGGATCAACGGCGTCTATCGAACTGCGGCCCACCAGCATGCATGAAGCTGTCAAGGTCTTGTCAGTCGAACGTCGAGCTTTCCAAGGGCTTCCAGAGGAAGTGGCGACGGCTACCGGGCGGAAAGTCAGGCAAGTCGCCCAACCGCTGGTAACCGATGGACTCGTAGAACCCAGGGGCCTGAAAGCTGAACGTGTCCAGCCATGCTCCCCGGCACCCTCGGAGGCAAGCCTGAGTCTCAATGGTGGTCATGAGATGGCTTCCAACCCCCTCACCTCGCACGTCATCATGAATCCAGAGGTGACTTACGTACAGCCATCGCCAATGGGTGTATCCGTCGACGCCCCCAAGGATCTCTCCAGCATGGCGTACAAAGACTCCGAGCGGTCTGCGATTCTCTAACTCGGCTCGGTCGTCGTTAAAGGCCACGAGGCCAGAGATCAAATGACGAACGTGTTCCGGATCAGGCTCGTCCTCAATCAGGTAGTCGAAATCACCGCTGGGCACGTCGCAGCCTCCGCTCCGGTAACTCATCAAGAGCGTATCCGGGCACGCAGGTTGGAGACCGTGTCCCCGAACGCCGGGAGCGAGTCGGTTATCGACGCCGGCCACCTGAGCAGTCAGGCGGGCAACACTTGCCAGGGCGGTCTAAGGCATCCCCAAGCAGATGGGCAGCGGGAGTGGGACACATTCTGACCTCGGACCGATAGAGCACTTGCTTTCGTGAGCGGTACACCCCGCTTTCATCGGAAGAGAGTCGGTTTGGCCCGCCCGCCGGGGTCAGGCCCGCTTGAGCGGGGCCATGGACAGAAGAAGCTTCTTCCTTCCCACCGTCTCGAATTGCACCACCGCTTCGGCCTCCTCCCCGGACCCCGAGGCCTCGATGACCGTGCCCTCGCCCCACTTGCCGTGCACAACCCGATCGCCGGCGACCAACCCCAGCAACTCGGCACCGGTGGTCGCCGGTGTCCGGCGTCGGCGTCCGGCGGGATCGAAGCCCACATCGCCGCGACCGAACACGCTCCGGCCCGGCGTGCCGTCGTCATCGTCTGACCCCGGCCGTCCGGAGCCACCGCCCACATCTCGAAGCAGCTCGGTGGGGATCTCGTTGAGAAATCGGCTCGGGATGTTGCTGCCCGTCCGCCCGTACAACATCCGGCTCCAAGCGTGCGAAACGTACAGGTACCGCTCCGCCCGGGTGATGCCCACGTAGCACAACCGCCGTTCCTCCTCGAGCTCGACCGGATCCCCGAGGGAGTTGAGGTGGGGGAAGATCCCGTCCTCCATGCCAACCAGAAACACCGCCGGGAACTCGAGGCCCTTGGCGATGTGCATGGTCATCAGGGAGACCTTGGTCCCGTCCCCCTCGAGCTCGTCGGAGTCGGCCACCAAGGAGGCGGCCTCGAGGAACTCGGGCAGGGTGGGGTACTCGTCGGCCACCCCGGCCAGCTCGTCGACGTTCTCGACCCGGCCCAGGGCCTCGATGGTGCCTTCGGCCAGCAGCTCGCTGCGGTAGCCGGTCCGCTCGACCACCGCGGACACCAGGCCGCCCGGGCCCAGGGTGGCAGCCGACTCCTCCCCGTGACCGGCAGCGGGCTCGCCGTCCAGCTCCCGCCTGGTGTCCGGCTCCCCCTCGGGAGGGATGGCGTCACCGTTCTCGTCCACCAGGGCGGGGAGGACCATCCGGCCCCGCAGCTCGTCGAGCAGGATCGACAGTTCGACCAGGGCGGCGCCTGCCTTGCCCGACACTCCCACCTGGTCGGCCTGGCGCACCGCCTCGCCGAAAGACTCCCCTCGCTGCCCGGCCCAGCCGGCCAACCGGGCCACCGAGGTCTCCCCCACACCGCGCTTGGGAACGTTGACGATGCGTCGCCAGCTCACCTCGTCATCGGGGTTGACCAGGACCCGAAGGTAGGCCATGACGTCTTTGACCTCACGCCGGTCGTAGAACTTGGTCCCCCCCACCACCTTGTAGGGGACCTCGGCCCGGACCATGGCCTCCTCGAGGGCGCGGCTCTGGGCGTTGGTCCGGTAGAAGACGGCCACGTCCCCCCACCGCAGGTCCTGTTCGCGGTGGAGGCGGGTCACCTCATGGGCCACCCAGGCGGCCTCGTCGTACTCGTCCTCGGCCCGGTAACGGACGATCCTCTCCCCCTGACCGGCGTCGGTCCACAGGGTTTTCGGCTTGCGCGAGACGTTGTTGACGATGACCGCGTTGGCGGCGTCGAGGATGGTCTGGGTGGAACGGAAGTTCTGGTCGAGGGTGATGGCGGTGGCGTCGGGGAACGCCCGCTCGAAGTCGAGGATGTTGCTGATGTCGGCGCCCCGAAAGCGGTACACCGACTGGTCGCTGTCCCCGACCACCACGATGTTGCGGTGGTCGGAGGCGAGCATGACGGCCAGCGCGTTCTGCACCGAGTTGGTGTCCTGGTACTCGTCGATGAGGATGTGGGTGAAGCGCTTCTGGTAGTGCTCGAGGACATCGGGATGGTTCCGAAAAAGGAGGACCACGTTGAGCAGGAGGTCGTCGAAGTCCATGGCGTTGGCCGCCACCATCCGCTGCTGATACCGATCGAACACGTCAGCCACCCGGCGATCGAAGATGGTGAGGGCCGCAGCCCGGAATTCCTCGGGCCCGCGCTGGGCCGACTTGGCCTGGCTGATCTGACCCTGGATCGAGCGGGGAGGCAGCTTTTTGGTGTCGATGTCCATCTCGCGGCAGATGATCTCGATGAGCCGGCGGGAGTCGGCATCGTCGTAGATGGTGAAGGAGCCCTTGTAACCGAGACGGTCGCCGTGGGCGCGCAGGATGCGGACACAGGCCGAGTGGAAGGTCGACACCCACATGCGGGCCCCCCGCCGGCCCACCAGCTCGATCACCCGTCGGCGCATCTCGTCGGCCGCCTTGTTGGTGAAGGTGATGGCCAAGATCTGCCAGGGGGCGGCGTCGCCGGTGACGATCAGGTGGGCGATCCTCCGGGTGAGGACCCGGGTCTTGCCGGAGCCGGCCCCGGCCACGATGAGCAGCGGGCCGCCCCGGTGGAGAACCGACTCACGTTGCGGAGGGGTCAGGCCCTCGAGGAGAGCGTCCGCCCCGACCGGGCGGAACGGCGGGGGGCCGTCGTCACCGGGGAGCTGATCGGCGCTCCCGCCCGGAGCGCTCATTCCCACTCGATGGTTCCGGGCGGCTTGGAGGTGATGTCCAGAGCCACCCGGTTCACGCCTTCGACCTCGTTGATGATGCGGGACGAGAGGCGCTCCAGCAGGTCGTAGGGCAGACGAGCCCAGTCAGCGGTCATGGCGTCATCACTGGTCACGGCGCGGATGACGATCGGATAGGCGTAGGTCCGCCCGTCGCCCATCACCCCCACCGAGCGCACCACCGGAAGCACGGCGAAGCTCTGCCACAGCTCGCGGTCGAGGCCGGCCCGGCGGATCTCCTCGACGACGATGGCGTCGGCCGCCCGCAGGATGTCGGCCCGCTCGGGGGTCACCTCCCCCACGATGCGGACGGCCAGACCGGGGCCGGGGAAGGGCTGGCGCCACACGATGTCGGGGGGAAGGCCCAGCTCCTCGCCCACGGCCCGCACCTCGTCCTTGAACAGGAGACGGAGGGGCTCGATCAGATCGAAGGCCAGGTCGTCGGGGAGCCCGCCCACGTTGTGATGGGACTTGATGGTCGCGGCGCTGTCGGACCCGGACTCGATGACATCGGGGTAGAGGGTGCCCTGCACCAGATAACCGGCCGGGGCCCGATCGACTCCCCCGTCCGAGCCGGCCGCGGCCGGCGGACCATCCGGGTCGTATCCCTCGATGACCAGGTCGCGGGCGACCTCCTCGAAGATGCGGATGAACAGCTCCCCGATGATCTTGCGCTTGGCTTCGGGATCGACCACCCCGGCCAGCGCTTCGAAGAACCGGTCGGCCGCCTTCACGTGCACCAGGTCGATATGGAATTGTCGGCGGAAGGTCTCCTCGACCTGCTCGCTCTCCTCGGCCCGCATGAGGCCGGTGTCCACGTAGACACAGGTGAGCTGGTCGCCGATGGCCTTGTGCACCAGGGCGGCCGCCACCGCCGAATCGACTCCTCCCGACAGGGCGCACAGCACCGGCGAGGCCCCCACCTGATGGCGGACCGCCTCCACCTGTGACTCGATGATCGAGGTGTGGGTCCAGGCCGGAGGGCAGTGGCACACGCCGTAGAGGAATCGCTCGAGCAGGTCGCGACCGCGTTCGGTGTGCACCACCTCGGGATGGAACTGCACGCCGAAGATGGCCCGCTCGGCGTCGTGGAGGGCGGCCACCGGGGCATCGGGACTACTGGCCGTGGCCGCGAACCCGTCGGGAACGGCGGTGATGGCATCGCCGTGGCTCATCCACACCTCGCACTGGGCCGGCCAGTCGGTGAACAGCGGTGAATGACCGGTGACGGTCAGTGGCGTGCGGCCGTACTCGCCCCGGCCGGTACGGGACACCTCACCGCCGAGCTGAGCGGTCAGCAACTGGGCGCCGTAGCAGATCCCGAGGATGGGGATCTGGGTGTCGTAGATGGCCGGGTCGATCAGCGGCGCCGGGGTGTCGTTGACCGACTTGGGCCCACCCGACAGGATGATGCCCGACGGCCGCCGGGCGGCCAGCTCGGCCGCGGTCGAGGAGGCGGGCACGATCTCGGAGTAGACGTGGGCCTCGCGGACCCGGCGGGCGATCAGTTGGGCGTACTGGGCGCCGAAGTCGACGACCAGGATGGGACCGTCGCCGGTGCCAACCGGACCGACGGAGGTCGGGCTCAATGGCCCATGCCGACACCCTGGGAGCGCTGCAGGTCCTTGCCTTCGGTCTGGAGGGCGGGAGCCACCATCACTTCGGCTTTCTGGAATTCCTTCACCGTCTGGTAGCCGCAGGTGGCCATGGCGGTACGCAGCGCGCCGAACAGGTTCATGCGGCCGTCGTTCTCGTGGGCCGGGCCGAGGAGGATCTCCTGGAGCGTCCCTCGGGTGGTGGTCTTGACCCGGGCGCCCCGGGGCAGGGTCGGATGGAAGGTGGCCATTCCCCAGTGGAAGCCGCGGGCCGGCGCCTCCACCGCCGAGGAGAGTGGCGAACCCAACATCACGGCGTCGGCTCCGCAGGCGACCGCCTTGGCGATGTCACCACCCTTGGCCATGCCGCCGTCGGCGATCACGTGGCAGTAGACGCCGGTCTCGTCGAGGTGGCGCATCCGGGCGCCGGCCACATCGGCGATGGCAGTGGCCTGGGGGACCCCGATGCCCAGCACGCCGCGGGTGGTGCAGGCATTGCCCGGGCCCACGCCGACCAGAACCCCGACCGCTCCCGTCCGCATCAGGTGCAAGCCGGCCTGGTAGGAGGCGCAGCCACCCACGATGACCGGGATCTCGAACTCGCGGATGAACCGCTTGAGGTTGAGGGGCTCGGCCGTCTTCGACACGTGCTCGGCCGACACCACCGTCCCCTGGATGACCAGCAGGTCCAACTCGGCCGCCAGCAGAGCCGAGGCGAACTCGGTCGTCCTCTGCGGGGTGACCGACGCCGCCGTCGTGATGCCGGCCGCCTTCATCTCCTTGATCCGCCGGGTGACCAGGTCCATCTGAATGGGCTCGGCGTACATCTGCTGCATGCGAGCGGTGGCCTTCTCGGCCGGGAGCTCGCGGATCTCGTCGAACAGGGCGGTGGGATCCTCGTAGCGGGTCCACAGGCCCTCCAGGTTGAGGACGGCCAGGCCACCGAGACGTCCGATCTCGACCGCGGTGGTCGGGCTGACCACCCCGTCCATGGCCGAGGCCATCAATGGCAACTCGAACCGGTAGGCGTCGATCTCCCAGCTGATGTCGACGTCCTCGGGGTCGCGGGTCCGCCGGCTGGGGACGATGGCGATGTCATCGAGTCCGTAGGCCTTCCGACCCGATTTGAAGATGCCGATCTCTAGCTCAGCCACGTGCGCGTCCTCTCCGACCTGATCTCAGTGCTCCACACCTCCGGTCGCCGGCACCCGACACGAACCCGTCGACTGCTGCCACGATACCGCCTGGCGGACGGGCGACGGTTCCTCGGGACGGCCGCCGGGCGGCCTGGTGCGGGCGCGGCGGCGCGACGCGTGGCCGCGGCGGGAAGGGGCGTCAACCCGGCCCCAGCGACCGGGGTGGGGCCACCCCGAGGACCCGACAGAGGAGCTCGACCAGAGTGCGGGCCGTTGCTCCCCACACCGTCTCGCCCCCGACCTCGAAGAACCACACCGGAAACTCGCCGTCGGGCAACCCCGGGGCGCCAGCCCTCCCGGGGACCGACCACAACTCCTCGTGGAAGACGTCGTCGGCCACCAAATCGGCCAGGGCCACGTCGAAGACCCGATCGACCTCATCGGGGTTGGCGGTCAGCGAGGGGCGGGACACCAGGGTGGCGACCACCGGGGTCATCACCGTGTCCGAGGCGATGGTGGGCATGGGCGAGAGCTGACCCACCACGGTGACCGACCCGGGATCGAGGCCGACCTCTTCGCGCGCCTCGCGCAACGCCGCGGCCACGACCCCCTCGTCCCGGTCCAGCCTCCCGCCGGGAAAGGCCACCTCGCCCTGGTGGGACCGCAGACGATCGGAGCGGACGGTGAGCACCACCCGGGCCTCGCCGCCCTCGTCGAACAGCACGACCAGCACCGCCGCCTGTTGGGCGGGCCGGGCCTGGCCCGCGCCCCGCCATGGCTCCCCCGGCGGGGCGCCGTCCCGGGGGTCCCGGGTCAGGGCCGACCGCACCCGGTCGAGGGAGATCCCCCGCCGTTGGTCGACCGGGAGCCCGGCCCAGGGGGGAGGGAGCCGGGACGGGCGTGGGGCGGACGGGAAAGAGCGCGCCGGGGTCGGGCGGCAGGATTGTCGGGAGAAGACACGAGGGATTCAGGTTATGTCCCGGTCACCCGGGGGCGGCCGGGATCGGGTGCGACGGGTCGGGCGGACGCGCAACGGCCGGGCCCGCGGGCCCGACCGTTGCGTACCAATCCCGCGCCCGAGAGGCGCTCCGACTCACCGAGGAGCCGGACCCGAGCTACATCATCCCGCCCATGCCACCCATACCGCCCATGCCCCCACCCATGGCCGCGGCGGCGGCGGCGGCGGCGGCCGGGTCGGCCTTTTCGGGCTTGTCGGCCACCAAGGCCTCGGTGGTCAGCAGCAGCCCGGCGATGGACGCGGCGTTCTGCAGGGCTGACCGGGTCACCTTGGCCGGGTCGATGACCCCGGCCTTGACCAGGTCGACCAGCTGGCCGGTGTTGACGTCGAGACCGATGGCGCCGGTCTCGGACTCGACCTGGCGCACATAGACCGAGCCCTCGAGGCCGGCGTTGCTGGCGATGGCGTGCAGCGGCGCGGCCAACGCCTTGGCCACGAGGGACGCTCCGGTGGCTTCGTCGCCGGTGAGCGAGTCGACCACGGCGAGGACGGCGGTGCGGGCTCGGACCAGAGCGGTCCCGCCCCCGGCCACGATGCCCTCTTCGACCGCGGCCCGGGTGGCGGAAAGCGCATCCTCGATGCGGTGCTTCTTCTCCTTGAGCTCCACCTCGGTGGCGGCACCCACCTTGACCACGGCGACGCCTCCGGCCAACTTGGCCAGGCGCTCCTGCAGCTTCTCGCGGTCCCAGTCGGAGTCGGTGTCGTCGATCTCGCGCTTGATCTGGGCGATGCGGCCCTTGACGTCCTCATCGGAGCCGCCGCCGTCCACGATGGTGGTGTCGTCCTTGGTCACGATGACCCGGCGAGCCTTGCCCAGCAGGTCGACGGTGGTGCCGTCGAGCTTGAGCCCGATCTCCTCGGAGATCACCTGGCCGCCGGTGAGGACGGCCATGTCCTGGAGCATCGACTTGCGGCGCTCACCGAAGCCGGGGGCCTTGACCGCCACCGAGGTGAAGGTGCCGCGGATCTTGTTGACCACCAGGGTGGCCAGGGCCTCGCCCTCGACGTCCTCGGCCACGATCAGCAGCGGCTTGCCCGTCTGCATGACCTTCTCGAGGACGGGCACCATATCGTGCACGGCGCTGATCTTCTGGTTGACGAAGAGGATCAGCGGGTCGTCGAGAACGGCCTCCTGGCGCTCGGCGTCGGTGACGAAGTACGGCGACAGGTAGCCCTTGTCGAACTGCATGCCCTCGGTGAACTCGAGATCGATGCCGAAGGTGTTCGACTCCTCGACGGTGACGGTGCCGTCCTTGCCCACCCGGTCGATGGCGTCGGCCAGGACCTCGCCGATGGCGGCGTCGGCGGCCGAGATGGAAGCCACCTGGGCGATCTCGGTCTTGGAGTCGATCTCCTTGGACTGTTCCTTGATGGAATCGACGGCGGCGGCCACCGCCTTGTCGATGCCCTTGCGCAAGCCGAGCGGGTTGGCCCCGGCGGCCACGTTGCGCAGACCCTCTTTGATCAGGGCCTGGGCCAGCACGGTGGCCGTGGTGGTGCCGTCGCCGGCTACGTCGTTGGTCTTGGTGGCGACCTCTTTGACCAGCTGGGCTCCCATGTTCTCGAAGACGTCATCGAGCTCCACCTCACGGGCGATGGACACGCCGTCGTTGGTGATGGTGGGTGCACCGAACTTCTTCTCGATCACCACATTGCGGCCCTTGGGGCCGATGGTGACCTTGACCGTGTCGGCCAGCTTGTTCACGCCGGCCTCGAGACTGCGGCGGGCGGTTTCGTCGAACTTGAGGATCTTGGGCATTACTTCGTCACCTTGGCCAAGACGTCACGGCTGGACAGGATCAGCAGGTCCTCACCCTCGGCCACGATTTCGGTGCCGCCGTACTTGGAGTAGACGACGGTGTCACCCACGGCGATGTCGAGGGGGATCAGTTCGCCGCTGGACTCGGCGCGGCGCCCGGGGCCGACGGCCAGGACTTCGCCCTGCTGGGGCTTCTCTTTGGCCGTGTCGGGGATGACCAGGCCGGAGGCGGTGGTCTCCTCGGACTCACCGGGGCGGACGACGATGCGGTCGTCAAGGGGATGCAGACTCATGTGTTCGGGCCTCCTGTGGCACACGTTAGCAGTCGAGGGTTGAGAGTGCTAACGATACAGAGAAACGCGGCGCTTGGCAACCGGGTCTGGCGAGTGCCAGGGATCGGGCCGCGGTCGGGCCGGCGGTCGCGGCCGGCCGTAGCCCTCAGGCCGTGGACACCAGGGCCAGGTTGGGGTCGGCCCCGAGGGTCAGGGGGCTCGGCCCCTCGTGGCGCAGCCGCCACCAGCCGGCGGCGGCCACCATGGCCGCGTTGTCGGTACACAGGGCCCGGCTGGGCACGAAGGCCCCGATGCCGTCCTCGGCACAGGCCTCCTGGATGCGGCGGCGCAGCAGGGCGTTGGCCGCCACCCCCCCGGCCAGGCACACCGCGGTGGCCCCCACCTCGGCGGCCGCTCGCCGGGCCCGGCTGACCAGCACGTCGACCACCGCGGCCCGAAAGGAGGCGGCCACGTCGGCGGTGCCGGCGTCGGGCCGCTTGCGCACGGTGGTGACCACCGAGGTCTTGAGCCCGCTGAACGAGAAGTCGCAGCCGTCGCCCGGGAGGGATCGGGGGAAGGCGAAGGACGAGGGGTCGCCCTGGTCGGCGATCCCGTCGATGGCCGGACCGCCCGGGTAGCCGAGGCCGAGGAACCGGGCCACCTTGTCGAAGGCTTCGCCGGCGGCGTCGTCGATGGTCCCGCCCAGCAGTCGGTAGCGACCGGGCTCGACCACCTCGATCAGCAGGGTGTGCCCGCCCGACACCAGCAGCACCACCAGCGGCCAGCCCAGGTCGGGTTGCTCGAGCAACGAGGCGAAGAGATGGGCTTCGAGATGGTTGACCCCGATCAGGGGGACACCCCAGACCAGGGCCAGTGCCTTGGCCTCGGCCACCCCCACCAGCAGCGAGCCGATCAGGCCCGGCCCCGTGGTGACCGCCACCGCGTCGATGCCCGCCCCGGACGGGTCGGATCCGGCCAGGGACAGGGCTTCGGCCAGCACCGGGGTCAACAGCTCGACATGGGCCCGGCCGGCCAGCTCGGGCACCACCCCCCCGTAGCGGGCGTGCAGATCGATCTGGCTGCTGACCACCGACGAAGCGATGACCGAACCGCCGTCGACGACCGAGGCGGCGGTCTCGTCGCACGAGGTCTCGATGCCGAGCACCCGGTCGATTCCGGTGGCGTCCATGTCCGGGGACACTAGTGAGGAGCGCCCGCCTTCGGTCCGGGGAGCCGCCGGAGGCCGGCTAGGAACGGGCCGTCACCGAGAAATCGTCCCCCCAGGACGACTCGATGGTGGCCAGACGGGCCGCGTAGTCGGCCGAATCGATGTCCCGGGCCCACATGACCAGGGCGTCGTCGCCGGTCACCGGGTAGTAGTTGGGCCGCACCCCGACCGGGGCCAGGCCGAAGCGGGCGTACAGGGCCAGGGCCGGGTCGTTGCCCACCCGGACCTCGAGGGTCAGATGGCGGGCCCCGCGCTGGAGGCCGGTGCGGACCAGGTCGGCCAGGATCACCGCCCCCAGGCCCCGGCCTTGCCAGTCCGGGTCGACGGCGATGTTGTTCACGTGGCTCTCCTCGTCGATGAACATCTGGCCGGCGAAACCCACGATGTCCTTCCCCACCCAGGCGGCGCGGTAGGCCCTCGACTTGCGCTGGGCCAGCTCCTCGACGAAGAGCCGGTGCGACCACGGCTGGGGGAAGACGGCCCGTTCGATGCGGAGCACACCCTTGAGGTCCCGGGTCCGCATGGGGGCGATGACCACCGGGACCGGGACCTGATCGGGCCGGGCCGTCATGCCGGGTTGGCCCCCGGAGAGTCGGGACTCGGGACCCGCGGTGCCCGTTGCTCCCAGTTGATGCGGGCGTCGGCCGGACGCCGGTAGTCGGGGGCCAGATCGACCGGGGCCAGTGGGGCAACCCCGGCGGCCAGCCGCTGGGCCACCAGGCGGGCCAGGGCCAGGGGGGGCGGCGCCGACAGATCCTCGACCCAGCCCATGTCCACCCGGGGATGCCCGGACAGGAGCGGGCGGTAGCGCGCCGCACCGTCACCCACCACTCGCACCCGGCCGGCCGTGGCGGCCAGCTCGCCCAGCCACGCCACCAGCGCCTCGGGGGCCAGCGGCTCGGGACGGTCGTCCCGGACCGACCCGGGGTCGACCGGGCCCTGGCCACTCGACTCGCCCTCGTCGAAACGGTAGGCGGCGGCGAACACCTCGCCCCGGCGGGCGTCGACCACCGACACCACCCTCTCGGCGCCACCGGTCTCCATCCGTTCGGCGGCGGCCCGGGCCAAGACGTCGAGACTGCTGGCCCCGAGGACACCGATGCCCAGGGCCTGGGCCAGCGCCTTGGCCGTGGCCACCCCCACCCGGAGCCCGGTGAACAGCCCGGGTCCGACGTCGACACCGATGGCGTCGACGTCGCCGATCGTGCACCCCGAGGCCGCGCACACCTCCTCGATGGTGGGGACCAGGAGCTCGGCGTGAGCCCGCCCCCCGACGTGGATCCTTTCGGCCGACCCCCCGTCGGACCGGATGAGGCCGGCCCCGACGGTGTCGGTGGCCGTCTCGATGGCCAGCAGGGTCATCCGACCTCCCGCCACGGCTGGAGGGCCCGCCCCAGGGCACCCCAACGACAGGCCCAGGCATCACCCGACGACCCCACCGTCACCACCCGCCTCTGGTCGTCGCCGTCGACCATGGCCAGGGCCACCGACAGCGCGCCGGCCCCGAGCACGGGCTCGGCCACGTCGCCCCACTCCACCAGGGCCACGCCACCCTCCTCGACCAGCTCGGGAAGCCCGAGGTCGACGATCTCGCCGAGGTGTTCGAGGCGGTAGACGTCGGCGTGCAGCAGGAGGCGGACCGGCCCTTCCCCGGGCACCGGGTAGTGGCGCACCAGGGTGAAGGTGGGGCTGGTGATCGGCCCGGTGACGCCGAGGCCGGCCCCGAACCCCTGGGCGAAGGCGGTCTTGCCCGCCCCCAGGTCCCCGGCCAGCAGGACCACGTCCCCCGGTTGGCACAGCGGGGCCAGCACCCCGGCCAGCCTCCGGGTCTGGTCGGGCGAGGCGGTGGCCAGGACCAGCACCGCGGGCTCGGGCGCCGGCGGGCACCGCACTTCGCCGTGGTTCACGAGCTCCACCCGAGGAGTTGCTTGGCCCGGATGAGATCGGCCCGCATCTGAGCCACCACCACCCCACCCGATCGCAGGGCGGCAGCCGGGTGGTAGGTGGGGACCAGATGGAACGTCCCCATCGGATACGACTGCCCCCGCACCCGGGTGATGCCGGCGTCGGTGTCGAGGAGCAGTTTGGTGGCGAAGTTCCCCAGGGTGACCACCACCTTGGGCCCGATGAGCTCGAGTTGGCGGTCGAGGTAGGGGCGGCAGGCGGCGATCTCGTCGGCCCGGGGGTCGCGGTTGTCCGGGGGCCGGCACTTGATCACGTTGGCGATGTAGAAACGGCTCCGGTCGACACCCATCTCCTCCTCGACCAGGCGGTCGAGCAGCTTGCCCGACCGGCCCACGAAGGGCTCGCCGGCCAGGTCCTCGTCGCGGCCGGGGGCTTCACCCACGAACATCAGGTCGGCGGTCGGATCGCCCACCCCGAACACCACCTGGGTCCGGGTGGCCGACAGCGGGCAGAGCAGGCATCCGGACGCCTCACGGGCCAAGGCGGCCAGATCGCTCCCCGGTGGCACCGACGAATGGTACTGCTCGGCACCGTCGGCCCGGCGGGCGGGACCGGCGGGTCAACCCGGTGGTTCGGCGCCCCCCGGGACCGCGATGCGGGGGACCCGCGGTCCGATGCCACACAGCACCTCGTAGCTGATGGTGCCGAGCAGGCCGGCCCACTCGTCGGCGGTGATCTCGTCGTCGCCCTGCCTCCCGATGAGCACCACCTCGTCGCCCACCGCCACCGGCGCCGACCCCACCGGCCCGCAGTCGATGACCACCTGGTCCATGGTCACGGTCCCGGCCAGGGGGCGCCGGAGGCCGCCGATCAGGACCTCGCCGCCCTGGTCGAAGAGGCGGCGGGGCACGCCGTCGGCGTACCCGACCGGGGCGACGGCCACCGTCGAGCGCCGCTCCAGTGGTCGGCGGCGACCGTAGGACGGGCGCTCACCGGCGTCGAGGTCGCGCACGGTGGTGACCCGGGTCCGGAAGGACAGGACGGGGCGAAGCCGATCGCCACCGGTGGCCCGGGCCACCTCCTCGGCCAGGGGCGGGGTCGGGGCCACCCCGTAGAGGGCGATGCCGCAACGCACCAGGGAGCGCCGGGCGCTGGGAACACCGATGGCACCGGCCGAGTTGGCCACGTGGGTCATCGGGGGCGGGTGCCCGGCCGAGGCCAGGCCGGCCAGGGTGGCGTCGAACCGCTCCAGCTGGGCGGCGGTGAACTCGAGATCGGCCGGGTCGGACCCGTCGGCCACGGCCAGGTGGGTCCACACTGCGCCGAGGGTGAGCCGGGGGTCGGCGATGATGGTGGCGGCCAGACCCGGTGCGTCCACGGCGTCGGCCCCCACCCGGTGCATGCCGGTGTCGATCTTGAGATGGACCTCGAGGGGTGGGTGCCCACCGGCGGCCACCGACTCGGCCAGCTGCTCGAGCCCACCGTAGGTGTAGACGGTCGGGACCAGCCCCCGGGCCACGGCCTCGGCCATGGCCGCCGCCGGGGGCTCGGAGAGGAGGAGGATGGGGGCGTCGATGCCGGCTTCGCGCAAGGCCACACCCTCCTCCACCAGGGCCACGGCCAGCCAGGTGGCCCCGCCGGCCAAGGCGGCCCGGGACACCACCTCGGCGCCGTGGCCGTACCCGTCGGCCTTGACCACCGCGCACAGGGCCGCCGGCGCGCTGAGGCGGGCCAGAACCGAGGCGTTGTGGCGTACGGCATCGAGGTCGATCTCGGCCCACGCCGGCCGCCACCGTTCAGCCACGGCCACCTACCGGAGCCCCGGACCGGAACCGGGCCTCGGACAGGACGGCGGCCACCAGGTCGGGCAGGTCCCCGGCCACCAGACCCTCCACCCGACCGGAGGCGCCGGCCCGGCCGTGCACGTGGGCGGCCAGGGCGGCGGCCTCCATCGGCTCGACCCCGCGAGCCACCATGGCCCCGATCACACCGGAGAGCACGTCCCCGGTGCCCGCCGTGGCCAGGGCGGTGGTGCCGGCCAGGCCCAGCAGAACCCGGCCGTCGGGATGGGCCACCGCGGTGGTCGGGCCCTTCACCAGGGCCACCGCTCCCGAGGCGCGGGCCAGCCGACGGGCGGCGGCGATCCGGTCGGGACCGGGGTCGTCCCCCATGAGCCGGGCGTACTCACCGTCGTGGGGGGTGAGGATGACCGGGGAACGGGCGGGAAGGGGCTGGTCGCCGTCGAGTGTGCCCAGGGCGAAGAGCCCGTCGGCATCGATGACCACCGGCACCGGTGACCCGGCCACCAGCTCCCGGACCTGGGCGGCGGCGGCCGGCTGGCGGCCGAGCCCGGGTCCCACCACCACGGCCTGGCAGCGCGAGGCCGCCTCGAGGGCGGCGGGGGCCCAGGCCCCGGCGGGCAGGGACACGCTCACCGCCTCCGACGCCGGGGCCTCGGCCAGGTCGCCGCCGGGCACGCCCAGTCGGACCATCCCCGCCCCCGAGCGGTAGGCCGAGCGGGCACAGAGGGCGGCGGCACCGGTCATGCCGGGCGAACCGGCCACCACCAGCACGGCGGCCGACCATTTGTTCCCCCCCGGTCGGCGCGGCGGGACCAGGCCGGCCACGTCGCCGTCGTCCATCACCGCGATGGTGGGGGTCCCCACCGGCAGGCCGATGTCGGCCACCGTCACCCGGCCGGCCAGCCGGGCCCCGTCACCCTGGACGAGACCGGGCTTGAGGGCCACGAAGGTGACCGTCTCGGCCGCCCCCATCGGTGTGCCCGAGGAGGCGCCGGTGTCCCCCTCCACCCCGGAGGGGATGTCCACGGCCAGCACCGGGGTCCCGGGCGACAGCTCGGGTGCTCGGTACTCGCCCCGGAAGCCGGTGCCGTAGGCGGCGTCGATGATCAGATCGCACGGTCCGATGGTCGTGTGGGTGCCCGCCTCGATGACGGTCACCCGGGCTCCCCGGCGGGACAGGGCCCGGCCGGCCACCCGCCCGTCGGCCCCGTTGTTGCCGCCGCCGGCGACCACCACCACCCGGCGGCCGTAGGCACCGCCGAGCATGTCCAGGGCGGCCCCGGCCACGGCCCGGCCGGCCCGGCCCACCAGCTCGTCGAGCGGTGTCGAGGTGGCGGCGGCGGCGTCGATGGCCTTCATCTCCGAGACGGTGAGCACGGGCTGCATCGGCGTCGACGTTACGGCTTTGCCATCCGACCCGGGGACCGTCCCTCGGCGACGACCAGAGCCAGGGCCACCTGGTCGGTGTGGGTGAGGGAGAGGTGGAAGCGGACGACGCCGACCTTGTCGGCCCGGGCCCGGGCCGCGCCGTGCAGCACCAGTGCGGGCCCGTCGAGCCCGTGGCGAACCACCTCGACGTCGACGAAGGGGAAGGCCCCCAGGCCGACGCCCAGCGCCTTCATGGTCGCCTCCTTGGCCGCGAAGCGGGTGGACAGCCGAGGAACCGGGTCGATCGCGCGCGCCGCGTAGGCCCGCTCGGCCCCGGTGAAGAGCCGACCGGCCAGGCGGGTCCGGCGGGCCAGGATCCGGCCGAGCCGTTCCACGTCGACGGCGTCGACCCCCACCCCGACCACCGTCCCCGCCCGTGCCTCACCTCCGACCACCTCGGCAACGGCCCCGTCCAGAAGGGCGGACAGCGGAGCGGCCCGGTCGCCCCGGCTCACTCGACGGTGACCACCTTGGCCAGATTGCGAGGACGGTCGACGTCGTGACCATGGAGGCGGGCCAGCGAGTAGGCGAACATCTGGAGGGGCACCACATCCACGATGGGTGCGAACAGGTAGGTGGTCTCGGGCACCCACAGCACGGCGTCGGCGTGGCGGGCGGTTTCCTCGTCGCCGTCGTTGGCCACCAGCACCACGGTGGCCCCCCGACTCTTGACCTCGGCCACGTTGACCATCATCTTCTCCCAGGTGGGCGTGCGGGTGGCCACGCCGATGACCACCGTCCCCGGTTCCACCAGGGCGATGGGGCCGTGTTTGAGCTCGCCGGCCGGGAACCCCTCGGCCCGGAGATAGGAGAGCTCCTTGAGCTTGAGGGCGCCCTCGAGGGCCACCGGGTAGCCCACCTGGCGCCCGAGGAAGAGGAACGACGGCGAGTCCTTGTACCGGGCGGCCACCGCTTCCACCTCGGGGGCGCGCTCGATGGCCAGGGCCACCTGGTCGGGGAGGACGCCCATGGCCCCGAGCAGGGCCCGGGCGTCGGCCGGGGCCAGGGTCCCCCGGGCCTGACCCAGATAGAGGGCGAGGATCTCCAGGGCGGTGATCTGGGCCAGATGGGTCTTGGTGGCGGCCACCCCGATCTCCGGGCCGGCCCGGGTGTAGAGGACGGCGTCGGCCTTGCGGGCCATCGACGAGTCGACCACGTTGGAGATGACCAGCACCTTGGCCCCCAGTCGCCGGGCCTCGGTGACCGCCTCGATGGTGTCGGCCGTCTCACCCGACTGGCTCACCCCGATGACCAGGGTGCGGGAGTCGAGCACCGGGTCGCGGTAGCGGAACTCGCTGGCGATGTCGATCTCCACGGCCAGGCGGGCCCAGTGCTCGATGGCGTACTTGGCCATCAGACCGGCGTGGTAGCTGCTCCCGCAGGCCACGATGAACACCTTGTTGAAGGCCCGGAATTCCTCGCTGGTGATATGGACCTCGTCGAGAACCAGCGTCCCGTCGGGAAGGAGCCGATCGAGCAGGGTGTCGGCCACCGCCTTGGGCTGCTCGCGGATCTCCTTGCTCATGTAGTCGGGGAACCCGTCCTTGCGGGCGGCGTCGAGGTCCCAGTCGACCGTCAGGCGGTCCGGGGTGACCTCGGTGCCGTCGAAGGTGGTGACCCGCACCGATCCTGGTCGGAGCTCGGCGATCTGGTCGTCCTCCAGCACGTAGAACTCACGGGTCAGCCCCAGGATGGCCGGGATGTCCGAGGCCAGGAAGGCGGCATCGGCACTGACCCCCATGACCAGGGGCGAGGTCCGCCGGGCGGCCACCACCAGATCAGGCTGGTCGGCATGGACGGCGGCCACCGAGAAGGCCCCCCGGACCCGACCGAGGGCGTCCCGCACCGCACCCACCAGGCCGGCGTCGGGGTCGGCGGCCAACGCCACCTCGACCAGGTGGGCCAGGACCTCGGTGTCGGTCTCCGACTCGAAGCGGTGCCCGGCGGCGGTCAGCTCGTCGGTCAGCTCGACGTGGTTCTCGATGATGCCGTTGTGGATGAGGGCCATCTGACCGGAGCAGTCGACATGGGGGTGGGCGTTGCCTTCGGTCGGGCCACCGTGGGTGGCCCATCGGGTGTGTCCGATCCCCGCCGTGGCCCCACCGGGGGCTCCCTCCACCCGCTTGGTCAGGTCGTCGAGGGACCGGGTGCCGTTGGCGGCCCGGGCTCGCCACAAACCCCCGTCCCCGGGCGCCCCGACCAGGGCCAGCCCAGCCGAGTCGTAGCCGCGGTACTCGAGTCGGGACAGGCCCTCCAGCAGGACCCCGAGCACCTCACGGTCAGCGGGCCCCTTCCCCGAGCTCCCCGGGCCGTAGGTGATCCCGATGATGCCGCACATGGGTGGGAAGGCTAGTGGCCAACCGGACCCCGGACGCTCCAGGCCGGTCGCTGGGCGGTCGTGGTGATCGGGGACGGAGGGACCGCCCCGATCACCCGGGGGTGGCGGCCGCGGCCTGCAGTTCGAAGGCGACCAGGCTGGAGAGCCGCTGGGCGATCTCGTCGGCCACCCCGTCGCCGGCCGCCTCCACCATCACCCGGACCAGGGGCTCGGTCCCACTCGGCCGCAGGAGGACCCGGCCGCTATCGCCGAGCCGGGCGCTCTCCTCGGCCACCGCCGACCACACCGCCTCGGCGTTGGCCAACAGCTCGGTGTTGGGCACGGGCACGTTGACCAGTACCTGGGGGATCGGTGTGACCAGCCCCTCGAGCAGCTCGGCCAGCGGTTTCTGCTTCCTGGCCACCAGGTCGGCCAGCACCAGGCCGGTCAGCAGCCCGTCCCCGGTGGTGGCCAGCCGCCGGAAGATGATGTGCCCCGACTGCTCGCCGCCCAGGGCGAACCCGTCCTTGTCCAGCGCGGCCAGAATGTGGCGGTCCCCGACCGGCGTGTCCTTGACCACGATCCCCCGCTCCTCCATGGCCCGCCGGAACCCGAGGTTGGTCATGACCGTGACCACCACGGTGTTACCGGCCAGTTGGCCGCGTTCGGCCAGGTCGAGGGCGAACAGGGCCAACAGTTCGTCGCCGTTGGCCGCCGTGCCGTCGCCGGTCACCGCCAACAGCCGGTCGGCGTCCCCGTCGAGGGCCAGACCCAGGTCGGCCTGGTGCTCCACCACGGCCCGGGCCAGGGTGTCGGTCGAGGTCGATCCGCACCCGGCGTTGATGTTGGTGCCGTCGGGGTCACAGCCGATGGCCAGCACCTCGGCCCCCAGACGCTCGAAGGCGTGGGCGGCCAGAGCCGAGGCGGCCCCGTTGGCGCTGTCGACCACCACCGACAGGCTGTCCAGCGTCCGCCCCTCCAGCAACGAGCCCAGGTGATCGACGTAGGCGTTGCCGTTGTCGGCTTCGGCGGTCAGGGCGCCGACCCCGTGACCCTCGACCGGGCGGGGCCCCTTGACCACGGGATCGACGATGCGATCGAATTCCTCTTCGATGGCCGACTCGAGCTCGGCGTCGAGCTTGGCCCCACCGGCGGCGAACACCTTGATCCCGTTGTCAGCGAAGGGATTGTGGGAGGCCGAGACCACCACGCCGGGGACACCACGGACGGCGGAGAGCCAGGCCACGGCCGGGGTGGGCAACACCCCGACGTCGACCACGTCGGCCCCTTCGCCGGCCAGGCCGGTCGACAGGGCGGCCTGCAGCATCGGCCCCGAGCGCCGGGTGTCCCGGCCCACCACAAAGGTAGTGGCGGTGATGGTGCGAGCGATGGCCCGGCCCAGGGCCAGGACCAACTCGGGGGTGAGCTCGACGTTGGCGACGCCCCGCACGCCGTCGGTGCCGAACCGGATGCGAGGCACCGGCCTACCGCTTGGAGTACTGGGGAGCCTTGCGAGCCTTCTTCAGTCCGTACTTCTTCGACTCCTTCTCCCGTGCGTCCCGGGTGAGGAAACCCGCCTTCTTGAGCGAGGCCCGCAACTCGGGGTCAAGCTCGCACAAAGCCCGGGCGATCCCCAGTCGGAAGGCGCCGGCCTGTCCGGACACCCCGCCGCCGTCGATGGTCACGTCGATGTTCCACGATTCGGTGGTGTCGGTCAGGCGCAGCGGCTCGGTCACGATCATCCGATGGGTCGCCGAGGTGAAGTAGTCCTCGAACTTGTGGTCGTTGACGGTGATGGTTCCCTGGCCGGGGCGGATCCGTACCCGGGCGACCGCCCGTTTGCGGCGGCCTGTGGTCTGGGTGATGGGTGCGGCAGTGGCCACGACGTGTTCCTCGCGTTCGATGGGTGGGGCGACGGGTCAACGACGGTGCACTAGGCACCGCTCCGGGTCGACGCGGTGCGGCGTGCGTCCGGGAGATCCAGGGGTTCGGGGGACTGGGCGGCATGAGGATGGTCGGGCCCGGCGTAGACCTTCAGCTTGGTGGCCATCTGGCGCCCGAGACGGTTCTTCGGGAGCATCCCGCAGATGGCATCGCGCACCACCTGATCCGAGTGGTCGATCATCCGGTCACTGGTCCGGGTGGCCCGGAGCCCCCCCGGGTAACCGCTGTGCCGGTAGGAGAGCTTGGTCTCCGCTTTGCCCGAGGTGAGGACGACCTTGTCGGCGTTGACCACGATCACGTGGTCGCCTGTGTCCATGTGGGGGGCGAAGGTGGGCTTGTGCTTGCCCCGCAGGAGCGAGGCCACCTCGGTGGCCAGTCGGCCCAGCACCAGGCCGTCGGCGTCGACGATGCGCCAGGCGCGGGTGATGTCGGCAGGCTTGGGCGAGTACGTGGGCAATGGGGTTCCTTGTTCAGTGGTGCCGGGCGTCCGGGCACCTCGAGATCGCAGCGAAGACGAATGGCCACCGGGGCTGCATCGGAGCGGCGTCACCGCCCGCCATGCGGCCGACCAGGGCCCAACCCGGCGACCGCCCAGGATACGACCAAACGACCCGGTCAGGCAAACCGCTCACCTCGGGTAACGGACGGCCATCAGGCACAGGCCGTGGGGAGGAGCCGGCTGGGTGGCCTGCTGACGGTCGGCGGAGCGCAGGATGGCCAGCACGTCGGAGGGCCACAGGCGACCCCGGCCCACATCGACCAGGGTGCCCACCAGGGACCGCACCATCTGGTGGCAGAAGGCATTGGCCTCGATCTCGAAGGCGCACAGGCTCCCCACCGGGGGGACCAGGGCCGCACAACCGACCGGTTCGTCCCCGGAGTGTGGCCCACCCTCCCCGGGGACCGCGGGGGCCGTTCCGCTCAACCGGGTCCACCGGGCATCGATCACCCGGCGGTTGATCGGTTGATCGGCCGTCGATCCCGGCACCCGCCGGCAGAAGGCCCGGAAGTCGTGTTCGCCGAGGAGGGAGTCGGAGGCGGCGGCCATGGTCCGGAGGTCGAGCGGATCGGCCACCTGCCAGGCCAGGCCGGCCAGCAGCGGATCGGCCACCGGGGCGTTGACCACCAGATAGCGGTAGCGGCGGGAGGTCGCCGACCGGCGGGCGTCGAAACTGGGAGGGGCGACCTCGGCCGCCTGGACCACCACCGAGGGGCCCAGCATGGCGTTGCAGGACTTGACCAGCGCGTCGGGATCGAGGCCGGCGGAACGGTCGGCCGGGAGGTCGAAATGGACCACCTGGGCCAGGGCGTGCACCCCCGAGTCGGTCCGGCCGGCACAGGTCAGGGCGACCGAGGACCGGGTGATCCGGGCCAAGGCCCCGGCCAGGGCGCCGGCCACGGTGCGCTGGCCCTCCTGGGCGGCGAACCCATGGAAGCCCGACCCGTCGTAGGCGACCGTGAGGCGCCACCGGACGGTCGTTACGTCCGCCCCCCCGGATCGGGGGGAGGAGCTCACACCAGTTCGATGCGGGCCATCGGAGCGTTGTCACCCATCCGATTGCCCAGCTTGAGGATCCGGGTGTAGCCACCCTGCCGGTCGGCGTAGCGGGGACCGATCTCGGCGAACAGCTTGGCCGCCATGTCCTTGTCCCGGATGAACGCCACCACGTTCCGCTGGCGGGCGATGCCCCCCTTGGCCGCGGCCGTGATCACCTTCTCCGCCACCGGGCGGAGGGCCTTGGCCTTCGCCTCGGTGGTGACCAGGTACTCGGCCGCGATGAGCGAGGCCACCAGGTTGCCCATCATCGCCTTCTGATGGGCCGAGCTCCCGCCGAACCGGCGGCCCTTCTTCGGAGTACCGAGCATGACGCCTGCTCAGTCCTTCACCCGCAGGGACAAGCCCCGCTCGTCGAGCTTCTGGAGCACTTCGTCGAGCGACTTCTGTCCGAAGTTGGTGATGTTGAGCAGATCGTCGAGGGTGCGGTCGACCAGCTCGCCGATGGTGTTGATCTGGGCCCGCTTGAGGCAGTTACGCGGCCGTTCGGTGAGGTCGAGGTCCTCGATACGCAGGTCGAGGTCGGGCGAGCCGGTGCCGACGGTGCCCACTTCGCCCAGTTCGAGCCCCATGGGCTCGTCCTCCAGGTCGGCCACCAGCCCGACCAGGGTGCGGAGGGTGTCGCCGGCCGAGGCCAGCGCCTCCCGCGGGGTGAGCGAACCGTCGGTCTCGATGTCGAGGACCAACCGGTCGAAGTCGGTGGACTGCTCCACCCGGACCGGCTCGACGGTGAAGGCCACCCGGCGGACCGGCGAGAAGATGGCGTCCACCGGGATCACCCCGATGGTGGCCGAGCGCTTGGACTTGTCGGCCGACAGGTAGCCCCGACCCCGCTCCACGGTGAGGTCGACGGCCAACCGGCCCTTGGCGTTGAGAGAGGCGATGTGCTGGGAGGGGCTGAGCACCTCGACGTCGGCGGTCACCTGGAGGTCAGCCGCAGTGGCGTCCCCGGGACCGCGCTTGTCCAACCGGATGGTCACCGGTTCGTCGCTGTGCACCCGGAACAGCAGGTCCTTCAGGTTGAGGATGAGGTCGGTGACGTCCTCTTTGACCCCGGGGAGGGTGGTGAACTCGTGGAGGGCCTCGTCGAACCGGACCTGGGTGATCGATGCCCCGGGGATGGACGAGAGAAGGGTGCGGCGAAGGGAATTTCCCAGGGTGTGCCCGAATCCGGGGTCGAGCGGCCCGACGGCGAACCGCTGGCGGTTGTCCTCTTCTTCACCGACGATCTCGACGGTGGGGCGTTGGATGATGAGCATGCTGATCGTGACTCCTCAGGCGTGGTGTGCGCGTTGTCGGTAAGGGATGTGCGAAGGACTACTTGGAGTACAGCTCGACGATGAGCTGCTCCTGGACGGGCTCGTCGATGTGCTCGCGCAACGGCAGGGAGAACACCCTGACCTCGAACCGGTCGCCCACCGTCTCCAGCCACGGGGGCAGCTGACGGTCGAGGGTGTCCATGTTGCGCCGGACGTGGAACATCTCCCGTGACGACGGCTTGAGGGCGACCACGTCGCCCTGGCGCACCCGGTAGCTCGGGATGGTCACCCGCTTGCCGTTGACCAGGACGTGGCCGTGGCGGACGAACTGGCGGGCCTGGGCCCGGCTGGCCCCCCACCCGGCCCGGAAAGCGACGTTGTCGAGGCGCTGCTCGAGCATGCGCAGGAGGTTCTCGCCGGTGATACCCGGGGCCCGGCTGGCCTCGACGTAGAGGTTGTGGAACTGTCGCTCCAACAGCCCGTAGATCCGGCGCGCCTTCTGCTTCTCCCGCAGCTGGCCCAGGTACTCGGAGCCCTGGCGCATCCGGTCGCGCCCGTGCTCACCCGGCGGGTAGGCGCGGCTGTGGCGATCGGTCACCGCCTCGGAGACCGGGCACTTCATGGAATAGCAGCGTTCGCCCTTCAAGAAGAGCTTGGTCCTCTCGCGGCGGCAGAGCCTGCACACGGGTCCGGTGTATCGAGCCATCGTGAACCTCGTTCCCTAGACCCGACGCCGCTTTTTGGGGCGGCAGCCGTTGTGGGGTATGGGGGTCACGTCCTTGATGCCAGCCACCTCGATGCCGGCGGCGGCCAACGAGCGGATGGCCGTCTCGCGGCCGGAGCCCGGGCCGCGGACCAGGACATCGACCCGGCGCACGCCGTGCTCCATGGCCCGCTTGGCGCACTGCTCGGCGGCCAGCTGGGCGGCGAAGGGGGTCGACTTCCGCGATCCCTTGAAGCCCACGTTACCGGCCGACGCCCAGGCCAACACGTTGCCCTCGGGGTCGGCGATCGAGACGATGGTGTTGTTGAAGGAGCTCTTGATGTGGGCGACGCCGAAGGTGATGTTCTTGCGCTCCCGCTTGCGGGGTCGCCGGGCGCCGGCGGCCGGCTTGGTTGTCTTGGGCATCTACTTGCGAACCTTCTTCTTTCCGGCGACCGTCTTCTTCGGTCCCTTGCGTGTCCGGGCATTGGTGTGGGTGCGCTGGCCGTGGACGGGGAGGCCCTTGCGGTGCCGGATGCCCTGGTAACAGCCGATCTCCATCTTGCGCTTGATGTCCTGGGACACGTCGCGGCGAAGGTCCCCCTCGACCTGGAGGTTGGCGTCGATGTAGTTGCGGAGCCGGGTCACCTCTTCGTCGGTGAGGTCGCGGACCCGGGTGTCCGGATTGGTGTCGGTGGCCGCGCAGACCTGGTGCGAGGTGGTCCGGCCGATGCCGAAGATATAGGTGAGGGCGATCTCCAACCTCTTCTCGCGGGGGATGTCCACACCGGAAATTCGAGCCACGTTTCCTTCTCTCTCTTACTTACGACGCCCGCTGATGGCGGCGTCAGCCCTGGCGCTGCTTGTGGCGCGGGTTCTCGCAGATGACGAACACCCGCCGGTGGCGGCGGATCACCTTGCACTTCTCACACATCGGCTTGACACTTGGTCGAACCTTCATCATTCCGTCCTCGTCGTGGTCACTCTGATACTGCTGTTCATTCAGATACTGCTGTCACTTGTTCATTCAGATACTGCTGTCACTCAGAACTGCCTGTCACTGCGTAGCCTGTCCTCGGCCCCCGGTCGGACCCGGTCTCGACCGCCCCAGCCCCGGCCCTGGGTGGTGGCCTCACTTGTAGCGGTAGGTGATCCGTCCTCGGGCCAGGTCGTAGGGGGTGATCTCCACCTGCACCTTGTCGCCGGGGAGGATGCGGATGCGGTGCATCCGCATCTTTCCGGAGCTGTGAGCCAGCACCTTGTGGCCGTTCTCGAGCTCGACCCGGAACATGGCGTTGGGCAACGGCTCCACCACCGTTCCCTCCAGCACGATGGCATCTTCCTTGGGCTTGGGCAGGTGAATCTCCTCGGTTTGTCTCACGTTCTCTTCCGCCCGGCCCGGAGGCTAAGCGTGCGCCACGAACCACGATGCCGTCGTTCGCACGCACCGCAATCGGGGGCACGTGAGGCGCGCCACCAGGAGCGGGATCGGCACGCCACACCACAGCCGTGGCAGCCGAGAGAACAGTTTAGCCCCTCGACGGCGAATTGCCAGTTCGATCCGGCAATTCCCCTGTTGGGGGGCCGGGGGCCGAGTCACAGGACCGTCAGCACCTCCGGGCCCTCCTCGGTCACCGCGATGGTGTGCTCGAAATGGGCCGACAGGGAGCCGTCGGCGGTGACCACGCTCCACCCGTCCTCCAGCTGGATCGTCCCAGGTCCGCCGACATTGACCATGGGCTCGACGGCGAAGACCATCCCCGACTTGAGGGTGGGGCCCGGTGTCCCGGGCCAGTAGTTGGGGACCTGGGGCTCCTCGTGCATGGCCGTCCCGATGGCGTGGCCCACGTACTCCCGGACCACCGAGAACCCCGCCCCCTCGGCCACCTCCTGGACGGCCCGGCCCACCTCGTGGAGGCGCTTGCCCGGGCGCAGCTGGTCGATGCCGGCGAACAGGCTCTGCTCGGTCACCGCCATCAGCCGGGCGGCCTCGGGCGACACCTCGCCCACCCCCATGGTGTAGGCGGCATCGCCGTGGTAGCCCTCGATGATGGCCCCGCAGTCGACCGAGATGATGTCCCCCTCGGCCAAAATGACCGAGGGCGAGGGGATGCCGTGGACGATCATCGAATTGGGCGAGGTGCACACCACGGCCGGGAAGCCGTGGTAGTTGAGGAAGTTGGACCCCGCGCCTCGGCGGTCGAGAACGTCGCGGGCCACCCCGTCGATGTCGGCGGTGGAGACCCCGGGTCGGATGATCGCCTTGGTGGCCTGGTGCATCTCGGCCACCACCCGACCGGCCTTTCGCATCTTGGCCAGCTCCTCGGCGTTGCGCCTCATCCGAACCCGCTCCCCCGCTGGCGGCGGGTCTCGATCACCTTGACCATCCGCCGGGTCACCGCGTCCGGCGATCCGGTCCCCGGCACCGACTCCAGTTGGTTGCGGGCCCGGTACCACTCGATGAGCGGTGCCGTCTGGATCTCGTAGAGCTCCAGACGACGCGAGATCGCCTCTTCCTTGTCGTCCTCTCGCTGGATGACCTCGCCGCCGCACACGTCGCACGTCCAGTTGATCAACGGCGGGGCCGACAGCGAGTAATTGGCCCCGCAGTCGACGCAGACCCGCCGGGCCGCCAGCCGGCGGAGCACCTGGCTGGTATGGATCTCGATGTCGATGGCCAGATCGAGGTCGAAGGGGGCCAGGACCGAAGCCAGCTGCTCGGCCTGGGCCACCGTCCGTGGGCACCCGTCCAGCACGAAGCCCCGGGCCCGGACGTCGCTCTCGCCCAGGCGGGTGGCCACCATGTCCATGATCAGATCGTCGCCCAGCAGGTCCCCCCGGTCCATCTGGTCCTTGGCCTTCTGGCCGATGGCCGTACCCTCCTTGACCGCAGCGCGCAGCATGTCCCCCGTCGAGACATGGGGAACGACGTAATGGTGGGAAAGACGCACACACTGTGTGCCCTTACCTGCCCCCTGTTTGCCGAGGACAACGAGCCTGGCTCCGGGTACCACTTATTTGAGGAAGCCCTCGTAGTTTCGCATCATGAGCTGGCTGTCGATTTGCTTCATGGTCTCGAGGGCCACGCCCGTTGCGATCAAAAGAGTGGTGCCGTAGAAGGGGTAGCTGTTGATGCTCCAGGCGGCCATCAACAGGGACGGGGTGATGGCGACCCCGCCGAGGAAGATGGCGCCGGGCCAGGTGATCCGGTTGAGGATGTGAGCCAGATAGCGCTCGGTGGGCTGGCCGGGCCGGATGCCGGGGATGTAGCCCCCCTGCTTGCGGATGATGTCGGCCTGCTGGTGGGGGTCGAAGGCGACATAGACGTAGAAGAAGGTGAACAACAAGATGAAGATGAAGTAGGTGAGGATGTAAAAGAGACTGGTGGGCGTCACGTTGGCATTCACCCAGGTGCGAAAGGCCGACGAGGGGACGATGTTGGACAGGAGCACCGGGATGTACAGCACCGAGGAGGCGAAGATGATCGGGATCACGCCGGCCTGGTTGACCTTCAGCGGGATGTAGGTGCTGGAGCCCCCGTACATCTTGCGACCGACCACCCGTTTGGCAAAGGTGACCGGAATCCGGCGCTGGCCCTGGTCGACGAACACGATCACCACCAGCAGAGCCAAAGAGACGATCAGGATGGCGGTGAACTTGACCCGACCTCCCTCTTGGAGGACCGTGTTGAGGCCGGAGGGGATGCCGGCCACCACGTTGGCGAAGATCAGGATGGACATCCCCTGACCGATGCCGCGCTGGGTGATGAGCTCGGCCAACCACATCACGAAGGCGGTGCCGGCGGTGAGGGTCATCACGATGAAGGCCGCCCGCCAGATCGAGTAGTTGAGGATGAGGTCGACGCTCTGGTTGGACCCGAACAGCCCACCCCCGCCCTTGTGGAAGAGGTAGACCAGCCCGGTCGACTGCATCAGGGCCAGGGCGACGGTCAAGTAGCGGGTCGTTTGGGTCAGCTTCTTCTGGCCCACCGCCCCCTGGTCGCGCCACTCCTCGAGCTTGGGGATCACCGTGGCCAGCAGCTGGATGATGATGCTCGAGGTGATGTAGGGCATGATCCCGAGCCCGAAGACGGCCATGCGGGTGAGGGCGCCCCCGGAGAACAGGTTGAGGAACCCGAGCACACCCGACGACTTGGACGCCGCGGTGAGCTGGGCGACCTTGGAGAAGTTGACGAAGGGGACCGGAACATTCGCCCCAAACTGATACAGGGCGATGATGGTCAGGGTGAAGAGGACCTTCTTGCGAAGGTCGGGAATCCGAAAGATGTTGGCCAGACTGGCGAGCATGGGGCTCCTCGACGCCGCAGTGGGCCGATGCTACCGGTTGGTGAGGGCGTTGCCCTGGGCCGGGGGCCGATGAGCGAAGGGCAGGGGGACGACCGTGGTCGACCCCCCGGCGGCGGTGATGGCCGCCTCCGCTGACTTGGAAAAGGCGTGGGCCTCGACCCGGATGGCACGGGTGAGTTCTCCCCCGCCGAGCACCTTGACCAGGTCGCCCTTGGTGGCCAGTCCGGCCTCCACCAGTCCGTCCACATCGATGGCGTCAGCCTCGATCGCTTGGAGGGCGCCCACGTTGACCGGGGTGTAGTGGACCCGGAAGGGGTTGGTGAATCCCCGCAGCTTGGGGATGCGCTGCATCAGGGGGAGCTGGCCGCCCTCGAATCCCAGAGGGATGGTGTCGCGGGCGCCCTGGCCCTTGGTGCCGCGGCCGGCCGTCTTGCCACCCTTGCCGGCAATCCCGCGACCCACCCGCCGGGGTTTGCGCGTCGATCCGGCCGGTGGGTGGAGCTCATGCACCTTCATGGTCAGCCTTTCTCGACGTGCTCGGTGGGTCTGACTTCGACCAGATGGGGGACCCGGGCCAGCATCCCACGAATTTCCGGCCGATCGGGTAGCAGGTTGGATCGCCCGATGCCCCGGAGGCCGAGGGCCCGGAGGGTACCCCGGTGCTTGGGCTTGGTGCCGATGGCCGACCGCACCTGGGTCACTTGGAGCCAGGTGGTGGGGGTTTTGGCCTCAGATTTGGCCGCGCTCATCTCAGCTCACCTCCGTGAACAGGTCCGCCTCGCGCCGGCGCTCGCGGTAGGCCCGGAGCAGGGCTGCGGGCACCACGTCCTCGACCTGTTTGCCCCGGAGGGCGGCGATCTCGTCGGGCCGCTTGAGGCCCTTGAGCCCGGCGATGGTGGCGTGGGCCACGTTGATCCCGTTGGAGGAGCCCAGCGACTTGGCCAGGATGTCGCGGATGCCGGCCATCTCGAGGATGGCCCGGGCCGCCCCGCCGGCGATCACCCCGGTACCGGGTGCGGCCGGCTTCAACAGGACCCGCCCGGCACCGCTCTCCCCCACGATCGGATGGGTGATGGTCGAGCCGGCCAGGGGCACGTCGAACATGTTCTTGCGGGCCTCCTCGATGCCCTTCTGCACGGCCAGACCGGCTTCTTTGGCCTTGCCGTAGCCCAGGCCCACCCGGCCGTTGCCGTCGCCCACCACCATGAGGGCGGCGAAGGAGAACCGGCGCCCACCCTTGACCACCTTGGACACCCGGTTGACCCTGATGGTCCGCTCTTCGAATTGCAGGTCGTTGACGGCCATGGCTCTAGAACTCCAGTCCTTGCTCGCGGGCGGCGTCGGCCAGAGCGGCCACCCGCCCGTGATAGACGAATCCGCCCCGGTCGAAGACCACGGTGGTGATGCCGGCGGCCCGGGCCCGGCTGCCGACCAGGCTGCCCACGGTCCGGGCGCCCTCGACGTTCCCCCCGGTGGCACTGCGCAGCTCCCCCTCGATCGAGGAGGCCGAAGCCAGGGTGACGCCCAGGTCGTCGTCGATGAGCTGGACCGAGATGTGCTTGTTGGAGCGGAACACGGCCAGGCGGGGCCGGGTCGCGGTCCCGTGCACCCGGCGTCGTACCCGGGCGTGCCGGCGGCGTCGGAGCTCCACTTTGTGATCGGTGCGGGCCATTACTTGGCTGCCTTTCCGGCCTTGCGCACGACCCGCTCGCCGGCGTAGCGGACGCCCTTGCCCTTGTAGGGCTCGGGCTTGCGCAGCTTGCGGATGTCGGCGGCCACCTGGCCGACCCTCTCCTTGTCGATGCCCTTGACGATGATCCGGGTGGCCGAGGGCACCTCGAAGGTCACCCCTTCGGGGGCGCTGACGTTGATGGGATGGGAGAACCCGAGCGCCAGCTCGAGGGCCGAAGGTCCCTTGGGAACGGCCCGGTAGCCGACGCCCACGATCTCGAGCTCCTTGGAGAAGCCGTCGGTCACCCCGGCCACCATGTTGGCCACCAGAGACCGGGTCAGGCCGTGCAGGGCGCGGTTCTGGCGCTGGTCGTCGGGTCGCTCGACCACCAGGGTGTCACCGTCCTGGCGGACGGAGATGGCGGCGGGGACGGTGCGGGCCAGCTCACCCTGGGGCCCGGTGACCGTGACCGTGTTGCCCTCGCCCAGGGCCACCGTCACCCCGGTGGGAACCGGGATGGGCGAACGTCCGATGCGCGACATCAGCGGGTACCTCCCGGAACCGGGCCGGCCACATCGACGAACGGACTACCAGACATAGCAGAGCACCTCGCCACCCATGCGGCGCTTGCGCGCCTCGCGGTCGGTCATCAGGCCCTTGGAGGTGGAGACCACCGCCACCCCGAGGCCGCCGAGGACCCGGGGCATCTTGTCGGCCCGGGCATAGATGCGCAGGCCGGGCTTGGACACCCGCTTGATGCCGGAGATGGTCCGCTCGCGCTCCGGCGAGTACTTCATGGTGATCTTGAGGGTCTTGCCCGGCTTGCCCGGATCCTCGTTGACCTGGTAGTCGACGATGTAGCCCTCGTCGACCAGGATGGCGGCGAGGGACTCCTTGAGCTTGGAGCCGGGCATGGTGACCGTGTCGAAGTGCGCGGTGTTGGCGTTACGGATGCGGGTCAGCATGTCGGCAATCGGGTCTGTCATTGTCATGATCGGTCGCCTCCTCTCACCAACTGGCCTTCGTCACGCCGGGGATCTCACCGGCGTGGACCATCACCCGCAGGCAGATCCGGCACAGGCCGAACTTGCGGTACACCGACTTGGGCCGCCCACACCGGCGGCACCGTGTGTACCCGCGCACTTTGAACTTGGGGGTGCGCTGCTGCTTTTGGATCAGAGCCTTCTTCGCCATGGTCTTAGAGGTTCTCCTGTCGGAACGGGAAGCCGAAGGCGGCCAACAAGGCCCGTCCCTCGTCATTAGTTCGTGCGGTGGTGGCGATGGTGATGTCCATGCCCCGGGTGGTGTCGATGCGGTCGTAGTCGATCTCGGGGAAGATCAGCTGCTCAGTGACCCCGAAGGTGTAGTTGCCGTGGCCGTCGAACGAACGGGGGGAGAGCCCCCGGAAGTCGCGGATGCGGGGGATGGCCATGGCCAGCAACCGGTCGAGGAACTCCCAGGCCCGATCCCCGCGCAGGGTGACCTTGGCCCCGATCTCCTGTCCCTCACGCAGCTTGAACGAGGCGATGGACTTTTTGGCCCGGGTCACCACCGGCTTCTGCCCGGCGATGATCTCGAGGTCGCGCTGGGCCCCTTCGATGAGCGACTTCTGCTGGGTGGCCAGCCCGACCCCCATGTTGATGACGATCTTGTCGAGCCGGGGTACCTCCATGATGTTGGCCAGCCCGAGGGACTCCTTGAGCTCGGCCCGCACCTGGGTGTCGTAGCGCTCCTTGAGCCGCGGCCGGGTGGCGGTGGCGGCGGTGGCCATCACAGATCAGCTCCACACTTGCGGCAGACTCGCAGCTTGCGCCCCTGCTCGTCGATGCGCATCCCGACCCGGGTGGGACCGCAGTCCCCGCACACGATGGCCACCGACGACACCGATACCGGCATGAACTTGTCGATCACGCCTCCCTGCATGGTGGCGCGGGTCGGCTTGGCATGCCTTTTGGCCACGTGGACGCCCTCGACGATGACACGTCCCTCGGCGGGGATGGCCCGTACAACGTGGGCCTGTTTGCCACGGTCCTTACCCGTGAGCACCTGGACCTTGTCACCTTTGCGGATCTTCATCTACAACACCTCCGGAGCCAACGAGATGATCCGCATGAAGCGCTTGTCGCGCAGTTCGCGGCCCACCGGGCCGAAGATGCGGGTCCCCCGTGGTTGCTGCTGGTCGTTGATGAGGACGGCGGCGTTCTCATCGAAGCGGATGTAGCTGCCGTCGGGACGGCGCTTCTCTTTTTTGGTGCGGACGACGACGCACTTGACCACGTCGCCCTTCCTGACGGCGGCGCCGGGGATGGCGTCCTTCACCGTGGCCACGAAGATGTCCCCGATCGAGGCGTAGCGGCGACGTGAGCCGCCGAGCACCTTGATGCAGAGGACCTCTTTGGCCCCCGAGTTGTCGGCTACCCGGAGCCGTGATTCCTGCTGGATCATCGGGCACGCTCCAGGACCTCGGAGAGGCGCCAACGCTTGAGCTTGGACATCGGACGGGTCTCGACCACCCGGACCCGATCACCCACCTTGGCGGAGTTGTCCCCGTCGTGAACGTAGATCCGCTTGGTCCGTTGGACGGTCTTGCCGTAGCGGGGGTGGCGGACCCGCTCGATCACGGCCACCACCACGGTGGCATCCATGGCATCGGACACCACCAGGCCCTCACGCACCTTGCGGCGGCTGACGCGGGTGGCCGTTGCTCCGTCGCCGGATTCTTGGTCGGCCATCAGCTCATCTCCCTTGAAGAATCTGCATCGTCATCGCCGCCGTCCACGTCCACCACGTCGTCGACGTCGTCCCCATCGTCGGGGGCGTCCTCGGCGAAGCCTTCGGGCCGGGGCATTCCGTCGTCATCGGCCACCTCGTCGGCCAGTTCGTCCTCGTCGATGTCGTCCTCGTCGTCATCGACGTCCGCGTCAGCAGCCTCGGCCGCCTTGGCTGCCGCCCGCCGCTCCGAGGCGGTGGACCGGTCCCGGCCGAGGGCCTCGTCCTCGGTGCGACGGCGGGCCGCGGCCTGATGGGCGGGAAGGTCCTCCATGGCCATGCCCTCGGCCTCGGCGATCTCGCGGGTCCGCAGCTCGGTCAGCATCCGGGCCACGTCCCGTCGGACCACGGTGATGCGCGAGAAGTTGTCCAGCTGGCCGGTGGCCAGTTGAAACCGGAGGTTGAACAGCTCCCGCCGGGTCTCGGACAGCTGGCGTTCGAGCTCTTCGGTGTCGTACTCGGCGATCTGGGCGGCGTCAGTCATCAGACCTGCACCTCCGGGGTGCCGTGGGTTCCGGGCCGGATCACGAAGCGGGCCTTGAACGGGAGCTTCTGGATGGCCCGGTCCATGGCCTCGCGGGCCAACTCGGGCTCGACGCCGGCCAGCTCGAACAGGACGCGTCCGGGCTTGACCACGGCCACCCAGTGCTCGGGGTTCCCCTTGCCCGAGCCCATGCGGGTCTCGGCGGGCTTCTGGGTCACCGGGCGGTCGGGGAACACCCGGATCCACACCTTGCCGCCCCGCTTCACGTGACGGGTCATGGCGATCCGGGCCGCCTCGATCTGGCGGGCGGTGAGCCAGGCCGGCTCCATGGCCTGGATGCCGAAGTCGCCGAAGGTGACCTCGGTGCCGCCCTTGGCCTTACCCGACATCCGGCCCCGCTGCTGCTTGCGGTGCTTGACCTTCCGGGGCATCAACACCTCAGTCGACCTCCTTGCGGAAGTGGGGTGTCTCGTGGTGCTCGCGGGTCCGCCGCTCGATCTCCTCGTCCTCGGTGAGGATGCGCTCGAGCTCGTCGGGGACCGCCGGGGGGGCGGCGATGTCGGCCGTGGACCGATCGACCAGGCCATCGGGGATCTCGGTCTCGCCGCCGGACTCGGCGTCCACGGTGACCACGCTGCCCGGTGCTCCCTGCTCGGCTCGGCGGCGCCCGCCGCCCGCGGTGATCAGTCGGCGCGGGGCGTCGCCGCCCTGGCCGGACGTCTCGCCCACCGCCATGGCCGCCTCGCGGGTGATCTTGTCCTCGGTGGATATCTTGTAGGGGAGGATGTCGCCCTTGTAGATCCACACCTTGACCCCGATCCGCCCGAAGGTGGTCTTGGCCTCACGGAAGCCGTAGTCGATGTCGGCCCGCAGGGTGTGCAGCGGGACCCGGCCTTCGCGGTAGGACTCCTTGCGGGACATCTCCGACCCGCCCAGGCGACCCGAGCACTGGACCCGGACCCCGAGGGCGCCGGCCTTCTGCACGGTCTGGATCGAGCGCTTCATGGCCCGTCGGAAGGCCACCCGGCGGGCCAACTGGTCGCAGATCCCCTGGGCGATCAGGGCGGCGTCGAGCTCGGGCTGCTTGATCTCTTGGATGTTGAGCTGGATCCGGTTGTTGAGGCCGGTGATCTCCTCGATCCGCTTCTTGAGCCGGTCGGCCTCGGCCCCCCGTCGGCCGATGACGATGCCCGGGCGGGCCGTATGGATGTCCACCCGCAGCCGGTCCCGGGTGCGCTCGATCTCGATGCGGCTGACCGCGGCCGACTCGAGCTGGCTCATCAGGTAGTCGCGGATCTCCCAGTCCTCGATCACACAGTTCTGGTAGTTGCGCTCTTCGAACCAGCGCGACTTCCAGTCGGTGGTGACGCCGAGCCGAAACCCGTAGGGGTTGACCTTCTGGCCCATCTAGTTGCCCTTCTCCTCGGCGGGATCGCCGTCTGTCTCGTCTGTTTCGTCGTCTGTTTCCACGCTGTCGTTCATCTCCACATCGGTGTCGGCGGTGTCCTCGGCGTCGTCGGCATCGGTGTCGACGTCGTCCCCCCCGTCGAAGTCTTCGGACTCCAGCGGGCCGGCCTCGGTTTCGGTGACCACGTCGTCGGCGTGAACGGCGTCCTCCGGCCAGGCTTCGGCCCCGGTGTCGCCTCCGGTGTCTATCGTCTCGGGCGTGGTCGACTGGGCCCGCTGGCGGCGGCGCGATCCGGCCACCCGACGCGACCGCTGGGTGGTGCCGGCTGCCTGCTGAGCCCGGCGCCGGGCGATCCGTTCCTCGGGCATGCGGCTGACGATGACGGTGATGTGGGAGGTCCGTTTGCGGATGCGGGTGGCCCGCCCCCGTGCTCGGGGGCGCCACCGCTTGAGGGTGCTGCCCTCGTCGGCATAGCAGGCCGACACGTAGAGCTCCTCGGCGTCCAACCCGTCGTTGTGGACCGCGTTGGCCACCGCCGAGGCCAGCACCTTGCCCACGATCACCGCCGCCTCGCGATCGCCCAGCGAGAGGGTCTCGGCGGCCCGGTCGACGTCCTGGCCCCGGATCAGGTCGAGCACCTGACGCACCTTGGTGGCCGACACCCGGCTGTGGCGGAGGACGGCCCGGGTTCCGGGGCGCTCGTTGGTCTTCACACCGGGCACGTCAGCGCCTCCCCGCCCGCTCTTGGCCGGCATGGAACTTGAAGGTACGGGTCGGCGCGAACTCGCCCAGCTTGTGGCCGACCATCGACTCGGTCACATAGACCGGGATGTGCTTGCGTCCGTCGTGGACGGCGATGGTGTGGCCGACCATGTCGGGAATGATCGTGGAGCGGCGAGACCAGGTCTTGATGACCTTCTTGTCACCGGCCGCGTTGAGCGTGTCGACCTTCTTGAGCAGATGGTCGTCGACGAACGGACCCTTCTTGAGGCTACGAGGCATGGCGAGTTCCCTCTGTCTTCCCTACCGTCGGGCCCCGCGGGTGCGGCGCCGGCGGACGATCATGGAGTCGGAATCCTTGTTGCGAGCCCGGGTGCGCCCCTCGGGCTGGCCCCAGGGCGACACCGGATGGCGACCGCCGGAGCTCTTGCCCTCGCCCCCGCCCAGCGGATGGTCGACCGGGTTCATGGCCACCCCCCGGGTCTGGGGACGGACGCCCTTCCAGCGGTTCCGCCCCGCCTTGCCGATCTTGACCAACTCGGCCTCGGAGTTGCCCACGGTGCCCAGGGTGGCCCGGCAGTCGATGGGCACCCGTCGCATCTCGGTGGAGGGAAGCCGGAGGGTGGCGAACGCCCCCTCCTTGGCCACCAGTTGCACACTCATCCCCGCCCCCCGGGCCAGCTTTCCGCCCGCCCCCGGGCGCAACTCGACGTTGTGGATCACCGAGCCGACGGGGATGAACCGAAGCGGCAGAGCGTTGCCGGCCCGGATCTCGGCACCCTGACCGGACTGGAGGCGGTCTCCCACCTCGATCTGGGCCGGGGCCAGGATGTAGCGCTTCTCGCCGTCGAGGTAGTGGAGCAGGGCGATCCGGGCATTGCGGTTGGGGTCGTACTCGATGGCGGCGACCTTGGCCGGCACGCCGTCCTTGTTCCGCTTGAAGTCGATGATCCGGTACTGCTGCTTGTGGCCGCCACCCCGGTGGCGGGAGGTCTTGCGACCGTGGGCATTGCGGCCACCGGTGGACGGCTTGGGGGCCAGCAGCGACTTTTCGGGGCGGTCTCGGGTGATCTCGGCGAAGTCCGAGACGGTCTGGAAGCGCCGGCCGGCGCTGGTGGGTTTGCGTGAGCGAAGTGGCATGGTCTGGTCCCGGTGGCTCAGTTCTCGAACAGATCGATCGAGTCACCCCGGTGGAGGGTGACGATGGCCCGCTTGGTGTCGGAGCGGTGGCCCAGCGAGTTGGTCTTGCGGTTGAGCTTGGCCTTGCCCTTCCGGTTGAGGGTGTTGACGCTGTCCACCCGCACGTTGAAGGCCTGCTCGACGGCACGGCGCACGTCGATCTTGGTGGCCGACGGGTCGACCACGAACACATAGACGTTGTTGTCCATCAGGGCATAGGACTTCTCCGACACCACCGGCCGGATCAGGACGTTGTGGGGATCCCTCATGACCCGGTTGCCTCCTCCTCGGTACTGTCCTCGGTGCTGTCCGCCGCCTCGGTGTCCTCGGTGTCGGTGCTGTCCACCGTGCTGTCCTCGGTGGCCGCCGCCTCGGTGTCGTCGGTGCTCTCGGCCTGATCACCGCCGTCGTTGACCTCGGGCCCCGCCGCTTCATCGGGAGCCACATCCACGCTGGTGCCGGGAAGGGTCTCGTCGGTGAACACCAGCCAGTCGTTGACCAGGATGTCGTAGGCGTTGAGCTCGCCGGCGATGATGGTCTGGATCTCGGTGAGGTTGGCGAACGAGCGGTCGGCGTAGCCGTCCTCCTCGCCCAACACCACCAGAACCCGACCCGACAACCCGAGCGCCTCCAAGGAGGCGATGCCGGCCTTGGTGCTCGGCTCGTCGAAGGCCCAGGCGTCGATGAGGGCCACCCGGTGCTGGGCGGCACGATCGGACAGGGCGGAGCGCAACGCCAGTTGGATCATCTTCTTGGGTGTCTTCTGGGCGTAGGAGCGGGGCTTGGGACCGAGGGCGACGCCACCGCCGACCCACTGGGGCGAGCGGGTCGAACCCTGACGGGCCCGGCCGGTTCCCTTCTGTCGGAACGGCTTGGCGCCGCCGCCACGCACCTCGGCCCGGGTCTTGGTCGACTGGGTCCCCGAGCGGGCCGCCGCCAGCTGGGCGGTCACCACCTGGTGGAGCACCGCCTGATTGGGCTCGATGCCGAAGAGGTCGGGGTCGAGCTCCACGTCGCCGAGGTCGGCACCGTCGGGCGAGCGCCGGGTGACGGTGCGGGTCTCGGGGACCGGCCGCAGGAATCGCCGGATGGCGGCCGGGGTCGCCGTCTCGAGGTCGATGGTCACGGTGTCCTCGGTCACGAGCTCGCCCCCTTGACCAGGGGCGCCTTGATCGCGTCGCGGAGGACCACGATGCCGCCCCTCGGGCCGGGCACGGCCCCCTTGACCAGGATCAGCTCCCGCTCCGGATCGGCCTGGATGATCTCCAGATTGAGGGTGGTCACCTGCCGGCCACCGCTCCGCCCGGCCATCCGGGTCCCCTTGAACACCCGGGAGGGTGTGGCACAGGCCCCGATCGACCCCGGGGACCGGTGCTTCTTGTGATTACCGTGCGAGGCACCCTGACCCTTGAAGTTGTGACGCTTCATGGCGCCGGTGAAACCCTTGCCCTTGGACACCGCGGTGGCATCGACCAACTCGCCGGCGGCCAGGAGATCGGCGGTCAGCTGCTGACCCACCTCGTAGTCCGACGCGTCGTCCACCCGGAGCTCCACCAGCCGGCCGCCGGGGTCGACGCCCGCCCTGTCGAAGTGCCCCCGCTCCGGCTTGGTCAGTGTGGAGGACCGGCGAACCCCCCAGGTCACCTGCAGGGCCCAATAGCCCTCGTTCTCGGGGGTCTTGACCTGGACCACCCGGACCGGCGGGACGCGCACCACCGTCACCGGTATGGCCCGGTGTTGGTCGTCCCAGATCTGGGTCATTCCGACCTTTTCGCCCACGATCGCCTTGGTGGCCACTGGAGCTTCTCCATCTCGATTCCTGACTCCGTTCGACGCCGGCCGGCGTCGAACGGTTCCTGCCGCACTGCTCGACCTTCACTGTTCTCGTCCCACGTGGGCCACGGCCGGCTCCGACCGACCCGGCTTGCACGCAGACGCTCCGCTCGGAAGGTCCCGAGCGGAGCGCTCGCCAGGTTTGGTCCAAGGTCCCCGGGGACGACCCACGGGCGCTCGGACACGTCCAACTCACGATGTATGACCCGAAACCGGGCCGACCGGCGACTATATACCATCCAGGTCAGGGGCACAACGGCGGCGTCCGGCCGCCGGGACCTAAACGGTCTGGATCTTGATCTCGATGTCCACCCCGGCGGGGAGATCCAGCCTCTGCAGGGAATCCACCGTCTTTGGGGTGTGCTCCACGATGTCCACCAGGCGCTTGTGCACCCGCATCTCGAAGTGCTCGCGGCTGTCCTTGTACTTGTGGGGCGAGCGGACCACCGTATAGCGGTGCTTCTCCGTCGGCAGGGGCACCGGCCCCAGCACCTTGGCCTGGGTGCGGAGCACGGTTTGGACGATCTTCTCCGTGGACTGGTCCAGGATCTCGTGATCGTAGGCCTTCAGGCGGATCCTGATCTTCTGACGGGGGCCCTCTGCGGCCATGGGTGCGGCGTCCTTCCCTGGTGGTTGACGGGGTGCGGGGCTACTCGAGGATCTTGGTGACCCGGCCCGAAGCCACCGTCCGGCCACCCTCACGGATGGCGAAACGCAGACCCTCGTCCATGGCGATCGGCTTGCCCAGCTCCACCGTCATTTCGGTGTTGTCGCCGGGCATGACCATCTCGGTCCCCTCGGGCAAGCCGATGGTGCCGGTGACGTCGGTGGTCCGGAAGTAGAACTGCGGCCGGTAGTTGGTGAAGAAGGGCTTGTGCCGGCCGCCCTCGTCCTTGTTGAGTACGTAGACGGTGGCTTCGAACTTGGTGTGGGGAGTGATCGAACCGGGCTTGCACAGCACCTGGCCCCGCTCCACCTCCTCCTTCTTCGTCCCTCGCAACAGGGCCCCGATGTTGTCACCGGCCCGGCCCTCGTCGAGCAGCTTGCGGAACATCTCGACACCGGTAACCGTGGTCTTCTGGGTCGGACGGAGCCCGACGATCTCCACTTCCTCGCCGACCTTGACGATGCCCTGCTCCACCTTGCCGGTCACCACGGTGCCTCGGCCGGTGATGGACATGACGTCCTCGACCGACATGAGGAAGGGCTTCTCTACGTCGCGCTCGGGCTCCGGGATGAAGTCGTCGACCGCCGCCATCAGCTCGGTGATCTTGCCGGCCCACTCGGCGTCGCCCTCCAGCGCCTTGAGGGCGCTCACCCGCACGATGGGGGTGTCGTCACCGGGAAACTCGTACTCGTTGAGGAGCTCGCGGACCTCGAGCTCGACCAGGTCGAGCAGCTCCTCGTCGTCGACGGTATCGGACTTGTTGAGGGCCACCACGATGTAGGGCACCCCGACCTGGCGGGCCAAGAGCACGTGCTCGCGGGTCTGGGGCATCGGACCGTCGGCGGCCGACACCACCAGGATGGCCCCGTCCACCTGGGCGGCACCGGTGATCATGTTCTTGATGTAGTCGGCGTGGCCGGGCATGTCCACGTGGGCGTAGTGGCGGTTGGGCGTCTCGTACTCAACGTGGGCGATGGAGATGGTGATGCCCCGCTGCTTCTCCTCGGGCGCCTTGTCGATCTCGTCGAACGGGGTGAAGTTCGTGGTGGGGTCGTTGTCGTGGAGGACCTTGGTGATGGCCGCGGTGAGCGTGGTCTTCCCGTGGTCGATGTGCCCCATCGTGCCCACGTTGACGTGGGGCTTCGTGCGCTCGAACTTCTGCTTGGCCATGGCTGGGGTAATGCTCCTGATCTCGGGCGGAACCCCCTCGGGCCCGCCACGACGCAGACGGATGCCTGTCGTCATTCCTCGTGTATCGGTGGTACTGCGTTGACTGCTTGGTGTGACTGTTCTCGATGCAAACTGCGGTGCTGAACTGGGTGATGCGCCTGCGATCTCCGGACCTTCCCGGATCGGCGCCGCCTACTCTCCGCGCGCCTTGGCGATGATCTCCTTGGCGATCGACTCGGGGACCTCGTTGTAGGCATGGAACTGCATCGAGTACGTGGCCCGGCCCTGAGTGCGCGAGCGCAGGTCGGTAGCGTAGCCGAACATGTCGCTCAGCGGTACCTGTGCCCGAACGATGTGGCTGTTGCCTCGCTGCTCCATGCCCTCGACCTTGCCCCGGCGGGCGGAGAGGTCGCCGATCACGTCACCCATGTAGTCCTCGGGGGTGGTCACCTCGACCGCCATCACCGGCTCCAGGAGAACCGGGTCAGCAAGGTTGTCGGCCTTCTTGATGGCCATCGAACCGGCGATCTTGAAGGCCATCTCCGAGGAGTCGACATCGTGGAACGAGCCGTAGGTCAAGGTCACCTTCACGTCGACCGTGGGGTAGCCGGCGAGGACGCCTGCGGTCAGCGCCTCCTTCATGCCGTGGTCGACCGACGGGATGTACTCCTTGGGGATGACCCCACCGGTGATCTTGTCCACGAATTCGTAGCCCTTGCCCGGATTGGGCTCGACGGTGATCACCACGTGGGCGTACTGGCCCTTGCCGCCGGTCTGGCGTACGTGGCGGTACTCGACCTTCTCGACCTTATTGCGGATGGTCTCGCGGTAGGCCACCTGGGGCTTGCCCACGTTGGCGTCCACATTGAACTCGCGGAGCATCCGGTCGACCAGCACCTCGAGGTGGAGCTCGCCCATGCCCGAGATGACGGTCTGGCCCGTCTCCTCGTCGGACTGGACCCGGAACGTCGGGTCCTCCTCGGACAGGGAGAACAGGGCCTTGCCCAGCTTGTCCTGATCGGCCTTGGTCTTGGGCTCGACGGCCACATGGATCACCGGCTCGGGGAAGGTCAGCGACTCCAACACGACCGGATCGTCGGTATCACAGAGGGTGTCACCGGTGGTGGTCTGCTTGAGACCCACCGCGGCCACGATGTCGCCGGCATAGGTGGCGTCGAGATCCTCGCGGGAGTTGGCGTGCATCTGGAGGATCCGGCCGATCCGCTCCTTGCGGTCCTTGGTCGAGTTCATCACGCCGGAGCCCTTGGTCAGGGTGCCCGAATAGACCCGCAGGTAGGTGAGCTTGCCCACATAGGGGTCGGTCATGATCTTGAAGGCCAGGGCGGCGAAGGGAGCGGTGTCGTCCGGGGCTCGCTCGACCGTCACCCCTTCCTTGCGGGGGACCAGGCCCACCGCGGGGGGGATGTCGAGCGGGCTGGGCAGGTAGTCGACCACCGCGTCGAGCATGGGCTGGACGCCCTTGTTCTTGAAGGCCGAGCCGCACAGGATGGGGACGGCGTGGCTCCCCAGGGTCACCGTGCGAATGGCCCGGGTGAGGTCCTCGGCGGTGATCTCCTCGTCGCTCAGGTACTTCTCCATGATGGTGTCGTCGTGGTTGGACACCACGTCGATGAGCTGATGGCGAGCGTCCTCGGCCTCAGCCTTCATGGCCGGAGGGATCTCCTCTTCGGTCCACTCCTCGCCCATGCCGTCGTCCCATACCAACGAGCGCATGTGCACCAGGTCGACCACGCCCCGATACCCACCCTCGGAACCGATGGGGAGCTGGACCACCACCGGGAGGGCGTCGAGCCGGTCCCGGATCATGTCGACACAACCCTGGAAGTCGGCGCCGGTCCTGTCCATCTTGTTGATGAAGCAGATCCGGGGAACTCCGTACTTGTTGGCCTGACGCCAGACCGTTTCGGTCTGTGGCTCGACCCCGGCCACGGCGTCGAAGACGGCCACGGCACCGTCGAGCACCCGCAACGAGCGCTCCACCTCGACGGTGAAGTCGACGTGTCCCGGGGTGTCGATGATGTTGATGACCGTGTCCCGCCACATGCAGGTGGTGGCGGCCGAGGTGATGGTGATCCCCCGCTCCTGCTCCTGGACCATCCAGTCCATGGTGGCCGCACCCTCGTGGACCTCGCCGATCTTGTAGTTCTTGCCGGTGTAGTAGAGGATCCGCTCGGTGGTCGTGGTTTTGCCCGCGTCGATATGGGCCATGATCCCGATGTTGCGGGTCTTGGCCAGCGGATGGTGGCGGGTGCTTGCTTCAGCCATGGTCGATCAACTCTCGAATAGTTCTGGTGTTGTGCTGCCAGGGGGGCCGCTCGGGCCTCCTCCTACCAGCGGTAGTGGGCGAAGGCCTTGTTGGACTCCGCCATCTTGTGCAGGTCCTCGCGACGCTTGGCCGCGGCACCGATGCCGTTGGCCGCGTCGCGGATCTCGTTGGAGAGGCGCTCGGCCATGGTCTTCTCGCGGCGCTGCTGGGAGTACCCGACCAGCCACCGGATGGACAGCGTGGTGGCCCGGCGGGGCCGGACCTCGACCGGAACCTGGTAGGTGGCGCCACCCACCCGGCGGCTGCGGACCTCGAGCTCGGGTCGGGTGTTCTCGACCGCCTTCTTCAGCACCGCCACCGGATCGCCGCCCGACTTGTCGGCCACGTCGGACAAGGCGTCGTAGACGATGCGCTCGGCCAGGGTGCGCTTGCCCCGGGACAGCACCCGGTTGACCACCTGGGTGACCAGGACCGAGTGGTACACCGGGTCGGGGATCAGTTCGCGGCGAACAGCGGGTCCTTTGCGGGGCATGTCAGGACTCCTTCTTGGCGCCGTAGCGGCTGCGGGCCTGGTTGCGCTCACGGACTCCCGAGGCGTCGAGGGTGCCCCGGATCACCTTGTAGCGCACACCGGGAAGATCTTTGACCCTTCCGCCGCGCACCAGCACGATCGAGTGCTCTTGGAGGTTGTGGCCCTCGCCCGGGATGTAGGCCGTCACCTCGAGGCCGCTGGTCAGCCGGACCCTGGCCACCTTGCGCAGCGCCGAGTTGGGCTTCTTCGGGGTGTGGGTGTAGACGCGCGTGCAGACGCCCCGTCGCTGGGGGGCGCCCCTCAGGGCCGGCGTCTTCGACTTCGTCGGCTTGGTGGCCCGGCCTTTGCGGACGAGCTGGGAAATCGTGGGCACGCGTTACCTCGAGATTGTGGACTGCAGGGATACTCCGGGACTTGCTCAAGCGTCCTGCCGGCGGGCATGGCCCACCGATCGGCGCGCAGCCGCAAGCGGCTTATGCTACGGCATCGCTACCTGGTGGGCAAGCGCGGACGAGCCCACTCATCCTATCGGGACGACGTCCCTCCCGGAGCGTGACGCGCCCGGAATCGCCGCCGACCCGGATGGGCCGGCGGCGTCCCGTTGCGATCAGGCTCCGGCTTCGAGCGGACCCTCGGCCACCACCGGCGCGTCGGATCCTCCGAAATCGGGTGACCCGTCGGCCAGGTCCTCGGCCGAGGGCACCGTTCCCAGCCAGCTGGCGTCGATCTCCGAGCTGAAGCCACCCACCGAGGCGTCGCCACCGGTGTCCCGGAGCCACGCAGCCAGATCCTCGGTCCCGGCATCGCCCTCGGACCCGAGCGCCCAGAACGGCATGGCCTCGGCGCCGGGCATGTCCAGCTTGATGTCGCGGTAGCGCTCCATGCCCGAACCAGCCGGGATGAGCTTGCCGATGATGATGTTCTCCTTGAGACCGAACAGCTGATCCGACTTGCCTTCGATGGCGGCCTCGGTCAGCACCCGGGTCGTCTCCTGGAAGGAGGCGGCCGACAGCCAGGATTCGGTGGCCAGTGAGGCCTTGGTGATCCCCATCAGTTCGGGCCTGCCCTCGGCCGGTCGCTGGCCGTCCTGGACCAGCTGCCGATTGACCTCGGCGTAGGCGCGGCTGTCGACCCGTTCGCCGGGGAGGAAGGAGGCGTCTCCCGGTTCGGCCACCAGCACCCGGCGGAGCATCTGGCGCACGATCAGCTCGATGTGCTTGTCATGGATGGACACGCCCTGGTCGCGGTAGACCTTCTGGACCTCTTCGACCAGGTACTGCTGGGTCTCGCGGATGCCCTTGACCTCCAAGAGCTCCTTGGGGTCCTTCGGACCCTCGACCAGGGCATCCCCGGCGCTGACCTCCTGGCCGTCGACCACCTCGAGGTGGGCCCGGGGGGCCACCAGCACGGTGTGCTCCTCGCCCCCGTCGGCCACCACCGTGATGTGGCGTCCCGACTCGTCCTCTTCGACCCGGGCCACACCGGAGTGACGGGCCAGCACCGCGGCCCCCTTGGGGGTGCGGGCCTCGAACAGCTCGACCACCCGGGGAAGCCCGTGGGTGATGTCCTCACCGACGATGCCGCCGGTGTGGAAGGTCCGCATGGTCAGCTGGGTGCCGGGCTCGCCGATCGACTGGGCGGCGATGACCCCCACCGCCTCGCCCAGCTCGATCATCTCGCCGGTGGCCAGCGACTGGCCGTAGCAGGCCGCGCAGATGCCCTGCTCGGCCTCGCACGTCAGGACCGAGCGGACCCGGATCCGGTTGACCGTGGGGTCGTCGCGGAGACGGTTGACCAGTTCCTCGGTGAGCAGGGTGCCCGACTCGATCTTGGACTTGTCCGACAAGGTGACCGCTTCGGCCGTGATCCGGCCGTTCACCCTGGTCTCGAGGTAGGAGCGGGTGCCGGCCCCGTCGGGCACGACGCCTTCGATCCAGATGCCCCGAGTCGAGCCACAGTCGTCTTCCCGGACGATCAGCTCCTGGGCCACGTCGACCAACCGGCGGGTCAGATAACCCGAGTCGGCCGTGCGCAGGGCGGTGTCGGCCAGTCCCTTGCGGGCACCGTGGGTCGAGATGAAGTACTCGAGAACGGAGAGGCCCTCACGGAACGAGGACTTGATCGGCCGGGGGATCATCTCCCCCCGCGGGTTGGAGACCAGGCCCTTCATGCCGGCGATCTGACGGATCTGTTGGCTGTTCCCGCGGGCACCGGAGTCCACCATCATGTCGAGTGGGTTGAAGGCGATGGTCGACAGCGACTTCTCCATGGCCTTGCCGACCTCGGAGTTGGCCGACGTCCAGATCTCGATCTCCTTTTGACGACGCTCGTCGTCGGTGATGATGCCGCGCTTGAACTGGGCCTCTGCCTTCTCCGCCTCCTTCTCGTAGCGGTCCAGGATGTTCTGCTTGTCCGGCGGCGTGCGCACGTCGTTGATGGAGATGGTGAGGCCGGACTGGGAGGCATAGCGGAAACCGAGTGCCTTGATCCGGTCCAGGCTGGCGGCCACCTCGGCCTTGGGGTAGTTGGCGGCCACCTCTTCCACGATGGACCCGATGCCGGTGTTCCGCTTGCCCACGATGTCGTTGATGTAGCGGTAGCCGTCGGGAAGGGCGGTGTTGAAGAACAGGCGCCCGGCGGTGGTCTCGATCGCCATCGTCTCCTCGTCGGCCGCGCTCCCGTCGCCGTTGGCCTCGCTCGCCGGCCCTGCCAGGGCCACCGACTGGGCCAGGTGTGAGCCGGCCTCGGGGCGGATGATGATCTTGGCCTGCAGGTCGATGTCGCCGTTGTCGAAGGCGGTCTCCACCTCGTAGGCGTGGCGGAAGACGCGGCCCTCGCCCTTGGCCCCGTCCACGGACAGGGTCAGGTAGTAGATGCCGAACACCATGTCCTGGGTAGGCACGGTGATCGGTCGGCCGGTGGCCGGCGAAAGGATGTTGTTGGCCGACAGCATCAGCACCCGGGCCTCGGCCTGGGCCTCGGCGGACAGGGGCAGGTGCACGGCCATCTGGTCGCCGTCGAAGTCGGCGTTGAAGGCGGTGCACACCAGGGGATGGACCTGGATGGCCTTCCCCTCGACCAGGACCGGCTCGAAGGCCTGGATGCCCAGACGGTGCAAGGTGGGGGCACGGTTCAAAAGCACCGGGTGCTCTTTGATCACACCTTCGAGCACGTCCCACACCTGGGGACGCCGGCGCTCGACCATCCGCTTGGCCGACTTGATGTTCTGGGCGTACTCGGCATCCACCAGCCGCTTCATGACGAAGGGCTTGAACAGCTCGAGGGCCATCAGCTTGGGCAGGCCGCACTGATGGAGTTGGAGGGTCGGACCGATCACGATGACCGACCGGCCCGAGTAGTCGACGCGCTTGCCCAGCAGGTTCTGGCGGAACCGCCCCTGCTTCCCCTTGAGCATGTCCGACAGGCTCTTGAGCGGGCGATTGCCCGGCCCGGTCACCGGTCGGCCGCGGCGGCCGTTGTCGAACAGGGCGTCGACCGCCTCTTGCAGCATCCGCTTCTCGTTGTTGATGATGATCTCGGGCGCGCCCAGGTCGAGCAGCCTCTTCAGCCGGTTGTTCCGGTTGATCACCCGGCGGTAGAGGTCGTTGAGGTCGGAGGTGGCGAACCTGCCCCCGTCCAGCTGCACCATCGGGCGCAGGTCGGGCGGGATCACCGGGACCGAATCGAGGATCATGGCCCGGGGGTCGTTGACCCGGCGCCCGTTCTCGTCGCGGCGGTTGAAGGCGGTGACGATCTTGAGCCGCTTGATCACCTTCTGGCGACGCTGCGCCGACAGGGGCTTGCGCCCGTCGGCGGCGTCGATCATCTCGCGCAGCTTGACCTCTTCGACATCGAGGTCGATCCGATCGATCAGCCGGGAGATGGTCTCGGCGCCCATGCCCCCCTCGAAGTAGTCCTCGTAGCGGATGCGCAGCTCGCGCCAGAGCATCTCGTCCTCGAGGATCTTGCGGGAGTGGAGGCTCTTGAACTCGTCGAACGCACGCTGAGCCAGCTCGATCTCACTCTGGTAGCGCTCGCGGACGCTGGCGATCTCCTTCTCGGCGGCCCGCTGGCGCGCCTTGACCTCGGTGTCCTTGGCCCCGGACTTCTCCAGATCGGCCAGCTCAGCTTCGAGGGCCTTGAAGCGGCGGTCGATGTCGAGGTCGCGGTCCTTCTCGATCTTGACGATCTCGTCACGCAGCTCCGCCTCGAGGTCGGGCAGGTCCTCATGGCGCTTGGCCTCGTCGACCCAGGTGACCAGGTTGGCGGCGAAGTAGATGACCTTCTCCAGCTGCTTGGCCTTGAGCTCCTCTCGCGCCTCGGTCCCCATCAGCAGGTAGGCCAGCCAGCTCCGGGTACCCCGCAGGTACCAGATGTGCACCACCGGGGCGGCCAGCTCGATATGGCCCATGCGCTCGCGGCGCACCTTGGAGCGGGTGACCTCGACGCCACAGCGCTCGCAGATGATCCCCCGGAACCGCACCCTCTTGTACTTCCCGCAGTAGCACTCCCAGTCCTTGGTCGGACCGAAGATCTTCTCGCAGAAGAGCCCGTCCTTTTCGGGCCGCAGGGTGCGGTAGTTGATGGTCTCGGGCTTCTTCACCTCGCCGTTGGACCACCCCCGGATCGAATCGGCGGTGGCCAAACCGATCCTCAGCTGGTCGAAATCGTTGACATCCAACATCTAGAATCCCCTTTCCGCGGCGCGTCGTGCATCTTCCTCGTCCGACCCGCGTTCGGGCCGGCTGATGTCGATGCCCAGTTCCTCGGCCGTGCGGAACACGTCCTCGTCGAGCTCTCGCATCTCAATCTCTTCTCCACCCGGGGCCAGGACCTCGACGTCGAGACACAGGGACTGCATCTCTTTGATCAGGACCTTGAAGCTCTCGGGGATCCCCGGCTCGGGGATGTTCTCGCCCTTCACGATGGCCTCGTACACCTTCACCCGACCGAGCACGTCGTCCGACTTGATGGTGAGGAGCTCCTGCAGGGCGTAGGCGGCGCCGAAGGCCTCGAGGGCCCACACCTCCATCTCCCCGAAGCGCTGCCCACCGAACTGGGCCTTCCCACCCAGGGGCTGCTGGGTGATCATCGAGTAGGGGCCGGTCGAACGGGCGTGGATCTTGTCGTCCACCAGGTGGTGGAGCTTCAGGATGTAGACGTATCCGACCGAGATCGGGTTGTCGTAGGGCTCGCCGGTGCGGCCGTTGTAGAGGGTCGACTTGCCGTCGTCGGCCACCTGCACCTGTCCGTCGACCCCGTCCGGGTTGAGCTGGCGGAAGATCTTCTGGATGGTCGGGTGGCGCCCGGCGTCGGCCTCCTCGTCCCAGTGGGCCCCGTCGAACACCGGGGTGGACACCCACACCGCGGGGTCGGTGCGCGGGCGGGTCTTGGTCTCGGTACCGCGCAACGGCGTCTGGGCGAAGTCGCCGGCACCTTCCCAGCCCCAGCGGGCGGCGTAGCCCAGGTGGGACTCGAGGACCTGGCCAACGTTCATCCGGCTGGGCACCCCGAGCGGGTTGAGGATGATGTCCACCGGGGTGCCGTCCGCCTGGAACGGCATGTCCTCGATGGGCAGGATCTTGGAGATGACTCCCTTGTTGCCGTGGCGACCGGCCAGCTTGTCGCCCTCGGAGATCTTGCGCTTCTGGGCCACGTACACCCGGACCAGTTGCTCCACCCCGGGCGGCAGCTCGTGGGCGTCGTCACGCGAGAACACCCGCACGTCGATGACCGTCCCCTGCTCGCCGTGGGGAACCTTGAGCGAGGTGTCGCGCACCTCACGCGCCTTCTCACCGAAGATGGCCCGGAGGAGCCGTTCCTCAGGAGTCTGCTCGGTCTCGCCCTTGGGGGTGACCTTGCCCACCAGCACGTCGCCGGGTCCTACCTCGGCCCCGATGCGGATGATCCCCCGCTCATCGAGGTCGGCGAGGATCTCCTCGGACAGGTTGGGGATGTCCCGGGTGATCTCCTCGGCCCCCAGCTTGGTGTCGCGAGCGTCGACCTCATGCTCCTCGATGTGGATCGAGGTCAGGACGTCGTCTTTGACCAGGCGCTCGGACAGGATGATGGCGTCCTCGTAGTTGTAGCCTTCCCAGGGCATGAAGGCCACCAACAGGTTCTTGCCCAGAGCCAGCTCGCCATTGTGGGTGGCCGGTCCGTCGGCCAGCACATCGCCGGCCGAGACCTTCTGACCCTCCTCCACGATGACCTTCTGGTTGATCGCCGTGTTCTGGTTGGACCGGCGGAACTTGGCCAGCCGGTAGACCTTCTTGCCCAGCGCCACGCCCGACCGATCTTTGGAGCCGGCCTTGTACTCGACGGTGATCTGGTCACCGGACACGTCGACCACGGTCCCCTCGGCCTCGGCCAGCACCACGTCACCGGCATCCCGAGCGGCGCGTGCCTCGACTCCGGTGCCGATGTAGGGGGCCTCGGGCACGACCAGCGGGACGGCCTGCTTCTGCATGTTGGCGCCCATCAGGGCCCGGTTGGCGTCGTCGTGTTCCACAAAGGGGATGAGGGCGGTGGACACCGAGACGATCTGCTTGGGGGACACGTCCATCAGGTCGACCTCGGCCGGGGGCACGAAGTCGATCTCCGAGGTGGTGCCGTACGAGGTGGAGGTGGCCCCGACCCGCACGCCGGTCCCCTGCGGACCGCGCCGGACCAGCACCTTCTCCTCGGTGAAGCGTCCGTTGTCGTCGAGGGCGGCGGAGGCCTGAGCGATGACGTGCTCTTCCTCCTCGTCGGCCGCCAGGTAGGTGATCTCCTTGGTCACCTGCCCGTTGACCACCTTGCGGTAGGGGGTCTCGATGAACCCGTACTCGTTGACCCGGGCGTAGGTGGCCAGGGACCCGATGAGTCCGATGTTCGGGCCCTCCGGGGTCTCGATGGGGCACATCCGGCCGTAGTGGGAGGTGTGGACGTCACGGACCTCGAAGCCGGCCCGCTCGCGGGACAGGCCGCCGGGCCCGAGGGCGGAGAGGCGGCGCTTGTGGGCCAGGCCGGACAGAGGGTTGTTCTGGTCCATGAACTGGCTGAGCTGGCTGGTGCCGAAGAACTCCTTCACCGCGGCGACCACCGGACGGATGTTGATCAGCGTCTGGGGAGTGATCGCCTCGACGTCCTGGGTGGTCATCCGCTCGCGGACCACCCGCTCCATGCGGGACAGCCCCACCCGGACCTGGTTCTGAATGAGCTCACCCACCGAGCGGATACGACGGTTGGCGAAGTGGTCCTGGTCATCGATGCGATAGGTCGATTCGCCATCGGCCATGTGCTTGGCCAGATGGAGCATGTAGGTCGCAGAGGCCAGGATCTCCGAGGGGCTGAGGACGCCCTGGGTGGGCGACGGCCTCTCGAGGTCGATCTTCAAGATGTCCGAGATCCGCTCGATCTCGGGTCCCAACTTGCGATTGAGCTTGTAGCGACCCACCCGGGTGAGGTCGTAGCGCTTGGGATTGAAGAAGGCGTTCTCGAAGTACTGGCGGGCGGCCTCCACCGAGAGGGGCTCGCCGGGACGGGCCCGCTTGTAGATCTCGAGCAGGGCCTCCTCACGGGTCGGAGCCAGATTCTGCTCCTTGTCCCACTGTCCCTCGAGGAAGTCGAAGTGGCGGACGAACCGCTCGAGGAAGGCCTGGTCCTCGTAGCCGAGGGCGCGCAGGAGCACGAAAAGCGAGAGCCGGCGCTTGCGGGCCACCCGGGCCCCGGCGGTGACGTCCTTGGACGGCTTGGCCTCCACGTCGAACTCGATCCACTCACCCCGGTAAGGGTGGATGGTGCCGGTGAACACCGTCTTGGCATCCCGCCCGGGCTGGAAGATCACCCCCGGCGAACGAACCAGCTGGCTGACCACGACCCGCTCCGTGCCGTTGACGATGAAGGTGCCCTTGTCGGTCATCACCGGGAAGTCGCCCATGAAGACCGTCTGCTCTTTGATCTCGCCGGTTCCCGCGTTCATGAACCGCGCCCGCACGAAGACCGGCGCGGCATAGGTCATGTCCTTTTCCTTGCACTCCTCGACCGAGAACTTCGGCGGCGGACGCAGATCGGGATCGTCGGGATCGAACTCGAGCTCGAGGCTCAGTTGCCCGGTGAAATCTTCGATCGGGCTGATGTCATTGAAAGTCTCGGCGAGGCCTCGATCGAGGAACCACTGGAATGAATCCCGCTGGATAGCGACCAGGTCGGGCAAAGGCAGGGCTTCGTCGATGTTGGCAAATGAAAAACGTTCCGGGCTGTTGGACCGTGTAGGCAACGGCCTACTCCTCCCAGTTGCATGCGAATGGGGACGACAGGTGAAGCGGTGATTCACTTCTTGAGGCGATACTCCTCAGGTACTTCTCGGTGTTTCTCGTGGACTCCTCGGGGGTCGACAACTACCGCCGGAGCAGTCGGTGGGGCCGCCAGGGCGCGCGTCAATCAGCCGAATCATTCAGGAAGGCGGAAGGAGCAGGCACGGCAACCGGTAATCATATCCGGAAGCGCACAAGATCACAACCCAAGGACCGAAATTGCCCGATCCAGGCCAGCACACGGTACGGGATCCGCCGCCTTTCGTCAAGGAAATGTGGACTCCGGGGGGCCAGGAACGGCCCCCCTCTCTATGGCGACGCCCTCCACCGGCGGCGGGCCGATCGTCCCCGAGGACTCTCTGACCAGGACCGACGTCGGTCGCCGGCCGCCGGGCGCCCGGCAAACCGACGACCTGTCCGGCGCTACTTGAGCTCGACGGTGGCCCCGGCCCCCTCGAGCTGGGCCTTGGCCTTCTCCGCGTCTTCCTTGTTGGCCTTCTCCAGGACCGGCTTGGGGGCTCCGTCCACCAGGTCCTTGGCCTCCTTCAGGCCGAGGCTGGTCAGCGACCGGACCTCCTTGATCACCTGGATCTTCTTGTCCCCGGCGGCGGTCAGAATGACGTCGAACTCCGTCTTCTCGTCGTCGCCGCCGCCGGCCTCGGCCCCGCCACCGGCAGGGACGGCAGCCACCGCGGCAACCGGTGCCGCAGCGGTGACGCCGAAACGGTCCTCGAACGCCTTGAGCAGCTCGCTCAGCTCGAGGACGGACAGCTCAGCGATGCCGTCCAGAATCTGGTCCTTGGTGAGGGTGCTTGCCATTGTCGTGCTCCTTGTTCTGTGGATCTTCTCGTGTCCTGCGATGGTCTGGTGTGGGTCTTCTGGTTCGGATCGGTCCGGCCGGACTCGACCCGCTCCTGGTGGGCGGCGCTAGTCGGCCGGTGCTTCGGCGGTCTCTTCGGCCGGTCCTTCGGCGGTCTCATCGGCCGGTCCTTCGGCGGTCTCGGTAGAGGCCGGCTCGGTCACCTCGGTTGCTTCGGCCGACGGTCCCTCCTCTGGCCCGGCATCCGGGGCGTCGGCGGCCGGGGCGTCGGAGACCTCGACCAGCACTTCCCCGCCCGCTTGGCGCTGATCGATGAGAGCGGAGAGTCCGTAAGCCAGATTGCGGGGCAGCGCCTGGAGGAGGCCGGCCAGCTGCTGGAGGGGGGCAGCCATGGTGCCGGCGAACATGGCCAGCACGACGTCCCTCGAGGGAAGGTCGGCCAGCACGCTCAGGTCGGAGGCCGACAGCAGCCCAGTCCCCACCATGGCACCCTTGACCACCAGGCTCGGATTGCTCCGGCCGAAGTCGCGCAACGCCTTGGCCACCGCGCTCACATCGCCCTCGACGAAGGCGATGGCGGTCGGGCCGGTCAACAAGTCGTGGATCGGAGCCTGGGGCCCGTCGGCCACAGCCAGGCGGACCAAGGTGTTCTTGTAGATCTTGTAGTCGCCGCCGGCTGCGGCCAGCTCACGGCGCAGCTGGGCCAGGTCGGCGACGCTGAGGCCGCGGTACTCGGTCAGAACGGCGGCATCGGAGGCCTCGAGGCGAGCCCGCACCTCGTTGACGACGGCGACCTTCTCAGGCCTCGGATTGTCCATAGGTCCCTCCGCCGAGCGATCGGCTCAAATCGGTGCCGTAGACACCGTCGAGCGGTGTCGCGCCGGCAAAGTGCCCGGCGCGGAACGCCTCATCAGGCGGATCCTCCTTGGATCCCTTCGGCACCGGGTAGGCGGTGCACCGGAGGTCTACGGCAGTTCGTTGAAACTGGAAAGACGAAACTCTAGCCCACGGTCCCCGGCTCCGGCCAGCCAGCGCCGACAAGCGGGTCAGGCGCTGGCGGCCAGCTCGTCGTCGGTCTTGCGAGCGAGCAACGGGTCGACATGCACCCCGGGACCCATGGTGGACGACACGGTGATCGCCCTCACATAGCGGCCCTTGGCCGAGGCTGGCTTCGCCCGGAAGATCTCCTCCATCACCGCGTGCAGGTTCTCGAGCAGCTTCGAGCGGTCGAAGGAGGCCTTGCCGATCCGCAGGTGGATATTGCCCACCTTGTCGGTCCGGTACTCGACCCGACCGCCCTTGAACTCGCTGACCGCCTTCTCCACGTCGTCGGTCACGGTGCCGGTCTTCGGGTTGGGCATCAGGCCCCGGGGGCCGAGGACCCGGCCCAAGGTCCCGACCTGGCCCATCAGGTCCGGCGTGGCGATGGCCACATCGAAGTCGAGGAATCCGTCGTTGGCCACCCGGGCGACCAGATCGTCGGCGCCCACCACGTCGGCACCCGCGGCCCGGGCCGCGGTCGCTTTCTCGCCGGCCGCGAACACCGCCACTCGTGCGGTGCGACCGGTGCCGGCCGGAAGCGAGAGGGTGCCGCGGACGATCTGGTCGGCCTTGCGCGGATCCACGCCCAGCCGGACGGCGAGCTCGACCGTCTCGTCGAAGGATGCTTTGGCGCTGGCCTTGACCAGGTCGATCGCTTCGGACGGCGTGTAGAGGTTTTGGCGGTCGAACTCAGACAGGCTCGCCTTGTATTTCTTACCCCGGGACATGGTGTTTCTCCGTTTCCTGGTAGGCGCTCATCGCCGGCTTCAGCCGGTGATGGCGATCCCCATCGACCGTGCGGTGCCGGCCACCTGGCGTTTCGCCGCCTCGATGTCGGCCGTGTTGAGATCGGGGAGCTTGGTGGCGGCAATCTCTGCTACCTGGGCGTCGGTGACCGTGCCCACCTGCTCGCGACCGGTCGTCGCCGCGCCCTTGTCCAGGCCGGCCGCCTGGCGAAGCAGGGCCGGCGTCGGCGGGGTCTTGAGAATGAACGAGAAGCTGCGGTCCTCGTAGATCGAGATCTCGACCGGCACGATCGAGCCCCGCTGGTTCTCGGTGGCCGCGTTGTACTGCTTGCAGAACTCCATGGTCTGGACCCCGTGGGGGCCGAGGGCCGTGCCCACCGGTGGCGCGGGCGTGGCGCCCCCCGCCGGGAGCTGGATCTTGACGACAGCGATGACGCGCTTCTTCGGTGGCATGGGTGCTTCTCCTTAACCTGATCCGCCGGCCTACAGCTTCGCGACCTGGCTGAATTCGAGCTCGACAGGGGTCTCCCGCCCGAAGATGTTGACCAGGACCTTGAGCTTCAGCTGATCCTCGTTGATCTCCGCGATCTGCCCCGAGAAGTCGGCAAACGGCCCTTCCTTGACCCGCACCGTCTCACCGACCTCGTGCTCGAGGCGGGGCCGGCTGCGCTTGGACGGGGCTTCGGCCCCCTCCACCTTGACCTGCAGGATTCCCTCGACCTCCCGGCGTGACAGAGGCGTGGGCTTGGTGCCCGGTCCGACGAACCCGGTCACCCCGGGCGTGTTCCGGATCACCGACCAGCTCTCGTCGTCGAGGTCACACCGGCACAGTAGATAACCGGGGAAGACCTTCTTCTGGACCACGACCTTCTTGCCGTTCTTGAACTCGATGACGTCCTCCATCGGGATGACGACCTCGTAGATACGGTCCTCCATGTTCATCGACACGGCCCGGCTGTGGAGGTTCGACTTCACCTTGTTTTCGTAGCCGGCATAGGTGTGCACCACGTACCAGCGGCCCGGCTGGTCATAGGGGCTGACGACGAAGGGCTCCTCCTCGTCGAAGTCGTCGTCGAATTCGGCCTGTTCCGGGGTCTCCTGGTCGCCGATCTCCTGGTCATCGCTGGCCGGCAGGGCCGAACCGGCATCCTCGACCAGGTCGCCGCTGGTGGCATCGGCTGAGGCGACCGGTTCGATTTCCTCCACGGAGACCACCGCGGCGTCCTCCCCCGGAACCACCTCGACGTCCTCCACCTCACCGGCGACGTCCACCGGGCCAGCCGATGCCGCGTCGGCGGCCGACGGGGGCGCGACGGAATCGAGGCTTTCCTCGTTGCCGTGGGGCACATTGGTTCCGTCGTGGGTCACAGTCACACCGATCACGTCTTGAACAGCCAGAGAACGCCCTTGGCAAAGGCGTAGTTGAGAATGAAGATGAGGACCATCAACGAGAGCAGGGTGACCAGGGTCACCGTGGTGTAGTTGATGACCTCGGACCTGTTGGGCCAGGCCACCTGACGCAACTCCGAGCGTACCTCGCGGAGGAACTGCCCCGGACGGAAGGGCTCACGCTTGGCCGGGCGCCGAGGCGGGGGGGCGGAGCGCCGCGGCGGCGCCTCCCCTTCGGGGTCTTGGCCCTGCTTTTGTGCCATTCGCTTCTGTTCTCGGTTCACGTGCCATTTCCTTCGACGGTCGTCTCATCGGCGTAGAGCAGGGCAGGAGGGACTCGAACCCCCAACCTTCGGTTTTGGAGACCGGTGCTCTACCAGTTGAGCTACTGCCCTCTGTCGATCGCCATGCCGCGAGCGGCCAGCCGATCGCAGGGGCGGTTGGCAACGATATCACCGGCGACATCGGGAATCCCAGGCGGAGGCGCCAACAGCCGACCAGGTCACTTGACCTCCCGCCGACCCACCTCCGGTCGCCCTCCCTGGCCGGTCGACCCCTACCGGGTCCCTCCCTGGCCGGTCGACCCCTACCGGGTCCCTCGCCGGCCGGTCGAACCTACCGGGTCCCTCGCCGGCCGGTCGAACCTACCGGGTCTCCTTGTGCATCGTGTGCCTGCGGTCCCAGCGGCAGAACTTCTTCATCTCGATCCGCTCGCGATCGTTCAGTTTGTTCTTGGTGGTGATGTAGTTCCGTCGCTTGCACTGCTCGCACGCCAGGGTGACCTGGATACGCTTCTCGTTCTTCGCCATAGTGGCTCCTCCTGCGTCCTCGAGGGCTCCCCGAGTTCCCGTCGGATCCCGAATGCTTTGATTGTGAGCCCTGTGTGATGTTGCTGTCCTTGTGTGACCTTCCTGCCCTAGCTCTCCGTCTGTTGTCCTGTTGTCCTTGTGCGACTGGTAGCGGCGGCCGGACTCGAACCGGCGACCCCACGATTATGAGCCGTGTGCTCTGACCAACTGAGCTACGCCGCCACGGGCGAGCCCCCTGTCGGAATCGAACCGACGACACCAGCCTTACCATGGCTGTGCTCTGCCGACTGAGCTAAGGGGGCAGTGCGGCTCGATCGAGCAGCGAAGAGACCAATCATAGCCAGAGTTGGGCCCAACGAGGCCAGCGACCGGCCTGGCTACCATCGGCGGATGCATGTGCGGTTGGCGATGCCGGCGGACGCCGATGAGATGCGTTCGATCTACAACGCCGAAGTGACCGGTTCGACCGCCACCTTCGATCTGGTCCCGCGCACGACCCACGAGCAACTGGCCTGGCTGGCCGATCACCGCGGACCCTATCCAGCCATCGTGGCCGTGGACGACGCCGACGCCGTCCTCGGATTCGGCTCGCTGTCCGAGTACAAGGACCGCCCGTCCTACGCCACCACCGTGGAGGACTCGGTCTACGTGAATGACGCCCATCGTGGCCTCGGGATCGGCCGGGCCCTGCTGGAGGAGTTGATCGCCCTGGCCACCCAGCACGGATTCCACTCCGTCATTGCCCGCATCGGCGGGGATAACACGGCCTCGATCAGACTCCACCAGGGGTGTGGCTTCACCATGGTCGGGGTGGAGCGGGAGGTCGGGCGCAAGTTCAACCGCTGGTTGGACGTCTCGGTGCTCCAGCGCCTTCTCTGATCGGGCCCGCAGATCGGCGGAACGTCAGCGGTCAGGACACCGCTTGCAGAGGAACAGCGTCGGTGGCCAGCGAGGTCTCGATCGCGGGCCGCCGCTCCCAGGGGGCCAGGGGGACGGTCAGCACGAAGAGCATCCACAAAAGGGTGAGGACGATCTGCAGGGGATCGCCGTGGATGAGGCTGTGGGCCAGGTCGGTGCCGCCGGGGAGCTCGATGAAGGCGGTCACCATCGCCAGCCCGATGATCAACGAGCGCAAGCGCCCCAGCGCCACCGGAGCCAAAAGGATCAGTCCCCACGACAGGTACCACGGCTGCACGACCGGTCCCAGAACCACGAACAGCAACAGGGTGATCCCGAGGGCCTTGAGGGTACCGATGCGGTCGCTGTTCAACAGCAGCCAGACGCCGGCGATGCCGGCCGCCAACAGCCCGAAGAAGCGGGTGACCGACAGGACGCCGCCGAGGCCCACCCCGATGCCCACGAAGTGGGCGATACCGGTGAAGGCCAGGGCCAGAGAGGTCGTCGGCGCCGTCCAGGAACGGACCGCCCCGGGTGTCCCCAGGATGGTCACCCACCCCCATCCGAGTCCGCTCACGTAGGAAAAGAAGCCCAACACCCCGGCGCCCAGGAGGCCGGCGGTGACCACCGGCCGTATTCGGTCGCGGGTGGAGGCCTGTGATCCCAGCCAACTCCACCCGATGTAGAGGATCCCGATCGCGGCAGGAGCCTTGATGGCGGTGGCCAGGGCGCAGAGCAAGATGCCGACGATGGGGCGCTTCTCTTTGGCTGCGGTGAGCCCGGCGACCAGCAGGCCCAGCATGAGGGCATCGTTGTGGGCTCCGCCGATGAGGTGGAGGAGGGTCACCGGGTTCAACACCATCAGGGTGAAGAGCTCGGCGCCGTCCCGATGGTAGAGGCGGGCCAGACGCGGGACGCAGGCGGCGATGAGGAGCACGCCGGCCAGGGCCAGCAACCGGAGCAGGACGATCGTGGCCAACTCGTTGTGGAAGGTGACCCGGGCGAACAACCCGTCGATCTGCAAGAACAAGGGCCCATAGGGTGCTGGGGCGTTCCCCCACAGCTTGTCGACCGGCGCCGTATAGGCGTTGTTCCCGAGCTCGAAGGGCCCGTAGAGATAGGGATTCATGTGGCGGCTGACCATCTCGCCCTGGGCCGCGTAGGAGTAGGCGTCGCGGCTGAACAGGGGGGCGATGACCATCATGGGCGACGACCAGAGTGCGAACACCCCCATCATCTTTTTGAGAGGGACGCCGGGGCGGCTGGCGTAGAGGCGGGTCATGCCCCACCACACCCGCATCAGCAACAGCAATCCGCCGTAGACCGCGGCCAACGTGAAATAGACGCCCCACGTGCTGGCGACGTCGGTGCTGGGGACCCCGAAGAACCACGCGCCCGGCATTTCGAGCTTGAACGGCGAACTGGGCAGCGACGTACCGACGGCGATGGCCACCATGGCCAGAAAGCCGAGCAGGGCCGGACGGAGCACCAGACCACGGGGAGGGGTCTCGCCGTCCCCCGCAGGGGAAGGATCGTGGACGCGAGTACTTGTCCGATCCATGCGAGTGCGCACCGAGCCGACCAATCGGGCCACAACCCGCAGTCCGGCCGTCCCGACCTCGGCGGTCAAGGAGTGTGGACCGTCGTCGACAGAATCTGACGTCGAAGGCCGCTCGCCATCGATCGCATCCGCGGCGCTGATGTCGGATGACATGAGGTTGGGGGGGTACTCCTCTGTCGAACTGCTCCTGGCCAGTCAGTCCTTCTGGTGATGGGGCGCCAAGCACGCCCCGTCTACGTCATCGCATGCGGGCCCCGACAGGTGCTTCCCGGGGGGATGCACCATGACCGCAACCATTCCGTAACGTCATTGTAACTAAACGGCGGGAGCGATCAAGTCAGGGTGGAGCCCTCCCCGCTGACGTCGACAAGCGCCGCCCGACCGACCTGGGCCCCCCGTTCATCGCCCTCGGCGGCGTCACCCGGTCGGAGGCAGCGTGGGAACGAGGGTCCCCGCTGCCCCCGGTCCACGGCTGCGGTGGGCCGGGAAGGATTCGAACCTTCGAAGGCAGAACCGGCAGATTTACAGTCTGCTCCCTTTGGCCGCTCGGGCACCGACCCGCAGGCCGGAAGGTTATCGCCTGGTGCGGCGCTACTGTTTCGGAATGCCCACCTTCGATGTCGTTTCCGAGGTCGACATGCAAGAGGTGCGCAACGCGGTGGACCAGGCCAACCGCGAAGCGGCCACTCGTTTCGACTTCAAAGGCACGGACTCGTCGATCGAGATTTCCGACAAAGAACTGGTGCTCGCCTCCTCGACCGACGATCGTCTGCGTGCCCTTTTCCAGGTCCTGCAGGAGAAACTGGTCAAGCGCGAGGTGTCACTCAAGTCGTTCGAAGTCGGCAAGATCGAAGAGGCCTCGCGCGGATCGGCGCGCCAGAAACTGACTATCCAAGCGGGTATCTCGTCCGACCACGCCAAGAAGATCAACAAGTTCATCAAGGACCTCGGCTTGAAGGGCGTCAGCTCCCAGACCCAGGGCGATCAGCTCCGGGTCACCGGCAAAAAGCGGGACGACCTCCAAGCGGTGATCACCGCCTGCAAGGCCGAGGACTTCGGGATACCCCTGCAGTTCACCAACTTCAGGGACTGACCGAAGGGACTGACCGAAGGGACTGACCGAAGGGACTGACCGAAGGGACTGACCGAAGGGACTGACCGAAGGGACTGACCGAAGGGACTGACCGAAGGGACTGACCGAAGGGACCGACCGGAGGGATCCGGCGGTCGGGTCGACCGGCAGCGGGGGCTCAGGAGGGTCGGGCCCGACCGGCCTTCCATACCGAGGCGGCCAACAGAGCGGCCACCAGTACGGGAAGGATCACTGCGGCAACCGTGCGCAGCCGGTGATCCAGGCAGATCAGGGCGACCAGGCCGACCACGGCCACCGCCCCCACGAACAACTCCGGGGTCTCCCCAATCAGGAAGTCCCACCAGAAGCGCCCGAATCCAGCGATCAGACGGCCCACCACTCCCACCACGCCGCCCCGAAGGTCCTGATCAGCCATGGGGGACACCGCTGACTGGCACGGAGCGGCCCACTGGACGCCGAACCCCCGGGCCGAGCCAGGTGACCAGAGCCCAGGCCGCCAGGCCGTATGCCGCCACCAGGACCGGGATGGCCAAGTCGGATCCGGGCCAGTGCACACCGACGCCCTCACCGGCCCAGAACGTCCCGAAGCTGACCAGCATCAGCCCGACCACCATCTTCAAGGCGTTCTCGGGCACCGACGACAACTGGTGAGCCACGATCACCCCGGCCACGCCCACCACCACCACGGCGGCCGCCGCGGCCAGGGCGGCCACCCCGAGGTCGTGGGAGGTCGTCCCCAGGGTGAGGACGATGATCACCACCTCGAGTCCTTCCAGAAACACCCCCTTGAAGGCCACCACGAACCCGGCGGCGTCTCGTTCTTCCGCGGGCGAGGTCGTGGAGAGCTCGGCCACCTGCTCCGTGAAGATGGCGTCCTCGTCATGCTTCGCCTTGAGACCCGACGCCCGCAGGATGGCCTTGCGGAGCCATTGGAGCCCGAAGACGAGAAGGAGGCCACCCACGATCAGCCGGAGCGTCGACAGCGGGACCAAATGGACCAGGGTCGGACCGAGAGCCACCACCAGGGCGGCCAGGGTGAGCAGGGCCACCACCACACCGGCCGCCGCCTGACGCCAGCCGCGGGTCAGACCGACGGCCAACACGATGGTCAGAGCCTCGACCATCTCAACCGAACTGGCCAGAAAAACGGCCACGATCAGCACCAACGTGCCGCTGTGGGTGACCGTGGCCGTCATGCCTTCTCCCGGTGCCTGACCGATAGGTCAGGCGGCTTCCACCAGTTCGTCGAGGTCCTCGAGAGTGTGCACGTGGAACAGGCGATTGAACAGCATGAACTTGAGCACCCAGAACAGTCCGAAGGAGACCAGGTTGGCGGCCAGCACCACGACGGTCTGCTCGAAGTGGGAGAGATGGTGCTCGATCCCGATGTGACGGGCCACCGCGGCACCGCCGATCGACACCGCGATGCCCAGGGCCGACATGACCCAGAAGGGCAGGACCTCCTTCATCAGGTGCGAGCGACCACCCTTGCCCCACACCCACTGGCGATTGAGGTAGTAGGAGGGAACGGTGGCCACCACGTTGGCGAAGACGGTGCTCGGGATCTCGCCCCACAGATGCAGGACACCGAAGACGATGGCCAGGACACCGAAGGAAACGGCCGTCGACACCACCGAGACCATCGTGTAGCGGAAGAGCTTCTTGGCCTCGGGTGTGTCTCTCTTCTGCCAGAGATGCTCAACACGGGTCGGGAGCCCACTCATCCGAGCAACCCTAGCCGTCGATCTTTGACCGTCCGCACCAGCCGGGGCTGGATGGCTTGCCGGCCCATCGTTCATAAGGCATTGGCCCGGGCGACGGCGCCGAGCCACGAGGCACTCGGTTTCGGTCGCCGGGCGAAGGTCTCCCGGTCCACCGCGAAGAGACCGAAGGTGGGCCCGTAACCGAGCACCCACTCGAAATTGTCGAGCAGGCTCCAGTAGAAGTACCCCCGCACGTCCAGCCCGTCGTTCAGGCACCGTTGGACGCCGGCCAGGGCGCGTCTCACATACTCGGTCCGTGCCCCGTCGTCGTCCGTGCCGATGCCATTCTCGGTGACGTAGACGGGCAGGCCACCGGTCTTCTCCCAGGCCCGGCGGATGGTGCCCTCGAGGGCCTCGGGCCAGAACTCGTATCCCATCTGGGTGGTGGGGACGCCCGCCTCCCCCGGCAGGGCGCCGTCGGACCCGACCCGGGACCGGGTGTAGGTCTGCACGCCGATGAAGTCGTCACCGTCGGTGGCCTCGAGGAACACGTCCTCGGATGGCCGCCGGATCCGCTCGAGCCACTCGTCGCCACCCGGCTGCAACTGGTAATCGGTCATCGACAGGGTCAGCCCCACCGGAGAGGAGCCCGGTCCCGACCGGATGGCGTCGACCCCCTTGCGGTGCGCGGTCACCAGGGCCTCGTTGACCAAACCTCGGCGATCCCGATCCCTCACCCGGGGCGGAAAGATCCCGTGGCGCCACCCCATGGTGGCAACGACATTGGGCTCGTTGAAGGTCGCCGCCATGCCGATCAGGTCGCCGAGGTGAGCAGAGACCCGTTCGCAGAAGCGGGCAAACCTGTCCGGCGCCTGGCTGGCCTCCCAGGTTCCTTGCGCGGCCAGCCATCGGGGATGGGTGAAGTGGTGGAAGGTGACCACGGGGAGGACGCCGTGCTCGTGGCAGGTGGCGGCCATCCGTCGGTAGTGGTCGAGGGCCACCCGCGAGAACTCCCCTTCCTCGGGCTCGATCCTGCTCCACTCCACCGAGAAGCGGTAGGAGGTCAGACCGAGGCCGGCCACCAGGGCGATGTCCTGGTCATAGCGGTTGAAAGAATCGCAGGCGTCGCCGCTGACCTCGGCGCATCCGCTGGCCGGGTCGTGCTCGAATTGCCACCAGTCGTTGTTGACATTGCCGCCCTCGATCTGGTGGGCAGCTGTTGCCGTCCCCCAGACGAAGCCGTCAGGAAAGCTGGTCGGTGGCATGGTCGGCAACCGTAATCCGGTCAGCCACCGGTGCGGACGGCGACCGGTTCGCGGTGTTTGCCGCCACACGCTCCGGCGGCGCCGGCCCCACCGGAAGACACCGGCGAGGCGCGTCGGCACCCGGCGGTGACCTGACAGGATGGGCCGGTGAGCGATGACCTCGATTTTCTCGTCGACCTGCTCGATCTCGAGCCCATCGAAGTCAACATCTTCCGGGGCGTCAGCCCCAACGAGGACCGCCAGCGGGTCTTCGGGGGGCAGGTGGCAGCCCAGTCATTAATGGCGGCGGGACGCACGGTCGACATCGGGAGGCCGCACTCGCTGCACGCCTATTTTCTTCGGCCCGGCGACCCGACCGCACCCATCCTCTATGAAGTGGACCGCATCCGCGACGGGCGATCCTTCACCACCCGGCGGGTGGTCGCCATCCAACACGGGCGAGCCATCTTCAACCTGTCCGCCTCGTTCCACGTCGACGAGCCCGGCCTGTCACACCAATTCCCCATGCCCGACGTTCCTCCCCCCGAAAGCCTCGAACCGCTGGAGACCAGGCTCGAGCCTTACCGGGAGGCGCTGGGGGACTGGTTCGACCGCCCCCACCCGATCGATCAGCGCCACATCGGCGAGCTCCCCTTCAGTCACGGCAAGGGCAAGGAGCCGGTGCAGCGCCTGTGGATCCGCGCCGACGGCACCCTCCCCGACGACCCCCTTCTGCACGCCTGTGTCGCCACCTATGCGTCGGACATGTCGCTCTTCGACACCATCCTGGCTCCCCACGAGGTGAACTGGGACGACACCAACTTCATGGGGGCCAGCCTCGATCACTGCATGTGGTTCCTGCGCCCGTTCCGGGCTGACGAGTGGCTGCTCTACGACATGGACTCACCCAGCGCCTACGGCGCCCGGGGGCTGGCCCGCGGCTTCCTGTTCACCCGGGAGGGAGCGCTGGTGGTGGCCATGGTCCAAGAGGGCCTGATGCGAGTGTTGCAGCACGAACCCCAGTTCTGACCGGTCGGCTGACCGATCAGGTCACCGGGCGCCGATGGGAACGTAGTCGCGGGCGTCGGCTCCGATGTAGAGCTGACGGGGCCGGGCGATCTTCGAGTCCTGGTCGAGCATCTCCTGCCAGTGGGCCAGCCAACCAGCGGTGCGCGGGATGGCGAACAACACCGGGAACATCTCGAGGGGGAATCCCATCGCCTGATAGATGAGCCCCGAATAGAAGTCGACGTTGGGATAGAGCTTGCGGGAGATGAAGTAGTCGTCCTTCAGCGCGATCTCTTCGAGCTTGAGGGCGATGTCGAGCAGCGGGTTCTTGCCGGTGACCTCGAAGACCTGGTCGGCCGTCTTCTTGATGATCGTGGCCCGCGGGTCGTAGCTCTTGTAGACCCGGTGGCCGAATCCCTGGAGCAGCCCTCCCGATCCCTCCTTGACCGTGGCGATGAACGGCTCGACGTTGTCCAGCGACCCGATCTGGGTCAGCATACGGATGACCGCCTCGTTGGCTCCGCCATGCCGCGGCCCATAGAGAGCGGCGGCGGCGGCGGCGCACGCAGAGTAGGGATCGGCGTGGGACGAACCGACCACCCGCATGGCCGTGGTCGAACAGTTCTGCTCGTGATCGGCGTGGAGGATGAACAGCACGTCGAGGGCGCGGGCCAGGGTCGGGTTGGCGTCGAAGCGGGGCTCGGCGATCTTCCACATCATCGACAGGAAGTTGGAGGTGAAGGGCAGTGAGTTGTCCGGGTACACGAACGGCATACCCACACTGAACCGATGGGCCGCCGCGGCCAGGGTGGGCATCTTGGCGATCAGCCGAATGATCTGCTTGTTGCGCGATTCGGTGTCGAAGATGTCCTTGGCGTCGAGGTAGAAGGTGGACAGGGCGGCCACCGCCGAAACCAGCATGCCCATGGGATGGGCGTCGTAGTGGAACCCCTCGAGGAAACGCTTGCGCACGTTTTCGTGAATGAAGGTGTGGAGGGTGATCTCGCTCTCCCACACGGAAAACTGATCAGCCGTGGGGAGCTCCCCGTTGAGCAGGAGATAGGCCACTTCGAGGTAGGTCGAATCCTCGGCCAGCTGCTCGATGGGATATCCCCGGTAACGGAGGATGCCCTGCTCGCCATCGAGAAAGGTGATGGCGCTCTCGCACGCCGCGGTGGACACGAATCCCGGGTCGTAGAACCAGATGCCTGGTAACAACTTGGACCATTGCGCGGCCGAAATGCCCCCGTTCTCGATGGGGACCTCCAGGGACTCACCGTTGCGGTTGTCGGTGATCGTGATGCTCTCGGCCACGGATCCTCACACCCTTCTTCATTCCGTCATCGCGTCTTCATTCACTCATCGCGGTGTGCCACCAATCCTAGATCGCCACCCCCCCATTCCGACCAACCGGTCACCGGACCGCCTGGGCGCGCCGGCGCCGACCCTGTGCCGTTCGCCCGCCGACGTCGCAGCCGACACCGGGGAGCCGTTCAACTCGAGATCTGGAGGAGGAACTGCTGGGAGGACCCACCCGGTTGGGCCGCGGCCTGGCTGGGCGGAATGGCGACGGTGACGGTGAGCAGGTAGAGGTGGCCACCGGCCACCGTCACCGCAGGAAGATCGAGTGCGACCGAGGATCCCGCCCTCAGGCTCACCGATGTCTGGGCCCGTCCCCCCCGGGCCCCGGAGGGTGGGAGGGCCGTGCCCACCGGGTCGGCCAGGGTGACCGTCTGGGTCACGACCACACCGGTCTCGGCCACCGTGCCGCAATTGGTCAGGGTGGTGGCGGCGCTGATCGAGCCGGTCGGAGGGAGCACCGTGGGGGTCGAGGTGGCCACGGTGGACAGGGGGACATTGCAGCTGTCGGCCACGACACCCGGTGCCCCGGTGGTCACCGCGGGAGGCGAGATCCCCACCGCGGTGATGACCAACTGGTGGATGGGGAGCAACGCCTCCGTACTGTGCAGAGCCGTCGCCGTGGCGCCCAGTTGGACCGGGCCGAGCGGAGCATCGACGGCCGGGGGCGGCACCCAGGTCGACGCGGGAAGGTGGATCGGGATGTGCTGTGTCGCCACATAGGACAGAAGACCGCGGTAGACGGCGTCGGCCCGCTCGAACAGCGCGCCGGCCGCGGACATGGCCGCCGTGGCCTGACCGACGGAGATCAGGGGGGCCGTGTCCGGGACAGTCGAGGTGGTTGGGGCGCCGGCGACGGGCAGAGGAGACATGCCCAACAACTGGTCGATGCTGGCCCGGAGTTGGAATGTCGCGGTGGCCCGTTCGGTCATCACCGCGGTGAACTGGTTGCTCACGCTGCCGGTCGGGTAGGGAGGTACCAGTTGATCCGCCCGACGAGCGTCGGCCGCCGACGACTCCACCGCCTGGTCGAGCCCCTGTTGGATCTGGGACCGGGCGGATTGGGGGGGCGGCTGGTTGGGCAGGAGAGGTGCTGTGCTCATCAAGGTGGCCAAGCGGGAGCCCGTCTGGTTGGAGTCGCTGACCACCAGCCCGGCGAGCTGGCCGTAACCGGTGTCGGTCGAGCGTCGATAGTCGCCCGACTGCGCGTGGATCTCGGCCAGCGAACCGATCACCACCACAGCCGTCACCCCGACGAGTACGACGAGCAGCACCGTCCTCCCCCGTTGGCGCCGGACGACGGAGCGGCTACGTCTCCGTCGGGCCCTGGGCATCGGAAGGACGATAGTGCCCGCCGCCATTTGGAGGTCAGGCACGACAGGCGCGCTCAACCCGCAGATGCGGAGGTGATGAGGCATTTCGACCGACGCACGTCCCCCGCTCGACCGATCAGGGCCACCAACCTGCGACGGGAGAGGTGTCCTCTCAGCGGCGATCGGTGTTCGGCGCTCCCGCGGTGATCAACGAGCTTGCCGTGCTCCGCCAGTCGACCGTGGGCCGGATGGCTTCGGGGTCGACATTGGCCTTGTACTTCTCGGCCAGGGCGAGGATCGACTGGATCACCGAGGAGGTCAGCAGATGAGGAACCAGTCCCAGGTCGAGAAGCTTGGTGTGGGCGGCCCGGTAATAGTGGTCCTCTTTCTCCACCCGAGGATCGGGCGAGTGATCGATCACCACCTCACTCGGGTACTCGGCCGCCACCAGTTCGGCCATCTCGGCCACGGAGTAGGACTCGGTGAACTGATTGAAGACCCGGAACTCGCCCCGTTCCGCGGGATTGTCCAGCGCCAGCTCCACGCAGGAAAGAGTGTCGAGGATGTTCAACATGCCCCTGGTCTGGCCGCCCGACCCGTAGACGGTCAGTGGATGACCGGTCACCGCCTGCACGCAGAAGCGGTTGAGGACGGTGCCGAACACCCCGTCGTAGTCGAAGCGGGTGGCGAGGTCGGGATGGAGCCCGGTCTCGTCTGTCTCGTGACCGTAGACGATCCCTTGATTGAGATCGGTGGCTCGAATGTCCCAGATTCGACAGGCGAACATGATGTTCTGACTGTCGTGCACCTTGGACAGGTGGTAGAAGGACCCCGGTTGTTTCGGGTAGGGCATGACGTCGGTGCGACCCTTGTGGGTGATCTCGATGAATCCCTCTTCGATGTCGATGTTCGGCGTGCCGTACTCGCCCATCGTCCCCAACTTCACCAGGTGGATGTCTCGGTCCTGCTCGGCGATGGCGTAGAGCAGGTTGAGGGTACCGGCCACATTGTTGACCTGCGTGTAGACCGCGTGCTGCCGGTCGATCATCGAGTAGGGGGCCGACCGCTGCTCGGCAAAGTGCACCACGGCGTCAGGACGGAACGAGGCCATGGTGTCGGTGACAAAGGCCGGGTCGGTCAGGTCGCCGACGAACAGGTCCATGGCCAGGCCCGAGATCTCTCGCCACCGGCGCACCCGGTGCTGAAGGCTGACGATGGGCACCAGGCTGTCGACACCCATCTCGAAGTCGTAACCACGCCGAGCGAAGTTGTCCAGCACTCCCACACGGTGACCTCGTCGAGAGAGATAGAGCGCGGTGGGCCAACCCAGATAGCCGTCGCCACCGAGCACCAGAATGTTCACGTCGTGCCTCCCTCTCGTTCGCGCATTGTTCGCTCTACCCACGTCTAGTGCCCTCGATGCAGGTCGAACGTTCGAGGAGCGCAAACCGTGTGCGGACGTTTTAGCACCACCTGACCTTGGAATGAGCTGAGAACCGCAACACGATCATCATCTCCTCACAGCCCTCTAACAGTTTGGCTGTGCGCGGATCCACGGCCTTCTTGGGTCGGCAACCAGCCTCAGAATCAACCGGGACGGCCAAAGGGCCGATCAGCGGTGATCGTTCCCGGTGAGTGCCTCGACCGCTTCCAACCGGGCCGGCGACGACCCATGGAGCTCGTGGAGGTGAGGTGTCGGAGCGGTCAGCTCGGGTGCCTGCAAGGACCGGGTGACGGCATCAACCGGGGTGAGGTGGGGCAAATCCTTCTCCGCAGCGCCGACAACACCCTGCTCGGCGAATCGCCGCGCCGTGACCAGGACCCGTCCCTCCAAAGACCCGACCGCCTTGTTGTAGGCGGCCACCGCGCTGTTGAGTCCCTTCCCCACGCCGGAGAAATGGTCGCCCAGCAGTGACAGGCGCTCGTAGAGCACGGCGCCGTCGCGTTGAATCTGGCGAGCATTTTCGGCCAGCGAGTCCTGCTGCCACCCATAGGCGACCGCTCGGAGCAGTGCGATGAGGGATGTGGGTGTGGCCAGAAGCACGTGATTGGCCACGGCGTGCTCCATCAACCCGGGTTCGTGCTCGAGTGCGGCGGTGAGCAGCGGATCGCCAGGCACAAAGGCCACGACGAACTCGGGCGAAGGGTCCACCCGCTTCCAGTACTCCTTCTTCGCCAGCGCGTCCACGTGGGCCTTCATCTGGCGGCCATGGTTGGCCAGATGGCTGCGCCGGACGACCTCGTCATCGGCCTCGTTGGCGTCGAGGAACGCTTGCATGGGAACCTTCGCATCGACGGCGACGTTCTTGCCGCCCGGGAGGTGCACCACCATGTCCGGGCGCATCCGCCCGCTGTCCCCGTCAGAGGTGACCTGCTCGTCGAAGTCGCAGTGCTCGAGCATCCCGGCCATCTCGACGACGCGGCGGAGCTGCAATTCCCCCCACCGTCCCCGGGTCTGAGGCGATCGCAGGGCGGTGACCAGATTGCGGGTCTCCTTCTGCAGTTGGTCGTGGGACGTCGACAGGTGCTTCATCTGCTCGGTGAGCGTGGTGTACGCCCGTTGCCGTTCGACCTCGAGGCGCTGCATCCCCTCCTCGTACTTGCCCAGCTGCTCGCCGATGGGCCTGAGCAACTGTTCGATGGCCTCCTGTCGCTTGGCCAGCTCCCCGTCCGCCGCCTGCCGTGTCTCGTTGAGCTTGGTGTCGGCCAGCTGCAAGAACTGCTCGTTGTTCTGCTGGAGGGCCAGAGTCGAGAGGCGGGCAAACTCGCCGGCCAGCTGCTCGCGGGTTTCGGCCAGGCCGGCGGCGCGCACGTCGGCCGACTGCCTCTCGTGGTCCAGCTCGGTGGACAGGCGGGCCACATCGGCTTGGAGCGAGGTCACCCGTTGGGTCGTGTGGTCCAGCTGGGCACGAAGAGCGTCCCGGTCGGAGGCCACCGCCCGGTTCGTCTCCAGCGCGTCGGCCAGCCGTGCCTCGGCGGTCCTCGCCGCGGTGACCTGACCGGCACGCAGCAGGAGACCCACCACCACGCCCGGGGTGGCGCCGGCAGCAAGCCCGACAATGAGTCCGATGATCATGGCCAGTCCTCCTCGGAGCCTCGGGCGCGGAGCCTCGGACCCTTCGGAGGCAAGAGTACCGACAGGGTGTGTCAGGGCCGGGGACCCGCCAGGGTCCTCGGCGGGTCGGACCGGGGCCGGGACCCGAGAAGGCTCGAGATCGTTGTGTCACCATGGTTCGATGCATCGGGTGGTCATCGTGGGTGGCGGATTCGCCGGCCTGTCGGCGGCCCGGACCCTGATCGGAAAACCGGTCGACGTGACCCTCGTCGACCAGCGGAACTTCAACACCTTCCAGCCCCTGCTCTACCAGGTGGCCACCGCCGGTCTCGACGCCGGCGACGTGGCCTACCCGATCCGGTCCGTCTTCGGTCACACCGGCAACGTGACCTTCCGCTTCGCCATGGTCACCGGGATCGACTGGGCCAACCGTCAGGTCATCATCGAGGATGCCGAGCCGATCGGTTTCGACTCCGTCATCGTGGCTACCGGGGCCACCGTCGGGTACTTCGGGGTCCCCGGGGCTGCGCAGTTCAGCTTCCCTCTCTATACCCTGACCGACGCCCGGGCCCTCCGCGACCATGTGCTGCGCCGGCTCGAGCAGGCGGACGCCCATCCCCAGGCAACCCAGGGCGCGCTGACCTTCGTGATCGTGGGCGGGGGACCGACCGGGGTGGAGGTGGCCGGCGCCCTGGCCGAATTGTTGGACCTGGCGGTCAAGCACGACGGCTTCCACTTCACCCGGTCTTCGGCCCGAATCATCGTGGTCGACGGACTGGACAGATTGTTGACCGCGTTCGCGCCGTCGGCGGCGTCGTATGCCGCCGACACCCTCGTCCAACGGGGAGTCGAATTGCATCTCGGCCGCATGGTCAAGACGGTCACCGACACCGAGGTCGACCTCGACGACGGCACCCGCATCCCGACCCAGACCGTCATCTGGGCGGGCGGGATCACCGTGGAGAACACGGTCGCCTCCCGGTTGGGTGTGGCCACCGGCCGCGGTGGCCGGTTGGTGGTCGAGCCCGACCTGTCGATCCGAGGCCATCCGGACGCCTACGTGGTCGGGGACGCCGCGGCCGAGCCCAGTGGCGACGCACTGGGCGATGCCTGCCCGCAACTGGCCCAGGTGGCCATCCAGTCGGGTGCCCATGCCGCCCGCCAGGTGATCAATCGGACCGAGGGTCGACCGACGGTCCCCTTCCACTACCGGGACAAAGGCATCATGGCCACCCTGGGGCGTCGGGCAGCCATCACCGAGTTCCCCAACGGGACCGTCGTTCGGGGCACTCTCGGATGGCTGGGCTGGCTCGGCCTGCACCTGGTGTACCTGATCGGATTCCGCAACCGGATCATCGTCCTGGTCAATTGGGCGTGGCGCTACCTGTCGTGGGGCTCCGGGCCGCGGGTCATCGTGGGGGACATGCTCGAGGCCGACAGCGAGACCCGCTCCCGCTCTTCTGGCTCCTCCATCACTCCGCCGCCCACTCCGTCGACCGCTCCGTCGCCCGCCCCGCCGCCGAGCTGACCACCCGGGTCGGTCCGGGTACGGTGAGCGATGTGGACGACGCCTTCGAACAGATCGACCGCAAGGTCCTCCAGCTGTTCGCCCTGGTCGGCGAGTCGGTCTCTGGTGCCACCCATGCTCTCTTGTCCAGTGACCGCGAGGCGGCCAAGATCCTGGCCGACCGGGACGAGGTGGTCGACACCCTCTACCACGACATCGAGCACCTCACCCTGCAGGAGCTGACCACGGCGGGAATCACCGCGCCGAAGGACCTCCGCTTCCTGGTCACCGTCATCAGGATGCTCCCCGACCTCGAACGGAACGGCGACCTGGCCGAGCACGTGGCCCGCCGGGCGGCCCGCGGACTGGGAGCCGAGCTGACGGCGAGGAGCCGGGGCTTGGTGGAGCGGATGGGTGAGGTGGCCATCCACATGTGGCGGGCCACCACCGACGCCTATGCCGAGCGGCAGCCGATGGGCGCGTCGGTGGTGGACACCCTCGACGACGAGATGGACGACCTGCACGTGAGCCTGACCGTGGAGGTGGTGGCCGGCACCATGCCGCTCCCGGTGGCCGTCGAGCTGGCCATGGTGGCCCGGTTCTACGAGCGGTTCGGCGACCATGCGGTGAATCTGGCCCGCCGGGTGGTCGAGCTGGCCCCGGCAGCAGGCCCGGTCCACTAAGGCGGCGATCCGGGACCGCGGTTGTGGCCCCGGAAACGGCTTCAGGCGAGAACGCCCCGGGCCACCAGCACCTCGGCGATCTGCACGGCGTTGAGCGCGGCCCCCTTGCGCAAGTTGTCCCCGCTCACGAACAGGGCCAGCCGATCGGGTGCACCGTCAGCCCGGCGGATGCGCCCGACCAGAGAGAGATCCTTCCCGGCGACCCGCAGGGGGGTGGGGAGGTCGGCCAGTTCGACGCCGGGAGCCCGGCTCAGGATGACTGTCGCCTCCTCCGGGCTCAGCGGCCGGGAGAACTCGGCCACCACGGCGTGCGAGTGGCCGGTGAACACCGGCACCCTCACGCAGGTGCAGGTGACCGAGAGTCCGGGAATGTTCAAGATCCTGCGGCTCTCGTCCCGGAACTTCTTCTCCTCGCTGGTCTCGGCGGCGCCGTCCTCCACCAGGTACCCGGCCAGGGGAACCACGTTGTGGGCGATGACGTCGGGGAAGGTGACCGGTTGGGGGAAGGCCACGGCGCCACCGTCGAAGGTGAGGGCGCCGGCCTCGTCGACGGTCTTGACCAACTGTCCCTCGAGCTCGGCCACCCCGGCCAGACCGGATCCGGACACCGCCTGGTAGGTGGCCACCACGAGCCGCTCCAGACCGGCGGCGTCGTGCAGCGGCTTGAGCACGGGCATGGCCACCATCGTCGTGCAGTTGGGGTTGGCCACGATCCCCTTCGGGATCGAGTCCAGGGTCGACGCGTTGACCTCGGTGACCACCAGAGGGACGTCGGGGTCCATCCGCCAGGCCGACGAGTTGTCGATGACGACGGCGCCGGCCGCGGCGAACCGGGGGGCCAGCTCCCGGGACGCCGCCGCCCCCACCGAGAAGAGGGCCAGGTCCAGCCGGCCGAGGTCGGCTGTCGCCGCGTCCTCCACGGTCACCTCGCTCCCTCGAAAGGGGATCCTACGGCCGACCGATCGAGGCGACGCGAACAGCCTCAAGTCGTCGAGGGGGAAGTCCCGCTCGTCGAGGATGTCTCGCATCACCGAACCGACCTGTCCGGTCGCCCCGACCACTGCCACGCGCATGGCGGCAGTCTACGGGCCTTCCGGGGGGTGGCCGGGTTTGCCGATCACCGAGACGGCGACCTCCGGGTCGATCGTCGAACCCCCGCCGTCTCAGGCCAGATCGAACGCCGCGTGCAGGGAGCGGACGGCCTGCTCGGCGGCGCCGGCCCGGATCATGCACGAGATCCGGATGGACGAGGTGGAGATCATCTCGATGTTGATGCCGGCCGCGGCCAGGGTCTCGAAGGTGAGGGCGGTCACCCCGGGGTGGGTCTTCATGCCCGCTCCGACCAAGGAGATCCTGGCCACGTCGCCGTCGCTGGTGATCCCGGTGGCCCCCAGCTCGGGCACCAGCTGCTCGCACACCTCGGTGCTGACAGCCAGGTCATAGCCGGGCACGGTGAAGGAGATGTCGGTGGTCCCGTGCAGGCTGGTGTTCTGGACGATCATGTCCACGTTGACGTGTCGGTCGGCCAGCGCCCGGAACAGGCGGGCGGCCAGGCCGGGGCGGTCGGGGACGCCGATGACGGTCACCTTGGCCTCCGACTCGTCATGGGTCACCGCGGTGACGATTGCCTCTTCCATGGTTGGATTCTCCTCGACGATCCAGGTGCCGGGCTCCCAGGTGAAGCTCGACCGTACGTGCAACGGGACATGGTGGTTGCGGGCGAACTCGACGGAACGAAGATTGAGGACCCGCCCGCCGGTGGCGGCGATCTCCAGCATCTCCTCGTAGCTGACCCGAGCCAGCTTCCGGGCCTGGGGCTCGATCCGGGGATCGGTGCTGAACACCCCGGAGACGTCGGTGTAGATCTCACACACATCGGCACCCAGCACCGCGGCCAGGGCCACGGCCGTGGTATCCGATCCCCCCCGTCCGAGGGTGGTCACGTCTTTTTCGACCGACACGCCCTGAAACCCGGCCACCACCGGGACCCCACCCCCCTCGAGGGTGGCCCGCAGCCGGTCCGCCCTGATCTCCAGGATCTTGGCCCGGGTGTGGAAGGCGTCGGTGATGATCCCTGCCTGGCTGCCGGTGAACGAGGTGGCCTCCACCCCGAGCTCGGCCAGGGCCATGCACAGGAGCGACATGGAGATCCGCTCGCCCGAGCTCAGGAGCATGTCCACCTCGCGCATCGGCTGCACCGTGCTCACGTCGGTGGCCAGCCTGATCAACTGGTCGGTGGTGTGCCCCATGGCACTGACCACGACCACCACGTCGTCGCCGGTGCGCCGGCTCCGGGCCACGTGATCGGCCACGGCGCGGATTCGCTCCGCGTCGGCGACCGAGGTTCCGCCGAACTTCTGCACCACGAGAGACATGGGCCCCAAGGCTACAGGTGCGGTTCGCGCGCACCCGCCGAGCGGAGAAGGGCCGACGCCATTGCGCCGGATGGGAGCGGCTACCCTGAACCCCCGTGCCCACCGAGAAACGACAGCGGCAAAAGGCCGGCCGGCAGGCCCGGTTGGCGGCCCAACAGAAATCACAGAAGCGCAGACGCACTCTGCGCCGCGTCATCACCGTCCTGATCGTCGTCGGCGTGGTGTTCGGCATCTCGTATGCCATCTTCAAGCCGGGCAAGCCCTCGGCGGCGGCGAAGAGCACCACCACCACGACGGCGGCCTCGTCCACCACCACACGGCCCGCTCCCGCCGGCGGATCGGGCAACACCAGCCTGGCGGCCATCACTACGTCGGCCGACTGTCCGGCCAATATCAAGGCCACCCTCAACAAGCCGGCGTGGAAGTCGGCGCCGGCCATGACCATCGATCCGTCGAAGACCTACACGGCCACCATCACCACCGACATCGGACCGATCACCGTGACGCTCGACGCCAAGCAGGCTCCGAAGACGGTCAACAACTTCGTCTTCCTGGCCAACCAGCACTTCTACGACTGCATCACCTTCCACCGGGTCATTCAGGGATTCGTCGACCAGACCGGCGACCCCACCGGTACCGGAGAGGGTGGACCCGGCTACCAGTTCGCCGACGAGCTCCCGAAGACGTCCTCGCCCCAGTACCCGCTCGGGTCACTGGCCATGGCCAACTCCGGACCCAACACCAACGGCAGCCAGTTCTTCATCGTGGCCGGCCCGCAAGGTGAAACCCTGGCTCCCAACTACTCCTTGTTCGGCCAGGTCACCTCGGGCATGAGCGTGGTCGACAAGATCAACGCCGACGGGTCGTCCTCCTCCAGCAGCACGGGGGCCCCGACCACGCTCCACCGGATGATCTCGGTCACCGTCTCCGAGTCGTAGCAGCACCCCCACCCGATCACCACACAGGAGGAGCAGTGCCATGGCCCCCGACGTTCCCGCCCCCGACGGATCGAGCCCCAAGACCCAGCGTTTCGACGGGCCGCCACCGATGGTCATCGATCCGGCCAAGCGCTACACGGCCGAGGTGACCACCTCGAAGGGCACCATGACCGTGGCCCTCGACGCCCAGGCCGCGCCATTGACGGTCAACAACTTCGTCTTTCTGGCCCGTTGGCACTACTACGACGGCATCGTCTTCCACCGGATCATCCCCGGGTTCATGTGCCAGGGCGGGGACCCCGAGGGCTCGGGCCGGGGTGGTCCCGGGTACAAGTTCGCCGACGAGCTCCCCGCCCCCGGCCGTTACGAGATCGGTTCGGTGGCCATGGCCAACGCCGGGCCCGACACCAACGGGAGCCAGTTCTTCATCGTGAGCGGGCCCGATGGCTGCTCCCTCCCGCCCAACTACTCGCTCTTCGGCAAAGTGGTCAAGGGACTCGACGTGGTCAAGGCCATCGAGTCGGTGGGCAGCCGGTCGGGATCGCCATCGGAACCGGTGGTCATCGAGTCGGTGACCGTCACCGAAGCCGACTGAGCCGGCTCACCGCGGCAGGGCGCCGAGGCCTCCGTCGGCCCGTTTGCCGTCGAGGTACACCGTCACCGGGCCGGCCCCGGCCGCATGCCATTCACCCTGGGGCTCGCGGATCAGTGCGGTCCGCTCGGGGATACCGGCCACCGGAGTGCCGATGGGTGCCAGGTGGACCGAGCGGTGGAGCTTCTCCCCGTGCCCGTCCTCGTGGAGGTCACCGAAGTGGGGCACGACGGCCAACCCACTCACCAGCCCGAGGCCGATGGTCAGCCCTCCGCCCCGGGCATCGACCATCGGGTCGGTGAGGGCCATGGCCGCGCCCGACGAGCCCACCACCACGGCGCCCCCGTGCCAGGCTCCGACCAGCGCATCCCACACCTTCGAATGCTTGAGCACACTGCGCAGGTGCAGGGGTGAACTGCCACTCAGGTAGATGAAACGGGCCCGGGCCAGCACCGCCGCCGCCCCTTCGTCCTCGGCGTCGGCACGGGACAGGACCATCAACCCCTCGACGCGGCCCCCCAGGGGGGCGAACCACTCGCCCGCCTCGGCCACCAGCTTTTCGGGGTGCTCATAGGCCGCCGCCGTCGGCAGCACCAGCACCTCGTCCGATCCCGAGGCGGCCAAAAAGTCGGCGTCGAACGAGCACCCGTCTTGCCATTCACCGCCACCGATCAGGGCCAGGATTCCGGGGTTGTCGTCCATCGGCCCAACTGTAGAGGCGCCTCGGCCCTGGTCCGAACCTGCCCGCTGACGACGCGCTAGTGGCCGGCCGACAGGGCCATCGACCGGCGCATCAACCGGCCCATGGCGTCGTCCACCTCGGTGGCCAGTGCGTAGGAGTCAGCCAGGACACCCATGCCCATGAACCCGTGGACCTGATCGTCATAGCAGCGGTACTCGACCTCCACGCCGGAACGCCGCAGAGCGTCGGCGTAGTTGGCCCCGTCGTCCCGCAACGGGTCGAAGCCGGCGGTCACCACCAACGCCGGCGGCAGATGGCGATGATCGTCGGCCAGCAGGGGCGAGACCGTCGCCGTCTCCCAGAGCTCACGGTCGGGGAGATAGGAGGCGCGGAAGGTCTCCATGCTCTCCCGGGTGAGGAAGAACCCGTCCCCGAAAGTGCGCATCGACGCCGAATCGAGGCGGGCGTCGAGGGCCGGATAGATCAGGCCCTGGGCGATGGGCGGCGGTAGGCCGGCCTGCCCACTCCCCTTCCGTCCGCTCGTCGGGCGGGTCTTGAGGGCCACCGCCGCGGCCAGGTTGCCGCCGGCGCTGTCGCCCATGACGCCCACCTGGCCCTCAGCGTGACCGAGCTCGTCACTGTGTCCTTGGACCCAGGCGTAGGCGGCCAGGGCGTCGTCCACGGCGGCGGGGAACGGATGCTCCGGCGCCAACCGGTAGCCGACCGACACCACCAGGCACCCGCTCACCGCGGCCAGAAGACGACATCCGGCATCGTGGGTCGCGAGGTCACCGGTGACCCAACCCCCACCGTGGTAGTAGACGATGGCCCCCGGTCGTCGACCGGCGGCGTCGGCGCCGATGCCGGTGCCGAACTGCCGGTAGATCCTCACCGGTAGGCCCCGACCGCCGGCCGGACCGGGCACCACCCGGCCCACCACGTGGACATCGGTGCGGACGGGCATGGCCAGCCGGGCCAGGCGGGCCTGCCGGCGGATGGCCACCGGATCGAAGCCCACGGGGACGTCCCCTCCGGTGCCGGGCTGGGGTCGGAACCGGTTGGCCAACTCGAGTAAGGCCTGGGTGCTGCGATTGAGCACCCGGCCGTCGACCTCGATGGGGGCCGGTCGGCCGAGGAGACCGAGCACCACATCCGGATGGGACAAGAGAACGGCGCCGACCCGGGTCAGCCAGGGCCAGTGCTCCGAAGCCCGTTGCAACCGACGGTTGTACAGGGCACGGTTGCGGGCGCGGCGCCACCGCCGACCTCCTGTCGGCGACGACAGCTCGCCGTTCTCGCCGGCGTCCCCCGGCAACGTGGCCCCGGTCGTGGTGGCCCGGGTGGCCCGGCTCCTCGGTGCGACCGGCGCGGTGGTCCCGCCCCGCCGTGGGCGCTCGCCGTTGGCCTCGACGGACGCCCCCACACTGGTCCTGGTGGCCGCCGCCTTGGCCGGTCGCACCCGGGGCCGGGTGGCCCCGGCTTTGGTCGGGCCCGGGGTGCCGCCCGGCGCCTTCGACCCGGAGTCCGGGGCCTGCCGTCGAGGAGAATCCGGGGAGTCGTCCATGGCCACCATGGTGTCGGTCGGGTCACCCGAAGGCAAGCGCCACTCCCCGCACCCCTCGATCCCCGTTAGCATCGGCGCCTATGTCTCTTGCACGTATAGGAATAGTCGGCTCGGGGATCATGGGCTCGGGGATCGCCGAGACCGCCGCGGTCAGCGGTTTCGAGGTGATCCTCCGGTCGCGCAGCCAATCGACCGCGGATGCCACTCTGGCCGCAGTGGAGAAGTCCCTCAACCGCCGGGTCGAGAAGGGCAAGCTGACCGAGGAAGAACGCGACGGCGCCCTGGCCCGGGTGACCGGCACCTCGGACCTGGGTGACCTGAAGGACGTCGATCTGGTCATCGAATCGGTGGTCGAGGACCTGGCCATCAAGAAGGAGCTGTTCAACGAGCTCGATCGGATCACCGCCGACGGTGTCATCCTGGCCACCAACACCTCCACCCTCCCGGTCATCGAGTTGGCCATGCAGACGGGTCGGCCGGAGCTGGTGTGCGGCGTCCATTTCTTCAACCCGGCACCGGTGATGGAGCTGGTCGAGCTGGTCCGGCCGCTCACCGCCTCCGACCAGACGCTGGCCGCCGTCCGTCAGTTCGCCGAGGACTGTGGCAAGACGCCGGTCGAGGTCAAGGACCAGGCCGGGTTCATCGTCAACGCTCTGTTGTTCCCCTACCTCAACAACGCGGTCAGGCTCTACGAGCAGGGAGTGGCGACCATCGAGGACATCGACACGGCCATGAAGGGCGGCTGCGGCTTCCCCATGGGGCCTTTCGCCCTACTCGACCTGGTCGGCCTGGATACTTCTCTGGCCATCCTGGACGCCCTCTACGCCGAGTTCCGCGACCCCAACTACGCCCCCGTGCCCCTTCTCCGTCGCATGGTCGCCGCCGAGCAGCTGGGACGCAAGTCCGGCCGGGGTTTCCTCGATTACCGGAAGTGACCTTCGGGTAACTTGGAAGGGGACTTGGGGGTAACCTGGGTCGTATCTCCCCGACACCGGACGGGCAAGGACAAGGCGACAGGTGGCGGGTGCGAAGGACGAGGTGGGGATCGTGACAGGACCCGAGGAAGTGACTGAGGCCGGCCTGGGCTCACCCTCCTCCCCAACCCGGGACGCCCCGTGGGTGATGCGCACCTATTCGGGCCATTCGACGCCCAAGGCCTCCAACGAGCTCTACCGCACCAACCTGGCCAAGGGCCAAACCGGGCTCTCCATCGCCTTCGACCTGCCCACCCAGATCGGCTACGACCCCGACGCGCCCGAGGCGGCCGGCGAGGTGGGCAAGGTGGGCGTCCCCGTCGCCCACCTGGGTCACATGTCCCAGCTGCTCGATCAGATCCCGGTCGAGTCGATGAACACGTCGATGACCATCAACGCCACCGCGGCCTGGCTCCTCGGCCTCTACATCGCCAACGCCGAGGACCGCGGCGTTGATCCGGAGGTGCTGTCGGGGACCACTCAGAACGACATCATCAAGGAGTACCTGTCGCGGGGCACCTACATCTTCCCGCCGCTTCCCAGTCGGCGGCTCACTGTCGACACCATCGCCTATACCGTGCGCCACGTCCCCCGGTGGAATCCGATCAACGTCTGCAGCTACCACCTCCAAGAGGCCGGGGCCACCCCGACCCAGGAGGTGGCCTACGCCCTGGCCACCGCCATCGGCGTGCTCGACGCCGTGCGCGACTCGGGCCAGATCCCCGAAGTGGAGTTCCCGGCGGTGGTCGGGCGCATCTCCTTTTTCGTCAACGCCGGGGTGAGGTTCGTCGAGGAGACCTGCAAGATGCGGGCGTTCACCGGGCTGTGGGAGCGGGTGTGCACCGAGCGCTACGGCGTGACCGATCCTAAGCTCAGACGGTTCCGCTACGGCGTGCAGGTCAACTCGCTCGGCCTGACCGAGGCGCAACCCGAGAACAACGTTCCCCGCATCGTCCTCGAGGCGCTGGGTGTCACCCTGTCCAAGCGGGCCCGGGCCCGGGCCATCCAGCTCCCGGCCTGGAACGAGGCGCTCGGGCTGCCGCGCCCGTGGGACCAGCAGTGGTCGCTGCGCATCCAGCAGATCCTGGCCTTCGAATCCGACATCCTCGAGTACGGCGACATCTTCGACGGCTCGGTGGTCATCGAGAAGAAGACCGAAGATCTGGCCCAGGCATCGTGGGCCGAACTGGAGAACGTGCTCGAGCTGGGCGGGGCCTTCGAGGCCATCGACGAGTTGAAGGCCCGCCTGGTCGGAAGCCAGGCCGAGCGGGTGCGCCGCATCGAGACCGGCGAGCTACAGGTGGTCGGGGTCAACTGTTTCACCGAGACGGCGCCGTCACCGCTGTCGCCGGAGAACGCCGAGCCCGGGAACGCCGGGGGCGCCGGGGGGTCCGTTCTCCGGGTGGATCCGGCCGTCGAGTCGGAGATGCGGGTCGATGTGGAGGCCTGGCGGTCCGGCCGCGACTCGGCCTCGGTCCAACGGGGGCTCGACGCTCTCCGGCGGGCGGCCGAGAACTCGGACAACATCATGCCGGCCACCATCGCTCTGGCCCATGCCGGCGGGACCACCGGTGAGTGGGCGGGAGCCCTGCGGGAGGTGTTCGGCGAGTACCGCGCCCCCACCGGGGTCCGCGGTGGAGTGGGCCACCGGGGTACGGAGTTCCGGGCTGTCCGGGCCCGGGCCAAGGCCATGGCCGAACGGGCCGGCGGACCACCGCGGTTGCTGGTGGGCAAGCCGGGCCTCGATGGCCACTCCAACGGGGCCGAGCAGATCGCGGTGGCTGCCCGCGACGCCGGGTTCGAAGTCATCTACCAGGGAATCCGCCTGTCGCCAGCGGAGATCGCGGCTGCCGCCCGGGACGAGGACGTCGACGTGGTGGGCATCTCCATCCTTTCCGGCAGCCACCTCGAGCTGGTGCCCGAGGTGGTCGACCGGCTCCGGGCCGCCGGGGTCGAGGCCCCGGTGGTGGTCGGGGGCATCATTCCTCCCGAGGACGCCGAGATCCTCCTGGGCAAGGGGGTGGCCCGGGTCTACACACCCAAGGACTTCGAAATCGGCCGGATGATGGACGACCTGTTGGAGCTGGCCGAAGCGCACCGGACCGGCCTGGTGGCCTGAACCGGACCGGTTAGGCCCAGGGCCGCACCCGACGAGTCGGGGCCGGCCTCGACCACCACCGCCCGCTGAAGCGCCACGCCGGGGGCCGGTTCGCCCCGGCATCGACCACCACCCGGGGGCGGGGCCAGGCCTCCTCGACGGCGGCGGCGATGACCGCCATCACCTCGGGGTCGACCGGGGCCCGGTTCACAGCGGCATGTTCCCGTGCTTGCGCTTGGGCAGGTCCTCGCGCTTGGAGGCCAGGAGAGCCAGGCTGCGGACCAGCACCCGACGAGTTTCGGCGGGATCGATCACGTCGTCGACGTAGCCGCGTTCGGCGGCGGCATAGGGGTTGGCGTACCGCTCGGTGTACTCCTCGACCAGCTCCTTGCGGCGCCCGACCGGGTCGGCCGCTTCGGCCAGGTCTCGCCGGTAGACGATCTCGACGGCGCCTTCCGGTCCCATCACCGCCAGCTCGGCTGACGGCCAGGCGTAGGCCAAGTCGGCGCCGATCGACTTGGAGTTCATGACCACGTACGCCCCCCCATAGGCCTTGCGGGTGATGATCTGCACCCGGGGCACCGTCGACTCGCAGTAGGCGTAGAGCAACTTCGCCCCGTGGCGGATGATGCCGCCGTACTCCTGGTCGGTCCCGGGCATGAACCCGGGTACGTCCACGAAGGTGATCAGGGGAATGTTGAAGGCGTCACAGGTCCGCACGAATCGGGCGCCCTTTTCGGAGGCGTCGATGTTGAGCACCCCGGCGAGCATCTGCGGCTGGTTGCCGACGATCCCGACCGACCGGCCGTCGATGCGGGCGAAGCCACACACCAGGTTCATGGCCCAGTGGTGGTTGACCTCGAAGAAGTCACCGTCGTCGACCACCGCCTCGATGACCTTCTTCATGTCGTAGGGCTGGTTGGGGGAGGCCGGCATCAGCTCGACCAGCTCGGGAGTCAACCGTTCGGGATCGTCGCCGGAGACGACGACGGGGGCCTCCTCGAGGTTGTTGGAGGGCAGGAAGCTCAACAGGTAGCGGACGTCGTCGAGGCAGGACTTCTCGTCGGGCGACACGAAGGCGGCCACCCCCGACTTGGTGGCGTGGCTCATGGCCCCACCCAGCTCCTCGAGGGTCACGTCCTCGCCGGTCACCGTCTTCACCACGTCGGGCCCGGTGATGAACATGTGGCTCGTGCCCTGCACCATGAAGATGAAATCGGTCATGGCCGGGCTGTAGACCGCGCCACCGGCGCACGGGCCGAGGATGACACTGATCTGAGGGATCACCCCGGAGGCCTGAGCGTTGCGGTGGAAGATCCCCCCGTAGGAGTGGAGGGAGACCACCCCCTCTTGGATGCGGGCGCCGGCGCCGTCGTTGAGCCCGATCATCGGCACCCCGATCGACGAGGCCAGATCCATCACCTTGTGGATCTTTTCGGCGAACACCTCACCGAGGGCGCCCCCGAAGACGGTGAAGTCCTGGCTGAAGACGCACACCCGCCGGCCCTCGATGGTCCCGAACCCGGTGATCACCCCGTCGGTGTAGGGCCGGTTCTCCTCGAGGCCCATCCCGTGGGCCCGGTGGCGGGCCAGCATGTCGAGCTCCTGGAAGGACCCCTCGTCGAGCAGGTAGTCGATGCGCTCGCGAGCGGTCATCTTCCCCTTGGCGTGATGCTTCTCCACCGCCCGGGGCGACCCCGCGTTGAGGGCCAGGGCGCGCCGTTCGGCCAGTTCTTCGAGTCGCTGGGTCATCGGGTGATCCATGGACAGTGAGGCTACCGGACCGGCCGGCGGGCGCCGCGGCCCCAGGGGCTGTTCAGCGGAGCGTGTCCACCCAGTGCGGTCCGCACCCCACATAGGTCACCGGGTTCGACGACGTCCCGTCGACGTAGTGGGAGACGTTCCTCCCCACGTAGCGTTCCTCGAGCTCGGGATCGCGGCGACCAACCAGGGCGTACCGGTCCGCCGGGCCTTGGCTTCCGGCGTCCGTCGAGTCGGTGCCGCGACCATCCACGGCGGGGGGATCACGTTCCCACCGCTCGATCCGGTAGACGGCGGCCACCAGGTCGCCGACCACGGTGACCGCCCATTGGGGCGAGCGGCGCGAGTCGAGATCGGTCCACCGCGGATCGATCGGCCAGCGCTGACCGTCGAGGCCACCGGGAGGACCGCCCCCGGTTCCGCCGATGCGCAACAGCACCACCTGATGGACTCGCTTGAACTTGGCCGGCTTGGCCAGCAGCTCATTGAGCTCGGCGGCCGGCCGGCGTTGGCTGCCGAGCCTGGGCTCGGCCGGGAGACCGAGCGCATCGTGAACGGCGGCCTCCACCACCGAGGCCTCATCCGGTCCCATCCCGTAGCGCAGGAGGTCGACCCGCACCGAGCACCCCTGCCGCTCGATCTCGCGGATCCGCTCGAGCATCGGGAACTTGCCCTCCCCCGGGCCGGCGCCGTCGCCCCGGGCAGCGGCCAGGTGACGGAAGCAACGGTCACCCCGACCGCGTCCGACGAAGAATGCCCGGCCGGTACGCGGGTCGACCAGCAGATAGACGTAGGAACGGAGCCGGTCGGCGACCCCGGGGGCGAACCCGGGATCGGTGTCCTGCTCCGGCGCGGTGTCCGCCCCCGGGCGGGCGGAGTCGGTCCCCTCCCCCGGCGGCCCGCCGCGGTTCGGTGGGGTCGGCGGGGTCTGCGCCAGCCGGAGCGGAGTGGAGCGGAGCGGTGGGGGTGGCCCGGACAGGGACGGGACCGGGGCGGGCACCGGGGCCTGGTCACCCTGGGCGGGGATGCTCGGGACACCGATGGACGGCGGGTCGCCGGCGACGGGCTCGACCGGGGAGGCAGGTGGCGCCGCGTCCGCCGGGTCCATGAAAGAGGGGCCTACTCCTGCACCAGTTCGATGAGTGTGCCGAAGGCGCCCTTGGGATGCACGAAGGCGACCAGGGTCCCGCGTGACCCGGGTCGCGGGGCCTCGTCGATGACCCGGCCGCCATGGTCCTTCACCGACTGCAGGGCTTGGGCGCAATCGACCACCCGGTAGCCGACATGGTGCAGCCCCTCGCCTTTCTTCTCCAGGAACGTGGCCACCGGTGAGTCGTCGCGGATGGGCGTGAGCAGCTGGATGTAGCTGTCCGCCACCTGCAGCAACGCCTCCTCCACGCCGTCGGACTCGACCCGCTCGCGATGGGCCACCGTGGCCCCGAAGGTGTCGGCGTAGTAGGCGACGGCCGCATCGAGGTCGTTCACGGCGATGGCCACGTGATCGATCTCGGTCAGAAGGGGCTGGGTCACGCCCCGTGCCTCCGGAACAGGGTGATCCGGTCCTCCCCCACCTCGGCACGGAACTCGGGGTCGTCGATGCCCAGTCCCTCCTCCGGGGCCAGGCAGATCACGCCGATCTTCCCTTCGTGGAGGTTCTGGTGGACCTGGTAGGCGGCGTCGCCGACCGATTCGAGGGGATAGACGGCGGACAGGGGCGGAAGGATCTTTCCGTCGCAGACCAGCTGGTTGGCGTCCCACGCCTCCCGATAGTTGGCGAAGTGCGAGCCCTTGATGGTCTTGAGCTTCATCCACAGGTGCCGGTTGTCGTACTCGACCATGTACCCCGAGGTCGCCGCGCAGGTCACGATGATGCCCCCCCGCTTGGCGGCAAAGACCGAGGCTCCCATGGTCTGTCGACCCGGGTGCTCGAAGACGATGTCCACGTCGTCACCGACCAGTCCACGGATGTCCTTGCCCAGTCGTCGCCACTCCGACTCGTCCTGGGTGTGCTCGTCCTTCCAGAACCGGTAATTGGCCACCTTGCGGTCGATCACCGCCTCCACCCCGAGGTCGTGGAGCAGATCCACCTTGGCCGCCGACGACACCACGCCTACCGGTGTCCCACCACCGTTGATCACGTACTGGACGGCGTAGGACCCGAGGCCGCCCGATGCCCCCCACACCAACACCTTGTCCCCTTGTTTCATGTGGGCGCCGTTCTTCGACACCAGCATCCGGTACGAGGTGGAATTGCACAGGGCGTTGGCCGCGGCTTCCTCCCAGGTCAGGTGACGGGGCTTGGGCATCAACTGGTTGGCCTTGACCACGGCCAAATCGGCCAAGCCACCGAAGTTCGTCTCGAAGCCCCAGATCCGTTGGTTGTCGGCCAGCATCGAGTCGTCGTGGGCGCTCGGGCTCTGATCGTCGACGTAGTTGCAGTGGACGGTGACCTTGTCCCCGGGCTTCCACAGGCGGACGGCCGAGCCCGTCCGGAGCACCACCCCGGCGGCGTCCGAGCCGACGACGTGGTAGTCGAGGGAGTGCCGCTCGCCCCAACGGCTCTCCTTTCCCAACCTGTCCAGGAACCCGAAGGTGGGGAGGGGCTCGAAGATCGACGTCCACACCGTGTTGAAGTTGATGGCGCTGGCCATCACCGCGATGTAGGCCTCGTCCGGGGCCAACTCGGGGACGGGCACCTCGCTCACGTGCAGCGACTTCCTCGGGTCCTTGTCCGCCGAGGCGAGGCCGTCGAACATCCCGACCTCGTCGCGCCGGACGAAGGCGGCCCGGTAGGAGTCGGGAAGCGGCAACGCCTCGATTTCTTCGCCGGAGGCGCCCGATTGGATGGCCGAGAGGAACTCCTGCATGGAAAGCGAGGATAGCCCGCGCGCCACGGCCGGACCCCGGGACCGCCGGGTCCCCACCGAACCGGATTTTCGCCTGTCGGGACCCATGTGGTCGCCCTGAGGTCGAGGTCGTATCATGGGTCAGTCGTTGTGGCGGCCCGAAGGGGGGATCGCCGCCTGATCCGGCCAGTAGGCCACGGAGGATGTCATGCCCGGAACCGTCATCGTCACAGGGGCCCGGACCCCGATCGGCAAGCTCGCCGGTGCCCTCGGAGGGTTCGCGGCCACCGAGCTCGGGGGCTTCGCCATCGCCGGTGCGCTGGACAGGGCCGGGATCAAGCCCGAGCAGGTGGACTATGTCTTCATGGGCCAGGTCATCCAGGCCGGCGCCGGTCAGATCACCGCCCGCCAGGCGGCCGTCAAGGCGGGGATCCCGATGACCGTGGCCGCCACCACGGTCAACAAGGTGTGCCTGTCGGGACTCAACGCCATCTATTTGGCCGATCTGATGATCAACGCCGGCGACGCCGACATCGTGGTGGCCGGGGGCATGGAGTCCATGACCCAGGCTCCCTACCTGCTGCCGGGAGCCCGCGCCGGGTACCGCATCGGGGACGCCACTCTGGTCGACTCGATGATGTACGACGGACTGTTCTGTGCGTTCGACCAGTGCGCCATGGGCCTGGCCACCGAGCGCTACAACGGCGCCGACGGCGTGTCCCGGGAACGCCAGGATGCCTTTGCCGCCCTGTCCCACGAGCGGGCCGCGGCCGCCATCAAGGACGGCAAGTTCGCGGAGGAGATCATCCCGGTGAGCGTCCCACAGCGCAAAGGAGATCCGCTGGTGGTGGACACCGATGAAGGGGTCCGGCCCGAGACGACGGCCGAGTCACTGGGCAAGCTGCGCCCGGCCTTCGACAAGAGCGGAACCATCACCGCCGGCAACGCCTCGCAGATCTCCGACGGCGGCGCCGCGGTCATCGTCATGTCCAAGGCCAAGGCCACCGAGTTGGGGCTGTCCCCTCTGGGCGAGCTGATCGCCTACGGCCAGGTGGCCGGGCCCGACCCTTCGCTGCTGCACCAGCCGGCCCACGCCACCGCGGTGGCACTGAAGAAGGCCGGGCTCACCACCAAGGACATCGATCTCTTCGAGATCAACGAGGCCTTTGCCGCCGTGGGATGCGCCTCCGCCGAGGAGCTCGGTGTCAGTGAGGACGTGCTCAACGTCAACGGCGGTGCCATCGCCCTTGGCCATCCGGTGGGCATGTCCGGCACCCGGTTGGCGCTGACCGCGCTCCTCGAGTTGAAGCGGAGGGGTGGCGGAACGGCCGCGGTGAGCCTGTGCGGCGGCGGCGGTCAAGGCGACGCCGCCGTGCTGCGCACTCTCTGACCCGCACCCTCATGCCGGAGCCCTGACCGGAGCGGCGGCGCGGGGCGCGGCGGATCAGTGCTGGGGGTCAGTAGGGAGGCGTGAACACGCCGGCCAGGCGTCCGGTGCCCGGGACGACGGCCTCCCATGCCGCCACCTCGAGGGAGAGAACGGCCAGGGCACAGGTGGGGAACCCCCGGGCCTCGAGGCGGGCCCGGTCGTCCGGCTGTCCGTCGCCCTCGCCATCGGCCAGCAGCTCCCAGGCCAGCTCGTAGGTGGCCGGGTTGTGGCCCACCACCAGCGCGCTCTTCACCCCGTTGTCGATCTCCCGGACATAGCCGAGCACGCCATCGGCGCCCGCCTCGTAGAGAGAGGAAAAGGAGTCGAGGGGGACCCGGCCCCCCATGGCCTTCACGATGAGGTCGGCGGTCTGCCGGGTGCGGACGGCCGACGAGCACATGGCGAATTCGGGCTTTCGGACCCCGTCCAGCCCGAGCACCGGTGGCTTGTCGGCCAAACGGGCTCCGAGGGCGGCGGCGTCGCGGCGGCCCCGGGCCGTCAACGGACGCTCACGGTCGCTCCCGCCCCAGGGAGCATCCGAAGCGGCCTTGCCGTGACGGAGCAGCCAGAGGTGCCGAACGGGAGCCCCGGGCGACTTCGGCATGCCCTCATCGTGCCCCACTCCGGGATGCCGTGCCCGGGGGTGCTAGGCGTCGACCTCGCGACGGCCCTCGAGGGCCCGCCCCAGGGTGAGCTCGTCGGCATATTCGAGATCGCCGCCCACCGGCAACCCGCTGGCGATCCGAGTGACGGTCAGCCCCATGGGCTTCAACAAGCGGGCCAGGTACATGGCGGTGGCCTCCCCCTCGAGATTGGGGTTGGTGCAGAGGATGACCTCGGTGATCCCTTCCTCCTCCACCCGCACCAGCAACTCGCGCACCCGGAGCTGGTCCGGACCGATGCCTTCGATGGGGTTGAGGGCGCCTTGGAGGACGTGGTACTTCCCCGAGAACTCGCCGGTCTTCTCCACCGAGACGATGTCGCGGGGGTCCTCGACCACGCAGACCGAGGCGGCATCACGCCGATCATCGAGGCAGATGGCGCACAGGCCCCCCTCGGCCACGTTGAAGCAGCGGGTGCACAGGGTGATCCGCTCCTTGACGGCCACGATCGCTTCGGCCAGCCGGAGGGCGTCCTCGGGGGCCACCTTGAGAAGGTGAAAGGTGATCCGCTGGGCCGACTTGGGCCCGATCCCCGGAAGGCGGCCCAACTCGTCGATGAGCGATTGGAGCGGCCCGGAGAAGATCGCCATCTAGCTGACCTCCTCGGCTCCGGGGAAGGCTTGCAACACTCGAGTCTCCGGGGAGTTGTCGACGTGGGCGACCTCGCCCAGCTCGGACTCGTCGAAGGCCGAGGGGTCCTCAGGCCCTTCTGTCGGGTCGCTCCGGTCAGCCCCACCGGCGGTGGGCCCGGTCGGAGCCGGGGAGGCGGACGGCGAAGCGGTCGGGGTGGCGGCGGCGGGCGGCGACGACGACGCGGACACGTCGGGGGACGAGACGGACGCGGGGTCGACGGCCAGTTGCAGGTGGACGGGCCGACCGAAGTGCTCGGTGAGGGCCGACTCGATTTCGGGGCGCACCTCCTCACACCGGGCCCGATGGGTCTCGTTGGGCAGCCCGAAGACGGCGGTGTCATCGGTGACGTCGACGAAGCGGCCGGCCTGGAACAACGCCTTGGCTTTGGGGCGCAGGCGGCCGATGACTTGGTCGCCCCAGGCCTGCACCAACTGGTCGCGGGTGGGGAAGGGATCAGAGGAGGCGACCGGGGCCTCTGTCCCCGACGACGCCGGTTCCGGGGAAGGAGCCGGTTCCGCGGTGACCTCCTCGGCGGGCGCCGGCTGTGCGGCGGGCGCCGGGGCCGACTGGCGACGGAGCGCGCCCAAGGTCCTTCGAGCCGGGGCCAGAGCCGGGTTGGGTGCGGGCTCGGTGACGGTGACCGGTTCGGGAGGCATCCCTCCGGACCGAGGAGACGCGGTCCGGAGGGATGCCTCGAGCCGCTCGATGCGGGTGAGCAGGGCCTCAGGCGAGTCGTCGGCCTCGGGGTGGGCCAGCCTCACCAACGCCACCTCGAGGTCGACCCGCGGGTCGGGCGCCTCCCGCATCGAGACCTGGGCCCGGCCCAGGACCTCCATGGCCCGCACCAGCGCGGCCAACCCGACCCGGTCGGCCTGCGAGGCCAGCGCATTGTGCTCGGTGCCCGACACCGCCACCTGGTCGGGGGCCACCAGGGCCAGAAAGCCCTGCCGGAGGTAGTCGACCAGGTCGCCGGCCAACTGCTGCGGGCTCAATCCGGCCGAGGTCAGATGGGCGACGGCCACCAGGGCGCGACCGACATCGCGCTCGGCCAGGGCCTCCACCACCTCATCGATCTCCGGTCGGTCGTCATCGACCGCTTCGGAAGCCACCACCTGATCGAGCACGGAGAGGGCGTCACGGGCCGAGCCCCGGCCCCGGCGCACGGCCAGGTCCAGCGCCTCATCGGGGACATCGAGATGGGCCTCGCGCCGAACCTGATCGAGGAGCTGGCCGAGTGTCTCCGGTCCGAGCAGGCGGAACTCGAAATGCTGGGTGCGACTGCGGATGGTGGGAAGCACTTTTTGGGGATCGGTCGTGGCCAGCACGAAGATGACGTGCGCCGGGGGCTCCTCCAGCGTCTTGAGCAGGGCATTGGACGCGGGGGTCGACAGCATGTGGACCTCGTCGACGATGTAGACCTTCTGACGGCCGGGGGTCCCGAGGGCAGCCCGGGAGACCAGGTCGCGCATGGCCTCCACCCCGTTGTTCGATGCGGCGTCGAGCTCGTGGACGTCAAGCGACGTCCCCTTGGCGATCTCGACGCAGGAGGAGCACACCCCGCAGGGTTCGCCGTCCCGCACATCGGTGCAGTTGAGCGCCTTGGCCAGAATGCGGGCGGTCGAGGTCTTGCCGGTGCCGCGCGGTCCGCTGAACAGGTAGGCGTGGGCCACCCGCTGGTCCCGCACTGCATTGCGGAGAGCCAGGACAACGTGGTCCTGACCCCGGACCTCTCCGAAGGTGGACGGCCGGAAGCGCCGATAGAGCGACTGGTAAGGAGTGTCGTCGGATGCGTCAGCCACGTCGGGGGAGCCTATCGGGCAGCTGTGTTCGGCTTTCCGGTGGATTTGCCGGGTCGTTCGACGGCGATGGCCTGCCGGCGCGAATCGGGCGGGGCCGACGGGCTCCGGCGTTCGGTGCGACGGCCAGGTTGGCTGCGGCACACGCCCTGACCCGCTGAGAGCTGCTGCCTTCCGACCCTGACTCGATTCACAGGAGAACGTTGCGCAGGACCCAGCCGCCGCACCCAACGCCGGAGCACTCCCACGTTAGCCGCCACGGCTGTCGTGAGAGGAGGCGATGGGCGGGCGGCTCGGGTCGCAGCATTCGCCTCGGTGGGTTGGGACGGCCAACTCGCCGATCGGCTCGAGGCGGCGGAGTAGCCTGTCGAGGCTGTTGGCTCCCCGGAACTCACCGTTGGGGCCGGGCATCCGGAGGCGTGCGAGAGCGGCCGAATCGGCACGACTGGAAATCGTGTGTGGGGAAACTCACCGTGGGTTCAAATCCCACCGCCTCCGCCGAATGGGCACTCACGCGACAACTCCCAGCTCCCTACCAATGGGCACCAGCTCCGACGATGGGACGATGGTGGACGACGAGACGGCCATGGGACTGGCTCTCGACGAGGCCGCGTCCGCCCTGGGCCATGGTGACGTGCCGGTTGGGGCGGTAGCTCTGGCCGACGGACGGGTGATCGCAGCGCGACACAACGAGCGGGAGATGCGGGGCGATCCCACCGCCCACGCAGAGTTGCTCGTCCTGTCGGACGCGGCTGCCGTGGTGGGCACGTGGCGCCTGTCAGACGTGACATTGGTGGTGACCCTCGAGCCCTGCCCGATGTGCGCCGGCGCCCTGGTGGCGGCCCGAGTGGGCCGGTTGGTCTTCGCCGCACCCGACCTCAAGGCCGGCGCCTGTGGATCCCTGTACAACCTGTGCGCTGATCCCCGGCTCAACCACGAGCTTCCGGTGACATCCGGTGTCCGCGCCAACGAAGCATCGACGTTGCTTGCCCGTTTCTTCGAGGGTCGACGCCGCACCTAACTCGGAAATCCCTCGAGGCTGCCAAAGAGCAACCGTGGTTGTTCAGCCGCGCCATCCGCCGAACCGGGGAAAGCTCACGTCGACGTCGTCACGTGCTCTGTGCGTCATCGGTGGTTTGGTTCGGATCGGCCGAGTGATCGTTCTGGAAGAGGTGGGTGTGCTGACTGGAATCACAGACCCTCACTCCGGGAATGAAGCGCAACTCGAGCATGAGAATCACCCCGGCGGCAAAAATGACACCGAGGACGAGATGTCCGTAGCCAACGACGATTCCCATGGCTGCCGCGGAGAAGATCGTGGTCGCGGTGGTGAGGCCTCGGACCAGTCCGCCTGACGCTTGGAACACGACCCCGGCACCGATGAAGCCGACCCCAGTCACCACCCCGGCGATCGTCTGGGGCGACGAGTGCTCGGCCACAGCGGTGATGGCGGTGGCCGAGGCACCGATGAGGGCGAACGTGCGGTCACCGGCCGGCGAACCTCGGAGGCCCCTCTCGAATCCAATTGCGTATCCCAACGCAAAACCCAGTGCGATGCGACCAAGGAGGGCGAGGTCACCATGAGGCACGATCTCAGGTTACGTCCTGACTCGTCCGATCAGGGGGAGCGTCTGACATCCGGTTGAGGCGACCGTCACTGGCACCCTTCAGGAGAAGCTGGGGGGTCGAGAAGCCGCTTCTTCTCGTGCTACTGGTGGTGCTCGTCGTCGAACCGGTTGTCGTTGCTGACCTGACACATTTTCTGCGAGGGTCGACGTCGCGACTAGCCTCTCGGACGGAGGGATGCGAGAGCGGACGAATCGGACGGTCTCGAAAACCGTTGTGTCGCAAGGCACCGTGGGTTCGAATCCCACTCCCTCCGCCAAGTGGCCTCAACCCCGTTTCGGGGACCACATTTTGGGACAAGTGATGTCGGGTACATCGGAGACCAGTGTGTCGAGGCATCGAAGACCAGGACATTCCCGTCAAGGCATCCGCTGGTAGTCCTTTGGTCGGGTCAAGGATGAGGCGTCGCAGTGGTGAGCCGTCCAGGCCGACCACCTGGATATCGAGACCCTCGATGAGCATGGCCACGCGCCAACCGGCACAGGGCTGAGATGTATCGATCAAACGCCTCCAGCCTTCGATATTCGACCGCCTATGAGACACTAATTTAAGAACATAGGTAGGACACATAGTGACTGAGATCCTCGATCAGAGTGAGGTACAAGCCTTCATCCACGATCATTTCGGTGACCGAGCCGGCGAGATCACTCGCCTCTCTGGTGGTGATTGGTCGCAGGCCTACGCCTTGTCCCTCCACGGCAAACAGGTTGTGGCTCGTTTTGGTAGTCATGGAGAGGACTACAGGAAAGACCAGATCGCCTCTGGCTGGGCATCTGATGAGCTCCCCGTTCCCAAAGTATTGGAACTTGACGAGACCAGGGTCGGCTTCTTCGCCCTGTCGGACCGCGTCAAGGGGGACTTCCTCGACGAGCTTGGTAGGGAGCAGATCAAGACAGTTCTTCCCAGCCTCTTCAGGACGATCGATGCGATCCACAGCATCGATATCTCAGCTACTCAGGGCTACGGCAACTGGACGTCAGATGGCCATGGCCCGTTGAGAACGTGGCGAGAAGCGCTACTTCACAAATTTGATGACGATCCACCTGATCACCGAACACATGGGTGGCGAGCTGCACTGGAGGGTTCACCCGGCGGCGTTGAAGACTTTGATGCCGCACGAAAGGTGCTCGAACAACTGGCTGACCGCATGCCTACCGAGCGACATGTCATCCACAATGACTTGCTCAATCGCAATGTTCTTGTCCAAGGGGACAAGATCACCGCAGTCTTGGACTGGGGCAACTCCATGTACGGCGACTATCTCTATGGCGCTGCCTGGCTTCTGTACTGCCAGCCGCGGTACACGTCCTGGCCAGAATTCGATCTGGCCGGTGAAATGCGGCGGCACTGGGAAGCTCAAGGTTCAGTCCCCGATGACCTTGAAGCGCGATTGCTCTGCTATCAAATTCACGTCGGGCTCGATGCACAGTCGTATGCCGCCTACAGGGAGAACTGGGAACAGCTGAGGCTAAACACCGAGCAGACAATGAAGCTGGCGGAAACTGCTAAAGGGATCTCCTAGATCATACCCCGACTCCCAACAGACAGTACTGAGAGAGGCATCGCACCCTCAGAAAGATCTGGCTGGAAGGTGCCGTTGTCCCCGCCGGCGCTGCCTCCCAGTGCCCTGGCAGCGGAGGAAAGATCTAGGGGGTAGGGAGCTTCCACGGAAGGGTTCGATTAGCGCGCTTACGGGGTCATTCGGCGCCTGAAGAACGCAGGCGAGGAACCGTCTCCCCTTCGTGAGATGCGGGAAGAAGATCCTCTTTCTCGACGGCGGTTTGGTGGTGGACCCGATGGGGCCACCAGAAGTGCCAGAACCGGAGTGCCGCCAGGGTCGGCACGATCCGGGTGGCCAAGACGTTGGCGGCAAGCAGGACCCCAAGGGCAACGGCCAGCCCGATCTCCTCCAGGAGCTGGATGCCGGTGAGGAGAAGCGACGCGAACGTTCCGGCCAGAATGACCGAGGCTGAGGCGACGGCCGGAGAGCCGTGGACGATGGCGAGTCGTGACGTTTCGCGTGGACTCAGACCCTGCTCGAATCCTTCACGCAGGCGCGACGCCATGAGGATGTTGTAATCCGTGCCAATGGCCATGACGAAGAGGTACACGACGATCGGGATAGTGAAGTCCAGCCCCACAAAGCCAAAGCCGTCGAGGAACACCAGTGAGATCACACCGAGGGTGGCCACGTAGGTGAGGACCACCCCGACGAGCAGGTAGAGAGGCGCTAGCAGAGCCCGGAGCAGCAACGCCAAGATGACCGCCACGATGGCCAGAGCCAGAGGGAAGACATGCTCCACGTCGTGACGCAAAGCGTCTCGCACATCGACCAGCTGAGAGGTTGTGCCACCGACCACTGTGCTCGCCCCGGGCACGGCCGACGGATCAGCTGCCGCGCGCACCGGCCCGGCCACATTGTCGATCGCCGTAACAGAGTAAGGATCGTCGGTCAGCAGGACATTGATGAGGGCTTGACCTTTGTCAGCCGTGTATTGGGTCGGCAACACCGTCGCGACCCCCTCGGTCTTGGCCAATTTGGCGGCGAGCGCAGAAACATCGGTCTCGTTGAGAGGGCCTGTCGTGTTGGACGTCACGAAGACCTGAGTTGGACCCAGATATCCCGCGGGAAAAGCGGTCGCCATGGTGTTGTACGCCACTTGAGACGGGGTGGAGGCCGGGAGCTCCGCCAGCTGGTTGTAGGTCGTCTTAAACCCGATCGATCCGAGGGCCAGAGCGATCAGCACCGCGCTCCACACTCCGAGGACGACACCCGGGTGCTTGGCCACCATGTCGCCGATGCGCTCCGAGCGGGTCCGACGATCCGCTGCCGGGGCGACAGGTCTGGTTGGCCAGAACAGATTGAGACCGAGCAGACTCATAATGGCGGGAACGAGTGTCAGGGCGGCCAGAAGCATGAGCGCGATGCCGACGATCAGGCCCGGAGCTAACGTGCGAAGAGATTCGAGACTGGCAACCAGCAGGGCAGCGAATGCCGCGATCACAGTGGCTGCCGCCGAGGCGATGACCTCGCCCACCTTGGTCAGCGCGTAGCGCAGAGCTCCTTTGGGTTGGGTGCTCGGCTCGACAACATGCTCCCGATAGCGAAACAGGATGAAGACGATGTAGTCAGTACCGACCCCGAACATCACCACGACCAATAACGGGGCGAGCTCGGGGCCAACCACAAAGTGGAACCAGTCCGCCAAGTCAGCGGTGATCGATTGGGCCATCTGGTGGACGGCGCCAATGATCACGATGGGCAGCACTGCGATCAACACGCTGCGGAACACGATCCCCAAGAGGATCAGGATGAGTAGGACGGTTGCGATGGTGATGATCAGCTCAGCGCTGTCAAAGGCGTTGGTGGAGTCGACGCTGATGGCAGCGTTTCCTGTCAACCCTCCGGTGAGGCCGGACCCCTCGAGAAAATCGGTGGTCTTGGACCGCACGATCGGCACCGCGGCGTTCGGACCGGGGCCCCCAGCCTGACCGGAGAAGACAACCTGGACGAGCTGGACCTTGTGGTTCGAGGAGAGGTACAGCGGCGAGGTGGTCACCGATACCACCGAAGCGATCTTGTCGTCGGTGAGCGACGTGGCGAGGGCAGCGACCTTCTGTTGGTCGGTGGTGCTCAGCTCCCCTCCGTTGGTGGCGCTGACCACGATGGTCCCCGATGCCCCGGAAACGGTCGGAAAGTACTGCGAGGCCACCGCCTGGGCCTGCACCGATTCGTAGCTGCTCGGGAGGAAGGACGAGTTGTTGTTGGAGGTGAACGTCACCAGCTGGGGGGAGAGGATCACAACAAGGACCCCGGCAACGATCCATGCAGAAATGACCCACCACGGCCGGGAGACGACGAACGCGGCCAGCTTTTCAAAGAGACGCGTCAAGGCTCATCCATCCGCACGTGGATCTCCGATCTCAAAAGATTGCCAGGAATATAGCCCTGCGAGGTGCTCAAACTGTGTCTTTGCCGCACCTCGATCAGCGCGTTTCGATCCTCAGTTCAGGGCGGAACCGGCCCGGCTTGCCGGCAGAGCGTCGCTGCACACCCCGCCAAGCGCCGCCATGCCAGGTCGGCACAGTGCTCAGGACCGAATCGACGCACGCCGGCAATGGACGCGCCGAGGAACGCAGACCTGGTGGAGCATTCAGTCCTGATGTGGATCGAGAACCAGCTGTGACATTGGGGATCTATGACTTCCCCGCCTCATAGGTCTCGGTGAAGATGTCGCCCTGGGCCGCCGCCGATCCCGACTTGCCACCACCCCGACCACGGAGGACGAAGGCGATGATCACGGCGAGCACGGCTCCGGCAAGGGGACCGGCGATGTAGACCCAATAACCAGTGAATGACTTGCCCACCAGATCGGGGCCGAAAGTGCGGGCTGGGTTCATCGAGGCACCCGAGATAGGGCTACCCCACAGTCCGGCCAAGGCGATGTAGCCCCCGACCCCAAGGGCACCGAACAGGCCGATGTTCTGGGCTCCTGACGCCGTCCCCAGGATCACGCTGACCAGACCCAGGGTCAGGATCAGTTCCATCCAGAAGGCGGCCATGTCCGAGTAGCCGTGGGCCGGATAGTTCGACCCGTAGATGGCGGAGGCGTGAATTACGGCCCGGAGGAACAGGGCCGCCAACGTGGCCCCGATGAGTTGCATGACGATGTAGCCGGGCACCCGTTGCCACGGGAAGTCCCGACGCAGGGCAAAGGCGACGCTGACCGCCGGATTCAGGTGGGCACCGGAGATCTTGCCCATGAACAAGATGATGGCCATAACTGTCAGCGCTGGTGCCACCACGGCGGCGGTGCGGCTGATCACGCCGGGGAAGGCATGTCCCATCATCCCCCCACCAGCGGCCGCCAGGACCAGGAAGAAGGTGCCCAGGACCTCGGAAAAGAGGCGGCGCCACTCCTGGCGGGGGTCGTTGAAATCACTGATTCGCTCGATGATGTTCTGCTCGTATCGGGCGATGGGGCCGAGGGTGGGGAGTTCCTGTATTGCTGTCATCCGGATCACACCTTCCAGTCGTTGGGCCCGCCGGCCTCAAGCGGGCCGTCCGAGCGAGGTTCACTTCATTCAGGAGCTCGTGAGTGACCAAGCCTTGAGCAATTTGTGGCGGTGCCGTTGTTGCCGAGGCGGAAGACGGCGACGCTGCCAGGACGAACGGCGAAGGTATCGAACGGGCTGAGCTGTCTCGGTCATGGCGCCTCCCTTCGATCGCCCTCATTGTGCTCCCAGCCGAGGCACCCGTGGTCACCCGTTCAGGGTGATTTGGACCGGTTGGGTGACCTGCTTTCGCCGTCAAGGTCATTCTCGGAGAACGCTCACGCAACAGAGTGCATTCACTTCGGACCTGAACTTAGGGACTTACCGTGTTCTTAACGGTTTCACCCGATCCCTTTAGAGAGCGGTGCTCAACTGTGGCACACCCCGAAACCGGCAGATCTTGATCATGTCGCAAGGGGCGTAGGGCGGTTGGCCCATAGGGTCGGCGAACCAGCTGTTGTTCGGTGAGTCGATTCATATCTTGCCGATCCATGACGCCCATAGACCCTGGCGCAGTTCCAACCGCGGTTTTCACTGCCGGCCTAGGGGTAAGTCGACTCGGGCGCCGCTCGGCTCCCATCTGCTTCACGCGCTGTGGCTTGACGCCCAATTCTTGGATGAAAGGAAGCATTGTGCCAGTCGAAAGGTTCGAGATCGTAGTTCGGGGAAGGCTGAGCCCTCATCTAGCGTCAGCTCTCGATGGGTTCGATGTCAGCCATTGCACCGATGGTCTCACCCATCTTGTTGGGCCGGTACCCGACCAGGCAAGAATCCACGGACTGTTTCGAATCCTCAGCGACCTCAACATTGAATTGGTGTCCGTCAACCCGGTTGGTGATGAGAAAGCGAATGACTCTCTCTGAACGTCGGATGCGCCCATGAAGCGGCACGGTCACGACCTCGCTTCCTGATTTCCGAATCATGCCGAGAGACGATCGCCGGTCCCTCGGTGTCGGCCGTCGCGCTGATTGTTGGGGTGACTGTCGGGGTGAAATCAGAGCACTTCACATTTCCGGCGGTCCGCATGGGGTCGCGCCTTCAACGGCGGCTGATCCGCTCGGTCGTCACAATCCAGAGTGGACGACGATTCGTCCATCGGCTGCCGCTGCTCGGAGAGCCTCGTAGTCGCGCTGGTTCTGGTCCGCATAAGACTCGGAGAATGAGACGATGGCGTTGTCGAAGGACTTCCCGGATCCCGAGGTAGGCGGCGATGGCGATGCGGTCGCCCGATCGGGCATGAGCGCGGGCCAGCGTCCACCCGCACAGCCGTCCGTAGACCGCCATGGACTGGGGGGTCATCTGGTCGGTGTCGGCCGAGCCCTTCCAATCCCGCAGCTGACGCACGTAGAAGTCCCGCTGCACGCCGTCGACGCCTTCTACATGGTCCCATCCGAGAAAAATGTCGCTCGACGCCTGCATCAGATGCTGCCCGGCCACGACCCGCTCGCCCTGGTTGGCGTACCGGGACCCGCCTACGAACTCGGCCAGAACCGAAGCCTGTGCTTCCTTGGCCTGGAGGAGCAGTGGGTCCTGTCCGTCGCTCCCCACCATGAGGACGACCCAAGCCCGTGTACCGACGCTGCCGACCCCGACCACCTTGCGGGCGATGCTCACGAAACGGAACTGATTCAGGAGATGCCGCCGGTCGCTCTGGAGGGTGTGCTGGTAACTGCGGATCAACTCATCCATGCGCGCGATCAGGATCGCCCCCTCGGGTCCGGAGACGAGCTCCTCGATCGGGACCAAGAGCGGAGGATCACTCACGAAGCGAGTCTTCCCGTCGACTACCTCGGTGAGCTTGCCCAGGGCCTGCATGCTGTCCCGCGTCCGCGCCTTGGCCAGCGTCTTGTCGACCTGGGTCTTGGCTTTGGCCAGCGACTTGTCGGCGTGCTTCCCGGTCAGCCCGAGCTCGACTCCCATTTCGTTGAGGACCTTCTCGATGTCCATGCGCGAGTACCACACGTCGAGGTCTTTCATCGTGGCCATCTTCGCCATCTCGGTGCGGTAGCCGGCGACGGCGTCGAGCACCACCTCGGCCCGCTCCCGGTCGGAGAATCCACGGTCACGTCCGGCGATGGCCAGACTTGCCGACAGTCTCTTCACGTCCCATTCCCAAGGACCGGGAAGTGTCTCGTCGAAGTCGTTGACGTCGAACACCAGATTCCGCTCGGCAGACGCGAAGACGCCGAAGTTGCTCAGGTGGGCATCCCCACAGGCTTGAACGTCGAGGCCGGACCGCGGAGTCGTGGCCAGATCGGAGGCCATGATCAGCGCTGCTCCCCGGTAGAAGGTGAAGGGCGAGACGAGCATCCGGCCGTAGCGGATGGGCACCAGTTCCGGAACCCGTGATTCCGCCTGGCTCTCGAGGAGCGCCACGGGATCCGGCCGCGCCGGAGACGCCTCCCACACCTCGTGGTCGGACCGCGGGGCCGCGATCCGTGCGGCCTTGCCCCGGGCGACCCGCTCATCGGTAGACAATTGCTCGATCGAGGCGCCCGGCGCTGGGCTCTGTGCCGTCCCGGATGGTGTTCCGTTGGCCATCCAACCAGAGTCGCGCTCCTTTGATCCGCCGCCATCACCCTCATAGGGGGATTTCACGGTGTGACGAGCGGACCGGCCTTCGCCGACGCCTGCCCGTCTGGATCGGTTCGAGTCAGCTCGGCGAGGACCAGGAGATCTCGTTCTTCCAGGCTTCGGCCCCGGCGGTGGTTCCTGCCAGTGCCGCGTTGTGAAGCAGCCGGATCATCGACTTGGCCGACTCGGTCGGTGGCACCTCCTGCATATTGACCCACTCGCGCACCGCCGACATCACGGCGTTGGCACCGATCACTGCTGCGATGCCCAGGAGCAGGGCCCCGAGAAGGGCTACCACCCCGGCGGCGGTCAGTAATCCCGTGTTGATCGGAAGTTGATCTTGCCTGCTGTCGTTTGTTGCCATGCTGTTCTCCTTGTCTCTTTGTCTCCTTGGTTGGTTGTCGATGGGATGAGGACACAATCGGATTGCTAGGTGGTCGACGTGCCGCTCGTCGGCAGCGATGAGTCGTCGCCGACCTGGAGTTCGTCCGTTGGCGAGATTCGGTCAGGGCCGGAGCTGAGCCGCTTCCGGAACACATAGAGGCTCCACCCCTGGTAGACGAGGACCACAGGAAAGACGATCACTGCCACCACCGTCATCACCTTGAGTGTGTAGGAGGGGCTGGCCGAGTTGGAGACGGTGAGGTTGTACGCCGTGTTGGTCGAAGACACCATCACGCGGGGGAAGAGTTCGAAGAAGATCGATCCGACGACGCTGCCCATGGCTGTGGCTGCGGCGGCGAACGCCCACCCTTCCGAGTGAGACTCAGCAAACATCGCCGCCCCGATCACTGCCACCAGGGCCAGGACTTGGAACGGGTTGGGAAAGAATCCCACCCCCAGGCCCACGTGGATCCAGGTCAGCCACCCGAACGTCACCACCGCGGCCACCCAGCCGAGGCGGCCCGAGAGGCGGACCGCCCGGACCTGGAGCTCCCCGTCGGTCTTGAGGGACAGGTAGGTCGCCCCGAGGAAGAGCGACAGCACCGTCAAGGTGACCCCGGTGTAGAGCCCGAAGGGGACGAGCAGCCCGAAGAAACTGCCGGTGTAGTTGTGGGCCTGGTCGATCGGGAGCCCGTGGAGGAGGTCGCCCAACGCCGTGCCCAACAGCAAGGGGATGAGGAAGCTTCCGATGGTGAGCGACCACCTCCAGGTCGACCGCCACCGGGGGTCGTCGATCTTGCGGTTGAACTCGAAGGAGACCCCGCGCACGATCAGGGCCACCAGGACGATGAGCACGGCCAGGTAGAGGGTGGAGAACATGGTGGCGTACCACGACGGAAAGGCGGCGAAGATGGCCGCCCCGGCCACGATCAGCCAGACCTCGTTGCCGTCCCAGTTGGGCCCGATCGAGTTCATGGCGATGCGCCGCTCGACATCGTCCTTTCCGATGAACGAGTGGAGCATGCCGACCCCGAAGTCGAATCCCTCGAGGACGAAGAACCCCACCCAGAAGATGGCGATGATCACGTACCAGATGTTATTGAGATGGACCATGGTCGTCTCCTAGTAGATGAGGGCCGCAACACGGGGGCCATCGGGTGGGTCCGACGACTCGTCGTCGCCGTGACCACCGCTGTGGTCGACGTCGTCAGAGCCTTCGTCGTCAAGTTGGTCAGAGCCGTCGTCGGGGCCGGCGGCGAGGTCCTTGCGGCCGTAGTGGACCATCAGGTAGGCGTCGGCCACCCCGAGGGCGGCGTAGAGGAGCACGAACACGGTCAGGCTGATCCAGATGTCAGTGGCGGTGACAGAGGGCGACGCGGCCTGGGACGTCTTCATGATCCCCTGGACGATCCACGGTTGTCGGCCGCTCTCGGTCAGCAGCCATCCGGCGGTGTTCATGAGGAACGGGGCGATGGCGAACCACGGGGCAATGAACAGGAACCACTTGGCCTTGTCCAGGGTCTTGCGGCGGATGAGCCAGACGCCCCACAGGGCGAACAGGGCGATGAGGGCGGCCAGGTAGGCCATCACTCGCATGCCCCAGTACTGGATGAAGACGTTGGGGATGTAGTTGCCCGGTCCGTACTCCTTCACGTACTGGGCCTGCAGGTTGTTGATCCCCTGGACTTCGCCATTGATGTGGTTGGTGGCCAGGATGGAGAGCAGGTCGGGGATCTCGATGATCTTGGTCGGGGTGGGGTCGTTGTTCCCTCCTCCGGTCTGAAAGGCGGAGAAAGAGCAGTGGGACGGGCAGGTGTTCCAGAGCGCCTCAGCGGCGGCGATCTTCATCGGCTGGTAGGTGCCCTCGACCACCCCGAGCTCGCTCCCGATGAACATGTTGACGAACACCGCCGGAGTGAGCACGGCCAGCGAGATGATGGCCGTCCGTCGGAAGGCTTCGACCGCGCTCTTCCTCTTGAGGTGCCAGGCGGAGACGGCCAGCATGATGATGGCCCCGGTCACCAGCGAGGCCAGGACGACGTGGGGATAGGCCCACAGGAACACCGGGTTGGTGAACAGGGCCCAGACGTCGGTGAGCACGGGCTGGTGTTGGGCATTCATCACGTACCCCACCGGATGCTGCATCCACGAGTTGGCCGCCATGATGAACAGGGCCGACACCATGGACGCCCCGGCCACCAGCCAGATACAGGCCAGATGCACTTTCTTCGACAGCCGGTCCCATCCAAATATCCAAAGCCCCAAAAAGGTGGACTCGAGGAAGAAGGCGACCAGACCCTCCATGGCCAGGGGGCCCCCGAATACGTTGCCCACCAGCCGGGAGTAGTTCGACCAGTTCATGCCGAACTCGAATTCCTGCACCAGTCCGGTCACCACGCCGACGGCCACGTTGATCAGCAGGAGGGTGCCGAAGAACTTGGTCAGTCGCTTGAAGACCGGGTTGTCGTTCTTGTACCAGCTGGTCTGGAGCAACGCCACCAAGAAGGCGAGCCCGATGGTCACGGGAACGAACAGGAAGTGGTAGATGCTGGTGGTGGCGAACTGCCAGCGCGCCAGGTCGGTGCTCATCAGACGGCTCTCCTGTCGTTGGGGCCGCCTGGGGGTGTGGTGGCCGTCGGGTGTGGCGGGTGGTGGGGCGTGGAGGTTGCTTCGGGCCGCGTTTGGTCGGCCGCGGCGTAGCGCTCGGTCCTCATCTCCTCCCACCACAGGCGGGAGTAGCGGCCGTCCTGATCGATCAGCTCGTCGTGGGTGCCCCGTTCGACGACCCGGCCCTCGTCCACGACGAGGATCTCGTCGACGCGATTCGAGCCCGGCGAGCCGGTGGGTGATGAGGACCAGGGTGCGATCGTCGGTCACTCCGAGGACGTCGCGGTGAGGGCGTCGGCAGCCACCGGATCGAGGTGTTCGGCGGGCTCGTCGAGGACGAGCACCGGGAAATCGGCGAGCAGGGCCCGGGCCACGGCCACCCGTTGGCGCTGGCCGCCGGACAGGTGCGATCCGTTCCTGCCGACCTCGGTACCCAACCCCCTGGGCAAGTCCTCCAGCCAGCCGGCCAGTCCCACCCGGAGAAGGACGCTCTGCAACTCGTCGTCGGTCGCCTGGCGCCGCCCGACGCGCAGGTTTTCGGCGATGGTGGCATCGAAGAGGTAGGCGTCCTGGCCCACCATGCCCACGACGGTGCGAAGGTCGTCGCCGGCCAGGTGGTCGAGAGGGACGTCGTTCAGGAGGACCGAACCTGCGGCCGCGGGCAGGAACCGGAGGAACACAGCGGCCAGTGTCGACTTGCCGGCACCGCTCGGACCCACCACGGCCACCCGCCGGCCGGAGGGGAGAGTGAGGTCCACCCCTCGGAGCACCGGAGACCTGGCATTCGGGTATCCGGCCCACACCGACCGGGCCTCCAGGTCGTAGGGGCCGTCGGGGAGCGATGCCGGCACCTCGGGATCGATCACCGGATCCGGGGCGTCGGTCACCTCGAACAGCCGAGCCGCGGCCTGACGCACCCGCTGGAGCGCCTGGGTGGCCACGGGTAACCCGATCACCAGCTCGAAGGCGGCCAGCGGGATGAGGGTCACCACCGCCAGCTCGGTTCCGCTCAGCCTGCCGGTCGTCACCGCCGGAATCCCGACCAGAAGACAACCCCAACAGGCCACCCCGGCCAACAGGGTGGTGAGGGACGAGCCGACTCCCGCAGTGCCCGCCGATGCGGCGGCGATGGCGGTGAGCTCCGCATCCTGTTCCCGGATGGTCGCCAGCTGCGCGTCCATGGCGCCGAAGACGACCAGCTCCGGCGCCCCCTCGGTGAGGTCGACCACCGAGGCGCCCAGGTCGCCACGGGCCTGCGCGAATCTGGATTCCCTCCGGCGGGCCAGGAGCCCGGTGAGCCAGGGCACGAGGATGCCGGCCAGCATGAGGGTCACGGCCAGGATGACGGCGGCGGCCGGAAGCATCCACCACAGGAGGGCGACGGTCAGCAATCCCACCACCACCGCGGTGCCGAAGGGGGGGATGACCCGGATGACCAGGTCTTGCAACGAGTCGATGTCCTGGACGATGCGGGCCAGCAGGTCGCCCCGGCGGAAGGCGGGTAGGCCGGCAGGGGCGAGCCGCTCGAGTCGCTCGTAGAACCTCACCCGCAGGTCGGAAAGGAGCCGGAAGGCGGCGTCGTGCCCCACCAGCCGCTCCTCGTACCGGAAGAAGCCGCGGGAGAGGCCGAAGAACTGCACACCGACGATGGCCACCGCCAGCTGCGATTCGTTGGGGTGCTGGGCGGCCTTCGAGATCAGCCAGGCCGCCGTGCCCAACAGGCCGATGTCGGCGGTGATGGCCCCGGCGCCCAGAAGAGCGGTGAGCAGCAACCGACCGGCGGCGGGTCGGGCGACGGCGAGGGTGCGGCCCATCGGCGCCATCCCCTCTCTGTCAGGCCGGGGACCGTCGCCGGCCATCACGACACCGCCACAACGGGTGCCACCCGCACCACCCGGTCGGCCAGGGCCAACAGCGAGGGGCGGTGGGCCACGATCACCACGGTGCGGCCCACCACGAGTCGTCGCACCGCGCCCAGCACGCTCTCCTCGGTCCGGCCGTCGAGATTGGCCGTGGGCTCGTCGAGGAGGAGCAGGGGCGAGTCCCGAAGGAAGGCCCGGGCCAGAGCCACCCGTTGACGCTCCCCGGCCGACAGCCCGGCCCCGTCGGGGCCGAGGACGGTGTGTTCTCGTTCGGGTAGCCGGGCCACCACCGGGCCGAGGCCGGCATCGTCCATGGCGGCGCGCACCTCCTGGTCCGTGGCCTCGGGACGGCCCAGCCGGACGTTGGCGGCGATCGACCGGTCGAACAGGTGGGGCCGTTGGGGCACCCAGGCGACCTGGGCCCTCCACGAGTCCGGGTCCAGGTCGGCCAGGTTCACCCCTCCGATCGTCACCGTTCCCGTCCACGGGGGAGCCAGGCCGAGCAGCACGGCGAGAAGGGTGGACTTCCCACACCCGCTCGGCCCGGCCAGAGCGACGACCTCCCCGGGGTCCACGGTGAGGGTCGCGTCCGACAGGGCGGGGAGAACCCGTCCCGGATAGCAGACCTCCAGCCGATGGACCCGGAGGCTGGATCGCGACGGGTCGGGGACGTCCCGGCGGGTGCCGCTCGGGGCGATCGGCTTCTCGAGAACGTCGAAGACGCCCTCGGCAGCCTTCATCCCTTCGGCACTGGCGTGATAGTTGGTCCCGAGGAGGCGCAGCGGAAGATAGGCCTCGGGGGCCAGGATGAGGACGAAGAGGGCGGTGGCCAGGCTCAGGTGACCACCCAGGAGCCTGAGTCCGACGGCGACGGCCACCAGTGCCACCGAGATGGTGGCCAGCAATTCGAGGATGAGCGAAGACAGGAACGCCACCTTCAGCGTCGCCATGGTCGCCTTCCGGTACTGGTCGGTGATGTCGCGGACCGCGTTGGCCTGGGCCTTGGCCCGGCCGAAGACCTTGAGGGTGGGCAGGCCGGCGACGACATCGAGGAAGTGTCCGGCCAGGCGCTGGAGAAGCCGCGCCTGATGCGCCATCCGAGCACCGGCCGAGGCGCCCACCAACCCCATGAAGACGGGGATCAGGGGCACGGTGACGGCGACGATCACCGCCGATATCCAGTCGGCACCGAGCACGACGGCAATGACGACCACCGGGACGATCACCGCCAGGAAGAGCTGGGGTAAATAGCGGGAGAAGTAGCTGTCGAGGGCATCGATCCCACTGGTGGCGAGCACGACCAGCCGTCCTGAGCGCTGGCTGTCGATTCCCGCCGGACCCAGACGGGCGATCTGCTCGACCAGAGCGTTTCGCAGGTTCGACTTGGCCGATGCCGAGGCGCGGTCGGCCATCCGTTCCTGTAACCAACCCACCATCGCCCGTCCGAGGATCACCGCCACCAGCAACACCAGCTCGGTGCGGACGAGTGACAGCCCGCGGTGATGGATCACGACACCCGAGATGGTGCTGGCGATCAGCCACGCCTGGGCCACCACCAGCCCGGCGGTGATGCCGCCGAGGACGACGGTCACCACCAGGAACCTCCGGGTCCCGCGCGTGTAGCGGAGCAGCCGAGGATCGACGGGGCCGGCCCGGTTGCTCATCCGGCCTGCTCGGACCAGCGATGTCGGGTGCTTGGTCCAGGCCGGCCGCATCTCTCCTCGGGACGGTCGGAGCCGGTGATCATCACCCGAGCCGCTCGGTCAGGTGCTCGCCCACCCGGATGGCGTTGGCCATGGCCGTGAGGGCAGGGTTCACCGCCCCGATGCTCGGGAAGAAGCTGGTGTCCACCACGTAGAGATTGTCCAGCTGGTGGGCCTTGCAGTTGACGTCGAGCACCGAGGTGGCCGGATCGGTTCCGAACCGAGCGGTCCCCGCCTGGTGGGCACATCCGGCCACCGGGACGCTCATGCTCATGTAGAAGTTCTTGCTCAGCACGTGGTGGTCGGCCATACCCACGTGGTTGAGGATGGTTCGCAGTTCCTTGTAGAGGCCGTCGGCCTCCTCGTTGTTGGTGGCCTCGTAGGTCAGGTGGACATTCCCCTCTGTGTCCACGGTCACCCGGTTGTCCGGCCGGGGCAGGTCCTCGGTGGTGAGCCACCAGTCCACCGCGTGCTTGGCCACGTCTTCGAGGGTCCAATGGGGCGCCAGCAGGGTCAGCTTCGGCTCTTCTCCCTTCATGGCCCCGGCATTCGACTTGCCCACCATCTGGATGTTCCCGAGGGGCCACTGGCGGTCACCGCCGGCGAAGTAGAAGTCGTTGATGCCCAACGTCTTCTGGAACACCGTGTCGTTGGGCTCCTTGCTCAGCGACACCAGTGCCTTGCAGTTGTGGAACATGTAGTTGCGGCCGACCTGGTCCGATCCGTTGGCCAGCCCGGTGGGGTGGGCGTCGTTGGCGGAATTCAAGAGCAGCTTGGCGCTGTTGGCGGCGCCGGCCGCCACCACCACGATGTCGGCGCGGTACACCTCAGGGACCCCGTCGCGGTCGACCACCACTCCGGTGACCGTTCGCCCGGGCGGATCGGTCTCCAGGTGGGACACCAGGGCTCCGGTCTTGAGGGTCACGTTCGGCGACTGGAGGCTGGGACGGACGGCCATGATGTCGGCGTCGGCCTTGGCGTGGACCATGCAGGGGTATCCGTCGCACCATGCACAGCGGATGCACTGGCTGAGGTTGCGGTCGGCTTCGTCGAGGAGGATGCCGCACGGTGCCGAGAAGGGGTGGTACCCCTTGGCGGTGAGGGCGTCGGAGATCTCCTGCAAGCGCGGCTCGTGGCTGACCGCAGGCGCGGGGTAAGGCTGCGAGAAGGGCCCTTCGGTGGGGTCCTCGCCGTGCGTCCCGTGGACCTGGTACAACCACTCGGCCTTGGTGTAGAAGGGCTCGAACTCGTCGTAGTCGACCGGCCAGGCCGGTGAGATCCCGTCGACGTGGCGGATCTCCCCGAAGTCCTCGGGGCGCAGCCGGTAGAGGGCGGCACCGTACAGCTTGGTGGCGCCGCCCACGAAATAGTGAACCTGGGGCTGGAACGCAGTGCCGTCACGGTCGTACCAGGTGTCCTTGGAGATGTACCTCCCGTCGATGAACACATCGTCGGGTGACCAGTTTTCGGTCTCCTTCGGGAGGAAGTGCCCCCGCTCGAGCATGAGCACCTGTTTGCCTGACGAGGCCAGGGTGTGGGCCAGGGTTCCTCCGCCGGCGCCGGTTCCGATGATGATGACGTCGAATCGTTCGGGCATCAGACTTCCTTTCGTAGGCAGTTCCAACTCATGTGGCGCGAACGACGGGGGCAACGCGGTGGCCGGCGGGGTGTTGGTGGCGGGCGATGGCCACCGCCAGCAGCCCCATGACGGCGCTGAGGACGGCGGCCACCCGGAAGATCGAGGCCAGCACCACCTGGCTCTGGAGAACCCCGCCCCCGAATGCCGCCAATCCGTAACCCACCTGATAGGCGGCGATCAGCCAACCGGCAGCCAGCTCGACGAACGACGGGAAGGTGGATTCGCCGTAGCCGACGCTCATGGGGAAGAAGCCGGAGCAGGCCAAACCACCAAAGGCGAAGACCAGAATGCCCGCTGTCGCCGTGTGCACGGCGGACACCAACAGGAGTGCCCCGGCGACAGCCCAGGGCAAAACGACGTAGATGGACGTCGAACGGAGCCACTTGCCACTGATGGCGATGAGCAGGCGGCCGATGGTGACCGAGGCCCAGAAGGCGGCCAGGGCATTGTTGGCCGACGTGGCCTTCACCCCTCGGCCCACCAACAAGGTGGTCCCCCAGTTGCCGAACATCGTCTCGCCGATCCCGTAGAGGATCAGGGCCACCGCGAAGAGCCAGAACAGCGCGGGTATGCCCCCCGATGACTGTTTGGCCTTGGATTCCGGCACCACCATGGGCTGGAGCAGGGCGATGACGATCAGGACGAACAGTCCAGCGGCGGCGATCAGTGGGAGGTACCACCATTCTCCGACGTCGAGGAAGATGGCGATCAGCAGCGGCGACAGGGCCGTCCCCAGGCCGAGTAGGACATTCAGCCCGGTGAGGGCGACGTCCCGGCGATCGGGCATGAAGGCCCCCGCGTAGGTACTGATCGCGCTCAAGGTGAGACCGAAGCCGAGGCCGAGTGCGGCGGTGGCCACCAGAAGCATCGGGTAGGCGACCGCTTGGGTGCGGACCGGATCACTGCCCACCAGCAGGCTCATGGCCACCGTGTCCGCGATGAGACCGGCGATCAGCACTCGCTTGAGACGGAAACGGCGGGCCAGCGTGGGCATGGCCAACGACCCGGCGATGGCCATGATCACCTGGGGGAGGAAGAGGAGGCCGTAACGGCTCTTCGAAAGGTCGTACCCGGTCGAGGACTGCAGGATGCTGGCTGCGGCCGGGAAGGCAACCAGGCTCAATCCTTGGAACAGTCCGATGACGTAGACGGTGATGACCTCAGACCGTCGCTCGGCCCTTGCCCTCACCGGCCGGAGTCCGGGGACAGTGGGGGTTCTTCGTGTTCGGACTTGGCATTGCCGAGTCCGCCGCCTGACCCCGCGTCCTTCTCGATCACCGGGAAGAGCGTGGGTTCGACCTGTCTTCTGACCGAATCGGGAAGACTCAGATCGCCACCGGTGTGGGCGGTGCTGAACTCCCGCTCGGCACGGCCGCGGCCGATCATGGTGCGGAGCCACTTCAACATGGTGGTGAGGCGATTGCCGAACCCGGTGAGAAAGGCGAGGTGGACGAACATCCACACCAACCAGCCCGGGAACCCGCTCAGCCGGATCCCTTTCACACTCACGATGGCCCGGAAGCGACCGATGCTGGCGACGCTGCCCAGGTCCCGATAACGAAACGGTTTGGGGGGCTCCCCCTTCAGACGACGGAGGATGGTGTTGGCGGAGTGGAGGCCGCCCTGCATTGCCACTTCGGCGACCCCGGGAAGTTGGTCGAGGCTGGCCATGTCGCCCACGGCGAAGACCTCGGGATGACCGGGCAAAGTGAGGTCGGGCAGCACGGCGATCCGGCCGGCACGGTCGACCTCGGCCCCCGAAGCCGAGGCCAGCATGCCGGCCAAGGGGGAGGCCTGGACACCGGCGGCCCAGATGGTGGTCCGGGCGTCGATCCTGGAATCGCCGTCCGGCCCCTTGACGTCGACACCCTCGGCGTCGATCCCGACCACCTGACCCCCCATGCGCAGCTCGATGCCCAGGTGCTCGAGGGTCTTGGCCGCTTTGCCGGAAAGCTGGTGGCCGAATGTGGCCAGGGGTTCCTTACCCCCGTCCACCAGGATCACCCGCACCGAGGAGGCTTCAAAGGTGCGGAACTCCCCCCGCAGACTACGGGTGGCCAGTTCGCGCACCTGACCGGCCAGTTCGACTCCGGTGGGCCCGGCTCCGACCACCACGACGGTCAACCAACGCTCCTTCTGGATGGGGTCGGTGACCAGCTCAGCCACCTCGAAGGCGCCGAAGATGCGGCGCCGGAGCTCGAGGGCATCATCGAGGGTCTTCATCCCCGGTGCGAAGAAGGCGAACTCCTCGTGCCCGAAGTACGACTGGGTCACTCCGGCGGCGACGATCAGGCTGTCGTAGGGATACTCGACCGGCATCCGGTCGGCCACAGTGGTGCGGACAACCTTGCGCTCGAGGTCGAAGCCGGTCACCTCGGCCAGCTGCACGCGCACGTTCTTCTGGCGGCGCACGATGTGCCGGAGGGCAGGCGCGATCTGGCCGGGCGCCAGCATCCCGGTCGCCGTCTGGTAGAGGAGGGGCTGGAAGAGATGGTGATTGCGACGGTCGATCAATGTCACGTCGACTGACTTCCCTCCGAGGAGGCGGGTGGCCGGGAGGCCCCCGAACCCACCGCCGACGATGACCACCCGATGACGTCCGCCGGCCGGGCCGACTCCTGTCGAGGGGGAATCGGGCGGGACGGTCACCGAGAACTGACTCGCCGGCGCTTGGTCGGGGAGGACGTGACCCGACCTCGGCCGAAGGCGTCGATGTGGCCCCAGCGCCCGGGTATGTCGAGCAACTCCAGTTGACCCAGGCTGGCCGGTATGGCCGGATCGACGATCAGGTGATCGTCCATGGGCTCGAGCCCGAGCATGGTCCGCAACAACAGCAACGGAGCGGCCGTCGACCAAGCTTGCGGACTACAGGCCGTCGGGTACTGGACCGGGTACCGGGTCATCCACCGCGGATAGCCACCGAAGGCCTCGGGGAGCCGGCCGTCGAAAAACCGGGCGGCATCGAGGATGCCTTCGGCGATTCGGGCTGCTTCGTCCTTGAAACCGTAGCGACGGAGCCCCCAGGCGATGAAGGAATTGTCGAAGGGCCAGATGGTCCCCACGTGGTAGCCGATGGGGTTGAACCGAGCCTCGCCTTCGGCCATCGTGCGAACTCCCCAACCGGAATACATCCGCTCACCCATCAGGTGCTCCACCACCCGACGCGCCTTGCTCTTGTCGACGATGCCGCTCCACAGGAGGTGCCCGTTGTTCGACGTCAGGGAATCCACCTGGCGACCATCGGCGTCGAGAGCAATGGCGAAGTATTCCCCGTCAGCGACCCAGAAGTCTCGGTTGAACCGGCGCTTGAGCTCAGCAGCCTCCTTCTCGAGCTTGTCGGCGAAGACACTGTCACGCCACACGTGGCGGGCGAGACGGGCACCACGCACCTTGGCGTCATAGGCATAACCCTGCAACTCGCAGGTGGCCCGGGGAAAGCCGGGCAGGGTTCCGTCCCGATAGGAGATCGAGTCCCACGAGTCCTTCCAACATTGATTCTCGAGACCGGTCTCTTCATTGCGCCTCTGGTAGGCGATGTAACCATTGCCCTGCAGGTCGGCGTACTCATCGATCCACCGAAGCGCGGCTCGGGCTTCGTACTCCAGGTCACGGACCAGTTTGGTGTCGCCGGTCCAGCGCTCGTATTCGTCGAGCAGCACGACGTAGAGAGGAGTGGCGTCGGCGCAGCCGAAATAGGGGGAATGCGGGCGCTCCTCGAATGCGGTGAGCTCTCCGAACCGCATTTCGTGCAGAATGCGGCCGGGGTCCTCGTCACGAAAATCGTCGATGCGGGTTCCCTGGCGCTCACCAAGAATTCGGAGGGTGGTGGCCGCCAGCTCGGGAGTGAAAGCAATCGACTGCAGGCTGGTGAGAATGCTGTCGCGTCCGAATATCGTCATGAACCAAGGCAAGCCGGCGGCGGGCAGCGCATGGTGGGCCATGGTTTGCGGCGAGAAACGCAAGGCAGCCAGATCGACCAGGCTTCGATGGTACGTGAGCCGGAGGGCGTCGTCGTCACACTCGAGCCGTGGAGCCTTGGCCACCCACTTGTCCAGCCCGCGGGCCATGTCCTTTCGTGGCTTGGTCCTCGATCCCCTTCCGACCGACCTATCCGGCATGTCGAAACCGTGAGCCGCGGCCATCACCGACAACTCGGTCTCCCAGGTGCCGTGGGGCTCGATGGTCAGATCGAAGGTGAGCCCGTGATCATCGAAGGCCGCCGGTTCGGAGGACGAGATCCGAGTCTCACGCTCGTATGTCTCGCGCCGGTAGCTGAGCACCAGCTCGCCGCGGTCGACCCGGGCCTGGTAGGTGCCGCTCTTGGTCAGTGCGTCCTTGACTTCGAAGAGATCGGCGAAATCACTGGCTGCCTCGAGCCGCAGGATGAGATCGACCGCCTCTTGTTTGTGGTTGAGGATGCTGATGACCTCTCGGAAGCCAGCCTCGACGCTCCGCTGGCGAACCATCGAGAGGTCAGCGTCCACATAGACGGTCCCCATCCCCGGTACCAGAAAGAATCGGGTCTCGAAGTACTGGAGGTCGTCAGTGGAAAGGGCGTTGAGGCGATCACCGTCGAGGGTGAGGACCCACTTGGAGAGGAAACGGGTGTCAAAGGAGAAAAGGCCGGTCGGATCGGTGAGCGAGGCCTCGATGTCTCCATTTCGGTCGCTTACCACGAACGTGTTCCCCTCAAGTATCTGAACAAGGGAATTGCTCATCGAGGCGCACTCTTCTTTCGGACTTTGGCGGGTCGGGTGCCGGCTGACGAGCGCGGGGGCCCCGGAAAGAGGCGTTGGAAGACCATCAGGAGGTGGAGATCACCCTGCACCACCAGTACGCCGCGCAACTGCTCGGCAACGGCGTTGGCCGTGCCCTGGGCGATCCGATCGAACAGTTCTCCATCAGCCTTTACTGTCGTGTCGGCCCGGCCCCGGCCGTGGGACACGGTGATGTTGCCGTGGGCAACGGTGACGTACCAATGGTCGAGCCCTGACTCGCGAGACAGGTCAAAGCGCAACGTTCCTGAATCACCCTTCAGGATGGGTTCATAACCTCGATCCTGCAGCCCTGCGAAGAAGGAACGGGTGCTGGAATCTGTCGGCTCCTTCTCAGGCTTCCGCCTCGGCTGCGACTTGGTCACCATGGTCGACCCTCACCTACACAGCCAGAACCAACGAGAAGCCTGCCCCGGTTGATCGGGCGGTCCTCACAACCCCGGGCTGCTCTGCATGATGCCGCCGTCGGCGAAGATGGTTGTCGCAGTCAGGTAGCTGGCACCCGGGCCGGCCAGAAAGGCCACAACACTCCCGATCTCCTCGGGTTTGGCCATGCGACCGATGGGAATGGCATCGTCCAACTTTTTCAAGGCGTCAGGATCGTTCATGGTGGCGGTGTTGATCGGCGTCTCGACCGCACCCGGGCCGACGCCGACCACCAGGACGTTGTGGGGCGCCAGCTCCACGCCCGCGGTGCGGGTGAGCATCCTCATGCCCCCTTTGGACAAGCAGTAGGCGGTGTTGTTGGGCATCGGCCAGTCCTCGTGGACCGAGGTCATATTGATGATGCGGCCGCCGTCACCTTGGGCGATCATCTGCTTGGCCGCCAACTGGGTTCCGAAGAAAGCACTCTTCAGATTGATGTCGAGAACCCTCTGGTACTGGGCCTCGGTGGTGTCGAGCACGGAGGTTCGGGTCTCGATGCCAGCGTTGTTGACCATGATGTCCAGCCGACCGAAGGTGCTCACCGCGGTGCCGATCAGCGTCTCGAGGTCGGCAATCTTACTGACGTCGGCCTTGACCGCGGTCACCTTGTCGCCCAGATCGCGGACCTGCTGCTCGAGCGCCTCGGTGGCTTCCGGATCCGCCACGTAGTCGATGACGATCAAGGCGCCCTCCGCGGCCAGAGCCAACACCACTGCCTTGCCGATACCCGTGTTCCCGCCGGTGACGATGGCCACCTTGCCTTGAAGCGACATCTGAACTCCTCGTTCGCGCTCTCTGTTGGGCCAGATTACGGACTTGGCCCCCCTGTTTCCTCACCCGGATCGGGTGATTACAGAGCGTCACCGCCTGGTCATAATCGACCTCGGGCAAAGGAATGGAAACCGACGTGCCCACGCGCTCCAATCGGGCGCTGATCTGGGGTGTTACCGAACCAAGGAGTGCACGATCATGAGCGAGTTCCCTCCAATCGCCGACTATGCCTTCCTGTCGGACTGTGAGGTCAGCTGCCTCATCGCCCCCGACGGATCGGTCGAGTGGCTCTCTCTGCCCCGTCCCGACTCGCCCAGCGTCTTCGGGGCCTTGCTCGACCGTTCCGCCGGTTCGTTCCGGTTCGGACCCTCGAACACCTTGGTCCCCCACCACCGGCGCTACGTACCGGGAACGATGGTGGTCGAAACGACCTGGCATACCCCGACCGGCTGGCTCGTGGTCCACGACCTCATGGTCATCCGCAAGGTGGACGACGGGACGCGGCGCCCGGGTTACCGGCGCGCCCCCACCGATTCGGCCGCGGCCGGAGTCCTGTTGCGCACGGCGAGGTGCGTTTCCGGGGAGGTCGAGATCATCGCCAACTGTGTTCCCCTGTTCGACTATGGAGCCACGACCGGACAGTGGGCTTACGACGGCGACGGCTATGGCTCCCTCACCGTGGCTCCATCAGAGGGATCAGAGGGCGACATGACCCTTTCGCTGGTGAGCGGCCTCCGATTGGGCGTGGTCGGCGCCCGTTGCTACGGGCGCACCAGCCTGGCCGAGGGTCAGGAGTGCTTCATCGCCCTGTCGTGGGGCGACGCCATTCCACCGACCGACCAGGACCAGGCCAACCGGGATGTCGACTCGACGGTGGCGTATTGGCGTCACTGGCTGGCCTCCGGGACGTTTCCTGACCACCCCTGGCGACCCTACATCGAGCGCAGTGCCCTGACCCTCAAGGGCCTGAGCTACGCGCCGACCGGGGCGATCATGGCCGCCTCGACGACGTCCCTCCCCGAGACGCCGGGCGGCGCCCGCAATTGGGACTACCGCTACACATGGATCAGGGACACCGGGTTCATGTTGCGATCGCTCTATCGCCTGGGCTTCGACTGGGAGGCACTCGAGTACTTCGCCTTCGTGCTGGAGTCGGTCGCCCAGGGCGAGCACGACCAACCATTCGAGCTCCAGATCATGTATGGCATCGGTGGCGAGCGGGATCTCACCGAAAGGACCCTCGACCACCTTTCGGGCTACGAGGGGGCAAGTCCGGTTCGCGTCGGCAATGGCGCCTGGAACCAGCACCAGAACGACGTCTGGGGAATGCTTCTGGACGGGGTGGACACCCACTTGAAGAAGAGCGCAGCACAGATCGTCCACCCCGTCTGGGAGGGGCTGGCCGCTCTGGTGGAGCAAGCGCTGGCCCACAGCGGAGACGCTGACCAGGGCATCTGGGAGATCCGCGGCGATCCCCAGCACTTCACCGCGTCGGCCGTCCTGTGCTGGGTCGCCGCCGACCGGGGAGCCGACCTGGCCCGCCGCCGGGGTGACGCCGAGCGGGCCGACCGCTGGCGTCAGGGCGCTGATGATCTCAAGCAGGACATCCTGGCCAAAGGCGTCGACGACCGGGGGAGGTTCCGGCAGGCCTACGAGAACGACGAGCTCGACGCCTCGCTCCTGCTCATTCCCATCATGGGGTTCCTGCCTCCCGACGACGAGCGGGTGAAGGCAACCGTCCTGGCCATCGCCGACGAGCTCACCGAGGACGGGTTGGTGCTCCGCTACAAGGTGGACAGCACCGACACCGGCTTCGCAGGCAAGGAAGGCACCTTCACCATCTGCTCCTGGTGGCTGGTCTCCGCTCTGGCCATGATCGGCGAGATCGAACGGGCACGGGCGTTGTGCAAGAAGCTGCTGTCCTTTGCCGGCCCGCTTCATCTCTACGCCGAGGAGATCGATGCCACCACCGGCGAGCACCTGGGAAATTTCCCCCAGGCCTTCACCCACCTAGCGCTGATCGACGCCGTGTCGCAACTCATCGAGGTCGAGGCGGACGCCCCCTGACCGCGCTGACCAGAGGGGCGGACTGTCACCGCGGGCGGGGGGGACCGCCGGCATGGCCAGAGCGGTCGGGTGTCTGCGGCTCCGGCCGCCCGAGAGCAGGTCCGATCGTCCTCAGCCCCCCGGCGGAAAGGACGCCATGACCTCAGCCGCGTCACCCACTCCCCCCGCGACTGAGGAGCCAGCCCCTCCTGATCCGATGGCCTTGCTCCGGACCAGGAGCTACCTCCAGCTACTGGTCCTCGCCGGCCTCGTCGGCATCCCGGTATCCGCTGTCGCTTACGGATATCTCAAGTTGGTCGGCGTCCTGCAGAACTGGTTGTTCACCACACTGCCCAAGGAGCTCGGCTTTGCGGCAACGCCATTGTGGTGGCCCCTGCCCTTACTCGCCGTGGCCGGGGTGTTGGTGGGGGCGACCATCACCTACCTCCCGGGCATCGGCGGTCACAAACCGGCCGAGGGGTTCAAGGCCGGCGGTGCACCCACACCGATCGAGCTCCCGGGAGTGTTTCTGGCCTCCCTGGCCACCTTGAGCCTGGGTGTGGTCCTCGGACCGGAGGCGCCGCTCATCGCCATCGGTGGTGGATTGGGCATGCTGGCGGTCCGTCTGGCCAAGCGTGACGCACCGCCGACCGCGGCAATCGTCATCGCCTCGGCGGGGAGCTTCGCCGCCATCAGCACCTTGCTCGGTTCACCCATCCTCGGTGCCTTCTTGTTGATGGAGGCCTCCGGACTGGGCGGCCCGTTGCTCGGCCTCATCCTGGTCCCCGGGCTGCTGGCTGCCGGGGTGGGAACCCTCATCTTCGTGGGGCTGGACTCCTTGACCGGGTTCGGAACCTTTTCCCTCGCCATCCCCGGCCTTCCCTCCTTCAGCCACCCGACCGGGGCCATGTTCGGTTGGGCCATCGTCTTCGGGTTGCTTGCCCCCCTCCTGGGTACGGTGATCCGATTGCTGGGCCTGGCCCTCCAGCCCATCGTCGAGCGGCGGATGCTCCTGTTCATGCCCGTGGTGGGTCTCGGAGTGGCCGGCCTGGCCATTGCCTTCACCGAGGGATCCGGACACAACTTCACCGAGGTCCTCTTCTCCGGCCAGTCGGCTCTTCCCCCACTGGTGCTCCATGCCGCGGGCTGGACGGTGGGATCTCTGGTCCTGCTGGTTGCCTGCAAGTCGGTGGCCTACGGGCTCTCGCTATCCAGCTTCCGGGGCGGACCGGTGTTCCCGTCCATGTTCATCGGCGCCGCCGCCGGTGTCGCCGCGTCCCACCTCCCAGGCATGTCCCTGGTCCCCGGGGTGGCCATGGGCATCGGGGCCATGACCACCGTGATGCTCAAGCTCCCCCTCACCGCCACGCTGCTGGCCACGGTGCTCCTGGCCAGTGACGGCATCAATGTCGTCCCCCTTGTCATCGTGGCCGTCGTCGTCGCCTACGCGACGGTGGCCTGGCTCCCCCAGACCCCGGCCGATCTCACCAAGAGGAAGAAGGCGGAACCGACACAGCCCCCCGAGGTAAGCGCCCCTGCGCCCGGGTAATCACACCGGTTGGTCGGGGTCGGTGTCCTTCATCTCGACGGTGATCGTGCGGAACTCCTGGCTGCCGACGTTCTCCAGTGAGTGTGGTGTCAACGGCGAACCCCACATGGCGGCGCCGGCAACAGGAGTCGTTCCCGACAGCCGTGTGTCGACGATCACCGTTCCGTCAGGGCTCCGGCGGACGAAGTCACTGGTGGCGATGATGTAGAGGACGCCCCCCCATCGATGGGTGTGCACGGGCACGGTGGCTCCGGACGGGACCCGTCCGTCCAGGACTCGGACCCGGTCGTCTTCGAGCAGCACCTTGTGGAACTCGGGGGCGGCGACCATGGCGTCAAGATCATCGGGCCAGGGCCAGGGCTCCTGGGAAGAGTCAGCCACGGGATTCACCTCGTGTCGTTGCCCCCCGCCGCTCCGATTCCCCCGTGACCTGGGACAGCGCTGGATTGACCGATACCAACTCGATGTTGAGGTCCCGCAACAACTCGAGCGTGCCGTGTAGGCGTGCTTGGTCAGAGGCCCAGCCGACCAGGTGGGTGAGACCGCCGTCGCAGCAACTGACCTCGAATCCTTCGATGGCTGCGGTCAGGGTCGGGCTCAACCTGCCCTTGACGACGATTTCGAATTTGGTTGGATCCAAGTTGGCTCTCCGATGTGGGATGTCGGCGACCCGACGGGATCGGCGTCCCTGGTCAGGCGATACGGGAGCCAACCTGCGTCCGTCTCTCAACCTCGCACACTCAGTGGTCGGGGCCCTCGCTCCAGCGAAGTGCCACGTGTCCCTTATCCTGGGGCGGGTTGTCCGCAAAATCGTCATCCCTGGAGGGTGATCATTTTTTTTCTCCGCCACGCGGAGTCCACCAGAAAACCACTGGCAGCGACCTCGTCCCGGTGGCACACTGAGGGCAGCCCGGTCGGACAGTCGGCCGCCAACCGCTCAGGGTGGAGTCGCCGTGGCAGCAACACTTTCAGCGCTGGTCCACGAAGTCGACCGTCCCGCCCTGAGGCGGCAACTGGACAAGGCTCTCGCCAACCCCCTCACCCTCATCGTGGCTCCGGCCGGCTCGGGGAAGACGGTCCTCCTTGGTCAGTGGGCCGCCACCCATCCCGAGCTGGACTTCGTCTGGATGGAGGTCGGCGTCGACGACAACGATCCCGTCCGCTTCTCCCAGCGCCTGCTGCGGGAGTTCACCGCCGTCAATCCTGACTTCGCCGATCTGACGTCTCTGGTGTCCCTGAATGGTGGCGGGCTCGGATCAGCCTTGTTGGAGGCGTTCGAATCCCAGTTGGGCGAGCTCCCCGAAGTGGTCGTCGTCCTCGACGACCTGCACCACCTGTCGAACTCGATACTCCTCGCCGACCTCGGCGAGCTCGGCGACCGTCTCCCGCCCAATGTCCATCTGATCCTGTCGACCCGATCCGATCTCCCCATCGCCTGGCGCCGCCATCGGCTGACCAAGGAGCTGATCGAGATCCGTCAGCTCGACCTGGCTCTCGATGATTTCGACTCCACTCTTCTCCTCGAGCACATGACCGGGCGGTCCCTGGGGTCCGACAGCGTAGCCACCCTTGTGGCACGCACCGAAGGATGGGCGGTCGGGCTGCAGCTCGCGGGGATGACTCTCCGGCAATACGACGAACCCGATGAGTTCATCACCCAGTTCAGTGGAGACGACCGACTGATCGCCGACTACCTAAGCCACGAGGTCCTTCAGGCCCAGCCCGACGATCGGCGTCAACTCCTCCTGCAGATATCCGTCCTGGACAAGATGTGCGCGGAGCTGGTCAGTCATCTGACTGGTGTGCCAAATGCCCAACTGCTGCTCGAGGAGTTAGAACGGCAGTCGATGTTCCTCGTCCCGCTGGACACCCACCGTCACTGGTTTCGCTTCCACCACCTCTTCCGGGACCTACTGCGTTTCCAGATTCGGGCGGAGCGACCTGACGCCGAAGCCCGTCTGCTCAATGAGGCCGGCTCATGGCACCTCGGACGAGGTGAGATCAATGAGGGCGTCGAGTGCCTGCTTCGTGCCCGGAACTGGGAGGCGGCACTGGACGTCATCATGGCCAGAGGCTCAGAAGTGTTCGAGAAGGGCGAGATGGCCACCGTCATCCGCTGGATCGGCGATGTCCCGGAGGCGGCCCGAGCCGGAAGGCGGGAAGTCAGCCTGCTCCTCGGGATCATAAAGGGAGTCGAAGGGCTGGGGGCGAGCGCAGAGGACATCATCGGTCGGGTGTCCGCCGATCCAGCCGCGTCCGAGGGAGAACGGGTCTGCGCCCAAGTGTTTCTTGCCTCCTTGGTCCAATGGCGCCCTCGCCCAGACGTCTCTGTCGAGATGGCGACCCGAGCCCTTGACCAACTCACCCGCTGCGCCGGTGCCGAAATGCCGGTCATCTTGAACCTGACCAATCGACAGTCACTCGAGACCATCACCTTGGTGTCGGGTGGGCGCGCCCACTTCCAGGCCGGGGATTACGTGCAGGCTCGGCAATGGCTCCACCGAGCACTGGCGACCCCTGGAGCGACCTACCCGATTTGGAAGGTCAGTGGCCTCGGCTCGCTGGCCCTCCTCGAGGCCTGGTGTGGGAACAACGAGCAAGCCACTGCTTTGTCTGTGGAGGCGTTGGCCGTGGCCAAGGAGGTCGGCCTCCTCGCTCATCCGTCGGTGGCTGACGCCTACCTGGCCTCCGCCCTCGTCGCCTTGGAGACTGGCGAGCCTCGTCACGCATCGCTCTCCCTTCACGAAGGCTCCTTGCGAGCCGAGGCCAACCGGCGCAGTCAGTTATCCTGGTTCGGGCATTTTGAGAATGCCCTCCTCCAAGAAGCGGACGGCCAGCGGGAACAGGCGATGAGCACCGCCCTCTCGACCAGAAACGACTTGGGCGCGCCACCGCCCCCGATCGTGGCCAGTCGCCTGGTTGCCCTCAACTGCCGTCTGCTCCGTCTGGATGGGTCACCCGACAAGGCACAGCGCGCCCTCAACCGGTCGAGGTGGTACTCGGCGGCGCCGGTGTTCGAAGGCGCGGCAACAGCTCTCGCCCTGGAGGATCACGATCTGGCCCGCAAGCTCCTCGATGCCTTTCCCGCCCTGCCGGATGCGAACGAGCCGGGAGCGACGGTGAACCGCCTGCTTCTGCAGTCGTGGTTGGCCGACGCGGAAGGGTCCCCGGACCGGGCCCAGACACACTTGACCACAGCGATGGCGGTGGCCGAGAGGCACTCCCTGGTCGAGGCGTTCGTGCGGGCCGGACCGACGATCGTCCGACTGGTTTCCGAGCAAGCCGACGTGGACTCCTCCCTGCGGGACCGGGTCCTCCGTCGAGCGCAGGAGGTGGCCTTGCCGATACCGGGGTCCGATCTGGTCGACCCTTTGACCGACCGGGAGCTCGAAATCCTCTCGTACCTTCCGAGCCGCTTCACCAATACCGAGCTCGCCGATCACTTCTATGTGTCGGTCAACACCATCAAGACCCATATGGCTCACATCTACCGGAAGCTGGACGTCGCCAACCGCAACGGAGCCATCTCCCGTTCCCGGGAACTCGGGATGCTCTGAATCACAGCGGATGGGCACAACGGGCAAAGAGACGCTCTGGCCAGGGGCGGGCGGGCGAAGTCACCCCCGAAGGGTGATGACCTCACCGTCGTGATCATGGTTCCATCTCCATGCAGTCATCTGTCAGGCCACAGAGGCACGGGCCCATTGTCAACAAACTCGGGAGGAACCACCGATGATCGCCTACACCTACCCGCTCGCCGACCTGTTCGGTACGATGCTGGGCTTCTTCGTCTTGATCGTCTGGTTCTGGCTTCTGATCGTGGTTTTCTCGGACATCTTCCGGAGCAACGACCTGAGCGGCTGGGCCAAGATGCTGTGGGTCCTGTTCGTCATCATCCTGCCCTTCCTCGGCATCTTCGTCTACCTGATCGCTCGTGGGGGAAAGATGCACGAGCGCGCCGCTGCCCAGGCCGCTCAACAGCAGCAAGCATTTGACGACTACGTGAAGAAGACGGCGGGCAGTGGAACCAACTCGGCGGAACAACTGGCACAGCTGGCCGAGCTCCGGAAACAAGGGACGATCACTGATGCCGAGTTCGAAGCACAGAAGAAAAAGATCCTGGCCTGAGCCCGGACAACTCCTTCGGCTGTATCCAGCAGTGCTCCGACCAGAGGCCCCACAGGGGCTCCCGACGACCTCCACTGTCCTGAAGGCCGGGGCCGGCGAGTACAGGCAGCGGTTGTACGGGTCACGATCCTTCCGACGAGTCCGCGGGTCGGCGAGGACAAGGGCAAAACGACACGAGGAGAATCATGTACTACGTGGGAGGATTCGTCCTCGCCGCGTTGACCGTCTTGTTGGTGGTGGTGTTCGTCCGCAAGTTCCGCCAGAGCAATGACTGACGGCCAACCGGCATCGGAGATGCACCTTCCACAACGAGGAGTACCGGGCCGACAAGCACCGGGTCCGAGCTGGCGCCCAGCGTCGAAGGGTCAGACGGTGCCGGTGTGATCCTCGATCTGGTACTCATCGGCCTGGTCATCACGCTCGAGCCGATTCCACTGACTGCATTCCTCCTCATACTGGCGTCCAAGGGCGGGGTGCGGAAGGGGGCCGCGTTCATCTTCGGCTGGCTTGTTTCGCTGGCCATCGTGGTGGCAGGAACGGTTCTCGTCACCGGGGACAAGCCTCCCAAACCGAACACTGAGCCATCACTGGCCGCTCTGGCCGTCAAGATCGCCATCGGTGTGGTGCTCCTGGCCATTGCCGTTCGCCAATGGCGGAGGATGGGCAAGCCCAAGAGACCGAAGAAGACGCCCAAATGGCAGACCGGCATCGACAACATGTCGCCGTGGTACGCCATGGGCCTGGGGCCGCTGACTCAGCCCTGGGGCCTGGTCGCTGCCGGCGTTGCCACCATCGTGGAGGCGAAGCTGTCGTCCTGGGAGAGCTACATCGCACTGTTCCTGTTCTGTCTTGTCTCGACCGCCATCTACCTGGTCCTCGAGATCTACGCCGGCTTCCGACCCGAGAAGAGCCAAGCCTTTCTGACCTCGATCCGAGCGTGGATCGATACGCACAAGGATCAGGTGATCATCGTCGTGTCTTTGGGACTCGGGCTTCTGGCTTGTCGGCAAGAGCATCTACCTGATCGTCACGTGATGGCCGCCAACCCCACCGAGACCGACAGTGCGGACACGGGCAGTCAGACAGAAACAGTGGACAAAGACCGCGGAAAAGGCCCTCGGTGGAAGCGCATGGCAGCGTGGGTACTCGTGGTGTTGGCCTGCATCCTGTCGGTGCTGTCAGTGGTCACCGTGTTCGGCCGCAATCAGCTGCTCAACACCGACACCTATGTCAAAACGGTGGCCCCTCTGGCCAGCAATCCGGCCATCCAGACCCAGATCGCCAAGCAGGTCAGTGAGAACCTGATCAGCCGGACCAACGTCGAGACCCGGGTGAAAGACGCCCTCCCGCCGAAGGCCGGGTTTCTGGCCACGCCGGTCACCTCAGGCCTGGAGACCGTCACCAACGAACTCGCTCTGAAGACGGTCCAGTCCCAACAGTTCTACGAGGTGTGGGTGGCGGCCAACCGCGCCTCCCACAAGCAGCTGGTGGCCGTTCTGACCGGATCGAGTGAAGGATCGGTGAGCTCGAAGAACGGAAAAGTGACAATCGACCTCAGTCAGGTGGAGGTGGACGTCAAGAAGAAGCTGGACGCCAAGGGGATCACCGTGTTCGACAAGGTCCCCGCGGTGAAGGGGCTCAATTTCGTCCTCTTCCAGTCGACAAGCCTGGTCAAGGTGCAAAAGGTGACGAAGATCCTCAACGACCTGGCCGTCGTCTTGCCGATCATCACCCTGCTGCTTTTCGCCGCATCCGTCGTCTTGGCCCGGAACCGACGGCGCGGTCTCGTCCGGGCCGCCGCCGGGCTGGCCCTTTCAATGGCCGCAGTACTGGTGGTCATGGCCGTGGTCCGCCACCAGTACCTGTCGGGGCTGAACCCGAACCAGTCAGTGGCCGCCAACCAGGCGGTGATCGACACCGTCACGGCCAGGCTGCGTCTCGGGTTGCGAATCGTCCTCGGGGTGTCCGTCCTCATCGCTGTGGTCGCACTGTTGGCCGGCAACCGGCGCCTCCGGGCATGGGCATCCGGCGGTGACCGGCCCGACAACCCGGTGCACAGGTTCGTGGTGCGTCACCGCAAGATCCTGCAGTGGGGCATCCTCGGTCTCGCCCTGTTGGTCCTCGTGGTGTGGAGCGAGCCGACCACTCTGGTCGCAGTGATCGTGGCGGCGATCGCTTTGGTGCTGATCGGGCTGGTGGGAGTCTACGCCGGTGGCCGCAGACTCCTCAGCCCGTCGGATAGACCTGCCGCACTTGGGCCGGACATCGTTGGCTCCTCGAACTCCGTCGAGAAGTAGGGGTCTGGCAAGTCCGCGTCAGGCCGTCTCGACCGTGCTCCGCCTCACCCGGCAATCCGGCCTCGGCCGGGATGGCCGCCTAGCTGAGGAGCTTGGCCTTCTCCGCGTCGAACTCCGCCTCGGTCAGCGCCCCCGAATCCCTCAGTGCGGCCAACTGGGTGAGCTGCGCGATGCGGTCAGGAGCGGCGGCGGGGGCCGGCGGTGGGGCTGCCGGGGCGGGCTGGGCCTGCTGAGCCTGCTGGGCCTGCGCCGCCTGCTTGTTGGCCACATGCCCTCCGACCACGGCGGCGGTCCCGACGACCGCGGTGGTGCGCACGGCCATCCGTGCGATCGGACGTCTTCTCATCATGTCGTGACTCCTATCGGGCTGTAGCTCAGACTGCTGACGGCAAGTTCTCCAAAGCCGGTGCGATCAGCTCGTGGGGTATGCGTGCGCCCTCGAGCAGGATCCCGTCGGACCGGCGAACGGCCTCGGCGAACGGTAGTGCCCACAGATCCTCCCAGATCAGCATTGCCGCCGACGAGTTCGGCTCGAGGGCGGCGGCGGCGTACTCGATGTCCGCCGGACTAATGAGGCCGCCAACCTCTCCCTCCAGCCCCTCGAACCCGGCCAACGCGTCCAGTTCGTCGATCTCGAAGCTGACGACCGATCCGTCAGCGTCCTTGCCGATGAAGATCAGGTCGAGGATCCGCACCGTTCCCGAGTCGACCAGGGCGATCAACTCAGGGGCTATCTCACCGGTGAACTTGTTGCCGGGGAACCCTACGATGATGTATTCGACTGGTCCTGTAGCCATGTGTTCCCGTCCTTGCCGTTGTGTCACTGTGAAATTACGGCCGAGTATCGCCGATTTCGTCATCCTGATCGGGTGATTCGAGGCCACCCCCGAACCCCGGCCAGGGTGGGAACGACACCCCCGCCCCGAGGAGGAGCCGGATCACGACCGCCAATCACCCGCGGAGGGTGACGAGTGACGGTGGTCGAGGTGGGACAGTGGTTCGGGGCGCCTCGCGCGGGCCGTGCACGGCTGAGCCCGATTCTGGGAGGAGAGCATGAAAGAAGACGGTGGGAAGGCCTCGGCGCAGGTCGTCGTTCTGGGACGGCCAAATTGCTGGTAGCGGTGGCCGTTGTTGTCCTGTCCTCTTTCGTCGCTGCCGTGTGGGTGCTCCCCAGGTTGATCTCCTGGTCCGCGGTGAAGATGCCGGCGCGGGCTCCCAAGGAGTGGGTCGCTGATGACAGCTCGGGAACTCAGTGACCATCGGCTCACGGCTCGACCACCGGTCGGGAGGAGACATGACCGGAGAAGGAGCATTGCAAGGCGAGAGGCGCTGGCCCATGGCCATCACCCTGATCGTGGCCATGGCACTTCCGATCCTGCTGCCGCGGAGGTTCAGCCTGGGGCCGATCTGGATAGTCCCGGCCGTCGAGGCTCTCCTGCTGGTGGCCCTGGTCATCGCCGACCCGGGACGGATCGATCGCCGGTCGACGATCGTGCGAGCCTTCTCTCTCGCGCTGGTCGTCATCCTGGTTGCCGGGGCCACCGCTGTCACCGTCCGGCTGGTGGTCGATCTCGTCAGGGGGGGACCGGAGACAAATTCGCCCGGGCAGCTTCTTCGGGTGGGTTCGTTGGTGTGGGTCTACGTCATCATCACGTTCTCTTTCCTCTACTGGGAGATCGATGGTGGGGGCCCCGAGACGAGAGCCCGAAGGGCACCCGAGTTTCCGGACCTCGCCTTTCCACAGCACTTGAATCCTCATGTCGCTCGGCCCGAATGGCGACCCGAGTTCTTCGACTACCTGTACCTGGGCTTCACCAATTCCACGGCGTTCAGCCCCACTGACATGATGCCCCTCGCTCGATGGGCGAAACTGTCGATGGCCATCCAGGCAACCGCGAGCATCGTGATTCTGGGTCTCGTCATTGCCCGAGCTGTCAACATCTTGAAGTAGTCGCAGAACTTCGAGTGATGCTGACAATGACGAAAGGCACTTCTGGGTATGCGGAAAAGCGGCTGTCTACTGCTGGGCCATAGCCACTGACAGACGGTCCTCGGGACGGATGAGGTGCACGATGGTGCCGTTGCGGGCTCCCCGAAGTGCGAGGCCACCTGCTTGGTCCATTGATAGGGGGTGCGCATGGCGATGACCCAGCCCACGGCGTTCTCCTCAGAGCTGCGCGCTTGCCCGACCGTAGCCGTCTAAGCGCGAAGCGGGTCCAGCCCATGTCAGCCCAGTTCAGTGGGAAAGATTCGGCTCGGCGGTGCCACGGGACGCAGGCGAGTCCGCTTTAATCAGTGCCGTGCCCTCCGTGCCCGAGTCGGCCCGCCCAGGGGCCCTGCCGTCGAGCGGCTCCCCGGATCGAGGAACCGAGCGATCCCCTGACGGAGCGCTCACCGAGACGTCGACCTCACGGCATAGCGGCCCTCGACGTTCCCTCGGCCGAAGAGCGCTTGTCTTCGTATCGGTGGGAGCCGTCATCGGATCGGGCTGGCTCTTCTCGTCTTTCGACGCGGCCCAGATCGCCGGCGGGGGTGGCGCCGTCACCGCCTGGATCGTGGGCGCGGCTCTCGTGGTGGTCCTGGCCTTTGTCCACGCAGAGCTGGGGACGATGTTTCCGGTCGACGGTGGAACGGCCCGCTTCCCTCTCTACGCCTTCGGACGAGTCACTGGGTTCTTCTCCGGGTGGTTCGCCTGGATCAGCGCCGTCTGCGTGCCGGCGATCGAAACTGAAGCTGCGCTGCGCTACGTCGGCAACTACGCCCCGTCGCTGATCTCGCAATCTCCGGGCGTCGTGCGGCTCACCTCGCTCGGCCAACTCGTCGGGGCGTTCGTTCTGCTCGGGTTCACCGCGTTGAACGCAGCGGGTATGCGATGGTTCCGCGAGACGAACACCGTCGTCGTCTGGTGGAAGGTCGCTATTCCTCTCATTGTGGCGATCGCCTTCGTCATCCACGGGTTCGACCGTCACAACTTCGCCGTCGGTGGGCTCTTCCCGGCGGGAGCCCACGGCGTCTTGGCGGCCATCAGCACCGGAGGCGTCGTCTTTGCCCTGTTGGGCTTTGAGCAAGCAGTGGAGCTGGGGGGCGAGACGAAACATCCCCAGCGCAGCGTTCCCTGGGCCGTCATCGGCTCGGTCGTGATCGCCGGTGCCATCTACTTGATCGTGCAGATCGCCTTCATCGGTGCCATTCCCAACGGCGATCTGATCCGGGGCTGGCACCAGGTTCACTTCCACGGTGACTTCGGCCCCCTGGCCGGACTCGCCGGGGTTGTCGGCCTGACGGCCATCGCCTATTTGATCTATGCGGACGCCATCATCTCCCCGGCCGGATCGGGCATGACTTTCTCCGCCACGGCATCCCGGCTCCCCTTTGCCCTCGCTCGGGAGGGCTATCTGCCTGCCTGGCTCGGGACCCTCAACCAGCGAGGCGTGCCTTTCCGCAGCTTGACTCTTTGTTACCTGACCCAACTGGTCGTCATCATCGCGCTTCCCGATTGGGGCGGCCTGCTGTCGTTCATCACCGCGGCCACGGTGCTGGTCTACGCGACCGCCCCGCTTGCTCTCGGGGTCCTTCGCCAGACGGCTCCAGACCTCCCCCGTCCGTACCGTTTGCGTTTCGCCCGGTTGACCGCGCCGGCAGCATTTGTGATCGCCAACCTCCTGTTGATATGGGTCGGATGGGCGACCAACTCCCGGCTCTTTTTGGTCGTCGCCTTCGGTGCGCTGATCGTGGGTCTGCTCGCGCTGGTCCGGCCTGGATCCCGCCACACGGCGTTCGAATGGCTGGCGGCCTTGTGGATCGTCCCCTATGCCGGGGCGATGTGTGCGGTGAGCTACCTCTCCCCGTACGGTGGCGGGCGGGCCACGCTGTCTGACTGGGGGTGCGCAGTCGCAGTGGCGATCGTCAGCCTCGCCGTCTATGTCCTCGCCCTACGCCTCGGAACGATGGCCGATCGCCGGTTGGCCGACGTCGACCGACCGATCTCTCGCTGGTATGGGCTCGACATGCCCACCGAGGACCCGGAGGGTCAAGATATCTAAGCCGGCCAGTCCGAGATGTCGTTCTCGCTCACCTCGTCTCTGAACAAGATCGTGATGCATCGAGTGAAGCAAATGGTCTCCAGCTGCCCGCACGAACGGTCACCACGGTGCCAGCCTCGACCATGAGGCTGCTGGGCCAGAATAGGGCGGTGCGCGACCTGGCCGGAGAGTTGGACTCCCACGGATTCGTTCGGATCACCGGTCCACTGCGGACGACTCTCGAAGCCGACCAGGTCTCCGCTGCCCTCGTCGACGCGAGTCGACTTCGCCATGGTCTTCCTCCATTGTCAATCATCGGAGACTTTGTCGTCCCGCCCCTGGACGGTGGGAAGGCCCGGGATTTTCAGACGCTGCACTTCGATTTCGGCCTGCCGCTGGACCCGAAGATCGACCAGGAGGTTGCGCGCTATACGGCCCTCTCTGTGCCCATTGACGTCGTGGCTGTCGAGGCGTTGACCCGGCTGGTGCCTCTGGCCGCACTGTTGGGTCAGCGCTCGTGGCCGCCACCTGCGGAGCTGGTCGATCGGCTCACGTCTTATGGTCGAACGCACGGTGCTTGGGACGATGACCAAGGCTACGTCGAGGGGAGCCTCGCACGGATCGTCGAGGGCGCCGCAGCCGGGGGCCGGCCCCTCCTCCCGAGCGTGAAGATCGAGCCTGGCTTTCTCTGCGGGTTGGAGTTTGACAGCCTGTTTGCCGAGCTCGCCTTTTTTGAACGCCACGGCCTTCATCTTGACGACGTCGAGATCTCCGTCGATCTGCGACCCGGAGAGTTGCTGGTCTTCGACAATCTGGCGGTCGCGCACGGCCGGCGCGGGACCCGCAAACCCGGAGAGCTGCGCCAACGGATCTTCGGACACAGCCTTCAGCCCGCCGCTCAGAGAAAGCTGCGCGACAGCGTCTTGGCCGCTTTCGGCGCGGGGCGTCTTGAGGAACCGGCGACCTCCATGACGTCGATTCCATAAGCCGCCACGAAATGACCACTGGCGTCATCAACGCCTGAGTGCATCACCAAATTGGCCGCAAAGAGGAGCCCGGCAACCCAGGAGCCGCTCCGGACGGGGATGGTCATCGTGAGCGCCCGCTCAGTGAGCCCGTGTGGATCCGCAGCCCGAACGTACGACCCATCCGATAGGAGATCGACGCACTGCGGGTCGACATCCACATAGTGCAGTACTCGTTCGGACTGCGAGCTGAGGTTGAGCAGCAACCTCTCGACTCGTCGTTGTCTCAGTGTTGAAACGTCGCCGCTCAGCGCAGTAGCGGCGTCTGAGTCAAGATGGAATGCCGGGTCGACACTCTGCTGGGTCAAGGAGAGACGGAGGAAGTTGAACCGATACTCAACGCCGCAATGCCTGATTGACGGCAGGCGAGTCCCAAAGGCGCGGCACGCCGGCAATTCGCTGTCGATCCCCCGAACGCCTCTGAGCGCCGGGAAGTAGCCATGGCACCTGTTCTGATCCAACGCAGCCCGCGCGCCCAGCTCGCTTTCGACCTCGGCAATGTCTTCAATGAGCCCGGGCAGTTCGAGCTCGACGGCGACCGGGTGATCTGTCATGGAAAGTCGGGAGCCAACGAACTCTTCTGGGAGCATGTCAGGGACCTTCCTCAACTGGGTGATGCCTGATTGAGTGTTACTCAGGACGCCGTTCTCAACTCGCCGTCAATTCGTCAAGTTGCGGCGTCAGCCCGCCTGATGATGCCGTGATATCAACCGAAAGGTAGCGAGCCTCGACCGGGGCAAAACGCAAGACATCGGTGGTGCCCGACTCCCGCCCCGTCACCTGCGCAACCGTGTGCCAGGTGTGACCGTCGACGGAAGTGGCCACCACGTAGCTGGTGGCCCGCAGGATGGTGACGGGGCCGGCCGGCGGAGACTGGTTGGGATTCGACGGTTGGGGCCATTGCTGGCCCCATTGCAGCGTCAGCGTGCTGACCGATCGAGGGCCGTCGGAGACAGGTGCCGTGAGCGTGGCCGGGACGGACACCGGCTGCCACCCTGTAGCCGGGCTCCCGTCCACCGCGGCGAGAGCGGGCGCACCCGGTTGCGACGATGTGGCCGTGGCCTTCCCGCAGCGAACGTCATCGGTGGTCGCGGTCAGATCCGCCCGCCGCGTGGGAACGGTGAGCGTCTGACCGGCCGCGACCTCGTGGAGGCCCGATGGGGTGCTGACCGGTAGGGTCGCACCGCTGTTCAAGGTGACCGATGTCGTTTTCAATCCGATGGCCACGGTGAACCGGCGACCGTGCCACGACAGATTGTGGAGTACGACACCACCCAGCTGGCCGGTGAGGCTGGGGGCCACATGGACGGCCGTGGCGTCCATGCGCAAGCCCGAATAGCCGTAGATGAACTCTTGGAGGAACCCACCGATGCCGGTCATGAAGGTGAAGACACCGCCCCCCTTGGTCTCCGAAAACTGGTCGAACACGCCACGGATGAAGGGCTGAACGCTGCGCTCGGTGAATACGTAGCTTGCGCACCCCGGTGTTCCCAACGCCGAGGTTCCGATGGAGTTGATGGCGTCGCTCATCGACGGTCCATTGGGATCGGTCCGGGGCGCGTAGTAGTCGATGTCGTTGTGGGCAACGCCCGAAGGCAGGCTGTAGTCCCACGGATACTCGAGCATGGTGACGTCGGCTTGCTTGACGAGGCCGCCGGCATAGCCCGCGTATTCGGGGATGATCCCGGCCGTGGCATCTTCGGGCACCACGATCTTCGACGCGATCGAGGTCCAGCGCGCCGGCGCGCTGAGCCCCAGCACGTGGGCGGCTTCGGTGGCATCAAGCAACACCGTCTTGGCCGCCACATTGGTATAGGCGTCGTCGTTGACGTCCGGGCTCTCCTCGTCGGGACCGGTCACCCCATCGATGTGGCCGTTGCCGTCGGCACCGGGGCTGACCCGCGAAGCCCAGAAGTCGGCCGCCTGGGACAGCACCGGCCATCCGTCCCGGGCCAACCAGCGCTTGTCGCCGGTGGAGAGGTAGTACTGCCACTGGGCGAGGGCGATGTCGGCAGTGATGTGCTGTTCGTAGAGTCCCTCTGTGAAACCCGCTGGGATCTCCTCTGTTCCGGTGAGGGCGCTCTCCCACGGATAGCGCGCCCCGAGGTATCCGGTGGAGGCGGCGTGCTCCTCAGCGGTGTCGAGCCGCTGGTCGCGATAGGTGTTCAACGCCGCGGCCAGGTCCGGGTGTTGGGCAAGCAATGACGGATACATCCACGTTTCGGCATCCCAGAAGATGTGGCCGTTGTAGCCGTTCGAGGAGAGCCCGGCCGGCGAGATACTCCAATCCACGCCGTCGCGGGTGCTCGACCACAGATAGAACTCGCTGGCGTTGACATCCGAGGCCAGAGTGGGATCGCCGAGCACGTCGACCCGACCCGACCACAGGGCCGCCCAGGCCGCGTTGTTCGCCGTCATCAGCGCGTCGATCCCACTTGCGGCGGCGGCGCTGGCCTGTTGTCGGGCGGCCGTCACCGGACTGCCAGCGTCCTGCGATGTCTCCACGCCCACGAACTTGGTGACCGTATAGGTGTGGCCGGCCACGACCGGAAACGCCAGCTGCTGGCCGACGCTCTGATCCGCGGACTGGTCGACCTCGGCTGTCGTCGCCGTGACGTTTTCACTGGTCTCGATCTGACTGGAGATGGCGGCGTTGATATCCGTGCCCAGAGACTGGATGTCCACCCAGTCAGAGTGGGCCGACGATGACCAGCCCTTCCCCACCTCGGTGCTCAGGCTGGCCGGGGAACCATCGATGGCGTCGGTGACGTCGGCCGTGCCCGACCAGCGCGGCGTCAGTTCGAGGCGAACCAGGCCGACCTGGGCCCGAGCTCTGTCGGTGAGGACTTGGTAGGTGAGTTCGGTGGCGTGACCGTCGGGTGCCGTCCACAGGGCGTTGGTGGTGATGACTCCCGTCTTCAAGTTGATCGACTGATGCCAATGGTCGGTGGTCCCGGTAGCCATGGTGAACGGCTGACCACCGTCGGAAAAGGTCAGCGTGGACCAGGTCGGTATGTTGGCCCTCTGCTGCACGCCGCCCGACGGCTGGGCGTAGAAGCCGGCAAGCTCGGATTGGGTGGGTACCGTTCCCCCGGCATAGCCCTGGCCGGCCGGCGGCACCCGAATTCCGAGTTCCCCGTTGCCGGTGAATGTGGGCGCATAGGACGGGCCGGTGTTGGTCGCGGTCAGCAGGTAGGAGCCGGTCCCGCCGCCGGCAGCCGGGTCCTCGGTCGATGCGGACGCGGGCTGGGCGGCAAGCGCCATCCCGCCCACCAGGCAGCCGACCAGAGCGGCGATGACCGCCACCGGTACAAGGAGTCGCTCCCGTTCCCTACTCCTCATTCGTCGCCGCGCCCATCGGCTGCCACCCTACGCGAGGGCGGCGAGCCGAGGTCTATCGGGAGCGCCATGGAGGGGGCCGACTCGGGGGTTGGCCGGCCTCCTCAGGGAGGAGAGATCCGCCTGATGGGCCCTGCTACACCCCGCCCCCTTCGTAGGGAGCGTCCCCGTAGGCATAGACGCCCCCGGTGTTGGAGACGACCCAATACCCCTGTCCGTCGGCGGTGGCGGCGAAGGCCACGGCCGACAAACCGCTGAAGTAGGACTGTCCGCCCGGTCCTCCGAGGTAGGGGAAGTCGCCGAAGGCGTACACACCGCCCGACTGGGAGAGGATGCCGTAGCCGGCACCGTCGGCGCTGGGGGCGAAGGAGGCCGCTGTCTGGCCGCTGAAATAGGACGAGCTGGCGCCACCGTAATAGCCCTGGTCGCCATAGGCGTACACGGCTCCGTCGGCGGCAAGAATGGCATACCCCTTGGCGTCCCTGCTGGGGATCACCGCCACCGCGGTCTGGCCGCTGAAGTACGACTGACCCGCCGCCGAACCGTTGAAGGTGCCGTCTCCGTAGGCGTACACACCGCCGGTGTTCGACACGATGGTGTATCCATTCCCATCACTGCTGGAGATGGCGCCCACTGCCACCTGCCCGGCGAAATAGGACGGGCTGGTCGAGCCCTCGAAAGGTGCACCGCCGTAGGCATAGACGGCACCTGATGCGGCGAAGATCCAATAGCCCGATCCGTTCGGATCGACCACCAGTGCGACCGCCGTTTGGCCGGCGAAGTAGGACTGGCCGGCAGCCGAACCGTAGAACGGGGCACCGCCGTAGGCGTAGACGCCGCCCCCGGGAGACAGGATGTAGTAGCCCTGACCGTCGGCTGAGCGCACGATGTCGCTGGTCTGGCTCGGAGGCGGCGGCGGCGGAGCAGTGCTGTAGCCCACCGAGCGGATCGGGAGGAACTGGGACAGCACGGGATCGTTGGGGGAGAACCAGGCCGCGTATGTCCCCGTCTCACTGTCCCCTTCCTGGAAGATCAGTAGGTTCGACGCGCCGGGTGTGCCCTGCCAACCGGCAAACAGCACCATATGGTGCGACGTCCCGTCGCCCAGGGTCGGCCCGTTGTAGACAAGGGCATCGCCGGGTTCGAGGTCGCTCCAACTCGGTAGCAGCGTTGCGTAGGCGTTCGAGGTGAACTGGTTGTCGCCCGTCGAGAAGGCATAGGTGGTGAAGCCGCCATCGCTGTCACTGAATCCCCAGGCCTGTGACACAAATCCAGAGCAGTCCTCACGCCATGCCGGAGGACTTCCTCCCGGTGCGGGAGCGTTACCTTGGCCGTCGCCCCAATAGTCAGTGGGCGATGCCCAATACTCACTTTCGTTGTACGGGACCGGTGGCATGGAGTCGAGCCATGTCGTGGCTCGCGAGATGATCTGGCCGCCGGTGAGGCTCAATTCGGGTTGCTCATTGGCGGGGCTCACATTCGGTTGCGGTGAACCGTCCTCCAACATGACATCGTTGCCGATCAAGGCGCTGCAGCCCGCATTGACCTCAGCCATCTGAAAGTAGAAATTGCCATAGCTGTCAGCGGACAGCACGCTGGCGACGATCAGGATGCCGTTGGCCGAGACCATCTGGTCCAGAGAGATGTCATTCCACTGACCAGCGTGGGGGGCGTAGTTGTTGACCGTCTGGGCCCACTCCCAAGAAGACCCGTTCGAGTAGTAGATCGTGAAGTCGACCGGGAACCCGTAGGCCGAGGCTCGCGGATACAACTGGACCTGGTTGATGTTTTGGAAACCCCCACTCCACCAGTAGGCGAGGGACTCGGTGTTGTCGGCCGTCGAATGCCCGTCACTGCTCCAGAAGTCACCGAGATTGCCGTCGTACACATTCGAGGCGGGGTCCCCGCTCGTGGTCGTGCTGGGCGTGGCCGAGGTGACGTTGACGTTCGGAGAACAGATGGATGGCGACTCGATGACCACCGATGCAGAAGCAGCCGAGTTGGGCGAGTTGCCGCTGCCGTTGGTGGCGAACACCTCGAAGGTGTACCCAGAACCATCGACGAGAGTCCCATAGAGAAAACCGTTGGACAGGATCAACGTGGAGCACGAACCACCGGTGCACACGTTCGCAGCAGCCAGGCCGCCGCTGCTGTTGTAGGCATAGACCGTGTATCCGCTGACGGCACTCCCGTTGTCGGTGGAGGGATCGGTCCACGAGACCGTGGCTTCCCCAACCCCGGGCACGGCCGACACATGGGTGGGGGCGATCGGCGCGCCCACCGTCACCCCGAGGGACGCCGCGGAATCGGGCGAATTCCCGCGGGCATTGGTGGCGAGGACCTGGAACGTGTAGGCGGTCCCGTTGTTGAGGGTGCCGTAGATCGTGCCGTTGGTCATGGTCAACGAGGCGCAGGTCGCGCCCGAGCAGGTGGCACCCGCCGCGGGGCCACCATTGGTGCTGGCTATGACCGTGTAGGACTTGATGGTGCTCCCGTTCTTGCTGGATGGATCCGTCCACGAGATCGTGGCGGCGCCGCTACCCGGCACGGCAGAGACATTGGTGGGGGCAGTCGGCGCCCCGATGACGATGGCGGAAGATGCCACGGAGTCGGGCGAGTTCCCGCCGGCATTGGTCGCGTAGACCTCGAACGTGTAAGCGGTCCCATTGATGAGAGCGCCTGATTTCTTGCTGATGGTCAAGGACACACAGGAGCTCTTGGAGCATGATCCGACCTTGGTACCGATCCCGCCACTGATGGCCAGGACCGTGTACGAGGTGATGGCACTCCCGTTGTTGCTCGAGGGATCAGTCCATGTGATCGTGGCGGCAGCATTGCCCGGCACCGCCGCAACATTGGTCGGGGCTGTGGGCGGCGACGACGATGCGCCGGCGGTGGAAACAGGGGTCAGATTGAGAACGCCGGTGAGGCCGGTGAGGAGAGCGACCATGGCGCATCCTCGGAGAGACACCCCTTTGGTTGACCGAGTCGAACGGAAGTGGAGTGAGCGCACCTTTATCTCCTCGCTGTTGTCCAGGAGGAGGCTCAGGCCCCCCCACGCCGTCAGGACATCGCCGAGCACTGGTTGCGCTTCGGCTTCCCCGGCCACTATCCGGTGCCGCTCGCCGGATGGCTACACCCGAAACGGGTGCACTCCGGTGCCACCGCCTTTCCGGTCGCCGTTCTCGCGCCGTGCGAGGCCCCAAGGAACTCGGCGACAGGGGCCGGACCGGTCCCACCAGGGCTTTATCCCGGATTCACGAGGGGAACCGATGAAATCGTTTTCCTGCTCGCCCGCCTGAATTTTATGTAATGCTCCACTTACGTAATGGCTTCCCGGGCGCACCGGGGCACCGGCCCCGTGGGTGGCGAGCGCTGCTCGCCGTGGACAGGCACAGGAACCGAGAACCTGTGGCCTCGTGCTCGTCGGCGCCTCCGTTGTGACCATCCGACCTGGCCCCGGCCAGGTCCTGCGCCGGCACCGGCCCTGTGCTCGACCGTCGGACAGGGACAGCGACACCTCGACGCGGCTCGCACCACAGACCGAGAGCCCGTTCGTCGGCGACCAGTTGGCCGGATCGTCAAAACCCCGAACATCTGGACCCTCGTTCACACCGGGAGCGAACCCCCGACCTCCGATAGTGAGAACGCAACCCGCGCCGGAACCCTGTCGGTCCGACTCCACACTCGAGGACTGGAGGACAGAGCGCTACACCCGAATCGGGTATTTCTGCATCAGCCGTCCACTTTCGGATCACCGGTCGACCACTTGCCCGACGAGGGCTCCCAGGAGAAACTGGCTCTATGAGTGCGGTCGAGGAAACGCCTCTGTGCGCCGACGCGAAATCGCCGTCGCGCTTCGAGCTCTTCCGCGGACTGCCGATCGTTCCGTCAAAGCTGGTGATACCCAAGCTTCCTCATGACTTCACTCCCCGACCGCGTGTTGCTTCAGCGATCCGACGAGAGGACAACGTCATCTGCTTCGTGCAGGCGCCGGCGGGATACGGGAAGACCACCGCCGCCGTCGAAGCCTTGGCCGCCCGGGACCGCGGCGACGTTGCCTGGCTGTCCATCGACGCCTACGACTCGACCGAGCTGAGCTTCTGGGCCCATCTCACCGCCTCGATCGACATCGTCCGCCCCGGCGTTCTCTCGTTCTTCGCCGCGGCCAACCGGCGGACCCCGAAGCAGGGCAGCGTCCAACTGGCGGCTTCCCTGCTCGCCGCCCTCCCCCCCGATGATGAGCTTCTCATCGTCTTCGACGATCTTCATCACCTGAAGAGCAAGAACCTTTGGGAACAGGTCGCTTTCTTCGTCGAACGTCTCCCGCCGGGCGTCAGAATCCTCGCCACCACACGATCGCGGACACCGCTGCCCGTCGAGAGATGGCAGAGCCAGGGGAAGGCGGTGGTCGTCGATGAGCAAACTCTCCGATTCGATACGACCGAGGCCGCCTCGCTCATTGACGGAATCACCCAACGAGAGGTGACAGCACACGAGGTGGCCGAGTTGGTGGTCCGCAGCGAGGGCTGGGCCGTCGGGCTTCTGCTCGAAGCGCTGACGGCCCACAGAATCGGGCCGGACGGCCCAGCCTCGGAGCTACGACCCAAACCGACGCGAACAGTCGTCAACTATCTCGCCACCGAGGTTCTGGACACACTCAGTGCTGACGACCGCAATTTTCTCTTGTCCATTTCGGTCCTCGACGAGTTCGACGATGATCTGTGCCGTCGGATCACCGGAGAGAATGACGCCGGGATCCGACTGCGGTCCCTGCAACTGGCCAACCTGTTTCTGGTGCCGGTCGGTGAGGAGTCTGGACGCCTCCGGTTCCATCATCTATTCCGCGAGCTGCTCCTCGAAGAGCTCGAGAAGCGGGATCCCGGGCGACGCATCGAGCTCCATCGCCGTGCCGCCGAAGCCGCTTGCGCCAATGGCCAGGTCCTCGTTCAGATCCACCACCTCGTCGAAGCCGGCGACAAGGTCGATGCATTCGATCTCATGGTTGCCCACGCGTGGGCGCAAGGAAGCCTGGCGACCGCCCGCGAAGTGATCGACAGTTTTCCCAGTGATTTCGTCAACGAAGACCCTCGACGCATGATGCATTTCGCCCTGGTGCACGCCTATGCCGGTAACTGGGAGATGGAAGAGCAACTGTGCGACCAGGTCGAGGCGACCTTGACCGACGAGAGCGGAATGCTGCGGGCCCATCTCGAGCTGCACCGAGTCTGGCGCTACGCCGGTCATGGTGATGCGGAGGCCGGACTGGCCGCCCTCCAATGCAGCCTGGCCGCGGGAGCCCGAGAGGATGACTCGCTGGGATCCCTCGCTCTGATGAGCGGCGCCCGGATCCATGTCTTCCTCACCCGCGATCGACAAGCGGCTACCTGTTGGCTCGACGAGGGTCGGCGTCTCCCGCCCGATCGGGCCATCGTCCACCACATCACGATTCCGGCCCTCTCGTCATTCCTCCAACTGTGGGATGGGGATACCCATGAGGCCGAGCGATTGGCTCGCCATGCGCTCGCCGCCTCCGATCAATTCCAGAAGCCTGCGGCCAGCCTTCCCATCCTCGAATCGCTCATCGCCTTGAGTGATGTCTTTCTGGAAACCGCTCGCCTGGTCGATGCCGCGTCGACACTCGAGCGCGCCGATGCACTCGCCGGCCAGCTGGCGCCGCCCGCCTACCTCACCCACGTGGCACTGCGACAGATCGACCTCGCCGCGGCAACCCACGGGCCCTCGGCCGGGTGCGACGCGGCTGCTCGCTCCCGGACCGCCCTCAAGGGTCAGCGCCTCGGTGTCGCTCTCACTGATGCTCTGAACGCGAAACACGCATACTGGTTGCTGGCCGATGGTCGGACGATTGACGCGGCGCGCCTCACCGACTCATTGAAGCCGAGCCCTCTCCGGTGCATTCTGAGGGCGAAACTGCGTTGGCTCGATCACGGTTGCGGCTCGCTGGCCGAGATTATCGGCGATACCCGGGACTGGTCGGCGGCCGAGCGATTCGAAGGCGAGCTCATCTGCGACGCAGCCGAGGGCTATCGAAGGCTGCCGGACATCATCCAGGGCGCAGAGGGCTTCATCTGGACTGCCGTCAAACAGGGTCAGCCCCTGCTCCGGCGTCTCACCTCCCTCGCCCATGCTCCCGTTGGCGTCATCGACCTGCTGGACAAGGTCGGCGCCTTCGACACCAGCTTCCGGCCGACCGAGGTCGGAGGAGCGGGCGGGCCCTTGACCGACCGCGAACAGGCTCTTCTCCAGTTGCTCTCGAGCCACTTGTCCTACGCGGAGATGGCGGCGGAGCTGTACATCTCGGTCAACACGGTGAAGGCCAACCTCAAATCGCTTTACCGCAAGCTGGGCGCCTCGTCGCGCTCGGAGGCCGTTCAACGGGCGCGGGTACCCGAAATGAGCTGAACCGACTCCGCCCTCCCCGTCATCGGCACCCGGGGCGCTGACCGCGGCGAGCTCAACTTCGCTCGTCCCGTTCAGGTCTGGTCCCCGGAATGGGCCGGCTCGTGGGTTCGAAGCAGGGGGCCGATGACCGGGATCTCGGTGACAGCTTCCGCCCGGGCGATGGCCAGACTGCTCCGGGCCAGGGGGAGGAACGGTCCGGTGACCACGTAGCGGGGGTTCCATCGGGGGTCGTACTTCTGGTTGAAATGCCAGAGCGACTCGATCTGCAGGGTCTCGCTGAAGCGGTGGAGCACGGAGCGCTCGAGCGAGGTCCACGGACCCTGACCCGCCTCGCCGGCCACCACGGCCCGCATGGTGGCGAAATTGAGGCCCAGGCCCCGGAGGCCTCGCTCCGCCATCCACTGGAGCGTCTCGATGATGACAAAGTCGGTCAACCCGTTTGGAGCATCCGGATCGCTGGTGCGCCGCATCAGGTCGAGCGAGAAACCGTCGACCTCGGTGGCCGGGACGTACTGGTTGAAGGCCATCGGCTGCCCGTCGGCGGCGAAGCACACCGACAACAACAATCCCTGGTCGCGGGGATCGAAGATGCGGCTGAGCGTCATGGAATACCCGCGCTCGGCCTCGCCCTGGCGGGTTTCGGTCATCAACTCGAGCAACTGCGCCTTCAGTTCGTCGGACACTGCGTCCGTCGATTCGAAGCACTCGACGTGGCATCCCGACTTCTTGATCCGGTTGTACGCCCCCCGCAGGGACTTCATCGACTTGCCCTGCAGGGTGAAGGTGGAGGCGTCGACGATCGCCTCATCGCCGATGTAGTGGTCCACAAGGCCCGCGGCCCGATACACCGGGAGCCACGTTTGCGATGCGGCCAGCACCGACGGCGACCAGTTGTTGGACTGTGCCATGTCCATGACGTCGGACCACACCTCGGCCCGGTCTTCGGGAGGCCCGATCGGGTCCGGTGAGACCAGCATCACTCCACTGATCACCGAGTAGGCCACCAGAGACTCTCCGGTGAAGAACCACGATTTGTCATCGCGGAGGGCGAAGTAATCCAGAGTGTCGCCTCCATAGGTGTCGATAATGCCGCGGGCTCGCACGAAAGCCTCCTGTCGGGCGCTCCCCGTCCGGCGGGACTCTCGGCCCGGCACGGATACCAGGAGCAACAGCAGCAGGACAACCACCACGACGAGCAGGAAGACCACGTCGAAGTGATCCCGATGGCCCTGACCAAGCAGATTGCCGACCCCGGCGGTGGCGGCAACGACCAGGAGACCGGCCGTCGCCAGCCACACGAAGAGACGGGTGACTCCCGAGGGCTTGACCCTGAAGTGCTGGTGCTCGAAGAGCAACCACAGGGTGAACAGCAGGGCGAGGACCGATCCCTCCGGGGACCGGGCCTGAATCAGGCGATCAGCGGTCGTGGCCAGAAGGAGAACGATGGTGGCCAACCAGGCCGGGCGCAGCCCCCTCCGCACACCGCGGGCCAGACCGACCAGTGCCAACCCGGCGACGATCGATTCGACGATCGACAGCGGGTGGATGCCGAACGGGAGCCAGTGGTCGACCGGGCGGGTCCCCGAAATGTCCCACAGCGCGGCGAAGACGACGTTGAGCGTGCCGGTCACCAACAGGACCCCGGCGGCAACCTGTCGGACCCGGCGGCGGAGCACCCAGCGCTGAAGACCGGCGTCGTCCAGCGGCCAGGTCGGACCAGTGGGCAACGATCCCACCCGGGCCAGCGAGGAGGTGTCCACCTTGCTCCGGGCCAGCGCAATCCGCTCCAGCAGAACCGGGGAACGGTCCTGAACCTCGCGCAACCAGAGATCGATCTCGAGCACGGCACCACCCACCATCTCCACGTAGGAGAAGCGGTGGACGGTGACGAAGGGATGAGGCAGGCGGAACCGCGACTTGCGGCTGACCACCGACGCGGTACCGCTTCCCGTGTTGGCGTAGAAACCGTTGCCCACCACCGACAGCTCGGGTTCGTGGGTATGTCCGGAAATCATGCCCGCGTAGCCCTGGGTCACCAGTCGCGCCGCCTCGGCCCGGGGTGGGGCGTTGTGGCTGGCCGGGTCCGACCGTGCGCTCACCGCCGTTTCACGGAGGGCCCGGTTGACCCGGAGCAGAGTGGCCGCCGCCGCCACCCCGGCGACGATCACCATGAAGGCCACCAGCAGCCCGAATCCGAGGAGCCAGCGCTGGGCGTGATGATGGAGAAGTCCGTGGACACCGGGGAGGAAGGACCCCAGCCGAAGGAGGAGGATGGCCACGAAAGGGATGGCCACCAACCAGATCTTCCCCACGATCTTGCGGTAGAAGAGACGGGAGCCGATGAAGTCGGCGATGTCCCCATCAAGCCACTGGACCCCTTCGAGCAGCGATCCGGATGCCTGACGGGATTCGAGCTCGGGGAGCAGGTCACGGACGACGTGGTGGCCGAACGGGGTGTCGACCGGGGACCACGGGTCCTCAAAGGTGTTGTAGGGATCCGATTGGTTCCCGTGCACGACCCGCACCCGCTGGGTCCCGGTTTCTGTGCCCAGCACCAGATCACAGGTCAGAGCGAATGCCTCGACGCCCAATCGCTCCTCCAGCACGGCGACCGACGGGCCGTCCCAGGCCAGCTGTCCATCGTGGTTTCCCGAGAGCACCACCACGTGGCGCTCGGGTTCCCGGGCGAACGCGGCCACTGCCTCGGTGAATTGCGGGTGGGCGTCGAGGATCCTTCCCACCTCCGGTGGTCCCGCCAACATCTCGAAGCCGTCGCCGGCGATCACGAATGCGGCCGGTCCGCTGCACCCGACCAGGAGGCTGGCGATCTCGTCGGCCACCGCAGTCGAGTTCGCCGTGGCCACGACCGGAAGGTGAAGGTCACTCACCACGACTGTCCGGGCGCCCGGGGGTAGTTCGACTTCGACCTCGGCGTCGATGAGGAAACCAGGCAGCCTGCCCTCGGCCGCCTCGATCACCGGATCGCCCTCCTCCGCCAGATCCTCGTCGCCCTCATCGTCGATCGGGCCGAGAGCCGGGACCGCTCGGGGCGCGACGATCTCGGTCAAGTGGTCGCCTCCGGGCGCATCATGGGAAAGAGGATCACGTCACGAATGGCCTCCACCTCGGCGAGCAGCATGACCAGGCGGTCCACGCCGATCCCGATGCCCGAGGTGGGCGGGAGGCCGTACTCGAGGGCTCTCACGAAGGCCACGTCGGCGGGGTGGGCCTCGAGGTCGCCGCGGGCGACAGCCTCCGCTTCGCCCCGGAACCGGTCCTGCTGCTCCTCGGGGATATTGAGCTCGCTGTAACCGTTGGCGAATTCCTTGGCGTCGATGGCCAATTCGAACCGATCGGCCAACGTCGGGTCCTCGGCGCTGTGCCGGGCCAGAGGGGACACCTCCACCGGGAACCCGCAGACGAAGACCGGATCGCTCACCGTGGGCAAGAGAATGGTGTCGTACAGCTCGAAGATGAGCTTGCCGGAACCCCACTCCGGCACGCAGTCCACCCCGTGCTTCGCACAGATCGCCCGCACCTCGTCGACAGGATCGCTGGGATGGAGACGCCGACCCACCTCCTCCTCGAGCCAGTCGAGCAGCTGTCGGCGGGGCCAGGGCGGCGACAGTTCGATCACCCGCTCCCCGAGGGTGAAGGTCAGTCGCTCGGTGGCAGTCCGGGCCGCTTCGACGATGAGGCGCTCGGTGAGATCCATCCCGTCATTGACGTCGCCAAAGGCGCGATAGGCCTCGAGGGCGGTGAACTCGGGGCTGTGCCGGGTGTCCACGCCCTCGTTCCGGAAGTTCCGGGCGATCTCGAAGACTCGCTCGTAGCCCCCCACCACCAGCCGTTTGAGATAGAGCTCGGGGGCGATCCGCAGACTGAGGTCGATGTCCAAGGCGTTGGCGTGAGTCATGAATGGCCGGGCCAGGGCCCCCCCGGCCTGGGGTTGGAGGATGGGAGTGTCCACCTCGACGAAATCTTCGGACAGCAACTGGCGGCGCAGGGCGGCGATGGTCTTGAACCGAATGTCGAACACTCGCCGGCTGTCGGGATTGGCCAGAAGGTCGACCTCCCGTTGGCGGTAGCGGGTATCTGTCTCGGTCAGCCCGTGCCACTTGTCGGGAAGGGGACGGAGGGCCTTGGACAGGAGCCACAGGTCGGTGACGTCGACTGACAGCTCGCCTCGGCGGGAAGTGATCGCCTCGCCTTCCGCACCGATCCAGTCACCCAGATCGAAGTTGGCCAACACCAGTTTCGCTCGATCGGACAGATTCGAGTCCTGCATGAGAAGCTGCACCTTGCCGGTGACGTCCTCGAGGGTGGCAAAGGACAGCTTCCCGTGGCCACGGACGCTGGTCAGGCGGCCGGCCATCCGGACGGTCTCGCCGGTGCGGACGTCGGCAGCCAGATCACCATGACGCGAGCGGAGCTGGGCGGCCGTGGCGGTGCGGTCGAAACGGAGTGGATAGGGATCGATCCCCTTTTCGGCGAGGACCTCACGCTTCTTGCGGCGCTCGGCCGACAGCGCGTCCACCGTCCGCTGTTCTGGCTCCTCGCCATCCGGCTCCTCCACCCTGACGCCCTTTCCCAGTTTGCGTTGTGGTCCATCCCTGTCGGGTCGGAGCACTCTGGATATCTTAGGCAACCACCAATCATGAGAACGCCATGACAACGCTTGCCGTCAATATCGACCTGATCACCGGATGGTTCCCCACGACGGTCATCATCGTCGCCATCGTGGCGGTGGTGCTGTCCGTCGGGTGGCACGACGGAGCCTGGAAGTGGCAGCTCCCGATCGGGATACCGATCAGCTTCGTCCTCACCTTGTTGACGGCCCTGGCCATCCACGTCTTCAACCTGGTGCCCGACGAGTTCCCCACGTCGTTCTACCTGTGGGCCTGGCTGGTCTGGTACTCGGTGGTGATCATCGTGCTGGGCTGGACCAAGGCCCACTGGTTGTTGCGAACGTTTTCGGTGATCGCCCTGATCTTCTGCATCCTGGCCGCATTCACGGTGGTCAACCAGACCTACGACTACTACCCGACCCTGGCCCGCCTGCTGGGAAAGGACGCCGCCAACTTCGCCAACCTGCCCGAGCTCAAGGCCATCCGGTCCGAAACCCGGGCCACCGGCAAGCTTCCCACCCACGGGGAGACGATCGCCATCACCATTCCGGGGACCATCTCCAAGTTCCAGACGGGGCAGGCGTTCGTCTATCTCCCGCCCAGCTGGTTCGCCAATCCCGAGCCGCAGTTGCCGGTCATCGAGTTGATCGCCGGGGTTCCCGGAGAGCCCGCCGACTGGACGCGGGCCGGTTATGCCGACAGTACGTCCACCGCCTTCGCCGAGAGCCACCATGGCAAGGCTCCGATACTGGTCATTCCGGCCAACAACGGAAACGCCCAGGACACCGAGTGCTCCAACGGCCCCCTCGGAAACGCCGAGACCTACCTGGTCAAGGACGTGCCCAACTTCATGCAGGCCAATTTCAACGCCGCGGTCGGGAAGCACTCGCTGGCGGTGGCCGGTCTGTCAGACGGGGGGACCTGTGCCAGCATGCTGGCCCTGCGCAATCCGCTGGTCTTCCAGATATTCGGTGACTACTCGGGCTACGCATCCCCCACCTATCTCAACGACAACGAGCAGCAGACCATCAGCATCATCTACGGGGGCTCGAAGGCAGACTACGAGGCTCATAATCCCGTCCATCTCCTGACGACGATGAGATTCCCGGGTGTGGCCGGTTGGTTCACGGCCGGACAGAGCGATCCCCAACCCCTGGCCGCAGCCATGCAGCTCAGCGCCCTGGCGGAGAAGGCGGGACTCCAGGTCTGTGTGACCACACCACCGGGCGAGCACTCCTTCACGTTCTGGGCCCAGGCGTTCAAAGACTCATTGCCGTGGTTGTCGTGGCGACTGGGCCTGACCCCGCCACCCAAAGACGTACCGGCGCACTGTGTGCCGCCCGTGCCCTGAGCGGCCGGCGTCGCCCTCGGTTCCTCCATGCCCATCGAATGCGTTGACGCAGGTCGGAGTGACCCTTATGCTGCCCGAGCGCCCCTAGCTCAACGGTGGAGCAGCGGATTCTTAATCCGCAGGTTGGGTGGTTCGAGTCCCCCGGGGCGCACCAAGGATGGGTCCTACGTCGTCAGCGGGCCGATGCGGTAGACCGCACCCGCGGTGTCGTCGGTGACGTAGAGCACGCCATCGGGTCCGGGGACGGCATCAACCGGACGACCCCACCTCGTCCCATTGGGAAGCTGGAATCCGGTGACCAGGTCGACCTGGTTGCCGAGGGTCTGCTGCTGGGCCTCCCACGGGAACCAGAGGACGGCCGGAGCCCGGGGTGGCGTCCTGTCCCAGGAACCGTGGGTGGCAACCACTGCCCCGTTCGACCATGGGCTGGCCATCGTGCTTCCTTCCAGAAAGTGAAATCCCAGTGGGGCGCTGTGAGCGGGGATGCCCCGTTCGAGTGGCTGGAGTTTCGCACAGTCGAGCTTGGTCCCCTTCGGGTTGGTCTGGACGTCGACGGTGAAGGGAAGGTCGGCGTACTGGAGAGTGCTGGTCACGCCGAGCCCTGGCGACACGTCAGGGTCGGGGTTGCAGTAGGGCCAGCCGACATTGCGACCAGGGGTGAGCTTGGCCAACTCGTCGGGCGGATGGTCCCTCACGTAGGAGACGATCACCTTGCCGTAGGCGTCGGGAATGCCCCCGTAGGACTGGTGGTACGGGTAGGGGATGTTGTCGAGCTCGTTGATCGCCGTCCACAGGTTGCCGCTGGGATCGAAGGACAGCCCGTCGCCGTTGCGAATGCCGGTGGCGAACACCCGTCCTTTGCCATCGGGCTGATAGGCCATCACCACGGCGCGCGGTGGCTTGGCCGTGAGATCCACGGTGTTCACGTTGGTGGAACTGCCGATGTCGACGTAAAGCACGTGGTCGGCGCCGACGACGATCTCCTTGTCGCGGTGAGCGGGAGCACCATCCGCGTTGGTGTCAGGAAGTCCGGCCACCAGAATTTTCTGGCGCCGACTGCTCCGGTGGATTTCCAGAGGTAACGATCGATCTGGTCCGACTCGGCCACATACAGAACCTGTTGGCCCCCGATGGTGTCGAAGGCCATCCCCTGCGGTTGGGTGAGTCCGGAGAGCAGGACCTTCTTGGTCGGCACCGCAGCCGGACTGTCCCCCGGGGTCAGCTCCACGACCTGGCCCGAATTGGGGACGCTGACCAATAGCTGATGCTGAGGGGTCCAGGTGGCGAAGCGGGCTCCGGGCACCCGGGCCCATACCTCTGCTGTCCACCCGGTCGGGACGACGAGAGAGCGGGACGTGTTGAACGGCGCCGCCCGGTTCGACGCGGGAACATCGACCACCACCGACGTGAACCCGGAAGGAACCGTTGTCGGGGTGGGCGTCGTGGTCGAGGCTGTTGCCTCAGTGGAGGTCGAGCTCGAGGTCGTCGCCGAGGAACACGCGGCCGCCAGCACCGCGGCGACCAGGACGAATGGGCTGCCCCGCAGGATGGCGCCAACACGGAGGGCGCCGACCCAGGTCCGCCTGTGCCCAACCATTTAGGAGATCGTCCGGATCAGTGCGCCGGAGTCCGTGTCCATCTCCGTCAATGAGCTGCTTCCCTTGCTCACGATCCAGAGGTTTGATCCACTCACCGCCGCCGCTTGTGGGTTACTGAACAAATAGGGGCCGTTGGTGTTGCACATCATCCACACGACCTTCCCATTGTTCGGTGTGATCTGACTCACCATCGGGGAGACCCCCGGTGGACTCACCGTGAAGACATAACCGTCCCCGACGGTGATTGGCCCCGGCGTCGGCAGGTTGACATGGTCGACGACCACCCGAACCAGCTTCCCGGTCGTGGTGTCGATTTCGGTCACCGAATCGCCCGATTCGTTGGTCACCCACAAGTTCGTCCCATCGACCACCGCACCGGTCGGCTTCTGGAATTTGAAGCTGGCCGCCTGAAGCTGTCCCACCACTGTCAAGGTCTGACTGTCGATCTCGGTGACCGAATTGGTGGCGCTGTTGGTCACCCACAGGCGGCCGCTCGACGCGGCGATGGCCAACGGCACGCTGAACCCGAACTGGGCACCCGAGGCGATACCGACCAGACCGCCCGATGCCGCGGAGACGGCAGTGACCGGGCCCGACGAGCTCAGTACGAACAGGCTCCCCTGGTCGGCGGCCAAAGCGATCGGATCGAAAAACTGGAACTGGGCACCGGAGATCGTGCGTACCAGTGAGCGCGAGGTGGTGTCGATCTCGGTCACAGAGTCACCGGCCCCGTTGGCGACGAAGAGATCCGGTCCGACGGCGACGAGTGCCGTCGGACCATCGAGGCCAAGGGACGGACCGGAGATGGTCGCCACATGGACACCTGATCCCGCATTGACCACACTGACCGAGTTGCCCAGTTCGTTGGCGATGTAGAGATCGCTGCCCACGACAACCGCTGAGGTGGGGGCGTCCAAGTCGTACCCGGCCGAGGCGTAGGCGACCGATGGGACCGGCTCGGACCAATGGACCTTGTGTGCGACCTTCAGCCCACCGACGGCGAGGATCGCTCCGAGGACGAGGAGACAGACGACGATCAGGGTGGTCCGGAATGGCCGACGTCGTTCCCAGTGGTCCATGCCCTTCACATCCTGTGCCTCTTCCCCTCCGACGACGTGCTAACGATGTCGCTGCTCCCCTTGGCTTTCTTGAGTATGGCTAGATCGTAATTGACCGTGGTCAGGACGGAGGTGTCACTGCCGTCGGGAGGGGCATGTTCCCGACGGCGGCGCTGACCCCATGGTAAGTCCCTGAAAGCAGGCATCCCGCCACACCCTGGAGGTCGTTCGGCGCCTCGGAAGTGAAGGGGGCAGGGAACCGTGGGCCGGTGAGGTCCCGCTCAGGCGCTTCCTCCCACGACGGCTTCATGAAGGACAGTGCTGCCTCACGGGACTACCATGCTGGTCGATCAGAGACCGAAAGACGAGGAAGCTGGTGAACCTGAGTCGGCGTCAATTCCCTCGGGGGAGGTCTGGTCGGCGCATCACTGGCCCTCGAAGCCTGCGGGCAGTCGTCATCGGCACCGACGACTTCGGTCACCACCCCGCTCAAGCGTTCGGGCGTGCTCGGACCGGGATCGCTGCCCTACCCCAGCCTCGCCGCCGGTACTGCTCAATTTCCGGAGATCGAGCACTTCGTGGTCCTGATGATGGAGAACCATTCCTTTGACAACATTCTCGGCCTGATCGGCAGGGGCGACGGGTTCATCCTCGGACCCAACGGTCAGCCAACGGCAAAGAACCCGGATGGACTGGGCAACTACGTCCACGCCTTCCACATGCCGACCGAATGCCAAACGGACGGTGTGGGCAATGACTGGACAGTCACTCATGAGGCTTACGACGGGGGCACCTGTCAGGGATTCGTGACCAGCACTTCGGCCGAGGCCATGGGCTACTTCACCAAGGAGGACCTCCCCTTCAGCTGCGGTATGGCCAGCGTCTTTCCCATTGCCGATCGGTACTTTTGCTCGGCCATGGCCCAGACCGACCCGAACCGTCGCTATCTCATTGCCGGGACATCCCTCGGACTGATCAACGACACATTCCCACCGGAACTACCACCCAACGGGGTGATCTTCCAGCAGTTCAACAAGCACGGGATCACCTGGAAGGACTATTACTCGACGCTGCCGACCCTCGGGGTCTTCCTCCCCCTGCTCTCGGACCCGACCCTCTTCAGCGGTCTGGCTCACATCGACCAGTTCTACGTCGATGCCGCGGCGGGAAACCTTCCCTCGTTCAGCCTGGTGGAACCCAATTACGACGAACAGTCCGAAGAGAACCCCCAGGACATCCAGTTCGGTGATGCATTCGTCGGCAAGGTGGTCAACGCCGTCATGTCCAGTCCGAACTGGTCGAAGACCATGCTGATCTGGAACTACGACGAGCACGGGGGCTACTACGACCACGTTCCGCCCCCGGCCGCGGTCACTCCTGACGATGTGCCGCCGGCGCTGGCCCCGGGTGATCCACCCGGTGGCTTCGACCGGTACGGCTTCCGTGTTCCCTGCGCCGTGGTCAGCCCCTACGCCCGGGAGAACTACGTGTCCCACACCGTCTACGACCACACCTCGATCCTCAAGACCGTCGAGGAGAAGTGGAACCTGCCGGCGCTGACCCGACGCGATGCCAACGCCAACAGTCTGTTCGATATGTTGGACTTCGACAGCAAACCGGCCTTCCTCAAGCCACCGAAGCTCCCCTCGGCCCCGGATCCAGCGCTCAAAGCCGGGTGCCTCACGACCGGCGCCGGCAACATCCCTCCATCATCGGCGGTCACCAAGGCTTGACCACGGGCAACTAATCGCCCGACGATCTGCCTGAACGACCGTCGTGACTGTCAGGTGCACATGTTCACATCGGCCAATCAGTCGTTCCCCGCAGATGGCGGGTCATGGCGTTGATCAAGCACCCATCCGGCCGACTGGTGTGGATCGGTGCCGTCGCCGTGGCGGTGGTGGTTGCCGCTGTGCTGGTCACAGGGGCCGTGACCCATGCGTCCTCGGCAGAGGCGAAGAGCTCCACGGTGGCGACGGTGAACAACTACAGCTGCGCCGATGGCTGGCTACCTCCCCACTCGGGCCAGCGGGAGATTCCCGTGATCAATACCGGGAGCTCGGTGGTGGATGTGGCCCTGATGGGAGCACGGGACATGCTCATCTACGGAGAGCTGGAGGCCATGGCTCCGGGAACCGCCCGCACCATGATCGCGGTGATTCCACCGGGCGACTACCGCATGGGCTGCACCTACTCGGAAAATGCCGCCGTCTATTCGCGAACGGTGACAGTGTCGGGCGTCGCGGTCGACGATGCCCACCCCTACGTTCGGGTCACCTACAACCAACTGGCACCTCTGGTCACGAAATACCGGGCCGAGGTGGCCAACGGACTTGCTGTCCTGGCCACGGATACCGACCATCTGCGCGCCCTGGCCGACGCCGGCCAGCTGGTCCAGGCCAAGCAGGTCTGGCTGGTGGCCCACCTCGACTACGCCCGGCTGGGTGCGGCGTACGACACCTTCGGTGACTTCAACGATGAGATCGACGGGCGCCCCAACGGCCTGCCGATGGGAGTGAACGACCCGAACTGGAGCGGATTCCTCCGGCTCGAGTACGCACTGTGGGAGAACCAGCCGGCGGCAACCGTGGCCTCAGTTGCCGATCAGCTGGACACCTACGTGCATCAGCTGGTGCTCGCCTTCCCCGAGCAGACCACCCTGCCCAATGATCTTTCGCTCCGTACTCATGAGATCCTGGAGAACACCTTGCAGTTCGAACTCACCGGCGAGACCGACCAGGGCAGTCACACCGGGCTGGCCACCGCCATGGCCAACGTCCAGGGAACCGAAATGACCCTGGGAGTCATTGCCCCGCTCCTGCAACAAGGTGAGCCGACCCTCCTGGCCAACGTCACCGCTGACCTGCACCAGGTGAGCACCCTTCTCGAGACCTTCCAGATGCCCGATGGAACCTGGATCCCCGTCCAGTCCCTGACCCAGACCCAGCGGGAGGATCTCGACGGGGCAATCGGGAACTATCTCGAGGCCGTGTCACCGGTGCCCGATCTGCTCGAGCTCCCACCGGAGGCGTCCAGTCCATGAGCGGTCACGACGGACGGACGGGTGATCGTGGTTCGGTGCCCCCGGACCAGGATGACCGGCTGACCACCCCCTTCAGCCGTCGTGGCTTCCTCAGAGCCGGAGCGGCAACGGCGGTTGGCGCGGCCGTCGCCCCTGCTCTGGGCAGCCCTGTCGCCGGTGCCGCCGGAGCCCACCCGTTCCACGGTCCCCACCAGAGGGTCGTCGCCGCCTCACCGTCGCATGCCGGGTTGTTCGTCTCGTTCGATGTCATCGCACCCGATCGCGCCGGAATGGTGGATCTCTTCCACACGATCACCGATCGAATCCGGATACTGGTGACGGGAGGGGCGCCACCCTTTGCCGGGCCTGCCGCGCCCACCTCCGACAACGGAATCCTCGGACCGGTGGTCCCCAGTCACCAACTGTCGGTGGCCGTCGGCGTCGGATCGACGCTGTTCGACGCTCGGTTCGGATTCGCATCGGTCAAGCCTGCGGTCCTGAAGCCGATGGGTTCCTTCCCCGACGACAACCTTGATCAGAGCCAGTGCCATGGAGACATCAGTCTGGCCTTCTTCGCCAGCGAGGCCGATACCGTCATCCATGCCCTGCGGGACATCACCAAGTACACCCGGGGAGCCATGCAGCCCCGCTGGCGCATCGACGGCTTTGTCAGCGTACCGAGGCCAACGGGCGTGCCCCGCAATCTCCTCGGCTTCAATGACGGCATCGCCAATCCGAACGTCAACTCGGCGATGGCCATGAACGACCTGGTGTGGGTGCAGCCCGGGCATCCGGAGCCGGCATGGACCGCCGGCGGTACCTACCAGGTCATCCGGGTCATCCGGATGTTGGTCGAATTCTGGGATCGGGTGTCCTTGAGCGAACAAGAGCTCATGATCGGCCGAAAGCGAGACAGCGGAGCACCGCTCGACGGAAATCTCCAGACCGACGTTCCCGACTATGCCGACGACCCCGAAGGGGTGATCATCCCGACAACCGCGCACATCCGCTTGGCCAATCCGCGCACACTGCAGACCGAGCCGAGTCGAATTCTTCGGCGGGGCTTCAACTATGACCGTGGCATCGATGTGAACGGCAACCTCGACCAGGGTTTGATCTTCACGTGCTATCAGCAGGATCTGGAACGGCAGTTCGAAACCGTCCAGACGAGACTGGTCGGTGAACCGCTGGTCGACTACATCAGTCCGACAGGCGGTGGGTACTTCTTCGTTCTCCCGGGAGTGACCTCGGAATCCGACTACCTGGGACGACCACTGGTCGAGGAGACCTCGGTCTGAATCGACCCGTGGGTCACCGACGAGATCCCCCAGGGTTCACCCATCAGACCAGTCGTCGCTCGGTGGCCCACCTGGTCAGCTCGTGCCGGGTGGAGAGCTGCAACTTCCGCAAGACCGAGGAGACATGCGACTCCACCGTCTTGGTCGAGATGGTCAGGTCGCGGGCCACCTCCTTGTAGGTGTAGCCGCGGGCGATGAGGCGGAGCACCTGGCGCTCACGCGGTGAGAGTTGGTCCAACTCCGGATCGAGACCGGTGACCACCGCCCCGGTGGCCGCGCCGCCGGCAAAGGCGTCCAGCACGAATCCGGCTAGGCGGGGGGAGAAGACAGCATCGCCGGCCGCCACCTGGTACACCGCGTGAAGGAGGTCCTCGCCCGAGACGGTCTTGGTGATGTATCCACGGGCACCGGCCCGGATGACCGCGATCACGTCCTCGGGCGCGTCGGAGACCGACAGAGCCAGGAACCGCACCTCCGGGTGGCGCGGGGCGACCCCGGCGATGACCGCCTGGCCCCCTCCACCGGGGAGGTGGACGTCGAGGAGGACCACGTCGGGAACCCGCTCGTTGATCAACTCGACGGCGGCATCGACCTCGTCCGCTTCACCCACAACGGCGACGGCGACACCCAGCTCAGCCCGCACGCCCGCCCTGACCACAGCGTGGTCGTCGACCAGAAAGACCCGTGGGCGTCCCTCCTCTGTCATGCCGCGACCTCCCGGGGCATCGACAGCTCCACCTCGGCACCGTTGCCCGCCGATGAGCGGATGAGGACCGTTCCTCCGAATCGGGCCATGCGGGCCCGAATGGAGTTGGCGATGCCCTGACGGTCGGCAGAAACCGCCTCCGGGTCGAATCCGCGGCCCCGGTCTCGTATGTAGACCATCACCGCCCCCGGTTCGACCTCGGCATACACCGAGACTTCCGCCGCCCCTGACCACTTGGCAGCGTTGACGGTGGCCTCCCGCGACGCGTCGAGCAGCGCCCGCAAGCGATCGTCGAGCGTACAGTCGCCAACCACAACCGCCTGGACGGTGCTGCCGTGATCGGCCTCCACCTGGCGCTGGAGGAGACCGATGCCCTCGGTCAGGGTGGCCGCACTGGCGCTGATGGCCCCGGGCAGCCTGCCCTCGAACAGCCACGAGCGGAGCTCACGCTCCTGGGTGCGGGCCAGGCGCACCACAGCCTGAGGATCGTCAGACGATCGCTGGATCAGAGCCAGCGTCTGCAGGACCGAGTCGTGCACGTGGGCGGCCATCTGTGCTCGCTCCTCGGCCCGGGCTCGGGCCTGGCGTTCCGCCATCAGGTCGCGCACCAGGCTCAGCCACCAGGGACCGAAGACGACCACCAGGGCGGCGATGACCAAAAGGGCACCGCCGAGGGGCCGCAGCGCGGCACTCGTCGTGTGCCCGAGGACCAGGACGAGGACCCCTCCCAGTCCGAGGGCGATGCCGACCGTGATGCGGGCCAGCAGGGCCGAGCGCCGATGGTGCTCGCCGTCGGTGTGCAGCATGGGCATCAGGTCGTCATTGATCCACACTCTCTCCTTCTCACTGGCGTTGCGCCGGATGAGGATGATCACCCCGCCGGCCACGAAGACGGGCCAGCCGAAGGTGCCGATGTAGGCGATGTGCAACCCGGCGGCGACCACTTCCACCACGATGAGAGCCGGAATGATGGCGATGACCAGGCGTATGCCTCTCCGGTCGTTGACGGCCCTCGACAGGATGTTTGTGGTCTCCCCGTCGAGGGGGAGGAGCAACCACGCCAGTGCGTAGACCAGGATGCCGACGCCGCTCCCGAGTGTGAGCAGGACGAAGGCGATCCGGATGATGGTGACATCGATACCGGTGGACTGGGAGAGACCGCCGCACACGCCGGCCAGCACCCGGACGTCCGGGCTCCTCCGCAACGGTCCCCGCAGGCGGTGATGGAGGCGACGTCCGCGTCGACCGTGCCAATGTCCCCATTCTGATAGACCCCATGGCGGATACGGGCGCTGATCGGGGGCCTCACGCTTTGCCCCGTCCCGCCGTCCGGGAGGTGGTTGCGAGGGTACGCCGGGGCCGGACGTGGTGCCGGAATCGGTGAATTCAGGCATACCCGATGATCGCGCAGGCAATGGGGGGCCGGCCATTAGGGATCACCCTGCACCGTTGTCGGCCGAGTCAGGGTCTGACCAGGGTGATGCCGGATACCCCACCACCGCGGCGTCCGTCAGGCTGAGAGCATGGAAACCCACAGCACCTCCCCGACGTCCTCCGACAGCCCGAACAGCGGGTCCGGCCCTGCGGATCCCCGGCCCACCCCGTCGGCCTTTCCCGAAGACCGCCTCCACCGGTGCCGAGACGGTCGGATGGTGGCGGGGGTGGCCGCCGGGCTGGCCGACTACTTCGACATCGATCCCACCCTGGTCCGGATCGGATTCGTGGCCCTCGGCCTCTTCGGCGGTCTGGCCGTCCCGCTCTACCTGGCCGGCTGGCTCCTCATCCCCGAGGAAGAGGGGGGTCCGTCGGTGGCCGAGGACCTCCTGGCCCGCGAACGAGCCCGCTGACTTCGACCCGCTGACTTCGACCCGCTGACCGATTGATGAGGAGAACGACCGTGCGTTATCGATGGGATCCCGCCTACCCGACCGGCGGACGCCGGGCCACCACCTACACCGACACCCACCTCCGGGCGTCCGACGCCGAACGGAACGAAGTGGCTGACAAGCTGGCACGCCATTTTGGCGAGGGCCGGCTCGATCAGGTCGAGTTCAAGGCGCGCCTCGACCGGGCCATGGGGGCAACCACGCGCGGAGACCTCACCGGTCTTTTCGACGATCTTCCCCGCCTGCCGACAGAACCGCCGCCTCGGCCACCGCGACATCGCCGGCTCATTCCCTTCATGGTCATCGTCCTGTTGGTCGTGGTAGCCGCGGGTGCGACCCTTCCGATCGTCCCTCTGCACGTCCCGTGGTTGCTCATCGTGGTGGTGGGGCTGCTCCTCTGGCGCCGGGCCGGTCGGCACCACGACCATTCCACTCGGTTCGAGCTCGACCGATAGCATCTGGTCACGCCGCATCCGGCGCTGACCAGTCAGTGGCCCTGCCACGTGCCAGTGGCGCGGGGATCGCTCCCATCGCTTCTCCCGGGTTCGAGACAGCAGCCCGGCGAGGGCACATCCACCACGTCGTTGGCTCCGCCATCTCTGCCGGACCCTCGTACACGATCGGCATCACGAAGGACGTATCGCCATGACACTCACCGACCAGACCTCAACCCGGGCATCAATTGCGCCGGCCGCCCGGGCCGTCGATCTCGTCAAGACCTACGGCAAGGGAGACGCCGTTGTCCGCGCTCTCGACGGCGTCACCATCGAGTTCGGCCACGGTCAGTTCACCGCGGTCATGGGCCCATCCGGCTCGGGCAAGTCGACCCTGATGCATTGCATGGCCGGACTGGACTCGGCGACCTCCGGGCACACCTTCGTCGGCGACCAGGAGATCGGTTTGCTCGACGACGCCGGCCTGACCCAGATGAGGCGGGATCGGATCGGGTTCGTCTTCCAATCGTTCAACCTGGTGCCGACCTTGACGGCCAGCGAGAACATCACGTTGCCCGCCGACCTGGCCGGTCAGAAGGTCGACCGGGCATGGTTCGATTATCTGGTCGACCAGCTGGGCATCCGCGACCGGCTGTCCCACCGGCCATCGGAGATGTCGGGCGGACAGCAGCAGCGGGCCGCCTGCGCCCGGGCCCTCATCGGCCGGCCCGAGCTGATCTTCGCCGATGAGCCCACCGGCAATCTCGACTCGAACTCCTCGGGTGAGATGTTGGCCTTCCTCCGCCGCTCGGTCACCGAGTTCGGCCAGTCCATCGTGATGGTCACCCACGACCCGCGGGGCGCCGCCTACGCCGACCGGGTTGTCTTTCTGGCCGACGGGAAGGTGGTTGATGAGCTGGTCTCACCGACCGCTGACTCCATCCTCGAGCGCATGAAGAAGCTCGACAGCTGACATGTGGAAGGTCACGGTCAAGGGGCTGCTCGCCCACAAGCTGCGCCTGGCGCTCACCGGGCTGGCCATCGTGCTCGGTGTCACCTTCATCTCCGGGACACTGGTGCTCACCGACACCCTTCACAACACGTTCACCACCCTGTTCGGCCACGTCTATCAGAACGTCGACTTCGAGATCAGGGGCACGGCGGCCTTCGACAACGGAAGCGCCACTGCATCCCGCAAGCCCGTACCGCAGTCGATCCTGCCCACGGTCCGTCACCTTCCGGGCATCGCCTATGCCGAAGGGACAGTGACCGGCTCCGCCCAGTTCGTGGCGCCGGACGGGAAGGCGGTGACCACGGGCGGTGCGCCCACCTTGGGCTTCTCCTTCGACCCCGATCAGCGGTTGTCGGCCCTCCGTCTGGTCAGTGGGGTTGCCCCGACGACCCCCGACCAGGTGGTCATGGACGAAGGGACGGCACAGAAGTACCACTTCGCGGTGGGGGACCGTGTGCGCATCCTCTTTGTCGGGCCGCCCCAGACCTTCACCATCTCCGGGCTGGTCAAGTTCGGATCGGCCGACAACCTCGCCGGTGCCACCCTTGCCGCCTTCGACCTGCCGACAGCTCAACGGCTCTTCGGCCTGACCGGGCGCTACAACGCCATCGATGTTCTGACCAACCCGGGAGCCGACAAGGCGACAGTCGAGACATCGATCGCCGCTGTCCTTCCCAAGGGCATCGAGGTGGTCACCGGCCAGACCGTGGCCAATGAGCAGACAAGCTCGATCGACCAGGCCCTGTCCTTCTTCTCGACGGCCCTGTTGGTCTTCGCCTTCATCTCCCTCTTCGTCGGTGCCTTCACCATCTTCAACACCTTCTCGATCCTGGTCGGCCAACGGACCAAGGAGCTCGCTCTCCTCCGTATCGTGGGTGCCAGTCGACGTCAGGTCTTCCGTTCCGTCCTCACCGAGGCCGCGCTGTTGGGCACAGTGGCGTCTCTGATCGGGCTCGGGTTGGGCGTCCTCGGGGCCGTGGGGCTCGAGGCGCTGCTCAAGGCGTTCGGGATCACCTTGCCCACCGGTCCGTTGGTGTTCGAAGCCCACACGGTCATCGCCGCCCTGGTGGTGGGGATCGGGGTGACGGTCGTCTCGGCAGTCAGCCCGGCCCGGCGGGCGGTGCGTATCCCGCCGGTGGCGGCCCTATCCGAACACCAGAGCAGGGACGACGAGTCGTCCCGGCGACGGATCGTCCTTGGCACCGTCATTGCCCTCGTCGGCATCGCCGCCCTGGTGGTGGGGCTCACCAAGCCGGCGATCCAGCTGGTCGGGGTGGGTGCGGTCGCCGTGTTCGTCGGTATCGGCATGCTCGCCCCCATCGTGGCCCGGCCCATAGCCAGTGTTCTCGGCCGACCACTGGCCCGCCTGCTCGGCATCTCCGGCAAGTTGGGGCGCGAGAATTCGATGCGCAGCCCCCGCCGCACGGCCCAGACCTCGTCCGCCCTCATGGTCGGGCTCGCCCTGGTGGCGACCATCGCCGTCTTCGGCGCGTCGCTGTCCAAGTCGGCCACCAGCAGCGTCGACAATGCCATCAGCGCCGACTACATCATCTCCAATTCCGGCAGTGGTGCCACCGGGATCAGCAGTTCGGTGGCGGGCACCGCCGCCCGAGTGCCGGGTGTCACCGCGGTCTCGACGGTGTACAGCGGGCAGTTCGAGTTTCGGCACTCCGTTTCGGGCCTGACCGCTATTTCGGCCAACCACCTCGCCGACACGATCATCTTGAAGATGAGATCCGGAACAGGGGCCCCGTCGCTGGCCGCCGGCGATCTCCTCATCGACACCACCACGGCCAACTCCGATCACCTGTCGGTGGGCTCGAAGGTTCCGATCACATTCGCCCAGACCGGGAGCTCGACCGTCCGCATCGGGGGGATCTACCAACCCAACTCACTGCTCGGGAGCTTCGTCGTCAGCGACGACTTCTTTCTCGCCAACTTCACCAATCCTCTTCCCGTCGCAGTTCTCCTCCGCACCGGCACCACCGGAGCCGTCGGCAAATCGTTGGCCGCCGGGCTGGCCGCCTACCCGAATCTCCAGATCCAGACCCGGGCCCAGTTCGAGAAGTCCCAGCAGCAACAGGTCAACCAACTGCTCGGTCTGGTCTACGCCCTGCTGGCCTTGGCGGTGGTCATCGCCCTGATCGGTATCGTCAACACGCTGATGCTGTCGGTGTTCGAGCGCACCCATGAGATCGGGCTCCTCCGGGCCGTGGGGATGAAACGCCGACAGGTTCGGGCCATGATCCGCTCGGAATCGGTGATCCTGTCCCTTTTCGGAGCGATAATCGGGGTCGTCGTCGGAACGGCCCTCGGCATCGCCTTCGCCGCCTCCTTGAAACAGCAGGGCATCACCGACATCGTCGTCCCCGTGGCCAGCCTCATCGTGTTCCTGGTGCTGTCGGCGCTGTTGGGCTTGGGGGCCGCCACCTGGCCGGCGCGGCGGGCTTCCAAGCTCGACGTCCTGGCCGCCATCGCCGTGGAATAACCACAGGCTCCGGTCTGGGCGGGCTATCCGATTCATCGTGCGGCACATCGGGTAGCGTGCCGCCGCCGGGTCCGTCGAGTGAGGTTCCGCCACCGAACTCCGGACCCGGCACCTGTCTGCCCCACATGGTTTGAGCCGGGCCTTCAGATCGGGTCGGGGGCCGGTTGACGCGATCGGGCCACCCGGGGCGATCGCCCGGTCCGGGCCACCATCTCCGGTGGGGCCCACTTGGACAGCAGGACCACCCCGGCGAACATGGTGGTCAGGAACAGGACCTGGAGGACGATGTCGACGGGTGCGTGGTTGAGCTGCTCGCCGAACAGCTCGATGCCGAGGGCGATGCTGGCCAAGGGATCGACGATGAGCAGGGCGGACTGCGAGGCGGCCAGCGGGCCGACGGCAAAGGCCGCCTCGAGGAGAATCGTCCCGAGGACACCGCTGACCACCACCGCGTAGATCGGCCAGTGGACGAAGAGCCCGCTCCAGCCATGATGGGCGAGAACCTCGGTGGCGGCCTTCACGAAGGCGGCGTCGATGGCCCACACCAGAGCAGCCGCAGCGCCCAGCAGTGCTGCCCTCCGGGCCGGTGACCCCCACCGACTGACCACCAGCAAAACCAGGATCACCAAGCCACGGCTGCCGACGGCCACCACCCATGCGACCGGGGTGGGATGGCCATGGCCCTCGCGTGGATCGGCCACGGCCAGAAATCCGATCAAACCGGCACACAACAGGGCGGCCGCGCCCCAGGTGCGCGAGGCGATGCGATCACCGAGCCACAGGGCGCGGAGGGCCAGGGTGAAGATGAGCTCGGTGACCAGGATCGGCTGCACGGTGGCCAACTCGCCGAAATAGAGGGCCAGCGCGGTAAAGATGAAGGTCCCGCCCATGGTGACCATCCCCAACAGCCACAAGGGCTGCCGTATGAGGAAGAGGGTGGTCTCCCACGCCGACCTCTTGCCCTCGGGTCCGGCAACGTTGGCCAACCGTTGGAGCACCGAGGTCAGCGCCTGGCTGAAGGCGCCCAGCAGGGCGAACAGGATGCTCATGGAACCGACATCTCCGTCAGGGTGGGGCGCACTCCACCTGCCATTCGAGACCAGGTCGGCGAGACCGCGCAAGCGCTCGGGGACGGGAGGTGGTCGCCGATCATGGCGACGTACAGGTGGCGGGCTCGTGGGTCGGCTGGGCGGTCAGCCCGAGCCTCCAGGCCAGCCACGGGAAGGCGTCCACCAGGGCCTGGCTCCACAGGGCGAAGTCGTGATCGCCGGGACGCACCAGAATGCAGGTGGCGATGCCGGCCCGCAGGGCCGCGGGTTGCAGGCTGTGCGCGGCCTCCAAGGGCTCGACGTCGTCCTTTCCGACCTCGAACCACCCGGCCAGGCCGTCGAAGTGCCCACCGCGCAGGAGCTCAGCGGGATCGTGGGCGGCGAAGTCCTCCTCCGAGCCGTCGAAGAGAGTGTCGATGGTCTCGGCCTGGCTGGTCTCTTGGTACTGAGGGGATGCGAACCCGGAGAAGGTGGCGAACGTCGGATAGACCGTCGGGTGGCGGAGGGCGAGCATGATCGAGCAGGTTCCTCCCGCCGACAGCCCGCCGATGGCCAACGACGAAGGGCCACGCGCCGCGCTGAAGTTCCTTCGGGCGAAGGCGGGCACGTCGTCGACGAGATAGGACTCGGCGTTGCCGAACTTGCTGTTGACACACTCGGAGTCCACCGTGAGCACGCCGTTGGGGTCGGGCATCACGATGATCGGCGCCACGCCGTGGTGGGCGGCGGCAAAGGCGTCGGCGGTGTTGTCGGCGTCACCGTCGTTCGACCAGTCCGAGGCGCTCCCCGGCTCCCCCGGCAAAAGGATCAGTGTGGGCAACGAGGGGGTGACCTTGGCGAACCAGGCCGGCGGCAGGTAGACCACGGCCGGACGGGTGGAGAAGTGCGAGACCGTCGGCGGGATGGTCACCGTGATCACCACCCCCTGGTCGGGAAGCTTCCCGGTCAAGGCCACCTGATGGCGGATGTCCTGGAGCTGGGGGATGTCGACGACATTCTCCGGGTCGGCCGTGACCAGTCGACCGACCGTGGGAAACGCATCCGACTGCTGGTCAACAGCGTCCAGGGTGACCGCCAGCGTCAGGACCACGGCGACCACCCCGGCCAGACGACGGCGACCGCGACCGGATCGGTGCCCGTCGACGAAGGTCACCCACACGGCCAGAACAAACGTGAAGCCCCAGACAGTTGCCGACCAGGGGAAGGTCGACGGCACCAGGGAGACCAGGGCGAGCACCACGGTGGCGGCGCCGACCACGGCCGCGGCGACCAGCACCCCCCGGACCGTCCGGTGCCTCCCGGAGGCCGACCACCAGTCGACCGCGGCCACCAGGGCGACCACGGCCAGACCACCGAGGAGGAGAGGGAGCCAGCCCGAGACGATGGAGATGTTCACCAGGGACTCTCTCGCCCCTCTTGTCGGACTGATCCCCAGCGACGGTGGTTGTCGGTCAACCGCCGCCGTCCGAGTCCGTGGCACCGGTCCGGGTCGACAGCCAGCGCTGTAGACCGGCGGCGTTGGAGTGCACACCGTTCATCACGTCGAGTTTCTCCCGGTGCACATCGGGCACGCCCTGGAGATCGGAAGCGAAGGCGCCCTCGAGGGCGGCGGCGATGTCGGCACCGGTGCGATAGGCCCGCTCGGCGACGTCCGCCCACTTCCGGAGTGTCCCGTCCGCTTCGTCCAAGACGTCCACGGGGTCATCGAGCAGCCCGTAGTGGGCGAGGGCCAAGCCGGCCGGGCGCCGGTCGGCGAAACGGTGCAGCGAGTGGAGGGCGAGGTCGAGATCGAAGTCGGGAGGTGGTGTCGACGGGCGCAGTACGCCGGCGTCGGGCAGCTTCACCCCCACCGCGTCCCCGGCGAACAGCACCCCGCTGAGCGTGTCGTGCAGGGCGAGGTGGTGCTTGGCGTGGCCGGGCGAATCCACGGCGATGAGCGACCGGGTGGGCCCCACCCGGATGGCCTCCCCGTCCTCGAGGATGTGGATCCGCTCGGCCGGTGTGGGGTCGAGCCGACCGTACAGTGAATCGAGAAGGGGACCGTAGACGCGGGCCGCCGAATCGACCAGCCGGGAGGGATCAACCAGGTGGCGGGCGCCTTTCGGGTGCACGTACACGGTGGCCGCGGGAAAGGCGCGGGCCACGTCGCCGACCCCTCCGGCGTGGTCGAGATGGATGTGGGTCACCACCACCGCGGCCAGGTCGCCGGCACCCAGACCGAGCTGTTCGAGCTGTGACAGCAAGACCGGGACCGAGCTCTGGCTGCCGGTCTCGATCAGAATCGGAGACTCCCCTTCGATCAGGTAGCCGGCGGTGACCCGCTCCCATCCCCCGAGCAGCGTGTCGAGCTCGATGACCCCGTCGGCCACGGTGATCCCCGCCTGTGGCGCACCGGTGGCGCCCGGATCGAAGGGATGGGCGTGACGCTCCTCGGGCGCTCCTCCCACCGAGCGGGGAGCGTGGTCTCCGCTCATTGTGCCTTTTTGGCCGCAGCCTTCTTCGCTCGCTTTTTGGCCGGCGAGCCCACGCCGGCGGGTCCCGCGCCCGCCGAGCTGGCCACCCGCTTTCTGGTGGTCCGCTTGGTGATCGGCGCCCGGGCCACGGTCGCCTTGGTGCTATTCACTCGCCTGGTCGTGGTGGTGACCACCCGCTTTTTGGCCGGTGGTTTCTTGGTCGGGGCCGCCTCTTTCGATCCTCGTTTCGATGCTGGCTCCTTGCCGGTGGCAACACGGTGCCCCTGGTTGGCGGCCCGCGTGCCCGCCGCTTTCCCCTTCTTCGGGATCGCCGAGGAGGGCGGACTGCCGATGGCCTCTTTGACCACGTGAGCGACCCGACTGGAGGCGTCGACGTCTGCGCTCTGGACCAGCTTCGACAACACGCCTCGGGCATTGAAGCTCTGGGTGTGACGGCCGGCCCGCCCGCTCTTGCCGGGGGTCAGCGAACGCTTGGCCAGCGTGGCGATGACGTGGCTGGTCGAGGGCTTCTCGTCGCCCCCGATCTTGGAAGCCGAATTGACCAGGGACACATGGGAGAACGCCTGAGGGAAGTTACCCACGAGACGTCCGGCCACCGGGTCGTATTCCTCGGACAGGAGGCCGAGGTCGTTGCGCAAGTCCATCAACCGATCGAGGAGCCGGCGTGCGTCGTGCTTACGCCCCAACAGCGAGAGGCAGTCGGCCAACCAGAACGAACAGGCCAGAAAGGCCCCCTCCCGCCCGGTCAGCCCGTCGACATCACCGGTGTCCACGGTGCGATACCGCAGCACGAATCCCCCCTCGACCAGGTCCCGCTCCACCGCCTCGATAGTTCCCCGCACCCGCGGGTCGTGGGCGGGGAGGAATCCAACCAGAGGAATCATCAGAAGACTGGCGTCGAGCTGATCCGATCCGTAGTACTGGGTGAACGAACCCACGTCGGCATTGAAGCCCTGATCGCAGACTTCATCGTGGATCTCCTTGCGCACCCCCTTCCACCGATCGATCGGTCCCTCGAGATTGAGCAACTCAGCGGTCTTGATGGCGCGGTCGATGGCCACCCAGGCCATCACCTTGGAGTGGGTGAAGTTCCGGCGGGGCCCTCGCACCTCCCAGATGCCATCGTCCGGCTCACGCCAGCGGTCCTCGACGAACTTCATCAGGGCGAGCTGCAGTTCCCAGATAGCGTCGTAGTCGCCAGTGACGGCGGAGGACGACTCGTAGAGAGCGGACATCACCTCGCCGTAGACGTCCAACTGGAACTGCCCGGCGGCGGCGTTGCCGATGCGCACCGGACTCGACTTCTCGTAGCCAGCAAGCCAGTCGATCTCCCACTCGTCCAATCGGCGCTCGCCGGCCGCGCCATACATGATCTGCATCTGCGCGGGGTCGCCGGCGATGGCCCGCAGCAGCCAGTCACGCCAGGCCATCGCCTCCTGGTAGAAGCCGCCCCGCATCAAGGACTCGAGGGTGAGCGTGGCGTCGCGCAACCAGCAGAAGCGGTAGTCCCAGTTCCGGGCACCACCGAGCGTTTCCGGAAGCGAGGTGGTGGCCGCGGCGACGATCCCCCCGGTCGGCTCGTAGGTGAGGGCCTTGAGAGTGATCAATGAACGCACCACCGCCTCGCGGTACTCCCCCTCGAAGTTGCACTGCGACGCCCAGTCCGTCCACCACAGCTCGGTGTCCTGGATGGCGTAGGCGGCATCGACAGGACGGGGAGGCTCCTCGCTGGCCGGGAACCAGGTCAGCGAGAAGGGGATCTGCTGGCCCTCCCACACGGTGAACTCGGCCACCGTGCTGAAGTCCTGTCCCCGGCAACTCACCGGGGTCCACAAGGACAACCCGTCAGGCCCGGCGATGGCATTGAGAGTGCCGTCGGACCTGCGCACCCAGGGGATGATCTGGCCGTAGCCGAACCTGATGGTGAGCGCCATCTCCATGGTCACCTTGCCCCGGACCCCCTCCACCAGGCGCACCACCTCGGGGTGCTGCTGGCGGATCGGCATGCAGTCCACCACCCGCACCGACCCCTCGTCGGTCACGAACTCCGACTCGAGCACCAAGGTGTCACCCCGGTAGTGCCGGTGGGTCGCGTTGTGCGCTCCCTTGGGGGAAATCCGCCACGATCCGTTGTCCTCGTCACCAAGCAGTTTGGCGAAACACGCAGCGGAGTCGAACCGGGGCAGGCACAGCCAGTCGATCGAACCATCCCGCCCCACCAGAGCAGATGTGTGGAGGTCGCCGATGATGCCGTAGTCCTCGATGGGTAGCGTCATAGGTCTCATGTCTAGCCCGACCCACAACCCCGCGTGCTGCTCTCGACGGCCGCCAACGGGCGACACGCGTCCCTCCGAGGTCCGGGGTCATGCCCGGTCCCGTAGGGACAGACCCACGTGAATCCGCACGGAGTCAACCGGCTGTACATCCGCCGGTCCCCACTGCATTGGTCAGGCTGGTGGCCGCTTGGACCCGAGACAGCACCCCCGGCGACGACAGGGCATAACCGATGTCACCGTTGGTCGTCGACCGCGAGAACACCACTCCGATGACCTCGCCGTCGGGTTCGACCAGCGGCCCTCCCGAGTTGCCGGGGCGGACCATCGCCTGGATCTCGTAGACGTTGCGCACGGTCAGACCCTGGCCGTAGATGTCGCGGCCCTCGGCTTCGAAGTCGGCCATCACCCCGGCGGCCACCGCCGTGAACGGCCCACCACCCGGATAGCCGAGCACCGCGCCCTGCACGCCGCGGGCCACCTGATTGGGATCGATGGCCAGAGGTGGCTCGTCGATGCCGGACACCCGCATAACGGCCAGGTCGTACGAGGGATCGAAGAACACCACGGTCGTCGAGTGCAGCCCGGACCCGTCGTCGACCATCGGGTGGGGGATGCCGGCGATCACGTGGGCGTTGGTCACCACCACGCCGGGTTTGACCACGAAACCCGATCCCTCCTGGATCTCCCCGCATCCGTAGCCGATGATCTTGACGGTGGAGGTTCCGGCATGGGCAACGGCCTCCTGCAGCTGGGCGTTGCCGGGCAACCCCACCGGATCGGCCGAGACCGGAGCCAGCTGCGCGAAGACCGGAGGGAACCCCTCCGAGGTGAGGAAGCTCTGGACCCGTGAGAACACCGACGGCGGTGCGGGAAGGACGCTGTCGAGCGACCGGATGATCCGCGAGTTATTGATCGACGCGTTGAGGCTCAGCGACGAACTGGCGGACAGGGTGCTGGCCACCAGCCAGACGACCAGAAGCGAGGCGGCCACCGCTACCACCACCCCCAGTGCTGAATCGACAGGACCCAGTCTCCCCCGGTGCACCCGCATGAAGGCGAGGGTGCCGATGATCCGCCCGGCGATGCCGAACAGGAGCGCCACCCCCAGCCAGGTGACCAGGACCACGACGGTGCGCATCTCCGAGGAGTGGGCCCACCGTTCGGTGACCGACGCCAACACAGCTCCAACGAAGAGGCCGACCACGAAGCCCCCGTAGGACAACACCTGAATGATGGCTCCCAGCCGAAGCCCGTGGATGGCGGCCAACACCACCAGGATCACCACCACGACGTCGACGAAGGTCACCGCCCCGACCACCCGGCAGATCTGTACCCCGATTTGCACCCGGTATTCACAGCGCGACGACGGACCGAGACCACCGGTTCACGGTAGACGGCTCATCTGCCGGCCAGGCGTCATCACCGTCCCGAGCCGCCTCCACGTGGCAAGATCTCTTCGGCAAGCGCCGATCAGTCTCGACCGGGTCGGATGACGGTCAGCATGAGTTGGAGACGAGCGGAACCCATCGTGAGTGACCTGACACCCCCCAACGAGGGCGATCGGCCGGCGGGAGATCCCCCACCCGGCGAGTCCGTTCCGCCGCCCTCCCCGGGAACCCGCGACTTCAACCCGCCACCGTTGGCCTCGCCGCCTCCCCCCATGCCACCGTCACCGCCCGGCCCGCAAGCCTGGGGCCGCTCCTCGAACCCTCTCCCTCCGGGGCCCACCTACGGTGACCGGCCCGGCCCGGTCGACCGTTTCGGGCGACCCTTGGCCGCGTGGTGGCAGCGCCTGGTGGCCATCATCATCGACGGCATCATCCTCGGAGTCCCCAAGTCGATCGTGGCCGCCCTGGTCGTCAGCTCCAGCGTGTCGGCCGGGCTGTACCAGTCCCACTGGCGAGCAAGCCTGGTGGTGGTGAGCGTCGTCTTCGCCGTCATCGACATCGTCTACTTCGCTTTCCTCAACGGCAGTGAGAATGGCCAGACCGTAGGTCAGATGGCTCTCGGGATCGCCGTCCGCGACGAGAACACCGGCGGACAGGTCGGGCCCGGTCGGGCCGCCATCCGGATCCTCGTGCTGTACCCGGTGATCCTGGTGGGATGGATACCTTTCATCGGCGCCATCGCCTGGTTCTACACCATCGTCGCCGCCCTCTCGCCCCTCTGGGACAACCGCAGACAGGGATTCCACGACAAGGTGGAGCACACCACCGTCATCACGGTCCGCTGAACCCACGCCGTCGAGCCGTGCCCACCTCCCTCTCACCCCGGGCCCTGTGGCGGATGCGCCTGGGTGCAGTGATGGCCTCCGCGGTCGTGCTGGTGTCGGCCGCCGGCTGTGCCACCTCGCCGTCCGACGGTGCTGCCCCGCCCTCCACCTTCGGCGCCGACTCCCCGTGGCTCGGATCATTCACCCCTGAGGACCTTCCGCCGCCGGTCAACTCGCTCACCGACTTGTACTGCGCCGACGCCTCCCGCTGCTGGGCCGTCGGATCGACGGTGGGCACGGCGGGCGCCCCCAACGGAGCAGCCATCATCGCCACCACCGACGGTGGCGCCCGCTGGGTCGACCAGCCAGTTCCTCCCACGGTCGGCTACCTGTCGGGTGTGGCGTGCACCACCACCCGCGACTGCACCGCCGTGGGCCAAGCGGCACAACCGTCCGACGGGCAAGCCGCCATCATCGTCACCAGCGACGGCGGTGCGGCATGGACACAGATCCCCACGCCTCCCGATCTGCTCGATGCCACCGCGGTCACCTGCCACACCGACCGGGTGTGCCTGGCCATGGGGACGACGGCCGGAGCGGAGGTGACTCTGGTGTCGAGCTCGTCAGGAGAGACGTGGACGCAGGCGGGCACCCTCCCGGCGAACATGTCGGGAGCCTCCGCCATATCGTGCTCGGATGACCAAACCTGCTGGGTCACGGCCCACACCGTCCTCGGCCTCGACCAGGTGGCCGGGTCGGTCGCCCTCACCACCGACGGCGGTGCGACGTGGGCACCGGTGGCGACACCCACCGGCCTCGGCATCCTGAACAGCGTCTCCTGCACCGCCGGCGCCACCACCGGAGCCGGCGCCTTCCCCACCACCACGACGACGCCCACCACCACGACGGGCTCGTCGACCTCCAGTACCGCCTCGCCGACCACGGCGGCACCACCCCCGGTCAGCTCGACCACGGTGCCGCCCGCCCCCGTGGTCGGGGTACCCGGTGCCCGGTGCACCGTGGTGGGGACCACCGCCACCTCCTTGACCGCCGTCCGGTCGGGCCACGGGGTGATCCTCACCACCGACAACGGGGGTGCCGACTGGACCAGCCAATCGGTCACCCCGTCGGCGGCCTCCCTGATGGACGTGTCTTGTCCGGCCATCGGCTCCTGCGTGGCGGTGGGGAGCTCGGTGGCCACGGTGCCCGAGGCCGGTCTGGTCATCCTCACCGGTGCGCCGTCGAACCCGTGGAAGCGGCCGGCGGTGGTGGGCTCGCCTCAGGCACTGAGTGCGGTGAGCTGCCTCTCCGACTCCCAGTGCATCGCGGTGGGCGAGTCGATCAGTGAGTACCTGTCCGGGGGATGAGGTCCATCCGGCCATCCCCCTGGGCCGGGGAGGCCCACCGGTAGCCTCCCAGGCATGGGAGATTCGCGGTCACACCTTCTTCCTATGATCCGCCCTGTTCCTATGATCCCCTCTGTGAACAGTCCCGCCATCTCCGTCATCACCGGCCACGCCGGCCGATCCTCCCCGGGGCGGCTGATGCCTCCGGAGCCGAGCGAGACGCCCACCCGCCCGTGACCAACATCGAGCCGATCCGACCGGCATCACGGCGGCGCCCCACCTCGACCTCCGCCTTCGGTGTCGGCCGTCGGGAGGCACACGACTCATCGTCGTTCTACGCCCGGTTCACCCCACCCCGGCTCTGTAGCGACGACACCATCGCCCCTCCCGCCCAGCGAGACACCGTCTGGGTCGGAGACGCCCGCCAGATGGACCGGAACCAGGTGGCCGACAACTCGGTGGCGCTGGTGGTGACCTCGCCCCCCTACTTCGCCGGCAAGGAGTACGAGGCGGTGCTGGGAGTCGGCCACGTCCCCGCCGACTACGCCGACTATCTGGGCATGCTGCACGACGTGTTCGGGCTGTGCTTCGAGAAGCTCGAACCCGGTGGCCGCATCGCGGTGAACGTGGCCAACCTGGGCCGCAAGCCGTACCGATCGCTGTCCCGGGACGTCATCGACCTGCTCGAGCGGTTGGGCTATCTCCTGCGGGGGGAGATCGTCTGGCAGAAGAGCCATGCTGCGGGCGGATCGTGTGCCTGGGGGACCTACCAGCGGCCCGGCAACCCGGTGCTGCGCGACGTGTCCGAGAGGATCATCGTGGCCTCGAAGGGCCGGTTCGACCGGGCCCTCACCCCGCCCCAACGGTCACTGGCGGGACTCCCCAGCGAGGGAACCATCACCATGGACGAGTTCATCGACGCCACCACCGACATCTGGGACATCCCCACCGAGTCCGCCACCCGGGTCGGTCATCCGGCGCCCTTCCCGGTGGAACTGCCGCGGCGGCTCATCGAGCTCTACACCTACCGCGGTGACCTGGTCCTGGACCCGTTCATGGGCTCGGGGTCGACGGCGGTGGCGGCGGTCCGGACCGAACGTCATTACGTCGGATTCGACACGGACGCCGACTACGTCGCCCTGTCGGAGCGCCGGGTCGTCGAGGAGCGGGCCGCACTGGCCGAGGCCACCGCCGACGAAGCCATCTCCCGGCGGGTCACCGTGGCCCCGGTGCGAACGGCGTCGCCCGACTCCGACCTCCCCGATCAGGAGCAGGCCATCCGGTTGGGTCGCAAGGCCCGCGAGCTCGCCCACCAGGCCCTGGTGGAGAGCGGGTTCGCCAGCATCGAGAGCGACGTCGCCTTCGGTGATCTGGGCGTCGCCATCGACTTCCGGGCCCGCGACGCCCGGGGCGGGACGTGGCTGTTCGACCTTTCCGGAGCATTCTCGACCACCCGACCAGGGCTGCGCCGGCCCGACGTGCTGTGGAGGGCGTTGGGCAAGGCCAGCGTCCTCCACCAGGCTCGCCGCGGTGACCGGACCCGTGACGATCTCGGACCCCTCGTCCTGTTGACCACCGACCTCCCGGCGGCCCGGACGGCCGGCGGCCGAGCTCTCCGGGCCGCGCAGGGGGAGAACCGCCGCGGTCCGGTCCACGACGTGCTCCAGTTGCTCGACCCCGACTGCGCGGTGCGGCTGAGCCGCTACGCCCGCAGCCGACAACAGGGATGAGGGCGGGACGGCGCCGCAGACGACTCCATGCCCGATGACCGCACCACGGCCACCGAGCTGGGGACGGCGCTCGGGACCCTGTCCTATCCCGACGCCCACCAGGCGCTGATCCGCCGACCCGAACAACTACGGGTGGACGAGCACGTCTGGGACGTCCTCGATGCGATCGCTGCCTCCCATCGGCTGGACGCCGAGCTGGACACGGCCTTTGCCAACGGACGGGCCTTCCTGGAGGCCTCCGACGGGCTGAGGGGCCGACCACCCCTCACCATCGAATGGACCGGGGGGCGTAGGCCGCCGGGCGACGAAGTGGCTCCGATCGACCTCCGCATCGATCACGTCTACCTGATCAGCTGCAAGTACGAGTCCGACATCCTGGCCAACGCCTCACCGGCCCGGCTCTTCGACGGCCTTCTGGCCACCACCGGGACCTGGGACCGGAACGACTGGTACGAGGTGGTTGCGCCGGCTGAGTTCGCGGCACTCTACCGGTCGTGCCTGGCTGCTGCCGGGCTCGACGACTTCCCCGACCTGCCTTCGGAGTGCAGTCGCGAGCAGCTGGCCGCCCTGCGTGTCGCCCTCGTCGGCCGTTCCTATCCGGACACCGCCTCGCGTGCGGCCTATCAAGAACTGTGCCGAGCGGTCAGCGCCGCATCGGCCGATCGCTGGTCACAGCGATTGGACTCGGCGGGGATTGCCCGAGAGACCATGCTGTGGCGTCTGCTGCGCATCGGCAGTGCCCCGTACTTCGTCCTCGGCATCGATCGCCGGAGTGGCCAACCGGTCCGGTTCCGCATCGCCAGCCCGTGGGACTGGCGCGAGGACTATGAGCTCGAGGACTTCGCGGTGGCCGCGGCTGGGGCCGGGCAGCCTCGGGTCGATTGGACGTGCACCTATCGCAACCGCAGCGACGACGAGGTCGGTACCATTGCCGGACACGTCGAGATCCGCTGGAGCCACGGGCGGTTCGCTCAACCTCCGGAGGCCAAGGTCTACCTCGACACCCCCATGGCCCAGCTCCCCGGGTACAACCCGTTGGACACCCTGTCCGAGACACAGCCCACGCTGTGGTCGGCGGCCCTCTGAGGCGCGGTGACCTGGGACGGGGACAAGTACCAGGACCGATTCGACCAGCTGGCCGCGTCCGGGGTGGACGTCCACGGCGAGGCCGACTTCGTCTGCCGATGGAATCCATCGTCGGTGCTCGACGCCGGTTGCGGGACCGGCCGGGTGGCCAGCGAGCTGGCCCGCCGCGGCATCGAGACGATGGGCGTCGATCGGGACGAGTCGATGCTCGCCACTGCCCGCCAGCTGGCCCCCGCCATCACCTGGGTGCTCGGTGACCTCCCCTCGATCGACCTCCACCGCCACTTCGACGTGGTGTTGATGGCCGGCAACGTCCCCCTGTTCACCCCGCAGGGAACCCAGGCCTCGTTGATCGTCGGGTGCGCTCGGCACCTGGGCCCGGACGGACGCCTGATCGCCGGGTTCCAGCTCGACGGGCGCTATCCACTGGCAACCTATGACGAGCACTGCCGGTTGGCCGGACTGGAGTGCACGGGGCGATGGGCGACCTGGTCGGGGGCGCCATTTTCGGCCGGCGACTCCTACGCCGTGTCCGTGCACCAGAGGCCGCCGGGGCCGCAGCCGGCCGATTGAACCCGGTGCCGGTCCGGGCCGACGACGCCGTCCCACTCCTGCGATCATGGGTCGTTCACATGGCTCGTTCACCGAAAGGATGCGATGCGGAACCCGATGTTCGTCTACGACGAGCAGCTCACCAATCTCATCCTCGACTACTGCAGGTGGCGGCTGGCTCTCGACCCCGTGCCCCTCGACTTCGGCGGGGCCCAGTCCTCCTCGCTGGAAGCCAGTGTGCGAGGGCTGATCAACCGCCAGGGGTCCGACCCCCGTCGGGTCATGGACGTGTTCGACAACCAGCTGGCCACCGCGGTCGTGTCCTGCGACAGTCCCCGCTTCCTCTCCTTCATCCCTGCCGCACCGACCAAGGCCGCACTGCTCTTCGACATGGTGGTGGCCTGCTCATCGATGCAGGGGACATCGTGGATGGAGGCCGCCGGTGCGGTGGTGGCCGAAAACCAGGCCCTGGCCGTCCTGGCCGACACGGCCGGTCTCCCACCGGGGGCAGGCGGGTGCTTCGTCTCGGGCGGCTCGGCCGGCAACCTGTCCGCCCTGATGGTGGCCCGGGACACCGCCGGCCACCGCCTGGGAGCCCGCGCCCCCGAGCGGCCGTTGATCGCCATCAGCGAGGAGGCGCACTCCTCGGTTTTCAAAGCGCTCGTCGTCCTCGGCGTCGAGCCGCTAGTGGTGCCCTCCGACGACCACCGATTGACCGGCGACTGCCTGCGCACCGCCCTCGACGCCCACCCGCGGGGGGAGGACGCGGTGGGAGTGGTGGCCACCGGCGGCACCACCAATGCGGGCATCATCGACGACCTCGCCGGCGTGGGGCGGGTCGCGGCCGAGCGATCCCTGTGGTTCCACGTCGACGGGGCCTACGGCTGCGCCGCCCTGTTCGCCCCGTCCGTCCGTGACCGCTTCGACGGGATCGAGACGGTGGACTCGCTGGTGGTTGATCCCCACAAGTGGCTCTTCGCCCCCTTCGACTGTGCCGCCCTCATCTACCGCGAGCCCCGCCTGGCCAAGGCCGTCCATACCCAGGATGCCTCCTATCTCGACGTCATCCACGGGAATGACCCCGGTGAGTGGAACCCCAGTGACTACGCCTATCACCTGACCCGCCGGGCACGAGGGCTGCCCCTGTGGTTCTCCCTGGCCGTCAACGGCACCGATGCCTACCGCGACGCCATCGAGACAGTGCTGGCCACGACCCAGGCATCCGCCGACCTCATCGAGCGCACGTCCTATCTCGAGTTGGTGCGCCGACCCGAGCTGTCGATCGTGCTCTTCCGTCGGACCGGGTGGGAACGGGAAGACTACGAGGCGTGGTCGGCACGGATCCTGCAGGACCAGATCGGCTTCGTGGTCCCTACCACATGGGAGGACGAACCGGTGGGGAGGCTGGCCCTCCTCCACCCCGACACCACCGTCGGCATCATCGAGGAGATCCTGGCCACCATGGTCTGAGTCACACGATGGCCTGAGTCAGAGGAGAAGCGCATCATGGCAACTGAGGTCCGAGGAGTCGTGGCCACGGCCAAAGGAGAGCCGGTTTCGGTGGTCACCATCGTGGTCCCCGACCCGGGCCCGGGCGAGGTCGTCGTCACCGTCCAGGCCTGCGGGGTCTGCCACACCGACCTGCACTACCGCGAAGGAGGGATCAACGACGAGTTCCCTTTCCTGCTCGGGCACGAGGCGGCCGGAGTGGTCGAGGCTGTCGGCACCGGCGTCGTCTCGGTCGTGCCCGGCGACTTCGTCGTCCTCAATTGGCGCGCCGTGTGCGGTGAGTGCCGTTCGTGCCGGCGGGGGCGGCCCTGGTACTGCTTCAACACCCACAACGCGATCCAGAAGATGACCCTGCAGGACGGGACCCCTCTCTCGCCCGCCCTCGGCATCGGCGCCTTCGCCGAAAAGACCCTGGTGGCCGCGGGACAGTGCACCAAGGTCGATCCCGCGGCCCGCCCCGAGGCGGTGGGTCTGCTCGGATGCGGCGTCATGGCCGGTCTGGGTGCGGCCATGTTGACCGGCGAGGTGGGGACCGGCGACTCCGTGGCCGTGTTCGGGTGCGGTGGCGTCGGATGTGCCGCGGTGGCCGGCGCCCGGCTGGCCGGGGCCTCGTCGATCATCGCCATCGATCTGGACCCCACCAAGCTCGACCTGGCCCGACAGTTCGGGGCCACCGACGTCATCGACGCCTCGAAGGAGGAGGTGGTGGAGGCGGTCCGCGCCCTGACCGGAGGCAACGGGGCCGACGTCTGCATCGAGGCGGTGGGCAACCCGAAGGTCATGGAACAGGCCTTCTTCGCCCGGGACCTGGCCGGCACCCTGGTCCAGGTGGGCGTGCCCACCCCGGAGATGCGCATCGACCTCCCCATGATCGAGTTCTTCGGCCGGGGTGGGCGCCTGAAGCCCAGTTGGTACGGCGACTGCCTCCCGTCACGGGACTTCCCCATGATGGTCGACCTCTATCTCCAGGGCCGCCTCGACCTCGACCGCTTCGTGAGCGAGACCATCGGGCTGGGTGACATCGAAGAGGCGTTCCACCGCATGGAACGGGGGGAGGTGCTGCGCTCGGTGGTGGTGATCGAGTGACCGACCGGCGCCCGGTGGGAGGACGCCGCGTCCGGGTCGAGGTCGCCCGTCTGCACTACCGTGGGCGCCGGGTATCGCGAGGGACCCGAAGGCGGCGACATCGAGGAGTTGTGCTGTGGCAGACGAAATCAAACTGAACGGGCACCATCGGCGCACGGTGGAGCAGATCTTCGCCCATCCGGTGAGCCACAACATCGAATGGCACGACGTCCTCTCCCTGTTGGAACACGTCGGAACGGTCACCAAGGAGCACGACGGACGGTACAAGGTGACGTTGGGATCGGAGACCGAAGTCCTCGATAAGCCTCGGGACCACGATGTGGATGAGCAGATGGTGATCGATCTCCGTCGGATGCTCAAAGAGGCGGGCATCACACCCTGATCGGTCCCAGCACAATCCCTCCCCCCATCACCTACCCCATCGCCGGCGGCGACTAGTTTCTGCCCGTTCGGCGTCGCGGCGATGAGTCCTGTCTCCGGGCGGTGACCCCGAGGGAGGGTAGGAGTGCGCGAGGCAGCGATCCCAAGTGGTGACGGGCTGTCCCGCAATGTGGGGTTCTTCGGGCTGCTGCTCACCTCCGAGGGATCGATCATCGGATCGGGCTGGCTGTTCGGCGCGCTGGTCTGCGCCACCCTCGGTGGTCCAGCAGCCATCATCGCCTGGCTCATCGGCTCGGCGGCCGTCATCCTGTTGGCCCTGGTCCACGCCGAACTCGGAGGGATGTTCCCGGTCAGTGGGGGGACCACCCGCTTCCCTTATTACGCCTTCGGCGGGCTGGCCGGAGCGTCGTTCGGATGGTTCTCGTGGCTGCAAGCGGTGGGAACCGCCCCGATCGAGGTGGAGGCGGCCATCACCTATACGTCCAACTACTGGCACGGGCTGACCCACACGGTCAACGGGGTGCCGATTCTCACCGGACTGGGCTACCTGGTGGCGGTCGTCATGATGGCGTTCTTCGTGGTACTGAACATGTTCGGCGTCCGGTACCTCATACGGGCCAACAACGCCATCACCACCTGGAAGGTGATCATCCCCACCCTGACCATCGTGGTCCTCTTCTTCACGCACTTCGACACCTCGAACTTCACCCGGGCCGGCGGGTTCGCTCCCTTCGGGCTGCACGGTGTCCTGAGGGCCGTCAGCGACGGCGGAGCGGTGTTCGCCTTGGTCGGTTTCGAGCAGGCGGTCCAGCTGGGTGGCGAGAGCAGGAACCCGCAGCGGGACATGCCCCGGGCCGTCATCTACTCCATGCTCATCGGTGCCACCATCTACATCCTGTTGCAGGTGGTATTCATCGGGGCTCTCCCCGAGCACGCCCTGGCTCACGGTTGGGCCAACATCAGCTTTGCCGGCATCTTCGGCCCCTTCGCCGGACTGGCCAAGGGCCTCGGACTGGCCTGGCTGGCCTACATCCTCTACGCCGACGCCATCATCGCCCCGACCGGCTCCGGGCTCATCTACACCACCACGACCAGCCGGATCACCTACGGCATGAGCAAGAACGGCCACATTCCCTCGATCTTCGAAAAGACCTCGGCCAAGTCCAACGTGCCCGTCTTCGGGCTCATCTTCACCTTTCTCGTCGGCCTGCTGTTGTTCCTCCCCTTCCCGGGTTGGCAAAAGCTGGTCGGCTTCATCACCTCGGCCACCGTGCTCATGTACGCCGGGGCTCCACTCGCCCTCGGCGCCCTCCGCCACCAGAAGCCTGACGCCGAGCGGCCCTACCGGCTCCCCTGGGCTCCGGTCCTGGCCCCGCTGTCGTTCGTCTCGGCCGGCCTGATCATCTACTGGAGCGGATGGGAGGTGGACTGGAAGTTGATGGTGGCGATCGTTCTCGGGTACGTCCTGATGGGGATCTCTCGTCTCACCCACGCCAACCCGGTCCGGTCACCGATGGACTGGGCGGCGGCCATCTGGCTCTGGCCCTACCTGGCCGGGATGACGCTCATCTCCTACCTCGGGCAGTTCGATGGCGGGCGGATGCATATCCCCTTCTACTGGGACATGCTGGTGGTGGCGGTCTGGAGCTTGATCGTCTACGCCACAGCCATCCGCCTCCGGCTACCGACAGCCAAGGTCGACGAGTACACCAAGGGTGTCTACGGCTTCGAGACCTGAGCGGCCCTGCGCCCCCCGATGACCGCCCCCGGCCTCTTCAGGGTCGTCAGGTGTATCCCTGCATGATGTGCTCGATCCACCAATCGGGTGCCGCGTTCATCAGGGTTTGGAGATCCCAGTAGTCCCACCACCGCACGATGGCCCCTTGGTGGAGCTCGTGCACCGAGACGAAGGGCAGGGTGACCTCCTCGCCGGTGTGCCAGCGCCACGTCTCGGCGTGCTCGGTGACCACGGTGTCGCCCTCGGCCACCATCAGGCGGAGGTGGTGCTCGTAGCCGGCGATCGGCTCCAGCCCGAGCCGCAGCCGGGCCACGATCTGATCGGGACCGCGGGCCACGTCGTCCGCCGGCGAGGGCACGTCGGTGTACTCGCTGTCGGTGGCGAACAGACCCCGGATCCGGTCCCAGTCCCGCGCGTAGAGCGCAGCCCACAGCTCGGTGATCCTCGCCTTGTTGTCGTCGACGGTCATGGTGCTCCGCACGGTACACGAGGGGTTCCCCACCTCGTGGGCTGGCACGCCAGCCTTCCACTACGCTCCCGGACTAGTGGGAGAAGGTACTGCCGAACGGGGTGACACCGAGCGGAGCGACGGCGGCGGGGGCGACGCCCGAGTCGAAGGCAGGGCGGACGACGCCGCACCTTCTCGGGAGGCGGGGATCATCCCGACGGTGGTGACCAAGCACGGCTACGGGAAGGAGCTGACCCGACTGCAGACCGAGCTCGTCCGGATGCAGGAGTGGATCATCTACCGGGGCCTCAGAGTCATGGTGCTCTTCGAGGGCCGCGACACCGCGGGCAAGGGGGGCACCATCAAGCGGATCGCGGAGCGACTGAACGCCCGTTACTGCAAGATCGTTGCTCTCGGCACACCGACCGAACGGGAGCGCACCCAGTGGTATTTCCAGCGCTATATCGCCCACCTCCCGGCGGCCGGTGAGATGGTCCTCTTCGACCGCAGTTGGTACAACCGGGCCGGGGTCGAAAGAGTCATGGGGTTCTGCACACCCGAAGAGGTCCCCGAGTTCTTCCGGACATGTCCCCAGCTCGAGAGGGCGTTGGTGCAATCGGGGATCATCCTGGTGAAGTACTGGCTGTCGCTGAGTGACGAGGAACAGGAACGGCGCTTTACCGAGCGGATCAATGACCCGCGGAAGCGTTGGAAGCTGAGTGCCATGGACCTCGAGGCGAGGGCCCGATGGGTCGACTACGCCGAGGCGAAGGACGAGATGTTCGCCTATACCGACATCAAAGAGGCGCCCTGGCACGTGGCGGATGCCGACAACAAGAAGAGCGCCCGGCTGAACATCATCAGCGATCTCCTCGAGATGGTCCCCTACCATGACATTCCCCACGAGCAGATCGAGCTGCCTCCCAGTCAGAACCGGGCCTACGGCCGTCCCCCGATCGACAGTCAGATGTGGGTACCCACGCGCTATGTGGTGCGGTGACCGCGCTCACCGGTGCTCGACGCTCACGATACGTGCCGGCGGCGACACGCGGTCGGGGTAACGGCGACTGTGGATGACGGGTGAGTCACCTCATTGCTGCGATGACCCCCTCGTGACGATCTGATTCCGTCGCCCCTCGAGAGCCGAGGCGTCGAAGTGTCCGTTCATCCAACGGCTGGACCAGCGCGCCTCGTCGAGATAATCCTTGTCATCGGCCCACTGCCCAAACAGGTCGTACATCTTCCGAATTTCGTTGATGGCCTCCGGGTCCGTCTCGCTGACCGCCCCGGCCAGCTCGATCGCTCGTCCCATCAGCGCCGAGTGAGGAACAACCTCATTGACGAGACCCCAGTCATGGGCGGTGGCGGCATCGATGAAGTTGCCGGTCAGTGACATCTGCCGAGCCCGGTTGATGCCGATGAGCTGTGGCAGCCGGATGGTCATCCCGCCCGCGGGCAGAACCCCGACCCGGGCATGGGTGTCGGCGAAGGTGGCCCGGTCCGAGGCGATGAGGAAGTCGCAGCCCAAGGCCAGCTCCAGCCCTCCGGTGACGGCGGCACCGTTGATAGCCCCGATGCAGGGTGTGCTGATCCGGGGCAGCAGTCCCCGACGACCCACACCTTCGGGTCGGACCCTGGCCACCTCGGCGAAGGTCCCGGCCAGATCGGTGAGATCCAGACCGGCACAGAAAGCAGGATCCCGACCGGTGAGGACGACCACCCGCACACCCGGATCGGCCTCGCACTCCCGAAACCCCTCGGCGAGCTCGCCGATCATGGCTCCGGTCAGGGCGTTGCGAGCCTGCGGCCGGTCGAGGGTGAACACGGCCACCGGCCCGTCGAGCTCGCGGGTGATCATCGCCCTCCTCACCCGTCTTCCGGGCGCGGGGCCTCCTCGACTTCGGCCTTGACACGCTCGAGAGTGGTCCGCATCCCATTGCGATTGGTGCGGCCCCGCGTCCATCCGAGCACCGCCCAGTACAAACGGAGCGGCGCTGTTCTGGCCAGCTCGAAGGACTCAGTGACATCAGTCCCGTCGCCGGCGGGTTCGAGCCGATAACGCCAGACGTTCAGTGGCTTGTCACTGGAGCCGACACCGAAGGCGAACTCGCGACCCGGCTCGCTGGCCATCACCGTGCACGTCGTCCAGTAGATGGGGCCCTTCCCGTTGCGCTTCACATGGCCGCGGAAGCGAGCCCCGGCGGACGGGCCGGTGGCGCCGTCGAGCCACTCGGCCTCGAAGGTCTCCGGGCTGTACCGCCCGATCCGGGTGACATCGCTCACCAAGTCCCAGATCCGATCCGGGGGAGCCGCCATGTGAACCGTGACCGAGTCCTGCACGCTGGTGAGCCTACCGGTGACCGATGAGCCGGCGCCTTAAGAGGACAACGAGACGAACCGCGACGGCGGGGCCGGGAGGACCGACCGGGCACCACCGAGGTCCTCGTCGAACAAGCTCAGCCCGGGCAGGACCGACCGCCACCAAGGGGCCCGAGCGAACACCCTCGATCCGATCTCGTGTCCCGCGGGACCAAGGACCACCCGCCGAGGGGCGGGCTGGTCGGCCAGCTGCCAGCGGTACTCGGCGGAGAAGCGCATCCTGTTCTCGCCGTTGGGCAGGGCGGCATGCGTGGTCAGGCAGTGGAAGACCAGGACATCGCCGGCTTGGTAGTCGGTGGTGAGCCATCCGGGTTCGAGGTGGTTGAGCGGCCGGTAGCGCACCCGGGCCGACCGTTGGCTGCCGGGCCGGAGGGCCAGGCCACCGAGTGAACGGGGGACAGTACCGAGGGGCACCCAGCAGGTGAACATGTCCTGCACGGCGCGGTAGTCCTTGTGCACGGTGTTGCCAGGCTGCCGGGGTACGAGCTCCACCGGATAGACGATGCGGGGCACCTTCCTCGGATAGCAGAACCCGGCCGGCCCCAGGATCTGGCCCATCAGGTCGGCCAGCGGTGACACGAATGGGATCCTGTTGAAGCCGGGGTCAATGAGGATCCGCCGGTAGCCGGGATCACTGGCGGCGTCGACCATCTTTACGGCCCGGACCGGCGGCTGGGGTGGCGCGGTCACGGGATCGCCGCCGGCCTCGGTCCACCCGGAATGTTGGAGGTGGCTGAGTCCGGTGCGACCGACGGCCCGGACCATGTCCGGATCGAGCAGGCCGCGCATGAACACGTACCCGACCTCGGCGATGCGGGCCCGCAGGGCCTGCCAGTCGCCCAAGAGCTCCCGGGAGTCCTCCAGCTCGGTCGTTGGCGCCGTCACTTTCACGGAACCAGTTTGCGACTGATCTGTCATCGGCCAGGGTGGATCCGGTTAGGAAACTGTGAACGAACCGACCGAATGGCCTGGTCACTCAGTGATTTTGACCAACTCGGCAATCCCGTCCTCGATTCCCCGGCACAGCACGTCGAGGTCGGGAGCAGTGTCGTAGTCGCCGGTGACGCCGAAGGACACCTCGCCGTTGTAGGAGAAGATGGCGACGCCCACCCGGATCTGGCCGGCCAGGGGAACGTAGGGGAAGGCTTTGAGCATGCGCCGGCCGCGCACATACAGAGGGATCTGAGGCCCGGGCACATTCGTGGTGATCGTGTTCACATTGCGTTGGGGCAGGCGGGAGGACACCCGCATACCGAGAGCCAGCAGCATCGGAGGGGCGAACCCGGACATCGAGGTGAGCGCTTCCCCAGCCACGGCCTGTTTGGACTCCTTCAGGCCCGCCATTTGCGAGGTCACCGTCCGCAGCCTCTGGGCAGGATCGGGGATCGAGACCGGCAACTCGGCGAACATCGCCGACACCTTGTTCTGAAGCGTCCCGTCTCCGACGGCGCGGCCGTGGTCGTCGCGGGGGCGCACCGACACTGGCACCAGTGTGCGGACCACACGGTCGACCGATTCGCCCCGATGGAGAAGCAGCTCGCGGAACCCGTTGGCCACCGAAGCCAGGACGACGTCGTTGAAGGTCCCACCCAGTCCTTTGCGGATGATCTTGATGTCGTCGACCTGGGTCGAGGCCCAGGCGTAACGCCGATGGGATCCGATCGGGCCGTTGAGGGTCGAGACCGGCGTGCGGCGTACCAGCCCGGCCATGGCCGACAGCCCTTTGATCACCTCGCGCCCATGCCCCAGCGCCTGGCGGGGGACGGCGGCGGCGGAACGGAGAGCCAGAATCTGTTCGTAAGGACTGCGGAGGAGGTCGAGCGATGCCTGAATGGCCAGCTCGAGGCCGGTGGGAGCGGGTTCGGGAGCCCAGGTGCTGTGGACGGGATCGGTCGGTTCCGACGAGACGTCCATCAGCAACGTCAACAGGTCGGTACCGGATACTCCGTCGACCATGGCGTGATGGGTCTTGGACAACATGGCCCAGTGTCCATCCTCGAGGCCATCGACCACCCAGATCTCCCACAGCGGCTTGGCCCGGTCCAGCTGTTGGGACATCACCCGACCGACCAGCTTGCGCAGTTCGGCTTCGCCCCCGGGGGCGGGCAGGGCCGTATGGCGCAGGTGGTACTCGATGTTGAAGTGGGGGTCGTCGACCCATACCGGTCGGCCCAACTCGAGGGGAACCTTCCGGACGACGCGTCGATAGCGGGGGACCAGGTCCAGCTTGGACTCGACCATGGTGACGATGTCGGTGAACGGTGGCTCGGGGCCCTCGAAGATCCCCACCGAGGCGATGTGCATGTGGCTGACATCGTCCTCGATGTGCAGGAACGACGCATCCAGCGGACTCATACGGTCGACACCCATGGCAACCTCCCGCGCCCAACCTTGCCTTCGCGTCGGACGCTACTACCGGGCGAATCCCCCGGTCCGGGGACCGCTCCCGCTCTGATCTCCGGCGGGAGCCCCTGCGGCGCGGCCCGTGGGGCCGACCCCGGAAACCAGACGGCGGGAAATGTCACTGGCGTGCACCAAGCGGACCGTCTCCCGGTAGGCGGCCTCAGCCACCCGTTGCGAGCGGCGGTCGTCCATCGGGAACAATCCCATGGCGTCCAGCGAGGCGATCCCGGGCTCGACCCTGATCACCACCGAGCCGACCCGCTCGAGCCGGCGGGCTTCGCGTTCGAGCCGTCGGTGGGCCGCCCACCGGAGCAGCCCGTCGGGGGCGCCCAGCGGGGGTCGGATGGTCGACATGGGAGAAACAACCACCACCACGTCCAGGTTGTGCGCACGCAACACGTCGGCGTTGGTGGACGAGTGGACCCCCCCATCGAAGTACTCGACACCACGGATCGTCACCGGTGCGAAGTACGCCGGTATGGCGCAGGAGGCCAACACCGCCGCGGCCAGAGGGGCGCGAGGTGACCCGGGACGCCCGAAGACCACACGGGCTCCGTCGGTGCGGCGTGCGGCACAGATCCACAGACCCTCGGGCCAGTGATCACCGACCATCTCGTGCAAGGGCCGGGCCCGCTCGGTGAGATCGATCCTGCCCGCGGGGAGCATGGTCATGGCTGCGACTCCCGGCCGGAAGCTCCACGGACGGGAGGCGATCCGCAGTAACAAGGCGGCCGAAGGGGGGCGCCACGGTCGGAGCCACGATCGGGGTGGGGGCGACGGCAGGTCCGACGGATCGGGGAGGATCCGGTCGACCACCGCAGCACCTGCGTGGGACAGGGGTGAACGGGAGGCCAGAGCCGAGAGATCCGACGCCGCCACGCCCAGACGCAAGAGGGTGCCGGTGATGGAACCGGCCGACGAGCCCACCACGATGTCCGCCGACCTCGGGTCCCACCCGGTCTCCGATTCGAGCGCGGCCAGCACCCCGGCGTGGTAGGCCTGACCGACGACGCCACCAGCCCCGAGAACAAGCCCTACTCGGGTGACCGGCTCATCCTCACTCACGTCTTCACCAACGATCCGACATTCGTGTACATCCCCCCTGCTGTGAATCCCTTCCCGGATTCTACTCGCCCTCGCGTGCCTGATTGAGGGTTCCGCTCGTGGGAACGGTCCCGGACAGCGGGCTGAGACACCGACTAGCGCCCCGTGTCGACGGGGTGAGATTCACGATGCGCTTTGGCGTCGTGCCTTTGACTCGGCGGCGAGAACCTTCGCCCGCTCCGCGTTGCGCTTCGACGCGTCGCGGGGCCGGAAGCCGGCCTGAAAGACGTCGCGGATGTATTCCTGCACGTCCTTGGCCGAGGTGGCCACGGTCAGGAGGTCGTTGCTCTGCTGTAGATGGCTCCGCAGACCCATCAGGTCCCAAGCCCGCCTGATGTTCGCCTTGGCCGCCATCAGGGTCGTCAACGGCGCTTGCGCCACATGGAAGGCGAGCTCGTTGACTTCGTCCTCGAGACGATCGCGAGGGACCACCCGGTTGATGAGGCCGATGTCCTTGGCCTCGGCCGCGCTCGAGCTCCTGGGCCGTGTACATGTACTCCGACGCCCGCTTCCAGTTCATGAACAACCAGGGCTCGATGCCCGTCTCCATGCACGGCATGGCCATGCCCTGGAGCACGGGGAACTGGAAGTAGGCATCCTCGGAAGCCACGGTCATGTCGGTGAGAAGACCCCACACCGTGCCGCCCCCGAGGCAGTAGCCATGGACCTGGGCGATGGTCACCTTCGGGAAGTCCCACAGCTTCATGACCGGTGCTCCGTAGATCTCCCACTGGCCTTTCCAGGGGCTGCCGAGTCTGGCTGTGCTCTCGTCGATCTCGCGCATCTCTGTCCCCGGGCTGCCCGTCACCACGTGGCCGGCACTGAAGCCCGGCCCGTTGGCCTTGAGGACGACGACCTTGATGTCGTAGTCGCGGTCGGCGTCGTCGAGACATTCATCCACGTCGAAGACCAGACCGGACGACTGGATGTTGGCCTTCTCCTGGTAGTCGAAGGTGATCCAGGCCACCGGACCGTCCTTCTCGTAGATCGCCGTATCCAGCTTTCGGGTCTCCATGGCGCGCTCCTGTCGATCGAGGCCTGTCTGTCGTGCCGCGCCCCACTGCGGAGCGATGCGCATTGCGAAGCTAGCAAAGGCGGAAAGGGCATTCCGGGCTCGCCCACAGAGGGACGCCTTGTAGTGTTCGAACGACAGGTGCCTCGGTGGGCACGTATTCGGGCGGTTGTCGGGCCTGGCGGCCCTCGCGGAAGGATGAGCACGATCGAGATTCGCATCCCGAAACTGGGCATGGAGATGTCCGAGGGCACACTGGCCGAGTGGCTGATCGACGACGGCGCCCCGGTGAACCAAGACGAGCCGATGTATGTGTTGGAGACAGACAAGGTCGAAAACGAAGTGTCAGCACCGGTGGCCGGCGTGCTCCGCCACATCGGAACCGCGGGCGAGACCTATCCGGTCGGGGAGGTCATCGCCGAGATCACCTGATCGACAGCGCCGGCGTCGTCGCTCCTCCCCGTCGGCAGGAGTGGGAGGACCGGACCTAACATGGGCGTCGAAGGGGGAGATCGGTGAGCGAGGACCGCAATGACTGAGGTGGACCTTCAACCATCGGCCACCCCGGCACGAGGGTCGGCCAACGGGATCAGAGCTGTCCCCCACGCCATGGACCGCCCCGATTTCGTGCCCGCGGAGCGGTATTACGACCCCGCGTTCGCCGCACTCGAGGACGAACGCCTGTGGCCACGCACCTGGCAGATGGCGTGCCGGCTTGAGGAGATCCCGACGCCCGGCGACTTCGTCGAGTACACCATCGGGGATCAATCGATCCTGCTGGTGCGGGTCGACGAGGCAACGGTGAAAGCCTTCCACAACGCCTGCCGGCACCGCGCCACCGAATTGGCCAAGGGGACCGGGTCCTTCCGTGGGGGTCAGATCGTGTGCCCGTTCCACGGCTGGCGATGGAACCTCAGCGGTGAGAACTCCTTCGTCTACGGAGCCCACGCCTTCGATCCGGACCTCCTCGCCCCGGACGAGGTGTGCCTCAGAGAGGCCCGCGTCGATATCTGGGCCTCCTGCGCGTGGATCACCATGGACCCCGACGCTCCACCCTTGTTGGAGGCGCTCGACCCGATGCCGAGCCTCCTCGACCCCCTCGGGTTGGGGGACATGAGGGTCGATTGGTGGAAGGCGGTGGTGCTCCCGGCCAACTGGAAAATGGCCCAGGAGGCGTTCATGGAGGGTTACCACGTACCGCAGACCCATCCTCAACTCACCCTCGGTCATCCCGAGCAGTACGACCCCGACAGCCTCGTCTACGCCGTGCACGACCATGGCCATTCCAGCTTTCAGCTGCGTCCCAACGCCCAGGCGAAGAAGGGAGCGCAGGTCGGGGTGAGCGAGATCGACGCCATCATCGAGTCGACCCATCTGTTGAGCCGCGGGCTCGAGGCCATGACCCTCGACCGGGACGTGCACGTGATCGAGGGAATGCGTCATCGTCCGATCCCCGAGGGCAGCACCTTCGGTGCCGAGCTGGTGAAGGCCATCTACGAGTACGCCGCTGACGCGGGTATCCCGTTGCCGCCACCCGACCCCGCCGCACTGGCCCGGTGGGGTGGTGTCTTCTACGTATTCCCCAACTACTTCGTGCTCCCCCAATACGGAAACGCGCTGGTCTACCGGGTGCGGCCGCACGGCGCCGATCCCGAGTCGTGCCTCTTCGAGCTGTGGTCGCTCACCATTCCTGCGGAAGGAGATGAGGTCACAAGACCGGTCCAGCTGGGGCCGTTCGCACCGGACGACGCCGACAACTGGCCGCGGATTCCGCTCCAGGACTTCTCCAACATCGGGCGACAGCAGCGGGGCGTCCACAGCCAGGGGTTCGACGGTCCCCGCTTGTCACACACCTACGAGGCAGGAATCGTCAACATGCACCGCGAACTCGACCGCTACCTCGCCTCGTAGTCGGATGACAGAAACCGCGCCCTCTTCTTCTGCTCCTCTGCTGTCCTCGCCTTCAGCCGCCCCCACCGACGTCGTCGTCGTCGGTTCGGGGGCCGCGGCCCTGGCCGCGGCCATCACGGCACACGATCAGGGAGCCCGCGTCACCCTGATCGAACGCACGTCGTCGGTCGGCGGCACCACCGCGGTGTCCGGTGGCGGGATCTGGATGCCGTGCAACCACCACATGGCCGCTCTGGGGGTGACCGACTCGCGTCAGGAGGCGCTCGACTACATGACCCGGTTGACGGCCGGACGGACGCCGGCCGAGCTGCTCGAGCGGTATGTCGACGAGGGACCCGGCATCGTGGCCGACCTCGAGAAGCGCACGCCGCTGCGGCTCCAACCCATGACGTGGCCGGACTATCACCCGGAAATGGACGGGGCCAAGGCGTCGGGACGGATGCTCGAACCCGAGCTGTTCGACACCGATCGTCTCGGTCCGTGGGCCGGCAACCTTCGGCGCCCTCCGGTGCTCACGGTCCCCATCACCTTGCAGGAGTCGACGGTCGAGTGGCGCCCGACCTACTACCCGGAACGGTTCGACGTGGCCGAGGTTCAGAAGCGGACGGCGGCACACCAGGTTGGCTGCGGCCAGTCGTTGATCGGCGCCTTGCTCGAGGCCTGTCTCTCCCGCGGGATCGAACCGGTGATGGAGACCCGGGCCTGCGAGATCGCCATGCGCAACGGCGAGGTGACCGGCATCGTCGCCGACACCGGCGACCGCCGTACGGAGATCGCCGCCAGCGCCGTCGTGCTGGCCACCGGTGGGTACGAGTGGAACGCCGACCTGAGGACCCGATTCCTGCCCGGGCCCTTGAGCCATCCCCACAGCCCGCCCGCCAACGAGGGCGACGGGCTGCTGATGGCCATGGACGTCGGGGCCGATCTGGCCAACATGACCGAGACGTGGTGGTATCCGGCGTCATCGGTCCCCGGCGACCAGTACGAGGGTCGGCCGCTGGCCCGTTTCGTCGGTGTCGAACGCACTGCGCCCCACTCGATCATCGTCGACCGCTTCGGTCAGCGCTTCGTCAACGAGGCGGCCAACTACAACGACATGATCAAGGCGTTCTTCTCCTTCGACGCCAACGAGTACGCACCCCGACACCTCCCGTGCTGGGTTGTCTTCGACAGCCAGTACCGCTCGAGATACCCGGTGGCGACAGCCCGGCCCGGCGATCCCGATCCCGCCTGGCTGGCGGTGGATGGGAGCCTCGAGGGCCTGGCCGGCAAGGTCGGCATCGACCCCGAAGGCCTGACGGCGACGGTCGAGCGATGGAATCGCCTGGTGCGGGACGGGCGCGACCGCGACTTCGGTCGTGGGGCCAGCGCCTATGACCGCTTCCACGGCGATCCGTCGGCCCCGCACCCGAACCTCGGCTCTGTCGAACGCGGCCCGTTCTACGCCCTGCCGATTCACATCGGCACCGTCGGCACCAAGGGAGGACCGCGGGTCGACGGTCACGGGCGGGTCCTCCACGTGAACGACCGTCCCATCCCCGGTCTCTACGGCGCCGGGAACGTGATCGCCAGCCCGGCCGGCCCGGCGTACTACGGCGGGGGGACATCCATCGGCATGGCTCTGGTGTGGGGACATTTGGCCGGCTCCCACGCTGGCAGCTTCGCCACCGGCGGCGTCGAGGCAAAGTGAGCTGTCTCGTCATGGCAACGGTCAGGGTCGAGCCCGAGGGACACGCCATCGCCGTCAATCAAGGCGAGAGCCTGATCGAGGCGGCATGGCGTCAGGGCTACGACTGGCCCACCACCTGCTTCGGGCAGGCCCAGTGCACGGCCTGCCAGGTGGAGATCGTCTCCGGGGACGAGAACACCGAGCCTCCGACCGAGGACGAGGCGGAGACGTTGGCCCTGTTCTCGCACCGGGGCCGGACGGTGCGCCTGGCCTGCCGACTGCGGACCACCGGTGACGTCGTGGTCTCCAAACACGGCGTCAGGGCACCCGAGAGCGGCGGGGTCGATGACCGGGCGGAGGGACCGTGAGCGGGCGCGATCACGGTCCGCCGACGCCGGCGATCAGGCGGCGTATGTACGAGCTCATGGCGCTGATCCGGACGTGCGACGAGCGAGTCCGGAGGGGCCTGAGCGGTGGTGAGTTCGCCACCACCTACTGGCCGGCCACCGGCCAGGAGGCGATCGCCGCGGCACTGGGGACGGTGCTCCGCACCGACGACCAGTTGGTCACCACCTATCGCGGGCTGCACGACCAGATCGCCAAGGGGGTGCCTCTCGGGCCCCTGGTCGCCGAGATCCTCACCCGTCGCACCGGGGTCAATGGGGGCAAGGGCGGTTCCATGCACATTGCCCACCCCCCGTCGGGCCTGGTGCTGTCGACCGGCATCGTCGGATCAGGGCTACCGATCGCCGTCGGCGTCGGCCTGGCCGCCCAGATGCGGGGCACGGGTCAGGTGACCGTGGCCAGCTTCGGGGACGGAGCCACCGGGACCGGTTCCTTCCACGAGGCGGTCAACCTGGCCGCGCTGTGGGGTCTCCCCGTCGTGTTCGTCTGCCAGAACAATCGCTACGCCGAGATGACACCCACGGTGGAGGCCCAGCCGGTGGCTCACGTGGCCGATCGGGCGGCCGGCTACGGGATCCCCGGGGAGCGGGTTGACGGGAACGATCCCGACGCGGTCCACGCCGCCCTCGGCGCCGCTGTCCACCGGGCCAGCAGTGGCGAGGGCCCCACCCTCCTCGAGTGCATGACCTTTCGGCTCTGGGGCCACTACTTCGGCGATCCCATGCGCTACATACCGGAAGGGGAGTTGGAGGCGGCGCGCCAGGCCGAGCCGGTGGCCCGCTACCGGACCCGACTGATCGACGAGGGCCCGCTGGACGAGGCGGCGGCCCGGGCCATCGAGCAGGAGGCGGCGACCGCGGTGGACCTGGCCTTCACCGCCGCCGTCGAGGCCGAGCTGCCCGAGCCCACCGAGGCCTTCGTCGACGTCTACGCAGGCGAAGGTGGCCGGTGACGACCGAGGGAGGTACGGCCGACGCAGAGGTGGCGACCACGAAACGGAGCATGCGGGAGGCCCTCAACTTGGCGCTGGGAGAAGCCCTGGCCGCTGACCCCACCGTGTTCCTCATCGGCGAGGACCTGGCCGACCCGGCCGGCGGAATCTCGCAGGTCACCAAGGGGTTGTCCGACGCCTACGGAACCGATCGGGTCAGGGATACGCCCATCTCCGAGGCGGCCATCGTGGGCGCCGCGGTCGGAGCGGCCGTGGCCGGCATGCGCCCGGTGGCCGAGGTCATGATCATGGACTTCATCAGTATCGCCCTCGATCAGCTGGTCAATCACGCGGCCAAAGCGCGCTACATGTCAGGCGGGCGGCTCTCGGTCCCACTCACCGTCCGGACCGCGGTGTTCGGAGGCATCGGTTCGGGCGCCACCCACTCCCAGACCCTCGAGGCCTGGCTGGCTCACATACCCGGACTGAAGGTGGTGGTTCCCAGTTCACCGGCCGACGCCAAGGGGCTGCTGACGTCGTGCATCTTCGACGACGATCCCTGCGTCATGGTGGAGAACGTGGCCCTCTACGGGACGACAGGGCCGGTGCCCGACGGGGACTTCCGGGTCCCCCTCGGGACAGCCGACGTGAGAAGGAGCGGCGGTGACGTGACGGTCGTGACCTACGGTCGGACGGTTCGTGATGCCATGACCGCGGCGGCTCAGCTCGAGGACGAGGGTATCCAGGTGGAGGTGCTCGACCTGAGGAGCCTGGTCCCGCTCGATGTCGACGCGGTGTTGGGATCGGTGGCCCGCACCCGTCGGGCCGTTGTCGCCCATCACGCCACCCGCTTTGCCGGATTCGGCGCCGAGGTGGCCGGCGTGATCAACGAGGAGCTCTTCGGTCAGCTGGATGCGCCGGTGCGCCGGGTCGGCGCCGCCTTCGCCCCGATCGGATCCGCCCCGACTCTCGAGGCCGCGGTCATGCCTTCGGCCACCGCCATCGCCGACGCCATCCGCGGCGTCATGGAGCGCTGAATCGGATCGGTGGGGTGGGGGCCGAGGCCAGGCGGCGCGATGGCCGCAGCGGTGATGGCGGCTCTCCTCCTCGCCGGGTGCACCAACGCCTCCCCCACTGCGGCCCAGGGAGTCGGTGCGGTCCCGAAACCGGCCGTCCCTCGGAGCCCGACGACGTCGACGACCACCACCACGGAGCCCCCACTTCCGGTCACCCCTGTGCAGTGGACCCCCTGCGGGGACCTGCAGTGCGGCTCGGTAACGGTGCCCCTCGACTACAACCATCCCGATGGTGCCACCCTGCAGATCGCCGTGGCCCGCCATCCGGCCGAGGCGCCGGCCGAACGCATCGGATCTCTGGTCATCAACCCGGGCGGACCGGGAGCCTCGGGCATTGACGACCTTCCCAACGAGCTGTCGGTCCTCACCCCCGAGCTTCTCGACCGCTTCGACATCGTCTCTTTCGACCCGCGGGGCGTGGGCCGGAGCAGTCCGGTGACCTGTACCAGTGCGGCCGCTTCCGGAGGAACGGCAGGGTCCGGTGGGTCCGGCGGGTCAGCCGGGTCAGGGCAACTGATCGATCCGGTGCCCACCACGGCGGCCGCTCAAGAGGCCCTGTTGCGCAACGACGAGGAGTTCGCCGCGCAGTGCGAGAGTCACAGCGGCACCATCCTGCCCTACGTGGGAACAGTGGACACGGCCCGCGACCTCGACCGGATCCGCGCCGCCCTCGGTGACGCCCAGCTGACCTTCGTCGGTCACTCCTACGGGACGCTGCTCGGGGCCACCTACGCCGAGCTCTTCCCGACCAAGGTGCGGGCCATGGTGCTCGACGGCGCCATCGATCCGGGCCTGACCATGGTCCAGTACGCCACCGGGCAAGCCGACAGCTATGAATCGGCGCTGCAGTCGTTCTTCACCTGGTGCACCGATGACCCGAGCTGTCCCTGGCGTCCAGCCGGCGACCCGACGACTGCCCTCCTTGCCCTCATCCAACGCAGCCGGACCCAGCCTCTGTCGACCTCGGCAAGCGGATCGGCCGGACCCGGCGCGTTGTACGACACCCTGCTGGCCGGGCTCGAATCCCCGTCGTCGTGGGCGTCCCTGGCCGGCGCCCTGGCCGACGCCGAGGCGGGCGACGGCTCGGCTGCGACCTCGATGAGCGGCCGTTACGAGACGGGCGGGTCGAGCAACGGGGCCGACGCCGAACAGGCCATCGACTGCCTCGACCATCCGGTGGATCGCAATCCAGCGAGCTACCCGGCCCTGGCCGCCCAGCTCGGGCGGTCGGCACCTGTGTTCGGGCCCCTGCTGGCCTGGGCCCTTCTCGGCTGTGCCACCTGGCCGGTACCCGCCTCCCGCACACCGGCACCGGCGTCGGATCCTGGGGCACCACCGATCCTGGTGGTGGGGACCACCGGGGATCCGGTCACCCCGTATGCCTGGGCCGAGGACCTGGCCCAGCAGCTCAGTGGAGGGGTGTTGCTCACTTGGCTGGGCCAGAGCCATGTGGCCACCTTCTACAGCGCCTGTGTGCGGTCCTACATCCAGTCCTACCTGGTCGACGGGACGCTGCCGGCACCGGGAACCACCTGCACCGATTGAGGGTCGCGGTTGCTGTGATGTTCGCCCTCGGGTCGACGACCCTTGGTCTCGGGTGGCTCAGCCCTCAGGCCCGAGCGCTCACCCCGGTGATGGGAGCGGCGAGACCGAAACCGACCAGCGATCCCATGAAGACGGCGTCGCCGTAGGCGTAGACAGCGCCATCGCTACCCACCACCCAGTAACCCCCGCCATCGGGCGTGGCCGCGATCCCGGTGATCGGAGCCGGGTGGGTGATGCCCTGACCGGGCACCGAGCCGTCATAGCCGGCGTCGCCGAAGGTGAACACGCCGCCGTCGGCGGCCACCAGCCAGTAGCCACCACCGTCGGGGGTTGCGGCCAGGCCCACGATGGGGGCGTTGAGGTGGATCCCTCCCAAGGAGCCGTTGAAGGTGGCGTCGCCCAGCCCGAACACGCCGCCGTCGGAGGCCACCAGCCAGTAGCCACCACCGTCGGGGCTCGAGGCCATGCCCACGATGGGGGCGTTCAAGTGGGTCCCACCCAGCGATCCGTCGAAGGTGGCGTCACCGAAGGTGAACACCCCCCCGTCGGCGGCCACCAGCCAGTAGCCACCACCGTCGGGGGTCGCGGCCATGCCCACGATGGGGGCGTTGAGGTGGGTCCCACCCATGGAGCCGAAGTAGTGGGCATCGCCGAAGGTGAACACTCCGCCGTCGGCGGCCACCAGCCAGTAGCCACCACCGTCGGGGGTCGCGGCCACGCCCACCATGGGGGCGTTGAGGTGGGTCCCGCCCATCGAGCCGAGGAAGGGCATGTTCCCGAAGCTGAACACTCCCCCGTCGGACCCCACCGCGTCGAAGCCTTGACTCTGGGCTGGTGGCAGCACCAACTGCTCGACGAGACCCTGAATGTCGACGCTGTTGTTGTTGCCGTTGATGACGGCGAAGCCCACGCTAAAGCAACCGCTACTGGCACAGCCCACACTGTTGAGGTAGCCGAAGGCGGCCACACTGGGGCTGGGGTCGACCGACCACGCCGAACCGTTCCACGAGGCGATCATGGAGTTGGGTGACGCGTTGTTCCCGCCTCCATCTCCCTGAAGAAGCATCCCCGAGGCCCAGCACTGCGAGGTATCGAGGCAGGTGACATCGGTCAGGAGGCTGCCCGAGGCGGACGGCGGGCTGGGCACGGTCGACCAGGTCGTGCCGTTCCAGCTGTCGACCAGCGTGGACGAGGGATCGCCGTTGGAATCCATGTTGGCCCCGACCGCCCAGCAGCTGTTGGCGCTCACACAGGTCACACCGTCGAGGTAGGTGCCCTGCGGCCCGGCCACGGTCGGAGCCGGGGTGACCGTCCACGATGTGCCGTTCCAGTGCTCGATGAAGGCGTTGGCGCCGATCGTCTCGGGCATGATGTTCGGCAAGAAATTGTTGTTGAGCGGGTTCGGTCCGGCGAAGCCCACCGCCCAGCAGTCCGAGGCCGAGACACAGGCGACGGAGTTGAACTGGTCAGCGGGCTGGCCCGAGGGCTGGGTCGGCACCGCCGTCCACGATGTGCCGTTCCACTGGTCCATGATGCCGTGGAGGGGGTCGGTGTTGCCGTTGTCGGTCACCGAAGTACCGGCGGCCCAGCAGTCCGAGGCCGAAGTGCAGGTCACCGAGAACAGGTAGCCGTTGGTCGGCGGCGTCGCCACCACCGACCAGCTGACGCCGTTCCAGTGCTCGGCCAGAGTCACCGGGGCGGGAGTCTTGTTCACTTGCTGGGTACCGACGGCCCAGCAGTCCGACGTGGTGACACAGGTCACACCCCAGAGAGCCGACAAGGCCATGCCCGGGGGATTCACCGCGGAGCTGACCGTCCACGACGAACCATCCCAGTGCTCGATCAGCGCGTAGGGCGGAAAGTTGTTGCCGAAGTTTTCGTCGGCGACGCCGACGGCCCAGCAATTCCACGAGCTGGTGCAGGTGGTGCCGAAGAGCAGGTTGCTCTGCTGTGGGCCGGTGGTGGCCGCGGTCACGATGTTCCATCCCGACGGCGTGGCGGCCTTGGCCGTCGGCTCGGCCGTCCCCACCACGACCAGGATGGCGGCGGCGAGGACCCCGGCGAGCAGACACGCCTGGATGGAACGACTGGGATGCACAGTGGGCATCCGTACCCATCGACATCACCGGGCCCTCCCTTGAGGGCGACGGGCCGGTTGACCACCCCGATCCGGTCCCCGGCTCGTCCCTGCACGGGATCGAGGGACCCCTTCTGATCTGGGCATCTGATCCGGGCGGACAGCCTGGGCCGGTATCGATCCCTCTGCCTGGCGTGGGCGTGGGCGTCGGACCGGGGTGGGCGCGGCCGCCGGCCGTGCCCCTATGCGATCCTTGAGCCTTCCGAGCACCGGAGAGGAGCGGTCCAGAGGTCGATGACACCCACCACCGACATCGACGATTCAGCATTGACGACGGACTTCGCCCGGTGGCTCACCCGTCGACTGGGGGCCAGCGACCTCACCGTGTCCGGGCTTCGCCGCCCGTCGGCCGGCTATTCGAGCGAGACCATCATCGTCGATGCCTCCTGGTCGACCACCGGGGCGCGGCACGCTACCTCGTTGGTCGTCCGCATGGCGCCGGCCGGGGCGGGGGTCTTCCCCCACTACGACCTGGAGTCACAGTGGCAGGCCCAGACGGCCGCAGCCGCCGTCGGCGTGCCGGTAGCCGACCCGGTGGTGGAGACCGACACCCGATGGATCGGTGCCCCTTTCATGGTCATGCCCAAGATCGACGGCCACATCATCGGTCCCCTCGCTCATCGCGACGACTGGCTGTCCGCCCACAATGCCGACCAGCGCGGCCGGATCTATCGCAACCTCGTCGCCACCGTGTGCGCCGTCCACGCGGCCGACATCGCCGCTGCACCATCCGTTCCCCGGCGAGCCAACGGCGACGAGCTCGCCTTCTGGAACGACTATCTGATGTGGTCGAGCGACGGCAGCCCCGTGCCCACCCTGGTCGAGGCCTTGGCCTGGTGCCGGCGCCACCAACCGGACAGTGAGCCACCGTCGGCACTCTTGTGGGGAGACGTCCGCTTCGAGAACGTTGTGTTCGGCGACAACCTCGGCCCCCGAGCCGTGCTCGACTGGGACATGACCTCGATCGGTGCGCCCGAACACGACGTCGCCTGGTTCACCAGCCTCGATCTCACCACTCAGCACGTCTTCGGCGAACGACTTCCCGGATTCCCCGACAGGACGGGGACGATCGCCCTGTTCGAGGAGTTCGGTGGTCGTGCCGTCCAAGATCTCGAGTGGTACGAGACCCTGGCCATGGTCCGGAGCACAGCAGTCATGACCCGGATCAGCTACCTCCGCCGGGCGGCGGGTGAGCCACTCCTCTTGCCCATCGACGACAATCTGCTCTTGGACCTTCTCCGGGCGCGCCTCACGTGACCCCCTCCCCCATCACCACCGCCGCCGAAGTCGTGCGCCGACGGGCCGACGACGATCACCAGGGACTGCTCTTCGAGGGTGGCGAGTGGTCGTGGCGGCAGGTGGTGGTCGAGTCGGAGCGACGCGGGGCTCTGCTGAGCGATCTCCGTCAGGACGGACCCTTCCACGTGGGCGTGCTCCTCGAGAACACCCCGGAATACATCTTCCTGTTGGCCGGTGCGGCCCTGGTCGGAGCCGTTATCGTTGGCATCAACCCCACCCGGCGCGGCGCCGAGTTGGCCGCGGACATCACCAAGGTGGAGTGCCAGTTGGTGATCACCGACTCGACGCAGCGGGGGCTCCTCGATGGTCTCGATCTGGGCATCGATCCCGGCCGGGTGCTGACCGTCGACGGCGCCGACTATCAACGCCGGCTGGACGGACAGGGCGCGACCCCGCCTGCCGCGGCGGGACCGGCGCCGACCCCCGAGGACCTCTATCTCCTCATCTTCACCTCCGGGTCGACGGGTGGACCCAAGGCGGTCCGGATGACCCAGGGGCGTGCCGCCCGGGCCGCCAGCGGCATGGGCTTCTCCCACGAGGACGTCATCTACTCGGCCATGCCTCTCTTCCACGGCAATGCCCTCTCGGCGGCGGTCTTTCCGGCTCTGGGCAGCGGTGCCACCCTCGCCCTTCGCCGTCGTTTCTCGGCCTCCGGCTTCCTCGAGGACGTCCGCGATCTGGGCGCCACCTACTTCAACACGGTGGGACGGGCCATCTCCCACATCGTGGCCACGCCCCCGTCCGAGCACGACAGAGACCATCAGCTCCGCTTCGTGCTCGGACCGGAGACGTCCGCGCCCGACAAGGCGGAGTTCACCCGCCGGTTCGGCGTCCCGCTGTTCGAGGGGTACGGCTCGAGTGAGGGCGCCATCGTGCTCCTGCCGGTGGGCGACGGCCGACCGGGTGCCCTGGGCCGGCTCCGCGAAGGAGACGATGTCGCCGTCGTGGACCCGGCGACCGGCGAGGAGTGCCCCCGCGCCGTCTTCGATACCGACGGCCATTTGACCAATGCGGGAGAGGCCATCGGCGAGCTGGTGGGACGGACCGCTCTGTCGGCCTTCGAGGGCTACTACAACAATCCCGAGGCGGAGGCCGAGCGCAGCCGCAACGGCTGGTTCTGGTCGGGTGACCTCGGCTACCGAGACGATGAGGGGATCTTCTACTTCGCCGGCCGTAGTGGCGACTGGCTCCGGGTGGACAGCGAGAATTTCGCCGCCGCGCCGGTCGAGAGGATCCTCGGCCGCTTCTCCGGTGTACGCGGCGTGGCTGTCTTCGCCGTCCCCGACAGCCGCACCGGTGACCAGGTCATGGCTGCTCTGGAGATCGAGCCCCACACCTGGTTCGACCCGGCCGCCTTCTCCTCGTTTCTATCCGAACAGGCGGACCTGGGTACCAAGTGGGCTCCGCGCTACGTCAGGATCGTCGCCGCCCTGCCGGTGACCGTCACCGACAAGATCGACAAGAGACCCCTGCGCAACGAGGCCTGGAACACCTCAGACCCGGTCTGGATCCGGCACGGCCGGAGCCTCGACTACGCGCTGATGACCCGGTCCGATGTGGACCGGCTCGACGCCGAGTTCGTGGCCAACGGGCGGCGCGATCTCCTCGCCTTCACGGCATCCCCGTGACGGGTCGGTCACCGAAGCAAGGGATAGTCGCAAGCGCCAGTCGACATGGCGCCGGGTGTGGGCTGTGGCCCTCGGCCATGTTCAATTCGCGAAATTGCCCGAATTATCGAATTGTGTCGATAGATCAGCACTTGGGTCAGGAATTAATTATCGACCGACGTCGATAAAACAGCGAATTTACCGAAATCAATTAACAAGGGAGGGGGAGACCAAGGGAGGTCGCCGGCGGGTTGCATCCGGAGGGAGGGGCGGAGCGCAGGGGAAGGCGGCGCGGAGGGCAAAGGGCAGGAAGCAACGGCCGACCGCGCCCCGGTCCTCTCGGCGCCATTGCCGTCAAGCCGCCAGCTGGACCGGCATGATCCGGGCGCCCCGCACCAGGGTGGAGCGGGTCCGGGTCGGGGGTTCGACGAGCGCATAGTTGGGGAATCGGGCGAGGAACTCCTCGAAGAAGATCCGGGACTCGAGCCGGGCCAGGCTGGCCCCGAGACAGACGTGCTCCCCGAAGCCGAAGGCGAGATGGGTGGGCAGGGTCGGACGAGTGACGAGGAGGGTGTCGGCGGACGGACCGAAGACGGCCTCGTCCCGATTGGCCGAGGCGTACAGCAGGACGACGAACTCGCCCGCGGCCACCTCGACGCCGGCGATTTCGACGTCGACCACCGCGGTGCGGCCGAAGGCCTGAATGGGGGTCACCCAACGGAGGAGCTCCTCGACGGCCCCGCCGATGAGCGACGGGTCGGCGACCAACGCGGCGCGTTGATCGGGACTGTGGGCGAGGGCCTCGGCACCACCGGTGATCAAGGTCCGGGTGGTCTCGTTACCGGCGACCAGCAGTGTCATGCAGAACCCCATGATCTCGGCCCGGGACAGAGGCCGACCGTCGAGAGACGACGACTTGAGCAGACCGAGGAGATCGTTGGACCGGGTCGCCGGCGAGTCGATGTGGGCGACCAGGAACGAGGCCATCTGGCCGAGCTCGTCAGCCTGTTCCTCGGTGGTGCGGTCGGTGCTCTCGATGACGGCGTCGGACCACCGCCGGAACAGGAGGCGATCGGCGTCGGCCACACCGAACATCTCGGCGATCACCGCGATCGGGATCGGCGCGGCCACTTCGTCGACGAAGTCCACCACCCCGTCGGTGGGCAGCGCATCGAGCACCTCGGTCACCGCCGAACGGATCCGGTCGGCCAGCACCGACACCGCCCGGGGCGTGAACTGGCGGTTGACCAGGGAGCGATAGACGGCGTGCAGGGGCGGGTCGAGGTGGAGGATCGACCAGGTGTTCTGCCCGCTCCCGGCCGGATCGCGCAGGGGATCGTTGATCAGGACACCTCGCCCGGACACGAACCGATCGGGATCGCGGCTGATGGCCCGGATGTCCTCGTAACGGCTGATGGCCCACAGCCCGTCGCCGGTGCGATGGACGGGATGGCGGTCACGGAGCGCGGCGAGGACGTCGAAATAGTCGGGCGAGAGAAAGAACCCCGGGATGGTGAGACTGAACTCCAGGTCGATCGACTCGTCTCGGGACATCGCTGCTGCGGTCACCCCGCGATCCCGTTGATCGCCTTGATCTCGACATACTCCTCGAGGCCGGCGGCGCCCCACTCGCGCCCGATCCCCGACTCCTTGTAGCCACCGAAGGGGGCCAGGGTGTCCGGCGCATACCCGTTGATGCCGAAGGTGCCGGCCCGCACCGAACGGGCGACGGCGAGGCCGCGTTCGGGGTCGGAGGTCCACACCGATCCGGCCAGCCCGAAGCGCGAGGCGTTGGCCAGACGCACGGCGTGGTCGACGTCGTCGTAGGGGATGACGCACAGCACTGGACCGAAGATCTCCTCTTGGGCGATCTGCATCCGGTTGTCGACGTCGGCGAACACGGTGGGGCGGACGAACCATCCGGTGGACAGGCCCTCGGGCGGATCGGCCCCTCCGGTGACCAGTCGGGCCCCTTCGTCGGTGCCGGTCCCGATGTAAGAGCGCACCCGGTCACGCTGACGGCGGGACACCATCGGGCCCAGCTTGGTGGTGGCCTCGAGCGGATTGCCGACGGTGAGCGAGTCGGCCAGCGAGGCCACGGCTTCGACAACCGCGGCGTAGCGGGCCCGGGGGGCGAGGATGCGGGTCTGCGCGGCACAGGCCTGCCCGTTGTTGACGAAGGAGGTGTAGCGCAGGCCCTTGACGGTGGACTCGAGATCGGCGTCGTCCAGGATGACGGCGGCCGATTTGCCGCCCAGCTCGAGGCTGACCCTGCGGAGGTCGCGCCCGCAGCGGGCGGCGATGTCGCGCCCGGCGGCGGTCGAACCGGTGAAGGCGATCTTGTCCACACCGGGATGGTCGACCAGCGCCCGACCGGTTTCCACCCCTCCGGTGAGGATGGAGACCGTTCCTTTGGGCAGGTGGGCAGCATCGACGATCTCGGCCAGCAGCATGGCGTCGAGGGAGGCTTCGGGAGCCGCCTTCACCACCACCGTGCAACCGGCCAGCAAGGCGGGAGTGAGCTTGGTGGCGATGAGGACCTGGGGGACATTCCAGGCGACGATGGCACCCACCACCCCGACCGGCTCCCGGCGGAGGACGAAGTCGACATAGCGCCCCTTTCGGCGCTCCTCCCACCCGGTCGCCCCGGCCAGGTCGATCATCGATTCCATGATGTCGATCGGGGCGCCCACCTGACCCAGCCGGGAGAAGCCGATGGGGGCGCCGTTCTCCGAGCTGATGGTCCGGGCCATCTCCTCGGCCCGCCGGCCGAATTCCTCGACCAGGCGACGGACCGGGGCGATCCGGTCGGTGACCGGCAGTCGAGACCAGTCCGACTCGTCGAAGGTGCGCCGGGCCGCGTGCACCGCAGCATCGACATCGGGCTCGCCGGCGCTCGGTACTTCCCCGATCACCTCTTCGGAGTGGGCCTCGGTGACCGCGATCACCGCACCCGACGAGGGCTCGGCCCACTCACCACCGATGAAGAGTCTGGGACACTTCCGCACCTCCAGGCCTCCCCTGGCAGCGATTGCGTGGGCCGGTCGGCAGCATCGTACGGTTCCCGCCTCGCTGTGGTCAATCAGGGCAGGATCAGGTGCACGTCACCAAACTCGTGCCAGCGATAGCCCTCGGCCAGCGCCGTCCGGTAGGAGTCGGTCAGCACGTCGAGTCCGGCCAGGGCTTCGAGCATCAGCAGATGCGACGAGGCGGGCTCGTGCCATCCGGTGAGCAGACCGTCGGTGACCCGGACCCCGCGCTCGGGAGTGACGACCAGATCGGTCCAGCCGTCGTAGGGGTGGACCGACCCGTCGGGGCCCACCGCGGTCTCGAGGGAGCGGACCACGGTTGTCCCCACCGCGATCACCCGCTGACCGCGACGGTGGGCGGCGTTGACGATGTCGGCGGTGGCCTCGGGCACCCGCACCCGCTCCGGGTAGGGGAGCTCGTCGGCCCCCAGCGAGGCCACGCCGGTGTGGAGGACCAGAGGGGCCACGGCCACCCCCTTGGCCACCAGGCGGGTGATCACCTCGGGCGTGAAGGGGCGACCGGCACTGGGCATTTCCGCGCTGCCGGGCTCGGTGGCGTAGACGTTCTGGTACATCTCCATCGGCCACGGCCGCTCGACGTAGCTGTAGCGGATCGCCCGCCCATGGACAGCCAGCCACCGGAGGGTCCGCTCCCCCAGCTGAAGGTCGGCGACCCACAGCCGACCGGCGTCCCCGTAGGGAGTGTCGAAGGTGAGGGCGGCCCCACCGGCAAGGGACAACCGGCGCGACGGCAACGGTCCCTGCCATCGTTCGGTGGCCCGACCCACCACCCGCCGGGGCTCGACGACCCACCGGGTGCCCTCCAGCCGAGTGGAGAGGTGGACCACCAGTGGCGATCCGTCGGGGGCCACCGCGTCGATGGCCGCCGGGATGGTGCCCGAGGTGTTCACCACCAGCGCATCGCCCGGCTCGAGGAAACGGGGCAAGGAGGAGAAGGTGCTGGAGACGAGCGAGCGGTCCCCGCGGGTCGTCACCAGCATCCGGACGGCGTCGCGGGTGAGGCCCCGGGCCTCGGGTGGCTCGGAGGCCTCGAGGGAGGACGGAAGCTCATAGGTGAGTCGGCCCGAGGGCTCGGTGACCGTGGTCACGACTCGCTCCACTGGCCCGCGGTGTAGCGACCACTGGGGGCACCCGATGCGAGAAGACGACGCAGAGGGGGCACCGCCGACTCCGGCTCGGGCCGGTCCGAGATGTCCTCGCCGGGGAACGCGGCCTGGTGCATGTCGGTGCGCATGTCCCCGGGATCGAACTGGTAGATGGGCAACGTCGGCTCTTCGGCGGCCAGCACCCGGTTGACCTGGTCGAGCGCGGCCTTGGACGATCCGTAGCCGCCCCAGCCCTGGTAACCCTCGACGGCGGCGTCCGAGGAGACCGACACGATGGCCCCCTGCGAGCGCCGCACCAGGGGAAGGCCCAGCTGGATGAGGGCCACCGGAGCGAACACGTTCACCTCGTAGACCTGCCTCAGGGCGTCGAGGGGATAGTGATCGAGGTTGGGCAAGGGGCTGGGCCCGAGGGTGCTGGCGTTGTTGACCAGGAGGTCCAATCCCCCCAGCTCGGCGGCCGACGCCACCAGGTCGGCCCGGTGACCGGGATCGGTCACGTCCCCGACGATGGGGCGGACGGGGTGGCCCAGACCGCTCAGCAGTTCGGCGGCCGGACCGAGCAACTCGGGGCGGCGGCCGTCGATGACCAGGCTCCACCCGTCTTTGGCCAGGTCGGTGGCCAGAGCCCGACCGAACCCTCGTGATGCTCCTGTGACGATGGCGACCGGCATGAAACTCCTCCGCTTCCGGCGCCGATCTCGGCACCTCACGCCAGGGTAAAGGTTAAAGTAATGTTTAAGTCAAGCGATTGGGGTGCCGAAATCCGCCAATCGCCGTCGGCCGTCGAGGCCGGGAGGTCGGGAGGTGACGGTGCAAGGTGGAGGTGAAGGTGGACGAGCTGATCTCGATCGGTGAGGTGGCGACGCGCAGCGGGATGGCGGCGTCGGCCATCCGCTTCTACGAACGGCAGGGCCTCATCCACGCCGTGCGGTCGTCGGGTGGGCAGAGGCGCTTCCGGCGCGACGTGCTGCGACGCATCGCCTTCATCCGCATCGCCCAGCGGGTGGGGTTGAGTCTCGACGAGATCCTCGCCGCCCTGGCCGGCTTGCCGGTCGACAAGGCACCGACCCGTCAGGACTGGCAGCGCCTCACCCGTGGATGGCGGGAGCGCCTCGATGAACGCATCGCTCTCCTCGAGGCCCTGCGCGGCGGGTTGACCAGTTGCATCGGCTGCGGGTGTCTGTCCTTGCGTACCTGCGCCCTCTCCAATCCCGGCGATCTGGCCTCATCACTCGGGTCCGGGCCCCAGTACCTGCCCTTGGACTGACCTCAGGAGGTCCGGTCTCAGGAGGTCTGGCGCCACAGCAGGGCGCCGGCCGTCACCAACACAATCGAGGCCAAGCCTTCGGCCACCAACGAGAGATCGGCCCAACCGGTGATGATCCCCAGCTTGAATCCGAACAAGCCGGTGGTGATGACCAGGACGAAACCGATCATCGTCCCCACCATGAGACCCAGCGCGGCGACCAGGACCAACCCCCGCCGCACGACGATCAGCGCCAACGCCACGATGACGGCGGAGATGAACTGGATGAGGAACAGGGGTCCGAGCGTGGCCACCGGTCGGTAGGCGACGTCCCACAGATAAAGGTGGATCGCACCCGACGAGCCAACCAAAAGGGCGGCGATGACAGCGAGGACGATGTCGACCGGGTGCCGGCCCCGGGCGAGGAGCGCCGAACGAAGATGCCCGGTGCTCGACAGGTGGTGGACGGTTGCAACATCACTCATGACCAACTTCCGATCAGCTCTGCCGGTGCTCCCTCAGGCGACCGGGGGGTAGTGGCGGCGGGACCGTGGCCGGACCGCGAGGGCGAAGCCGCCTTTGTTTTCGGTGGGGCGAAGAACGGCTCGGCCAACTGGGCACCGAGAACGCGGAGAGGTGCGGGCGAGGCACCGGATTGCTCGACGGGGATCGGCCGGCGATCCAGTCCGGTGGCGATGGGCCGGGCCCCCGACACCGGGAACACGGCCCGCTTGGTGGCCACATCCCAGAAGGTGAACACCGTGCCCAGGTTGACATCGATGCGGCCGACGGCGGCGTGATGGAGACGGTGGTAAGCGGGGCTGACGACAACTTTGCCGAGGGGACCGAACGTCCAGCGCAGGTTGGCGTGGGGCAAAGAGCTCAGGCAGATGTAGGCGGTGATCACGGTGACGGGCACGACGACCGTCGACGACAGCATCACTACCGGGATGACCGAGATCACGAAGCTGGCATGGACCAGCGGGTGGGCCCGGAACGAGGTCAGGATGCTCAACTCCTCCTGGGTGTGGTGCACGGCGTGGAATCGCCAGAGAGGCACCCACCGGTGGTTCGCCCAGTGGGCCAGCCAATTGCAGGCATCCATCAGGAGGATCGCCGCGACCAGCACGACGACCCGGGGCACGGCGGCCAGGTGGGGAACGACCAGCCATGGGGCGGCCTGTCGGATGGTCTGGGAGAACCCGACGTCGATGACGACGACCAGGGGCACGACGACCCCGGCGTAGAGAACCAGGTAGGCCAGATCCTGCACGTGCCCCCGGGCCAGCAGCGGTCGCCTGACCGCGGGCGCAACCCGTTCGAGCACCAGGACCAGACCCACGAATCCGAGGATGACCGGGCCCAGCAGGTGGGACCAACCACCGGTCACCAGGGCCACCAGAGGTCGCCCCACTCCCATCTCGTGCACACCGACCGTCACCAGAAGCATGGTTGCGCACGCCGCAGCCAGGGAGGGTGCATACAGCGGTGAGGACAGGCGCCGTCCTGGCGGTTCGGTGCTGGTCGTGTCCTCGGTTTCCACGCGTCCTTCCATCTTCAACCCACCCTTCAACCCACCGCGCCGGCCGACTCGCCCGCCGGCACCACCCGGAAGGGCGCGGCCAATTGGGTGATCATCACATCCGGGCGCCACCGTCCGGCGACGTCCTGCTCGATGGTCACCGAACGGTCGGACAGGCCGGTGCGCACCACCGGCCCACCGGCCACCGGGAACAGCGCCCGACCGACGAGAACATCCCACACGGTCAGAACCACGCCGAGGTTCAAGCCGTTCTCACCATCGATGGCGTGGTGCAACCGGTGGTAGGCCGGGCTGACGAAGACCTTGCCCAGTGGCCCGAAGCTCCAGGGCACGTTGGTATGGGGGAGCGTGCCCAGGCAGACGTAGAGGGTGATGAGAAAAGGAGCTATGCCGCGGTCCCCCATCACGGCGATCACCGGGATGGTGGCCAGGAAGAAGCCGGGCAGATGGCTGAGAGGATGGGCCCGGAACGATGTGAGCACACTCACCTCCCGCTGCGAATGGTGCAGCGCGTGCATCCGCCACAACGGGATGAACGTGTGGTCGGCCCAATGAGCGAGCCAATTGGTCAGATCCATCAGGACAAGGGTGACGGCCAACAGGAGCCACCGGGGCCATGACTGGTCCCACCGGGCCTCGAGCCACCCGGCATGGCTCCCGAGCAACTGGGCGAAGGCGACTCCCAGAAGGGTCATGAGCGGCACCACGGCGAGCACGTGGAGAACGAAGAAGGCTCCGTCCTGGAGGTGGCCCCGGGCCAGCGCCTCCCGGGGTTCGGCGGGCCAGATGCGCTCACACACGAGCGCGGCGGCGACCAGGGCCAGGACCATCGGGGCCACCAGTGCCGCCCATCCGGCGCCGAGAGCTGAGCCCAGTGTGTGATCGCGCCCGAGCGCGCTCACCGCCATCCAGACCAGCCAGACGGTGAGACCGACCACGATGAAAGCGGGGCCGTAGAGCCGCCTTTGCCGCGGCCGGGCCTCGGTGGCCGGCATACTGGCCTCGGTGGGCGGCAGGGGGGCATCGGTGCTCACCGATTCGCTCTCGGTGCTCGGCGATGTGATCCGGGTGGCCGGCGCCGATGCCCGAGTGGCCGGTGCCGAGGCCGCAGCGGTCATGGTCATCGGGCGATCACCGGCGGAGCCGAACCGGGGGACCGGTCAGTAGCCATATCCGCCGCCGCCTTGCGTGGTGGAGGGCGAGGAGGTCGGTGGCGACGTCGCCGGGGGCGATGTCGCCGGGGGCGATGTCGCCGGGGGCGAGGTCGACGGAGGTGCGGTCGCCGGAGTCGCGGTGACCGGTGGGGCCGTGGCCGGCGGCGATGTCGCGGCGTGGGCGGTGGCCGGTGCCGTCACCGCGGGCATGGAGGACGGTGCGGTGGTGGGGGTGGCCGAAGTCGGTGCCGTCGAAGTCGTCGGCGCGGCGGCCTTGGTCGTGGCCGCCTTGGTCGTGGCCGCCTTGGCCGTGGGCGACACCACAAACCAGGTCCCGGCCACGCCCTGACCGTTGACCTGACCCGGCCCGTTGTCACCGGAGTAGAGATACAGGGGCATCCCGGCGAAGGTCACCTGGAGGGTGCCCCCGGGGCGGACGATGGTTCCGAGCTCAGAGGATGTGACCCCTCCGGTCGCGGTGACGTGGGTGGTCCCCGACGGGAGGGTCAGCGGAGGCCAGATGGTGGCACAGGTGCCGGTGCAGGTGGTCTTCCCGACCCCGTCCGGCGTGTAGCGGTAGAGCGTTCGTCCCGACTGGTCGACCAAGATGGTTCCGAGGTGGCCGTTGGTGGCGCTGCCCACGGTGACCAAAGTGGCCTTGGCCCCACTGCTGTGGGACGAGGTGAGCGACGAGGCAGCGCTCGAGCCGCAGGCCGCGGCGGCCAGCCCGATCACGACGAGGGCGCCGCCGACCAGCCACCGCCGTCTCGGAGTTGATCGCCGCGGCAATCCTTCGGACGACGCCGCCGGTTTGAGGGTTCTGGATGTCATGAGTGGGCCTCTCTGTGTGCGTGGTGGGAGTGTGTATGGGGGTGCAGTGAGTGCGGGAGTTTGATCGTGCTTCTCCGAACTACTGAGCGGTACTACGTCGGGTGACAGGGGTTCGTTCAAAGGAATGGACGAATCTCCGGTGCCGCGCGGCAAGCGACGCGACCGTGCTTCGATCGGCACACGCCCTTTGGCTTTGACAGACTCGATGCCGATGGCCGGCAATCCGGCCCTGCGCAGAGGAGACAATTCGTGGACATCCGAGGGAGCGCCCTGGTGACCGGGGCCAGTCGGGGGATCGGTCGAGCGGTGGCCCTCGAGTTGGCCGAGCGTGGCTTCGAGACTTTCGCCACCATGCGGAACCCCGCAGATGGCGCCGATCTCCCCGACTCCACCGGCGGCCGGATCACCGTCCTGCGCATGGACGTCACCGATCCCGACACCTACGACCTGCCGGACGACCTCCGGATCCTGGTCAACAACGCCGGCGCCGACACCGACTACCTGCCGGTCGAGCACAGCAATCTGGACGATTGGCGCCACCTGTTCGAGACCAATGTTGTCGGTGTGGTCGCCACCACCATGACCGCCATCCCCCTGCTGCGGTCGAACCGGCCGTCGGTGGTGTGCAACATCTCGTCGTCGTCGATCCTGGCCAGCGTTCCCTTCTACTCGGCCTACCGTGCGACCAAGGCCGCGGTGTCGGCCTTCGGTGAGAGCCTGCGGGTCGAAGTGGCGCCGTCAGGCATCCGGGTGGTGGAGATCCTTCCCGGGCCGGTCGACACCGACATGTTCCAGCTGAGCACCGGCGACCAGGCCGCCAGCCGCTTCGGTCGTTATCGACCCATGGCCAACCGGGCCGCCCGACTGCGGAGGGAGTCCGCTGATCCGCTCGTCTCGCCGCCCGCCGATGCCGCCAAGGCGATCGTCGACGCCATTTTCGACGACGATGGCCCGATGCGGTACGGCTGCGACCCGTTGTCGGTCGGCTTGCTCGACCTGTGGCGGCAGTCCGACGACGAGTCCATGTTCAACCTGACCGCACAGTCCCTGATCGACGTGGCGGAGCCGGCGGAGCAGTGAAGGGCGGTGCCCGATCGGTGCGGCCCCGAGGACCAGCGCTGATCGCAGGACCACCCGTCTAGATTGCAGTCCTTGCCCCAACCCCCCTCGACGCCGGACGACGACTCGTTCGATTCCGATGCAGCCGACGTGGAGGACGCGCTGCTCGAGGGCGATCGGACGATCGAAGCCGGGGGAGCCCGGGCCGCGCTAGGCTACCCGCTCTTCCGTCGCATCTACACCGCGGCGTTGGTGTCCAACATCGGCAGTTGGATGCAGACGGTCGTCCTGGCTGCCTTCGTCTTCACGGAAACCCGATCGTCGACCGATGTCGGGCTGATGACACTGGCCCAGTTGGGCCCGCTCTTCCTTCTGGCCCCCATCGGCGGCATGGCAGCCGACCGGTTCGACCGCCGTGTCGTGCTCATCGTGGTGACCGCGGAGCAGAGCGTGGTGGCCCTGGTGATCGCCTGGTTGACCCGTATACACGATCCTCGGATCGGAGCCCTGTTCGTCGTCGTCCTGGCCAGTGGCATCGGTCAGGCGTTCTACGCGCCCACGTACTCGGCCCTCATCCCCACGCTGGTGGACCGCAAGGACCTGGCCGGAGCGATCTCCCTCAACTCGGCCAACATGAACCTGTCGCGGGTCATCGGGCCCGCCATCGGAGGCGTCGTCTACGCCAAGGTGGGTGCTTCGTGGGTGTTCGTCGGGAACTCCGTCTCCTACCTCGTGCTCATCGGGGTCCTGCTCACTGTCAGGATCGCCCCGGTGCGACGGGGGGCGCTGACCGGGTGGCGGCGCCTCCTCGAGGGGTTCGCCATCGCTCGGCGGGACCGAGTCGTCGGTCGCTGTCTCACCACCATGGTCCTCTTCTCCTTCTTCTGCCTCCCCATCGCCATCCTCATGCCGGTACTGGCCCACAACGACCTCGGCATGCGCGCCGACTCCATCGCCTACGGCCTGTTGTACGCCAGCTTTGGGGCCGGTGCGGTGGTCGGGGCCTTGTCCATCGGGACCTTCCTGGCCGGACAGGTGCTCGAAGGGATCATCCGGATCGGCCTTGGGGGCTACGCCCTCACCCTGGCGGTCTTCGGCCTGCTCCGAGCCCCGGGACCCGCCTACCCGGTCGCCTTCCTCCTCGGGCTGTTCTACTTCGTCACCGTCACGTCTCTGGCCACCGTGCTCCAGCAGCGACTGGATGACTCGGTGCGCGGCCGGGTCATGGCCCTGTGGGCGATGGCCTTCGGAGGAACGGTGCCACTCGGTGCCATCCTCGCCGGGCCGCTCAGCGGGCGGTTCGGGATCGCCGCGGTGGTGCTCGGTGGGGCGGTGGTCGCCGCCGGACTGGTCTTCTTCGCCGATCTGCACGAGCGACCGATGCCCGAAGGCGCTGCCGCCCTTGGCAAAGTGTGACGCGGCTTTGGAGTCAGGCCTCCACCAGGTCGGTCCGGTATTCGGGATGGTCGGTCAGCCACTGCGAGGCGCGCCGCATGCTGTCCTCGTTGTTCTTGTTGATGAACCGATAGATGGGCCCCTCGAACCATCGCCACGGCCACGAGGTGAGGTTGTACGACTCGTCGAACTGGAAGCGGGTGCGGTTGGCTCCCAAAGGCTCCAACCGTACGTGGCCGATCTGGTCGTTCCCCGGGGTGTCGGAGATCATCGTGTAGGTGTAGCCGCGCTCCGGCTCCACGTCGGTCACCAGCTCGAGGGCCGAGCCCTCCCGCCCCAGGGGCATCTTGAAGATCACCCGACGGAGCCGTCCGTTGTGGTTCTCGTCGCCGGGATAGAGCACCTCGACCCGGCGCACCATCGGCGCATAGTCGGTCCAGCGGTCGTAGTCCTGGAACAGAGCCCAGATCCTCGGCGCGGCGTGGGGCATCTCGAAGGAGTAGCGGTGTTCTCGCATGCCCGCATCATTGTGGACCGCAGCTGTCGGTGCACACAGGGACGACCCCGGCGCTGTCGTCGGCCGTTGGCGATACGATCCGGTGGCCCACGGGACGGCACGGGAATCCTGTGTCGGGAGGAGCGGGGAACATGACTCTGGTCAACACGGTGCGGGGGCCGATCGAGGCCAGCGAGCTCGGTTCGACACTCATGCATGAGCACGTCTTCGTGCTCAGTCCGGAGATCGAGAAGACAGCATCGGAATGGGACGAGGACGCGGTCCGGGCCACGGCCGTGCAACGGCTGTCCGAGCTCAAGGACCACGGCATCGACACCATCGTGGACCTGACCGTGATCGGACTCGGTCGGTTCATCCCGCGCATCGTGTCGGTGGCCGACCAGGTTCCCCAGATCAACATCGTGTCCGCCACCGGCGTCTACACCTACAACGAGGTGCCGATGTATTTCCACTTCCGCGGGCCGGGGACCATCTTCGGCGGCCCGGAACCGATGACCGAGCTCTTCGTCCGCGAGATCCGCGAGGGCATCGGGGAGACCGGGGTGCGGGCCGGCATCCTGAAGTGCGCCACCGACAAGGCCGGCATCACCCCAGGAGTGGAGAGGGTGCTGCGGGCGGTGGCCCAGGCCCACCGCCAGACGGGGACGCCCATCACCACCCACACGCCGACCCCTCCTCAACCGTGGGGCCTCGAACAGCAGCGCATCCTCGACGAGGAGGGAGTCGACCTCAGCCAGGTGGTCATCGGCCATTCGGGGGGAACCCTCGACACCGCGTACCACGAGGCCGTCCTGGCCAACGGCTCTTATCTGGGTTTCGATCATTTCGGCATCGGCACCTTCTCGGTTGCCGAACGCGTCGAATCGGTCAGGGTGCTCTGCGAACGGGGCTACGCCGACCGGATCGTGCTCTCCCACGACGCCATGTGCCACGTCGACTGGTTCCCCCCGTCGGCGGCATCGGCGTGGAAGGAGTGGCGTTGGACCCACATCCCCGACGACGTCCTGCCCGAGATGCGGAAAGTGGGAATCAGTGAGGACGACATCACCACCATGATGGTGGTCAACCCGCGTCGCATCCTCGAAGGATGTGAACCGTACTGACCGTGCCTGTCCCTGTGCCCGCGTCCGTTCCCGTCCCCGATGACATCGGCGCCATGGCCGAGGCCAACCCCGGGGCGATCGCCTGGCTCAACCTGGCCGACGGGGCCGAGCTGACCTTCGGTACCTGGGACGCGGCATCGAACCGCCTGGCCCGCGGACTCCAAGGGCACGGGATCGGCCCGGGGGACCGGGTGGTCATCGGCATCGGCCCGGACCAACCGTTCCCGTGGCTCATCGCCTATGCCGCCGTGCACCGGGCCGGGGCGGTGGCGGTTCCGGTCAACACCCGGCTGGCCGGGCCGGAGCTCGGCGCCATCCTGAGCCATGCCGAGCCGGCCGCCGTCCTGGCCAGCACGGCCACCGAGGGCGGCCTGGCCTGGACCGACCTGACCGCCGGTGTGTCCAGTCTCCGCCTGGTGGCCACGGTCGGTGGCGGTGGCCCGTCGATCGACTTCGCCGACCTGTTCGATCCCGACGACTCGGCGCTCCTGGTGCCGCCCGACCCCGACGGGGCGATGGACATCATGTACACCTCGGGCACCACCGGCACTCCCAAGGCGGTGGTCGTCCGCCACGGCCCCCGACAGCCGGACGGGCGTCGGCCCGCATGGGTCGGGCTCGGCTTCATGACCGCCTCCCCCTTCTCGACCACCAGCGGTGCTCTTCTCATCTACGGGCCGATGAACGGCGGACTGAGCGGGTGGTACCTGCCCCGCTTCGACGCCGACCGGTGGCTGGCCCTGGTGGCAGAGCGCCGACCGGTGGTGGCCTTCATCGTCCCGGCCATGGCCCAGCTCATCGTGGCCCACCCCCGTTTCCCCGAAGCCGACCTCTCCAGCCTGGCCGCGCTCACCATCGGCGGGGCCCCGGTGGCAAGGGCGACGTTGGCGCGGCTCGGGGAACGCTTGCCGACCGCCGATGTCCTGGTCGGCTACGGCCTCACCGAGTTCGGAGCGGTCAGCCGCTCGCCCTCGGGTGACAAGGAGCGCCACCTGGGCTCGGCCGGACGACCGCTCGCAGGGATCGAGATCCGCATCGTCGATGACCGCAGCAGTGCGGTCGCCCCCGGCCAGGTGGGCGAGATCACCGTGCGTGGAGAAGGCTCCCACCGCCACTACGACAGAGACCAGGCGTCGTCCGAGCAGACGTGGCGGGACGGGTGGCTTCACACCGGCGACCTGGGGTACCTGGACGACGACGGTTTCCTGTGGATCACCGGTCGCTCCAAGGACATCATCATCCGCGGGGGACACAACGTGGTGCCGGGCGAGGTCGAAGAAGCCCTCTTCGCTCACCCCTCGGTGGTGGAGGCGGTCGTAGCCGGCATCCCCCACGACGTGCTCGGCGAGGATGTGGGAGCCTGGGTCGTGCTGCAGGAAGGCTCCGCCACCACCGCCGCCGAGCTGCACGCCTTCCTCCTCGAACGCCTGGCCGACTACAAGGTGCCCCGACACCCGCGCATCGTCGGCTCGCTCCCCCGCAACGCAGCGGGCAAGGTCGTGGTCCGCCAGCTCGAAGTGGCGAACGGTGTCGAGAGCGGCGCGGAGATCGCCGGCGACGCGGCGGAGACCGGGCGGTGACCGACACCGATCCGACGGGCACGGACCCGACCGGTACGAATCCGACCGGGACGCCGACCGTCCTGGTCGAACGGATCGGGTCGGTGTGCCGACTGACCCTCAACCGGGGCGAGAAGCACAACCCGCTCACGCCCCGCTGCGTCCGCGAGCTGCTGGCCGCGGTGTCCGATGCCGAAGGCGATCCCGACATCAGGGTGGTGGTGGTGCGTGGCTCCGGCCCCTCGTTCTCCTCGGGCTACGGCATCCTGCTCGAGGACATCGAGCCGGGCGACGCCGACCCGGCGGGTGGTCTCGAGGGCGACGTGGCCGCCATGTTGCAGCTGGCCGCCGGATGGGCGCAGCTGTGGGACTGCGCTATTCCGGTCATCGCCCAGGTGCACGGAAACTGCTTGGCCGGAGGGACTGACCTGGCCCTGCACTGCGACATCGTGGTGGCCGCCGACAACGCCCGGATCGGGTTCCCCCCGGTCCGCTCGATGGGCGTGCCCCCGACCAACATGTGGCTCTACCACTTGGGCCCTCAGTGGACCAAGCGGCTGCTGTTGACCGGGGACACCGTGAGTGGCGCCGAAGCCGCCTCCATCGGGCTGGTGCAAAGTGCGGTGCCCGAGGCCGATCTCGACCGCACCACGGTGGCTCTGGCCACTCGCATCGCCCTGGTCGGGCGGGACCTGCTCACGGCCAATAAACGGGTCGTCAACCAGGGGGTCGAGCTCATGGGCCGCTCCCAACTGCAGCGCTTCGCGGCGATGAACGACGCGGTGGCCCACCGATCCTCCGATGCCCGGGCCTTTAACGCCCGCGCCGGCGAGGTCGGGCTCAAGCGGGCCGTGCAGGAACGCGACGCGCCCTTCGACGGCGATCCCGGCGGAACCGGGGGCTGACCGGAAGGGCTGACCGGACGCCAACCACGGGCCCGGCCCGCGCCACCGCCGGCGGCACACCCGTAGTGTGGACTACCGACGTGGCCCTTCCGACCCAGACCGATCGGGCCCAACCCGGGCCCCCCGCTCGCAGCTCGGCCGCGCCCGACGGGTTCGCCGGCGTCGCCGGATCGATCCAGCCCCCGCTCGAGGCGGCGACGCTGCTGGCCGGCCTCGACGACCTGCCCGCCGACTCGATCCTCCGCACCTTCCACCCGGCGGTGGCCAGCTGGTTCAGCGAGCGGTTCCCCTCGGGGCCGACCGAGCCGCAGAAACGAGCGTGGCCGCACATCATCAGCGGAGAGGACGTTCTGGTGGCCTCGCCCACCGGCACCGGCAAGACGCTGACCGGATTTCTGGTGGCCATCGACGCCGCCTACCGGGCCCATGCCCGAACCGAACCGGCGCCGGCGTCTGCCCCAAGCACTCCGAACGACCCGAGCACTCCATCCGGTCCCGGGGTCATCTACGTGTCGCCGCTGCGGGCTCTGGCCGTCGACGTCCACGAGAACCTGCAAGTGCCGCTGGCTGGGATCGCCGACCACGCCTCTCGGCTGGGTCTGGCCGCGCCGGCCTTGTCGATCGCGGTACGGACCGGCGATACCCCGGCCGCGGAAAGGGCGGCCATGCGCCGGGTGCCCCCCGATCTGTTGGTCACCACCCCCGAGTCCCTCTACCTGCTGCTGACGGCGGCGTCGTCGCGGTCCCTGTTGATGAACGCGCACACCGTGATCGTCGACGAGGTGCACACCCTGGCCCGCGACAAGAGGGGCTCCCACCTCGCCCTCAGTCTCGAGCGGCTGAGCCGGCTGGTGGCCGAGAGCGGCAGACGGCTCCAGCGCATCGGGCTGTCGGCCACCCAACGCCCGCTCGAGGTGGTAGCCGGGCTCCTCTCGGGATCGGATCCGTCGCGGCCTCCCACCACCATCGTGGACTGTGGCCACCGACGGGATCTGGACGTGGCCATCGAGCTCCCGGGCAGCGAGCTCGAGTCGGTGGCCAGTGGCCTCCAGCTGGCCGATGTCCTCGACCGCATCGCCGCCCACGTCCTCGAACACCGCACCACGCTGGTCTTCGTCAACACCCGCAAGATGGCCGAGAGGGTCGCCCACCAGCTGGCCCAAAGGCTCGGCTCCCCCGAGGACACCGGTGACCCCACCGCCACCGCCGTCCCCGGTGTCGACCGCATCGATGCCGCCCTGCAGGTGGCGGCCCATCACGGCAGCCTGTCGGCGGCCCGCCGCCGGATCGTCGAACAGCGCCTCCGGGCCGGCGACCTGCGGGCCCTGGTGGCCACCGCCTCCCTCGAGCTGGGCATCGACGTCGGGCCGGTCGAGCTGGTGTGCCAGATCGGGTCGCCCCGGTCCATCGGCACCTTCCTCCAACGGGTGGGGCGGGCCAACCACCAACTCGAGGGCACACCGGCCGGACGGCTCTATCCCCTGACCCGCGACGAACTGGTCGAGTGCACCGCCCTGTTGGCCGGGGTCCGGGCCGAGCACCTCGACGTGCTGCAACCACCGGTGGCCCCGCTCGACGTGCTGGCCCAGCAGCTGGTGGCCGAGGTGGCCGCGGCCGGCGACTGTGAGGTCGACGATCTCTTCGAGATGGTCCGCTCGGCCGCCCCCTATGCCGAGCTGACCCGCGAGAACTTCGATCAGGTGGTCGAGCTGGTCTCGTGGGGTATCGCCACCGGACGCGGCCGGCGGGGTGCCCACCTCCACCACGACGCCGTCAACGGCCGCCTCCGGGCCCGGCGCGGCGCTCGGCTGGCCGCCCTCACCAGCGGCGGGGCCATCCCCGAGACCGGTGACTACCGGGTGGTGCTCGACCCCGACGGGGTCACGGTGGGATCGGTGCACGAGGACTTCGCCGTGGAGGCCACCGCGGGCGACATCTTCCTGCTGGGCACCCACTCGTGGCGGGTCGTCAAGGTCGAGACCGGAGTGGTCCGGGTCCACGACGCCGGCGATCTCCCCCCGACCATCCCCTTCTGGTTGGGCGAGGCCCCGGCCCGCACGGCCGAGCTGTCCGCCGAGGTGGGTGCTCTCCGCGCCTCCCTCGAGCCGCTGTTGCGGGTCGGCGACGGTGAGGGAGCGAGGACAACGGTGCGGGAGTTGGCCGCGGTGTCCGACGAGGTGGCCACCCAGGTGGTGGCCTACCTGGGCGCCGGACTGGCCGCCCTGGGCGCTCTCCCCACCAGGGAGCGCATCGTCATCGAACGGGTCTTCGACGAGACCGAGGGCACCCAGCTCATCGTGCACGCCCCCTACGGGGGTCGCATCAATCGGGCGCTCGGCCTGGCCCTGCGCAAACGGTTCTGCGTCTCGTTCGACTTCGAACTGCAGGCCGCGGCCGACGACGACACCGTGGTGCTCTCGCTCGGACCCCAGCACAGCTTCCCTCTGACCCAGGTTCCGGCCATGTTGCAGAGCAACACGGTGACCGAGGTCCTCACCCAGGCCGTGCTGCCCCACCCGATGCTGGCCGCCCGCTGGCGATGGAACCTCAACCGGGCCCTGGTCCTGCCCCGCTCACGCGGTGGCCAACGACGTCCGATCCACCTGCAGCGGATGGAGGCCGAGGACCTGATGGCGGCGGCGTGGCCGGCGTTGGCCGCCTGCCAGGAGAACGCCGGACCCGGTCCGGTGCCGGTGCCCGACCACGTCCTGGTGCGACAGACGGTGGCCGATTGTCTCTGCGAGCCGCTCGATGCCGCCGGCCTGGAGACGCTGATCGGCGACCTCGAGTCCGGAGTGGTGAGCGTCCATCTGGTCGAATCGGCCGAAGCCTCGCCCCTGGCCCACGGCATCCTGACCGGTCGCCCCTACACCTACCTCGACGGTGCCCCCCTCGAGGAACGTCGGACCCGGGCCGTGCCGGTGGCCCGGGGCCTCGGCCCCCTCGGCGCCAACGGCCTGCCCCCGGGCCTCCCCGTGTCTGCCTCCGACCTCGGACCGCTCGACGAGACGGCTGCGGCCGAGGTGCTCGATCAGGTCCGGCCGCGGCCGCGGGACCCCGACGAGCTCCACGAGCTGCTGTGCTCGCTGATCCTGTGCAAGCCGGTCGCCGCCTGGCAGGACTGGTTCACCCAGCTGGAGGCGGACGGTCGGGCCCATCTGATCGGGGGGGCGTGGGCGCCCACCGAGCGCCGGGGATTGGCCGACGCCGTGGTCGGGTCCCTGGCCGACCCGATGATCGACGGCGACGAGGCCCTGGCCGAGTGCATCGGCGGCCACCTGGAGGTCGCCGGACCGGTCACGGTCGACCAGCTGGTGGGCGAGGGACCTCTGCCCACCGGGTCGGTGCGCGGCGCACCGGTGACCGGGGCCCGGGCCCGGACCGGACTGGCCCGCCTGGAGGCCAGGGGGTCGGCCATCGAGCTGCCCGATGGCCGGTGGTGCGCACGGCACCTGCTGGTGCGGCTGCACGCGGCCAGTCGGGCCCGCCGGCGCCGGCACGTGGAGCCGGCCACCGTGGCCGACTTCGTGCGCTTTCTGGCCTGTTGGCAGCACGTCGCCGCCGGCACCCAGGCCGAAGGGCGGGCCGGGCTGCTGGCCGTCCTCGAGCAGTTGCAGGGGCTCGAGGTGGCCGCGGGAGAGTGGGAACGGCACGTCCTGCCCGCCCGGGTGGCCGGCTACGACCCTCGCTGGCTCGACGAGCTGTGCCTGGCCGGCGAGGTGGCATGGGGTCGGCTCTCGCCCCGCCCCGAGCCGCAGCCCACCGGTGACGACGGCCAGCCACTGCCCGGGGTCACCCGACGGGGGGCGTCGACCCCATCGCCGGCCACGCCCCTCGCCCTGGTGACCCGCCCGGACCTGGCCTGGATGCTGGCCGCGGTGCGGGCCGACCGGGCACCGGTGGATCCGGCGTGCGGGGCCTCGGCCGACATCCTGGCCGCCCTCCGGTCGCGTGGCGCCTGCTTCCGCTCGGAGCTGGCCTCGGCCTCGGGCCGGCTGAGCACCGAGGTGGACGAGGGCCTCTGGGACCTGGTGGCGCGTGGGGTGGTGACCGCTGACGCCTTCTCGGCGGTGCGGGCCCTGCTGTCGACCCGGCGTCGTCAGCGTTCCGGGCTTCGGCGCGGGCTGGCCCGCCGGGCCGCCCTGGGCCGTCAGCGCAGCACGGTGGGGTCCGGTGTGGGCGAGGGCCGGTGGTCACTGCTGCCCGAGCCCGACATGAACGGCACCGGTCCGCACAACGGGCCGCCGGCCGAGGAGCTGGCCGAAGCGGTGGCTTGGCAGTTGTTGGCCCGTTGGGGGGTGGTGGCCTGGGAGATCTGGTCCCGCGAGTCGTACCGGATCCCCTGGCGTGACGTGGTCCGAGCCCTCCGCCGGCTCGAGGCGCGGGGCCAGGCTCTGGGTGGCCGGTTCGTGGCCGGCATGTCCGGCGAGCAGTACGCCTCACCGGAAGCGGCCTCGCTGCTGGCCGAGGTGCGTCGGGATGCCACCCGGGGCGACGAGGTGGTGGTGGCCGGGGCCGACCCGCTCAACCTCACCGGCGACTGGCTGGGCGGCGTCCGGGTCCCCGCGGTGAGACACCGCAGTGTCCGCTACCGCGGCGGGGTGCCTGCCGAGCAACCGCTCACCACCGGGGCACGGTCCTGAGCCGTTCCGATGAACGGGGACGATTCAGCGACGAGGTGAATGACCGCCGGTGGGGGGCGGCGGCGCACCGGGAGGGCCTCTGAACCCCAACAAGCGCAGGACGAAGAGTCCGAGCCGACTCGGCGGCTTGGCCCGCTCGGCCCGCATGGCCTCGGCCTCGTGGCCTCCGGTCACGTTGTACGAGCGGCCGGTGTAGCCGCGCCGGTACTGGTTGGCTCCCCACACGTGGCTGAGCTACTCGTCCAGGAGGGGCTCGACGGCGTCGGTGTCGCCCTCGCCCACCTCGGGGTTCATCAGCGTCTGGAGCTCGTCGTCGGGTTCGCCGTCGCCGGTGACCGTCTGGTCCCGGCCGGGGAAGGGATCCGCTGGCGTCATCGGGCCAGCTTACGGCGATGTTTTGCCCGGCGTTGGGGCGGGTAGGAATCGCGTCCCAGGTCGTCGAGCAGGACCCAGCTCCGGATCTGACTGGCGTCGGTCCTTTCCGCCGGGGACCGGCGCGCCCACACATCGGGCGCGGGCAGGGAGCCTCCGCTGTGCTCTGATCGGGGGCATGGAATACCCGCCCCTGCCCGGGTCACCCGGGTGGTTCGTCCGAGCCCTGGCCATGCCCGGCGAGGACATCGAGGTCATGGTGGACGGCGCCCCGATCCACAGCCTGGCCTGGGGAACCCCGGGCACCCGCGGGCTGGTCTTCGTCCACGGGGGCGGAGCCCACGCCCACTGGTGGACCCACGTGGCCGCCACCTTCAGCCCGAACTTCCGGGTGGTGGCCCTCGACCTGTCGGGGCACGGGGACAGCGACCACCGCACCACCTACTCGCTCGAGCAGTGGACCGAGGAGGTGATGGCGGTGGCCGACGCGGGCCGGATCGACGGCCCGCCGGTGGTCATCGGGCACAGCATGGGTGGCCACGTCACCATCGCCACCGCGGCACGCCACGGCGATCGGGTGGGTGGGGCCATCGTGTGCGACTCGCCGGTGACCGAACCCGACCCGGAGATCGGCGCCTACCGGTTGCGCGAGGCCTTCGGGCGCCCTCGGGTCTATCCGACCCTGGAGGAGGCGGTGCACCACTTCCGCACCGTCCCGGCCCAGGACCACTACCTCGACTACGTCGTCGACCACGTGGCCCGACATTCGGTCAAGCCGGTCCCCGGGGGGTGGCAGTGGAAGTTCGACCGTGGCATCTTCGCTCAGTTCGGCGGCAGTATCCGCGGGGTGGCACTCCCCTACCTGTCGCGGGTCCGGTGCCGGTTCGCCCTCCTCCGTTCCGAGTACGGACTGGTCACCGCCGACATCGGGCGGTCGATGTACGAGGAGCTGGGCCGGGTGACCCCGGTCATCGAGATCCCCGAGGCGGGCCACCACGCCATGTTGGATCAGCCCCTCATCCTCCTGACCGCGCTGCGCACGCTGTTGGCCGACTGGGAGCACTCCGAGCCCCACCGGCGCCCGACGGAAGAACCCGTCGTCAGCGAACGAGAGCACTGACCGGAGCGGGTGCCCAAGCTTCGGGCATCGGAAGCCGCTCTCTAGGCCGAGACCCCGTCCTCCACCGTCACCCACATCTCCTCGGCCGCCGACCGGCGGATGGCGTCGAGCACGGCCATGTCCTTCACCCCGTCGACGAAGCTGGCCGCGGTCGGGCCCGGCGGCGGGGGCTGCCCCTCCATCCGGCAGCGCAGGACCTCGGCCAGGCGGGTGTAGGGAGCGAGGTCCATCCCATGGGAGATCATCCGTTCGTAGGTGGTGCTGACCAACCCGTCGGGGAGGGGCGGCGCGAGCTCGGTGGGTAGGTCCTCGGGAACGGGCAGGGTGCGGGTCCCGTTCCGGTCGGCCACCTTGACCGTCGACCCCACACCCTCGATCCAGGCCGTCCCCTTTGATCCGGCCACCCGGGTGATGATGATGGGCGGGCCCCAGTCCCCCGCCGTGCTCTGCAGGGTGCCCACCGCGCCCGACCTCATGCGGAAGTGCACGACGAAGGAATCGTCGGCCGACATCGGGGTGTCGGCCACGTGGGGCAGCGAGGCGCTCACCGACTCGAACTCGCCGAGGGTCACCCGGATCTGGTCGATGATCTGGGAGCCGTGGGCGCCGGTCCAGCCGCCACCTTGATCGGCGTCGGCCCACCAGTCGGGCACTTGGGCGGCGGCGTCGGCGAGCAGGGGGACGTACAAGAGGATGGTGGCCATCCGCGGTTCCCCGATCTCACCGGCGGCGATGGCCCGGGCCAGAAGGGCCTGACCGGGGTCCCACCGGAATTCGCAACCGAGCAGATGGACGATGCCGGCCGCCTCGGCCGCGGCCAGCACCGTGCGGGCCTCGCCGGTGTCACGGGCGAAGGGCTTCTCGCAGATGACGTTCTTGCCGGCGGCGATGGCGGCCAGGGCGATATCGGCATGGGTGTGGGGCGGGGTGGCGATGGTCACCGCGCCCACGCCGTCGAGCCGCAGGGCGTCGTCCACCGAGGTGAGGCTGACCGGGATGTCGAAGAGCCGGGCTCGCTGCGCCGTCTTGTCCGGGTCCCGTCCGACCAGAGCCGCCACCTCGAAGCCCGCGGCCCGCAGGGCCCGGACGTGGGTCACGCAACCGAAGCCGGTGCCCACCACGACGGCGCCGTTCACCGGATCCCCTCGAGCGCCGACCGGGTGGTGCGGGCCGCGGCCCGGGCCGCCTGGTCGGCGGGGAGCTCGTGCAGGGCGTCGGAGAACACCTCGACCCCGATCGGGGCGGTGGTGCCGGTGGCCAACAGGGCGGACACGATGCCGTGAAGATCGAACTCGCCCTCGCCGGGAAGCTGCCGGTGGTGCAGGGTGGCCTCGATGAGGTTTGCCTCAGCCCGGAGAGGTCCGTCGTCGAGCTGGATCCCGAGGATGAGCGGCCCGGGCACCGCGGCCAGCTCATCGAGGGCGATGCCGGCCCGCACCAGGTGCCAGGCGTCGATGTTGAGGCCGCCGTTCACCTGGCCGGCCCGCTCCACGATGGCGAGGGCGGTGGCCAGATCGGGGATCTTCGACCAGGGGAGCCATTCGATGTGGACGAGCAGATCGTGCTCGGCCGCTCTGGTGCACAGTCCGGCAAACGCTTCGGCGGCGGCGTCGATGTCCCACGGCCCGCCGAAGACGTCGACCGCGTTCATCGAGCGGGCCCCGAGGGCATCGGCCATGGCGAACAGCTCGGCCTCGCCGAAACGGAAGACCTCCTGGTCGTCCAGATCGGGGGCGATGTGGACGGCCGAGGCCCCCGGCAGCCACCACCAGGCCGGGTCCAGCTCGGCCACCACCAGGCCGTGGTCGGCCAGCATGGCTCGCATGTCGGCGTCGCTCAGACCTTCGGCCCGGGCCGCGGCGTAGTCGCGGCCCCACATCGAGACGGCGGCGAACCCGGCCCCGGCGGCGGCCGACACCCGCTCGGCGAAGGGGATCCCCCGGGCCAGGGTGCCCGAGCACAGGATCAGGTCGTCCGGTCCCATCAGCGCACGTCCTTCAGCACGCCGGGGGCATGCACGGCGGCCAGGCTGTCCTCGAGGTAGGCGGGAGCGTCCTCGGTCTCGATGAACCAGCCGGTGGGGCACATGGTGAGGATCTCGACAAAGGAGAAGCCGGCCCCGTCCCGTTGGGCCTCCAGGGCGCGATGCAGGTACTTCTTGGTGCGGGCCACCTGGCCGGCGTTGTTGACCGCGCCGCGGGCGACAAAGGCGGAGCCGTCGATCTGAGCCATGAGCGAGCTCAACAGGATCGGCCGCCCGTGTCGCTCGGCGTCGCGTCCGTCGAGGCTGGTCTTGGTGCGTTGCCCGAGCACGGTGGTGGACGTCATGTGACCGCCGGTCTCCCCGAAGACCCCGTTGTTGAGCATGATGCAGGTGATGTTCTCCGCCCGCGCCGCGGCGTGGAGCACCTCTTGGAGACCCTCGCTCACCATGTCGCCGTCCCCCTGCACGGTGAGCACGATGGTGTCGGGTCTGGCTCGCTTGACCCCAGTGGCCAACGACGGTGCCCTGCCGTGCAGGGCCTGGAGCACCTCGACATCCAGATTGTTGGAAAAGGCGGTGTAACAGCCGATGCCGAACACGGCCACGGCCCGCTTCACCAGGCCTAGCTCGGACACGGCCTCGACGGCACAACGCATGGCCACCGGCTCACCGCAGCCCGGGCACAGATGGTGGGCACCCACGTCGATGAGGGCGGGGGTGAAGTCGTCGACCAGGTGGGCCGGCGCCTCCGGCGGGCTGTCGGTGGGCACGAAGCCGGTCACGACACGACCCTGGCGATCCGGTCGCGCAGCACGCCGACCTCGAGGTCGGGGGCGATGCCGAAGCCCGACGAATCGAGACTCAATCCCCCGATGAAGTGGACGGGGGCGGCACCGAGCACGGCCAACCGCACGTCGTCGATCATCTGCCCCTGGTTGTTCTCGTACACCGCCACCGCCCGGGCCCCCCGGGCCGCGTCGGCCACCGCCGCCGTCGGGAAGGGGAACAGGGTGATCGGACGCACGTAGCCGGCGGCCACACCCTCGGCCCGGAGCTGACGGACGGCGGCCTTCACGTAGGTGCCCGGGGTGCCGAAGGCCACCACCACCACCTCGGCGTCCTCGATGTAGCCGCTATCGACCAGAGGCTCGACGCCCCGCGCCATGGCCTCGGTGGCGGCCACGCAGGCCGCGTAGTGCTGAGCGAGGTCGTAGCCCACGTCGTCGCGCTGCTTGGTCGTGCCCAGAAAGGAGACCAGCTTGGCCCGCCCGGATCCCCCCGACGATCCGTCGAGGGCCCACTCGGGGACGGGTCGGGTCGTGGCCGGAGGGATGGTGACCGACCGGGCGGTGTGGGCCAGGTAGTAGTCGCCCATGACCATCACCGGGTTACGCCACAGCTGGGCCAGATCGAAGGCCAACCCGATCAGCTCGATGGCTTCGGCGGCGTCGGCCGGGGCCAGCACGATGTGGCGATAGTCCCCGTGGCCGCCGCCCCGGGTGGCCTGGAAGTAGTCGCCCTGGGCCCGGGCCATGTCAAGAACGACCAGAGGGAGTCGAGCCAGGGTGATCTCGGCCAGGGCTTCCTGCATGAGCGACAGACCCTGTCCCGTCGAGCCGGTGGCCGCCGGTGTGCCGGTGGCCGCCGCTCCCCAGGCCATGCCCACGGCCTCGATCTCGCTCTCGGCGTTCATGCACACCCCGCCGACAGCGGGGAGCTTTGAGGCCATGTGCTCGAGCACCTCGGTGAAGGGCGTCATCGGGTAGCCGGCGAAGAAGCGGCATCCGGCGGCGATCATCGCCTCGGCGATGGCCTCGCTCCCCTGGAGGAGGCGCCGCTCGACGGACGGGGCAGCCGTGGTCATGGGGTGACCTCGTGGGGGGCGTCGTACTTGTACACCTGGAACACGAAGTCGGGGCAGATCTGCGAGCAGGCCGCGCACCCGGTGCACCCCGGAGCCAGCCGCGGGTAGCTGTAACCCCGCGCGTTGACCTCGTGCTCGGTCATGACCAGAACTCCCGGCGGGCAGGCGGCAATGCAGAGGTTGCACCCCTTGCAGGCGTCGACGTCGATGACCAGGGTCCCCCGCGTGGTCACCGGGAACGGTCCGCTCATCCGACCGGGGCTGGATGGTCGTGCCAGGCCGGGTGTGATCCGGTTGCCACCGAGTCGAAGCCGGCCCGCAACGCCCGTTCGTTCAGCTCGGCGTGTTGGGTCCGGTAGGGCGGGAGTGATGCCGACGAGGAGCGCACCAGCGAGGGCAGCGCAACCAGGCCGGTGGCGGCGACGTAGGCGCCGATCATCACCATGGTGGCGGCCATGACATGGCCGGCGGCCACGGCCAGATCGGAGGCGGGCACGTCGACCACGATGCAGCCGTCGACGTCAGGCGGCTCACCGACCACCGTGCTGTTGACCAAAACCAGGGTGCCCGGCCGCAGGCACCCACGGGCGTGCTCGGCGTGCTCGTGGTGCATGAGGATGGCTGACCAGGCAGAGGTGATGGTGGGCGGAGCCTCGAGGGGACCGTCGGCCACGACGATGGTCGACTCGGTCGACCCGCCCCGCATCATTCCGCCGTAGCTGCCGAAGACCTGTACCTCGCGGCCCTCGTCCACCGCGGCCCGGGCCAGGGAGGCCGAGGCCAGCTGGATGCCCTGTCCCCCGATGCCGCTGATGATCAGCTCGCGCTCCACAGATCAGCGATCTTATGGACACAGAACAGTGTTCTGCAAGCCCACGGCCCCGGCGCCGGCTACTCGGTGGCGAGCAAGCGGCGCCGGACCTGACCGGTGGCCGCCGTGCGGGGCAGAGCGTCGACGACCCGGAGGCGGCGGGGATGCTTGAAGGCGGCGAGGCGGCCCTGGCAGTGGCGCCGGAGCATCTCGACGGTGGGTTCCGGCCCACCGGGCGCGACCACCACCACGGCGCAGACCACCTGGCCCCAGGTGGGGTCGGCCACGCCCACCACGGCCACCTCGGCCAACCCCGGCAGTTCGGCCAGCACCGCCTCGACCTCGACGGGCACCACCGTCTCGCCACCGGTGCGGATCACGTCCCCGGTGCGGCCGACGATGCTGAGGTAGCCGTCGGCGTCCTCCTCGGCGAGATCACCGGTCCGGTACCAGCCGCCAACCAGGCACTCGGCGGTGGCCTCGGGATCATCGAGGTAGCCGTCGAAGAGCACCGGGCTGGCCACCCACAGTTCGCCGTCCTCATCCACCCGGGCGGTCACGCCGGGGGCGGGCGGACCGCAGCTCCCGGGTTTACGTCGGATGTCGGCATGGTCGAGGCAGGCCACACTGCCCGCCTCGGTCGAGCCGTAGAAGACCCGGAGCCGAGCCTCCGGCAGGGTCTCCTCGATGGCACTCAGCAGCTCGAGGGGAGTGGCCGAGGTCCCGGTGTCGGCAAAACGCAACGACGAGAGCACACCGCTCCCCACGGTGGCGGCGTGCTCGATGATCCGTCGCCAGACGGCGGGGACGCAGTTGAGCCGGGTGGCCCGGGACCGGTCGACGGCGGTGCAGATCTCCTCGGCCCCGGCTGATTCGAGAAGGACGACGGTGTCCCGGGCCTGCCACTGCTGGAGAGCGATGGTCCAGGCTCCCATGTGGAAGAGGGGGTAAGGACAGACCATGGCCCCGCGGGGCTCGAGCAGGGCGCCCGGATGAGTGCGCAGGTAGCTGGTCTCATGGGAGAGGACAGCCCCCTTCGGCCGACCCGTGCTCCCGCTGGTGAAGAAGGCGACGTGGGGATCGGATCCCGAGAGACCCTCGAGGTGAGCGGGGACGGGATCCGATGAAGAGGCCCGCTCACCCAGTTGGTCGAGGGTGATCGAGGGGATGGCGGCGGGCACGAGACGGGCGGTGTCGGTGACCACCAGGACCGGTCGGCACCCGGACAGGATGTCGGCGGCTTCGCCCTCCCCGAGCAGGCCGTTGACCGGGACGAAGATGGCCCCCATCTTGCTCAGGGCGGCGAAGAGCGGGACGGCACCGAGGTGGGTGGCACTCCACAGCACCACCCGCGATCCCCGCCCGACCCCCAGGGGACCAAGCGTCGCCGCCCACCGGTCGGCCGTGGCATCGAGCTCGGCAAAGCTGAGCGAGTCGTCGCCCAGCACGACGGCGTCCCGGTCGGGCACGGCTCGCGCCGCGTTGGCGAAGACATCGCCGATCAACAGGTTCTTCGTGGTCATCCTGGGCTCGCTGCTCTTGCTGTGGGAGAACACCGATCTTAGAGTGAAGGAACGACGCGCTGCAGGAGCGTGTGCACAGGACGGAGCGCCATGCCACGACTGACCGAGACCTTGGCCCGCCGAGCGGTCGAGCGCACCCTGGCCGAGCGTGAGGCCGAGTACGCCCAAGAGATGCAGCGGATCGTGGAGGCCACCTACGAGTACATCGAGGAGACCGGAAACCTCGAGCCGTCCCTGCGTGACATCCTCGGGCACTGCGGTCTCTCGACCCAGGGCTTCTACCGCTACTTCCGGTCCAAGGACGAGCTCATGTTGGTCCTGTTGGATGACGGGAGGCGCCGGCTGGTTGACTACCTGGCCCACCGGATGGACAAGGCGACCTCGCCCGAGGCCCGGGTGCGCGCCTGGATCGAGGGGGTGTTGGCTCAGGCCTCCAACGCCCGCGCCGCGGCCCGCACGCGGCCGTTCGTGGCCAACGAGGGCCGCCTGTGGGAGCTGTTCCCCGACGAGCAGCGTGAGTCGGTCGACCTGGTGGTCACCCTGCTGGCCGAGGCCATCCCCGGACCGACCCGTGAGGCCCGCCGGGACGCCGAGGCCATCAACCGCCTGGTGTTCGGCATGCTCCACTCGCATCTCCTCGTGCGCACACGACCGTCCCCGACAGAGATCGAGCACGCGGTGCAGTTCTCCCTGCGCGGCTGCGGCCTGGCCGGGGCAAACCAGCGATGACCGAACGGGTCCTCGGTGACGTCGGGACGAAGCTGCTGTTCGAGAACGACCGGGTACGGGTGTGGGAGGTCCGCCTCGACCCGGGTCAACAGGGCGACGTCCACCGGCACGCCCTCGACCACCTCCTCGTCCAGGTGGCCGGTGACCGCATCGCCGTGGTGCCCGAGCCCGACTCTGTAGGGCCGTTCCGCCAGTACTTCGAGGCCGACGTCATCCCCGGTGCCGTCGTCGAGGTCAGCCGGGGCGGTGTGGAGTCGGCCCGCAACGTCGGGGAAGAGCCCTACCTCGAAGTCGTGGTCGAGCTCAAGGACTGAGCAGATGGTGGGGGCCGGCCGGCCGCCCACGTGGGAACCTAGGACCTGTGACCCGTCCGTCGATGGTCGAGTTCGCCGGTGGCCCACCGGCGCTTCACGCCCTGGCCGCGGCCCACCACGAGCGGTGCCTGGCCGACCCGGTGCTCAACCATCCCTTCTCCCATCCGGGACATCCGGAGCACGTCGAGCGCCTGGCCACCTATTGGGCCGAGGTCTTCGGCGGCCCGCCCACCTTTTCGGAATCGTGCGGGGGCCAGTCGGGCATGCTGACCCTTCACGCCGGGACGGGTGCCGACGAGGACCTGGGCCACCGCTTCGTCGAGTGCTTCGTTGCCGCCGCCGATGGCGCCGGCCTCCCCGAGGATCCCGAGTTCCGCGACGGGCTGCGCTCGTACATGGAGTGGGCGGTGCGACTGGTGCACTCCTACTCGCCACACGGATCGGTCGTCCCTGCCGATCTTCCCGTTCCTCACTGGTCGTGGGACGGTCTCCAGAGCGAGCAACCGTCGTCCTGAGCCGTGATGGAGCGGTGGCGGTCACCTTCCGCCCCCTCCCGCGGTTGGACGGGATCGGCGGTTCCGATGGTTAAGGTCGGCCCATGAGTGTGCAACAGACGGTCGCCGACGTGGGCCTCAAAGCCATGAGCAAGACCCACCGGACAATCCTCCATCTGACCGGAGGCCGGGTGCTGAGCTCGGCCTTCGGCATGCCCGTCGTCGAGCTGCACACCCTCGGGCGAAAGACCGGCCGCGCTCGTTCGACCATGCTCACCGCTCCTGTCATCGATGGCGATCGGGTGGTGCTGGTGGCCTCCAAGGGTGGCGACGACCGCGACCCCGACTGGTACAGCAACATCGTCGCCCACCCTGACATCGAGCTGACCCTGTCGGGTCGACGCCGACCGATGCGCGCCCGCACCGCCACCGAGGAGGAGAGGGCGCAACTGTGGCCCCGGATCGTGGCCTCCTACAAGGGCTACGACGGGTACCAGCGCCGTACCGAGCGGGCCATCCCCGTGGTCATCTGCGAACCCCGCTGAACAGCGGTCGTCACAGCCCGGGGAAGGTCTCCTCCAGCGACGAGAGCACGTGGTCGCCTCCCGCTGATGTGAGCTCGTCCACCGAGTAGTGGCCGGTGGCCACACCCACCGACACCGCCCCGGCCGCCTGGGCCGCCTCGATGTCACGGGGGGTGTCGCCCACCACGAAGACCTGGGAGGGGGTCAACCCACGGTGCAGACGCGTCGCCTTCTCGATGCCCAACCGGGTCAGCTCGGCCCGGTCGGGCGAGTCCGAACCGTAGGTGCCGAAGATGAAGAAGCGGTTGAGGTTGGCCGGCACCAGCTTGGTGCGCGCCGCTCCCTCCATGGCGCCGGAGACGACAGCGAGCATCACCCCCGCCTCGCCCAGGGCCCGTAGGGTCTGCTCGGCCCCGGGGAGCACCCGGTACTGGGGGGCCACCAGGATGTCGTCCGCCAGATGCAGCAGGTACTGGGCATAGAGATGGTCGAGCTCGTCGTCGGTGGGTTCACGCCCCATCACCCCGGTGAAGGTCTCCCGAGCCACCTGCGGGTCGGTCTCGCCCGCCGAGGTGTGCTTGCCGATGTCGGCCGGGACGCCGTAGATCTTCTCGAAGGCCGCGCTTCCAGCTCCGGGCCCCGGCCCCGCCCGTGTGGACCAGGGTCTCGTCCACGTCGAACAGCACCACCACCGGTTTGGTCACGTCACTCATGGTCGGCCCTCCGGCGCGCTCGGGTTGCGTTGCCCAACCGGGTGCCAGGGTAATTCAGGAACACCGGGAACGGACACGGCCCCCGTCCCGGGCGCCGTCGCCGTGCCGCCGGAGGGGGTTCGTCGGGTCACCACCGTCGGCCACGGTCGTGAAGCCCTCCGGGGCGGATCCACCGAAAACCCTTCGGTGCGTGTCACCATTTTGGCATGGTCAATGACACGTTTCGGTTGGGCGGAAATCGGGCGCGAAGCCGCCGGCGGATGAGGTTGCTGCGGACGTTGGTGGCGACCGCGGTGGCGGCAGCGGCGATCACCCTGGTTGCCGTGCAACTGCAGTCGGCCCATGCCGCCCTCCCTTCGGGCTGGACCATCGTGACCAGCCCGACGTCAGGGTCGGACAACGTTCCCCTGGGCACCGCGTGCGCCAACTCCTTCGAGTGCTGGTCGGTGGGTATCACCATCGTGAGCTTCAACAACAACGCGTCGTTCACCGGTCTCATCGACAAATGGAACGGCACCAGTTGGGCACCGGTGGCCAGCTCGACGCCGTCCGGCGGCAATGGCTACGGGTTCTTCGGGGTGACCTGTGCCACCAGTTCGGACTGTTGGGCGGTGGGAGCAGTAACCGACGGCACCGGTGGAGCCACCGGTCCACTCACCGAGAACTGGAACGGCTCCACCTGGTCGGTCGTCCCCAGTCCCGAGCCCAGCGGTGCCGCCGGGGCCATTCTCCGCGATGTGAGCTGCACCTCCATCTCGGACTGCTGGGCCGTGGGAGATACGACGGCGGCCGACAGCGACGAGCAGAACATGTTGATCGACCACTGGAACGGGACGGCGTGGACCATCGTCCCGGCGGCTCCATCGGGTCAGACCTACGACCAGCTCGATGGCGTCACGTGCGTCAGCCCGTCCGACTGCTGGGCGGCCGGAGTGGCCGGCCCCAATCAGCAGATGCCGAACTTCCTCCCCATCTTTCCCCAGGCAGTCGGCAATCAGGCCGTCATCGAGAACTGGAACGGCTCCACCTGGTCGATCGTCCCCAGCGGTGCCCCCCAGCCGAGCTACCTGGCCAGCGTGACCTGTGTCACCGCGTCGGACTGTTGGGCCTCGGGTTCGACGATGGATGCGGTCGGTGACGCCGGCGGCACTCTGATGGAGCGGTGGAACGGATCCTCGTGGTCGGTGGTGTCGACCCCTGACCAACCGGGCGGCAATCTCCTTGCCGACGTCACCTGCCTCGACGCCAACAGCTGCTGGGCCGCCGGGTCCTACGGGACATTGGGGGGCGGGGGCGGGAACGGGTTCGATCCCCAACCCATGATCGAGGGCTGGAACGGCTCGTCGTGGTCGATTCAGCCCATCCCCGATGTCACCGCTCTGGCCTTCCTCAACTCGGTGACCTGTCTCCGGGGCACGTCCTGTTGGGCGACGGGGAGCTCAGTGACCAATCCCAACGGCGGGAACAACCCCGGTCTCCAGAGCCTCATCGAGCAGCTGGTCCTCCCCCCCTCGTCCAACCAGGGGATCGTCCTGACGGCGCGTGACGGCGGGATCTTCAACCTGGGGAACGCCCCGTTCTCCGGATCCATGGCCGGCCAACCCCTCGACGAACCAATCGTAGGCATCGCCGCCACCCCCGACGGGAACGGTTACTGGGAGGTGGCCTCCGACGGCGGGGTGTTCAACTTCGGGAGCGCCACGTTCGAGGGCTCGATGGGTGGACACCCCCTCAACAAACCGATCGTGGGGATCGCCGCCACCCCCGACGGGAACGGTTACTGGGAGGTGGCCTCCGACGGCGGGGTGTTCAGCTTCGGAGATGCCGCCTTCTACGGTTCGATGGGCGGCCAGGCCCTCAACAAACCGATCGTGGGCCTCGTGGCCGCCCCCGACGGAGCCGGCTACTGGGAGGTGGCCTCCGACGGCGGGGTGTTCAACTTCGGGAGCGCCACGTTCGAGGGCTCTCTCGGCGCCCTCACCCTCAACCGGCCCATCGTGGGCATGGCCGCCACCCCGGACGGGGGCGGTTACTGGGAGGTGGCCTCCGATGGCGGAGTGTTCGCCCTGGGCAATGCCGGCTACTTCGGATCGGTCCCCGGACAGGGAATCGTCGATCCCGTTCCCATCGTGGGGGTGACCCGCACCCCGGACGGAGTGGGCTACTGGCTGGTCGGCGCGGATGGCGCGGTGTACGCCTTCGGCAGCGCCATCTTCCTCGGCTCGCTGGTCGGCATACCATTGGCCGCCCCGGTGGTCGGCGTGACCTCGTAGTCGGGAAGCCTCAGGCGTAGTCGGGAAGCCTCAGGCGGCCAGACCGGAGCCGGCCGCCCCCATCAGGTCGAGGAAGTTGTCCTGGTAGAACTGGCGCCGCACCTCGTCGCTGGCCTCGCCCAGTGACGCCTCGAAGCGCTCGACCGGCTTGCGTCCTCCCTCGACGTGGGGATAGTCCGACGAGAACATCACCAAGTCCGACCCTCCCTGCTCGACGATCCACCCCACGTCCTCGGTGGGATACGGGGTGAAGCGGACCTGCCGGTGGACGTAGTCGGCCGGTCGGAGCGAAAGGGCCTGCAGTCGGTCCTCATGACGGCGGAAAGCCTCGAAAGCCGACTCCATCTGGCGCAACCACGACGGTACCCAGATGGCTCCCTGTTCGATGACCCCGATGCGCAGGTCGGGGAACTGCTCGAGCACGCCGTCGAAGATCAGGGTGGCCAGGGTCTGGGCCGGGGGAACCGGGATCCCCATGAAGTCGACCGATCGGAAATTCTCGTCACCGCCGTGAAAGTCGTGGGGAACGGGAAGGCCGTTGACGAAGTAGTGGGGGTCGATGAGCGGGCCGGTGCCGCCGACGTGGAACACGACCGGGATGCCGGCCTCCTCGGCCTGGGCCCACACCCCGAACAGGTCGCGATGACTGGGTGAGAACGAAGCCGGACAACCCGATGCCACCAGAAGAGCGGCCGCATCCTGCTCGAGGGCCTGGCCCGCGGCGCGGACCGCCTCGATCGGATCGACCAGGGGCACGTAGCAGGAGGGAAGGAGACGTCGGTCGACGGCGCAGAACTCGAGCATCCCCCGGTTGTGGGCCCGGGCCGCGGCGTAGGCCAGCTCGACGTCACCACTGTGTTCGAGATCGTGCAGTCGACCGTTGTGGAACGTGTTGAAGATGAGCTGACTGCTGAACCCGAGGAGATCCAAGGCCCGCGGTCGGTCCTCGGCGATGAAGCTGCCGGTGGCGGCGAAGTTCTTGCGTTGCATGATCTCCGCCTCCTCGGCGGACCGGTACTCCTCGCTGCGGTGACGGTCGGCCAAGCGTTCGAAGGAGGCCACCAGGTCTCGCTGCTGCTCCTCGGGGCTGCCGGTCTGGCGGAGCTCGTTGCCGCTCGGATACCGCAGCTCCGGGAGGCGGTCGCGGTATCGGGCCTCGGCGTGGTCGCGCAGCCAGGTGGGCGTCTCCATGAGGTGGGCATCGGCGTCGTGGACGACCCGACCCTCGCAGTACGGCATGGAACCCCTTTCGCTCCCTCCGAGTATCCCAGGGCCGGGAGGCCACGGCCACGGGACGGGCCCGGTGAGCTGGGCCGGCCGACGACAGTGCGGCGAGTGGCGGCAGGGCGGACCGTTGACCCGCGGCGTAGGGTGCCTCCGTGCCGACGAGTGGGCGACGGGGGTTGACGCTGACGGTGGTGGGAGTCGTCGCCCTCCTCGGGGCGGGGATCACCACCACAGCGGGCCCGGTGGGCCGGGCCGGGGCCGCCACTGGGCCATCGGCGACCGGTGACCCGGTCGGGTCGCCGATCACCGTCCCCCTGGGCCCGACCTCGGGTGGACCGGCCGCGCTGGTGGACCCCGAGGCCGGGACGGGGATCGGCCCCGCAGCCCCGGGCAATGTGAGCGAGTACCCCGGGGCCCAGGTTCCTCTGGGCATGGTCCAGTTCAGTCCCGACACCTGGCCCGACCGTCAAGTCACCACCGGGTCGGGCTATGACTACGCCGACTCGGACATCTCGGGCTTCAGCCTGACCCACCTGTCGGGGCCCGGGTGCGCCATCTACGGGGACGTTCCCATCCTGCCGGTCAGCGGCGCGGTCCCGACTGACCCCGACGCCGCCGTCCAGCCCTTCTCCCATGCCAACGAACGGGCCACGGCGGGGAACTACGCGGTGAGCCTGGGAACGGGAGACCGGGCCCAGGACATCGGGGTCCGACTCACCGCCACGACCCGGAGTGCCCTGGGGGCGTTCACCTTTCCCGCCCCCACGCCGGGCAACGGTGCCGCCCAACCGGGCGCCGACGATCTTCTGTTCAAGGCCAGCGACTCGGCCAACGGATCGACCGCCTCGCAGGTTCACGTGGTCGGTGACAACGAACTCGAGGGATCGGTGACCAGTGGGGACTTCTGCGGCATCCCCGGCAACTACACCCTCTACTTTGTGGCCCGGTTCTCTTCCGGCTTCGACGCCAGCGGCACCTGGCAGAACAACGTGGTGGGCCCAGGAGGCTCGTGCTCAGGTACCGCCGATGCCGACTGCGGTGCCTGGGTCAGCTTCCGCCAGCCGAGCGGTGCGGCACAGACCATCCAGGTCAAGGTGGGCATCTCTTTCGTGTCGACGGCGGGGGCTGCCTCCAACCTGGGCGCCGAGGACCCGGGGTGGGACTTCGGAAAGGTCTCCAGTGGGGCCACGGCGGAGTGGAACGGGCTGTTGGACAGGATGGCCGTGCGGGGAGGGACCACCTCGGCCCAGCGCACGTTCTCCACAGCCCTCTACCACTCCTTGTTGTTCCCCTCGGTGTTCAGCGACGACGACGGCCGGTACATCGGGTTCGACCACCGGGTCCACGTGCTGGCTCCGGGCCATGTGCAGTACGCCAACTTCTCCGAGTGCGACATCTACCGTTCCGAAGTGCCCCTGTTGGCCACTCTGTTACCGGGACCCACCTCGCAGATGGTCCAGTCGCTCCTCAACGACGCCGCCCAGACCAAGGGGGGCTTCCTGCCCCGGTGGGCCATCGCCGACAACGACGCCGATCAGTGGGACGGGGACTCGGCCGATCCGATCATCGCCGACGCCTACGCCTACGGGGCCCGCGACTTCAACGTGACCGAGGCGCTCAAGATGATGGTCCACGGGGCCACCGTGCAAGAGGGCGGCCTGATCGAAGAGCGCCAGAACCTGGCCGAGTACCAGGCGACGGGCTGGGTGCCGGAGCTCACCTACGACGTGTCCTCCTACCCCTACACCGACGGGGGATCCGAGACCCTCGAATACTCGCTCGACGACTTCGCCATCAGCCAGCTGGCCCTGGCCGCCGGCCAGAAGTCGGAAGCCGGAGAGTTCGCCAAGCGGGCGCAGAACTGGCAGAACCTGTTCAACCCGGCCACCGGGTACCTGGCCGCTCGCCAGGCCGACGGGAGCTTTCCGGCCGGACCGGCGTTCCAGCCGGCCAGCCCGGCGGACCAGGCCCAGGGCATCGCCCAGCAGGGGTTCGAGGAGGGCAACGCCGTCCAGTACACCTGGGCCGTCCCTCAGAACCTGGCCGGGCTGTTCGGGCTGATGGGCGGGGACACCGCGGCCGTGGCCAAGCTCGACACCTTCTTCACCCAGCTCAACGCCACCCGGTTCGCGCCCTACGACTGGGCCGGCAACGAGCCCGGGGAGTGGGTCCCCTTCGAGTACGACTACGCCGGCGATCCCCCGGGAACCCAGGCGGTGGTGCGCCGCATCATGACCGAGCTCTACTCGCTCGCCCCGGCCTCGGAGCCGGGCGAGGACGACCTGGGGGCGATCTCCTCGTGGTACGTGTGGGCCGCCCTCGGCCTCTACCCCGAGACCCCGGGTGTGGCCGACCTGGCCATGGCCAGTCCGCTCTTCCCCGAAGCGACCATTGCCGAAGGAAACGGCCACACCCTGAAGATCACCGGGACCCACGCGCCGGACACCTACATCGAGGGGGCCCGACTGGCCCTCGGCTCGGGTCAGGCTTCCGGTTGGGACAAGCCCTGGATTCCGGCCACGGCCCTGGCCGAGGGGGCCACCCTGACCGTCGACCTCGGAGGATCGCCCGACAAGCGGTGGGGAACGGCTCCGTCCTCGGCTCCTCCCTCCTTCACCGAGGGGGCCGCCCCGGCGGTGCCGTTCACCGACCCGGGGGGATCCGTCACCGTGCCCGCCGGCGGCTCGGCCACCCTCCAACTCGGCGTCCAAGAGGCGGGCGGCGCCAGCTCCCACGCCCAGACGGTGGCGTGGCACGTTGTCCCCTCGTCGGCCAACGGTGCGGTGACCGTCTCACCGACGTCGGGGACGGTGACGGTGACCGGCGGACGCTCGACGACACCGATCCAGGTGTCGGTGGGAAGCGCCGGGCCGTCGGCGGTCACCTTCAGCCTGAACCAGGGGGGCAGACCCTTGCCCAGTGTGACGGTGGAGGTCGACGTCTCCTCCTGATCACGTCTCGCGCGCTGATCACGCTCTGGCGCCGTCGCGCCTCTACTCAGGGGTCTGTCGGGTCCAACTGTGCGGGGCCCGCCCGTCCAGGAACTCGCGACGGTGGACGAACTTCCACTGGCCCTCGACCACGCCGTAGGTATCGAGGTAGCGGCCCCAGTGATCGAGCCCGCGTGCACTGAGCACCTGGTAGTAGCACCGCGACGAGGCGTCGTGGGGCCCGGTCAGGTCGATCTGGAGTGTTCCGGTGAAGTGACGGACGACGACCGGCCCGGGGCCCTGGGCCGCCCTCCCAGCCGCCTCGGTGAAGATGGAGCGAATGGCGTCGTGCCCGCGGTAGGGCGTGCCGTCGAGCTCCATGACGGCGTCGGGGGCGAAGCACTCGAGAACCTGATCGAAGCGGCCGGCATCGCCGTTGGCGTTGTACCGGGCCACCAGGTCACGGATGCTCTCCCGGGCCACCAGGTCACGGATGCTCTCCCGGGCCACCAGCTCCCACTGTTCCACGGCTCACCCTCTCCGTTGTGCCCTCGCCGTTGTGCCCTCGCCGTTGTGCCCTCGCCGTTGTGCCCTCGCCGTTGCGCCCTCGCCGTTGTGCCCTCGCCGTTGCGCCCTCGCCGTTGTGCCCTCGCCGTTGTGCCCTCGCCGTTGTGCCCGAGCAGGGTAGCGCCGCCCGCCCCCGGCCACCCGGACCGGCCAGCCGCCACGGTGGTGGCCCGGTGAATTCCCGCTCCGCTAACTTCTCGGAGCCATGGCCCCCGTACCGACCTCGTTGGTCCTCGTGCACGGCTTTGCGTCGTCGTTCAAGCACAACTGGCGCGAGACCGGATGGGTGGACATCCTGGCCGACTTCGAGTGTGCCGTCACCCCCCTCGACCTTCCCGGGCACGGATCGTCGAAGCCGGAGACCGATCCGGCTGCCTACTCCTCGATGACCGAGGACGTGTTCGCCCGGTTGCCCCAACCGGTCAACGCGGTCGGGTTTTCGGCCGGGGCCGAACTCTTGTTGCGTGCCGCCGTCACCCATCCCGGTGGATTCGAGAGACTGGCCCTGCTGGGACTGGGGGACAACGTCTTCGCCATCACCGACCCGAGCGGCCTGGCCGCCGCCCTCGAGGCGGACGGCGAGCCCGAGGACGTTCAGGCCCGCCTGTTCTTTCGGCTGGCCGCTTCCTCGGGGACCGATCCGAAGTCGCTGTCGGCCTTCCTCCGCCGACCGAGGGAACCGCTGCGAGTGGAAGACCTCGCCGTGGTCACCTGTCCGGTCCTGGTGGTCCTCGGGGAGCGGGACATGAACACGACGGCCGAACGCCTGGTGGACGCCCTCCCCTCGGCGTCGTTCGTCTCGGTGCCCGGGGTCGACCACTTCGCTACCCCGTCCGACTTCGGGGTGATCGATGCCACCATGAAGTTCTTCGGCTTTGCCTGAGCCGTTCGCCAACCCGTGGCTCAAGCGAAATAGCTCTCCCGCAACTCGCGCTTGAGGATCTTTCCCGAAGGATTGCGGGGCAGCCGCTCCTCGGTGAAGACGATCCGGCTGGGGATCTTGAACGGGGCCAGCGTCTCGGCCAGAAAGTCGCGGAGATCGTCGGCGGTGAGATCCGACCCCGGCTTGAGCTGGACCACGCAGGCAACCTCCTCCCCGAGCCGTTCGTGGGGCACGCCGAACACCGCCGCCTCGTAGACGGCCGGGTGGTCGTAGATGGCGCTTTCGACCTCGGCGCAGTAGACGTTCTCGCCGGCCCGCAACACCATGTCCTTGGCCCGGTCCTCGATATAGAGGAATCCTTCCTCGTCGACCCGACCCAGATCCCCCGAGGCCAGCCACCCGTCCACGATGGTCTGGGCCGTCGCCTCGGGATTGTTCCAGTAGCCCCGGATGAGGTTCGGTCCCTTCATCCAGATCTCACCCCGAGACCCGACCGGCAAGGGGCGACCCGCCTCGTCGCGTATCTCGATGTCCATGATGAGGGTCCGGGCCCGCCCGGTCGACGTCGGATGGCTCACGTAGTCATCGCCGGCGTTGCCCGGGCCGAACCCGTTGGTTTCGGTCATGCCGTAACCGAGGGTCGGGCGTCCACCGGCGAAGCTCTTCTCGACCCGGTCGACCAGTTTGACCGGTGCGGGCGCTCCGCCACCGCCGATGGTGGCCAATGAGGAGGTGTCGTACTTGGCGAAGGCCGGGCTCTCGAGCAGGTCCCAGCTCTGGGTGGGCACACCCACGAAGGCCGTCACCTTTTCGGCCTCGATGAGGCGGAGGGCGGTCTCCGGTTCCCACCGGTGCATCATCACCAGTTTCATCTTCATGCCGAAGCAGGACAGCATGACCGGGACGCACCCTGTCACGTGGAAGAGGGGCACGATGAGGATGAAGCACGGTGGGCGACCGGACCCGCCCAGCGGGTCCTCACCCTTGCGGGCGGTCATGATGACGGCGCTGGCCCAAAAGGCCATGAGCGCCTGGGTCACCGCTCGGTGGGTGGACACCGCCCCTTTGGGAAAGCCGGTGGTTCCCGACGTGTAGAGGATGGTGGCGTCGTCATCCGGCCCCACCGAGACCTCGGGCATGGGATCGCCCAGCGTGATGACCTCGTCGTAGCGCTGCACACCGGTCGGCTCGGGCTCGATCTGGTCGGCCCGCACCACGATCATCGGGATGCCCCGCGAGTGAGCCGCTCGGTGGGCGTGCTCGATCCGGGCCGGATCGGCGATGAGCAGCGAGAGACCCGAGTCCCCGATGGCGTAGTCGACCTCCGCCTCGGTCCACCAGGCGTTCAGGGAGACAGACACCGCCCCGATGGAGAGGATGGCGGCGAAGGACACGATCCACTCGGGGAGGTTGCGCATGGCGATACCCACCCGATCCCCCTTGCTGATGCCGAAGGTGTGCACCAGGGCCGCGGCCAGAGCGTCCACGTGGCGCATGGTCTCATCGAAGGTCCAGCGCTCGTCCTCGTAGACAAGGAAGGTCGACTCCACCCCTCGGGCTCCGGCGAAGAGCTCGCCCAGGGTGGCCGGAGCGTTGGTGAAGACGCGGTAGTCGATGCCGTCAACCGACCTCTCGGTGATCTCGAAAAACCGGCCGGGACCGGTGACCTGGGCACAGGCCTCGTCGTAGGTCGGTGACATCGCTCCCCTTCCTTACCCGTTCACGCGTGGGCCGATGTGGTGACCGCGATCGTGCTCGGCGTGACCCGGCATCCTAGGACGTACTCTGAGGGGCGTCGGGCTCGGCCCGAACCGATGAGCGCAGGCAGGAGGAGGTCCGTTGGCCGCACGACGTGCCACAGACGCCGAGGTGGCGACCTGGCAGCAGCACGGCTGGGTGCTGCTCGAGGGGCTGGTGGGAACCGACGAGGTCGACGACGTGGCCGATGATCTCCACCTGATGTTCCCCACCGCCGAGGAGTACCATGCCGACCCCGAGGGTGTCACCCGCACCTGGCCGGGATCGAAGCCGGATCGGGCGGAGCCGTACACGTGGCCCGAGGACGGACCCGGGTTCCGAGGGGCACAGCAACGCTGGAGCACCGCCTTCCCCTTCCCCGGCAAGGGTCGGCTCAATCGTCTCTGCGTGCACCCCTCCGTCGTGGACTTCGCCGAGCGGGCCCTCGGGACACCGGACATCCGCCTGTACCAGACCCATGCCACGGCCAAGTACGGGGGACTGACCAACTACGAGCAACCGATGCACATCGACCGGAACCACTCGTGGTTACCGGCCGGGAGCCAGGCCCCGTGGTGGAACCTCGAGGGATTCCTCTACCTCTCGGACGTGACCGACGCCGACAACCCCACCCGCCTGGTGTCGGTGCAGGACGCCGCCCACGCGGAGCCGACCATGCCGGTGGTCATGCCCGAGCACGACCCCCAGCTCTACGCCTCGGAGCACCAGGCCACCGGCGTCCGGGGGTCCTATCTGGCCTACCGGTCGGACGTCTTCCACCGGGGAGGCCCCTTCGGTTCGACGGAGGGGGCCCGCATCGTACTGGCCCTGGCCTTCAAGTGCGCCGGCCAGGACTGGATCGGCTACAACCAGGCCCACTCACAATCGACCGATTCGGAATGGATCAGGTTCGCCCAACGATTGACGCCCCGGGAGCTGGAGCTGTTCGGCTTCCCGCCCCCCGGTCATCCCATCTGGACCGAGGAGCTCATCGCGGCCACCGCCCTCCGCTACCCGAAGCTCGATCTCGGTCCCTGGCGGGCGGAGCTCGCCCCGGGGTAGGCGACCTCGCCGCCACGCTCGGGGTCCGGTCCAACCGGACCGCAGACCTCCCGCCCCGGGTGGTGACACCGGAATCGGGTCGGGCCCCAGCCCCTAACGTGGGGACATGAGCAAAACCGTGATGATCACCGGCGCCGGATCGGGGTTCGGCAAGATGGCCAGCCTGGCCCTGGCCGAACGCGGTCATCAGGTGATCGCCACCACCGAGACCAACCAGCAGGCCGACGCCCTGCGGTCCGAGGCGCCCGGATTGACCGTCGAACGGCTCGACATCACCACCGACGACGTGATCAAGGCCGAAGCGTGGGAGATCGATGTGCTGATCAACAACGCCGGGGCTGGTCAGACCGGCCCGATGGCCGATGTCCCCATCGAACGAGTTCGCCGCCTGTTCGACGTCAACGTGTTCGGCACCCTGGCCGTCACCCAGCACGTGCTCAAGGGCATGGTGGCCCGGGGCCGCGGGCGGGTGATCATCGTGTCCTCCATCGCCGGGGTGCTGTCCGCCCCCACCTTCGGGCCCTACGCCATGACCAAGCACGCCCTCGAGGCGATGGGCAAAGCCATGCGAGGTGAGCTGGCCCCCGTGGGCATCGACGTGACCTTGCTCAATCCGGGTCCGTACCAGACCGGGTTCAACGACCGCATGGCCGAATCGATGTGGGAATGGTTCGGTGACGCATCGCTCAATGCGTCGGCCACGGAACAGTTCCGGGCGGTGGGCGAGATGGTGACCACCGGCCAGTTGGACCCGGCCGAGGTGGCCGACAAGATGGTCGAGCTGGTCGAGGCCGAGACCACCGCCGAGAACAACTTCGTGCCGCCCGGGATCAGGGCCTTGGCCGCGGCGGCCATCGAGGCGTAATCCGGCCATGGCCGCCCGACACCGCGGCTTCGACCATGTGACCATCGCCGTGGAGGACCCCGAGGAAGCCATCGGGTTCTTCGCCCTTCTGGGTTTCGTGAGGACCAAGGAGACCGTTGTCTCCGGTGATCAGATGTCCCGCTACATGGGCATCCCCCACTGGGAGGCCGATCACATCACGCTGACCCTGGACGGGGCCGTCACCCACCAAGAGGTCCAGCTCCTCCACTTCCACCATCCGACCCTGCCCGCCAATCCCTCCGAGTCGAACCTGGCCCGACTGGGATTCAACCATGTCTGCTTCGCGGTCGACGACCTCGACGCCACACTGGACCGGTTGCGCGCCGCCGGGGTGCGGATCCGCAACGAGGTGATGGACTTCCACGACCGGAGACTGGTGTTCCTGGTGGGTCCGGGGAACATCACCATCGAGCTGGCCCAGTGGATCGAAGAAGACCACTAGCGGGACAGCGACACCTCCGTCGAGAACCGGGCCCGCCCCCCAAAGATCGGGTCGACGGTGGCGGTCAGTCCACCGAGGCCGGGTACACCCCGATGCCCCCGGCGGCACTGCTGGCGTAGGCGGCCAAGGCGAAGCGGAGCACCGAGACGGCTTCGTCCCCGCTCCACATCATCGGGCCCTCGCCGGTGTGCAGCCAACGCAGCCAGTGGCGGCCCGAGTCGCGGAAGCTGCTGGCCCAGTCGTCGTCGAGGGCATGGTAGGACCGCATCTCCCCGCCGGCGTAGACCTCGAGGCTCGGCTGCTGGATGCCGCGGCCGGTGCACCGGTTGACCCGGGCGAACCCGCGGCGCCCAGTGACCTCCCAGCGTTCGTCGTTGGTGTAGTAGTCGGAACGGAGGTACATCTCGGGGGCCAGGGTGATGTCCCACACGCCCCGCACCCCGTCCTCGTGCATCCAGGTCAGGGTGGTGGGCGCGTCGATCTCGATGCCAGGCACGACCTCGGTGCCTCCCACCCAGGCCCGCACCTCCTTGATCGGACCGAACAGCCACAGCGCGGTGGCCAGCTTGTGCCAGCCGTCGTCGAAGACGAGGATGCCCCGCCCGATGCGCATCTGCTCGAACTGCCACTTGTAGCTGCTGGCCGGAACATCCCATCCCCCGAGGCCGCTGGCCACCATCTTCATGTGGTACCCGCTCACCTCACCCAGCGCCCCCGAGATCACCGTCTCCTTGAGCCGCACCAACGGCTCGTAGAAGATGTAGTTCTCCATCACCCGCAGCTGGCGATCGTTGGCCTTGGCTGCGTCCAGCATCCGGGCCGCACCGGCCAGGTCGCTGCACATCGGCTTTTGCAAGTTGACGTGCCAGCCGTTCCCCAAAAGATCGATGACCCCGTCTACGTGGAGGGGGATGGGGAGCAGCGCCTCGACCGCGTCGACCTCGAGACCGCTGTCGGCCAGGTCCTCCACCGAGGCAAAGGTGCGGGCCTCGGGCCAGTCCTCCTGCCGCTGGTTCCGGCGTTTCTCGCTGGGATCGACCAGGGCCACCACCTCGACGTCGGGGTTGTCGACGTAGGCCTGCATGTTGAGGTCGTAGATGCGACCGAGGCCGACGAACGCGGCCCGCACCGGGCGATCGTAAGGAACAAAAGTCATCGTCGGCTTTCTCCTCCAGTGGTCCACGCCGGTCGGTGACCGGCGCTCGACCGGACACTAGGCGAAGTGTCCGAAATCGGGCCTCTCCAGTGAGGCCGGTGGCGGGTGGCAGCCCGCGCCCGGTGTCGACAGACTGGCGTCATGGACCCCGTGGTGCGACAGATCCGGCCGGAGGAGGCTTCGGCGTTCCGGCAGTCGGTGATGGTCCCCTTCCTCGACCCGTTCGCCGGCGATCCCGATCAGGAGGCCGACTTCGACCTGTGGGCAGCCAAGTCCGAGCTGGACCGGGCCTGGGTGGTCGACGCCGGCGGCCGTTTCGTCGGCAACGCCTGCATCTACAGCTTCCAGGTCACCCTGCCGGCGCCGCCCGGACGGCCCTGCCCGACGACCCCGATGGCCGGGGTCAGCGCGGTGGGGGTTCATCCCACCCACCGCCGGCAGGGGTTCCTCCGCCAGCTGATGACGGCCATGCACGATGACGCCCGGGCCCGGGGCGAGGCGATCGCCGGGCTCGAGGCCTCGGAATCGGTCATCTACGGCCGGTTCGGCTACGGCCTGGCCGCCAACCTGGCCGAGTATTCGATCGACAGCCGGGCGTCGGCGTTCGCGGTTCCTGCCTCCGCCCTCGACCTGGCCCTGGTGGACAGGGACGAGGCGGCCAAGGTCCTCCCCCACCTCTTCGATCGGCAACGGCGCGGGCGGGCCGGCGAGATCGACCGCAGCCCGGCCTTTTGGAGCCAGCTCCTGGCGGACAAGGCTCATCACCGGAAGGGGGCCTCGGCCCGCTTTCATCTGGTGGGCGACGAGGGCTACGCGCTGTACCGGGCCCGTACCGACACCGATTTCTTCCGGGGCCAGCGGACCGCCATCGAGGTGGAGGAGCTGCGGGGCACCACCCCCGAGATCGAGGCCGGGCTGTGGCGCTTCGTGCTCGACCTCGATCTGGTCGGTCCGGTCAACGCCAAGCGCATGCCCACCGACGAACCGGTGCGCTGGCGTCTGGCCGATCCGCGCCAGCTGCGCACCGTCGGCATCGAGGACCGTCTCTACGTCAGGATCCTGGACACCGCCGCCGCCTTTGTGGCCCGCGGCTACCAGGGCGAGGGGCGCCTGGTGTTCGACGTCCTGGAACCGACCGCGTCGGAGGAAGCCAACGATGGGGTGCCGGGGCGCTGGGTGCTCGAGGCCGGTCCGGATGGTGCCTCCTGCCGCCGGGCCCGGAGCGGGGAGGATGCCGACCTCCGCCTCGGGCTCGCCGCCCTCGGCTCCCTCTACATGGGCGGCTTCCCGGCGTCGTTGCTGGCCGCCGGCAGGCAGATCGAGGAGCTGACGCCCGGCAGCCTGGCCGTGGCCGACGCCCTCCTCACCACCCGGCCCGCGCCGAGGAGTGGGACCGGGTTCTGAGGACGAGGGGGCCGGCCGGCCTTCACCTCGCGCCTGGCGGGGTCCCTCGAGGTCTTCCCCGGGCCTCGAGGGCATCGGCGAAGACATCGATCATCAGGGTGAAACTGCGGTCGGTGCTGGCCCGGAGGGTCATCAGGCCTTGCTGTCGCAGGGTGACGAACCCATGGATCGCGGCCCAGATGGCCCGGTGGTAGTGGACGATGTCGGTCGGGCTCAGCCCGAAGGAGGCCAGGACCGCGTGCCAGGGTTCGGTCACCTCATCGATCCGGCGAGCCAGCTCGTCGTCCCCGACGGGACTCCGCAATGAACAGGCATAGAGCCCCGGGTGCGCGGTGGCGAAGGCGGCGTGGGCCTCGGCCAGGGCGTGGAGAGCCTGGCGACCGCTCGTGCCCATGGCCGAGCGACCCAGCCGGCGACCCAGATCCGCCAGCGCCATCAGGGCGAGCTCACGGCGGAGGTTGTCGAGACTGTCGACGTGGGCGTAGATCGACTGACTCCGGATCCCGAGCCGGCTGGCCAAGGCGGCCAGGGTGAAGGCCTCGGGGCCCTGCTCGTCGACCAGGGCGGCGGCGGCCTCGACTACCTGGGCCCGGTCCAGACCGGGGCCGGCACTCACGACGGGCCCGGCCAGAAGAGCCGGCGCGCCGTCCGGTCGAGAGCCGAGTGCCGGGCGTCGCCATCGAGGGTGGCGAAGGCCTGTCGGGCCTGCCCCACCATCTCCGGGTAGGTCAGCTCGAAGGACTGGGGATGATCCGACCCCCAGCACAGGCGTTCCGGACCGAAGCCTTCGACCAGATGTTCGACGAAGGGCCGGGTGCCGCCGTGATCGGCAGCCTGGCCCAGCACCACCGAGGTGATCTTGAGATGGACCGAGGGACAGTCGGCCAGGACGACCAGCCCGGTCGCACCCGGGTAGGGCGGACCCGGCCGGAGGTCGGGGAACCCGCAGTGGTCGAGGGCCACCGGGGTGGCCGGCACCTGAGTCGGCCAGCGCGCCCAGGGCGGCCAGATGCCCGGCGAACAGGGTCGGGACGACGGTGACGCCGAGATCGGCGGCCGCCTCCCACAGGGCCCGGCCCCGGCCGTCGCCGAGCCAGGCCGGTGCCAGCGCTCACCCCGAACAGCCGGACCCCGCCCAACGATCCGTGAGCCATCAGGGCCTCCAACTCGGCCACCGGATCATCACCGGCCGGGTCGACCGCGGGAACCCAGGCCAGCTGATCGGGGTGGGCCTCGATGACCGAGCGGGCGTAGCGGTTGTCGTTGCCGTAGGGGCCGACCGCCTGGACCACCACGGCCCGAGCCACGCCGGCCCCGGCGAGGTCGCCGAGAACGGCATCGCCGTCGACGGCACGGCCGGACCACCAGTCGCGCCCCGGCCCGGTGGACCGGCGGGGGAACCGCACCGGGTCGTCCGAAACCACGTGCACGTGGGCATCGGTGATGGCGCTGCGGTCGCCCGGTGGAGGCGGTGGCGGGTCGACGTTGCCTGATACCATCAGGAAGCTACCTTAGAGCCACAGGCTTGGTCGTCGGGACCAGGCCGGCCGGCGAAGGGGAACGGGAAGGAGCAGGACCGTGGCAGCGACCGGACTGGTTGGTCACCGTCGCCGATGAGACGCCGGAGTCCCTGGGATCCCTGCTCGAGCGAGAAGGATGGGGCGACGGATTGCCGGTGGTGGCCCCGACCCCGGCCCGGGTCGAGGCCGTGTTGGCGGTGGCCTCGGGCGACCCCGACGAGGTGCTCGCGGTGCTCGAACCCCGACTGGGCATCGTCACCCGACGGGCGGTCGCCATCAACGCCGTGCTGGCCGGTTGTCCGCCCGAGGTGTTTCCCGTGGTGCTGACGGCCGTTCGGGCCCTGGCCCGTCCGGAAGTAAATCTCCGGGGGGTCAACGCCACCACCCACCCGGTGGCACCGTTGGTGGTGGTGCACGGTGAGATCGCCCGCACCGCGGGGTTCGAGAGCGGAACCGGCGCCTTCGGTCCGGGCAATCGAGCCAACGCCACGGTGGGCCGGGCCGTGCGGCTCGTCCTCCTCCACATCGCCGGGGCCCGCCCCGGCTTCGGCGACGCCGCCACCCAGGGCCAGCCGTCCAAGTACACCTACTGCGTCGCCGAGAACGTCGACCGATCACCCTGGGCCTCGTATCCGTCCAGCCGCGGCGTCGATGCGCCGAGTGCGGTGACCGTGCACTGCGGGGAGAACCCGCACAACGTCCACGATCAGGAGGGAGAGGGTGACCCGACCCTCATTTTGGGCAAGATGGCGTCGGCCATGACCTCTCTCGGGCTCAACAATGCGCCCATCAGTCAGGGCGAGTGGTTCGTGGTGCTCGGACCCGAGCACGCCTACAGCCTGGCCGCTGCCGGCCTCGACCGTGACGACATCTCCTCTTTTCTGTTCGACCATGCCCGGATTCCGGCGGCCACCTTTCGCCGACACTTCAGCGAGCTGGCCTGGGCGCCGTGGATGCTGGCCTGCGCCGACGACCACCCGGTGCCGATGACAGCGCACCCTGACAACATCCGGGTCATGGTGGTGGGCGGGGCCGGCAAACACAGCTCACTGATCCCGTCGTGGGGCATGACCCGCAGCGTGACCATGGCCATCGAGGGATGAAAGGGTGGGAACAATGAGCGATGGGTCTCCGATCCAGATCTATCGGCCCGACGGCGATGTCCAGAGCACCTCGTTCGCGTTGGCGCCCTCGCTGACCACGCTGGCCGGGTGCCGCATCGCCGTGCTCGACAACGGGAAGCCCAACGCGGCCTACGTCATGACCCGAGCGGCCCAGTACCTGGCGGATCGGGCCGGGGCCACACTGGCCCTCGTGGTCAAGAAGGGCCCCGGCGGTCGATCGGCCAACGCGGCCATTCCCTGCGCCCCGGATGTGTTCACCCTGGTGGTCGAGGCGGCCGACATCGTCATCACCGGGGCCGCCGACTGCGGGTCCTGCAGCGCCTACAGCGTGAGCGATTCCATCCAGCTCGAACGAGCCGGCGTCCCCACCGTCATCGTCACCACCACCCACTTCGAGCCGGTGGTGGACACCCTGGCGGCCAACGGAGGGATGCCCGGGATCCGCAAGCTGGTGTTGGACCACCCCATCGGCGGCACCGACCACCGCACGCTCGAGGCCAGGGCGGGCGACGCCACCGACCGATTGGTGGAGCTGTTCACCGGGTCAGGGCCGACGGGCGCAACCTCATCGGTGCCCGGTGCACCGGCGACCATCGACATAGGGCCGTTGCGGGCGCTGGTGGCGGCCGACGGCGCCGATCTAGAAGTGGACGAGGTCGACCGCCTGGCCGGGACGGTGCGGCTACGACTGATCCTGCCCGATGCCAGCTGCTCGACCTGCCTCATGCCCTCGGACGTGCTGGCCACCATCGCCTTCGAACGGCTGGCTCCCTCCCTGCCCGGCCTGCGCTCGGTCGTCGTCCTCGATCCGCGGGACGAACCGGTCGACCACGCCGGGCGACCATGACGACCTTCGCCCATCTCGACGAGATCGACCGCCTCCTCACCACGACCAAGGCGGTACGGCGCCGGCTCGACCTCACCCGGCCGGTCCCCCGTCAGCTCCTGGCCGAGTGCATCGAGATCGGCTGCTTCGCCCCCAATGCCTCAAACGCCCAAGAATGGCATTGGGTCGTCGTCGATGATCCCGCCCTCCTGCGAGAGGTGGGCGAGCAGTACCGCAAGCTGACCGAGCCGCCGGTGCGGCAGATGCTCGAGACCAAGTTGGCCCGGGGCGACGAAGCCGGAGCCCGCATCTCGCGGTCGATCCTGTGGCTGGCCGAGCACATGGGCCAGGTCCCCGCCATCGTCATTCCCTGCTACGACGTCGCCGCCGCCGAGGCGCGCTACCGCGACCTCATCCCCGATCCCGCACTGCGCGAGCACGGAGGAGTCGAGACCCACGGGATGACCTCGGGCATGTACGCCTCGATTCTTCCCGCCGTCTGGAACTTCCAACTCGCCCTGCACAGCCGAGGTCTGGGCTCGGTGATGACGACGGCCCATCAGGGCGATCAGGCGGGCATGGCGGCCATCCTCGGTTTGCCCGGAAGTTGGGATCAGACCTGTCTGATCCCGGTGGGGTTCACCACCGGGGAGGGCTTCTCCCGCTCGCCGCGCCAGCCGGTCGACGCCGTCGTCGTGTGGAACCGAGGGCCGGCGTGACGCCCGATCGCTCACCGCTGGTGGTGCACGTGGCCTTTGCCCCCCTGGCTGGGGTCATCGACCCGGAGCGGGTGGCCGACCTGGCACCGGGTGCGGAGACGGTCGTCGCACCCTACGACCCCGGCCACGATCAGCGGACCCGGCGATCCGAGGAACCCGAGGCCCCCGATCTGGCCGACGGCGAGCCAGCCATCAACGACTCCCTCCGTGACGCCTTGGCCCGGGCGGAGGTGATGATCACACTGGATGCCCCACTCGATCTTCCCCGCTACGCGCCTCGACTGCGCTGGATCCAGGCCATCGGTTCGGGCGTCGGACAATTCGTCCCGTCCCGACTGGAGGACGGCCCGATCATCCTCACCAACGCGGCCGGGATCGGCGCCGTGCCCATCGCCGAGTGGGTGCTGGCCCGGGTGCTCGCCGTCTACAAGAGACTCGATGAGCACGCCGAGCAACAACGGGCCCACCAGTGGGAACAGCGACTGGGAACTCTTCTGGCCGGTCGGAGGGCGCTGATCGTGGGCATGGGGGCCATCGGGAACGAAGTGGCGCGACGACTCCGGGCCTTCGATGTCCATGTGGTCGGCGTGCGGCGTTCGTGGACGGCGGGAATGATCTCGCCGGTGGCGGACGAGGTGATCGGGCCCGACCGGCTGATCGAGGCGCTCGGATCCGCCCACATCGTCGTGGTCTCGGCGCCGGGAACGGCGGCCAACGAGAACCTCTTCGATGCTCGGGCCTTCGCGGCGATGCGCCCGGGGGCGGTGTTCGTCAATGTGGCTCGTGGTTCCTTGGTGGATGAACCGGCGCTCATCGACGCACTGTGCACCGGGCACCTCCGGGCGGCGGCGGTGGACGTGACCAGACAGGAGCCGCTGCCACCGGACAGCCCCCTGTGGGACACCCCCAATCTGGCCATCTCGCCCCACAGCTCGGCGTCGGGCGATCGCTATCTGGAACGGGTGGCCGAGCTCTTCTTCGCCAACCTCACCCGCTATGTGGGCGGTCGGGACATGGTCAATGTGGTCAACATGGCCGGCGGGTACTGAACGGTTGATCAGGGGCGGCCCGCGCCTTCCGACCGGACCGGCGTCGGTGGCGCGGGCGGTCGTCCACACGACGCTGGCGCACGTCATCGGACAGCTCGACGTGTCCACTGCTCCGGTGCGGGACTCCCGTGCTCCCTTGCTCCCGTGGAGCAAGCAAGCTACGTTGACCGACGCAGCAAGTAGTTCGTCGGGGAAGCCGGTCGAAGTCCGGCGCTGGTCCGCAACCGTAGGTGGCCAACCTTCACGTTGGTCACGAGTCGGGATACCGCCGTTCTACTCAGATGAGTCCCTAACCGTCGAGAAATGCGGCAAGGACTCGGTGAGTCCCGGCATCCGCGTGGAGAAGGGGGCTTCCGGGTCGTTGCCCGGAAGCGAGGAATCCCTCCATGTCCATCACCCGAATCCTTGCGTCAGCCGCCCTCGGGGCTTCGCTGACGCTTGCTGTCGTCGCGGCACCGATGACAGCCAGTGCTGACGCCCCGGCCGCGTCGACTCAACCCGCCATTCCCCAGGTCTGGTCAGCGCAGCAGGGTGCCACCTGGCTGGCCGGTGAGTTCACTCCGCAGGGATATATTCCGTCCTCTACCACCCCGGGTGAGGCCGACCTGTCGGCCACCGCCAATGCAGTCCTGGCCCTGGCCAGTGCTCACGTCGACCCGGCCGTGGCCCAGAGCGGCCTGACCTACCTGTCGGACAACGTCGACGCCTATGTGGTCCAAGACGGCGCTGACGGTCCGGGTGAGCTGGCCCTCCTCATCCTCGATGACGAGGCCCTGGGTGGCGATCCGACATCGTTCGGTGGGAGCAACCTGGTCTCGCGTCTGCTGGCGACCGAGCAGACCACAGGCGACGACACCGGCCTCTTCGGGACCGAGGCGCAGGTCGGTGACTATCTGGCCGGCGTGTATGACCAAGGCCTGGCGCTCGCTGCGCTGGCCAGCGTGGGCACGACCACCGGGACCCAGGTGGATGCGGCCGATGCCTGGCTGCACGGCCAGCAGTGCCCCGATGGCGGGTGGACCAGCTACGAGAACTCGAGCAATCCCTGTAACGGATCGGCCGCCGATTACGAGGGCCCCGACACCAACTCGACGGCCCTGGCCATCGACGGGCTTTCGGCTCAGGGCGATCTCGGGTCGGCTGACGCGGCCAAGGCCACCACCTTCATCACCCACGCTCAGGACAGTGATGGTGGGTGGGGGTACGAGCCCAACGCCAAAAGCGCCCCCGGCTCGACCGATCCCGATTCGACGGCGCTGGTGATCCAGGCCATCCTGGCGTTAGGTCAGTCGCCTACCGAATCCGCCTTCGACCGCCGAAGCGCCAATCCGGTCACCACCCTGGGATCATTCCAGATCGCCTCGGGAACAGGGGCGGGCGCCTTCTCCTATCCGGGGACCCCCGGTCCCAACACGTTGGCCACCTACCAGGCCGTTCCCGCCTTGGCCGGGGTGATCTTCCCCTTCACTCTGGCGGTGACCACGGCGTCCCTGCCGTCCGGCACCGTGGGCCGGAAGTACACCCCCACCACCCTCACCGCCAGCGGGGGCAATCCGCCTTATCGGTGGACGGTGCTGGCCGATTCGGGAGCCCTGCCCGCCGGGCTCAAGCTCAAGAAGGGGACGGGCGTCATCTCCGGCACGCCAACTGGATCGGGCACCTCCACATTCACGGTCGAGGTGACCGACACCAAGACCTCCTCACTGCCCCACCGGGACAACATCGCCTGGGAGGTGCTGACCATCACCGTCACCTGAGCGGTTGACCCCTTGGCGTCGGTGGACCGGCCGGTGGCACCCCTCGGGCCGTTCCGAGGAGACCCGCCGCCGGCTGGTCCGCCGATGCTCGCCCTGCCCCCGCGACGGGATGCGACAACGTGCCCTGTCGGGGTCCCGTCACCGAGCAATGTCGACAATTACGTGGTGGCCCGCAGGGGCAACTCCTCGAAGCGGCGGGTGAATGCTCCCGATGCGTAACGACCGGCGTCGGCGTCGACGGAGAAATGTGGCAGTCGGGCCAGAAGCTCCTCGAGGACGACGCGCCCTTGGAGGCGAGCTGCGGCTGCCCCGAGGCAATGGTGCGGGCCGCCGCCGAAGGCGAGCATGCGAGCGGCCCTCCGGGTGACGTCGAAGCTGGCCGCCCCCTCGCCGAACTCACGAGGGTCACGGTTCCCCGATCCATAGAGCAGGTGGACTTTGTGTCCCGCCCGGACCTCGACACCGTGGATGACAACGTCTTGGGTCACCGTGCGAGACAGGCCCTGGACGGGTGAGACCATCCGCAGGCACTCCTCCACCGCGCACGGCACCAGACCGGGATCGGCCAGGAGCCGCTGACGCTGTTCGGGATGGCGACTGAGCAGTTCCACGCTCCCCGACAGCAGACCCGACGTGGTGTCGTTCCCCCCGGCGATCATGACGAAGCAGAACCCGAGGATCTGGGCGATATCCAGAGGTCGGCCGCCGACCTCGGCCTGGAGAAGGTCGGAGAGCATGTCCCCCTCGGGTGGCCCCAGGTCGGGTCGTCGTCGCCGATCATCGACCAGTCCGGTGAAGTACTGGTAGAGAGAGGTCACCGCCTCGGCGGCACCCAGGACCGGGCTTCCCTCGGCGTTGGCCTGCACGATGGCGTTGCTCCAGCCGCGGAATTGGTATCGGTCGGTTTCGGGTACGCCCAGGTAATGGGCAACCACCAGACTGGGAAGAGGATCGGCCAGCTCGGCCACAAAATCGCAATCACCGGATTCGGCGATGCGATCCACGCAGGCCTGGACGTAGGCCCTCACCACCGGTTCCAACGTGGTGACCCGCCGTGGCGTGAAGCCCCGGTTCACCAGGCGCCGATAGGTCGTGTGCTCAGGACGGTCCATCATGACAATGGTCGGAAGCAGCCCGAGCTTGCCGATCTCGTCTTCATCGAAGGTGAGCCCCCGGGCGGAGGAGAACGTCGACGAATCCGAGACGGCGTGAAAGATGTCAGCAAAACGCGACAGGACCCACACGTCCCGCCCGGACATGCGGTGGACAGGGTCCTCGTCGCGAAGCCGACGGTAAACCGGATAGGGGTCGCGGCGAGTGGCGGGGTCGAGTGGGTCGTAGGCCAGCGCGTCCGTTCCCCTCACCGCAGGCCTCCTGTCGAGCACATCCAACTCCAGTCTCTCGTGGATCGACCTCACGCTGCCACCGGAACCTCGGCCGAAGGCCCCACCGTGGGACCCGGGCAACAGCCCACCGGGTCGGGATTCTGTGGCCGGTGATCACCGACCACCGGGCGTTCGATCGCCGCGACGGAATCGGGGGGACGGTGCTACCGTGGCTCGTCGACCGTGCCCGGACAGCGCTCACGAGGTCAAGGGAGGCACCATGAGGATCTCCTCGGTTTGGTGTTCGTGCGCAATCGTGGCGGCAGTCTGCTGCGCCGTCCTGGCGGGACCCGATGCTGCCGTGGCGACCACCGGGCGGGCGTCGATCACATCGCGCCAAGGCTCGGCCTGGTCCGCCGTTTCCGTCCCCGAGCCCGGTGCCGCCTTTTCCGGAAAACTCCTGGGCGCGACCTGCTCATCCAAATCGAGCTGCCTCGCCGTCGGATGGGGATCGACAACCGGGTCATTGCTCTCCACCCTCGTCGAGCACTGGAACGGCCGCGCCTGGGCGCAGCAGACCAGCCCGAACCCGAACGGGTCGGGAGACGTCTTTCCCCAACTCAACGCCGTGTCCTGCGTCACCGCCTCGGACTGCACCACTGTCGGCACGGATTTCACCACGTCGAACACCGCCAACACCGTGGCCGAACAATGGAACGGATCCAGTTGGTCAGTGGCGACGACACCCGACGCCTCGGGCGCGACGACGAGCGCTCTGACGGGGGTGTCGTGCGAAACCAGCACCTTCTGTATGGCCGTCGGTTCGGCGGGGACGACCAGTCCTGACGTCATTTCGCTGGCCGAACAGTGGAACGGATCGGCCTGGTCGGTCGATACCACCCCGAATGTGGAGGGTGCCATCCAGACCTTCCTCACGTCCGTGGCCTGCCCGACGACGAGCGAGTGCCTGGCCGTCGGTTACAGCTTGGCCTCGTCGGGAACCGACCCGATCGTCGAACAGTGGAACGGAACCACCTGGACCCTGGTCAACCCGCCGGTTCCCACCGGTTCAGCTGACAACGAGCTGACCGCCATCGCCTGCCCCGGGGCGTCGACGTGTTTCGCCACCGGCCGAACCTACGCCACCTCCTCGTCGGCGCCCCTCACGCTGGCCGAGGTCTGGGACGGCACCGGGTGGACCACGATGAACACCCCAAACCCTTCCGCGATGGTCGGTGCGTTCTTCAACTCGGTGTCCTGTCCGACTCCGACCGATTGTGAGGCGGCCGGTGAGGGTCTGATCGACCAAACCGGCGATACCACAACTCTGGTGGAGAACCTGTCGGACGGCACATGGACCCTCGAGACGAGTCCCAACGAGAGCGGTGTCACAACCAGTCTCCTGTCGGCTGTGGCCTGTCCCAGCGGAGGGACGACCTGCATCGGGGCCGGTCAGTACTACACACCGGACGAGGACCACCTGCTGGCCCTGCACAAGAAGCCGAGTGGCACATGGGTCCTCACCGCGGTGCCCGGATCGACCACACCGGCGGCGACCTACCTGAACGGCTCGGCGTGCTCGACGGTGGGCTGCATCGGTGTCGGTGAGTCCTTCCCGGCCAACAACTTCAACACGTCGGCGGTGATCGAGCGATGGAACGGATCGACGTGGTCGCTGGCCCACAGCGCCGAGCCCGGCGGCGCGGTGACGACCGACCTGTTCGGCGCCGCCTGCCCGGCCACCAAGATCTGCTTCGCCGTGGGAAGCGTCGGCATCGGGACATCCGGGAGTGATGGCGACACCACCACCTTCGCCGAAAAATGGAGCGGGTCCACATGGTCCACCGAGACGACTCCCAATCCGGCGGGGGACCTGGCCAACCAGCTCACCTCAGTGGCCTGTCCGACCAGTTCGTCCTGTCTGGCCGCGGGCTTCACGGCGTCGGCGCCCAACGGGACACCCACCGCCATCACCGAGGTCCTCACCAAGAAGACCTGGGCGCTCCAGATGCCGCCACCGCCGGCCGGCGCCATCTCGTCGTCGCTGGCCGGGATCTCGTGCCCCGCCCCCGGTGCCTGCGTCGCCGTCGGATCCTTCGAGAACGCATCGGACGTCACCGAGCCGCTGGCGGAGACCTGGAACGGAACGACCTGGAGCCCGACGGCACCTCCGCTGGCCAGTGGGACGACCGGCGGCACCCTCCTCGGTGTCTCGTGCCCATCGCCGGGCACCTGCACGGCGGTGGGTGACTCGGACGTCGCCGGGGGAACAGAGGTCACGCTGGCCGAGCAACTGGCGGCGGGATCGTGGTCGGTCACGGCCAGCCAGAACCCGTCGGCGGGCACGGAGAAGGACGTCCTCACCGGTGTCGCCTGCCCCTCGGCCAATGACTGTACGGCATCGGGTTATCTGGTCAACTCGAGTGGAGACGAGACCCTCCTCGAGCAGTGGGACGGCGCGGCGTGGACGGTCGTCACCAGTGGCACGGTGAGCGGGGACCTCGCCACCGGGCTCAACGGGATCGCCTGTCTGCCCTCGGCGACCTGCACGGCCGTGGGCTCGGGCCCTGACGGCCTCGGGCAGGACGACGCCCTGGTCGAGCAGAACTGAGTGACCCCGGCCGAGAGAGGTACGGTCGTGCCATGACAGTGATCGTCAACGAATCCGACGCCGATATCGACGTCCTCGCCGGCCAGCGCACCGCCGTCATCGGTTACGGCAACCAGGGCCGATCGTGGGCGCTCAATTTGCGGGACTCGGGAATCGACGTTGTGGTGTGCGTGCGAGCCGACGCCAGCAGGGATCTGGCCGCCGCCGACGGTTTCCACACCAATGATCTCGAGGCAGCAAACGATGCCGACGTGATCTGCATTCTGGTCCCCGACGACGTGATCACCACTTTGCCGCTCTCGCCCCGGGCCGACGCCGCGGTCATCGTGGCCAGTGGGTACACACTGGCCTTTGGGCGCCTGGATCCCTCGTGCGACGTCGGAATGGTCGCACCTCGCATGCTCGGCCCCGAGGTTCGGCGTTGCTTCCTCGAGGGCGTCGGATTCATCACCGCCGTCGGGGTCCACCGGGACGTGACCGGAACGGCCCGCTCGCGCGTCCTCGCCGTGGCCAAGGCCATCGGCGGGCTCCGCCAAGGAGCCATCGAGCTCACCGCCGAACAGGAGGCGGTGCTCGACCTGGCTGTCGAGCAGGCGCTGGCCCCTGCCCTGCGCCGGGTCAGCGAATCCTTCGTTCAGGTCATGATGGAGCGCGGCGTGCCGATCGAGGCGATCGTCACCGAACTGGTCCTGTCGGGGGAGGTCGAGCGCACCTATCGGCTGGTGCGCCTCGAAGGTGGCGCCGCCCAGATGGCGTATCACTCACCGACCAGTCAGTACGGACAGATGTCCCGCGCCGGGCGTTACCAGCACCTCGATATCGCCGCCACCATGCGAGAGCTGGTCGATGACATCGGCTCGGGTCGATTTGCCGACGAGTGGGACGCCGAGCGTGACGCCGGTTATCCAAAGCTCGAGGCCCTCCGCACTGCGGCGATGGCCCCGGAGATCCTCGCCTTCGAAGAGGACCTCCGGTCGAGGCTCGGCGAGCGGGCCGCTACAACGGATTGAGGCCCGCCCAGCGGAATTCGCTGCGACGGCGGTCTCGGCCGCGACGGGCGAGGGAAGCGGGTCAGCCGACATGGTCCGGACTCTGCCGATAACGTGCCCGCTTGTGAGTTCCGCGGCTACCGGTGGCGCCTCCTTTCGGCGTCCGATGAGGGTGGCCCTGGTTGTCGCATCGGCTGCCGCCCTCTGCGCCACAGCCCTGTTGCTTCCGTCGCCGGCGGGGGCATCCGGCGCGTCCGACAGCGACAGGTCGCCGGTCAACCTCGCTACCCCGGTTGACATGGCCGACGGCCTGGCCCACTCGTCAGCCATCGTCCGTTCCGGCGATGCCCGGATCGAGGTCCTCAGCCCGACCCTCCTTCGCCTCGAGTACTCGCCGTCCGGGAGATTCGAGAACAGCCCGACCGTGAATGTCACCAACCGACAGATGCCGGTTCCGCCCTACAGCACGCAGGTGTCGCGGGGCTGGCTGGTGGTGCGGACCGACCGGGCCACGCTCCGCTACCGGGTCGGGTCCGGGCCTTTCAGCGCGGCCAACACGAGCTTGAGTTTTGCCGTGGGCGATCAGACCAGCACGGTCCATCCCACCTGGGAATGGGAGTGCCCGTTCGATCAGACCTGCCAGGCCGGGGCGGCGCGGCTGGTCGGTGGTGATTCCCTCAGCCAGTCCCAGACCGGATACCAGAGCAGTGCCGGCTATGTGGGGTACCTCGGGCCAGGCGCCAGCGCGACCTGGAGCGTCCTGGGGGCGCCGGCGGGAAGCGCAGTGGTGTCGATCCGGTACTCGAACGTGTTGAGCTCGCCATCCTCCACCCCGAGCACGATCGACCTGGTCGTCAACGGCCGGCCGGTCACCTCGGTGGTGGCGGCACCAACCACAAGTGCGGACCCGTGGTCGACGGTCAGCACCACGGTGCCCTTGAAATCGGGGACCAACTCGGTGTCCGCAGTCAGCGCCTCGAGCGCCAATGTGAGCCTGGGCATCGACACCCTCTCCCTGGGACCGGCCAATGCTCCGGCACCGGTTCCGGCACAGACCGACCCGTTGGGAGGATGGATCCGGGGCTTCGACACCTTCACCTACGGCCCCGGGGCGACGTGCACGGGGGCCGAGGGGGCCGAGTGCCAGACCGCCCTCGAGCCTTTGCACACCGACGGTCTGCTCGATCAGGCCGGCTGGCGGTTGCTGGACGACACCCAGAGCGCGATCTGGACCGACCAGGGGTGGGTCCAGCCCCGACCGGCAGGCGGCGATGACGAGGATGGCTACCTGTTCGTGTACGGACACGACTACACCGGGGCATTGCACACCTTCGCCCAGCTGACCGGGTCCGCTCCCTTGCTTCCCCGGAGCATTTTCGGGGTGTGGTATTCGGATTACCTTCCGTACTCCAGCTCCGCCATCGAAGACTCCATCTATCCCGCCTTCGAGCAGAATCAGGTGCCCCTCAACACGCTGTCACTCGACACCGACTGGAAGGCACCCAACGCCTGGGATGGCTGGGAGTGGAACCCCTCGCTCTTCCCCGACCCGACCTCGTTCCTCCAGTGGGCTCGATCCCACGGCATCGCCGTCACCTTGAACATTCACTCGAGTATCGCTGACAACGATCCCAGACTGCCCACCGCCCAGCGCATCGCCGGAACCACCCTGACCTCGGCGCCGGCCTCCACCTGCACCGCCGGACCCTGCAAGGTGTGGGACTGGAGCTCAGTACCTCAAGCCGAGTCGAACTTCGCCCTCCAGCAGAGTTTTCTGAACCAAGGGGTGGCGTTCTGGTGGCTGGACTGGTGCTGCGACGAGTCGGTGGTCACGATGCCGGGACTGACCCCTGACTCATGGATCGGCCATCTGTACGCCCAGGAGATGGTTAACCAGGGCCAACGGGGGTTCGTACTGGCCCGGATCGGCTCGTCCAACGACTATCCCGAGCAGGTCTACGCGGCAGGACCGTGGTCCGACCACACTTCGGCCATCGCCTTCACCGGTGACGCCTGGGGAACCTGGAACACCCTGGCCCAGGAGGTGGCTCTCACACCCGATGAAGCAACCATCGGCGAGCCCTACGTGAGCGACGACATTGGCAGCTACCTGGGCACGCCCGGCCTGCAGCCCCAGGATACGGCCGACCTCTACGACCGCTGGGTGCAATTCGGGACCTTCCAGCCCATACTGCGGCTGCACTCCGGGGGCGGAAATCGGCTTCCGTGGCAATATCCGGCGCCGGTGAGTGGAATCACCGAGAATTTTCTCCGCTTGCGCGAGGCCCTGATCCCCTACACCTACACCCTGGCTGCCCAGGCCCACGACACAGGACTGCCCATCACCCAACCGCTGTACCTCGCCTACCCCGATCAGGCGGCCGCCTATGCACAACCCGGGGAGTACCTCTATGGATCCGACATGTTGGTGGCGCCGGTCACCTCTCCGGGCAGCGTGGCCGACGCCACCGTGTGGATACCGCCGGGCCGATGGGTCGACTACTTCACCGGGGCCACGTTCACCGGTCCCGAAACCACAACGGTGGCCGAGCCACTGAATCGCATGCCGGTGTTCGTCAGGGCCGGTGGGATCATCCCCGAGGGATCGTCCACGGCATCATCGTCAACCGCATCGGCGACCCAGATGACCGTCGACGTGTTCTCCGGTTCCCACGGGTCTTTCTCCTTGTACGGTGACGCCGGGACCGGGCTCGGGTACACCAAGGGTCAGGACACCGAAACTCCGATCAACGACTCGGTGGGAGCGGAGAGCGGCACCGCTTCTCCCTCGCGGGTGACCATCGGACCAGCGCATGGGCACTACCCCGGCGAGCCGACGGCCATCAGCTATCGCATCCAGATGGTGGACCTCACCCAGCCCACCAGTGTGAGCGTGAACGGGCACCCCGTCGATCACCAGGCACCGGGATCCCACGGGCCCGGGTGGTCCTACGAGGCCAACGCGGCCACGGTGGTCATCACCGCCGGGTCCGTACCCACCACCGAGGCCGTGACTGCGGTGGTGACAGGGAGCCGACCGGTGAATCGTCCGGAGCCACCGGCCGAGTCATCCTGAAAACACAATCGTGTCGTCCTTGTTGGGATGGGCTCATCATCACTCGACGTGGTGGCAGCACCGATCGCGGGGACGTCGACCAACTCCTCGACCACTGGCGGTGATGCGGTCAGTTGATTGAGCGGGCCAGATGATCGAAGATAGATTGGCAGAGGCGGACCCGGTCAGGGGAAGGGGCGGCATGACCAAGAGGCAACCCAGACTTCGCCGAGAAGAACTGCGTGATCGGCTCCTCGACATCGGCCTCTCGATCCTCCGTGAAGACGGGTTCGGGACGGGCGCCGAAGCCCTGACCTTCAAGAAGGTCTTCGATCGCTACGAGGAGGACACCGGTATCCACCTCACAAACGCCTCGGTCATTCGGAGGGTTTGGCACAACCAGGCCGATTTTCAGGCTGACGTGCTGATGGCCATTGCCGTCTCCGAAAACGAAAACGAGTTCGATCTCACCGCTGGGACGGTCGGCCCGATCCTCGACAGTCTCGACCGCAGCACTCCCGAGTCTCGGGAAGGTGCGCTCCGTGAACTGTGCCGGGTGGGCGCTGCTGCCAACTTGCAGGCGATGCGCGAATCAGCCAACTGGCCGTTGTGGATAGGGGTGTGGGGAGTGGCGGCAGGCGCTGAGCCTCTCGACTATCGCAAGAAGATTGAGGAGGCTCTGGTCTCGGGGTACAACTCATTCAACGACCTGATCGAAGAGCTCTACCTGGCGATCATGGAGTTCCTGGGATTTCGGCTCCGAGAGCAGTTCACGCTGCGCCAGTTCACCGTGGCCGCCGATTCTTTGGGTCAGGGCTGCGGGCTGCGGGACCGGATCGACGACTCCCACAAGCAGCGCATCATGCGAGCCACGGGCCCCGGGGGTACCGAGCAAGAGTGGACGCTCTTCGGCGTCGCCTTTGAGGCTCTGGTCCAGGTGTTCTTCGAGATCGACCCCCACTGGTCGCCCGACGCTGGCGGGGCCTGAACCACAGCCGCGTTGGCTGAGGTGCGTTGTGTCATTGGTGCCATGCGCCGAGTGACCATGCCCCGGAACCTGCCCCCGTCCGGGGCATGGCCATCGATCGCCGGGATTCCACCGCCCAGTGCTGGCCAGTATGGGCCTGATCGGCCGGTGATTGCAACTCACGATTGCAATAAAGGGGCGAGCACCGCCAGCCCGTCGATCGGTGACCCGGCGTACGTCCTCGAGCGGCACAGGTTGACGACCGGATGGGGAGCCGTCCACGAACAGCAGTCGTCGATGATCGAAGAGGCAGCTCGGTCTCAGCACGTGTCGTTCCCCTACCGCTCCGTCAATCTGGTCAATCTGGGGGGAGCGGGGAGTCGCCCGCAGTGCGGAATTCCACCAGAGGACGGTTAGGCCTTTTGACCCATTCGTTGGGTGCCGTTGTCGGTGTCCAAATCTGTCCACCGCGACGGGCCAGCCCGACTGCCCCCGGGTGCTGTGCCGCTGCCCTTGGCGTTGGCGAACACATCTGTTTCCTGGACATCCCGAACAGCCGAGTCTGCGCCTACAGTGGCCGGAGCGGCGACAGAACAAGGATCGCCAAGGTCCGGCGGTGCTCGTTCAGTCGAGTGCTCGGACCTGTTATTCCAGAACAGCATCCCGGACCGGAGGAGCGCCATGCGAGCTGCCCTGCTCACACGCGGACAGGGGCCTCTCGAGCTCGTCGACGACATCGACGTGACCAGCCCGGCCGCCGGTCAGGTGCTGGTCGACGTCGCGTACTGCGGTCTCTGCCACTCGGACCTCACGATTATCGAGAGTGGGATGGAGCCGATGCCCATCATCCTCGGCCATGAGGCGGCGGGCGTGGTGGAGGCTGTCGGGCCTGACGTCACCTCGGTGACCCCGGGGGACCATGTGGTTCTCGTGGCCATCGCTCCCTGCGGTCGGTGCTACTGGTGCGTTCGTGGCAAGACGACCGTGTGTGAGAAGGCAATGTCCTTCATGGCCGGCACCCTGCCCGACGGTTCCATCGCCCTGTCCCGGGGTGGCAAGCCGGTCTATCGGGGGCTGGGTGTGGGCGGTTTTGGTGAGCAGGTGGTGACCACGGAATCCGGCGTTGTCCGGATCGACCCGGATGTACCTCTCGATCTGGCCAGTGTCATCGGCTGCGCCATTCAGACCGGTGTTGGAGCCGTCCTCAACACAGCAGCGGTGGAAGAAGGCGCCACCGTCTTGGTGATGGGCCTCGGCGGCGTCGGCATCGCGGTTGTGCAGGGTGCCCGCATCGCCGGTGCATCTCGCATCATCGCCTCTGATCCCTTACCGGAGAGGCGTGAACGTGCGCTTTCCTTTGGCGCCACCGATGTGGTCGACCCGAGCGATGCCGACGTTGTCTCCGCCTGTCAGGATCTGACGGGGGTCGGGGTGGACTACGCCTTCGACGCCGCAGGCAGCGCTCGGCTGCTCGAGACGGGCGTCATGGCCACCTGCAGTGGGGGCACCACCGTGTCGGTGGGAGCGCCGGAGGCCACCGAGACGCTGGAGGGACTTCCGGCGATCCTCTTCGCCATCACCGAAAAACGGCTTGTCGGTTGCCTCTATGGCGGAGGCAATCCCCACTGGCAGATCCCGCGTCTGGTGAGCCTGTGGAAGCGGGGTCTGCTCGACCTGGAATCCATGATCTCCGCCCGCCGGACATTGCCGGAGATCAACGAAGGTTTCGACGACCTCCGAGCAGGCCGAGGGCTTCGGACGGTGCTCGCCCTCTGAGCGGCCCGACGGAGGCAACAACAGATCGAAGGGAGTCACAATGTCCTCTGCATCAATCGTCACCGTCGTCGGAGCGGGTGCACTTGGGGCGGCGATGGCGACACGTCTGGGCGAGACGGGCTCGGAGGTCCGACTGTGGAACCGCACGCCCGAACGGGCACGAGCGGTCGCAGAGCAGGCCACCGGGGTGACGGCCGTCGATTCTCTCGGCGAAGCGCTGGCCGGTGCGTCGGCCGCGCTGACCGTGCTGCGTGATGGCGACGCGGTCGCCGAAGTCATGGCTCCGGTCATCGGGGAATGGGACAGGGCCACCGTCTGGGTTCAGGCAAGCACGGTCGGGCCCATTGCCGCTCGTGTACTCGCCGATCGTGCCGCTGAGCACGACGTGCCATTTCTCGATGCCCCCGTCTCGGGAAGCACCACCCCGGCTCGTCAAGGGAAGCTCATCTGGCTGGTGGCAGGCGACGGCGACACCCTGGCCCGAGTTCGACCGACGCTCGAGTCACTTGGCTCGTCGGTGCTCCACGTCGGAACCGGTGTGGAGGCCAGCTCGCTCAAGCTTGTGGTCAACGCCTGGATGACGGCTGCGACGGTGGCCATGAGCGATTCTCTTGCGCTGTGCGACGCATTGAACCTCGATCACGGGGCCTTCGCCGAGGCGCTCGAGTCGGGGGCGTTGGCCATGCCGTACGCCCTCCAAAAGATGCGATTGATGGACGAGCGGGCGTTCGAACCAGGGTTTGCGGTGAACCTCGCATTGAAGGACGTCGACCTGGCCCGGGAGTCCGCCGGTTTGAGTCCACTGCTGCAGACTGTCCGAGACCGACTGGCGCGCACCGTGGACGTCGGGCATGGAAACGACGACCTTGCCGCCGTCGACATCGTGCGAGGGCTCAACTCGATCTGACTCTCTCCGTGTGGCGCTGAGGAAGGGGCGATTGTCGAGTCTGGCGCCGCCCGTCTCCGATTGCCGGTTGCTTGGTGCCCGGCAACCTTCACCGGGGTAGAGCGCGAGTCCTATCGCTTGGGCGGCAACGACCGGGCAAAGGTGACGCCCAGCTTCACCCACTTGGCGAGCTGGGGTCTCGTGCGCAGATGCTCAGGGGCGACCCGTAACCACCCGGCCATGGACCGACCGCCCATCACGGCGATTCGAGCATGGGTCGTGGCGACCAGCTTGTCCGACTGCGTGGGGCCGACCCGAACCAGCACGCCGCCTCGACCACTGGCGGAAACGGCCATGTTCCCCCGGATGAGAAAGGCCAGACCCCCAAACATCTTCTTCTCGCTCAATCCGGGCTCACCGCCCAGGAGTTCACGGACGCGATCAGCCAACTCCTCGTCGTAGGCCATGAACCCGATCGTACCGGTGCCGTCTCCATTTCGGCGGGCGCGGCTGGCGGTGCGACGGGGAGGACCCGGGTCCGACCGAGCTCTGTCCGCTCAACTCGACCCCCTGAGCGACCGATGGTTCAGATGTGCCATCGGCTGATCCAATGCTCGATCCACCACGATGACCGAGGTCACCGGCCCTCCGGGATGGTGGCTGGCATCGGACGGGCAGTGGTACCCACCTCACCTGCATCCCCAGGCGGCGATCCCGCCACAGACCACTGGTCCCGTCGGGCCCGCTCTGCCGACCTTCGCTCCGTTCAATCCCTCGGGCCCGATGCCCGGCCCAGGGGCGAGTGGACCGTACGGGTACGCCGGCGCACCACCATTCGGCGCCGCTCCGGTCTGGGGTTACCCGGTCCCATCGCCATCGACGAACGGGCTGGCCATCGCCAGTCTGATTCTCTCGATCGTGACCCTGGTCGGCCTCGGATCGATCCTGGGGATCGTCTTCGGTTTCGTCTCACGCGGACAGATCAAACGATCCAACGGCGCCCAGAAGGGCGCCGGTCTGGCCCTGGCGGGGATCATCATCGGCTTTGTCACGGTGACGTTGGTTCTGGCCGCCATCGCCATCCCGACATTCCTCGGCGTGGAGTCGAGCAACTCTTCGGCCGTGAGCCTGCCCCCGACGCCGATCACCCTCGGAGCTCCGGTGGAAGGGGGTGGTGCCGCACCCGTGCAATGGCCGTCGGGGTCCCAACCCGTTGACACGACGTTGACCGCGGTCCCGAACGGGGTCGAGATGAGCATTGCCAGCCCCGACCAAGCTGAATGGGCCGGCCTACCGTTGGCCCAGCCTCCGAGCCAATCCATGCAACTGGTGGCCGGCGTGGCCATCGTTGCCGGATCGCCGTCCAACAGCGTCGGGCTGGGGTGCATCACTCCGACCCGCAGCGAACAGTTCGCTTTCGTCGTCCACGGCTCTGGCCTTTGGCAGCTGGAGCTTCTTTCGAGCAGCTCCGCAGCCATCGTCGACTCGGGATCCACCCCGGCCGTCCATGGCTCCGGAGGGAACGTCTTGACGATCGCCTGTGACCAAGATGTTGCCCGGCCCCGGAGCACCCAGGTTGCCTTCGAGATCAACGGAACCCCAGTGGCGAATGACATCGTGAACGTGTCCTCGGCCCAATGGGCTCCGACCATTCAGCTGTGCTCATGTAGCGGTCCCGACACCGGCAGCTTCCTCGATGCGGCTTACTACACGTCAAACGGAAAGCCCCCGACGGCACCATCGAGCTGAGTGGAACCGACTCGCCGGCAACCGGTCAGCACCGCATCAGGGCAGCGGGCCGGATCCCATTCCGAGCTGTCCAAGGGATACAGTCATCGGGCGTGGACCACAACGACGCCGAAACGTCAGAGATCACCTTCCCCGAGGGCTTTTTGTGGGGAACGGCGACTGCCGCTCATCAGATCGAGGGCGGAAACGTCAACAACGATTGGTGGGCCTGGGAGCACAACCCGGATTCCGGCTGTGTCGAGTCGAGCGGAGACGCATGCAACTCGATCTCTCGATGGCCCGAGGACGTCGAGCTGGTCGCAGCCATGGGCATCGGGGCCTATCGATTTTCGCTCGAGTGGAGCCGGATCGAACCGGCCGAAGGCGAGTTCTCTCTGGCCGCTCTCGACCACTACGGTCGCATCTGCGAGGCCTGCCGCCAACGCAACATCACCCCTGTGGTGACCTTCCACCACTTCACGACCCCGACATGGCTGACCGCCCGGGGCGGATGGGAGGCGGCTGATGCCCCGGAGGTCTTCGCCCGTTTTGTCGCCCGGGCCGGAGCCCACTTCGGCGACCTCATCGGGGTGGCGTGCACCATCAACGAGATCAACCTGATCGGCGTGATGGGTTATGCCCTTGGGTCCTCGCCACCCGGGGTGAAAGACGACTTTGTCCGCCATCTGGCGGTCAACGACGCCATGGTCCGGGCCCATCGCCTGGCCGTCGACGCCCTACGGTCGGGACCGGGCGAGTTCCCCGTGGGCCTGACGCTGTCGATGGACGAGATGGTGGCCGACCCGGGTGGCGAGGAGGTCCTTGCCGCCGCCCGCGAGATCCTCGAGGACAGGTTCATGAGGGGCACCGAGGGCGACGACTTCATCGGGGTGCAGTGCTATTCGCGAGTTCATTTCGGCCCGGAGGGCCAGGCTCCCAATGAACCCGGCGTGCCGATCACCCAGATGGGATACGAGTACTGGCCCCAGGGAGTCGAGCACTGCGCGCGGCGAGCTGCGGCAGTCGCCGGTATCCCGGTGCTCTTGACGGAGAGCGGGATCGCCACGGATGACGACGCCGAGCGCATCACCTTTATCGCCGAAGTCTTACGTGGAGTACGGCGCGCGCTCGACGACGGGGTGGACATACGCGGGTATTTCGTTTGGAGCCTCCTCGACAATTTCGAGTGGTCGCTCGGATTTGGACCCAAGTTCGGAATGCACAGCGTCGACCATGAGACATTCACTCGTCGTCCCAAGCCCAGCGCCTCGTGGTTCGGCGCGGTGGCCAGGGCAAACGCTCTCGTGCCACCACCGGGCTGAGGACCACGGTGACCGGGCCGGACCAGTCGTGAGGCCTTTCCCCGGACTCGCGACCGAGTTGCGGTTGGGAGTGTGGCGGATCAGGAGATGCCGATGACACACGTTGTTCTGGTCCACGGCGCTTTCCACGGTCCGTGGTGCTGGGAGGATGTCGCCGCCGAACTGCGGCGCCGAAAACTCGATGTCGACATCGTCGACCTGCCCTTCACCGGCTTCGATGATGATGTCGCCGCCGCCCGGACGGCGATCGCCGGCGCCGGGCCCGGAGCAGTCGTGTGCTGCCACTCCTATGGGGGAGTCGTGGTTGATCAGGCCGTGACCGGCCTCCCCGGTGTGTCTCGGATCGTCTATCTGGCCGCCCTGATCAACGCGGGCATCGATATGTTTGCCGGTGACCCGCCGGCCATCATGCAGGCCATCGTCGCCGACGGGCCGACAGTCCGTTTCGAGGCCTCCCGGGCCGGTGAGATCTTTTACGCCGACAGTGACCAAGCCACCGTGGCCCGGATTGGTCCACTGCTCCGGCCGATGGTCCTCGACCCCATGGCCTTTCTGGCCGACCCGCCGCCGCGCCCCTCGTCCCACTCCACCTATATCGTCTGCACCGGCGACGGTGCCATCCCGGTCAACGCGCAGCGGCGCCTGGCCGCGTTGTGCGACGAGTGTCTGGAGTGGCCGACCGACCATTCGCCGTTCCTGACCCGTCCTGTCGAGCTGGCCCGTCTGGTGGCGGGAACAGGACCGTCAGAAGTGAGGGAGGCAAGCCCATGACCGGTCGTCGAGCGCTCGGGGCCGTTGCCATCACCTTGCTGGCAGGATCCGGACTGGTCGGCTGTGGCAGTGGCAACACGTCCGGACAGCCGCCCACGACTGTCTCGTCCTCGAGCCACTCGGTCGTCTTCACCTTCGGAGTGGCCGGCACCAAAGGGGCGGTCTTCCAGACCCAGCACGAGGTGCCCACCCCGATTCCCGGCATCGCGGGAACCGTGGTCCAGGTCGCCACGTCCAACTCCACCACCTATGCCTTGACCTCGACCGGGACGGTGTGGGCGTGGGGGGTCGGCAGCAGCGGCCAGCTGGGCAATGGCTCCACGCCGTCCTACGTGCGCACCGCCGTCGAGGTGGACTTCCCGACGGGAGTGCGTATTGCCTCGCTCCCGAATCCCATGCCCTTCGACGGCGGTCTGGCCATTGATTCAGCGGGCAATGCCTGGGGCTGGGGTGTCAACGCGGATCATGATCTGTGTCTACCGGAAGGGCTTTTGGTACTGAGGCCCACCCAGATCCCCCTCTCAAAGGTCACGTTGGCCACCGGTGCCCGTACCCACTCGCTGTTCGACGCCAACGGGACGGTGTACGCCTGTGGCGACGGTTCCTCGGGCGAGCTGGGCAATGGAAGCACCGCGAACAGTCCGACGCCCACGCCGGTGGTTGGGTTGCCCGACAGCGGGGTCAGGGCGCTGACCTCATCATGGGAGGGTTCCGGGGCGCTCATGGACAGTGGTTCGTACTACAACTGGGGCTACAACCAGGCCGGACAGCTCGGTGACGGAACCACCACCGACAGCCCGGTTCCCGTCCGTGTGAACCTGCCGGGGGGCGTCGTCCAGGTCTTCCAGGGAGGCAGTGGTGCGACGAACGGCCAGACGTTGGCCATCCTGGCCGGCGGTTCGCTGTGGGCATGGGGCAACGGAAGATGGGGCCAGCTCGGCAACAGGCGTCGGGCCAGCTCGACGATCCCGATCCCGGTCACGCTCCCCCAAGGGGCAAAGGCCGCCCGTGTCGCCACCGGTGGCTTTGCCTCTTATGCCATCGACACATCCGGGAAGCTGTGGGCCTGGGGTCGCAACGACGACGGGCAACTCGGGATCGGCAGCAGCGTGCCCTACCAGCTCACGCCGGTTTCTGTCGGGATCTCACTCAAACAGGTGTCCTCGACAGCGCAGAACGTCGCCGGTCTCGCCCGTTGACCAAGGCTGTCGTCCTCATCGTCGACAGCCGGGGAGCGAACGCCTACGAGTTCCAAAGAGCAGCGGCCTGGCGTTTGTACTTTGGCTCCCAGGCATACTTGCAGAGCACCCGGACCGGGGGCGGAGGCATGGAGAGAACGGCCTTGCGCTCGACCGGATCAGCTCCGTCGAAGATCCAGGGAAAGAATCGAGCGGAACCGCGCATGCCGATGGCCTTGGCGGTCGCCTTGCCAAATGCCTCGAATTCCGCCGGGCTCAGGGCCTCGTCGATGACCGGGAAACAATGCGTCTCCTCGGAGTCCAGGTGAGCCCCCAGCTCCGACCCCAGATCATCCAGATGACTTCCCAGATCCGTGCCGGTTGATTCCGTCGGCTCCTTGGAGAAAGCAGCAAAGCCGTCTTCCACGGCCCGACATCGGGGCTGAAGGGCCACGTGCTCGGCCTCCATCTCGTCGAGGACGGCCAATTGGGCATCACGACCTTGCAGCTTCGGTCGGACCAGCGGCCAGAGCGAGTCGTCCTCGACTTGGTGGTGGTGGTGCAGCTGATCGTTGACGAAGCTCCAGTGCGCACGGAGACGGCTCGCCGTGGGCTGGTCAACCCGCGAAGCACGCACCGAAGCGCTCAGTCGCCCGATGTCGCGGCGGAAGGCTTCATGGATGAGGTAGACGATGGTGAATCGGCCTCGAGGCGGACCGGCTTGATCGAATTCTTGGGGGTCTCCGGGCATGAGCATCGTCCTTTCGTCGAGGTCCAGGTCCGACACGACCAAACCAGCTTGGCCACCCCCTGTCAACTGCTTACAGGCTGTTGCCGCTGGATTCAATCTCCAGATCACCCTGTTATAAGCTTGCAGATGTGGCGCTTTGGGACGACGAACTTGAAGCCCTCCGCCCGCAGTTCCGAGAAGAGGCAGCGACGTTCGTCGCGTCCGGTCCCTGGCACGAAGCTGACATGCCGACACTGTCCCTCGAGGAGCGGGTCGCTGCGCACCGTCGTGTCAGTCTGGGCGGTCCCCGTCTGACCGGGCGGTGGATCGCACCATTGAGGGACCGGGCGGGCGCATCCGGCTTCGGATGTTCAAGCACGATCAGCCCGAAGGGGTGCTGTTGCACATCCACGGCGGGGCATGGATGGCGGGCTCGCCGGAAATGATGGACCTCCTGCACGAGGTCATCGTTGACAGGTGCAACATCGCGGTGGTGAGTGTTGACTACCGCCTCGCACCGGAACACCCCTATCCGGCGGGGCCGGACGACTGCGAGGCCGCGGCCTGCTGGTTACTCGAGCACGCCGTCGAGGAGTTGGGATCCGATCGGCTTCTCATCAGCGGCGAATCCGCCGGCGCCCACCTGGCCGCCGTCACATTGCTCCGCATGAGGGACAGGCACAGACCGGCCGCTCGCTTTCTCGGCGCCAATCTCGTCTTCGGGGCCTATGACCTTTCTCGCACGCCCAGTCAGCGAGGCGTCGGGGTCGCGGCCGGAACCGACATACTCGATAGCAGCGGATTCCCGCTCGATCTCTATCTCCCCGACTTGTCCGAGGAGCAACGGCGCGATCCCGACATCTCGCCGCTCTATGCGGACCTCAGCGGGATGCCCGCTGCACTCTTCTCCGTAGGTACCAATGACCACCTCCTGGATGACACGCTTTTCATGGCGTCACGCTGGGAGGCGGCCGGTAATCGCAGTGAGTTGCTGGTCTATCCCGACACGCCTCACGGATGCATAGCTCTGCCGTCGGTCGCCGGGCATTTCTTCCCACGACTCTTCGACTTTCTTCGCAATTGCCTCACGACCTAGGTGACCCGCGACCCGTTTTGCCGCGTTTCGTTCTGACCACCACCAGTGAGGTGGTACTCACTGGTGGAGTTATCTGAGATGCTCACTGCCAATTCATGTAACTTGGCGGCGCGCGTTGCTAATCGGGGGGTCGGCGCGCTCTTCAATATTCGCCCCTGCGGTAGTAGGAGAAATGTCAATTGAAGAGATCAATGAGAACGTGGGGCGCCAGAAGCGCAATACTCGCGACACTTGTGATGGCAAGTTGCGCCTGTGTGGTCGGAATCTCGACATCGGTCGGTGCCGCTGCAGTACCGCGCAGTGCAGCTTCGGTCGCGCAGGGCGCAAGTGCGTTCACCAACTACAAGAACAAGCTGTCGCACAAAACCACGGGGTGGTGCACAGCCGCACAGGGCTGTAACGGTGGGGGTGGCAATGAAGCAGATTATGGGACTATCGACATCGTTCCCCATACGTACTCCAACTACGGCGGATACGCTCCCAGCGTTCCCGGTCCGGGTGGTCAGTCACACTACGCGCGGATTTCGGGTGCCGGGCTTGACCAGGACACCATCACCGGGTGCCCAACCCCTGGGTACTATGCGCCGGACAACACTCCCTACTGCCAGGGACCGTACGTCTGCTTTGCCGGAACCTGTGCGCAGTCCTCCTTCCCGACCAACGGGTTCACCTCGTCGATCAAGGTTTACATCGACCCGGTTTGGGCCGCGGCAAACCCAGGCCAGGAAGTGGACTGGGACGTCGGTTTGAACAACACTTCGGGCGCCTACCTGAACGACAACGCGTTCACCATGTGTTCGACATCTGCTGGCGGTGGTGGCTTCTACGTGAACCTCAACCAATTCAGTAGTTGTAACGCCAATTCAGAGGAACTGACCACAGCGGGCTGGTACACGCTGACCCAGGACTTCCAGTCGGTGAGCGGCGATGTCGGCGTGACCTACTCGGTGACACCTCCGACGGGGCCGGTCTGGAGCAGCGGCGTGGTCAACACCGGACTTCCCACCTCGGGAACCGGTGGACCCAGCTACGGTTGGTTCGCGGACGAGGACGTCTTGGGACTCCCGGTTGCCCAGATCACGATGAAAAAGAATTAACCAACTCAGCATGGCTCCCGCGTGGGTCTTTTGAGACCTGCGTGGCAGTCAGTTATGACGGTGCTGCTTTGCCGGAGGTCAATCGGGCGGAGCAGTGAATGGCGGCGCAGTGAATGGAGAACCTCGGCCCACGCTTGTGGGCCGAGGTTCTCCGGCTCTTGTGACGTGACTCAAAGTTGATAATGCGCCCCAAGCCGGTGGCCTGGGGCGGGATTACCTCGCATGAGGGATGGGGTCGACCGGTTGAGCCAAGAGGATCGAATGATACGCGCGCCTGTGGCTAGGCAGTCTGTGGTTCGAGTTCAAATGGCGGATATTCATCCGTGAGCAGCAAGTAGTAGGTCTGAACACGCAAATACCAGCGCATGACGTTGAGAACGAAAGCTCGCATCGATTCTGGCCACCGGCCAGTGAAGAGCACAGCGAAGATAGCGATCACGGTCATGACCGCCGCGACGATGTCCAGCACAAACAATGCGATCAGGTGCGGAATAACGAGGATGATCCGGAAAGCGACGGTGAGGCGGTTGCGATCAGCGAGTTGAGGTCGGAATTCGACCCGGACGCGAGGGTCCTCACCACCGTCGGTCGGCGTCATTCCGAAGGCGAAGGGCGGGTACTCCTCGCACATGAAGAGATAGAACGTATACGTACGGAGCTCATATCGCATGTACATCGCTTGGATGTTGGCGAAGCTCTCCGGGAGTTCTCCTGTGAAGAGGATCACAAACCACGAGATGATGCCGACTACCTCGGCCAGGATCCGCAATCCGTACAAGATCACGAAATGCGGGATAGCAAGCAGCCAGTTGACGATCGGTCGCCAGTTGGCGACCGACTCCGGAGCATCGAAGCTGAATGTTGCCGGATAGGAGGAGTTCATATCTTGCATTTGACACCGCCACGGATCGGGTAAAGCAGAACGCTAGCTGGTGGAACCCGATTCCGCTGAGATGCTCCGTTTGCGGTGCGTCTGAACCGGAGTCCCGATCCGCGATCCCTCACCCCTCGGCTGGTTCTGGGCGGTGACGACTTCACGAGGCTGCACGAGTGGTACGGCTTTGCAGCAGACACCGGGCCGAGCGAGGAGACCATTGACTCGGCGAACATGGGCAAACATTTTCTTGACGAAATCAAAGAAACCGGTTCTGTCCTCTCCGGGCGCAATACTGTGGAACAGGCAGGATCACTGGGGCGGTGACCACCACGATGGCGTGCCAATCTTTGTCCCCAGCCACCGGCCGCCGGGGCCGTCGGTCGCCAAGTATCCATTGGTGACGTATGTAACAGACGGCATCGCTAGCGCGATGGCGCAAGCGAAAGCCGCTGCAGGTGACGCAACGTCCTGGTGCATGGCGCTTACACGGCGCAGGCGGCGCTTGCGGCAGGTGTCCTCGACGAGTTGCAGATTCATCAGGTCCCGGTGCTTTTCGGCAGCGGGCGCCGACTATTTGAAGTGTTGCCGGAGAGGATCGAGTTGGAGATCGTACGAGTGATCGACACCCCAGAGGCCACCCATATCCATTACCGCATCGCATCCTGACCGTCCGGATTGTCCCCACGCCCGAAGGTGCGGGAGTGTGGCACTATCCCGGTGATAGAAGATAGGTCACGGCGAGTGGAATGTCGCTACACCTTTTGGAAATTTCGGGGCGTCGTAACACGGGAGCAGTGAAGCGTGTGCTGCGGTGCTATGTGGAGCCACGAAGGTCGTTCCCTTGCCACACACAGGTTGCCCCCGAGGGGCCAATCCATGTGCCGATGGCGACCGTCGGTGCGTCGTCGCTCCCCCCGTTGGTCCTCTGCTACTCAAGTGAGAAGGTGGTCCTCCGAACCACCGTCCGGCTCCGCCGACAATCACGAGCCCCACTCCGAGAGACAGAGTTGCAGACACGATCACTGTGCTGAGCAGAATCCGCTTCCGTCGTCGCCGCCGAGCTTCCTCGAATAGATCGGTGACTTCTGCACCGAGCGACTCAGCGCGCAGATCGAGATCGCTCGTCGTCGGGGGATCCAACACTGCAGCAGACATAGAACTACTATGACTAGCACTATGATTGCTGTCAAGATCGACCGAACCGAGACGATGGCACTTCACGATCAGGTCGCTGCCGAGGTCCGGCGGGCCATCGCTGACGGAGAAGCGGGCCCCGGTGAACGCCTACCGCTTGCGAAAGACCTGGCCGCAGTCCTCGGGGTCAACAAGAACACCGTGCTACGTGCCCTGCGAATCCTTCGAGATGAGGGACTGCTCGACTTTCAGCGTGGCAGGGGGATCACCGTGGGGGGGACGCCTGAGCGCAGTGCCGTGGTTAAGCGAATCCGTGACCTCCTCGAGTATTGCCGGGCTCAGGGCTACCGCCCTGACGAAGTGATCCAAATCATTGAGGGGCTATCCTGATCTAGCACAGCGAGTCCCATTCCCGACGGTCACCGAGCTCAACGCCAGCAACGGTGCCTTCGTGCAGACCGTCTCGGGCGGCTCCTACGGCTTCAACTATCCAGACGGCATCGCCTTCGACGGGACCCATATCTGGGTGACGAACGAAGGCAACAACTCGGTCACCGACATCCAGGCTGGCTGAAGTCAACGGACCTCGGTCCTGATCGAGTGCGGGGGCGGCGTCGGTTTCCTGTCGCGCCACCCCCGCTCACTTCGATTCGGTTTGGAAACTTCGGTTCTACTGGCTAGGGGTAGATGCGAACGCTTGCGTCGCAGATGGAGGGCGACTCAGCTACAGCGGTTTGATCCACACGGAGCCTTTTGATGCTTGAGGAGGCCGGGCAAAACGGGATCCACGTGTAAGTGCCGTTCCTGGCGAGGTAACGGTCGCGAGCGCGAGCCTGGCTGGGCCACCACACCCGCTTAGATCCGAGGAGCCGGTTTTCCATGAAATCGGCCGCTGCCATCCAGACACACCCTTGATCGAGGGCGTGTCAGGCCGTGCGTCCCAAAAGGACGTCGCCACTGGTGTCCACGGCGGCACAGAATGTCGTGGTCGGGCACGAGACAGCAGACAGGTGATGGTTGGGGTCAGCCTTGGAGTAGGACCAGGTGGTACCACTCCACTGGAGAACAGCACCGGCATCATCGACGGCAGCGCAGTAGGTGGCGGAAGGACAAGAGACCCCGGTGGGGTAGGGACCGACGGACGTGGTCGATGGCGCGCCCGGTTCGATTCGGACCGGAGCGCTCCAGACTTGCCCATTGAAGACCAGAACATCGCCCGTATTGAGGGCGGCCAGGCAGAACGACGCGGAGGGACAAGTCACAGCGGTGAACGACCCGGTTGCCGCGTAGCTGTCGGGCTGCGTCCATGACGAGCCGTCCCACTGAGATATGCCGCCCGAGACAGAGATACAGAAGTCAGAAGAAACACAGGCAATCCCCGCCGCGGCGCCCCAGTCACCGCTGGTGCTACGCCATTCGCCGCCACTGTAGGAAAAGGCGTTCCCCTCAGCGTCCACCGCCGCGCAGTAGCCGGTCGGGGCACAGCCAACAGCTCCGAGGCCAGTCGCTCCGGTCAGGGTCTCGGGAGGTGACCAGTTTTGACCGGCTCCAGTGACCACCTGTGAGTTGGCCGTGGGTATTGCCGCACAGAAGATGATGCTGCTGCAGGAGACGGAAACGGCGCCCTGGCCAAGGGGCCCGGGGGCAGGATCCACCGGCCCAGACCAGGTGGCTCCGTCGTAGGAGTAAATCCCGCCGTTTGCGTCGATGGCCACGCAGGCCGTGGGGGTGGCACACGAGATGGTGGCGAGCCCAGCCCCCGAGGTGACAGGGTGGGGAGCTCCGAAGACCAGCTGACCGGAAGGAGTGGGCAGTGTGGTCGACGAAGAGGTCTCCCGAGGAGACGTGCTCCGAGAGGTGGTGGCTGAGGGGCGGAGGGTGGAGGAGGAAGTGCAACCTGCAGCGCTGAGGATGACGACCACAAGCAAGGCCAGACAGCCCGCCGAACTGACCTTTGCGACGGAAAAGGGGCCCCGAGGAGCAACCTGGGCGAGGCGGATCATCGACGAGCTCGAACAGTCCGGGATCGACGGCATGTCGAGGTCCGTCTCGGCCACGTCATTCTCGAACGAGAAGAGCTTCGATCTTCTCAATGAGTCGGACGAACTCGATTGGCTTGGTGTCGAAGTCGTCACATCCCGCGGCGATGGCACGCTCCTGGTCCGCTGCCATTGAATGAGCGGTGAGAGCGATCACCGGAATGCCCGCGGTGACGGGATCCGCTTTCAACTCGCCCGCAGCCTGCCATCCTGTGATCACAGGCAGACTCAAATCGAGGAGAATCAGATCAGGGGCTGCCGACCGCGCCCGAGCGAGGCAGTCGCCACCGCCGACTGCGGTCGTGATCTGATATCCGCGCCGGCTGAGACGCCGCGAGAGCATGTCTCGATTGAGCTCGTTGTCGTCGACCAGGAGGATGTGCTTCATGACTTCTGGGTAGCCGTCAAACGTGCGGGCAACTGTTGGGCGCTGGAGCCACCTGTCGATTCCGCCAGGCTGTGACGAGGAAGTCGTACAACGAATGTTGATCCGAGGGCAGGTTCGCTTTGCACCTGGATCGTTCCCCCGAGGATCTCGCAGAACTGTCGGGTGATGGTGAGGCCCAGGCCCGTCCCACCAAAGTCCCGTGCAGTGGTGTCCTCGGCTTGAGCGAAGGCGTCGAATACGCGGACGAGCTGCTCCGCCGTCATCCCAACCCCCGTGTCTCCGACCGTGAACTGGACGAAGCCATTCTCATCTATGACCTCGGCGGTCAGAGATATGACCCCATTGTTGGTGAATTTGCAGGCATTGCCCAAGAGATTGAACAACACCTGCCTGACTTTGGTGGGGTCCGAGTCCATCTGCCCGAGAGAGAACGGCTTGATCACGTCGAGGCGGTTGGAGTTCTTGCCCACCAGCGGTCCGATGGTTCCCTCAACCCCCCGGATCAGATCATCAAGATCGAATCTCTCGAGATTGACCTCCATTTTCCCCGCTTCGACTTTGGACAGATCCAAGACGCCGTTGATGAGGGAGAGCAGGGAGCGCCCCGAGCTCGCAACACGGCCGACGTCGAGCATGTAGTCATCGCCTCGCTCACTCGCTTCTTCCTCGAGAAGCTCGCCGTAGCCAATGATGGCGTTGAGAGGTGTCCTCAAATCGTGGCTCATGTTGGCCAGAAAGTCACTTTTGGCACGGTTGGCCTGAAGAGCCTGGTCACGGGCAACGGCCAGTTCGGCGGTTCGTTCTTCCACCTTGTTCTCCAGCGTTCGCTCCGATTCACGCAAAGCCTCATTGGCGATCATCGCCTCGTCAATGGTCTCTTGCATGCGCGCACCTGACTGCCAAATTGACAGCATGGACAAAACCGCGCCGACAAGGGTTCCGACGGGGACCAGGACCTGCAGCAATCCATTCGGAAGTGGACTGAGCGACACAATCGGATCGTTGAGAGACGCGAATATGGCGCCGACGGTCAAATTGGCGGTGGCGCCCACGATCAGACGAAGCAGCTGCTTTCCTGTGACGAATGGGAACGCGATGATGACGGCGAGGATGGAGAAGATCGAAGTGAGTGGCGACAGCCGCGGCGCAAAGATGCCTGTTGTAATCGTCTGGCACCAGACACCGATCACAAGTGCCGTGATAGCCAGCGTGATCCGCTCTCTTCGTACGTAATGCCTGGCAAAAGCGCTGGGCCAGGACGGTGAAGGCCAGTCCAACCTCTAAGACGATGAGTATCGGTGCCGGGTAGAGCCAATAGACGAGCACGATGAGAAGAATTGTCACGGGCGCTGCGGGCTCATTGGCGACGAATCAGCTGACGCAGCCGGTCCGCATTGATTGCCTTTGGTTCGGGTGTGGCGTAGTCCAGGGTCGATGTCATCGTGGAGCCGCTCCTTCCCGCTGCAATCCGTTGCGCAGGGCGCAACTTCATCGCTCATTGTACGATAAGGCGGCTATCACGGACGCTGGCGATCTAGGCGAACCGCAGGTCGCTTGGGGCGCGATCCGTAATTCGCTGCGAACGTTGCGGCACGATCTGAGGAATCCCCTTGGGCAGATCATCGGCTACGCCGAGATGCTGGAGGAGGATCTGCGTGAGCGTGAAGTGATTGAACTCCTGCCTGACGTCGCACACATTGCCGCTGCAGCACAAAGCTTGTTGAGCGTCGTCGAGGGGCCTCTCCTCGATGGGGGCCCATCACTTCCGATGCCTTCCGAGATCGACCATGGCCCGGGTATCGCCACGACGCCGATCAGCCGGGTTCCGAGCAGTGGTCGCATCCTCGTCGTGGACGACCAGCCCTCGAATCGGTCCCTCTTGCACCGTCGCCTCAGCAGAATCAATTTCGAGGTCAGCGAGGCGTCAGGGGGTGCGGAGGCTTTGAGCATGGTCGACACCGAGCCGTTCGACCTCGTGATGGACGGACTCGAGACCCTCGATGCCATCCGCAAGACGCATTCGCTCTCAGAGCTGCCCGTCGTCATGGCGACCGCCCGGACGGGTCGCCAGGACCTCCTGGTCGCGCTGAGCCACGGAGCGAACGACTACGTCACCAAGCCTTTTGACTTTGCCGTGGTCCAGGCCCGGATCGCGACCCAGCTCGAATTGCGAGCAGCCACGAGCGAGATCGAACTGTTGGCGCGAAGTCTCGAAATTGGAACCGCATTCCTCCGTCGAACGTTTGGCCGCTACCTCTCCGAGGACGTGGCCGCGAGCTTGCTCGAGCGGGAAGACGGGCCCGAGATCGCCGGAGAACGGAGGCGAGTCACTGTGATGATGGCTGACGTACGGGGATTCACAAGCCTGACCGAACAACTCGGGCCACGAGATATCGTCGCCATCCTGAACAGCTACTTCGGAACGATGTCCGAGGTGATCGGGCAACACGGTGGGACGGTCGACGAACTCATCGGCGATGGCATCCTGGCTCTGTTTGGAGCCTTTGAATCACAGGGGAACGATTCGGAACAGGGAGTGGCCTGTGCAGTTGCGATGCAGCGGTCGCTTCGTTCCGTCAATGAGAGCAACCATCGACGGGATCTTCCAAGCATCGAGATGGGGATCGGCATCTCCACCGGGGATGTTGTCGTCGGCAACGTCGGCTCGGAGAGGCGATCCAAGTTCACCGCGATCGGCAGTGCCGTCAACCTCGCGGCCAGGATCGAGGGTTTCGCCAAGGGGGGCGAGATCCTGATCTCGCCCGCCACCTATGAGGACGTGAGCGAACTCGTAGAGACGGACATGGTCCGTGAATTGCAACCAAAGGGCTTTGCGGGGTCGATCTCGGCCCGCAGCGTTACGGCCATGAGAGAAGGCCAAGGCATTTAGCGTGCCGTGGCAATGCGATCCAGATTCTCTAATGTCTTGACCAGCATGTCCACCGGGACGATGGGCCACCTGCCCTGCCCACGGGCCTTGTACTTCTCCGGCACCCCACTCCAGTCGCAGTAGTGGAGGACTTCGGTCTCGGCGTCGGAGACCGGATTCAACTGGAACCCATAGATGTGGCCGAACGGCTTCTTGCCTGCCCCACCCACGGCCCAGGCAAGTTCTCGGTCTTGCCGGAACGTTGTCACCAGATTCTCCACCTGGTATTTGCCCATCGGTACGTCCCCGAGCGGCTCACGGTCCATATCGATCAGGAACGTGTCCCCCACACCGGTGATGATTCGGGCATCCGGTGCGGCGGTCAGCATTCCGGATCCGTCGATAGCAACATGCCCGCCAGGATCGGTGATCACGGTGAAGATGCTTGCCGCAGAAGCCGAGATGCGGCGAGTGAGCTCGACGCGTTCCGATTCGACCAGTCGGTCATTCGAGGGCATACCCGAATGTCTATCAACAGACGGGGTTCAGCGGTCCACGGGCAGGCCCGAGGCGCGGTGGCAGACTGGGGAGATGTCGCGTGCGAACCGGCAGGCGCGGATTGAGGACGTCCACGACTTGGCCATGGGCATGCCCCATGCCACCTTCACGAGCGGCCCAGGTGGCAATCCCGTCTACCAGGTGGGGCGCAAATCCTTCATCTTCTTTCGCAACCCTCGACCCGATGCCACTGACCCGGAAACCGGTGAGCGGTACCCCGATGTCATCGTCTTCTGGGTCCCCGGCGAAGCGGACAAACAGGCGCTGGTCCAAGACCCAGCGGCACCTTTCTTCACCACCGGGCACTTTGACGGTCACCCCTCCGTTCTTGTTCGGGCCAGTCGGATCAACGAGTTGACGAGACAGGAGTTGGCAGAAGTCATCGAGGACGGATGGCTGTCCCGTGCCTCGCCATCGAGAGCTCAGGCTTGGCTCCGCGCTCACCCGGATGCCGAGAGCGGCTGACTGACAAGGCAGGCGCTCCCGCTCAGTCCGGCGGCCGAACTACAGACACGGAAGCACTTCCCGCCTGATCCCGTGGTTAGAGTGGCCAACGATGAAGTCACGCCGCAGATTTCGGGAACTGCGCCCGACACGGCTTCAAGCTGCTGTCGCCTTGTTGATACTGATGGTACTGATTGGCTGGGTTCCCGTCCGAGCACTGGCCGCCAGTGCCTCGGCATCGCTACCCCGGGCGGAGGATCTCACTCCGCCCCCCAATTCTGTGGTGCCCTTTGGCGGAGCCTCTCTGGGGGTGAACGCGCTAACCGACCTCAATTCGCCCGTCGTGGGCATGGCCCCGACACATGACGGCAATGGTTACTGGATGGTCGCCTCCGACGGCGGGGTCTTCAGCTACGGCGACGCCGCCTTCCACGGATCCACCGGCAACATCGTGCTCAACAAGCCGATCGTGGGCATGGCCGCCACATCAGACAGCAATGGCTACTGGCTGGTCGCGGCCGACGGAGGGGTGTTCAGCTACGGAGACGCCGCCTTCCACGGATCCACCGGCAACATCGTGCTCAACAAGCCGATCGTGGGCATGGCCGCCACCCCCGACGGTGGAGGTTATTGGCTGGTCGCCTCCGACGGCGGGGTCTTCAGCTTCGGCGACGCCGCCTTCCACGGATCCACCGGCAACATGGTGCTCAACAAGCCGATCGTGGGCATGGCTTCGACACCCGATGGTGGCGGCTATTGGCTGGTCGCGGCCGACGGAGGGGTGTTCAGCTACGGAGACGCCGCCTTCCACGGATCCACCGGCAACATCGTGCTCAACAGGCCAATCGTGGGCATGGCCGCCTCACCGAGCGGCAATGGCTATTGGCTGGTCGCCTCGGACGGCGGGGTCTTCAGCTTCGGCGACGCGCCATTCTTCGGCTCGGAGGGCGGCGCCCAACTCACGGCACCGATCGTCGGAATGGCTGCCACCCCCAGTGGGGACGGCTACTGGCTGGTCCTCGGGTCACCACAGCCCCTGGCCGGAAAGATTGTCGGCATCGACCCAGGGCACAACGGGCTGAACTACACCGCCCCTCAGATCATTGACCAACCTGTGTGGAATGGCCAAGAGGACGAGCCGTGCGACACGACTGGAACCGAGACAGCCGGCGGATATACAGAAGCCGAGTACAACTTCAGCGTCGCTTCGTACCTCGAAGTCGACCTCGAGGCTGAAGGGGCCGAGGTGGTGATGACCCGCCCGAACAACTCCGGAATTGGACCGTGTGTCACAACGAGAGCGGCAATCATCAATAACGCGAACGCCAACGTAGCGGTTGATATCCACGCCGACGGCGGGCCCACCAACGGGCGGGGGTTTGCCGTGCTCGAGCCCGTGGCCGATGGTCCGAACAACGCCGTGATCGCATCGTCGGCTTCCTTTGCCGCCGTCATGCGCAACACGTTCTTGGCGGACACGGGCATGCCGGTCAGCACCTACGACGGGGTCGACGGTCTTCAGCCCCGAGATAATCTGGCGGGACTCAATCTCACCACGGTCCCCAAAGTGCTCATCGAGTGCGGCAACATGCAGAACCCAACTGATGCGGCCATTCTCGTCACCCCGGCGTTCCAACAGTCGGCGGCCGCAGCCATGGCGCAGGCCATCACCATCTACCTGACTGGCCAATCGTGAAAAAGATCTCTGCTCAGCGCTCAGCTGTCGCCCTCGCCCCAACCGAGCTCGTCGGCCAACAGCAGCAGCACTCTGTTGGGTAACCGTTCGCCTCGTTCGAGAAGTTTGAGGCAGCCCTGGACATAGGCTTCCCGGGAATCCTCTGTCCCGCGAGACGGGACAGCTCCGGCTGGAGGATGGAGTCCGATGATGTCGGCGAGGACCGTCGGTTGATCGCCCGCCCCCCTCTCTGCCAGCATCGTTTCGATGACCCGGAGCATGTATCTCCGGGGAGGAGATCCCTGCTCCCATCGCGCCACTGACTGCTGGGTAACGCCCAGATGATCGGCCAACTCCCTCTGTGTCATGGCCCGATCGAGTCGATAGGCGCGAATCCGCCCGGCGAGCACGTCGTGAGGTTCTACTGCGTACTCGTGTGTATCCACTAGTTGTACACGCTATCCGTCGAGAGGGGGGCCGACAAGGGCCCGAGGCGAGGATCTGCCAGCCACGTGTCGAACTACAAAGATGTAGTTCACACGCGGCGGATATGAGTTGTGGTGTGTTTGGAGCCCCGACGAGGCGAAACACCTCCACTCCGCTTCCACTGCGCCCCGCGAGCCTCCTGACGCAAACGCCAGAGGGCCCTTACCCGGATCAGGTGCCCATCGGACTGCGGGCTCGACGGTGACGCCCTTGGACGGCTGCCGTCGTCAGTTCAGTCTGGGTGGGACTGATTTCTCAGCATTGTCCGGACTCTGTGCTCAAGGCGGTCCGTGCAATTGCCGAAAAATAGAAGGTGAGAAGGCTAAAAAGAGCGCGCCAAGACCAACTCCCCGCACCATCCGTCTCGAAGACACCGATTCCCACCATGGACCGGGATGGCGAGCCCTCCCTCGTTTTCCAACCCGCGGTTGACCTCGCGACTGGGCGACTGCTGGGCTTCGAGGCCCTCTTGCGGTGGCGCGGCTCCGGTGGTGAAGACATCCCGCCGGAGACTCTGATTCCCTGGGCGGAAGCCCACGGGCACATGAACGATCTCAACGCATGGGTGTTGGCCGAGGCATGCACACAAGCGACCGAGTGGTCATTAGACCTCCAGCTCGCGGTGAACTGCTCGATCTTCCAACTCCAACGCGGCAATGCGGCACTTGCGGCCGCCGCCGCTCTCGAGCAGTCCGGTCTCAACCCCGATCGGCTTACTGTCGAGATCATCGAGTCATCGGTCACTGATGACGACGCCGCGGCGGACCTGCGAGTCATGAATCGACTCGGAATCCAGCTGACCGTCGACGACGTAGGGACGGATTGGTCGATCCTCAAGGATCTGGGGAAATGCGAGGTCAAGACGATGAAAATCGATGCGTCCGTCATCGAAGGGCTCACTGACCCCGGAGGACGGAGTCGGAGCACCGTGGCGAAGATCGTTGAGCACTGTCGTCCCTCCGGGATCTGCACCGTGGCAGAAGCAGTGGAGTCTGTCGAGCAAGTGAGGATATTGCGCGAGCTGGAAGTGGACACCGCTCAGGGATACTTCTTCTCACCACCACTGTCGGGAGCCGATGCCGCCGATCTGGCCGCCATCATCCCCCATCCGACGCTTCGGTCCATTCGTAAACCAGCAGTACAGTGACTGAACGAGGGTCGAGCGACGCTCGCGCCCTTTGTGCCGTGACCTTCCCACCTCAGCTCCTCCTGTACTAGGCCGGGCCATCGGGGATGGTGATCGTCACCGGGGAATGAGCCGACCGCATTCCCGTGACCGTCAATCTTCTCTATGTTTGACCTGTGAGGATGGTCGAGGTGCGGAGCCCAGGTCGAAGCCCAGGTCGAAATGCCGCCCCCGGGTGGTGGACAGCTCCTCCCGCCACGTACCGCGATCGCCAGCCTCCTGGTGATGGCCGGGGGATCGGAGCCAAATTCCCGGTTGGTGGAGACGGCCCGAACATCGTCGAGATTCCCTTCGCCCGGCCAGGAACGTGGGTGGAGACCTCGAAGCCACAAGCCCTCTCCGGAGCTCGACGGTCGTGACCGTCGATCTCCCCCTTCGGGCCTAAACCGCCGTGCCAATCCGTGTCGCCATCGCCGAGGATTCCGTCATCCTCCGCGATGGCCTCGTCCAGCTCCTGGTCGACCGGGAGTTCGCCATCACAGCCGCCGTCGCCGATGCCGACGCTCTCCGTGACGCCATCCAACGGGAGCGGCCCGATGTGGCGGTGGTGGACATACGGATGCCTCCGTCGTTCACCGACGAGGGCCTTCGGGCCGCGATCGAGCTCCGGCGTCAGTACCAGGGGTTGCCGATCTTGATGTTCTCGCAGTACATAGAGACCCGGTACGCCGAGGATCTCCTTGGCAACGATGCCGCCGGTATCGGCTACCTGTTGAAGGATCGCGTGGCCGACGTGAGCCAGTTCGTCGAGGCCCTGATGCGGGTGGCATCGGGGGGGACGGCCTTGGATCCCGAAGTCGTCACCCAACTCATGGGCGCCTCTCGGCGACGAGACTCGATCTCCGCCCTGACGACTCGTGAGAAGGATGTGCTCTCCCTCATGGCCGAGGGGCGGACCAACACGGCGATCGCCGACTCCCTCTTCGTTTCCGAAGGGGCTGTCGAGAAGCACGTGACAAACATATTCTCCAAGTTGGATCTGCCCGCCTCGCAGTCGGACCACCGACGGGTTCTTGCTGTCCTGCGCTACCTCGACACCTGACCACCACCGGTCGGACCGTCCGGGTCCTGGTGGCGACTGTCGGGGTCCGATCCGAGGACGATCGGGGGCTTTCCCCACCCCGAATCACCGGGTAGCCGGATTCCATCCCCCAACCTGCTCTCGTACCCTGGGACCATGCTCCGAGACCGTGATGGACTCGCACAAACGTGCGTGCCGCTCAACGCCGCATCCCCAGGTCGAGCCGGGAAGATGGAATCGATGATGACCGCCGGGCCACCAACCGGGCATATCCGATGAGCATCACCATGCCGACAAGGAGGGAAATGCACCCCGATTCGGAGAGCCAGTGGGCGGTCGAGACCCACGGGCTCACCAAGCGGTTCGGCGACACTATCGCGGTCAACGATGTCGAACTCCTGGTACCTCGCGGGTGCGCATTCGGCTACCTGGGTCCCAATGGCGCGGGAAAGACCACGCTCATCCGGGTGTTGCTGGGCCTCACCACGGCTGATACCGGCACGATGTCGCTGCTCGGTCACTCCGTCCCCCGGCATCGAGCCGCCGCCCTGGCCCGGGTCGGGGCGATCGTCGACGAACCACGGTTCCATGGGCATCTGACCGGCAGGCAGAATCTTCAGATCCTGGCCGCGGCCCGCGAACCGGCGGCCAAGGAGCGGATAGGTGCGGCCCTTGAGCGTGTCGGGATACTCCACCGGGCCGACGACAAGGTGTCGAAGTACTCGATGGGAATGCGACAACGCCTCGGGGTTGCCGCCTGCCTGATCGGGGATCCCCAGCTCCTGATCCTGGATGAACCGATGAACGGGCTGGACCCGGCCGGGATGCAGGAGATGCGGGACATGATCCTCTCCCTGGTGGCCGAGGGCCGCACGGTCGTCCTGTCTTCCCACCTCCTGGACGAGGTGGAAAGGACCTGTGACGCGGTGGCCATCGTGGACCGCGGCAAGGTCATCCGCCAGGGGGCAATCGTCGACCTGTTGGCGGGGTCGTCCCTGGTCGTGGAGGTCGAGTGCTCCGAGCCCTCCCGGGCCGGGGCACTCCTCACGACCACGGCGATCGGTGGGCGGGTTGAGGCTTTGCCTCGGGGTCTGGGAGTCACGCTGCCGGCGGGAACGGACCGCGACGTCATCGCGGAGATCAACCGTGTGCTGGTGGAAGGCGGAATCTCCGTCTACCGGCTCCAGGAGGTGCAGACCTCACTCGAGTCGTGGTTCCTTCAGGTCACCAGCCGGCTAGGAGCGTCGGAATGACGACCACACCAGACGTGATCACCTCGGCACCGGTTGCGATTCCGGCTGGTGCACCTCCCGACCACCGGGGATCGTGGATTCCGACGGGTGGGATGATCGCCACCCGCTGGATGGAGCTGCGCAAGCGACGGGGCCTGATGGTGGCTCTGATCGTCGTCACCATCGGCATCCCCACGCTCTTCCTCACCATCCGCCTGCTGGCCCACGCCTTTGACCCGAAGTCGTACGGACCGGCGGGCGGGTACGAGATCTTCAACTCCCTGGTTGCCGGTGTGCTGTACGTCTTCGGATTCATCGTGGCCGCCACCCTGGGCTGCACGGCCGGATCCGTCGACCTCACCGAGGGGATGTTCCGGCACCTGGTGGTGACTGGCCGTTCGCGGTTGGCGCTCTACCTGGCGCGGATACCAGCCGGCCTGGCCATCGTGGTGCCGATGGTGGCCATCGGATTCACCATTGTCTGTGCGGTTTGCGTGTTCGCCGCACCCACCCAGGTCAACTACCAGGGCACGAATGTGCCCGCAGGGCTCTCGCAGGTGGGACTCGAGCATTGGGCCGCGGACCACGCCAACGAGGTGGTCTGCAACTTCCCGTACCGCGGTACTCCCTCCAACAACATCGGCAATGTCGTCAACGCCGTCCCGTGCGGTGGACCGGGGGGTGGTCCTGGGGGGGCGCCCGTGATCAGCAAGGGCGGCCCGCCCCCAGCCAATGTTTCCCCTGCGCCGACGCCGGCGATGGTCAGGGCCGCAGCCGTACAGATCGCCAAGCAGGACTATTCGGACTACTCCAAGGTCTTCTTGTCCCCCTCGGTCAACCTCATGATCCGCACCGGTCTCTGGATCGAGCTCGAGGCAGTCGTCGGCTTCATCGTCGGACTCGGTCTCGGGTCCCTCCTCGGGCAGCGAACCGTGGCCGTCATCCTGATGATCGTGCTGGAGATCATTCTCACGCCGATCCTGGCCCGGGCCAACCTCCCCCACCTGATAAATCTTCAGCGTGCCGTCGTCGGACTGGGCGTAGCCCACTTGGAGCCATCAGGTCTCGGATTCGTCTTCGGGGGAGGCGGAGGGCCCGGCGGCAACCAAGGCACCTCCCTCCTGGTACCGGAAACGAGGACGACAGCCGTCTGCGTCATCATCGCCTGGCTGGTCGGCTGGACGGCCCTCGGCGCTTGGCGGATGGTGAAGCGGGACGCCTGAGAGCGCTGGTCTTCGCCTTGAGCAGCTGAATCTGAGCGGCAACGGAGCGGATCGTCCGCCGGTCGGCACCCCCGGCTCTTCACACAGCGGCGGAATAGTCTGACGAGGTGGTTCGGGCAAGAGCGGCTCCAACGACGTCTCCGAAGCGTGGCGGCAATGCATTTCGGGGCTGGCCCCTGGAGATCGTCGGTTTCTTCGATGAGCTCGAAGTGGACAACACCAAGAGCTACTGGACGGCTCACAAGGACTTCTACGAAGTCGGCGTCCTCGGCCCCATGCAGAGGCTGTTGGCGGAATTCGAGCCCGGAGTTCGGCGATGGTCGGGTCTTCCGACCGTATCGAGATACGCGATTCAGCTCCGACAAGTCCCCGTACAAGACCAGCATCGCCGCTCACAACGATGCGGGCTACGTCTCGCTGTCAGCCGACATGTTGGGTGTGGGGTCAGTGCTGTACATGCCGTCACCTGCACAGCTCACTCGCTTTCGGGAGGCGGTCGCCGATGAGAAGAAGGGTGCAGAGCTTCTGAGCCTGGTGAACGGGCTTCGACGCCATCAGATTCAGGTGTCCGCACGAGAGACGCTGAAATCAGCACCCCGGGGCTACCCGAAGGATCACCCGCGGATCGATCTCCTCCGCCATAAGGGTCTCACGGCCTGGAAGGAATGGCCGGTGGGAGCGTGGCTCGCCACCCCAGAACCAAAGCAGAGGATCGTGGGGGTCCTCCGGGCCACGGTTCCCCTTAGACAATGGCTCGACGCCAATGTCGGTGGGCCTGAGGAACCTTGAGGTTCAGCAATGAGCTATTCGGCGGTCTGACCCTCCAAGCGGCGATCCGGAGTGAACCAGATGACTGACACCAAGGCATAGATCGCGTACGAAATCCAAGGACTCACGAAAGCAAGTCCGATGCCCGCCGCATAGAGCACCACCGACAGCTTTCCCTTGACATCGGGTCCTATGGCCCTAGCCACCGCCGAGTCCCGCCCATCGGCCCGCATAATCATCGCCACAAGTATCGAAAAGGCAATGGCAGCACCGATGGCCACGATTCCGTACGTTGCCGCCGGCCACTCTTTTCGGTACGAAGTGCCGACCCACTCGGTAATGACGGGAATCAACGAAAGCCAGAAGAGGAGATAGAGGTTCGCCCACATCACCCCTCCACTGATATTTCGGGTCGCCCGGAGGAGCTGGTGGTGATTGTTCCAGTAGATCCCCACGAACGCGAAGCTGAGGATGTACACGAGCAGTTCCGGCAGCCGGTGGCTCAAGGCTGAGAAACTTGCACCGTTGGGTGGCTTGAGGCTGAGAGCGGTGATCGTGATGATCACTGCCATTACTCCGTCACTAAACGCCTCGAGCCGACTGGTGCCGAGTATCTCGGATTGCGTGGGTGGCTGGCTCTGATCACTCATGTGCTGAGTGCACCGGCAAGCGTACGGCACGGTCGACTCTGCTGTTCAACCTGTCGGCCACCTCGATACCCGAGAGCCGTGGGGTCTGAATCCGAATGGCGGCAGCACACGCTGAGGGCTCGGCACATCAGAAGAACGGTTTGGGCAACATGATCAGCAACACGACCGAGGTGACCAAGATGACGGAGCCAACGGCGGTCAGGGCAATGCGGGCACCGCGGACCCGGAAGTGCCCCGAAACGGCCACGAGGAACAGGACCGTGGCCAAGAACACGGTCGTGCGGACGTAGTTGTCCGAGTTCGCGCCGTCGTTTACTCCGTCGGTATAGAGCCTGTCGGCCTGGCTATCGAGGGCGACAGACCGGGTCAGATCCGGCTGCACGTACTGAGGCATGTAGGTGGGCCCGGGCGGCGCATGCGGGTTGGTAAAGGGATCCGTGGCAATCCATGCCCGAAAGGCCACGTCAAAGGCGGGGCGGAAGCGGTGCTCGGCGACGACCATGCCCGTCTGGTTATCTGTCAGGTAAGCCGAGAACCACGCGTTGAACGTCAGGCCGTCGAAGTTCTTGGTGGAGAGGCCTTCGAGGTCTGCCCTGCTGGCAAAATTCCGGACCGTGGCCGCTTTGGCCAGTGTCACGGACGATTCGGTCGCCCACTTGGCCGAGGCAAATCCCGAATAAGCCGCCAGAACGGCAACCAGGGCGAGAAGGCTCGCTTCCACAATCGTCAGGATCCGCGCCGAGCCGTGGTCCTCCTCCTCCTCCCCCGAATCCGCGTCCTTGTGATCACGCTGTTCAGCGATCCCTTTGCCGACTTCCGAAGGAGACAATCCCTCAGTCACGGGGGGTCCTATCCAGGATCGAGGGCGCTATCTGTGGGTACTGACCCGGTCGCCTAACTTCCCGAGGCACCAAACGCATTCCTCGTCCGGGGGCTGGATCCGTCCTCAGCACCGGGATTGCGGCGGCGACGACGTCCAGGGTCTACTGGCGTTGACACACAAAGATCATCGCACCGGGCCGTAGGCTCCTGGCGGACCTTGCCACCTCCGAGATTCGTCGCCGAAAGCGGCTACTGATCAATCGGGGCATCGCACTATCCCGAGAACGGGCTTCCGCACCCTTGCTCGGGGCCCATGGCTACGGTGGGGGCAAACGAGCGACAATCGCGATTCACAAAGATGGGAGTCGAACCATGACCGCGAAGTCTGATTTCACACCCGAGGAGTGGCAACTCGTACTCGAGGCCCCTCCCAGTGCCGGCATGATCGTGGTGACCGCTCAGCGAGGAGGCTCCTTTCGCGAGGCAATCGCCATGGCCAAGGCCTATACCGAAGCACGTCAGCATCACGGCGAAAGCGAACTGCTGGACGACATCGTGGCCGCCAAACCAGAGCGGGACCATACTCACTACCACTCGCCCGAGGAGCTCAAGCAGCACGGGCTCCAACACCTGCGCGATGCGATAGGTCTTCTGGAGGGAAAAGCCACGCCGTCAGAAGTCGATGAGTACCGACAATTCATTGTGACACTCACTCACAAAGTGGCCGCTGCCCACCGGGAACACGGGGTCGACGTCAGCGCCGCTGAGCAGACGGCGATCGACGAGATCACGACGGCATTGAATGCGGGCGGCTAAGGCCGCGTCAGCCGTCAGGTGTTCGCTTCCTGTTGCGCGGCGAACTCAGCTAACGCGTCGAGTTGTTCATCGGTGCCGACGCTGATCAGGACATCGCCCGCTCTGATGGCGTCCTCGGGCGAAGGGTTGGTGACAAAGCTTCCGTCAGGCCGGCGGATTGCCAAAACCAGGGCTCCCGTGCGGTCGCGAAGATGTGCGGATCGCAAACTATCGCCGGCCAATGACGAATCCCCGGAGACCGCCAGCTCGCCCAGCCGAAATTTGAGAGTTCCATCGTGCATGACCACGTCGACGAAATCCACCACATGGGGCTGGGTGACGAATGCCGCCATTCGATCGCCACCGAGCTGTTGAGGGTTCACCACCCGATCGGCACCGGCCCGGGCCAGCTTGGGTTCCGATGACTCGCTCCGGGCCCGGGCGATGACCTGCAAATCCGGTCGCATCGATTTGCTGGCCACCGTGACATACAGATTGTCTGCGTCGGTATTGAGCGCCGCCACCAGTGTCGCGGCCCGTTCGATGCCGGCGCGCTGGAGGACCTCATCGTCCGTCACATCTCCGCACACCGATGCATGCGAACAGTCACTCAGCCGCTCCGAATCCCGGTCGACGACAATGACATCCCGCCCAGCATTGGCAAGGAACTGGGCGACCTCCCGCCCGACCCGTCCCCACCCACACACGATCACATGCTTGTCCATCCGATCGATGCTCCGTTCCATAGTGCGTCTCCTCAAGAGATCTCGCATGTGGCCCTCGAGAAACAGCTCGAATACCGCTGAGAAGGTGTACAGCGCGGTACCCACACCGATGAGGATCAGGGCGATCGTGAAAGCCTTACCGGCTGCGTCCAGCGGGTGAGGTGAGTTGAGCCCAACGGTGGTGACGGTTGAAACCGTCTGGTAGATGGCGTCGAGCACACCGAACCCGAGGAGGAGATAGCCGACCGTGCCCAACGCAAGCACCGAAGCCAGCGCCCCAAGGCCTATCCATACCCTTTGAAACGGGTCGCTCACCGAATCCATTATGGCTGACCACCGATGGAACGGCGCTGATCTCTCACCGACAGGAACGAATAATAAGTGCTCGGCCCGCCATTCATCCGACTCCTCTACAGAGGGCCCTCACCTCCCCTCCGCTCCGCAATCCCTCAGTAGGGTCCAAGTCGTGATATCGATCAGCACCGTTGCGGCCGTCGCCGGCATCGTCCTTGTCGCTGCCGTCCTTCAACGGACCGTGGGTTTCGGGTTTGCCCTTCTTGCCGTTCCTCTCATGACTTTTGTGATACCGACGAAGAGTGCGATCGTGGTCGCCTTTCTCAATGGAACCGTCGCCAGTGGCTGGCTGGTCCTTCGTCTCCATGATCAGATCGAATGGATCCCCACCAGGCGCCTGGGGGCAGGGGCGGTCATCGGTGCACCCATTGGCGTGGTCATATTGAGCGTGGTCGGAGCTACCCAGCTGCGTCTCGCCCTGGGGGTGACCACGTGCGTGGCCGCCCTGTGGATCATCATCTCGTCCCGCCGGGCGGGCGCGGTGGCCGCACTTCCCCGACGGTCCCGGACGTTTGCCTTGGGTCTGGCCAGTGGGGTTCTGAGCACTTCCCTGGCCACCAACGGTCCGCCTCTCGTCTATGAGCTGCGGCGTACTGGCCTCGAGGAGGACAGGTTTCGGGCCACCATTTCCGCCGTGTTCCTCGTCGCAGACATCGTCGGCCTTCCATTGCTGGCAGCAGCGGGCCTCATCACTGCATCCGACGTCGTCCTTGCCGCCATCAGTGTGTTGCCCTGTCTGGCAGGGATAGTCGTAGGGTCGTGGATCAGTCATCGATTGGACCCCTCCCACTTCGTGTGGGCCGTCGATCTTCTCCTCTTGGCCACCGGCGCAGTCACAATCACAAAAGCACTTTCCTGAGCTAGCGGTACCGGGGATCGACACCGAACGACCGAGTTTTCTTCGCGCCAGCAATGCAGGAAGTCCAACTATTGGATGGCACCAGCCGTTGACTCTGACCTCCGAGGGGGTTGTTCAGCACTGTCAGTGGATGGAGCGACCACGTGCCGTGACAAACGGGCCACATGCGTCGCTCAGAATGCTGCTCGCGCTTCGAAATGCTCGTTTGCGCTGGTACGTTGGGAGACAGGCAAGGGGAACGGCGAACATCTGGGAGGGGCACCCGATGGATTTGATACGTGCGCGCATGAGCGCGATCCTGCGACTTGTCATCCCGCTGCTCGTATTGACGAGTTTGTCCGGGTTCGTCGTCGTCGCGGTCGGAACACACTCGGCCGCGGCCGCCACACAGGGAGATGAGATCGTCTCGGCGGCCGCCTCGCAGGCCGGTGTTCCTTACTGCGACGGCGGCGGAGGGATCAATGGGCCCAGCTACGGCGGAGTGAACGAGGCGGGGTGTGGGCCGGGCACGCTGGGGTTCGACTGCATGAGCCTGGCCCAGTATGCGGTCTACCAGGTGACCGGCATCGTGCTGCCCAGCGATGGGACCCAGCCGGTTGGCGTCGGAACGTTCATTCCCCCCACCGGCAGCTATCCCTACTACGACCTGAGCGACCTCGAACCGGGTGACATCGTCTACTTCGGCGGCACCATCAACAACTACGACCACTCGGGGATCTACGCGGGAGACGGAGAGGTCTGGGACGCGCTCGATGTGGACATCCCCGTCCAAGAGCACACCATGGCCCAGCTTCTCAGCGACTACGGCAACATCTACGACGGCGCCATGATGTTCTGGAATTCGTCGACCGCAGCGACCACCACTGCGGCCTCGGCCAGCCCGAACCCTGCCTCGTATGGCTCGTCGGTCACCTACTCGGCCACCGTCACCTCGCAAGCGACAGGGACTCCGACCGGAACCGTGAGCTTCACCACCGGATCCACATCCTTGTGTACGGCCACGCTGTCGTCGGCCACTGGCTCCTGCACGGCCACGGACACGCCACCGGGCACCGGCCTGACCATCACCGCAACCTACTCAGGTGACCCAAACTTCAGCGGATCGGTCGGCACCACCACTCTCACCGTGAATACCGCACCGACCACTACGGTGGCCTCGGCCAGCCCGGACCCTGCGTCGTATGGCTCGTCGGTCACCTACTCGGCCACCGTCACCTCGCAAGCGGCAGGAACGCCGACCGGAACCGTGAGCTTCACCACCGGATCCACATCCTTGTGTACGGCCACGCTGTCGTCGGCCACTGGCTCCTGCACGGCCACGGACACGCCGACAGGGACCGGCCTGACCATCACCGCGACATACTCAGGTGACCCAAACTTCAGCGGATCGGTCGGCACCACCACTCTCACCGTGAATACCGCACCGACCACTACGGTGGCCTCGGCCAGCCCGGACCCTGCGTCGTATGGCTCGTCGGTCACCTACTCGGCCACCGTCACCCGGCTAGCGGCAGGAACGCCGACCGGAACCGTGAGCTTCACCACCGGGTCCACATCCTTGTGTACGGCCACGCTGTCGTCGGGCGCGGGTTCCTGTTCGGCCACCAATTCACCCGTCGGATCGGATACGGTCACGGCCGACTACTCGGGCGATCCCAACTTCGCCGCCGGTTCGACGACGACCTCGGTCACCGTCAACCAGGCGACGCCCACCCTGGCGGCCGGCGAACCCTCGCCCAACCCGTCCACCTTCGGACAATCGGTGTCCTACTCGGCAACGGTGACGGGAGTCGCGGCCGGGGCTCCCACCGGGACCGTCGTCTTCACGGCGGGGTCCACAACCCTGTGCACCGGCACCATTTCCGCCGGAGCCGCAACGTGCAACTCAACTCTGACCCCGTTGGGGTCGAATCAGACGGTGACAGCAACATACGACGGTGATGCGAACTACACGACCGCCACCGCTTCAACTTCGGTTTCGGTGGGCACGACAACCGCGGTCGCCGCCGGAGCCCCTTCGCCGGACCCCGCGGCTTACGGGCAGAGCGTGACGTATACGGCCACCGTCACGGGATCCGGGGGGACACCGACAGGCACCGTCACCTTCGCCATCGGAGCCACCACCCTCTGCATGGGGGCCCTTTCTGCCGGGAGCGCTTCCTGCAGCTCGACGGCTGCTTCGGTGGGATCCAACCAGACGGTGACCGCGACGTACTCGGGAGACTCTGTCTTTACCCCCTCGACTGGTTCCACCAGCCTCACCGTCACCAGGACCCCGACGGAAACCGAGCTCTCGCTCAAGCCGAGCACCGCCTCCCAAGGCGAGAGTGTGACGTATTCGGCCAGAGTCAGCGGCGTGCCGACGGGCTCACCCAGCGGGACCGTGACCTTCACGGCCGGGACGACGGCTCTGTGCACGACAAAGCTGGCCGGGGGGTCGGGATCATGTCCGGCGACGACCGCCCCAGTGGGCACCGACCTGGTGGTAGCGACGTACGCGGGGAACGCCGAGTTCGCCGGCTCCTCGAGTGGCACGGCCACCCTCGTCGTGACGGCACCGCCGCCGCCGCCACCCCCGCCGGCGCCGTCACCACCTCCCGCATCAGGCTACGACCTCGTCGGATCCGACGGCGGTGTGTTCGTGTTCGGGGGCGGCTTTTACGGGTCGCTCCCGGGCCTCGGGGTGCATGTGGACAACATCACCGGCATCGTGCCCACCGCCTCGGACGACGGTTACTTTCTGGTGGGATCGGACGGTGGCGTGTTCGCGTTCAATGCACCCTTCGAGAACTCGTTACCTGGCATTGGCGTCCACGTCAACAACATTGTCGGCATCGTACCCACCGCCTCGGACAACGGCTACTTTCTGGTGGGATCGGACGGTGGCGTCTTCAGCTTCAATGCGCCGTTTGAGAATTCACTGCCGGGTATGGGCATCCACGTGAACGACATCACCGGTATCGCGGCCACGGCCGATGACAACGGCTATTGGGTGGTCGGTTCCAACGGGTCCGTCTATGCCTTTGGGGACGCCCACTTCTTCGGCAACGCGCCGCCGGGGGCAGTAGGCATCACCGCCACCCACGACGGTCTCGGCTACTGGGTGGTGGGAGCCAACGGCACGGTCACCCCCTTCGGCGACGCCGGCGACTTCGGGGATCTCCCCTCCCTCGGCGTGGCCGTCGACAACATCGTGGGCATCGTTGTCTCACCCGACAGCCAGGGTTACAACCTGATCGGGAGCGACGGGGGGGTGTTCAGCTTCGGGGACGCCGTCAACAAGGGGACGCTCCCCGGTCTGGGCATTCGCGTGGACAACGTGGTGGGAGCGGTTCCGACCTAGACGCCACCCGCTCGGGCCCGGGGCACCGACGAGGGGGAGATATCGGCCCGGTCGGCTAGCGGGCGGTACGACCGATGAGCTCACGGAAGCGCACCCGGCTCCTGGCACGCCAAGGTCTGGCCCTTGGACAAACAGGGCGCCAGTGGCGCGCCTAGTTTTTCAGTCGAACCGAGCCCATGGCCAGACCTTCCGGGGGGAGAACAGTGGACGAGCGGACATTTGGACGGCGATTAGGGGGGAAGGTCGCCATCGTGGCCGGTGCTTCGACCGATCCCGGCATCGGGATGGCATCGGCCCGCCGGCTGGCCATGGAGGGCGCCTCCGTCGTCATCAACGCTCGGTCGGAAGAGCGTCTCCGGGCCGCCGAGCGGACCCTCCAAAACCAGGGGCTTGACGTCGTCGCCTGCGCCGGCGCCGCCGGGGACGCGTCCGTGTCCGCCCTCTTGGTCGAGACCGCGATCGAGAAGTTCGGCCGCGTCGATCTTCTGGTCAATGCCGTTGGTGGTGCCCCACACGTTGGCTCGGCTTTGACAATGAAGAAGGAGGAGCTGATGACGACGCTGGCCCTCAACAGCTGGCCGGCGTTGTCGCTCATCCAGGAGGCCATGGCTCGGGGTCTGGCCGACGGCGGAGGAGCCGTGGTGAACATCTCCAGCGGGTCGCCGAAGAAGACCACACCCTCGATGGCCGCGTACGCAGCGGCAAAATCAGCACTCAATGCCCTGACCCGGACCCTCGCGCACGAATTGGGGCGTCGAGGTGTGAGGGTCAACGCCGTCAGTCCGGGTCTGACCAAGACCGAAGGGACCCGGGACATCTGGGGAGGCGACGACGGCGAAGCGGCGGGCCGTCATCTCCTGCTGGGGCGGCTGACCGAAGCTGAGGACGTCGCTGCCGCGGTGACATTCCTCCTGTCGGACGAGGCCCGATCGATCACCGGCGTGCTCCTCGACGTGGACGCGGGAAACCACGTGGACAGCGGCTCGTGGTCGCCGTTCAGCCCGGGGGCGGTGGGAGAACCGGGTGGAGCTCCTCGCCTCGAAGGCCGCTCGTGACGCCCAGCGCACAATGTCTCCGGCTTACGCCGGCGGTGGCCGGCCCGCCGTCTGCTCCGGAGCTGACGGAGGCGAACCTGGCTGATCGTCCACATCGACCGGCATTAGGGTCAACCAGATCATGACGTCCCGATGCCGCCGACAGCGAGAGGATCGCACGACCGTCTTGGAACCACAGTGAAGTTCTCCGTCACCTACCCCTTGATCACTCATCCGGCCAGCCCCGAACTCCTGTCCCGCGATGCGATCAATCGCTTCGCCCGCACGGCAGAGGAGTCGGGGTTCGATGGCATCGGATTCACCGACCATCCGGCGCCGACCGATCGATGGCTCCAGGCCGGGGGGCATGACGCCTTGGATCCCTTCGTGGCCTTGACCTTCTGTGCCGCTGCCACCCATCGCATCCGTCTGATCCCGAACATCGTCGTTCTCCCCTACCGACATCCCCTGATCGTCGCCAAAATGGTGTCCACCCTTGACATGTTGTCTGAAGGGCGCTTCACCCTTGCCGTGGCCACCGGCTACCTGCGGGGCGAGTACCGGGGGCTGGGCATCGACTTCGAGCAACGCAATCGTCTGTTCGACCAAGCCATCGACGTCCTCCGCGGCGTGTGGACCCGGGATGACTTCTCCTTTGCCGGGATCGGGATCGACGCCCAGGGGTTGACCGCCAATCCGAAGCCGACGACGGTGCCACCGATCTGGATCGGTGGCAACAGCCGGCTGTCCCGGCAGCGTGTCGCTCGCTATGGGAACGGCTGGACGCCCTTCCCGGCACCACGATCCCTGTCCGCCACCACCAAGACGCCGCCCCTCGAATCGCTCGACGACCTCGCCGTCATGCTCGACGAGCTCTGGGGCTTCGTCGACGAAGAGGGGCGGGCACGCTCGGACATCGACGTTGCCTTCGTCGCCCCCGCCGGCGGCCGTCTGGACCAGGGCTTCAACGCCGAGGCTCATCTGGCGTCCCTCGATGACCTGGCGGAACTCGGGGTCAGCTGGATCGGGGTCTCCGTCCCTGGTGGATCGCTCTCGAAGTCTCTCGAGGCCCTGGAGCGCTACGGAGCCGAAGTGATCGCCCCATTGCGACGGTGATCTCACCGTGCTCTCCGGGCCTCCCCGACCTCACTCGTGACGCCGGCCGGTCGACCGAGCCAGGTTTCGAGGCAACCAGCTGAACAGAAGAGGGCCGCTTGCCCGTTCCGGTCCTCGGCCGTCTCCTCAGCCGTCGCCACCGACAGCGGCAGCCCACAGATGGGATCCCTGACGTTGCCAGCCCCGTCGATCACCACATCGATGGTGGCGATGGAAACGGGCTTCCCGACACCGCGCAGCTCGACGTCGCGCTGGGCCACGACAGCACCCCAGCGAGGCATGTGGCTGAGCACGGTGGGGTCGACAAGTGCTTCGCCGCCCTGACCAAGGTCGCACAGTCGGGCGGCGACATTGACACAGTGCCCGATGTAGTCGTCACCCTCCATCAGGATGACGTCGCCTGACGTGGTACCGGAGCGGATCGAGACGGCTTGCACCGGGCTCGACACGGCACAGACGACGTAGTGCAACTCGAGGACCGCAGCAACCAGAGGCGCCGTCTCGACACACACCAGCATGGCGCCATCGCCCAACCACTTGGCGATGCGAACGCCCCGCCGACCACAGATCTCGCGCACCAGGGAGCGGAAGGCAGTGAGCACATCGACTGCGTGCTCGTCTCCTTCGAGATCGGTCAGGCTCGTAAAACCCGATACATCGACAAAGGAGAAACTGCGATGCACTCGCATAACCCGATGGTGCCACGATCCCCGATCGTGAAACCAATCGCAACACCCAGTGCTGTCGTGATGGCCTTCTCCGACCTCACCGGCAGGAGTGAAGTGGACCCATCTTCTTCGGTGCCGGGCCACGGCAACCGTGGGCACGCTGGAGCCGACGCTCCGGCCACGACGACTGAGACTCGACCCCGGAATGCCGGGGCCCGTCGTGGCGTTTTCTCACCTGACCGTCCGGGAAGAATGATTTGGAGCATCCGTTTATGCTCGGTGCGGCGGACACGAGGGGTCGGCACGACCACGATTCGGAGGACGGATGACATCCCCAACGACGTTGCCCTCCCTCGAGGTCCCGGTGTCCGACGGTGAGGCCAACCACGCCCGGCGCTGGTGGATCCTGGCCGTGCTGGGTGTCGCCCAGCTGATGGTGATCCTCGACAACACCATCGTCAATATTGCTCTGCCCACCGCCCAGCACGCTCTCCACTTCTCCAACGCCGACCGTCAGTGGGTGATCACCGGCTATTCGCTGGCCTTCGGCAGCTTGCTTTTGCTCGGTGGTCGCATCGGCGATCTCATCGGTCGCAAGCGCGCCCTCCTCATCGGGTTGGTCGGATTCGCCTGCGCCTCGGCTCTCGGTGGCGCGTCGCTCAATTTTCCCATGCTGGTGACGGCCCGCACGATTCAGGGCGCCTTCGGCGCTCTTCTAGCTCCGTCCGTCCTCGCCTTGCTGACCACCACCTTCACCAACCCCGTGGAGCGGGGGAAGGCCTTTGCCATCTACGGTGGGATCGCCGGAGCCGGCGGCGCCATCGGGCTCCTCCTTGGAGGGATCCTGACCTCGTACGCGTCGTGGCGCTGGACTCTTTTCGTCAACCTGGTCTTCGCGGCCATCGCCAGCGCCGGCGCCCTCCTCTGGCTGAGGAACGACAAGGCCCAAGACCACGATCCTCTGGACATCCGCGGACTGTTGCTCGTGACCGGAGGACTGTTCAGCGTGGTGTTCGGGCTTTCGCACGCGGAGACCACGGCCTGGCACAACCCCTACACCGTCGGGTTCCTCGTGCTCGGAGTCTTCCTCCTGGCCGTCTTCGCCTTCGTGGAGACCCGGACCCGGTTCGCGCTGCTGCCACCCCGCATCGTGCTGAGCCGGACACGAGGCGGGTCGATCCTGGCCATGCTCTTCTCGAGCATCGGGATCTTCGGCGTGTTCCTCTTCCTGACCTACTACATGCAGGGGACCCTCGGGTTCAGCCCGGTCAAGACCGGTGTCGCCTTCCTCCCCCTGGTCGCCGGTCTGGTGGTCACCGCCCAGGTCTCCAACCGGGTCCTCCTCCCGAAGGTCGGGCCCAAGCCCGTCGTGCCCATCGGACTGCTCCTCTCGGCATCGGCCATGTACGGACTCCACCTGGTTGGTCTGAACAGCTCCTATCTGACCCACGTGCTTCCCTACCTCATCCTGATCGGTGTGGGCTTCGGGCTCAGCGCCGCCCCCTCCTTCAGCACCGGCACACTGGGACTGCAACCGCAGGACGCCGGCGTGGGGTCGGCCACCCTCAACACCAGCCAGCAGGTCGGGGGGTCGATCGGAACGGCGCTCCTCAACACGCTGGCCGCCGGGGCGGCAAGCGCTTACCTGGTCGGAAAGGTGATCAGCCCCACCAACCTCAAGACGGCGGCACTCCACAGTTACACGACGGCTTTCCTGTGGTCGTCCATCATCTTCGTGATCGGTGCCGTGGTCGCCGGGTTGGTGCTGCGGAGCGGAAACATCCAAGCGCTGGCCGGAAACCCGCCGGCAACACCGGCGGCCACAGCCGAGCCGGAAATTTCGGCTGCCTGACAGGAGATCCGGGCCGACGCCGGGGACGAGCCTTCACTTAAGATTGGGCTTCCACCATGGCTGGCAGACCCTCATGAGCAGCGGCATCGGTCCGATCCAGAGCGCCGGGCCCGAGGCCCTCGGCGAATCGCGGGCACCCCGCGAATGCCGAGAGATCGCCCCCGGCGTGCACTTCCTGGCCGGATTCGGCAACACGACCATCATGATCGGGTCGGAGGCAGCGGCGGTGGTCGACCCGGGGCTCTTCACCAATGGTCCTCGGGTGGTCGCCGAGCTGCGACACCTCACCGATCTCCCCGTTCGCTACATCGTCTACACCCACGGGCACTACGACCATGCCTTCGGCACCCCGGCACTCCTCGACGACGCCGCGAGGCGAGGCGATCGACCACCGGACATCGTCGGTCACGTCAACGTGGCCAAGCGTTTCGAGCGCTACGCCAAGACCGCGGGCCACCTGGCGGGGACCTTCGACGCCCAGTTCGCCATGTGGAGCCCCAGCGGGGGTGACGTCGTCCGTAAAGCCCGGTACTTCCCGCCGACAGTCGCCTACCAGGATCGCCTCATGCTCGACGGGCTCGGCGAGCTGCCCTTCGAGTGTCGACACGGACTGGGCGAGACTGATGATCACACGTGGGTGTGGATCCCGGGACCCAAGGTCATCGTGGGCGGAGACTTCATCGTGTCGTCGCTCCCCAATGCGGGGACGCCGTTCCGGGTGCAGCGCTACGTCCTCGAGTGGGCCGAGGCCCTCGAAGAGATGGCCGCGCTCGAGCCCACCGCCATCGTGTCCGGTCACGGGGGCATCTTCGGTGACAACGGGGCCGAGATGTTGCTCACCACGGCACGAGCGCTGCGATTCCTCGACGGCGAGGTCGTCCGTCGCCTCAACGCCGGCCAGTGGCAGGAGCAGATCCTTGCCCAAGTCGAGCTCCCGGAGGAGCTCGCTTCCAGTTCGTACCTCCAGCCCCTGTACGGATGCACGGCGTTCGTGGTCCGCGACCTCATGCGCCGGTACATGGGCTGGTACGACGGGAATCCCTCGATGCTGTTCCCGAGCACCCGGGCCGAGATCGCCAGCGAAGTGGTGCTTCTGGCCGGCGGCACCGGCCCGCTGCTCGAACGGGCCCGGGCCCTGAGCTCCTCGGACGACATCAGAGACATCCAGCGTGCCCTCCACCTGGTTGACTTCGTTGTGTTCAACGGTGACGACAGGCAAGCGGAAGGGCGCGCGCTGAAGGCGGATCTCCTCGAAGCCCGCTCCCGACAGGAGCGATCGTTCGTCGCCCACAACATTTTGGCTTCGGCCGCCGTGCTCGAGCGCGAGGGGGGATCAGCACTCTGATCTTCACCGTATTCGGACCAGCGCCTCCAGACACGAGAGCTGTCCAGGTCAGTTAGGAGGGAAGCTGGACCTGTTGGGCTTGGGCCAGGAGTGCGGTCCGATCAGCGGCCAGGATGAACCCACCGGCGATCGCCTTGTCCAAACTGGCTGTGTACGAGGCGAGGTAATTGCTCTTGGTGTGGTACAGGCTGACCAGAGAGGCCTCACTGAAGGGCATCGTCGACCCGAACAGCGAGCACAGGACGGTCGCTCCCGCCGGTGCTGCACCGCTGAGCGTCGAGACGGGGACGTCGACATCCGGTGTCCGGACACCGCCGATCACATTGCCGTGGTCGTCCAGGGCCAAGGTCGCCGGCTTGGTGCTGGCCAACCGGAAAGGGGGCGGCGAGGGGGGCGGAGTCCCATTGTCGACCCACCGGTCGAAGGCGGCGAAGGCCGCTTGGGCGACTTCGTGTTGAGGACCGTCGTTGATGGGGGTCGTGCAGCCCAGATCAGCGACAGCCCCACCCACGATGTAGGCGTCGGCGTGGGACGTCCCGGCAACCTCCCAGGTACGGATGAGGCTGGTGTTGGGCTGCTGAGCGGCGGCGTAACCCAGCTGAATGAGGTCGGTCTGGGTTTCGAACATGAAGACGGGAACGCTGAGATCGGTGCGGATCCGCAACGCCGCAGAACCCTGATTGGACGTGATGGATGAACCGTTCAGGGGGGCGCCGCTCCCCCCCCGGCTGTGAATGAAGATCCCGTCAAACGAGTGGGTGACCGGCTGGAGGGCATCGGCGAACGTCGTCAGATAGAAGGCCGACTGCGATTCGCCCACGGCGACGACGTGGGAAGGATGCAAACCACCCAAGACCGGTCCATTGGGGTTGTGAAGGGCCCGGCCGATCTGAGCGAACATGTCCAGGGCGTACTGGTCGCCGGGATGATGGAGGCTTCCATACCGAGCTGGTTCCTCCTGGATGAGGCCACCACTCGGGGGGGCAGACGAGGAGCCGAGGATCGGGGTCCCGCCGTTGACGGCCAGGGCCTGGGCTGACACGCCGACGTAGGCATAGCCCTCAGACAGCAGCTCGGGGTTGAGGTAGTCCCAATCGGGGGCCGATTCTCCCTCGGACACGTTCAGCCATTCGACAACCACGGTGCCGTTGAAGTTCGCCGGATTCGACGGCCGACGGACCAAGATCCTCGTTTTGTACGGCGCGGTCGACGCCGGTGCAATCGACCACTGGCCATTACTGGGCGAGGAGGTCGCTTTGAAGGCGGTGGCCGTACCTGACGCGAAGAACTCCTGTTCCACGTAGCCATAGGCGCTGAGATCGAGGGGAACGACGGCCGCCGGCTCGATGACATGGCCGGTGGTGATAGGGCCAGTGAGCGTAGCCTGTGCCGGATAGGTGGCTGAGGCGAAAGACGTTGATCCACTCGGTGTCGTACTCGCCGACCGGCTCGTTCCACACGCAGCCGCCCCGCCGACCACGAGGGCGAGCAGTCCGATCATCGTCGCAGTGGTCCTCAACCTCATGGAGTTCATTGTGTTGTTCCGCTCGCTTCTGGGTGGGCCCGCCCGGCGATTCGAGCTGAACCCTACAACTCCTTGGCCGTCCCGGCCCGGTGGTGCCGCCGGCGATCCCCACGTGCTCGGTGTCCTTCTCTCCAGCCGGAACTTCGTCGGGTTAGTGTCGTCCCGTGCCGATCACCTCCGAAGGTGGCCGGGTGCTCGGGTGCTTGGTCGAGAAGCAGCTCACCACCCCGCAGCAGTACCCGCTCACGTTGAATGCCTTGGTACTGGCGTGCAACCAGGCCACCAACCGCGAGCCGACGATGACCTTGGCGGAGGACGACGTCCAGGGAGCGTTGGACGAGCTCAAAGCGGCCCGATTGGTGCGGTTCGTGTTGCCGTCCCACGGGAAATCGGTGACTCGATACCGTCACGTTCTCGACGAGACGTACGGTCTCGACGCCTCCCGAGTCGCACTTCTGGCCATCCTCCTGCTGCGGGGTCCCCAGACTCCCGGAGAGCTCCGGGCCCGCACCGAGCGCATGGCGAGTTTCGCCTCCGTGCCTGCGGTGATCGCCGAGCTTGACGTGCTGACCAGCCAGCCCGAACCTCTGGTGCGGCTCCTGCCCCGTCGGCCGGGCCAGAAGGAGGATCGGTGGCAGCAACTCCTGGCCGCGGAAGCATCGGCAGCGAGCGAGGCCGGCGAATCGTCACCGATGCCGGCCGCCTACGAAATCCCCGCTCCTGAGTCGACCCCGGCGGATGCCTCCACCTTCGACGAGACAGGCGCATCGATGGGGGACGAGAAGGACCGTGCCGATCCCGAGGAGAGCCTGGCGGCTCTCCGATCCGAATTGGCACGGCTCCGGGATCAGGTCACCGAGCTGGCCACCTCGCTCGAGGCGTTGCGTACGAGCCTCGGGGAGTGAGCGCATTCGCCGACACGGAGCGTCATCGGGATCGGGCGATTTCGTGGACGATGGTCTGCGCCTCGGCGTGCGAGTAATCGCCGGCGATCACCACCTTTCCATTGGCGGAAGTCCAGGAGGTCCGGGTGGGTTGGACAATCAAGGTCAGCAAGATCTGACCATCGAGGTCGATGCCAATGAGACCGTGGAATTGCTGGTTGGTCAAAGCATCCCAACCCACCGCACCATTGGGGGTCAGCGCGATGCTGATCGCCCATCCGCCACCCTGGTCGATCGCCGACACCGACCGCACTGAGGTGCCCGTCACGCCGGCCGGCCCCACCAGGAATCGGGGAAAGGAGAGGGCCGACAAACCCGGTGGACCCGAGGGGAGCAACACAGTCTGTGTGGCGAACTCCGCATCCTGGGACGGAGATGTCGAAGATGTACTGGCCAAAGCCGAGTCGACGGGCACGTGCGAGTCATACGAGAAACTGCCGTGCGGACCGGCCTGCACATTGAGATTTGTCGTGCTGAGCTGCGATGCAGGCGAACAGGAGGGGGCGATGATCCCACTCCACATCGTTGCCTGAGGGCCGGCGGCCGGGGCACCACAGAGAACGGGCCGCACGGCAAAGAAGCTGTGACCCGCGGTCACGTGACCGGTTGCCGGGGCTTTGCCGACCACCGGAGTCTTCTTCAGAGGGTTGGCGGCAAACAGGGCGACGATCAGAATGGCCGCCGCCGCCATGACCACCAGAAGCTTGGGATCAATGCGCCTGGGAGCGCTCCATCGGACCCTTCTTCTCAGTTCGCTCGGCTCGACAGGAGGCCGGGCTGTGCCGCCGACCTGGAGCATCTCGTGGATGACCGATCGGACCCGATCCTCCTCAAACGACGACGACATGGTTCATGACCTCCGAGTGGTATCTGCATCCAACGAATCGAGGCGAGCGGCAATGACCTTCCGGGTGCGGCTGAGCCACGACCGGACCGTCCCTTCGGGCACGCCCAATTCCTGAGCGGCCTCCGGTACGGTCATTCCCAGGCCGTCGTGAAGGAGAAGGGCCCGAGCCTGCTCGCCGGGAAGCGAGCGCATCGCCTGGGCCAGCTGAAAATGATGAAGTGGTATTTCCGTGGGTGCTGCGATCTCGTGCTTGACCATGGCGCGGCGGGTCTGTCCCTTTCGCCACGATTCGATGCACAGGTTGTGCAGCACACGGCGGGTCCAGCCCTCGGGATCCTCATAGGCGGCGACTGCGGACCACCGCTTCCAGGCCCGGAGCAATGCCTCCTGGGTCAGGTCCTGGGCACTCTCCAGACTGCCGGTCAGGACGTAGGCCTGACCGTAGAGACGTCCCCAGGTGAGGCGGTAGAAGGCGTCGAACGCCATCTCATCGTCAGATGCCGCCATCGAGCGGTCCTCTCCGTTCTGTGGTGACGCCCCCGGCAGTCTCGACGGCCCTCTGGGTGGATTCCACGATCAATTACACGTCTGAGGGGGCCAGACCGCTGCACTTTTCCCGTGACCGGCCGAAAACGATGCCGGAGCCGAGACGGCAAACGGGGACGAGCATGGGCGACCGCTCGGCCGAAAAGGATTGAGGCCCGAGGCGCCAGAGTCGAAAGGCCACCACCAGGGGACCGGTGTGAGCCGAGGTAAAGCTAGCGGTCGATCGGGCCGATCTGAAAGGGGGACGACACAGATGGTCGATCCGGTACGGCGCCGAGCCTGGCGTCTGTTGAACGTGAGAGGGCGAGCCAATGGGTGTTTCGGTTGCGGCAGAGGACGTCGAGCCCCTGGTGGCTGGCCTGCTCGGAGGGGTCGACGTCGACGGGGGTCCCACCGATGAGCAGCTGACCGTCCTGGGAACCCTCGTCTCCGAGCTGTGGGGGCGTCCGGAGATCGATCTCACCTCGCTCGATCCACTGGGCCCCCAGGACATGGCCGGGGCCCTGGCAGCCAACGAAGCGCGCCTCCGCTTCTGCGAGCTCTTGATGACCCTCGAGCTCTGCCGACACCCTCAGTCGATGGCTCAAGTTGAGGAAGTCGAGAGGTATGTCGCTGCTCTCGGTGTCAGTGCCATCGAAATCGAGATCACCCGCGAGGCTCTCGAGGACGGAGCCGAACAGACATCGCAAGATCTCGAACGCTCCTATGGGGAGATCCTCCCCGAAATCTCCGAGGCGTCCCTCCGTGACCGCTACCTCCGCTTGGACAAACCGGATCCGGAACTGGCCGAGCGCCTGCGAGCCCTGCAGGACCTCCCCGAGGGCACCCTCGGGCGCTCGTATATCGAGTTCTACCGCCGGAACGGATTCGAGCTTCCCGGCGACGACATCCATCTGCCCGCCCATTACGTGAATCACGACATGAATCACGTGATCACCGGGTACGAACCTACCGCTCCCGAGGAGATCGCCCGCTCGGCCTTCCTGTTGGCAGCCAACGACAGCCGCCGTAACTGGCTCGAGTTCCTCATGTCGATGTCGATCCACGAGACGGGAGTCCTCAACCACGGAGACATCCGGGCCAAGGTGGCCACCATGAATCGCGACGGGGTCCCCGAGCTGTTCTGCGAGGGTCTCGAACGTGGTGCACAGTGCACGGCGGACCTGAGCCAACTCGACCACTTGGCACTGGCCGAGGTCTCTCTCGAGGACATTCGGGAGCGGTTCAACGTCATCCCTCTCGAGCACGCCTGGACCTGACAGTCACTCTTGATCACGCCCGGCGAGCGGGCGTACGATTCTTTGCGTTGGCGTTCTGTATCCGCAGCGCCGGGCTCAGCGAGGGGGCAACGCGATGACGCTCAGACGACGAGGCGCCATACTGGGGACGCTCACGGCCGTGGTGGCGGCCCTCTCTTTCGGAGCCGCGCCCACCGCGGCAACTGCCACCACCACCTCGGGGTCCAGCTCGGTCACCGACTACGTGACGTTCTACGGTTGGGTCGACAATTCGCCCCCGGGCCCCGCAATCGCCCATCCCTGCATCCACCAGGTGGCCGGCGGCGTCGGCACCTACTCTGACCCGGTCACCTTCGCCGAACCCATCGACCTTCAGGGTCCCTGGTGTCAGATCATTTACGTCCCTTTCCTGCAGAAGTACTTCATCCACGAGGACCAATGCCATCCCTGCGGTGGGGTGAACACCAACCACGTCGACCTGTGGATGGGTGGCGACAAGAACTCGAAGAAGAAGCCGGAGAAAAAGGCCTTGCTCAACTGTGAGGACGAGTGGACACAGCACAACACGGTCATTCTCGATCCGCCATCGACCGAGCCCGTCGACACGACGCCGCTCTTCACTCCGCCGACCACCTGCCACGGTGGGCAGGGAGACTGAGCTTCGTCGCCGGCCCATCGCTCAGAAGGACGGCGTCGGCGAGCGACAGCTAGGCGCAGTTCTGGCAGCGCCCCAGGATGGCGAAGTGGTGGGGGTTGATGGTGAAGCCCACCTTGGCCTTGGCCGTCCGGGCCAGTCCTAGGAAAAGCTCGTCGGGGGCCTCGATGGTGGCCCCGCACTCCTCGCAGATGAAGTGGGCGTGGGCCAGGGAGGCGAGCTGGTAGGTCGCGGGGCCGTGACCCAGATGGGAATGGGCGATCACACCGAGACGCTGAAGTTCCTCCACGTTGCGGTAGATGGTCGAGAGGTGCACGTCAGGGGCCCGGAGCTGAACCGCCTCGGTCAGCTCCTCGGCGCTCAGGTGCCCATCGGCGTCGAAGAGGACCTCCAACAGGATCCTCCGTGACGACGTGGCCCGTCCCCCTTGGGCCCGGACAAACGCCAGCACGTTCTCGACCGAGGAGAAGTCGACCTCACCGAGGTTCTGCGGTCCGAGCGACTTGCTCATGAGATACAGGATAGAGCCTCCCCTTATAATGCGGTTTCTATCCAGTTGCGATCAGTTCGCATTTGGGGCAACGTAGTGGGGTGCCGTGCGGCCCAGCACCCGAAGTGGCAGTGCCGCCACCGACCCGGTCGACGGATCGAGCCTCATCCGAAAGAGATCCTGCTGCGAACTCTTTGCAACTGACTGTGCCGTGCGTCGGAGCTGTCCATCAGGGTCGGGCCCGGACGATATCCACACGAGGAGGAAATGACCCGTGGTCATGACCGAGGTTGCCCCGGCGACGCCTGCCGCCCCGCCGGTCGGGCGCATCAAGCAACTGCATCGGTCACTCAACCCGGAAGATTGGCGTCGGGCGAGGTGGATGTTCGCCTCCATCCTCGCGCTTCACGTCGTCGGCTTCGGGGTGTTCATCGTCTTGGTTGTCCCCTACCACTACAAGGGGCTCGGGATCGGGGTGAGCGTCCTCGCCTACACCCTGGGGCTTCGTCACGCGTTCGATGCCGACCACATCTCGGCCATCGACAACACCACTCGCAAGCTCATGAACGAGCGGAGAGGCGTGGAGGGCGCGAAGCGACCGCTGAGCGTGGGGTACTGGTTCTCGCTGGGCCATTCCACCATCGTGATCACCATCGGGATCGGGATCGTCATCGCCGAAAAGGCGGTCTACGGGGCGGTCGCCAACAATCACTCGGGCCTCGAGCAGTTCGGAGGAGTGTTCGGGACCATCGTGTCGGCGTCGTTCCTCTTTCTGATCGCCATCCTCAACATCGTGATCCTGGCCGGGATCGTCAAGGTGTTTCGAGCCATGCGCCGAGGCACCTACGACGAGGCCGAACTGGAGCGCCAGCTGGAGAACCGCGGCCTGATGTACCGGTTCTTCGGCAAGTGGATGAAGTCGATCACCAAGGAGTGGCAGATGTACCCGGTGGGGGTGGTTTTCGGCATGGGTTTCGACACCGCCACCGAGGTCGCCTTGCTGGCCACCACCGCCCTGTTGGCCACCCAGTCCCTGCCCTGGTACTCGATCATGTGCCTGCCCATCCTGTTCACCGCGGGGATGACCCTGCTGGACACTCTGGACGGGTGTTTCATGAATGTGGCCTATGGCTGGGCGTTCTTCAATCCGGTGCGCAAGGTGTACTACAACCTGGCCATCACCGGATTGTCGGTGGCCATCTGCTTCTTCATCGGCGCCGTCGAAGTCCTTGGCCTCCTGCCCACAGAGCTGCATCTGCACGGCCGGTTCTGGAACGACATGGCCGGATTCAACATCAACACGGCCGGTTTCATCATCGTGGGGATGTTCATCCTGACCTGGGTGGTGGCCTTGGCCATATGGCGCTACGGCAAAGTCGAAGAAAAGTGGAGCGCAAGGCTCAAGACCACCGAGGGCATGGCGACGACCTGAGATGCCGACTGGGCACGGCACCCAGCGATGAGGTGTTCTACCGGCCAAAAACAGCTAGTTCTCGCTCCATCTCCATTACGCTGATCGACCAGCGAGAACGAGTGGTGGGGGTGACCACGGGTTCTGGCCAGCAAGGGGGAGGAACGTGGTATCTGGTCGGAAGGTTCAGGGGAGAAACGACGGACGGCCACATCGCCGCCGGGTGACCCTTCGATCGCGCCAGCAGACCATCCGTCTGTTGGGCGTTGCCGTGGTCGCGGCGATATCACTGGCCGCGTGTAGCTCTTCGCTGTCTTCGACCGGTTCATCGACTGTGCCCGCGCCCAAGGGTCTCCCCGAATTCTATGCCGTGCCTCAGCCGCTTCCCTCTGGGTCCGGCCGCCTCATCAAGGAGGCAAAGGTCAGTACATCGGGTATTCACGGCACTACCTATCGGGTCATGTACACCTCGAAGAATGAGCAAGGCAAGGTGGTGGCCGTCACCGGCCTCGTCTTCGTGCCCAACACGGCACCGCCGGCCAGTGGTTATCCCGTCGTGGCCTGGGGGCACGGAACCAACGGGATGACCAACGCGTGCGCCCCGTCCCTCCAACCGGCCCAGGCCGTCCCCTCCATCAACGCATTGCTGGACCAAGGATGGGAGGTGACTGCCTCCGACTACCAAGGCGAGGGTACCCCGCCGGGCCTGATGGCTTACCTCGTCGGCGGACTCGCGGCGGAGAACACCATCGACCTGGTCAGCGCCGTCCAGCACGTCGCGCCGTTCTTCGCCAGTTCGACCTACCTCGTCTGGGGGCACTCCGAGGGCGGTCAGACCGCCATGTTCGCTTGGGACATCGGTCCGAGCTATGCCCCCCAGCTCCATCTGGTCGGTGTGGTGGCCGGTGCTCCTCCCTCGCAGTTCCAGTACATCTACAGTGTGCTGAAGACGAGTCCCTATGCCTATTACCTGTACATGGGGGCGGTCGGCTTCAACCTCGCCTATGGAAACACCCGAGCACCGTTGCTCGAGATCGCCTCTCCGCAGGCGCTCAAGCTGATCAACGACGCCCGTCTGGGTTGCGCCGACTATCTGCAGACACTCACCCAAAAGTACCCGGTGACCACCCTGGTGACGCACGATCCCTTTGACGTACCCGCCTGGAAAACGCTGCTCCTGGCCAATGACCCCGGCCAGTTCCCCACGTCGAGTGGCATTCCCCTGCTCATCATCCAGGGGACCGCCGACGAGCAGATCCCCCCGATCTCCACCCAGCTTCTGGCCACTCATCTCTGCTCGGTCGGGGCCGAAGTGCAGCGTTGGATGTACCCCGGGGAGGGGCACTCCCAAGTGATCCAGCCATCCACACCCGACATGGTTCGCTGGATGGCTGACCGGTTCGCCGGCCAGGCCACCCCTGATCCGTACGCTCCCCACGGTCTGCCCGACGTGCTCGCCCAGGACTGCGCAACCGCTGGCGGGTTCACGACTCCGGCACCCTAGGCTCGCCGCCCCGAAGTCGGGTCGGATGGCACTTCCCGGTACAGGCACTGACCGCCGCCGGAAGCGAGGAGCTTCGCTTCCGTGGACCAGACACGGGCTGTCCAGCCGAAGAGCCCGCGGGTCGAGAGTGGAGCCGATCCGTCACAGAGCAACCACTCGTCGCCCGAAGCGGGTTGGTGAAAGGCAACATTGAGGTCCAAGGTGGGGGCGATGAATGCGGGCTGGCGCCAGGCGTGGGCTCGGTGCGCTGAGGGCCAGCTCGGGAGATCGACCAGGATGAGAAGCCGGGCGGCATCAACCCAGGGATCGGCGAAGGTAGCGGTGGGGATGAATCGAAGCCACTGCTGCCATACCGCGGGTCGGGGTCCGGCTGGCGGCCAGACCGGTTCGACGTGAATGATCCGTGATTCGAGGTTGTCCCAGAACGGATACGGCCGAACCCAGTCGGAAGCATGCCCGGGGAGGTCATTTGGCCTCGGAACGTCGGGCGGGACCGTCTCGTCGTGCTCGAGACCCGGGCCTTCGGAGGTGCTCCACACCATCGCGTCGAGGACTCGCCGTCCTGACTGGGTGACTTCGACTCGCTGGGAAGTTGCGGCTCGCCCTTCTCGTCGAGCCTCGACCGTGATGTCGATCGGCTCGAACTGCGCAACTCCCAGGTAGTGACACGAGAACGACGCCGGCACGGGTTGGCTGCTCGCTTCGCCAGCGGCGCGGAGGGCACAGGCGGCGACATAGCCACCCATCGGTCCCCAGATCTCCCACTCGTGGCTCAACATCGCCCGGTAGCGCCCATCCTCGAGTTTCTCCAGCGCCGTGTCCTTGTCCAGGTCTCCCATCCCTTCATGCTGGCTGATCGTCGCCGACCAATGCCAGCGGCGGGGAGGGGGTCGATCCTCTTGTCTTCCTGGACTCGGTTTCGCCGACGCTGCCTAGCGGCGTGACTGACGTGCACCGCTGCGCGAGGGTGTGGCCGTGCTGACGGAACTTCCGAAAGTCATAGCGGACAGGCCAGAGCGGCCAGATCTCGGCGCTATCGCGGCACAGATGCGCGAGCTGACTCGTCAGATCGCCATGGAACCGGAGGGGTGGACACCTGAACGGGTATCGCAAATGATGGGGTTCTTTGATTCAATGGCCTCGACCTGGTCCGAGCGTGATCGTCCTGAGCGCCACGATGCGATCGGAGATGCGCTGGCCAGAGGAGGGCCGTTTCCGGGTGGGCTGTGCCTCGAGGTCGGTGCCGGAACGGGAAACGTGACCGGCGACCTCCAAGCTGTGTTCGACGATGTCGTTTCGATCGATCTGTCCCGAGCAATGCTCTCGCTGGCTTCGTCGAGACGACGACAGATCCAGGCCGATGGGTCCGTTCTCCCCGTACGCTCGAGCTCCGTCGACGTCGTCGCCCTCGTCAACATGTTCCTGTTCCCCGACGAGGTCGGGCGCGTACTGAAGCCGGAGGGAGTTCTGTTGTGGGTGAGCACCAACGGTGACGCGACCCCGATCTACCTGCCGCCCGCCGACGTCCTGAGAGCGCTGCCGGGAGAATGGAGCGGCATCACCGCCCAGGCCGGGTGGGGGACATGGTTGACCGTCCGCCGACGGGCGGCAGGAGCCGGGCCCACCCAATCGTCCTCCCACTGAATCCGTCCGAAGGGATCTGCAGCCACGACCGAGTCACCGCTAACGTGCCCCGCATGGGTTTCGAAACGCTAGGAAAGTCAGGCTTGAAGGTGTCGCGTGCCTGTTTGGGCACCATGACCTTCGGCAATACCGAATGGGGTACGGACGAATCCGAATCGAAACGGATTGTCGACACCTTCATCGACGCCGGCCACAACTTCATCGATACCGCTAATGTGTACAACGCCGGGGTTTCTGAGGAGTTCGTCGGACGAGCCATCGCCAACAAGCGTGACGGGGTCGTCCTGGCCACCAAGGGATACAACACCATGGGGGACGGACCGAACGACCGAGGCTCATCCCGGGTCCATCTGACCCGAGCGCTCGAGTCCAGCCTGCGGCGGCTCGGTACGGACTACATCGACCTCTATCAGCTTCACAACTGGGACCACGACACGCCGATCGAGGAGAGCATGGCCACGCTCGACGGCTTCGTCCGAGCGGGAAAGGTCCGCTACATCGGGTGCTCGAATTTCTATGGCAGCCAACTGGTCGAAGCACAATGGGCAGCCGCACGTCAGGGTGGGGCTCCTCTGGTCAGTCTGCAACCCCAGTATTCACTGATCTGGCGTGATATCGAGCTCGACATTCTCCCGACTGCCACCCGCCACGGCATGGGAGTCATCGTGTGGAGCCCGCTCGGAGGGGGGATGCTCACCGGGAAGTACACCAAACGAGACGATCTCCCGGCCGACGGTCGATTGAGCAGAGGATCGGACATGGAAGCGGAGGGGATGAGAATGCTGACCCTCACCGACCGCAATTTCGAGATCGTCGCCGAAGTCAGCACAGTGGCCAACGACCTTGATGCAACGCCGACTGCGGTCAGTCTCGCCTGGCTTCTCAACCGACCAGGCATCACGTCGATCATCATCGGTCCTCGTACTGTCGACCAACTGAATCAGAACTTGGCGGGATTCGAGCTGGAATTGCCACGCGATCCGGCGAAAGCGTTGAGCAAGGTCTCACGACCGCCAGTCAGCTATCCCTGGTATATGCAACTGCAGATGTGACGACGCCCCAACACGGGTGATCGGCCGCCCATCGCCGGTAGCGATTTCGATCATGGCAATCACGAAGACAGCGCGGACCCCGACCGAAGGGGACGCAGGCGATCAACCTTCGGGAACGGTCAGCGATCGGAGCCTCTCCACGCGATCGTCATCCTCCCCGAGATAACGCACGAGCACGCCGAGGGTCTGATCGATGTTGAGCGCCCCGATGGCAATCATCTCCTCAAGATCTGCCCAGTCCTTCGTCCTGTTGAAGAAGGCTTTGAAGACGGCGAGATCGGAACAACCAAGAAACGGAATCTGCCGGCCACCGAAATCGTGGAACTGACGACGCTGTGCCGCCTGGAGGTGGAAGTCGGTGGTGTCCAGGAAGATGTCAACGGGCGTCTGTTCCCACCACAAGCGGATCTGCCCGTCCCGCTCGAGGGCCACAAGGTCTTCATCTGAAGAGCTCACCGGCGGAGACAGTGAGCTGAGCACTCTGCCGGCCTCGTTCTGGCCGACGAAGACGTTGACATCGATATCGATGGTGCCCCGGGCGCGCTCGGTGCAGAAGGCCAACGCCAGCGCGCCGCCGAAAGCATAGGGAAGCCGCTGGCCCTCCAGGGCTGTGCTGATGACCAGGATCTTGTCGACGATCGACGTCATGTCGGTCGAAAGAGCGGGAATTCCAGTTCGGATGCATGACGGGCAGGGAACTGCTCGGCCAATTGGAGAACGGCGATCAACTCGTCGCCGCGGGACATTCCCTCAATATCGGAGGGGATCCCGAGGAGGGTCGCTTCCAGCGAGAATCCCATCGCCCCAATGATCCGCGACAGTACGGTCGTCGTCGGATCCACCCGACCGTTCTCATAAGCCGAGAGTGTCGCATGCGAGGTTCCGGCCCGAGTGGCGAGAGCCCGAAGGCTCAGCTTCGACTCACTCCTCGCCGTTCGGATAACCAGTCCTGCATCCATGGCGCATATGGTATCAGATCCGATACCATATGCGGCCACGACTTACTCGGTTGGTACCAAATTTGGTATCATGGGAGCCATGGACGCGGCCGTACTGCTCCGGGAAGCCCGCCTCCGGAGTGGCTTCTCCCGGAGACAGCTGGCCAAGCGCGGAGGTACCTCCGCCTCCACCTTGTCGGCCTACGAATCAGGAGCCTCCGCCCCCTCCGTCACCACTTTGGAGCGGCTGCTCCGGGCCGCAGGATTCGAAGCCGAAGTCAATCTCCGGCCGGCGTCAACGACTGACGAGCAGGAGCTCGCGGGCAAGATCGAGGCCTTGTTCTCTTTTGTCGATGCCCTGCCACGACGCCAACGGGGGCCACTCAGGTACCCCGCCTTTGGGGCGGTGGAGACGACCCGTCGATGAGGCCGATCCTGGACGCCATCGTCGAGTTGCACGACGGGCTGGATGAAGCCGGAATCCATCACGCATTCGGGGGGGCATTCGCCCTGCTGTGGTGCACGGGTGAGCCAAGGACAACAGTCGATATCGACCTCAACATCTTCGCTCCCCCGGCGGAGACACAGCAGGTTCTCGACGCCCTGCCGGCGGACATCGTCGCGACCGACGAAGACGCATCGAAATTGGCGACTGAAGGCCAGTGCCGGCTTATGTTCGACGGGATTCCTGTCGATATCTTTTTGGACACAACTCCCTTCCACCGTGACCTTCATCTCCATATCGCTGAACATCGGTTGGCCGACAGGAGGCTCCCCTTCCTCGGCTGCAACGACCTGGCCGTCTTCAAGGCCTTCTTCAATCGCCGCAAGGACTGGGCCGACATCGAGGAGATGCTCCGAGCAGGTCGTCTGGACGTCCCGTACGTCGCAGGGATCCTGGGCGAGTACCTCGGACCTGAGGATGAACGCATTCGTGAGCTCTACGCCATCCGCGACGAAGCCAACGGCCCATCGGATCCTTGAAGACGGGCGCTCGGCAGGGGCGCTGAATTCCCTTATCGGCCGTCCCCCCGCACCCGCTGACGTAATCAGCCTGGGTGTGAGGTCCCTAACCGAAGGGCTGCGTCCATACAGAATGGTGGGGCATGGCTGATCGAATCGACCGACGTTCGTTCTTGGCCCGAGGAGCCGCCACCGGAGTCGGCATCGCCGCCGTCGGCGTTTCGGGAGGCGTCCTGGACGCGTGTAGTGCGGGATCGGATTCGGGCTCGAGCGCGGCGAGCGCCGGTGGCCATCCCAACGGAGTCACCACCGCCACCCCGATCAAGGGTGGCCAGCTCCTCTTCGGCACCGAGGCCGAGGAGAAGGGGTTCAGCACTACCCAGGGCACCTTCGACACCACCGGCATCCTCTACGCCCGGACAGTCTTCGACCCCCTGGCCATCATCGACGCCAACGGCAACGTCCAGCCATACCTGGCCCAGTCCATCACCCCCAGCGCCGACTACACGGTGTGGACCATCACCATGCGCCCCAATCTGCTCTTCCACAACGGCGCCCCGTGCGACGGAGCCGCGGTCGCCGAGAACTTCGCCCTCCAACAGGCCTCGGCACTGACCGGTCCCGAGTTCACCACCATCGCCAACGTCTCCGTGCCCACTCCGCTGGTGGTCACCGTCACCATGAAGTCACCGTGGGTTCCGTTCGACTACTACCTGGCCGGAGGCATCGGCGGGCAGATCGGATTCATCGCTGAGCCCAATTGGCTCAAGTCCGGCAGCCAGACCAATCCCATCGGTACCGGTCCTTTCGTGTTCCAGGTATGGAATCCGAACGACTACTTCACCGCCACCAAGAACCCGCATTACTGGAGGCCCAACCTCCCCTACCTGGACAGCATCACCTACAAGCCCATCCCGGACAGTGAACAACTGCTGGCCTCCCTCGAGTCGGGCGCGGTGGACATCATCCATACCTCCTTCTCACAGGTGACCGGCAGCCTCCGCTCCAACAGCTCGCTCGGCTACACCGACGACTCCGTCCGCGTGGCCGGGGAGCCGGACATGCTCTGCCTCCTCCTCAACCTGTCCAAGCCGCCCTTCGACAAACTCAAGGTGCGCCAGGCCGCGGCCATGGCCGTCAGTTCGGCCCAGTACTCGAAGGTCATCGAAAACGGGATCTGCCCGCCATCCGACGGGCCCTTCGTAGAAGGTTCGCCGTACTTCGCCCCGACCGGCTACCCTCAACCCGATCCAGCCGAGGCCAAGCGGTTGATCGATGAGGTGGAGCACGAGACCGGCCAGCCCGTGTCGATCACCCTCATCCACACGCCCGACCCCAGCGCCACCAGGGACGCCGAGTACTTCCAGGCGAAACTGCAAGGAGCGGGGATGCAAGTCAACCTCAGCACGATCCAGCAGGCCGAGCTCATCAGCACCGCCGTGCTCGGCACCTTCGAAGCCCTGCTCTGGCGGCAGTTCGGCGCGGTGCACCCCGACCTCAACTACATCTTCTGGAGCCCCACCGACGCAACTCAATCAGGCTTTGCCGCCAACATGGCCCGCAACACCGACCCCAGGATGGAGGCAGCTCTGCTGAAGGGACGCCAATCCCCGGCCGCATCCGACGGTGCTGCGGCCTACCAGGAGGTCGGCAGACTGATGGGCTCAGACATCCCCTACATCTGGACCGCTCGCGCCGTGTGGTCGATCGGCGCCCAGCCAAAGGTGCAGGACTGGAACAATCCGACCACAGCCACGGGAAATCCGGCCTTCGGGATGATCACCGGCGCCATCTGGCCCACCCAGATCTGGTTGAGTCGCTGACGCCCACCAGGCGAGTGAGCGAATCGGAGCGGTGGCGCCATAATGAGCCAAGCATTCCGGTCATCCAACTAGACCTCGCTCAGCATTCCGGAGAACGCCTGGTCCTCTGTGAGCTTGTTCGCTGCCATCGGTCGATTCTCGGTCCGCTATCGCTGGTTCGCGATCGTGTTCTGGATACTTGTGGCGCTGGCGGCGACAACTTTGCTCCCCACCCTTGGGAGCGTGGTGAACAACGACAACACCGCCTTCTTGCCTCCCAGCTCCTCGAGCGTGCAAGCGCAGACCCTCCTAAGCCCGTTGCTGAGCTCTGGTCCGGCGAGCGGCTTGCTCGTCGCCGCCTCGGCACAAGGACCGCTCTCGCCAATAGAGCAGGCGAGCTTTGACCGTATTGAACACGCCACGAGGCACGTGCGCTACGTCACAGGCGTATTCCCTGGGCTCATCTCCGCTGACGGCGAGTCTCGGACGGCGAATGTTGACTTCTCATCGGCCATCGCCGGCGGGGGCAAACAGGCCACGACGACAGTGCAGCAGATCCGGCTCTTGGCAGAGAGCCTGGCAACACCCGGCGTCGAGGTCTACCTGACTGGATCCCTACCCGAGTACGTTGACCAGCAGCAAGCCGGCAGTCGGACCGCCAGCCGTGTGGAGATCTTCTCCGCCCTCTTCATCCTGATTCTCCTTCTCCTTGCTTTCCGTTCGACGCTGGCACCGTTCATCACTCTGGCTCCGGCGGCACTGGCCCTCGCCATTGCCAGCCCGATCGTGGCTGAATCGACCAAGATCGGCGTACAGATCTCGTCGCTGCTGCAGCTGCTCCTCACCGCGTTGATTCTCGGCGCCGGGACCGATTACGGGCTCTTCCTGATCTTCCGTTACCGCGAGAACCTCCGACGAGGACTCGAACCCCACGAGGCGATCGTGTCGGCCGTCGAACGGGTGGGTGAGTCCATCGCATTTTCGGCCGCCACTGTTATTGCCGCATTGTTGACCCTCTTGCTGGCCTCATTTGGGCTCTATCGGGGGGTGGGCCCTGGCTTGGCCATCGGCATCGCCTTCGTGCTGTTGATCGAGCTGACGTTCTTTCCGGCCCTTCTGGCCATCCTCGGACGGTCGGTATTCTGGCCGTCCCTGCCCAGGGTGGGTGAGGCGAGTGGCGGACGATGGGGTGCGATCGCGGCTCGGGTGTCCACAAAGCCGGTTGTGGCCGTCGTGGGAGGCGTCCTCCTCTGTGGCCTGTTGGCCTGCGGGCTGCTCGGCTACGAGCCCTCCGGATTCAACCCTGGCGCGGCCATCTCCGGCTCCAACTCAGGGGACGGCTTGGCCGTTCTCGAGCAGTATTTCGGCCCATCGGCCCTCGGGACCACGGACGTCGTCTTCCAGTTGCGAAACTCGGTTTGGAACGATCCGCAAGTGCTCCTCGTCGCAGAGAATGCCCTTTTCTCATCGGCCCATTTCTCCTCGATCGACGGTGCCCTCGACGCCAGTGGGATACCCATCTCCCCAATTTCGTTGGGGGAGCTGCACCAACTCTTGGGACCGCCGCAGCCCCTTCCGGTCGTCGAACCGTCAAACGTCGACGTCGACCCGGTGCTCTACAACGCGTACCGTTCGACCGCTCAGTACATAACGTCCGACGGGCGGACGATTCTCTACAAGACGTCGCTTCAGGCGGGCAGCCCTGGTTCGACTGCCGCCTTGCAGGCCATCCCAGGGATCCGCGCCTCCGTGGCTCACGTGGCCAGCTTGACGGGAGCCTCGGTGAGCGGCGTGGCTGGCCAGGCTGCCGGGGCCGCCGATGTCGCCGCCGTCTCGAGGAATGACATCTTCCGGATCGCCCCGATTGTCCTCGTCATACTCACCCTCATCCTCGCCCTCGTGCTCCGAAGCCTTTTCGCCCCCATCTACCTCGTGCTGAGCGTTGCCCTCTCGTACCTCGCCTCGTTGGGTCTCACCGTCATTCTCTTCGTCGATCTGGAGGGACAGCTCGGGATCAACTTCACCCTGCCGTTCTTCATGTTCGTCTTCATCATGGCGTTGGGGGAGGACTACAACATTCTCGTCATGAACCGGATCCGTGAGGAGGCAGCACGGTCACCGCTCCGAGTCGCGGTTGCCGACGCCTTGAGCGTGACCGGGACGACGGTCACGTCGGCCGGTCTGGTGCTGGCCGGAACCTTCGCCGTCCTGGCAATCACCACAACCGGCCAGATCCGTCAGATCGGGACCGGACTGGCCTTCGGGATCCTGCTGGACACGTTCGTCGTGCGCACCCTTCTTGTTCCCTCGACGGCTGTGCTCCTTGGTCGTTGGAACTGGTGGCCGTCGGAGGTCTCGCCCCGAGGCGCAACCGATCGGTGATCGACTTGAGCATTCGTCACTCGATCAGCCAGGGGGATGCGATTGGAGATCCACGCTGGCCAGCAGTTGAGCGTGGAGTGAGACTGTCGGGATGCTCACTGACGACGAACAGAACAGGCTGATCATCGCGTGCAACGCCATCCCCCTGACCTCCAACGTCTACCTGGCCACCGATCTCGTCTCAACCCTGCTCGACACGGTGATCGACTACCAGATGCAGACAGCCACGGTCCTGAAGGCCATTGACCACTTTCAGGCCACGAGATGGGACGACGTGCGAACCCTCGACGACCTCGACTCCCTCCTTCGTCTGCACTCGAATGACAAGGAAGGCAACACTGAACTGGCAACCTACCTGTGGGGCTACAAATTCTGGACTCGAGCAGAACAACTGCGCGGACTGGTCGCGTTCGTCAGGCGCCTCGGAGTCGAAAGTCTTGAGGAACTCCGCTCCTGGGCTGAATCGAGTTCGTTCCCCGATTTCGAGGGGCAGGTCAAAGGCCTCGGACCGGTTGTCTATCAGTGGCTCACGATGCGTCTGGGGGTTGAGACGGTGAAGCCCGACGTTCACCTCGTCCGCTTTGTCTCGACAACCGTCGGGAGGCCCGTCACCGAACAAGAAGTCATCGAGGGACTGACTCAAGCGGCCAGGGCGATGGGGATCACGGCCAACCTGTTGGACTCGAGCGTTTGGGAATACCAGCGATCTTCCTGATAGCCCAGAGATGGGAAAGGCTGCCCTCGCAATTGCGGGGACGGCCCTTCCCGTGGCTCCGGTCAAACTCTGCTACTTGGCACCAAGGTGGTGTGTTACCAGTAGTTGTGGTTGACTTCGTTCCCCCAGGCTGTCTCAAGATTTCCGCCGTAATGTTGCTGGGCGTAGTACAAGGCGGCGACCATCTGAGTTTGCCATTCGTTGAACCCGTCGCATCCAGATGTGCCTATGAACTTGGCCGGAGTACAGCTGGTCAGAATGCCAGACCAGTCACTCTGGCTGAGTTGAAAGAGCCCGTAGTAGGTCCCGTTTTCCGCTCCGAGATCGAAGGTGCTCTCCCGGCACGCGATTGCCCCCAGATAATTCTGATCATTGCTGTCGTTCACGATGAGGTCCATGTAGAGGTAGGCGTGGTTGGCGTTATACATGAAGTCGCCAATGCTCACGAAGTCGTCAATGAACCCGGTGGCCCCGCCGTACCAGTAGGAATTGGCGTCATTCACCCATGTTTTGGGCGGATAGTTTGCGCCCCCACAGGCGGCGATAGTGTCCAAGGGCTTGACGGAGCCTGACGACTTAAGCGCAGGTCCCGCGTGCGGAAGCTTGGCTTTGGCGGTGGAACCAACGGCGGTCGCGCCAGCTACTCCTGTGGTGGCCGAAAAGACCACTGACATGGCAAAAGCTGCAATCAGAAACAACACTGAAGCAGCCCGAATTGAATGCTGCCTACCATCCATTTTTTCTCTTCTCATCGCACAGCCTCCGATGCTCGTTGATACCTCCACCTAATTCGGAAGTACCCAGCCTGATTTGTCACTTGCACTTACCGAGACCTCCGAATGGCGAGACTGTTGCACTGCAACGTGACCACGAGGGCATCGCCGGCTGTTCCAGCCGACAACCGGTTGCGCAATCGGATTCGCGTTCCCCGCTTACATGACCGCGACGACGATCAGCAATGCCTAGCGGGTCAACACAGTCAATCTCCTTCCGTTGGGCTCACGTACCACTATTCGGGACCGAGCTGCGGCGCTCTACACCCGGTTCGGGTGCTTTGACAGGCGCGCACCTCAGCTCATACAGCTGAGGACATCTCCGCTGATTGGTGATAGGCGAGACTGGTTTGAGCTAGGGCGCTCGCCACCTAGTGGGACTTGGCCATCGGGATGTCATCCAACGAAACAGTTGTTATCGTTGACTCGTGAAGCTCATCCCCCGTTACGACGGGCTGCCGATCATCTCCATCGATGGAGCCCCCGACAGTCAGCTCGCGCCGGCGGTCCGGCAACGCCGCCGCACTGAGGCCCTCCTCGCCTCTCTCGACGCTGAGCAGTGGACGGCTCCTACCAGGTGCGAGGCGTGGAATGTGGCCGATGTCGTCGCTCACCTCATCACGGTCAACACCTTCTGGACGCTGTCCATCACGCAGGGATTGGCCGGCACGCCGACCCGCTACCTGGAGTATTTCGACCCCGCAGTGACCCCTGACGAGCTGGTTGTCGGCGTGCGGGGGACGCCTCCAGATGAGCTGTTGGACCAACTGGTCGCCTCCAATGATGTCATCTTGAACCTGGTTGAAAGGCTTGACGATGTGGGTTGGTCGAAGCTTGCCGAATGTCCGGCCGGCCACCTTCCAATTCGTCTCGTCCTCCAGCACGGTCTCTGGGACGGGTGGGTGCATGAGCGCGATATTGCGCTTCCCCTCAATCTGCCCACCACCGACGAGCCGGATGAAATCATCTCGAGTCTCGTCTACGCGAGTGCTCTGAGTTCTGCAATCGCCCTCATTCGGGGAGAGAGTCTCAGGGGCGAATTCGCGCTGACGACCACCAACCCTTCGTCGACGTGGGTAATAGATGTGACGGAGACTGTGGCGGTCCGGCCAGGTGACGGTGCTTCGACAACGCCGGTCTTGGATGGCGCCGCCGCCGACCTCGTAGAGGCTCTGAGCCTTCGGGTGCCGCTCCCGTCGTGGGCACCCGAAGAATGGCGTTGCCTCCTGGCCGGTGGCCTCACGGCCGCGTTCACCGCCCAGCCAGGCGAACGCCCGCAGCTCTAGAGACGGGCGAGGCCCTGCAGGGTCGGTGGATACCTGGTGCTCGTCACGCTGGTGGTGGGATGGGATCATCAAAGTGCGGCAGCCGGTGCTCTGTCAGGGCTGCAACGCCTTCGACGAAGTCGGGACCTTGCATCATCTGCTCCAACCTCGTTCCCGCATCAGCGACAGACGCGGCCACGTCGCGATGGAGGTCCCGGTAGAGCTGAAGTTTGGTCGAGGCCAAAGAGGAGGGTGCGATATCCGTCGCCAGCCCGCGAGCGTATGCGTATGTCGTTTCCATTAAATCGGCCGCGCTTACTGCTCGATTGATCAGGCCCATCGCCTCAGCTTCCTCGGCCAGCACCACTCGACTCGATAACAGAAGGTCGGCCGCTCGGGTCACTCCGATGAGTCGGGGTAGGAGCCACGACAGCCCGTACTCAGCGGGCAGACCCAATCGGCCGTGTGACGTCGTCATCTTGGCCCCTTCGGCAGCAAAGCGAAGGTCGCAGTAACACGCCAGCACTAATCCAACCCCGGCCGCCGGTCCGTTGATGGCGGCAATTATTGGCTTGGGAATGCCGAAGTGGTAGGCAAAATCGGCGTCGAACTCAGGCTGGACGCCCCACCCCGGTCGGGCGAGGTCCGCATCCACTCCGGCGTCGTATTCACCCCGCGCCGCATGGCCCTCGAGCGCCTTTGAGTCGGCGCCGGCGCAGAAGCCTCGTCCCGCGCCGGTGACCACGATCACACGGACGGTGGCATCGGCGGCGGCCCGAGACAGAAGGGCTCGGTACTCAGTGTGCATCCGCCCCGTCCAACTGTTGAGGCGCTCAGGACGGTGCAGTGTGATGGTCGCGATCGCATCAGTCACGGCGTAGCGGGTGACCTTGAGCTCGTTCAGATCCATACCCATCAATGATTGCAACTCGGCCATCGACATGCCGCGTGGGTCACGTCCACCGTCCCATCACTTGGCGCCAATGAGTGCGTCGATTCGTTGATTGAGGGCACTTTGGTCGGCGACATGAACGTAGAGGTCGTGAGGACGAGCGGGGTCTGTGCGCCACGACAGCCCTCCTTGTGAATTGATGTACGCGGCACCGCCCCGGCCCAGCTCAGAGAAGAGACCTTGTCTGCCCCCGATTGCGTAGAGCAAGGTGGGGCCATCCCAGTCTCCGTCCCCGGGTGGACCACATCCGAACCTCGACTCGTACACAATTCGCATCGGGTTGTCGGCAGGCACGGTCGAACATAGCGCTCCCCCGACCTTGGTCTGGATTCCATCAAACCCATCAACCCAGGCAATCGGTGTTGGCCAATCCGTTCCGTTCACCACTGCTCTGGCCGAGGATGGATCCAGTTTCTGGTTCGTCAGGGCGGGGGCCCCGTTGGGAAAGAGACCATCTTCGACCACGAGCCGCTTCACCTTCTCTCCGATCAGGGCACGCCCATCGAGCGGGCTGTTCTGATCGGACTTCGAACGCAGCAGACCCGCCAGATTTGTGTAGGCCCCAATGGCAACGACTGTGACGCTGTGGTCGGGTTGGTTCGCGAGGAGACGCCGGTAGAGAGCGACGGCTCCGGGAACGTCGTTGCTCGAACGGACCGAATGGTGGAGTTTTGCAACCAGAACATTGGTATAGCCGTGTGGTGCGGTGTTGGCATCGCTGTGAACGACCGCTCCCAAAGGGATATTGGCGTGACCGTATGCGGTATCGATGGCATCCATCGCGGCGACAGCGAGAGGGTTGCGGATGTCAGACATGATGCCAAGTATCCGAACCTGTCCGCGCTGCTCGAGAACATTGGCCATGCCGATAGCGGTGGCGTCGTCCCACCACAAGGACAGGTCAGAGTCGATGATTATTCGTGGGGCGGCCGCACGCACCCCTCCGGTCTGGGCGGCCGACGCGGGTGACACGGCGAAAGCAACTGAGGCAGCTACAAGTGCGATAAGGACACCGAGCACCGCCCACATCGAGGTGACCCGTCGCCTGATCACTGCATCGCCAGAACCCGCAGGTAAGCCGCCGGAGCCGGTTCTACAAGAAAAGTCATACAGGGATGATACGAAAGAGATATCAACGCCGGGAGCTTGATCCCCGGTGTCCGTCCTCAGCCTCCCAAGCTGAGAGCGCCGGATCGCAGCCTCTTATCAGAATCTGCAGATATTCCAAGGTCCAGCCCAGGTTCGCAGTGGACACTGCTACCAGTGCAGCAACTTCCCGCGGCGAGGCCCAAGCGAACCGTTCGGTCCCTCGGACACCAGCCGGTTCTCGACGGCGTTCGCGGGCTCGCGTGGTTTGCCGTGTTCATGGGCCATGCCGGGCTCGAGCCCGAAGTCGCTGCCGGACAGGTGGCCATGTTCGTCTTCTTCGGATTGAGCGGATTTCTGATCACCACCATCCTTGTTTCCGAGAAGGGGAAGACGGGACGAATCAGCCTCACCAAGTTCTTTGCTCGCAGGGCTCTCCGCCTCGGCCCCGCACTCGTCGCCTTCCTCATGATCTGGCTACTGATGGTCGTCGTCTTCGGCCACGCGGCCTGGATGGCGAGCGTTCCCGGATCCAACAGCGGCGGAGGTGAGTCGGTCTCCGTCGCCCTCGAGGGGGCGGGAGCGGGGCTCATCTACGCGACCAACTGGTGTGGGCTGTTCGGCGTCTTCACTGGATATGTCCCGCTCGGACACCTTTGGTCATTGGCCGTAGAGGAGCAGTTCTACCTGTTGTGGGCACCACTGCTCGCGCTGCTTGTCATACGAGGGCGCAGGATCGCGGCCCTCGGGGCCTGCGCTCTCGCCACAGCCTCATTCATCGATGTTGTATGGATCCAGCATGCTCACTCGACTACCCCTTGGGTCTTCTACAGTACCGACACCCGATCCGGGGCATTTCTCGTCGGTGCCGCGGTGGCACTCCTGTGGACGAGAAGGGACACCGTCTCCACATGGTGGCGCCACGCCTGTACGCCGGTTGCCATCGTCGCCATGGGTCTGATGGTGTGGTCGGGATGGGTGTTCGACCATCAGGTGTCGCCAGTCGTCTACGCCGTGAGCTGGATAGGCGTCTCTGTATCTGCCCCTGTGATGGTCGTGGCCCTCGTCGATCGTCACAGGGAGAGGCCGTCATGGCTGTCCAGCCCCATCATGACTTACCTTGGCCGCCGCTCGTACGCGCTCTATCTATGGCACTACGTGTGGCTGACGTGGCTGCACGACCTTGGCCTTTCGGGAGTGGCGATCGCTCTTGTCGCAACAATCTGCTGCGCGGACCTCTCGTGGCGCTTGGTTGAGTCCCCGTTCCTGCGCTTGAAGAGCCGCTACACCCCGAGCGAGGAATCTTCCGCACGAGGGATAGTCACAACAGCAGACCACGACCAGTCATCCGTCCGGGCCTTGGTCACTGCCTCCTAACCCTGGTTAACGAACCTCGGATCCAATCCCGCACGGTTGAGGAGATTCGGCAGCACAATCGGCGTACGGTGGGATACCACCGTCACTCCACAGCCCTGGGTTCCGCTGATTGTCCATGACCAGCTCTAGAGAGGGATGGCGCTGTAGACGGCGCTCGATATCTGCGATGCCGGTGAATTGGCAGTGTTCGACCTCTCCTGTAGCGCTAGACCAGCGTCAGAGAACCACGCGCTCCCCAGACTGGCATGGGTCTGCCAGTTCTCGATCTCCCAGACGAAGGCCGTCATCCCGCTCGCCATGCCCGCGTAGGTCAGTTGAATCACTCGTGCGTTGACTGCTCCACTGGACTCCACGAACGCGCATACTTCGGCCGCCTGCGAGAGGAACTCCTCCATTTGTCCGGGGGTGACCCGATTGGTGTGAACCTCGAGGAGATTGCCTCTTCCCTGCTTCGGTTCGCGGCCGATGGGCAACTCCATTCCCATGCTGACAGAGGTGAGGACCGTCGGCGACGCCGCGTCGTTCAGCTTCAAGGAGAGGCTCTGCACCTCCGGATCGGTATTCATCGCGTCGAACGCTCGACCCATGGCTTCCGGACTGTCGTATTCGATGGTGAACAACGTCGAATTGACCTGCTCGCCGGCAGCAGCCGTAAGAAACAGCCTCACGTCTCCGCCGTGGCGACCAACCAGATTCGCCGCCTCGCTGGAAAGGCTGATGGCCTGCTCCATCTGGCCTTCCTTCACCTGCCCAATCACTGACTGAGAAACTCGCATTGAGATAGTCCCTTCTCTGAGATACATCCACCAATCGATATTTCCGATGACACCCTTCACCAGCAGCGGACAGTTCGCCCTTACGTCACTGTCAATGTGAACGCCTGGGTCACCACCAGCTTGCTTGCGCCCTTGCCGTAGGTGGCGGTGAACATGAGGTCATAGGTCCCCACCGCAGACTTGTGTGCCGTCGATGTCGGTGTACCAGACAGGGTGGCGCCTCCAATGCGCTCTTTGAACTTCACCCCCTTCGGCAACTTACCCTTGAGCTTGATCGTCGGGACGGGAGTTCCTGCGGTCGTCACGGGAAACGAGAACGCCGAACCGACTGGCACCGTGTCGGATGCCAGACTGGTGAAGCAACGCGTTGAGGACCCCGCGCAGGGGCTCACTGTCAGGGTGAAGCCCTGCGTCGCGTCCGGACTAAACCCGTTGCTGGCGGTGAAGGTGATCGGGAAGGTGCCATATTCGGTCGGGGTGCCCGCCAGCACACCCCCGGAGAACACGATCCCGTTCGGTAAAGGGCCACTCTCCGAGATCGTGGGTGACGGATATCCACTCGCCGATGGAGAGAAGGTTCCGAGACTGTTCAAGGTGAACGTGGCGGCGTTCGGTGAGGTGATCGTGGGGGGTCCTTCAACGGTGAGGGGCACGGTCTCAACGGCATCGGGGCTGATCCCATTGATTGCGGTGAAGGTGAGCGGGTAGATGCCGCTCTGTGTCGGCGTGCCGTAGACGCTCCAATCCGCGTTGGCGTAGGAGGCAGTGACACCGTTCGGCAGTGTTCCGCTCATGTAGACCACCGGTGCCGGGGAGCCATACCCGGCGATGATGTCGAACTCGAAATACGCATTCACGGGGAACGTGGTCGGCGGAATGGCGTTGAACGCTGGAGGCTCGCTGACACTCAAGGTGAAGTCCTGGACAGCCGGAGTCCCAAACCCCGTAGCGGTAAAGGTTATGGGGAAGTTCCCATTTTCGGTGGGCGTGCCGGAGAGCACGCCGTCGGAAAAGCTCACCCCGGTCGGCATGGTCCCGCTTTCCGTGATTGTCGGTGTGGGTGTTCCGGTTGCCGTCGGTGTAAAGCTTCCTGGCGAGTCATAGGTGAACGAGGTCGAGTCCGCCGAGGTGAACGTTGGCGGCGTTCCAGGAACCGTCAAGGTGAAGTCCTGAACAGCCGGGACCCCCGCCCCTGTGGCCGTGAAGGTGATCGAGAAGATCCCATACTCCTCAGGGGTTCCGGAAAGCACGCCGTCGGAAAAGCTCACCCCGGTCGGCAGTGCCCCACTTTCTGTGATTGCGGGTGTGGGTGTTCCAGTTGCCGTCGGTGTAAAGGTTCCTGGCGAGTCATAGATGAACGAGGCGGAGTCCGCCGAGGTAAACGTTGGCGGCGTTCCGTCGGCGGCTACCAGCACATCGGCGGAGCCAATGTCAGTCACGAAGGCGAGATGGGTCGAAGTGTCTACCGCGACACCCAAAGGGTTGGTGCCAGCCCCAATCTCGGAGTAGGTGCCAAAGCTCTCGGGCGCTTGAATCAAGCGTGCGCCCTCGGCGGCCGCCCAAACCGTCTGGTTACCTGGATCAACGGCAAGACCGGCCGGTTCTGACCCGGGATCAATCGAACTGACCAACGTGTTCGTTGCCGTGTCGAACTTGTCTATCGTCCCAGCGGTGTAGTTGGACACGAAGAGCGAATTGGTACTCGGGTCGACCGCCACCCCGTCCGTTTTGGTGCCGGCCGACAACGAGCCAGTAACGGTTGTGCCATTGATAATGGCCACTCTGCCAGCCTGGCTTTCAGCAACGTAGACGTTGTTCGTCGATGAGTTCACCGCCAGGCCGTAGGGGTCGATGCCAACAGAGATCGCGGCTACCCCTGTCGGGGGAGCAGTACGGTCGTCCGTGACCGATACTTCAGAAGTGTTCCAATCCGTGTTGTAGACGTATCCATCCGACGTGTCTATCGCCACCCCGTAGGGTTCGTTCCCCGCACCCACACTCACTGTGTTGATGACCGTGTTCGAGGTTGTGCTGATGACGGAAAGGGTGAACGAGCTCTCATTGGCAACCCAGACCTCATTCGTGACCGGGTCGAAGGCGACACCGTTGGGGCTTAAGCCCACAGGGATGGTGGCGACCACGGAGTCAGAACTCTCGGAGATCACCGAGACCGTGTTCGAATCGTAATTGCTGACATACACGAGGCCTGTTGCAGGATTCACGGCTACACCCGTTGGGCTGCTGCCAACCCGGACAGTCGTCGCCACATACGGGGACAGAGCTGTCGCCGATGCGGAGAGCGTGCTCGCCACATTGACGACCATGGCCACGACGGCGGTTAAGACCACCGACGCGAGGAGCCGCACGATGAATCGGTAGCGCCTCATGACCCCAGCACCATTCCTTGCTGATCTCCCATCCGCCGCGGAATGCGAGAGAGCGATGGCCGTAGAAACGCAACCTCCAGACACCGTTCATGTGTGGGATCGACTACGTACTTCGACACGAGGCTGCCTCCCATTCCCGTCCAGTCTTTGTGCGCGACCCGCCAAGCCCTGCAAATCGGCCCAGGCGCCACCTCGGGCGATCGAGCCACTGAGAAGAGTGGTCCTTTCGTCACAACGTAACTACGGCCAGGTGGCCAATTCGTCCTCCGAGGAGTTGATTGTTCGGCTTCAGTCCGGTTGCTCTCGGACGGAGGTCGGACCGCAACTGGAGTTGCGTGTCACTAGACGATGCGGGGATTCGGCCCGCTGAGCGTGAGGCACCGAACGGGAGCGTCTGGCGGGGGCGGACCCGAATCCGAGCAGGCTCACTGTCCGGCAGGCTCACAGGACTGTGTAGCGCAGTTTCGTTTGACAGTCTCGTTTGACCCCGTGACACAACTCGCCGACGAGGCGAGGCCCAGCGCCGGGTGGCCGAATTTGGGAGTATAGGGAGGTGACCAGCGGCGGAAAGCTCATCGGTCGTGAGCGGGAGTTGGGCCTCCTGAGCGATGAGCTACGCCAGCCGGGACTCGTCACCGTCACCGGCCCCGGCGGGTGCGGCAAATCCAGCCTCGCCGTCGAGGTAGCTGGCCCGCATGCGTCCAAGAATCTTCTTCCGTCGGTGCTCGTGGAGCTGGGCTCGGCGCGCACGCAGACAGAGATGCTCGACGGTGTGCTGCACGAGCTTGGCGGACACGAGCGTCCCGGTCGGAGCACCCTCGACGTCGTGCTCGGATGTCTTGACAGCCGAGCGATGGTGCTCGTCCTCGACAATTGCGAGCAAGTCGCGGACTCCGTCGGCCGCTTGGTGACCTCGATGGTCCGAGGCGCTCCCGAACTGCGAGTCCTCGTAACGAGCCGAGTGCCACTCGGGATCCCCGGCGAAGTGGTCTTTCGGCTGGAACCTCTGACCTTGCCGGCCACCCAGGACGTCCCAGGCGTGGTCCTTTCGGACGCCGGGCGCCTATTCGTCGAGCGAGCCTGCAGCGTCGACCCGGGATTTGTCCTCGGGCCGTCGTCAGCTCGGGCGGTAGCCCGCGTCTGTCATCGACTCGACGGGCTGCCACTGGCAATCGGCCTGGCGGCTGCCCAAGTCAAGACGATGCCGGTTACCGACATCGCCCTCCAGCTACCGCAACACGTCGACGACACGACGATCGGCCCTGACGATCGGCCACCGCAGCACCAATCCATTCGGGCTTCCATCGACTGGAGCTACGGGTTGCTCAACAGAGCGGAGCAGGACCTTCTCGACAACTTGTCGGTCTTCTCCGACGGTTGGGGTCTCCGTGCCGCCTGCGACGTCGCCCAGCCCGAGGCCGACGAGTCCGAAGTGCGGATCCGTCTCGACGCGCTGACCGAGAAGAGCCTGATCATTCGAGTGGCCTCTCTGGAGGGCGAGCGCTGGTCCTTCCTTCAAACCGTCAAGGACTACGCAGCTGAGCGACTTTCCACAAGCGGAACGCGCACAGAGATCGAGACCCGCCACATGAGCTGGTACACCGGATTCGCGGCCCGCGCCGATAAGAGGTTGATCGATACCAGAGGTCACGATGTCATCGACGAGGAGCGGGGCAACCTCCGGTTCGCGTTGAAAGCGGCACTGGATCGTGATCTGAGCTCAGCGCTGGCGCTGGTGGCGTCCATGACACGTCACTGGATCCTGACTGAGCGGTTTCAGGAGGCGAACGACTCGATCTCCGCTGTCCTCGCCGCAACCGGCGAGATGACCCACGCCCCGGCCCGGGCCGTCGTACACAGTGGAGCGGCAGTCCTCGGGATGCTCAACGAGGACTACGAGGCTGCGGTTGAACACCTCAGCGAAAGCCGTGCGCTCCTTCCTCAGGTCACGGATGACCAGACTTTGGCCCGCTGCCTGATGTTGACCGGTATCGTGCTTATCCTCACCGGGTCTGACCTCGAGGAAGGCATCCGGAGCACGGAGGGGGCGGTCGAACTCCTACGCGCCCTCGACGATCCATTCGGGCTCGCCTGGGCTCTCGCCAATCTGGAGTTCGCGGCCGGAATCTGCGATCGATTCGAGACCGCGCTGAAGGCCTATGACGAGTTCTGCTCGATCGAGGGAGCGACGGGGCATCGACGCCTCCGGGTGTGGGCAGAGCAGGCCATGGCGTGGAGCGAGGTGGTGGTCGGCTCGCCGCTGAAGGCGCTCAAACACGTGGACATCGCTCTCGAGCTTGAAGACGATCAAACCTCAACCACGTACTTCCAAGGAGTCTGCCACCGGATCCATGCACTGGCCAGGCTCGGACGTCTTGAGGAGGCGACCGCCGAGGCAAGACGAACGAGTGCGGAGGCTCGGGAGTCGGAAGCCCGTCACGCGGCCCCTGGGATCGACCTCGGGCGGGCAATCGTCGCGTTGATGCAGGACGACATTGAGCTTGCGGCAGAGCTGGCCGAAGCGCTGATCGCTCAGATGCCACAACCACACACCACGGCTCTGATGCGCGAGGTGCTGGCCCGTGTCGCCCTAATACGAGGAGACTCCGAGCGAGCACGCAGTCAAGCCAGGGAGCTCGCGGAGCTCGCCGGACGGACTGGGAGTTCCCGACAGGAGGCGATCGCACAGTTCGTCGTAGGACGAGCGGATCTGCTCGACGGCGATCTGCAGCAAGGGCTGGTACATCTTCGTGAGGCGTTGGCCGTCTTCGTCGGCCTTGGCGTCAGTCGCAGCGTCGCCGACGTACTCGACGAGCTCGCTCTGCTCGCGGCGTCGGCCGAAGCGCCGACCCGCTGTGCCCGGTTGGCCGGAGCGGCGACTGCCGCTCGCCGTCGGGTCTCGTGCGCGCCATTCCCCGACACCACCTGTCGTCTGGAAACTGCGAAGCGACAGATCCTTCAGCAAGGCAAGGTTCAGGAGTGGGAGAAAGGATGGGCAGAGGGCGCCGCGATGTCCTTGGCCGATGCCGCCAACTACGCCCGACGAGCCCGCGGTCCTCGGAGACATCCAATCGCGGGCTGGGAGAGCCTTAGCCCGATTGAAACCGAGGTCTCGGAGCTCGCGGCCAGCGGACTCTCTAATCCGGAGATCGCTGCCAAGCTCTACATCTCGCGGGGGACTGTCAAGATGCATCTGTCGAGCATCTACGTCAAACTCCAATTGGGCAACCGCATCGAGCTGGCTCGGGCCTTGGCGGTCCGTGCAGGCAGTGAGGACCGGCGATCGGACTAGCTATCGGCTGGACGGTTCCGGCGGGAATGCCTCCTGAGCCCTAGCTCAAGAAGTTCCAATGCCCAGGACGGCATCCACCCGCCGCCGGAGGTCGTCTTCGGGTAAACGATGCGATCCACGACCTGTCCGTCCGACGGGATGAGGAGCGTCGGGATGCTCTGGGCCTGAAAGCGAGCCGCGGTCTTCTGAGCGATGTCGACGTCTACCTTCACGACCTTCAACCGTCCCGCTCTCTCCAGAGATACATGCTCGACGGCAGGCGCCACCAGCCGACATGGTCCACACCACGGCGCCCACAGGTCGACCAGGACGGGAAGGGGGGAGTCAACTGCGAGGGCATCAAATGTCGAATCGTCCGCCTCGACCAGCCACCAGCGCTGAATGACAAGCTCCGCACTACGGCAGGCCTCCTGCGGCGGTGGGAACCCGGTTCCGCTTGTCACAGGACGGGCACCGCACCTCATTGGTGAGCGGTCGACACACATGCTCGATGGTTCCCGGAAGTGGCCAGAGCCGCATCGATCGGACGGTTTTGGCAGGTCGGCAGCGCATCTGGTCCGTCAAGGAGCGCTTGTCCTCGTCCTCATCCAGCTGAGGACATGCGCGGTTGCGGCCCTCGCCCGCCTGGACCCCATCCCGAGAGCTGAGGACGTCGAACAATCGGCATAGCTCCACAGGTGTCTGGCGCGGGACAGCTCGACTGCTATCCCATCGTCCTGGCGCCGTCGATCGATTCACGGATGATGTCGGCATGCCCGGCATGTTGCGAGGTCTCGGCAATGATATGGAGAAGCACTCGACGCCCCGACCAGCGAGACCCGGGCTCGAACCACGGACGCTCCGGCAATGGATGAGAGTCATCGAGGGACGCGACCGACTCGACCAGCTCGTTGGTACGGAGGGCCACCTTTTCATATTTGGCGAGAAGTCCCTCGAGCGACTCATGCTCATCCATGACGAAGCTCTCGGCTTGAACCTTAAAGGTATTCTCGTCCAGTGGGCCAGCAGCCTCTGGCCCTGTCAGAATGAAGTCGGCCCATACTGACTCGACGCGGATCACGTGCTTGATGATCCCGCCGACACAAAGTTGGCTCACCGTCGGTGTGAGGCGTGCCTGTTGGTCGGTCAGCGATTGTGCCGTCTGACGGAGAAACCCGCGGTGCTGATCCAACGTCTCCAAGAGATCAGATCGTTCTCTGGAAGTTGCATCGGTGCGGTTTGTGTTCATCGGTTCACCCTTTCCTCGTTGGTCTAAGGTCACCTTATGATGCATAGCGGTCAGCATTTGTCCTAAATTGCGGATCTACTGAAAAAATGTCGGCAACGACTTCTCGAGCCCTGCGCCTGCTGTCTCTGTTGCAGAACCGGCGCTATTGGACTGGCGCCCAGTTGGCCGCTCGGCTGGAAGTATCCGCGAGGACGCTTCGCCGAGATGTCGAACGGTTGCGGGAGATGGGATATCCCGTCGAGGCTCAAAGAGGGGTCGACGGGGGCTACCAGTTGGCTGCGGGAGCGGGTCTTCCTCCACTTCTCCTTAGCGACGACGAGGCCGTATCGCTCGCCGTCGGCCTTCTGTCTGCAGTTCAAGCTGGCAGCATCGCCGGGATCGAGGAGTCCTCCGTCCAGGCGCTCAGCAAGCTGATCCAAGTCATGCCACCACGACTTCGCCAGCAAGTTGATTCACTAGCGGCAATGACGGTGCCGGCTGTGTTCGGCGCCGATGCACCCAGTGCAGAGTCAGGCGCACTTTCGACGATTGCCCAGGCATGTCGTGATTGCGAACGCCTCACGTTCGATTACGTTGCTCGGGGCGGCGACCCGAGCAAACGACTCGTCGACCCCCATCGGCTGGTGCTGCTCGGTCGTCGTTGGTATCTCGTCGCCTGGGATCTCGAGCGGTCCGACTGGCGGACCTTCCGTCTTGACCGCCTCAAGGGCGCTCAGGGTACTGGCGGACACTTTCCTTCGCGCAAGCTTCCGACCGATGATGCAGCCCAGTTTGTCCGGGATGCCATCGGGAGCATGCCGCGTCGGTACGTCGTCGAAGCGATCATCCAAGCTTCGGCAGCGTTGACCCGGCAGCGCATCGGCCGGGGAGCCTTCATTGAAGAGCTAGGCAAAGACCGGTGCCTCTTGCGGATCGCCAGCGAATCGCTGGACTGGCCGATGATGGCGCTCAGCGCCACAGAAGCTGACTTCGAAGTGCTGTCTCCACCCGAATTCCTCGCCCACCTCCAGGAACGGAGCATCCGGTTCAGCAGGGCACGAATTCCACGTGCGCAATGAGTCGCCCCAAGCGCCGCCAACTCCACTCTCGGGCTGATTCCAGCTAAGAATGGGCCAGAGAGTCGCAAGTTCTTGAGCCCACAGCCTCAGCTCACGCAGCTGAGGACTCGACCTATGAAGCTGAGGCAATGCCAGCAATCATTGCTCGCTCACTTGCACAAGCAGTTGGACGGCTTGGCTGATGTGGCGAGCTCTAGCGACTGTCGATCGCGACCTTAATGGCTCCTGATTTCTCCTGGTCGGCCAGCACAGTGAAGGCGTCGCGCCACTCGTCAAGACGGAATGTGTGGGTGAGCATCGGTGTCAAGTCGATCCGGCCGCATTCGACCATGTCCAGGAAGTGGGCGATGCCGTGCTGCCGCACGCCCTCGACCTCCTCGATTCCGAAGGCGTTTGAACCTGTATAGGTGATCTCCTTGGAGTACACGGGCGTGTCGTCCCACTTGGCGGCGCCGTGCATGCCCAGCTTCACGAGGGTTCCTCGGGCGCGAAGCACGCGGCAGCCGACCTCCAACGTCTCGGCTGCCCCGATCGTGTCGTAGACCACGTCGATGCCGCCCGGAAAGGCCATGGGTAGCCCGTCAGCCGGCTGCAGCACACCACCCGACCAGTCCGCGACCCGCTCGATGAGCTCGAGACGCGTCTCAGGCGGGACGGTAGATGCACCAAACGTCTCGGCCAACTGGCGTTGCGCATCGAACCGCGCGACCACCATTACCTCGACCGACGGGTGCAATGCCCGCAGGATCGCGACGGCGCACTGGCCGAGCGCGCCGGCACCGTAGACGAGCACCTTGCTGCCCGGCTGTGGCGGATGACGGGTGACGGCATGGAGCGATACTGAAAACGGATCGGCGATGACAACCTGCTCGTCGCTCAGGTTGTCCGGCACCTTGAAGAGCATCGAGTCGTGCGCCGGCATCAGGTCGGCGAATCCCCCGCTGACGTCGGCGCACATGCCGATGTGGATCCCTGGGGCGAATGAGCCCTTCCCGAACGAGTGGCACTGGCTCAGGTCACCAGCCTCGCAGGCCGGGCAGACAGGCGAGACCCCTCGGGTCACACACGTGAGCCAAGGGTTGAGGGCGACACGGTCCCCCGGCTCGAACCCCTCCGCCTCGGGGCCGACAGCGACCACCTCGGCGATCACCTCGTGGCCCATTACGTGAGGGAAAGAGACAAAACCCTTCATCGGATTCTGCTGCATGCCCGACGCGTTGGCCGGGTCGACCAGGCTGGCATAGTCCAAGAACACCGCCTTGGACTCCGACCCGCAGATCCCCACCAGTCTCGGCCTGGTCACCACCCAATCTGGACGGAGGAACCCAGGCTCGTCGACGTCGAGGAGGCGGGTCGGCGTCCGAGCGAGCATCCGCAGCAAGCGGTTGTCCGTCTCGCCGATTGGCTGCACCTCTGGCTCCACCCCGTACATGAGCGCTCGCATCGCTACATCGTAAGGCTCCGTCCGACCGTCGTCCCAGCCGGTGGCCTCAGCTGGCCCGTAGTCAACGGCTCGTCCCAACCATTAGGCGATCTTTGCCAGCGCACTGCCAACCGACCGACGTGAGACCGTTTCGCCCGTTCCCAGATTCGAACCTCTGGATTGACAGATTGAGCCGGGGCTACTATCACACGTAGTGCGGACGCTCCGGTTGAAGACCGAGGAAATCGAGGGTGACGGCAGGTTCGACCTTCATCTCTTCGACGCCGAGGCCGAAGGACATCAGCAACTTGGCTTCAAGGCGGTCCAGCTCGACAGAGACGATCCCCAATGGGAGATTCTTCGCAACCTTCCCGACGCGTGGACCGAGCTTGGGGCCCAGGCCGGATGGGTAGAAGCTGAGGCTGAACTGATCGGCGATTTGGGGGTCTGGGTCTCCGAGAACGTCCTGGGCGAGATAGCCGAGAGCCTCGTCGCAAACGCCCCGGCAACAGTCTGGATCGAACGCAAGCCGGATGTCCCCACCTGGTTGTTAGAAGCCCCGCTTGCGATCGCGACACTGCGGGATCCTCACACCGGTCGAAACATTCCGCTGGCCGATCGACGGGTCATTTTCTCGGTGGAGTCCGGCCCTCCGACCGCGCCACCGCCACCGCCACATAAACGGTTGCGTGTGCTAGCCGCGTTCTCGTCTCCGACAAACGAGAGCCAACTCAGCCTGCGGCAGGAGCGATACCGGTTGGCTGTGTTGGCACGCAAACTTATCGAACGAAATTCGAAAGATCTCGATCTCAACGTGTTGCAGTACGGGGCGACGGCTGGATCGCTCAGGAAGGCTCTCGAGGATGGCGAAGGCTGGGACATCGTCCACCTGTCCGGTCACGGCACTGCCGGTGTATTGATGCTTGAGAACGACGCCGGCCAAGCCGAGCCCGTAGATACTGACCTTCTGCTGGAGTGGCTGGAGAGTGCCAAGCCTCGGCTCAAACTTGTCACGCTGATGGCGTGTTCCTCAGCAGCGACAGTGGTGCGGCCATGGTTCGAAGCCATGGGGGTGGACACGGCATCGGACGAAGAGCACGTCGACAGGAAGGTGGAACAGAGCCTCGCCTCGAGAATTGCTGATCAGGTGGGCTGCACTGTAGTAGCGATGCGATATCCCGTTCGAGACCGATTCTGCATCGAATTCGCGGAATGGCTCTATGGGAGGATGTGGGAAGGGAATCATTCTGCCGTGAGCGCAGTGGCCATGGCGCTCCGAGATTCCTCGCAACGGCAGCCGACAGATCTGTGTCCCTCAAGATCAACGTACACGCCAGCCGTCTTCGGGAACGTTCCCACCGCCGCTGCACCCCTGGCGCCACCTAATCGAACTGGTCCACAGCCGCCCTTGAATCCGAAGATGTCTGAGTTCTTTCTCAACGAACCACAGGTCTTCGTAGGTCGCGTCGGTGTGCTGGCCGCTGCCAATAGGGCGCTGGCATCCGGCAGCGGCAAAAGCGGCGTCATCCTGCACGGGGCAGCGGGAATGGGAAAGTCACATTGCGCACTCGAGCTTGCCTACGGACGTCAGGACGATTTCGGCTCCCTTCACCTTTTCTCGTTTTACACGAACGATCGTGACCAGGTGAAACCAGACTTCGACTTTGTCGCTAATCGTTTGGTACGCGCCCTGAATGTGACGACCACCGATCGTACGGACAATTTCGCGCAATGGCTCGACCAAATCACCGAGGCGATAGAAAGGCGGGGGGCGCTGCTGGTGTTCGATCAGGTCGATCTGTTACTCACATCGTCCGGCGCGTGGAAAGATCCCATATGGTCACAACTCTTTGGTGCGCTGTGCAACCACAGGGGGGAGGGTCGAATCGTGATCACTTCGCGGGTGCCGCTTCCTGATCTCGATGGAGCTGAGGCCGTCGAGGTGAAGAACCTCAGTCCGAAGGAGACGATCCACCTGGTTCAACAGCTTCCTGGTTTGTCGAGCCTGTTGGACGGATCGGTGAACGGCAGACCAACTTTGCGCGAGATTGTCAGTGTCTCGCGTGGGAACCCCCAACTTTTGACCAATGCCGAGTCTGTGATCGACAATCCTGACGCCCTCCATGCCATGGTGAGAAATGCTAGAGAGATCTGGACGGCAACGGAAGTCGATCCCGATGGATTCTTGCGGGAGGTCCACTGATGAATGAGGGCGAGGGGTTTGATCGGGTGATCGTTTCGTGGCAAGCGATAACGGAAGAAGCTCGCTCCGAGCCACAGGCTCCAGAGGGCGATGCCGATCCCGAGGCTGCCTTCGTGAGCGCCGAGGCGCTGTGGGAGCAGGCGCGCCCCGAAGAGGCCAGAGAGCCATACGAACAGGCGGCCAAGGCAGGCCACGTCCAAGCGGCATTCCAACTGGGATGGCTGGTTCTCAACGAGGATGGGGACCGAGCGGATGCGCAAAAGTGGTGGCGCTACGCAGCCTCGGAGCGGCATGCCGAGGCAGCGTACCGACTCGCCGAACTTCTGTGGGAGGAGGGCAAGACGGACGAGGCAGCAGCTTTCTTCGAGCAGGCAGCCAACGAAGGGTACGGACACGCGGCCTATCAGCGCGGCTGGTTAGCCCTCAACGAAAACCACGATGCGTCCGAGGCGGTGCGTTGGTGGCGCAAGGGGGCTTCAGAACAGGATCAGGACGCAGCCTTCCAACTGGCCGAGCACTTTGCGGAGGACGAGCCCGACCAAGCGAAGCGGTGGTACAAACAGGCAGCGGAGTCCGGACACGGCTACGCCGCCTATCAGCTTGGTCAGTTGTTGGACCACGAGGGCAACCGTGAGGAAGCAGTGACCTGGATGAACGTGGCCCGAGACGGCGGCGAGCAGCAGGCGGCGACGGAACTACAGCGTTGGCAAACGGGGAATGTGACATCGAACTGATGGTCTGAAGGAGGCGGCATGGAACTCACGACGGATCCCGGTGCCTTCATCGGCAAGCTGAAGCCAGGCGATGTGCTTTTGTTCGATAGCCTCCATCCGCTCAGCGGACTGATACAACTCGCCGAAAACAGGCCAGTCAGCCATGCTGGTCTTTACCTTGGTGAGGGAAAATTTGCTCAGGTATCCCGCGAGAGCGAGCAGCACCCGGCAGCAGCTCGTATCGAGAGCCTTCACGATCGTCTCAAGCTGCCCCACGACCGGACCGCGACTGCGCTCCGCCACATCGACATCGTCAACGGGGCGGCGGCGGACGGGGTAGTGACGCGGGCTCATGACTATGCCGACACTGGGGACACGGTGTACGCATACCTGAGCCTGATCACTCTGATGGTTCCGGCGCTCTTTCGCACCTACGAACTGTATTTCGATGAGGCCGGTGGTCCGAGCCAACGCATTGGCACCGTGCTGGAAGCACTGTCCCAATCCGTGCTGGCTGTCTTTGAACCCGAGATGGTCTATCAGACTTCCCGAACTTCCAAAAAGTCGTTGACGTGTTCGGAGTTCGTCTACCGCTGTTTCCTCGAGGCAGATCCACCGTTGCCTATTGCGCTGGCTGATCCTCTCTTCGCCTACAACCCCGCCCCCCCCTCACACAGCACGGCCTTTGACGATCGCGGAGCTGGGGACGACGTGGGCGGACAAGAGCCCGGCGAGGGTGCGGTGGTTCTGACCATGCACAAAAGCTTGGCCAATGCTCTCACCGATGGTGAAGCCGGCCATGGCGGTGCGAGTGGAGGAAGCGATTCTCCCACCTCCGGTTCTGCCGAATGGGACCCGGAATTATTCGCGTTCCTGGCCTCTGACCGAGGCGGAGACCGCGCTACTGGCGCCGGCCGGAATCGCCTACCCGTGGGTTCACTGCTCGTGGAGGCCAGCTCTTGGTCGACTCTCGATGTTTCGGGATTGGTCGAAATGGACGGTGATCGAGCCCTCGGCGGCGGGGCCACTCGCAAACAGCTGGCGATTGCTGGGATACGAATAATTCGGAATCTGGTAGCTCACAACGTGGGCATGGCGAAGTATGGGGTCTTCAGGCCGGGGCGCGTGGACTCCGCCGCCGTCTTGCCAGATACCGTCACGCCGAAAGATCTGTGGTCTTCCGATTCCTTGGTCGCGGTGGCCATTCTTCACCGTCCGCCCGAGGAGGATGCCCGCCTCGACCAAGTTCAGCATCATTAGCGGAGTCGTCTTCAACGGTTCTTCCTGTTGAGGGCAACTTCGTCGAAAGCGACCGTTCTCTTGCTCTCTTGCGGTCTTCTCGGTTCGTCCGCTCCGAGTCGGCTTGGTCGTCCAGGTGGTGATGACAGGATGGCGCGATCCGATGTGGTCGAGTTGAATTGAGCCGACGGTGGACCCCACAACAGGGATCACCTCTCTTTGAACGATGGGTAGCAGAGGGAGGACAAAGCAGCGCACATGGACTTTCGAATGCTGGGGCCCTTCGAGGTTTGGAATGACGGGATGCAGGTGCCTCTTGGTGGGCGCCGTCAGCGCGCCGTTTTGGCGCTGTTGGCGATCCATGCCGGTGAGGTCCTCTCGACGGACCGCATCGTTGAGGAGATCTGGGCGGAGGATTCTCCCCCGTCTGCAGTAAGAACCGTGCACGCCTACATTTCTCGGCTGCGATCAAACCTTCGCGACGCGAAACCTATCGGAAGTGGGTCGGAGATCCTTGTCAGTCGGGACCCTGGTTACGTACTGGCGATAGATCCGATGCAGGTGGACGCGGCTCGCTTCGAGCAGGCGGTCTCGCAGGCTTCGGCTTGTCTGAAAGCCGGCGACCCTACGAGGGCCAGCGGAGAGCTTCGGGATGCCCTGGCGCTCTGGCGGGGCACCGCTCTCGCCGATTTCGTCTTCGAGTCATTCGCGGCGACAGAGTCTCAACGTCTTTCAGAACGCCGACTGGAGGCCATCGAGCTTCGGATCGACACAGATCTCGCTTTGGTCCGGCACACACAACTAGTCGCCGAACTCGAGAGTCTTGTCGCCAGCAACCCGATGAGAGAGCGCTTCTGGGCACAGCTGATGCTCGCGTTGTACCGCAGTGGGCGCCAGTCGGATGCCCTCGCCGTCTACGGACGGGTACGGCGGATGCTCATTGATGAACTCGGCATCGAGCCGGGCCCGGAGCTCAGGCACCTCGAACGCATGGTGCTCGAGCAGTCACCCGAGCTGGCGTGGGAGCCCTCGAGAATCGGACCCGCGATTTCGGGCGGCGGCGCATCAGATTCCTCGGATCGAGCAGCTCGCAGTACGACATTCGCAACCCGGTGGAGGAACCAGAGCACCGATCTTCTTCCGTTCGTCGATCGGGTCGAACAATTTGCCATGCTGGATCGGCTTTTGTTCGAGGACAAGGTCGGCGATTACCCCCGTCTCGCTCTCGTCCTCGGGCCACCCGGATGCGGGAAGAGTCGCCTCCTTACCGAATTCGGAAGCAGAGCCGCCGAAAAGGCGGTCCTGGTCGCCTCGGGATCGGCGGAGCGCGAGAGCTCGCTGCCGTATGGACCTTTCGCAGACGCGGTGCGCGATGTCCTCGAAGCGACTGGCCCCCAGTCGTTGGATCGTGTCGGTCACCTCCAAGACGACCTCGCCTGGCTGCTGCCGGAGCTCGGGCCACCACCTTTGATCGACGACGAGAATCTTGCTCACGCACGAGGAAGACTCATCGAGGCAGTGCTCCAATTGCTAGCGAGAGCAGGGCAGGGCGAACCACTGCTCATCCTGGTTGATGACGCCCACCGTCTCGGCGAGGGAGCCATGGCGCTGATGCGAGCGGTGCTCGATCGGCCGTGGGACAGGCGGGTCACCGTGGTGGTGGCCTGCAGGAGTAGCGCGGGAGACTGGCAATCCGGCAATGACGAGCCGCTCCTCGACCTCCTCAAACGCGAGGGGACGGTCACCATGGAGGTCGACCGGCTGTTGACAGCAGACTTGGTTGACCTGGTGGATCGGCTCGATGTTGCGATCCCCAGTCTGCGGGGCGAAGAGTTCGCCACTCGCCTGGGCGAGCAGACCGGGGGCATCCCTTTGCTGGTGCGAGAAGTCCTCGCCATCTGGAACAAGAGCTACGAGGTTGCCCCCGCGGCGACGGATCCGAAGGGATCGATCACCCCCCTGATCCAGACGGTGATCGGTCAACGAATGAAGGAGATGTCGAACCCCGCCCGGCGATTATTGGAGACAGCGGCGATCATCGGCATGCAATTCGATGTCGAGACGTTGGCGGCTGCGGGCGACCTGGCGGTCGCCCGCGTCGTGGAGCGCCTCGACGAAGCCCTCGGGGCCGGAATCGTCGTAGAGACCGGTCAGTTCGATCGGTTCGCCTTCGATCACGGATTGATCCGTGACGTACTGGCGAGCTCGGTGTCAAAAAGCCGCGAGGTCCGGATCCGGGGCGCCGTAGCCGAGGCGCTGGCGTCCCGCGGTTCACCAATAGACGCCGCTCATCACGGACTGGCCGCGGTCGCTGACCTCGGGATCGATCGAACGGTGGAACTTGCACTGGCTGGGGCCGATGCGGCTCTGGCGTCATTGCAATTCGAACTGGCCCGATTGCTGTGCGAACAGGCCCTCACCTCGCTGGGCGACGCAATAGCACCTGGGCTCCGAGTTGACCTCCTGCTTCGAGTCGGCCGAGCCGAGGCCCTGGCAGGGCATGCCGCTGCAGCCGACGAGGCGTGGAAGGCCGCCGCTGACATCGCCCGGTCCACCGGTGACTACGAACGTTTCGCCTTAGTGGCTTTGGCCACGGACCTTCACAGTCGGCTGGTGAATGCTTCCGATCTGCGATGGTCTCTGTTGTCCGAATCGATGGAGCGGGCTGGCTCGGCGTGGACTCGGCTGAGCCTTTTGGTGGCCAGCGAATGGCTCAACGAAGCAGCTACTCCGGCGCGTCATGCCGCGACCTCCGACCTCGTTTCGAACGTCGTCGCCGGGGCGATCGAACTGGGAGATCGATCTGTCTTGGCGGCTGCCTATAGCGCCCGCCACTCGTGGGCCCGATTCGGCCACGATCCCCAACGGCGAGAGTGGTCGAAACAGTTTCTCGAGGTGGCGCGCGACCTCGGGGACGACGATTGGCTCTTCCGTGCGCATCTCGCGTGCCTGATCGACGGCATCGCATTCGGCGATGGAGACGCCGCCGATGAGAGCCTTGAGCTCTTGAGGGATGTAGGCGGCCGATTGCGAAACCCGAGGCAGCTCTGGTTTCGCGAGTTGGCAACCGCCACGTGCACTCGGCTTCATGGTGATTTCGAGATCGCCGACGAGCACATCACGGCCCTCTCCAACCTCGGCGAGCAACATGGGATAACCGACACGCCGGCCGTACTGGGGGCGGCTGCCTTCACCAATGCCTACCACCGGGGCGGGCTCGCCGACCTCCAGCCATCGCTCGATCTCTTCGCCGCCATGTACCCGCACATGCCGACCTGGACCCTCGCTCTGGGGGTGGCGGCGGCGTCCGGAGATGATCTTGAGGGTGCAGCCGATGCACTCGGTCGGGGCGTCCCCTTGCTTCCTGACACGGCGGACGACGGATTATGGCTCGCCTCGGTATGCCTGGCGGCAGAGATCGGCGGTCGAATTGAAACCGATCGCCACACCGTCGACCGGCTCTTTCAACTGCTCGAACCTTATTCGGGTCAGTACGTCATCGTTGGCACGCTCAGCACGGAGTACGGCCCGGTTGATCGGTGCCTCGCTCTACTGGCGTTCGCCCGGGGGCAGATCGCCGACGCTTCGAACTACTTCGCATCGGCTGTGGGCGCGTGTGAACGCCTGCGAGCCCGTCCCTGGGAGCAGCTCACCCGAGAGGACTGGCGCGCTGCCGAACGGGTGGCAGGAGCTCCATCCCGGTCTTGGTGGTCGGATCTCCCGGAAAGTTCGAGGAGCCTTCCCCCACCGGCGCTGCCGCACTAACCCGAAGGGGTCCTCAGCGAGGACAGGTATCACCTACAGCGACAGGCGCGTCGACACCTCGGCCTGGCCTACAGCCCCCCGGGACACGACCTCCACGGTAGATATCGCTGGGATGGCTCCGCCTCTGATCCAGAGGAAGCCGGCACCTCCGTCGACTGGCGAGCGACGCCGGCCGGTCGAGTCGAAGGGGGAGCATCCGATCCCTGCCGTGCTGGGCGACGATCCAGCGTCCAAGGACTGATGACCCGCAACTCGCCGTACACAACCGGCCCACAAGTGATTCACAACCGGACGGTGTCATCAATGGTTTTGACCAAAGCGTGACGGTGAGGTGCCCGTCTCGGTGCCGGGACCAGGAGGAACGACCATGAACAGGCTTGAATTGGGTAACGGCAGCAATCGTCGGGACGCCTCGGTCACCGCGGTCTCAGGCCATGAGTCCGCCAATGAGCGTCCGCCAGTGGCGGAGCGGACACTCGCAGTTGGCGGGAGCGGGCTCGGCCTGATCGGCGCCAATCCGGCCCCAGTGGACGCGGGCAGTCCCCCCAGCCGCGTCCCTGGGCCCGGCGTCGACGCTCTTTTCGACGCCTTGGCGGAAGCCCTACGAATCGCGCTCCTAAGCGACGTACAGACCGAAGGCCATCTCCGAGGGGGCCCCGTCCCGGAGAATGTGACCCTGCTGTTCTCTGACATCGTTGACTGGACACGAACGGCCAATCGGATTGGGCCGGAATCCGCTGACGCCCTCCGACGGCGGCACTTCTTCACTCTGCATCAAGCCATCACGGGCACCGGTGGTACGGAGGTGAAGCGTCTCGGGGACGGCACCATGGCCGTGTTCCCGACGGCTTCAGCCGCATTGACATGTGCCGTCGGCATGCAGCGGGGCGTGGACATCGACAACCGCGCTGGCGACCACCCGTTGGGACTGCGCATCGGATTGAGTGGTGGCGAGGTGACCCGGGAGGGATCCGACTACTTCGGAGAACCAGTGATCGAGGCGGCCCGCCTATGCGCTTGCGCCTCCAGCGGAGAGATCCTGGCAACCCGGATCGTCAAGGAAGTGGCTGGGCGGCGAGCACAGTACCCCTACCGAGCCCTGGGCCCATTCGAGCTCAAGGGCCTTCCCGAGCCACGGGAGACCTTTGAAGTCGTCTGGAACCCGACGCGAGATCACGTGGCATCGTCGACGCAATCCCCACACGATGCCGATCTCCCCTCTCGACATGATTCATCGATCAGCATCTGCGAGCCCATGGCAACGCGCACTGAGCGCTGCTTGACCTGAGGAGGACGGCCTTGTTCAAACAACGTTTCGTAAACAGCCCGCGGGCACGGTCTCTCAAGAATGTGCCCATATTTTCTCGGTGCACCGACCGCGAATTGCGGCGAATCGCATCGCTGACGACGAACCTCCGCGTCGTGGCTGGGAGCGTCCTCACTGTCGCCAGTGAGCCGGGCACCGAGTTCTTCGTGATCATCCAAGGAACGGCCACAGTGTGGCGGGAGGGTGTCGAGCTCGATGTCGTCGGTCCCGGATCCTTTTTTGGCGAGGTGGCACTTCTCAACCGGGGTGTGCGGACCGCAACCGTGGTCTCCAATACCGACATGGAGCTTCTCGTGGCCTCGTTAAAGGAGTTCCGAAGCTCCCATTTCCTTGTCCCTCCCGTGATGGAGCTCATGCTCGCCGAAATGAGCGAACGGCTACGTCGCGCAGACGAAGGCTGGACGGAGAACGCGACTTGCGCGCAGTCGAACGTGCGGCAGATCACGTCACTCGGGAACAGTAGTCATTCCCACGCGATACAGCGTCCGACGGCGCAACACGACCGGCAGGAAGCAGACACCTGACCCTCTCCTTGGCACCCAAGTGAGCTCCGGCGCATCAGCCGGCGGCAAAAGATGCGAAAGGATTCTGGAGCCAGCAGCCGAGGACTCAACCGATGAAGCTGAGTGCGGTTTCGACAACGACAGTTCCGGCGTCCCATCGAGATGTACGTGCACTAACGACCTGAACCCATGCGATCAAGCATTTCGGCCCTGCCGACCAATGCCTTCACCGCAATTTTTACTTCGGTCTGAGTTCCGGTCACACGTCCCGACAGTGAGAGCTTCGGAGCCTTACTCGTCGAGCTCCGTGACGGAGATGTCTTCTTGGACGGTGTGGAGCTCGCCGTCGTCTCCCACCACCGACAGTTTTTCGTCGATGACAGTGTCACCCTCTGGCGTGATGACAGCGACGGTCTCGTCTGTGGCCACGATCTTTCCATCGCTGTCCACCGCCATGACCAGGTCATCGACGACGAGATTGCCGGCAGCATCGACATCTCCGGTCTCGACCTCCACGACCCCAAGGGAGCCTCCCATTGACCCGGCAGCGGTCACGCTCATGGAGCGTTCCCTGGCGGCCTTTGCCCGTCGTGCCAATCCATATCCCAGTGCACCTGCCCCAAGAACAACAAAGACCAGACGTTTGCGTTTCATATTCTGACCACCTCCTGCCCCCATTGTGCCTGGCCATGGCGACCGCCACCAATACAGATCGCGTCTAATGGTCTCTGTGAGCCGGCCACGGTTAGGTCATGGCTCCATGCGACCCCGGCTCAAGGTCCCTCAGCTCCTCCAGCTGAAGGTATCTGACGTCTCCAACGGGTAGGCAAAAGGCGGGCTGTGCCACATGAAAGGGCGTCGTCGCCCTAGAGTCGGGCATGATCATCGTTTCCGGAATCATGGTTGTCGGCCCCTCGTCCCACGACCGCATGGTGGAGCTCGCTCGCACCGTGTCGACCGAGTCGCTGAAGGAGCCGGGGTGCCGCTCGTATGGGCTGTGGGCAGACCCAGACGTCCGAGGTCGGTTCCGGATCTTCGAGGAGTGGGATTCGCAGGAGGCGCTCACTGAGCACTTTGGCACCCCACATTTCGCGGCATTTGGCAACAGTCTCGGCGAGCTTGAACTCGCCAGCATGGATATTCACCGTTATATCGACCCCGAGGTGGCGGACCTGTTCTGACAGGCCCACCTTCGTTCTGCCCTCCACGGGGGAAGACACCCTTGCGACAGCCGGCACAGTGACATCAATGCGTCCGCTCCAGCTTGTGGGGTAGACCTCAAGGATGATGCGCGTCGGCATATCCATTGGAACCGCCTTCTCGACCGATGGACCTGGCGGCCAGAGGGCCGGACCACAGACGGTGCTCAGCCAGGCGCGGGCCGCCGATCGGGCCGGCCTCGACACATTGACGCTCGGAGACCACCACTCCACCGGTCCGGCAGGTTATGTGCAGAACGTACCGATGCTCGGTCGCCTTCTCGCTGAATGGACAGCCCGTCCGATCGGCTGCCTGTTCCTCGTCCCCTTGTGGCATCCCGTGTTACTGGCTGAGCAGATCGGGACTCTGGCTGCCATCTCGTCAGGACCCTTCATTGTCCAAACCGGCCTTGGCGGCGGCGAGGACCAGTTTCGAGCCATGGGTGCAGACCTGGGTCAAAGGGCAACCCGTCTGGAGGAGGGAATCCTGGTGGCCCAGGCTCTGCTGCAAGGCGAGGCAGTGGATTCTGACCTCTTCGCCATCGAGAGGGCCAGAATCGCGCCCCTGCCGTCCGAGGGAACGGAATGGTGGATTGGTGGCGCTTCGGATCTAAGCGGGGTGTAGGTATCCCTGGCGCGTAGCAGGGGCCCTGCCAATCTGACGGTGTTCAACGCCTTCAGACTGGAGAGCCCCTGTGGAGTCAGACCCTACGCGCATGTGCGAGCTGTTGGTGGGCTTGCCGGAAATGAACGTCCTCGGCGTGATGGACGTGGCCGACGAGATGCTCCGGGTCCACGTCGAGACTCGGGTCGCACGTACCGGGTGTGAACGGTGCGGGGTGATCGCCCGGGTGAAGGAACGGCCCGTGGTGGTGCTGGTCGATCTCCCGTGCTTCGGCCGTCCGACCAGGCTGGTGTGGCACAAGCGCCGCTGGTCCTGTCTCGAGAAGACCTGTTCGATGGGCAGCTGGACCGAGGAGAACAACCGCATCGGGGCAGCCCGCATGGCCATGAGCGACCGGGCCGGTCGGTGGGTCACCGAACAGGTCGGCCGCTACGCCCGCAGTGTCAACGAGGTGGCCATCGAGCTCGGATGCGACTGGCACACCGTCAACGACACCATCATCGCCTACGGCACCGCCTTGGTCGACGATGATCTGGACCGCTTCGGGGAGGTGGAGGCACTCGGTCTGGACGAGGTGTTGATGGTCCGGCTCGGCCCGTTCCACCGCCAGGAGTTCTCGACCCAGATCGTCGACGTCGGTCGTGGCCAGCTCCTCGATGTGGTCCCGGGCCGCTCCAGTGCTGGGCCCATGGCCTGGCTGGCCGAGCAGGGGAAGCCCTGGTGCGACGAAGTGCGCTTCGCCACTCTGGATCTGTCTGGTCCCTATCGGCGCGTCTTCACCCTCATGCTGCCCGACGCCACACAGGTGGCCGATCCGTTCCACCTCGTCAAGCTGGCCAACACCAAGCTCGACGAGTGCCGACGCCGGGTCCAGAACGACACGCTCGGTCATCGCGGTCGGAAGTCCGACCCTCTCTACCGGTGCCGACGGCTTCTGACCAAGGCCGAGGAGCGTCTGGACGTCAAGGGACGAGAGAAGCTGGTGGGCCTCCTGCGAGCCGGCGATCCCCACGGCGACGTAGCCACCGTGTGGCAGGCCAAGGAGGCAGTGCGTGAGCTCTACGCCCACGGTGATCCCGACCTCGCTCTGCAATGGGTGACCCAACTCGGTCGTGACCTCCAGGACAAGGACTACCCGATCGAGGCCCGCTCCCTCGGACGGACTCTTACCCGGTGGAAGCACCAGATCGCCGCCTGGCACACCGCCCACGTGAGCAACGGACCGACGGAGGCAGTGAACAACTTGATCAAGAGGGTGAAGCGAGCAGCATTCGGATTCACCAGCTTCCGGAATTACCGAATCCGGTCACTTCTATACGCAGGGAAGCCCAACTGGGACCTGCTCGCCACCATCACACCCCGGTGAAATCCGAAGCGCCCCTAATCTGTGCCCCAGATCGGCGACGGGAGCGCATAAATGTCGCAAGGGCGAGGGGATAAGAGGAAAGGGCGAAAGGGAACCCCCAGCAAGAAGTCCCGCACGAACAAAAACCGCCTCGCGCGCTCAGGAGAACGATCCACCGGGCGTTTCACGCCTCGTCCTCAACCGCTGCTGCTACCACCGACACTCGCAGTTCCTGCGCTTGGATGGTCCGATCAGAATGTTCATAGCATCAACGAACACGACCTCGGCCTGGTACCAGCTACCGAATCCCATCTCCGGAACATTGCCCGGATCCTGCCCACTGAACCCACACTTCTCGGGCTCGCCAGACTGCTCCAGATAGTCGAACGGACTCGCCCCTACCCCAAATCTCAAGTTGAGATTGCTCAACACTTCTATGGCGATGGCGACATCGCTCGAAGAATCACCAACTATGTACCGAGCACCGAACGATGGCAGGTCTTCGATCCTCTCGCAATTACAGGGCTGCTCTCGATCGTTCTCCAAGAGAGTCAGGACGAACGCACGAATTGGCTGGAAGACCAAGACGGCTCTCTATTCCGCTCCCTCGTGCTCGGGGCGACGTCTGTGCTGAACGAATTGGTAACACGTCGGGCGTCAGAGGCTCCGAATGCCGATGCCTTTCTGGCGCTTTCCTTTCAGAGCATGGGAACTGAGACCCGGCTACGCCTCGCCAACGAAATTGGCCGAGCCGAGGAGCTCTTCATGCTTGCAACAACTGACCCGGACTTTGTTTCATACAGGGAGCGTTGCCCGATAGATACATGGTTCGCTGATCTCTACGACCTTAGCTTCGAAGAGCAATCCAAGATCGGCCTGGCTTTCGCGTCTCTCAGCCGGGCCTGGAGTGGTGACGCCGTATCCCCCATTCCGGTGGAGGAAGTTGCGGGGGTGCTGACCGCATTCGGGCTTGACACTCGCTATGAGGCAGCGATGGCGATCTTCTCCTCGACGGCGAGGGAATTCCGAGAAGTGCTTCCCCTATCGAGAAGTACCTACGAGACGATGTTTGATATTCGTCCATTCAAGCGAACGCCCTTTTTAAGGACGGCAGATGGCCGCCTCATCTTGCTATCTGACACGTTCATGACGAGTTGGTTAGGAGAAGGTTTTCACTATCGACAGCTCGCTGCAGCGCAGGCCCTCGACGAGAAGAACTCCGAACTCGGATCCAGCGGCGGCAACGGCCGGGCATATTTGGAGCTGAATGGAAAGCTGACTGAGCGCTATTGCCTCAAGGTCGCCGAGTTCGCACTGGAGGTTCCGACTTGTCGGAGTCGCTATCAGTTATTTCCCGAGCAATCATATGGCCGTGAAGGAGGCAAGAAGACCAGCGATATTCTCATATTGGAAGGGCAAGACCTTGTCCTTGTCGAAGTACATGCTCGACGGATCTCTGCAGAGCTAGTTTCGAGCGGAGATTCGGACACTGCTTCTCGAGAACTGTTTGTATTGATTGCAAAGAAGATTGACCAACTGGGAGTCAGCATAAGCGCACTTCTGCAGAAGCACGCTCAAATACCAGATGTGTCAATTGACGAAGTGCAACGAATATGGCCCATCATCGTGACAAGTGCGACGCTCTTTCAATCTCCCCTTCTGTGGGCGAAGTTACGTGAGCAAATGGATCCAATGAAGGTGGAGAGCCTCAAAGCTTCGAAGGTGCGGCCCATTACTCTTCTCGATGTTGGAGAATATGAACAGCTGTGGGGCTATGTGGAAGAGGGCCATTCTCTTTCTCGACTCTTAAAAAAGAAAACTGGCGCTTCGGATCTAAGCGGGGTGTAGGTATCCCTGGCGCGTAGCAGGGGCCCTGCCAATCTGACGGTGTTCAACGCCTTCAGACTGGAGAGCCCCTGTGGAGTCAGACCCTACGCGCATGTGCGAGCTGTTGGTGGGCTTGCCGGAAATGAACGTCCTCGGCGTGATGGACGTGGCCGACGAGATGCTCCGGGTCCACGTCGAGACTCGGGTCGCACGTACCGGGTGTGAACGGTGCGGGGTGATCGCCCGGGTGAAGGAACGGCCCGTGGTGGTGCTGGTCGATCTCCCGTGCTTCGGCCGTCCGACCAGGCTGGTGTGGCACAAGCGCCGCTGGTCCTGTCTCGAGAAGACCTGTTCGATGGGCAGCTGGACCGAGGAGAACAACCGCATCGGGGCAGCCCGCATGGCCATGAGCGACCGGGCCGGTCGGTGGGTCACCGAACAGGTCGGCCGCTACGCCCGCAGTGTCAACGAGGTGGCCATCGAGCTCGGATGCGACTGGCACACCGTCAACGACACCATCATCGCCTACGGCACCGCCTTGGTCGACGATGATCTGGACCGCTTCGGGGAGGTGGAGGCACTCGGTCTGGACGAGGTGTTGATGGTCCGGCTCGGCCCGTTCCACCGCCAGGAGTTCTCGACCCAGATCGTCGACGTCGGTCGTGGCCAGCTCCTCGATGTGGTCCCGGGCCGCTCCAGTGCTGGGCCCATGGCCTGGCTGGCCGAGCAGGGGAAGCCCTGGTGCGACGAAGTGCGCTTCGCCACTCTGGATCTGTCTGGTCCCTATCGGCGCGTCTTCACCCTCATGCTGCCCGACGCCACACAGGTGGCCGATCCGTTCCACCTCGTCAAGCTGGCCAACACCAAGCTCGACGAGTGCCGACGCCGGGTCCAGAACGACACGCTCGGTCATCGCGGTCGGAAGTCCGACCCTCTCTACCGGTGCCGACGGCTTCTGACCAAGGCCGAGGAGCGTCTGGACGTCAAGGGACGAGAGAAGCTGGTGGGCCTCCTGCGAGCCGGCGATCCCCACGGCGACGTAGCCACCGTGTGGCAGGCCAAGGAGGCAGTGCGTGAGCTCTACGCCCACGGTGATCCCGACCTCGCTCTGCAATGGGTGACCCAACTCGGTCGTGACCTCCAGGACAAGGACTACCCGATCGAGGCCCGCTCCCTCGGACGGACTCTTACCCGGTGGAAGCACCAGATCGCCGCCTGGCACACCGCCCACGTGAGCAACGGACCGACGGAGGCAGTGAACAACTTGATCAAGAGGGTGAAGCGAGCAGCATTCGGATTCACCAGCTTCCGGAATTACCGAATCCGGTCACTTCTATACGCAGGGAAGCCCAACTGGGACCTGCTCGCCACCATCACACCCCGGTGAAATCCGAAGCGCCAAAGGGGCGCTTCGGATCTAAGCGGGGTGTAGGTATCCCTGGCGCGTAGCAGGGGCCCTGCCAATCTGACGGTGTTCAACGCCTTCAGACTGGAGAGCCCCTGTGGAGTCAGACCCTACGCGCATGTGCGAGCTGTTGGTGGGCTTGCCGGAAATGAACGTCCTCGGCGTGATGGACGTGGCCGACGAGATGCTCCGGGTCCACGTCGAGACTCGGGTCGCACGTACCGGGTGTGAACGGTGCGGGGTGATCGCCCGGGTGAAGGAACGGCCCGTGGTGGTGCTGGTCGATCTCCCGTGCTTCGGCCGTCCGACCAGGCTGGTGTGGCACAAGCGCCGCTGGTCCTGTCTCGAGAAGACCTGTTCGATGGGCAGCTGGACCGAGGAGAACAACCGCATCGGGGCAGCCCGCATGGCCATGAGCGACCGGGCCGGTCGGTGGGTCACCGAACAGGTCGGCCGCTACGCCCGCAGTGTCAACGAGGTGGCCATCGAGCTCGGATGCGACTGGCACACCGTCAACGACACCATCATCGCCTACGGCACCGCCTTGGTCGACGATGATCTGGACCGCTTCGGGGAGGTGGAGGCACTCGGTCTGGACGAGGTGTTGATGGTCCGGCTCGGCCCGTTCCACCGCCAGGAGTTCTCGACCCAGATCGTCGACGTCGGTCGTGGCCAGCTCCTCGATGTGGTCCCGGGCCGCTCCAGTGCTGGGCCCATGGCCTGGCTGGCCGAGCAGGGGAAGCCCTGGTGCGACGAAGTGCGCTTCGCCACTCTGGATCTGTCTGGTCCCTATCGGCGCGTCTTCACCCTCATGCTGCCCGACGCCACACAGGTGGCCGATCCGTTCCACCTCGTCAAGCTGGCCAACACCAAGCTCGACGAGTGCCGACGCCGGGTCCAGAACGACACGCTCGGTCATCGCGGTCGGAAGTCCGACCCTCTCTACCGGTGCCGACGGCTTCTGACCAAGGCCGAGGAGCGTCTGGACGTCAAGGGAGAGAAGCTGGTGGGCCTCCTGCGAGCCGGCGATCCCCACGGCGACGTAGCCACCGTGTGGCAGGCCAAGGAGGCAGTGCGTGAGCTCTACGCCCACGGTGATCCCGACCTCGCTCTGCAATGGGTGACCCAACTCGGTCGTGACCTCCAGGACAAGGACTACCCGATCGAGGCCCGCTCCCTCGGACGGACTCTTACCCGGTGGAAGCACCAGATCGCCGCCTGGCACACCGCCCACGTGAGCAACGGACCGACGGAGGCAGTGAACAACTTGATCAAGAGGGTGAAGCGAGCAGCATTCGGATTCACCAGCTTCCGGAATTACCGAATCCGGTCACTTCTATACGCAGGGAAGCCCAACTGGGACCTGCTCGCCACCATCACACCCCGGTGAAATCCGAAGCGCCGCCAAAGGTGATCCTTTCCACCTCGGGCTATACAGGCAACGGAGCGACCTCCATCGGCGCGTTCTTCGGGGCGCCGCCGCCCGCCAATGGCCCTGGACAGGTGAGCTTCACAAAGTACGGCGTCAGCAAGCAGGTCCCGACGGCCTTGAATCTTCCCTGCAGCGGAACGGGTCAAGTCACCTTCGTACCCTTCCCGCAAAGCCCACCTACCTCTTACGCAGCCACCGTGGCCGTGGAGTACGTCAACGTCGCTGCGTGACGGCTGTCCGATGACTACGAGGTGGGCGGCGCTTTCCGGCTCCATGTCCGCCATCAGCCTCTATGGGGAAGGGGTCTCAAGTTGCTTGCTGAGCCTGAGAATGACGTCCCTCAGGTTATGAAGCTGAGGGAAATCTCGACCGGCTAAGGCGTCGACTGGCTGAGACCCTCGAAATAGTCGCGACTACGGACGGCGAGGGTTGGTAATCCACTAACTAACCGGAGCGGTTGGTAAAGGCCTAAGTTTGAGGATCCCAATCAGAAGCCCGAAGACGGGTAGGACGATGCTGGCGTACCACTGGTGGTACCAGGTTGTGGTGGCGAACCACCCACCGACTGCAAAAACATACACAGCGAGACCAACGATGCTGACGATAATCTGAGTAGCTCTGACAATTCCAAGGACTCGGATGTCGTAGGCGATAGCCAGGATTAGCGTCCCAACCAAAAGGCCCCCAAGCCACAATGCGTGGTCATGTGGCTGAGCTACGTTGCTGTCAATAACGCCGGCCATGAAAAGGTACGCCCCGAGGACCTCGAGAGGCACGAACTTGAGGAGTTTGGTGAGGTAATCGTCTGCCGTTGGAACTGGTACATCGGCTGTGGTTGCAGCTCCAATGATCTCCTCCGCCGCTTGAGGCACCGGACCGGATGGGGGACTCACGGCCAAGGATTTTGGGAGTTTATTATCCGCCGGAGCCTTGAGGGCTGCAATATCGGCTGCGGTAATGATATTGCGATTGAAGGTCGCCATCCGCCATCGTCCTTTACCTTGATCACGCTTAGGTTCCGATCAGATTTCAGATTAATAAGCTGAACTCTGATGCGCCATCGGCACACTTGTGACTGCCTGGGTGTCTCCAGTGGCGGTGGCGACAGCATATCTTGATATCGCGGAGCGGAACTGGAAGCTCGCGACGTGCTCAGATGACGAGAGAGGGTTTGACTTATGGCTTTGCGTGAGGAGTTTGGCCTTTCAGAGATCTTCGATGCCGCAGCGACTCAGATGAACGCATTGCTTGCGGCTGGAACGCTACCGAGTTCATTCGAAGGCGCCTCACTCGATCTGCCCGGCGATTCGATCAGCGATCTGAATGGGTCCGTTCTCTTCCAACGAGTCTCCCTCTCTCAAGGAGGTATGCCGATTGGCTACGCGGATGTGGGTGTAGATCCTGCGATCGGATCGCCACTTATCTCGGTCGCGCCGGGAGCTAGTTGGAGCGGACCTGCACTTGTGCAAGCAGCTCGAGATGTTGGATCAAGGCGATTTGGGATCAACAATGACTCCGATGCCTCTATGGTCGTCTACAGCTTTCCCAAGTTGGCAGTCCGCCTGGATCCGAGGTTTGACAGTCCCGTTCTTCTGGAAGTCGGGACTTGGGAGCAGGTTCCCCAGCGTTCGGAGGAGTCACTTGAAGACGAGGCTGTAGAGAATTTTGAAGCCTGGTCATTTCTGGACGAACTTGGTGACGCGGAATCCCTCCAGAGGTCTCAGGTCTTCAATTCAACTGTGCGGGAACTGACGAGACTCCGAGAAGCGATAGGACTCCCGGTCGGCAACTTGCTCTCGTCGGCGATGTGGCGCTCGCCACTGTCTCAGGACAGCACTGAAAGTCGAACCTTGTGCTATTCGCCTCTGGACGCCGACCACAGGCCGTGCATTGAGTTGCGTGGGCAAGAAACAAATGTCTGGTGCGTAGCTGCGAGCGCCCAGATGTTGTTGGACTTTTACAGATATCACTACGATCAGTCGCGAATCGCGGCTGAACTCGGCCTTGGTACAAGACAGGATCCCTCGGGTCTAAGCCGCGCTCGGGCGGCCGACGTCGTTACGGCTCTTGAAGCATTGTCCAGCCATGCCCTATCCGTAAGAATGTTCGTTCCGTCACAATTTGACGAGTTCGCAGGCGAGATTGGGGCGAATCGGCCACTCATCAGCTTCATCCGTGGGCATTCTCGAATGATCGCCGGATATACGAGGACTACCAGTGCGGTGCCGAGCCTTAGTTTTGAGGGTCTCCTCGTCTACGACCCCAGCCCGCCGAACCGTGGAGTAATCACGCAGTGGGAAAACTATGCTGTAGCGAGTTACATAGAGACCTATTCTGCTCAACTTGCTCTCGTCTGAACGGATCTGAGACGAACACTCCCGAATCAGCGCGTTACGCCGCTGAACAGGCAGCCGCACAAGGGAAGGCGGTCCTTCCCTCGGGTCAGGCTGCGTTCGGTGAAGCCTTGGCGATTCACGACGAGAACGATGCTACGAGTGGCTGGTTCGTACCCTTGCTCGAAGATTCATCAAAGATTCTCGGATTTGTGGAGTTATTGGAGGACCTTACGTTCAAGCGATTCTCGCTGTTTCCATCCCCGCCCGAGGCTGCAAACTGGGTCAGACCCTCAGCCGTTCTCGATGTGGCCCGAAGGGCAGTCGGGCTCAGCGACGAACTAGGTGTGCCGTCGTTGAGCTACTACCACTCGCCTGATCGAATCGCGTGGCGAGTTCCTATCAGGCGGTCCGAAGGATGGGGAGTCGTCTTCGTTGTTGGCGCGGATAGCTGGGTGGAGCCACAATCGGAAATCGGACCTTCACATCATATTGAAGGCCAGCCACTCGGGTGAGGGATTACGGAAATTCACTCAGAACTCGTTTCCTGACGAACCCTGCTGCGCTGGCTGAGGATGGACTGATCGAACTCATCTTACGAATCTGAGGACGTCGTTCTGACTTCTGATTACGTAGCGACACCCGCCGACAGCATGTTGGCCAGCCTCGAGAGCGTCGGATCACGTGCGCCGTTTCCTAAACGATCACCGGCGTAAGCCACGCGATCACCCAGTCAAGGCCACGAGCCGCCGTCCTTAGCGTCGGCCACCAAAAATGCGTAGCAAGGCCAGGTAGACCATGGCCGAGGAGAGCAGCAGCGAGAAGGCGGAGTACCACTCAGCGTCGGCGCTGAGTTGGCTGACCTGGGCACGGTAGGCGAAGTCGTAGTCGACGAACAGGTTCATCACGGCGATGAACAGATACAAGATGCCGAAGATGACCACGCCGCCCAGCCCCGACGCTCCCCATCCGGTCAGGATGGACACAACCATCACGGCCAGCAGGCCGAGGGTTGCAACCATCGTGGTCTGGATGAACCGGTGGCCGACCCGGACCAGGCCGGTGCGGTAGCAGAACCACACGCCGGTGACTACGGCCAGCGTCCCGACCACGGCCAGGGTGACCACGTGCTCGCCCTGGTTTGCGTAGAAACGGGAGAGCAAGCCGAGGACTGCTCCCTCACAGACCGCGAACACCGGCGCCAGCATTTTGGCCTGCTTCGGTCGGAACGAGGCCCACAACCCCGCACCGAGGGCGACCAGCATCAGCGGCCACACCAGCCCGAGGGGGAGATCGGCGACATAGGCCAAGCCCCCGACGACCAGGGCTAAGGCCCCGAGGAGCCCGGCCTTGTTGAAGGCGCCCTCGGCGGTGAACGTCCGAGTCGTGGCGGGGGCGGGTGTGGGGGCCTCCAATACGGCGGTCGAGCCCCCCGGACGGGGCGGTCCGTAGGCCTCTACCATGCGTTGGTAGTTCGACGCTGATCCCAGTGATCCCCGGTTGGGTGATGCCATGCTGAGTTTCTCCTGTCTTGGGTGCGCCTTCTAGCGCACCGCTTCCCCTTTGTCCGCACGTCTAGTGCGCTGCTCACGGGTTCTTCTTCTCTGTCTATTCTGCCGTCTTTGGCTGGGGATCGGGACGCGGCCCCTCCCAGACGGGTGTGCTCAGGTGACCATTGGAAATCAGAAGACTCGGCGAAGCCGATACCGGTCGGCCTCCGGCGCTGAGTTCGGGGGGCTGATCAACCTCGGACGCTCAGGCTGAGGACGCCGGTGAACCTGAAACCGCGGCTCCAGGAACTCAAACTAATGACGCGTCAGAAGCTCGATGGCCTGGCGATGGTGCTGTGTCCCGGGGGGTGAGGGCCTGTCACGAACTCGTCGGCCGGGGCTCGACTTCGGTTTGGTTGGATGCGTGATCCCGTAGGCGATCGGACATCACCGACATCACCGACAAGGCAAAGCGTGGCGTCTCGTGAACGAGGAAGAGGAAAATGTGCTCATCGATCGTCGCGAGGACGTTGTCTGTGATGGCCATTGCTGTGGCCATCCGCGGTGCTTTGTCGATCAGTGCCATCTCCCCAAAAACGTCGTCAGGCCCGAAGGTGGCGATGATCCGCCCATTCGTTTGCAGTTGGACCTGGCCCTCCACGACTCCGAACATGAGATGACCCGCATCGCCCTCGTGGAACACAACTCCACCGGCCGGCACATTGATCGTCTCCTGGGCATTGCGGAACAGTCCGGCGACTGGCATAGCCCTCCGAAAAGATTGGGAACTGCCGAGACAGTAACGACGTAATCAAGCCCATCACAAGGAGGAGAAGCGACAAGCCTAAGCGTGCTTTCCACGAGTATCCCGTCGCACACACAACGTCATCCAACGCCGAGCCACTGCTCGGACTCCCTCTCGTTTGAGGTGGCTCATCGACATGTCCCGCTCGGCAGCCGAAGTCGAGACTTTCCGATTCTCATCTGGCTGCGCATTTGCAACCATCGCTTTGCCTGAGCTGCTCAGGTCCTCAGCTACTGAGGCTGAGGATGCCAGACAGTCATGAATTCAGCCTGCTGCCCAAGCCTTGGCCTCGTCTCGCTCTGCCAAAGAGAACGTTCTCGTCTCCCCAGGGGTCATCCATCCGAAAAGGTCGGTGATGTGTCGCATCCACTCGATGTCGGTCACCAACGCAATGCGCTTCCACGCTCGCAGATGTTCGACGCCAACCTTCAGGTCCTGCCACAGCGCGCCTCCGCTCATGCCCTGAAAGTCGCGCATCACGATGAGAAATCGCACCTCCCCGGACTCCGCCGCCGCTATCAGCGCCGGCAGGACCACCCTGCGGTAGTCATCGGCCTCCAGCTTGCCGCTCGCCTCGAAGCCGATCACCCCCGCTGGCATATCGTCCAAGATTTGAATCATCGTTCCTCCCGATGAGTTCGCCCTGTGCCATCAAGGCTAGGACGTCCCTGACGAGAACCGGACCCATCGGTCAACCCTGAGGTGGCGCCCGGCCAGTCGTCGTTCAGGATCCGAGTGCGTTCCAGACGAGCGTGGACACACCGTCAACAGTGTCGATGCCGTATTGCTCCGACACGTTTCCATTCGTGAGTACGGCAATTATGTAGTCGCGCCCGGCACCCCTGACCCACCCGGTGGTGTTGATCTGCCACCCGTCGATGACCGCGAACCCATTCTTGAGTGCCACGGTCACTCCCGGAGGTACACCACCCGTTGCTCCCCAGTCTTGGGAAGGAGTGATGTTCTCCATGAGGCCGAGGATGTAGGAACGTGACGCATCGGTGAGCACTGAGTTGGATTGGACCAGGGTTCGCATCATGGCAAGCCGGTCGAGAGCAGTGGTGGTGGTCGTTCCCCAGACACCATCGGTGGCCGGAACGGTCGAGGTCATTCCCGCCTTGCGTTCGAACGCGCTGACGGCACTCGGCCCAAGGCTGCTCCACAAGGTGTCGGCCGCACTGTCGAGGCTGTCCTCGATCATCGGGACCGCCAGACTTTGCTCCTCCGAGGTGAGCGGGAGACCGGCGGCCTGCGCCTGCACCAGCAGGGTGGCCAGTATGTCGACCTTCACCGTACTTGCCGTGTTTTCGACCACTCCGGGTCGGAACTGGTAGATCTGACCCGTTGTGAGGTCCTCCACAGCCACGGTGACGTTGTCGGCTCGTCCGGCGACATAGGCGGCGATCGCCGGGATCATCTGAGACCGCGAATCGATGCCGTAGGCAATCCAATATCCACCCGGCCGACCGGCGATACCGACTGCGAGAGCTTGCTTCGGCGTGCCCGCATCGGAGCCCTCGAACGGGGCGTCCCCGAAGGCGAAGATGCCCCCGTCTGCGGCCACCACCCAGTACCCGAGTCCGTCTGGGGTAGCGGCCATCCCCACAACAGGTGCATTCAGGGGTTCGCCGCCCATCGAACCCTCGAACGGGGCGTCCCCGAAGGCGAAGATGCCCCCGTCTGCGGCAACCAGCCAGTAGCCGTGACCTGTGGGGATGGCGGCCATGCCCACGACAGGTGCATTCAGTTGGATGTTGCCGGTGGATCCCTGGAAGGCAGCGTCCCCGAAGGCGAAGACGCCCCCGTCTGCGGCCACCAGCCAGTAGCCGAGCCCGTCCGGGGTGGCGGCCATCCCGACCACTGGTGCATTCAGGGGTACACCTCCCATCGAACCTTCGAACGGTGCGTCCCCGAAGGCGAAGATGCCCCCGTCTGCGGCGACCAGCCAGTAGCCGTGACCTGTGGGGGTGGCGGCCATCCCCACGACAGGTGCATTCAGATGGATGCCCCCGGTTGATCCCTGGAAGGCAGCGTCTCCGAAGGCGAAGACGCCTCCGTCTGCGGCCACCACCCAGTACCCGAGTCCGTCCGGGGTGGCGGCCATCCCCACGACAGGTGCAGCCAGATTCTGGAGAGTGGCACCCGGTACAGCAGTGGCCGAGCCGAATGCGGTCACCGAATCGGGGCCGGAAGTGCCGGACTCGACCTGCCCGGTCACAGCTGAAGCTGGCGACGCCAGGACATGGCTGATATTCACCACGCCACAAGCGACTACCACGATGAGCAGGCCGATGACCGACGCCACCGTCCGACGTCGGCGTCTTGAGCCGCGGAGGTGCCTCACGTCCTCAATCTATCGGGACGGATTCGCCGGAGCTCGGAGGATCGTCCTCCAGGAGCAACCCATGAACGCCCGACTAATTGCTTCAGGACTGGCGGCACGTCCGCCGGGGTGATCGAGTGGCTGGTTGTCTTTCACCAGCCACTGGGAAATCTCATCCACCATCCCGCTTCCTGTCCTCTCGGAGGCCCAAGCGTCCGCAAAGGAAGGGCTTATCGTCCGGGGTCTGACAGCCGGGCCGATGGCGCCCTAAGGTCTGCCGCTATGCGCGCTTCGGTCGATCTCCACATCAATTCGCCGGCGGACAAGGTCTGGGGCCTGGTCAGTGACATCACCAAGATGGGCGAGTACAGCCCCGAGGTGATCGAGGCCGAGTGGTTAGACGGCGCCACCGGTCCGGCAGTCGGGGCGCGGTACCGGGGTCATGTGAAACGGAACGAAAACTGGCCCATTCTCTACTGGACCACATGCAAGATTACCGAGTGCGAGCCCGGTCACGTCTTTGAGTTCGCAATCATCATGGGTAACCGACCGGTGAACACCTGGCGCTACGAGTTTCGCTCTACTGACGATGGTGGCACCGATGTCACCGAGTCGTTCGATCTCGGCGACAACTTCTTCACCAAGGTTTGGCGCCCGCTCGGTGGTGTCCTTCGGGAGCGTCGCAATCAACGGGACATGCTCCGCACCCTCGAGCGCGTCAAGGCAGTCGCCGAGGGTTCGTAATCGGCAGTCTCACTGTTGGCCGTCGGTGCCTCGAGTGACTCCGATGATGATATGACAACGACGATCTCGCTCGATGCCGGGTTTCGCACCCGAGCCGTAAGCACGGTCTGCGGTTGACAGGAGAGAGTGGGCCGTCACCAAAACGACCCAAAGTCGCGCGCGACGGGGCAGAGTCAGCCACAAAGCGGCGAGCCCAGGTGCAGCGATCGGCACCCACCCAAGCGGGGGCAGAGGGACGGGACTCTTCTGAATCCATTCCTCGATAGGTGGTCGTAGCCGCTAAACGGAATTGCTCCAGAGGCACTTAGTAGTCTGCTCGCAGCAGCCGACGAGCGAGCCCTGATGTTCTCGTCAACAACGGTGGGACTGCTGCACCCGGCTGAATCCTGTGTTCCCGATTGCTTGGAGGAATCTATGACTGACTGGCTGGTTGCACTTTTCTCTGGCGCAGTAGGAGCGGTTCTTGCCACGGCTCTCACCACGATGCTGAGTTGGCGTGCAACTTGGGTGTCCTACACCGAGGCTGCCACCCAGCGGGCTCTCGACCTGGATCGCCTTTTCATAAACCATCCCAAGCTCAGGTCATATTTCTATGGGGGTAATACTCTCCCCTCCGAGGACGACGATCCCTTAATCTTTGCGGCGATGGAGTTCATCGCTGACAACCTCGAAGGCATATGGGACCACGAGGATGTCTACGGCGATAGCGATTGGGACTCGTGGCTGAGCTACATCAACACCATGCAGAAGAAATGTCCAGCGCTCAAAGACTTCGTTGCCCGCAATGATTATGAGTGGTATCCCAGCTTAAAATCATTGGAGTCATTAGATCCATCTAAACCAAGACCCCGCGTACCTCGATTGCGACGATTGTGGCGCGATGCCAGAGGCAAGGAATAGCTCCGGATCCGGACTTGACGGAGGTACCTTCATGTTGGCGCATCGCCGACGAGCACCAACTACAACCCACAGTCGATCGCTTGCTACAGCAATCATGTGCGTTTTCGCAGCAATCGGTACGGCATGTAGTGGGGCGAGCACTTCCCCCGCGACAACGGTAGCGACCCAAGCGGCTCGGGCCGCAGTGGCTAACGGCGCCACACCATCGAGAACGGACGATCAGGGTGTCGAGTGGCTATGCCGGCCTGGATTGTCCGACAACCCATGCACGGCGGATTTGACGAGTACTGCAATTCCTCAGTCAGGCCCAACCAGCGTGGAGCACGCCTCGCCGGCGGCCAATCCCGCAGTCGACTGCTTTTATGTCTACCCGACGGTCAGCGAGCAGTCGGGGGTTGTGGCCAATCTCCATATCGACCCGTCTGAGACAGCGGTGGCTCGAATCCAGGCCTCTCGCTTCTCGGAGGTCTGCAAGGTGTATGCACCCATCTACCCCCAGTTGACCCTCCATGCACTGACCGACCCTGGGGCCATTACTGTCTCCGACCTTGATGCTGCTTATGCGTCGGTACAGACCGCCTGGCAGGACTACCTGGCCCACTACAACCGAGGTCGAGGCTTCATCCTCATCGGCCATTCGCAGGGCGCTTCGATGATCATCAAGCTGTTGCAGAAGCAAGTTGACAACAACCCTGCCGTGCGCAAGCAACTGGTGTCGGCCATCATCCTGGGAGGAAACGTGACGGTCCCGGTGGGCGGGACCGTCGGGGGCAGCTTCCAGCACATTCCGGCCTGTACGAACAGTATGCAGACAGGCTGCGTGATCGCCTACTCGAGCTTCGACCAGGCGCCCCCAGCCAACTCTCTCTTCGGCAGGCCAGGCTCCGGGGTCAGTCAGCTCTCCGGCAGTACGTCGAAGGTTGGGTTACAGGTTCTGTGCGTCAATCCAGGCAACCCCTCCGGCGGGATCGCGACCCTGGCTCCTTACTTCCCGACGAAATCGGCAGCCGCAGGTCTCGGTGGACTATCCGGTCTGGTGCCTCCCGCACTTCCCACACCATGGGTAACCGAACCGGATCTCTATTCGGGTCAATGCCTCTCACAGGGTGGGGCGACGTGGCTGCAGGTGAGCGCCCCTATCCATGCGGGCGATTCACGGACGATCGTGGGGCAGACGCTTGGCCCGACGTGGGGCCTCCATCTGGTCGACGTCAATATCGCACTGGGCAACCTGATCAGTCTTACCCGCGGTGAGGTCGCCTCCTACCGCGATTGACGATGGGATGCCCGCTCGTGGCGAGGTTGGGCATAAAGCGCGAGTGCCGGCGCGACGCCGGGATGAAACGGATATCTTCTCGACCGCCGCGGCGTCGATGCCGACGGAGGACTGGTCTACGGCTCCTTATGGAGGCCGTCGAGGATCGTGCTCAGCAACCGTTTGCTCTGATCTTCGGACAGTGTCGCGTTGGTGCACATCGGTCCGACCAATTGCATGAGGTCCGATCCGTCCACATCCGTGCGCATCACCCCGGCCCGCTGTGCTCGCCCGACAACGAGCTCCATGGCCTGCCGAATACGGTCCATCATGTCCACCTTCAGGTCCGGGCTCTTGTCGAAGGCCTCACGGAGCTCGTTGAGGAAGGTCCGCTTGCCTTGGGCGTACCTCACGAATGCCTCGAGGAAAGCCACAACCGCCGGCCACGGCTCAAGGTCTACGGACACCTGCTCCGCAGTCTGGACAAGGGTGTCCACGTCGGTGCGGTAGACGGCCTCAACCACGTCGATCCGATTGGGAAAGTGCCGATACAGGGTGCCCACGCCGACGCCTGCCCGGCGGGCAATGGCCTCCATTGACGCACCTCCACCCTCTTGGGTGAACACTTCTCGGGCGGCCACAACCAGGAGCTCGTAGTTCCGACGTGCGTCCGCCCGCATGGGCCGAACAGACCCCTCGGGCTCCGCCTGTCCAGCCGGGTTCGGGGTCTCCACCTCGAGCTGCTGCCTGGCCACGTCAATTACGCCTTTCCGAAGATCCGAAGAAATAGCTTGCTAACCGGAGGATCCCTCCGTATACTAAGCGGAAGAAGCTTCCGGTTACCAGAATACCATCGGAAAGGTCGTAGTCAATGCCCTTCAACCTCCTCAAAGCGCCGCGCCCGGCTGCGGCTGCTTCACCCTCAGAGGCATCGCCAGGGTCGCTCCGGCGCCATCTCCGAAACCCGTCCCTTCTCCTCTTCGTCATCCTCACCGCTCAGCTGATGGTGGTGCTCGACACGACCATCGTGAATGTCGCCCTCCCGCACATCCAGCGGAGTCTCGGATTCTCGGCCAGTGGGCTCTCCTGGGTGCTCAACATCTACATCCTGACCTTCGGCGGGCTGCTGCTCTTGGGTGCGCGGGCCGGTGACCTGCTCGGTCGGCGCCGAGTCTTCCTTACCGGTATTGCCCTCTTCACGGTGAGCTCGCTGGTCGGAGGCCTCGCCACCACCGGATGGATGCTGCTCGCGGCCCGTGCCCTGCAGGGGATCGGCGCGGCACTTGCTGCCCCCTCTGCGCTCTCGCTCCTGACCACCGCTTTCGCCGAGGGGCAGGCACGGGTTCGGGCCATTGGGCTGTACACCACAGTGTCGGCAGCCGGCGGGGCAATCGGGCTAGTGGCGGGAGGACTTCTCACCGACCTGGTGTCGTGGCGCTGGGTCATGTTCGTCAACGTCCCCATCGGGATCGTCGTCTGGATGCTCGGACGGCTGGTGATCGCCGAGACCGAGCCCTATCGGGGCCGATTCGATTTCACCGGTGCCGTGTCGTCGACCCTGGGAATGACGGGGATCGTGTTCGGTCTGGTCGAGGCCGGGACCAACGGCTGGAGCAGCCCCCGCACCATCGCCCCACTCATTGTCGGAGCGGCCCTGTTGGGCCTGTTTGTGCATCACGAGAGCCGGGTAGATGAGCCAATCCTCCCGCTGCGGCTCCTCACCCACGCCACCCGCTCCTCGGCCAACATCGCTCGTGGCCTGCTCTACGCCGGGATGTACGGGATGTTCTTCTTCCTCTCCCAGTTCTTCCAGGATGTGCAGCGGTTCTCACCGCTTGTTGCCGGCGTGGCGTTCCTGCCCATGCCTGCCTGCGTCTTCCTCGGGTCTCAGCTGACCGGCCGCGTCCTGGTTCGACGGTTCCCGCAGAAGAACGTGATGATGGCCGGAGCTGCGATTGTCACTCTGGGCCTCGTACTGGCAACCCGGATCCAAGCCGCAACGTCGTACGGTCAGATCGTGGTCTCCATGGTGCTCGTCGGTGCCGGCATGGGAATCTCGTTCGTCAGTCTCACCTCAGCGTCCCTGGCTGAGGTGGCTCCAGCGGATGCTGGGGCGGCATCCGGACTGGTCAATGTGTCCCAACAGCTCGGCGGGGCGCTGGGACTCGCCGTCCTCGTGACTGCGTTCGACGCGGTGACGAGCCATGCCCAGCTCGGGCTCCAACACCTTGCCGGTGCGGGAGCCATTGCTCGTGAGAACGTGACTCTCGTCCACGGCCTGGACTTCGTCTTCGGACTCGGTGCTCTCTTCAGTTTGGCTGCTCTGGTCATGGTGGCGTTAGGCGTTCGTCCGGTCCGCCAACCAGTCGAGGCGATGGCCGTGGAGAGTGACGACACTGACGAGGTCGAACTGCTGCTCGAGCAGGTGGGTTAGGGACACCGGATCTCTCTTCGGGTCAGCGCTTCTCACTGAGCGGGGCCGATCAGCCTCGAAAGCGATACCCGCGCCAGCGTCGTGTAGCGGGAGCCCCCCGGTCCAGGCTCCGAGGAGACCAGATCAAACGAATCAACGTCGAACGACGCGGCAACGGGGATCCCGGCCAGTGCTGATCGCTCCGAAGCGCTGAGCCGACGCCGCTTCGAACGTGCGACGGTCAGGTGACCGGTGAACCGAGCTTCGCCGGGGTTCATGTCGGGAACGATGGGCGCGGTCGCCTCACCTATGGTCGCGGCTGCACCGTCCAGGCCCGAGACCGGGATCTGGAGTACCCGACCGCCGCCGAACCAGGCTGTTCTCGGGCCAACATCGCAGTGAAGGCAGTCCGGCAATGTGCCAGCCGCGGATTCCAGTGCAGCGACAAGGGTGGGCACGAGGACGGGGTCTACGTCATCGAGGAATCGGAGAGTGATGTGCCACTGTCGGGGTTTGACCAGCCTGAGGGCCTTGATGGGCCTGAGTTGCAACGCAGAGAGCTGCCTGAGGGCCGAATCATCGGGCCATACGGCGACGAACATCCGCACACGCAATTGTGCCCTACGATCACCGCCTCGCCGAGGCGCCCGGCGGCTGGCTCCCCACGGTCCTCAGGCCGTGGCACCGAGGTGGCAGCCAAATATGACGCGCATGAGGCTCGGCAAGCTCCTCACACAGTATTGACGAAGGCGGCCAAGGGTGGCTGCTCCCCGCCCGGTGGTGGCACGCACACGGAGACGCCTGTGGGATTGCCCGGTACCGCCAGAGTTGGGGGATCGGCGAAGGCACGGTTGGTGAGGTCGAGACAGTCGAGCAGGTCGTTGGCGTTGGCATCCCGGTAGGTCATTGCGGGGAGGTTCCACTTGCGTTCGATCGTCTTCAGCACCGACGTGTGGTCGTACACCGTGTGGGACACAAAGTCTCGCTTGCTGTAGGGAGACATCACCACGGTCGGAACCCGGAAGCCGTAGCGGTCGTACCCGCCGGGCTGATCGGCTGCCGTGATGTTGGGGGGGATGTCGTCGGGTGGGATTGCCGGCGGCGGCGGAACGTGGTCGTAGTAGCCGCCGTGCTCGTCGTAGGTCCACACGAACAAAGTTCGGTCCCACGCTGGGCTGTTCAGCAGCGAGCCGACCACCGTGGAGACGAAATGTTCGCCGAGAGACAGGTCCTGGGGGTTCTCCTCGGTGCCCGTCACAATGTTCGGATCGACGTACGAGACCGACGGCAGCGTGCCTGCTTTGGCGTCGGCGTGGAACTGGTCGATCGTCTTGATCCGATTCGGGTTCTTCTTCACGATGTCGGCGATCACGTAGAGGAAGGGGGCGTTGGTGGCGTAGCCCGCCCAACTGATGCCGTGAGCGTCGAGGCGGTCGAAGATGGTCCCATTGGGCGGGATCCCGGTGATCGATGAGTCCTCGGTGGCGATCAACCCAAAGGCCGTTCCCGCCAGCAGGAATCGACGGTTCGGATACGTCTGCGCCAGTACCGAGCAGAAGTAGCGGTCGCAAACGGGGAACGTACTGGCCAGCGAGTGGTAGAAGGGGATCTCCTCGCCCGTGTAGTAGGCCATCGACCAGTCGCTGCTGCTCTCGGGGCCGATGAACCCGTCGTTGTGGCCGTGTCCATACTGGATGTGGCTGGCGTCCCAGGTCTGGGTGACGTTTCCGGCCTGGCAGGTATTGGTCTCGTGGAAGGCACGGACGGACCCGCCGGCAGGATCCGGGTTCGTATTTGTCGGGCGGCCGTGGCGGTCGAGTGTGAACCCATCGCCTCGGCCGAGCATCCCGAGGTAGTTGTCGAAGGAATGGTTCTCCTGCATCACGACCACGATGTGGTCGATCTCGGGCAGAGTGTCGGTGCCCTCGGGCAGGCTCGGATTGGGCAGGGACCCGGGGCGGCGCCACTGGGAGCGGGGCGGCAGGTGCAAAGAGGACGAGGCGGCCGGCTTCGGGCCCGAAGAGAGGCCCTCGGTGGTGCAGGCGCTGACCCCGACGGCCGCTGCCCCCACCCCGAGCGCCCCCTGAAGGATCTGACGTCTCGAAAAGCCTCGATCCGCGCTCACGGTTCCCTATTAGAGCACGGGTTGCGGGGGCGTCAGGGGCTGGCGGAACCCGGCCCTCGAGCCCCACCAAGCGCTCCGCTCTGAGACGTCGAGAAGCGCGAGCCCGAGTAGCGCCATCAACCCTTTGGCCAGCAACCTGTCGGCCTCACTGAACTTGCGGACGATCTGCTCGAGGGTGTTCGGGGTGTGGACACCGTCTCTAATCTTCCTTCCACCGGTGGTGGACGCACTGAGGGGGGTCGGGTCGATACGGAGCGCACTCTTTTGGCGTCTCTCGGCCAATCTGGTTGACCTGCTCGAAAAAGCGCCGCATAATCCTTAGAGTTACCCGGGCGCAGGCGGCTGGTGTCTGAAGTGTCATCCGCACCCGGAGCAATTGGCGGCTGTCGGAGGCGGGATATTGAGCGGAAATCACCTAACAATTTGTGAGCGGTGCTTCAGCGGAATGAAAGCGCCGTTCGACGCATCGGCGCGCGCTCGTGCGCGTCCACCATGGTCGCCACACTGTCAGACGGCATCGTTGTCGTGAACAACCCAACTACATCGAGGTCGATTTCGGCCTCTCAGCGAGAGGATGATTGCATGCATCGCGAATGTCACCTAACACTAGAGGTACCGGCCGGGCACACCCGCACTCAGCACACACCGGGATCGACGCGTACCTCGTTCCGGCACATCGCGTCGGGTCTCCTGGCTGTGATCGTCGTTCTGGCTGTCGGCTTCGAAGTCAGTGCCAGCCCTGCAATGGCAGCACCGCAGGCAAAGCAGCTCGCCGGCAAAGGCAGCATCTGGGTGACCAACGATGGAGGAGGTGGGAACCCAGTCCAAGTCATCAAAGGTAAGAAAGTGACGGACATCGAACCATTCAACGATCCTACGGGCATCGCTTTCACGCCCGACGGTGATTTCGCCTACGTGGCCAACACAGACGCGTCCAACGTCGAAGTCATCAGCACCCACACGCTCACCGTGACGGCGACCATCACACTCCCCGTGCTCCAGAGCGGGAGCCCGGCACCGACGGTGATCGTCATGTCGCCCGATGGGACCACGGCCTATGTGGTCGACGGTGCCTTCGTAGACGTCATCAGCACGGCCACGAACGCCGTCACAACCGACTTCCCGGTCGGGGGAGGGATCAACGGGATGGCGATCACCCCCAATGGGCTGAACCTGTACATCACATGGCTTCACGGCGCCACGGCTGACGTCGCGGTCGCCGACACGAGCACCGATATGGTCACGGACGACATCGCCGTCGGAGGCAATCCTCAAGGTATCGCCGTCACTCCCAATGGCGAGACTGCCTATGTTTCCAACTGCAGCTCTGACACCGTCTGTCTGATCGATACGGCGACCACCACGGAAACAGGAACGATCAATGTTGGCGGAGGCAGCGGTGGCGGTCTGGCCATCTCGCCCAATGGCAAGACGGTAGCGGTAGTTGGTAACCCTAACAACGGGGATTTGGTTGAGATCGCGACAAAGAACAACAAGGTTTCACAGCCCATTAGCGGTCTCAGCGGCCCATCGGGTACCAGCAACGTCGTCTTCGACGGCAACAGCACCGTGCTCGTCGCCAATTCAGGCGGTCTCACGGCGGGCTTGGCCGTAGTCAAAGGAAAAAAGGTGACCTACCCTTACAACGCCAACCTGGGTGGCGATCACTTCCTAGCCGGGGTAGCCGTCGAGCCCTGATCGCTCGTAACTGTCGCATGAGTTTGGCATCGCGGGGAAGGAGCGTCAGCCGTCGGCTGACGCTCCTTCCGTTGCCGACCCGCAGCGGGGCAATGTCGTCGCCCCAAGACAGGGCGTTGGAGTGTCTAGCGCCAACAGACGTCCACCTCAGTGGGTGATCGGCCACGATAAGGGGGCTCGCTCAGCAGCGGTGCTGTCGTTTCTACGATCGTGATCATGTTCTGTCGGGCCGGGGTACAACACCTTCGGCATTTCATCTCGGTTGGATATAACCGAATTGTTCGCGTGCTTCAGTCGTCAAGGCCTGAGTCACTGAGTGACTTGGTTTTCTGCACCCGAGGCGTGACATTCTCAGTCGAAGAGCATCTTGAAATCCACTCCAGCGTCCACAACGACGGGCACCAGCGCCGTGACGGACGCGAATCCCTCCTTCACGAGGGCGCCGTCGGTGTAGTTCCGCGCGACATCGGGTTCTGCGAATGTCGTCGGTACCGATCGGCCTGACTGTTCGGTGATCGATGTTTGGAACGTGCCCAGAAGATCCAAGTTTCCTTGCCGGATCCCCAATAACTTCTCAGCTGGCACGTTGGGGACGTTGCAGTTGATCACTGTGTGCGGGAGGTCCTCGCACATCCAATCGAGGACTCGTGTGGCGACCACGGAGGCTGTGTCCCAGTGCGGCGATTCAGGCGGATCCTCGAGCACTGTGAGAGACATGGCAAGGGCAGGACATCCATACTGAAATGCCGTGAAGGCGGCACCAACGGTTCCCGAATGGAGGATGGCCCGGCCAGTATTCGCTCCTCTATTGATTCCAGACACCACGAGGTCGGGCTTGGTGCCGAACTTCTCGTGGATTGCGACGAGCGTGATCAGCGCAGGCGTCGCATCTACCGAAATCACCGACCCTTCAGGCCAGTCGGCCCAAACAACCTGCTTCCAGACCACTTCGCCGAAACTACTCACGCCGGTCACGGATGAACTGGAACCACTGCTGTCCCAGGAAGGAGCGGCCACGAGCACATCGTGGCCGCTCCGCCGAACCACTTCGGCTAGTGAGCTCAGTCCAGGACTGTCGATCCCATCGTCATTCGTCACGAGCACTCGCACCACAACCTCCCTGCTCTCTGGCCAACCAGAGGTGAGCGATCGTTTACCTGACCGTGTCTAGTGCCGGGACGAGCCACAGGTCTGTTCAATAGCTGAACTCTTGGTAAAAGTTGTGTGGCTCAGAGTGGACCATTGGGGAAGACGTGCCAAGTGGAACATCGCCAGTGGGCACTGCGTCTTGCCCATGGCCACTAGCCATTAAACCTGAGGAGTCGCTCGTGCAACTTGCCCAACTACTAAGGGTGACGGGCGTCTGCCCTCCTCTTGGGCGCGTTGACCTTCGTAAGGTTGAGCGCTCGCCGGCAGCGAGCCACTGCGTGACTATCCCCATCGTGTTAGCTGGATCGGATCTGAAGGGGCATTCTCAGGATCAAGCAGGAGCGACGCCGATTCGCAAGGGAACGTCACCGAAGGGGTCGAGGTGGTAGGCCAGTGAGACACGGTGGTACCCGTCGGCGATATCTCCACCGTCGACGGTGGAGATCACGAGCACGGGACTTAGCCGTTTGCCAGAGACGGCATTGAGCAGGTCACGGCGCACGCCGGGGTCGTCCAGAGGCAGCGCCGTAAGGCTGCAAGCACGCAAGATGTCGTTGGCCCGGCGGCGGGTGACCTCGGCCTTGCGGAGATGTCCGACGGCATCCGCCGCCTGTTTCTCATCGAACTTCAATGACAAATACGCCAGGGCGGCGACGAAGTCATGGGCCACTACGTCGTCGAGCCACCGCAAGCCGAGCGATTCGTTGCCGAGGCCGCTCATACCTTCCTTCGCGCCTTCCTTCGCGCCTTCCTTCGCGCCTTCCTTCGCGCCTTCCTTCGCGTGCTTTGCATCGTCCTTTGCCATCTGCCCTCCCTTTCCCCAGTCGGGATTACTCCGATTCGGCCCACGCTCCAGCCCAGGGCTCCGCTGCGCCGAGCCACCAATTCGATCAGCCGGTAGCTCGGGCTACTTCGTCACTCCTAGGCGCGAGAGTCGCAACCCAGCCATCGAAGCCTATTGCCGAATTCAACACCCACCCCGCCCCATCGATCACGCTGCTGTCCTCAGCTACACAGGCTGAGGTACCGGTTGTGTGTTGACCCAGCTCCGGGCTTTGTCGAATTCAGTGCCGTTTCCGTCGATCGTGGCGCGATTGTGCACGCTGTTTGTTGCGGTTCCGACGCGTCGAGCTGGTTGCGACGTGATGAGGCTGTTCGTGTTCGAGATTCTTCCGGCGGCGCGACATGCCGGCGATTCCTCCAACGACCAGGACGACGGCCAAAATTCCGAATATGAGAACGTAGAACATGACTCAGTACATCACAGCCAGGAGCACATGGACACACCGGTAAAGAGTGCATCCATGGCGCGCAATCTGGAAGCTTTTCACGGTCCTACTTGTTCGCGGTCGCAGTGCGACCAGCCAAAGTGGCCAGAGCTTGAGCGAGGACTCGATCGCGATCATCCGTCGCGTGCTGGTATCTGATCGCGGCAGCCTGGGATGCATGCCCGGCTCGACGCATGAGTTCCGCGATGCTCGCGCCGGTGGCCGCCGACCAAGTCAGCCCCGAGTGCCGGAGGTCGTGGAACCTCAGATCCTCTCGCCGCATCGCGGTGCGAGCACTTGACCACGCAGCGCTCAACGCCCTGTTCGACGCCGGCACCAGAAGTGAGTCCGGATCCTCTCCGACATGTGACTCGAGGTGAACGATCAACTGGCCGAGGGTGTGAGGCGGGATAGCAACCGTTCGTCGTCCAGCTCGTGTCTTCGGTTCTTTGATGATGGTCCGACCTGACATCGATACCGTCCGGGTGACGCTCACTGTCAGGGTGCCCTTTTCGACGTCGACGTCACATCGTCGGAGCCCACGAACCTCCCCTCGCCGTAGTTGGCACCAGGCGGCGAGCAGTACGGCCACCCGGAGGTTTGCCGGCATGGCCGCGGCCAGTGCGTCCACTTCGGCCATGCTGGCTATCGGTCGCTCGGGTGCGTGCTCCGTCGCAGCTCCTCGTACCTGACATGGGTTGCGAGCGACAAGCTCATCCGAAACCGCGGTTTTCATGATGCAAGACAGGAGGCGATAGGCCTTGGCTGCTGTTGTCGCATGGATCGTGGCAAGGCTCGCGTGCCACAGGCGAACGTCGGGAGGTGTGATTGACGTCAGCGGGCGGTCGTTGAAGGTCGGGCCCACATGACGCTTGAGGAGCCATCGATAGAGCTCGAGGGTGCGCTCAGCCAGATCGACCCGAACCCCGAGCCAGTCGCTGGCGTAATCACCAAAGAGGACGGCACTGCGGCTCGCCTGTGGTGACTCGCGGTTGTCGACATCGCGACTCTGCATGGGCGGCGATCGATCCCTTCGAAGCTGGGGCCAGATTCGGGCAGGATCTCGCCCTGCGATTGCACAGTGGGCGCAAGATAGTTGGCCGTTGTGACGTGACGGAACCGCGCCGAACTCGACAAGGCGGAAGCGATCAACAGGTGCCGTCGCCAAAACGGAAACTTGGGGCGCAGGTTCGATTCTCATGCGGTATCACACTGGTATCATGGGGGTATGGCCCTCACCCTCAGGACGGATGAACAGCTCGAAGAAGCACTGACGGCGCTTGCTGAACAGGAAGGTGCCTCGCGACAGGAGATCATCCGTCGAGCCGTTCTCGAACGTTACGAGCGTGCCGGCCATCGCGGTCGTGTCGAGAGATCAACGCGTCTTATGATCGAGCGCTGGGGCGACGTGCTCGAGCGACTCGGCACTGAATGAAGGACGTCGAGTATCTGGACCTCGACGACCTACTGGGCCTCGTCAGGACACTTGGGGTCGGGCCTGTTCGTGATCTCGGCCTGCTCGACTCCGCTGCGGCCAGACCACGCTCAAGTGCATTCGGAGAGGACCTCTACCCAACGATTACCCTCAAGGCAGCCGCTCTCCTCCACTCGCTCGCGAACAACCATGCACTCGTCGATGGAAACAAGCGGCTCGCCTGGCTTGCCACAGCTGTCTTCCTCGATATCAACGGCTCGGCCCCGGTCCTCGAGGATGACGAGGCTTTCGACCTGGTGTGGGAGATAGCCGGCACGTCCATCGACGTCGAAGGCATTGCTCGGAGTCTCCGCACAACGACCTGAGTAGCAGGCTCCTATCGACCGGACCTCAGCTACACCCGCTGATGACGCGGACGCGAGCGCTCCAGCTGATTGCAGAACTCGAAGACGCAGGGGACGTCCTGGTGCCGTGACGGTCAACGATTGCTTCGTTGGCGGCGAAACTCCGACCCGGCGAAGGGCGACAGCTCTCCGGAAATGTTACAATCGGGCGCATGTCTTGCTGCATGGTGATGGTCCTCCGTGTCCGCGAACCGCGGGCCACGGTGGGGGTGGCACCAACTCGATAGTCGTTGGGCGCGCCGCTTCGTCGCAGACGCTGGCGTTCTTCCCGGTGACCTTGTTCTCGACGTCGGTGCGGGAACTGGATCAATAACCCGTGCGCTCGTCGCGGCAGGTGCACACGTCATCGCGATTGAGCTGCATTCACAGCGCGCCGCGCACCTGAGGAATCAATTCGATCAATGCGATGTGACGGTTGTTCGCGCCGACGCGGCCGACCTCCGTCTCCCGCGTCGTCCCTTCAAAGTGGCGTCGAACCCGCCGTTCGGGATTACCACGTCACTGGTCAAGCGCCTGGTCAGCCCCGGTAGTCGCCTGATCCGAGCGGACCTTCTCGTGCCATGGCACGCCGCCCGGCGTTGGAGTTCGCGCAGCGCTCCCGGGCGAGAGCGCTGGGGCCGATACTTCATGGTCCATCTCGGTCGACCCCCACCTCGATCGGCGTTTCGTCCACCACCGCCGAACGACGTCGCTGTACTCGTTGTTGTTCGTCGAGACCTGTTCCTACCGAGACATCCGGTCCCAACGAGGAGACAGCCATGAACCCGAAGTCACTTCCGAATTCAGCCTCCGAAGCTCACATGCGTCCGATCGTGCACGTGTGAGGTCGAGTCAGCCCTGACCCTGCCGCCGCCCGTGCGCAAAGATGGTCGCATGGCCCACGATCTCGTCATCCGAAACGGCACCGTGGTTGACGGATCAGGCTTCGGCTCCTACCGCGCCGACGTGGCCGTGGACGATGATCGCATTGTCGCCGTGGGCCGGATCGGGGAGCGGGGGCTCCGGGAGATCGACGCCGAGGATCATGTCGTCACCCCCGGGTTCATCGACGGGCACACCCACATGGACGCCCAGGTGTTCTGGGACGCCACCGGATCGAATTCGTGCTGGCACGGCGTGACGTCAGCGGTCATGGGCAACTGCGGTTTCACCCTGGCACCGGTTCGCCCCGACCACCGCGAGTTGGTGGTGCGCAACCTCGAGCGGGCCGAGGACATCGACCCGGCCGCCCTCGCTGTCGGGATCGACTGGAGCTTCGAGTCGTTCCCCGAGTACCTCGATGCCGTCGACCGGCTGGCCAAGGGCATCAACTTCGCCGCCAACATCGGGCACTCGGCCCTGCGGACGTGGGCCATGGGCGAGCGGGCCTTCGAAGAGGAGGCCACCGAGGACGACCTGGCCCTGATGTGCGGCCAGTTGGCCGACGCCCTGCGCGCCGGGGCCATCGGTTTCTCGACGTCGCGCACCAAGCACCACGAGACGTCCGACGGCCGACCGGTGGCCTCTCGGCTGGCGTCGTGGGCCGAGGTGGCCACGCTGGTCGGCGTGATGGGCGGGCTCGGCGTCGGGATCTTCGAAGGAGCCGACGCAGCGATGTCCGCACCCGACCCCGAGGTCCGGGCCAACGCTCTCGACCGGATGGCCGCACTGGCCGCCACCACTGGCGTGCCCATGACCTTCGGCCTGGTCGCCACCCGAGGGGCCGGCTATCTGATCGACTTCCTCGACGACGCCGCCGCCCGGGGTGCCCGGGTGCTGGCCCAGACCCACTGCCGGGGCATTTCGGTGTTGCTGTCCCTCAAGACCCGGCTGCCCTTCGACCTTCTTCCGGCGTGGTCGGACCTACGCGCCCTGCCGACCTCCGAACAACTGCGGATCTTGGGCCACCCGGACCGGCGACGGCCCTACGTGGACGCGGCCGTCCATGCCGACTACACCGCCTACACCGGGGTGGGCGCCCAAGCCCGCCCACCGGACTTCGACGGCATCCGCGTCTACGAGCACGGCCTCCCTCCCAACCCGTCGGTCGCCGACGTGGCTACGGACCGGGGCGTCCACCCGGCCGAGGCCATGATCGACCTGTGCGTCGGGTCCGGCGGTGACCAGCTCTTCATCCAACCCAGCCTCTACCCCCAGGACGAGGCGGTGCTGCTCCGGGCGATGCGCCACCCGCGCACGGTCATGACCTTTTCCGATTCGGGAGCACACCTCAGCCAGATCGCCGACTCGTCGATCCACACCCACCTGCTCGGCCACTGGGTACGGGACCGCCAGGAGTTCACCCTGGAGGAGGCCGTGCGCATGATCACCCTGGCCCCGGCCCTGGCCTGGGGGATGTCCGACCGGGGACTGCTGCGCCCGGGCATGGCCGCCGACCTCAACGTCTTCGACCCGGACACTGTCGCCCCGTCGGTGCCCTCTCTGGTGGATGACCTACCCGCCGGCGGCCGTCGGCTCGAGCAGCGGTCAGTCGGCTTCCTGGCCACCGTGGTCGGCGGTGAGGTGACGATCGACCGGGGCGAACCCACCGGCGCCACCCCCGGTCGGCTCCTCCGCCGCACTCTCGCCTGAGGGGCGGCCTCCGACCGAGGTGCTCCGTCGACGCCTATCGCATCCAGAGTGTCCGGGCCGTCCGTCGGCGGATGACCCAACCACCCGAGAGCCGCTCGACGTCGTCGAGATAACGGATGCCCAGGGTGAGGTCGCCCCCGTCGGAGCTCGGGTCGCTCAACTGGTAGATGACGGCGTACGTGTCAAGGGTGGCCCGGCCGGTGCCCGCCTCCAGGGTGATCAACGGGTCGCCCAACACGTGCATGCTGGTGGGGAAGCTGCGCGGCGCCCGCATGGTGTCGAGCCACTCGTCGATGCCCTGGGTGCCACGGGCCCCGGTCACCTCGGCCTCCGGATGGAACAGCGCGGCCAGCGCGTCGACGTCCCGTTCGTCGGCCGCCCGGGCGTAGCGCTGGAGGAGGGACCGCAGCTCCTCGTGGTCGCTCGCTCCCGGACCCGGCACCGTGGATGCGCTCACAGGACGGCAACCGGGTTGACCGGGCAGCCGGTGCCCTTGGGGATCCGGAGCGGCACCATGGTGAACAGGAACTCCCACCGGCCCAGCTCGGCGCACCGCTCCCCGAGCAGCGCCAACCGGACGTTGTCGATGAGGGGAAGGCCCATGGCCACGATCCCGATCTGGTGGACGGGGAACGGCCAGTCGGGTGTGCCGATGAAGGGCATCGGGTCCGAAATCCCGTCGCTGCCGAGTACGGCCACCTCCCGCTCGGCCAACCACCGGAGGCACTCGGGGTGAAGCCCCGAAAACCCGTCGAAGCCGCGCTTCGACTCCCGTCTCGCCTCCCGTCCCCACGCCACCAGCACGACGTCGCCCGGACCGACCCGTACATCCTGGTGGGCCTCGGTCGCCTCGAGGTCGGCCACCGTGACCACCTCGGCGCCGTCGAGGAAGGCCACGCCGAGCGCCCGGGGGACGTCGAGGAGCACTCCCCGGCCGATCACCCCGTCGGCCATGGACAGGATGGTGTTGGCCCGGGCACCGTCGCTACGCACGTCGCTGGCCGGCCGCCCGCCGTACATGCGGCCCCGGACGAACATGTGGGAGAGGGCGTCGACGTGGGTGGTCCACAGCCCGTGGATGTCGAGGGCCAAGTGATCCCGAGCCGCTTCGTAGCCGGTGATCCCGTTCGCATCCCGGGCGTCCCCCGAGGCCAGCATGTGGTGCTGAACCGGTTGGGGATGCTCGGGCATCGGCTCGGTGGCCAGGTCATGGGCGAGGCTGATCGACTGGCCCGCCACCACGAGGGCGGCCGCCGCCGCCCGCCGTTCGTCGGTCAGGAAGTGGAGGGTCCCCCGCTCGTCGTCTGGCCCCCACCGCGTCCAGTTGCTGAGCTCCTCGAACAGGGCGTCGAGCTCCTCGGTCGTCGGGACGGGATACTCGCTGGCCATCGGGTCATCCTGCCAGGATCGTCCATCAGGCGTGGCCGTGGTGCTCAGTCGCCGGCAACGGGCCACCCGGGCAGCAGCCCGAGTTCGGCGCACACCTCTTGAGCCTCGATCCACTGGCCGTTCCGCTCGGCGGCCTCGGGACTGGTCACCAGCCAGGCGGCCACAGCTCCCACCACGTCGGGAGGCGCGCCGGACGAGGCGTCGAATCCGAACTCGGCCATGTCGATGGCGATGCGCTCGGTGGCCACGAACCCCGGGCTCAGGTTGAAGGCCAGGACACCTTTGTCGCCCAGTTCGACGGCCAGCATGCCCGCCAGCCGGTGCAGCGCCCCCTTGGACATCCCGTAGCCGAGTCCCCAGCCACCGTTGCCCGCCGCCCGGGGCGGGTCCATGGTGCCCGAGCTGGACGCCAGATTGATGACGATGCCGTGGCCCCGATCGATCATCTGAGGAAGGACCAGCTTGGTCAGGATCACCGGAGCCATCACGTTGGCCTCGAGGTGGCGGTCGATCAGCTCCACCGGAGTGTCGAGGAGCTGGTCCATGTGTCCGGGGCCCACGTAGCGCCCGTTGTTGACCAGGACGTCGATCCGGCCCCACCGCTCGAGCACCCTGGTCACGGCCATGCCGAGCGACGTTCGGTCGAGCAGGTCCAAGTAGACGGACAAGGCCCGGCCGCCCTCGGCCTCGACCTCGGACGCCGTCGAGTCGAGCGAGCCCGGCAACGGCCGGGTGTTGGAAGCGGTCACCGTCGAGGAGTGCTCACGTTCCTCGCCCTCGTGCCGGGTCCGGGCGGCGATGGCCAGGTCGTAGCCCACCCGGGACAGGTGACGGGCGATGGCCTTGCCGATGCCCCGGCTGGCTCCGGTGACCAACGCCACCGGTCGTGAGCTTTCCGTGGTCACCGTGCTCCTCCCGGCGTCGCCGTCCGGGGCGGGACGCCCAACACGGTGGTGTGCTGGACCATCTCCTGGTAGCCGGCCCAACCGCCTTCGCGCCCGAAGCCGCTCTGTCCGACGCCGCCGAACGGCGTGGCTGGCGACAGGTCCCCCAGGCCGTTGGTCATGATCACCCCCGCCTGCAGCCCGTCGACGAACCGGGCCAGGCGGTCGGGGTCGGTGGTGTGCACGTAGGCGGCCAGCCCGTAGGGGCTGTCGTTGGCCTTGGCCATCACCTCGTCGTCGGTCGAGAACCGGAGGATGGCCTGCACCGGGCCGAAGACCTCGTTGCGGGCCAACTCGCTGTCGTGGTCGACGTCGCCGAAGACGGTCGGGGCGACGAACCATCCATCGGCCAGGTCGCCATCCAGTCGCCGGCCGCCGGTCAGCAGTGTGGCCCCGTCAGCCCCGGCCCGATCGATCACATCGAGGATTCGCTCCATGGCCGGCTCGGTGACCACCGGACCCACCAACGTGGCCGGGTCGAGAGGGTCGCCCACCGGCATGGTGGCCAGGGTGGTCAGGACCCGTTCCACCAGCTCGTCGTAGACCGTCTCGTGCACGTAGGTGCGGGTGGGGAGCGCACACCCTTGGCCGGACAGCAGTGCCGTGCCAGTCAGGGCGGCCACCGTGGCGGCGACGTCGAGATCGGCGTCGGCGAAGACGATGTTGGGGGACTTGCCGCCCAGCTCGAGAGCGAGCGGTGTCAGGTTTGTCGCCGCCGCCGCCATCACCACCCGCGCCGTGCCGGCTCCTCCGGTGAAGGTGAGTTTGTCGATGTCGGGGTGGCCGGCGAGTGCCGTTCCGGCCGTGGCCCCGCCGACGACCATGTTGACCACGCCCGGGGGGAGGCCGGCCTCGAGGGCGAGCTCGCCGAATCGGAGCATCCCGAAGGGGGCCAGTTCGGGTGGCTTGACGACAACCGTGTTGCCGGCGGCCAGCGCCGGTCCGCACTTCTGCCCCATGCCCATCATCGACCCGTTCCACGGGGGGACCACCCCGACGACGCCGTAGGGCACGAGGCGCACCGCGCCCGTCCCTCGGGACACCGACAGCTCCACGTCGGTGACGGTAGGCGCCAGCTCGGCGTAGTAGCGGACCCACGCCGCCGTGTAGCGACCCGGTCGCAGGACCGACACCGGGGTGCCGTTGTCGAGGGCGGCCAACTCCGACGCCTCCTCCCGGTGGGCGTCGAGGAGGTCGGCCAGGGCGCCCAGGACTTGTGACCGACCATCGGGCCCGAGTCCCACCCACCCCGGTTGAGCGGCACGGGCGGCGGCCACCGCCCGGTCGACGTCAGCCCCTCCGGCCAGCCCGACCTCGGCCTGCACCACTCCGGTTGCCGCGTACCGATGCCGGTAGACGCCCCCGGCCGCGCTCGGCTGCCACTCCTCACCGACCAGATGGCCCTGGCCGGCCAGCCGCCGCAAAGTGGCCGAGGTCGGGGTCGTCCTCACGGGACCACATAGCCCCCGTCGACGGGCAGGGCCACCCCGAGCACGAACGACGCCGCCGGTGTGCACAGCCAGACCGCGGCCTCAGCGATCTCCGAGGCCTCGCCGATCCGGCCGATGGGGTGCAGCGCCCGCAGATGGTCGTCGAGCGAGGGCTGACGGCGAATGGCCTCGTCGACCATCGGCGTCCGGGCCGTGCCCGGGCAGACGGCGTTGACCCGGATCCCCTGGGCCCCGTAGTCGAGGGCGGCCACCTTGGTCAGTCCGATGACGCCGTGCTTGGAGGCGGTGTAGGCGGCCTGGTGCCGGTAGGCCACGAGTCCCACCCCCGAGGCGGTGTTGACGATGGCCCCACCGCCCCGCTCGAGCATGAGGGGGATTTCGGCCTTCATGCAGTAGTAGACCCCGTTGAGCATGACATCGAGGGTCCTGGCCCAGCCGTCGTCCGGGTAGTCGGCCAGCGGTGCCATGGGCGCGGCGATGCCGGCGTTGTTGTGGGCGTAGTCGAGGCCGCCGAAGGTGTCCACGGCGAACGCCACCATGGCCTCGACCTCGGACGGGACGCTCACGTCGGTGCGGATGAAGGCGGCCCGGCCCCCGGCTTCCTCGACCAGCGTCACCGTCTCGCGTCCCCCGTCCACCTCCACGTCGGCGACCACCACAGCCGCCCCCTCGCGGGCGAAGACCTGCGCTGCGGCGCGGCCGATCCCCATGGCCGCCCCGGTGACCAGCGCGACCTTCCCCTCCAGTGCTCCCATGGCCGGCCACAGTACCGGTGCCGACCGGAGCGGTTACGTTTCCGACATGGGTCGGTTCGCGGAACGGGTGGCGCTGGTATCGGGGGCAGCGAGCGGTATCGGTGCGGCCGTGGCCGATCGCCTCGTCGAGGACGGTGCCACCGTGGTCCGCGCCGACATCGCCGACCTCGACGGAGGAGTCCACTGCGACGTCACCGACGCCGAGGCCTGCGCCGCGGCCGTCGCCCACTGCGTGGACGTCTTCGGCCGCCTCGACCTCCTGGTCAACGTGGCCGGCATCGGTTCGGCGGCGGCCGTCACAGACGTCACCCCCGAGGACTGGCGCCGGGTCATCGAGGTCAACCTCACCGGCACCTTCCTCTTGTCCCAGGCCGCGGTCCCGGCCCTGGTCGAGTCGACCGGGTGCATCGTCAACATGGGGTCGGTGGCCGGCCTGCGGGCCACCCCGTACAACGCCGCCTACTGCGCCTCCAAGGGCGGCGTCATCATGCTCACCAAGTCGATGGCCATCGAGCTGGCCAAGGCCGGGGTGCGGGTCAACGCCGTCTGCCCGGCGTCGGTCGACACCCCATTCCTGCGGAACTTCCAGATCCCCGAGGGCGCCGACCTGTCGCTGTTCGCCCGAGCCGCCTCACCGATGGGCCGGGTCATCGAGCCCGGCGAGGTGGCTGCCGCCGTCGCCTACCTGGCCTCGGACGACGCCCGTACCGTCAGCGGGACCACCCTGGTCATCGACGGGGCGGCGACCGCCTGACGCTCGTCAGCGACACCGTCTCGCTGTCGCGGCCCGACCGCAGGACCCGACCCGGTCGCGCCCTGGTGACCGTGCCGTTCTCCGCCACCCCGATGCCGGCCACCAGTACGTGGTCCATGCCCACCGACCCCGCCACCAGGCGCCCGCCCCCGCCCGGCAGGTCCGTCACCAGTTCTGCCGGCTCGCTGGCCACGGTGGCCGGGTCGAACACCACCAGATCGGCGTGCCAACCCGGCTCGATCCGGCCCCGGTGACGCAGGCCGTAGAGACGGGCCGGTCGATCGGTCATCATCTCGACCGCCTCCTCGACGGTCAGCAGCCCCCGTTCCCGCACCACCTCGCCGAGCACCCGGGTGGGGTAGTTGGCGTGGCACATCAGGTCCAGGTGGGCACCGGCGTCCGAGCCCCCGAGCACCACCCGGGGGTCCTTCCACACCGCCACCCGGGCCGCCCATCCCTCGTCGGTTCGGCCCAGGCTGGGCGTCAGCGAGGGCAGCACCACGTAGAGGGTCAGGTCGTCGGGCAAGACGACCTCGATCAGCACGTCGATCACGTCGGTTCCCCGGGACCGAGCGATGTCGCCCAGGGACCGCCCCACCCACGCGGAGTCAGGATCGGCCACCTCCATCAACGAGAAGTCAGTGAGCACGCCGATGGCCGCCCCCGCCACCTTCTCGGCGCCCGCCCGCAGGGTGGCCCGCATGTCCGGATCGCTCGCCGCGGCCCGACGGCCGTCGGCATCCCGGGTCACCACCTCCCGCCAGCCGGGTAGGCCGGGCAGGAGGGTGTTCGACCGCATCCGCATCATGTCGGGCAGGGCCAGCGCCACCACGTAGGCGCCGCGCGCCGCGGCCACATCGGACGCCCGTAGCTGCTGCTCCCAGATCTCCTCGCTGGCCAGGCTGCCGAGCAGGTTCCAGTTGAGCGGCCGGTCCGCGGCCAGGGACATGTCGGCCATCAACTGGATCCGGTCCTCGGGAATCGGTCCGATGGTCGGTATGAACTCGAGGGTGGTCCCGTCGTGGCCGCGCAGGGCCCCAGCCAGGGCCACGAACTCGGGAAAAGAGGCGCTGCTGGAGGGGACCGGCCGGTGGTCCCCGTCCAGGTGCCCCTCGCCCAGCGACGACGAGAAACCGAGGGCACCGCCCTCCAGCGACTCCTCCACCAGGCGGACCATGGACCCGATCTGGTTCGGCGTGGCCTCGTCCCAGGAGGCGCGGTCCCCCATCACCACCCGGCGCACGGTCGAGTGGCCGACCAGGAATCCGGCGTTGACCGACAGTCCGCCGTCGAGCTGGTCGAGGTACTGGGCAAACGTCCGCCACGACCAGGGTCCACCGCCGGCGAGGGCCTCTCGTGGGATCCCCTCGACCACCGCCATCATGGCTTGGATGTACTCGTCGTCACCGGGTCCCAGCGGGGCGATGGAGAACCCGCAGTTCCCCCCGATCACCGAGGTGACCCCGTGCTGGACCGAAGGGCTGGCCGTGGCATCCCACAGGAGCTGGGCGTCGTAGTGGGTGTGGATGTCGACGAACCCGGGGCACACCACCTTGCCGATGGCGTCGATCTCCCGGGCCCCGGACTCGGAAACGCTCCCGATGGCGGTGATCAGCCCGTCGGCGACGGCCACGTCCGCCACCGTCGTCGGCCGCCCACTCCCGTCGGCGACGTGCCCACCGCGGATCACCAGGTCGTGCACGTCAGCCTCCGGCCAGGAGGGAGTCGACCGCCGACTCGACAACGGTTCCCTCGAAAAAGCTCGGGTTGGTGCCGGTGTAGAACCGGGCCGGGTTGGTGAACACGAAGTCCCGGAAGGCCGCCTTGTCGATCCAGCCGTTGTCGACCATCTCGTGGGCCTCCTCCAGCACCTCGGTCACGTCGGGCAGGTCCCAGTGGGCGATGTCGGATCCCAGCATCACCTGCAACTCCGAGCCGAACGGGTTGACCGCCTTGTTAAAGGCCAGCGATGTCATCGGGTCGTCGGCCTCGCAGCCGAACCAGAACCGCTCGGCAAAGAGACTCCGGATGTCTTCGGCCCGCTCGATGCCGCAGGCTGCCCATTCATCGAGCATGTCCTCGGGCTCGGCGGGGCGACGGGTCACCTCGGCCGGCAGACGGCGGGCGTCGGGGGCGAACCGGCCGATCATCTCGACGATGAGGTCCCGGTCGATCAGCGCCGGGTCCAGATGGGCGCGCAGTGCGGTCAGATTGCGCTTCCCCCAATGGCCGACGATGTCGCAGTAGAGGGCCGCGGCCCAGGCGACCCCGCCCTCGAGGAAGGCGAAGTTCATGGCCGGGAAACGATTGGTCACCCCGCCGAGGAAGAGCGACTTGGCCAGGGACTGCTGGCCCGCGGCCAGCATCGACAGGTGGTTGGCCATGTAGCTGGTGGGGGACCGGTAGGGGGTCATCCCGATGAAGCCGGAGTGGAAGGCGACGGAGACCCCGAGCTCCTGGGCCCGGGCCCAGACCGGGTCGTAGTCGTACGCCGAGTCGAGGCCGAACTGGTCGAGCCAGAACGCGTACCGGGAGACCTCGGGGTCCGCATTGGACAGCGCTGCGAACGGGCGCTGGACGTAGCCGGCGCACACCACGGCTTTGAGCCCGAGATGACCGACCGCATAATCCAACTCGGCCACCGCCTCCTCCGGCGTGTGCATCGGGATGGCCGCCACCGGGGTGAGCCGGTCGGCCAGCGGCGCGAACGTCTCGGCGTTGCATCGGTTGAAGGCCCGACACGCCCCTCGCCGGAATTGGTCGTCGGCAAGGTGGAGGAAGACCAGGCCCAGGCTCGGGTAGACCACACCGAAGTCGATGCCGATCTCGTCGAGGCGTTCGTGCAGGAGCGCAGGGAAAAGAGCGGTGGCCAGGTCGATCGTCTGCCGGGCCGGGGCGCCCCACCATGGGCCTCGCGGCGTCCGGGTGGCCATGCGCTCCTCGGGCGTCTGGTCGTGCCACGGGACCTCGGTGCCCCCGTAGGGCGGGACCAATCGCTTGAGGCCCGGGTCCTCGAGCGAAAGACCCTCCTGCTCCAGATACGGCACCAGCGTTGGCAGATGTTCCGCCATATGCCCGTCGCTGTCGATGACCGGGTGGTCGAGCGTCGCGTGCACTTCGGCGGAGGAGGCCATGGCGTCAAGCTAGTCCCGCGTCCGGCGAAATCTGGTGGGCGCCCGGTTGGCGCCGACCTGTGCGGAAGCTCCGGTGACTGGACATACTGGTAGGAACAGGTCATCCCGACCTGGCTGTTGGAGACGGCAGATGGCACGAACCGAGCCCGTGAGTGATTGGACGTCGGATTTCGACGTCCTCGATGAGTCCTATGTGCTTGATCCCTTCCCGCGCTGGGACGAGCTGCGCCAGAAGTGCCCCATCGCGCGGACCGACCGTCGGGGGCGGGCCTGGCTCCCGACGACGTATGCGGACGTCACGGAAATGGCCAAGGACATCAAGCATTTCAGCTCGGCCAACACCAGTGTCATCGATGTACTGGACGAGCCGGAAACCCCAATTCTCACCTACGGCCTGCCTCCGATCACCTCCGACCCACCCCTGCACACGTGGACACGCCGGCTGTTGCTTCCCTGGTTCTCGCACGAGCGGGTGAAATCGTACGAGCCGATGACCAGAGAGTTATGTGGATCTCTGATCGACGCTCTCCTGTCGGCCGGACAGGCCGACGCCGCCGCCGGCTATGCCCAACAGATCCCGGTACGGGTGATCGGCACGATCCTCGGCATCCCCGTGGAGCTTGCCGACACCTTCACCGGCTGGGTCCGCGACGCCTTGGAGTTCGCCGACGACCCTGAACGTGTCGAGCGCGGGATGTTCGGCATCGGGTACTACCTGTGGGACCGGATCAATGAACGTCGCGACACCGACGGCGACGACCTTCTGACCTACCTCCTGCATACCGAGGTCGACGGAGGTTCGGTCGATGACATGGTCATTCTGGGTATGGCGATGCTGACGATGATCGCCGGTATCGACACGACCTGGAGTGCGATCGGCTCGTCACTTTGGCATCTGGCGACAAACGATGAAGATCGTGAGCGGCTGGTGGCCAATCCGGCCCTCATGGACACAGCCGTCGAAGAACTTCTCCGGGCCTATTCGCCGGTGACGATGGCACGCCTGGTCACTGAGGACGTCGAATTCGACGGATGCCCCATGAAACAAGGCGACAAACTCCTGTTGAACTTTCCGGCGGCCAACCGAGACCCGGCCGCTTTCGAACGAGCAGACGAGGTTCTCCTCGATCGCCAGCAGAACCGGCACGTGGCATTCGGCACAGGAATCCATCGCTGTGCCGGATCGAACCTGGCCAGGATGGAGCTCCGGGTCGCTCTCGAGGAATGGCTGGCGCGCGTGCCTGTCTTCCATCTGGCCGAGGGTGCCGAGGTCCTGTGGGCCGGTGGACAGGTCAGGGGGCCGCGAAAGTTGGACGTGGTGTTCCGATAAGGATCCGCTAGCTCCTGCACGATCGGCGTGGAGATCGCCCGATTGAGTTGAAGATTGCCCGATCGAGGTGAGCGCCAGTACCGGTGGCTCAGCTTCAGTTGCGCCGAGGTCGCGACCTGGCGACCCCCGCTTGGCGGCGAGGCGCTATCAGCACCCAGCAGACGCGCCGTCCAGACCGATGCCGGCGATGGTGGCAACCCGGATCAAATCAGCATCGGCGGCGAGCAGGGTTGTCCCGTGTCGGTGAGCTACCGAGGCGATCAGGATTCCTGAGCGACGGGGATCCTCAGACCAGCACCGACGGGTCAGCCACCAGCGGGCTGTGCGGGTCAGCCCCGGGCGGATGTCCACCGCTCACTCGGCTCCGAATGGTCCGTGATCGTCGCCACCGGGCCCAGAGCCGCCCGATGGTGTAGGCGAAGGCGCTGAAGACTCCAACGAAGAACCCGACCGGCCAATTCGACGCATAGGAGCTGGCGATCGCCGCCCACACGGTGACCAGGGCGATGATGACCGAAAGAAGAATGGCGAGCGGGGGCCGCACAGTGAAGGAGCGGGCCGCGGCGGGGGGGCCGATCATCAGGGAGAAGATCAGCAGCGCCCCCACGACCGGCACGGTCAGCGCGGTGGCCGCCGCGAGGACGAGCAGGAAGGCCAGTTCCACGCCGTAGCTCGAGACGCCCTTGGACTCGGCGACTTCGGGCACGACGGACGAAAGCAGCAGGGGGCGATACAGGAGGACGATGGCGGCGATGCAGGCGATGGCCAGTAGCGCCACCGGCAGCAGCTCGGTCGTGGACACACCGAGGACCTCCCCGAAGAGCAACGAGTAGAGCTGGGGTTCGTACTCCTCCGAGCGGGTGAGGAAGATCGCCCCGATGGCGAGCCCGAGGACCAGCACGAATGCGGTGACGACGTCGTGGCGGCCACGCCGGCCAAGGGTGGCAATGCCGAAGGCGGCGATTCCGGCGGCCCCGGCCAGTCCGAGGAGTGCGCTGAAGCCGAAGATATTGGCGGCGGCGGCCCCGGCGAAGGCGCTATTGGGGATGGCGTGCGCCGGAAACGCCGAGCCTCGGAGCACAACGAAGAATCCGACGACCCCGGCCAACACTGCGATCACCGTGGCCACGATCCAGGTGTTGGTCATGAAGCTAGAGAACATCCCGCCTCCTCGGCCCGAGGTCGGTCGGTGCGGCAGCCCGGGTGGGGTTCGGGTTCATCGCTCGGCCACCGAAACGACCGCAGGTGGTCCCCTTCGGTGACCGGTGAGGGCCCGAACCGTTGGTGCTCCGGAGACGAGGTAGGCGGCAAAGGTGATCAAGACGATGACCGAGCTGACCGGGAAACCGGCGTGGGCGGCACCCCAGTAATAGCTGTCGTAGGCCAGGAGAGTGCCGAGCCACGTCGCGCCGACACCGATGACAGCAGCGGTTGCCAAGGCGGCGCCAAACCGGTTGGTGAGCCGGAGGGCGGTGGCGGCCGGACCGATGAGCAAGGTGGTCGAAAGGATGGCCCCGATGGCGAGGGACGAGAGGCCGACGGCAACGGCGAGGGCGACCATGAAACCGATGCCGACCAGACGGACCGGGACACCGCGAGCCGCAGCCATGTCCCCGTTGGTGGACGCCAGCAACAAGGGGCGGTAGAGCGCGGCGATGAGGCCGACGGCGACGACGCTGAGCCCGATGACGATCGGGACGGTGGAGGGATCGATGCTGAAGATCGATCCGAAGAGGATCGTCTGGGTCGCGCCGGTGGTCGCCCCCGCAGTGGTATCCAGAAACAAGAAGAGCGCGGTCAAGCCGATGGCGGCGCCGAGGACTATTCCGGTGGCCAGGTCACGGCCTCGTACCCGCTGCACGCCAACCGCCTCCATGGCTCCGCCCCCGGCAAGTCCTCCCCCAATGAACCCGGCAAGAGGACTCAGCCCGTGCAAAAACGCCGCTGATCCGCCGGCCGCGGCGACGTCAGTCAGGGCATGGCCGGCGAAGGACTGTCCCCGCATGACGGTGAATACCCCCACCACGGCGGAAACAACGGCGGTGACGCCACCGATGACCAGCGCCACGTGAACAGGCTGGCTGGAGAAGAAGCCCGGCTCGAAAACCCAATGCATCGCGCTCAATCCACCTTGAACTCGTGGACGGCATCAGCAGCAGAGCCGCTCAGGTTGACGGCGTCGTCCGGCCCCGAAGCGACGACGATCACTCGCCCGTGGACGTGGAGGACGTCGACGTGATGACCGTAGAGCGCGGTCAGGACGTCGGCCCGGATCACTTCGTCAGTGGTCCCGGCAACAGCCCTCCCCTCGGCCAGGTACACGACCCGGTCCATGACCGGCAGGAGGGGGTTCATCTCGTGGGCCGAGAGCAACACGGCGATCCGCTGCTCCACGGCGATACGGTGCAACAAGGTGACGATCTCCTGTCCCGAGCGCAAGTCGAGGTTGGCCAGGGGTTCGTCGAGAAGGAGCAACCTGGGCCGGGCGATCAGGGCATGGGCAATCAAGACCCGTTGCTGCTCACCGCCCGACAGCGTCCCCACCCGGGCATCGGCGAATGGCACCGCGTCGACCGCGGCCAGCATCTCATCGACCGCGGCCCGACGCTTGTGGGACGGAACGGGCATGCCAAAGCGCTGACCGTCGAGCCCGAGGGCAATCAGGTCTCGTGCTCGCATGGGCACATCGGGGTCGAGCAGCACCTTCTGCGGCACATACCCGATCGAGCTCCCTCGGCTCCGTCGCGCTCGACCCGACAACAGGACGCGACCGGTCTCCGGTGCTTGGAGTCCCAGGATGACTCGCAACAACGTGGTCTTCCCGGCGCCGTTGGAGCCGATCAGCCCGGTGAACTCGCCAGCCTTGACATGAAAACTGACCTGGTCGAGAACCTGCCGGCCTCCCAGGGCAACGCTGACTCCGTCCACCTCGAGCACCGGGGGACCCTCAGCGCCACCACCAACCCCTCCTCCGCTCATAAGTGCTCGGTGGAGGTGCCACTGGTGACGGCGGCCCGGAAGGCATTGACCTCGGCCATCATCCAGGATTGGAAGTTATACCCCGGCGTGGGCATGGTCTCGTAGACACCCACCACCGGCACGCCCGCCTTGATGGCCGTCTCACGAATCGAGGTGGTGAGATCATCGACGACCTGTTGGTTGTAGGCGAAGAACTTGACCTGATGTTTGGTGAAGAAGCCATTCTCCAATGTGACGTCCTGGGGATTCGGGTCCACGCCGTTCATGATGTCAGCCTGGAAGCGGAACGGCGTGAGGATGTTCATTCCCATGGCCTGAAGGAGGTAGTCGGCCACCGGTTCGGTGACGGCCACGGGAGTGCCGGGGAATTGAGCCTTGAACGAGGTGATAGCGGTGTGCAGCGGAGCCAAGGATGCGTTGAACGTCGTCAGGTTCGCTTGGAAGTAGGCGGCGTGGCTGGGCTGCAGCTCGGAGAGATCCTTGGCCATGACGGTGGCTACCGCGGGCATCGTTTTCGGGTCATACCACAGGTGCGGGTTGGAGGTGTCGGTCGGGAGACCCAGGACGTTTTGGGCCACGATGACTTTCCGGGTCGAGTTGGGCGAGGCCGACTCGATGGTGTTCATGAAGGTGTCGTAGCCCACGCCATTCTGCACGATCAGCTGGGCTGCGCTCACTTCTTGAGCGACGCTCGGGCTCGATTCGAAGGTGTGCGGGTCGGTGTTGGGATTGTTCAGGATCGACGAGACGTGCACGTACTTGCCGCCAATCTGGGAAAGGACGTTGGCGTACTCGTTCTCGGCGCCGATGGCGTTGATCACGCCCGACTTCGATGAACTCGATGGAGAAGCGCCACTGGATCCACACGCCGATGCCACCAGTCCGGCAAGCACAAGGCCGGTCGCGACGACCGCTCCTGAACGGCCCCGAAGGGTACGTCCACTTCTCCTGATTCTCGTGGTTTTGGTTGTCTCGGTCGTCTGCATGCGCCAAACCTATCCTCAGACTGAGTCTCAACACAAGTAAGATCGGCTAGGCTCGCATAAGTTGATCCGGGATTCCTGTACTCGTACCGACCCTGTGTCCCTCAGACGGAAGGACGCGATGACAGCGACGGCTCCTGACGGTGACCTGCACGACGTTGTCGAGGACCGGCTTCGTCGCGCCGATCAGCGGTATACGGCTGGCCGACGGGCGATCATTGGCCTTCTCGTTGATGAGGGACACCCCATCAGCATCGGGGACATCGCTGATCGCCTACCCGATCTTCCTCGCAGCTCCGCCTATCGTCACCTCCTCGACCTCCAGGTCGCCGGAGTGGTCCGGCGGGTCGCAGCCAATGACGAATTCGCCCGCTACGAGTTGGCCGAGGAGTTCACCGAGCACCACCACCACCTCTTGTGCACGCACTGCGGCAGAGTCATCGATGTCACCCCATCCCCGACCTTCGAACGCAGCGTGGCAATGACCGTCGATCGGCTCGCCGAGGTCGAGGGTTTCCAGCCCCACGGTCACCGCCTCGACATCCTTGGCCTCTGCCGGGACTGCCACTAGCAACGCGGTCTAAGACCTGTTGGCCGTCGTCACCGTGGTCTGAATCGAGACCGGCGATGGGGGCGTCGGTCGCAGTCGACGGTGTCGCCACTCGAGGTGGCCGCTTGAACAGCCCGAATGGACACCCCAGCGAGGGACCGACTATTGGCCGGCTTCTTTCAGCTCAGGGTCAGCGTGCCGGACTTGACCTTGGCCTTGGGCGCCATGGGGCGGCCGGCACCCCGATGACCACCGGGGTGCTCGGGATCGAGACCGGACCGGTCGCCGATCAACTGACGGCCGGAGTGCCGTACGGATGGTCGCATCGATCCCTCCTCCGGCGGAGCCAGGCCCGATCCTCACCTTCCGTCGGCGCCGCTCAGGCCTCACTGAGCCCGTCGGGCCCGACCCGTGCAAGGCCGTTGCAACATTCCTACAAGGGACGAGCTGGACAATCGTTGAGTCGGCACGGTCCGAAGAAAGATTCAGGCGGTGCAAGACCGTGCCGACATCCAACCCCGAGATAGCTCCAGTGGAGTGGTTCCAGGAGTCGGCGAGCACGAATTTGGTGGCAACGCCAGAACCCCTCCGTGATCAGGAAAGGCTTCACGGTTCCCGAGGCAGCGTAAGGAGGAGCAGTGTCCCAAACCACTTACATCTCGATCCGGCTGCCCTCGAGCCCATTGGCGGCTTCAGAAGCAATCGATGCTTGGCACCAGCGACAACCGAAGTTGTGGCGTCGTTCGCATCTCGTCCGGTCGAGGCACGATCTGTGGCTCAGGTCCGAATTCGACGGAGAGGGGGCGGATCCAACACAACTCCGTCGGACGTCGGGGGTCCTGTGGCTCCAGGGGCGCCCTGTCCGGGTGGAGTTCGAACTGTCGGTCTGGTCCGACTCGATCACGACCATGGCCATCCGTCCCGTCCGCCTCCGTCCGGTGGCGTGGAGCGATCGATACGCGCGCTCGGTTGAGCGATCGCTGAGCGCTATCGCGAGCGAGCTCCAGCCGGATTGGGCGCGTGTCGAAACCTTCCCTGATGCCGTGGACACTGTGCCTACCACGCCCTTGCTGAAGTCGGCCTAGCTATCTAGGGCCCACCGGTAATGCTGCGGCTGGTTCGAGAACCTCGTCGGCGAATCGGGGCAGACCGTCGTCGATCGTCTCCCGCCCGGTGGACCACGGCCTCACCAGGGCTCGACCGACGCCCGCCCGGGCGGTGAGCGTACGGTTTGGGATGGCTCCGGTTCGCCGCAGCCCTGCGGCCGGCGGCTATGGGTTCCCGGGGGTCGTTGCCGTGACCATGTTGCGGGGGCTCGCCCCCCCGCCGCCTTCGTCGAGACCTCGCTGTCGTGGTTGTCCTAGGTTGAGCCCGATCGCCTGAATCTCAATCATCTCTATGCCGGGACAGCCCACTCATTTGTTCGACCATGGCACTACGAGTCTTGTAGATGCCTTGCCGGGATCTGGAGTCTGTCTGCGGTACCCTCGCCGTGGGTGACTCGGGTCCCCCGCCCGACCAACCGAAAGGATCGGCAAAGGGCAATCGCTCGAGGGGACCGCGTCGTCGACGATGGCTCCGAATCGTCGCAGAAGTTCTGGCCCTCGGGGCGTTGGTCACGTTTGGGTGGTTCGAGCGTACGACCGTGAGCCAATCGGTCGGCGTTGTGCGGCGAGCCGAGTGGGGCTGGCTGCTGGCTGCCGGGGCATTTGAGTTGCTTTCGATGATGGCTTTCGCCCGGACTCAGCGGATCGTCCTACGGGCGGCCGGCGTTCACGCATCGATCCCCTCGATGGCAGCCACGGCCCTGGCCGGGAATGCGATCTCCGTCTCGCTCCCGCTCGTCGGTCCGGGAGCAGGCAGCGTCTTTAGCTTCAGTCGGTTTCGCCAGGTGGCCGACGACCCGGCACCAGCCGGCTGGGCGCTTCTGATCTCGGGATTGATCTCCAATCTGGTGTGGGTCCTCCTCATCGCCATCGGAGCGACCGTCTCGGGCGATCCGGCAGCCACCTTCGGTGGCGTACTCGGCGGTGCTGCGATAGTGGCTGTCACGGTTATTGGAGTATCGGCTCTGCACCGACGGCATTCGCGAAGACTGGTCGTTCGCCTCGGGGCTCGGCTTGTCGGCATCTCACAGCGAGCAAGAGGTCGTCCGGTCGGCGACCCTGGGGACGTGGCGCAGCATGCTCTCGACACACTGTCCGCATTTCGCATGCGCCCACGCGATTGGGTGCAGACCACCCTCCTGTCCTTGATCAACTGGCTGGCCAGCGTCGGTTGTCTGGTGGCCTCAATCCTCGCGGTCGGAGCCACTGTGCCGTGGACGAAGGTGATACTCGTCTACTGCGCCGGGGCCACCGCCAGTAGTTTCAACCTGACGCCCGGCGGCTTAGGGGTGACCGAGGCCGTGCTGGCCGCCGGGCTGGTTGCCTCAGGATTGAATTCAGTGGAGTCGCTGGGGTCCGTGTTGGTGTTCCGGTTGGTTAGCTTCTGGATGGTCACACTGGTCGGCTGGATCATTTATTCCGAGCTTCGGCGGAAGAAGGCTCAACCTGAAACAGAGGTCTAATGGCCGCCCGACGCCACCCAAGTTGTTTGTCGAGAGGGGCTGGGTGTGCTCCGACGAGTCACTTGCTCAGCAGCTGGATTTCGGACCGCCGAACCGGGTCCAGGCCAGCTTGCGCGCTCGGAGGGATTCGAACCCCCAACCTTCTGATCCGTAGCGCGCCTCGGGGTCGTTTCAGGAGGTCCCGTCGGGTCTCAAAATGTCGCAATTATGCAGGTCAGACTGGGTGTGTTTTTCGGACCCCGAAATTGGCCGGGACGGATTAGGACGTCCTGGGACCCAATTGTTGGCTTTTCGTTGGCTAAATCGTCCCTCGAAACGACCGAATCAGAAGGTTTTGACAACTGCTGTTGCACCCTCTGCAGGATCGACCGAGCCAGAAGGTTAGGCCATAAGGTTCTGACCACTAGGCGATGAAGCGGTGGATGGCCTCGTTGGCGTGGTCCTGATAGGACGAGTTGGCCAAATCAGGGAAGATTTCCGATTGGTCGACCATGGGACCCTTCAACTTGCCGGCCGCGCTGGCGTAGAACACGCCACTCGACAGCTTCGGGTCGGTGACACCGTCGACGAGTCTCTTCGCGCCCACGTCAAGTTCGTGGGAAATGCCGAGGCGGGGCATGATGTGTTTTGCAGCAAAGCGCAGCGGTGGCGCCGCACCAGCGGCAGCTTCGGTGCCCGTGGTGTTGCCGGGGCTCACCGTGATGAAGCGGAGGTCGGCGTATCGGCGCGCCAGGTGGGCCATCCACAACGCCCCGATGTACTTGACCTGACCGAAGGCCAGGTTCTGATCGTATTTTCTGTCAGCGAAGTAGCTGCCGTCGATGACGGAAGTGAGTTCGTCGGCAGAGGTTGAGACGAAGGTTGGCCGTTTGAACCCCAACTTCGGAATTCCCCTGGCTGCTTCACTTGCGGCAAACACCGCTACTTCGCTGAGTCGGTTCTGGGCCAGGAGCCATTCGAGCAGGAACGCGTGACCGAGAACGTTCGTTGCGAACAGAGTGGTGACTCCGTCAGCGGTCAATTCCATCAGGGTCTTGTTGCCGATGACACCAGCGTTCATGACCAGCGCATCGAGAGATCCGTCGATGGCCGCTAGGCCGGCGCGGACAGAACCAAGATTGGCGACATCCATCAAAATGATGTCGAAGATGCGTCGGTCGGTGACGGCCTCGAGATCGGCCTTTGCCGTTGACGCCCGATCTTGGTTCCGACACGCCAGATAGATGCGGCCGATCTCCGGACGTAACGCCAGCTGCCGGGCCACATCCTTGCCGATCCCGACATTGGCCCCCGTGATGAGCGCCGTCTTTCCAGAGGGAGGGCTCACACTGATTCCCTCTCACCCTCTGTGGACGGTGGGATGCCGTCGAGCAAGCTGAAACGGACGTCCATCGCGATACCTCGGACTTCGATCAGCTGTTGATACTCAGGCGAGTTGTACCACCCGAGAGCCTTCTCACGGTCGGCAAACCGCACAAGTGCTCCTGAAGTGAGCGAGCCATTGCCGTACAGGGCTTCCGAGTTACCGGCGGCGATTACCTCACCTCCGTGCTTCTTGGCTGTCTGCCCAGCAATGGGGGCGTACTTGTCACGGTAGACATCTGGGTCCTTGACTGCGAATTCGACAATTACATAGGCACTCATGTGGATACTTCCTGATTGGTAGTTGTCGTTGGCTTCCTGGGTCTTCGCTCTCAACACGTCACTGCCGACGATCACGTGGCGACTCGGCCTCCATCGACGGCAAGAGTGACGCCATGGACGAAGCTGGCGTCGTCACTGGCAAGAAAGACGATTGCGGAAGCGAGCTCCTCTGGCTCGGCGACGCGACCTGCTGGTGCGAGCGCAGCGAGCTGCTTCACCATGTCCTCGGGGACCGCTTCCATCATGCGGGTGCGCGTCGGGCCGGGGGCAACGGCGTTCACTCGAACACCACTCGGGCCGTATTCGGCTGCCCAGGTCTTCGTCAGCAGCTCGAGAGCCGCTCGGCTGGCTCCGTACATGGCCATGCCGGCCTGTCCAAAGCTCGCGACCATGGTGGAGACGTTGACGATCGAACCCCATCCGCGTTCGGCCATGGCTGGCGCCAGTGACGCGACAAGGAAGAACGGAACCTTGACGTTCAGTGCAAAGGTCTCGTCGAACTGAGCCTCGGTGGCTGCGTTGCTCGGTCCGAGCAACGCGACACCAGCGTTGTTGATGAGGATGTCGACGTGACCGCCACCGGCATCAGTGGCCCACTCGACCAGGTCCTGTGCCGACTTCAGATCGCTCAAGGAAGTGAGCAAGAACGTCGCGCTGCCTCCGTTGCCTTCGATCTCGGCGACCACGTCCTTGGCTCGTTGTTCGTTGCGCCCGACGATCAGTACGTGAGCGCCACGGGCGGCCAGGGCGGTGCCCGTGGACTTGCCGATTCCGCTCGTCGAGCCCGTAACCAGTGCTGTCTTGCCGCTCAGATCAGTCATGCGTCGGGTTTCCTCTCGTCAAAATGGGTGGCACGACCCACTATGACTGAAGAGGACTGGGTTGTCAAACCCAGAATCTTTGTTAGCATTGCAGCATGGTCAACGAAACGAGTGACCGGCCGAAGCTCACACCCAAGGGAGCGCGCACCCGGGCACGAATAGTGGAGAACGCCGCCGCCCTGATCCATGAGCGTGGAGTGGCGGGCACGACATTGGAAGACGTCAGGGCGGCGGCGGAAGTCAGCGGATCGCAGATGTACCACTACTTTCCCGACAAGGACGACCTCGTGCAGGCGGTCATCGATTACCAGGCCGAGACCATCGTCAATCGCCAGCGTCACGCGTTCAGCAGCGTGAACGGAGTCGAAGCCTGGCGGAACATGGTGATCACCGCAGCGAAGCGCACCAAAGGAAGGGGGGGCTGCCAACTTGGCTCGCTCGTTGGTCAACTCGCCGAGAGTGACCCCGAGGCCCGAGCGCTCATCGCGACGGGGTTCGATCAGTGGGCAGCCGCCATCGGCGATGGGCTGAGATCCCTTCATGCCGACGGGAAGCTTTCGTCGGACATCGACCCGGACGACCTCGCCACTACGTTGCTCGCCACGCTCCAAGGGGGACTTGTACTTGCCCAGGTACAGCAGAGTCCCCGTGCGTTCGAGACTGCCATCAATACTCTTCTCGCCCTCATCATCGGCAGATGAGCCCAAGCCGGGTTCGTTCACATCCGTCGCTGAGGTCCGCTCAAGGCCCTTGGACGACGCACGTGCATCCAAGCGATGCTCCTGCAGGCCCGCTGCCATTCGGGATTCGGGACACCTCGTCGCTGCCAGTGAGTTGCTCAGGTCTGGATTTCCGTCAGCCCACCCCGCCGATCCTGACTAATCGTGGCTCTTGGACGTGGTCCAGCCTCGACAAGATGAACGGAGCTTCGTGACAGCTCCTCGCGTGGGGGAGACGTTCCACCTCGACCTCGACGGGATGACAATCGCTGGCCGCTACATCGAAGTAGATCCCCCGCACCGCATGCTGCTCAGATGGGACCGTCAAGGAACCGCCAAAGCGGCGGCACCACCTGCATTTATTGAGATCACGCTCACCCCGACGGGTGACGGCACAAATGTGAGGGTGCAATTCTCCGGCCTACGTGCGGATGATGCCGCGTTCTATCCGCAACTTTGGGCGCGGCACCTTGACCGGATCGCAAGTGCTTTGGCTGGCGCTGAACCCGGTGACCCCTTCATGTCAGAGGGGAGGCGCTGAGCCCTGCCCCAGTAGCCAGTCTCCGAGGGACTGCCCCGTGCGCCGCATCTGATCCACACTCGGAGTGTTCGATTCCCCCACCCCGGACCGGACAATGGTTCCCACCGTCCGGTCGGCCTCATCGACCATGCACCGTTCGATCTCCTCTTGACACCACGATCCGAGGTCGTGAGGAGCCTGGCGCAAGGCCTCGGCGATGGTTCGAGTCATGTCCGGGTGGGAGGTCAGGCGGAACAGATCGAGATAGTCCCCTCCGGCTTTCTCCGCTCGCGCCGCTCGGCGTTTCGGAGCGGACTGCAGCTTCATGGCCACCAGACTTCCTGGGGTGGCAATTCGGCACCGAACCTCGGCCACCACCTCTCCACTTTCTTCGGCAATGAGCGTGAGGTCCTCGGCCGTGTCGAGGGCCCAACGATGGGCCAATACGAAGATACGGTCTGCCTCCCCCTCCGGCAGGAGTTCCGCCGGGATGTCGCTCGCCGGCACGTCTCCAACGGCGATGCGGTCGATCTTCGTGCCGAGGAGAAGCCCATCGACGCCATCGGTGCTGATGACCGTCTCAACGGCGGTCAGCTCGTCACCATGCTGCGTAGCAACGGTGTCGAGGTCGTAGGTGACCCGATGAGCCCCCCTGGAGCCGGGCAAGAACGGCCAAACCACCGATCACGGCGAACTCTCCGATCGGCACGGCCTCGGCCAAGGCGGCGAGAGATACCACCAGCGGTGCCACTCCGGAGTTCGCCAGACGGAGTTCACCAGACACGGGCAGTCTCCTGAGGGTTCCAGCCGTCGAGTATCTCCCTCCCGCGAGCCCGGTCCTGGGCAAGGTCGAGGGCGATGATCAGGCCGTTGGCTACGAGGAAGCCGTCCCGGCTCATCGTCGAGGGCAGGGTGAACCCACACCGGGACGGACACACCGCGATCTCTGATCCCGTCCAGCCGGACGGAGCGCCGTAGGCACCGACCACTGTGGCTAGGTCAGTGTCGTCGGCCACATAGAGCCTGGGCCACCCTCCTGCCGGTCCGGCGGCTAGCGGTGCACCGAGGGAGACGGCACCGAGGGTCCCACTCAGCCGGAACCGCTCGGGCGGCTCGGGGGGCGGAGCCTGCGGCATCGGATGCCAGCGAGGCTTCCACTCTTCGGCTACGGCCCAGAACAACTCGGGCACGAACGGCCGGTTGTCTGAACCCACCACTCCCTGGCTCCGGAGCTCAGACAGGATCTCGGACACCCGGCCCGGGGAACGATCGATCTGCCGGGCAACGGCATGCACACCCTGGGGCTCACTGGGATGCACCAGTAGTGCCAGGGCCACATCAAGGCCTGTGCCTCTGAATACGCTCACGACTCTTCGGGACGGCATCACCGATCCTGAAGACACTTCGGCGTTCACGAAGAGGCCGGGGGCCCTGACCCAGAGGTGCCCCCTTCGGTCGAACCACGCCAGACCGACCCGGCTCAGCTCCTCTCTCGCCGCTGTCGAAATCCGGTCAGCGACGATGATCGTCGCCACTCCCTTGCTTCCCTCGTGCTGGTGCGCAAGGAGGCGTGCGTCACTTTCGCGCACCGCCTTCAAACTGTTGACGGCAAAAGACAGCCCGGCGATCTCAACCTTGTCGCCATTGCACTCAACTGGGGAGATACCGGCCTGATCGAGCGCCTCGGCCAGGCCCTGAATGTTCGCTGTTCGTGGTGCCACGAATAGAGTATAGCGTCCCAGCGTCCGAGACAAGCCGCCCAGATCCCAAACGTCGGGGTTCGGGCGGGCACGAACCCCGAATTCCACGGGCCGCCGGGAAGGCTCAGGGACAGATGGAAGCTGCTGCGGACTCAGTTCAGATGGACGAAGTGGGGCGCACGCCTCACTCAAGAGCTGACGGCCACCGCCCGCTCCGGTGACCGAAAGACCTCCTTCGTATGCCACGAGATGTGACTCGGGTCAGGTTGTGGCTGACCGGACTGCGGAACGACCAGTGGCCTCCCGGCATGGGCGAGAACCAGCGTGTCCGCGGCGGGACTGCGACCCCTGAAGTGCTGGGAGACGTTGACGGTGAAGTCAGCCGTGATCCCGATGACACCCCGGTCGAGCAGCTTGTGGTGGAGCGAGCAGAGGGCGAGTGCGTTGGACACCTCGTACGGGCCCTGGGCGGCCCACCAACGGATGTGGGCGGCTTCGATCCCCACCGTCTCCCGCATGAGCTGACCGTCGTACCCGCAGACCGCACACCGGTATTCGTAGGCCAGCAGCACCTCCTTTCGAAATGCCGGGTCGCGCCTCCTCTCCTTGGACCCTTCATTTCCGACTACGCCAACCACTGCTCCGTCGAGGTCGATTCCGACCGTGTCCAAGATGTCCTGCTGAATGGTCTCGGGGAAGTTAGTGTCGAGTAGGGCCCGAACGACTCTCCCGAGGGTCTGCGGATCAGAGAGGGCTGCGGTGAACTCTGCGGTCAGCGACCCGATGGCGCCCGACTCCACGAGCTGTCCGATGCCGGATCCTGGGCTGCCGACGCCGCTGTTGGTGTGTACCGTCCATAGGCCCTCGTCGTTCTCCAAATGGTGGAACGGATAGCTTGGCTTTGGAGGACGGGGAGGACCGAACTCCACCAGCAATCGAGTCAGATCCGACTTGGCATCGACAAATGCCAACGATGATGAGCCGGTCCGCTGCCAGCGGCCGATGGCATAGAGCAGCAGGAGGGGCGTGGGGTGCCCGCTCCCCAGCCTGTTGCCACTGGCGAAGACTGGTCACCCGTCGAACCCACTCGTGGCTGTCAGGCACCCGAGTCAGCTCGCTGCTTTGAACTGTTCGTAGCGGATCTCGAGGCGCTCGGGATCAGGACGGGCCGTTGCGTTCCGGGGAACGTCGATGATCGAGCCGTGCATCTCCTGGAGGCCGTGCTTGAGCATCGGGCCGTCCACCTCCTGGAGCAACTTGCTGTTGATCTGGACCTCGAGTCCGGGAGTAATACCGAGGAAGCTCCGGTCGAAGGCCGCGTGGTGAATCTTGCACAGGGCTAGTCCATTGGGGACGACCGGATCGCCGCCCTGTTCGGCATCGCCGATGATGTGGGCGGCATCGAGCAGCTCAGGATGTCGCAGCCGGCACACTGCGCAATGACAGCGGTACGCGTTGAGCACCTGCTCCCGGAAGACCGGCTGGTGGAGACGCTGTCGGGTCATCCGGGCGGCGTAGACCTTCTCCGGTGCGGTCAGAGCGCCCAGATCGATCCCTACGTCGTGACGGGCGAACGAGAGGGCGAACTCGAGATTGTTCGGGTCTTCACCGATGACGTACACCGGATAGACCGGCCGATAGACGGCCTTGCGGACGCCCAGGAAGTAGGCCAACGGCAGCCCGGCATGCATTGCCGCTCTCATGGCCCGGTTGGTGGAGAGGTAGGGGTCGGTGCTCTCGTACTTGTAGCGGGGATAGCCGTCCTCCCCGATCGAGTCCTCGTAGGGACGTTGGCTGTTCGGACCCCGGTAGGCGGTGGTGATGGAAAGGGCTGCGTCGAGTTGTCTCGGCTTATTGATTCCCTTACCCCTGGCTTGACGCATGGCAATGGCCTCACCGAAGAAGGAGAAGCGCTCGGTGAGCTCCCACGACAGGTTGCCGTCGCCGGACGCGGCGACCCGCCGGTCGAGCTCGTCGAACATGGCCTCCCGGATCACCAGCTCCCTTGTGATGTCCATCGTCTCAGCCTGTCACTGAATAAGTGCTGACGCGAGGAGCTGATGTCGGAGCTCAATCGTCAGGGGTCATCGATGGGTCGGGCCACCGGAGACGCTATTGCTCATCGACAAAATGGCGCCCAGCATGGCGTCGATATCGTCCGCCACCTCACCGTCCTCCAATGGAAGGGCATGGGCATAGTTCCGCAGCGTCGTGGACGGATCGCGATGGCCAAGCCGGTGTTGGGCCCGAAGCAGCTCAACTCGGCCGACAAGGAAGGTGGCCACAGAGTGGCGCAGCCGGTGGAGGCTGACCCCCGCCAGGTCGGCCTCGACACAAAGTTCTGCGAACCAGTGGCCCATACCGTCGGCGGTCAGGCGCCGTTGGTGCTCGATATCTCGCGAGAACACCCACTCGCCAAAGGGAGCACTCTCTGCCCGTCGACTCCAGGTTCCTTCGCTGGCCCGCCACAGGTCGACAGTGGTCCGACCGAGGGTGAGCCTGCGGATCCGTTTGGTCTTGGTCGGACCGATCTCTTCCCCGGAGACTCTCCGCTCGATGGTGAGCACCCTGCCGTCCAGGTCGTCGAACTTCAACGCTGCCAACTCGCCCCGACGAGCACCGGAGTCAGCCGCCAGCCGCGTCAGCAGTCGGACCTGTTCGGCCTTGTGGAGTGCTTTCCGCGAGCCCACCGAACCGTCAAGCGCCGCCTCGGCCTTGCCCACCAACACCTCCGACATGCGGAGCAGGGCCAGGACATCCTGTTCGGGGACGTGCATTCGGGTGCACGGTCGTGGCGGGCCCCGCATGTCCCGAAGCGGGTTCCGGTCGATGATCGATTCGGACTGGGCCCAACCGACAGCGGAGCGCAGCACCCGGAAGCGGCCGGAGACCACCGACACCCCGGCGCCGGCCTCCCGCCATCGGGCCATGGTCACCCGCACCACCTCGGGGCGGAGGGTGGCCACCCGCCGTCCGGCGATAGGGTCAGCGCTGAGGGCCTTGACGTTCGACTTGACCCCGACCCAGGTCGATGGTCGCCAGTCGTGCTGGGCAGCCACCCACCGCTCGAGCAGCTCCCCGATGGTCAGGAACGGTGCGGCCCGCCGGAAGGACCGGTACTCGGCGAACTGAGCGGCCAACTCACGGCGCCGCTCCTCGGCGTCTTCGAGTGCTCCGTGGAACCAGAAGGAGCGCTGGACGGTCCGGCCGGACACCGGGTCGACACCCACGGCCACCCGGATCTCGAACCCCCCGGGTCGCTTCTGCCGTAGCGTTCCTTTGCCCCAGGCGCCCATCGAGCCAAAAGTAGGGTCATAAGTAGGGTCACCGGTGGATCCCTACTTTGACCGTCCGCCAGATTCAGGCCCCTGACCAGGGACCGCCCGGAATTTTCACGCGCTCGGCAGAGCGCGCTCGGCAGGATTCGAACCTGCAACCTTCTGATCCGTACCGTCTTTCTGGTGCGTTCCCGTAACGTTCTCCCAGCTCAAGAGCAGGATCGCAATCCATGAAGTCCAGCGAATTGGCACCTGTTTTCTCGCATAGAGGGCCATTTGGCGTGCCAAAGATCTCCTCTGAGTTCCGGCGCCAAACTATAAATCGCCGGCCGTCTCGATTGCGGCGCCGGCCCGCTGCGCACCGCCCGGCGACTCTCACAGGACCCCGATCGCCGCTCTCAGCTCGCCCTCCTGAGCTCGTCGTAGCGAATCCTCAGCCGCTCCTGGTCCGGCTGGGCAGTTCGGCCCCTGGGAACAAGAAGCTCCGTCCCCTGCATGCTCTGCAGACCATGAGTGAGCATCGACCCGTCGGACTCCCGAAGGAGTCGGGGCGTCACCTCCACCCTCAGGTCCGGCCGCACTCCGAGGAGGTTCACGTCGTAGGCGGCGTGATGGATCTTGCAGAGCGAGAGGCCATTCGGCACCACCGGATCGCCCTTCGGTTGGCCGTCGGGGATGATGTGCGCGGCGTCGAGCAGCTCCGCATGATGCAAGCGGCACATGGCGCAGCGCTCGTGGTACGCCCGGAGGACCCTGGCTCGGAAGACGGGCTGGTGCAGTCTGGCTCGAGTAATCCGCTCGACATACTCACGCTGCGGCTCAGGCAGGGCCGACAGATCCACGTGACGCTGGCCCTCGTCGACGGCCACCGCGAACTCATGGCGGGTGAGATCCTCGTCCACGAGCCACACTGGAAAGCGAGGCACGTAGACACCCCTCGCCACCCCCACGAAGTAGGTGAGGGGGAGCTCGCGGATCATGGCCTGCCGAAGTGCCCGTTTGTCGGAATGGTTGGGGTCGACACCCCGGTACTTGTAGTGGACGACCCCGCCCTCGACATCGTCGGTGTAGGGCGGAGGTTGGTTGGGAGGGGTGTACGTCGTGCGGATGGTGAGGGCAGCATCGAGACCGGCGGGCTTCCAGATACCGGCCTGCACGATGAGGCGGATCGGTCGGCCGTCGAACGTGAAACTGTTGATGGCAGAGGAAGGCAGGGAGCCATCCGGGCTGGTGGCGAGCAACCGATCGAGATGGTTGAACATGGCCGCCCGGAGCCGGGCGTCGGTCGGATCGGGCACCCTCAAACCGTCTTCGCCACGGGAGATCCTTCGAGGGCTATCCCGCACTGCTCGGCGAGGTGGATGTCCTTGGCAGCACCGCCGACCATTACGACCTCACGCTGCCTCTATCCCTTCGATGGCAAACCCAAGTGAGAGATATGTGGTCATTCTCTTCGCGTGCATTCGTGAGAGAACGGGAACGTTCACGTCCACGTAGTCATGCACTTCGACCCTCGCTTTGGACGCTGTTGGCCGAAGTATCCGTCCGACGTATTGAACCACCCGTCCCTTGAAGGCCAACGGAAACGCCAGGAACAGCGTGTCCAACTCGGGAAAATCGAACCCCTCGCCGAGGAAGCTGCCCGTCGCGACAAGGACGAGACCTCCGACGGACGCCTTGGCCTGCATCTCGGCCGTCGCCGCAGCACGAGCCTTCTTTCCCATGCCCCCGCGCATCACGACCGTCCCCAAGCCGCGAGCCTTCAGCTCAGACGACAACCCCTCGACATGTTGCGTCCACTGTGCGAGGACCAAACAGTTACGCCCAGCCGAGGCTGCCCGAGTGATGTCGTGGCAGATCTGGGCGGTTCGTTCGTCGTCCTCGACAATGGATCTGAAGACCTCTTGAATGCCGACCTCTGGCCCTCCACTTTGGTCGTGCTCCGTAGCGTGAGCGATCAGAACGCGCTCGATCTCGGAACCCGCAACTTCATTTGGGTTCATTCGGTGACGCTGCGGACCGCAGTACATGGTGATGAGGGTCTCGAGATGGTCCCGCCGGTATGGCGTTGCCGTCAGTCCGAGCCAGTGGCGAACCGGGATCTGGCGAACGACGCGCTCGAAGGTGACAGCCGGTACATGATGGCATTCATCGACGATGACTAACCCGTACCCGGAGGTGATCTCTGCCAGGTCCTCCCGGCGGGCGAGGCTCTGCGCCATGGCGATGTCGATGAACCCTTTGGCTCGATTGCGGCCACCGCCAAGTTGACCGATCTCCTTCGGAGTTATCCCAAGGTGGTCGCCCAACCGCTCGCGCCATTGCTCTACAAGCGGCTGGCGATCCACGATGACAAGAGTTGGGAGCTTTCGATGGGCGATGAGAGCACAGGCGATCACCGTCTTGCCAGAGCCCGGAGGCGCCACGAGCATTCCGAGATCATGGGGAACGAGCGCATCCAATGCCCGCTCTTGCCCGTCGGTAAGGTCGGTTTGAATCGAGACCTCGACAGGACTCGGGTTTCCACACGTGTCAACGACCTCGAGAGTGATCCCCGCTTCTGAGACCATCCGGCGTACCTGCTCTTGGATACCGCGAGGTAGAAGGAGGCAGTCGATCGTCTCGCCGTAGCAGCGCAAGAACCGCGGCGTGTTCCAAGTCGAGAACCGCAATCGCTCCTTCTCGTAATAATCCGGATTATGGAGAGATGCCAGGTGCTTAAGGGCGGCGAGGAAGGCCGGCGGCACACCGATTCGGTCGACCTCGAGCATGGCGCCCGAGGCAGCTCGGATTACTTTTGGCGGTTTCTCTTGACCACTCCCGGCTCGAGGCCGCCGGTATCTCACGTCATCGGGTCCGGCGACCACCGGAGGCAACGATTCTTCGAGAGCGGCCACGGCAGAAGGTGACATCCGGGGAACCGAAGACAGGAAGGCCCATTGGTCCTCGTGGGGCTCGAGCTTGGCTGGGTCGAGGAAAACGGTGGCGCTCCGTCGACGACACTCACCCTGGAGCGGCAGAGCGATGAGGTTCCCGAAGGATCCTTTCGGCATGAAGTCCTGGGTGGGGAACAGGCGGTCGTAGCTGGACAGGTCGAGTTCGGCCCTGGCTTCCATCGCCTGGCGAAGAATGTGGACGCCGAGACGCCGCGCAGAAGAGGCCGGTACCGGTCCGGAAAAGAAGGTCCAGGTGTGTGCCCCGTCGCCCGATCGGAACCGCTCGAGTGCCACCGGCACGCCGATCGCAGCCGCTGCGTCAAGGTAGGCCAATGCATCCAACGCCCACCCAGTCCCATCGAAATCACAGGCCAACAGGCGACACCCATCGCCACGCAGCAGCGGATAGATGCCCAAATGGGTGAGGCCGGAGAGGTGCGACTCGACCGCTTCTTCGTCGAGTGGGAGGAACTGGCGCCCGGGCTTCTTGGCGTTCGCCCAGCCACCAACTACTGCCGGGCTCCATCCTGTCTTGCCTGTCCGGGCGCTCTCCCAGCGGAGCGCGTAAACGTCCTCGCGGCCCATGAACAGGGAGCGGAAAAAGGCGAGCTTGAGCGCAGGGGGCGAACCGTTATCCACCGCGTCGGCGGTGTTCTGCTGGCTGGACTCGGTGAAGAGAGTCGGCTCCCACGGTTGGGTGATCTGCTGCCGACTCGACTGATCGAGCCCGAGCAATGAGCGCAGCCGTTCATTCTCGACGCGAAGCGCCTGAAGCTCAGCCTCGAGTACTTCTCTCTTTGAATCGTCGGAGTCGCTCACTGAGACTCGATTTCCCAGCAATCAGCTGGCCAGTGGCTCGATGTCGGCGAGCTTTGAACGAAGTCGGTCCTTTTCGACCTCGATGTCGTAGTGGCTCTGAAGGTTCAGCCAGAACCCGTCACTCATTCCGAAGTACCGCGAGAGACGCAAGGCCGTGTCAGCGCTGATCCGACGAGTTCCGTGAACGATCTCGTTGATGCGCCGGGGAGGAACGCCGATGGCCTGCGCCAGCCGGTACTGGCTGACCCCAAGCGGATCCAAGAAGTCCTCTTTAAGCATCTCTCCCGGGTGCACCGGGGCCATCATCGGTCGCTCGGTCTTCGCCATCTTCCCTCCTCAGTGGTAATCGACGATCTCAACATCTCGGGGCCCGGTGGCGGACCACTTGAAGCAGATTCGGTATTGATCATTGACCCGAATGCTGTACTGACCAACCCGATCACCCTTTAACTTCTCGAGCCGGTTGCCCGGTGGAACGGCAAGGTCATCGATCCTCTCGGCAGCGTTCAGGTAGGCCAGCTTGCGCCAAGCGACCTTCTGCACAGCGGGTCCGAACTTCCGGACACCCAACCGCTGCCAGACCTTCTTGGTGTCGCCATCCTTGAAGGAGGCGTCGCTCAGCATGACCCATACTAACGCACTGCGTTATTATCGTCAACCGTTATGCCCACCTCCGCCGGGAACCGTGCCTCCAAAGTCAACATCTCGTCGATGTCGTCGGCCACCTGTGCGTCCTCCAGCGGCAACGCGTGGGCGTAGTTGCGCAACGTCGTCGAAGGGTCCCGGTGGCCCAGCCGCTGCTGGGCCCGCAAGAGTTCGCCCCTGCCGACGAGGTAGGTGGCCACGCTGTGGCGCAGTCGATGCAGGCTCGCCCCGGGTACGCCGGCCTCGGTCCGGAGCTCCGCGAACCAGTGGCCGAGACCGCCGGCCGTAAGCCGGACGTGGTGGGTGGGTCCGGCCGAGAAAACCCACTCACCGAGCTGCACTCCGTCCGGAAGCCGTTCCCGCCAGCCGTTGGCGGTCGACTCCCAGAGGGCAACCGTGCTGCGACCCAGGGTGAGCCGCCGGGTCCGCCCGGTCTTGGTCGGCCGCAGCTTTTCGCCGGACACGCCCCGCTCGATGGTGAGGACCCGTCCCTCGAGGTCGCCGAACCGGAGCGCTACCAGCTCGCCCCGCCTCGCGCCCGAGTCGGCAGCCAAGCGCACGAGCAGACGAAGCTGCTCGGCCTTGTGAAGCCGGGCCCGTCCCTTGCGGCTGTCATCGAGATCGCCGACCGCTTTCGCCACTCCCGTTTCAGAGCTCCGGAGCAGGCGCATCACCTCTTCCGCCCTGAGATGCAGCCGGGTCCCCGGTCGGGTTGGCCCGCGCATGCCTGTGAGCGGGTTCACGTCCACGATCCGTTCGACGTGCGCCCACCCGACGGCCGAGCGCAGGACCCGGAAACGTCCGGAGATCACGGCAACCGAGGTGCCGGCCGCCGTCCAGCAGGCCATGGCGGCCCGCACGACCTCGGGCGTCAGTGTCGTCACCCGGCGGCCGGCCAGCCGGTCCGCCCGCAGGGCCTTCACGTTGGAGCGGGCCGAGATCCAGGTAGCCGGACGCCAGTCATGGTGGGCGCCGAGCCATCGCTCGAGGAGCTCCCCGACGGTCAGGAACGGAGCGGCGCGGCGGATGGCTCGGCGTTCAGCCCACTCGGCAGCAAGCTCTTGCCGGCGCGCATCGGCCTGATCGATGTCGCCGTGGAAGACGAAAGAGCGCTGTGTCGTGCGTCCCGAAACCGGATCGACCCGACAGTGACACGGATCTCCCAGACGCCGGGCGGCCGTTCCCGCATCGTGCCCTTCCCCCACGCCATAGGCGAAAAGTAGGGAGATGTAGGGATGGGTGGCGGATCCCCGCTTCCATGGAGCGGTCGTTTGTAGCTTCTAACCTGGAACTACGTCTTGCGCGCTCGGAGGGATTCGAACCCCCAACCTTCTGATCCGTAGTCAGATGCTCTAGTCCGTTGAGCTACGAGCGCTGGTGATCGCCTCGGGAGTCGCACGCCGGCCCACCCAGGTCACAAGAGCTGCCCGAGGTCGACCGGCGCCAAGGCGGTTGCCTACTCTAACCGAGTGGCCCAACCGGAAGCCCCGACGGACCCGGCCGTCCACAGGGTTCTGACGGGTCGTCAGATACACTCCGACCATGGTCGCCGACGCACCGCTCCACGGCATCCGCATCATCGAATGCTCGGCCCTCGGGCCGGCGGCCATCACCATGCCCCTGGTCGACCTCGGAGCCGAGGTGGTGAAGGTCGAACCCCCCGCCGGTGACTACATCCGCGAGATGACCTGGCCCATTGTCGACGGCGTCTCCCTCATGCACCTCCACATCAACCGCGGGAAGCGCAGCATAGTGATGGACCTGCGCCAGGACGAGGACGTGGCCATCTTCAAGGAACTGGCCGCCACCGCCGACGTGGTGGTGGAGGCCATGCGACCGGGTGGGCTGGCTCGCCGCGGCGTGGGTTACGAGCATCTGCGCCAGATCAACCCCCGGATCGTGTTCTGCACCATCTCCGGATACGGCATGACCGGCCCCTACCGCGACCTCCCCGCCCACGGGATCGCCTTCGACACCTGGGCCGGCATCGTCACCCCCCAGGTCAACGAGGACGGCTTCGCCTTCCTCCCCGAGCACGCCTCCATGGGGATCCACGCCGGACCGCTGTTCGGGGCCCTTGGCATCCTGGCCGCGGTGATCAGGGCCCGGTCGACCGGCGAGGGCTCGTTCCTCGAGGTGGCCCAGTCCGACGCCGCCGCGGCCATGGACTGGTACCGCAGCGAGACCTGGAAGGCCTACGAGCGACCCGAGTCCGAGGTCACCGGCAACAAGGCCGACGACTACGAGCGCCGCGAGCCGGGGACAGCGGGCATGGTCGAAGGGGTGCGCTATCAGGTCTACGAGGCCAAGGACGGTCGCTTCGTCCTGTTCATGGCGTCCGAACAGGCATTCTGGAGGAACTTCTGTGAGGCGGTTGGTCGCATGGACATGTTCGAGAAGTGGCCGGGGTCCAAATTCGCCGACCACGCCCGCAACAACATCGTGATGCGGGCCGAGCTGCGCGACATCTTTCGCACCAAGACGGCCGACGAGTGGATCGAGTTCGGGGTGACCGCCAATGTCCCCATCGCCCCGGTCAACTCGCCGAGGACCATCGCCGAGGATCCCCAATTCCAGGATCGCTTCCACTGGTTCCCAAAGGAAGCTCTCGGGGCCGACCAGCTTCCCACCCCGCTCAAGTTCGTCGACGAGGACCTGCCCACCCCGGCCCACGCCCCGACCGTGGGCCAGCACACCGAGGAGGTCCTGCGCGACCTGCTCGGGTGGGACGACGCCCGCATCGCCGAGTCCCGGGCCCGCGGCGGCCTGGGCGGGGCCGGAGACAGCGAGGCGTAACGGGTCCTCCCCGGAGATCGGTCGACTCGGAGCCGGGCCCTCAGAGCCTGCTCGCGACCGGGCGGTAGGATTCGGCCATGCCCCCGGCCAAGACCCGTGTCCCCGCCATCGAGGGGTGGTTCACCATCGACGAGGACGGGCCGGCACTGCTCGGATCCCGCTGCACCACGTGCAGCAACTTCGCCTTCCCCAAGGAGACCTACTTCTGCCGCAATCCTTCGTGCCCAGGAAAAGAGTTCGCCGACACCGAGTTGTCCCGCACGGGCACCGTCTGGTCCTACACCGACGCCTGCTACCCGCCGCCCAAGCCCTACGAAGTGGCCGATCCTTACGTGCCCTTCGCCCTGGCCGCGGTCGAGTTGGCCGCCGAACAGATGGTGGTCATGGGCCAGGTGGTCCCCGGGGTGGGGGTCGACCAGCTGTCGGTGGGCACCGAGGTCGAGCTGGTGCTCGACACCCTGTACGAGGACGACGACCATGAGTACATGGTGTGGAAGTGGCGTCCCCGTTCGACACCGGCAGAGGGGTCGGCCGATGCCTGACGACAAACGGGTCGCCGTCCTCGGCGCCGGGATGCATCCCTGGGGCAAGTGGGGCCGGAACTTCGTCGAGTACGGGCTGGCCGCGGCGGGCGACGCCCTGGTCGAGGCCGACCTGCCCTGGACCGACGTCCAATATGTGGCCGGCGCCGACACCATCCGCAACGGCTACCCCGGGTTCATCGCCGGGGCCACCTTCGCCCAGGCCCTGGGCTGGACCGGGGCCCAGGTCTCCTCGGCCTACGCCGCCTGCGCCTCGGGGGCCCAGGCCATCAGCAACGCCCGGGCCCAGATCCTGGCCGGGCTGTGCGACGTGGCCCTGGTGGTCGGGGCCGACACCACGCCCAAGGGCTTCTTCACCCCGGTGGGTGGCGACCGCAAGGACGACCCGGACTGGCTCCGCTTCCACCTCATGGGAGCGACCAATCCCACCTACTTCGCCCTCTACGCCCGCCGGCGCATGGAGCTGCACGGGGCCACCGAGGCCGACTTCGCCGCGGTCAAGGTCAAGAACGCCCGCCACGGCCTGGTCAACCCCAACGCCCGCTACCGCAAAGAGGTCACCGCCGAGGAGGTGCTGGCCTCGCCCATGGTGGCCGATCCCCTCCGCCTGCTGGAGATCTGCGCCACCTCCGACGGCGGTGCCGCCCTGGTCCTGACCAGCATGGAGTTCGCCCGCAGCCACACCGGGTCCTCCGACCTGGTGACCATCGACGCGGTGTCGACGGTCACCCCCCGCTTCCCCCAGACCATCATCGAGATGCCCAACTTCTCGACCGACTCGGCGGCCACCACCTCCTCGGTGGGTCCGACCTTCAAGCAGTCGGTGGCCCTGGCCGCCTACGAGGAGGCCGGCGTCGCTCCCGACGACGTCGACCTGGCCGAGGTCTACGACCTGTCCTCGGCCCTCGAGCTTGACTGGTACGAGGACATCGGCCTGTGCAAGGAGGGCGAAGCCGAGCGCCTCCTCCGTGACGGCGACACCACCATCGGGGGGCGGATCCCGGTCAACCCGAGTGGCGGTCTCTCCTGCTTCGGGGAGGCCATCCCGGCCCAGGCGATTGCCCAGGTGTGCGAGCTGGTGTGGCAGGTGCGGGGACAGGCCACCGGTCGGCAGGTGGAGGGGGCCAAGGTCGGGATCACGGCCAACCAGGGCCTGTTCGGCCACGGGTCCTCGGTCATCGTCTCCCGCTAAGTGACCCGGGTCGCCCGGGCCCGCAGTTCGCTGTGGTCGCTGGGGGCGTTGGGCACCCCGGGTGGGTCAGTTGACCAGCACGATCTTTCCGAACTTCCCTCCGGCGGCGAAAAGCTCGTAGGCCTCGGCGGCCCGGGCCATGGGCACCCGCCCGGCCACCGGGACCCCGACGTTGCCCATGGCCAGCAGGGGCACCACGGCCTCATCGAGGGCGCGGGCCACGGTCGCCTTCTCCTCGGTGGTCCGGACCCGCAGGGTGGAGGCCCTGATGGTCCCCCGCCGACCCATCAGGGCCAGAAGGTTGAGCTCGACCTTGGCCCCCGCCCCCACCCCGATGACCACGATCCGTCCCCCGATGGCCAAGGCGGGGAGCACCGCGGCAACACCCTGCGCACCCACCAGTTCGAGGGAGACGTCGAAGGGGCCGTAGCCGGGGGCCCGGTCGGGTTGGATCACCTCGTCGGCTCCGAGGCCGAGCACATCGGGGTGTCGCTCGACGGAACGGACCGAGGCCACCACGTGGGCTCCGAAGGCGTGGGCCAGTTGCACGGCGGCCGTCCCCACCCCACCGGCGGCCCCGGAGATGAGCACCCTCTCCCCCGAGCTCAGGTGGGCCTGGGTGAACAGGGCGTCGTAGGCAGTGAAGAAGGCCTCGGGGAACCCTCCGGCCTCATCCCCGGGGATCCCCTCGGGCACCGACAGCGCCATCGCCTCGGGCACCACGGTCAGCTCGGCCTGGGCCCCACCACCGGTGATGGACATGACCCGGTCGCCGAGGGAGAAACGGTCCGCTTGTGGTCCGAGCCCCACCACCTCCCCGGCGAACTCCATGCCGGGGATGTCCTGGGGGAACCCGGGGGGCGCCGGATAGAGGCCCTGGCGCTGGAGGAGGTCGGCGGCGTTGAGGCCGGCGGCGGCCACCTTGACCAGGACCTCCCCCCGTCCCGGCTCGGGGTCGGGGTGCTCGAGCCACTCGAGGGCGCCCTCGACGATGGTGACAGCGCGCACCGGCCCAGGGTAGGCGGGCGGCGGTGGTTCGAGTGGTCGAGTTCGGGTGGGCGGGGCGCTCGTGCGGAGTCGGCGCCTCGTCTCCCTCCTCTCCGGCTCCTCTTCCTCTTCCTCCCCTTCGGCCCGCTTCGACCTGCGGCGGTGGGGACCCAGCGCTCGTAGGCTGTCGGCCAGGAGGCACCGGGCATGACGACGGAATCGACGGAGAACCGAGGGCTGCCGGCCCTGGGAGCACGCCCGAGCCTTCGTCGCGTCCCAGAGAACGCTGTCAGCGTCGACGAACGGTTCCCGGTCCCCTCGGCCGGCATGGTGCTGCACCGGGTGTTGGCCGGGTCCGCCCGCACCTTCCTGCTCAACGACATGGGTGACGAGCTGGGACCCGGCACCCCGCGACGGGAGCCGGTGAGCGCCCTCAACGTCCTCGCCCGCCCCGGGCCGGTGTGGGCCCAGGCCGCGGCCAGCGAGCTGGACGGCATCCAAAGACGGCCCAGCGAGACCGAGAGGATCCACCAGAGTCGGGTAGCCATGCGCCGTATCCGGTCGAACCTGCGGACCTTCCGATTGCTGCTCGACCCGGCCTGGGGCACCGCCGTGCGCGCCGAGCTGGCCTGGTACGGCAACCGCCTCGGGGAGGTTAGGGATCTCCACATCGTCCGGGACGTGGTCACCGTCACCGGCCTGAGTGTGCTCGAGCCCGAGGACATGGTCGAGCTCGACGCGGTGGTCGGCCGACGTCTGGCCGAAGCCCTCACCGACATCGCCGCCGAGCGGGGCGGGGCTCGGCGATTCCAGCTGACCGAACAGATAATGGTGCTGTGGGACGGTCCGGCCTTCAAGCCCAAGGCGTCGAAGCCGGCTCACGAGGTGCTGCCCCGGATGCTCCATCGGGCCTGGCACGATCTCCGCGGCGCGGCGCGCACGGCGCGCCGGGACCCGACCGACGAGAACCTGCACAAGCTGCGCATCCGGATCAAGGATCTGCGCTACGGCTGCAACACGGTGGCCCTGGTCGAGGGGGGACCGGCCCGCAAGACGGCCAAGGCTGCCGAGCGGTTGCAGATCAAGCTCGGGAACCTCCACGACGCCCTCTTCTCCATCGAGTGGCTCCAGACCCTGGCCACCGAGAGGCCCGACCTCGCCGTGCCCATCGGCGACCTGGTCCACGGGCAAGGCCAGACAGCCGAGTTGGCCCGCAAGGGCTGGCAGCGCGAGCTCAAAGAGATCGAGCGCCGCTGGCGGCGTTGGCAGGGGTGACCGGTTCCGGCCCCGCCTTGGTTCCCGCTCTCGGGGCTAGTACTCGGGGACCCGGTTCACACCCAGATGATCCGAACCCCACAATTTGATGCCGCCGAGAAGGCCGGCGCTGTTGTCGACGATGGTCACGTCGTCATCGAGGTTGTGACGGGTCACCCGTCGTGAGTTGCCACCGCCAATGAACAGGTGGTCGAAGAATGTCATCGCCCGGAGGATGACGATGGCTTTGCTCACCCGCTTGTTCCAACGTTCGTCACCGATCTCCTTGCGGGTGACCTCACCCAACTGGTCGTTGTAGGTCTCACCCTTCCGGAACGGTTGATGGGAGATCTCGAGATGGGGCATGAGCTGACCCTGATAGAAGAGGCCGGTCCCGAATCCGGTCCCGAGGGTGATGACCAGCTCGAGCCCTTCGCCGGTGACCACCGCGGCGCCCTGGATGTCGGCGTCGTTGGCCAACTTGGTGGGGATGCCGAATGACTTGTTGAGGGCGGCGGCCAGATCGAAGCGGGACCACAGCCGGAAGAGGTCGGGGTCGACCGGGCTCCCGGGACCGTGCTTGGTCGAGAAGTGGGGGGCGGACAGGACCCTGCCGTCGCGGACCATGCCCGGAAAGCCCACCGAGGCGCGCTCGGCGTCCGGCAGTGGAGCCACCAGCCGGGTCAACGTCGACACCAGCTTGTCCGGGGGGATGGGGTACGGGGTCGGCACCCGGACCCGATCGGCGGCCATGAGTCCTCCGGCGTCCAGAACCGAGGCCTTGAGCCCGGTGCCACCGATGTCCACGGCCAGGGTCAAGGGGTGGCGGGGCTGGCCCCCTTCCCCCCCCGCCAACTCGTCGGACCTCGTGCCGTCCGAGTCTTCGGTCGGGTCCGCCACCGGCGCCGGGGACATCCCCGAGCTGGCGGGATCGTCGAGGTCAGTCTGTCCGTCGTCGCTCATGTCCCCACGCTAGACAGGCGCGGCCTGCTGGACACCATCGCGAGGCTCCGACCGGCCCGGTCGGGGCCGGCCGGCGACACACGTCCCGATCGAATGCCATTAGCGTCAACCGGCGTGACCGATCAACCCTGGCTCGGCGATGCCTGCTCACTGGTCGATGCCTTCCGGGCCGGCTCGATCTCCCCGACGGAGGCCCTCGACGCGTCGCTGGCCGCCATCGCGTCCTCGGGGCTCAACGCCTTCAGCCATCTCGACCTCGAGGAGGCCCGGGCCACGGCGGTGGCGGCCGACGTCTCGCTGCCCTTCGGGGGTGTGCCCTTGGGGATCAAGGAGCTGGAGACGGTTGCCGGTTGGCCCTTGACCGAGGCCTCGTTGGTCTTCAAGGACCGGACCGCCCACCACGACTCGACCCAGGTCACCCGCCTCCGGACCGCGGGGGCCGTGCTGGCCGGCCAGACCACGGCGTCCGAGTTCGGGGGGATCAACTGCACGGCGACCAAACTGCACGGGGTCACCCGCAACCCGTGGGACGCCCAGCGCACCCCGGGCGGATCCTCGGGCGGGTCGGCGGCGGCCGTGGCCGGAGGGCTTGTCCCCCTGGCCAGCGGCAGTGACGGTGGTGGGTCCATCCGCATCCCGGCCGGTTTCACCGGCCTGTTCGGGCTCAAATCGACCTACGGCCGGATCCCCCAGGGTCCCCATGCCCTGCAGCCGCCCCTGACCGTGGTGGTCGGATGCGTATCCCGATCGGTGCGGGACACGGCCCGGTGGTTCGACGTGTGCAACGGCTTCGACCCCCGGGACACCCTGAGCCTGCCCCGGGTCGAGGGCTGGGAAGCGGGCCTCGACTCCTTCGACCTGCACGGGAAGCGAGCGGTCGTCTCGGTCGATCTGGGATCGGCCATCGTGGAGCCCCGGGTGGCGGCACTGGTGGTCGAGGCGGCCGAGGCGCTCATCGCCCGGGCCGGGCTCCGCCGGGTCGACGTCGCCATCCAGCTCCCCGAGGGTGGGCTCGAGTGGGCCATGTCCAACGTGATCGGCCTGGCCGGGACTCTCGGGGATCGCTATCCCGCCTGCAACGACGACCTCACCCCCGAGATCCAGCTGATCATGAACCTGGCCACCTACCACCTCAACGTGCAGACGGCGGGAGCCACCGAGATGTTCCGGGTCGAGGTCAACGAGACGATGGCCGACATCTTCGAGCAAACCGATTTCATCTTCGCAGCCACCAACCCGGACACGGCCTTTCCCGCCGCCGGACCCATGCCCACCACCGTCGGCGACATCGACCTGATGACCGAGTACGGGCTCAACAAGGCGGTCGGCAACAACGGGGCGCTGACCATCCCGGCCAACCTCACCGGCAACCCGGCCGTGGCCATCCCGGTCGGCCTGGTGGAGGGGATGCCGGTCGGCCTGCAGGTGATCGGCCGCCACCACGAAGACCAACTGCTCCTCGACCTGGCCCGCCTGGCCGAACGCGAGCGGCCCTGGCCGCTGGTGGCCCCGACCGCACCCGCCTGAACCAGACGGGCCCACTCCCCAATCACTTCCCCCCACTTCCCGGCGCCGACCACGACAAGGAGCTCCATGCGGATCGACCTGTGGGTACCCACCGCCAACCCCTTCGCCACCCCGGAGCTCCTGGCCATCATCGGGGACGAGGCCGAACAACGGGGCGTCGGCACCATCTGGGTGGGGGAGCACGTGGTGCTGTTCGACGACTACGCCTCCTCCTACCCCTACGCCGAGGACGGCCGCGTCCCGGTTCCGGCCGGAACCGGGCTGTTGGAGCCCCTGTCCACCCTCTCTTTTCTCGCCGCCCACACCGCGACGGTGCGGCTGGGAACGGCCATGGTGCTGTTGCCCCAACGCAATCCGGTCTACACCGCCAAGGAGGTGTCCACCCTGGACTGGCTGTCCAACGGCCGGGTTGACCTCGGGGTCGGCGTGGGATGGCTCGAGGAGGAGTTCAACGCGGTCAACGTGCCTTGGCCCCGCCGAGGTCGCCGCACCGACGAGTACCTCGAGGTGCTTACCACCCTGTGGTGCGACGAGACCTCCTCCTACGAGGGCGAGTTCTACTCGCTCCGCCCGTGCGCCATGTACCCCAAGCCGGTCCAACAGCCCCATCCCCCCATCCACATCGGCGGGGAGAGCGACGCTGCCCTGGCTCGGGCGGCCCGGGCCGGCCAGGGATGGCACACCTTCAACCGGACCCCCGACCAGCTGGCCGAGCCCCTGGAGAAGCTGGACCATCTCCTCGAGGATCGAGGCCGCCACCGGGCCGACCTGACCATCACCGTGTGCCCGTACATGCAACCCCTGGAGGCCGACATCGCCGGCCGCTATGCCGAGGCCGGCGTGGACGCGGTCGCCGCCTTGGTCTTCGCCTTTGGAGCCGACGACGTCCGCTCCACGCTCGACAATCTCCAACCCGTGTTCGACGTCGCCGCCTCGACCTGATTTTTCGGTGAATCGGGCTTGGTCAGCCCCGCATGACGACCGGTAGCGCCTCCATGCCCCGCAACACCACGTTGGTCTTGTAGGTCACCTCGTCCACGGCCAGCGCCAGGTTCGGAGCCCGCTGCACCAGTGAGGTGAGCGCCACCTGAGCCTCCAGGCGGGCCAACGGTGCACCGAGGCAATGGTGGATCCCGAACCCGAATCCCAGATGGTTGTTCGGGCTGCGGGCGACATCGAATCGGTCCGGTTCCACAAATGACGCGCCATCGCGGTTTCCCGACGCCAGCAGCAGCATGGCGAAGTCCCCGGCGGCGAACTCGACCCCTCCGAACTCGCAGTCCTCGGTGAAGGAGCGACCGGTGAGCTGAACCGGGGACACGAAGCGCAGCATCTCCTCGATGCCGCTCCTGTTGACCTCGGGGTCGGTGCGGAACCGTTCGCACTGATCCGGGTTCTGGAGAAGAGCGAGGGCGCCCCCGGCGATGAGGTTGACCGTCGTCTCGTGACCAGCCACCAGCAGGAGGATGCACGTGGACAGCATCTCCCCCTCGCTGAGCACAGCGCCCCCGTCTTCGGCCTGCACCAACCCGGTCAGTAGATCGTCGCCCGGTTTGCGCCGGCGTTCGGCCAGCAGCTCGAAGAAGTAGTGGGCGAACTGAAGGACCCCGTCGTTCCGGGCTTGGATGACCTCCGGGGTCAGGAGGAAATCGGGGTCGAGGCCCCGGGCCAGAGCACCGGACCAGACCTTGAAACGGTCCTGGTCGGCAATGGGCACGCCGAGGAGATCGCAGATGATACGTACCGGCAGGGGATAGGCGAACTCATCGACCAGGTCGACCCGGTCGGCCTCCAGAGCGGCGTCCAACAACTCGTCGACCACCTGATGGGTCCGCCAGCGCAGCGATTCGACCACCTTGGGAGTGAACGCCTTGGACACCAGGCCGCGTAGCCGGGTGTGATCGGGGGGATCCCGGAACAAGAAGGGACGCATCTCGAGCAGGGCGGCCGCGGTCGGGTCGTCGGCCGGGACCGGCGAGCGCAGACCCTGGGGCATCCTCTCGACGGCCACGTTGAGGCTGTCGGAGCTCGCCCGCCGGTCGTGGAGCACAGCCAGGCAGTCGGCGTGGCGGGCCAGCACCCAAAATCCCGTCTCATTGCGGTGGATCGGCGCTCGCTCGCGCAGGTCTTGGTAGAGGGGAAAGGGATCGCTGGCCCACAGGGGGTCGAACGGATCGAAAACGGGCTCGGTCGGCTGCCGAGCCCTAGGGGATGTGGTGCCCGCGACGGACATCGAGTCCTGCGACGGTGCCGGGCCCGCGGTGGACTGGGTCACTGCACCCGATGCTACCGGGGACCGGTGTTTGACGTCCTTTCGGAGGGCATCGTTCGTGGCGCACGTTTTGGCAGACGCTTCTTGGGGGACACGGGGGGACCGGCCCCCGGTCGTATGTTTAATTCCAAAATTGGTCCGATTTATCAACCATCGTCGATAAATCGGTGTGTTTTTCGAATTAGAACTACAAAGGCGCCCCCTCGAGAACTCACCGGCGCGCCCCTCGGGAACTCACCGGCGACCCGAACAGCGGGCATCAGTGACGGATCAGGTGGGCCGGCTCCCACCCGGCTGAGCCAGACGGCGCAAGCGGGCGTCGTCGAACCAGGCCCGGAGCCGGAGCCGCGCCGGGGGGAGGTGTCCGTAGACGAGGAATCCTTCACCCGGAGCGATGCGCCGCAGTGCGTCCGGTGCGGCCAGCTTGCGGACCGAGGGGGAGAGGGTGGTGCTCGCCGCACCGTCCATCCCACCGTGGGTCAGGGCCGGCAGGAGAACCTCCTCCTCGCCGATGAGGTGACTGGCATAGTCGAGGGTCGACGGGTCGGAGATGCCGGACAGGAAGAGCTTGGCCCGATGATTGTTCACCACGGTCAGGGCCCGCGGGCCGTAGCGGGCGGTGATCTGGGCCAGGTCGTGCCAGATGGTGACCAGCTGCAGCCCATGTCCGGCGGCGGTGGCCGCCAGCGCGTCGAGGTCGTGGAGCGGTGCGATGTTGGCCGCTTCGTCGAGCACAATGAGCAACGGTGGGTCGAGGGGACGCCGGATGCGGGTGACCTGGTCGTAGCAACACTCCACGATCTGGCGGATCACGGCCGCGAACAGAGGCGTGAGTCGCCGTTGGTCATGGGCCGGGGCGCAGACATAGAGGGTGTTCGATCCCCGAATCAGAGCCATCGGGTCCACCCTCTCGGCGGAGGCGGATGCCGCCGCGTCACCGGAGGTCGCGAACGGCTCCAGCACGGTCTCGACGGTGGTGTAGATCGAACTCCGCTGCCGCGCGTCCTTGCCGAAGAGCGACCGAGCGGCGTTGATGGCCTCGGGCACCCCTGTCGCCCCGAGCAGATCGAGCACCTCGGCCTCTTCGTGGGTGTCGACCCAGCGGACGACGTCCGCCATGTCGCCTTTCCCGAACGCCGCGGCGAAGAGGAGCGGCGCCAGCATCTTGGTGGCTGTGGCGTACCAGAAGTCGCCGTCGCTCATGGTGCCGGCCGACGACTTGGCCACCTCGGTCAGGGCCGCGGCAGCACGCCGGGCCCCGGGCCAGGTGCGAGACGCCGGCAGCGGTGACCAGAAAGAGGAGACCATGCCGGTGGACCCCGACGGGTCGAAGCACTGGACGGTCCCCACGCGGCGGCGGTGATGGATGGTGTGGTCGAGGAGGTCGGTCTTGACGCTGGCCGCGACCACCGGTCCCTGCCACTCGAGGATGGCCGGAATGCCGAAACCGGATGTCTTGTGGGACTGCGTCGGTCCGATGACGATGACCGACTGGGCGCGCTCGGATGCGATCGACCGTCGGCCCGCACGTCCGAGGACCAGCCGGCCCGGCGGTGGGCCGGTGTCGCGGCCCGAAGCCACGACCAACGGCCGCAGGTCACCGCCTCCGGCCCACCGTGCCGTTCCCCGCGCGGCCGGTCGCCTCCCTCCTCCGAACAGGTCGCGCCACCCGCGGGCCCGGGCCGTGCCGCCGAGCAGGGGTGGCGCCCGGCGCCCGGGAGGGGGCAGGTGCGGGCGCCGGGCACCGATGCGGGGGCCGAGAGCACTCGACCCGACGAAAGCGAGCACCCCAACCCCGGTGGCGAGACCACTGGTGACGGTCACGAGGCCCAGGGAGCGGCGTCCACCTCCGCCGCGTCGCCTCCACCGATGTCGTTCATGGCCCGGTCCGTGTCGGTGAGCCACTGCTCGGTGGAGGCCAGGCGGTGATCGACCAAGAAGGACCGACGGCCGACCTTCCAGATGGCCATCCCTCGCCGCAGCTGGGCCACCAGTTCGGCCTCGGTGTCGGTCAGACCGAGCAGCTCCGCGGTCCGGCCCACCTCCCCCGGGGACTGGGCGTAGACCACCCGTGTCTCCGAGTCGGCGAGCAGGCCCTCGGCCAGATTGACCTGTTCGGAGCCGGCCGTCCCCACCGAGCGCAGGTCGGACAGCCGGTGCAGCACCGCCATGTTGGCCACCCCCAAGGCCCGTGACAGCTTCCACGACGTCTGCAACCACCGGGCCACACCGAGGTTGGAGAGGATGGCCCAGGCCTCGTCGACCACGACGATGATCCGGTTGCGGTGGTGGGTGCGGACCGCGCTCTGCAACCAGGCCGCGGCGCAGGCCATGAGCACGCCGAGTGCCGGTGAGTGGTACACGGCCGCCAGGTCGAGAACCACCAGAGGTCCGTCGAGGCGCAGACCGGACGTCGTGGGCCCGTCGAACATCCCGCACAGGTCACCGTGGACCAGGCGACGGAGCTCGAGAGCGACATCTCGGCCGTCTTCGGTGAGTACGGACCGGCTGGTGCGCAGTGCCTGGGCGGCATCGATCCCGGGATCGAGGAGGGCGTCGACAACCTGGGGGAGGGTCGGCGCCGGCATGTGGGCGCTCAGGGCCCGGCCGGTGGCCTCGCCCAACGCGGCGTCGATGGCGGCCCGCTCGCGGGGCAAGAGCTCCCGTCCCAGACAGGCCACGGCCAGCGAGGAGGTGAGCATCACCCGCCGCCTGGTGACCGCGTCAGCCCGGTCACCAGAGACAGCATCGGCCCCGAGGCCCGCTGGAGCCTCGGGGTCGATGCTGGCGCCGTCGGACTCCTCGGCGGTATCGAGCGGGTTGAGACGGATCGATCCCCCGGGCCGGAGGGCCACGGGCGTGACTCCCCACGCCTGAGCCAGAGGCCCGTACTCCCCTTTGGGGTCCACCACCCAGGCGTGCCGGCCGAACACGGCCTGGCGCCACAGGTAGGACTTCACCAAGGAGCTCTTGCCCCGGCCGATCTGGCCGACCACGACCATGTTGGGGTTGGTGACCACCCCCTTCCGGTAGAGGACGAACGGGTCGTAGACGAAAGAGCCGCCGAGGACGTCCCGCCCGATCAGGACGCCCTGATGGCCGAGCCCCGCCTCGCTGATCAGTGGGTAGGCCGCGCACAGATGCCGAGTGGTGGCCACGTGGGCGGGAACCCGGAGCCCGGTCAGGTTCACGACAGCCCACGACCCAGGGGAAGCGAGCAGGAAAAGGCGGCGTCCTGGGCGCCGTAGAGGAGGCGGAGCTCGAGCCCGGCCTGGCCCGCGGCCTGCTCCAGGGAGGCACAGGCGCCGGCCAGCTCAGGGCGGGTGTCGGTGGTCACGGTCACGTACCCCGAAAAACGGAACTGCGCGTGCCCGTCGGCCAGTTCGGCGTCGCGCTCTTCGACACTCTCCTTTTGGCGCACGTAGCGCGCCGTGACCAGAAAGCCGCCGCGTCGCCGCAGTTCGCCGTCGGCCAGGTCGGCCGTCCGAGCCTGGGCCACCTGGCGGGCGGCGCGGCTCGGACTGACCGGCTCCATCACCAGACTCAGCGATCGGCGCAGCGGGGAGAACAGCATCGGTCCGAGGAAGTCGGGGGTCACCTCCACCCGAGGCCACTCGGCGATCCAGTAGGTGGCGTGCCAGGTGGCGTCGGTGTGCACCGCGTCCCAGGACGGCTCGACCGCCATGGGCCAGGGCGAGGGCCAGCACGATGTCGGGTCCTGGTCCCGGACGGGGCGACGGTCGGTGCCTTCGCCGCCACCCGGCACCACCGTTGGGGCGTCGGCCATCGATGCCGTCGCTTCGCTGATGACCCGGGAAAGGGATCCGGGACCGAGCACGCCGTCGACGGTCACATCGGCGGCATCGAGGGCTCGCTGCAGGGACTGGACCTCCCGGGCCAAGACGGCGGCCGTCCCCGCCGACCCACCGCCCGAGGCCCGGATCGACCGCGACGAACGGGCGGTGTGGATGGACAGGCCGACCAGAGCTTGGTGGCGCCGGGTCACGGGGGCGGCCTCGTCCACCAGGGCCCGGTACGAGCGCCCGGCCGGCGTCTCGACTCCGAGCACAGCATGATCGGCCCAGTGGCGCCGCACCGCGGATCCGTCGTCGGGCAGACAGGACTCGATCCACTGGACCCGGTAGATCTCGGACCCCTCTCGGGCCAGCGAGGCCAGGGTGCGGGCCCAGGCGGTGATCCTCGAGTCCTGGTCCCGGGGTCCGAGGAGGGCGAAGCTGTGTCCACGCACAGCCAGCACAGCGGTGGCCGTGCGGGAGGGACGATCGACCACGATCCCCAGCTCCGGAGCCGAGCCTTCGCTTCGCATGGCGGCGACGTCGGTCCCGAAGGGCGCCCCCGTCACCTCCACGCCGTCAAAGACGGTCGGGTGACCGACACCGGCCCAGCCCGAGGGGGCCAGTGCGACATCACCCACCACCGGATCGGCGTCCGACGGGTCGACCGTGGCCAGGTGGCCCCGCCGCGGACCAGGCGCCAGTTGTCGACGACTTCCGGTGCGGGCCGACCACAACCAGCGGACGACCAGAGGGATCCACTGCTCGCCCGTCCTCCCCTCGATAGGCCAGAAAGCCAGGGCCACGCCGGCCGCCGCTCCCGCCAGCGCCATCACCACCCCTCCGACCGACGGCCGGGACCGCACGGCCAGGACCCCCACCACCAGACCGGAGGCCACCGAGGCGATCTGGCCACCACGCCAACCGGCGATCACCCCGCGGCGCTCGAGCGGAGAGAACTGGTAGCGCACCCGCTCTCGGGCCGGACCCTCAGTGTCCATCGCCGCCATCGGGGTCGGTGGGGCGTGGGCGCGGCGCCGGTGGACCCGCGGACAGCGACGGCGCGGTGGCGATCAGACGCACGCCGAGCTCGTCCCGGCCGAGTGCGTCGGCTCGGAGGGCACCGGATTGTCGGGGGAGCGGCTTGAGGGCGGAGACCCCGCCCCCGCCCTCGTCCGACAGGCCCTGTCTCGGCACCGAGGCCAGCACCGGTTCCTCCGGCTGGTCGTCCATGAAACGACGCGCCGCGGCGGTGGCTTCGGGATGGATCCCCCAAGCTGGAATTCCGTGTCCCGGCGGGTCCATCGTTCCCACCCCGGTCAACTCGGCCGACGAGGGTTCGGGATCGGGCCGGTCTCCTTGACGACCGGCGCCCCCACCACTCCCCGACCAGGCACCGACGCTTCCGCCCGAACCGGCCGGGGCAGCCGAGCCCCGCTCACCGCCCGAGGCGGCCGAGCCGGCGAGTCGTGTCGAGCCGGCGGCCACGCTGCCCACGGCACCCAGGGCCGAACCGGCCACCGATGCTCGCATGGCCACCAGGGCCAGGCCCTTGGCCGGGGCGGCCACGCTCTGGCGGGCGCGGTGGCTGAGCCCCTCGAGATGGCCCACTGCTCCTGCCTCCAGAAAGGGCAACAGGCGGAAGAGGGCCCAGGGGGCGAAGGCGGCCAATAACAACAGCGCGGCGCCGCCGAGGACGGCCGCGAACCCACCCGGGCCCGAGCTGGCCGCACCACCCGAGGCACCGCTGCTCGCCGATCCGGCCGGCTGCGACCCCACGCCGCCGGCCAGGGCGCCGGCGGCCAGGCTCAACACCGCGACGATGACGAACTTGCCCAGGATGAGGGCGACCAAGGTGTCCACCAGGCGCCGGCACCAGTGGGCGATGGCCGGCCAGGCCAGGCTGGCCAGCGCCAACGGAAGGAAGAGGACGGCCACGTACACGGCCGCGGCCCGGATCAGCAGTTCGACCCAGACCATCAAGGCTCCGAACACCACGGCCAGGCCCCCGAGGAACACGACGAAGGCCGGTACTCCGGGCTGGCCGGGGGCCGCGCTCCCGGACAGGGCCACGGTGACAGCAGCCAGGAAGTGACCGGTGTCGAGCCCAGCGCCCGCCGAGACAGCGTCGCTCATGGCATCGGTCACGGCCAGCCCCAGTTGCACAAGCTTGACGGCCACCGCCGTCAACAGGATGGCCAAGGGGACGTTCACGACCACCGAACGGACCAGCATCGATCCGTTCTGCCGGTAGACCGACTGCATGATCCCGAGCAGAAGGACGGGGACGATGACCACCCCGGCCAAGGCCATCATCGTCTCGTAGTGGGCGGTGAACCACGACGCCCCGAGGTCGACCGAGGTGGTGTCGGCGATCACCGTGCCGATCCGGGCCAACAACCAGGTGGCACCGTCGGTGACCCAACTGCCCAGCGCGTTGAGCACGCTGTCGACGCCGAAGCCGGTCAGCTGGGAGGCGGCGGAGCCGGCCACCGATCCCACCACCGAGCCCGCCGCGCCGGTGACGGCCGAGGCGGCCTGACAGGCCGGGCCCAGCCCGGCGCCGGCCAGTGCTGCGGCCGAGGCCGGGCAGGAGAGGCCGGGGACGACCGGAAGGCCGCCGGCCGCGGCCGCGCCGGCCGCGGCGACAACCGCCACGGTCACCTCAGTGCACGCCCTGTCCGGTGTTGAAGAAGAAGTTGACGATGCCCGGGCCGGCTCCGATCAGAAGGGCGGCCAGCCCCGAGATGAGAACAGCACGACGTCCCACGAAACTCTGCTGGTAGTTCTGCCCATGGGAACCGAGGGCCCAGGCCGCGGCGCCGATCACCAGTCCGACCAGAGACAGCGCCAGTGCCCACCCGTCGAGCCCGTTCATCAGGCGCTGGAGGACGTCGCCTCCCGGGAGGGCGCTGGTGTCCGGGGTGAGCTGCAGGTTGGCCGTGGCCACCAACCGCGCGGGGGCCAGGGGAATCGAGTGCGTCGCCGGCGCCAGCACCGAAATGTCGGGAACGACGAGAGCGGTGATGTCGGAAGTCATACCGGCCACGGTAGGGAAGGGCAGGCACAATTTCAATACTTTTCATGATGTTTCATGTGACCTCGAGGCCAATCCCGTAAAACACGGGTAAGCCCACCGGCCTGTCATGCTTAGGCGGTGCAGCCGTACGTGATCGGGTACATCGTCCTGGGCGTGGTGGCCGTCCTGGCTGTGCTCATCGCCACCCGGTTGGGTCGGCGAGCGGGGCGACGGAGCCTGCAGCAGCGCCTGACCGCCCTCTCCAACCGGCTCGGGGTCGACGCCCCTGATGAGGCCGGTGTCGAGCCGGTGCTGAGCCACCTCGAAAAGGTGACCGGTGAGGCGGCCGAGGCGGTCCAAGAGGCCAGCTCGGACGCCATCAGGCTCCGCCGGGCCCTCGACACCCTCCCCCAGGGGGTCATCGTCTGCGACGAGAACGGCGACGTCGCCTTTCGCAATGCCCGGGCCCTGGCCCTCATGAACAACCGGCACGGGGACGCCCTGGCCGCCCAGGCCGTCACCGAGCTGCTCGAGAACGCCTGGCAGGACGGCACCGCCGAGCGGACCCTCGATCTCTACGGGCCTCCCCGCCAGACCCTGACCGTGCGCACCCGGTTGGTCGACGACGGGCGGCGCCCGCTGGGGGTGATCGCCATCATCGAGGACGTGTCCGAAAGGCGGCGACTCGAGGAGATCCGTCGGGACTTCGTGGCCAACGTCAGCCACGAGCTCAAGACCCCTATCGGCGCCCTGGGGCTGCTGGCCGAGACCCTCACCGTGGAGCGGGATCCCACGGTCGCCCAACGGTTGGCCTCGCGGATCAACGCCGAGGCCTTCCGGGTCAGCCGGATCATCGACGACCTCCTCGATCTCAGCCGGATCGAGTCGGAGGAGTCCCCACCGCGGGAGCCGATCTACATCAATCTGGTCATGGCCGAAGCGGTGGAGCGGGTCAGATCGGCCGCTGAGCAACGGCGGGTTACCATCGAGCTCGATGAGCCCGACCCACCGGTGTACGTCCTGGGCGACCGCCGGCAACTGGTGTCGGCGATGCACAGCCTCCTCGAGAACGCGGTGACCTTCTCCTACGAGGACGCCGTGGTGCGGGTGGCCGGCGACCAGTCCGATGGCGACATCCACCTGATCGTGGCCGACACCGGCATCGGGATTCCGGCGCGCGACCTGGAGCGGATCTTCGAGCGCTTCTACCGGGTCGACCACGGCCGAAGCCGCGACTCGGGAGGCACCGGTCTCGGTCTCTCCATCGTCCGGCACGTGGCCAGCAACCACCAGGGCCACGTCGAGGTCGACTCACGAGAAGGCGAAGGATCGACCTTCACACTGGTCCTGCCCAGTCCTCCCGAGTACTCGGCATGAGCAAGAAGCCCGCGGGGCCCGAGGTCCTCCAGACCAAGGTGCTGCTGGCCGAGGACGACGAATCGTTCATCGACGCGCTGGTCATCGGCTTGACCCGTGAGGGGTTCGACGTCTCGGTGGCCCGAGACGGCAACGAAGCGCTCCGACTCTTCGCCAGCGTCGAACCGGACCTGGTCCTGCTCGACCTCATGCTGCCGCGCCTGTCGGGCATCGACGTGTGCCGTTCGATCCGAGCGCGCTCGGCGGTACCGATCATCATGGTCACCGCCAAGGGAACCGAGATCGACACCGTGGTCGGCCTCGAGGTCGGGGCCGACGACTACGTGTCCAAGCCCTACCGTCTCCGCGAGCTGGTGGCCCGGATGCGCGCTGTCCTGCGCCGGACGCCGTCGACCGACGGGACCGATCCCGACGAGAACGCCGACGGTCAAGGTTCGGGGAACGGGTCCGGCTCCCGAGGATCCATGTCGAAGCACGGCGACGGCGACGATCCCGCCGCCAAATCGGTCCTCGAGGCCGGAGGGATCCAGATCGACTCCGACCGGCACCTGGTCTTCGTGCGGGGCGAGGACGTCCATCTGCGGCGCAAGGAGTTCGAGCTGCTCTCGTTGTTGATGGAGAACGCCGGTCGGCTGCTCACCCGCGACGTCCTCATCGACCGCATCTGGGGACCGGACTACTTCGGCGACACCAAGACCCTCGACGTGCACATCAAACGTCTACGCACCCACGTCGAGGAGGACCCCTCCTCACCCAAGCTGATCACGACCATCCGGGGCGTCGGCTACCGCTTCGACGCCCCCCGTCACTGATCGCCCGCTGATCGCCCACTGCTGACCTGACCCGGCGCCGCCGAACCGCGCCAAACCGGCCCCGACGAGCCGAACCGGCCCCGACAGGCCCGACGGCTGGCGGGGGTCACTTCGGTATGGGGACCACCAGTTCGCCGCGCAGGTAGGGGGCCAGCACCTCGGGGAGGAGGACGGTGCCGTCCTCCTGACGGCCGGATTCCACCAGCGCCGCCCAGATCCGGGCCCAGGCCAGGGCCGATCCGTTGAGGGTGTGGACAAGGGTCGGTCCCCCGCCCTCGGTCGGCCGGTAGCGGATGTTGGCCCGGCGGGCCTGGTAGTCGGTGCACCAGCTGACCGAGGACACCTCCAACCACTGGTCGACACCGGGGGAGTACACCTCGAGGTCGAAGGTGCGGGCCGCCGAGATACCCATGTCGCCGGCGCACAGGTCGAGCACCCGGTACTGGAGGCCGAGGTCGATCAGCAGTCTCTCCGCCCGGGCCACCATCGACATCAGCTGCGACGGCCCCTGTTCCGGGGTGGCGTAGGCGAACAGCTCGACCTTGTCGAACTCGTGAACCCGCAACAGGCCCCGGGTGTCGCGTCCGGCCGCTCCGGCCTCGCGCCGGAAGCAGGCCGTCGCCGCCGTCAACTTCAGGGGGAGGTCGGCCTCGTCGAGGATGTCCCCCCGCCACATCGAGGTGAGGGGCACCTCGGCGGTGGGAATGGCCCACAGGTCGTCGCGCTCGATGTGGTAGGCGTCCTCTTCGAACTTGGGGAGATGACCGGTCGACACCATGGTCTCGGTGAGCACCATGGTCGGGGGTCGGACCTCTTCGAACTCGTCGGCATGGCTGTCGAGGGCGAACGAGGTCAGGGCCCGGAGCAACCGGGCGCCGAACCCGCGGTACAGGGGGAACATCGACCCTGACAGCTTGGCCCCGCGCTCCATGTCCAAGAGACCGAGCTCGGTCCCGATCTCCCAGTGCGGCACCCGCTGGGCGTCGCTGTAGGTGGGCGCCGGATCCGGCCACGAGCGGACGACCACGTTGTCCTCGGGACCGGTGCCGTCGGGGGCCTCGGGGGAGGGCAGGTTGGGGAGGACGAGCAGGGCCCGGCGCACCTCGTCCTGGGCCAACTCGGCCACCGCCGCCACCCGGCGTTCGTCCTCGCCCACCGCCCGGCTGCGCGCCGCCAGCTCGTCGGCCGCGGCCGGATCCCCGTCGCTCGACCGTCGGGCCTGGCCGACCTGCTTGGAGAGCGACTTGATCTGGGCCCGCAGCTCGTCCCGCTGGCCGACGGCCGCCCGCGCCGCCTCGTCCAGCTCGACCAGGCGGTCGATCTCGCCCGGGTCCACACCCCGTCGACCAAGGGCGGCCTTCACCGCGGCACTGTCTTCTCGGACCAAGCGGATATCGATCATGTCGGGGACAACGGTAGCGTGACCCCCCGTGGACGACCCGACCCCACCCGACCGCACGGACAACAGCGCCGTTGCGGTCTGCGACGAGTTGGTCATCCGCTACGGCGACACGGTGGCCGTCGACCGGCTCTCCTTCGTGGCGCGGGCCGGACAGGTGGTGGCGTTGCTCGGGCGGAACGGAGCCGGCAAGACCAGCACCGTCGAGGCTCTCGAGGGATTCCGCCGGTCGGACGGGGGTTCGGTGCGGGTTCTCGGGCTGGACCCGATCAGGGACCACACCGCCCTGGTGTCCCGGATCGGGGTGATGCTCCAACGGGGCGGCGTGTACCCCATGCTCGGCCCGACCCAGGTCCTCCACCTCTTCGCCCGCTACTACGACGATCCCCTCGACCCCGACCAGCTGCTGGAACGGGCCGGCCTGGGTCCGGTCCGGCGGACCCCCTGGCGCAGGCTGTCGGGTGGCGAACAACAACGCCTCTCTTTGGCCCTGGCCCTGGTGGCCCGGCCCGAGGTGCTCTTCCTCGACGAGCCCACCGCCGGGGTCGATCCCGAGGGGCGCATCGTGGTGCGCGACATCATCGCCGCCCAGCGCGACGCCGGCACCTGCGTGATCCTCACCACTCACGAGCTCGACGAGGCCGAGCGCCTGGCCGACCAGGTGGTCATCATCGACCAGGGCCGGATGCTGGCCGCCGGCACCCCGGCCGACCTGGCCTCGGGGACCGCCGACGGCTCGATCCGCTTCACCACCGACCCCGGCATCGACACCGCCGCCCTGGCTCGGGCCGTCGGGGCCGGCACCCTGGTCGCTGAGCTGCACCCCGGCGCCTACCGCCTGGCCCCCGTGCCCGGGGCCGCCCACCCGGCCCTCATCGCCGCGCTGGCCGGTTGGTTGGCCGAACGCAGCTTGGCCCTGCGCGACCTGCGCACCGGCTCCTCTCTGGAAGAGGCTTACCTGGCCATCACCGGCTCGAGCCGGGAACCGGCCTCGGGGTCGACCGAGCCCGACGATCCCGATGCCCCCGACGGTCGGCGGTCGGGGACCGGCCGGCTACGTCGGGTGGGCCGGGCCCACCGGTGAGAGCGCTGACCGCCCAGCTGCGGGCCGAGGTGACCATGATCGCCACCAACGGCGAGACCGTGTTCCTCACCCTCGGCATCCCGGTGGTGTTCCTGGTGTTCTTCTCCGGCGTTCACGTGCTCCCCACCGGCACCGCCCATCCGGTCGACTTCCTCGTCCCGGGCATCCTGGCCCTGGCCGTCATGTCCACGGCCATGACCGCCCTCGGCATCGGTACCGGGTTCGAACGGGGCTACGGGGTGCTCAAGCGCCTGGGCGCCACTCCCCTCGGTCGGCCCCGCCTGCTGGCGGCCAAGATCATCGCCATCATCGGCGTCGAGCTGGTGCAGGCGGCGGTGCTGGTGCCGGTCGGGTTCGCCCTCGGCTGGAGCCCGGGGGGATCGGGCGGCACCGCCCTGGTCGGTGCCGCGGTGGGCGCCATGGTCCTCGGCACGGTCGCCTTCGGCGGTATCGGGCTGCTGCTGGCCGGCACCCTCAAGCCCCTGGTCAACCTGGCCCTGGTCAACGGACTGTTCGTGGTCTTGCTGTTGCTGGGGGGCATGCTCATCCCCCTGGCCAAGCTGCCCGGGTGGCTGGCCGGTCTGGCCAAGGTGCTGCCGGCCGCGGCTCTGGCCGACGCGTTGCATGGCACCCTCGGGCAGGGGACCCCACCCACCGCCCACGACTGGATCGTGCTGGTGGCCTGGGCGGTGGCCGCGCCGATGGTGGCCGCCGCCGCCTTCCGCTGGGAATGAACCCCCGGTGCCGACCGGCGCCGACGGGCGCAGGGTGGGCGCCGACGGGCGCAGGGTGGGCGCCGACGGGCGCCCTAGCCGGCGGCCCCGGCCAGCCGGTGCAGCCACCCCTGCAGCTCGGGCTGGGTCACCGCCCCGATGACGTGGCCAAGGACGTAACCGGACCCGTCGATGAAGAAGGTGTTGGGCTCGCCGTTCAACCCGTAGAGGCCGGAGGTGACCTTCAGGTCGGCGTCGTTCCCGACCGGATAGGTCACCCCGTTGCTGTGGACGAAGGGGATGGCGGCCGAGGGTTGATCGGCCACGTCCACCCCGATGAACTGGACTGTCGACCCTTTGGCCCGTTGGGCGTCGGCGGTCTGGGCCAGAAGAGGGGTCTCCTTCTGGCAGGGCACGCACCAGGAGGCGAAGAAGTTGAGCACCACCGGGCGATGACGGTCGCGGCCGAGGGCGTCGAGATCGACCGTGCCCCCTCCGGTCAACGCCGGGAGGGTGAAGCCGGGGGCCAGGGCGCCCACCGGCACCACCGGGCCGGATCCGGGACCGGTGCCCGAGGTGGTGCCCAGGCCGACGAACAAGACGATGGCCAGGGCGGCGGCGATCACCACTCCGATGATGAGGGCACGCAACCGCCGAGGGGCGGGCGACTCGCTCAATGCTTGGTGAAGATGTCGACCGCCATCAGCACGAAGAGGAGGGTCAGGTAGGTGATCGAGTAGCTGAACAACTGCATGGCCGCTTTGGGGGTGGCCCGGCGCCACAGCCGGAGGGCCATGGCCAAAAACACCAGGCCGAGCACCGAGGCCGACACCACGTAGATCACCCCGAGGTGGGCCACCGCGGCGAGCAGGAGCGACACCCCGACCAGGATCACGCTGTAGAAGAAGATCTCGGCCGCGGTGCGTTTGAAGGTGGCCACCGCCGGCAGCATGGGGACGCTGGCCGCCTGGTAGTCGTCCTTGTACTTGACGGCCAGCGCCCAGAAGTGGGGCGGCGTCCACACGAAGATGATGGCGAACAGGACCAGAGGCGTCCACGTCAGGCTGTCGGTCACCGCCGCCCACCCGACCAGCACGGGCACCGCGCCGGCGGCGCCGCCGATGACGATGTTCTGGCTCGACGTGCGCTTGAGCCACAAGGTGTAGACGAACACATAGAAGAGGGTGGCCGACACGGCCAGCGCCGCCGACAGCAGGTTGACCCACCCCCACAGCTCGACGAAGGCCACCACCTCGAGGGCGATTGCGAAGATCAGCGCGTTGCCGGGAGTCACCGCCCCGGTGACCAGCGGGCGCTTGCGGGTCCGATGCATCAGCTTGTCGATGTCCCGGTCGACGAACATGTTGAGGGCGTTGGCCCCGCCGGCGGCCAGGGCGCCGCCGAGCAGGGTGGCCAGGATCAACCAGACCGAAGGGAGTCCCCGCTTGGCCACGATCATGGTGGGCAGGGTGGTGACCAGCAGGAGCTCGATGATCCGCGGCTTGGTCAGCGCCACATAGGAGCCGACCCGGGATGCCACCATCTGGCGACGGGGCAGGAACGCCGCGGGTAGCGCCATTGCCGCAACACTAGTACCGGCACCCCGTCGGATCCCAAGCGCAGCGACGGCTGCGGACCGCTGGCCCCAGGCGTCCCACCCGGCCCGGCCGATACCATACGGAGACGGTGTCCTCCCTGCGAATCGGCCCTCGCCCCTTCCTCCTCCTCTGCCGCTTCACCCTGGCCATGGTGGTGCTCAACATCGTCACCGGGGCCGCCGTCCGCCTGTCCGACTCGGGTCTGGGCTGCCCCGACTGGCCGACCTGTTCCCAGCACCACCTGACCCCACCCCTGCGGCTGCACGCCCTGGTCGAGTTCGGCAACCGGGTGGTGGTGTTCGTCCTCGTCGTCACCTGTCTGGTCACCGTGGTGGCCTCGTTCCTGCGCCGGCCGGCCCGCCGTGACCTCCGGATCCTGTCCGCCGGACTCATCGCCGGCGTCCTCGGCGAGGCGGTGATCGGCGCCTTCGTGGTGTACTCCAAGCTCAACGCCTACGTGGTCATGACCCACTTTTTGGTGGGGATGGCCCTGCTGGCCGTGGCTGTGATCCTGACCCTCGAGGCCGGCCACGGGCCGGAGCGGGGCACGCTGGTGGTCAGCCGCGGGGCGCGGGCCCTCAGCCGGACGCTGGTCGTCGTCATCGCCGTGGTGCTCGCCGCCGGGGCGGCCACCACCGGAACCGGCCCCCACGCCGGAGGCAAGGGGGCCAAGCGCATCCCCCTCGGGCTCGAGGACATGACCCGCATCCACGCCGAGATCGTCCTCACCGCGGTGGCGGTGCTGCTGGCGCTGCTGTGGGTGCTGTGGCGCACCAACGCGCCCGCCCGCGTCCAAGATGCCGGCCGCGTCCTGCTGGCGGTCATGGTCGTCCAGGGCATCATCGGCTACACCCAGTTCTTCACCCACCTGCCGGCGGTGCTGGTCGGCATCCACGTCTTCGGGGCCTCCATGGTGTGGGCCACCACCCTCTGGTTCCACCACGGCCTGTCCGACCACCTCCCGGAGTCGGCCGAGGGAACCGTGAGCGACGGCACACCGGGCACTGCCGCGTCGGGGACCCCGGCCGCCATCGGGGTCCACCCGGTGCGGGAGCCGGTATGACGACATCGACCGCGCCCTTGGCCCGGGTCGCGGCCCGGGCCCGACAGACCGAGGTCCTGCCCGAGGAGGCCCAACGAACCGAGTTCGACGAGTCGACCAGCACCGACCGGCCGTGGCTGGTCATCGTCTGGAACGACCCCATCAACCTGATGTCGTTCGTGACCTACGTTCTCCAGAAGCTCTTCGGCTACTCGAAGGAGAAGGCCACCAAGCTGATGCTGGACGTGCACTACAAAGGGCGGGCGGTGGTGTCCTCGGGAACCCGGGAGCGAGCCGAGCTCGATGTCTACCGCCTCCACGAGCACGGGTTGTGGGCCACCATGGAGCAGTCCGGGTGAGCACACCGTTCCGCCGCCGACGGGACGGTCGCTACGTGGTCAAGCTCGATCCCGGGGTGCGGGCCGTGCTGGTGACCATGGCCGAGGAACTGTCCCCCGGGCTCAGCCCCCACGACCCGATGGCCCGGCGGCTCTTCCCGCCGGCCTACACCGACGACGACCACCAGGGTGCCGAGCGCGAGTACCGCTCCCTGGTCGACGATGCGCTGATCAACCACCATCAGGAGGTCTTCGCGGTCACGGCCAAGACGGCCGACGCCGACCTCCTGGACGAGTCGGAACTCAATGCCTGGCTGGCCGCCATCGGGTCGATGCGGTTGGTGCTGGGCACCCGCCTCGATGTGAGCGAAGACATGCCCACGCCCGATGCCGAGGACCCGACGGCACCCGAGTACGCGCTCTACGATCTGCTCGGCCAGCTCCAGTACGTCATCGTCGATGTCCTCGCCGCCGACCTTCCCGACGAAGGTCGACCCGGCGAGGCTCTGTGATCCCTCTGGTAGTCTCCAAAAGCCCTGAATCGGGTTGGAGCCCCCATCGTCTAGCGGCCTAGGACGCCGCCCTTTCAAGGCGGTAACACGGGTTCGAATCCCGTTGGGGGTGCGGCACGCCCCAGCGTCTGTGCTGGTTGGGGACCTGTGGTGCAGTTTGGAGTGCACGCCGGCCTGTCAAGCCGGAGGTCGCGGGTTCAAATCCCGTCAGGTCCGCCACCTCGGTTCGCCGAGGCGAGGTCGGGTAGCTCAGTTGGTAGAGCGCGCGCCTGAAAAGCGTGAGGTCACCGGATCGACGCCGGTCCCGACCACCGCGGGTCACCGTGCCCCGAGTTTGCGCTGGTCACCGGGGTCCTCGCCCACGCCCGGGGGCGGCCCAGCACGGGCGATGCCGACTGGTTACCCTGGAGCCAACCGCCGTGGCCACGACCAGCCCCGGCAGGACGGAGGTGCCCCATGGTTCGCACGACGGAACGGGCGCAGCGCCGCAGCCTGACCTCGGGAGGCAAGGCCCTCAGGATTCTCCTCCCCGCGCTGCTGTCTGCCTCGGTTCTGGCCATCGCGGTCAGCGCGCCGGCCGGTGCCAAAGCGCCGAGGGTCCACAAGCCGGGCCCGCCCAAGGCGGTCACCGCCGCTCCGATCGACGGAGGGGCCACGGTGTCGTGGACGGCTCCGAACTCTGACGGAGGCTCTCCCATCACCGGGTACACCGCCACCGCCTACAGCGGCGCCAACTGCTCGACGAGCGGAGCCACCACCTGTACCATCACCGCCCTGACCAACGGACAGCACTACGACGTGACCGTCCGGGCCACCAACATCGCCGGCACGGGCAGAGCGTCAGCGGTGGCCAAGGTGGTCGCGGGACAGGGACCCAACTGCGACGCCGTCGGCCCCGGGGTCGATCTCCAATACTGCAGTCTCGGGGGCCACGACCTGAGCAGCGCTGATCTGGCCGGGGCCAACATGTTCCACGTCCGATTGGTCGACGGCATGGTCAACGATGCCGACCTGGACAATGCCGACCTCCAACAGGCCGACATCGACGGTGGGTCTTTGGAGGGAGCCACCCTGACCTCGGCCAACCTGACCTCGGCCTATCTGGGCTATGCCGACCTGGACGGCGCCGACCTCACCGACGCGGTCCTCAACAACGCCAACTTCACCTACACCGACCTGGTCAACGCCACTCTGACCGGGTCCGACATGAATGAAGCCAACCCCAACACCCTGGCCAACATCGCCTGGGGCAACACCACCTGTCCGGACGGCACCAACAGCAACGCCGACGGGGACACCTGCCTGAACAATCTCGGCTGACCCTCACCGACGTCGTCGGGGATCACTCCTCGATGGAGGCGTAGGCCCCGGTCAGGAAGTCCTGGGCGATGTCCGGTGGGCGGGGCGTGGTCCACGCCGCGTTGGTCAGCAGAATGGTGACCATCTGCTCGGACGGGTCGTTGCGCCAGATGGTCCCGAGCCCGCCGTCCCATCCGTACTGGCCGACCTGGGCGGCCGGGTGATCGCGGCGGGTGGCGATGCCCACGCAGAAGCCCCAACCGCGGGCGTCGAAGTCGTCGGGGAAGAATCCCGACACCGCCTTCTGTTCGGGGGTCAACTGGTCGGTGGTCATGGTCTCGACCGACGGCCGGGACAGGAGAGGGGCGCCACCCCGCAACAACATGTCGGCGAAGGCCAGGAAGTCGGGGGCGGTCGACACCAGACCCGCGCCACCCGAGGGAAAGACCGGCGGGGTGCTCCACTGTCCCGACGGTGGATCGAACAGGGCCAGGGTTCCGGTGACGGGATCGGTGGCGTAGCCAGAGGCGAACCTGTCGAGGTCGGCGGCGGGCACCGAAAAGCCGGTGTCCTTCATGCCCAGGGGCTCGAAGATTCGCCGGCGGAGGAACTCCTCGAAGGGCTGGCCCGAGGCGCGGGCGATGAGCACCCCGAGTACGTCGGCCCCGGTGTGGTACAGCCACCGCTCCCCGGGTTGGCACATGAGCGGCAGCGTGGACAAGCGCCGCATCCACTCGTCCGGCTCGGGCGGCAGGGCCGGTTGGGGCGGACCCACGCTCAGCTGCAGCGGTGCGGCGGCATCGTTGACCGGACAGGGCCCGAAATACCCGCCGAAGCCCATCCGGAACGTGAGCAGATCGCGGACGGTGATGGAGCGATGGGCCGGCACGGTGTCGTCGACCGGGCCATCGATGCGGCGCACGACCCGCCGGTCGGCCAGTTCGGGCAGCAGGCGCTCGACCGGGTCGTCCAGTCGGAGGACGCACTCCTCGAGAAGGATCAGAGTGGCCACCCCGGTGATGGGTTTGGTCATCGAGGAGATGCGGAAGATGGTGTCGGACCGGATCGGTTGTCCGCCCTCCACGGCGGTGGAACCGACGGCTTCACAGTCGACCTCCCCCCTCCTGCTCACGACCGAGACCAGGCCGGGCGGGGCGCCGGTGTCGACGTGTCCGGCCATGATGTCGTGCAGGCGGGCGAGGCCCTCCTTGGCCAGTCCGGAGGTGGCCATCAACCAGGAGGACGCCGAGTGGCAACCTGATCCATCGGTGGCGCCGTCAGTGACGGCTCGGGTGTCACTGGCCCCCTCGGGGGCCGGTGTCCGGTCGCTCGCCCGTCTCGATCAGGTTCTGGGCGATGTCGCGCAGCTTGAGGTTCAGGTGCTGGGAAGCCCGGCGCAGGATGTCAAAGGCCTGATCGGCGGTGATGCGTTCCCGCTCCATGAGAATTCCTTGCGCCTGCCCGATCATCTCGCGGGTGGCCAGGGCGGCGTGGAGGTTGGCGGCCCGGCGCTCTTCGTCCTCGTGGGTCTGGGCCGTGGAGTAGGCCAACCCGGCGAGCGAGGCCAGCAGCAGCCCGCGACCCCTGTCGATGATGCCGAAGGCTTGGGGGTAGCGGGCGTACAGGTTGAGGGCTCCGGGAGCATCGTTGACCATGAGCGGCAGCGCCAACAGGCTGCGCACTCCATTCTCCTGCGCTTCGGGCCCGAAACGGGGCCATCGGGGATCGTCGCCCAGGTCCTCGGCGTAGTAGGCGACGCCCTGGGCCATGGCATCGAGGCAGGGTCCTTCGCCGGTGCGGTGCTGGGCGGCGTCGACCACGGCCACCACCGGATCGGTCGAGATCGGGGTGGAGACCGTGTCCCCGTCGGTGATGAAGATGCCGGCGTAGTCGCAGCCCTCGATGGTGGTCACGGCCAGGGCGATCACCTGGTCGACCGTCTCGCGCACGCCGCCAGCGGAGAACAAGGTGGTGATCATCTGGGAGATGGCCGAGGTCGGGTCGGAGGTCGGGCCCGGATCCGTGGTGGGGATTTGTTCGCCACCCATGGGTAGCACCTGTCGCTGTCGTGCTGATCGGAACCTTTCGGTCAGCTTTTCACCTGCCAGGCGCGGTTTCAACCCGCCCGGGACCGGGGCGTCGCCCCGCCCTGGTACTCTCGGATCACCTTCGACAGCGAGGGACGGCAACCGGGAGGCCACCACCTCATGTCGGTTCCTCCCCTCTCGAGGGTTCAGCGACATATGGTGTGCCTGCGGCGCGGACACGAGTCCTCGGCCGTGCCCTCCCGGCCCCATGACTCCGGCGGATGATCGTTCGCAACAGGGGCTGCCGTCTGACCAACCGGCCCCCGACGCCGGATCACCGGCGACAATGAAGGATCCCGGCCTGGCCAGGATCACGGCCATCCCCTCCGACGAGGACGTGGTCGACGGAGTACTGCGCCTGGTGGTGGCGCTGGCCCGGGCCACGGTGGGTGGCGCCGACGGGGTGAGCGTCTCGCTCCGGCGCAACGGACAACTGTCAACGGTGGCGGCCAGTGACCAGACCATCCTCGACATGGACGCCCATCAGTACGCCACCGGCGAAGGACCGTGCATCGATGCCTCGGTCAAGGGGCGATGGTTCCACGCTGATTCCCTCCGGGCCGAGTCCCGTTGGCCGGCCTTCACCCCCAAGGCCCACGCCTTAGGAATCAACGCCATCCTCTCCACCCCTCTTCATGCCGGGACGACGCCGGTCGGGGCCCTCAACATCTACTCGCGGGCACCGTCCGCCTTCGCCTCCGAAGACCAGAAGCTGGCATCGATCTTTGCCACCGAGGCCTCGAACGTCCTGACCGAGGCGGCGGTGGACATCACCGGGGAGGAGCGGTCGGCTCGCTTTCAGAAGGCTCTCGGAATCCGCCATGTCATCGCCCAGGCCCAGGGGGTCATCATGGAACGCGAGGGCGTCAATGAGGAGGACGCGTACACCATGCTCCGCATCCACTCGCAGACCTCGGGCCGGTCGCTTCTTTCCCACGCCCAGGAGATCAACGACTCCACCCAGCGCCCCCAACACGAGCTCGGCCCGGAACACACCGCGGATCACCATGTCTAAGCCCCGCCCCGACACCCTCGACCGTTTCCGTCGGGATGCCGAGCTGACCCGGGGCGAGCTGTGGTTGCGCTACTTCGAGCTGGGTGGCATGAGCACGGCACTGCAGCTCGAGGCCTTCCTCTATGGGGCGCTCAAGCCGAGCGGCCACGACCACGACGTCATCGCCCACGCCCTCAACGAGCGCTTCGTCGAGTTGGGCGGGAATCATCCCGTGCCCTACACCGACGATGTCGTTCGTCCGTAACTGCCGGCCGCGCCTCGTCGACACCGTCCTTTCCGGCCGCGCCGGTGCGAGCACCGCCGGTGCGCTCGCCGATCGGCCGCCCCGGTACCGGGGGACAATGACCGGATGGAGAGGGCGCGGCCGAAACCGGTGACCGGGACGGTGGGCGGAGACAGCCGGGGGACGTGGGCGGCGGCCGTGCCCGCAGTGGTGGGGGACCTCGAGGAGCGTTGGGCCGTCCGGGTGGGCGAGCCCTTCCCGCACCACGGGCGCACCGCCTGGGTGGCTCCGGCGACAACCGGCCAGGGGATCGAGGTGGTGGTCAAGGTGGTGTGGCCCCACGTCGAGGCCGAGCACGAGCCGGACGCCCTGGCCCTGTGGGACGGCAACGGCGCGGTGCGGTTGCTGGCCGCCGAGCGGCTTCCCCAGGCCACGGCCCTGCTCCTCGAGCGCTGCCGGCCCGGAACCGGCCTGTCCGACCTCCCCGAACGCGACCAGGATCCCGTCATCGCCGAGCTCCTCGGTCGGTTATGGGTGACACCGCCGCTCGGACATGTCTTCCGACCCCTGCAGTCGATGTGCGAGGCCTGGGCCGACGAGTTCGAAGGAAAGACTGCGCCCGACCCCGGAGGGGTCGATGCCGGGTTGGTAGCCGAGGGCATCGCCCTCCTGCGAGGCCTGCCGGCGAGCTCCCCGGTCGACGTGGTGCTGTGCACCGACCTGCACGCCGGGAACGTGCTCGCCGCCACACGGGAACCGTGGCTGGCCATCGACCCGAAGCCCTACGTGGGCGATCCCGCCTACGACGTGATCCAGCACCTGCTCAACTGCCGGGACCGGCTGCACGCCGATCCCCGCGCCGTGGTGGGCCGGATGGCCGAGTTGGCCGAGCTCGACGCCGACCGGGTGCTGCTCTGGCTGTTCGCCCGCTGCGTGCAGGAGTCCCACCAATGGCCGGATCTGCTCGGGGTGGCCCGGGCCATCGCACCGTCATGAATCGACGTGCCGGCCCGGCGCCGACCCCGGGCCCACCGCAGGGCCGGGCGCCCCGCCGGGCCCGGGGGCTCCAGCCGGTCTGACTTGAGGAAACGGGTGTCCGTGATCGGGTCTTGACACTTGGCATATTACGATATATCGTTAACGCACGTGAACACTCGTGATAGGGATGTAAGAGTGCCTCGGGACCGAGCCAGAGGTCGCCGAGCCCCGCTCACCATCGCCTCCCACGGGTCATCCACTTCATCCCACGAGCTCGGAGGAGCTCAGACGAACTCATTAAAAGGAGAATCACCTGATGCACGGACACAAGCATTTCCATCACATCGACGAGCGCGGCCAGAGGTCCGGACCCGAATCACCGGGCCGCGGCGCACGTAACCCTGATCGCTTCAGCGGCACCAGTCGGGGACGCGGCGGAGGCCGCGGCCGGGGTCGGGGTCGGCGTGACGACTTCGAAGGCGGTTTCGGCCGCCACGGCGGTTTCGGACCCGGGTTCGGCGGCCCGATGTTCGGCCGCGGGCCGAGGGTCGGCCGGGGCGACGTCAGGGCGGCGATCCTCGCCCTCCTGGTCGAGGAGCCCATGCACGGCTACCAGATCATCACCGAGCTCACCGACCGCAGCGGGGGCGTCTGGAATCCCAGCCCCGGCTCGGTCTATCCCACCCTCCAGGCCCTCGAGGACCAGGGGCTGGTCACCGCCGACGCCACTGAAGGCCGCCGGGTGTACAGCCTGACCGATGAGGGCCGGACGGTGGCCGAGGCCGCCGACGGACCGGCACCGTGGGAGGATGCCGTCCGCGGGGCCAACCGCTCGCTGGTCGACCTCAAGGGACTCATGTTCGAGGTCGGGGCGGCCATCCTCCAGGTCGGCCGGGCCGGCACCGACAGCCAGGTCAAAGCGGTCGCCGACATCCTCAGCGAGACCCGGCGACGGATCTACCTGGTGTTGGCCGAGGGAGCCAACGGAGGTGACGGGGCCAACGGAGGTGCCGCCACCACGGTCTCCGAGGAGGCCGCGCCGGCCGCCGACCGGTGAGCTCGAACGAGGACGCCCTGGCCAAAAGGCGACGCGCCGCCGCTCACCCGGATCGTACCGGTGAGCGGTGCGCGGCACCGGCGGGCACGTACCGTCCGGTCATCGACCACTCCCGCTGCGAGGGGAAACGCGAGTGCGTCGACGTTTGTCCCAACGACGTGTTCGAGGTCCGGCGCATCGACGACGGCGACTACCGCGAGCTGGGTCGGGTGGCCCGCCTCAAGGTGCGCGGCCACCGGATGATGACCGCCTACACCCCCAACGTCGACGACTGCCGGGCCTGTGGCCTGTGCGTGGTGGCCTGTCCCGAACAGGCCATCGTCTTGACCCGCCCGTCCTGATCCCGCCTCCGGGTCAACCGCCCTCGTAGTCGAACCCGAGGTCGGGCGCAGTGACCAGGGCCCGGAAGGGGAGGCCCTCGTCGGCCGCCATCGCCTCGACGGTCCCGCCCCGATCCACGATGGCCACCAACAACGTGGGCACGGCGCCCGCCTCCCGCACCACACGGGCGGCCTCGAGCAACGAGGATCCTCGGGTCACCGTGTCCTCGGTCACCACCACCCGGTCGCCCGGTTCGAGGGCTCCGGCCAGCCGGCCTCCACCCCCGTGGTCCTTGGCCTCCTTGCGCACACTGAAGGCCTTGAGCAGGCGGCCCTGGGTGGCGCCCACCCCGGCGGTGATGAAGGCCACCGGGTCTGCCCCCATGGTCAGACCACCGATGGCGTTGACGTCATCGGGGATCACCGAGAGAACACCCTGGGCCACCAGCACCATGGCCTCGGGACGGCAGATCGTCTGCTTCGAGTCGATGAACCAGTTGCTGCGCTTGCCCGATTTGAGGACGAAGTCACCGCGCTTGACCGAGTACTGCAGCAGGTGGTCGCGCAGGGCCTCGAACTCGGACGGCGGGAGCGGGCCACTCACGGGGACGGCACCCCGGTCCGATCGGCATCCGACCACCACGCCGGACCGGTGAACGCCACGCCGCGACGACCGGGCTCGACCCGGCCCACCACCCGGGCCGCCACCCCGGAGTCGGCCAAGGCATCGAGGGCGACCGCCACACGGTCGGGATCGACGCTCATGATCATGCCCAGCCCGAGGTTGAACACCCGGGCCATCTCCTCGTCGGAGACACGGCCCAGACGACGGATCTCACCGAAGATGGGTGGGACCTGCCACGCCCCGCGGTCCAGGACGGCGCGTCGGCCCTCGGGCAGGATGCGGGGAAGATTCCCCTCGAACCCGCCGCCGGTGATGTGGGCCACGGCGTGGACCCCCTCGGCCCCGACGCTCTCGGTGGCGGCGATGGCGGCGCGCACCGCCGGGGTGTAGATGAGCGACGGCCGCATGAGCTCATCGGCCAGCGAAGGCGATGCCGGAACCCCCGGGAAGGCGGGACCGTCCAGAGCGAGACCGGTCCTCTCCAACAAGACGTGGCGGGCCAGGGTGTAGCCGTTGCAGCGCAGGCCATCGGAGGGCAGACCGACCAGGACGTCGCCGGCCCCCACCCTGTCGGCTCCGAGCACCCGGTCGCGCTCGACGACGCCGACCGCGAATCCGACCAGGTCGAACTCCCCGGGCTTCATCACCCCGGGGTGCTCGGCCATCTCGCCGCCCAGCAGGGTGGCGCCCACCCGCCGGCACCCCTCGGCCACGCCGGCCACCAACTCGGCCATCGGGGCGGGCTGGAGCGCCCCGGTCGAGATGTAGTCCAACAGGAACAGCGGCTCGGCCCCCTGGCACACCAGGTCGTCGACGCACATGGCCACCAGATCGAGGCCCAGGGTGGCGAAGCGGCCGGTGGCCTGGGCCACCACCGCCTTGGTGCCCACCCCGTCGGTGCCGGCCACCAGGACCGGCTGCCGGTAGCCGGCCGGGTCGAGGGCAAACAGGCCGCCGAAGCCGCCCAGCCCGCCGATGACCTCGGGCCGGAGGGTGGACGCCACCAGAGGGGTGATCAGCTCGACGGCACGATCGGCGGCATCGATGTCGACGCCCGCTCCGGCGTAGGTGGCCGCGCCTGATCCGGAATGGTTCGGAGGGGAGGTGGTGTCGGAGAAGGTCGGTTGCGGGTCGGGACTGTCCCCGGTCACGCCTGGGTCCCGCTGGCCGCCCCGCTGAGGGCGGTCCGCTCGGTGAATTCGACGGGAACCTTCACCGGGTAGTTGCCGGTCAAACAGGCGTCACAGAACCCGGCCCCGGGGGCGTCGACCGCGCTGACCAGGTGCTCGAGGGTCAGGTACTCGAGTGAGTCGACGCCCAGGAACTCGACGATCTCCTCGTTGGTCTTGATGGCCGCCAGGAGCTCGGTCTGGTCCGGGGTGTCGATCCCGTAGAAGCAGGGCCACCGGAAGGGCGGCGAGGAGATGCGCAAGTGGACCTCGGTGGCTCCGGCCTCCCGCAGCATCTTGACCATGGCCCGGGTAGTGGTCCCCCGGACGATGGAGTCGTCCACCACGATGACCCGCTTGCCGGTGATGTTCTCGCGCAGGGGGTTGAGCTTGCGCCGCACCCCGTCGGTCCGCTCGGCCTGAGTGGGGGCGATGAAAGTGCGCCCGATGTAGCGGTTCTTGACCAGACCCTGACCGTAGGGAATTCCGGAGGCGACGGCGTAACCTTCGGCCGCGGGCACCCCCGAATCGGGCACCCCCATGACCAGGTCGGCGGAGACCGGGGCCTGGTCGGCCAGCAGCTGACCCATGCGCCGGCGAGCGCCGTGCACCTCGTTCCCGTAGAGGGTGGTGTCGGGGCGGGCGAAGTAGACGAACTCGAAGATGCAGAGCTTGGGGTCGAGGCGCTCGACGGGGAAGGGGCGCTCCGAGCGCACCTCCTTGCCGTCGATCACGACCATCTCGCCCGGCTCCAGCTCGCGGATGAACGTGGCCCCGATGACGTCGAGGGCAGGCGACTCGGAGGCCAGCACCCAGCCCGTCCCGCATTCACCGTTGGCTTCGAGGCGTCCGAGGCACAGGGGGCGGAAGCCGTTGGGATCACGGACCCCGATGAGCCGGTCGGCGTCCAACAAGACGAAGGAGAAGGCACCCTCGATCGAAGGCAGCACCGACATCAGGGCGTTCTCCAACTCGTCCCTGCGATCGGACGGGTCGCTGCCGGGGAGCTCGGGCGGGAACTGTCGGGCCAGGAGCTCGGCCACCAGGTCGCTGTCCGACGAGGCCATGCCCGGCAACATGCCCGCGTGTTGGCTGAGCGACGCGGTGTTGGTGAGATTCCCGTTGTGGGCCAGGCCGAACCCGGCGTGGCCGACGCCCCGGAAGGCGGGCTGGGCGTTCATCCAATCGCTGGACCCCGCCGTCGAGTAGCGGGTGTGGCCGATGGCCAGGTGGCCGCGGAGCCCGGAGAGTTTGCGCTCGTCGAAGACGGTGGTGACCAGTCCCATGTCCTTCATGACGGTGATGGCGTCGCCGTCGCTGACGGCCATGCCGGCCGACTCCTGGCCACGGTGTTGCAGGGCGTAGAGACCGTCGAAGGTCAGGTGTGCGACGGACCGCCCCGGGGCGTAGACCCCGAAGACGCCGCAGGCTTCCTTGGCCTCCATCATCGGTTGGTCACCGCACACACCGGGGGTCGTCGGATCGTTTCGCCACGATTTAGCCACACAACGACCTCACCGTGCCACTCCATCCTAGTGGAGCACCCCTCCGACCCGCCGGTTGCCCAGAGTCGGGCGGCCCAGGCGTCGACGGGCCTCCCGGTAGCCTGGCCAGGGATGATCGATCTTCACACCCACTCCGCCGTTTCGGACGGCAGCGATCCCCCCGAGCGGATCCCGGAGTTGGCGGCCGAGGCCGGGTGCAGCGCGGTGGCGCTGACCGATCACGATTCGCTGGCCGGCATCGGTCCGGCCCGCAACCGGGCCGACCAGCTCGGGATCACCTTGGTCCCCGGGTGCGAAGTCTCCTGCCAACCGGTGGGCACCGGGGGCATGCACGTGCTGGTGTACTTCGTGGACGACGACGACAGCCCGCTCGGCGCCGAACTGGTCCGGCTCCGGGAGGACCGGCGGCGGCGCAACCTGGCCCTGGCCGACCGCCTCATCGCCCTCGGCGTTCCCATCACCTACCCGATGGTGGTGGCCGCCGCCGGGGGCGAGGCCGGTGTCGGCCGCCCCCACTTCGCCGCGGCCATGGTGGCGGTGGGGGCGGCAGAGTCGATCGACGATGCCTTCGCGCGCACCCTGGGCAACGACCGGCCCGGCTTCGTGCCCAAGGCCCGGTTGTCCGGTGCCGAGGTGGCCGCACTGGCCGAGGCCTCGGGAGGGGTGGCGGTGCTCGCCCATCCCTACAGCCTGGGTCTCGACGACGATGGCCTGGCCCGGGTGGTGGGCGGGCTGGCCGCCGCCGGTTTCGTTGGCGTCGAGGCCGACTACGGCCGGTACTCCCGAAGGCAGCGCCAGGCGCTGGCCAACCTGGCCCGCCGTTTCGACCTGGTGGCCACCGGGGGCTCCGACCATCACGGCGCGCTCAAGCCCGACCTCCGGGTCGGGACCGGGCAGGGTGACCTCAAGGTGTCCGACAAGGTGCTCGACAAACTGGAGTCCCGCCGCCCGGCCGCCTGAGCGGGCTCTGAGCGGGCTCTGAGCGGGACCCGGGTCGGCGCCGGTCGGGCCCACCGGATCGGGATCAGGGGGCCGACGGAGCCAGTTCGTCGAGCAGGGTGGGAAGCCGACCGCGCCAGGCCGCAGTGGCCTCGGCCACCCCCAGATCGACCAACCCGTCCACCACCATCCGGTCGCCACCGGTGGAACCGAGCACCCGGAACCCGACCCCGGCCCCGGCCGCCCGCGACACCAGCTCGGTGTGGCGGGCGGTGCACACCACCACCCGGGACGGGGCCTCGGTGAACAGCTCGTGGTGGTCGGCGATGCCGGCCACCGACAACCCGATGCCCGACCGCACCACCATCTCGGCCAGGGCCACGCCCAGCCCCCCGCCCGACACGTCGTGGATGCCCGCCACCAGGGGGACGCCCTCCACCTCGTCGCCGCCGGCCACCCTCGCACCCACCAGCTCGGCGACGAACGCCACCAGGCGGGCGTGCCCGCCCAGGTCGAGCTCGGGCAGGGAGCCGTGGCGGTGGGCCCGGCGCTCGACGGCCCAGCGCGACCCACCCAAGGACGGGGGTTTCCGCCGGCCGCCGGTGGCACCCACGCTGGCGTCGAGCAGCACCAGCGAGGCCTCCGGGACCAGGGTCACCCCCGGAGGGCGGGCGGTCAGCCGGTCGATGAGACCGAGCACCCCGACCACGGGGGTCGGGTCGATGTCGGTGCCCATGCTCTCGTTGTAGAGGCTCACGTTCCCACCGATGACCGGCAGGCCCAGGGCGAGGCAGGCCTCGCTCATCCCGTCGACAGCCTCGGACAACTGCCACATGACCTCGGGGTGCTCGGGATTGCCGAAGTTGAGGCAGTTGACCACGGCCATGGGCCGGGCCCCGACGCAGGCCAGGTTGAGCGCGCCCTCGGCCACGGTGGCCGCCGTGCCGGCCCGAGGGTCGATGGCGCACCAGGCGGGATTGGAGTCGGTGGTGAGGGCGAGACCCCGCTCCGAGGGCGGCAGACCGGGGGCGGCCAGGCGGAGGACGGCGGCGTCGCCGCCCGGGCCGTCCACCGTGTTGAGGAACAGCTGGTGGTCGTACTGGCGGTAGACCCACGAGGGGTCCGACAGCAGGGCACAGACGTCCTCGCCGCAGTCGGTGGGGGCGGGCAGGGCGCCGGGGTCGTCGCCGGCTCGGGGCTCCCGGCCGGCGGGCGCGGCCATCGGCCGGTGATAGAGAGGCGCGTCCTCACTGAGGGCGGCGGCGGGCACGTCGCCGAGCACCTCGCCGTCGAAGCCGTCGAGGATCCGGAGCCGGCCCGGCTCTCCCGGGGTCGCCTCGGTGACCTTGCCCACCACCGCCGTCTGCACCTCCCAGCGGCGACACACCTGTTCGAGGCGGGGGAGGTCGGTCGGGGTGACGATGGCCAGCATGCGCTCCTGGCTCTCGGAGGTCATCACCTCGAAGGGGGCCATCCCCGGTTCACGTCGGGGCACCGCGGCCACGTCGACGTCCATCCCCACCCCGCCCCGGGCCGCGGTCTCGCTGGTGGCGCACACCAGGCCGGCCCCGCCCAGGTCCTGGATGCCCACCACCAACTTGGCGTCGAGCAACTCGAGGCAGGCCTCGATGAGCCTCTTCTCCTCGTAGGGATCGCCCACCTGCACGCTCGGGCGCTTGGCTGCGTCCGACCCGTCCCCGCCGCCCCCGAAACCGGACGAGGCCAGCACCGAGACTCCGCCGATGCCGTCCCGCCCGGTCGAGTTGCCCAGGAGAACGGCCAGGTTGCCGGGTCCCGAGGCCTGGCCCAGCACCAGGCGATCCGTGGGCAGCACCCCCATGCACAACACGTTGACCAGCGGATTCTGGGCGTAGCAGGGGTCAAAGGTGAGCTCGCCGCCCACCGTGGGCACCCCGACCGAGTTCCCGTATCCGGAGATGCCGGCCACCACCCCCTCGATGAGCCACTTCTGGCGGGCCTCGTCGGGGTCCCCGAAGAACAGCGGGTCCATCACCGCGATGGGCCGCGCCCCCATGGTGAAGATGTCCCGGAGGATCCCCCCGACCCCGGTGGCCGCACCCTGATAGGGCTCGATGGCCGAGGGGTGGTTGTGGCTCTCGATGCGGATGGCCACGGCAATACCGTCGCCGGCGTCGATGACCCCGGCGTTCTCTCCGGGGCCGACCAGCACGTGGGGCGCGGTGGTGGGCAGCCGCTTCAGGTGGACCCGCGACGACTTGTACGAGCAGTGCTCGCTCCACATCACCGCGAACAGGGCCAGCTCGAGGTGGTTGGGGGGACGCCGGAGGACGGCCTCGATCTCGTCGCGCTCGCCGTCGCTCAGACCCAAGGCCCGGTGGAGAAGGCGATCGTCGCCACCGGGCGGATCGGGCGGAGATCCGTCGTTGGACGGGTCCGAGCGTTGGCTTGGCGGTGCCGAACCTACCCGGTCCTGGTCACCGTCCATGGCCCCGAGAGTACCCGGCGGCCCGGGCCGTCGATGCCACTCACCACCCGGTCCGGCAGGCAACCGTCCGACGGATCCTCAAGACGCCAGCTCCGACACCTCGGCGACAGGTCAGACACTGTCCCCATCGGTGATCGCCAACCATGATCGCGTCCTCAGGTTGAACCAGCGTTTGGGTGGCGGGTAGACGACCCTGGCGATGGTGGTCGAAACCCAGGCGATCGCCCATCCGAGGAAGACGAGCAGGAGGTCGTGGGTGTTGGCCGCGTTTCCCCGCGTCCAGACGATGAGCAGGATCAGTCCCCAAACCAGGAAGGCGGCGATGCTGTATCCCCAATATCTGTACGTCATGGCGGATCACTCCTTCGTGGGACGTCTCCAGTATGCGCTCTCGGTCAGTCTCCTGGTCGGCGACACCGGTTGGGCGGCGCACTTCCCGGCCCACCCCGTGTCGGGTGCTTACTGACGCGACCACTCCACCCCACTTATTTCCGAAGGGTCGGATTAACCGTATCGAAGGCCGATTTGTGGAGAAGTACGCTCAAAATCGGGCCCAGTACGGTGTCTCGTTTCCCGTCATGGAGTCGAGCACTTGCCCGTGTATCGATTTGTCTGGGACACTCTGCACATGCCTGCCAGCAATTCGACTAAGTCGCGCAAGAAAACCCCCATGTCCGATGCCCACAAAGCGGCGCTGGCCAAAGGGCGCGAAGAGGGACGCATCGTGCGCCAATACCTCGAAGCCCTCGAATCCACCAAGCCGCGTCGGGGCCGCAAACGGACCCCCGATTCGATCCGTCGGCGGCTGGGGACCATCGAGTCCACACTGACCGGAGCCGACCCCTTGACCCGGCTCCATTTGGTCGAAGAGAAGCAGCGACTTGAGGCCGAACTGGCCCACAGTGGTGACACGGTCGACATCGCCGCCTTGGAGAAGGCCTTCGTCAAAGTGGCCCGCATCTACGGTGATCGCAAGGGCATCTCTTATTCCGCCTGGCGTACGGTGGGCGTGAGCGCCACTGTGCTCCAGCAGGCCAAGATCCCCCGCACTCGCAGCTGACCCGACCGAGGCCAGCGTCAGGCGACGGTGGCCACCTCGGGGGGAGCGGCCGTCGAGCCTCCGCTCGCCGAAGCGCCTCCAGCCGAGCCTCCCCCGGCCGAGCCCGCGGCTGCCGAGGCCAACACGGCCCGGAGCAGGATCGAACCATCGACCGAGCCGAGGAGGGGATCGCTGGCCCGCTCGGGGTGGGGCATCAGACCGACCACGTTCCGGCCCTCGCTACACACCCCGGCGATGTCGTCGACCGAGCCGTTGGGATTCTCCTGGTAGCGCAGCACCACCCGATCCTCGTCCCGCAGCATGGCCAACGTCTCGGGGTCGCAGGTGAAGTTGCCCTCGAAGTGGTTGATGGGGATGCGCAGCCCGGTGCCCACCGGCACCCCGGCCGTGAGCACCGAGTCCGACGACGCCACGGTGACGGTGACCGTGGTGCAGAGAAAGCGCAAGCCGCGGTTCTTCTGCAGGGCTCCGGGCAGCAGCCCGGCCTCGGTCAGTACCTGAAAGCCGTTGCAGATCCCGACGACCGGTCCCCCTTCGGCGGCGAACCGCCCCACCGCCTCCATCACCGGCGAAAACCGGGCGATGGCCCCCGGCCGCAGGTAGTCACCATGGGCAAAACCGCCGGGCAGCACCAGGGCGTCATAGCCGGCCACCGAGGTGGCGCCGTGCCAGACCAAGTCGGCCGATCCCCCGAGGCGACCGATGGCCTGGACGGCGTCGTGCTCGCAGTTGGTGCCCGGGAAGTTCACCACCCCGACCCGGGCCGACATCAGCGAGCCGATCCCACCGGGATGGCCGGGTCGGACGGGAGCACCGACACCGTCGAGTCCTCGATGACCGGATTGGCCAACAGGCGGTCGGCCACCACCGTGGCCTGGGCCAGCGCGTCGGCCTGGTCGCGAGCGGCGATGTCGAAGCGAAAGGCCTTGCCGGCGCGCACGCCGCTCACTCCGGTCAGCCCCAGGGCGGGTAGGGCCCGCTCGATGGTGGCGCCTTGCGGATCGGCGATCCCCTCTCGCAACTGCACCTCGACCAGCACGGAGAACCGAGCGGAGACGGCCACTGTCAGGCACCGTACCAGTCGGACAGCCGGCGACCGCAGACCCGTTCGTAGGCGTCGACGTAGCGGGTCGAGGTGGCGGTCACGATCGCATCGGGGAGCGGGGGCGGCGGCGGTTGCTTGTCCCAGGGCTGGGTCTCGAGCCAGTCCCGCAGGGGCTGTTTGTCGAAGGAGGGGGGATTGGTTCCCGGGGCGCAGTCGTCGGCGGGCCAGAAGCGGCTCGAGTCGGGGGTGAGCACCTCGTCGCACAGGGACAGGGCGCCGTCGATGTACCCGAGCTCGAACTTGGTGTCGCAGATCACGATGCCGTGGTCTTCGGCCCGACCGGCCGCCCGCCCGTACGCAGCCAGACAGAGCTCGGAGGCGGCGACGGCAGCCTCCTTCCCCACCAGGTCGATGGCTTCGTCCATGCCGATGTTGAGATCGTGCCCGACGGTGGCCTTGGTGGACGGGGTGAAGATCGGTTCGGGCAGCCGGTCGGCGTGACGGAGGCCGGCGGGCATCCGCATGCCGTGCACCGTCCCCTCCTTCTCGTATTCCTTGTACGCCGACCCGGCCAGGTAGCCGCGCACGATGCACTCGATGTCGAGCATCTCGGCCCGCTGCACCAGCATGGAGCGTCCGGCCAGTGCCTCGAGGCCACCGGGCAGTGCGGCGGCGCCGGGGGGATAGTCGGCGACGTCGGCGCTGATCAGGTGGTTGGGGGCGAGGTCGGACAGCGCCTCGAGCCAGAAGGCGGTCATGGCCGTCAGCACCCGTCCCTTGTCGGGGATGGCTTCGACCATGATGACGTCGAAGGCGGAGATCCGGTCGGAGGCCACCATCAACAACCGGTCGGCTCCGGCGTCGTAGAGCTCTCGGACCTTGCCGGATTGGATCAGCGCGAGCGGTTCGGTGGTCGAGGGTGGGGTCATGGACGGAGCTCCTCCAGGGCATCGGTGAATCGGTGGGCGTGGCGCAGGGTCCGGGTCAGGTCGAAAGCGGTATCGAGTTCGTCCGACACCAGGGTCACTTCGGGGTCCTCGTCGAGCACTTGCCGGAAGGGACGGTTCTCCTCCCATGCCGCCCGGGCGTCGCGCTGCACGATCCGGTACGCCGCGTCGCGGCTGAGACCGCCACTGACCAGAGCCAGAAGGACGGACTGGCTGAAGACGAGGCCCTGGCTCCCTTCGGTCAGGGTGGCCAGCGCCCGCTCGGGGTGGATCACCAGCCCATCGACCACGCCGGTGGCCGACTGCAGCATGTACAGGGCCAGCATGCTGGCATCGGGCAGCACCACCCGTTCGACCGAGCTGTGGGAGATGTCCCGCTCGTGCCAGAGGGCGACGTCCTCGAGTCCGGCCGACAGATAGCCCCGCAGGACCCGGGCCAGACCGCACAACCGCTCGGACAGGACCGGGTTGCGCTTGTGGGGCATGGCCGAGCTCCCCTTCTGTCCGGGCTTGAACGGCTCCTCGGCCTCGCCGACCTCACTGCGGGCCATGAGCCGGACCTCGGTGGCGATGAGCTCGATGGTGGCGCCCACCGAGGCACAGGCCCACAGATACTCGGCGTGCCGGTCGCGGGGGACCACCTGGGTGGCCGGGGTGGGGACCAGGCCCAGGGCGGCACAGACCTGCTCTTCCACCCGGGGGTCGATGTTCGAGTAGGTCCCCACCGCCCCCGACAGCTTGCCCACCGCCACCCGCTGGCGGGCGGCCCGGAGGCGTTCGAGGTCGCGCCCGGCCTGCATCGCCCACAGGGCGAACTTGGCCCCGAAGGTGGTCGGCTCGGCGTGCATCCCGTGGGTCCGGCCCACGACCGGGACGTCGATGGACTCGAGCGCCCGGGCCTTCAGTGATGACACCAGCGCCGAGCTGGCCTCGATGAGCAGGTCGGCGGCCCGGGTCAGGGTGGCGCACAACGCGGTGTCCACCACGTCCGAGGAGGTGAGCCCGTAGTGGATCCAGGAGCCGTCGGGTTGGCCGATGGCCGCCTGCACCACATCGACGAAGGCGGCCACGTCGTGATCGGTGACCCGCTCCCGGTCGGCCACCGCGTCGACGAAGGCGCCGTCGATGGTGGGCGCCTTGGCCCGGCACACAGCGGCGGCGGCGGCGGGCACCACGCCTACCTCGGCCCACGCCTCGGTGGCCAACAGCTCGACCTCCAACCACATGGCGAAGCGGGCCTCGTCGGAGAAGAGATCGGCCATCGCCCGGGGGGCGTAGCGGGAGATCACGACAGGACCTCGGACCTTCCTCGGGCCGACCGGCGCTCGGAACCGGGTTCGGCGTCGTCGGGGTGCGGGCCCGCCGCGGTCAGGGCGATGTCGGTCCGGGCCTGCATTCCCGGCCACGAGATAGCCGACACCCCGCGGCCGGCGAGAGCCCGGGCTTCCGCCACCGAGTCACCGAGGGCGGTGACACCCAGCACCCGGCCACCGGCGGTGACCAGGGCGCCGGGTCGCTCCGGGGCCACGGCGGTTCCGGCGTGGAAGACGGTGACCCCGTCCAGCGATCCGGCCTCCTCGAGGCCGCAGATGACATCGCCGGTGCGGGGCGCCTCCGGATAGCCGTCGGCCGCCATGACCACGCAGACGGCGGCGGAGGGGTCGAAGCGGGGCTCGGTGACCAAGGCGCCGTCGGCCGACTCGGCCAACATCGCGGTCAGGTCCACCGACAGGCGGGGCAGGACCACCTGGGCCTCGGGATCGCCGAAACGCACGTTGAACTCGAGAACCTTGGGGCCGTCGGCGGTCAGCATCAGGCCGGCGTAGAGCACGCCCCGGTAGTCGATGCCCCGGGCCGACAGCGCGGCCACCAACGGCGCCACCGACTGCTCGACCAACTGGTCGGTCAGCGAGTCGTCGACGAAGGCCACCGGCGAGTAGGCCCCCATCCCCCCGGTGTTGGGCCCCCGGTCGTGGTCGGCCAGTCGCTTGAAGTCCTGGGCCGGGGCCAGCGGCAGGAGCCGCCGGCCGTCGCACAGCACCAACAAGGAGCACTCGACACCGGACAGTCCTTCCTCGACCACCACCGTGCGGCCGGCCGCCCCGAAGGCGTCCCCCCCGAGCTTGGCGTCGACGTCGGCCTCGGCCTCGGCCAACGAGTCGGTGACCAGCACGCCCTTACCGGCGGCCAGCCCGTCGGTCTTGATCACCCACGGTCCGGGCAGGGTGGCCAGGAACTCCTTGGCCGCCTCCGGATCGCTGAACACCGCGAACCGGGCGGTGGGCACACCGGCCTCGGCCAGCATCTCCTTCATGAACGCCTTGGAACCCTCCAGCCGGGCTCCGTCCGCTCCGGGTCCGAACACCAGCCGCCCCTGGTCGCGCAACCGGTCGGCCAGTCCGTCGACCAGGGGTGCCTCAGGCCCGATCACGTACAGGTCGGCCTCGATCTCCTCGGCCGGGTCGGCCGAGCAGCTGACGGTGTGACCCTCGGGGGTGGGCCCCGGCATCCCCGGGTTGCCCGGGGTGACCACCACGTCGGCCGTGCGCCCGAGGACGGTGGCCAGCGCGTGCTCGCGCCCCCCGGAACCGACCACGCACACGGTCTGGATCCCGCTCCTGACCCGCCTCGTCGTCGCGGGCGAGGGGCCGCTCATGCGGCGAAGCGGACGAACTGCTCGCGACCGGGGCCCACGCCGACCAACCGGACAGGCGTGCCGATCTGCTCGGCCAAAAAATGGACGTAGTCCTGGGCGGCCTGGGGGAGGTCGTCGAGCTCGGTGGCCCCCGACAGGTCGGTCCGCCAACCGGGGAGCTCTTCGTAGACCGGGGTGACCTGATGGAAGGTCGACTGATGGTACGGCGGATGGGTGAACCGTTGACCGCCGGCCTCGTAGGCCACGCACACCTTGACCGTGTCGAAGGTGTCGAGCACGTCGAGCTTGGTGAGGGCGACCTCCGAGAGAGAGTTGAGCCGCACCGCCTGGCGCATCATCACCGCGTCGAACCACCCGGGTCGACGGCGCCGTCCGGTGTTGACCCCGTATTCGTGACCCCGCTCGACCAGGGTGTCGCCGATCTCGTCGACCAGCTCGGTCGGGAACGGCCCGCTCCCCACCCGGGTCACGTAGGCCTTGGCGATGCCGATGACCTCGGTGATGTACCGAGGGCCGATTCCCGCCCCGGTGCAGGCCCCGCCGGCCACCGGATTGGACGAGGTGACGAAGGGATAGGTGCCGTGGTCGAGGTCGAGGAAGGTGGCCTGGGCCCCTTCGAGGAGGACGTGGGCGCCGCGGTCGAGGGCGTCGTGGACGAGCCCGACGGTGTCGGCCACCATCGGGGTCACCCGGGGGGCCAGCTCGTCGAGGTAGTGGGCGCAGATGTCGTCGGCCGACAGCGGAAGGCGGTTGTACACCTTGGCCAGCACCGCGTTCTTCTCCTTGAGCACCACGTCGAGCTTCTGGCGGAAGATCTTGGGGTCGGACAGGTCCTGGACCCGCAGGCCCACCCGCGAGGACTTGTCGGCGTAGGCGGGTCCGATGCCCCGCTTGGTGGTGCCCAGGCTGTTCTTGCCCAGATAGCGCTCGGTGAGCCGGTCGAGTTCGTGGTGGTAGGGCATGATCAGATGGGCGTTGCCGCTGACCAGCAACCTCGAGGTGTCGATGCCCTTGGCCATCAGGGTGTCGACCTCGTTGAGCAGCACGGTGGGATCGACCACCACGCCGTTGCCGATGACCGGGGTGATGTGGTCGTAGAGGACACCGCTCGGCACCAGCTGGAGGGCGAACGTCTCGCCGTCCACCACGATGGTGTGGCCGGCGTTGTGGCCGCCCTGGTAGCGGACGACCATCTCCATCTCCTTGGCCAGGAGATCGGTGAGCTTGCCCTTGCCCTCATCACCCCACTGGGTCCCGACGACGACGGTTGCCGGCACGCGTCACTCCTCCGTTGCGCAAAGCGGATTACGCCCCAGTGTAGCCCGCCTCTCGCCTGTCTCCACCGGCCTGCTCACCCGGCGGGTTGGCACCGGGGCCCCACGCCCGACCCGTTCACACCAGGACGATGGCGCCGTCCTTCTCGTCCACGGTGACCGTCGAGCCCTCGGGATAGCGGCCTTCGAGCAGCGCCAGGGCCAAGGGGTCTTCGACCTGGCGCTGGATGACCCGGCGCAGCGGTCGGGCCCCGAAGTCGGGGTCGTAACCGGCCCGGGCCAACCACTCTTCGGCCGCCGGCGTCACCACAAGGGCCAGGCGGCGCTCACCCAGCCGCCGGCGCAGGCCCGCGAGCTGGATGGACACGATGCGGGCCAGATCGGCCTCGGAAAGAGCGTGGAACCGGACGATCTCGTCGATACGGTTGACGAACTCGGGCTTGAAGAAGTCGATGGGCTCGCCGGGCAGGTTCGAGGTCATGATGAGCACGGTGTTGGTGAAGTCGACGGTGCGGCCCTGACCGTCGGTGAGGCGCCCGTCTTCGAGCAGCTGCAGCAGGGTGTTGAACACGTCGGGATGGGCCTTCTCCAGCTCGTCGAGCAGGACCACCGCGTAGGGCCGACGGCGGATCGCCTCGGTCAGCTGGCCGCCCTCCTCGTAGCCCACATAGCCGGGTGGGGCACCGACCAGGCGGGCCACCGAGTGACGCTCCATGTACTCGCTCATGTCGATCCGGACCATGGCCCGGGCGTCGTCGAACAGGAACTCGGCCAGGGCCCGGGCCAGCTCGGTCTTGCCCACGCCCGTCGGCCCCAGAAAGAGGAACGAGCCGATGGGCCGGTTGGGATCGGAGAGACCGGCCCGGCTGCGCCGGATGGCGTTGGCCACGGCGGCCACCGCTTCGTCCTGTCCGACCACCCGGGCGTGGAGGGCGTCCTCCATGCGGATGAGCTTTTCGACCTCGCCCTCGAGCAGCCGGCTGACCGGCACCCCGGTGATCCGGCTGACCACCTCGGCCACGTCTTCGGCGTCCACCTCCTCTTTGAGGAAGCGCTGGCTCTTCTGCAACTCGTCGAGGGCGGCGGTGGCCTCCTCGACCTGGCGCTCGAGGTCGGGGATCAACCCGTAGGAGACTTCCGACGCCTCGGCCAGGTTCCCCTCGCGGGCCAGGCGCTCGGCCTCACCCCGCTGGCGCTCGAGCTCGCCCTTGAGCGACTGGATGGTGGTGATGGCCTCCTTCTCCGACTGCCAGTGGGCGGTCATGGCCACCGACTGTTCCTGGAGGTTGGCCATCTCCTCGTCCAACCGGGCCAGGCGCTCGGCCGACGCCGGGTCGGTCTCTTTGGCCAGCGCCATCCGCTCGATCTCCAGCTGGCGCAGGCGCCGAGTGACCACGTCGAGCTCGGTGGGCATCGAGTCGATCTCGATGCGCAGTCGGCTGGCCGCCTCGTCCATCAGGTCGATGGCCTTGTCGGGCAGGAACCTGCCGGTGATGTAACGGTCCGACAGCACGGCCGCGGCCACCAGGGCGGCGTCCTGGATGCGCACACCATGGTGGACCTCGTAGCGCTCCTTGAGCCCGCGGAGGATGGCGATGGTGTCCTCCACCGACGGCGGCGGCACGAACACCTGTTGGAAGCGCCGCTCGAGGGCGGCGTCCTTCTCGATGTACTGGCGGTACTCGTCCAGGGTGGTGGCGCCGATCATGCGCAGCTCGCCCCGGGCCAGCATGGGCTTGATCATGTTGCCGGCGTCCATGGCCCCTTCGGCGGCCCCGGCCCCGACGATGGTGTGGAGCTCGTCGATGAAGGTGATCACCTCGCCCTCGGCGTCGGCGATCTCTTTGAGGACCGCCTTCAGACGCTCCTCGAACTCACCCCGGTACTTGGCTCCCGCCACCATCGAACCCAGGTCGAGGGCGATGACCCGTTTCCCCTGCAGTCCCTCGGGGACGTCCCCCTCGACGATGCGGGTGGCCAAGCCCTCGACGATGGCCGTCTTGCCCACCCCGGGCTCGCCGATGAGGACCGGGTTGTTCTTGGTCCGCCGCGACAGCACCTGGATCACCCGGCGGATCTCCTCGTCGCGCCCGATGACCGGGTCGATCTTCCCCTGACGGGCGGCCTCGGTGAGATCCCGGCCGTACTGCTCGAGGGCCTGGAAGGTGTCCTCGGGGTTCTGCGAGGTCACCCGGTGACTGCCGCGGATGTCGCGGAGGGCGGTCAGCAGCTGGTCCCGATCCACACCGATGCGATCGGCCATGGCCAGCAGCAGATGCTCCACCGAGAGGTACTCGTCGCCCATGTCGGTGCGCAGCCCGTCGGCCGCGGTGAGCACGTCCCGGAGGGCGCGGCCGACCCCCGGCTCCTCCCCGCCGAAGGCCTGGGGCAGCCGGGCCAGTTCGCCGTTGATCCGCTCGCGCACCACAGCCGGCTCGACACCCACCCGGGCCAGCACCGGCCCGGCGATCCCCTCGGGCTGGTCGAGGACGGCGGCCAGGAGGTGATCGGGGGCCACCTCGGCGTTGTGGGCGGCGCGGGCCCGCTCCACGGCGGCGCTGAACGCCTCTTGGGTCTTCAGCGTCCAGCGGTCAGGGTTGATGGTCATCGGGCACCTCCCGTCCCGTGCATGGTACGACGGGCCGACCGCACCGGCACCGGCGTCTGGGTGAGCGGCACCAGCTCGCGCCGGTACTGACGATGGGTGACCGCCACCGCCTCGCGGGCCTCGGCCCGGGTGACGGCCAGCTCCTGGCGGAGCCGGGCCACCTCGGCCTGCAGCTCCATGACCCGGCGCACCCCTTCGAGGTTGACCCCGACCTGGGTCAGGCTCTGGATGGTGCGGAGCCGGTCGAGGTCCTGCTCGCTGAACCGGCGGCTGCCACCCTCGGTGCGGCTCGGGTCGAGCAGGCCCCGGCGCTCGTAGACCCGCAAGGTCTGGGGATGCACGCCGGCCAGCTCGGCCGCCACCGAGATGACGTAGACGGGACGGGATCGTGGATCGTCGCTCATGTCACACCCCCAGGACGTCGCGGGCCGGTGGGTTGACCACCTGGGCCAGGGCCTCGACCGCGGCGCGCTGCTCGTCGGTCAACGTGTCGGGAACGGCCACCTCCACGGTGACCAGGAGGTCGCCGGTCGCACTCTTCTTCCCGGCGGGGACGCCCCGGCCCTTGACCCGGAAGGTTCGGCCGGACGGGGTGCCGGGGGGGACCCGCAGGCTCACCGGCTCGGTGAGGGTGGGGACGGTGATGGTGGTGCCCAAGGCGGCCTCGGGGTAGGAGACGGGCACGGTGAGGGTGAGATTGCGGCCCCGGCGCCCGAACAGGCCGTGGCGGTCCACCCGGACCACCACGTAGAGGTCGCCGCTCGGACCGCTGCCCCGCCCGGCCGCTCCCTTGCCCTTCACCCGGATGCGCTGGCCGTCCTCCACCCCCGGGGGGATCCGCACTTTGACCGTGCGATTGCGGTGCTCGACCCCGGTCCCGGCACAGGTCGGACACGGCGTGGTCACCACCGTGCCCCGCCCGCCGCACTGCGGGCAGATCTGGCTCAGGGAGAAGAGACCCTGGTTGTCCTGGAGGGTGCCCGTCCCCCCGCAGCGGGGGCAGGTCACCGGTTGGGTGCCCGGCGCCGCCCCGCTGCCGTGGCATGTGTGGCAGCGGACATCGGTGGTCAGGTTGACCGAGGTGGTCACCCCCTGGACGGCGTCGTCGAAGGACAGGTGTAGCTCGGTCTCGACGTCGCTCCCCCGCTGGTTGCCCACGGCGGTCCCGCCCCGACGGCCCCGCCCGAACAGGCCACCGAAGATGTCACCCAGGTCGCCCATGTCCTCGACTCGGAAGGTGCCCCCGCCGTCCCCGAAGCCCCCCGGGAACCCTCCGCCCCCGAATCCGGCCGCGGCCGGGCCCATGGCCCGCACCTCGTCGTACTCCTTGCGGCGGTCGGCGTCGCCGAGGACGTCGTAGGCCGCGGAGATCTCCTTGAAGGTCTCCTCCTGGCCCGGGTTGGTGTCCGGATGGTGCTTTTTGGCCAGCTTCCTATAGGAACTGGTGATCTCCTTGGGCGTCGCCGTCGAGGAGACGCCCAAGGTCTTGTAGTAGTCCTTTTCGAACCATTCGCGTTGAGGCGCCACGGGTCTCTTTCTGGTTCCTTCTTCCGTCTCCGCCGTGCTCAGCCGCGCACCGTCACCATGGCCGGACGCACCACCGCGCCGCGCCACCGGTATCCGGGTCGCATCACCTCGGCCACCACCGGCTCACCGGACGGGGCCCGACGGAACGCCTCCCCGGATGTGTCACCGATGACGGTGGAGGGAAGCCCCGCTGAGACACCGGCGTCCTCGGCCGGCAGGTGACCGACCGCCTCGTGGGCGTTGGGGTCGAACTCCTCGCCGAGGGGATCGATGCGCTCCAGGCCCTCCTTGGCCAGGACGTCGCGCAGTTGGCTGGACGCGGCCAGAAGGGCGCGCCCGTCATCGGAGTCGGCGTCACCGATGTGGGTGGTGGCCAGATCCAAGGTGTCGAGCACCGGGAGGAGCTTCTCCACCAACAGGAGGGCGGCCCGCACCGCCTGATCGGCCTGCTGCTTGGCCACCCGCTTCTTGTAGTTCTCGAAATCGGCCTGCAACCGGCGCAGCGAGTCGAGGTACTCGTCGCGCTGGGCGAGGGCGATGGTCACGGCGTTGAGATCCGGCGCGCTGGCATCGATGATCTGGGTGGTCCTGTCGCCGTCGTCCGCGTCCTCGTCGGCATCGACGATCTCACCATCCACGATCTCGTCTTCCACGGTCCGGCCGGGTCCTTGCGAACCGCGCGCCGGCGAGGAGTCGGAGGCCTCACCGGCCTCCGACTCCCATTCCACCGCGTTGCGACCTGACTCATCGGTCCCGGTCATCGACGATCAGCTCTTGTCGTCGACGATCTCGGCGTCCACAACCTCGTCGTCGGAGGAGTCGTCGGCCGGAACTTCACCGCCGGGCGCATTGGCCTCTTCCCGAGAGGCCTCCTCGTAGAGGCGCTGGCTGAACGACTGGCTGGCTGTCAGCAGCGTCTCGGTCGCGGTCTTGATGGTCTCCACGTCGGACCCGCCCAACGCCTCCTTCAGCGAAGCGAGGGCCGCCTCGACCTTCTCCTTCTCGTCGCCCTGGAACTTCTCGCCCTGATCCTTCAGGAGCTTTTCGGTCTGGTAGACGAGGGTGTCGGCGTTGTTGCGGACCTCGGCCTCCTCCTTGCGGCGCCGGTCATCCTCGGCGTGGGCTTCGGCGTCCTTGATCATCCGCTCGATGTCGTCCTTGGCCAGCGAAGACTGGCCGGTGATGGTCATCGACTGCTCCTTGCCGGTGGCCCGGTCCTTGGCCGAGACGTGGACGATGCCATTGGCATCGATGTCGAAGGTGACCTCGATCTGGGGAACGCCGCGGGGAGCCGGCGGCAGGTCGACCAGTTGGAACTTCCCCAGCGTCTTGTTGTACATGGCCATCTCGCGCTCGCCCTGGAGCACATGGACCTCGACCGACGGCTGGTTGTCGTCCGCGGTGGTGAACACCTCGCTGCGCTTGGTGGGGATGGTGGTGTTCCGCTCGATGAGACGGTGCATCACGCTTCCCTTGGTCTCGATGCCCAGCGACAGAGGAGTCACGTCGAGGAGGAGGACGTCTTTCACCTCACCCTTGAGCACGCCGGCCTGGACGGCGGCGCCGACAGCCACCACTTCGTCGGGATTGACACCCTTGTGGGGCTCCTTGCCGGTCATCTGCTGGACCAGGTCCTGCACGGCGGGCATGCGGGTGGCGCCACCCACCAGGATCACGTGGTCGATGTCGGACTTGGACAGACCGGAATCGGCGATGGCCTGATCGAACGGGCCCTTGCAGGCCTCGACCAGATCGGCGGTCAGCTCGTTGAACGTAGCCCGGGTCAGTTTCACGTCGAGGTGCTTGGGTCCCTCGGACGTGGCCGTGATAAAAGGCAGGTTGATCTGGGTCTCCTGCAGGGAGGACAGCTCGATCTTGGCCTTCTCCGCCGCCTCTTGCAGCCGCTGGGTGGCCATCTTGTCGGTGGACAGGTCGACGCCCTCGGTGTCCTTGAACGTCTTGACCAACCAATCGATGATCCGCTGGTCCCAGTCGTCACCGCCCAGGTGGGAGTTGCCGGCGGTCGACTTGACCTCGAACACCCCGTCCCCGATGTCGAGGATCGAGACGTCGAAGGTGCCACCACCGAGGTCGAAGACCAGCACGGTCTGATCGGCCCCTTCCTTGTCGAGGCCGTAGGCCAAGGCGGCGGCGGTCGGCTCGTTGATGATGCGGAGGACCTCGAGACCGGCGATGGCCCCGGCCTCGTTGGTCGCCGTCCGCTGGGCGTCGTCGAAGTAGGCGGGCACGGTGATGACCGCCTGGGTCACCGTGTCACCCAGGAATGCCTCGGCGTCCCTCTTGAGCTTGCCCAGAATGCGGGCCGAGATCTCCTGGGCCGTGTACTTCTTGCCGTCGATGTCGATCGACCACGACGTTCCCATCTGGCGCTTGACCGAGCGCACGGTCCGGTCGGGGTTGGTGATGGCCTGTCGCTTGGCCACCTCACCGACCAGCACCTCGCCCGACTTGGCGAAGCCCACCACCGACGGGGTGGTGCGACCGCCCTCGGCGTTGGGGATGACGACCGGCTCACCGGCCTCCAGTACGGCCACCACCGAGTTGGTGGTCCCGAGATCGATTCCTACGGCCTTGGCCATGATTGTTGCCTCCTAATTGCCGCCCTCTCCGGGCCTTCGTCTGTTTCTGCGTCCACATCTGTCGGGTTGCCGGCCCGTCGCCGATCCTCGGCTGCTGGCCAGTTGCCCTCTTTTTTCCCTGTTGTCGAGTATATCAAACTTGAGTGCAATAGACATAACTTTTCTGTTACATCCGGGTGGGCCACGCCCAGCGACAGGGCTGGATACCCTGGTCGCATGCCTCACCTGGTCCTTCTCCGCCACGGCCAGTCCACCTGGAACGCCGAGAACCTGTTCACCGGGTGGCAGGACGTGGATCTGACCGACCTGGGTGAGTCCGAGGCCCGGGAGGCCGGGCGGGTCCTGGCCGCCGAGGAGGGCCTCGACCTGCGGCTCCTCCATACCTCGGTGCTGACTCGAGCCATTCGCACCGCCGAGATCGGCCTGGCCGTGGCCGGCCGGTCCTGGTTGCCGGTCCGCCGCCACTGGCGGCTCAACGAACGCCACTACGGCGGATTGCAGGGGCTCAACAAGAAGGAGACCGCCGCCCGCCACGGGGAAGACCAGGTCAAGCAGTGGCGCCGGAGCTACGCCACCCCGCCCCCGCCGGTCGAACCGGGCAGCGAGGCCGACCCGGCCGGCGACCCCCGTTACCGGGACGTCCCCGCCCATGTCCTCCCGCTCACCGAGTGCCTGGCCGACGTGGTGGCTCGGGTGCTCCCCTACTGGGACGACGCCATCGTGCCCGACCTGCTGGCCGAGGGGCCGAGGGGCGGCGCGGTCCTGGTGGTGGCCCACGGGAACAGCCTGCGCGCCCTGCGCAAGCACATCGACGGTATCGGCGACGACGAGATCGTGGACCTCGAGATCCCGACGGGGATCCCCTTCCGCTACGAGCTGGCCGACGACCTGACCGTGGTCGCCAAGGGCTACCTGGGTGATCCCGAGGCGGCCCGGGCGGCCGCCGAGAGGGTGAGCCGTGAGGCCGAACCGGGCTCCGACCCGACCTCGGCCGGCCCCGTTCCCCGGAGCTGACAGCCGCGCCCATCGGGGGCGACAGCGCCACGGGCAGCGAGAAAGGCCGGCCCCGCCAAGCCGGCCTTCCTCGTTCCTTCAGGTGGTCGTGTCCCCACAGCGACCGCCCGGGTCAGGTCGATCGACGCTCGGGTCAGGTCGACGGGTGGTCGTCAGAGGGCATCGACGCCCCGCTCGCCGGTGCGGACCCGGATGACCTCCTCGACCGGGAGCACCCAGACCTTGCCGTCCCCGATCTTTCCGGTTCCCGCGGTATCGACGATCGTCGAGGTGACCTCGGCGACCTGGGAGTCGTCGACCAGGATCTCGAGCCGGATCTTCGGCACGAACTCGACCTCGTACTCGGCACCCCGGTAGACCTCGGTATGTCCCCTCTGGCGCCCGAACCCCTGGGCCTCGGTGAGAGTCAGACCGTGGACGCCGAGGCTCTTCAACGCCTCCTTCACGTCGTCAAGCTTGAACGGCTTCAGAACCGCTACGACGAGCTTCATTGCGATTTCTCCTTAGTTCTCGAGTTCTCGTAGTGGTCGGGTTAGAGGCCGGACGTGCCGGGTGGTGAGCCGGGCGGTGACAGGTCTTCGGGTTTGCTCGACACGCCGTCGCCGATTCTCTCGGAGACGGTGAGCTCCCCGCCGCCGCCTCCGCCGCCGGCCGGCGCGTCACCGGCCATCGACATGGCCCCAACCCGCTCAGCAAACGTCTCCTCGGGGAAGGCCTCCTCGCCGTGGATGGCCAGGTCGCCGATTTCGAGGATCTCGTCCTTGTAGCGGGCACCCCGGAGAACCCACCCGATCACTTTCATCAGGATGAAGGTGATGAGGGCCGACCAGATGATGACGAAGATGGCCGCTCGGGTCTGTTCCCATAACTGGTGGGCCGAGCCGGTGTACATCAACCCGTTCACCGAGAACGGCGTGCAGTGGGCCGTCGCCTGAAGATAGGTCTGGTTGCTGGTCGCCACCACCTGCCCGCTGGCGTCGAGATGGCCGCAGCCGTACTCGATCATGTTCGGGTCGCCGAAGATCCCCAATAAGAGGCCGCCGAACAGACCAGCGATGCCGTGGGTGTAGATGACCCCCAGAGCATCGTCCACCTTGCTGAAGGGCCGCACCTTGGACAGGTAGTTCCAGGCCACCCACACGATGACGGTGTCGATGACCCCGACGTAGATGGCGCCGCGTCCGTTGACCCACCCGGCGCACGGGGTGATCCCGACCAGGCCGCAGATCATGCCGTTCACACCACCCAGGAAGGTGGGCTTCTTCTCCTTGCTCAGCCACGCGTCCATGGCGATCCAGGTGAGCACGCCCGCCGCGGTGGCCAAGTTGGTGTTGACCACGGCGGCGGCGGCGTCGGCCCCGGCGTAGTAAGGGTCACCACCGTTGAAGCCGTTCCAACCGAGCCACAGGATGCCCGCCCCGACCGCGGCCATCACCAGGTTGTTGGGTATGGCGTGTTGTCGGTCTCGCAACAGCCGGGGTCCGAGGACCCAGGCGGCCACGAAGCCCGACACACCGGCCGACATGTGAATCACGAACCCACCGGAAAAGTCGAGCGCCCCCTCCTGGGCGAAGTAGCCACCGCCCCACAGCAGGAAGGCGTCCACGCCGTAGACGAAGGTGGACCACAGCGGAACCAGCAAGCACCAGGCGCTGAACTTGATCCGGCCCAGCACGCTCCCCAGGAACAGCAGCGGGGTGATGGCGGCGAAGACGAACTGGAAGTACGCCAGCGAGGTGGTCGGGAAGTGGAAGGGAATGACGGTGTTGGCTGCGGACACCGCCTGGCCCTGTTCCCCGACGCTGTTGGTAATTCCTCCCGGTTTACCCACGAAGTTCTCGAAGAAGTGTTTGACCCATCCCACCCCCGAGAGTTGGGTTTGCACCCCGTTGTGCACCCCACCTCCGATCGAGGTGGCACCGAAGCCCATCTTGTAGGACCACAGGACCCAGGCGATGAGGACGAGAGAGAAGCCGGCAAACATCATGGCCAGCACGTTGACCGCCCACTTCTTCTGGACGATCGACGCGTAGAGCACAGCCAGGCCGGGAAGGCTCATCAGGCCGACGAACGTGGCTGCGACGATCTGCCACGTGTTGTCTCCGGTGTTCAGCCAACTCGGATACGGAACTTGTGTTATTGCGGCTAGCACGACGTGAGTGCTCCTCTCGTGAGTTGACTGAACTCCGGCGCACCCGTTTCATCGAATCGGGCTGTGGGTACGCCAGGGCCTACACAGGCAGTTTCGGGCTGCTGCCGCAAACAATGCAGGCTGGGAGTTTCAGCACGGTCACGCCCGTGTTACCAACGCGTGAACTGGAACGAAAGGGCTGGTCAGAACCCCCGCGCGCCGACGCGGCGTGGGAATGGCCGGACCTGGGACCTCGCCTCGGGGGGTTCGGCAAACGGGCCGCAAACGACCCGCGCCGAGGGGTCAGCTGGCCTTCGGTTCCCCACGGCCGGGCTTCGGCTTGGTCGGGCGCCCGGGCGCCGGGGTCGGCGGGGTGTAGCGCTTGTTGGGGAGCGCCGGACCGGGGGTCGAGCCACGGGCCACCGATCCCGGATCAGCCGCTTTGGCCTCTTTGAGCTTCTGTTGCAACCGATAGGCACGGACCAGATACCAGGCCCCGGCCAACAGGAAGGGCAGTCCGAAGCCCCAGAAGCCGAAGTTGAAGATGGACAGGCCGTAGAGGGCCATGACCAATCCCAGGTAGAGCCGCTTGCGGAACCAGGCGAAGGCCAGCATGAGCACGGCCAGCCCCACGGCGAGCAGGCCGACCTCGGTGTAGACCGACGGATTGACGTGGGCGTGGTTGATCTGACCGTTGGCCAGCAGGGACTTCGGATCGTTGTCGATCTTGGCCACGGTGACGGAGAGGGCGATGATGACGGCGATCGGTGCGGCCAACAGCCCGATCAGGCGCTCCTTGTCGTCGGCCCGTTTGATGGCCGCCTCGATCTCGGGAACCGTGGTCGGATCGTCAGCGCCGGGTTGCCCTTTCCCACTGGGTCCGCTGGCATCCGGAGCGGGTGGTTTGACCATGGCATCGCGGAGGCGTTGCCACAGGGTGGGTTTGGGCGGGACACCGCCGTCGGTGGCGTCGAAGTCGCGACCGGGCATGGTGCAGGCTAGCGCGCCCCACCCGGGGGCGGCATTTCGGCCGGGTGGCTGTGGCGACGTCTTCGTCGGACGGACAGAGCGCCGGCCATGACCACCAGCACGGCGACGAGCACGGTGGGAAGGATGAAGACCCGCCGCGAGGCGTGCTCGGTGGCCACGGCACCGGCGGTGGAAACCAGCGCCGGATTGTCCGGGTCGATGACCCCGCGCACCGTGGCCCCCGGAGCCAACAGGGTGGTGCCGGGAATGGCCACGTCGTAGCGGCGGCCGTTGTAGCGGAACGAGGCGCGGCAGGCGTACCCGGCGGCATTGCTACCACTTCCCCCGAGGAGACCGCGGCACGTGGTCACGGTCATGTCGGTGGGGACGCCATGCTGGCGCAGCCGATTGATCTGGTTGTTCTTGTCGGCTCCGGCGACGAACAAGACGATGGCCACCGCGGCCAGGGCAGCCAGGGCGAGGGCGAGGGCCACCCGACCGGCGCGTCGGCCATCCACCTCCACGCCGGCGCCGCGCAGCGTGCTGACCGGATGCTCGGAGGATCCGGGTGGTCCGGCTCCCCGCGCCGGGACCCCGGCGCGGGGATCTTCGGATCCGCCGGGAACCGCCGGCTCCGGTGCGATCATCGGCCCGTCCACCCCGGGGCTGTCGGTGGGCCGGCTACCCGTCGGTCGTCCTTCGGTGATGGCGAGATGGTAACAGTGGGACCGGACCGCTCTTCGAGCTGTGGTGGGGCCGGCCCCGGCCGGCGCCGGCCAGGCGGCCCCGATGGCGGCACCCGCGCCCCCGAGTCTTCCCTGCAAGACGGGGGTCTCCTCCCGGGCAACGCCGTCCACCCTGGGGTATCCTCCGGCCATGTCAGCACGCGCCGCGCCGTTGGACCTCAAATCGATCTGGCTGTTTTCGGGCTGTTCGCACGCCGAGCTCCGCAAGATCCGCAGTTCGCTCGATCAGATCTCCGTCCCCGAGGGCAAGGTGCTGGTCGAGGAGGGGCGTATCGGGATGGAGTTCTTCATCATCGTCGACGGCACCGCGGTGGTCACCCGGGGTGGGAAGAAGGTAGCCACCCTCGGACCGGGTAGCCACTTCGGCGAGCTCGCCCTTCTCGATCGCCGGCCCCGGTCGGCGTCGGTGGTCTCCGAAACGGACATGGATCTGCTGGTCCTGTCGCAACGCCAGTTCAACGGCCTTCTGGAGTCGGTTCCGAGCATCTCTCGCAAGATGTTGGCGGCCACCGCCAATCGCCTGCGCGAGGCCGACGCCCTGGCCTACGACTGACCCGGCGACTCGCTGACCATCGGGTCGCCCATCGACTCCTCCAGTAGTTGGGAGAGGTCGAGGACCCGGACGTCGTCCTCTTTGGCGTGGGCCCGCACCGCGTCGTCGAGCATGATCATGCAGTAGGGGCACGCCGTCGACACCACGTCGGCTCCGGTTCCCAGAGCCTCGTCGGTGCGCTCCATGTTGATCCGCTTGCCGATGTTCTCCTCCAGCCACATGCGGGCACCCCCGGCCCCGCAGCAGAACCCCTTCTCGCGGCAGCGCTTCATCTCCACCTGGGTGGCGCCAGGGATGGCGTCGATGACCGAGCGAGGCTCGTCGAAGACGCGGTTGTGGCGACCCAGGTAACAGGGATCGTGATAGGTGACCGTCCCCGCGTACCCCCCGCCCGGTGTCAGCCGACCCTCGGTCACCAGGTGGTCCAGCAGCTGGCTGTGGTGGATGACCTCGAAGCTGCCTCCGAGGGCCGGGTACTCCCGGGACAGTGAGTTGAAGCAGTGTGGGCAGGTGGCGATGACCTTGGTCACCCCGGCGCCGGACAGGGTCTCGATGTTCATCCGGGCCTGCTCCTGGTAGAGGTACTCGTTTCCCAGCCGCCGAGCCGGGTCGCCGGTGCAGCTCTCCCGGGGCCCGAGGATGCCGAAGGACACGCCGGCCCGCTTGAGCATGCGCGCCGTGGCCTGGGCCCCCTTGCGGGCCCGCTCGTCGAGGGCCCCGGCACACCCGACCCAGTAGAGGTACTCGATGTCGTCGGGGACGGCCCCGGTGATCACCGGGACATCGAAGTCGAGGGCGGCGGTCCAGTCGGTGCGCTTGGCCGATCCCAGTCCCCAGGGATCGCCCTGGTTCTCGATGTTGCGCAGCATGAGCCCAGCCTCGGTGGGGAACCGCGACTCCATCAGGACCTCGTACCGGCGCATGTCGATGATGGTGTCGATGTGCTCGATGTCGACCGGGCACTGCTCCACGCAGGCGCCACAGGTGGTGCAGGCCCACAGGACGTCCGGATCGATGACCGCGGGAACCAGGGACTCGACCTCGACCCCGGCCGCCCGGTTCTTCGCCATCACCCGGTCGGCCGAGGCGAACAGGTTGTCCCGCAGATCCATGATCAAGAGCTTGGGCGAGAGCGGCTTGTCCGTGTTCCAGGCCGGGCACTGGGACTGGCACCGCCCGCACTCGGTGCAGGTGGCCATGTCGAGGAGCTGCTTCCAGGAGAAGTCCTCGATGCGCCCGGCCCCGAACACCACCTCGTCGTCGTCACCGACGTCCTCCATGGACATGTCCGGGGTCGAGGCCAGCGCGCCGAGGGCGCGGGGCCGGCGAGAGGTGGCCACGTTGATCGGGGCCAGGAAGATGTGGAGGTGCTTGGAGTAGGAGATGAAGACCAAAAAGCTGGTGATGATGGCGATGTTGGCCAAAAGGGCCACCGTTTCGATCACGCTGTTGACCCCGGTGCCCAAGGGCTTGAGCACATCGGCCAGACCGTGGGAGGCGAAGGCCCACCACCCGTAGGGGAAGTTGCCGGTGTTGACCTGAGCCGCCCGGTAGAAGAGCAGGGTGACCATGACTCCGAAGATCATGGCCAGCACCCCCCAAGCGGCCCCGGTGTGTGAACCGAAGAAGCGCGATCGCCGGTTTTCCCGTTTGGGCGAGTTCTTGACCCGGATGCCGACGAACACGCCCAGGGAGACGATCACAGCCACGGCGAAGAAGTCCTCGATGAACCCGACGACCGCGGTGTGGCCGATCAACGGGATGTGGAAGTTGCGCTGGAAGAGGCACCCGAAGGCCTCGATGATGGTCAGGAAGAGGACGGTGAAGCCCCAGAAGGTGAAGGCGTGGGCCAGGCCCGGGACGGTCCACTGGAGGAGCTTCTTCTGCCCGCCCACCTCGACCAACTCGGCCTCGGCCCGTTTGGGGATGTCTCGGAAGCGGTTGGGCACCGCGGGCTGGCCGGCCGAGATCAGCCTGAAGATCCAGAAGAACCGGCGCCCGGCGATGGCGAACATCACCGCGGTGATGCCGAGTCCTACCGCAATTCTGAGGGGCACGGCGTTCCTCCTAAGGGGTTACTACAGAGTAACAAAGCTCGACGGGGCACTGACCTGGGGCGGTGTCCTCAGCCCGGTCAGGCACGGAAGTTGTCGGCATACCGGCTCGGGGTCGGTCCCCACTGGCCCTGGTACTTCGACTGGAGCCCGTCGGAGCCGTAGGGATGGTCGGCGGAGGTGGTCATCTGGAGGAAGCTGATCTGGCCGATCTTCATGCCCGGATAGACGGTGATGGGGAGGTTGGCCACGTTGGAGAGCTCCAGGGTCAGATTGCCGGCCCACCCCGCGTCCACGAAGCCGGCCGTGGAGTGGATGAGGAGGCCCAGACGGCCGAGGGAGGACTTGCCTTCGAGGCGGGCCACCAGGTTGTCCGGCAGGGTGACCTTCTCCTTGGTGGATCCGAGCACGAACTCGCCGGGGTGGAGGATGAGCGGGTCGTCCCCGATGTCGACCAGCTCGGTCAGGTCCTCTTGGTCCTCGCGCACATCGATGACCCGGCTGGTGTGGTTCCGGAAGAGCCGGAAGTACTGGTCGACGTGCAGATCCACCGACGAGGGCTGGATACAGCTCTCGTCGAGGGGGTCGATCACGATATGGCCGGCGGCCAGCGCCTCGCGTATAGAGCGGTCGGACAGAACCATGCCGGACAGACGATAGTGGGGCACAGGTGGGCGGGCGAAGTTAGCGGCCCGGAGCCACGGGGCCGCCGGAGCCGGCCTCTCGGCCGGTGGGTGCCCGGGACCAGTCCGGGTCGAGCTCGAAGAACCTGAGAGACAAGGCCTCCAGGCCCAGCCCGAACAGCGTCCATTGCTGAACGTCACCGCCGGGACCGGTCGGGAGGGCGATCCCTTCCATGTCCACGTCGACCCGATTGCGCAAGGTGCAGCCTTCGGCCAGGGCACCGACGGCCACGGTGAACTGGCGGATGGTCAACGGCGAGCGCAGCCGGAGGCCGAGGAGCGAGAGCAGGGCCTGGTAGGTCTCCTCGTACATTTCGGTGACGGTTTCGTATCCTTCGAGGAGCGCTTGTTGAATGCGCCTCTTCTGTTCGGTCCGCTCCCCGGCGGTGGCCAGGGCCCAGACCCCGATCCACAGCGACCAGTTGTCCGACTGTCTTAGGGCCTGGATGTTGGCGGCGCCTCCGATCCGGCACAGCTCGCTCAAGGAGGCCAGGCGGTGGGTGGGCGTGGACACGTCGAGGGTGCCGAGGACCGGGGCGAGCATCACCATCGTCTGGTCGAGATCCTCGCGGCCGTCGTCGCCGGCGATATCGACGAGAACATCGGTGTGGTAGTCGGCCTGGTTCTCCCAGATCCGTCGGATGACCGAGGCATTGGTGAGGCGGACGCCGGTGTCCCTCTCCACGCGGTCGAAGACCCTCTTGAAGGTGAGCAGGTCAGTGCCGACGCCGAGGCCCTGCTCGCGAAGAATGGCCTGGGCCGCCTCCAGCAGAAGCGAGCGGAGGTCTTCCCGGCTGCGCCGGGGCTGGCGCGCTCCCCTCGGCGATCGGGGCCCCGCCCCCCGGTCGCTGCTGACCGCACCCCCCCCAACCGAACCCATGGACATTGCGTGTCTCGCCTGACATCGCCGACAGCCACAATCATCCCGTGCCCCGGGGGTAACGAGCAAGCGCCGCTGGGATCCCCCCACCAGCTGATTTCCGCCAAGCGTGGCCGACCCGGGGTTCGGGGCATCCTCCAGTCGCCGCCGGGCCGGTGGCATGATTGCAACTAGGAGTTGCGAAGGGCCGCCCGATAGGTCACCATGGCCATTGTCGGGTGGCGGGAACGAAGTGCTTCGGGGTCGGAACCGGTGCAATTCGGGTCCCGTGAGCGCGGAGGTCCGATTGGCACGATCCAGGCGGGTGGCGGCGGTGGAACACATTGACAAGGAAGTCACGACGGCGGAGTCGCACCTCGAGGCCCGCGCCTCTCCTCCCTTCGACGACAGTCGCCTCGGTCCGGCCTGGCCACCGCACGAAATGGGGATGGATCACCCGGTGGCCCGCACCGTCGCCTGGCGCTCGCCGCATGCTGTCGGGGACGGGATGGCGCCGGCGGTGCCCCGCTACGTCTCGCCCGTTCTGATCCTGCTCGCCGCGGCTTCCATCCTCGAGGGGTACACGTGGCTGAACGTGATACCGAACAACGGGTGGCAACCCTCGGCCGTGGTGTTCGTCGGGGTCGCCGTACCGCTGGCCATCGTCCTCACCCGTCCCCGCCGTGACGGTCGTCGGGTGGTGGCGGCCAAGGTGGTGACAGTGGCGTCGGTGGTCCTGTTGGTGGTGACCGTGTTGGCCGTGGTCACCGATCGGCCTCCGCTCACCCACCTCATGGGGGCTTCCGACCTGCTGTTCGCCCTCACCGTGCTCGCGGCCGGGCTGGCCAACGAGCGCCTCTTGCATCGGGAGGTCTGACGGAGTTCACCCGCCCCTGAGCTGGGGGTGTGTTTTGCCGCGGTGTTGTCCACCGGGGCAAGACTGCGGTGATGGTGAACCTCCGACGGTGGGCCAGGACAGGGTGAACGCCGTCGATGCCGTGGTGGTGGGTTCGGGGCCCAACGGCCTGGCCGCGGCGATCACCCTGGCCGGCGCCGGACTCTCGGTGTCGGTGGTCGAGGGTGCCGACATCCCCGGAGGTGGGTGCCGGACCGACACGGTGAGCTCGCCGGGCTTCCGCACCGACGTCTGCTCGATTGCCCATCCGCTGGTCCTCGCCTCCCCGTTCTTCCGCCAGCCCGCCTTCGACCGGCTCCGCGACCTCCTGCGCCATCCCGAAGTGCCCTTCGCCCAGCCTCTCGGGGACAGCGAGGCCGTGGCGGCGCACAGGTCGGTCGACGACACCGCGGCAACCCTGGGCGCGGACGGGCCCGCCTACCGTCGCCTCATCGGACCTCTCGTCCGGCAGGCCACCGGGATCTCCGAGGCGGTCCTGTCCCCGCTGCGGACGATCCCCGCTCATCCCATGGCCTTGGCCCGGTTCGGGCTGCCCGGCCTCCTGTCGATGCAGTCCCTCGTCCACCGCTTCCGCACCGAGCCGGCCCGCGCCTTGATGGCCGGGGCGGGGGCCCACTCGATGGCACCGCTGACCGCCCCGCTCACCGGCGCCTTCGGCCTCTTTCTCACCCTGATGGCGCACGACCACGGGTGGCCGGTGGTCGAGGGAGGCAGTTCGGCCATCACCGACGCCCTGGTCTGTGAGTTGGAACGACTCGGTGGGACCATCTCCACCGGAAACTGGGTCACCTCGCTGGCCGAACTGCCACGGGCGACGGCCGTGCTGGTGGACACGTCTCCTCGGGGTCTGGCCACCATGGCCGGCGACGCCCTCCCCGCGCCGTACGGCCGGGCCCTGGGCCGGTTCCGCTACGGGCCGGGCGTCTGCAAGGTGGACTGGGACCTGTCCGGCCCGGTGCCCTGGAGGGCAGCGGTCTGCCACCGGGCCGGCACCATCCACGTGGGCGGCACCTTCGCCGAGGTGGCGGCCAGCGAGGCCGACGCCAACGCCGGCCGGCACTCGGCCCGACCCTTCTGCCTGGTGGTCCAGCCGGGCGTCGTCGACCCGACCCGGGCCCCGTCCGGCCACCAGACACTGTGGTCGTACTGTCATGTGCCGTCGGGATCCACCGTGGACATGGCTGCGGCCATCGAGGCGCAGATCGAGCGGTTCGCTCCCGGCTTCGCCGACCTGGTCCTCGGTCGCACCACCACCACCGCGGCCGACGAGGAGGCCGGCAACCCCAACTATGTGGGCGGTGACATCGCCGCCGGTGCCGCCACCCTCGGTCAGACCCTGTTCGGTCCGACGGTGCAGTGGAACCCCTACCGCACCCCCCTCGAGGGCGTGTACCTGTGTTCGGCATCCACCCCACCCGGCGCCGGCGTGCACGGCATGTGCGGGGTGCACGCGGCGCGCACCGCGCTCCACGACCACTTCGGAGGCCCCCCTCCCTTTCGGGGATGACCCCGGTGCCCGGCGGCGAGCCCGCCATTCAACCCTCCCGGTAGGTGGACGTCAGCCAACGGGAGACGCCGCTCCCGGCGGTGGCGGCCCGGCCCAACCGGGTCGAGACGGCGGCCACCCTCTTCGGCGCTCCCGGCGGGGCACCATCGAGCAGCTCGTTCCAGAAGATGCCCCACCCACCGGCCATGGCCCGACCCACCACGGGCGCGGTGAGGACCCGGCCCACCGAGGCGACGGCGCGCGGGCGGGCCACCAGGGCGGCGTGGCCGGCGGCGGCGACCCGCTGGTAGGGAAGGTGGGCTCGGGCCAGGTGATGGCGGTAGACGGTGGCCGCGCCGCCCGGCGAGCCGAGGACGGCATCGGCCGCCGCCCGTCCACTGGTCATGGCTTGGGCGATGCCCTCGCCTTGGAGGGGGTTGACCAACCCGGCGGCGTCGCCCACCAGCAGCACCCGGCCCTCCGCCGGTGTAGTCCCGACCATGCCCATCTTCAGCCACCCCCCCAACCGGCGGGGCAGGGGCAGGGCCGGGGCCCGATCGAGGAGGTCGCAGCGCACCAGGTGATCGAGATAGGCCGGAAGCAGCCGGACCGCGCCGGCCCCGGCCTGGCGGTCGGCCAAGGTTCCCAGTCCGAGCCCAACGTTGGCCGCGCCCTCCGGGCCCGGGAAGATCCACCCGTACCCGGGGAAGGCCTGCCATCGGGTCTGCTCCCACAGGGTGATGGCCGGAAGGTCGACGGATTGATCCAGATAGCAACGGACGGCGAAGCCCCACAGCACCCGTCTGTCCTCGACCAGGCCGGCCACCCGGGCCACGTGGCTGGTGGCTCCGTCGGCACCGAAGACGAAGTCGGCCCTCAGCTCCTCGCCGTCGACGGTGAACCCGTCGAGTGCGGCGCCGGCCCACAGTGGTCGGTCGGCCCGGCCCCCGACCGCGGTGGCCCCGGCGTCCAGGGCGGCGGCGTACAAGGCGAGGTCGAATTGCTCCCGGGGCACGGCGCGGGCCCGGCCGGGGTAAGAGAGACCGTCGAAGCTGGGCAGGAGCACACGTCGCCCGGTCGGTCCGACCACGACCATGTCGCCGACGTCGAGTCCCGCCGGCTCGGGGAGCCCGAGATCGGCGAGCACCTTGAGGCCCCTCGGGCCGATCAGGTCACCGCACGCCTTGTCCCTCGGGAAGCGCGCCTTGTCGAGAAGGGCCACCCGCGCCCCGGCGCGGGCGAGGACAAGAGCGGCGATGCTCCCGGCCGGTCCGGCTCCGACCACCAGCACGTCAAACCGCCTCGAGCCCACACGCCTCCTCTCGGGCGTAGACCGCCTACGGTGAGATCTTCGCACCCGAGGAGGCGCCATGAGGACGGAGGACCTGGAGGACTCCAACCGGTTCGCCCAGAAGCTCTTCACGCCGCTGCCCCGTCACTATGACCGCCTGGCCGAGCTGCTCTCTCTGGGACAGAACGGGCGTTGGCGACGGGCCATGGTCGACCACATCGTGGGCGACAGGCCCGGTCTGGTGCTCGACGTGGCCTCGGGGCCGGCCGGCGTGGCCCTCCAGATCGCCGACCGCAGCGACGCCCGGGTGGTCGGGGTGGACCTCACCCTCGACATGCTGCGCCAGGGCCACCACAACGTGACCGAACGCGGCCTGGCCGACCGGGTCCAGCTGGTGGCCGGACGAGCCGAGGACATGCCCTTTCCTGACGCCGCCTTCGACGCTTTGACCTTCACCTATCTGTTGCGTTACGTCGACGACCCCAGGGCCACCCTGCAGGAGCTGGCCCGGGTGGTCAAGCCCGGGGGCCTGGTGGCCAGCCTCGAGTTCCTGGTGCCACAAAGCGCCTTCTGGCGATTCTGGTGGTGGCTGTACACCCGGTTCCTCCTACCCGTCGGGGGCTGGTTGACCGGGGGCCGACCGTGGTTCGAGGTCGGCCGGTTCCTCGGCCCCAACATCTCCGAGCACTACCGGCGGTATCCGGTCGAGTGGACGATCGAAGCCTGGAAGGAGGCCGGTTTCGTCGATGTGGGTGTGCGACGGATGAGCCTGGGCGGCGGCCTGGTCATGTGGGGGAGGCGCCATGGCTGACCAGCCGGCCCCCGGTCCTCACCCGCCCGACGAGCGTCCCTCCTACTACGCGGCGCGCTCGGGTGGCTGGCGGGACTGGTGGACCCTGCTCCACCCGCCCTACACCGGGTGGCACCTCGGTTATGTGGTCATTGGTGCCTGCCTGGCACCGATGGTCAACGTCACCCGTCTGATCGCCACGCTGTTGGCCTTCTTCTTCGCCGTCGGTTTGGCCGCCCACGCCCTCGACGAGATGCACGGGCGGCCACTGCGCACGCGCATCCCCACAGCCGCCCTGATGACGGTGACGGTGGGTGGATTGGCCGCTGCCATCGCCCTCGGGATCGTGGGCGTCATCAAGGTGGGCCCGGCTCTTCTGCCTTTTCTGGTCCTCGGACCCGTCCTTGTGGTCTCCTACAACTTCGAGCTGTTCGGTGGATTCGTCCACAACGATGTCGGCTTCGCGGCCAGCTGGGGCGCGTTCCCGGTCCTCGTCGCCTACGTGGCCCAGACCGGGACCCTGGCCTTGGCCCCGGTGTTGGCGGCGGGCGGCGCCTTCGCCCTCTCCGCCGCCCAGAGGGCGCTCAGCACCCCGGCCCGGATGCTGCGTCGCCGGGCCCAGTCGGTGTCGGGATCGGTCACCCTGATCGACGGCGCCAGCACTTCCCTCGACCGCGCCGGGCTGCTGGCCCCCCTCGAGCGGGCCCTCCGGGCCATGTCCTGGGGCGTGGTGCTGGTCGCAGCCGCTTTGGCCGTGGCCCGGGCCGGTTAGTCGAGCCTCGCTCCAAAGGCCCGGTCACCCCGAGGTGACGTCGATGCCAACGATGGCACCAGCCGGGAGCGTCCGATTCTGAGCGAGGCCAACCCCGTTCCAGCTGTAGGTGATGGTCACGGGTGGGAGCGTTGGACAGCAGGCTGGTTCACCAGGCGCATAGTCCGGGTAGGTGGCCTCGATCGCATTTGTGCCCCCGCCCCGGATCGAAACGTTCCAGGTCTCTTTGTTGGTGTCCCAACCGAGGAACGTCTGGTTGTGCCAGAAGAACACCAGGTCACCGTGCCCATCGGCGCTGGGATGGCGAAGTGCGGACACGGCCGTGAGATAGCCACCGGCTCCATCGCCAACTGTCACCGGAGGGCTACCGACGAAGCCTTCGCTCGGATCGGCCGTCTCGTGGGTGGTCGCAATTTGGGCCGCCACCTGTTGGGAGGTCGGAGCGGCCGCCGCCTTCGGCGTCGTGGTCGGCGGCGATACCACCGTCGTGCTTGTCAGCTGCGGAACGGTCGTCGCCACCGAGACCTTCGTTCTGGGTGTCGAAGTCGTCCTGGATTGAGGGGGAGCCGTCGTCGTGGTGCCGCAGGCGGCCAGGAGGACGGGTACTGCCAGCAGCGCAACGGACCAACGCTTCTCGCTCACCAGGTCATTCTGCACGCGAGCGGCTGCGATCAACGGCCATACGGTCAGACGGCACTCCTCGCGTCCCGGGATCGAGATGCGCAATTGTAACGACGTGTTCCTCTATCTGCGGTGCCGGATCACCTCCCGATCGGGATGCACCTCAAGCATTGCTAGGTGAGGGCCTCGATCCGCCGCCGGAAACCGGCCACCGTCATCTCGACCACTCGATCGTGTCCCCATCGGAGGAGCGGACCACCGATCCGGTCGGCCAGCCGCATGGCCGGCTGGCGCATCTCGACGGTCCAGGCCACTTCGGCCCGGGTCCCCGTGTCCTCGGGATGGAGCCGGAGCCAGCCCTCGCCGACAAGGTCACCGCCGATGACGGCGTCGATCGAGCTCGGTCGCCGGCAGGCCATCAGCTCGATGCGCAACCACATGCGATAGGGAAGCGGCGGCGTGACCCGGCCCTGCAGGACGGTTCCAACAGCAAGGCCCTCCCCCTCGGCCCTGAAGTCGGTCAGCCAGGGCCACCAGGTCTGGAACCGGTCGAACTGCTCGATCTGGTCCCACAACCTGTCCGGTGCCAGCTCGAACCGGAAGTCGCCCCGATAGGTGAGCACGTGGGCGGGCACGACTCCCAGGGTACGGGCGGTGCCGGTGCCCTCGCTGCGGTCCGCGGCCGGGGAGCAACCCGCCGCCGAGCCGGTTACCGTCGAAGGAGTGTCGAGGACAAGACAGCGAGCGGCGGGGTTGGGACCGATGACCGGTGCCGCACCAGCGGGGGCCGCCGACCTGGCATCCGCCCTGCGCTGCGCCACGGGTACCGTGACCGAGTTCCTCGAAGAGCTGGCCGGCGAACCGATCGATGCCGAGATCATCGCCCAGCTCGATGCCCAGGCCGATGACGACGACCCGCTCGGGCTGGCACCGCACACCGAGCTCATGCGCCGGGCCGTGTTTCTCACCGGACGAACGACGAGGCGCCGGTTCGTCTACGCCGAGTCGGCCATCGCCACCCAACGGCTCCCGGACTCGGTCCGTCAGCGCCTCGAGGCCAGCCCGGACCCGATCGGCCGGATCCTCCGCGACCACCGCCTCCGCATCCACCGAGAGCCTCTCGCCGACCCCGCCATGAGCGCCGGTCTGGAACGCCGTGTCACCACCCTGCTGCGAGCCTCGGCTCTGGCCCGGCGCTACCGCATCGTTGTCAACCGCACCCCGGTCATCGCCGTCAGCGAATGGTTTCTCACGCCGGCCACCGTCGCCTTCGCTCAGCTGCGCCACTGAGTGCTCTCCGACGGAAGCGCACCGCGGCTCGAGCCTGTCTGGGCGACGGAGTCGGCCGAACCTAACCGGACGCCGTGACCACGTGGGGCAGGGCCAGTATCAGTTGAAGGGGGTCGCCGGATTCCTCGCCCAAGGCTCGGTGGGCGAACGCGGCCAGAGCCAACTCGTGATCGACATAGGCCTCGGCGATGGCGCGTTCGGCATCATCGGGGGCCAGCTCCACCAGCTCGCGGTACTTGGCGAGAAACTCCTGGGTCACCGGCTCGATCGAGCGGAGAAAGTCGTCCCACGACACACCGGCCAGTGCGGCGGCAAGCTCCGCCGCGGTGGCCAAGGTCCTCTCGGTGTCACCACGATCGAGGCCCCTCGTCTCGAAGACCGGTTCAGCCAGCTCCTTGGTCGACCGTTCGAGCAGGGTCAGCACCTCGAGCTGATGGCGGTGCTCGGGATTCTCCTCACGATCGGCCATGGCCCCGAAGAGGGCTTCGCCCAGCACCTCGCCCTGGTAGGACTCGACCCACAACTCCGATGCTCCCACGCCCCCACTGTACGAGCTGTCCCGGCGTGGTGCGACTGTCGCTGAGCTTCTCGACCCCGCCGGCGACCTCGCCCTCGCCAGCCGCTCTGGCCTACTCGTAGAGGAGAACTCCCCGGATGTTCTTTCCGGCCAGCATGTCGGCGTAGCCCTGATTGATGTCTTCGAGCTTGTAGTTCTGGGTCACCATGTTGTCCAGGTCGAGCTGGCCCTGGTCGTAGAGCCTCAACAGATGGGGAATGTCGTAGCGGATGTTCGCCGAGCCGAAGATGGTCCCGACCACCTGCTTCTCCAGCAGGGTCAGCCACGTCAGTGACAGGGTGACGTCCGTCTCGGCCATCGGATGGATGTTGGTGACCACCAACCGTCCTCGTTTGGCCACCATCTGCATGATGGTCTCGATCAACGAGCCGTCGCCGACGCCCATGGTGCAGATGACTTTGTCGGCGTTCTTTCCCCAGGTCACCTCGTTCACCAAGGGCAGGGCTTCGGTGATGCTGGCCGCAGTGTGGGTGGCGCCGAAGACGGTGGCCATCTCCCGCTTGAAGGGGACCGGATCGATAGCGAAGATGCGCTCGGCCCCCGCCAGCTTGGCCCCCTGGATGGCCGAGGCTCCCAGACCGCCGATGCCGATGACGACCACGTCGTCGCCCGGCCGGACATCGCCGGCGTAGACCGCAGAACCCCACCCGGTGGTCACGCCGCACCCGATCAGGCACGCCTTGTCCAACGGGTAATGGTCGAGGATCTTGACGCAGGAGGCCTTGTTGACCACGGTGTGTTTGGCGAACGTACCCAGGCAGACCATTGTCGGCAGGTCGGTGCCATCCAGGGCGTGATGGCGGTAGGTGCCGTCGGCCTGCGCGCCGAGCATGAGTAGTCCCCCCACGTCGCAAAGGTTCGAATGCCCCCGAGCGCAGGAGGGGCACTTGCCGCAGGCCGCCACGAACCCGAACACGACGTGGTCACCAGGCTGGAGATCCTCGACCCCCGGGCCGACCTCTTCGACCACGCCTGCGCCCTCGTGGCCACAGATGATCGGGTACTGGCCAGCCAGGTCCCCGGTGCGGACATGCTCGTCGCTGTGGCACATGCCGGATGCGACGATCCTGACCAGGACCTCGTCAGTCTTCGGTGGGTCGAGCTCGATCGTCTCGACCTTCCAGTCTTCGCCAATGCCCCACAGGACTGCTGCTTCGGTTTCCATGATCATCCCTTCGGGTTCGGGTCTCACCAGGGGCCGGGTACTCCTCCCTCATCGGGAAGAGGCCGCATGTCCGGTCGTCAGTCATGTGCGGCGTGCACCCTTTCCTCCATCCGCCATCATGGCACGGCGCACCATCTGCCCGAGCGGCCTCCACCCGGCTGGTGGGCGAACGGCTAGCCACTCGATGACAGCCTGAGCGCCAGGGCGGCCGCCTCGACCGGATCGCCGACGCGGACGACCCCGAAGTCGGGCACGCCATCAGACCTGGTGAGGGACCACGTGCCCATTCCGATCACCGGGGTGCCGGCTCGGAGAGCCAGGGCGATCTCCGACAGGGTGCCGTATTCCCCACCGACGGCCACCACCGCCTGGGCCGAGCCCACCACCACCGCGTTGCGGGCTTCGCCCAACCCGGTGGCGACGACGATGTCGACCCAAGGGTTCGCCGCCGAGGGTTCGGGGCCGGGCAGGATCCCCACGGTGAGCCCCCCGACCGACTTTGACCCACGGCAGACGGCAGCCATGACGCCTCCGAGTCCGCCGCACACGACGATCGCTCCTCCGGAGGCGAGGGCCGCCCCGAGAGCCTCGGCGGTGGCGGCCTCCTCATCGGTGGCCTCCGATCCGCCGATGACGGCGATCTGGATCACCCCGGGCTCGGTTGCGGGAGGCGGTAGAGATCCTGGGCGTTGCCCCCGAGGATGCGCTCTTGGGTGGCAGCGGGGAGAGGCCCGAGCGTCTTCCTCAGCTTGGTGACCGCACCGGGGAAGGTGGCGTCGTGGTGGGGGTAGTCCGAACCCCACACGATTCGGTCTTCGCCGATCACTGGGGCCACGGCCGGCAGCGCCGATTCGTCCACTTCGGCACTGACCCAGCACTGCCGGGCGAAATACTCCGAGGGGGTGAGCACCATGTCGGGACAGAATCCTCCGAATCCGTGCACCTGCTCGTCCATCCGCTCGAGCCAGAACGCCGCCCAGGTGGCACCGGATTCGAGGAAGACGAACCGAAGGGTCGGGTGGCGCTCGAGGACACCATCGGCGATCAACTGGGCACACGCCATCATCTGCTCGAAGGGATGGGAGACGGTATGGAGGACCAGCGCGTTGAAGGGCCGGTCCGATCCCAGCGTGGGGATGGTCACCGAGCTTCCTTCATGGATGGCGATGGTCATCCCGATCGCCTCGGCCGCCTCCCACACCGGTTCATAGGCGGGATCGGACAGGACCCGCCCGTTGCACGGGTTGGGTCGCACGAAGGCGGCCCGGAAGGTGCCGGCTTGGTCAACGCGACGCAGTTCGTCGACGGCCGCCCGGGGATCCTGCATGGGAAGCATGGCCGCCCCGTACAGGCGGTCCGGAGCCGCCGAGCAGTACCCGGCCAGCCACTCGTTGTAGGCCGTGGCCAGAGCGGTGGCGGCCACCGGGTCCTCCAGTGCCCAGAAGTAGAGGCCGATCGAGGGGTAGAGCACGGCGATGTCGATGCCCTCGGCGTCCATGTCGGCGATCCGGACCACCGGATCGGAACCCCCGGGCTGGCAATCGCCGAGGGGCTTGAACAGGGAGGGGTCGCTCATGATGGAGCCGGGGGTGCCGAGCAGACCGAGGGAGACGGCCAGGATCTCCTTTCCTCCCACCACAACGTGCTCGTAGCCGTGGCTGTCCCGGCTGATGACGGGCCGGACGTGCTCCGGCACCGAGTCCCAGGCCGACATCGGCTCGATCACGTGTCCGTCGGCGTCGACCACGGCCACACCCATGAGCCCCAAGCTATCCGAGCACCGACCGCACCCACCTGGGTGGTGAGCGCCATCGGCTCTGCCGGGATAACGTCCGTGACGCTTCACCCCAGTCCCTGACCCCATGCCACCACGCGGGGCGGCGAGCGCCCGGCACCAGCGACTCTCTCCTGACCGCGGGATCGAATCCGAGGAGCGAACATGGACGTGCGACGAGTTGTCACCGGGCACGATGCCGCCGGCAAGGCCGTCATCGTCACCGACGATCAGGTGGCGCCGATCACCCTGGCCCTCATGCCCACCACCGAATTCCATCGAGTCTGGGGGGCGGACTCGGTTCGTACATTTCCCGACGACGGGTCGGCGCCCGAGGCGGTGCGGTACTTCCCGCCGGTGGGTGGCTTCCGGTTCGGGTTCTTCACCATCCCCCCTGACGACGGCCCCGGCGTCCCCGAGGGCGTCGACGTCAGGGCCGGCTTCCGCGAGCTCCAAGAGAAACTTCCGGGGCTGGTCGACTACACCGAACCCGACAACCCCGGCATGCACACCACCGCCACCGTGGACTACGGAGTGGTGATGTCGGGGCAGCCGATCCTTGAACTGGATGACGGGGTCAAGGTCACCCTCAAACCGGGCGACACCTACATCCAGAACGGCACCCGTCATCGTTGGTCGAATGAGGGGGCGGTCCCCGCCGTCGTCGCCGTAACCCTGATCGGGGCCAACCACGACAAGGTGGTGTGAAGGCCGGCTCCGGTCGGTGAAGGGGAGGCGTCATCGTCCCTCGAAGCGAGGGCGACGGCGTTCGGCCGCGGCTCGCACCCCCTCGGCCCAGTCCCCTGTGCGACGGAGCCGGTCCTGCTCCTCCAGCTCTCTATCGGTGGCGGCCCGGACCTTGTCAGCGAGGCCTTGGCGCATCGTCTCTCGAATGGAGCGGACGGCCAGGGGTGCCGACTCGGCGATCTCCGCGGCCAACTCGTGGGCAGCCACCCGCAACCCCGGACCGCTCACCAGCCGGTCACAGAGCCCCATGGCCGCAGCATCCTCGCCGGAGATGCGCCCACCGGTGTAGAGCAACTCGAGGGCGTGTTGCTGACCCACCACGGCCGGCAGGGTGACGGTCAGACCGAACCCGTGGTGGAACCCGAGCCGGGCGAAATTGGCCGAGAAGCGCGCCTCGGGGCAGCCCACGCGAAAGTCCGCCGAACAGGCAAGACCCAGCCCCCCGCCCACGGCGGCGCCTTGGACCGCGGCCACCACCGGGGTGCGAGCCTCGAACAGGCGGGCCGCCTCGTGGTAGAGCCGGCCCGCGCCCTCGTCCCCACTCGGCACCGTCGCCGCCCCGGATCGTCCGGTGAAGTCGGCTCCCGCGCAGAAGTGCTTGCCCTCGGAGCACAGGACGATGGCCCGACAGGCGTCCTCACCGTCGAGGTCCTCGTAGGCCTCGGCCAACGATCGGATCAGATCGATGTCGAAGAAGTTGTCGGGCGGGCGGTGGATCTCGACCGTGGCCACCCGGTCGTCGTCGATGGTCGCCGTGATGTCGCCATACCGCTCGTTCATCGTCTCCTCAGGTGCGGAAATCGAGAGGCGACGGACGTGCCCTCCGTGCCTGTCGTGGGTCCCGGCACTGCTTTCATGTGACGGGGATCGACCGAGAGAGGTGTCCCCGGGGACGGGCGGGCGGGGTGTCAGGCCAGATCGTCGTCGGGGGGGACGGCATCAGACGGGACGTCCATCGTCACGTTCCTGGTCAGAAGCCCGTAGACCATGGCGGCGATGAACCCGCCGACCAGGGGAGCGACGATGAACAGCCACAGCTGACTGAGCGCGGTCCCGCCGACGACTAGCGCGGGACCGATGCTTCGGGCCGGGTTGACCGAGGTTCCGGTGAGCGCGATCCCCACCAGGTGGACGAAGATGAGAGCCACGCCGATGGCCAGGCCGGCCATCGCATCGCGAGCCACCTTGGAGGTGGCGAAGAGGATCACCATCACGAAGATGAACGTGAGGATGGTCTCCACCGCGAAAGCGCCTCCGGCGTCGAGACGGATCTTCGACGCGCTGCCGTAGCCGTCTGCTCCGAGGCCCTGGACGTTCTTCGAATAGATCGGCGATCCGTTGAACACGGCCCACAGCCCGTAGGCCCCGGCGATGCCCCCGGCGACCTGGGCGACCCAGTACCCGACCGCTTCGGTCACCTTCATCCGGCCGGCGATGACGAAACCGAGGGAGACCGCCGGGTTCACGTGGCAACCCGAGATGGGTCCGATGGCATAGACCAGAGCCATCAGCACCAGGCCGAAGGCCAACGCCGTCGTCACCACACCGGCCGAATAGCTGGTCCCGAACAGCTTGAACCCGAACGACAGGGTCGCCACGCCCACCGCCACGAAGACCAGGATTGCCGTACCGATGAACTCGGCAACCAACTTTCGTGCATCCAACATGGTGCCTCCCCCGGTGGTGCGGACCCCTCCTCGGTAGTCCTTCCATCATCATCGGGCAGCGCACCGACGGGGTGGATGCTTCGGAGCGCCCCGGGCAAAAGCCCTGGCCGGGTGCGCCGGCCAGGCCGGGCATCTCCCCGCCTCATCAATTACATTGGACGCGGTGGCAACGGTCATCGACTCGGATCAGCACCTCTACGAGACCCGGACACTCTGGGCCGACCACATCGATCCGGGTCAGCGGGATGAGGCCCTGGCCATCGTCGACGACGATCAGGGCTATCCGTGGCTCACCTGGCGGGGCCGTCGACTCGATCTCGCCGACGTCCAACGACCCGGTGACACGGTGGCGATCGGCCGGAATCGCCAGCGGTGCCTCCAGCACCTGCCTCCCGAGTACAGCTACGACGATGTTCTGCCCAAGGACTACTGGGACCCGGCGGCCAGGGCCGAGCGACTCGACGGCATGGGTCTCGACGAGGCCGTGCTCTTTCCCAACTTCGGACTGTTGTGGGAGCGCCGCCTCTCGACGTCGCTGACCGCTCTCACCGCCAACATGGCGGCGTGGAACCGCTGGTGCGCCACCGTGGTCGCCGAAGGCGGAGGCCGCCTTCATCCTGTGGCCCACATGACCCTGCGGGATCCCGACTGGCTCGAGAGCCAGCTGTCGGCTTTGTCGGCGGCCGGGGTCCGGCTGGGCATGATCGCCCCGGCTGCGGTGGACGGGCGCCCCCTCTCCCACCCTGACCACGATCGCCTGTGGGCCGCCTTCGTGGACCACGGGGTGAGGCCGGTCTTCCACGTCGCCGATCAGCCCCGCATCCTCGACGATGCCTTCTATCCGGACGAAGACAAGTCCTTCGTTCCCGCCCTCGAATCGATCTTCTTGTGGGTTCCCCCGGCGATCGCGGTGACCGACCTCATCGTGAACGGCGTCCTGGAGCGCTTTCCGGGCCTCACCATCGGCATCGTCGAGCTCTCTTCGATCTGGGTCCCGCAGTATCTGCTGATGCTGGATGGGGGTTGGGACTTCACCTCGGTCCTCAACGGAGGGGCCCCGACGAAGTTGACACTCCGTCCCAGCGAGTACTTCAAGAGCCACGTGCGGGTTTCGTCCTTCTCCTACGAGCAGCCGAGCCGGCTCACGGCCAAGTCCGGCGACCTGTTCATGTGCTGCAGCGACTATCCCCATTCGGAGGGTTCGGCGACGCCGATGGAGGACTATGCCCGCGGTGGTGGGTCACCCGAGAACGCACCCGGTCTGTTCCACGACAACGTGACCCACCTGCTGGGAATCTAGAAGGGGCCGGCGGTCCCGGGCTCAGGGAACCGACAGAAGCCCGACCAGGAAGGCGGCGAAGGCCAGGATCAGGGTCCCGATGGTCATGAGTCGAAAGGTGCCTCTGCCGGTCGCCCCTGAGCCATCCGGATCCGACCTCGCCCGACGTGTTGCCTGCATGCCGACGGCCCACAGAGCCGCACCCAGGCCCAGGACGATCAGGATCACGACCGAGGTGTCGCCCCGCAAGGGCCACAATCGGCGCAGGATGATGGCCACGGCGACCAAGGCGGCCAGGCCGGTGCGGTTCCAGGCCAGCGCCGTTCGCTCCCGGGCCAGGCCGGGATCGCCGGGAAGGCCTTCGTCATCCACTGTCGGATCGTCCATGGCCGCTCCTCGTCCGGGGGACTACTTGGTACCGGTGGCGGCAAGCACCACGGCGATGACGGCGACGATGCTGACGCCGATCGACAGAACCAAGGGCATGGGAGACCGGGGAAGAGGTTGGTCGCGTCGCATGGCCCGCTGATTGGCCTGCCAGTGCAGGAAGCTGGTCACGGCCACCAGAGCACCGAGGGCGATGAGGGGCAGGCCGAGGATGCGGCGACCACCATTGACATTGAACTCGGGGAGGAGCTGGGTGGCCGCCACCCCGGTGGCGATGAGAGCGAGTGCGGTGCGGTTCCAGGCCAGAAAGGTGCGCTCGTTTGCGTAGGTGAACCGCACGTCGGGCTCATGTTCCTCTTGGCGGTCGTCGGCGCTCATGATCGTGGTCGGAGTCAGCCTACAGACGCCGGAATCGACGACCGAGGAACTGCGCCCACCCTGCTGGTGATGGTTCTGATCGGGTCGGCCGGTTCGGCTCGGTCCGTTCGGCTCGCTGCCCGGAACGACGAGTACTGACTCCGGCGTGGCACGATGACCCGGTGCTGGCCCCGATGAGCTCCGGACCCACCGACGGTCGTTGGGGGCGACGGCGTGGCTGAAGCGCGGCCACCACGACCTGTCTTCGAGAGCTATGACGCCAGCGTTGCCGCCGCGTTCATGTCCGACCTGGCCATATCCGGAATCCCCGACTACCTCAGGATCCGGGTGACCGAGGTGGGGGCGGGCACCATGACGGCGGAGCTCGAGGTGCGCGCGGAATTGCTCAATCCCTTCGGGTCAGCTCATGGCGGGACCATGGCGGCCCTGGTCGACCATATCCTCGGGGCCGTCCTGTACCCGCTCATCCCGCGCGGTGCCTGGGCTGCCACCACCGAGCTCAAGCTCAACTTCCTGGCCCCGGTCCGGGAGGGCCTCCTCGAAGCTCGAGCCGAGGTGATCTCGTTGACCAGGCGGACGGCGGTGGTGCGGATCGATGTCACCAACGGTGACCGTCTGGTCGGGGCCGCCCAGGGAACCGTCACCATCAGCGAACCGCGGCCGGGCTGATCGTGAAGGTCGATCTGATGACCGGTGGGCTCCCGATGCGGAGGATCCAGGACCTCGCCACCGATGCGCACCATGCCGGGTTCTCCGGACTTGTCATCACCGAAGCCGGACGCACGGCCTATCTCAGCTGCGCGGCGGCAACCCTGGCGGCCGACATCGACGTGCTCACCGGGATCGCCGTGGCCTTCCCTCGGAGCCCCATGATCACCGCATCGTTGGCCTGGGAGCTGGCCGAAGCGAGCTCGGGAAGTTTCCGCCTCGGCCTCGGTACCCAGGTGCGCGCTCACATCGAGCGCCGCTACGGAGCCTCCTTCGATCATCCCGGACCACGCCTGCAGGATTACGTCGCTGCCCTCCGTGCCATCTTCGCCGCCTTCCGGGGCGAGAGCGAGCTCGACTACCAGGGCGAGTTCTGGCAGCTGTCCCTGTTGCCTCCCACCTGGTCACCGGGACCGATCTCTGTTCCCGATCCACCCATCGACATCGCCGCCGTCAACCCGTGGATGCTTCGGATGGCCGGCGGTGTCGCCGATGGCGTGCACGTTCATCCCCTCAATACTCCGACGTACCTGAACGAGACGGTGCTCCCCAACCTCCGAGCGGGAGCGGCCGGAGCCAGCCGATCACTCGCCGACCTCCAACTGATCGTGCCCGCCCTGTGTGCGCCGGGATCGACGCCGGCCGAGGTCGACCAGTGGCGTGAGGCGGCCCGCATGCAGATCGCCTTCTACGGCTCCACGCCCAACTACGCATTCATCTTCGACCAACTGGGCCGCCACGGGACGACCGCCCGAATCCGCGAACGGCAGAAGGCCGGGGACCTCACCGGCATGGCCGCCCAAATCGACGATGACCTCCTCGAGCATTTCTGCGTGAGTGGTGACTGGGCCACCGTTGCCGATCGGCTGGCGCTTCGCTACCAGGGCGTGGCCACTCGCCTGGTTCTCTACTTCGCCGGCACCGCTTGGGTCCGGGATCCCGTGTCGATCGGACGGTGGGGGGAGCTGGCCCGGGCCCTCAGGGGCGCGGGTGCTCAGACCGGGTAGTGGGCGTTCGGCAGGGACCGCGACGTCCAGGTGAGACCCAGGCACATCTCATCCGAAGAACCGTCGCCCCAGGTCACGAAGTGCGGTGGGACCTTACGCAGGGCAGGGAGCTGCTGAGCCAGGGTCGGGTTGTAGGTGCAGGTGACCTGGATCGTGTCACCCGGGCTCACCGGCACCGGGGTCTTCAGGTTGTAGGCCCGCTGATAGTGGAAGTTGTAGTCGGGCACGTCGAGAATGGTCTTGGCCCCGGGTGTCCCCGGATTGAGGACCATCTTGAAGGTGGCCCCCAGCAGATGCATGTGGGCCCCCACCCTGACGATGTAGCCGTTGGCGTAGATCGGCCAGTCGCACGAGGTCGAGTCACCGGCCGGAGGATCGGTCGGGTTCCGACCACACACGGCTTCGAGGGTGTTGACGAACTGGACGGCACTCGGTCCGAAGCGTTGACCCAGGTTGGCGAGAGAGGCAGCCCGGTTGCACAGCGGCCCGGTGACACCGGTCGGGCAGGGTACGTCCGGTGGGGCCGGCATGAGGTCGAGCTTGAGAGGCAGGAGCGGAGTCGACGCCGGTACCGTGTGCAGCACCAACGAGTTCTTGACCGGCTTGTCCCCGACCAGCAGGTTGTAGTGGACCTGCATCACCACCAAGCTCCCGGCGGGTAGGAGAATCCCGGTTCCCTTGGGCAGGTCGTCCGCCCCGTGACCGGGGGCCCAGGCGCTGAGCCACGGGGTGTTGGAGATCTGGGCCAGCCCGGTGTTGGGGATCGGGGATTCGCCGAAGCAGGACCAGCCCTGACCGCCGACATTGTCGGCCTCGGCCGTCGCGGCCAGGGCGGGGGGCACCAGGAAGAGAATGGCGTGGTGGTCCTCGGGACTCCCCGGAAAGAACTGGCTGGAGATGATGAAGGAGTTCTTCGTCACGTGGGGATTGAGAAGCGTGCAGTGGTAGTCATCCGTGGCCCCGGGCGGTGCCTTGGGGGTGTAGGTGTGGGCCTGCTTGAGGGAGACGGTGGTGACCGGCGGTGACGCAGCCTGGGCCGAACCTGAGGTGGCCCAGCCGATCGTGGCCAGGGTGGCCGTGACGGCAACCACGGCCGTGGCCAGAACTGCCCCTCGACGTCTCCGCACCGGCTCAGGGTAGCCCGGTCCCTTGGGGAGGACCGGTCGGCATCGTCGCGACACTGCCCCAAGCAGGCTCGGGATGGTCCGCCTGTACCCCTTCCCGTGACCGCAAAACCGGCTTTTGCGACTTGGAGTTGCAAAAGCGACCGACTCCCCCACGGCCCGGTCCATCGGCCCGGTCGGGCTGTTTCACCGGCCAGATCAGTTCGTGGTCGGACCACCGGTATTCGACTCGCGGTGCGAATCAGCCCATGATGGGGTGGTAGGTGCAGTCCATGGCGCAGCCGGTCGATGGGCACCACCCCGTGACCGATGAATACCAAGCGACAGACCAAACAGAGCCGAGATGAGCTGCGGGCCACCCTGTTGGACGCCGGGAGGGAGATCCTCCATCAAGAAGGCCTCGAAACCGGCTCCAGCAACCTGACCTTCAAGCGGGTCTTCGAGCGGGTGGAAGCCAAAACCGGTCTCCGGCTGACCAACGCCTCGGTCATACGCCGGGTGTGGGAGAACCAGGCGGAGTTTCAAGCCGACGTGCTTGTCTCCATCGCCCTCGACCAGAGTCGACCCGAGGCCGATTCGGCGGTGCAGGCGGTCGCCGCTCTCCTCGACGGTTTCGACTTCTCGACGGTCGAATCACGGGCGCGTGCCCTGAGCGAGCTGTGCCGAGTGGGTGGAGCGGCGAGCGACCGGGCCATCGCCGACTCGACCAGTTGGCCGCTGTGGATCAGCGTGGTGGCCATGGCGACGGCGACGGCTCGCCCGGAGCAGAAACACCGGATCCAAGAGGCTCTGTTGCAGGGCTATGGAGCAGTGACCAGCTTTTGGGAAGACACCTACTCGGCGCTCGTCGCCCTCTTCGGTCTGCGGACCCGTGGGCCATGGACCATCCGCCAATTCACCATCGCGGTCACCGCTTTCAGCGAGGGGTGCTCGCTGCGGCAGCGGATCGAAGGACGGACCGAGGTGATCATGCGGTCGACCGGACCGGGCGGCGAGGATCAGGAATGGACCCTCTTCGCCGTGGGGCTCGAGGCTCTCATCGGTCAATTCTTCGAACCCGATCCCGGGTTTGTGCCGGTCGCCTCCTGACCACCTCCGGACGACTCGACTGAGGCGGAGGGCGGGACGGCGGCCCCGATCGCAACTGGATCCGATTTTGTGTCATCCCAGGTGAAGCCGCCTTTTTTGGGCAGCTCCGACCTCCGAATCGGGCCTCCCGATTACCCATGGGCACCTGGAACCGGTTACAGTCCTGCGGTCTGAGAGCAGGGGAACCCCGTTGGTCCTTCACGCCCGCCGTCGCATACGCCTTTGGCCTATGCCGCACGTCGCAGGGTGGAGAGGACCAACCGATCAGGAGATCGCCACGTAACCATCACACAACACCGGACGTAAACACCCGCTAGCACACCCGGCTCTAGTAGCCAGGCCGTACCACCCTTTCCGGTGCTCGGCTGGGGCGTTGAATGCACAGATGTGGGGTCCACCCAACCAAAAGAGAGTCAGAGCGTCGTCCCCCGGGACGAAGCGCTTTGACCGACCGAGGAAAGGTCACCCACAGTGTCTTCGACTTCTTCATTTTTTCGTACCCGAAATTGTGCCAGCCTCACCACCGCGGGCCAGAGCCGAGCATCACGACAGCAGGTCGGCATCCGGAACGCCCCGGTCACACAGACTCGCCGGAAGGCGATCGTCGGTCTTGCCGCGGCTGTCGCCGGCGTCGGTGCCGGCCTCGTCGGTGCCGCGACGACTGCGGCGGCGGCGGTCCCGACCGGGGCCGGCTTGGTGCTCAATGCGCCGATCGTCGATGCTTCCGCCCTGGCCGATGGCAGCGGCTACTGGGAGGTGGGCTCGGACGGGGGGATCTTCGCCTTCGGTGATGCCCCCTTCTACGGCTCGACCGGTTCGATTCACCTCAATCGGCCGATCGTGGCCATGGCTCCCACCTCTGACGACCATGGCTACTGGGAGGTGGCCAGCGACGGAGGCATCTTCGCCTTCGGTGACGCCGGCTTCCACGGGTCGACCGGCTCCCTGGTGTTGAACCAGCCCGTGGTCGGGATGGACCCCACCCCAGACGGTGGGGGGTACTGGATCGTGGCCGCCGACGGTGGCGTCTTCGCCTTCGGTGATGCCCACTTCTACGGATCGGCCAGCGGTATGTCGCCTGACAGCCCGATCGTCGGGATCGCCTCGACGCCTGATGGTCGGGGGTACTGGGAGGCCGCGGCCGACGGTGCCGTCTTCGCCTTCGGCGATGCCGGGTTCGACGGTGTGACGCTCTTCGGTCAGCCCATCGTGGGCATCAGCACCGCGGGATCGGGCTACCGGATGGTGGCCGATGACGGATCCGTCTACGCCTACGGCGGGTCGGCCTTCTACGGGTCATCCGGGGGCCAGCACCTGAATAAGCCGATCATCGGGATGTCCTCGGCCAACCGGGGCTACGTGACGGTGGCCTCCGACGGCGGCATCTTCGCCTATGGGGACGTCGGCTTCTACGGCTCACTGGCCGGCAGCACGGTCGGCAGCCTCAATGCACCGGCCGGGGTGACGACCAGCGACGGCGTGACCGACTTCCAACGCGCCGCCTGGGACAGGGTCAACGTGTGCGAGGAGGGCGGGGTGTGGAACAGGGAGGGATCCGAGTTCAGCGGAGGTCTCGGATTCAGTCGCGCCAACTGGGACGAGTTCAACACCTTCGGCTACCCCTCGGATGCGGCCCTGGCCACACCGGAGGAGCAGATCCGGGTGGCGGTGGCCTTCGCCACGACCTATTGGGGCAATCCGAACGCCGCCCCGGACCAGGACGGGTGCACCGGAGGATATTGAGGTCCGGCGTCGAGACGTGGCCAGGGTTCGGCGCGTGGACGGGACCGACCGGCGAGCTCGCCTCCGAGCCGTACGGTCCGGTCCCGCCGCGTGCCCGCCCGGTGCCGCTACCCCGACATCGGAGGTCGTCGACGGCCTCCGGCGATCAGGGTGAGGGAAGGGGCGCGAACGGTTGCACCGTGACCCAACAGGTCCCCTGGGCGAGGTTCTGGGAGGTGAGCTGGCACTGGCTGGAAGGCGGCACGTTGTTGTGGAGCTTCACGATCTTGTAGAGGGTCGGGCCGTAGTGCTTGTTCGGTCCGAAACTCAGGATCGGCGTGGCCGTGCCCTCGAAGTTGGTGACCTTGGACAGCGCGGTGACGAAGGTCCGGCGGTTGAGATCGTGACCGGCCGACCGGGCTGCCTGGGCGAAGAGGGTGATGACCTGGCACCACAAGACCACCGGGCCCTGTTGTTCGAGGAAGTCGGTGGTCGCCCCGGTGGCGATCCCGGGGTAGGCCTGGTGCCACGGGGTCCAGCACGCTTTCACCCCGGCGTTGTAACCGAGGGGGCCGGTGTAGTTGGAGGGAGAGGTGCCGCCCCCGAGTGTCTGGGTGGTCAGGCCCTCCTGGCCGTCGAGGGCCTTCTCATAGGGCGTGGGGATGAGCCCGAGCGCGGCCACGATGCTCTCCTCGTAGTCGCTGAGTAGGAGCTTGGGGAAGTACTGCTGGGCCGTCTGGGCCTGGAGCACCGGGTAGAACACGTTGAAGGGGATGAGGGGGATGACCGAGGTGACCCCGGCGCTGCGTAGTTGCTGGACGACCAAGGGAGCCTGGGCATCGGTGGTGGCGGTTTCGGTGGGATCGGAGGCGATGGTCTTCACCACGGCGGTGATCCCGGCGTTGCGCAGGTCGGGGAGCAGGTAGTCGTTGAGGGCCAGCTGGTCGGAGGCCCGGTCGCCGGCGATGATCCCGACCTTGACGTTGCCCCCGAGGAGGTGGGAGCTAAGGCCCCAGTTGACCACCGCTTGGAGGATGGCCGCCTGGTCGGGGCCGGTCCACCACAGATAGGGGGATCCCTCGTTGAGGTAGTTGGTCACCGTCGTCCACTGCCCGATGAAGGGGGTGTGGCCCTCCTGGGTGATGCAGAGCTCGTTGTCCCCCGTCCAGTCCCCGATCCCGTCCAGCACGGCGAAGGCGGCCGGCGAGCCCTCGGTCCAGGTCTTGCACAGGGCCCGCATGTCCGACTCGTTGGTCGGGTCGAAGGTGGCGATGATCGGGTTGATCTTGCGCCCGTTGATCCCCCCGGACTGGTTGATCTGGTTCACATAGAAGTCGATGGCCTTGCTCTGCTCCCCGTACTCGGGATCTTCGGCGAATCCCTCCTGGCCGGCGAGTGAGTTGAGGGACACGACGGGGAAAACGACATTGATGCTGTTGCCGGTGACCCCGCGGGTAGACGTGCTGGCCTGGCTCACCGGGACAGCCGACCCCCCGGTGGCCTGGCCGCCCGACGTCGTCGAAGGCGCTGACGAGCCCGAGGAACAAGCGGCCGTGGCGATCAGGACCGCGCCCAGCACAGCCATGGCCCGGAACCGGCTCGACATCGGGCTCCGCTCGACGGACCGCCGTCGAGTGAGTCCGCCCATGGGATCCAACCGGCTCCGCGAACTCATGTCCGTCGCTCCTTGATGCCCCACACGCTGTCGGCCCTGACGGGGGAGGAATCTACTGACTCGGTCGGGTAGTGACAACTGATCCCCTCACCACCACGAGCCACGGGCCGCACGCACCCCTCTCGCCGGGCACAGGCACGGGCTGCAGACAGCCCCATCCTGGCCAGAGAGTGAGCCCTCAGCCGGTGTTGGACAGGCTCGTGTCGGGGGGCGGGTCGGTGCCGGGGACTCCGTAGTCCGACACGTGCTCGGTCCACGCGCTGCCCGACCAGAATCGCTGCTCGTGCCGGACGAAGGGGTCGGTGAACCACCCCGCCGGGGTACCGCCCGCCGCCGTGCCTGGAGCCGGCCCGGGGATCCCGCTTCCTTCGTCTGGGCGCGGGCTGCTTCCGGTGAACGCACTGCCCGTGTAGGGCGATCCGCTCCCCCGGGAGGGCGGCCCGCGGCGGGAGCCTCGGCGGCGCTGGGAGGAGAGCATGCGCATCCCGAACATGACCCCGAGGAACACCAGGGCGATCCACGAAGCGTGGCCGGAGTACATGTCTGCAGTGTACGACCCTCGGCTTCGTGCCAACCCGCGGACGCATCGCCTCCGCCCCGACGGCTACCGCGGCCACGTTGCGTCTGAGCAGGGGGTATGCGGTGCAGGCATTGTTGTGGGGTATCGAGTCCGACGGATGGGAGTCGCCCGATCCGTCGAATCCTCTGTTGGAAGGGTTGGCGCGGGTTCCGATGCGGCTGGTCGAGCGAGATCGACCACGGCCCGTCCGGGGCGATTGGGCGGTGGCCCGAACCCGGCTGACCGGCATCTGTCGGTCGGAAAGCAAGCAGGTCTTCGGGGAGTTCACCGACGCCTACAACGACAGTGCCCTGGCCACGTTCTTCTCCTTTCCGGTGGTGATGGGCCACGAGGTCGTCGGCGAGGTCAGTGAGCTGGGCCCGACCGCCCAGGGGTTGGAGATCGGCCAGAGGGTCGTTCTCAATCCGTGGCTCTCGTGCGCGCCACGGGGCATCGATCCCCCGTGCACCTCGTGCGCGGCAGGTGATCTCAGCATCCGCTGGCACTTTGCCGAGGGTCCGCTCGCTGCGGGAATCCACACGGGAACCTCCAAGGACGCCCCTGGCGGCTTCGCCGATTACTTCCCCGCTCATGATTCGATGCTGATCCCGGTGCCAGAGGGGGTCCCCGACGAGGTGGCGGTGCTGGCCGATCCCTTCTCCGTCTCCCTCCACTCCGTGATCCGGAACCCCCCGCCACCAGGGGGACGAGCCCTCGTCTACGGTGCGGGTGCCCTGGGCACGACCGCCACTGCCATCCTCCGGGCCTTCTACCCCGATGTGGCGGTGATGGTGGTCGCTCGCCACCCGGCCCAGGCGGCCCTGGCCCAAATCACTCGGGGCCGAGGTCGTGCACTCGGAGGCGGCCGAAGCGGTGATCGAACAGGCCGCAGCCTGGTCGGGTGGGGTGGCCACCCAAACCGAGACCGACGCCATCAAGGTCGCCTTCGACTTCCGCTGACAGTCGGTGCGGTGCTGGGCGCTCAGGCGCTGGGCCGCTCAGTGATGTGCTGAAGTTCGATCATCAGCGGAATTAGGAAGCCGATGTAGGCGTTGGTCAGCGTGAAATCAGAGGTCGATCCGTGGGTCACCATCTCGTCGAGATCGATGATGGTGACCCGATCGTCTTTCTCTTTGTAGGCCTTGGCCCGATCGAGGATGGCCACCAGCTCTTCGATCGACGAGACCTCCAGCCCGAAGTGATCGAGTCGAGGGGCCGACAGGAATTCTCCGGTCGAGGGGAGGAGATAGAGGTACTGGCGCATCACACCGGTGTAGAGGATGAGGGGGTTCCCCTTTTCGGTGCTGTTGTCCCCCTCGACCCATCCGAACACCTCGCCGGTGAAATCGATCAATGCCTTCCGGCCGGCCTCGTCGAGCACTTCGGCGTCCACACTGATGGCGATGTGGTTGATGATGGGTCCTGGCGTGGGTTCGGTCGTCATGAAACCTCCGGATTCACGAGCACTTTGGCCGGGATCTCGCCGCGGGCGAGGCGGTGCATGGCATCCATCACCCCGCCCAGCGGAATGTCGTCCCCCTCGATGAGCAGATCGAGGGGCACTACCCCACCGGAAAGCAGGTCGAGGGCGGGTTGGAAACCCTCGGCGCTGTAATTGAAGGTACCCAGAGCCTCGAGCTCGAAGATGATCATTCGATTGTGGTTCACCCGGGTCGGCTCGGCTCCGGTACCGACGAACACGAGGGTGCCGGCATAGTCGAGCTGGGCCAAGGCGCCTTCGGCGGCACGCGCCTGGCCCGAGCACTCGAAGGCGACGGCATAAGGCTCCGCAACCCTGGCGCCCAGGTTCGGCTCTTCCAGCTGATCGGGCTCGACCACCCGGGTCGCACCCACCTCGAGCGCCAGTGCCCGTCGCAGCCCGACCGGTTCGCTGACCGTGATGTCGCCGACGCCCTGCGCCCGCAGCACGGCCACCAGAATGAGCCCGACAGGACCGGCGCCGGTCACCAGGACACGGTCGTCCGATGCCACATCGGCGAGTTGCACGGCGTGAAGGGCAATGGCGGTGGGTTCGGTGAGCGCGGCGGCACGATCGTTCAGCGAGTCCGGGATGCGGAGGGTGTTGGCCGAGGACACGGTGATGTACTGGGCGAACGCGCCGCGCATCTCGCGGATGTCGGAGGTCCTCCGCTGCAGGCAGACCGAAGGCCGCCCGCGCCGGCACGGTCGGCATGTGCCGCATCCGGGGCTCGGGTTGAAAACAACCCGCTCACCGGTGGGCCGACCTCCGTCGTCCGTTGTCACGACCACGGTGCCCGACCATTCGTGGCCGAGGATGGCTCCCGGCCGGGCATAGCGCTCGAAGACCAGGTGAAGGTCGGACCCGCAGATCCCACACTCCGACACTTCGATCAGCAACTCCCCCGGACCGGGCTCGGGAACGAGGACCTGCTCGACGGCGATCCGTCCTTCGCCCACGTAGACAGCCGCCGTCATGAGGTCGGAAGGCACGTCGGCCATGCTACGGGAAGCCGTCCCCGATCCGCCGAGGGGACAACGGCGTTGATTGGCGCCCGGTCAGCGCACGGTCAGCGCACGGTCACAGAACCTCGGGGGCTGTGACCTCGCCGATCCAATCGAGATAGCCCGGGGACCCCTGAGTGATGGCCACTGCGATCACCTCGGGAGTCTCGTAGGGATGGGCCTCGACGATCGCCTCGGTGACCCGGTCGGTGAGCTCAGCTCTCGTCTTGAGCAGGATCAGCCATTCCTCGGCTCGCTCGAGCGAGTCCTTCCACCAATAGCGACTGACAACCGGTCCGGTCCGCTGGCCGCAGGCCACGAGACGTTGTGCCAGGAGCGACTCGACGATCTCGTCCGCTCGATCCGGATCATCGATGGTGAATTGGATCTGCACGCAGTTCAGGTCCGACCCCTGACTGCGAATCGCTGCGATGGTGTCACGACGGTGCCCAGCGCACCGGGAGGTAGGACGGTCCCCAGATCCCGAACGTCTCGGGCTTCCACTCGACGGGACCGGCGAGCTCGAGCTGGGGCAGCCGATCGGCGATCACCGTCAGCGCCTCTTGGAGCTCGGCCCGAGCCAAGTGCGCGCCCAGGCAGAAATGGATTCCCGAACCGAAGGTCAGGTGGGGGGTCTCCGATTCGCGTGTGAGATCGAAGCGATCGGGATCGTCGAAGGCGATCGGATCTCGGTTGACGCCGGCCAGCGAGATGTTCACCAGCGTCCCCGCCGGAAACAGCACCCCGCGGTACTCGATGTCCTCCGACGCCACTCGCAGCGTTCCCTGCACGGCTCCGAGATAACGCACCGTCTCCTCCACCACCCGCGGAGCGAGATCAGGGTGCTCGACGAACTTGGTCCACTCAACGGGATGGGCGGCGAGAAGGGCCACGCTGCAGGCCAGCTGGTTGCGTGTTGTATCGGTGCCCGTCATCAGCACCGCCTCGGCCAACATGATCACTTCGTCCACCGATAGCCGGTCGTCCTCCCTGCCCATGGCGATGAGAACGCTGAGGAGGTCTTCGCCGGGGTCGTCACGTCGCTGTTCGACCAGCGCCCGCATGTACTCACCCAACTCGGCCAAGGCTTCTTCGATCACGGGAAGATCCTCGGCAAGGTTCTGATTGAAGATCCGGAAGATGTCAGGTGCCAAGCGTGAGAACAACTGCCAGTCCTGCCGGGGAGCGCCGAGCAGTTGGCAGATGATGGGGATGGGGTAGGGCTCGGAGATCTCGGCCACGAAGTCGCACTCACCCCGTTCGAACACACCGTCGATGAACTCACTGATGATCTGGCGCATGAACGGCCGCAATCGATCAGCAGCAGCGGGAGTGAAGGCGGGCGTGACCAACCTGCGGAGGCGGGTGTGCTCGATCCCTTCCATCTGGAGGATCGACGGTCGGCGCTGCTCCAGAAAGCTGCCGCTCACACCCTGCATCTGAGGGATCATCGACATGGCCGAGTAGAACCGCCGATCGCGGAGAACGGCAACGGCGTCGTCGTAGCGCATGAGTGCGAAGCCGGTCGGGGTGCGGGCCAACCAGTGCTGTTCCCGGGCGGCGCCCATCAGCTCGAAACGGTCGTCACGGTGCACGCCAGTCATGTCGCACACCGGGAGCTCGAGCTCGTGCGCTGATATGGCGGCCATTTTTCCCCTCCTCCCTGGGAACGCAGTGCTGCTGTCCCAGTACTCCGTGCTCGGCATCCGCTCCGGCTCCGGCCACTCCGGTCTGCGGTGAGGGCGACCCGGCGGATATCCGAGCCGAAGGACCCTAGATCCAGCGAGCAGCACACCACTGTCGGAAGCTGCCTCACTGCCAGCTCGGAGCAAACAGTACACATTGTGCCGCGCTGCCCCAGGCCGAAGGCAACGGGAGCGGTGGGGAAGCGGGCGCTGAGCACGGAACAAGTGGCGGGCCCGGAGCAAGGTGGCGGAGCCCCGCTACAACGGGCCCGCCGGCCGGGGATGGTACTGAGGCCCCCAGACCGGTTGCCAACCGGGCAGGTTGGAGGGGGTGTCAGCCGGGCGCAGCGGGTCCCCCGGCTGAGACGGGGTGGTCCCCAAGTTGACTTGGGGCCGGGGCAAGGGCCGGGGCGAGGGCCCCGCGAAACCGCACTCCACGGAAGAATTGCAACCCGTAGTTGCAATCTGGTCCGGAATTCCCCATACTGTCCCCAACGGGCGGCGGATCCCCGCCACAGGCGGTCCCCATCGGGGATCGTCCTGCGGAGAGGGAAGAGCGGGAAGGTCGGGTGGGCTGGCGGCCCCCGTCCTGCCCGCGCCCTTAGGCTCATCTTCCGATGCCGAGCGCCGCGCCGCGGATCGAGCCCCAGGTTCCGGTCATCAGCGGCCCGGTGCCATGGGTTGGGGGAGGGATCGGACTGCTGTGGGACCCGACCTCCTTCTTTCTGCGGCAGCGGCGCCGGCACGGTGACACCTTCGTGGTCGACGCCTTCGACCACCGGCTCTTCTGTGTCTTCTCGCCCGACGGCATCCGGTCGCTCTACGCGCAACCCGAGGATCAGGCCAGCTTCGGGATGGCCACGTACACGCTGATCAAGGCGAAGGTTCCCCTCGAGCTTCTGCTCGGTCGCCGCAACCATCCCCTGTCTCTGTTCGGGAGTCAGAGAGTCGAGAACTACCTCGACAACCTCCGGAGTGCTGTTGACCTCGAGGTCGAGCGCCTCGGTCCGTCGGGCACCTTCGAGATCTTCACCGAAATGAAGCGCCTCAGTCATCGGCTCGGCCTCGCCTCATGGGGAGGAGCGGAGGCCGCGTCACCGGATTTCATCGAGAGGCTGATCCCGTTGTTCGACCGGCTGGACAGCTCGGAATCGTTCGTCCGGCCCGCCCACAGCTTTGTCACCTGGGCCACCGACAAACGGCGGGAGCGGGCGGCCATGGTCGGTATCCAAGACATCTTCGGCGAGATCGAAAAGGGGCGCCGGGCGAGACCGCGGGTGGACGACTTCCTCCAGCAGATCTTCGACTCCTACGCCGATCTGCCCCCCGACGAGCAGCTGGTAGGGAGCGCCCGTGACGTGATGGTGATCCACATGGGATCGCAATCCAACCTGTACGCCGCTCTGGCCTGGACTCTGGTCAACCTGTTGCAGCGACCCCGCCTGCTGGACCGGGTCCGGGATGGGGATGACGACCTCCTCGAGCGGTGTGCCAACGAGTCGATCCGTATGGCTCAGCGCTCGATCACCTTGCGCCAGGTGCTCACGACCGTCGAGGTCGAGTCTGGAGGCACCGTGTATCGACTCGATCCCGGTGTGCTGCTCACCACCATGCTCTCCGTCCACAACTCCACCGCCTCCCCGGGACTCGAGCAGTTCGATCCCGACCACTATCAGGGCCGGCGCCTCGCATCCTCGGTTGACCTCGAGACCAAGGAGCTGGTCAGCACCTTTGGCCACGGCCGGCACAGCTGCCCTGCCGCCCGCTTCTCGATCTCAGCCATCCGGGTCTCGATCCGCGGGCTGCTCGACCGGTACGAGCTCGAGCCACTGTTCAGGTCGGCCTCGCCCCGCCGGCGCCAGATCGGTGGCGTTGCCCGTTCGGCCCGGCCCTGCCGGGTGAAGTACCGCGCCCGCTGAGTCCTTCGTCGTCGAGTCTGGGTTCTGCGGGACGACAACGACCGGGGATCTTTTGGTCAGAAATGATCCACCCCCGCGTCACACCCGGTGGTGACAATGGGTCAGAGGAGGACGCATGGCCAAGATCAGACGCAACGAACCCTGCCCGTGTGGGAGCGGATCCAAGGCGAAACGGTGCTGTTATGGGAACAATGCGGAAGAGGAAACAGTGATCCACTGTCTCCCTTTCGAGCTCTGCGAAGCGGTGCTCCCGGACCTGAGGAGCATCGACGACGACCGGCTCCAGTCGCTCTTTGACCGATTGCCCTATCTGCCGGAGATGGACACGTCACTCCAGCTGCGCCTGGCGATCCTCACACCCGCAATGGACGCTGCCATCGGGGCGATCCAGGACGACGAGGTGGACGTGCTCGACGAGGTGTTCAACCAAGTGGTGGCTGAAGTCGACTCACCCAGCCGACGGATCGAACTCGCTCAGGCCGTGACCGCCTTGCGGGATCAGGGACTCATTCCTGCCGACCTTGCGACCATGGCCATCATCGACCTGGACGGCAAGGAGTCGACCTTCTTCCTGTCCTCGGTGGCCGAGTCGCTCGCTGTCCTCGCCGGCAAACGGAGTACGCCCGCCGGGCTCCTCGTGGTCACGCGATAGCTCCAAGCCCTCACGACCAAGGCGCCTAGTTCAGCTACCTATTGGCCGCGGCTTGTTAGTTTGTTTTCGAAAATTGATCGATTTAGCGACTATCGTCGATATTTACGGCATTTCTCGCCGGTGATAATGGTGACGGGACACATCCATTCACGGCGGTTGGCCCGGTCCCACGCCTGAGAGCGGTCGCCGATAGACACACGACGAAACCCGGAAGTATCGTCACCTGCAGTGCCATAACTGGCCATTCCCGGCCCGCGGTGCAGCACGGCAACCCGCCACTCGAGGCCGTCAGAGACTGAGGAACCACCGTGAAGAGCTATGAGCCGTTCGAGGGCACCATCCAGCGCACTCAGGCCGAGTCGACTCCGTGGTGGCCGACTCCGGCCCACCCCGGCGATGACGCTCCCAACGTGGTCCTGATCCTCCTCGACGACACCGGGTTCTCCCACTTCGGGTGCTATGGCTCGGACCTGGTCACCCCCAACATCGACCGCTTGGCGTCCGAAGGGCTTCGTTACACCAACTTCCATGTGACCCCGCTCTGTTCTCCCACCCGCGCCTCGCTGCTCACCGGCCGTAACCACCACACCGTTGGCATGCGTTCCATCTCCAACTTCGATTCCGGCTACCCCCACATGCGCGGGCACGTCACCAATCACGCGGCCACCGTGGCTGAGGTCCTGCGCGACGAGGGCTACGCGACCTTCGCCGTGGGCAAGTGGCATCTGTGCAGCATGGAGAACGCGTCGGCGGCCGGCCCCTACGACCAGTGGCCCTGCCAGCGCGGCTTCGACCGCTACTACGGGTTCCTCGAAGGTGAAACCGACCAGTTCTATCCCGAGCTCGTCTACGACAACCACATGATCGAGCCCCCGGCCACACCTGCCGAGGGCTACCACCTCAGCGAGGATCTGGTCGACCACGCCATGGGCTTCATCCACGACACCGTCTCGATCCGCCCCGACCGGCCGTTCTTCACCTACCTGGCCTTTGGGGCCATGCACGCACCGCACCAAGCCCCGGCGGCCTTTCTCGAGAAGTACCGCGGCCGATTCGACGACGGCTGGGACGTGGCCCGCGACAAGTGGTTCGCCCGCCAGCTGGAGATGGGACTGCTCCCCCCGGACACCGAGCTCGCCCCCCGGAACCCTGGGGTCGAACCGTGGGACGGCCTGCCCGAGAACCAGCGCCGGCTGGCGGCCCGTCTCCAAGAGGCCTTCGCCGCTTTCCTCGAGCACACCGATGCCCAGATCGGGCGCCTGGTGGCCGGGCTGGAGAACCTCGGGCTGATGGACAACACCTTGTTTCTTCTGCTCTCGGACAACGGCGCCAGCCAGGAGGGCGGACCGTTCGGCGTCATGCACGAGATGAAGTACTTCAACTTCCTGATCGAGACGCCCGATGAGGCGGTCGAGCGGATCGATGACATCGGCGGTCCCCACAGCCACTCGAACTACCCCTGGGGCTGGGCCCAGGCCGGCAACACCCCGTTCAAGTGGTACAAGCAGAACACCCACGAGGGGGGAGTTCACGTCCCGCTCATCGTCCACTGGCCGGCCCACATCGGGAACGCCGGGGCCATGCGCGACCAGTTCCACCATGTGGACGACATCGCCCCCACCATCTACGAGGCTCTGAACGTGGAAGCTCCGACCACCTTGCGGGGGTTCGAGCAGATCCCCATCTCCGGTGTGTCGATGACCTACAGCTTCGACGATCCCGACGCACCCACGGCCAAGACGAAGCAGTACTACGAGATGATGGGGCACCGGGCCATGTATGCCGACGGATGGAAGGCGGTCACCCGCCACCAGCCCGGGGTGCCCTTCGAGGAGGACGACTGGGAGCTCTACCACCTCGCCGAGGACCGCTCCGAATGCCGCAACCTGGCCGCGGTGATGCCCGACAAAGTCACCGAGATGATCGATCTGTGGTGGCGGGAGGCCGAGGAGTACGGCGTGCTGCCGCTCGACGATCGGACCATCGAGCTGTTCCTCACCCGCTATCGCGACCGATCGCCGCACCCCTCCAGCCGGAACTACACCTACTTCCCCCCGATGTCCCCGTTACCGGCACAGGTTGCCCCGGCACTGGGGGGACGGGGTTGGGACATGGCCGCCACCATCGAGCGCTCGGAAGGAGCGAACGGCGTGCTCTTCGCATCGGGTACCGAAAACTCCGGTGTCAGCCTGTTCATCCAGAACGATCACCTCGTCTTCGACTACAACAGCTTCGGAGATCACCAGGTGGTGGTTTCAGGGTCAAAGGTGCCGGTGGGCGCGTCGGTGGTCGGGGCACGGTTCCGCCGGGCCGGCCAGGGCGCCGAAGCCACCTTGGTCATCGACGGCCAGGACAGCGGCACCATCGAGATCCCCTTCGCCATGCGGATCATCTCGAGCGTGGGACCGAGCATCGGCTACGACCACGGATCGCCGGTGAGCGAGCGCTACTCCGGCCACTTTCCTTTCGAAGGTGATCTCAAGCGGCTCGACGTCAGCCTCCTCCGGGCCGAAGGCAGAGGGTCGACGGGCACATCGGAGGCCGAAGCCGAACAGAGGGCAGCCATGACTCGCCAGTGAGCGTGACCTCCCGGCCTTGCCAGTACCCCGAGTGCCGCCCGACAGCGAAAGGGACGCCGCCACCGGGACGGGCGCCCGGGATCGGCCAGCTCAGCCGGTGAAGCGGGCCGAGGCGCCGGCGTCGACGTCGATGACCGTGCCGGTGATGTGCCGAGCCGCCTCCGAGGCCAGGAAGAGCACCGCGGCGGTGATCTCCTCGGGCTCCAACCACGGCACCGGTTGGACGTGGAGCGCGGCCAGGCCCGGGGCCACGTCGTCAGCAGTCGGGTGCTCGAGATCGGGTCGCATGAGGCCGTACAAGACGTCGTTGTGGATCATCGCTGTGGAGACGTTGCCCGGGGCGATGACGTTGACGGTCACCCCGAAGGCGGCCAGTTCGTAGGCCACCGACTTGCACAAGCCGATGACCCCCCATTTGGAGGCCACGTAGGCGGCAATTCCCGGGCTGGACGTACGGCCCATCATCGAGGAGATCCCGATGATCCTGCCCCACCGCTTCCGGCGCATGGAGGGGGCCGCCGCCCGCATGGCGTTGAACACACCGGTCAGATTGGTGTCGATGGTCTCGCTCCATTGGGCGGCATCCATGGTGCAGATCGAACCCATGGTGGAGATGCCGGCGTTGGCCACCAGGATGTCGACCGAACCCAGTGCGGTCACTGCTTGGTCGGTGAAGGCCTTCATGGCGTCGAGGTCACGGACGTCGACCGGCGCGGCGAGACAGGTGCGACCTTCGCCTTCGACCAGGCGCACCGTCTCGGCCAGGTCCTCGACCGTGCCCAGGGGATAGCCGACAGTGGCCAGGTCGTGGACCAGGTCGCACACGGCGATGTCGGCCCCCTGTCGCGCCAGCTCCACGGCATGACTCCGACCTTGGCCACGGGCTGCACCGGTGATCAGGGCCACCCGCCCCGAGAACGACAAGTCCGCGGTCGGTCCGGTCATCGGGTCGATCATAAGGGGGCCGACCCGAGGTTCGGGGTGGTGGCGCATCGATCAACCGGTACCGATTGATCAACCCGGGTGCGCCGAGCGGCTCCAGGTGGTCAGCACCTTCCGGTACTGCCGGTCCCACTGGTCGTAGGTGCGGCGCAACGTCGGACCGGGCCAGTCGTCAGGCAGCAACCGGGCCGGCAGCAGGGGATCGGCCTGCAGGTGGCGGAGCACGGCGGCGGAAAGCTCGAACCCCGGAGCCAGGTCGGCCGGCTGGCGGGGGGTCAGGCCCTCGAGCGCGTCGGTCAGCTCCCGGGCCCGGCGGGCCCAACCGGTCAGGTCCCACAGATCGGCGGCCAGCGCCCCCGGATCACCGTCGGGCACAGCGGCATACCTGGTCAGATGGGGATCGCCGGCCGGGTCGGGGACGAGATCGATGTTGTCGGGACGGAGCCACACCCCCTCCCGCTGTTGAGCCAGGCGGGCCAGCGACAGTCGGCGGCGAAGGGCCAGGCGGTCATCGGCGGCGCGGCCCGAGGTGGTCACCACGACCATGTGCCAGCCCCCGTCCCAGCCCCGGGTTTCGCCCTGCCGGCTGGTGCGCTGTCGTCCCTGGCGCTCGAGGAGATGGCCGGTCAGGCGGTACCGCCCCGATCCGTCGGTGGTGACCTCGCCGGCGGTGACCATCCGGCTCAAGGCCACCCGGGCCCGGTTGTCGTTGATCCCGAACAAGCCGGCCAGGTGCACAAGATGAGCCACGGGCAGTTCGGGGGGGTCCTCGCCCAGCAGGGCGCTGGCCAGGACCGATCGGGCCGTGAACGGCGCCTTACCGTCTTGCATCATCTGGTTTCCAAGTGTAATATATCAGACATGGCCGACACCATGGTCGCTGATCAGGCGGCTCGCCCCGAGGTGTTCCCCACCGATCGGCTGATGGACAACGGGATGGCCCGTCCCGAGCTGCGCCAGCAGCTGCGCCGGATTGACGACCTGCGCAACGCGGTCACCGTGGCCTCGGTCTGGATATGGACCGCGGTGATCATCGGCGGCGCCGTGTGGATCAACAACCCCCTGGGCTATCTGGCCGCTTTCATCCTGATGGGGCCGATGTACGCCCGTTTCGCCATCCTGATGCACGAGGCCGCCCACAAACTCCTGTTCACCAACAAGCGGGCCAACGACTGGATCGGCACCTGGCTCATCGCCTATCCGACCTGGACTCCGATCTCCATCTACCGCCGCGGCCACTTCGCCCATCACAAGGAGGAGTTCGGTCCCCGCGAGCCTGACATCGCCTTCTATGGCGGCTACCGCTGCGACCGAGCCACGCTCCGCCGGCGCATCCTCCGCGACGCCGTGGGCATCTCCGGATGGAAGAACTTCACCCCCTTGTTCAAAGCCCTCAAAGGAAAGGCCACCCGCTCGGTGGCCGCGTCGATCCTGGGTGTGCAGGTGGTCCTGTGGGCCGTCCTGTGGGCCGCCACCGGACGGTGGTGGATCTATCCCCTGTTGTGGTGGCTGCCGTGGATGACCCAATGGCGGGTCATCAACCGCCTGCGGGCCATCGCCGAGCACGGAGGGCTCGAGGCCAGCCCCGACCGGCGGGTCACCACCCACAACGTGCGCCAATCGCTGACCGCCCGGTTCTGGTTCGTCCCCTACAACACCGGGTGGCACCTGGCCCACCATGTCGACATGGGAATCCCCTTCCGCAACCTTCCGGCCTTCCACGCCGAGCTCGAGCGCTCCGGGTACGTCACCGACACCCTCACCTACCCCAACTACCGCTCGCTGTGGAGGGCCCTCTCCTCCGCTTGACGCCGCTCGCCGCAGCCCTCGCCTGAGGAAGGGCGACGGGCCCCGCTGCCGGTCAGTTCGGACGGTTTCGCATCCTCCGGTAACGACGGATCAACGCGGCGGTGGAGCTGTCCTGGCCGGTCAGATCCGACGGATCCGGATCGGTGAGGACCGGTGCCAGCTGCGCGGCCATGACCTTGCCCAGCTCCACGCCCCACTGATCGAAGGAGTCGATGCCCCAAATGGCGCCTTCGGTGAACACGGTGTGCTCATAGAGGGCCACCAGTTGCCCGAGCACCGATGGCGTCAACTTGGGGGCCAGGATGGTCGAGCTCGGGTGGTTCCCCGGCATCACCTTGTGGGGGACCAGGGCAGGAGGTGTCCCGTCGGCGGCGACCTCCTCGGGCGTGCGGCCGAAGGCCAGGACCTTGGTCTGGGCGAAACAGTTGGACACCAACAGGTCCTGCTGCTCCCCGTTCTCATGGGTGGATTCGCCAAAAGCGATGAAGTCGGCAGGGATGAGCTTGGTGCCCTGGTGGATCAGTTGGTAGAAGGCGTGCTGGCCATTGGTCCCCGGTTCCCCCCAGAAGATCTCGCCGGTCTGACCCCAGACCGGCGAGCCGTCGCGCCGCACCGACTTCCCGTTGGACTCCATGGTCAACTGCTGGAGATAGGCAGGAAAGCGCTCCAGGCGCTGGCTGTAGGGGAGCACCGCGTGGGTTTCCGCGCCGAAGAGGTTGTTGTACCAGACGTTGAGCATGCCCTGGATGACCGGCATGTTGGACTCGAGCGGCGCCGATCGGAAGTGCTCGTCGATGGCGTGGAACCCGGACAACATGTCGGCGAAGGCGTCGGCGCCGATGGCCACCATCAAGGAGAAGCCGATGGCCGAATCGCAGGAGTAGCGCCCGCCGACCCAGTCCCAGAAGGTGAACATGTTGGCGGGGTCGATGCCGAACTCCGAGACGGCCTTCTCGTTGGTGGAGACCGCCACGAAGTGGTGGGCCACCGCGTCCTTGGCGTCACCGATCCCATCGAGCAACCACTGGCGGGCGGCTCGGGCGTTGGTCAACGTCTCCAACGTGGTGAACGTCTTCGAGCTCACCACGAACAGGGTCTGGGCCGGGTCGAGGTCGCTCACCGCGGCGTAGAGGTCGACCGGATCGATGTTGGAAACGAACCGGCACTCGATGTCGGGTGAGGCGTAGTCGCGCAACGCGGCGTAGGACATGGCCGGGCCGAGGTCGGAGCCGCCGATACCGATGTTCACCACCGCGCTGATGCGCTGACCGGTGGCACCGGTCCAGGCGCCGGAGCGGATGGCCGTGGACACCTCGCCCATGCGGTCGAGCACCCGGTGGACATCACCCACCACATCCTGGCCATCGACCTCGAGGTGGGTACCCCGGGGCATGCGCAGGGCCACGTGCAGTACGGCCCGATCCTCGGTGGAGTTGATGTGGCGACCGGCAAACATGGCGTCGCGACGCTGCTCCACCCCGGCTCGCCGGGCCACCGTCATCAGTGCGGCCAGGGTGTCGTCGGTGACCCGGTGCTTGGAGTAGTCGAGAAAGAGGTCTGCGGCGGCGACCGACATCCGGACGCCTCGATCGGGGTCGTCGGCGAACAGCTGGCGGAGGTGGCGGTGGCGGACCTCCTCGAAGTTCTCGACGAGTCGCAACCACTCGGCCGTGGACGCGACGTCCACCACGTCCTCTGTCTCGTTCATAGCCTCTCGCCTGCTCGTGGGCCCTGGGGCGGCCCGGAATCGGTCTGCGCCAGAAGATTACCCACCATTCATCTTCCAGTGACGTGGCGATCGCGTCTTGTTCACCTGGCCTTCTTAGGGTGGGCCCCGATGGCAGCGAATTTCGACACCCGGTGCTCGCGTCCCCCACGGTCCTCGGGCCGGCAGTCCCGGTCGGCGCTGTCGGGTTCGCTCCGTCCGGAGGCCTGGCCTCCGCTGCCTCTCACGGCAACCCCCCCTTTGCCTGCTCCTCCGGTCAGGCAGCCCAGCAGTGGTGTGGCCGCCCGCGCCCGCAAACGCGGCCACCGGGCCGGGACCTGCACCCTGTTCCGGAGAGCCACGGGACGACCATGACCGTGGCTTTCCGCGAAGTCGACGACGGTGTCCTCCCTCCCCTCGCTCACCCGACCGTCCTGATCATCGACGACGACGCGTCGTCGCGTGATTCCCTGGCCGCCACGCTGTCGGTCGAGGGCTTCGACGTGGTGACCGCCACCAACGGGGACGAGGGCATCGCCCTGGTGACCACGGCCGCACCTTCGTTGGTCCTGCTCGACATGCAGTTGGCCGAGAGCCAGGGCCTGGCCGTCTTCCGGCGCATCGCTTCCATCTCCGAGGTTCCGGTCATCATGGTCACCGCCCGGGACGACGAGCTCGACGCCGTCCTGGCCCTCGAGGCGGGGGTCGCCGACCACGTCACCAAGCCGCTCCGGTCCCGCGAGCTCACCGCCCGGATCCGGGCCGTCCTCCGGCGGGTCGGTCGTCAACCGCAATCCCACCCCGCTCCGGGACCGGAAGGCATCTACACCATGGGTCCGGTGTGCATCGACGTCTCGGTGCGAGAGGCGGTGGTCCGGGGTCGGGCGGTGGAGCTCTCCCGGAAGGAATTCGACCTTCTGGCTCTCCTCATCTCGGAGTCGGGGCACGTCGTCACGCGCAAGCAGTGCATGGAACGGATCTGGCGCGACCGCAAGATGGGTGACAGCCGGACCCTCGACACCCACGTCAAGCGGCTGCGCAAGAAGATCGAGGCCAATCCGGCCGACCCCCAACACGTGCTGACCGTGCGCGGGATCGGTTACCGCTTCAAGCCGTAGGGGTCTACCCGGCACCCCCTCTGCCATTGTCCTCCCCCCATTGGTCGTGGTTCGGTTACGGGTGGGCCCCTACGGTTTGACGTTGTCCCGGCGGTCGGCAGGAACGCACATCTCCTCCCGCCGCGGTCGCCCCGACCTACACTGTCGTCGGCGATGGAGCTCGCCGTAACCGCCACTCTCGGCTGATGGCTCCTACCGGAAGAGCAGGTAGTGGGCCGCCGGAAGGAGAGACGGGTGTCGGGTGGGAGAACCAAGGGCGGTCGCCGGCCCGCCGAGCCCTGGGGGCGGGTGGTGGCCATCGCCATCGGGGGCGCGGTGGGCACGCTGGCCCGGTACGGAACCAGCAGGGCGGTGCCCGCGGCCACTCTCGGGTTCCCGTGGCCGACGTTTCTGGTCAACGTCACCGGCTCGCTGCTGCTCGGCCTGGTGGTGACCCTGCTGGTCGAGCGCTGGCCGCCCACCCGTTTCCTCCGGCCGTTCGTGGCCATCGGATTCTGCGGCGGGTTCACCACCTTTTCGACCATGGTGGTCGAGGCCGCCCAACGCGGCCAGCACGGACGGGCCGGACTGGCCGCCGCCTACCTCGTGGTGTCATTGGCCGCCGGACTGGTCGCCGCCGCCGTGGGCATCGGGTTGGCCCGCGGCCAGTTCCTCCCCCGGGGCGGACGGCATGCGATCCCCGATCCCGACGACCTTGGGCTGCTCGACGGCCATGCCGCCGGTGCTGACGTCAACGACGGGTCCGAGCCATGATCATCGTCGGACTGATGGCGGCCGGGGCCCTGGGGGCGGTGCTGCGCTACGGGGTCGATCGGGTGGTGCAACGGCGGACCGGGTCGGATTTCCCCCTGGGCATTCTGGTGGTCAACCTGAGCGGCTCGTTGGTGCTGGGGCTGCTGGTCGGATCGGCGGCTCACCACGGCATCTCCGCATCCTGGCTGACCGTGGCCGGCACCGGTCTGATCGGGGCCTACACCACCTTCTCCACCTTCACCTTCGACACGACCAGCCTGATCGAGAACCAGGAATGGGGGGGAGCGGCGACAAACGTCCTCCTCAGCCTGGGTGCCGGCCTGGGCGCGGCGGCGGCTGGTCTGGCCCTCGGATCGCTGACCTGACCGAGGTCACCCAGGCGGGCGGGGGGGAGAGGAGCCGTCGACGGGGGCTCGAATTCCCCACAACGTTCACCCTACGATCACCGCCGGGTAGCCAACGGGCCGTTTGTCGTTCACCTGGCTTTCGTAGGGTCGCGGACTGGAGGTCGCCTGTGTCCATGCTCGCTGTCGGGGGAAACATCCGAGTCCTGGTCGTCGAAGACGAAGAGTCCTATCGCCAAGCGCTCTCCTCGGGACTGCAGAACGAGGGTTTCGACGTGGACATCGCTCCGAACGGGATCGAGGGTCTCCGCCTCTTCGCCGACCGACCCCCCGACATCGTGCTCCTCGACATGCTCCTCCCGGGCATGCACGGCATGGAGGTCTGCCGACGGATGCGCACCATGTCCCAGGTGCCCATCGTGATGGTCAGCGCCGTCGACGCTGAGCTCGACGTCGTGCTCGGCCTCGAACTGGGGGCGGCCGACTACGTCACCAAGCCGTTCCGGCTTCGTGAACTCGTGGCCCGCATGCAGGCCATCCTCCGCCGGGTCGCCCCACCGCCGCTTCCCTTCCTCCACCCGAGCGCTCGGAACTCTCCGAGCCCCGCACTCGACCCCGGCCCGCGCCCGGGCGAGATCGAGCGGCGATCGGGGGTGGCCTTCGGAAACGTGAGCGTCGACTACGTCCGACGCGAAGTGACCGTCGGTGGCACCCAGACCCACCTGTCTCGCCGCGAATTCGATCTCCTGGCGGTGTTGCTGTCCCCGGCTCGCCGGGTCCGGACCCGCGACGAGCTCATCGACCTCCTCTGGCCCGACCGCTACCTCTCCGATAGCCGCACCCTCGACACCCACGTCCATCGTCTCCGGGCCAAGCTCGAACCCGATCCGGGTGATCCTCAGTTCATCGTGACGGTGCGAGGGGTCGGATTCCGCATCGATCCCGACGGCACCCACCCGGCACCGCCCCATCCGGACACGGACGGACGGCGGGTCGAACCGGCTGGGGTCGGGAACCGGGCAACCTGTGGCCCTCTGAGGAGAACCGCAGGCACCGGACCGCCCCGAGGGGTGGGGGCGGGCTAGGGGGCGACCGGCGCCCGCAGCCCGGCGAAGACGACCTCGAGCATGCGTTGGCGGGAGGCCTGTTCCGCGGTCGACCCATCTGCTGCTCCGCAGACGCCGACCACCAAACCGAGAACGTCATGAGCGGACAGGTCAGGCCGCACCGCCCCCGTCGCCTGCGCTCGCTGGAGCATCCGGGCCACCCCCTTCTCGAGTTCGTCGGCCGTGCCCGCGCAGTGCGCCTTGAAGTCGATGCCGGCGTCACCCAGGGCATCGATGAGACAGTGTTTGTTGGCGGCTCTGACGACCAGATCCCCCAGGAACGAGAAGAGGGCATCACCGGGATCGGGAGCGTCGAGCTGGGTGGCCGCCAACACGACCAGCTCCTCCAAGTGGGTGAGGACGATGGCCTCGAAGAGATCTTCCTTGGTGGAGAAGTGGCGGTATACGGTCCCGACCCCCACCCCGGCCCGCTCGGCCACGTCGTCGATGGGGGCAGACACCCCGTGGGCGGCGAAGACTTCTTCGGCGGCCTCGAGGATGCGCCGACGATTCTCCAGGGCGTCGGCCCGCATCGGGCGGACGGCCGTGTCAGCGGGGATCGTCTCGCTCCCCTCCGCACCCACTGAGTCGCCGGGCTCGCCGATCAGGGCGGCGGCCCCGCTTCCCTGGGCCACGCTCTTCCCCTTGTCCATCGCATCCCCTGGTTCATCGCCACCCCCGCTCGTCCCTCAGCACCGCAACCGTCCGGCGGCTTGACAAGCGGAACCAGCGTTCCGTATAGTGGGTCCATAAGCGGAACCTCTGTTCCGACTCTAGTCACTCCCCCTCCAGACCGCCACCATCGAGCCCCGATCGGGGTTCCCCCACCGCCGGGAGGCACCATGGCACTCCAGGAACTCGCAACCCCCGAGGCGCAGCCAACCCCGGGGCCCGATCCCCGCCGGTACTGGGCGCTGGCCGTCATCGCCGTGGCCCAGTTGATGATCGTTCTCGACGCCTCGGTGGTGATCGTGGCCCTGCCCTCGGCCCAACGAGCTCTGCACATCTCGGTGGCCAACCGGCAGTGGGTCATGAGCGCCTACACCCTGTCCTTCGGCAGCCTGCTCCTGCTCGGTGGCCGGATCGCCGACTACCTGGGGCGGCGGCGGATGTTCTTCGTCGGTCTCCTCGGGTTCGGCGCCGCCTCGGCCCTGGGCGGCCTGGCCCAGAGCTCAGCGATGCTGTTCGGCGCCCGCGCCCTGCAGGGAGCCTTCGCTGCGGTTATGGCGCCGGCCGCCCTCTCCCTCCTCACGGTGACCTTCACCGAGCCCCGTGAACGGGCGCGGGCCTTCGGGGTCTACGGGGGGATCGCCGGGGGCGGGGCGGCCATCGGACTCGTCCTCGGTGGAACCCTCACCCAGTTCGCCTCGTGGCGGTGGACTCTGCTGATCAACGTCCCCATCGCCCTGATCACCGCCTTCGCGGTGACCCGGGTCATCCGGGAGAGCAAGGCCGAGTCCCGGTCGGGCTACGACCTCCCCGGTGCCGTCACCGTGACCGGGGGTCTGTTCCTACTCGTCTACGGCTTCACCACCGCGGCCACCGACGGCTGGGGAGCGCCCACCACCGTCGGGTTGCTGGCCGCATCGGCGGCCCTCCTGATCGCGTTCGTGACCATCGAGATGCGTTCCCCCCATCCGCTGCTGCCGATGCGGGTGATCCTCGACCGGAACCGGGGGGGTGCCTACCTGGCTGCCCTGTTGGTGGGCAGTGCCATGCTCGGCACCTTCTTGTTCCTCACCTACTTCTTTCAGGGAACGCTGCACTACTCGGCCCTCACCACCGGTTTCGCCTTCCTTCCCTTCTCGGGCGGGATCATCGTGGGTGCCGCCTTCGCCAGCCGCCTGCTACCGCGGTTCGGTCCCCGACCGTTGATGGTCCTCGGTCTGTTGGTGGCGACCTCAGGGCTCCTCTGGTTCACCCGCCTCGGGGTGGACAGCACCTTCTTCCCCCATGTCCTGTTGCCGGAGATCCTGGTCAGCTTCGGCATGGGCACCGCCTTCGTTCCGATGAGCAGCACGGCGCTCATCGGTGTCGATCCCAAGGACGCCGGCGTGGCCAGCGCCCTGGTCAACACCACCCAGCAGGTCGGGAGCTCGCTCGGCACCGCCCTGCTCAACACCATCGCGGCATCGGCGGCGGCGACCTATCTGGCTGGTCACGTGCATTCCCTCGGCGAGGCACGCCAGGCCGTGGTCCACGGATACACGACGGCCTTCACGGTCAGCGCCATCCTGTTGCTGCTGGCCGCGGCGGCAGCCGGCGGGCTCATCCGGTCGACACGCCCCGACCCCACCGGACAGGAGACCGACGAGGTGGGGAGGGACCTCACCGCCCCGGTGTCCTCCCCGCCGTCTGACCTGGCCCCGGTCGGGCAGTCCTAGCCGAACCGGCCCTTCACGTAGTCGAGGGTCCGGGGGTCGGAGGGCTCGGAGAACAGCTTGGTCGACGGCCCGAATTCGACGAGCTCGCCGGCCCTGTCCGGTCCCATCAGCAAGAAGGCGCAACGGTCGGACACCCGCATGGCCTGTTGCATGTTGTGGGTGACGATGACGATGGTCACCCGGTGCTTGAGCTCACCGATCAGCTCCTCGATCCTCGCCGTGGCGATGGGATCCAGGGCCGAGGTGGGCTCGTCCATCAACAGCACCTCCGGCTCGACGGCCAGGGCCCGGGCGATGCACAGCCGCTGCTGCTCCCCACCGGAGAGGGTGCTGGCCCGCGCCTTCATCCGATCGCGGACGCTGTCCCACAGGGCGGCGGCGATCAGCGCCGATTCGGCCGCCTCGTCGAGGAGAGACTTCTTCCGCACCCCGTTGAACCTGAGCCCGGACACCACGTTCTCATAGATGCTCATGGTGGGGAACGGATTGGGACGTTGAAACACCATGCCGACCCGAGACCGGAGCAGGGTGGGGTCGGTGGAGGGGGCGTAGATGTCGAGATCGTCGACCATGACCGTTCCGCTGACCGAGGCGGTGCCGACGGTGTCGTGCATGCGGTTGAGGGCGCGCAGGAGGGTCGTCTTCCCCGACCCGGAGGGTCCGATCAGGGCGGTGATCTCGTCCGCGTGGACGTTGAAGGTCACGTCCCGCACCGCGGGGCGACCGGAAAACGCCACGGTCACATCCGACAGACGCATGACGACGTCATCGGTGGACCGCTCCACCAGGATCTCGCCGGTGTTGATGGTCACGGATTCCTCCACGGCGGGCGTGGGGGCGGGCGGGTCGACCATCATTTCTCCCTTTGCAACACGGCCGAAAGTACCCTGCTCCCGATGCTCAGCGCCAGGACCACCACCATCAAGAGGAGGGCCGCACCCCAGGCGATCTGGACCAGGTCGGCGTAGGGCTGGCTGCTGTTGTTGTAGATCACGAAGGGTAGGGCATTCATCGGCTTGGTCGGGTTGTACTGCATGTACTGGTTCCCGAAGATGGTCAGTAACAGGGGCGCGGTCTCCCCCAGGCCGCGGGCCACGGCCAGCAGGACGCCGGTGAGGAGGCCCGGCAGGGCGGCCGGGAGGACGACCCGCCGGGCGACGGCGGCCCGACGGGCCCCGAGGGCCAGGGCGGCCTCGGAGAAGGTGACCGGCACACCCCGCAGAGCGGTCTCGCCGGCCCGGATGATCACCGGCAGCATGATGAAGCCGATGGCGAAGGATCCGGCCAGACCGCTGTAGTGACCCGTCGTCTTGACGATGGCCACGTAGCCGAAGATGCCGATGGTGATCGAGGGCATCCCCGACATGACGTCAGCCGTGAACCGGATCGACGACGCCACCCGGCCATCCGACTCGGCCAGTCCGAGAGCCACCAACAGACCCAGGGGCACGGTGACTGCGGTGGCCACCGCGCCGATGATGGCGGTCCCCACGATGGCGTTGGAGACCCCGCCGCCGGGTATGCCCTCGGGCACGGTCACGTGGGTGAAGAAGTCGGCGTTCCAGGCGGGAAGCCCCTTGATCACCACGTAGACCACCACCGCGACCAAGGGGATGATGGCGACGATCAGACAGGCCCGGCAGACGATGATGGCCAGGGTCGAGTAGATCTTGCGGCGGCGCAGCGTGCCGGCGGCTGCACTCCGGATCTGCCGGCGCCTCTCCAGCATGGGGTCGGTGGAGGCGTCGAATGCCAGGACCGCCGCCATCAGGCCACCGCCACCGAGGATGCTCCACTGCGGGCGGTGGAGCGGACCAGGACGCGGGCCGCGATGTTGACGCCCATCCCTATGACCAGGAGCACCAGGCCGGCACCGAACAGCACGCTGAGCTCGGTACCGGTGGCCTCACCGAAGTTGTTGACGATGAGTGAGGGGATGGTGGCGGCCGCGGATTTGATCGAGTGGGCGATGTAAGGGGAGTTGCCGATGACGAGGGCCACCGCCACCGTCTCCCCCAGCGCCCGACCGGTGGCCAAGGTGAAGGCCCCGAGCAGTCCGGGCCGTGCTTCGGGAAGCACCACCCGCCGCAGCACCTGCCAGGGGGTGGCTCCGAGAGCCTTCGCCCCCTCGATCTGCTCCTCGGGCACCACGACCAGGACGTCACGCGAGATGGCCACCATGGTGGGCAGGATCATGATGAACAGGATGATCCCGGCCAATAGCAGCCCCACCCCTTGGTCGGGGCCGTTGAACAGCCCGGTCCACCCGAACACCGACGACAGAAAGGGCTCCAGGTACTCGCGGTTGAGGGGGGCGAGGACGACCAGACCCCACAGGCCGTAGACCACACTGGGGACGGCGGCGAGGAGCTCGACCATGGTGGACAGCCCGGCCCGCAGGCGGTGGGGGACCATGAAGGCGAGGGCCAGGGCCGTGCCCAGTCCGATGGGCACGGCCAGCACCAACGCGATGGCGGTCGTCTCGAAGGTGGCCAGGATGAAGGGGAGCAGGCCGTACTGGTGGTGGGAGGGGTTCCACGTCTTCTGCACGATCCAGGAGAACCCGAGGGTCGAGAACGCCGGTTTGGCCTGGACGATCAGAGAGATGACGAACCAGACCACCAGGGCGGCGAAGACGGCCCCGGCGAGGACCAACACCCCGGTGTAGGAGTGGTTGGGCAGCGAGATCCGGCCGCGCCGCCTCTCCCGGCCCCCCGTAGGATCAGCGGAGGTCACGGTGACGCTGTCAGCCGGTCGCGGCGGGGCGTTGGTGCCCGGGCTCGCTCATGTGGTCATCACTTGGTGAGAAGAGGCGTCCCGCTCGGACCGGTGACGGTGAGCAGCTGGGTGCGGGCGTAGGCCTGGATGGCGGCCGGGAGGACGACGTAGTCGAGGCTGGCCGCCTGATCCTGTCCGCCTCCGGTATGGGTGGTCCAGTCGAGCACCTTCACCGCGTCGGCCCCGGTGGTGGCGCTGGTCTGCTTCTGCAAGAGGATGGCCCAGCTGTAGCCGGCGATCGGGTAGCTGGTGGCGCCCGGCTCGTTCACGATGGAGAAGTCGGTGGGCGTGATGCTCGGCTTCTGTGCAGCATCAGCCAGCACCGTGGCCGGCGACGGCACCACGTACACCCCGGCCTGGTTCTTGATCGCCGCGTAGGTGAAGTTGTTCTGGAGGGCATAGGCCAGCTCGACGTACCCGATGGAATAAGGGGTGGACTTGATGCTGGCAGCCACGCCGGAGTTCTTGGGGGTGGCGACGGCCACCGCCGGCCAGTTGATGGTCTTGCTGGCTCCGAGCGTCCACACCGTCGGGGCCGCCGACATCAGGTAGTTACTGAAGATGTAGGTGGTCCCGGAGCTGTCGGCCCGCACCTCGGGAGTGATGGCATTGGAGGGAAGCGTCACCCCGGGATTGAGGGCCGTGATCTGGGATGCGTTCCAGGTCTTGATGCTGCCGTCGAAAATGCCGGCCAGGGTGGCCGCGTCGAAGCGGAGCCTCTTGGTCACCCCGGGCAGGTTGTAGGAGATGGTGACGCCACCGAGGGTGTCGGGGACCTGGATCACCGGACCCGAGGAGGCGGGCACCTGGGCCAGCTCGGAGGCGGACATGGGCACGTCGGAGGCGGCGAAGTCCACGGTCCCGGCTTGGAAGTCGGAGATCCCGGTGCCACTGCCCACCGCCGAGTAGTTGACCTGGAGCCCGGTGTTCTTGGAGGTGTAGGTGTAGAAGGCCTTGGTGAAGAAGGGCTGGACGAACGTCGAGCCCGCCGCGGTCAGGGTTCCGGCTGGCGCCTTGAGATCGGCGGCGAGGTAGGCCGCGTTGGTGCCACTCACGCCACTCGCCGTTCCCCCCGAGGCCGAGGTGGTCGTCGTGGTCGACGACGTCGATGACGAGCTGCAGGCAGCCAGCAGAGCTCCGGCCGCGACCAGGCTCACCACGGCCAGCCGGGTGAGGCCCCGCCGGGTGGAAGCCGTGTTCCTCGAGAGGGGAATCATGTGGGGTTTCACTGAGTTCGAAGCCTCCGTGTCGGCCGATTCGGCGATCACCCGGCCGTCCGCCTGGGCCGATCGGGAACGCATCGGGCGCTCCGCAGTGAAGGTATCCACCGGAGGTGAACGGGGGGCGAAACTGCAGTAAACAGAGCACGAACATCAGGTGCTTTTGTGATGAATTCCGCCGACCGGTCCGGGGCCGACGGCCGATCGTGACCCGAGGGCCTCGGTCCCGGCCTGGGCGCACCGGCCGACAGGATCCGAGGACCCCGCTCCGGGCCTGGGCGTCGCCGGCCGAGGCCGGCTCGACACCCCCGGTGAGCTGGGCTGATGCCCCTCTCGAGTCGGAGGCGGCGCCGGTCGGACCCGGCTGAGGGGAATACATGTTCGTCTTTCCTGTTGAACCTCCGACAGCCATAGTGCTGGATTAATTGCGGAGGAATAATGGAAGAGAAGACCGAAAACCTACCCCTTTTGCCCCTGACCTCGGGAGTTGTGCTCCCGGGCATGGTGTTCACCATGGCCCTCGAGTCGGACGAGGCCAAGGCGGCCGCCGAGGCCGCCGAGGCGGTCGGCGGCCATTTCGTGATCGTCCCCTTCATCGACGGTCAGTACGCGTCCGTGGGCGTGGTCGCCGAGGTCATGGAGGCAGGTGAACTACCGGGCGGAATGCCGGCGGTGGCCGTGCGCGGTCAGCAGCGGGCCCGGTTGGGGACGGCGGTGCCCGGCACCGGTCGGGCTCTGTGGGTCGAGGTCGAGCGCATCGCCGAGGAGCCGGCCAGCGACGAAGCGGCCGAGCTGGCCCGGGAATACCGGGCGGTGGTGGAGAACATCCTCTTGAGCAGAGGCGCGGGTCGTCTGGCCGAGCGTTTGGCCGATGTGACCGAGCCGGGCCTGGTGGCCGACATCGCCGGGTACTCGCCCGACCTGTCCCTGGCCCAGAAGGTCCAGGTCCTGGAGACCCTCGACGTGGCCGAGCGTTTGCGGCTGGTCATCGCCTGGGCCCGTGAGGTCCTGGCCGACCTGACCCTGCGCGAGCGCATCAAGACCGATGTCGAAGAGGGGATGGAGAAGACCCAGCGAGAGTTCCTGCTGCGGCGTCAGCTGGAATCCATCCGCAAGGAGCTGGGCCAGCTCGGGTCCGGCGACGAGGACGCGCCCGATGACTACCGGACCCAGGCCGAGGGCAGGGATCTGCCCGAGGCCGTGCGCAAGGCGGTCGACCGCGAGATCGACAAGCTGGAAAGGATGAGCGAGCAGAACCCCGAACACGGGTGGATCCGGACCTGGTTGGACACGGTGCTGGAGCTTCCCTGGGGCGAGCAGTCTGAAGACCGGCTCGATGTGGCCGAAGCATCGCGCATCCTCGACGAGGATCACGACGGCCTGCGCGATGTGAAGGACCGCATCCTCGAGCACCTCGCTGTCCGGGTGCTCCAGGCCGAGCGCGGCCTGGCTCCGGTCGGTGGCCGCGGCGCGGGAGCCATCCTGGCGTTGGTCGGTCCCCCCGGGGTCGGCAAGACCTCCCTGGGGGAGTCGGTGGCCCGCGCCCTGGGACGCACGTTCGTGCGTGTGGCCCTGGGCGGCGTCCGCGACGAGGCCGAAATCAGAGGCCATCGCCGCACCTATGTGGGTGCCCAACCCGGGCGGCTGGTGCGCGCCTTGCGGGAGGCCGGGACCATGAACCCGGTGATCGTCCTGGACGAGGTCGACAAGCTGGGGTCGGACTATCGGGGAGACCCGTCCTCCGCCCTGCTCGAGGTGCTCGATCCGGCCCAGAATCACACCTTCCGCGACCACTACCTCGAGGTCGAGCTCGACCTGTCCAAGGTGCTGTTCATCGCCACGGCCAACATGGTCGACACCATCCCCGGAGCTCTGCTCGACCGGATGGAAGTCATCCGTCTCGACGGTTACACCGAGGACGAGAAGGTGGCCATCGCCCGCCATCACCTGATCGGCCGCCAACTGGAGCGCGCCGCACTGGGTGCGGACGAGGTGGTCATCACCGACGACGCCCTGTCCGCCATCGTGGGTGACTACACACGGGAGGCGGGCGTGCGCTCGCTCGAGCGTGAGCTCGGGCGCTTGCTGCGCAAGGTTGCCGCCCGCATCGCCTCCGGTGACGTGGAGACCCCGCTGACAGTGGACAAGGACGATGTCCGTGAATGGCTCGGACGACCGCACTTCTTCTTCGAAGCGGCCGACCGGACCGCCGTCCCCGGGGTGGCCACCGGTCTGGCCGTCACCGGAGCCGGAGGGGACGTCCTCTATGTGGAGGCGTCGGTGATGGACGGGCCCGAGGGGCTGACCCTCACCGGTCAGCTGGGTGACGTCATGAAGGAGTCAGCGGAGATCGCTCTCTCCTACGTGCGCTCGCACGCGGAGGCGCTGGGCATCGATCCGGCGGTCTTCGCCGGCAAGAGGTTCCACGTCCACGTGCCGGCCGGAGCCATCCCCAAGGACGGGCCGTCAGCGGGGGTCACCATGACCACCGCTCTGGTCAGCCTGCTCCGCGACACGCCGGTTCGGGCCGTGGTGGGGATGACCGGCGAGGTCACTCTGCAGGGTCGAGTCCTGCCCATCGGCGGTGTCCGCCAGAAGGTGTTGGCGGCCCACCGGGCCGGCTTGACCACTGTGGTGCTCCCCGCCCGCAACGGGCCCGACCTCGAGGACGTTCCCGAGGCGGTCCGCGAGGAGATGACCTTCCACTTGGCCACGGACATCGGTGAGGTGCTCGATGCCGCACTGGTCGGAGCCGGCTCGGCCGAAACGGTCGAGCCGGACCGTGGTGGTGGGGACAGGGTGGACGGCGCCACCGAGCGTCCGGCCGCCGCCTGAACAGCCGCGCTGCCGGCCCCGGTCTCGGGGCCGGCACACCGCGGCATCTCCCAACGCGGCAAACCGTCTCAACCGGGATAGAAGAAGTCGTCGAGGATCCGGGCCAGCTCCACCGGTTTGTCCCCCTGGATGCTGTGCCCGGCCCCCTCGACCAACACCACGCGGTCGGTCGGCCGGCGGCGGCGGAATTCGGCCTCGTCGGCGTCGTCCACCACCGGGGACAGTTTGCCCCGGACCAGGAGCACCGGCGCCGTGATCTGTTCGAGCGCGTCCCACAGGGCGCCGAAGTCGAGCGACTCCACATGCAGTCCGGTGCTGCCTGACGGCCGTCCCAGCTGGTGACGCCAGGTCCAGCTCCCGTCCTCCCGTTGCACGGCGTTGTGCAAGACACCACGGCGCAACGAGGACACCGACCGGGTGGGGTTGAACTGGATGGTCCTCTGCAGGATCTCGTCGAAGGATGCGAACGATTCCGGTCCGGCCAGGAAGGCGGCGATGTCGGAGCTCTTGTTGTGGTCCACGCCGGGGGTGATGTCGATCAGGGCCAGGCGCCGGACCAGCTCGGGATGGCGGGCGCCGAGGGCGATCGAGGTCATCCCCCCGAGCGACATGCCCACCACGTTGCCGGCGGCGGGGGCCAAGGCCTCGATGACCACGGCCACATCATCGGACATCGCTCCCGGGTCGAGAGCCCGGCTGTCCCCGGGCCAGTCCGAATGGCCGTGCCCGGGCAGGTCGACGGCCACCAGGGGACGGGAAAGAGCGAGCGCCACGGTGTCCCAGGTATGGGCGTTCTGACCCCCGCCGTGAACGAACACCATGTCGGGAGGATCGGATCCCCACACCAGGGCGCTCACCCGGCGGCCGGGGACCACCTCCACCCATGCGCGCCGAACCGTGGGTGGACCGGTCCAGGGGAGGCCGGCCTCATCGGCGTTCTCCCGGAAGAGGGAGAACTCGTCGTAGGTGCCCACCGGCGGACCGCTCATGGCCGCGCCTCCCGCCGGCGGCGGCCCGGTTCCGGCCCACTGGTGCGATCGATCATCTCTCGGCTCCTCCCGGCGTCCTGACGAGGAGAGCTTATTGAGGCCGGGCCGGCCAGGTGCGGTGGCACACTGGGGAAATGGCACCCCGCTACTGCTCGCCCGAGGAGGCCGCGGCGCTGATCCGCCCGGTGGACTCCATCGGTTTCGGCCTGGGTCCAGCCAATCCCGACGCCTTCTTCACCGCCCTGGGCAAGCGCGACGACTGGGAGAACCTGATCTTCGGCGGCGCTCTGTTGCTGGGCTACTACAGCGTGCTGGCTCATCCCCAGGTGTCCTACCGGTGCGGCTTCTTCGGTCCCGCCGAGCGGATCCTCCTGGCCCAGGGGGCCAACGTCGAGCTGGTCCCGGGCGCCTTCCGTCAGTTCGCCCCCATCCTCCGTCGCTACGCCCCCCGGGTGATGACGGCCCAGGCGGCGCCGCCCGATGCCGACGGCATGATCAATCTCTCCCTCCATCTGGGTGCGACCTATGACGAGTTGGTGATGGCCGGGCGCGATCCCGATCGGCTCCTGGTGATCGAGATCAACCCCAAGCTGCCCCGAACCCGGTCGCTGCCACCGAGGTTCACCAACACCCTCCCGGTGGACCTGGTGGACGTGGTGGTCGAGGCGGACGGCGACCCCTATGCACTGGGCCAGACCCAGGCCGATGACATCGATAGGAGCATCGCCGAGCGGGCCCGTTCGTTCATCACCGACGGGGCAACCCTTCAGATCGGCATCGGGACCGTGCCCAACATGGTGGCGTCCGAGCTGGCCACCGAGGCCAACGGGTCCTACGGCATCCACGGCGAGATGTTCACCGACGGGCTGATGGAGCTCCACCAGGCGGGCAAGGTCACCAACACTTCCAAGGGGGTGTTCGACGGGGTGTCGATCACCACCTTCGCCCTCGGGTCCTCAACGCTCTACCAGTGGCTGAACGAGAACGACCAGGTGGCCTTCATCCCGGTCGATGTGGTCAACGACCCGAGCGTCATCGCCCAGAACCATGCCTTCGTCTCCATCAACGGTGCCTTGAGTGTCGACCTCTACGGTCAGGTGGTGGCCGACTGCATCGACGGACGGCAGATCTCCGGCGTGGGCGGACACGAGGACTTCGTGGCCGGCGCCGAGTTGCGCATCGACGATCACTCCCTCATCTGCATGCGCTCGACCGCGCTGACCGGCGGTGTCACCCGGTCGCGTCTCGTCGGTCTGCTGCCGGAAGGATCGGTGGTCTCCACCCCCCGCCATCACACCGGGGTGATCGTGACCGAACACGGCGCGGCCGACCTGTCGGGGCTCACCGTGCGCGAACGGGCCTTCGCCCTCGCCGATATCGCCCACCCCGACTTTCGCGACGAGTTGCGGGGCGTGGCCGACACTCTCGGACGACACTGACCCCGATGATCGATCGGCATCCACCGGCGTCCCTGACGCTGGCTACTTTCAACATCCACATGGGGGTGGACGGCTGGGGACGTCCCTTCGACGTGGTCCAGGAGTGCCGGGCCCTCGATGCCGACGTGATCATCCTGCAGGAATCGTGGTCACCCGAAGGCGGTGACCCGAGCACGGCCACCCGGATCGCCGAGCAGACCGGCTACCACACCGTGGCCGAAGTGACCCTGGCCCGGGGCCGGCTGTACGGCCCCCTCCCCACCTCGGCCACCCGCTGGTCACCACTGTTCGGCACGGTACGCAAGTCCTTCCGGCTCGACGACGAGCGCTGGGGGATCAGCGCCGGACCGGCCGATCGTGCCTTCGCCTTCGGGCAGTGGGGGGTGGCCCTCCTGTCGAGGGTCCCGGTGCACAACTGTGCCGTCGTCCCCCTCGGGAAGCTCCGCCGGGACGCGGCCCGTCGGGCGGTGATCAGTTGCGACATCGAATTGGCGGGTGGTGTGCTGACCGTGCACGGGACCCACATGTCCCACATCACCCACGGCTCCCACGCCCAGTACCGACGGTTGAGCCGTCAGCTGCCCCCACCCACCGTGGCCGCCGTGCTGGCCGGCGATATGAACCTGTGGGGGCCGCCGGTCAGCTCGTACTTCCGTGGATGGCGGCGGGCCATCACCGCCCGGACCTGGCCCTCCCGCCGGCCTCACAGTCAGCTCGACCACGTGCTGGTCACCCCGCCGGTGCGGGTTGTCGACGCCCGGGTCGGCAGTTTCGCCGGATCCGACCACCTGCCGGTGGTGGTGACGCTGGCTCTGACCTGAGTCGGGGCGCGACCGGCCCGGAGGCGAGGCGACCTCCCGGAGTAGCCTGCCCACCCATGGTCGACCCCTTGGCCGGTTTCGAGCGGTCCTCGTTCGCCGCGCAGGGAAAGACCCGGGCGCTCTACCGGACCGGATCGGGACCGGCGGTGATCGTGATGAGCGAGATGCCCGGGATCACCCCCCAGGTGGCGGAGTTCGGGACCCGGGTGGCCGACGCCGGCTTCACTGCCGTGCTCCCCCACCTCTTCGGGGACGACGGGCGCGCCCCAGCGCCGGGTACACCATCTCGTCGCTGACCCGGGCCTGCATCACCCGGGAGTTCACCGTGCTGGCCCAGGGCCGGACCAGCCCCATCATCAGCTGGCTGCGCGTCCTGGCCCAAGACGAGCACGCCCGGTGCGGCGGGCCCGGCGTGGGCGCCATCGGCATGTGCTTCACCGGGGGATTCGCCCTGGGCATGATGGTCGACGACGTGGTGGTGGCACCGGTACTCAGTCAGCCGTCGCTCCCCTTCCCGGTGACCCGGGCTCTCCGACGCGACGTGGGCCTCTCCAGCGAGGACACCGCCAGGGTGCAGGCCCGGGCCGCGGCCGGCACCTGCGTCCTCGGTCTCCGCTTCACCGGTGACACCTTCAGTCCCCCCGAGCGGTTCGCCCATCTCCGCGAGCTGTTGGGCGATGCCTTCGTGGCCGTGGAGATCGACTCGTCCGCCGACAATCCGCACGGCCACAAGAGGCGGGCCCACTCGGTGCTCACCGAGGACCTCGACGATCGTCCGGGCACCCCGACCCGCGCCGCCCTCGACCAGGTCCTCGAGTTCTTCCGGGAGCGGCTGACCGGGTGAACAGCCGGGCCGAGGCGTGGAGGGCGCGGGGGCGCACCATGACCCTGTGCGGACACCGCATCTTCACCGTCGACATCCGGGCTTCGGGCACCGAGTCGAGCGCCCCGTTGCTGGTCCTGCATGGCTTCCCCACGTCGTCGTTCGACTTCGCCGGCGTCGTCGACGACCTGGCCGCCCGACGGCGGGTGATCCTCTTCGACATGCTCGGCTACGGCCTGTCGGACAAGCCCGATCTGGCCTACGACTTCGCCCTGCAGGCCGACATCGCCATGGCCCTCCTCGAGGCGCTGGCCATCGACCGCCTGGGACTGTTGACCCACGACGTGGGCGACACCCTGGGTGGCGAGTTGCTGGCCCGCCAGCTCGAGGGGAACTGGGAGGCGGAGATCACCGACCGCTTTGTGACCAATGGCAGCATCTACATGGACGAGGTCCGGCTCAGTGAGGGACAGCGCTTCCTGCTCGGTCTCCCCGACCAGCGTCTGGCCGAGGACACCCCGCTCGACCGGGACGCGGTCATGGGTGGGGTGTCAGCCACCTTCGGCCCGGAGACGGCGGTCGACCAGGAAGAGATCACCGCCCAGTGGGAGATGATCGCCCATCTCGACGGGCACCTCCTTCTGCCCCGCCTCATCCGCTACGTCGAGGAGCGGAAGCGTCACGAGAGGCGCTTCACCGGGGCCATCGAGGTCCATCACTCCCCGCTGGTGGTGGTGTGGGGCGGTGACGATCCCATCGCCGTGCCGTCCATGGCCGACCGTCTCTGGCGGGCCCGCGGTGAGAGCGGCCCCCGTCCCCGCCTGCTCGACGGGGTCGGGCACTACCCGATGGTCGAAGCGCCCGATCGATTCGTGGCCGCGCTGAGCACGGCGGGCCGGTGAGCGTCGCCCCCGGGCAGGGCGGTCAGGAACGAGACAGTGAATAAGAATTAGACAGTGCCGATCACCTCGCCGTGCGGAACCACGTACCAGCCGTCGGGTGACGAGGCCCACCGCTGCCAGGCGGCGGCGAACGAGGCCAGGTCCTCGACCGAGGCGACCCCGTAGGCGATCAACTGATCGGCGAGGGTCGATTGGGTGAACCGGTCGGCCCACAGGCCTCCCCACCAGGCCCTGTCCTCGGGTGTGGCGTAGCACCAGATCGACGCGGAGGGGTCGACGGCGCTGAATCCGGCCCGGTTGGCCCAGGCCAGAAGACGGCGACCGGCGTCCCAGTTGGCCCCGTTGGCCCGGGTCACCTCGCCGTAGGCGGCCTGGGCCCGGGCCAGCACCGGGTCGTCGGGAAACCACCGCATGCCCGGGTAGTCGCTGTCCCGGACGGCCACGATCCCCCCCGGCCGGCACACCCGTCGCATCTCGGTCAGCGCCGCCACCGGATCGCCAACGTGCTGGAGGACCTGGTGGGCGTGGACCACGTCGAAGCGTCCGTCGTCGAAGCCGAGGTGGAAGGCGTCGCCGACCTCGAAGGCCACCGAGGTGAGACCGGCATCGGCGGCGGTCGCCCGGGCCTCGTCGATGACCTCGGCCGAGGCATCGACCCCGACCACTTCGCCAGGGGCCACCCGGCCGGCCAGATCGCAGGTGATGGTCCCGGGTCCGCACCCGACGTCGAGCAGGGTCATGCCCGGGCCAAGACGGGGGAGCAGGTAGGCCGCCGAGTTGGCCGCGGTACGCCACCGGTGGGACCGCAGAACGCTGTCGTGATGGCCGTGGGTGTAGGGGACGTCGGGCACCCGCCCAGCATGTGGCGCTCGGCGGGAGTTGGCAAAAGCCCGATGGGTCAGCCGACGATCCCGTCGACCGGCCGGCCGTCCTCGAGGTAGACCAGGTGGTCGACCGACAGCGCCACCGCCACCCGACGACCGACCGGCCCGCTCAACAACCGGCCCGCCTCCTCGGGCTCGGCCCACCGGTGCTCGCTGATCTCCACGCCGTCGACCATCACGTCACCACGGACCGCTGTCCCCAGCGATCCGCAGTCGAAGAGGAACCGGAGCCCGCCCGGCCGCTCCGGCCGCGGGTGCAGAAAGTCGACACAGACCAACCGGCCCGACCTCACGGTGAGCCCGGACTCCTCGGACACCTCGCGGCGGCATCCCTCCCAGGGGGATTCACCGTTCGCCTCGATCTGTCCCCCCGGGATGGTCCAGCCCGACTTGTAGGTCGGCTTGAGGATCAGGATCCGTCCGGACCCGTCCCCGATCAGGGCCCCGGCCGAGGCGGGTATCCGCGGGAGCGAGGGAGCGACGTCGGTCATCGCTCCATCATCACCGACTTGGCCCGACCTACACCCGGGCCATGTTGTCGAAACGAGCGTGGTGGCCGATGAAGGCCAGCCGGGTGTGGCCGGTGGGCCCGTTGCGGTGCTTGGCCACGATGATCTCCGCCGTCCCCTGACTCTCGCTCGATTCGGGGTTGTAGATCTCGTCCCGGTAGATGAACAGCACCACATCGGAGTCCTGCTCGATCGAGCCCGACTCGCGGAGATCGGCCAACATGGGGCGCTTGTCCTGACGCATCTCGAGACCGCGCGACAACTGGGACAGGGCCACCACAGGAACCTCGAGCTCACGAGCCAGGATCTTGAGACCGCGGCTGATCTCGGACACCTCGACCTGTCGGTTCTCCGCGCCGTGCCGACCGGTCATCAGCTGGAGGTAGTCGACCACCACGAGCCCCAGGCCTTCCCTGCTCTTGAGCCGGCGGGCCCGGGCCCGGATGTCCATCACCGTGAGATTGGGATTGTCGTCGATGAAGATGGGCGCCTCGCTCATCCGGCTGATGGCGTTGCCGATCTTCGTCCAGTCGGCCTCGAGCAGGCGGCCGGTCCGCATCCGGTTGGCATCGACCCGTGCTTCCGAACACAGGAGGCGCTGGGTGAGCTCGAGATGGCTCATCTCGAGGGAGAAGAGCAGGACCGGCTTGTTGAGCTTGATGCCGGCGTGGGCGACGATCCCCAGAGCGAAGCTGGTCTTCCCCATGGCCGGACGGGCGCCGACCACGATGAGATTGGACGGCTGCAGTCCAGCGAGCTGTTCGTCGAGGTCGACGTAGCCGGTGGCCAGGCCGGTGATCGATTCCCCCCGGGTGAAGAGCTGCTCGAGGTGGTCGAGGCTGTCCCCGAGAAGCTCGCGCAACGGGGTCATCGAATCCACCACCCGGCGCTGGGAGACCTCGAACACCAGGCTCTCCGCACGGTCGAGCACGTTCGAGACGTCCTCGGGGACGCTGTACCCGAGCTCGGTGATCTCCCCGGCCACCGAGACCAGCCGGCGGAGCAGGGCCAACTCCTCGATGATCTTGGCGTAGTACTCGGCGTTGCCGATGGAGGGCGTGTTGACCTGGAGGGAAACGAACACCGAGGGGTCGCCGATGGTTTCGAGCAACCCGCGTCGCCGCAGCTCCTCGGTGACAGTCACCCAGTCGGCCGGCTCACCCTGACTGAACAGCGAGGTGATCGCCGAGAAGATGTGCCCGTGGGACGACTTGTAGAAGTCCTCGGGTTTGCAGATCTCCATGGCCGAGGCAATGGCGTCGCGGGAGAGGAGCATGGCCCCGAGAAGAGACTCCTCGGCTTCGAGGTTGTGTGGGGGTATCCGACCGACCTGGCTCCCCGGGCCCCCGGTGGGCGACAGGAGACGTCGGGGTTTGGTGTCGTCTAAGGCTTGAACCATCGTTCCTCAACCCTCGCCGAGACGGCCTGTGGAACGAAAGAGCCTCTTCTTGGGGATATAGCCGTGCCCGGGTGTGGACGAGCAGTGGGAAACGCGCACTCGGTTGCGGACACCTGACGGCATGTCCGCCATCATCCCCGGAGGGTGCGACAGATCGGTGGATCCCGGTCAGCCTTCGGCGGCGACCTCGACCGTCAGCTCGAACACCACGTCGCCCACCAGCTCGACCCGCACGCTGTGCTCGCCCACCGTCTTGATCGGCTCCTCGAGGAGGAGATGCTTGCGGTCGATCACCACTCCCGTCTGCTCCTCGACCCGGCGCACGATGTCGGCGGCGGACACCGATCCGAACAGCCGCTCCCCGGTGGCCCGGGCCGACAACGTGATCGGACGCCCGACCAGGGCGCGGGCCACGGTCTCCGACGACACCCGGTCGCGCGCGTCGCGAAGGTCCCGTGAGCGCCGCATGGCCGCGGCCTGGCTCTCGAGGCCGGGGGAGGCCACGATGGCCTTCCCCGCAGGCAGCAGGTGGTTGCGGGCGAACCCGCCGGAGACGTCGATGATGTCGCCCCGCTTGCCCACGCCGTCGATGTCACTGCGCAACAGAACCTTCATCTCAGGCCTCGCCGTCGTCAACAGGTGCGGACTCGGCCGCGACTTCGGCCTCGACCTCGGCTTCGGCCTCGTCCGCCGTTTCGGCCTCGTCGGCAACCAGGGCGATGTCCTGGGCGAGCTCGACCGCCTCCGCCGCCGACGGGTCGACCGACGGGTCATCGACCGGTGACGCCGCGGGGTCATCGATCACCGCCGACGAGGTGGCATCGGCCGACAGGGACCGCTCCTCCTCCCGTGGCCGTCGGCCGCCCCCACCGGCGTAGCCACCGTCGCGCCCGCGGCCACCCCGACCTCCGGGGCGCTCGGTGGTGGTGCGCTGGGTGTAGGGGAGGAGCACCATCTCCCGGGCCGTCTTGATGGCGATGGCCACGTCGCGCTCGGTGCTGGGTGCAGTTCCCCGATACCCGGCGGGCACGGATCTTGCCCCGGTCGCTCATGTACTTGCGGAGCATGCCGACGTCCTTGTAGTCGACCCACTCCACCCGGTCCTTGCACAAGGCACACGGCTTCTTCTTGATGCGTCTCCCGGTATCCTTGGGCGACCGCCGGGTGGTCCCTCCACGATCGTTGTTCCGTGCCATGACTAGAAGGGCTCCTCGCTGTATCCGTATCCCGGGGCATCGGGCGCGGGGCCGGGTCCCCCACCCGGTCGGGCGCCACCGGAGGGACCGGGCTCGCCCGGTCCGCGCCGTTCGTTCTTGGTCACCTGGGCGGTGGCCCACCGGATGCTCGGTCCGATCTCGTCGGCCACGACCTCGACCTTCGAGCGCTTGTCCCCGTCGGGGGTCTCCCAGCTGCGCTGCTCGAGGCGTCCGGTGACGATCACCCGGGCGCCCCGGCTCAAGCTCTCGGCGGCGTTCTCGGCCATCTCCCGCCAGCACACGACGTCGAAGAACGAGGTGGCCTCCTCCCAGTCCTGGGTTTGGCGGTTCTGCCACCGGCGATTGACGGCCAGACCGAAGCTGGACGTGGCCTGTCCGGTGTTGGTGAAACGGAGTTCGGGGTCGCGGGTGATATTCCCCACCAGGGTGACGGTGTTGCCGTTGGCCATGATCAGCTCTCCTCGCTGCTGGAGGCGGCAGCTGCGGCCCGCCGCCCTGCCACCTTGTCCGGAATCCGCATCACCTTGTGCCGGAGGACCTCGTCGGCCAGCACGAACACCCGCTCCATGTCGGCCACCGCGGCCGGTTCGGCGGTCAGCTCGATGATGACGTAGTAGCCCTCCCGCTTGTGCTGGAGCTCGTAGGCGAAGGTCCGCTTGCCCCATCGCTCCACACGTCCCGGGTTCCCGCCCTTGGCCCGGAGGGCGTCGAGGCCCCGATCGAGGACTCCGTTCACCGCCGCCTCGTCGGCACCGGTGTCGAAAATGACCATTGCTTCGTAGGGCCGCACGTGCGGCTCACCTCCCTCTGGATCGGGCCAGCGAAGGCCCGAGCCCCACGGAGTGGGGCAGGTCGGAACTGGACGGTCACCACTGCGGGCGGCCGGAACAACCGCACTACCCTACCGGCAAACCACCCGGCGCCAGGACCGCCGCATCCTCCACGACTTCAGTGGTAGGCCTCGGCGTCGGCCGGGAAGGCTCCCGAGCGCACGTCGGCCGCGAACGCCGCCATCGCCGCGGTGGCCTCGGCACCGAGGTCGGCGTACCGGCGCACGAACTTGGGTGTGATGGGGTTGAATCCGAGCAGATCGTGGAAGACCAGGACCTGCCCGTCGCAGTTCGGACCGGCCCCGATGCCGATCGTGGGCACATCCAGCGACTCGGTGATGACGGCCCCGACCTTTTCCGGCACACCCTCGATGACCATGGCGAAGCAACCGGCGGCGGCAATGGCCTTGGCCTCGACCACCAGGGCCTCGGCCGAGGCCTGGTCGCGGCCCTGGACCCGATAGCCGCCCATGGCGTTGACCGACTGGGGGGTGAGCCCGAGGTGGCCCATCACCGGGATCTCGGCGGCCACCAGCGCTTCGATCATCGCCACCCGGTTGGCGCCGCCCTCCAGCTTGACCGCCTGGCCCCCGGCCCGGATCAGGCGAGCCCCGTTGCGAACGGTGTCCACCGGATCGAGGTGGTAGCTCATCCACGGGAGGTCGGCCACCACCAGTGAACGGGGGTCGGCTCGGGCCACCGCGGCGCTGTGGCGGACCATGTCGTCCATGGTCACCTGCAAGGTGTCGGAATAACCGAGCACGTTGTTGCCCACCGAGTCTCCGACCAGGATCATGTCGACCCCGGCGGCGTCGGCGATCCGGGCTCCGGGGGTGTCGTAGGCGGTGACCATCACCAGGGGGGCGCCGCCCTCCCGTCTTTTGGTGCCCCGCACAACCGGGACGGTGACCGGCGCGGGCCGGGGGTCGGGCATGGCAATCTCCTCTCGACCGTCCAGCGCCCGGGGGCTGCCGGCGGCGGGCGGTGGAAGCGATCCACCGCCGAGCACTACGAACTGCTGTCCCCCAATCGTAGCGGGCGGAATACCCCGGGGACATGGCGGTGCCGGTGGGGTGACCAGAGGCCGACCGGCGTCGGAGCGGTAGGCAACCCCCTCGGCAGACCGCCCGGCCCCACACCAGCCCCACCACGGCGGCCACCGCCAACACCACGCCCATCCCGATCAGGACGGACCGCAGGAGCGATCGGTGGGATGCCTGATGCCTGGGCCCGAAGCGAGAGGCCCTACAGTCTGGCCATGGCCGCAGATCGCTTCATCGGGCGCAGCATTCTCGTCACCGGCGCGGCCTCGGGCATCGGGCGGGCCACGGCGATCCGTCTGGCCTCGGAGGGTGGGGTTGTGGTGGCCACCGACGTCAACGCCGAGTTGTTGGCCAAGCTGGCGGTGGAGGCCGACGGCGTCGGGGGTTCCCTGTCCACTCTGGTCGGCGATGTGAGCTCGGAGAATGGCGTCGCCTCGATGGTGGCCGACACCGTCGACCGTCTCGGCGGCCTCGACGTGGTGGTCAATGTGGCCGGCGTGCTCTCGTTCTCCCACACCCACGAGCAGTCGCTGGAGGAGTGGAACCGCTTGGTGGGCGTCAACCTCACCGGCACCTTCCTGGTCTGTCGCCAGGCGCTCCCCCACCTGTTGGCCAGCGGGGGCAACATCGTGAACCTGGCCTCAACCGCGGCCCACGCCGGGCAGCCGTGGGCCGCGGCCTACGCGGCCACCAAGGGGGGCGTTCTGGCCCTCACCCGATCGCTGGCCGTCGAGTACGCCGCCAGCGGGGTCCGGGTCAACAGCATCAGCCCCGGTGCCATCGACACCCCCATCACCCGGGCCTTCCATCTTCCCGAGGGCGCCGACATCAAGCTCATCGACCGGGTGACACCGATCGCCGGCTTCGGCACCCCGGAAGGGATCGCCGCGGCCATCGCCTACGTGGCCTCCGACGAGGCCTCCCACATGAACGGCGCCGACATCCTCATCGACGGAGCCACCCTGGCCTGAACGGCTCGCCAAGTCCGCCGACCGATCAACTGACCGATCGACGTCAGCCCAAGGTGGACCGGCCTCCGGTGGCCCACCAGTCGGCGGTCAGCTTGAGGCCGGCCAGTGAAGAGCGCGGCATCAGCTCCTCGTAGGTGCGCTGGTACCCGGTGTGGGCGATGAGCCACACGCCCCCATGCTTCTCGTACCGGTCGGTGTAGAAGGCGGCGCCCTGCACGTTGATCCCCATGTCGGTGAGGATCACCACATCCTCCAGCGCCCACACCCCGGTGGCCGTCGTGGGTCCGTCCAGGTCGATCTCGGGATGGTGACAGCGGTGGCTGCTGAGCATGGTGGTCGAGCCCATCGAGGCGCGCAGGAACTCCATGATGGCGTCACGTCCGTCGAATTCGTAGAGCCCGCCTCCGTACCGTGCCGTGGCGTCGGGCAGAAAGCAGGTTTCGATCTCGTCCCACAGCTTCTGGTCCAAACAGCGCAGGTAGCGGTACTTGAGCCGCTTGATCAGCTCGATCTCGACCAGGTCATCGGGTGTCACGGTTCCTCCTCGGATTCATCGGGTCGGCACGGGACCCGGCGCCACGTGACGCGGCGGTGGCGCCGTCATCGGATCGTCCCCACGCCGGGGATGAGCGGCAGGTCGAGGGCGGTCACCCACCCGGCCGGCAGGTCGTTGACCGCGGCCACCGCATTGAGGGCACGCAACCCGGTGGCCAGGCAACCGGCGGCGGCCGCGTCACGTCCGCTTCCGTCGGTGAAACGGAAGGCGGTCTCCTGGGTGATCGAGGGCGACCCGTCGATCTCCACCCGGTAGACGTCGTCCTGGTTGCCGCGGGGCCAGTCCGGCGCGGCATCGGCGCCGACCCGGTTCACGTGCTCGAGGCAGATGCGGGGCTCGCCCTGGTAGATGCCGTTGATGGTGAAGCGGATCGCCGCCACGTGGCCCGGGTTGATCAGACCCTTGGCCGTCGTGATCGGCGCGTCGGTGGTCCACTTCTCCCAGGTGGTGGTGATCTCGTCGAGCTCGATGCCCACCGCCGAGGCCATCATCGGCACCGTCGCACCCCAGGACATGACCAGGATGTCGGTGTGCTCGAGCAACGGGGTGAACTCGGGCGGTCGCCCGATCCCCATCTCGTCCTCGTAGTCCCCCTCGTAGTTGATGTAGTCGAGGATCTCGAGGGCTCGCACCTGACGGACCTCCCCGCACAGGCCCATCAGGGTCATCGGGAACAGATCGTTGGCGAAGCCCGGATCGATGCCGGTGGTGAAGCAGGAGGCGCCCCCCGACAGGCAGGCCTCGGTGATCGGCTCGATCCAGGCCGGCGGGTTGAGCGGGGCGGCGGGGAACACCCACGGGGTCATGGCCGTCGAGCACACGTCGATGCCGGCCCGGAGGAAGGCTCCGATGTCGCGGATGTTGTCCTCGGCGTGGGCCGCCGTCGGCCCGAAGTGGACCACCGCATCGGGATCCAGGGCCACCAGGGCTCCGATGTCGTCGGTGGCGGCCATCCCGATGGCGTCGATGCCACAGATCTCCCCGACATCGCGGCCGGCCTTGGCCGGATTGCGCACACCCACGCCGACCAGCTCGAAGGAGGGGTGGCGGAGGATCTCGGGGATCACCATCCGCCCCACGAAGCCGGTGCCCCACACCACCACCCGCTTGCGCTCTGCGCCGGGCCCCGTCATCGCAGCAGCTCCCCCGAGTTGACCAGCAGGTACTGGCCGGTGACGGCCTTGGCATGGTCCGAGGCGAAGAAGGCGGCCACGTCAGCGACCTCGCCGTCTTCGGTCATACGGCGGAGCGGGAACGTGCCGACGATGTCCTCGAGCACCTCCTCCTGGCTGCGACCCTGGCTGTCGGCCGTGCCGGTGACGTACATCTCGACGTTGGGACCCCACATCCACGACGGGACGACCATGTTGCAACGGATGTTGTCGGCCCCCAGCTCGTCGGCCAGGTAGTACATGGCCGACAGGAGCGCGCCCTTCGAGGCCGCGTAGCCGCCCTGGGGCAGCGCCGGTTGGAACATCGACTGGGATCCGATGAGCACCACCGAACCGCCGTCGCCCGCCTTCATGGCCGTGGCCACCGGTCGGATGACGGTGAGGGCTCCGATCACGTTGGTTTCGAACGCCTTCCGCCACGACTCGAAGCTGAGGTCGTAGAGGCCGCCCCAGACGTTCTCGTAAGCCGCCACCTGAATCAGGGCGTCGACCGAGCCGAATCGCTCCTGGGCCGACTCGACCAGGGAGGAGCACGACGCCGGGTCGGTGATGTCCGTCACGTGGGCGGTCACCCGCCGACCGGACGGATCGAGGTCATCGGCGATGGCGGCCAGCGTCGACTCGGTGCGGGCCGCCAGCACCACGTTGGCCCCGTCGCGGAGGGCGCTCGCCGCGCACTCCTGTCCGAGGCCCTTTCCCACACCGGTCACCAGGACGGTCTTTCCTTCGAGGAGCATCCCCCATATCTAGACCATCCGGCGCGGGCCCGTATGAAGACCCCGATCCGGGCCGATCGGAGACCGACCGGATCAGAGGCTGGCCCGACCCGGGAGGGGCTTGCGGGTCACCGCCGGCACCCCCGCTCCGGCCGGGTACATACGGGCCAGGTGGTTCCACGAGCATTCCGTGCACACCTCGATGACGTAACAGACCACGGGGTCCTTGCGCCGCCAGTAGCGGGTCAGCTCGGTCTGGGAGGCGACGCAGCGACCGCCGGGCGGCAGGCGCGAGCCGAAGACGAAGGTCACCTCGACCAGGTCGGATTCCTCACAGATCGGGCACTCCTGGCCGGAGGGGCGCCCGAGGTTGGCGGCCACCCGGAGGAGCTCGGGGTGGGCATCACAGACGTCCAGCCGGGACAGTCGGCCCTTCTTGTACTCACGGACGACGGCGTTGCGGGCGAGCAGGTACTCGACGCGTCCCCCGGTGGGTGAGGTCTGGACGCCCTCGAGGGCTCCGGTGCGGAAGCTCACGGGGTCCAGGGTAATCCCTCCCCATCCCCCGGGCACCGTTGTCGAACAGCTCGTCGTCGCGAACAGCTCGAGGGCCTCGGTGGGGTCCTCCCCCGGGGTGGAGGGTACCGGCCGGTGGACGGGTGCTCCGAGACGGCGCGGCCCCGAATGTATTGCATTGATATATCGAAGTGATATATCGTCACGAGTATGCGTTGCGCGAACATCGGTCTGTGGGCAGCCGGGGGCCGCCCCCGGAGGGGTCCGTCCCGGCCCCGCCGTCCCGGTCTTTGATGCTCGATCTGGCCATCCTCGGCCTCCTCCACGAGCAGGAATTCCACGGCTACGAGATCCGGCGGCGCCTGCGCGACGAGCTGGGCCTCTTCGCCAACATCTCCTTCGGTTCGCTCTACCCGGCCCTGTCCCGGCTCGAGAGCGCCGGAGCGGTGACGGTCACGGCCGGACCGGCCACCGGATCGACGGTGGCGCCGATTCCCCCGACCGGTTCGCTGAGCGGCGAACGCGCCGGGCTCCGGGCCCGCCGAGCCGGGTCGGCCCGGGTGACCAAGCGCTCCCGCAAGGTGTACGCCATCACCGAGCCCGGTCGCCGGCTCTTCGAGCAACTGCTCGACGCCGATGAGCCCGCCGGGACCGACGATGCCCGCAGTTTCGGCCTGCGACTGGCCTTCGCCCGCCACCTCGCCCCTCAGGCCCGACTGGCCCTCCTCGAACGTCGGCGGGCCCAGCTGACCCGCCGGCTGGCCAGCGACCGGGCCCGTGCCTCGGGCGACAGGCTCGACGTCTACACCCGCTCCCTGGCCGAGCACAGCACCGAGGCCACCGAGCACGACATCGCCTGGCTCGACCGCCTCATCGAGCTCGAACGCAACAAACAGACAGCGACACGATCCGACAAACGGGAACCCCGCGGTGGGGACGCCGTACCGACCAGCACGAAGGGAACCAGTTGATGAGCACCATCCGAGTAGCCATCGCCGGCGTGGGCAACTGCGCCAGCTCTCTCATCCAGGGAGTCGAGTACTACCGGGGGGCCGATCCGACCGAGACGGTCCCCGGGCTCATGCATGTGGTCCTCGGTGGCTACCACGTCGGCGATCTGGAGTTCGTCGCCGCCTTCGACGCCGACGCCGCCAAAGTCGGGACCGACCTGGGCAAGGCCATCTTCGCCGGGCAGAACAACACCATCCGGTTCGCCGGCGTGGGCGAGCTCGGGGTGACGGTGCAGCGGGGCCCCACCCTGGACGGGTTCGGCAAGTACTACCGGGAGACGGTCGAGGAGTCGCCGGCCGATCCCATCGACGTGGTCGCGGCCCTCCGCGACTCCCGGGCCGACGTGCTGGTCAGCTACCTGCCGGTGGGGTCCGAACAGGCTCAGCGCTTCTACGCCGAGGCCTGCCTCGAGGCCGGGGTGGGATTCGTCAACGCCATCCCGGTGTTCATCGCCTCCGACCCCGAGTGGGCCCGCCGGTTCCGGGCCGCCGGCCTCCCCATCGTGGGTGACGACATCAAGAGCCAGGTGGGTTCGACCATCGTCCACCGAATCCTCACCCGGCTGTTCGAGGACCGGGGGCTGGCCCTCGATCACACCTACCAGCTCAACGTGGGCGGCAACATGGACTTCAAGAACATGCTCGAGCGGGATCGGCTCGAATCGAAGAAGGTCTCCAAGACCCAGGCGGTGACCAGCCAGATCGAGCACGGGGCACTGCCGTCTGACGACGTCCACATCGGACCGTCGGATCACGTGCCGTGGCTGCACGACCGCAAGTGGGCCTACATCCGGATGGAGGGACGTAACTTCGGCGACGTCCCTTTGAACCTCGAGCTCAAGCTCGAGGTGTGGGACTCGCCCAACTCGGCCGGCGTGATCATCGACGCCGTCCGGTGCGCCAAGCTCGCCCTCGATCGCGGCATCGGCGGCCCGCTGATCGGGCCCTCGGCCTACTTCATGAAGTCGCCGCCGGTTCAGTATCACGACGACGTGGCCCACGGGATGGTCGAATCGTTTGCCGACGGGGAGCCCGGGCCCGTCTGGCCCGAAGACTGAGCACCTCGAACTGTCAGCGGGTTACCGGCGTTCTCCCGGTGATCCTTGCTGAGCCCACCACTCGGCCAGGTGCTTGCGGGCCTCCTCTTCGCCCAGAGGTCCCTCGTCGAGTCGGAGCTCGAGAAGGAAGGCCAAGGCCCGACCGACGTCGCGCCCGGGCCTGAGCCCGAGCTCCTCCATGACCTGGTTCCCGTCGAGGTCGGGGCGCATGGCGTCCAGCTCCTCTTGCTGACGCAGCTCGGCGATACGGGCCTCGAGCTCGTCCATGCTGTGGGCCAGGGCCCGAGCCTTGTTGGCGTTGCGGGTGGTGCAGTCGCACCGGGTGAGCTGGTTGAGGCGATCGAGCAGGGGACCGGCGTCGCGCACGTAGCGCCGGACGGCCCGATCGGTCCATCCCAGACGGTAGGTGTGGAAGCGCAGGTGGAGGTTGACCAGCTCGGTCACCGCCTCGATGTCCTCACTCGAATAGCGCAGAGCCTGCATGCGGTTGCGGGTCATGCGCGCCCCCACCACCTCGTGGTGGTGGAAGGTCACTCCTCCGTCGACGAAGGCACGGGTCTTCGGTTTGCCCACGTCGTGGAACAGCGCGGCCAGGCGCAGCCACCGGTCGGCGGAGGTCTTGTCCACCACGGCCAGGGTGTGGGCGAGAACGTCTTTGTGCCGGTGGATCGGATCCTGCTCAAGGGCGAGACTCGGGAGTTCAGGGAGGAACTCGTCGGCCAGGCCGGTGCGCACCACGAACCAGAGGGCCACCGAGGGCACCGGCACCATGACGATGTTGTCCAGCTCGTCCCTGATCCGCTCGGCCGAGACGATGGACAGGCGGTGGTGGCCGCGACGGACCGCCTCGACCAGCTCGGGGGCCGGCTCGAGGTCGAGCTTGGCCACAAACCGCGCCGCCCGCAGCATGCGCAGGGGGTCGTCGGCGAAGGACACCTCGGGGTCGAGCGGTGTGCGCAGCCGGTGGGCCGAGAGATCGCCCAGACCGTCGAAGGGATCGATGAGCTCGAGTTCGGGCAGGCGCAGGGCCATGGCGTTGATGGTGAAGTCCCGTCGGGCCAGATCGTCCTCCACTCTGTCCCCGAAGGCCACATCGGGCTTGCGGGAATCGGGCCGGTAGGCCTCAGCCCGGTGGGTGGTGATCTCGTACTTCTGGCCGGCCCGGACACAGCCGATGGTGCCGAAACGCTTCCCCTGGGTCCAGACGGCGTCGGCCCACCCGGTCACCAGCTCCTCGATGGTGTCGGGGCGGGCATCGGTGGTGAAGTCGAGGTCGCGACCGGCGTCGGACACCGGCGAGCCGGGGTCGGCCACGATGGCGTCGCGGACCGAACCTCCCACCAGATAGAGGGTGTGACCGGCCGATCGAAAACGGTCGGAAAGATCGGCGGTGGCCTGCACCAAGGGCTGGAGTCGCTCGGGGAGCACGCACCTCGAGGGTAGTGCGACTGGCGTAGGCTGCCGTCCGAGGTGAATCGGGAACGAGGCAGCCTGTGCCCCAGCGCCAGCCATCCCCGGGTCGGCGGGCCAACCGGGGACGGGCCCGCCCCGATCGTCGGGGTGGAACCTCTCGGCGCCTACTCGGCGGTGTCGGTGCCCCCGGCCGGCGTCATCGGGGCCCCACGGCTCCGGCGATGGGTCCGCCGATCCCGCTGGCAACGACCGCTGGTGGTGGGCGCGGCCCTCGCCGCACTGGTGCTGCTGACCCCGGGGACCGCCCTCGCCCACCCGCCCCCCGCCGGCCGGGTCCGACCGGAGTCGGCGGCGCCCTCGACGGACGCCGCGGCCCCCGCGGCCCTCACCGTCCTGGCCCAGACCGCGGTGGTCACCCCGGGCCAGGCCTTCGACCTCCAGCTGCGGGTGCAGACCGGTCCGTTGTCGGTCTCCCAGCTCGGCCTGTCCGTCACCGTCTATCCGTGCCTGTCGAGTGTCTCGGCCTTCGACCAGTCGGTGTCCTCGGCCCCGTCGGGAACGCCGGTGACCTCCACCCCGTCGCCGCTCCCGGTGGGCGGCTTGCCCACGGTGGCCGGAGGTGGCGTCGACCTGGCCATGCCGGTGGTCGTCGGCGACGACGACGCGTCCACGGCCTCGCCGAGCGGCTTCGCCATCGACCTGATCGCCGCCGCCGAGCAGTGCGGCGCCTACCCCTCCGGGGTCTACCCGGTACGGGTGCAGCTGGAGAACCTGGCCACCCGACAGGCCGTGGCCGGCGTCATCACCCAGCTGGTGTACGCCGAGTCCACGGCTGGCACCGAGCGTTTGCGGGTGGCGGTGGTCCTCCCCGTCGAGACGACCCTCGGCCCTTCGCATTCCCCCACCCCCGCGGAACTCCTGTCCTCACCGGGGACGGCCCTGGATCCTCCGTCGGCCACCGCCGCCTCGGCCATCGGGGGCGTCGTCTCGGCCCTCGAGGATGCACCCAGCGTTCCCGTCACCCTCGAGGCCAGCCCCCTCACCCTGGGCGCCCTGGACGCCTCCGGGCACCAGGCCACCGTGTCCGACCTGGCCGGCCTGGCAGGCAACCCGTCGGTCCACCAGTTCACGATGACCTCGTTCGCTCCGGTCAACGCCTCGGCCCTGGTCGATGCCGGGCTCAGCAACGAACTGGCCGAACAGGTCTCACGCGGGTCCGCCGTCCTGGCCGACACGGTCACCCATCCCTCCCCCTCCGCCAGCCCGATCGGCCTCGGGGCCTGGATCACCAACGACGGGCTCGATCCGGCCACCCTCACCCAACTGGCGGCCGACGGCTACACCCAGATGATCATGCCCCCCGGCGACGTTGCCTCGCCGCCTTCCGACGGATCGGCAGCCGAACCGTTCCTCGTGTCATCTACGCACGGCCCCGGGTTCACCGCGGTGGTCTCCGACCCCGACCTGACGGCGCGCTTTCCGGGAGCCTCGGAGGACCCGGTCCTCGCCGCCCACCAGCTCATCGCCGAGCTGGCCCAGATCTACTACGAGAAGCCGAACGACTCCACCCCCCGCGCCGTGGTGGCGGTGGCCCCGAACGGTTGGCCGGCCAACCCGGCCTTCGTCGGCGCCCTGACCGACGCGCTCGACGGCAACCCGATCATCGATCCGGTGACCGTCACCGGCCTGTTCGGGACGTTCGACTCGACGGCGGCATGCCGCTCCGGGTGCCGGCTGGTGCCGGGTTCATCCGGCTCCGACCTCCCGGCGGCATCCCTACGGACCCAGCGCCGGCGCATCAACGGCTTCGCCTCGGCCGCCTCGGGCCCGGCCGCCCGGGCCATCGCCGTCCAACTCGGTGACCTGGTGCTGGCGGCCGAGTCCGAGGACCTGCGCCCGGCACAACAGTCGGGAGTCGTGGCCAACACCGCCTCGGCCATCGATGCCCAGCTCGGCCAGCTCCAGGTGTCCGGCGACCGGACCATCACCCTCACCTCCCAACAGGGCACCCTGCCGGTCACCATCGTGTCCGACACCCGCTACCCGGTGTCGGCCACGCTGACACTGACCAGCGACAAACTGCTGTTCCCCAACGGAACCACCCAATGGACCCAGCCGGTCACCCTGCAACTGCCCAACAACGTCGTCGACGTGAAGGTGCGAACCCGTACGTCGGGCCTGTTCAAGGTGGACGTGGTCCTCCACTCCCCCCAGTACGGACTCGAGCTGTCCAGCGGCGAGGTCGACGTGCGCTCGACCGCCACCTCGGTCGTGGGCATCGTCCTCTCGCTCGGGGCCCTGTCCGTGCTGGTGGTCTGGTGGTTCCGCACGTCGCGGAAACGAAGGGCCCTCCGTGACGCGGACGGGTTCGAGGTGACAGGCGAACCACCGGAGTCGCCGTGACCAGCCCTGACGTCGACGGGCTTCCACCCGCCTGGGAGGGTGGCCGACGACGGCTGGCGGGTGCCACCCTGGGGATGGCCGTCGGCACCACGCTGTCGCGGCTCACCGGCGTGGCCCGGATCATCGCCCAGACCACGGCCCTCGGTGGAGCCGGCTTTGCCGACGGATACAACCTGGCCAACACCACACCCAACATCGTCACCGACGTCGTCATCGGCGGCGTGCTGTCGGCCACCTTCGTCCCCGTCTTCGTCGACCATCTGTCCACCCGACGCGGCAAGGAGGCCTGGGAGGCCATCTCCGCGGTGGTCACCGTCACCGTCACCGTTCTGGTGGTGGCAACGGTTGCCTTCTTCGTCCTCGCCCCCGACATCATCCGGCTCTACACGATCACCAATCACAACGCCGACGTGCACCAACAACAGGCGGAGGCCGTCTTCCTGTTGCGCTGGTTCGTCCCCCAGTTGACCTGCTACGGACTCATCGCCCTGTTCACCGCCTTGTTGAACACCCGCGGCAAGTTCGCCGCACCCATGTTCGTCCCCATCGCCAACAACCTGGTCGTGATCGGGATCCTCCTGTGGTTCCATGCTCTGGTGCCTCATCCCAGCCTGGACTCGGTGAGCACCCACCACTCCGGCCTGGTGCTGCTGGGCATCGGCACCACTGCCGGTGTCGTCGTCCAGGCCGCGCTGTTGATCCCCTCCCTGGTCCGGTCCGACTTGCACGTCCGATTCCTGTGGAAGCCGGCCCACGAGGCCATGCGCCGGGTGACCCGGCTGGCCGGGTGGACCTTCGGCTGGGTGGTCGCCAACCAGGTGGCTCTGGTGGTCATGCTGGCCCTGGCCGACGGAACCAAGGTGCCGGGGGGGGTGTCGGCGTGGACCTACGCCTACACCTTCTTCCAACTTCCCTACGGCGTGGTGGCGGTGTCGGTGATGACCGCGGTGACACCGTCGCTGTCGGCGCGCTGGGCGCAAGGGGACATCGCCGGCTTTCGTCACCGCATGGCCTACGGCCTGCGGGGCATGCTGGCCATCATCATCCCCGCGTCGGTGGGCATGCTCATCCTTTCCCACCCGCTCATCGACCTGGTGCTGGCGCACGGAGCCGAGACCTCGGCCGAGGCCCAGTCGACCGGCGCCGCTCTGGCCATGTTCTCGCTCGGTCTTCCGGGCTTCTGCACCTTCCTCTTCATGGTGCGGGTCTTCCAGTCCATGCAGGACACCCGTACCGCGTTCCGCCTCTACCTGTTGGAGAACGGGACCAACATCGTGTTGGGTCTGGCCTTGGTCGGCCCCCTCGGGGTGCGGGGCCTGGCCCTGTCCCTGTCGGTGGCCTACACGCTGGCCGCTGTGGTGGCCCTGTCGGTGGTGCGGCGCCGGGTCGGCGGGTTGGGCGGCAGCGACCTGACCACGCCGCTCAAGCGGGTAGTCGGGGCCACCGCGGTGATGGCGGTCGCCACCGTGCTCGCCCTCAGCGTGTCCGGGGCGTCGTCGGGGTTCGCACTGTTGGGCCGGGTGGTGTTGGCCGTGGTGGTCGGTCTCGTCGCCTATGTGGCGGCGGCCAGTTTCTTCGGGGCGCGCCGGGAACGGCGGATCGCCGAGGAGCGGGCCCAGAAGGCGGCGGCCCACCGACGTTCGGTGCCGCCCGCCCGAACCGGCGGCGACAGTGGGGAGGGGCCACCCTCCATCGTGCCGTTCCGTGACAGACTCGATGACCGTCCGCCTGATGGGCCCGTGCATCGGCTGTTTCCGGTGCCCAGCACCCCGGTGGACGAGGCGGAACCGGGGAGCGACGGCAACCCGGGGGAAGAGGAGGAGGAGTTCGATGGCCCGGATACGAGTGGTGAGTGATAGTGCCTGTGATCTCTCCGCCGACCTTGCCGCACAGTGGGAGGTCACCATCGTCCCCCTGTCCATCAGGTTCGGTTCCGAGGAGTTCGTGGACGGGTCGACGCTGTCCACCGACGAGTTCTGGGTCCGATGCGCGGCCAGTCCGGTGCTCCCCGAAACCTCGGCGCCATCGGCCGGCGCCTTTCAACAGGCCTTCGAGGCCGCGGCCGATGACGGGTACGACGGGGTGCTGTGCATCAACCTCTCGTCCGAGGTTTCGGCGACCCATCAGGCCGCGGTGGCCGCGGCCAAGGCGGTGAGCGATCGCATCCCGGTACGGGCCGTCGACTCCCGTTCGTTGACCATGGGTCAGGGCTTGATGGTGCTCGACCTGGCCGAACAGGCCCGCACCGGCGCCACCCTCAGCGAACTGGAGGAGCGGGCGGTCCAGCTCATCCCGCGCATCAGGGTGTTCGGCGTGGTCGACACCCTCGAGCACCTCGAGAAGGGTGGCCGCATCGGCGGCGCCCGCGCCCTGCTCGGCTCCCTTTTGTCCATCAAGCCGGTGGTGACGCTGGTCGACGGCGTGGTCGAGGAGGAATCGAAGCAGCGGACGCGTGGTCGTTCGCTGCGCTACCTGGCCGACAAGGCCCTCAACGCCCCGCCCATCAGCCGACTGGCGGTCTGCAACGGGGCCGCGACCGACATCGACGAATTCCTGGCCATGCTCGACGGTGTCAAGAGCGAGCATCCCATGGTGGTGGTCGACCTCGGGCCGGTGGTCGGGACCCACGCCGGGCCGGGCACCATCGGGACGTGCATGCTGATGGTGGACTGAAGCCAGGAGCGCGGCGTTCCGGCTGGCCAGGGGGGCACCCGGACTATCCTTCGCACCATGGATCCGAAGCCTGAACCAGCAACGCCCCGTTTGCCCGGCTCCGGCGTGATCGGCGATCTGCCCACCCGGGGTGCCGACATGGTGGACAGCCTGGTCGAGCTCCTGCGGGACAAGACGGTCCGGCCGCTGACCCTGGCCACCCGGGCCGTGGTGTTCGGCATCATCGTCTTTGCCGCCAGCGTGGTCACCGTGGTTCTCGTGTCGATCTCCCTGATCCGGTTGCTCACCGTCTATCTGTTCGGCGGTCGTGTCTGGATCTCCGACCTGGTGGTGGGGGCCCTCTTCCTGGCGGCCGGACTCGTGCTCTGGAGCCGGCGTACGGATCCGAGTGCTGGTCGCGAGGGCACCACGTGACCGAGCCCCGCCAGGTGATCATCATGGGCTCCGGTCCGGCCGGCCTGACCGCGGCGATCTATAGCTCGAGGGCTCAACTCTCGCCGTTGGTCCTCGAAGGCGAGCCGTCCTCGACCAGCGACCAGCCGGGCGGCCAGCTCATGCTGACCACCGAGGTGGAGAACTACCCCGGCTTCTCCGAGGGCATCATGGGTCCCGAACTCATGATGGCCTTCCGTGAGCAGGCAGCCCGCTTCGGCGCCGAGTACGTCACCGCCAAGGTGTCCCGGGTCGATCTGTCGGCCCGGCCGTTCGGGGTCTGGGTCGGTGATCCTGGTGCTGACGAGCCGACCTACGTGGCCGAATCACTCATCGTCGCCACCGGGGCCCAGTCGTTGATGCTCAATCTCCCCAACGAGGAACGCCTCCTCGGTTACGGCGTCTCCACCTGTGCCACCTGCGACGGTTTCTTCTTCCGGGAGAAGGAGATCGGCGTGGTCGGTGGGGGGGACTCGGCCCTGGAGGAAGCCCTCTTCCTCACCCGGTTCGGGGAGAAGGTCACCGTCATCCACCGCCGCGGTGAGTTGCGGGCCTCCAAGGTCATGCAACAGCGGGCCTTCGCCAACCCGAAGATCGCCTTTCTGTGGAACAGCACGGTCATCGATGTCCTCGGCGGCACCACCGTCACCGGGGTACGAGTGCAGAACACGGTGAGCGAGGAGCAATCGGAGATCCCGCTGTCCGGTCTCTTCGTGGCCATCGGGCACGAACCGAACACCGGGTTGTTCAAGGGTCAGCTCGAACTGGAGGACAACGGCTACATCCGGACCTTCGGGGGTACCCGCACCAACGTCGACGGGGTCTTCGCCTGCGGCGACGTGCAGGACCACTACTACCGCCAGGCTGTCACCGCCGCCGGTTCGGGGTGCATGGCCGCCCTCGACGTGGAACGTTGGCTCGAGGCCCACGCCGGACCGGTCTGACCGTCGCCGGCCGACGGGCGCATCGAGGGGCGGGCGTGGCCCGGGAATGCGCGACCCCCATCGGCGGTTGACGTACCGTGTTGCCGGTGAAGGTCACCGGGAACCGAGCCGCGTAAGGGGCAGGAGGATCCACCATCATGAGTGAGAAGATCGCAACGTTGAGCGACGCTAGCTTTGACGAGCATGTCAAGTCCTCCGACGTTCCCGTCCTGGTGGACTTTTGGGCGGAATGGTGCGGCCCGTGCAAGATGATCGCTCCGGTGCTGGAGGAGATCGCCTCGGAGCAGGCCGGGAAGCTCGAGGTAGCCAAGCTCAACATCGACGACAACCTCGACATCACCCGCCGGTTCGACGTGATGAGTGTTCCCACTCTCATCCTGTTCAAGGACGGCGAGCCGACCGCTCGCATCGTGGGCGCCAAGGGCAAGGGTCAACTCCTCCAGGAGCTGGCCGAACACCTCTAGAGGCCCGACGTTCGGACCGGGGGCCCTTGGCTCACCGCCACCGACGCCTACTGGCCCCCGGTCCCACCCGAGGACCGAAGGCGTGAGCCAGCACCAAGAGATCCGACTCGAGGTCGGCCACCACGGGGCTCCCGTCGCTGACCTGCAGAAACGTGTCGAGGCTTTGGGTTTCTCCACCGGCGTGGATCCCGATGGTGACTACCAATACGGCACCCGTGCCGCGGTCGAGGCGTTCCAGTACCGACGGGGCTTGCGGGTGGACGGCATCTGCGGGCCGCAGACCTGGTCCGCCCTGGTCGAGGCGGGGCGAACATTGGGCGATCGTTTCCTCTACCGGCGGACACCGATGCTGCGGGGTGATGACGTCGCTGAGCTGCAGCAGCGTCTCAGCGCCCTCGGCTTCGACTCGGGACGGGTCGACGGCATCTTCGGCGACCTGACCTCGGCCGCCCTCGGTGAGTTCCAGCGCAACGCTGGTCTTCCGGTCGACGGCATCGCCGGGGCGACCACCGTCTCCGCGCTCTTTCGATTCGGGAGCCGCCATCACGACAGTGAGCTGGTCGCCTCGGTGCGGGACCGGGAGCGGCTCCGGGCCGCGCCGCGGACCCTGGCTCGCCGCCGGGTGGCCATCGGTGAGGAGGGTGGACTCGATGCCACCGTGGCCAGCGTGCGCCGGCTGCTGGTCAATCACGGGGCCGCGGTCACCACCCACCATCATCCCGATGGATCCGTCCAGGCCGCCGAGGCCAACGCCGGCGAGGCCGAGGTCTATATCGGGCTGCGGATCGATCCGGGCGCCGAACGGCGGTGTTCGGCCGCCTACTACGCCGGCTATCGCTACTCCTCACCGGGGGGGAGACGCCTGGCCGAACTTCTGTGCGCCCGCTTGTCGGCATCGCTGGGCGTGGCCGACGGCGGGTACCACGGGATGTCCCTGCCCCTCCTGCGGGAGACGCGCATGCCCGCCGTCATCACTGAGATCAGCCCGGCCACCGTGGCCGTCGAACAGGCCGTCCCCATCGCCCGGGCCATCGTCGAAGCTCTGTCCGAGTGGGTGGACAGCGCCTGGGACTGAAGCGCCCCATCCTCGACCGTCCCATTCCGAGTCGTCGGGCTCAATTAATCCACACCTCATGCACAGCTTGTGGATAACGCTCTACCACCCCTTTAGGGGCATTTTACCACTATTAGTGGCTGAATCACGCTTGAACTCAGCAGAGGTACGGTTGGGACCACGGAGAGTGGTTACGGCTCAGACTGTGGAGGGTTGTCCGCTGCCCACCATCAACTTGTAGATACGCTCGAGGTCCTCGAGGGTGGCGAACTCTACGACCACCTTGCCGCGCTTCGACGTGAGGTCGACCTTTACCCTCGTGTTGAGATGTCCGGACAGCAGTTCCTCGAGCTCGAGGATCCCCGGTGGTGGGAGCCGAGTCTGACCGCCCGCCGGCTGGGAGGTGGGGGAACCCTCAGGCCTGACGATGGGAACGACCGGGTTGTCGGCGCCGGCGCCGGCCAGCTCGGAGTGCTCGCGGACCATGTCCTCAACGGCCCGCACGGTGAGGCTGTCAGCGACGATCGACTTGGCCAGAAGCTCCTGGTAACCGCGGTCCGGGGTGCCCAACAGGGCGCGAGCGTGGCCGGGGGTGATCTGACCCTCGGCCAGCAGGCGCTGCACGCCCGAAGGGAGCTGGAGGAGGCGCAGGATGTTGGTCACCGAGGTCCGACTCCTCCCGACCCGGGTGGCCACCTGGTCGTGGGTATATCCGAACTCCTCGATCAGTTGTTGGTAGGCGGCCGCCTCCTCGAGCACGTTGAGATCTTGACGATGCAAGTTCTCGACCAGGGCCTGTTCGAGACTCCGAGATTCGTCCGACGTCTGCACAAGGACAGGGATCGTGTGGAGGCCGGCACGGCGGGCCGCCCTCCATCGCCTCTCACCGGCGATGAGCTCGAACTCGTCGGCCGCGGCACCACCGATCTGCCGGACCAGGACCGGTTGGAGAACCCCCAGCTCTTTGATCGAGGCGGCCAACGAGGACATGGTGTCCTCGTCGAAGTTGACTCGAGGTTGCCGGGGATTGGGCTTGATGCTCCCGATGGGAACATCGCGCAGGACCGACGACTGATCACCCGAGACCTCGGTAGGGATGAGGGCGCTCAGTCCCTTGCCGAGACCGCTACGACGTGCCACCGCTGACCTCCTTGGCTAGTTCCCGGTAGGCGATGGCCCCGCGGGAGGCGGGATCGAATGTGGTGATGGGCTGGCCGAAGGAAGGCGCCTCGGACAACCGCACCGTTCGCGGTATCACGTTGCGGCACACCTTGGCCCCGAAGTGCTTGCGAACTTCCTGGGCCACCTGATCGGCCAACTTGGTCCGGGCGTCGTACATGGTCAGCACGATGGTGGAGATGTCCAGTTTCGGGTTGAGGTTCGACGCCACCAGGTGGACGTTGCGCATGAGCTGACTCAGGCCCTCCAGCGCGTAATACTCGCACTGGATGGGTACCAGAACCTCGTCCGCGGCGGCCAGGGCGTTGACCGTGATCAGCCCAAGCGACGGCGGGCAATCGATGAGGACATAGTCGAAGTCATCGAGGATCGGCTCGATCGATCGCTTCAGCTTCAACTCCCGACTGAAGGCCGGCACCAGTTCGATCTCCGCTCCGGCCAGCGCGATGGTGGCGGGGGCCACGAACAGGTTCTTCATGCTGGTGGGCTCGACGCAGTCCTCGAGGGAGGCGTCCCGCATCAGGACGTCGTACATCGACAGCTCGAAGTTCCGGGCGTCGATGCCCAAACCAGTGGTGGCGTTGCCCTGGGGATCGAGGTCGATGACCAGCACCCGGAATCCGAGCTCAGCCAGAGCTGCGCCCAGGTTCACCGACGTGGTGGTCTTGCCCACGCCGCCTTTTTGATTGGCCACGGCCATGACCCGCGGCAGGGGATTGCCCGATGCCGCCTGGACGCCATCGTCCACGGCCACGAACTCACCGGGTTGCGCTTCGCCGGCCGGTTGACCGTCGTGGAGAGTGTCCTCGACCACCGGAGCCGGATCGGCAGAAGCTTGCACGGGAGCTTCGACCACGCTCGCCTGCAAGTCCGGGCCGTCACGGTCGAGAAGCGGCTCCACAGGCCCCGTCCGGTTGTCAGCGGGTTGTTCGGGAGCTCCCACTTCATCGGAGACGGGGGATGGGGCGTTGGCGGCGGTGGGGGCGTTGGCGCCGGTCTGGCTGATGATCTGGGTGATGGCTTCCGCCGTCTGCCCTGCGGCCAGGGAGCGCTCCTCGGTGGCCAGAGGGCGCTCTTCGGCGGTGACGGGCGGAGAGATTGCCGGCCCCGTGCTGATTCCGGGCTCGTCCGATGGCGGGTTCTCCACCAGTTTGACGGCACCACCACCCATCGACGTGGTGTCTGATTCGGAGCCGGGGCGCTGTTCGTCCAGGGATGAATGCCTATTCCGACGACGACGGCCGCGCATTATCGTCTCTTTGAACGGGTAGAACTCAAGGCCTTCATACTCTCCTGAGCCGACAACCAGGTCAAGCCTTTCGCCCGAAATGTTTCACGTGGAACAGCAGCTTCAGGCGCTTTGACCGAAGACGACGGCGACCCCCTCGGTGGTCCGGGCGCCGTGGGCCCAACCGGAACGGGTCGTTCCACGTGGAACATGTGCCCACCCCCCGCCCGCGGGACTTGTCCAACCGATCTCAGAACAGGGGGCGTTTGGCGGGCTGGCCCACCCGCCTTGGGTAACGATCGCTTGTCCCCTCCGCTTTGACCAGGACCTGATACCCGAACCGCTGGTCGAATCGCTGTTGCTCACCGACCTCGAGTCCGACCTTGGTTAAACCCTCGACTGGCCACCGCCCAGCTCCCGGGGGGCCCGGCGGCTCCGAGACCACCAACACACCGCCCCTGGCCACAAAGGGGGCACCACATTCGCCGGTCACCCCGGGGCTACCGAACGAGCGGGCCGTCACCAGGTCGAACCGCTCCCGGAGACGTGCCTCCCTTCCGACCTCCTCGGCCCGTCCCCTCATGACCTCGATCGCCTCGGAGTTCACCCAGCGATCAGTCTCGGACCGCAGGAACTCGGTACGCCGCTGGCTGGCGTCCAACAACACGACGTGAGCTTGGGGCCAGCACGAAACCAGCACCAATCCGGGAACACCCCCACCGGTCCCCAGGTCGAGGACCGCACGTGGTGGACCGCCGAGGGCTAATTCGGCGGCAAAGGCGAATCCCAGGGCGTGGTCGATCTGCTCGTCCACCGGCATTGCCCCCAGGAACCCGAGTTCCCCGGCCCGGAACAGGACCTGCTCGACCCAAGGCAGCACCCGGCTTCTGAGCTCGGGGACTGTCGGGGGGGAGCCTCCGGCGGGAATCACAGCGACCGGGCCGACAGCCCGACGAGACGGCGGGGTCGACGACGGGTGGGCCGTCGGCCACAGGTGACGGCCAACGCGGCCATCATTCCGTCGGTTGGATCACCACGTACCTGGTCGGCTCCACACCGTCGGAGCGGGTCTCGACCCCTTCGATCTCGTTGACGGTGTCGTGCACGACTTTGCGGTCGGCGGGGGACATGGGCTCGAGGGCCCGCTCCTCACCGGAGGCCTTCACCTCGTCGACAAGCCCCTGGGTGAAGCGTCGGAGTGCTGCGACCCGCTTCTCGCGGTAGCCGGCCACATCGACCAGGATCCGGTCAGTGCGATTCTCCGATTGGCGCTGCACGAAGGTTCGGGTCAGATCCTGCACGGCGGCGAGGGTCGCGCCGCGAGACCCGACCAGGAGTCCAAGATCATCGCCGGTGGCCGCGACCTGGACGGTGTCCTCGTCGACCTCGGTGAAGGACACTTCGGCATCGAGACCGAACTCGCGCACCAGACCGGCCACGAACTCCGTCGCCGCCTCGCCCTGCTGCTCGAGTGTAAGTGACTCTTCCATGCTGACCTCGCTCTCCCCGGACTTCCGACCGGAACCGTCCTGTTCATTCGACCGCTGCCCGTCCCCTCCGCTCCCGGTCCCCGAAGACCCCCGGCGCCGGCGGCTCGACCCGCCCGACGAACCCGATCCCGTGCCATTGGAGCTGACTGCCGAGGTGCCCTCGACGTCGGCGACGGCCCCCGCGGCACCGCCCTTGGACTGGCGGGGCGATCCGTTGGCCCTCTGGCCGCGGCCCGTTCCGCTGCCGCCACCCTTTGCGGAACCTCCACCCGAGCGCGAGCGTCCGCTGTCGCTTCGCTTATCCGACCTCGGGCGACGGCCCCGTTTGGGAGGGGGAGCCACAGGTCGGACCCGGGCCTGCACCCGGGCCTCGCCTCGGAGCCGGCCGAACAGGCCCGCCTTGGGCTCGCTCAGGACCACGAATTTCAGCGTCGTCTTCGGCCACTCCGAGCAGATCGAGGACGATCTCTTTGGCCTCGGGGAGCGACTTCCCGCTGGCTTCCACCCACTCCACTTGCTACCGAGCCTTTCGCGCACGCTTGGCTTTGGACCGGGGGTGCTCCTTGGGTGGGCCATCGCTGTCGGCGGTGTCGCCGGTGTCCGGGGATGGCCCGTTGGATCCATTGGCTCTCGTGTTCTTCGGGCTGGTGCTCCCTGAACCCCGACCTGCACCTTGTCCGGATGTTCGGGAGGCCCCGCTTCCGTTGCCACCGGCTGCCGGCTTCTGTCCATTGGTCCCGTTGGACGAACCTCCCGCGATGCCACTGGGCTTCTTCGGCCCCGCTGCTTTGGTCGGACCCCTGGCCCCGGTGCCCGTGGTTGCCTGGCCGTTGCTTCCACTCTTTCCGGCCGGAGCCTTCCTGGCCGGAGCCTTCGCCCCCCCACCGGTGCCGTTGCCGGTGCCGGTGCTGCCAGATCTGGTCTTCCCAGCTCCCGTGCCGGTGCCGGCCTTGGGCTTGGGCAGCGCCTTTTCGGACCGATCGATCGGCGGGCCCTTCTTCACCGGCCCCGAGCCGGCCGCGGGCGGCCCAGCCACCAGGCCCTTCCGGAAGAGGATCTCTTGCGTCAGGATGCGAATCGCACTCGAAACGATGAAATAGACATTCAGAATAGCGGCCACGTTGAGGTAAATGAATCCAAAGATAAGTGGCATGTATTTCTGAAGCATCGCTGCCTGAGGATTCGCCTGTGCTGCTTGCGGATTTCGGGCATTGAGACGAGCCATCTGCAGGTACTGCAGCGCCACCGCCGCCGCCACCAACAACAAGTAGGGGATGGCGATCCAGATGCTGCTGTGGTGGGACAGGAGCTTCTCGGCGAAGTTGATCCCGAACGAATTAAGTTGACCGTGAGCAGCGACGATGTCTGTCCGCATTTTCGACGGATCGGGGATGTACCGGGGAATGGCCGTGACGACGGTCTGCGCCGAGACCTTGAGTCCGGCCGGGGTGGTGTGGGCCGGAATCGTTTTGGTGACGGTGTTGGTGATCCCCCGAATAACGCTGTAGAGAACAAAGAAAGCTGGCATCTGCAACAACATGGGAAGGCAGCCCGAAGCGGGGTTTACATTGTGCTCTTTGTAGAGCTTCATCATTTCTTCGTTCATCTGGGCGCGGTTTTCGGCGCCCTTGTACTTCTGCTGCAGCTTCTTCATCTCGGGCCCGAGCGCCTGCATGGCCGCCATGTTCTTGGTGCTCTTGACGGTGAGCGGCGTCAGCGCGGCCATGATGACGATGGTGAGCAGGGCCACGTCGATCGGGTAGTTGGGGACGATCGAGAAGAAAAAAGCCAGGACCGAGCCCACGAAATCCAGCAAGGGCTGGAAGATCTTGCCGATCGGCGTGGTCAGCGATGCGAGCATGGGGCCCTCCGCTCGGGTACGGGATCGACGCCGTGACCGCCCCAGGGCCTGCACCGGGCCAGCCTCTTGACCGCCAGCCATCCGCCACGCCGGGTCCCGAACCGCTCGATGGCCTCGACCGCGTACTGGGAACAGCTGGGGAGGTAGCGGCAACCGCTCGGTCGTCCCGATCGGGCCATCTGATAGGCGTGGATGGCCGCCGTCACCGACCGGGCCACCGGGCCGCCTCTGTGTCCGGCCTCCGCCGGGCCGTCGACTGTAGGTGGTCGGTCGTCAACCGCCGGTCGCTCCGAGTCTGTCAGGACGGCTGAGGCGCTCACGGGGCTTCCTTGCGGGCGCGGCCGTCCCCCGACGGGTACCGTCCGGATCGACCCCGGGTGGCCCTTTCCAGTGCTTGACTCATGGCAACCTTCAGTTCATCGAATCTCAGCAGGGTCCCATCGGGCCCCGCACGTATGACATAGGCCCCGACCGGCAGGGATGGCGCCTGTCCGGCCACGATGGCCCGCAACCGGCGCCTCAATCGATTCCTCACCACAGCACTTCCTACCTGGCGGCCGATGGCATAGGCCACTTGCGGCCTCGACCAGGAAGGTTGTTCCAGATAGCTCACCGACAGCGGGCCGGATCGCCCACGTGAAGCGCCGTTCCGCACCGCCTCGAAGGACCGGCGCGCCCGGATCGTCCCGACGCCCGCGCCACGGCAGGCCGGTGGGCGTCCGTCGGTCACACGGACAGCCGATGGCGTCCTTTCGCCCGGCGCGAGCGGATCACCGCGCGTCCCGCCTTGGTCGACATCCGCTTGCGGAATCCGTGGGTCTTTGCTCGTTTGCGTACGTTCGGTTGGTAGGTGCGTTTCATTCATCCACTTTCTTCCTCGCCCCCGACCGTCGATTCCCGTCTCGGGTGGGACAGGGACCCGGTCACGGGGGCCAAGGCATTCCCTCACATGCTAGGCGCAAACCCGGCCCTGCTCTAGTCGAGGAACGAGAGGCGCACCGGTTGGGCACGGTGTACCGTGCGGATCACAGCAAGAGGATCCGTGAGGTACGGAACGTCGGGCCCGCCTCACCTCGTGCCACGACCAATCACGCAGGGTAACCAATCGCAGCAGCGCCCGACTTCCGGCTCATCCGGTGGTGCGCCCGCGGATCGGTGCTCGTCCACAGCTGTGGATAGCCATGTGGATCAAACCAGTTGTACAAGGGCGGAGGCCCACGTGAACGAGACCGAAGGCCTGTGGAAATCGTGTTCGGAGGCTCTGCGTGAGCAGGTGTCGGATGCCATTTGGCAGGCCTATTTGTCCGGAATTACACCATTATCCATCAAAGACAGTGAAATAGTACTCGGTGTCCCCAACACCCTGATCCGGGACCGGGTCGAATCCCGGTTTCTCGGACTCATCCAGGACACAGTGACCGGAACCGTGGGGCGGGACCTGATCGTCCACCTCGAAGTGGTCGCCCCGATCTATGAGCCCGGTGAGGACAACCTGGCCCTGGTCGACACCGATCATCCCGAGGCCGGCTCACGTTCATCGGCCAATTCGTCGGCGGGCACTTCCAGCTGGCAGGACAGGTCCACCAGCCCGGCCGGGAGCACCCAGGGAGGGAGGACCCAGGCTGGACCCATCGAGTCGCCCGTGCTCGATCCCCGCTATACGTTCGACACCTTTGTCATCGCCTCGTCCAACCGGTTCGCCCACGCCGCCGCCCAGTCGGTGGCTGAGTCGCCGGCCCGCTCCTACAACCCGTTGTTCATCTACGGGGACGCCGGGTTGGGCAAGACACACCTCCTGCACGCCATCGGCAACTACGTGCTCGAGAACTTCAACGGGCGCCACGTCCGCTACGTGACCACCGAGACCTACATGAACGAGTTCGTCGACGCCATCCGTACCAACACCACCACGGCCTTCAAGCGCCGCTACCGCGAATGTGACGTGCTCCTCATCGATGACGTCCAGTTCATGGAGCGTAAGGAGTCACTCCAAGAGGAGTTCTTCCACACCTTCAACTCCTTGTATGGAGCGTCCAAACAAATCGTCCTCACCTCCGACCGGCCGCCCAAATCGATCGCCACCCTCGAAGACAGGCTGCGCAGCCGGTTCCTCTCGGGGCTCATCACCGAGGTCCAGCCGCCCGAGCTCGAAACCCGGTTGGCCATCCTGCAAACCAAGGCCGAGCACGAGCACGTCGATGTCCCCGATGACGTGCTCGAATTCATCGCCACCCACGTGAAGGACAACATCCGCGAGCTCGAGGGCGCCCTCATCCGGGTGACCGCCTTCGCCAGCCTCAACCGCCAACCGCTGAGCCGTGAGCTGGCCGAGCAGGTGCTCTCGGACATCGTCTCCGCCGATCAACCGAGACGAATCACCCCCCAGGTGATCCTCGACGCCACCTCGGACACCTTCGGCTTCTCCGTCGAGGAGCTCTGTGGCCCCAACCGTCGCCGGCCCTTGGTCACCGCCCGCCAGGTGAGCATGTACGTATTCCGGGAACTGACCGACTTCAGCTACCCGGCCATCGGGCGTGAGTTCGGCGGACGGGACCACTCGACGGTCATGCACGCCGTCGAGAAGATCGCCACCCTGATGAAGGAGCGGCACCAGATCTACAACCAGGTGACCGATCTCATCGTCCGCATCAAGAGCGGCTCGTGAAGCTTCCTCTACCCGGTTCAGCCCGAGGTCACACAACCACCGAAACCTCCCGACCAGGCCACCTCTATCCGGAGGTTGTGCACTATCTGTGGATATCTCGGGTTATCTCTGGGGTAATTCTGTGAACTCAGATGAACTTGTCCATAACCGGACACTCACCAATCATCTCAAAACTGGGACCGCCGGTATTCGGTGGATAACAAGGGGATGACCATACCCCCTTCGGACTGCCCCGATCGCCACTCGTCCACAATCCACAGGGCTTATTACCATCACTACCGAATTAGATATCTAATGCAAAAACAAGAAAGGACCACCCGGTGAAGTTTCGATGCGAGCGTGACTCGCTGGTCGAGGTGCTCAGTACCGCCGGCCGGGCCGTGAGCTCACGTACAACCACCTCGATGGCCCTCGGTGGCGTCCGCCTCGAATCATCGGGCAACCATCTGGGCGTGGTCGGGACCGATCTCGACCTCACCGTGCACGCCTCCACCGAGGCCATCGGGATCGACGACGGCGTCTGTGTGGCCCCGGCCAAGCTGCTGGCCGACATCACCCGATCCCTCGAGCCGGGGGCGGTCACCATCGAGGCACAGGGTGACAAGATCGAGATCGGGGCGGCACGATCTCGCTTCAGCCTGCGCACCTTCCCGGTGGACGACTTCCCCTCGTTACCCGAGCCTCCCCAACCGGCTACCTTTCTGCCGGCCGGCAGCTTGGCCAGCGCCCTCCGTCAGGTTGTCCGGGCCGCCTCCAGTGACGATGCCCGACCATTGTTGACCGGTGTGCTCATTGCCGCCGAGGGTGATGGCATCCGCCTGGTGGCGACCGACTCGTACCGGTTGGCCATGCGGGACATCGACGGCAGTGACGCGCTGACCGACAGCTCCCAGATTCTGGTGCCGGCCCGGGCCCTGGCCGAAGTGCAAAAGCTGCCAATCCTGGGCGTGGCGGCCAAGGACGAAGGGGTGGGCACCTCGACCAGCGAGAACGGGACTGGGAGCGTCATCGGGCTGTCCATCGGCGACCACGACGTGACCTTCACCGCCGGTGAGGTCAAGGTGAGCACCCGCCTGCTGGACGGCAGCTACCCCGACTATCGCCAGCTGATTCCGGCCGAGTATCCCAACCGGCTCCACGTGGGCAAGGACTCCCTGCTCGACGCTTTGCGCCGGGTGCGTCTGCTGGTGCGGGACAACACGACGCCGGTGCGGCTGTCCATGCGGAGCGGAGGGGTCGACCTCACCGTCGTGTCCCAGGAGGTGGGTGACGCCAGCGAGACGGTGGACGCCGACTTCGAAGGGGCCGATCTGACCATCGCCTTCAACCCGACCTATCTCATCGATGGGGTGGAAGCCGTGTCCGGGGACGAGGTTGTTCTGGAGACGGTGGATGCCACCAAACCGGCCACGGTCCGGGCCGCCGAACAGGCCAACTTCCATTACCTGTTGATGCCCGTGAGGGTGTCGTAGCCGACGACACAGATCCACCCGTCGCTTCGTGCACCTCGTCTCCTTGGATGTCGTCGACTTCCGGAACATGAAAGAGACGAGTCTGCGGCCCGATCCGGAAGGAACCACGGTGATCACCGGGCCCAACGGTGCCGGTAAGACCAGCCTTCTCGAAGCGGTGGCCTATCTGGCCACGCTGCAGTCGTTCCGGGGGTCGTCGAAGGAGGCCATGGTCCGCCGGGGTGCAGAGCGGGCGATCCTGAGGGCCGAGACCGTGGTCGAGGGCCGGACCATGACCATCGAGGCGGAGCTGTCGGCCGCGGGCCGGACCCGCACCATGATCAACCGGCAGACCGTCCGCCGCCGCCTCGATCTCCATCAGGCCCTGCGCACGACGGTGTTCTCGCCGGAGGACATCGGCGTGGTCCGCCTGGGTCCGGCCGAAAGACGCCGGTTCCTCGACGAGACGCTGGCCGTGGTCGACCCACGGGCGGCCCGGGCGGCCGACGAGGTCGACAGGATCCTCCGCCAACGGACCGCTCTTCTGCGCGGAGCCGGGCGGAGGCTGGACAAGGAGGCGGCCTCCACCCTCGACGTGTGGGACACACGGCTCGACGCGGCCGGGACCACCCTGGTCGAGGCCCGGGAAGCACTGGTCGTTGCCCTCACACCGCTGACCGGTGCCCACTACCGCCATCTGGCCGACGACGAGACGATCGAGGTCGGCCTCGACTACCGCCGGTCGTGGAGCGGCCAGTTGCTCGAGGCCCTGGCCCAGTCACGAGAGAGGGATCTCGAGAGACGGATGTCGCTCACCGGACCCCATCGAGACGACCTCGAGTTGTCCCTGGGAGGCCTTCCGAGCCGCACCCACGCCTCGCAAGGGGAGCAGCGATCCCTGGCCCTGGCTCTCAAGCTCGCGGCCCACGAGCTCGCCACCCAACGTCTGGGCTCGTCTCCGGTGCTGTTGCTGGACGATGTGTTCTCGGAACTCGATCCGCACCGCTCCCGGGCCCTGCTGGCCGGGCTGCCTCCGGGACAGATCTTGTTGACCACCGCTCTCCCGGCCCCGCCCGAGGTGGCCGCGGCCAAGACCTACGCCATGGACACCGACGGACGGACGGAGCGGGCCCCCGACGAGGACGAAGGGGCATGACGCCGGGCTCCTACGAGAGGGAGGGCGGTCCCCGCTCACTCGAGACGTCGCTCGACGCGGTGACACGGGAGCTGGGCCTGAAGGATCCACGGGGGCTCGGGCGCCTGTTCGCCGAGTGGCCGGCCCTTGTCGGTGCCGCGATGGCCGCGCACGTGCAACCGATCCGCCTCGACGCGGAGGCCCTCGTGGTGACCGTCGACCACCCAGCGTGGGCCACCCAGGTGAGGCGCCTGGGCGACGACCTTTTGGACCGGGTGGCCGCAGGAATCGGAGTGGCCAGACCACAGCGACTGGAGGTCAGGGTGCATCGGTGAGCGGCGACGTCTGGGCCCCAGCATCGGTCTGGGGAGTCGCACCCGGGGGCTACACTGGAGCATTGGAATCGGGGGAGCGACGGCGTCCGTGGATCGGCTCACGAGCACGGCGGACGACCTCACTGCACTGGTTCCCGTTCAGTCAAACGATGTTGGAAAGGGCGCGCCTGTGGCGCTGAAAACGGACAGCGAGCGCAACGTGGAACCGACCACGTACGGCGCCGAGAACATCACCGTTCTCGAAGGACTGGACCCGGTACGGAAGCGACCGGGGATGTACATCGGCTCGACCGGTCCGACCGGACTCCACCACTTGGTTTGGGAGGTGGTGGACAACTCGGTGGACGAAGCCATGGCCGGATACGCCACCCAGATCGATGTGACCGTCCTCGCCGACGGCGGTGTCAGGGTGGCCGACAACGGCCGCGGGATCCCGACGGGGCCGATGGAGCCCAAAGCCCGATACAAGGGTAGGTCGGCCGCGGAGATCGTGCTGACGACCCTCCACGCCGGTGCCAAGTTCGGCGAGGGTGGTGGATACAAGGTGTCGGGAGGACTCCACGGGGTGGGGGTGTCGGTGGTCAACGCCCTGTCCAGCCGGCTCCTCCTCGAGATCGACCTCGACGGGGATCACCACGTCATGGAGTTCACCCACGGAGGCAAGCCCACCGGCAAGCTGGCGGTGACCGGCAAGGCTCCCCGGGGGCGCACCGGGACGACCGTGACCTTCTGGCCGGACCCGGCCATCTTCGAGGACACCGAGTTCCGGTCCCAGACCATCGTGGAGCGGTTGCAGGTGATGGCCTTCCTCAACAAGGGCCTCGAGATCCATTTCGTCGACGAACGCCCGGACGCCAAACCAGCACAGACCTTCAAGTACAAAGACGGCATCGTCGACTACGTCCGCCACCTGAACGCGTCGAAGGAGGCGCTCTTCCGCAAGGTCTGCTCGTTCGAGCAGAAAGAGGACACCATGGAGGTGGAGGTCGCTCTCCAGTGGAACACGGGCTTCTACGAGAGCATCCACTCGTTCGCCAACGGGATCTCCACCATCGACGGCGGCATGCACGAAGAGGGTTTCAAGAAGTCCCTCACCAATGTGGCCAACAAGTACGCCCGGGCCAAGGGCACGCTCAAGGAGAAGGATGACAACCTCCTGGGCGAAGACATCCGCGAAGGTCTGACCGCCATCATCTCGGTGCGGCTGGAGGACCCCCAGTTCGAGGGGCAGACCAAGGCCAAACTGGGGAACGTCCCGGTGCGATCGCTGGTGGAGCGAGCCACCAACGAGAAGCTGAACGACTGGTTCGAGGAAAACCCCCGTGAAGCCGGCCAGATCATCCAGAAGGGGCTGTTGGCCGCCCGGGCCCGGGTGGCCGCCCGCTCCGCACGTGACCTCACCCGGCGGAAGTCGGCCCTGGACGGTGCGGGTCTGCCGGGCAAGCTGGTCGACTGCTCATCGCGGGATCCCCGGGAGAGCGAGCTGTTCATCGTGGAGGGCAACTCGGCGGGGGGCTCGGCCAAGGACGCCCGCAACCCCCGCACCCAGGCGATCCTGCCGATACGCGGCAAGATCCTCAACGTCGAGCGGGCCCGCATCGACAAGATGTTGAAGAACACCGAAATCCAAGCCCTCATTTCGGCCATCGGCGCCGGTCTGGCCGAGGACTTCGATGTCACCAAGACCCGCTATCACAAAATCATCATCCTCGCTGATGCCGACGTGGATGGGTCGCACATCCGGACCCTCCTTCTCACCTTCTTCTTCCGTCAGATGAAGCCGCTGGTCGAAGGGGGCTTCGTCTACGTCGCCCAACCACCGCTGTACTCGACCGAGGTCGGCAAGGAGAAGACATATCTCAAGGACGATCTGGCCCGGGCGGCATTCCTCGAAGAACATCCGAACCACACCAAGGAGTTCCAACGGCTCAAGGGACTCGGCGAGATGGACTACGCCGAACTGCGGGAGACCACCATGGACCCGGGCAAGCGCTCGCTCCTCCAGATCGCGGTGGAGCAGGCGGCCATCGCCGACGAGGTCTGCTCGGTGCTGATGGGCGAGGACGTCGACCTGCGCCGGACCTTCATCCAGACCAACGCCAAGGACGTCCGCTTCCTCGACATCTGACCGGACGGGAGGACCAGCCGGTCCGGGAGCGCGGCGCCTGCCGACCACACTTCGATAGAGCCGACCACCACTTCGACAGAGACGCAGACAGGGACACGCAATGCCACGAGGCAACAACGACGGGAGCGGGGGCTCGGACACCACCGAGCAGGAGACGTCCGGGTTCATCGAGCCCATCGAGATTCAAGAGGAGATGGAACGCTCCTTTCTCGAGTACTCCATGTCGGTCATCGTCTCGCGTGCCCTCCCCGACGTACGAGACGGCCTGAAGCCGGTTCACCGCCGCATCCTCTATTCGATGTACGACCAGAGGCTGCTTCCCGACCGCCCCCGGAACAAATGCGCCAAGGTGGTCGGCGACGTCATGGGCTCGTACCACCCGCACGGCGACTCGGCCATCTACGAGGCATTGGCCCGCATGGTCCAGGACTTCTCCATGCGTCATCCGCTGATCGACGGGCACGGCAACTTCGGGGGCACCGGCCCCGACGAAGGGCCGGCGGCCATGAGGTACACCGAGTGCCGCCTCGGCGCGCTGGCCCTCGAGCTGATGAGCGGTATCGACCAGGAGACCGTCGATTTCACCGCCAACTACGACGCCACCTCCGAGGAACCGACGGTTCTGCCCGCGAGGTTCCCCAACCTGCTGGTCAACGGGTCGCAGGGCATCGCCGTGGGGATGGCCACCAACATCGCGCCCCACAACCTGGGCGAGGTGATCGACGCCACCACCCACCTTCTCGAGCATCCTGACGCCACTCCTGACGAGCTCATGGAGTTCGTCAAAGGTCCCGACTTCCCCACCGGAGGCCTGATTTTGGGTCGCCAGGGCATTTTGGATGCGCTTCGGACAGGCCGAGGTTCCATCAAGATGCGCGCCGTGGCCGAGGTGGAGGAGGGCCGGGCCGGCGAGACCCGCATCGTGATCACCGAGATGCCCTATCAGGCGTCGATCGCCTCGGTGTCGAAGAAGATCGAGGACCTGGTGCGCGCCGGGGACCTCGACGGCATCGCCGAAGCCCAGGACGATTCGTCGGGTGGCAAGACCCGGTTGGTCATCCGGCTCAAGCGGGACGCCAATGCCAACGTCGTCCTCAACAACCTCTTCAAGCAGACGCCGATGCAGACCAGCTTCAGCGTCAACGCCGTAGCCCTGGTCGACGGGGTGCCACGCACCCTGAACCTGGCCCAGATGCTCACCTACTACGTCGAGCACCAGATCGAAGTGGTGACTCGGCGGTCGCAGTTCCTTCTGGACAAGGCGCAGGCACGGGCCCATGTTGTCGAGGGGTTGCTCAAGGCCATCGACATGCTGGATGCGGTGATCACCGCTATCCGCCAATCGGATGACAGGCCGGCCGCCCTCGCCACATTGCAAGCCACGCCCTTCGATTTCTCCGAGGAGCAGGCCAATCACATCCTCGATATGACGCTGGCCCGACTCACCCGGCTGGGGCGCTCCAACCTCGAAGAGGAACTGGCCAAGTTGTTGGAGGAGATTGCCGAGCTGCAGTCGATCCTGAGGGATCCGGCCAAGTTGCGGGGTGTGATCGCTTCGGAGCTCGGCGAGATCAGAGAGAAATTCGCCAACGAGCGTCGGACCCGGATCACCCACGACCCCGGGGACATGAACGTGGAAGACCTGGTGGACGACGAAGAGTTGGTCGTGACCATGAGTCGCGCCGGTTACATCAAGGCGGTGTCGGCCGACGCCTTCCGTACCCAGGGCAGGGGCGGACGCGGCGTGCAGGGGGCCAAGCTGAAGGAGGAGGACCTCATCGACGACGTGGTGCATACCTCGTCGCACGCCCACCTTCTGTTGTTCTCCAACCGGGGACGGGTGTTCCGGTTGCGGGCCCTGGAGATCCCGATGAAAGAACGGACGGCGCGGGGCACGGCCATCGTCAATCTGCTGCCGCTGGCCCCCAACGAAGTGATTCAGGCCATCATCGGAACCCGCGACTTCCCGGCCGAGAGCTATCTGGTCTTCAGCACCAAGATGGGCCAGGTCAAGAAGACCTCGTTCAGCGAGTACGACAAGTCGCGACGAGAGGGATTCATCGCCATCAACCTTCGGGACGGTGATGAGCTGGTCCGTGTGGTGGAGACCCACGGTGATGACGACGTCTTCCTGGTCACCCAGTCGGGGATGACCATTCGGTTTTCGGAGCACGACGTGCGCCCTATGGGGCGCGACGCGGCCGGGGTGCGGGGGGTGCGCCTCAAGGCCGATGACCAGGTGGTGTCCTGTGATGTCGCTCGAGACGAGGTCGACATCCTGTTGGTCACCGATGCCGGATACGGCAAGAGGACCAAGCTCGAGCGCTTCAATCGTCAAGCCCGGGGCGGCCAGGGGGTGCGGGGGATCCGGTTGACGGCCAAGCGGGGCCGGGTGGTGGCCGCCTTCATGGTCGGGCTGGAGGACGAGATCCTGTTGATCTCGACCTCGGGCGTGGTCATCCGCACCGCGGTGCGGGAGATCGCGTCACAAGGTCGGGACGCAACCGGGGTTCGGGTGATGAACCTCGATGGTGGCGACGCCGTCGCCGCCGTCGCCGCGGTGGCCGGCGAGGTGACCGAAGACGGCTGAGTCGCTGGGACGCACGACCCCCGCAGGGACGCGCCCCGAGCCAGTCGGCGGCCATCTGGAGCGCCGGTCGGATTCCGACCGTGGTGTAGCGTCGTGCACCGGTTTGCGGGGCTATAGCTCAGTCGGTTAGAGCGCAGCACTGATAATGCTGAGGTCGCAAGTTCGATTCTTGCTAGCCCCACCAGACGTGATCTCCGGTGAAAATCCTGACAGGCAGGGTCTACCCCACCAGGCATGGGCCAGCCCCCGGTCCGCATCCATTCACGATGTCACCGATCACACCAAGAAGGTCCATGAAACAGCGACGGCCGGCTACACGCTGACCCTCTCATCCTGATCGCGAAGGCTCCACAGGGAGGGTCAGCCTGTTCGGCCCGGCCCGGTGCGGGCCACCACTTTGGAGCTCACAGGTTTTCCCCAGGCGCGCGGTACCTCCTGTCCTTGTTTCAAAACCAAAATTGGGTCGTTTTATCGATCAATCGCGATAAAACGGCCCAATTCTCGAATTAAAGCATTGGACCGAGAGACTCCCGCCGACGTCCGACAGTGTCCGCTCTGCCCCGGGGGGCGCCGCTCCGGTCACCATCCCGCCGAGTTGATGAGCACAGCGGCTCCGTTCACCCGGCCGTGTGCCAGATCAGCCAGAGCCAGATCGGCTTTGTCCATGCCGTAGGCCACCGTCGAGACTTGAATCGGGATCTGGGCTGCGGCACGCAGGAACTCGTTCCCATCATGGCGGGTGTTGGCCGTCACGCTGCGCAACGATCGCTCCTCGAACAGATGCCGTTGGTAGTTGAGAGTCGGAATGTCGGTCAGGTGGATCCCGGCAATGGCCAGGGTCCCCCCACGATCGAGGGCCTCGAGGGCAGGTAACACCAGGTCGCCGACAGGGGCGAAAAGGATGGCGGAATCGAGGGGCTCGGGTGGAGGATCGGCGGCCCCGGTGGCGCTGGCCACGCCGAGCTCGAGGGCCAGGGCGCGAGCTTCGGGGGCTCGGGTCATCACATGGACCCGAGCTCCCTCCGCCATGGCGATCTGCGCGGTGAGGTGGGCGGACCCCCCGAACCCGTAGATGCCCAACCTGCCACCGGCGGGAAGCTCCGATCTCCTCAAGGCGCGGTAACCGATGATCCCCGCGCACAGCAGGGGCGCCGCATCTTGGTCATCGAAGATGTCCGGGATCGGATAGGCGTAGCCCTCTTCCACGACCACGTACTCGGTGTAGCCGCCGTCGATGTCCCAGCCCGTGAACAAGGGTGCGATGCACAGGTTCTCTCGACCGCTGAGGCAGAAGTTGCACTTTCCGCAGGTGTGGGCCAGCCAGGGGACGCCGATCCGGTCCCCCGGACCGAATCGGGTGCACCCGGGGCCGAGGTTCTCGACGATCCCCACCACCTCGTGACCGGGGACGACCAGGTCGTGTCGCGGAGCCAGATCACCCTCGGCCAGATGCAGGTCGGTACGGCACACCCCACATGTCCGCACGTGCACCCTGATCTGTCCGGGCCCCGGCGTGGGCACCTCACGATCGACCCTCCGCAGTGGCCCGGAATCGACGGGACCGGGCACACCCACAGCCCAAGCGCGCATGGAGTCCGGTGGCATGGCTGCCCGCCTAGGCCGGGTCGCGAAAGACCAGAACCGGGCAGTGGGCGGTCGTGACGCAGTACTCGCTGACCGATCCGAGCAGCATGCCGGCAAACTCCCGGTGACCGCGGCTACCGACCACCAGCAGTTCGGCGCCGCGGGAAGCTTCGACGAGAGCGATGCTGGGGTGACCTTCAGTCACGACCGGCCGGATGTCGACCTTTGGATGCGCTCGACGCACCGGTTCGAGGGCATCCCCCTGGACGCGTTGGGCATCGGCGGCGGGATCGTACTCGTCGGGCAAGTAGAGGGAGACCCCGAATGAGGTCGGCCACGACCAGGTGGTCAGAGCCTCGACGGTGGCCGAGGTCAGCTCGGCCTGAACCACCGCCCACTTCAGTGCTTCTGTCGACGACGGGGATCCGTCGATCCCGACCACAATCCGTCTTGTCGGCTCCGGATGGGCATCTGTCACGGCAGTCTCCCTTGCCAAAGTGGGGCATTCCGGTGCTCATTGTGACATCACCCGGTGGGTCGGATGGCATCGGAGTCATGAAGGTTGCAGTGGGCTCTCGAGCAGCGCTCAGCCCCGGATCGACTTGACCAGAACCACGGCCTCGAGGAACTGTTCGGGAGCGAGCGTCGGCGGTGCTCCGGCGACCAGGGGCCAGATCCCGTTGGCGAGATTGATTCCCAGTCGACCCCGGGCCTCCGGGGTATATCCGTATCGGTTGGAGAGGAACATTCCAATCACCATCACGTCGTTTGGTTTCACCGCGCTCACGTCCCAGTGGGCCAATTCCGGCGGAAGGACGCCCGGTCCGAACGGCGAGACCGGCACCCAACCGAAGGAGCCTCCGACCGGTGCGACCCACTGAGCGGAGTCGCTCCAGGGCCTTCCCTTGAGGACGGAGCCGGCCGCCGTGCGGTCTCGGATGACAACCGTCCCACCAGCCAGATCACCGAGCCGCTGGTTTCGGGTGGTGGCCAGGATCAGGACACTGCCCACCAGGTAGAAGGGGAAGGGGATCATGTCGATGAGACGCATGATGTTGCGTAAGGTGCTCGACCAGAATCCCACCGGTCCGCCGTCGGATCGGACGACACGCAATCCGTTGGCCCGCTTCCCGATCGACCGGCCGGAGCTGATCATCTCGCACACCACGAAGTAGCCGATGAAATCGAGGAACCCAAACAAAGACACAGCCCCCGACTCGATCAGGCTGCCCGTCTCGCTGCTCGTGGGATGGGCGACATTCAACGCCAGGATGAAGATGACGAAAAGAGCAGCCTGGATGAGGAAGTCGATGAAATAGGCGACGAATCGAGATCCCAACCCAGCCAACACGACGCTGAGTGATACGCCCTCCGGCGTGGCAGTAACGTAGCGGTCCTCGAGGGCCATGGCATGAACCTAGAGCGTTTCCTTTCCGAACGGACCGATGCGTGGACAGAGCTCGATGAGCTGATCCATCGGGCAAAGGGACGGGTCGGGCGGCTCGAACCAGGCGAGATCCTGCGCTTGGGAGAGCTCTACCGCGTGGCCGCCGCCGATCTTGCTCTGGCCCGGCGGTCCTTCCCGTTGGCCGCCGGGACAGAGCGGCTGCAACAGCTGGTCATCCAGGCGCACTCGTTGATCTACTCGCGGGCCTCTCGTTCGGAGACCGCAGGAGAGTTTTTGAGCCGTGGACTCTGGCAGCGCATCCGGGAGAACGGCCGGTGCCTGGTCATCGCCGCCTCAGTCATGTTGGGGGCCGTCGTACTGGGCACGCTCTGGGCGTTGTTCGACCCGATCTCGGCCTCGGGCCTCCTCCCCAACGGTGCTCACGTCTCAGTCCATTCGCGCGGCGCGTTCTATGGGATTTCGGTTCCGGCTCGGGGGGGACTTGCCGTCACCATCTTCGTCAACAACATCGAAGTGTCGATCATGGCCATCGCCGGGGGGTTCACCTTCGGCGTGCTCACGGTGTACGCCCTGGCCTACAACGGCGCCCTCTTGGGGGTGCTGGGCACGTTGGAATGGAGGGGAGGGGGCTTCGACCAGTTCGTTCGCCTGATCGTCCCCCACGGACTCCTGGAGCTCTCCTGCATCGCTCTGGCCGGTGCCGGAGGGTTGGCGATCGCCCGTGCCCTCATCGATCCCGGTCGCGCCTCCCGCGCCGAGGCGTTGGCCACCATGGTTCCCCGGCTGGGAGCCACCGTGCTCGGTGTCGTGATCTTCCTCATGGTGGCCGGTCTGACCGAGGGATTCATCACGCCGTGGGACCTCCCCACAGCCGTTGCCGTCGGTGTGGGCATCGTCTTGTCCGGTGCCTTCTGGAGCCTGGTGGCATGGCGAGGGGCAGCTGACGTTCCTCAGGCATCCGTCCGGGTCGAGCCCGTCGCCCGCTTCGCTACAAGCGGCCTGCGAGCTTGATCTCGGAATAGGCACGCACGCAGGCCGGACCCAGAGCCGAGGGATCAGCCTCGACGACGACCGCCCCCATTCGGCGCAGCAGGGCGACGGTACGCCGCCGCGCTGCGAGCAGGTCGAGTGATACCGCGGCGCGCAGGACGTCTCGCATGTCGTGGGGAGTGGTGGCGAGGGCGTTGTCGAGACCGGGGTCCCGCGAGCTGACAACCATGATCACATGGCGCCTGATCAGGGTGGGCATCACCGCCAGGAGCGTCCGGCCGGCGGCCGGATCGACGAGATCGGTGAACAGCGTTATCAGGGAGCGCTTCCGCCCGGCAACGGTCTGGAAGGCCCGGTCGTAGTCACTCTCGACCTCGATGGGCTCCAGATCGAACAGAGAACGCACGACCTGCTCTGCAGCCCTTCGCCGCGGCTCGAGCTGGCGGAGGATGTCGCCGGCAAAGGCCACCGTACCGACCCGGTCGCCGGCCTCATCTGCGGCAACGGCGAGGACGGCAAGGGCGTCCAACGCCACATCAAGACGGGTCGCCTCACCGATGGGCGAAACCATCAAGCGGCCGGCGTCGACAAGACAGACGAGATCGCGGTTGTCGTCGATTCGGTATTGGTTGGTCATCGGCCGACCCGTGCGGACGGTGGCGAGCCAGTTCACCTGACGGATGTCGTCGTCGGGCGCGTAGTCGCGGATGGATTCGAACTCCGTACCCAAGCCGAGACGGTTGCGAACCCGCCCTTCGTCGACGGATCGGGATCGCCGCCGCATGGCGGCCAGGCGCCGCGCCCGAGGCAGGTCGGGGAGGACCGTCACCGTGCTGGCGCCGCCCACCGTGTGATCGCAGCTTCCCAGCCCCAAGGGTCCGGATGTGCGGATCACCGGCGGCGGCAGCGTGTGAACACCACGATGACGGCCGGTCAGCTGGGCATTCAGGTGGACGCCGTGGGTCTCGGAAGGCTGCACAAGGAGCTCGGGCGGCACCGGTTGGCGCATCCGAACCGCGCGCGGTCCCTGAACAGTGGCGCTGACTGAGTAGGGATGAGCCACCTCCCGGGCCAGGGCGGGCAACTCGGTGCGTTCGACGCTCAGCCGAGTCTGAAAGGCGAAAGCCATATCGGCCAGGACGCACCCGGCGGCCAGTGCCACCACCACGATCACGATCGGTGGCGGGAGGTGAAGGGCCACAGTGACCAGGGCCACGACGCCGACGAGCGCCGCGGCCCAGCGGGACGGACCCAGACCGGCGCGAACACGGCCATTGACGGGCGGCGCCGTGTCGGTGGCGGTGGTGTCGGTGACGGTGTCCACGCCCGTCCTAGCGGGGCACGGGAACAGAGGAGAGAACGGTCTGCAAGGCCAGTTCGGGCGTGAACTGGTCCAATTCGGCCTCCGGAGTCAGGATCAGCCGATGGCGCAACACAACCGGGACCAGCGAGATGACGTCGTCGGGTATGACGTACGGACGGCCGGACATCCTCGCCCAGGCTTTGGAGGCGGCAAGCAGGTGAACAGCAGCCCGAGGGCTCGCTCCGAGGGAAACGCTGGGAAGGTTGCGCGTCTGACGAACCACGCCGGCCACGTAGGTGACGATCGGATCGGTCACCGTCACTGCGTCCACCTCGGCGCGAATGGCGAGGAACGTAGCGGCGTCGCTGATCGCCTGCACGTCGTCGAGGGTGGAGGGGGCGACTCCCGTGTGGCGAAGTCGAAGAAGCCCCTCTTCTTCGTTGACAGACGGGTAACCGATGGTGAGCTTCATGAGGAATCGGTCGAGTTGAGCCTCGGGCAGCGGATAGGTGCCCTCGTACTCGATGGGATTCTCGGTGGCCAGGACCACAAAGGGATCGGGTAGGACGTGGGGTAGGCCGTCGACCGTGACCTGCCGCTCCTGCATCGCTTCGAGGAGTGCCGCCTGGGTCTTCGGTGGCGTGCGGTTGATCTCGTCGGCCAAGAGAATATTGGTGAAAACCGGTCCCTCCCGGAACACCAGCTCGGTGCCCCGGAGAGCGAGCGATCCCGTCAGATCGGAGGGCAAAAGATCGGGAGTGAACTGGACCCGTCTCGTGTGAAGGCCACAGGCTCGACCGATGGCCGAGGCGAGCAGCGACTTGGCCACGCCGGGGGGACCCTCCATGAGCAGATGGCCGCCGACAGCCATGGCGGCCAGCACCGCATCAACTGTCTGTCCCTGTCCCACCACAACCTTGGCCACCTCTGCGTGTAAGGCGATACGCGTCCGCTCCATCAATCCAACTTCGAAAGGTGTGGTCATGTTCTGACTCCCGTGTGAGTTTCCAACCAGGCGAGGGCGGCCCCAAGAGCGACGGCGTTGGACGACGAATCAGGACGATCGAGCACGGACGACACGACGTGGTCCGGAACCCCGGTTCTTCGAGCGGCGGCGGTCAATTCGTCGTCATCGGTCGTCGCTTGCACCCCGGATCGCCGACACAGAAGCTGGCGGGCTTCCGTTCTGAGGGGCTCGAGGCTGTCGAACAGGCGGCGGTCGGGCAAGGCAGCCAGGACGGCGGCCAGGGCATCGGCGTATGCCATCCGAGGAGGGATCAGTTGGCGTGATGCAGCCTCGACGGGGCCGAAGCGCCGACCCGCCGAGAGGAGCCAGATGATCATGGCCCCCAGGGCCAGGCCCAGGCCCCACCGCCACCACGAAGGCAATCCGGCCAGTCCGCCCCCGGTCCGGCCGAAACCATGATCGAACTCATCGAACGCCACCGGTGCGGCTGGTGGCCCGGCCAGATTGAGAGCGAAAGCAGCGTTGTCTCTCTGGGCCAGATCGGTGTTGGTCAGCGGCGCGCTGGCTGCGACGAAAATGGCCTGGGGAAAACCCTGGACGGTGCTTTCGCCGGACACGGCGAAGACCCCGTGGGATCCGACGAGGATTGGCCGGGCTGAACCGGCTGCGCTGATCGAGCCCGCTTGCCCGGTCGAGACGAGGGACACGCCCTTCACCACTGAGGTCGATCCGACAGCGTGGGCGACGGTTAACGAGGTGTCCTGCCAACGAGGAACGTCATTGGTTCCGAACATCGCGGCGAGGAGGGCGGTGTCCGGTGGCTTGCCCGCCAGGACGACGTGGCCACCTGATCCGACGAAGCGCCGGACTGCCGCGCTGTCGGCCTTCGTCCAGCCCGATGGATCGACAATGAACAAGGTGGATCCGATCTGGAGAGCGCTGTCGGAGACGGGCCGGGTCAAGCGATCGATGCGATGCCCATTGTCGTTCATGAGCTGAGCGAGTGCCGCCAGGCCGGTGGGAGTCGTGGCGAATGAGGATGACGAGGGATTTCCCGCCGGGGCACTTCCGACGATCCCGCTCACCAAGGAGACCCCGAGCTGGGCGACAACCAGTGCGCCCAAGACGACGAGCACGGCGCGCCATCGCCAGGGAATCTTCCGCCAACGCTCGGCTGCCGTCTTCTGTGGCTGGTTGGTCATCTCGTCGGGAATCAAGACGAACCCGACCGTGTCAATACTCGATGGCTCAGGGCTTCGTCGGGGACACGAGGCCACGAGGTCCGTGCTTGCTCGACGTCGTCGGCACTCGCCCGATCACCGGCATAGGTGACGGCTTCGTGGCGCCGGACCAGAAGATCGAAGGTGGGCGAGCCGATGTGTTCCGAGACCTCGGCACCGGTGCGGACCACGTGGTTCGTCACCAGGCCTGCAGCCTCCAGTCGGAGCAGGCCGGCCTGGAAGCGCATTCGTACCGCAGTGGCGAAATCTCCTGCGGCGGCCCGGCGATCAGCTTCGCTCTCGAGGTCGGCCGGGTCGACCGCCTTGGCGCCCGAGTGTGTCCGGGAAGCGCGAGGGGAGATCCTCGAACGGCGACGGACGAGAAGGATGGCGATGATCGCCCCGGCACCCACGGCGAGCACGATCCCGACGACCTCCGACCACCCACCGAAAATGTCGCTGTAGCCATGGCCGATCGGTGAGAAGAGGTGGTGTTCGACCCAATGACCGATCGGACCGAACACGACGTCGAAGAACCGACCGATGGCGTGGAGCACCCCGGCGAAAGGGCGAGGCGGCGAGGATTGGCTGTTGGTGTACGGAGCTTGCGAGAGGATCTGGTGCGCTTGCTGGCGGGCAGCCGACGCGTATCCCGAATCTGTTGACACGAAGGATCAGGCCGACGGCGGTTGTGGGTCGACAGTCGGGGACTCAGGGTCAGTGGGAGGCGATTGAGGGTCGCCCGAAGGTGGTTGGGGGTCGGCCGAGGGTGGGGGTGGCATGGGTAGCGACGGGATCGAGAGGGGCCGAGGAGGCGGCGGAGGCATCGGTTGACCCGGCATGGTGACCGGAGGAGGGGGTGGCAGGTCTTGAGCCGGGGTGAACTGTGGAGGGATGAGGGGTGGAGGCGGGGGACCTGGTTGACCGGGAATGACGAAAGGCGGAGGGGGAGGCGGCGGAGCCGCCGGCTGACCGGGCATGACGAAGGGCGGGGGAGGCGGGGGAGCCGGTTGACCCGGCATCGGCCCGTAGCCGCCGGGGGGTACGTATCCGCCCGGAGCCACAAATCCACCAGAGCCCCCATGGCTCCCGCCAGGACCGTAGGCGGGTGGCCCGTACCCTCCGGGAGGGCCGTATGCCCCGGGCCCGGGGGCCCCGTACGCCCCCGGAGGCCCGTATCCGTAGCCCATCTGCGGGCGGATGAACGAGAGTGCACCCGGTCCAGCCGACTCTCCCGTGCTGGCGGCCAGGAACTCGATGTCGAATCCTTCCTTGCGAACCCGCATATCGATGGTGAGGACGACGTAGAGGGCCGCCGAGAGCGGAGTGAACACCACCAGGACGATGGTTCGGAGAAAGAAGTTCGCCACCACGGTGGTGGTCGGATCGCCGTGTCCGGCGAGGATGATGGCGCCAAAGGCGACCCCGACGATGGCATCACCGATGCCGACGAGGAGCGCCATCAGAAGAAGTGTGCCGAAAACCGACCACCAAGATCCGCGAACCAGGCGGAGAGCGCGGCGGATGGCCGCGGTGCCGCGCACGTTCTCCAGCATGAGCACGGGAGTGGCCAGGCGGGTGCACACATCAAAATAGATCAGCAGAAGGAAAGCGGGAATCCCGAGCAGGACAGCGAAGATCGCAACCCCGAGGCCCGAATGCAGGGCGGCAGTGACCACAATGATCACCGCGACGACGGCGATAGGCAGAATGAGCAGAAGTCCGACGAGGATCGAGATCCAAATAGCACTGAGCATGCGACTGGCTCCGACCCGCAACGCCTGTCGCCAGTCGACCTTCTGCCCGAGGTAGGCGTTGGCAACGATGGAGAAGAGGGTGGTGATCGAGAGCGCGGCGACGAGCACCCCGATCAGCAGATTGACAAGAGTCCCTCCGAGAACTGATGCGTTGTCGCCGGTGGTCGTGGTCAAAGGCGACGAACCGATCTGGGTCGTGGTCGTGTTCCCTTGCATCGACAAGGTCACCAGCGCCTCGATGATGCCGGCAGGAATGGCGATGACCAGCATGGCCTTGGCCATCGGCAGAAGGTTTCGTGTCCAGATCTTGAAGGCGGCGTCGATGCGTTCGCCAACTCCCAGCGGTCGCAACATCACCGGCGGAGGTGTCCACACGGCTCAGTCAGCCTTTCTGGGGACTTTGTGGAACACCTGGGTTCCCATGGCCGTGCCTGCTCTCCTGGTTTCCGGCGATCAGAAAGTCCCCAAACCTGTGCGCTCTCAGGGTAATCAAGACGCCGTGCTGGGCAGGGGATGCGACTGGCGACGACGGGTCGTTCTGCGTGGAGGCCGGACGATCTATCCAGCCAAGAGCTCGATGAGCTGGCCGTCCGGATCGCGGATGCAGATGGCCACACTGAGATCGGTGTCGGCCAGGACCTCGCCTCCGTACTCGGGGACCCGAGCCAGCAGCGACCGAAGGTCGGAGACGTTCACTGACAGGTGGGTCAAGCCGGGCTCGTTCATGGGATGGGTCCGTCCCGGTGGGTTGCCCTGTCGATCGAAATGCAAGAGCTCGAGCACGAACCCGTCCAGCTTCAGGTAGACGGCGGTGAGGTTGGCCGGTGATTCCACCCGGCACAGACGAGAAGTGCCTTCGTCAGGTGGGGTCAGCTCACGCTCGTAGGTGAACCCCAGGAGCTCCTCGTAGAAGCGGCGGCTGCGGGCGAGGTCGGTCACGGCGAGGCCGATCCAGTTGAACGAGACACCCGGGCGTGTCTCGTTGCCTCCTGCCGGTGGGCTCACCAGGGAACTCCATAACTGTCGCGGTGGGCCCGCATGCTCAGCGGCAGCCTCCGAGGCGCTCCGAGGCGGCGGCCGGGCCAGCCAATGGGGACCACGGCCATCGGCAGGACTGATGCAGGAAGCCCGAGGAGTTGCTGAAGCTCGTCGGCAAACAGAGTCGCCAGTGTGGTCATGGCCGAGCCGAGACCGAGTGCCGTCGCCGACAAGAGGAGATTCTGTACAGCCGGGTAGACCGACGACGGAAGGGTCGATTCGATGCCGATCTCCGAGTCACCGCATACCACCACGATGACAGGGGCCGAGCCGATCCCGCCCTCGGCGCCGCGGGCGACATCACGCAAGAGGTGGTCCGACAGACGTCCCTCCGAGTGTGCCCGCCCGCCGCCCCGCCAGGCTCGTCGGGTCAGGTCCGCGATGCTCTCCCGAAGTCGGGCCTCGCGGACGACGACGAAGAGCCAAGGCTGCAGGTTCTCGGCGCTGGGAGCGTGGGTCGCAGCACGGAGGCACAGGTCGATGAGCTGCTCGTCCACCGTTTCATCGGTGAATTCACGAGAGGCACGCTGTCGGAACACGACGTCGAAGAAAGGCGCCGAGACGGCGGTTACCCCGCCGTCAACCATGTCGCCACCACGCAGTCATGACATTCTCCGAACGGCGCAGGTGCGGCACCAGGACGAAACTAGCCTCACCACCGGCGTGGCGTCGGAATCGCCCGAGGCCGGGGGCGTCACCGGGCGTTGCCGTCGCGGGATCACTAGAGTCGCCAGCGACCGATCCGGCGCCGGCTTCCTCCACGGCCGAGGTGTGCGGATTCCGAAACTGGGCTCGGGGAGCGGGAGGATCCCTCTCCTCGAGCCGGACCAGGACCAGGAGCGCCTCACATGGTCATCGATCTCTGGGTGAATGCCATCTCCAGCAAGGCGGCGGAGAAGTTCTTGGCCCAGAGCGGGTATGGGGGCATCGAGGGCTTCTTCGGCAGTGAGATACGGGGCGGCATGACCACCTCCGACCTGCTCGGCGAGATGGACCGGCTCGGGGTCGACCGGGCCGTCCTCACCGGAACGCTCACCTCGGTGGAGGAGGAGACGCTGGCACTGGTGGCCGAGCACCGGGACCGCTTTGCCTTGGCGGGCACTGTCGATCGGCCGGAGAAACCACAGCGCCAAAGCACCGCCATCCGGACTCGGGTATCGGATGGGACACTCGACGTGGTGAGGGTGACCCCCCTGGTGCACCAATATCCCCTCAATCACGCTCTCTACTACCCCATCTACGCCGCCTGCGAAGAGCTCGCCATTCCTGTTTCGATCAACATCGGCATTCCGGGTCCGCGGGTCCGGTCTCGCTGTCAGGACCCGGTTCTGCTCGAGGACGTCCTGATCGATTTCCCCGATCTGGTGGTCATTGGTGCCCATATGGGCCACCCGTACGAAGAGCTGCTCATCGAGTACATGCTCAAATGGCCCAACCTCTACCTGTCGAACTCGGCCTACCTGGCCAAGTACATGCACCCTTCTCTGGTCGCGTTCATGGGATCGCGTCGGGGCCTCGGTCGGGTTCTGTTTGCCTCAGACCACCCCTTCCTTCCCCTGGAGCGGGCTCTGACCGCGGCCCGGGCCCTGCCTCTGAACGACGTGGCGATGGCCGAGTTCCTCGGGGGTGCGGCCGAGCGTCTCCTGAACCGCCAGGGAGGCGACTCACCCGTGAGCTGAAAGGCGAGAGGCAGAAGGCGCCGCCATCGGCACTGTCGCCGTAGGCGGCGGAGACCGGCCAGAATCGAAGAGTCATCAGTGACGAATCCAGGAGGAGCCGTGCAAGATCACCGATTCGATTTCGTCGTCGAAGGGACACCCGACGAGGTGTGGAGTGTCTTCTGGGCGCCCATGCGGTCCGGGTTCAACACGGACACGGTGAGCATCGAGATCTATCATCCTGGGGACGAGAATGGGAACGGCCTCGTCAGGCACTGCACCTTCCCCGTTCCCCCCTATCTCCTGTCCAAGGGCCGCGGGCAGTCGTGGGAGTGGATCACCGAGGCGGTTCCGCCGGTTTCGTGGCGTTACGACGCCGTCGGCAAACCTTTGTGGTCGTGGGCCTCGGGTTGGACCCGGCTCGAGGACCTTGGTGACGGAAACACCCGAGTCCATTTCCGGGAGACCTACGAGGCATTCAACCCGGTGATGCGGGCCCTGCTCGAGAAGCGGGTCCACCGGTTCATCTCCAAGGACAACGACTCACTCATCGAGGCTCACGTGGCCAGGTCGTTGCGCAAGCTGCACGAGCGGAATGAACGGAAGGGCAGTGCCACCTGAGGGCCACCGCCCGATCTGAATGCCACCGCTCAGGCGAAAGGAGCCGCTCAGGGCGTCGTGGCGGCCGCCGAGGCCAGAGGCACCGGTCGGGCGAGGCTCCAGCTGAACGTCTTGGGGATCTCGTCCAGCGAGATGGTGGTCGACAGGTCGGCCACCGTCGGCCCGACCCGGTCGGCGACCTCCTGGAGCAGGTCGACGTCGAAACCGAAGACACCGGCGGCATTGAGCCCGACCATCCGCCGGATGTCCTCTTCGGGCATGCCCCCGAAGACGTGGCGCAGGATCTGCCGGTGGACCGGAGCGGCCCCTTCGAGGTGGGGATAATCCGATCCCCACATCAAGCGGTCGATCCCGATCTCCTCGCGCATCTCGGCCTCTTGGCGCTTCATCAAAGACCCGCCCAGGTACACGTGCCGGTCGAAGTAGTCCGCCGGGCGCATCTGCAGGTACGAGCGGACCGGTGCCCCGCCGTGGGTGTCGAAGAACGACTCCATGTCGCGGACCAGCGAGGGCAGCCATTGGACACCGTTCTCGGTGACCACGACCTTGAGGTTCGGATGGCGGTCGAACACTCCGCCGAAGATCATGAACCACAGGGGACGCCGGGTGAACACGAAGACTTCGTAGAGACCCAAGAAGCCGCCGTGCTTGGCGTCGTAGAGCTGCTTGGCGTCGGTGGCGGTGCCGGAGGCCCCGGTATGCAGGTTGATCACCAGACCGTGATCCTCGCACGCGCTCCACAAAGGCTCGTAGTACTCGTCGGCGTAACCGGGGAGTCCCGATCGCAGCGACATGGCCGGCAGCATGACTCCCCCGGACAGCCCGTGGTCGTGGGCCCAGGCGATCTCCTCGATGGCCCGGTCCATGTCGTGGAGATCGATGGGGATGCAACCCGTCCGGCGTCCCGGTGCAGCGGCGCAGAAGTCGGCCAGCCAGCGGTTGTAGGCGTGGAGCGTGGGCCACACCACATCGAGGTTCTTGTCGGAGTGGCCACCGAGATACATGGCCGGGGATATGCCACCAGTCAGCACCGGGCCGGGGAACACCACCTCGGCGTGGATGCCCTGATCTTCGAGCACGGCCAGCCGGCGGCCATCGGCGTCCGCAGCGAAGACCCACTCGGCGCTGTAGTTGGTCAACCAGTCGGCGGCCGCGGCGGTGTCGACACCCATGCCGGCCAGCCGGCGGGTGGCCACCGCCCGGACCGCATCCGAGTCATCGACCTCCCCGGGGTCCACGCCTCCGAACATGGGAATGGCCACCGAAGAGAGGTCGCCGAAGCTCAAAACCGCCTCACGGTGGTCCGGATCGACATAGCTGATGAACTCGTCGAGGTCGGTGGGCGCAGCGTGGGCGTCGGCCGACACCACCACGTAAGGCCGACCCGTCCGGAGCCGATCACTTCCCCCAGTTGCCAATCCGATCGCCTCCCGGGCGCCGGGGCTCGACGCCCCGTCGCTGAGGGCAGACTACCGTTGGTCAGCCCGGGGGGCCGAATCGCTCCCAGTCCCAAGACACCAAGGACTCGAAGGGAGCGGCCAGCCTTGGCACCGAAGGCGCAGCCGCCCAGATCCCCTCGACCAGTGGGGCCAGCCTCTCCCCGACGGCGGCCGGATCGTCGTCGAGGTAACAGAGGGTCATCCGGAAGCTGCCGTCGGTGAACATCGCCCTGCGGATGACCGGCGTGGTCGAGAAGGTCCATGCGCCGGCCACGCCGGGCACCGCCACCAGCTCCGGGAGAATCTCTGTGTGCAAGCGCTGGAGGAAGGCGTCCTGTCCCGAGGGGTCGGCGATCTCCTCGACGATCAGGTAGATCCCCCGGTGGGGCCGGAAGGGCACCACCTCATCGGCTATCAGGACGCGGGGGGCGGCCCGGGCCTCGAGCAGCCGGAGAGCTCCGCGGTACTGGGAGGGCAGGCCGACGTCGAAGCGACCCAGTTCGGCGAGATGGCGCCCCAGGTTGAGGAACTCGTCGATCGTCTCGTCGACCGGGTTCCCCATCAGGTAGCAGACGACGTGCTCGACTTTCGACCACTCGCCGACCTCGGCGACCCGCACCGCCCGGCACGCCGGGGTGGACGCCCAACGCTGGCCGAGCACGAGCCCGGGGAGCAGGTACTGCTCGGGCATGTGGTCCAGTTGGTGCCACCGGAGGTAGGAGCGGTCGTCGCCGGTCTCGGAATGGTGGGAGATCGAAAAGAACCCGACCTTGACCCGGTTCATCGGGCCCCCAGAAGCCCGGCCATGGCCTCGAGCTGCTCGAGGTAATGGGCGAGGGACTGATGGACGAAGGTCAACTGCATGCCGGTGGCCCCGGCCCCGATCAGCTTGTCGACCATCGAGCGGGCACCGTCGGGATCGTCGAGGGGATCGGCCGGCCGGCCATTCCGCAGCACCACCTCGAGCGAGCGGGTGCGGGCGTCCCACGCCGCCGTGGCTCGAGCCGCGGCGAGCATGGTGGCCACGTCGGCCGCCCTGATCCCGAACGGCACCCAGCCATCCCCGAGCTCGACGGCACGGCGCAGGGAGCGGGCAGTGCGGCCACCGATCCACAGGGGGACGGCCCGCTGCAAGGCGCACGGGTCCAGAGCCACTCCCGCATACCGGTAGAACGAGCCCGAGTACTCAGGGGTTGTCGTGGACAGAGAGGTCCGCAGGGCGGAGAGCGCATCATCGGCGCGCTGGCCCCGATCATGGAAGGGGACGCCGAGAAGATCGAACTCCTCGTGCAGGGATCCGACCCCGAGTCCGAGGATCAGCCGGCCGTTCGAGATCTGATCGAGGGTGCCGTAGCGCTTGGCGATCTCGAGTGGGTGGTGATATCCGAGGACGAGAACATTGGTGGCGAAACGGATCCGGGTGGTCAACGCGGCCAGGTAGCCAAAGGTGGCCAGTGGATCCCAGTAGCGGCTCCCTCTGACCAGGGCCACCTCGGTGGGGACGATCACGTGCTCGCTGCAGGTCAGGTGGTGGTAGCCCAGCCGGTCGGCGGTCTCGGCGATGGCGACCACATCCTCGATGGAGGCATCCACCTCCCACCCGGCGTGCGCACCGGGCAGCATGCTCACCACCGGCGTGGTGATTCCCAGCAATACCGGCTCACGACGGCCACCACCGAGCCCTCCGCCGGCGTGTTGGGGAGCGGGACTCTGAGCGGGGCTCTGACTGTCGCCCTGAGGGGTCACGATCTCTCCTTCGGGCGTCGGTCCGAGGGAGGCTAACACCGCGGCCGAGGTTTCGAGTTGTGACTGCGACGGGCGACCACCGAGGCACAGACCGGCCTGCATCCGTTCTTTCGGTGGCGGCCCAACTACTTTGCGTGGCGGTTCGAGGTTATTCGCGGAAACCAGACCATTTGCATATTGCTTCGCGGTTCCGGTTGGTGTTAGTCAGGCTAGAGGGGCAGTGGGCGTCGCATGGTGTGAGCACAGCACCCCTGCGATGACGAAAGGGGCTACAGACAATGGGGCGAGTGTCGACTCGGATCGTGATGTGCGCGTGCATTGTCGTCGGCCTGACGACGGTCACGCTGGCCACCGAGGGGGTCGCGGGAGCACGGACGTCGAGCTTCCTTCCCGGGGCCCCGACCAATTTGGCGGCGATATCGGGGAACGGGCAGCTGGTGATCTCCTGGCAGGCCCCCGCCAGCGACGGGGGAAGCCCGATCACCGGCTACATCGTGGGCGGAACTCTCGGAGTTGCCGCCCTCGACTGTCACCCGCTCGCGACCACCTGTACGGTGTGGCCGCTGAAGAACGGAAAGACCTACCAGTTCCGGGTGCGGGCGGTCAACGCACTCGGGAGGGGCCGCTACTCCCACACCGTCGATGCTGTCGTCGGTCTTCCCGGTGCACCGCCAGTGGTCACGGCCACACCGGGTAACGCGTCGGCCGCCGTCGCCTGGACGTCGGCGAGCGATGGCGGCAGCGTCGTGACCAGCTACCGGGTCACGGCCGACCCCGGGGGCCAGAGGTGCGTGACGTCGAGCAACTCGTGCGTCGTCACCGGCTTGGCCAATGGGACCTCCACCACGTTCCTCGTTGTGGCCGTCAACCGCTACGGCACCGGACCGGCTGGTACGGCATCGACAACCCCGGCGACGGTTCCGGCTGCGCCCACGGGTGTCACCGGCGCACCGGGAGACACCTCTGCCGTCGTGACCTGGACCGCGCCCACCAATGACGGCGGCAGCCCGGTGACCGGCTATCTGGTCACCGCCAGCCCGGGAGGTGCGACCTGCGCCTCGACGACGACCTCGTGCGCCGTCTCCGGTCTGGCCAACGGCGACCCCTACACCTTCACCGTGACGGCCACCAACTCAGCGGGCCCAGGAGCCCCGTCGGTTGCTTCGGCCCCGGCGGTTCCCGCCACGGTGCCCGGCGCGCCGACCGATCTCACATTCGCCCCGGGGTACGAATCGGCCACGGTGAGCTGGACTCCGCCGGCTGACGACGGGGGCGGGGCAATCACCGGCTACCAGGTGACCGAGAGTCCCGGGGGCGGTACCTGCACGGCCACCACCACCTCGTGCAACGTTCCCGGCCTCGCCGATGGGACCGATTACTCGTTCACGGTGACGGCCTCCAACTGGGCGGGTACAGGATCGCCATCGGCGGCCACCCCCTTTGCCAGTTCCTGCCTCCCTGCGCCCTACACCAATGTGGCCGGCTGCGAGCTGTCGGGGATCGATCTCAGCGGAGACTCCGTTCTCTACGGCAACTTCACCGGGGCCGACCTCACCGGTGCCGACGTCGACGGGGCCGACCTGAGCTTCGCCATCCTCACCGGGGCCGACCTTTCCGGGGCCGAGCTTTCCGGGGCCAACCTCAACGGGATCACCTCCGGCGGGATCACCGGCACCCCGGCGGCACTGCCCACGGGGTGGGCCCTTGACAACGGTTACCTGATCGGGCCCGGCTCCACCATCACCGGTGCCGATCTCGGCGGAACCGACCTGACCAGCACCGACCTCAACTACGACACCCTGACCGGTGACAGCTTCGCCGGTGACGATCTCGCCGGGGTGCTCTTCAACTACGCCACCTTGACCAACGACGATTTCACCGGCGCCAACCTTTCCGGCGCCAACCTGAGCTTCGCCAACCTCACCGGGGCCGATCTTTCCGGGGCCGAGCTTTCCGGGGCCAACCTCAACGGGATCACCTCCGGCGGGATCACCGGCACCCCGGCGGCACTGCCCACGGGGTGGGCCCTTGACAACGGTTACCTGATCGGGCCCGGCTCCACCATCACCGGTGCCGATCTCGGCGGAACCGACCTGACCAGCACCGACCTCAACTACGACACCCTGACCGGTGACAGCTTCGCCGGTGACGATCTCGCCGGGGTGCTCTTCAACTATGCCACCTTGACCAACGACGATTTCACCGGCGCCAACCTGTCCGGCGCCAACCTGAGCTTCGCCAACCTCATCGGGGTCGACTTCACCGACACCGATCTGTCCGGTGCCATCTTCAACGACACCACCTGTCCCGACGGCACCAACAGCAACAACGATGGCGGAACGTGCATCGGGGACCTGCCCGCGCTCTCGAGCTCCTCGTCCCTGGTCATGGCTGCAGCCCAGGCCGGGACGGTACCCACCGGCAAGCCACACACCGGCTCGGGATCCCGATCCACCCGGACCCGGGCTCTTACCCACCGACGGGTTCGCTGATGCCCACGGCCTGACGGGGAGCTTCTGCCATGCTCTCTGTGGTGTTCGACGACCTGCTCGGTGACAATCATGGCTACGCCTCCGGCTTCGAGTTGGCCGGCATTCCCGCCCGGGCCGCCAAGGAGTTGGCCCTGGTCACCTGTATGGACAGCAGGATCGAGCCTCTCGCCATGCTGGGCCTCCGGCCAGGAGATGCCAAGATCCTGCGCAATGCCGGGGGGCGGGTGACCCCCGACGTCCTCCGATCCCTGGTCCTGGCCACCCGGTTCCTCGGGGTGCGGTTCATCGCGGTGATGCAGCACACCGACTGCGCTCTTGCCTTTCGCGACAATTCCCAGATCAGGTCGGAGCTGGCCGCCGAGGGGGTGGTCGGCGCCGAGGAATGCGACTTTCTGGCCATGCCCGACCCGGACGCCTCACTCCGGGACGACGTCGATGCCGTGCGGGCCTGCAAGCTCTTGTCGCCCGATGTGCAGGTGGAAGGGTGGCGCTACGACGTGGAAACCGGCGAGATCGCTCGGGTGGTCGCGTGACCCATGCGGGCTCTGTTCAGCGGGTCGTCCTCGTTCGTCCCCGTCGCTGGAGGGCAACGCCAAGGGCCTTGGCCTCGGCTGGAGTCACGGTCTCGGCGAATCGAGCGAGCGCGGCCGACGGTTCACCCGTCTTGCGCAGGGCGTCGTACATGTACATCGCGGTGTAGTCAGCTCGTGAGCCGTGGGCGGAGAAGCGCCTTGTCCGTCCGTCCATCCTGCAGCGCGCCACTCCCTTCTCGACCAGACGATCCAGCATCGTGGCCACCGTTGTGTAGGCCAGGTCGGGGAAGGACCGACCGACGTCCCTCACTGTCGGCTCATCCCGGGACCGCTCCCACACCACGTCCATCACCAGCCCTTCCAGATCGCCAAGTCGGGCGGTGCCACATCGGCAGTTCGTGCAGCTACAGGAGGTGCAGCCGCACATTGGATTCTCACAGGCACTGATCGCTGTCGTCATCGGGGCCGTCCTTGTCGAAATTGGGGAATTGGGGAATTAATCGGAGTTGGCCATGGCTCAGACCATCAGCACGAGCATGTAGGCCATCGTGATGCACATGGCGATGTGGCACGAGATCTCAAGGCGGGGCGCCAACCACGGGCGCAACATCCTCGGATGTCGCCTCCACTTGGTTGCTCGCAGCGATCCCGGGCCCGACGGTGCTCAGGGCAAGTTGTCGGCGGGGGGCAAAGGTGCTGATCGAATCGAGCAACCACACAGCAGCCACCAACAGGATCACAACCAGCAGGAGTGTTAGCCCGGGACCGCCCCCCCGGCCTGAGTTTTGAGCCATCGCCATGGTCCCGGACCCCACGGGACCACCTCTCCTGATCACCAGTCCGGCCGTGGCCGGGGCGTGACCCACCGCGGAGGGAGCGCCCCGACGGTGCCGGACGCCCGAATGGGAGGCTGCCGTGCCGATCGGTAATCTGTTGGCGTGCCCGACATGAATGGGATGAGCCGGGTGGCCTTCAACCTGCACAACGCCACCACCCGGTGGGAGTTCAGCCCGTTCGCCGTCCTGATCCTGGTCGCCGCCACCGCCACCGCGGTGTGGTACGTGCGAGCACAGTGGGCTCTCTCCTCCCGGGGCCGACACTGGAGCGGGAAGAGGACGGCTGCCTTCATGTCCGGGCTGGTCGCCATCGTGATCGCCCTGCAGTCGCCGGTGGCCAGCTTCACCATGGACTACTTCCAGGCCCACGTGATCCAACACCTGTTGCTGATGGTCATCGGGCCTCCCCTGCTGGCCATGGGGGCGCCCATGACGTTGGCCCTGCAGACATCGAGTCGGGCCGGCAAGGTCCGGCTCCTCGCCGTTCTCAACTCGGGTCCGTTCAAGGTTCTGACCCACCCGATTCCGGTGTGGATCCTCTATTACTTCTCGATGTTCGCCTTCTTCTTGACGTTCGTCCTCGGCTACGCCATGAACCACATGTGGATGATGGACGTGATCAATCTTGTCTTCCTGTTCGGCTCGACGCTGTTCTGGTGGCCGATCGTCGGCCTCGACCCCATTCCCCACTGGCAGATGAGCCACGGGGTCCGCATGGCCAACCTGTTGATCGGGGTGCCGCTGGAGTCGTTCCTCGCCCTGGCCCTTCTCAACACCTCCCGACCGGCGGCGTCGATGTACACCCTGAGCAGCACCCACGCGGGGGCCGGCATCCTGTGGGTCGGTGCCGAGCTCTTCACGTTCCTGGCTCTGATCCCCGTGTTCGTGCAGTGGATCCGCTTCGAGGAGCGCAAGACCGCCCGGGTCGATGCACAACTGGATGCAGAGCTGGCGGCCAGCGGGGCGACGACGTTCCCGGTCGCTGAACCGTAGAGCGCAATCGTCGGATCGCCGACTCCGCCCGTCCGGGCTACGAACCCGATGCGGCCACGAATTGGTAGGTGTAGGGAGTGGAGTGGGGCGAGTTGAAGAACGCAGGCTTTCCGTCGACGGTCACGGCCACGATGACCGCCGACGCCCCCACCTCCACCGTCATGGTCCCGGTGGCCGGGAAGCTCAGCGACTTGCCCGGTGGTTGGACCCCCACCACCAGGGGAGTGATCGAGCTCGAGCTGGTGACCTGGACCCAGCACTTGCCCGAGGTCAGGAGGGTCACATCGAAGTGTCGTGAGGCGACCGTGTAGGAAGAGCTCTGCTCACTGGCCGAGGTGGGTACGACCACGGAGGCCTGGTGGGGGGCGCCTGTTGTTCTCGTAGTCGACCCCGGGGGCACCGTGCCCGGGTGGGGCCCGGCGACTCGGAGGATGTGCGACCGGGCCAGCCACTGGGGCCGCCAGTGCTGGATGCCGAACCCGAGGGCCACGGCCAGCACCAACAGCGCCGCCACCCAGGTGACCACTTTCAACGAGGTGGGCGCCCGCAGCCGCCGCCGGGCCCTGGCCACAGCCCGCTTGCTGTGCCGGATGTCCTGGCGGGGGACCACCGGGAAGGTTCCGGTGGGAGGCCCGGTGCGCACCCCGTAGCCGTAGGCTCCCGAGCCACCGTTGCCCATCGACGATCCGGCGCCGACCTTGGGCACCTCCCCGGTCTGGGTGAATGCCCGCAGATGGTCGGGTCCAGTGGTCACCGCGGTCACCACATTGGTCAACGCACCGTTGCGGGCCCCCCCGTTGCTCGAAGGCGAAGCTGACCACGCGTCGAGCATCTGGAGGGCCAAGGCGTCGCCGTCGAGACCGAGGAAGGCGGCGTAGCGTCGCAGGGTCGAGAGGGCCTGGGCCTGATCCGGAAGCGCGGCCAGGTCGCCGTTCTCCAGGGCCTCGAGCAAGGTGATCGGGCGGCTCAGCCGGTCGTGCACGGCCAAAAGGTCCAGGCCACGCTCTTCGCGGGCATCCCGAAGCTGTCCTCCGATTACCGCGGCGGAGGAACTCGTCGGTTGGTCTTGGTCGTCGCGTCGGCGGGCCGTGCCGCCGCGTGGCCGGATCACCTGCTATCTCCTGACTTTCCTCGTTGGCCAAGCGTACTGGGTCACTGATGTTTTTCGGCACAACTGATGGCAAGCTGAACCTTGGACGCCTGTGTTGGTGAGACGAGTGGCGCCGGGAGCGTCGCTCTGAGGAATGTTGCGAACACAACTATTGTTGCACAGAGAGTGAGGGTCAGCTGGGCATCCAGGCCTGAGCCGACGCTCTGACGACAGAACGGGAGGTCGGTGATGCCGGCAGTCACAGTGGACGATGTACTGGCTCTTCCCAGGGTCGAGAAGGTTGACCGGGCCGCAGCCTTCGCACGGCCAGTGGTGTCGGTGACCGATGCACCGGCGGCGCTCGAGGGCGAGGGGTTCCCCGTCCGCCGGGCCTTCGCCGGAGTCGACCGGCGCTACCTCGACCCCTTCGTCCACATGGATCAGATGGGTGAGGTGGAGTACGGGCCGGGCGAGCCCAAGGGGACACCGTGGCATCCCCACCGGGGCTTCGAGACGGTGACCTACATAATCGATGGGACGTTCCAGCATCAGGACTCGATCGGCGGGGGAGGGCTGATCACCAACGGCGACACCCAGTGGATGACCGCGGGAGGAGGGATCCTCCATATCGAGGCACCGCCCGAGGAGCTGGTGGTGTCGGGCGGCTTGTTCCATGGGATCCAGCTGTGGGTGAACCTGCGGAAGGCCGACAAGATGATCCCTCCGCGTTATCAGGACATCGGATCCTCGAAGGTGGTGCTGCTGTCATCGCACGACGGCGGGGCTCTGTTCCGGCTCATCGCCGGCGACCTGGGTGGCTACGACGGGCCGGGTGCCACCCACTCACCGATGACCATGGTGCATGCCACCCTGTCGCCGGGGGCCAGCACCGACGTCCCGTTGCCGCCCGATTTCAACGCCCTGGTCTACGTCCTGGGTGGCAGCGGCACGGTCGGCGAGGACGGCCGCCCCGTCCGCACCGGTCAGCTGGCCGTCTTCGGTGACGGCGGCTTCCTGACCATCAGCGCCGACGCCCAGCAGGAGTCACGCACCCCCAACCTGGATGTCCTGATCCTGGGGGGCCAACCCATTGGCGAGCCGGTGTACGCCTACGGTCCGTTCGTGATGAACACCCGGGACGAGGTGGCCCAGGCGTTCGAGGACTACCAGGCCGGACGGCTGGGTACCGTCCCCGCCGACCACATCGGTTCGTAATCGCCCCGTCGCCCGGGCTGCGACGGGCCGGCCGCGATGGGACGGGATGGAGTGCAGTTCCGGTCGGGATGGCTGTGACGTCAGCGACCTCCGGCACCCCCGCCGGCCAATGCTGTCGGTTCGTCGAGCGGCTGGTGATCGATGAGCCCGACATCGGAGGGTCGCAGGTGCAAGGTGTCGTACCAGTAACGGACCGTCCAGGTCGGCCAGTTGTTGGTCACCCGGCCCGACGCCGCCTTGTACCAGCTCGTGCAGTTGGCCACCCAGGCCGTCGTGCTCACCAGTCGTTGGGTGCGCTGGTCGTCCCGCTCGTAGGCCTCGGCGTCCACGCCCACCAAGGGCGCGGGGCCGGCGGCGGCCCGAGTCTGGACGGCCATGGCCTGCAGGATGAGGTTGATCTGCCGTTCGACCATGAACAGGATCGAGTTGTGGCCGAGGTTGGTATTGGGGCCGTACAACAGGTAGCAGTTGGGAAAGCCGGGTACCGCGGTGCCCAGGTAGGCATGGGCACCGGCTCCCCACTCCTGGGCCAGGGTGCGCCCGCCCACGCCGGCCACCGGAATAGGGGCGAGGAAGTCGGTGGTCGAGAAGCCCGTCCCGAAGATCAGCACATCGGCCGGACGCCGCCGCCCGTCGGTGGTGACGACGGCGTCGGGCTCGATCCGGTCGATGGCCTGGCCGACCACCGTGACATTCGGTCGGGCCAGGGTGGCATACCAGTTGTTGGAGATGAGGATCCGCTTGCAGCCGAGAGGGTAGTCAGGGACGACAGACGCCTCAGGCAGGCGCGGCCCGACCACATGCTCGCGCACCGACTTGACGAACAGCTCCCCGAGCTTGCGTCCGGCCCAGCTGTCCTTGCGGAACCAGAACCAGCGCGACTCGAGCCCCCAGTAGATCCACCACCGGTAGGCCAGCTCGACAGCTCGCACGTTTTCGAACAGCCATCTCGTCGACCTCGTGTAGGCGCGGTCCTTCTTGGGGGCCACGTAATTGGGGCTGCGCTGATAGATGGTGATCTCGGCCGCTTCGTCGGCCACCGGAGGGACGAACTGGATGGCGCTGGCTCCGTTGCCGACCACGGCCACCCGCTTGCCGGACAACGGGCGTTGGTGGTTCCAGCGGGCCGAGTGCCAGGTCGGTCCGGCGAACTCGGCGAGGCCCGGCAGATCGGGGATGTGAGGTCGGTTGAGCTGCCCGCAGGCGAAGATGACGGTGTCAGCGTCGATCGTCTCCTCACCCTCGGAAGAGATCAGGGCCAGACGCCATTGTCGGCTGGCTTCGTCGAATGTGGCGCTCCCGACGGTGGTGCCCAGGCGCAGGTGCGACCCGAGCCGGAACCGCTGGACGCAGTCTTCCGCGTAGGCGAGGATCTCGGGCTGCTCGGCGAACCGCCGGGACCAGTCCGATTTCGACGCGAAGGAGAAAGAGTAGAGATGCGAGGGCACGTCGCACCCGCTTCCCGGGTAGGTGTTGTCCCGCCAGGTGCCACCCACTCCGTCGGACTGCTCGACGATGGTGAAGGTGCGGACACCGGACCGGACCAGTTGGATGGCCATGGCCAACCCGGACAGACCCCCACCCACGATGACCACCGACGGCGTGGGCCGGCCCCGGTGTCGCGCCGCCACGACCTCCTTGGCCAACCGCTTGCGCCCGATGTCCAAGGCCATGTCAGCTCCCCGGTTGGTCCCCTCTGCCCGCATCTGCTGGCGGTTCCCGCCGCCGACCTGGTGTCTGGCCCGTGGCGCGTCATCCGATGGTAGGCCGGTTCGGTCGGGAGAACGTGTGGCCACGCGCTCTTGCAGAGCGAGCACCCAGTCATCAGACTCGGCGGGTGATCGAGGGAGCGCCGGAGCCGGGAACCGGTGGTCCGGACACGCCTCCGCGAGGTCGGGCGGCGTCCCGGTTGGCCCGGGCTCGTGCCACCTTCACCCCGGCATTCCGCTCGCTCCTGCGTCCCGAGGGACTCCCCGCCGAGGCGGCCACTCAGCTGGAGGCGGCATTCGGGCGGGTAGGCCGAGAGGTGTTCACCGCCGGCCCCGACCGGCTCCGGCGGGTGCGCGACCAGGTCCGGGCGGCCCCGCCCCGCCTTCTCGACTGGGCGTCAGGCCAGGTGCTCGAGCATCCCGCCGCCCTCCCTGACGTCGCCGGTGTGCAGGAACTCGCCTCGCGACAGGCCCGTTCGATCGGCGCCGCCATGGGTGCCCTGCAGCTGGCCCTGGTGGCCGCGGCGGCGGCGTCGAGCCTCGAGGGGGGCCCGGTTCTGGCCCTGGCCATCGATGGGGCCGTGGGCCAGATGGCATCGGTGGTCCACGGCTTCTGCGACTGGTACAACACCGGTTCCTATCTGGTGGGCCAGCTGGAGGAGGCGGGCATCGATGTCGACCCGACCGAGGTGCGGCGACTGACCAACGCCGCCCTCATGTCGCGAGGCCGGGTTGTCGACCCCCGGGCCCTCGATCGGTCGACGGAGTTGCGACTGGTCCGAAGGTGGGTGGGAAGGGGCCTCGTCGATGCCCTTCCCTTCGGGTCGACCCTCGGCCATGCCTCGCCGCGGGCTGCGTCACGGATCGAGCACACGGATCTGGCCCAGCTGGTCCGCGTGCTGCGGGAGCGGGGCGACACGAAGCCCCCGGATCGGCGTGACAGCCTTTGAACTGAGTCGCTCCCCGTAGGATGTGGCGGCGTCGCAGGCCGGTGATGGCGGTCGGTGAGGAACGAGGGGGTCGAGGTGACCAGATGAGTGACACCACGGCACCGGCGCCGGCACCGGCTCCATCCGAGCCCGCCGTCGCTCTCTCCCACCGCAGGGTGCTGATCGTCATCGGGGCTCTCTTGCTGGGCATGTTCCTGGCCGCTCTGGACCAGAACGTGGTGGCCACCGCTCTGCCCACCATCGTGGGTGACCTCCACGGCGCCTCGCACCTGACCTGGGTGGTCACCGCCTACCTGCTGGCTTCGACCGTGTCGACTCCGCTGTGGGGAAAGCTGGGCGACCTCTACGGGCGCAAGGTCTTCTTTCAGGGCGCCATCGTCCTCTTCCTCATCGGGTCCGCCCTCACCGGGCTCAGCCATTCGATGTTCGAGCTGATCGTCTTCCGGGCGGTCCAGGGACTGGGTGGCGGGGGCCTGATGGTCGGGGCGATGACCATCCTCGGTGACGTGGTCTCGCCGCGGGAGCGGGGGCGGTACATGGGCCTTTTCCTGGCCATGTTCGGGGTGACCTCGCTCCTCGGTCCCCTCATCGGTGGCTTCTTCGTCGACTACCTCAGCTGGCGATGGATCTTCTACATCAACATCCCGGTCGGTGCCGTCGCCCTCGTCGTGACCACCTTCGCCTTGCCCGGGGGGCTGTCGCGGGTCCACCGGGTCATCGACTATCTCGGGACGGCGCTGATCGCGGTGGCGGCCACCGCACTGGTGCTGTTCACCAGCCTGGGTGGCACTTCGTATCCGTGGACATCGCCGTTCATGGTGAGTCTGGCCGTCACCGGTGTGGTCTGCACCATCCTGTTCCTCTGGGCCGAAAGCCGCGCCGTCGAGCCGATCATCCCCTTGCCGTTGTTCGCCAACAAGGTCTTCAGCGCGGCGAGCGCCATCGGCTTCGTCGTTGGATTCGCCATGTTCGGTTCGCTGACGTTCCTGCCCCTCTTCTTCCAAGAGGTGAAAGGGGTCAGTCCGGTCGAATCGGGTGTGCGGCTGTTCCCGATGATGGTCGGGTTGCTCGTGGCCTCGATCGGGTCCGGTCAGCTGGTCAGTCGGTGGGGTCGTTACAAGGTCTTTCCCGTCGTCGGGACGGCATTGATGACGATCGGGCTCTATCTCATGTCGTTGATCGGTGTGCACACCGGGGCCTGGACCATCGCCATCTATATGGCCGTGTTCGGCTTCGGCCTCGGGCTGATCCTGCAGGTACTGACGGTGGCGGTGCAGAACGCGGTCCCCTATGAGGAGCTGGGGACGGCAACCTCGGGAGTGACCTTCTTCCGCATGATCGGCGGCTCCTTCGGAACCGCGGTGTTCGGGGCCATCTTCTCCAACCTGTTGATCACCAACGTGCTCAGTGCACTGCACCTGCCCAAGGTGCCGGCCGGATTCAACGTCAACGCCGACAACCCCGTTGCCATTCGGCACCTTCCTTCCGTCGTGCAGAGCGCAGTGATCGAGGGCATCGCCCACACCATCCAGACGGTGTTCCTAGTGGCCGTCCCCGTCGCTTTCGTGGCCTTCCTGCTCAGCTGGATGCTGCCGGAGATCGAGCTGCGCAAGTCGATCCGCACCTCCGAGCCGGCCGAAAACCTCGGTTTCCCCGAGCCTCGGACCTCCCTGGGCGAGATCCAGCGTCTCTTGGAACGGGCGGCCAGTCGGGAGAACCGAGGCGAGCTCTACGAGACCCTGGCCACCCGGGCCGGCCTCGACCTCGAGCCGCGGGCCTGTTGGTTGCTCTACCGGTTGGCCGACCACCCAGGTGAAAGTCTCGAGGCGGTGAGCGCCCGGCTCAAGATCGATCCCTCCCATCTCGAGGCCGCGGAGAGCTCGCTGGTGGCGGCGGGCATGGTCGAGTCGGTCACCCAGGGAACGGGCAGCCACCTGGTCCTGACCGATGCCGGCCGCGTCGCCATCGAGTCCCTGGCCACCGCTCGCCACCAATCGATGACCGAGCTGCTCGAAGGATGGGACCCCGGGGCCCACCCGGAGGTGGAGGAGATGATCCGGCAGCTGGCCAAGGCCCTGCTGGCCGACGACGACAAGCTGGTGGCCGAGGCCCGACCGGTGGCCGTGTGACGGGGTGACCTGGCGTTAGCCCGGGCGCAGCGGGACCCGGCTGACGGTGGTGAACGAGCACAGGTAGACGTCCCTGTCGAAGCCGAGGGTCGGGAACAGAACCGACTGGACGGGGCTTCCGGTGTCGGCCCGGGCGAGCTCCCGGCCGTCGTTGATGTCGAGGATCACCACCTGGTCGCGCCCCCGCTCACCATCGAAGTCCCCGGTGACCAGCTGCCCGCTCTCCGGGAAGGCCAGCAGGTGGCCACCGTGCTCCTGGTGTCGTTGCCAGCGGGTGGTCAGGGAGCCGTTTCCGTCGATGTCGAAGGCGTGCATGATGCCGTTCCCGCTGTCGTAGCCGACGGCGATCGAGCGCAGTGGGTCGACAAGGGGCGGATTGGCGACCAGCCCGCCGGCTTCGCTGCTCACCTCGGCCATGGACACGGCTCCGGTGCGCAGGTCGACGCGCACCAGGTGCAGAGGGGTCCGGGCCGTGCCGTGACCGTGCAGGGTTCCCGAGTAGCGGTCGCTGCCCTCCCCGTTGTCGAGGAACCAGGCGGCGCCCAGTGCGATCACGCAATCCCACCCGTAGCTCTGCCCGTCGAGGGTCCGGTAGGGGACGCGGAAGTCCCCGTCGGGACGGAGGTGCCCGTCCCAGACCACACGGAGGAGGCTGGTGTCACCGACGACGTAGATCTCATCGCCGCGGGCCGACAGCCGGGCGATGGACGGTTCGGACAGGCTGCAGCGGTCGACGATCTCCAGGCCCTCCGGCTCGAGCACCACCACCTCGCAGGCCTGGCGCTCGTCGGCTGGCACCGGCGTGCCCGGTCTGGCTCCGCCGAAGTCCTTGGTGACCAGATGGCCGTCGGGCATGACCACGAAGCCGTTGTACGGGCGGTCGCGGGGCAGCCTGACGCTGGCCTGCACCGAGAGATCGTCCCTCAGGCGATGAGCATGGTTGCCGAACACCACGTACAGCGACCCGTTGGCGTCCGCGGCCAGACTGCCGGGCCAGGTGGGTCCGCCCGGAAGGTCGACCGACCGCCCCGTCTCGTCGAGGGTGAGCGGATCGATGCGCTCGACGAAGGACACCGCATCGGCTCCGGCCGTGTGCCGCAGGAGATAGAGCTCGCCGGGGTCGCGGGTCACGGCCATGGTGGCCACCGGGACCAGCCGGGAGGTCACCTCGGCGATGGTGCCGCCGCCCGGCCCGAGGGGATCAGCGTCGGCGCGGCACTGGGGTCGCCCCGGTCCGCCGTCCTCACACGACCAGGGGCCGGGCCAGTACCCACCCATGGGACCACCCCTCACGGAGAGACCCGGTTCCGGTGCGAGGCTCGGCTCAGCCGCCGGGCCCGAGGAGGGCGCTGAGCGCCCCGGCCATCACGGCCTTGGCTTTGGCCGGCGACAGACCCTGGTCGTCGATGAGGAGGTGACGCGATTCGAACGAGGTGATCACGTCCGCCGCGGCCAGGGTGCCCGACGAGTCGGTTCCCGTCTTCGCCAGCTCGGGAGCGAACAGCTCCGCCATCTGCGAACGCAGGAACTCCCGGTTGCGGGCCAGGGTGGACGCGAAGAGCGGTTCGAACGGGGCCCGCAGGCGGGAGACGGCGGCGGCGTTTCCCACCGCGTCGAAAAGACGGAATCTCTGCTCGATCAGGGCTTCGATCCGGATGGCGAGGGGCGCGTCCACAGTTGCGTCGATGGGCACGTGGGGAAGCGCCCGCTCCAGTTGCCGGTCGATGGCGGAACGGATGAGATCGTCCACATCGTCGAAGTAGCGGAAGAGGGACCGGGGCGAGAGTCCGGAACGGGCTGCGATCTCCTCGGCATTGGGCCGGAGGTTTCCCTCGGCGTAGAGGTCGAGCAGGGCCTCGACCACCGCCTCCCGGTTGCGCTCCCGCCGCAGCTGGCGACCGTCGGTGGCCGCGGGCTTGTCCGCCTCCGGTGTGGGGGTCCAGGCCCCGGTCGGTCGATCAGACCTGGTCGAGGCGGCGGGAGTCCGGGGTGGAGAGGTCATATCGGCCCAAGGCTAGTCGGACGACCTCGTGCTCCCACTGGTTGCGCTCCTCTCCTCGGCCTGGCCACGGCTCTCGTCGGCGTCGCCCACGGCCAACAGTTGACACTTTGACTGCCAGGTGTTTAGCGTTCTCTACGGTCGCCGCAACCGCGTCGGTGAGCACGAGCCGGGCGGTGCTCCCGGCGAGGAGGACCATGACCGGCGAAATGGCGCTCGATTCACTGCAGCGGCGGATGCACGCCATGCACTCGCTGTACGACGACGCGGTGGCCACCATGGACCTCGACCAGGTCAATCATTTCGAACGGGAGGGCGTGCTCCCCATCGCCTTCAGCCTCTTCCATATCGTCAACATGATCGACGCCTCCTTCATGCTGATGACCGGTGCCGCTCCCATTTGGGACGAGGACTGGGAGGCCCGGATCCGCCCGGCCATCGCCGATCACGGCAAACACCGCACGGTGGAGGAGATGGTCCATCAGCGCATCGGGGATTATGAGGCCTTCCAGGAGTACATGTCGGCGGTGTTCATCCGCACCGAGGAGTGGCTGGACAAGCTGGACCCCGACGAGCTGGACCGGATTGTGGTGGGGCGACCGTTCCCCCCGCAGGTGGCGAGCACGTACAGCGCCCGGGTGGCCGGCCCCGAGGGCATCACCCTCCTCGACGCCGCGGAATGCTGGATCTATCAGCACGGTCTGCGGCACATGGGGGAGATCGAGCTGGCCCGGGGTCTGGTGGGCCTGGGCGGGATGACCTCCTAGGGTCGGCCCGTGCTGGGCGCGGCCGGACTGGTCGACTCCGGTAGTTGCCGACAGCCGGGCGAGTGGGTCACACGGGTGAGTTGAGAGCGGCGATGGCGGTCGTCTCGTCGGAGTCGTCGGCCAACACGAAGCCGGCGGTGACCGCGGCTTCGGTGGCGGCGGCGAACCCATCGAGGTAGGTCGCTTTCGTGGGGTAGAGGCTCCGGAGGGTCGCCTCGTCGAAGGGCACCGTCCGGCCACAGAGAGGGGCGATCGGATGCCCTCTGTTTCCCAGGCCGGACAGCACCGAGGTGGGAACGTCGACGTGCGGGGTCCGGATCCCTCCTCGGGCGTTGCCGTGCTCGTCCCTGACGAAGTCGCCATCGTCCATCTCGAGGCGCGCCCCAGCTGGAGGTCGAAGACCCACGCCGACCCAGCGATCGAGGTGCCAGAGGGCGGCCTTCACCACGAGATGCTGGGGCCCGGCGTTGACCAGTTGATCGAGCTGGACGCCGACGACCGTCCGGACCGGCAACGAGGCCCGGGCCAGCTCCTCGATCGGAAGGCGGCCGGAGTCGAGAGGGCCGGCAACGAAGGCGTAGACGTCGGCGTGCGAGGTCCCGGCCATCTCCCACACCACCAGGTACTCCCTGTCCTCTTGACGGGAGGCACGGTAGTCGAGGACGACCATGTCTCCCTCGGACTCGACGCAGAGGACCGGCACCCGCAGGTCGTCACGGAACCGGACGGGGTCGCCCTCCATCCCCCTCCGGGGGCCCGAGGTGTCATCGAGAGGAGCCGAGCTCTTGCCCCGGGCGTGGACGAGGAAGCCATCAAGGGCCCGAGCCACCGGGTCGATCAGGTTCACATAGGTGGTCAGGCGGAAGGCGGACTGCGACTCGCCCATGCCCAGGACACGCTCGATGACCAGGTCCTCGAGGATGGTGCCGCCGGCGTGACGGACGGCCTCCGAGGCCTGGGTGTAGATGTCGTAGGAGAAGCGGTCACCGGGATGGTGCAGCGCCCCGTAGCGACTCGGGTGGAAGCCGACCAGGCCGGGACTGGTGAAGCCCAGGATGCTGGTGCCGCCCTCGATCCCGATGTGTTGAGCGGACACGCCGACCCAGGCCGCCCCCCGACGGATGATCTCCCGGTGGGCGAAGGTCCAGCCCGGGGCGGCGTCCACGCCACCGCTGACGTTGAGCCATTCGACCCACACCGTGCCGTTGAAGAGGACGGCGTCGGCGGGACGGTAGATGAGGATGCGGGTGGTGAAATCGGCCTGGCCGACCGTGACCAGGCCCCCGTCGGTCAGGTCGTAGGCATGAGCCAGGCCTGACAACGAGTACTCGGCCCGTTCGTAACCGACCTGTCTCAGGTCGAAGGACGTGGCGGCGACGAAGGGGGATCCCCCACCGAGTGAATTCAGCCGGGCCTCGTCTGTCATGCCTCCCCCCGAGCCAGTTCGGCCACGACCGCGGCGGTGTGGGCTCCGAAGGCCGGCGCCGGAGCGGTCGGCGGCGGCAGCGCAGGCGGTCGGACTTCGAAGCGCGAACCGCCGACGCTGACGGCCCAGCCGTCCACCCCGGACGCACCGCAGCGAACAGCCGGCCCCGCCGCCGACGGCCCCGCTGCGGGGAGCGGTTGTAACACCGACCGCACGGCGTCGACCATGGACATCTCGATCATCATCCCTCCCCCACGGGCCTGGCCCTCGATCACCGCTCGAGCCGATTGGAGGCCGGTGATCGGGTCGGCGGCGGCGTCGCCGCAGAACACAGGATCACCAGCTCGGTCGTAAGCGACCAGCCCAGCGGCGACCGAGGCGTCATCGCCGAAGCCGACGCGATGGGCGGCCGGGCCCTGGCGCCCGTATCCGGTGATGCTGAGCCAGATCTTGCCCGGTCGGTCGGCCACCTGCCGCTCGGCGTCGATGCTCAGCGCCTTCAGGGCGCGCGGACGGGAAGCCTCGATGACCACGTCGGCGCGGGCGACCAGAGCACGGACTACCTCGAGATCGGTGCGGTCAGAAAAGTCGAGGGCGACGCTCTCGTGGGCCGAGTTGAGCCAGTCGAAAAAGGCCGCGTTCCCGAAACGGGCGCCGTCGGGCCGCTGCCGGCTCTCCACCTTGATCACCCGGGCTCCGGCGTCACCGAGCAGTTTGGCGCACAGGGGACCCGCCCACAGCGCTGAAAGATCCACCACCAGCGGTCGGCTCATCGGTCGCCCTGGGCGGGCCCCGTGGGGATGCCGGGTCTGCTCGGGATCGACCGTCCACGCTGTCGGGGACTGGGCCGGGAGCACCCCGGCGGGAACGCCGACCAGCTGGGCCCGGTCAGCCACGTCGTGGGCCGGGAGCGAGGCCGACGCCCGGGCCAGGTCGGTCCACGGGTCGGGGCCTGGCTGTTGGTGGGTGATGGCCGGGACGACCTCGGCATCGCCGGGACGGACCAAGCTCACAGCCACCCACCCGTCGGCGGCAGACAACAGCCGGCATCCGCCTCCGGGCGACATTCGCCCATTGCGGGTGAGACCCATCAGCGCGGCCCGGCCGGTCAGCAGTTCGCTCGGATCGGGCCGACACCGGGGCGCCGTCGGGGCCGAGGCGGCGACGAGACGGTTGGCCACCGCCTCCAGACCACGCAACAATCCGGCGGCCGGCCACAGCGGAGGGCCCTGGTGGTGTCCACTCAGGCCCAGGAGTCCGGACCGCGCCCACCCGGTCCATTCGTGACGCCACTGCTCGTCCGTCCACTCCCCGAGCTCGGTCGTCGACGTCATCTGATCCGCCTCGTGCCGATCGTTTCGGTGGGAGCATGGGCACGATGGGCGACCCGATATCTCCGATGGACGAAGACGACCTGGTGTCGCTGGTCGGGGGTGGTCTGGTGGGGGACGAGCTCGGACCGGCGTGGGATCGTCCGACGATCACCGTGGCCATCACCGACGTCGATCAGACCCGCCGTCTGCGACCTCTGGTCGGGCATCTTCCGGCGGTGACCGTGGGCGTTGCCGACCGATGGTTTCCCGATCCGGTGGGCTTCGACGTGTATCTCTGCGGGGACGAGGATGCACCGGCGCCCTGGGTCGCCTGTCCCGGAGGGGTCGAGGTCATGGCCGCTCTTCTCACCGGAACGGTGTCCGCCCACCCCATCGCCGCCTTGGTCCTCGTCCAGCTTCTCCGCTTCGGGGCCACCCTCGACGTGGCCGGGGGCCTGGTCGTCGAGTCTCTGGCCTATGCCGCCCTGCAAGCCGGTACCGACCACAAGGCGTGGCTGGCCGGACGGGTCGCTCATCGGCAACGACACCCGAGTCCCTTGCCCGTGGTGGTTGTCCGGAGTGGTGGAAGGATCGCCATCACTCTCAACCGACCCGAGGTTCGCAACGCCTACAACGCGGCCATGCGCGACGCGCTGGTCGACGCGCTGCGGATCGTCGTGGCCGATCCGGGGGTCTCCGAGGTCGTTCTTGCCGGGGCCGGGCCGGACTTCTGCAGCGGGGGCGACCTCGATGAGTTCGGCACCGCCACCGATCCGTCGACGGCCCACCTGGTCCGGATCACCCGCAGCGCCGGCGGGTCGATCGATGCCTGCGCTGCTCGGGTCACGGCGCGGGTGCACGGTTCGTGTGTGGGGGCCGGCGCCGAGTTGACCGCGTTCGCCGGCCGGGTGGTGGCCGCACCCGACACCCGCTTCCTCCTTCCTGAGCTGTCGATGGGACTCGTCCCGGGGGCAGGCGGCACGGTGAGCCTGCCCCGGCGCATCGGTGGGCCGCGGACGGCGTGGATGGCTCTGTCCGGCCAGGCCGTGACGGCGGAGACGGCTCTGGATTGGGGTCTGGTCGACCACATCGACGACTGCCAGCCCTCGTAGAGTTCGGATCCGAGCACGGCGCCCTCGCTCCGACTGGCTCACTCCCATGACAGGACGGTAGTCCTGGGCCACCGAGCGAAAAACAGAGCGAAGAAGAGATGTCGGGTCGTCACCGACGCCAAGGAGAAGCGTTGCCGACAGCCGGCCGTCCGGCCTTTCACCGCGGGGAGGCGACTCGGGCCGCGACCTCGAGGTAGGGCCACGCCAGGTCGGGGGGCAAGCCTCCCACCAAGGGTTGCAAGGCCAGGGGATGTCCACCCTCGATCAAGGCCCGGGCGTCTGCCGGCGTGATGATCTGGTAGGCAGCCCGCTCGGCCGACAGTGCGGCCACCGAGGTGGCGAAAGAGACCGAAGCGGTCCCTGATCGGTGTGCGTTCCACTCGCCGTAGCCGATGGCGTCGGCCAGCAGGTATGCCCCGATCTCCGACCAAGCGCGTTCGGGGTCCTCGGCGACGAACACGGTGAGGGGAACGTCGGGGGCCGGGATGATGCAACCGACCGGAGCTGTGTTCGCTCGTGCAGCCTCATCCCGATAGGCCCTCTCGAGGCTCTCGTCGTGGGACTCGGCGATGAACAACATCCCTAGGCGGCCGGCCCGCCGCGCCGCAACCTCGGTCCCTCCCCCATAGGCCAGCATCGGGCCTCCTGTGGTGAAGGGCAGAGGGGTGATCGTGGCCGACCGTCCCTCGATGTCGACCGATTCGCCGGCCCACAGCCGCCGCAGGAAGCCGATGCGTTGCTCGACCAGCTGCGCCCGTCTGTGCCGTTCGACGCCAAAGGCGGCGAACTCTTCGTCGCGGTAACCGATCCCGACCACGTAGCCAACCCGCCCCCGGCTCAGGAGGTCGACGACAGCAAGATCCTCGGCCAGCTTGACGGGCTCGTAGAACGCGAGAAGAAGCGCAGCCACCGTGATGGGCAACGAGGTTGTTCGTCCGGCCACGGCTGCGGCCATGGGTACCGGCGAGGGCAGATAGCCGTCGGGAACCCGATGGTGCTGACTGAGAACGGCTCCGAGGCAGCCCCGCGTCTCGGCCCACTCGCACATGTCGAGGGCTGTTCGATAGAGGTCGGCTCGCTCCGACGGGTTGGCCGTCGCCGACCGCATGGCAAATCGCATCGTGTACATGGGTGGTCCGGATGCCGTCGACGCCGTCGCCTAGCTCTGATCCTGATCCTGATCGAGGACCATGCCCAGCCAGTCCTCGACGTCTCGCACCACGGTCTTGGTCACCCGGGCCTCGGGCGCCATCAGGTCGAAACCGTGAGGAGCCCCTGCGTAGACACGGAGGTCGGTCGGAACCCCGGCTCGGGTGAGTCGTGCCGCGTAATCGAGGTCTTCATCGACGAACCCGTCGGCACCACCGACCACCATGAGGGTGGGAGGCAGGCCGTCGAAGTGGGTGCGGCGGGACGGAGCCGCGTAGGCCGGCACCTCTCCGCCGTAGAGAACTCCGAGGTAGGACCGCCATGCGAACTGGTTGGCCTCGGGCGGCCAGATCGCCGCCGCCCACTTGCTGGACGTCGTCTGTTGACGGTCGTCGAGCATCGGATAGAAGAGCAGTTGACCGAGGAGGGGAATACCGTGGTCGCCGGCGGCCAGCACCGCGGCCGCGGCCAACCCCCCGCCTGCGCTCGCTCCGGCCACGACGATCCGGTCAGGATCGACGTCCAGGGCGGCATCCGGCTTCCGCACCCATTGCAAGGCGGCCATGGCGTCATCGTGTGCGGCCGGATAGGGGTTTTCGGGTGCCAGTCGGTATTCCACGGAGATGGTCACGCATCCGAATCGGGCGGCCCAGCGTTGCAGGCGGGGCGCGTCCATGGCCGCCGATCCGATCAGGTAGCCGCCTCCGTGGAACCAGATCAGGCACGGGTGGGGCCCCGCGGTGGTGGGCACGAACGCCTCGACGACCAATTCGGGATTGTGACGGATGGTGAATCTGTCGGCCGCCACCGCTGCAGTCGGGGTCGGCGCTTCCACGAACTCGTCGAGAGCCGAGCGGATCCCGGCCACGTCGAAGGTCGCCCCTCCGAAACCGACGTCCAACTCACCGAGGTAGGCGAGCTCGGGATCCAAGGCGGGCACGGTCATCGGTGCTGCGTCCTTCCTCGTCTGGTGGTCATCGGCCACATCGGGGTGCAGTCAGACCACCACCGGAAGGCGGTGCCAACCTCGGACAGTGGAGGTGTGGACGCGTTCGGCATGGGAATGGTCGACCTCCCAGTCGGGGAAGCGGGCGAGCACCTCTTCGAGGGCGATGCGACCCTCCATACGGGCGAGCGCCGCTCCCAAACAGAAGTGGATCCCGTAGCCGAACGTCACGTGGTGGTCGATGGTGCGTCGCACGTCGAAATGGTCCGGGTCCTCGTACTTGCGATCATCACGGTTCGCCGAGCCGGTGAGCATCAGCAGCACCGAGCCCTCCGGCACCGTCGTGCCGTGAAGCTCGACATCACGGGCCACCCAGCGACCCTGAACCGGAGAAGGAGGTTCGTAGCGGAGGATCTCCTCGATCGCGCCCGCGATCAAACTCGGGTCCTCGAGAAGTGCCCGGCGTTGGTCGGGGTGGGTTCCGAGCAGATAACCGGTCCAACCGATGAGTTTGGTGGTCGTCTCGTTTCCGGCCCCAGCCAGGAGCATTGCGTAGTTGAGGATCTCCTCCTCCTCGAGATGACGCTCCCGACCGGTCTCGTCGACGAAGGTGACCTCGATCAGCGCCGTCATCAGATCGTCCGACGGGTGGCGGCGCCGGAACCCGATGTACTCCGCGAAGTTGGAGGTATCGGTGGCCCGGGGGATCGCTCGGTTGGAGTCGGGCGGCCGCCCCTCCACGATCCGCAGGCTGTCGTCCATGTGGTCCCGGACTTCCTGTTGATCCTCTTCGGGAATACCGAGCATCCTGCTGATCACTCGCATCGGAAGGTCGGCTCCGAGGTCGCGGACAAAGTCGAAACCGCCGGCCCCGACCAACGGATCCAGTGCCGCGGCACAGTACCGTCGCATCTCTTCTTCAAGGAGGGCGACTCGCCGAGCAGTGAAGACACGGCCCATGAGCCTGCGGTGGAGATTGTGCAGAGGTGGGTCTTCGAAGATGAACATGCCCTTCGGGACCGTCCATCCCGACCGGATCAGTTCGAGCACGGTCCCCTTGCCCGAGATGAACGTCTCCCACTCCATCGAGCACGACTCGACATCGGCGAATCTGCTCACCGCGTAGAAGTCGAGGGTGTCGTTCCGATAGAGGGGAAGCTCGTCTCGCAGGCGCTTGAAGATCGGATAAGGGTCAGCATCGATCTCGAAGTCGTACGGGTCGTAATAGATCTCGTGCGCAGTTTCGGTCATCTTCACCTCTCCTCAACCATCCCGACAGCCTTCCAGCATCCTGACCGTCGATCAGCCCAATCAGTCCGGATCGGCCGCCGCCAAGACCTGTGGGTCCGGCTTCTTGGCGCGCAGGGTGTCGAGGATCACCGCAGCCACATCGGCCGACATCTGGTATCCGTAACGGACGAACCCCTCGTCGCACCAGCGGGTGAACCAGTCACCGAACGCCTCGGAGTCGAAGTGATCGCCAACCTCGGTGTCGACGGTCGGCCCGACCATGACCTCGGTGACCCGGAGATCGCCGAACTCGCTCGCCAGGCCCAGGCAGAATGCGGCGAGAGCGGCCTTGGATGCGCCGTAGGCGACAAGACCGGGATAGGGCTTGATCGCTGAATCCGACGAGAGGAACAGGGCGCGCCCGTCGCTGCCCTCGGCTCGCAGGTGAGGCAAGGCCGCCCGGGTGACCATCGCCGCCCCGAACACGTTGGTGGTGAAGATGTCGGTCCAGGCCTCGGGCCCGGTCGAGGCAAGGGGTGTGAGCCCGGTGGTGCCGGTGGCGTAGACCAGGGCATCGAGGCCCTCCATGGCCGAGACCGCCACCTCCACCGCACGATCGCACTCGTCGACGGCAGCGACGTTACAGGCGACCGCGGTCACGCCCTCGAGCTTGGCGATGCGGTCCTTTCGGCGGGCGGCCCCTACCACTCGGGCACCCGCCCCGATCAGGGTCAGGGCCGTGCTGGCCCCGATTCCGCTGGAGGCCCCCACGACCAGGACCCGGAGCGGATCACCCTCGTCGTTGGTCAAGGGATCCGCAGAGGCAGCCATCAACCGATCTCCTTGGCAGAATCACTGTTCGGCAGCGAACACTAGCCTCGTGCGCTGTGAGCCGTCCCGTGCCGCCAACAATGTCGGACGTGTTCAGTCACGACGATGCAGAGGGAGACCGAAAGTGAAGATGAAGCCGGGGATGAGACTACGCAGCACCGCCTGTTCCACCGAGGTGGTCGTGGTGCGAGCCCCCGATGGTGACGTCGAGGTGACCTGTTGCGGTGTGGCCATGGTCGATCGTGACGACAGCGCTGAAGGAGCCGGAACGAGAGACTCGGCCGAAGGAGGCCAGGACGTCCTCATCGGGAAGCGCTACTCGGACGAAGCATCCGGCCTCGAGGTTCTGTGCACCAAAGCGGGTGGGGGACCGCTGGCGTGCAATGGAGTGGCCTTGGTGGTCAATGCCCCCAAGCCCCTTCCGTCCTCAGACTGAGTTCCCGGTCGGGAGGTTGGGAGCCTTCTCGAGCTCGTCCCGCAGCAAACGACGGAGGAGCTTGCCGGTTTCCGTGTAGGGAAGCTCGGCCCGGAACTCGACCTGGTCGGGGGTACGGGAGCCCCGCAGTCGCTGCCGCACCCACTGTCGGACCTCGTCGGGAGACAGATCGGTGCCCGTCCGGGTGACCACCACGGCGACCGTCCTTTGGCCCCATTCGTCGTCGTCGACGCCGACCACCGCACAGTCGGCGACGCCGGGGTGCAGAGCGAGGACGTCCTCGATTTCGGCCGGAGCGATGTTCTCCCCGCCTCTGATGATGGTGTCGTCGGCACGGCCGCTGAGGAAGAGGTATCCCTCGGAGTCGAGGTACCCGTTGTCACGGGTGGCGAACCAGCCGTCCGTCCCACCGGGGACGTCGGCGCCCAGGTATTCGCCTGACACCTGCGGACCGCGGACGTAGATCTCTCCCGCACTGTCGGGCCCGAGTGGCTTCCCGTTGCCGTCGCGGATCTCGATCTCGACGCCGGGAACGACCTTGCCGGCCGACCGTAGGCGGTCACGGACCGCGGGGTCCGGGTCAAGCAGGGCCCGGCGATGGTCCTCCGGATCGAGGAGGGCGATGGTGGACGCGGTTTCGGTCAATCCGTAGGCGTTGACGAACCCCACCTCTGGAAAAGCACGCAGGGCGCGTTCGAGCACGGTGGCCGGCATGGCCGCTCCGCCGTAGACGATTGACTCGAGGGACGGGGGGGCGGGGCCACCGGACTCCTCGAGCTGCTCGACGATGCGGGCGAGCATGGTGGGCACGACCATGGCGTGGGTGACTCCCTGATCCCGCACCAGGGACAGCCACTCGGCAGCGTCGAAGGCGTCGAGATAGATCACCCGCCGCCCGGCGTAGAGGTTGGTGAGCACATGGGCGACGCCGGCGATGTGGTACGGCGGAACTGCGACCAAAGCGGCGTGCGTCGGCGCCGCCGCTCCGTACTCGACCGTTCCCACCACGTAGCTGGTGAGATGCCGGTGGCGGAGGACGACCGCCTTGGGCTCCGATGTGGTGCCGCTGGTGTAGAGGAGGACGGCGATGTCCTCGGGATCGGGGTCAGAGGTGGTGATGGCGCCGTCCGCCCCGAGGGCGAGGAATCGGTCTGTGTCCACCGCCTGGTGCCCGGTGGCTTCCAAGTCGGCCAGTTGCGACTCCTCGGCCACCAGGAGGGCGCCCGGGTGACGGGACAGGATGTTCTGCCGCCGGTCGGCGGACAAGCGGTAGTTGATCGGGACCAGGGGGATCCCCGCCGCCGACGCGGCGAACACCGCCACCGGGAAGGCGAGGCTGTTGGAGGCGCCATAGGCGAGGGAGGAGTAGCCGCTCTGAGCCAGCGAGGTCCCGATGCGCAGGGCGCGGTCGGAGAGCGCACCGATGGTCATTTCTTCGCCGGCGAAGCGGAAGGCGGGGCGGTCGGGATCGAGCGACCCGGCCATCTCGAGCAGGAGGAGGAGGTTCACTTGGGGGCGAACCTCTGTCCGGCATCGAGACGGATGGTTCCCCCGTTGAGCATCGGGTTCTCGACGATGGCCGCCACCAGTCGGGCGTACTCCTCGGGTCGTCCCATCCGCTTGGGGAAGGCGGCATCGGCGGTCAGCCTTTCGGCGAAGTCGTCAGGGATGGCCGACGTGATGCCGGTCAAAAAGAGGCTGGGTGCTATGGCGTCGACCCGAATGCCATAGGAACCCAACTCGCGAGCCATCGTCAGGGTCATCCCGGCGATGCCGGCCTTGGCCGCGGCGTAGGCGACTTGGCCGATTTGTCCCTCGAAGGCAGCGATCGACGATGTGTTGATGATCACACCGCGTTCGTCGTCCTCGGGTTCGTTCTCTGCCATCGCCGCCGCCTCGAGCCGATTGAGATTGAAAGTGGCGACCAGATTGAGGTCGACCACGTGGCGGAACTCGTCCAGGGGATGAGGACCTGACTTGGACAAGGTCTTCTTGGCGATACCACCGCCGGCGGTATTGACGGCGATGTGGAGGCCGCCCAGTGCCTCGACGGCGTGGTCAAGGGCCTGTTCCGTGCCATCGAAGTCGGTCACGTCACACGGGTGGAACGTCGTGTCGCCGCCGATCTCGATTGCCACCTCCGGTCCCGCTGACCCCGGGAGATCCAGGATGGCGACAGATGCTCCCCTCTTGTGGAGCAGGATCGCCGTGGCCTTGGCCATGCCGGAAGCTCCGCCGACCACCACGGCCTTTTTGTTGTCGATCTCCATGGAGTCCTCTTTTCTTCGTTCTCTTCGCTGTCGTCGGCCCGTGGATGGGCGAAGTGGATCGCACCTGCGTTTTGGAACCGGCCGGATGTCACTCGTGGTCGTGAGCGGGCGAAGGCCACAATGTAGGGCGACGATGACGGTTCCATGGTCGCGGAACCGTCCGTCAGGCTCTGGCAATCATCGGTTGATGGTCACTGCCCCCCGGCACCAAGAGCTCGTCTCTCCCACGTCGACGTCAGGGAGGCCGCCGTCGGCATCGGGACCCACCTCAGCCGACACTCCCCACCGAGGTAGGAATCGGATCGAGCAGGGTGGGGTCCTCTCGTAACTCCTGTCGGGCCATGGCTTCGAAGAACCCGATGAATCCCTCGCCGTCGGATGCGGTGAACAACGACCGTGCTGGTTCGGGGAGCTCTCGGCCGCCCCCCAGCGCCTCCACGTGCCAGGCTCGCCGGCTGCGGTACTCGAGGGCCACGGCGCGCTGGTGGGCGGCTCGGATGCTGCCGGCGGTGACGAACACCCCGTGGTTGACCAGGAGGGCCATCCCCGCCGATCCCATCGACGCCACAGCACGGGCGGCACTGTCGCGGGAGTTGACCGGCCCGTCGTACTCGTCGACGACGACCAGCTCGCCTCCCCCCAGGGCCGAGCTCTGGTCGTAACAACCGGGGAGTCGGGCCAGATCGGCCCAGACGGTGGCGTAGCGGGGATGACTGTGCACGGCGACGGTCACGTCCTGACGCTGCCGGTGGAGCTCGAGGTGGAGGGGGATGCCCAGCGGCACCGGCCAGTCGCCCTCCAAGACGTTGCCCTCGAGGTCGATGACCAGCAGGTCCTCGGGCCGGATCTCCTCCCACAGGAGGAACCACGGATTGCACAGCAGAGTCCCGTCGGGCTGGCGGTAGGTGATGTGCCCGGCCAGGTGGTCGTCGTAGCCCTCACGCCACAGGGTGCGGGCCAGGAGGACCAGCTCCTGGCGGGGCGTGAGCTCGGGAAGGAGGGCGTCGGCTGTGGGGCGAAAGTGCGGGGCCGTCGGGGCGCTCGGGACTGTCACGGCATCACGGCTGTCACGGCATCACGGTCTCGGGCAGGGGCCAGCGGTAGAGACGGGCGGCGTTCTCGTGGGTCAGCTTCCGGAGTTCCTCGACGGGAAGGTGGCCCCAACAGCGTTCGATGACCGCCTGGGTATCCGGCCACGTCGAGTCGCCGTGGGGATAGTCGACCTCGACCATGATGTGATCGATACCAATGCGGTGGCGGGTGTCGATGGTGGACGGGTCGTCGATGGTGCAGAACCAGAAGTTCCGTTGCAGGGCCTCGGACGGAAGCAAACCCGAGCTGTGGTAGTCGCGGCCATAGCCCGAACGTTCGACGATGTTGTCGAGTCGATCGAGGAGCATGGCCACCCAACCGATCCCGCCCTCGCTCATGGCGATCTTGATGCCCGGAAACCGCGCCGGCAGCCCGGACCAGACCCACTCGGCGCACGCCGAGAGGGACATCTGGCCGAACAGGGTCGCACCGAGGGCCACCAATGGGCTGTCCGAGGGCATGTCCGGCATCCCCGACGACCCCACATGGAGCGAGATGACCGTGTCGGTCTCCTCGCATGCGGCGATGATCGGCTCCCAAAAGCCCGAGAAGAGACTCGGGAGTCCGATGCGGTGGGGACGTTCCGGAAGGGTGACCGACCGGAAGCCCCGGTCGGCGTTGCGCTTGATCTCTTCGGCTCCCTGCTCGGGGTCGGCCAGGAAGGTGATCCCGCAGGGGATGATGCGGTCGGGGTACGGCTGCCACCACGCCTCGTACAGCCAGTCGTTCCACGCCCGTGTCACCGCCAGTCCCAGCTCGGGGTCTTTCGCCCCGGAGTACACCCTTCCGGAGAACCCGGTGATCATGGAGGGGAAGTTGAGGGACGCCCACACCCCGTTGAGGTCCATGTCGACGATGCGGGCGTCGATGTCCCAGCAGCCGCGGCGCATGTCTTCGAACCGGGTGGGCTCCAGGGTCACGCACTCGGGCTTGCGCCCGGCGACCGCGTTGACCCCGACCTGGGTGTATTTGGCGCCGTCGAACTCCCAGAGCTGGTGGCCCTTGGAGTTCTCGATCACCCGCGGCGCCTGGTCGGCGAACCGGCGGGGGAGGCGCCCCTCGAACATGTCGGGCGGTTCGACCAGGTGGTCGTCCACGGAGATGACGGTGAACCGCACCGGCCGGGGATCGGGATCGGGCAGAAGGGTGTCGGACCGGGTGGCCGTGTTCATCCCGTATTCCCCACGCTCCGATTATGCCAGCTCCGCCCCCGGTGCCCCCAGGGACGGCGGATGATCTCGTCCTCCGCGGCTTGGTCTTGTCATGGCGGGTGACGGTGGGGCGTGGTCCCGGTGTTCGGCGCCCACTGGCGGGGCTTCACGGACAAGATCGTGCTTCGAGGTGGGCTCGAATCTCGGCCTACTGTTGGTGTCGGTTTCCCGCCCCGTTTCCGTTCACTCTCCTCTCACCTCCGGAGCCCCCATGAGACTCGGCATCCACTTCGTCAACTTCACCCTGCCCGATCAACCTGCTTCGTTGGCATCGACCCTGGCCGCCACGGCACGGGCTGCCGAAGAGGCCGGTTGTTCCACCTTCACCTTGATGGACCACTGGTTCCAGATGGAGGAATTCGCCGCCGCGCAGGATCCGATGCTCGAGGGGTACACCTCACTCGGCTACTTGGCCGGGCTGACCGAGCGCATGACCCTCGGGCTTCTGGTGACAGGGGTGACCTACCGGCATCCCGGGTTGTTGGCCAAGATCGTGACCACCCTCGACGTGTTGTCCGAGGGCCGGGCCCGGCTCGGCATCGGCGCCGCCTGGTACGAACGCGAGCACCGGGGCCTCGGTGTGTCCTTCCCGCCGGTCAGTGAGCGGTTCGAACGGCTGGAGGAGACGTTGCAGATCTGCCATCAGATGTGGAGCGAGGACGACGGGCCCTACGAGGGGAAGCACTACCGACTGGCGGAGACCATCTGCTCGCCTCGCCCCATTCAACAGCCAGGGCCGCCGATTCTGGTCGGAGGCAGCGGGGAGAAGAAGACGCTGCGACTGGTCGCCCGTTACGCCGATGCCTGCAACCTCTTCGCCCCCGATCCCGGGGTGGTGGCCCACAAGCTCGAGGTTCTGGCCCGCCATTGTGAGGCCGAGGGACGCGACCCGGACACCATCGAGAAGACCATCTTGGGATTCGCCGACCCCCTGGCTGACAGCGACGCCTTCGTGACCGCCATGGCCGACTACGCCGACCTGGGCGTCGACCTGGTCGAGGTAATGCCTCTGGTCACCGATCCCGCCCGGTGGGTCAGCCGGCTGGGTGAGGAAGTCGTCCCGAGGCTCGCCGAGCTGGGCCCGTCGTAGGCAGAGTCTGCCTGGCTGTTTTCTGGCGTCGGATCCCCGCCATGGTGCTGTGATCAGTACTGGACGTGGCGACCCGCTCACAGCCCGTGCGCAATCAAGGGCGTAGAGGGATCGCCGATTGACATCGTTCGTCATCGTTCCTACTTTGCCCAAAAGAGGTATTCGACGTTCCGAGCGGAATCGATGCACGCATCGATGAGGAGGTCCCCGTCATGAGGCTCTTGCGACTTATTCCAGTCATTGCGCTGCTGTGTGTCGGGTTGGGCGCCACCGCGAGTGTGGCGGGCGCATCGCCACCCGGCGGCTGGCCTTTCGGCCAGACCTACAACTGCACCGGTGGAAACGTCCCACCGGGCACCTACAGCTCCATGATCATCACCGGCGTGTGCTACATGCCCGCCGGCACCATCACCATCCAGTCGAACCTCACTGTGGCTCCGGGGGCATTGCTCGACGCGGTGACTCCAGGTGATCCGAGTGGCAACCCTCTCCTGCCCGCCACCGTCGTAGTCGGGGGGAACGTGAACGTCGGTAATGGTGCGGTCCTGGTCCTCGGCTGCTCTCCCTCGCAAGGATGTCATGCCATCACCTCTGACCGCATCGGCGGAAACTTGTCTGGTTTCGGTGCTCTCGCTGTTGTGTTGCACGCCGTCTCCATCGGCGGCAGCGTGTTTCTCGCTGGCGGCGGCGGAGGAGCGGCGGGGGGCGCTGCATCGGGAGCGTGCTTCGCCAGCCCCATCCCGGCACCGTGGTCCGAGGACCCGGCACTGAGCTCCGGACCCAACGGGAGCCCCCAGTTCACTGACTTTGAGGAGAACTCGATCGGCGGCAATCTCAGCATCTTGGGCATGCAGACCTGCTGGCTCGGATCCTTCAGGAACCAGGTGCGTGGCAGCATCTCCCTGATCGGAAACTCGACGAGCGACCCCGACGGCATGGAGATCGGCAGCAACCTGGTTGGCGGGAACCTGGCCTGCCAGTCCAACCTGCCGGCGGTGCAGTTCGGGGATTCCGCTGCCGCCCCCAACACGGTCGGAGGATTCGCCTTTGGGCAGTGCGGGTTCAACGTTGTCCTGCCGAACCCGGCCCCTGAATCCATGGAGGGAACCGGCATTCCCGAGCACATCACGGTGAGCGCCTGGAGCCTGGGGACCTACTTCGGGGCGCACACCCAGGTCGGGCCGAGCATCCCGATTCCCCTCGGGTCGCCGAACGTCACCGAATCAGGCAACACTCTGGTCGCCGAGTTCAACAACGTCGTCCTTCACGGGTCAGGCCTGACCGGTTCGATCACCGTGGTTCCCGGCGGTCCTCCCGGACAGAACGGTGAGACGGTCGTGGCCAGCGTCAGTCCCGATGGTTCGGAGGCCTTCGAAGCTTTCGACGACTGCACCTGCAGCTTCCAGGGTCAGAGCGGACCGGTTTCGATCACCGCCTACGGGACGACATCCGCCAACGGCGTCACCAATGGCACATTCCTGATCACCTCCGGCGGTGCCACTGTCGGCGGGGGACTGGACACGCTGGCTGGGTACGGGTCGTTCTCCAGTTGGGGTCAACCGCAGGGGACCCTGGGCCTGGTCGAGCATCTCGCCATCACCGGGAACGAGGGCATGTCGCATCAGGGTCCCGGACATAACCCCTGGTTTCGACCCTTCGTGAACCGCTAGGTCGCCCGACGCTGGGTCAGCCCAGCCGGACCAGCGCCCCCTCCATCGGTGGGAGGTCGAGTTGACCGGTGACCGACTCCCCGTCGCGCCCTCGGTCGGTGGCGAGGGCGATCGAGCCGCCGAGCCCGTCGAAGGTCACCGCGTGGTCGCTCAGGTTGAGGGCGGTGGCGAACCCGTCACCGCGCTGCCAGAGCCACGTCCCCGGGGGCGAGACCAGGCTGCGGTAGCGCCCGGATTGGAGTTCCGGGCTGGCCCGGCGGAGGGCGATGAGATCGCGGGTGAACGAGAGGACGGATACCGGGTCGTCTCGCTGGGCGGCCACGTTGCACTCCCGAGGAGTGCCCATGGGCAACCAGGTGTCGACGCCGTCCGCGGTGAAGCCGCGCCCGGGGCCGTCCTCCCAGGGGAGGGGAGAACGCTCCGGGTCACGCCCGGCGATATGGGGCCAGTAGCGCCGGCCCACCGGGTCGCGTAGAGCCTTCTCGGTCATCTCGCCGTCGGGCAGCCCGATCTCGTCGCCCTGATAGATGACCGGGGTCCCCCGCAGGGTGAGCAGGGCGAGAAGGACCGAGCGGATGGCGCTGGGATCCCCGCCGGCCCAGCGGGTGGCCAGTCGTGAGGTGTCCAGGTTGGAACCGGTCCAGACCGGCCAGGCACCCTCCGGCAGGCTGCGCTCGATCGCCTCGACCACGCCGCGCAGGGCATCGGCGTCGAACTCGGAGTGGAGCCAGGGCAGGTTGAAGGCCAGGTGCAGCTCGTCGGTCCCGTTCCCGTAGTAAGGGGGAATCATCGAGAGCTGGTGTACGTCGGTCTCCCCGAGGAGGACCCGGGGAGGCTCGTAGGTGTCGGCCAGCGCCCGCCACTCACGAAGGATCTCGTGCACCTCGGGCCGATTTCCGTTGAAGGCGAACCGCTGACCCCACATCTGCTCGATGACCGAGTCTTCCTCGGTGGCCGGTGGATTGTCCCGGAGCTCGGCGTCCTTCACCATCATGTTGCACACATCGATGCGGAATCCGGCCACGCCCCGGTCCCACCAGAATCGGAGGATCTGGTCGAAGGCCTGACGGACAGCGGAGTTCCACCAGTTGAGATCGGGCTGTTCGCGGGTGAAGTTGTGCAGGTAGTACTGGCCGGTTTCCTTGTCGAGCGTCCAGGCCGCCCCACCGAACTGAGCGGTCCAGTTGTTGGGCCTCGAGCCTCCGGGCCCGGGATCGGCCCAGACGTACCAGTCGCGGTGAGCCGAGGTCCGTGACGACCGGGCGTCGACGAACCACGGGTGCTGCTCACTGGTGTGGTTTGGTACCAGGTCGAGAAGGATCCGAATGTTCCTCCGGCCGGCCTCGGCGACCAGGGTGTCGAGTGTCTCCAGGGTGCCGTAGGCGGGATCGACGCCGCAGTAGTCGGACACGTCGTAGCCCCAGTCGGCGTTGGGGGAGGGGGTGACCGGTGACAGCCAGAGGCCGTCGACCCCGAGCCACTCGAGGTGGTCGAGATGGTCGGTGATGCCGGCGAGATCGCCGATGCCGTCACCGTTCGAATCGGCGAACGACCGCGGGTAGATCTCGTAAAGCACGCCCGACCGCCACCACGGTTCCGTTTGGGGGGAGTTCACCCACGAAACACTACAGACGCGCCGTCAGTGGGTCGCAGGTCAGTGTGAATCTGGCGGCCGACTGGTGGGACCGCCCCCTCGCCTGCGCAAGCGCATGGTGATCCGAACGGCCACCAGCGCGATGGGGACCAGAACGAAATACCAAGGCGCAGTCGAATGCGTTGCGATGAGCACGGCGCCAAACTACTGACCGAGCCGACCGAGCCGACCGGCAACGATCCCACGATTGGTCAATGTGGCTCCGTCCCATCGACGGTGGACGCCGTCGCACGGAGGTGGGCCTCGGCCGTGGGTGGCGCGGGGAGAGAGTCGAGGCCCAGGAGGGCCGCACCGAGGACCGGGGCCACCCCGAGGCGACGAAAGCGGGCGGCCGGCGCGGCGGCCTCGACACCGGCTTCGACCCGCGCCGCGAACCCCGCGTAGGCGCTGTCGAACACGCCACCGCCGAGGACCACCTCCACCTCGTCCCCGGTCATCGCCAGCCTCCTGATCATGGCGCTGGCCATGGCCGCCACCTCGTCGGCCAGGAGGCCGGCCGCCTCGGTTGCCGGCCCGTCGCCGTCGGCGGCGGCATCGAGGCAGACCCGGGCCAGCTCGAACAGCCGGCCGTACTCGAGGGCACCGGTGTAGACGGCGGCCAGTACCGCCTCGGGGTCGGGCAGATCGAAGTGGGCCGGGACTCGGTCGGCGAGGGTCGTGGGCCCTCCGCGCCCGTCGCGGGACCGGAGCGCCAGACCCAGGGCCCTGACCCCGAGCCATGATCCTCCCGGGGTGAAGTCGCCCGAGAGCTCGGCCAACGACGGGAAGCGTTCGGTGGTGCCATCCCAGCCGAGTCCCACGCAGTTGAGACCCGAACCGCACACCACGCCCACTCCCCACCCGGACTGTGCCCCGGCCCGGAGCACGGCAAGGGTGTCGTTGCGAATGATTGCGGTCGAGCTCCAACCCCGTTCCTGGATGGCGGCGGTCAGCCGTTGCTCGTCCACCGGCAGGTCCACGCCGGCCAGGCAGTACATGCCGGTGGTGACCGCCGGACGGGCCCGGTGGTCGAGCCCGGCAGCCTGCAGGGCGGCCTCGATGGCCGAACCGAGGGCGTCCATGGCCCCGTCGAGGCCGGAGAACTGATGGTTGGACCCGCCTCCCTGGGCCGACCCCAGAAAGGTGCCGTCGCCCTTCAGGATCCACACGTCGGTTTTGGAGGCCCCTCCGTCGACGGCGAGGATCGTCCGATGGTCGGGGCTTCGTTCGCTCACCTGGTCACTGGGCTGAGTCCCATGAGGTGATGTTACGTTCGATGCGTGGGTACCAAAGTGGCCGTGGTCGGGGGCGCCAGCACCTACACCCCTGAGCTTGTCGACAGCCTGTGCGCCCACGAGGACCGGTTGGTGGTCGACGAGCTGGTCCTGCTCGACCCCGACGCCGACCGACTGGGAGCGGTCGGTGGGCTGGCGGGACGCATCCTCTCTCGGCTTGGGTGGACCGGCGATCTGGTCACCACCGGCGACCGCGACCGGGCCATCGACGGGGCCGATTTCGTGGTCGTCCAGCTCCGGGTGGGAGGCCAGGCGGCCCGTCACGTCGATGAGACCCTGCCCGCCGGTTACGGCTGCCTCGGTCAGGAGACAACGGGTCCCGGAGGTCTGGCCAAGGCCCTGCGCACGGTCCCGCTGGTCCTCGAGATCGCCGAGCAGACCGCGGCCCGGGGTGCGCCCGGAGCCTGGCTGGTGGACTTCACCAACCCGGTGGGCATCGTGACCCAGGCCCTGGTGGACGAGGGCCACCGCGCCGTGGGTCTGTGCAACGTGGCCATCCATACCCAGCGCCGCATCGGTCATTACCTCGAGGTCGACCCCGACACCGTTGATGTCGAGCACGTCGGACTGAACCATCTGACCTGGGCCCGATCGGCCATCGTCGACGGAGTCGACCGGATGCCCGAGCTCTTGCGTCGCTTCGCTCCTGAGCTCGAGCTGGAGAGCGGCGTCCCGGCCGGGTTGCTCCACCTCCTCGGGGCTCTGCCCTCCTACTACCTGCACTACTACTACTGCCTCGATGAGAACGTGGCGGAGCAGGCGGCAGCGGGATGGCGGTCGCGAGCCGAGGTGGTGGCCGAGCTCGAAGCCGAGCTCCTCCTCGAGTACCGCGACCCGGCCGTCGCCACCAAACCGAAAAAGCTCTCCTACCGGGGCGGTGCCTTCTACTCGGAGGCCGCGGTGCGACTGATGGCGTCGCTCCACGCCGGAACCGGTGACACCCAGGTGGTGGATGTGCGCAACGACGGCGCGCTGCCCGGGGTGCCGGACGATGCTGTGGTGGAGATCCCCTGTACCGTCGATGGCGACGGCGCCCATCCGTTACCCCAGCGGGCCCTTCCACCGGACATGGCCGGACTGGTGGCCCACTGCAAGGCCTACGAGCGCCTCGCCGTCGAAGCCGCCCTGTCGGGCAGCAGGGAGACCATGATCCGGGCGCTGGTGGTCAATCCCTTGGTCGGTCAGTACCCCCGGGCGGAACAGCTGGCCGACGCGCTCCTGGCCGCCAACCGGCATTTCCTCCCGAGGTTCTTCGCCGAGGGGGGCTAGCCAGGAGGCCGGCGCCGAGCTGGCCGCGGTCGGCGGCCGCTTTCCGATCAGTCGTGCCTGTGGGTGCGCCATGCTTCCGAGCGGAAGGCCACGTCAACGGTGGCCTCGCCTTCGATACCCAGGAGGTCGCGGAGGAGCCGGCGGGCCTCGGCGAACACTCGGTTACGGGTCTCCTCGGGCATGGTGAGGAACCAGCTGAAGGTGCCCAGCAAACCGATCAGCTCGTCGGCATTGAGGGCCACGTCCTCGGTGAAGACCTCGTGTTCCGGTGGGCCGAAGGGCACCCCGGGGGGGATCTCGAGAGTCGACGTCGGGCGTTGTGCGTCCCCCATGATGAGGCTGGCCATGTCTGCCCGGTCCGGGTCGTCGTCCCCGCCTCCCGTTCCGGGCCCGCCACCTTCGGCGCCCTGCTGGGACCGTTGGTCGAGGAGTGTTCGGGCCTGGACGAGAAAGGGACCTTCCGGGTCGGGCCCGGACCACACGGCTCCGAGGATCCCACCGGGCACGAGGATGCGCCCGACCTCATTGAGAGCGGGGATGGGGTCCATCCAGTGCCACGACGACGAGGCCAGCACGGCATCGGCGTAGTCATCGGGGAAGGGCATCGACTCGCCTCGCCCCTTGATCGCCCGGACGCCGGGCACCTCTTCGATGAGAACCGACCGCATACGGTCGTCAGGTTCGACGGCGGCGACCTCGTCGGCCCGACCGACGAGGAGCCGGGTCAATGCTCCGGTGCCTGCTCCGAGGTCGACGACCCGGCCGACATGGGTGGGGAGGAGCCAGTCGACGGCGGCCGGGCTCGGCCCCGGCCGATACCGCTCATAGTGAGTCGCCACTCCGCCGAAACTTGCCGAGCGTCTCTGTTTCTCCTCGGCTGGGAGATGGGAGAGGGGTACGTCCGGCTGGACGGGCCCAAGATCGGTCACGCCCCGACACTAATGGAGCCCGATCCGATTGCTGCGAACCGCGGGCTGGGGCAGCCACCCGATGGGGTGACTGCCCTCAACCCTCTAGGCCGGGGGCCCGCTGGTCAGCTTGACGCTGGCCGTCTGGGTCTGGCCCGACTGGTCGGTCCACTGCAGTTGGACAGTGTCACCCGGGTGGAGCGGCTCCAGGTCGTTGGTGATGTCCGTCGGTGAGCTGACCGACTGGCCGTCAACCTCGGTGATGACGTCACCGGTGACCAGTCCGGCCTGCGCGGCAGCCGAACCGGGAACAGTCTGCTCGACGTAAGCCCCGGAGGTGGAGTTTCCGCTGTTGTCGCCACCACCGTTGCTCGTGCCGCCGTCACCGAACCCGCCGCCGAAGTACCCGTTGCCGGATCCACTGTTCCCGCCGCTGCTGTCCGACGACGAACCCACGCCAACGCCGAGGAATCCGGTTGCCCCGATGTGGATGGTCGAGGACGCCTGGCCACCCTCGATGGCCTTGGCCAGGGAAAGCGCGGTGGTGATGGGAATGGCGTAGGCCTCGGACGCTGAGTCCTGGTAAACACCGGTGGCCGCGGCCGTGTCCATGCCCAGAACCTGCCCCGAGGCGTTCACCAACGAACCACCGGAATCACCCGGCTGGATGGCGGCATTGATCTCGATGAGCCCGGTCAGGTTCTCGGAGTTACCGCCGTCATCGTCGCTGGCGGTGATCGACTGGTCGACCGCCACGACTGATCCCCCGGCCGCGGTGGGAGTGCCGCCGGAGCCTCCGGCATTGCCGATCCCGACAATCGCCTGACCGACGGCCGCGGTGCCTTGAGCGATGGAAACTGTCTGCAGACCGCTGGCGTCGATCAGCTTGATGACAGCCACGTCGCTGGTGCGGTCGTAGCCGATCACCCGAGCCGAGTACGTCTTGCCGTTGCCCACGTCGGTCACGCTGATGCTGGTGGCACCGTCGATGACGTGGTTGTTGGTGAGGACCTCACCCGTCGAGGTGAGGACCATGCCTGTTCCGGCGGCCTGCTCATTCTGGTAGCTCAGGTTGGTGTTGATGTCCACCAGGCCCGGGTCGACGGTGGAGGCGATGGAGGAGATGTCTGAAGGCCCGCCCGCTCCGGTCGACGAGTTGCCTCCGGTCGACGAGTTACCGGTCGATCCACCGCCGAAGGGTGAGGTTTCGCCGCCCGGCGAGCTCCCGCCGAACGGCGAGGTTGCGCCGCCCGATCCGGTACCGCCCTGGGTGCTCGGAGCCGCGCCCGAGCCGGCACTGGCGGTGGTGGCTGAGGGCCACAGGACCCGGCCGAGGCCGGCACCGACCAGGAGGGCCACGACGACGACCAACGTGGCCAGGGTGGCCACGAGGCCGGAACGCGCCGGATGCGAGGCGGGGTGCGGGGCTGCGGGTGGGTAGCTCGACGCCGGCCAACCCCCGTAGGGCGGCATTCCCCCACCCGATGGGGCCCATGTCCCACTGAAGGGATCGTGTGTCTGACCGGTGGAGGACCAGGCCCCGGGGGGCGGCGGCATCGGGACCCCGGTTGGTGGCGTGGGCGGACCGAACCCGGCGACCGGTGGAATCTGGCTGGTCGGGGGGAACTCGCTTTGCGGCCCCGGCAGCGGTATCGCCCCCGCGTGGCGCTCCAGTGAGTTTCCTTGACCAGGGGGTTCTGTGGCCCCGGCGCCCGAGATTGCTTGGCCTTCAGCCTGATCATCGGGTCCTTGCGACATGTTCCACTTCTCGCTCATGTGCCCATCCACTTCCGGTTCCGCTTGCTCCGAACAATTCCGGGTCCCTGCGTGAGACCAACGTCATCGTCTATTTGACTCTTCCCACCTAAGGTCCTGTTGAACGGAACATATGAATCTCGTAAGCCTGTGTCCCTTCCTGCTTTCGGCCGAAGCTGACTCGGGTTCAGGCGGCCCCGTCGGGTTGACCGGGCGCAAGGTTCAGTTGAGCGGGCGCAAGGTTCAACGGCCATATCGGCGCATCGCCTTCTGATAGGAGACGGGGGCAATGCTGCGGCCGATGGGCGCCAACATTGGCAGAACCGCTGCGTTGATCTCCATGCGTGCCCCACCCATGCGGTTCAGCACCAGTGCTGACACCTTGGCCTCGGTTCGTCGGACCAGTTTGGGGGGGAGCGATCCGCCATCGTCGACCCCCGACATCCCCATGGCGGTCGGAACCCAGGCGGGGTAGAGCACATGCACGTGCACACCCCGACCGGCGACCTCGTGGGCAACCGCCTCAGTGAATGCCGCCACCGCGGCCTTGGACGCAGCGTAGGCCGCGTGCCCCGGCTCCGGTGCCCGTGCCGAATCGGACGACACATTGACGACCGCCCCGGATCCGCGCTCGACCATCCCGGGCACCACGGCCAGTGTGCCGGTGACGACGCCGAAGACGTTCACGTCGAAGACATGGCGGAATTCGGGAGTCAGGCCGTCCGCGGCGGGGGTGAGCTGCTCGATGGCGGCATTGTTGATGAGGATGTCAATGCGGCCGAACTGGTCTTCGACGTCACGGAGCACCCCCTGGTAGGCCTCGGTGTCGGCGACGTCACAGACCCGGGTGGAACTGTCCGGTCGCACCGCTCGGAGACGATTCTCGACTTCGGTCAGCAATTCCTTGCGTCGGGCCAGACCGGTCACAACGGCCCCACGTTCGGCGAGATCCAGGGCCAACCGTCGCCCAATGCCCGACGACGCCCCGGTGACGACGGCGATCTGGCCGTCGTATCGCTTCGGCGTCCGCCGATCGTGTCGCACCGGTAGAGGATACGTCCGCCGCCGATACCTGTCTGGTTGGCGCCGGTGCCGACCAGTTCGATGACATGGTGGCGTTGCCGCCGGTGGTGTTCCCGGCGGATCCTGTATGTGCGGGCCTACGGCTCGACGATCGGACGGGATCCACCGGGGGTGATAGCGGTAATACCCGCAGGTTGGGCGACATAGGACGAGCCCACACCCGTGACGAGGGCGTCACCGACGGTTGCCACTCCCGACCAGACCGGGCCCGGAACGGTCACCGTATCGATGACCGCACCTGTGGCTGCACTACGCACCTGCAGGATGTTCCCCACGAGCGTGGGCCCGTTGAATGTCATGCCGCCGGCCACGGTGGTGGGCGCGAATGAAGGGGCGTTGTCGTCCTGCCAAGCAACGGCGCCGCTGGTGGCGTTGAAGGCGTGCACGGTCGGCTCCTGTTTGGCCGTGTCCCGGGGGTTACTCGGGTCGCAAAGCACCTGGCTGTCCTTTTCGAAGCGCCCGAAGTCGCCGAGGGCGGTGGAGCCGTAGACCTGCTGGCCGTCGAAGGCGGTCGTGGCGACGAACCCACCCGAGAATCCCCCGAAAACGACGTTGGTCGCCCATCGGAGCCGCCCGTTGGTCGGGTCCAACGAATAGTAGGTCCCATCTTTGCCCCCGACGCCGAGGAAGGTGGTGACACCTTCTGCGGTGACGCCGACATTGGCGGAGGCGCCGAAGTCCCAGTCGCAGCTGAGTTCAGGGAGTGAAGGGCGATACATCCACGCCAGTTGTCCGCTGTCGATATGCAAGGCAAGGACCACCTCGGAGAGAGGCTGTGCGTTCGAAAAGTTGCAGTCAGCGGTGTCGAACACGACGAGCCCGAGTTGGGGCAGCACTGATCCTGACGACCACACACTGCCGCACCCGTCGTCGAGCACGTGACCGGCGGCGTCGACGTCGGTCTGAAACTCCCATATCGGGTCACCGGTATCCAGGTCGGCGGCGGCGATATATCCTCGGTAGCCGTTTGCACCGTCGACATCGACGCCGAAGAGCACCTTGTTCCCCACGACGACTGGTGAGGAGAAGATCCGGGTGCCGTCCTTGTTGGGGTTGGGTGGCAGCTCCGGCCGCCCGGTGTAGTCGTGGCGCCAATACAGCGCTCCCGTGGACGCGTTGAGCGCGTACAGCGTGTAGCCGCCGCCGAAGATCACCAGATCGGGTCGGATCCCGTTGCCGGGCTCATACCAGGCCGAGGAGGTGACCAGCCCGCCGTCAGAGGTGGCGTCACGCGGTTGTTGCCCTGGGTAGGGGGTCACAGCCTTCTGGGCGCTCAACTGGTACTTCCATCGCAATGCACCTGTTTGGAGGTTCACGGCGTAGAAATGATCGTCCCACGAGCCCACGTAAACTGTTCCGCCCACCACGGTCGGAGTGGCGGTCACCGCGTCGCCGGTGGGAAAGAACCACGCCACCTTGAGCGTCTTCGCCGTCGTCTCGGTCAGGGTGGTGCGGCCGTGGAAGGTGTGCTGGGCATCGTGTCCGTAGGTGGGCCAATCCCACGGGCCGGGCACGGTGACCCCACCGGTCGGCCTGTGGACGCTGGCGAGGGTCGAGTTACTGCACCCGGCCAGCAGGATGGACGCCGCCACCCCACCGGCCAGGATGCGGGCAACCGGCGAACGGCCCCGCCGGGCCGCCCCCACCGCTGAAGGCTTCGTCCACATGAAATGTCGTTAGCCAAATCCGGCCTTGGCGGGGGCGTCGGACGTGGGCCCGGCATCGGGTGCAGGGTTCTCCGAGGGCCCCGACAGTGGCGCGACGATCTTCCCGGTCGGGTAGGGGCACACCATGGTGGCCGGTACACAGACCGTCACGCTTGTCGGGAAGTCGAACCCGGTGGCGAGTGCGACAGGAGTCGATGGTTGCCCATGGGTGAAGGTCACCCTCATCGCCCGACCGCCGTAGTTGGCGGGGCCACACCCACTGAGCGTCCCCGTACAGGCGATATGGATATCGATGAAGTAGAGGGTCCCGTCCGGGGCGAAGGCCATGCCGAACGGGTTGTACTGGCCCGGACTCTTGCCGAGGTCGGCAAGCGGGGTCCCGGGAACCGAACCGCGTCCCGGTTCGGGCTTCCCGTCACTCGTCACCCAGCGGATGGACGGGTCCCCGATATAGGTGCTGATGGCGAAGCAGTTGCAGGTCGGGTCCTTGGCGATCCCCGACGGGAATGACAGGTTTTGGACGAATGCTGAAACCTGCACCTTGCTTCGCGGGTAGATCCCGCCAGGACACTCGGACGCGCTGGTCGGCAGCGAGGAAAGAGCGAAGCGGAGCACGCTCGAGGTGCCGACGTTGGGGACGAGCAAGTCGCCGTTGTCGGCCGTGGCCATCATTCCGGGCTGGGCCAAGCCCCCGGTCCCGTCCGTGTGGTGAGGCCCGGACCCTCCGGCGGTCGGACCGTAGTCAATGCAGTACGTCGTGTAGTTGGGCGCGAACCACTCCACAAGCCTTCCGCTACTGGGGGGTGGATAATTGCCCTGCGCGGTGGCGATGTCGTTGGCGAAGACGTTGCCGTTCATACCGATCACGCACCCGGTGTAGGTCTGGTTGTTGTTGAACACGCCGTTGGCGGTCGGGGGTGAGTCGCTCCCGATACTCTGTCCCGGCATCTTGTAGGGGCCGGGGACGTACAGAGTCTGTCCGCTGAACGAGCCGTTGGGCTCGTCGAGCTCCTCGCCGTCGGCCGGCTGCTTGTAGGGCTTCGCACTGCCGAGATTGTCCTGCGCCGGAAGCGTTGGATCGTACCCAACCACGAACCGACCGTCGGGGAGCACACACATTTGCCCGTTCGGATCCCAGGCCGGGACGAGCTGTCCCTGGGTACCCGACGGCATGGACAAGAAGTCCTCTTCTTCGTTCTGGTCCCAATAAACGAGGTATCCGATCTTTCCCGTTGCCCCACCGGAGACCAACGGAACACTGTTGCCGGTCGGCGTCGCCGTGGTCGAGGGCGACGATGAACCCGATGAGCAGGCGGCAAGGAGACACCCACAGGAGAGGGCAGTGACCGCCGCGACCAGCAATCCTCGTATCCGCACTCTTCCCCCAACCTTTCCGCCGCGACAGCCACAGGAGCCGGCGTTGCCGCCATATTAGGGACGCGTCGCCGGGAATGCTTGGTTCCCGTGATCCTGTCGGTTTTGCCCCGAATCAGGGGAACGGAGGGGCAATCAGGGCGAAGCGCGGAGCGGGGTTCATCCCGGCCAGATCGGCGGCATCGTTGGCGCTGAGAGGCGCAGAGAAGAAGTAACCCTGAGCGGTTTCGGCACCGATCTCGCGGAGGATGGCGACCTGCTGGGCGGTCTCGACTGCCTCCGCCACCGTGCAGATGCCGAGGGAATGGCTTCGTTTGACGATCCTCTCGGCGATGGCCCGGCTCTGCCCATCCGGGTTGGTCAGACCCGCGGTGAGCGATGCGTCGATCTTGACCGTATTGACGACGCACCCTCGCAAGTTCTCGATCACAGACCAGTCCTCGCCGACGTCGTCGACTGTCAGTTGGATTCCCAGGCGGGTCATGACGTCCAGGTCGGCGGCCGCCTCGTCGTCGGCCACCGACGTCTCGGTGACCTCCACCGTGAGTCGGTCGGGGTTGAGACCCGATCGCTCCAGAGCGGAAGCCGCTGCCATCGCCGCCGTTCCGCGGTGAAGCTGGAATATCGAGCAGTTCACGGCCAGCTGGAGGTTCCCCGGCCACCGGGAGGCCTGCACGCAGGCCTCGGCCAGCACCCAGGTGTTGAGCTCATTCATGTGTCCGTGGGTCTCAGCCCATGGGATGAGTGTGCTGGGCGGGATGTCGCCACCCGAGGAGTCGTGCCATCTGAGCAAGGCCTCGAAGCCGAGAAGACGCCCGGAGGCCAGGTCCACCGCGGGCTGGAAGACGAGCGTCGCCGTGCCGTCCAGGCCCAGGTTCGGGGCCGGAATGGCCGAGGCCACCTCCAGAGGCGATCTCGTGGGCTTGGTCACGAGAAGGACATCGGCACTACCAGAAGCTGCCTTGAGTCGGAATTTGGGGCTCGAACCGGGGTTTTCGTGCCTGACGGACCCCTCCGAATCGCTCAAGGACGCCGCTCATGGTGCCGATAGCTCAGCTATGGCAGCACTGCCGTTTGCCCGGTACATGAAGAAGACATCTGAGGAGACCTCTCCGAGCGAGGACAGCGAGGTCCCGCAGTTCTTCTCGAACGACCCTCGCCCCCGGGGTTTGCCGGCTGATGAAACACAACCGAATGAGGTGACAGTGGCACAGTCTCCAGGCGTCAAGTCACAGGACCCGACGGAGCCCGGGTGGTATCCCGACAGCACCGATCCTGGGGTGATGCGGTACTGGGACGGCTTTCACATGACCGGCCAGGCCATGCGAGTCGATCCCAACAAGGCGCAGGTTGGCGAGACCGGCGAGACCGGCCAGACCGGCCAGACGGCAATCAGCCTTCCGAGCATGACCACGGTCGATGCCGACAAGCCCGCCGATGCCGATGATCCCGCCGGGCCGGCCGAGGCCGACGGGCCTGCCGATGACTGGACCGCACGCGCCACGGAGCTGTTGGCCTCGTCTGTGTCTGCACCGGCGCCGGTCGACAAATCGCCTGCGGCGATCGACCCGGTCGATCCAGGTGCGGGTGAAGTGACACCAACAGTGACCGCCGATGCCCCGCTCAGCGGGTCCCCCTTGGGAGACTTCGCTTCCCGCGGCTCGGCCACGTCGCCGTCAGAGCGGTCGGGCCGAGGTCAGGTCTGGACAGCCATGCGAGCCCTCGACGAGATGCGGGCCGGACCCGAAGATCTCAAGTCTGGGTCTGAGGAACCGGTGGCGGGCGACGATGTCACCGAGGCCAAGCCCGAAGACAGTCAGGTCGAAGAGGACGTCGTCGTCGCAGAACCCGAAGAAGTCGCGGAACCCGAAAAAGTCGCCGAAGCTGAAGAAAAGGACGTGTCGGACGCCATGGACACAACGGACGAGATGCAAGTCGAATCAGAAGTGAAGGCCGAACCGGAGGTTGCCGACAGCATCGGCGATGCGGCAGCCGTGGCGGCTGCGTCCAGCAATGGCGACGATGGCCGCGATGGGGGTGCTGCTGACGCCAGAGATTCCACTGTCCCCGAATTCTCCGCCAGGATCTCAACCGGTGGCCACAAAGAGGCCGAGGAGGAGAACTGGGCGGAGCAAACCGAGCGGGCGGTGGCCAGGGCACGGGCGGAAGGCACGCCCGAGGCCTGGCGGGAAGCAGCTGAGGTTGCCGCCGTGGTGTCGGAGATGGCGCAAACCATGCAGGCCTCCGCCGATGCCTCGCAGGTGGCGGCGCGCCTGTCCAAGGCCGCCCGGGAGGCAACCGAGGCAGCCACCGCGGCTGAGCAGGCTGAAACCGACGCCAATCGCACCGTCCAACGAGCTGCCCAGGCCGCTCAAGAAGCCGCGGAAGCAGCCAGGGTCGCGCAACAAGCGGCAGAAGACGCCGAACAGGCGGCTGAACAAGCGGCCGAGGCCACCCCGAGATTCTCCGCGGCGGCGAGGGATGCGGAGCAGTCGGCCGCCGACGCCGAGCGCAAGGCAAAGACCCTCGAAGAGATCGTGGCCGTGGCAGTGGAGGCGAACACCCCCGAAGCCTGGAGTGAGGCGCGCGAACGTGCCGTGAACCCGTCGGAGTCGAATCGGGCCCTCGTCTAGGTGAAGCGCCTGGACTACGCCTGACCGGCCCCAAGGTTGCGGGGAGGCGAAACCCGAAGCCCGGCTGAAGCCCAGCTGCGGTGCGGTTGTGACTGCAACTGCGGTAAGCGCGGTACGACCGGTCGTGGCGCGCAAGACTGCTCATCCGAGCCGGCGCTCGCCCCGTTGGGGTGTGCGAACATGGACGCCGTGAGGGCCATGAACGCCACCGACGAGCGGACCACCGACGTCGGTTCTGCCGAACGTGCCGTCGCCGAGCCCAGATCGGGCCAGCGACCGATCCTCCTCCTTCATGGGATGCGCTGGGCCGGGCCGAGACCCTCGGTTGGCCGCCCGCCAGCCGAGGAAAGGACCGATAGGTGAAATTTGCGCTCTTCTACGAGATCCCGGTGCCCAAGCCATGGGAGCCCGACAGCGAGCTGATCGCCTATCAGAACACCATCGAGCAGGCGGTGGCCGGCGAGCGCTTTGGTTGGGACGCCTTCTGGACTGTCGAGCACCACTTCTTGCAGGAGTACTCACACTGTTCCAACCCCGAGGTGCTCTATGGGGCAATTGCCGCCCTGACCGAGCGCATGCGCCTCGGCTACGGGGTGCGCCTGATGCCGCAGCCTTACAACCACCCGGTCCGGACAGCAGAGTCGGTCGCCGTGCTCGACCTGATCTCCAACGGCCGGGTCGACTTCGGCACAGGACGCTCGGCGACCCGGGCCGAGCTCGAAGGGTTCGGCATCGACCCGGGCCAGACCCGTCAGATGTGGCATGAGGCCATCGAGCACGTGGTCGGTTGTTGGACCAACGACGAGTATGAGTTCGCTGGGCGCTTCTGGCAGATGCCCCGTCGAAGGGTGCAACCCAAGCCATTGCAGAAGCCGCATCCACCCATCTGGGGGGCGACCACTAGCGAGGATGGTCACCGTCAGGTAGGCGAGCTCGGCTTGGGTCTCTGCTCTTTCGCCGTCGGCATCTCGCCAGAAGAGGTCAAGCACAAGGTCGATATCTACCGCGAGGCGGTCGCCGGCTGCACCGAGCCACTCGGCGCCTACGTGCACAACCAGACGGCGACTTTCACCATGGCCCTGTGTTCGGATGATCGCCAGAAGGCTCTCTCATTAGCTCGCGAATCCTTCGAGTGGTATCCGAAGATCGGTGCTCGCCAGATCGGGTCGGTGTCGGAATGGATGGCCGAGCGCAGCGAGGACCTCGGCACCTACTCGTATGCCGCCGACATGCAGCAGCACAGTGACGACGGCACTCTCGACCTGCTGAGTCTCGAGTACCTGATCGACACCAACGCCTGTGTGCTGGGCACTCCCGATGAGTGCGTCGAAATGTGTCGGCGTTACCAGGATGCCGACATCGACCTCCTGCTGTGCCTGGTGAATCCCTACAAGATCCCTCACGAGGCGGTCATGGAGACCATCGAGCTCATGGGGACCCATGTCATTCCCAAATTCACCGACTGATCCCCCACGGTGGGTCGGGCCGGCGTGCTCGGAACGGCGTCGCCCGGGGGGTCGCCACGGAGCGGACCACTCTGCACACGGTCGATGGCCCTCTCTGCCGTCCCTTTCTTAATTCGCGAAATGGGCCTCAATATCACTTGTGGTCGATAGTTCTGTCAGCAATATCGAGATTGGTCGATAATTCGGGCCGTTTCTGGCACAGGAAACTGTCTGCCCTCGGCCCACCGGAAACCGGTGGATGCTCCCCTCCACAGAGCCACCGCCTCCCCTCGGGGGAGCGTGCCTGTCGGGGGGGTCGATTGCGTTAGTGCCATGATCTGACGGCACAGGTGTCTGCGGAGCGGCGATTCCAATGGCCGTCTGGGGGAAAGTCATGCGAATCGAAGGTCCGATCCTGTCACGGGCGATTGTGTCCGTGGTGACGGTCATTGTGGTCATGGGCACGAGCCTCATCGCCGCCGGCGCGACCCCGGCGACGGCCGCGTCCGATGCCTCCTCTGGATCGAGCACCGTCGTCGCCACCAGCCCGACCCTGAAGGGGAACGGCTCGGTCGACGAGGCGTGGTTGACCGGGGCCAACCCCGGCGATCGGATCATCCTCATGCGGCAGGGTTCCCGCGTCCTGAACACCGCCAATCCCGGCACCGCGGACAAGCTCGGCTCGTTGATCATCCGTAACCTCACGCCCGGATCCGGCTACTCCTGGCTCAACAAGTCCACGGGTCAGCGGACGTCGTCCTTTTCGGTGTTGGCTCCGGGTCAGAATCCTGGGCCCGACGCGCCCCTCTACACCGATCAGCACCTGCACCAGGGGCTCAACTACATCACCATGCGGGACGGCATCCAGCTGGCGGCTACCGTGCGCTTCCCCTATGACGGGAACTGCTCCGCGGCCCGTCCCTGCCCCACCGTCATCGAGTACTCCGGCTACGCCACCGCTGCTCCCACCGACCCCATCCCGACGCTCTTGTCGCAGGCTCTCGGTACCTCGTGCACCGACTGCGGCGATCCCAACCTTCTTCCCGACACCGCCACTGCAGTCGGATCGGTTCTTGCCCGTGTCGCCGGTTTTGCCACGGTCAGCCTGCAGATGCGGGGCACCGGGTGTTCGGGCGGCGCGTTCGATCTCTTCGGCTACCCGTCCGATTACGACGCTTACGACGCCATTCAGATCGTGGCCGATCAGTCGTGGGTGGCGCATCACAAGGTGGGCATGGTCGGCATCAGCTATTCAGGCCTGTCCCAGTTTCCCGCGGCCGGCACCGACCCGCCCGGTCTGGCCGCCATCGCACCGATGAGCCCCACCGACGACCTTTTCTCGACCGGCTACCCGGGTGGTATCTACAACGACGGGTTCGCCGCCAGTTGGGTCAGCCAGCGCATCGACGACGCCATGGCGACCGCCTCCGATACTCACGGCCACCTGACACCTCTCGCCTCGACCCCGGTGACCAACGTGGGACAACCATGGACGTACTACGAGATCGACGCCGAGCTGGCCGCCAGCGGCGGAACGTCGTCGACCTGTCTGGCCAACCAGGCACTCCACGACCAGTCGGAGAGCCTGGCCGGCCTGGTCGGCCCCCAGCTGGTCGCTCCGGGGCGCGGTCCTGGTCGCGAAGCGTCCCTGTTCGATCGGCGGTCCATGGTGGATTGGGCAAGTCACGTCAAGGTTCCGGTGTTCCTGTCCGGAGCCCTCCAGGACGAGCAGACCGGGCCGCAGTGGCCGGCGCTGATTGATGCGATCCCCAAGTCCACGCCGGTCTTCGCCAACATGGTGAACGGTGGGCACATCGATTCGACCGACCCTCAGACGATCAGCCGCTGGCTCGAGTTCCTCGACATCTATGTCGCGCGCAAGGTCCCGACCCAACCGAACGCCCTGACGACAGCGGTGCTCGACGGGTTCACCGGATTCGCGTCAGGAGTCTCGTCCCAGGCCCCATTCCCCGCCATTCGTTTCACCCGGGCTCCCAACGTAGCTGCTGCCCGCGCCGACTTCGCTGCGCAGACGCCGCTGGTGCGGATCTTGTTCGACAACGGCGCCGGAACGGCGGGCCCGGGTGCCATCGAGTCGACCTATTCGGCGGACTTCTCCACGTGGCCACCGGCCGGCACGGTGCAGACGCTCTACTTCGGACACAGCGGCTCCTTGGGGCTGAGGCCCACGGCCGCGAGCAGCGCCGCCACCTTCACTCTCGATCCGGGGGCGAGACCCCTGACCAGCCTGCCGGCCAGTGGGAACGCGTGGGCGGCAGATCCCGATTGGGACTGGACACCTGTGCCCCCGACCGACGGCATCGCCTTCCAGACCACCACATTCACCGAGCCCACCACCATCGTGGGTCCGGCCACCCTCGATCTGTGGGTCAGGTCAGCCACCCCGGTCGAGGATTTCCAGGCCACGGTCACCGAGGTCCGGCCGACCCAGGGTGAGGAGGAGTACATCACCTCAGGATTTCTCCGCAGCGCCAACCAGGTTGACGAGCCGGACTCCACCGTGCTTTTCACCGAGCCCACCTACACCACCAACGACGCCAAGCACCTGTCGCCCACCGCCTACACGCTGGTCAAGATCCCGATCGACCCGATCGTCCACACCTTCCGGCCCGGCACGGCACTGCGGGTGGTGATCTCGGCCCCCGGAGGTGACCGGCCGATCTGGGAGTTCGACACGCTCGATGCCGGGCAGTCGGCGACGGTGGGTCTCGGGGGTAAGGACGCTTCGGCTCTGGTGGTCAACAAGGTGAGCGGCGTGCGGGCAACGAGTGTCCTGCCGGCCTGCAACTCACTGCGGGGCGAGCCTTGTCGGCCCTATGTGGCCGAGGGCAACCAGATTCCCGACCGAAGCGCGACGGGCTAATCCGGAACGATCGCCGGCGAGTCCCGGGTGGACCGGCCGAGCCGTGGTCGATTCACTCCTCGAGGAGGCGAAATGCCAGTCGCCGACCCCGACCCTGATTGACGGCGAGAGCGATCCAGAGATGTAAGAGGCAGTCGATGAGTGCCTCTTCATCAGCGCCCACGTACACCGGTCGCAGTCCGACCCCTTCGATGACGGCTTCGACGGTGGCCCGGTCGGCCTCGGGGGCAGAGAAGAACATGTCCGCACGCCCGTCCCGGAACATCGGGTCCGCCATGTTCTCGCCGCCGACGGAATTGGAAGCCCGGCGTAGCGCACGCCAGCCGGCAGCGCCGCCCTGCTGTTGGACACGGGCTCGCCCATCTTGTTGGTGGCGTCCATGACCAACTTGCCGTCCAGCTCGTCGCGGAAGTTGGCGGCCAGTTCGGCCACCGCGGTTGACGGCATGGCCGGGATGACCACCTCCGCGGAAGCCAGAGCGTCGGCGATCGAAGCAACCGAGGCCGTCGATCCGGCGGCTGTCTCGTGCTGTTCCGGGTGGCGGGATCCGAAAACGACATGGTGGCCCGATTCGGCCAACGACCTCCCCAGGATGGTGCCGATGAATCCGGTGCCGATGACGGCGATGTCCATGGCTGCCTTCCGGACCGAAGGACCTCGTTCAGCCGAAGACGTACCCGCCTGCCCGGCGATCGAACCCTGTGGGCTCGGGGGTCGGCGTCGGACCGGATCGCCGGTGCCTGACGGGCTACCTTGCAGTCATGTACGCGGCCGAGCACGCCATCGCCGAGCCCGACAAGCCGGCGATCGTGATGGGGACCAGCGGGGAGGTGGTGACCTTCGCCGCCTACGAGGCTGCCGCCAACCGGGCGGCACATCTGCTTCGTGACACCGGCATGCGCCGCGGCGACCACATGGCGATATTCATGGACAACGACCCCCGCATGCTGATGTGCGAGGGCGGGGCCGAGCGGACCGGCCTCTACTACACCTGCGTGAACTCCTATCTGTCGTCCGAGGAGGTCGCCTACATCATCAACGACTCGGAAGCCCGGATCGTGATGACCTCGGCGGCCAAGGCCGAGGTGGCCTCCGCACTTCCCGCACTGTGCCCGAACGTCGAGCGGTGGTTGATGGTGGGGTCCGACGGGGATCCCGGGGCGACCTTCGAGAGTTGGGAGGAGGCGATCGCCCCCTATCCGGCCGACCCGATTTCCGATGAGCAGCTGGGCATTCCCATGCTGTACTCCTCGGGCACCACCGGGCGCCCCAAGGGGATCTTCCGCCGGCTTCCCGACATCGGTCCCAGCGAGAACACGGCCCTGCTTGCCGGACTGGGGGCGCTGTGGCGCTACCGGGAAGGGATGGTCTATCTCTCTCCGGCGCCCCTGTACCACTCAGCGCCACAGGCCAGCGTGGCACTGGCTCTCCGGGTGGGGGCCACCTCCGTGGTGATGGAGCACTTCGACCCGGCCCAGTTCGTCGATCTAGTTGGCCGGTATCGGGTGACCCATTCACAGGTGGTGCCGACGATGTTCTCGCGGTTGCTCAAGCTACCGACACAGGTCCGCGAGGCCGCGGACGTGTCGTCCCTCGAGGTGGTCATCCATGCCGCCGCCCCCTGCCCGGTGCCCGTCAAGGAACAGATGATCGACTGGCTCGGTCCGATCATCATCGAGTACTACGCCGCCACCGAAGGAAACGGCTGTACCTTCTGCAACTCGAAGGACTGGCTGGCCCACAAGGGTACGGTCGGCCGGGCCGTCGTGGGTGAAGTGCTCATCCTCGACGACGCGGGACAGCCGTGCCCGACGGGGACGGCAGGAACGGTGTGGTTTCGGGGTTCCACCAACTTCGAGTACTTCAACGATCCGGCCAAGACGGCCGAATCCCGCACCCCGGACGGAAGTTCCAGCACGGTGGGCGACGTTGGCTACCTCGACGGCGACGGGTACCTCTACCTGACCGATCGCAAGACGCACATGATCATCTCGGGGGGAATCAACATCTACCCTCAGGAGACCGAAAACCTGCTCGTCGCCCATCCCAAGGTGATGGATGCGGCGGTGATCGGAGTGCCGGACGAGGACCTCGGCGAGGTGGTCAAGGCGGTCATCCAGCCGGTGCCCGGGGCAGAGCCCGGCGACGACCTCGAGCGCGAGCTGATCTCCTACTGCCGGGAGCACCTCGCCCACTTCAAGTGTCCCCGCTCCATCGACTTCCAGGACGAACTGCCGCGACTTCCGACCGGCAAGCTGTACAAGAGGCTCCTGCGGGACCGTTACTGGGGTGACCAGAGGTCACGCATCGTCTGAGGACCCTGCGGGCTGCTGTCGGCGTTGCCACCCTCGCGCACCATTCTGTTCGGAATTTGGGATTGTTGTCGAAGCGATCGGCTGACGTCGTGGTTGCGGGACGGATCCGCCCGTGCCATTCTGCCTATGAGGGTTCCGAGCCGCGGTCGAGTCCTATCCGGAGGCTCCGCGGTCGGAACCAGACTGGGGAGGGCCATGACCGATACCGGAGAGATGCCGCTGAGCGACATCCTTTTCTCCCCCGAGGCGACCGACGATCCGCACCCCGCCTATGCGCGGCTCCGGGGCGAATGTCCGGTGGCCCGCACGGACCTGGGTGGAACACCGGCCGTGTTCATCTCGCGGTATTCGGACGTGCTTTTCGCTCTGCGGCATCCCGAGCTGTTCAGTTCCTCGGGTGGGACCATTGCCCTGGGCGAGCAGCCCCTCATCCCGGTTGAAGTCGATCCGCCCCAGCACACGGCGTACCGGCGCCTTCTCAATCCCCAGTTCGTGCCCCGAGAGATCGAGCGGCTCGAGCCCGACGTACACGAGGTCGTGAACAGTCTCATCGATGGATTCGTGGATCGCGGCTCCTGTGACTTCCACGAGGACTTCTCGACCCCGTTGCCCTCGGGCATCTTTTTGGCCTTGATGGGACTTCCCCGCTCTGATCTGCCGATGTTCTTGCAATGGCGCGACGACAGCATTCGTCCCGCGGTGGAACCCGGGGACTTCGAGGGAGCTGAGCGCATCCGTCTGGACACCGCCCGGGCGATCAGTGAGTACTTCCGGTCGGCGATCGAGGAACGCCGCCGCCATCCCGACGACACGTTGCTGTCGCGGCTGGTCCACGCCGAAATGAATGACGAACCCTTGAGCGAGACCGAGCTGTTGGGTATGGCTCACCTTCTTCTCCTCGGCGGTCTCGACACCGTCACAGCCACCCTTGACTGCATGATCACCTACCTGGCCGATCACCCCGATGAGAGGCGGCGCATCGCCGACGACCCCGAATGCATTCCCGGTGCCGTCGAGGAGATGCTCCGCTGGCTGACGCCGGTGATGGTGGTGCCCCGGGCCGTGGCCGAAGAGGTCGAGCTCGGAGGCGTCACCCTGGCCCCCGGCGATCGGGTGCTGCTGGTCCTGGGGGCAGCGAATGGCGACGAGGAGGAATTCGGTTCCTCCATCGACTTCGAGCGCAGCCCCAATCGTCACCTGGCTTTCGGTGCCAGTCATCATCTCTGCCTGGGGGCGCACTTGGCCCGGTTGGAATTGCGGATCGCCCTACAGGAATTCCACAACCGGATCCCCGACTATTGGGTTGCCGAGGGCGCCGATGTCCACTTCTCGCCAGGTATCCGCCAGGCGGATCATCTCCCCCTGGTTTTTGCGGCTCGATGAACATCGATGCTCGGCCCCGTCTCCCGCGGAGGTCGACTTGTCCCGACACAACCACGTCATGACCCTGGCGATCGCTATCGACAGGCAGATCTGCATGGGCTCGGGAAACTGTTCCTACTGGGCGCCGGGGGTCTTCGACCTGGACGATGACGGTATTGCCGTCGTCATCGGTGATCCGTCGGGGTCGGAGGATGCTGTCCGTCTGGCCGCCGAGAACTGTCCGACTGCCGCAATCACCGTCCCGGCCGGCGACGACGCCGGATCATGACGGCCGCCTCGGAACCAGACCCAGGGGCGATGGGTTGGGTTGGTGAGCTCGACTGATGGTCAGTTCGGACCAGGACGTCGCGCCGAACGCACGTTCACCGGGCCCGAAGATCCCCGCGCCCATGACCGGGTCGAGAGTGGAGGAGGGGTGAAGACACAGGCTGCGGTGCTCTGGGAACCGGGCGCCAAATGGGAGGTTGAGACCATCGAGCTCGATCAGCCCAAAGAGCGTGAAGCGCTGGTGCGACTGGTGGCGACGGGTGTGTGCCACTCCGATGAGCACTTCGTCACCGGCGACATTCCCTTCTTCGGGCCCATGATCGGCGGTCACGAAGGCGCCGGGGTAGTAGAGGCGATCGGACCCGGTGTGACCTCGTTGGCCCCCGGTGACCACGTGGTCACCAGCTTCCTCCCGCCCTGTGGGCGGTGTCCATCGTGCGTGGGCGGCCATCAGAACCTCTGCGACATGGGCATGCACATCGCAGACGGGTGGCAGGTCGGTGACAAGACGGCCCGCCATCACGCACGGGGTCAGGACCTGCGGGTGTTCTGCATGCTCGGCACATTCGCCCACTACACCGTGAGCCACGAGGCGTCGTTCATCAAGATCGACGACGACCTACCCCTCGACAGAGCCTGTCTGGTTGCGTGCGGAGTGAGTACCGGTTGGGGATCGGCGGTTCACCGGGCGCAGGTGCAGCCGGGCGAGGATGTGGCGATTATCGGTGTCGGCGGCGTCGGATCGGCCGCCGTGCAGGGAGCACGGCTGGCCGGAGCCCGCCGGATCTTTGCCATCGATCCCGTCGAGTTCAAGCGCGAGATGGCCCTGGTCTTCGGCGCCACCCATGTCGCCACCGGCATCGAGGAAGCCTTCCCGCTCATCCAGGAAGTCACTGCGGGGAGGATGTGCAACCGGGTCGTCTGCACCATGTCGGTCGGGCACGGTGAATGGATGGCCTCGATCATGGCTCTGACGGCCAAGCGGGGTCGGGTGGTCGTCACCAACGTGCACCCCTGGACCGAGATGGCGGTGACGATGAGCATGATCGACCTGCTCACCATGGAGAAGGAACTGGTCGGGTCGATCTTCGGGTCGTCCAACCCGGGCGTGGACGCGGTGCGGCTGCTCGATCTGTATCGGGACAGACTCCTCGACTTGGATGGCATGGTGACCCGCACCTATCCTCTCGGCCAGATCAATGAAGCCTTCCGAGACATGCGCGAGGGCCGCAACATTCGAGGAGTGGTGGTCCTCGAATGATCCCAAACCGGGTCCGTGGACGGAGTGACCGGATCCGGTGACCGAGGTCACCACCGCACGTCCTGCCGGCGAGTTCCGCCGCGGCTGGTCTGACGTCATCGACTGGATCAGGAGGAAGGACCCCGGGCTCCTGGCCATCAAACGGTCGATTCGGGCCGCCGTCGTCATGCCCGCGGTGTTCGGCATCACCCATCTCCTCTTCACCAATCCACAAGTGAGCCTGTTCGGCGCGTTCGGGGCCTTCGCCCTTCTGTTGCTGGTGGACTTCGAAGGCCGTCCTCGCACCCGTCTGTTCTCGTACGCGGTGCTCTTCGCCGTCGGCGCCGGCTTCATCGCGCTCGGGACGGTGGCCTCGACCCACAAGGTCGCCGCGGTTGTGGTGATGGCGGTCGTGGGATTTGGCGTGCTGTTTGTCGGGATCGTCTCGCCGCAGGCCGCCACCGCGTCGAGGGCGGCACTGCTGACCTTCGTGCTGTCGGTGGCCGTCGCCCAGCCGACCGCCGCCATCGGACCACGCTTGGTGGGCTGGGCCTTCGCCGGCGCGTTCAGCATCTCGGCTTGCATGCTGGTCTGGCCCACCCCCTGGCATGACAGCCTGCGCTCTCGCCTGTCGGCCACCATGTCGGCCATTGGTCGGCTGGTGGCGGCCAGCGCCGAGCACCGTTCCGACCCCGAGGCCAGAGCCGCGGTGACGTCGGCGATGACACAGCTTCGCAAGGAGTTCCGGGGGACGCCGTATCCGGCCACGGGCTCTGGTGCGGGGGCGGTCGCCCTGTCCAAGCTGGTGGGGCGGATCGAGTGGGTCGCCGGCAATGCCGGGCTGGCCAACCAGGATCAGCCCCTCGACGGGTCGGTCACCCGTCCGGTCCTGGTGGCGGTGGCCGAGACTCTGACCAGATGCGCTTCGCTGGTCTCCGACGATCGTGCCCATCCGGTCGACGATCCGGCAATGGCCCGGGCCCTCCAAGAATCGATCCAACACCTCGACCAGCTGATTACCACCGAGCTCACCACCGAGCTGTCCCTACTCACCGACCCGGTTCCCGTCCCCGATGCGCCAACTTCGGTATCGGTGGGCGGAACCGAGCGAGGAGAAGATGACGACCAGGAGATCGCGTTCACTCTGGACCCCAACTTCCACGCCCGGGCTTTGGGCATTTCCACAGAGATGATGGCCGACGCCGTGCTCGAGGGAGTCGGGGCCCAGGCCGTCGGTGATCGCCGGATTGGCCCGATCGACGATCCTTCCCGACGGATGGTCTGGCGCAGTCTCGCCTCGCACCTCTCCTTTCACTCGGTGTGGTTCCGCAACGCCGTTCGCGGTGCGGCGGGGCTAGCTCTGGCCGTAGCAGTCGTCGAGATGACCGACGTCGAGCACGGATTTTGGGTGGTGCTGGGCACCTTGTCAGTACTGCGATCCAATGCCCTGTCGACCGGTGCCACCGCCTTACGCGCCGTCGGGGGCACGGCTGTCGGCGTCGTGGTGGGCTCGGCCGTCATGATCGGTGTCGCCAACCACTCGGTCCTGTTGTGGGTTCTCCTGCCATTAGCGGTGCTGGTATCAGGGGTGGCCCCGTCGATGATCTCGTTCGCCGCCGGACAGGCCGGCTTCACGGTGGTGGTCGTCATCCTGTTCAACATCATCAGTCCTGTCGGTTGGAGGGTCGGTCTCACCAGAATCGAGGACGTGGCCATCGGGTGCGGAGTGAGCGTCGTCGTTGGCCTTTTGTTCTGGCCCCGCGGCGCCACCGCCGCGCTCGGACGTGCCCTCGCCGATGCCTTCGTGACTAGCTCGGGCTACCTCGGCGACGCGGTGGACCGGTTGACCTCGGCCACCCGCCCGGTCGACACTGTCACCGCGCAGCGGTCTGCGCACAGTGCCTACCTACGGCTGGACGACGCCTATCGTCAATTTCTGGCCGAGCAGGGGGCGAAGGTGGCCCCGGTCGAGACGATCGCCGGCCTGTTCACCGGGTCCAATCGCCTCCGCCTGGCGGCGTACATGCTGAGCGCACTGCCCGCAACCACGACCGAGCGCGGTCAGGCCCAGCTCGAATCTGTCGCCATCGCCGGAGCAGTTCTGCGCGATTCCTACGCGGCCAGTCACCGCTGGTACGAGGAGTTCGCCGAATTGCTCTCCAACCGGCGCAGCTCGCTCGATCCGCTCCCGGCTGGCGCGGAGACCTTGCATGACGTGCTGCGGACGGCGTTCGAGGACGCTCGCGCCCGACGCCGACAGGACCAGTTGCGCGCCTTGCTGCACATGTTGTGGGCGAACGAGTTGCTCGAGGGGCAGAAGCAGGTCGAGGTGGATCTGGCTGCCTCGGCCGGTCTCTTCGCTCGGGAGCGGCGTAAGTCCTCCCTGATTTGAGAAGCGAGAGGCACCGCGTCGCTGCCAGCGGTAGCGTGTGCTCGGTGCATCGATGGGGAGGGCCGGTTGTGGGGGACGGGCAGCCGATGGAGACCACCGTCGTCGTCGATTCCCACGGTGGGACGCGGTGATCGCCGACGCCTTGGCGGCCATCGTCGGCGAACCCAACCTCGATGTCTACCCGGACATCGACGAGGATGTCACCCACGATGAGGCTCTCGGCGGCGCTCGAGTCCACCCTCTCGCCGTGGTCCGCCCCTCCTCGTCCGAGGAGGTGGCCGCTATCGTCAAGGCCGCCGCCTCCGAACGCGTCCCCCTGACGGCGAGGGGCTCCGGCACCGGCTTGTCGGGAGCGTGCACACCCGTCGCCGGCGGCGTGGTGGTCTCCTTCGAACGGATGAACCGGATCCTCGAGATCGACGTTGCCAATCATGTCGCCGTCGTCGAGCCCGGGGTCACGCTGGCCGAGCTGGACGCCGCCTTGCTCCGGACGGGGCTGATCTACCCGGTGTTCCCGGGCGAGCAGTCGGCAAGCCTGGGTGGGAACGTGGCAACGAACGCCGGCGGGATGCGCGCCGTCAAGTACGGCGTCACCCGTCACCACGTGCTGGGTATCGAGGCGGTGCTGGGCACCGGCGAAGTCATCCTGGCCGGGGGCAAATTCGTCAAGTCGACCAGTGGCTACGACATCACCCAGTTGGTCGTCGGCTCCGAGGGCACGCTGGCGCTCGTCACGCAGGCCATCCTCCGACTGCATCCTCGTCCCGACCACCACGCCACCCTGCTGGCTCCCTTCGCAACCGTCGATCAAATCGCTGAAGCGGTGCCTCCCATCGTGGCCAGCGGTGTGGGGCCGCTGCTGGTGGAGTACATCGACCTTGTCTCGATGGCCGGAATCACGGCCAACGCCGGTATCGATCTCGGCATCCCCGACGAGATCAAACAGAGTGCCCTGGCTTATCTGGTGATCGTTCTGGAGAGCCACCACGCCGCCCGGCTCGAGGAGGACACCGTGGTCCTGGCCCAACAGATCGCCGAGCTCGGTGCCCTGGACGTCTACGTCCTGCCCGACCAGGCCGGCGAGCAACTCATCGCTGCCCGGGAGAAGGCGTTCTGGGCATCCAAGGCCAACGGCGCCGACGACATCGTGGACGTCGTCGTGCCCCGTGCTTCGATCCCGGCCTACCTGGAGACCGTCGGCAAACTGGCCGGTGCGACCTCGTCGCTGGTCATCGGGTGTGGCCACGCGGGCGACGGCAACGTCCATCTGTCGGTGTGGCAGGCCGATCCTGTGGTGCGTCGGGAGCTGGTCTTCGACATCATCACCACCGGGGTGGCACTGGGCGGGGCGATCTCGGGCGAACACGGCATCGGCAAGGAGAAGCGCTCCTATCTGGCTGAGCTGGAGGACCCGGCGAAGCTCGATCTCATGCGCCGCATCAAGCTTGCCTTCGACCCCCAGGGAATCCTCAATCCGGGCACCATCTTCGAATCTCCGGACGCGGAGGGAGCCGAGCGATGAACGGCGCCGAGTCCCTGGTGCGCACTCTCGTCGAGCATCGGGTCGACACCTGCTTCATGAATCCCGGTACCTCGGAGATGCATTTCGTCGCCGCCTTGGACCAGGTTCCGGCCATGCACGGTGTCCTCGCCCTGTTCGAGGGGGTGGCGACCGGGGCGGCCGACGGGTACGCCCGTATGAGCGGCCACCCGGCGGCCACCCTTCTCCATCTCGGGCCCGGACTGGGGAACGGGTTGGCCAACCTGCACAACGCCCGTCGGGCCCGGAGTCCGGTGGTCACCATCGTCGGGGACCACGCACTCTCCCACCGGCGTTATGACGCACAGCTCCAATCGGACATCGACACCGTGGCCCGCAATGTGTCGTCATTCGTTCGAACGTCGGAGGCGACCTCCGAGCTGGGCGCAGACGCGGTGGCCGCCATCGCCGCCGCCCACGGTCCACCGGCTTCGGTGGCAACCCTCATCCTCCCGGCTGACGTTTCGTGGTCCGAAGGCGGCCAGGTGGTCGGACCGAGCCGACGAGGATCAACGAGTGCGATCTTCGGGGCCGGACCGGACGATCAGGCCGTCCAGACGGCGGCGGTCGCCCTGCAATCCGGTGAGCCCTCGGCCATCCTCATCGGCGGTCGTGCCTGTTCAGGGCCAGTGCTCGAGGCGGTGGCCGACATCGCCGCCGGCACCAGGGCCAAGCTCTTTGCCGAAACATTCCCGGCCCGACTCGAACGGGGGGCTGGGCGCCCACCGGTGGAGCGGCTGGCCTATCTGGCCGAATTCATCACCATGCAGCTCGACGGCCTCAAGCACCTCGTTCTGGTCGACGCCGCCTCTCCTGTCTCCTTCTTCGCCTACCCCGGGAGGCCAAGCGACCTGGTCCCTGCCGGTTGCGTCGTGCACCGGGTGGCCGGCCCGGCCGATGACGTAGACGCGGCGGTGGCCGCGCTCGCTTCATCGCTGCCCGTCGGCCGAGGGACTGCCCCCCGGCAACCGATCGATCGGCCTCCGCTGCCGACAGGGGTCCTCGATGCTCAGGCCGTCTGTCAGGCGCTCGGTGCCCTGCTCCCCGAGGCCGCGATCGTCTCCGACGAGGGGAACACGTCGGGGATCTGGGCACCCGGGGCCACGGCCGGAGCCCCTCCCCACGACTGGCTCTGTCTCACTGGCGGCGCCATCGGCCAGGGACTGCCGGTGGCGGTGGGCGCCTCGATTGCCGAACGCGACCGACAGGTAATTGCTCTCGAGTCTGACGGGAGCGCCCTGTACACGCTGCAATCGTGGTGGACGATGGCCCGCGAAGGACTCGATGTCACCACCATCCTCCTGAACAATCATTCCTACGCCGTGCTCAACATGGAGCTCAACCGGGTCGGTGTGGAAAGCCCCGGTCCTCGGGCGCGGGACATGCTTGATCTCAGTAGCCCGTCCATCGACTTCGTGCCCCTGGCCCAGGGGCTCGGCCTGCAGGCGACGCGGGCCGAGACGGCCGAGGAGTTCGGAGAGCAGCTGGCCTGTGCGTTGTCCACCCCTGGTCCGAGCCTGGTCGAGGCGATCATCCCGCCTCTCGGGTAAAGCCCGAGGCGGTTGAGCTCCCATCTGCTGTCCCGGAAAAGGCCGTCGCCTCCTCGGGTACTGTGCAGCGTGCACGCGTGGGGGTTGGTGATGGACAGGGGGGAGCGGCGGCGGCGGCGTTCGTCGGTGGTGACGCTCGTGGTTCTGGCCCTGGTGGCTGTGTCTCTTCCCGTGGCCGCAGTGACCGTGGCCGCCCCAGTGGCGGCCGCCTCGTCGACCACAACCACCTGTCGCGTTCCCCCCGGCGCCGCCACTGCCACTGCCACTCCGGTCCCCGGGTCGAGCAGTGACTGGAACCTCAGATCCTTTGACGGCACGACCATTCGCATGCACTGGTTCCCGCGTCCGGGAGCCAGTGCGGCCCATCCGGCTCCCACCATTCTGATGGGTCCCGGATGGGGAGAGTCGGGCGACACCGATACCACCACAACGAGCGGCGGGCTGTTCGACTTCGTCACCATCCGCCAGTTGTGGGACAACGGCTACAACGTCTTGACCTGGGATCCACGAGGATTCGGTCAGTCGGGCGGAACCGCCGAGGTCGACAGCCCCGCAGTGGAGGGCCGCGACATGGAGAAGATCATCACCTGGGTGGCCGGCCGACCCGGGGTCCAACTCGACCGACCTGGTGAGCCGAGGCTCGGCATGGTGGGGGTCTCCTACGGGGCCGGGATCCAACTGACCACCGCCGCCGTTGACTGTCGAGTGGACGCCATCGTGCCCACGTGGTCGTGGCACTCGCTCACCACCAGCCTGGACAAGGCAAACATCACCAAGAACGGCTGGTCCGACATCCTCTATTCCGCGCTCGCCGGCCGGCCGGTCGACCCCCACCTCGTGCGGGCCCACGACGAGTCTCAGTCGACAGGACTGATCGATCCCGCCGAACAGACCTGGTTTGCCCAGCGCGGTCCAGGTCAGCTGGTGAACCAGATCCAGGCCCCCACCTTGTTCATACAGGGCGAGGAGGACGACCTGTTCACCCTGGACGAGGCCATCACCAACTACCGCGACCTACGAGACCGGGGTGTGCCGACAGCCATGATGTGGATGTGCGGAGGTCATGGCGTCTGCCTGACCAATCCCGGTGACACCCAGCTGGTTGCCGAGCGGACGCTGGCCTGGCTGAATCGCTACGTCAAAGACGATCACGATGTCAACGTCGGTCCGCGGTTCTCATTCGTCGACCAGAACGGTCACAACTACTCGGCCTCGGACTACCCTCTGTCCACGATCCGATCGATCACGGCAAACGGCCACGGGACGCTCGAACTCACGGCCGGGGGCGGTTCGGGTCCCGCCCACCCACCGGCCAGCAGCAGCGACCCCCTGGCCTCGATTGCCGGACCGGTCACGCCGGCCCGGGCCGCGCACGCCCTCGACGTGGATGTCTCCGTCGGGTCCCGGTCCGGACTCGTGGTAGGTGCTCCCCAGTTGCGACTCAGTTACCGCGGCACCACGCCGCCGGGAGCCCGACCGACCAGGGTCTTCGCCCAGATCGTGGACGACACCAGCGGACTGGTGCTCGACAACCAGATCACTCCCATCGAGGTCACTCTGGACGGCCGACCTCACACCACCACCGTGAGCCTCGAGACCGTCGCCTATCACGCCAAGCCCGGTGCCCGTCTCACATTGCAGCTGGTGGCGACGACCGTGGCTTACGCCCAGCCCCGGCTCGGGGGCAGCGTCGACTTCGACCAGGTCCACCTGACGCTACCGGTTGTCTCCGGAGCACAAGCGGGGTAACGATCGAACCGCCGGCCGAGTGGGTGTCGGCCGCAGCTCAGGTCTGCTTCGGGACCATCGACGGGGGACCGACGTAGTACAGCGACCCGCCGGTTCCCGGGTCACCATAAGCATCGGCCGGGACCAGGACTCCATGCCGAAGGGCCCACAGATCGACCGCCTGTGCGGCAAGGCCCCGGCCCAATCCCCCGAACCCCCCAAATCCGCCGAGCCCGCCACCGACAAGGACATACTGGATCTTGCCGGCGGCAGCCAACCTCGTGAACTGCGGCAGCGTCGGTACCGGCTCCGAGCCGGTGAACCCGCCCATGGACATGACCGGCTCCCCGCTGATCAGGATCAGGGGAGCCGCCGTGGTGGAGCCGCCGACGGCCACGATCCAGCCGGCTCCGTTGCGGTGGGTCGTCAGGAACCGGATCATCGCTGGTGACACCCCGGACACCGGTGGGACTCCTCCGTTGGCTTTCTCTTGTGCCGCGGTCTGCCGTTCCAGCTTGGCCAGGATCCTGCGTATCCCGGGATTGTCCAGATAGTTCGGAAGCCGGGCCGGGGCCGCGGTGGCCACGGCCGGACCACCGGTGGGGTTGGAAGCGTTGCTCGGATTCTGGACCGTGTAGAACGAGTAGGCCGTCGGACCGGCGAGGACGGCGACCACCGCACACAGCCCACCGATCCCGGTCGCCACGGCCAGTCCGACCCGAGAGAGCCTGGTCCCCCCGATCATGGCGACGACGAGAATGCACGCCGCGACGATTCCGGTGATCTCGACGAGTCGGGGAAGAGCGGGAGCGTACTGGGGAGTTCGCCGGAGGAGATCGGCAGCCCACAGCGCGCTTCCGACGATCCCGACGGGAAGGAGCCAGACGTACGCCAGCGACGCCCGACCGAGCCGCCACATCGACACAGCCCCTCCGGCTGCCAATGCGGCCAAGGCCGGCGCCACCTCGACCACGTAGTAGGTGTGGAAGGTCCCTTGAACCGAGCTCAGCACCACGATGGCGCAGACAGCCCAGCTACCCCAGAAGACGAAACCGGCCCGGCTGAGGTCGGTGCGGGGTGCTCGGCGGCTGGCCCACAACCCGGCCACCAACCCCAGGGCGGCCATGGGGATGAGCCAGCTGATCTGGGACCCGAGCGCGGGAGCGAACATGCGCTGCCATCCGGGTTGGCTTCCGAAGTGGGTGATGTTGGTGATGGTGGCGGAGAACCGATGGCCAAACCCGGTACGCGGGATGTGGTACGGGTTTGACGTGCCGAGGAGCCGGCCGAAGCCGTTGTATCCGAAGATGAGGCTGAGCTCGGAGTTGTCCCCACTGCTGTCGATGTAGGGCCGGCTTCCGGCCGGCCACAGTTCGACGATGGCAACCCACCAGGCCGACGCGACCAGAAGGACCAGGCCGGCCCCGATGAGCTGGACAAGGCGGCGACCGAGCTTCGGAGGGCCGAACAGGAGATAGACGAGGAGAAAGGCGGGCACGACGACGAAGGCCTCCAGCATCTTGGTCAGGAATGCCATCCCCAACAGCGCGGCGCAGAGAAGCAATCGTGACGTGGCGCCGGTCTCCAGTGCTACCCAGAGTGCCCAAGCAGCCAGCACCAGAAAGAGGGTCATGACGCCGTCGGGCTCGTCGGTGCGGAAGATCGCGATCACCACCGGCGTGACGGCCAGGGCGACGGCGGCAAGCACGGCGGCGATGTCGCCCATCCATCGTCTCACGAGGTGGTAGAGCACCACCACGGAAGTCGCCCCGGCCAGAGCGATCGGGGCCAGCATGCTCACGCTGGAGAACCCGAAGATTCGGCCGGAGAGCTCCATGAGCCAGAGGGAGGCAGGCGGCTTGTCCACGGTGATGAACGACGACCGGTCGAGTGAACCGAAGAAGAATGCCTTCCAGCTTTCGGTTCCGCTTTTCACCGCCGCCGCGTAGAAGGTGTTGGAGAATGCATTCGCCGAGAGCTGGTGGAAGTAGAGGACAGCAGCCAGCACGCCGATGAGGACCATGGCCGGCGTCGACCACCACGACCGGCCACCAGGGTGACTGTCGGGGCCCACAGGCTCCTGAGTAACCGGCACGAATCCGTCATCGACGGACCCCACGCCCTCGGCATCGCCCCCGACGATCGGAGGCGGGCTGTTGGGCGCCACCACCAGCTGTGTCCCTGAGTCCTCCACGTCGCTCCTCGGGCTGCGGAGGGAAGCCCAGTGCCTCCCTGTTCCCGCCAGTGGGTACTCAGGACAGGATCCGGTCCCTGGCTCCCTGGGGAATCGTCAGCGCGACGTTAGGTGAAAGTGACTCGTTGTGGGGGGCGCCTCTGTTGTCAGTTGTCGGCCAGAGCGACCCGGGCAAAAGCCTCGACGGGGGGAAGCGGGCCAGCAGCTTGGGCAGCGACCAGGGTCCGGCTCCCGTTTGAATAGGCGTTGACGATCGCACGACCAGCGACGTCCTGGCCGAAGGCACCGTCCCCAACGCCGGTCAGAGCGGGCATGGCGGGCGCGCCGGGGGCGTGGGCGACCTGTCCGGCAAAGACGGAAGCACTCTGGTGCGCAAATATCGCAACCTCAGCATTGACGGCTCCGGCACCGTTGTAGATGCAGATGACTCCGCCACCCGGGCTCGGGTTCTGGATATGAGTCGTCAAGGAAACTCCGAGGGCAGCATTGACCTGTGCCACCGTCGGACAGGTTGCCGATGTTGTCGCTGCTGCCGCTGTCGCCGGCGTTGCGGTCGGCGCGGTGGTGGCCGGTGGTGCGGTTGTCGTCGGCTGGGAGGTTGTTGTCGGCCGTGAGGTTGTCGGATTGGTCGATGGAGTGGCACTCCCCGAGCTGCAACCAGCCACGACCAGGCCGACCACCAGAGCACCGGCACCCACGAGGATGCGACGATTCACCGCCGCGACCTTCGAACTCAGTCCACCATCGAGCATCTGGATCCACCTCCCAAGGAGACAACGATCGGCGTTCTCGCCGACGGAACCACAGTGCGCTCTGGCGATTACATGCCGGTTGCACCCCGATAACATGCCTGGTCACAGGCACGATCGAACCGGGAGCGGAGGCTTACAGGTTCAGCGGACCGGTTCCGGCGACACACTGGTTCCGGAGCTGGCCGATGCCTTCCGCCGTGGAGAGGATGACATCGCCCACGCGGAGAAAGCGATTCCGAGCCATGCCGACGCCCTGGGGTGTGCCGGTGAAGATGAGGTCTCCGGGTTCGAGGGTGCAGATGGAGGAGAGGTAGGCGACGAGGGAGGAGACCGGGAAGATCATCTGGCTCGAACGCGCATCCTGCATCTTCTCGCCTGACACCTCGCACGAGATGGCTATGTCGTCCGGATTCACGAAGCTGTCAACAGACACGACCGCAGGCCCGACGGGAGCGAAAGCGGGAAAACTCTTTCCGAGCGAGAACTGGGGCGGCGAGCCCATCATTTGGACGTGCCGGTCCGAGATGTCCTGACCGAGTGTCAAGCCGGCGACCGCATCCCAGGCCCGTCCGATGGCTACGTGCGAGCAGCGTTGACCGATCACGACGACCACCTCCACTTCCCAGTCGACCATCTCACCAGTAAGGGGAACGTCGACAAAAGGAGCGGCGATGGAACTCGGAAACTTCGTGAACGTGAGAGGAGCAGGAGGCGCGGCAAATCCGCTCTCCGCCGTGTGGTCGGCGTAGTTGAGTCCGATGCCGAACACCTGACGGGGGCGGGGGACCGGCGCTTCGAGCTCGGAGGAATCGACCGCATCGCCAGCTTGTGACCGATCACACCGGAGCGCCAGCCGATGAAGCTCCGAGGAGCGTGCGATCGCTGCCATCGGGTCGCAAAACCGATCATCGTCGGCCAGCTCAGCCAGGTCGAACCAGAGCCCGTCCACCTCGAGCGCAGCACGGCCACGGATATTGATCAGTCGGAACATGTTCGTTCCATTATCACCCGATAACGCAGGTGGTCTTGCACTGTCTCGCTCCGCCATCAGAAATTGCCGGCAGCAGGCGCCGGTCGGGGATCAGTGCATCCCTGGTGAACGCCGGGTGCAAATGATCCTTCGAATCATCGGCCGTGTGGAAAGGTTGGTCGATGGAACCCGAAGAGCTGGCAGAGCTCGGGGTGTACGACCCAGACGACGCCAACGCCGATGGGCGATTGAGCCTTCTGCGTTACATGGAAGAGCTGGGAGCGACGACCGAGGAGTTGGTCACCTTCAAGGACTCTCTCCCGGCGCTGGCCGGAGTGCTGGCCATTCGGGCGGGACCGTTGCTGACTTTGGAGGAGGTGGCTGATCGAGCGGGATTGACCCCGCACGAAGTGGGGCTGTTGGCCCAGGCAGCCGGTATTCCTGATCCCGAGCCTGACGTACCCCTGTTTACCGAGGCCTTCGTCGAACCTCTGGCCGGCATGAAGGAGGTCGCCGCCATATTCGGCGAAGAAGCTGGTACCCAGCTGCTGCGGGTCATGGGATTGGCCATGTCGCGCATCGCCGACGCGGTGGTTTCGTCGTTTTTGGTCAACGTGGCCCAAGCGGCTCGGCGCGAGGACTCTGAGGGTCTCGCCGTCGCTCGGGCCAACGTGAAGGCTGCGGCCCTGCTGCCGTTCGTCGCCCGTTCACTAGATGCGCTTCTCCGTCAGCACCTCCTGATCGCTCGGCGCTTGACCGATGACGATGCGGACCTGGTCGGTTTCGAGAGCCGAGATCTGGTCGTGGGATTCGTGGATTTGGTGGGATCCACCGAAATGGCGGAGGACCTTGACATGGGCGAGCTCGGTGCGACTTTGGGTGATTTCGAACGTATCTCAACCGATACGATCACTGAGGGTGGCGGTCGAGTCATCAAACTCATCGGGGACGAGATCATGTTCACCGCTCCGGATGCGTTCGCGGCGGCTTCGATCGCTCTCGAGCTCGCCGACGCTTTTGACGGCCACCCCACGGTCCCCCAGGTCCGGGTCGGGCTGGCGGTGGGAGAGGTTTTGCTTCGAGATGGCGACATATTCGGGCCCGTCGTCAATTTGGCGAGTCGTGCGGGCAAAATTGCTGGACCAGGAGAAGTCGTCACCACGTCGGGTGTCGTGACCGGCGCAGGACTGCCTCACGTTCCTCTCGGGCTTCACGACCTGAGTGGTGTCCGTGGTCAGGTCGAACTTCACCGTCTCACCCGGACATGACGCGACCATGGCGGTGGCAGAGGCCGGGGGCGGTTGGGTTGAGCGACTGATCCGCGCCCACGACGCGGGCGTCGCTAGCTGGCAAGCCCCGTCCCTTGCCGCTGCCGGGATCGGCGCCAGAAGTGGGACTGCTCGGCTGGTGAGGCCACTTCGGCCACCGTGTCCCGCCCCACCTGCCGTTCGTCACGGCAGCTGTCGCACACGTATTTCTCTCCGTAGAGCCTGGTCAGTCCCCGCTGGCGACAGTCAGCGCACAGCCGATCGAGATACACGACAGCTCCGACGCCGGTCACCTTGGCCGGAGCAAGCTCGTCGAGCCTTCGTTGAGCGGAGGGGACCAGCTGCCAGTGCGCCCCCGTCTCCCCCTCGTGGTGTTCCAGCAACCCCCAGACGACGAGGTCGCGAAGCAGGGGGTCAAACGTCTCAATGGGGTATTCGGGTTGAACCTCCATTGTCAGCCCTCCTCTCGGTGATGCTCCACTCTCAAGTATGCCGTGATCAGGGACGACGTGCTGGTCGGGCGGAGACCGGTGCCGGGAGTTGGCGCAAGGCGCCCGGAACCTGAGGGGTCCGGCCCAACCAGGACGGTGCCCGGATCGGGGCCGGTGCGGTACTTGCGCTTGGCGACCCGCCGGATGACCATAGGACGCCGGCCGACCGGGTCGGCGCAAGGAAACACGATCGTGAGGAAGCGACGATGAACGACGACAGCGGCAGAATGGCCGGGACCGCCCGTGCTCGACGGCACAGGCGGTGGCAGGGATCCCTCCTGTTGGCGGCGGCCCTCTCCCCCGCGGTCCTTGCCGGATGCGGGTCCTCGCCGGCCAGCTCGGCGCCATCGACGACGACGGCTTCAACCACCTCGACCTCCAGCACAGCTGCCGGCGCGACCGCCGTCTATGAGGTCCATACCGGGACGGTGAAGGGCCTGGGGACGGTGTTGGTCGACGGGCAGGGTTTCACCCTGTACCTCTTCGTGCCGGACAAGCAATCGGGTACGTCCACCTGCTATGGCCTGTGTGCCCAGGGCTGGCCCCCTCTTCTCCTACCCACCGGGGTGACGGCCCCGCTGGCCGGCCCCGGTGTGAAGTCCTCGCTGCTCGGGACCACCCGTCGTACGGATGGCACCACCCAGGTCACCTACAACAAGTGGCCTCTCTACCTATGGGTCAACGACGCTGAGCCCGGCCAGGCCACCGGCCAGGGCATCAATAACCTCGGCGGGCTGTGGTACGTCCTGTCGCCAGCCGGTCAAGAAATCACCACTCGCCCCTAGGTGGAACAGCGACGACCCGAGTGATCCACGGGCGCCACTGCCCGTAGCGCTTCGATTCTGGTCACGGACAGTGGCGCTTCACCCCGATGTGATCAGAAGGTGTGGTTGACGATCTTGGTGACTCGAGCCGGGAGCTTGGTTTCGATTGTCTGGGCTTGGGTCGAGGTCAGCTTGCCGGCACCGACTGCTTGATTGATCTGACCGTCGGCCGCGCTGACCAGCGCATTGACAACGGCCTGCGGGTTCACGTTGTGTTGGGCTGCCACACCGGAGATCGAGTTACCGGCCTTCAGATCGGTCCGGAGCGCCGGTGCGGTGATTCCTATCGTCTTGGCGCTGATGTCCAGGCCCGCCTTCCGGAGCTCTTTGCGGTGTGCGATCAACCAGGCCTTGATCTGACCCCTGGAGGCATGACTCGGGGTCGCAGTTGAGGCCGCCGGAGTCCCAGCGTAGGCAGCACTGGTGGTGGCGACACCCCCGAGCAGCGCTCCTCCGATGACGACGGGGACGATGATCTTCTTCAACACGATGACTCCTTCTCCATAGTGATGTTTCTCCTTAGGGTTACTTTCGTTCCCTCCATCGTCTCCCTCGGACATAAGGTCCGAGTGAGGTAAGTGTGAGCATCTGGTAAGGGGCCGGCAGCCGGCGCCTCGGTCGGTCGTCGTTGGACCCGTGACCGGGGGACCCTTCGACCGACATCAATCCGAGTCGACGAGATAGAGGAAACCGTAACCCTCGTCCCGGGCGCGGATCCCTGCTTGTTCGAGAGCAATGTCCCAGTCGCCGGTCACTCTGGTGTTGGCCAGCTCCATCCCATGATCCGCGACAATTACAAATGCCGTCTGGTCCCAAACGCCGGCTCGCTCGACCGCATCGAGGATGTGGCCTATGCGGGCATCGGTGTCACGGACCGACGAAGCGGCGATGTCCGAATACGGACCGCCCTCGTGAAATGCCGCGTCGGTCAACGTGAAGTTGACCCAGGAGAATGTCGGTGTCGGCCAGACCCGCCCGCGGTAGTCGCCCCGCCAAATCCCGCAGAATTGTTCGACCGCGGTGTGGTCGATCAACGATGACCATCGGTAATCCTTGCTCGGTCGGACGAATCGCTCTGTCGCGTCGGGGAGCTCCTCTGGACGAGGGGGGCGGTCAATCGGTTCGCCGGAGCGCAGTAACTGGAAGATCGAATAATCTGCGCCGCAGTCGCATGGCTCGTTGATGGAGATCGACGTAGACCCTGGCCCGAGCCGGTGCACTGCATCGTGCATCGTCTCCACCGATGGGTCCAACCATGTCATGGCCGTCGGCCATGTCGCCGGCGAATTCGTGACGATCTGGTCTCCGGTGCGTCGATCGATCCATGCATTGTGCAGGATTCCGTGGTGACCCGGGTGGGTGCCGGTGAGAATGCCCGTGTGGTTGGCGAGTGTGACCGTCGGAAGTGATGCGATCGCTCCATAGCGGTAGGACGCTCCCAGCTCCATGAGGCGGCGGACGTTGGGTGCCTCGCCCTTCGCGGCCAGGTCATAGAGCACATTGGGGTTGGTCCCATCCAAAAGCATGGCGACAACGTGGCGCGCCCCGCCGGGCCTGGTCACGATGTCGCTCAGGACCTCGCCGTCCTGCCGCTTCAATCTGGATCCGGGCGGCGCACTGGGCGGAGGGACGCCTCCGAGCAACTCCAGCATGGTGGGGGCAACGTCGATCAGGCGGCACGACTCCTCGACCCATCCCTGTTGACGAACTCCGGCACCGGCGGCGATGAAGGGTGCGCGGGCTTGCACGATCCCCAGCGAACCATGCTCACCAAGGTGACCACCCTGGTCGCCCCAGAAATGGGCGGCCGAATGCTGGACCATCAGATCAGGTGCCGATGGATGGTCGAAGAGCTGCGAGATGTGATCGAAGGCATGGGGATACGAGTTGTCGTGCCGATTGGGATACGGGTACGACCGTTCGATCTCGAGGCTGCCAAGGTGGGAAGAGCTCTGGTTCTCGACGGGGCTTCGCCCGGTGATGACCTCAACTTCGAACGCCCACTTCGATCGGCCGCTTGAGGTCGCTCCTTCCGGGTTCCGGCGAAATCGCACGTGACCGTCGTGGGCGGCAACCTCGTATTCGTTGGGGCAAGAGCTCCATGCGACCAGATCGACAACGGGTTCGAGCTCCTTTCCGATCAGCACCTCGAGTGCGCGGTCGCGAAGGCGACTCCCGGCTTTGGGTAAGACGAGCTGGGCCATGGGGAGAGCGTATGTGTCCGAGGACCCATGCCACGAAGCAGGAGGCCGGTGGCGAGACTTCGAGTCTGGATCCGACCAGGACAGGCCCTCCGATAAAAGGTTGGGGGCTCAGCACGGCCGCTGACGTGGCGCTGCCTAAAGATCCCTGCCGGACGATCCGATGGGGAGAGAGCACCTCTCCGGCTCACGGCGAGGCCACTCAGAAGAATGTGAGTTTGTCGATGCACCGTCTGATTCCGTCCACACGCATTGCCATGGCAACAGTGGGGGCCCTGCTCGTTTCGATCGGCACCCCACTGCTCGGTGCCACGCCTGCTGGAGCGGCCGGCACCACCTGGTACGTGTCGCAATCGGGATCCGGATCCTCGTGCACCTCGCTGGCGCCTTGCGACAGCGTGAACCAGGCTCTTTCGCTGGCCAGTTCGGGCGACACCATCGAGGTGTCGGGCACGATAGAGGGGAACGTCTTCCCCGAGGTTTCGGTCACCATCGAGCAGATGCCAGGGGGCAGTCCGGCTGAGCTGCACGGCAGCGGCTCGGGCAGCGTGGTCCTCAGCGAAGGTGCCGCGATCACACTGGAACGAATCACGATTACCGGCGGCAAGTCTTCGTTAGGCGGTGGCATCAACAACGACGGCGGATCCATCACCGTCGAGGACTCTACCATTTCGGGAAATACCGCCAGTGGGCCAGGTGGGATGTTCGCTGGCAGCGGTGGCGGCATTTTCAACGAGGGCACACTGGTTATCAACGACTCGACCATCTCTGGCAATACGGCTCTGGGGAGCAGTGGTGGTCCTATCTCGACGGGTGGTACGGGCGGTGGCATCTCCAACGACGGGGACTCACTCGTTATCAGCGACTCCACCATCTCCGGGAATACGGTCACCGCTGGGAGCGGCGGCGGCTCGGGTCGCGGTGCCGGCATCGAGGGCTCGGCGACACTGGCCGGAGACATCCTGGCCACCAGCAGTGGCGCGCCCGCCGGGGGCGAGTGCGCCGGAACGATCACCGACGAGGGTTACAACGTCGACGACGACGGTACCTGCGGGTTGTCGGGAACGGGCAGCGTCAGCGATTCTTCAGAAATCGACGGTTTCCTCGGAAGCTTGGCCAACAATGGGGGGCCGACCGACACTGTTGCTCTCACGGCGGGCCCCAAAAATCCAGCCGAGGCCGCCATTCCGGCCACGTTTACAGCGCCGGGACAGACGGTCCCGGCGTGCAGCCAACCGGATCAGCGTGGGACGGCCCGGGGAACACCCTGCGACATGGGGGCATACGCTCTCACCGGTCCTCCTGTTACCAGTCCAGCCATCACCAGCGCCGACTCGGCAACCTTTACCGTCGGCACTGAAGGATCCTTTCAGGTCACGTCGAGCGGGGTGTCGGGACCGACCTTCACCGAAGTCGGTCGGCTTCCAGCCGGTGTGTCTCTGAGCGCCGAGGGCGTCCTGTCCGGGACGCCGGCTAATGGCACAGGCGGTACGTATCCGATCACCATCACCGCCTCCAACGGGATGTCTTCACCGGCCACCCAGGACTTCACCCTGACGGTTGACCGAGCTTCGGCCTCCACATCGGGCTATCTGTTGGCGGGATCCGACGGCGGTGTTTTCGGTTTCGCCGCCACTTTCCTCGGATCGATGGCCGGCATGAGGCTGGACGCTCCGGTGGTGGCCGTGAAGCGGACCGCGGACGACGGAGGCTACTGGCTGGTCAGCGCGGACGGGGGTGTCTTCGCCTTCGGTGACGCTCCCTTCCTCGGATCGATGGCGGACAGCCACCTCGCGGCACCGATCGTCGGCATGGCGATCACTGGCGACAGCAAGGGCTACTGGCTGGTCAGCGCGGACGGGGGTGTCTTCGCCTTCGGTGACGCTCCCTTCCTCGGATCGATGGCCGGCACGAGGCTGGACGCTCCGATTGTGGCCATGAAGAGAACCTCAGACGGCAAGGGCTACTGGCTGGTCAGCGCGGACGGGGGCGTCTTTGCCTTCGGTAACGCTCCCTTCCTCGGATCGATGGCGGACAACCACCTCGCGGCTCCGATCGTCGGCATGGCCACGACCAGCACGGGTGGTCGGATGGGCTACTGGCTGGCCGGGGCGGACGGAGGTGTCTTCGCCTTCGGTGACGCCCCCTTTTTCGGATCGATGGCGGACAACCACCTCGCGGCACCGATCGTCGGCATGGCGACCAGCACTGCTGGCAGCGGCTACTGGCTGGCCGGGGCGGACGGGGGTGTCTTCGCCTTTGGTGACGCCCCGTTTCACGGCTCGATGTCGGGTACGCGCCTGGATGCTCCCATCGTCGGCATTGGCGAGGCGTCGAGTGCGTCAGCCGGATGAGCGGAGGATCGCTCCGGGGCTTGACCGGGGCGACTCAGCGGTAAGGCTCCGAACACGGGCGAGAACGCGGGCAGCCACAGCAGAGCCGCGTCCTGTTCGGGCGCCGCCGAAGACCCCGTTCCCGATGGTCATGCGCTCCCACGCCCCCGGCTCCCTCTGGCTGCCGCCGTCATGAGAGGGGAGACCTTCACCGAGAGCCGCCTTGAGCAGGGATGTTATCCCGATGCAACTGGCGTGTAATCGCCGCGGCGGACACTGATCGCCGACAGGAGAAAACCCAAATTTGGTCTCTTTGGAGGTGGATCATGATGCTCAGCTCGATCCGTAACCGCAAGCGGGACACTCCCCGGCCCCCCATGGTCCTGCGGCGCAGTCGACCGATCACGGTCGTCGCGGTGATCGCCTCGATCATCTGCCCGCTGTCGACGTCGGTCCTCAGCCCGACTGCGGCAGGAGCGTTGACGCCGGCGACGTCGGTGGCCTGCACGACCACCACACCCATCACCTACGGACCCAACTCCACCGTCGGCTCCATCGCCACAGCCGGAGCGGACGCTTGTTTCACATTCAATACATCACCTGGAGACGTTGTCTGGCTGAACATGGCGCCGACCAAGGGATCCCTGTCCCTGTTCCTCGACTTCTTCCGGCCAGGGCCCATCTCGACGTGCGCCGGCCCGTACGGTGGCGCGACCAACTGTCCGGTGCCTACGGGCGGTTCGGGCACCTGGACCCTGCAAATCTCGGACGCTGAGGGTACCCACACGGGCTCGTTCCGGTTGTCCATTCAACGCCTGGACATCGGCGTGAACTGCAAGGCACTCAAGTTCGGCCACACCGAGACAGCCCACCTCAAGAAGGCGGCCGACTCCGACTGCTACACCTTCACGGGATCGTCGGGGGAGGCTCTCTACGCCCGGACCGTCGGGACCTCGGGGACCCTCGTGGTCGCCTCGGCCATCGAATCGTCAGCGACGGGGACTGAACAATGCGTTTCCAATGGAACCGTAGAATGCTCCTTTTCTTCTTCGGGCACCCAGACCCTTCTCCTTTATTCGGAATCGGGAACCGACACCGGGACGTTTCGGTTGTATGCCCAGGTGATGACCGCACCCCAGCACTGTGTCGCTCTGACCGTGGGGGGTTCGGCCCAGAGAGGATCGGTGTCGCCGGCGGGCGATGTGGCCTGCTTCACTTTTGCCGGCTCGAACGGTGATACCGACGTGGCCACGCTGACGGGGGTGAGCGGGACACTCTCGCCGGAGATCGATTTCTTCCGGCCCGCAGGGACATCGGCGTGTGCGTCACCAGGGACCACCGTGGCCTGCAGTCTTGACGCCACCGGCACTTGGACAATTCTGATTTATGACGGACCGGGGACCGGGACCGGGACGTTCTCGATCGCTGTTACCAAGGAGTAACAGGCGCCCGATCGGCGTGCCGGCGTTCACAAGTGTCGCAGAAGGCACCGTTTCCGAGACTCGGTGAAGTGCCCGAGCACCGCTCTATGAGACGGGATACCCTCCTGTATGAATCGGACGACGGCAAACACTTGGTTCTGATTCCTGTAGATATCGGCCGAATGGGCGGGTCCGCATCTGTGATCTCCGCCTCTTACTGAGTTTGGGGGAAAATGATGTTCAAGAAGGCTCTCGTTGGATCGACCACCATCGTTCTGTCGGTGGCGTTGTTCGGCGTATTGGGATCGGGCGTGTCGGGTGCAGCACCCCTACCCGCTCACGGGACGGTGTCCTGCACCGATGCTGGGACGGGGGCCTTCATGCCGAAGCTCACTCTGCCCGGGAGTTCCCGCGGGCTCGCGATCAAGTTCCACGGTGCCGGCACCAGCTGCACCTCAAGCGCGACGACCGTGAGCAGCACAGGGGTCGTGACCCCTGTCACCATCACCGGTGTCGCCATCAAGGGTGTCGGCAAGCTCATGTCGCTCAATACCGGCTTCGCCAATGCCTGTGCCACCTTCGACTCGTTTGACACGATCGCCGCGGTCAAAGTCAAGTTCGTCTGGACCGCGACTCCTGCGATCGCCCCGACAGTGATCACCTACGTCGGCGGAACATCCAACATCGTGTCGGGAGCCATCACCGACAACATCACTTTCCCTGCTACGGGGACCACTGAGACCGGTTCAGGCTCCTTCACCCCGCCTGTCAACCCCACCGTCATCTTGGCCACCAACATCTCTGCTCCCTGTGTCCCAGGTTGGGGTCCGTACCACATCTTCACTTTTGGTGCGGGGTCCAGCATCTCGCTGCCTTGATCGTCTCGGACAGAGGCGCGCCCTTGTACGGCATGAGAGCCCCGGTAAGAGCCATGGCGCCTGCCTGGGCGACGGCGCCTTGGCAGCATTGAGAGCGAGCTTGCGAACGTGTTCAAGGTGCCACCCGCCAGAGAGGTCGGCGGGAGAGACTCACACACCGTCGAGTCCGTGAGGGACGGGTAGGCCGATGCCGAAGATCACCGGATTTGGCAAGGGATACACCACTTTTTCGTACCACGTTTCAAGTGGTCATGAGGCCGAGGCAGAAGAGGCCGAGCGCGCCAAACCGCCGAATCGATTCGGCGTGTTCGTGCTGAGGCTCTTGGGGTTCAAGGGGAAGGTCGAACCACCTCCGCCGTCACCACACGACCATTCACCGGGAGGTTGACTGAGTTCTCGGTTCCGTTGTCAGCTCAGCCGCGCTTCAGCCGGACGGTGGCGATCTCGAAGGGGCGCAGCCCGAAGGAGCCCTCGAAGGGGCTGTCGGGATAACCCCGGAGATCGACCAGCCATCCGCCCTGTCCGTCGATGGTGACTGTCGTCGGATGGGGCCTCGGGTTGAAGATCCGGATCTCGCGCACCCCTCCTTGCCGGCGCACCGCGCTGACCTCGGCACCTCTGATGCTCAGCTCGCTCCCGCTCGGCCGGCGAGTGCCGCCGCCGGGGCTGTCCACCACCTCAAGGGGCACGAGGACGTCGTCAGCCATGGCGTAGGGGTCCTCGACGTCGACCGCCAGTGCGTAGTGCAGCGAGATTGGGCGTCCGACCATCTGGAGTCCCTCGACCGGAATCAGCGGCCCAGCGGCAAAGGGTCGATAGGTCATCCCGTGCCGAGACAACATGCCGGTCGAGCGGAGCACGGTCAACGCCATGGTTGACGCGACGTCGCCTGTGGTGCTCGCCGAGATGTCCACGAGCTCGTACTCGCAGACGCCGTCGTGGACAACTGTCAGGCGCCCGGCGGAGACGAATCTGAGGGCCGGGGCCGTTGGCAGGCCGAATTCATCGGCGCGACCCTCGGCGGTGAGCCCGCGCTCGACAACCGCGAATGCGCTCTCCGCCTGAGATGTCGGGGCCGGATCGGGCAGCGGTAGGTGCACCCGGAGGCGGTGATCGCGGCTCGGGTTGACGAACGAAGTCGTGACCCGCACCACGGGGTCGTCGGCTCTGAGCTCGAGGATGGTCTCGACGTCCACGGGGTGCTCCCCCACCCGGGCCTGGGAGCTGGCGTCGACGTGATCCGGCCACCGGTATCGGGCGGTGATCACCACCCGGGTCCGCACAGGTCCCTGCTCGGTCACCCGGACCGTGACCTCGCTCGGTGAGTCCACCATGGAGTCGGCCCCCGGGGGGGAGTAGTTGTACGAGTCACCCAGGTCTCCGCCATCCACCAGTCGGCCGTAGCCGGCTCGTCCATTGAGGGAGAAGGTCCCCTGCGTCTCATCGACGTCGACCGACACCAGGCCGTTGGACATCGACGCCTGTTGGCCGGATTCGCCGACCACGACCGGGTGGGCCAGGGCCGCCGGCGCGAACGGCCGCCATCCGTAGCCCGGCACGTCGGCCGTCCGGGCGATGATGCGCCGAGTGGGGGGCTGGTCCAAACCGAGCCGGACCACGGCGTCGGGCCGAGCGTCCAGTCGGGCGTAGATGCCCCGCTTTACCTCGGCGATCGGGAGGTTGTGATGCTCCTCAGGTCCCACCGAAAAGGTGATCTCGATGGCCTCGTCGTCTTCTTCGACGCTGATGTCATGGAGCCAGGTGTCGTGCTCGATCTGCGGGCTCTGCAACATGGCGAGGATGCTGCGGGCGGCATCGGCATCGAGGACCATGGAGCCTGGATTACCGGCGCGCTCCGACAACACCTGCAGGTGGGGGCTCGGAGGCTCGGCGGCTCCGATCACCAGCTCGACAACGCCTGCACGCGTGCGATGCACCGGATTGAGCACGTAGGACCCGGGTTCGGCCAGCGATCGCGACAGCGATGCGGTGGCCCGATCGGCCAGGCCGACGGCGATGGTGCGCGCCTCGGCGTACCGGTGCATGACGGCATCGACGACCTCGTCAACCGAGCAGGCACAGATGGAGTCGTGGGCGGAGTTCCGCACCATTTGCAACCAGGCCAGGTCGAGCTGGCGCCGCGGCCACTCCGAGGGTTCCTGGAAGAGCGCGGCCAGCGGTTCGGCTCGTCGCTCCAATTGGCGGACGGCCTGTCCCCCCAGGCGCTTGACATCGACCCGGTTGGAGGTGACGCCCATCAACATGTCGGCACGAAATCCGGAACGGAGCTCGCCCTTCCAGCGCTCCAGCCCTTCGCTCGGTGCCGCGGCCAGGTAGGCGGGGAGCGACGTAACCTCGAAGAAGAAGTCCTCCTGATGGTCGTCGCTCTCGGCCACGACTCGGCCTAGCCACGGCTGGGGCATGAGGTGATCGGAGCCGTTCATGTAGAGGAGGTCTCCGATCACGAATTTCCCCACCTCCTCGAAGTGGTCGGCGACTCGCTGCACCAACTGCTTGGCGTCGTCAGGCAGCGACGCTCCATTGCTGTAACCGGTGGGAAGGTATTCGGCCCGGACGCTCGAGCCGTCGGGTGCCTCCCACAAGAACCCGGTCTTGGTGACCGTCGACGGCACACCCCGCCAGACAACGGCATCACTGAATCCCGCCAGCCGGAGGATCTGTGGCATCTGCGCGATGTGACCGAACATGTCGGGCAGGTAGCCGACCTCCATGGCGCCACCGAATTCTGCCGGCGCGGACGAGACCCATCTGCAGGTTGCGGATGATCGTCTCACCCGAGGCCAGAAATTCGTCCATCAGGATGTACCAGGGCCCCATGCTGATCCGCCCGGCTGCCGCCAGCAGCCGTAGACGATCCTCGTTCTCCGGGCGCACCTCGAGGTAGTCGTCCACAACCGCCATCTGTCCGTCCAGGAGGAAGGCGGGGTAGCTGGGGTCGGATTCGAGCAGGGGTACGAGCGAGTCGAACATGTCGATCAGATTGAGGCGAAAGTCTTGGTAGGACTTGTACCACTCACGGTCCCAGTGGGTGTGGGGAACGATCGCGACGCGGCGGGCGGTCATGCGGAGTCATGGTATCGAGACAGCTGCTGGCGCGTGGCCAGGAGGTCCACGCTGGTTCGGTTGCGCTGCGCCATCATCGACGCGGTCGCCCAGGTCCCGCCCAGACCCGTCGATGTCTTTCGGACTTCACTCCAGACGACGCGACCTACCTGGCCCGGCAGCCGGCGCCATCACCGTCAGACGGCTGAGGTGAAGGCATGGGAAAGTGCTGTCGATTCGGACTCGGCCGTGGGCGGCGTCATAAAGATCAGGCCAAGACACATCTCATCGGTTGATCCATCGCCCCAGGTGACAAAGTGTGGAGGCACCCGGCGCAGGATGGGGAGCTCCTGCTCCAGGGTCGGATCGTAGGTGCACGTAATGCCAATGGTGTCGCCCCTGCCCACCGGCACCGGCTTGGCCAGGTCGTATCCCCGCTGGTAGTGGAAATCGTAGTCGGTCACGTCGAGCAGCGTCCGCTGAGTGGGGGTACCCGGGTTCAGCACGAACTTCATGCCCACGCCCAACAGGTGCATGTGCGGGGCCAGCTCGACGATGTTCCCTTGGCCCCGAATGGGCCATGTGCAAGTCGTCGTATCTCCCACCGGCGGGTCTGCCGGATTGCGTCCGCAGATCGCTTCGAGCCCATCGACCAGCACCTCCTGGGAGGCACCGAAGCGTTGTCCTACGCTGGCCAACTCTGCAGAGCGGCTGCACATCGGTCCGGAGGCTCCGGCTGGGCACGGGATGTCGGGCGGCGCGGCGGCAAGTTCCAGGCGTAGGGGCCGCAGCCGGGTCGTAGCCGGCACGGTGTCGAGGGTCAGCTTGGAATGGACCGGCTTGTCCCCGACGAGAAGGTTGTAGTGCTCCTGCATGATGACCAGGCTCCCCGCCGGCATCGGGGCGCCTGTGCCGGCGGGCTCGTGCGAGATGTTGTGGCCAGGCCCCCACGCCGTCAGCCACGGGGTGCCACCGTTGAGGGATTCACCGGCACTTGATCCCGAGAGCCCGGACTCACCGAAGCAGGTCCAACCCTTTCCGCCGTCGTTTTGGGCCTCAGCCTCGGCAGCCAGGTCGGGAGGTACCGCGTAGGTGATCTCGTGATGAACCTCAAGACTGTTGGGCTGGAAGTCGATCGACGTGATGAAGGCATTCTTCTTGAGATGGGGGTTGAGCAGCGTGCAATGGTAGTCGTCAGTGCCCCCGCCCGGTGGCGCCTTTGGTGTGTAGGCCTTCGGCGCTTGAAGGACCACCTGGGTCACCGGGGGTGCGCCAGACGATGAACTGGCTCCCGCCACGTTGACCGCCGACACCAGCGAAGCGCCGATGATCGCCACTGCCGCGATCACCGCCAGCCTTGCCCGCCGTCGCATCCTCTTGGGCTTATCCAGGCTCTTCATCGTGGACTCCCCCAAGCGTACGAATTCTTCCTGTCACTTCAGTGTCCTTCCGAGATCCCTGAAGCACCTACCCCCAAATCTAGACCCGATTGCCCGCTCGGCCCGGCGGTTCATCGTTGCTCCGAGGCGACCGTGAGGTCTCCGGCAGCGGCCCCGGATGACCTATCCCTGTTGGCAGGGGTCATCGGGACCTCATAGCCAGCCCCCTGGAGCCTGCGATCGCCTCCCTCGCCGGTCGCTGCCGGGTATTCGATTTCCCGATTTGTCGCCGCCTCCAGGACATGAGTGCGCTTGGGGTCGTCGACTGGGTGGGTGATTACCCCGAGCGATGGTCGGCGTCTCAGGGGCCGCGTGAGAACTGGTCAGCCGTGATCTGACCCAGAGAATGTCGCAGACCCGCCTCTGGGCAGCGCCTAACAGGGGTCACTGGAGCATCATTGCGCAACCCCTTCCCAGGCCAGTGACACAATTTAACCAAAATGTTGCATAACGTTCACTTTCCATACGACGCTGGGAGCGCGTCGTCGACATGTGAGAGAGCTGGATGCAATGAGAGGGTCTTCAACAAACGGGGTGGGTGGACCCTCATTCAACCGCCGGCTCTTCCTCGAGGGGGCAATTGCCGCCGGCGCGGGAGCGATTGCTGCGGGGTGTGGATCGTCAGCCACGGTGAGCCGGGCGTCAGCCACGGCGCCTGCCGGATCCGACCTCGGAGCGATCGAACACGTGATCTTTCTCATGCAGGAGAATCGTTCGTTCGATCATTACTTCGGCTCTTACAAGGGCGTTCGGGGATTCGACGATCATCCGAAGGGTAGCCTCGACGCTTTTTCGCAGCCCTTTGCAGGTAACACAAGTCGACCGCCCATCGGCAGGCAGCTGCCCTTCCATCTGGACACGACGACCGGGCTCGGTGAGTGCACCCACGATCTCACTCATAGTTGGCTGCCGCAGCACCTCAGCCGAAATGGCGGCACCATGGATGCCTTCGTTCAAACGCACACATCAACTCAGTTTGAAGGACCCGGCTACGGCCTTCTCACGATGGGTTATCACACACGGGCCGACCTTCCCTTTCACTACGCATTGGCAGACGCGTTCACACTCTGTGATGGGTATCACTGTTCGATCATGGGTCCCACCCACCCGAACCGCCTGATGGCGATGTCAGGCACGATTGATCCCGATGGCGCTCACGGCGGCCCTGTGCTCATCACCAACCCATCACCGGATGCGCGGTTCAGCGTCAACTGGACCACGGTTCCTGAGCTCTTGGAAGACGCCGGGGTCTCGTGGAAGACCTACACACCACCCGGTGTTGTTTACCGTGTAGATAATCCTGAGGTGATGCTGATTTCTGATGCCGTCCTCCCGTACTTCTCGCAATACTCCAGTCCATCCTCAGCTCTCTACCAGAAGGCATTCGTCCCGACATTCCCCAACGACTTTGCTCATGATGTCCGATCGGGATCGCTTCCCAGCGTCTCGTGGATCATTCCTCCGCTCGGGTACGACGAGCATCCACCCTCTCCTCCGAGCCTCGGAGCCTGGTTCATTGACCAGGTCCTGCAAACGCTGATCTCCAATGCCGACACGTGGTCGAAGACCGTGCTGTTCATCATGTACGACGAGAACGACGGATTCTTCGATCATGTGCCTCCACCGGTTGCACCGCCCGGGACACCGGGGGAATACGTCACGGTTGATCCGCTACCGGCCACTGCCAACGGAGTCGCCGGTCCGCTTGGACTGGGGTTCCGCGTACCGATGCTGGTGGTGTCACCCTTCAGTCGAGGCGGGTACGTAGCGTCGGACGTCTTTGACCACACATCCCAGGTCCGGTTCTTGGAGAAACGTTTTGGAATACACGCTTCAAACATCTCTGCCTGGCGACGGAAGGCGGTGGGGAACCTAACCAGCACTTTGCGTATGGACTCAGCCAGCGATGCGTTCCCGGCACTCCCCTCCACGTCTCAGGACACGACCAACCAGGCGATGGAGCTCGGGTGCACGAGCGGGGACATCGATGAGATCGCAGAGAACCAATCCTCCTATCCTCTTCCTGCCGATCAGGTGATGCCCACCCAGGAGCGCGGAACCGTCAAGCGGATCTAAGCACCAAGAAAGTGCGGCAGACACGCATGGGTGGCCCACACAACGGCCGCAAGGATGGTAGATCGAGGCAGCGTCAGGTTCCTTCGACTTCGGCCCAAAAGAAAGCCATTCCGAGAGATCTTCAAGCGATCGTTGAGGACGTTCGGGCAATTGGCAGGGTAGAAGTGCTCCGCCCATGGCCGCACACGCGGCGATCTGCAACATTCCGCGCCTCCCCGTCAACGTGACCCAACAGTGACCATTAGATGAACGAGAGGTGACGGCTACGCGAACTCTTTGCCGCCAAGTGGGTATGGTCTGCAGGGGTTATGGAGAATTCCGACGATGTGGACCTGATCGACCGCAAGGTGAGCCAGTTGTTCGCGCTGGTGTCAGAGGCGCTCGCACAAGCTACCCATGCGCTTCTGAACGGGGACATCGGGATGGGGCACCGCATTGTCGCAGGGGACCAGGAGGTCGACGATCTCACAGCGGACGTTGAAATGCTGGTTTGGAGGCAGATCGATCTACCACCGACTGGTACTGACCTGAAGCAGCTCATTGGAGTTCTTCTGATTCTCCCTGAACTCGAGCGGAGCGCGGACCTCGCCGAACACGTGGCTCAGCGTGCCGTCGACAATCTTGGGGTTGAGATGAGCCCACTCAGTCGGGGCATCGTCCAACGCATGGCCGAGGTGGCGCTTCAAATGTGGCGCACTGCGGCTGACGCTTATGGCGAAAAGGGAAACGAGGCCGAAGGCCTTGCTGAAGATGATGTTGAGATTGATCTCCTCCATGATCGGCTGATCCGCGAGATCGCCGCCGAAGCCATGCCAACAGCAGTTGCGTCACAAGTGACGCTCCTTGCTCGTTTCTATGAGCGATTAGGCGATCACGCAGTGAATCTTGCAAGGCGAATCGAAGTGCTCCGGTCGACTTCGTGAACTGCGGTAGAAGGGACCGGCTTCGCGGCCACCCCGGACTTTGACGGAGGGCCCGTTCAGCTCTGCGGATACCTGCCGGCCCGCGTTCTGTGACTCTCATCTCTCGAATATGGCCTTTCTCTGTGGTGATGGCCATCACGGCGAAGATGCCAGTGACTGCGTCCTCTCGGGCAGAAGCAGTATTGATCCAACTAGGAAGCACAGCGCGCCGACAAACGTGCCGAGATTGGAAAGTGCTGCGTTCCTGATCTGACCGGTCGAGGGAATGATGTAACCGGCAATGGCGGAGACTCCGAACGCTGCCGAACCGACCAGGTTCAAGCTGGTTATCCTCCAGGACAGGTTGCCCGGAGCCCAGGTCAACCGCCCATCGCCAACCTCCAACCATGCCAACGTGCTGGCGACCAAGAAACACACTGATCCGACGGCATCGGGGCGCCACACATGTTGATGCGCGACTTGGGCGGTGAGATTGGTCCGCGCCGCGTTTCCTGTGCTGACATTGAAGTAGAGGGTGCCGACCAATTGGATACCCGAGGACCACCAATCAATCCTGTGAGGGAAGACGACCAAGAACTTCCGCGAGGACCCGGACCGTTCACCGCGGGCCGCATCAACAGACTCTCGATACTGGAGGAAGCCGGCTGAAGTGAAGAAGAGGGAGCCGATGAAGAAAGTGATCGAGTCAGCTTTGGTCCCAACCCAACTGGCGTACGCAGGAAGAGCACCGATGGCAAAGAGCAAGGAGCCGGCAGCAAAGAGAGTCGCAATCCACCAACCACGCGCTAAAAGTGCCCACCAGGTACCGGGAGGCTCGCCTCGGGCGGCTCGCTTTCGTTTCAGCCGTGACTCCAATGTCTCCACCCATTCATTTGCTCATCTTGCCGACCAACGTCACCAGCCCCATCAGTCTGGCGGCACCGAGCGTCGCCTACGCGACGTTGCCGACACGGCCCTGACTACTTCAAGCTTCTCCAATACGGCCACTAGGGTTTGGAGAGATCCTCCGGGAGTCGCACGGCGTGGTACAAGGCCAGGTGGCCCGGGTTGACCGCGTAGGGTGAGCGATCGGCGATGAGGCCGGCTCGCTCGAGTGCCCGGCAGCTCGCCGTCGAACAGGCTATTCGGTCGCCCCATCCGGCAGTGAACTCGAACCCTGTCATTCCGTTAAATGCATCGGCCAGGATCTGGAAGTATCCGTATCCCAGCCCGACAGCGTTGCCGGCAAACCTGGCGACCTCGTCTCGTTGGGAGTCGGTGATCTCGGGGTAGTGCACAACAGCAAAGACGACACCCCCCAGATCGGCAAGAGGTGTCTCGACATCACCCATTGGGCCTTCCTGGGAGATGATGGCATTTGTTCCACCTTCAAGAACAATGGCGGCGTGGTCGCACCAGCAGTACTCGGAAGCAACTCGGAAGCGCTGGGCCTGGCGAATGACCTCAGCCACGGCACCTTCGTTGCGTATTAGGACCAGATCGCCCCGGACCGAATCCGTGCAGAGCTGGCCCGGGCCGAATACTCGATAGGTGCTTGGCGGCACGTAGGACTTCCGACGCCATGGTTGACCACCTCCGGAGGTGATTAAACCATCCGTTCCGTGGTTGATCCAAGGTCAGGCCCCGTGTCGGCACTGTGAACGCGCCAAAGGCCGCCTACCTCATCGGCACGATCTGGGGTCGATCCGTCACCCGGGAACCACGCTGACCGGCGCGGCGAAGACCGCATCGCTGCCGCCCGAGCCTGGGACCGCGCTCCCCCAACTCAACGCCAGTGAGGTCGGCGAGAAGGTCGCGATTCCGAAGGTGTCGCCCGGAAAGACGTTCGCCTTTCCGAACTGCTGGGAGATCTGCACAGCATCCGACAGCCATACTCCGACGCCGTCGGCGCCGATCGAGAGCGTTCGCAGGTAGAGGGCGTAGCCGCTGGGATTGCTGCTGCTCAGCCAGGCCACGTAGGCCTCGCCAGGCCCGGCCCCAGTGACCTCGGTGATGTGCGGCACGTCCTTCTGATCCGGCGTGGCCTGGACCGGCGCCGACCACTCCTGACCTCCGTCTGTCGAGAATGACACCCAGCCGATGTCTGTCCTGTGTCCCTCGTCCTTCCCTTGGGTGTCCCATGTCGCATACAGGTCACCAGCGGAGTCAGTCGCGATCGCACCGTCGTTCCACCACTCGTTGACCGTAATTTGGCCGGCGCTGGCGCCGACTTCGACTGGCGCAGACCACGTCCGGCCACCGTCGGTTGACGTTGCGAAGTACTCGTGTCCAACGGCGAGCTTGAGGGTCTTCGGGTTGACGACCTCGTAGTCCTGGTAGAGGACATCGAGTGCGCCGTCGGGCGCGACCGTCAGGTCGCCCTCATCAGCACCGGCGTCGGGATAACCAGGGTTGACAACCGACATCGGCGTGAACGTCTCCGCGTCGTCCGTCGAGCTCTGGACGACCACGTTGAGGTCGCCGTTAGTGGCCCAGCAACTTCCGTTCGGGCTGCACCTCAACTTGACCGCCGCGTTGGACGGACCGTAGTCCCACGCGACGTACAGCGTGCCGTTCGAGCCGACGGCGATGTAGTCGGCGTCGCCCCAGTTGCGGCCACGGGTCGGTTTCAGCGAACGCTCGACCGAGAACGTGCTGCCGTAGTCGTGGGAGACGTCGATTATCGGGTAGGTCCGGTCGCCGATCGTGTTCATGAACGCGGCATACAGGGTGCCGTTGGGCGCGACCGCCAGCCAAGGATCCCAACCGCCGTTCGAGCCGGGAAGCGCGACCGGTGCGGTGTAGCTGTCGCCGCCGGTGGTGGAGCGGGCGAAGCCGACACCGTTGCCCCCGTCGCATCCCTCGAACTCCTGGTACACGTAGTCCCGAGTCGGGTCCACCGCCTCGGAGATGTCGCCAGTGCCGGGGCAGCCGACGCTGACGTCGCTGATGGGCCCGACCGAGTAGCTGACGCTGGCCGCCGACTGCTTACCGGGGTGGACTGACATTGAGATGCCGGCCTGCGCTGTCGAACCGACCGCCGGCACAGCGAGCGCCATCGCGACACCGGTCGCTACCAAAAGCCGGAAGGCGCGCCGCCGGGCGCGTCTGATCAGCTCCATGTAATCCCCCGTGGTCTGGGCGTGAGCCGGGGCTTCGGTGGCCAAGATAACCGCTGCGCGGACCGAGCGGTACTCGTCGGGTGGTTGAGTTGCGCCTGGATGACTTGTGCGTGCGGGACGGGGGGCGTGGGGCTACCGCCAAACCCGACCAGCCATCTCGAGGGCGATTGGGGCGGCACGGACGTGGCAAGGCCGCGGGTGCGCCGCTGCCTCCGCCCGTGCCGCCCCGAAGATGCGCCTAGGGCACGTAGGCCCAGATGAGCTGGATGTGGTCCACCTCCCCGGATACCAGGTTGATGTTCTGCGGTTGGCCGCATTGGCCGGTTGCGCCCGTGGTCGCCGGACCACAACCGGTGACCGTGTAGCTGCCCGGTGCGAGCTTGATATGGAAGTGTCCTGACTTACCCACGTGCTTCTCGAGGGTCAGGGGAACGGAGTTGTACTCCACCTCGACAGTTCCAGCCGTGGGATGGAACTCACCAGGGGGTGCGCCCCCTTCGTAGCCCAGCTCACCGACAATTGCGGATGAATGTGCGGGAGTGGTGCCAGCGTGGGCCGGAGCGGCCTGTAGTCCGATCATGGCAATGCTGCCGGCGGATAGCGCCACAGCCAGGTTGGTCAAACGGGACATGGTTCTCCTTCAGCTTTTTCGTTTTCTCGTTTTTGACTTTGGAGGCACCCGATCAAGGCGACACCTGTCGGTGCAGGCGATGCGATCGGGGCTTCGGAACTCAGTGAGGACCCCAGTTTCGAGCGCTGGCGCACGCCAAGACGGGCGTCCGGCAGGGCACGGTGAACCTGCGGTCCGGTACGTCGCCTTTCGCATACGGACGTCAGGCAGCCATGTTGACGCGCTTGGTTGCCACTGTCGTCGTCCGAGGTCTTCGATTCATGTTTGCTCCTTTTTCCCGGGGTCTCCTTTGTCCAAAGCCGGACGCCAGGCTCCGCCCAGGCTCCGCTCCCCCGGCCGTCAGTGGTGCGACCCACCGGAACGGACCGCCCACTAACCACCAACAGTGACAACGGTTCAGTGACAGCTCCCGTTACAGCCAGCATTTTGCCGGCGACCGTGTCACAACCGGGGAGGCGGAAAGACTTGGGCCAACTTCGCGAGGGCGTCACACAGCGAAGGAAGACTGTGAGGAGCCTCGCCAAGACCGCTGTCGAGGCGCTCCGCAGGACTCCCTCGGGTCCCCGTCGAGCCGGCCTACCAACTCACGCCCGCAACGACGGACGGACCGGTCGCCGGGCTCAGCCAGGTGGCTCGGGATCATGCCGCAGGTGCCATTCTGGTCACCGGTTGGAGTGGGAGAAGGGCGACGGGGCGGGTCATAAGTGCAACACCGATGACGGATGCCTGATGTCGGCAAAGGCGACCTTCTCGCCCCCGCGGTGGTCGCGGGCTCACGGACTATCCTGCGCTTCGTGAATCTCATGGAGGGCGGACGAATGCATGAGTATTCGTGACCGCCACCCCGATCGTCATCGAGGGTCTGACGAAGCGTTATAGCAGTGACGTCCTTGCCGTCGACCATCTGAATCTGTCAGTGGAAGGCGGCAGCGTCTTCGGATTGCTCGGGCCCAACGGGGCCGGCAAGACCACGACGATGCGAATGTTGGTCGGACTGGTCCGTCCCACGTCGGGTGAAGTGCGCATCTTCGGCGACTTGGTGAAGCCCGGGGCTCCCGTCCTCCAGCGGATGGGGGTGCTGGTCGAGGGCCCCGGATTCGTTCCTCATCTGTCGGGACACGAAAACCTCGAACTGTTCTGGAGGGCGGGCCGAGCACCACTGTCGGACGCCCACATTGGCCAGGCTCTCGACATCGCCGACCTCGGCGAAGCTGCCGACCGTAAGTACAAGACGTATTCCCACGGCATGCGGCAGCGCCTTGGTCTCGCACAAGCCCTGTTGGGCGCGCCGGATCTACTCGTGCTCGATGAGCCGACGGACGGGCTCGATCCCCAGCAGATGCGTCAAACGAGGGAGGTGCTCAGACGCGTGGCCGCGAGCGGGACAACGGTGCTGGTGTCGAGCCACCTGCTCAGCGAGATTGAGCAGATCTGTGATCACGTCGCGGTGATGAACAAGGGGAGGCTCGTGACGACGGGTGCTGTTTCTGATCTCTTGAGCGCGACGACGGCGGTCTATCTGGAGGTCGATGACGTGTCCCTCGCCACGCGAGTGCTGGGTGTGGTCGATCGTGTCGGCAGAGTCGCGCCAGAAGGTCGAGGGTTGTCGGTCGAACTCGACGGCATCGAGCGGAAGGAGGTTGTCGCCGCGCTCGTCAGCGCCGGAGTCGGTGTCGAGACCATTACCGTTCGTCATAACCTGGAGGACGCCTTCATCAGGCTCCTGGAGCAGCCGTGATCGCGGTCGAGCTTCGCAAGCAAGCCCTGCGGCTTCGAACGTACATCGGGATGGCCCTCGTTGCGCTCATTCCGATCATCTTTACCATCGCGTTCAAGGTGAACCCTCCGCACGGTGGCGGTCTTGGCCTCTTCGACTTGACGAGATCCGGCATCAACATTCCGATCGCAGCCCTGGCTGCCGAGAGCGCCTTTTTGTTGGTTGTCGTCGTGTCTCTCTTCGCGGGCGACGCGATATCTGGAGAAGCTGGTTGGGGGACACTGCGATACCTTCTTGTGCGTCCGGTTTCTCGAAGCCGGCTCCTCAGTTCCAAATTGCTCGTCGCCGCTGGACTGGCCCTCGTTGCAACATGCCTGGTGCCAATCGTCGGTCTCGTGGTGGGGACGATCGCCTTCGGCTGGCATCCCGTCTTGACTCCTTCGCTCACCGTGCTCTCTCAGGGCAGCGCCATCGGCCGGCTCGCCCTGTCAACGATGTATGTGGCGTGGAGCCAAGCCGCCTATCTTGCGTTCGCGTTCATGTTGTCGACGATGACAGATTCACCGTTTGCCGCCGTTGCCGGTGGAGTCGGCCTCGGCGTGGTGTCCCAGATCCTCAACAACATCTCCGCTCTCAATGGGACCAGCTACATCTATCCGACCCACTACGTGAACGCCTGGCAGGGCTTGTTCTTCCCGAGGACGCAGACCTCGGAGATGCTGCACGGCGTGGTACTCCAAGTGCCCTACGTTGTCGTGTTTCTCGTCATCTCGTGGTGGTGGTTCAATCGCAAGGACATCCTCAGCTAGCAAGCTGAGGCTCCACCGGTCGCCTTGGTGAGCCGCGAAGCTGTCGCTCGATCAGACGACCCGAGGGGCTGAGGTGGCCCGATGAGATTCTTGGCACGCACCGACTGGTCGTCGGGTCTCAGAGATCCTGCGCCGGCGGAAGTTTCATCAAAGTGAAAGCTTCTCTCAACCCAATCGACGCCGCATGAGTGTTAGACCGTCATGTGACGGGGCCGTGCCGAGACAGGGTTCGCCAGCGAGGTTCAGCTGCGCAGCTGCCTCTCCCAGAGGAATGCCTTCAACCTCAGCACGGCCACGTCGCCACTTCCACCCTGCACTCCCTCCTTTTTGGAAGCTCCATGACGCGTCTCGAAACAGGATCGACTCGTACGTATTCGCTCGCCGACATCGGTCTCCAGTCGGAGTTTGCTCGCCGCCCTCCAACCCCGGACCTGCGTTGGCGCGAAGGCGATCCGGCGCCATCGCCGGTTCCATGCAGAGAGCCCGCCCGACATTGGCTACCTTGGCTGGCGCTGGGTGCGGTGGTCGGTCCGATCTCTTTCACCTTGGGATGGCTGGTCCTGGGCTGGTTGAGTCCGGGGCTTTATACGGTCAGCGGTGCGCGGCTCGGCCCCTATTCCGCGGTCACCCAGCAGATCAGCCGCCTGGGAGTAGGTCCCACCGCGCCGTTCATGAACTCGGTCTTCGAGGTCAGCGGGATCCTGACGCTGATCGGCGTGTTCGGGATTGTGGGGAGCCAGCCGAGGGCAGCCCCCCGTCTCCGGGCGCTGCTTGTTTTCCTGGCCCTCCCTGCGCTCGGCTCGATGATGGACGGTATCTTCACTCTCCGATATGAGTACATGCACTCCCTGGGCTTCGCCCTGGGCCTGACCTCGATGGTCGGTATTCCGGTCGCCGGTCGCCTTCTCCTGCGGAACCCGCCATGGCGCGGCTTTGGGAACTGGCTCGTCGTCGCCGGTCCTTTGACCCTGGTCCTCGCCATCCTTTTTCTGGCTAGCCTGACGCCCTCAATCAGGCACGGAATAGCGGGCCTGACCGAGCGCATCCTCGTCGTAGAAATCGCCTCGTGGTATATCGCCTTGGGATGGTGGGCGTTCGCCGGCTCGCTGCGACGACGCCCGCCCCCTGTTCCCGAGAACTGCGTTGTTGGTACCTCTGAGTGAGTGGGCTAGCCAAAAGCGAGTGTGACCGGGTCATCCAAGCTGTTTGATCACCAATGACGCACTGACCGGGTTGGTTCCTCCGGCAAGAGGGGTGATGGTCAATGCGGTTGAGTTCCCTGCCGGGTTCAGGACCGAAAGGGTCTCGTTCGCGCGTCGGAGGACACCAGCCAATAGCCGCTTCCGTTTCCTACCTGCGCGACGCGGGTGGCAGAGGTAAAGCGGGCGGTCAGTGTGGCGTTACCTCCGGAGGCCGGAGAGTTCACACCAAGCACCATCACGGATCCGCTGATCAACAAGGCAACCGCTGCCATGGCGATTCTTTTGCCGTGTCGTCCGATTTTCATGTGTCTTCCTCATGGTGCGGCTGGGGATCCTGGCCGGTACTCGGCATCGGTCTAGTCGCTGGCTCCTGTATGGCCGCGGATGATGGCGATCGTTCCGACCGATTCAGGCCCGATGTCATCGAGGATGATGAGGCCGAGCCGGCGGGGCGGCGCCAATGCCGGCGCTGGACCGGATGCCGCGTTAGCCGGACTTAACCTCAAAGCTCGTGTTCGCGCTGGCATAGCTCGTCTGGCCCTGTGCCTGCAGCTGGTAGGCACCGGCCGGCACGACAGGAACGGTGGCCCGCACGCTGAAGGTACCGTTGGCTCCCGTCTTGGTCTGGGCCATCACCTTCTCCGTCGCCCCTTCGAGGGTGAGCGTCACCACCTCATGGGCGTAGAAGCCGCTTCCGGTCACGGCAACGGTGTTCCCGCTGGCCCCGTGGTCCGGAGACGCCTCCACCAGCGGCGTGATGTAGAGCTCGGCTGTCGGGCTGCCCGCTGCGCTGTCATTCACCTCGCCTCCGGCCAGCAGGACTTCCCCGTTGGCGAGGACCACCGCCGACTGGCCGTCGCGCGACGACGACAACGAGCCGGTCTCGCTCCAGAACCCCTGCGCATAGACGTAGGACTTGGCGGCGTCGGAGGGGTCGCTGTCGCACTGGTCGGTGCATCCACCGGCTATGACCACACTGCCGTTTGGCAGGAGCGCCGCCGACTGGCCCCATCTGCCTTCAGGGAGTGAGTCGGTCGGAGACCAGGCGCCGGTGGCGGGATCGTAGAGCTCGGCTGCGGCGACAGCAGTACCAGCGTCTGTGACCCCGCCTACCACGAGGACCTCGCCGCTCGTGAGGAGAGTGGCGGTGCCGCCGTTGTGAGCGGTGGCCAGTGAGCCGGTCGCCGTCCAGGCATCAGTGGCCGGGTCATAGAGGGCCGACGCGCCATTCGGGCCATTGGTCAACAGGACCTCGCCGTCTTGGAGTTTCGACACCAGGCCGTACTCGCCGGCAACCGGCAGCGGCGGAGTCAGCGCAAAGGATCCCGAGGCGGGGTCGTAGAGCTCAGGGGTACTGCCGGGACCGGTCGAGGCAGTGAACCCGGTGACCAGCACCTTGCCGCTGTCCAGCGCTGTCGCCGTCAGACCGTCGCTCGCCTCGTCCAGCGATCCGGTCGGCGTCCAGCTGCCGGAAGTGGGGTTGTACAGCTCGGCGCCGGCCACCAAGGCGGCACCCGACTCGTTCTCGGAGTAGCCCCCGGCCAAGAGGACGTCTCCGTCCGGGAGTAGGGCTGTGGCGGGAAACTCCACGGAAATGACGAGCGACCCGGTTGGCGAGAACGACTCCGTCGCCGGGTCGTAGAGCTCGGCCGTGTTGACTGTGTTGTCGAAAATGGTCTGGCCCCCAGCTACCAACACCTTCCCGTTGGCCAACGCCACCGCTGCGAAGTTGTCTCGCGGCGTGGACATCGACCCGGTGGTGGGCACCCACACGTACGGCCCGGCTCCGTAGCCGCTGACCGCCACAGCCTGCGGGCTCAGCGGCGCGTTGTCGAACACCGTCACCGTGGCGTTGCGAAGACCGGGGGACAGGGGAGAGAAGCGCACCAGCACACTGCAGCTCGCACCGGGCGCGACCGGCTCGGCCTGGCATTCGGAAACGGCGTCGAAGTCGGCGGGGTCGGCACCAGCGGTGCCGACCCCGGAAACCTGCAACGGGGCCGTTCCCAAGTTGGACACGGTCACCGCGAGGGAATTGCCGGTCGTACCCACGGTCTGGGTGGCGAAGGTGAGGGAGGTGGAAGACAGGCTTACCAGCGGGCCAGGTCCGGTCCCGTAGACCTCCGCGGTCTGAAGAGGCTCATTGTCAGGACCCGTCCCCCCGGCCGCGAGCACGTCCCCGTCACCGAGCAGGGTGGCGGTTTGGTCCGTGCGAACGACGCCGAGGCCCCCGGTCGGCACCCAGATTCCGGCATCCGGTTCGTAGACCTCACTGGTGGCGGTCCCGCCGCCGGCGACCAACACCCAGCCTCCCGGCAAGAGAGTCGCCGTCTGGCCGGCCCGGGCGTGGTTCATCGAGCCGGTGGGCGACCACCTCCCGGAGACCGGATCGTAGAGCTCGGCACTGGCGTAGCTGAACTGACCGCAGCAGTCGCCGCCCTCGTTGAGCCCTCAAGCCACCAGAACGTCCCCGTCGGGGAGCATGGTGGCGGTCTGCTGCTCGCGCGCCACGCTCATCGATGCGGTCGACAGCCATGTGCCTGTCACCGGATCGTAGAGTTCGGCGCTCCGGAGATCGCTGCAGAAATCGTCATCGCAGTTGTTGAACCCGCCGGCCACCAGAACCTCCCCGTTGGGAAGCAAGGTGGCAGTCTGGAACTCGCGGCTGAACCGCATCGATCCGGTCTCCGTCCAGACGCCGGTGACCGGATCGTAGAGTTCGGCGCTCCGCAGGTTGGTGAGATAGCTGCCGGCGTCACAGCCATAGGCAGAGCCATTGCACGCCCCGCCGGCCACCAGCACGTCACCGTCAGAGAGGAGCGTGGCGGTGGAACCAGACGCGACCGACGGCGAGCGACCCGGTCGCCGAGAAGGTGCCGGTCGACGGGTCGTACAGTTCCGCGCTCGTCAGGTTCTGCTCGGGCTTCCCGAGCGTGCAGCACCCGCCAGCAACAAGCACATCGCCGTCAGGCAGGAGAGTGGCGGTGGCGTCGGTGCGCGCTGTCGCCATAGACCCCGTGGCGGTGAAGGTGCCAGTCGGGGGGTGGTACAGCTCGGCGGACGCCGTTCCTCCGCCAGCGACGAGCACGTCGCCGTCATCCAGCAGAGTCGCGGTGGCCCCCGAACGCCGCACGCTCATGGGTCCAGTGGGCACGAAGGTGTTCGCCGGAGGCTGGGACTCGGTCATCAACGGAGGAACGAACGCGGATTGCGGCGCCGAAGCTGTGGCCGCGGTCGAAGGGGCCGCTACTGCCAGTAGAAGCCATGCCGCGAGAGCGGACAAGACAGAAAGGGAAAGGGTGCGTGGAGCTCGGGCCACTGAGTCCCTCCTCTCAGAATTACCACTCTCCGTAGTCGCAAAAACGCTGAGAGCAGTGTAACAACATTTCTGAGGCGTTGTCCGACCCCGCTGGGGCAGGGTTCACTACCGCACTCTCGGCGGTGGGCGTCGACCAACGGCGCCATTTCCCAAGCTCAGCGAGCCCGCCGAACCAGCGCCGACGCCCTGTCTGCGGGATTGAGAAGGCGGGATCAAAAAGGGGACCTCGAGGGGCAGAACTTGAGCCCCCGTCCGCTGGAATCGCCCAACTCGGTCGCCATGATCGGGGCTGGCGCGTCCTATTCGAGCGGCGTCTCACCGCGCACCTGTCAGCAACGATTCCGTAGCGCCATCTCGACGTGAGGCTGGTCGAGCGTGTCCGTGCGGGACGAAATAACTACCTGTCTCCGGCCAGTCCGGCCCTTGGCCGAACGTCGGCGGATTTACACACGAAACGGGGCGGTCCGCCCAAAGGTGGCTGGAACGGCAAGAGCCGAGCGCGACTGGTGCTCAGAGCGCCCTAGTCACGCAAGGGTTCCCTACTCCGGCTTGCCTTGATCGACCCAGCGCTCGAACAACTCGACTTGTTGCGGGGGCCACGCACCGTCGCACGGCATGGAACCGTTCTTTAAGTGCTCGGCGATGGCGGCAGCATGGGTCGAAACATCGGTGTAGGACCACAGATCGAACGCGTTGCGCATCGAATTGCGATCCTTATCCCGGAACAGAGGCTTGATGTCGGCGTCGAAGCTGACGTCCGGTGTTGGCATGCTCACGTCCTTTCGCGGTGGCGGTGCTGCGGCCGAAGGAGCCACGGTCCGACTTACTCGTCCGCCTCCGCCCGACGCGGTAGACGTCCGCGATGACAGCGCTGTCAGGGGTAAGTCATCGAGGAACTCGGCGGTGAGGTCGGAGAACAGGTTACCGGTGAGCGGCATCGAGATGTCAAGGATCCGAACGGAATGGCCTGGCGGTTTTGCCCATGCGAATTTGAGCAATCAAGCCTGAGTGAACGGTCTTCCCATTCGGGTGCATGCCCAGGTTGCGGTTCTGACCGCTGGGTCTTGATTTCACGCATTGTTGTTGGCGCAACTAATGGTGGAGGGTCCTGGTCAGCACCGTCGGACGACATATTCGACACCCACAGGGATCGGGAATACCCGTACCATTCGTTATGTGTACAGCGAGATCGCCAGCAACAAGCGCCGCACCGTGTTCGTCATCGTCGCCTTCTTCGTGATCTGGCTGGCCATCGGTGTGGCCGGTGGGCTGCTCTTCAAAGCCCTGTACCATCCCACCGCCTACTACGGCTCGGCACCGACTAATTACGGCTGGTCCCCGGTCATCGTCGGCGTGCTGATCTGTGCCCTCCTGGCCGCCCTGGGGATCCTCTACTCCTTGACCTCGGGCGCCGCCCTTGTGCTCCGGGTGTCCGGAGCCGTGCCCGCTGATCCGGCTCAGTACCAGCAGGTGCACAACCTGGTGGAGTCCTTGGCCATTGGTGAAGGGATCCCCAAGCCGACGGTGTACGTCATCGATGACCCCTCACCCAATGCCTTCGCCACCGGGGTCAGTCCGGACAAGGCAGCCATCACCTTTACCACCGGACTACTGGCCATTATGAACCGTGAAGAGTTGGAGGGCGTGACGGGCCACGAGATGAGTCACATCAAGAACCATGACATCCGCCTTCTGCTGGTGGTGGGCACCATGGTCGGGCTGGCCGCCCTCCTAGCCAGCGTCCTGTGGCGGAGCGCCTTCTTTGCCGGAGGTGGGCGAGGCAGCGGCCAGGGCAACCAGCTCGCGCTGGTGATCTTCGGCGCCGGGGCGCTGCTGGCCGTCGTCGGCTTCATTTTCGGTCCGCTCATTCGCCTAGCCCTCTCGCGCCGGCGCGAGTCGTTGGCGGACGTGAGCGGTGTTGAGCTGACCCGTAATCCGGCGGGCTTGATCAGCGCCCTCAAGAAGCTGCAACAGAACGACAAGCCGTTCAAGAAGATGAACCACGCCACCGCGGCGATGTGCATCGATGACCCGTTGCAGCATCACGAGACTTGGTATCACCGCCTCTACGACACCCACCCGCCCATCGAAGAGAGGATTGCCGAGCTCGAGAAGATCGCCTCGGGCCAGTCGGTCTGATCGGTCACGCCGCCCGTCGGTGAATCAGCTGGCAGAAGGAGGTCCTTCAGGCTCGGAAGCCGGCGGAGGGCCCTGTGAGCCGGTGGAGAGGGGGGGACCCGACGATGTCGACTCCCCTCCGCTGGAGCCAGCACCAGGAAACGTGACTTGAGGCACAGCACGGTCGTCTTCGTCGGCGGCGAAGAACGCAACCGCCTTGAAACCGAACGGACCGGCGATCAGGTTGCGCGGAAAGGACTGCAGAGCGATGTTGTAGTCGCGAGCGCTGGTGTTGTAGTAGCGCCGGGCGTACTCGAGCTTGTCTTCGGTGGCGGTAAGCGTTTCCTGCAGCTGGAGAAAGCTTTCCACTGCCCGTAGCTGTGGGTAGTTCTCAGCGACCGCGAACAGCGAACGAAGGGCCCCGGTCAGGGCGTTTTCTGCCGGCGCGATCTTACCGGGATCACCTGTCGCTCCAGCGGTGACGGCGTTGGCTCGGGCTTGGGTGACTGCCTCGAAAGTCCCCTGCTCATGAGCGGCGTAGCCCTGCACCGTTGACACCAGGTTGGGGATGAGGTCGTGACGGCGTTTGAGTTCGACGTCAATCTCGGACCACGCTTCCTGGGTTCGGTTGCGCCTCTTCACGAGGCCGTTGAAGACGCCCCACAGGCTGAGGGCCAGGAGTACGACGATGACGATGATGATGATCAGCACAACCATTGTGGAGCGGATCCCCTTGAAGCTGTCGTTACGCGAACACTATCGGGTATGGCACAAGGAGGCCAGGGACTGGTTGTACGGCCGAATGGCCTACCGTCGGCTGAGCAGCATCGTCTCACGAGATCCTTTCGGATCACCGCTAATACTCCAACGGCACTTCAACCACTCCTCGAGACCGTTCCCCTTCGTCTCCTGTGAAGAGCCCGCCGAGTCCCCTGGCCCTCGGTGTGGCCCATCCTGATCATCCCGGTTGGCCCGAATGTCGAGACCCTCAAGACCGGACCGCCGGGGATGGCCGGGCAAATCGATTGAAGCTCGACGGGGCGTGACCCGCCGACGAGTTGGATGGTGACTCCCTTCGGCACGAGGACCTCGATCGAGCCCCAGGTTTCCAAGCGGAGAGTGATGTCCCGGGCGTCCCAGCGCGCACTCGAGAGATCGAGGCGGGTCGTACCGACTCCGGCGCTTACGGTTGTGTCTGCGGCGAGTTGCCAGCCCGGGCCGAAGCGCACACGTCTGTCGGCTGTCCGGACGACCAGGGGCCTTCTCAGCCGCAGCGAGGCGGGTGTAAGTCGGACTAACGGTGGGAGCGCCAGCATTGCTCCCTCGAGGTCGGCGCGGTTGGGGGCGGCGAAGACCTGCTCCAAGACTTCAGAGAAGCGCTCGTGCGAGATCATCCCGTCGCTGAACAGGTCATTGAGCCGGGCTATCGATGCGGACCGCTCGTGTTCGTCGACTGCGTGCACGGATGCTGGAATCGGTCGCTCTGTTCCCGGGCTTACCTGTGGGTGCCGGAAACGCCTTCCGAGGACATGACGCGGCGAGTTTGTAGTCATGGATGAGGCCACCGAACCCGTCGGTTGTTCCCAGCTGTGTTGGCTAGTGAAGGTCTATCTCATCGCCAGAGGATCAATGCCGTGTCGTTGCTCGTCAAACAAGTCGATGGCAGCGAAGGCCAGCCGACTGCGCATCGCCTGCAACTCGCAGTTGCAAACTGGCACTGCAACTATGAGTTGCAACGTCGCCCACTTGAGATGGCTCAGCCGGCGTGCCCGGAGATCGGCGGCGGATCCGGCTCAACGGGCACGTCGACTGATGCCTCGAAAGGCAATGTAGACGCAACCCAGGTTGCGGTCAAGGGCAATCATCAGATTTCGCCCCGGGCTTCCTTGGCGTAGCGAGAAGCCATCTGGCGTGAGAATCCCCAGATCCGAGCCAGTTCGCTGATGGAGACGCCGTGGTCCAGAGCCGATCTGAAGGCAGCCACGCGCGATTGGCGACGACGCTCCTCGAGGACATAGAGCGCTTCTTGAAGATCCTCCCGCTCCTCTGTCATATGGGAATCCTTGACAGCCTCTCCGTAGTCGGCCGCAGGCTCCACGAACTCGATTGACCGTCGAAGCGACTCCAGGCGCCGCCCGAGCACAACCTGCAGGCTCTCCATCGCCTCGATGACCAGCTCGACACTGTGAATGGCCGCTTTGTCGCAGTCTGTCAGTTGCGGTCGGTCATCCGGCACGTCTCGAATCTATTCGATTCAATCGGTACCGCGGCGGGTTGTGTCCGCTGGTTACCGACAGGTCACTACTGACGTTCACAGAGGGGCGGAGCGCGGACTGGGTGTCCAACCCACGAGAAGGTTGCTCTCGGCGCGGAGTCTGGCCGGAGCCTCGATCGAGCGTGCTTTGCAATCCCGTCCGGGATGGGCACGACCGATTCGGAATAGTTCGAAATCTCGCCCTTCAGCGAAGGCGGAGAGGTGCCGATACAAGCCCCGATGAAGAACTGACCCCGAAGTCGTGCCTGGCCGAACGGAGAGTAGGCCGCGCACCTCTCTGAACAGGACGTGCCGACGGCAACATACCGATCCGCCTGCGAGGGCGGGCATCAACGGACGTGGAGCGACCGTGAATCTCATTTCATTTCGAACCGTGCGCTTCAGAAACATCCTCGATTCGGGAACAATCGAGGTCGACACCAGGGTCACCTGCCTCGTCGGGAAGAACGAATCCGGCAAGACCAACATTCTTCACGCCCTACATGCTCTCAATCCGGCCCTCAACGACCGACTCTTCGACGAGCAACAGTATCCACGGTGGCTTCAAAAGGAGCACCAGCGATCCGGGGAGTTCGAGTCGGCCGTACCAATCTCGGCCACATTCGAGTTGACCGATGAAGAGGCTCAAGCGATCAACGCCCGTTTCGGCGAAGGAGTTCTGCTGGCCAAACAGTGGAGCGTGAGTGTTCGCTACGACAACACGAGAACGTTCACCGTCGATATCGACGAGGCAGCAGCCTGTCGGGCGTTCGAGGCGCAGCACGAAATCGATGCGGGGTCGGAGAGCTTGGTGGAGTTGAGGGGCCACCTCGACCGAGTGTCCACTGAAAGCGCCTACCGCGTCGACAGTACCGAGGAGCCGACACCCGCTGCCGTCCAGACGAGGCAGGCCGTCGCTCGATCTGAATGAGCTCTATCCCGAATCGGTTGCACGAAGCTGTCTATCGGCACCTCTCCGCGCTAATGCCCCGGTTCTTCCACTTCGACGAGTACAGCGAGTTGATGGGCCGGACGGACATCGACCCCTTCTCGATGCTCTCCGCTCCAACTCCGAGTCCGTACTGGACGATTCACAGCGTACGGCCTTGGCGCTCCTGAAGCTCGGATTCGCCACGGATGAATTGGTGAACCCCGACTACGAGAAGCGCAGCGGCGAGATGGAGGCGGTCGCCGCCGACCTGACTCGTCAAGTCCGCCGGTACTGGCACCAGAACGATCACCTCAGGCTGAAGATTGATATCGAGCCCACAACCGAAGTGCGAAGTGACGGCATCAAATGTCCAGCTGCTCCAGCTGCGGGTAGAGGACGACCGTCACTATTTCACCAACAACCTCGACGTTCGGTCGTCAGGATTCCGATGGTTCATCTCGTTCCTGGCCGCCTTCAAGGAGTTCCATTCGGACAAGTCAGTCATTGTCCTCCTCGACGAACCCGCACTGGCACTCCATGCCCGTGCTCAACGAGATTTCCTCGACTTCATTGAAGACACTCTCGCTGACAGTCATCAGGTCGTCTACACGACCCACTCGCCCTTCATGGTGGACGCAAGCCATTTGGAGACGGGTGCGCGTCGTTGAGGACATGGGGCCGGATGAAGGCACGAAGGTCAGTTCTCGACTCGTGTCTCGTGATCCTGACACCCTTTCCCCGCTACAAGCGGCATCCTGGGTCATGACATTGCCCAGCGCATCTTCGTCGGTCCGGACAATCTCGTAGTGGAAGGGCTCTCCGACTACACGTATCTGACTGTGATGTCCGAGGTGCTGCGAGAAAAGGACAGAGACCACCTTGATCCAAGGTGGCGGGTGCTTCCAGCGGGAGGAGTGGGAACCATGGCAGCGGCGGTCGCCCTGCTTGGGCAGCAACTCGATGTGACCGTCGTAACCAATGGAGGCAGCACGTCTCTCTCAGCGACTCAATGCGCTCGTCGATCCGGGCTTTCTGGATGCCCAGCGCATTGTCCTGCTCGGACCGATTGCTGAAATGGCAACAGCTGATTTCGAAGACTTGTTCTACGGAGAGGACTATGTCGTCATCTACAACGCCACATTTGGCTCGACGCTGACGATGGATCAACTTCCCGGCGACAAGGAATGCATCACCGACCGCATTCGGCGGGTCGAAGGTGATTTCAATCGCAACGATCCCTCCAACTGGTTCTTGTCCAATCTGAAGACGGCCAGCTTCGTCTTGCGGCCAACCACCCTGGATCGGTTCGAAGGACTCTGCCAGGCGATTAATCAGACTCTGGCGCCCACAGGAAGGTAAGTGCACCGGTCCCGCTCCGGCGGGGGCTGATCTCGCCCCACGATGGCTGACCAGAGGCGCAGTGGGCGGCGAAACCACTCCCACGAAATTGTAAACGCCCTGAGGCCTCGAAATATGTCGCTTCGACCTGGGCTTGCGCGCCATCCGGTGGCCTTTCCCACGCTGTTGCCAGTGAAACCACCCACGAAAACTCCCAGGTCAGCGAGATGGATCAGGTTCTTGTGCACACGGGATGACATCTTCGACACCGACAGGCATGAGGGTGAGAACATGAAGCATGGGTGTCAATCGGTGATCAATGAGGTGCGGTGCCCATCGTGTGGGAAGCGGAACCGGGTTCCCGGCGCCGCAGGTGGCGTGCCGCAGTGCGGCGCTTGTCATTCGGCACTGCCGTGGCTGGTCGAGGCGGACGATTCGTCGTTTGATGCGATTGCAGTTCACTCCCCCCTTCCCGCCCTGATCGACCTGTGGGCGCCGTGGTGTGGACCATGTCGGCTGGTGGCGCCTGCCGTCGAGCATCTGTCTCTGGAGAAAGCGGGGCAGTTGAAGGTCGTAAAGGTGAACGTCGATATCGCCCAGAAGACCGCAGCTCGCTATCAGGCCCAGAGCATCCCGACACTCCTCATCCTGTCGGAGGGACAGGTCGTGGATCGCATCGTCGGTGCTTTACCCGAAATCGACCTACGGCGGCGGGTGGATGCTGTCCTGGACAGTGGAACTTCTTGAGCTCGTCACTCGGCAGGCAATGGTTGCTCGCCGTCGTATCGTTCGTGACCGTGGACACCCAGAGGGCAGGAGAAATGTGACCTGTGTTCCCCCAATAGGCCTTGGAGACGCGTGGTCCGGAGCATGTCGCTGCGCAACGTCCTCGTGATCGTATTCGCGTCGAGTTGCAACGTCGGCCGAGCCATTGGCGAGGACCGCCTGCTTGCGACAAAGGACCAATACGACGCTTACCGACGCCAAGTCCGGTTCACGCTAGTGAGCTCCAGGAAGCGCTCATGGGCTGACCAAGGGGTCGACTTCGAGAGTGTGTTTGCCCAGACGCCTACGTAGCCCCGGGGAGTCCGACTGGTGGTGAAGATTCGCGTTTCGGTGCTGCCTTCCTGACCGTCCTCCGAAGGGCAGTACAGAGTCGGTGTCTTTTTCCGGACCGTCTGAGGTCGAGCTCCGGCCACGGATCGCTTCTTGTGATCGCAGTCGGCGGCCGTCGACAAGGCTCGCCGAAGCTCACGGCTTGGCTGTCGGCTTCGAGTGACCCCCCAAATGGGGCCGTGTTTCCGACGGTACGGGATGCGTTCTCGATTCCACACTGCTGCTGCGGCAACTAAATGTGAGAAGTACCTGGTCAACGGCATCGGGTGGTGTTTTTTAGCACCACTGGGTCTCCAGATCGCGGTCAAGATCCCGTGCCTGCTTGTCGATCTAGGGGAATGGGTAATGGCGAGAGTTACCAGCAATTGGCGAACTCGATGCTTGGCGCATTGTTCGCTGTGACCCGCCAAGCAGCCGGCGAGGTCGGTGTGACTCAGGTCCTGGAGAAGGCGCAAGAGCATCGATCTGCTGCGGATCTCCAACGTCCCGGTGGATGGAGCACGTATCAGCAGGGCCTCGCTCTTTTCAGGGCAGCAGCTGACGTGCTCGACGATCCCGATATTGGCCGCAAGGCTGGGATGGAGGTACTTCGCCAATACGCGGGGACCGAAGTCTTGGCCCTCCTCCGCTCCCTTGGATCGCCGGGAGAGATGTTTCGGGTGTATCCGGCAATCTCAGCGAAGCAATCAACCATCACTCGTTCGGAGGTCGTCGAGATTGGCGAAACGCATGCACTGATCGCAGTGGTGACGCCCGATCATAAGAGAGACCGATTATTTTGCGGTTACACCCTGGGCGCCCTGTCAGAGTTTCCAGTGTTATTCGGAATGGCACAAGCCAAGGTGGAAGAGGTTGAATGTCAGACCCGTGGTGACTCCCGTTGCCTCATCCGGGTCGGGTGGGATCCGACATCGTCCACCAACTCCGATCTCCAACACCGGGTGGAGATTCTGACCGAGCAGCTTCTCGTACTCACGAAACGCTATGAGTCGTTGGAATCTGTGGCCAAGGAACTGGCCTCGGTCCGCGGCGTCAACTCAGTGCTTGAGACCATCGCCAGACAAGCTGGTGTCGCCGTACGAGCTCCCCGCTACCTGCTCGTTGCGCAGCTACCCGGCGATTCGGTTCAGCGAATTCATGGTGTCGGCTTCACTGAGGATGAAGCGAACGTGGTCGCGAATGAGGTCATCAATACGGTCGATAGCTCGGTCGAATATCCGAATCACCAGTCACGCATAGTGGTTGACATAGAGTCGGGTCGTCGGCATTTCGGGCGCCTCGCGGCCTTCTACCCTGACGGCTACCACTTCTTGCCTCAGGAGCGATCGCTGCTCATGGCCTATGCCAGCCACGCCGCGGCAGCCCTCGAGACGGCCGCCGCCCTTGCCGAATCCCGCGACCGAAACAGTACCCTCAGCGCCCTAATTGCCCTTGGCACGGCACTCGCAGAGGAATCGTCCCGGGTTGGGGTCGCGCAGCGCTTGGCTGAGGCCATCCCAAAGATCGTGGGATGTGCTCAGGCGCATGTGTTGTTGTGGGATGAGGGTGATGCACACCTCGCTCGAGTTGCCTCGAGCTCTCAAGCTTCCCGCGAACTCGAAACACCAGAAGCCACAGCGCTGCGCAGCGAACGTTTGGCGAATCGATTGCTCGATATGTCGACACCGACCCTCATCGGGACCACGTCAGACCCGGCCCTGTCGTCGATATTGTCGCTCACGGGTTTGGTTTCTGGTGTCATGGTTCCGATCATCGCTCGCGACAGGCTGTTCGGAGTGCTCTGCGTCGGCTGGGATGACGATGGGATGGGGCTGGAGGAAATGCTGCGAGAACGCCTGAGCGGCGTAGCCAGTCTGGCGGCAACCGCGCTCGATAGTGTCATGTTGCTCGAAGAGGTGCGTCACCAGGCGCTGCATGACCCGGTCACGGAGCTCGCCAACTCCAGACTTTTCGAGGATCGAGTCCTCCAGTCGTTGGCCATCACGCGTCGAAGTGGTGGCTGCCTCGCAATGTTCTTTGTCGATCTCGACAGGTTCAAGATCGTCAATGATGCTCACGGGCATAAAGTCGGCGATGAATTACTCCGCGCTGTGGCGCAACGCTTACTTCTGGCCGTAAGGGCTGAAGACACCGTCGCCCGGATCGGCGGCGACGAATTCGGATTGATCATCCAGGGGGCCACGACTCGAGATGCCGCCGAGGTTGCCGCGCAAAGGATCATCTCGGTTATGAACGAACCTTTTGATGTCCAAGGCCTCACCCTGTCGATCGGGGTAAGCATCGGAGTGACCATGTATCCCGATGCATTCGACACCTACGAATCCGTGGTCTCGCGAGCCGACTCCGCCATGTACCGAGCCAAAGCTGAAGGACGTGGTCGGTTCCACACCTACTGCCCGTAGGAAGACTGGGTCCTAGGTGCAGTGCTCTTCTCGCGACGCCGCCAATTTGGTCGGGACCCCAGGGTGCGTGAGTAGGAGAGGGAGAGGGGAGGAGGGAGTGGGCGAGGGGGGACTTGAACCCCCACGTCCTTTCGGACACAGGAACCTGAATCCTGCGCGTCTGCCAATTCCGCCACTCGCCCGAGCGACCACGAGAGGCTACCCGATCATCCAAATGACCTGATCATCCCGGAGTCGAGGCCCGCCGCCATCGGCCGGGTGCTCGACCCGGCACTCCCATAGGCTCTGAGCGGGAGCGGCCTACCCCCTACCTGGGCGTTGGCACCGGTAGGCTGACCCCAGCATGGGACTCCAGAAGTTCGAAGGGCGCCTCGAGCGCATGGTTGACGGCACACTCTCGAAGGCCTTTCGAGGTGAACTCCACCCTGTGGAGATCGGTCGTCGCCTGACTCGTGAGATGGACCTCCAGCGTCGCCTGGGCGTCCACGGCCTCATCGCGCCCAACTCCTTCGTCGTCCACCTGTCGGCCAACGATTTCGACCGCTTCGAGAACTTCCTTGACGCTCTGGTGCGAGAGCTCGAAGAGGCCGCCCGGGAGCACGCCCGCACCGAGGACTATGTGTTCGTGGGACCGGTGACCGTCTCTGCGGTCGAGGATCCCCGGCTTCGGCGGGGTCGGTTCGACATCGTCTCCGAGGTGAGGGAAGGGCCGTCCGGCCTGCCTGCGGCCTCGATCGTGTTGGCCGACGGGGCGCGGGTGGTTCTCGGCCCCGAGCCCATCACCATCGGCCGGCTGCCGGAGAGCGCGGTGGTGGTCACCGACCCCAATGCCAGTCGTAGGCACGCCGAGATCCGACGGATGGGGAACGACGTGGTGGTGGTCGATCTCAACTCCACCAACGGGACCAGGGTCAACGGGTCAACGGTCAAGGAGCGGAAATTGGCCGACGGGGACCAGATTGTGATCGGGACCACGGTCCTCCGGTTCGAGACTTCCTGAAGGCCGGCGTCTGAACGCTGATGCACCTCATCCTGGTTTCGCTTCCCGGACCCTCAGACAACACCCCCGTACTCCGTGCCCTGGAGTATGGCGTCATCATCTTGCTCTGGCTCTTCTTCATGTGGGTGGTCAGGGCGGTGTGGGTCGAAGTCCGGCCGCTGAAGCGGCCCCGCCGCCGGGAGGCAGACCCGACGCTCAACGGCAAGCGCCGCGGCGGGAGGCCGCTCCGGCTCCACGTGATCCGGCCCGAGGACCAGGCCGGCCGGGTCTACGACATCGGCGACGAGGTCACTGTGGGCCGGGCCGCCGGCTGCGGTGTCCCCATCGAGTACGACTCCTACTCTTCCAATCTGCACGCCCGCCTCTTTCGCCTCGACGGCGACATGTGGGCCGAAGATCTCGGTTCGACCAACGGTACCTGGGTCAACACCATCCGCATCGGGGAGCGCACCCGTCTCCGCAAGGGAGACCTGCTGCAAGTGGGCGGCACCGTCTTCGAGGTCGGGAAGTGACATGACCCTTCTTCGATCGGGATCGGCAACGGACACCGGGCTGGTTCGTTCGGTCAACCAGGACCTGGCCGTCGAGACCCCCACTCTCTATGCGGTGGCCGATGGGATGGGCGGCCACGCCGGTGGTGAAGTGGCGGCCAAAATGGCCGTTGACACGCTCGCCGTGGCGTTCGGGCGTCAGCCGACCGGCGCCGGATTGTCCGAAGCGGTCACCGAGGCCAACGCCGTCGTCTGGCAGCACAGTCTCGACCACCCTGAGCTGCGCGGCATGGGGACCACCCTCACCGCGGTGGCCCTGGTCAACGAGGACGGGCACGACGTGTTGGCCCTGGTCAACGTCGGTGACTCTCGCTCCTATCGGTTCCATGACGGTGAGATCACCCAGATCACCGCCGACCACAGCCTGGCCGAGGAGATGGTCCGCTCGGGTGAGCTCACCTCCGCCGAAGCCGCTGTCCACCCTCATCGGCACATCCTCACCCGGGCTCTCGGGGTGTCCGTCGATGTCGCCGTGGACCTGTGGCGCATCCAGCCGGTGAAGGGCGATCGCTTCCTTCTGTGCAGTGACGGCCTGACCAATGAGCTCGATGCCGATCAGATCAAAGAGGTGCTGTCCTCGGTTCCCGACCCGCAGAAGGCCGCCGAGCTGTTGGTGCAGGCGGCCCGTACCCACGGGGGCAGTGACAACATCACCGCGGTCATCGTGGACGTGGTGGTCGGTGAGGACGGCGACGACTCGACACCGACAGTGGCCGCGGTCATGCCGGACTTCGCCGGACCCGTCGACTCGGAGAAGGGCTTCGCCGAGGGGGCCGAGGAGTACCCGACCTCGGTGGCCGACGAGCCGACCCCGAGCCGGCGCGAGCGCCGGCGGGCCCGTCGCCGTGAGCGCCGGATGGCACGCGGTCGCCGACTGATCACCCTTCGAACCCTGCTGTTCGTCGTCTTGGTGGGGGCGGTGCTCGCCGGCGCCTATGCCACCGTCCGGTGGTACGACATCAATTCCTATTTCGTCGGCGTCCAGAACAACGAGTTGGTCATCTACCAGGGAAGAGTCGGTGGATTCCTGTGGTATCACCCGGTCGAAGTCGAACGCACCGGGGTGACCACCGCTGACGTCCCCGCTCTCTATCTGCAGGCCCTCGGTGCCGGGGTGGAGGAGACCTCGGTGGCCAATGCCCGTGCCTATGTCAGCAATCTGGTCAGCGTCAGGGACAACCAGCTGAACCCATCGTCCGCCACCGCCCCGACCACGTCGCCGGCGACCACCACCACGAAGGTGCCCTGATGGAACGGCGGATCCGGCGACTTGGGATCTTCATGGTGCTCTGCTTCCTGGCGTTGTTCATCCAGCTGAACAACATCCAGATCTTCAAGGCCAACTCGCTGGCCAACGATCCGAACAATCCACGTGTGTTGGCGGTGGCGCGCAGCCAGACCCGCGGGAGCATCCTCTCGGAAGACGGGACCGTGCTCGCGTCATCGGTGCTGGCCCCACCCGGCAGCATCTACAAGTACCAGCGGGTCTACAACCCGAACACCGCGTCGCTCTTTGCCCAGATCATCGGGTTCGACTCCATCAGGTACGGGAACTTTCGGGGCATCGAGGCCGAGTACAACAACTACCTCACCCCCCACACCCCGCCGGCCAAGACCTTGCGCGACTTGCTGACCAACCGGACCCAGATCGACAACGTCACCCTCACCGTCAACGAGAACCTCCAGCTGCAGGTGGCCGAGGCCCTCAATTCGGGGACAGCCGCCGGAGTCAACGGCGCCGCCGCAGTGGTCTGGAACCCGACCAACGGCAACATTGAGGCCATGTACTCGAATCCGTCCTTCGACCCCAACCCGCTGGTGTCCGAGAACCTGACCACCGAGCAGTATGCCTGGGACACCTACCTGACTCAGACCGGCAACCCCCTCATCGCCGGCACCTACGACGCGCTCTACCCCCCGGGTTCGAGCTTCAAGGTGGTCACCACGTCCGCGGTGCTCGAGCACCGACCCGACCTGGCCAACATGATCTATCCCTCGGTGTCCTCGGTCACCCTTCCCCTCACCGGCAATCCCCCCCAAGTGCTCACCAACTACCACGACGGAAAGTGCCCCCTCGACGGCCCCGGAACCCTCGAGGAGCTCCTCATCGAGTCCTGTGACGCCGACTTCGCCCAGATCGGCCAGCTCCTCGGAGGGCCCACCCTGCTGCAGCAGGCCGAGGCGTACGGGTTCAACCAGAAAATTCCCCTGGACGTCCCCGCCGACACCGTGGCTGCGGCCACCATGGAGGGTCCAGGGGAAACCGATGCCCAGTTCGACGCCGACGTGCCGGGCGTCATGAAGTCGGCCATCGGGCAGGAGAATGTGAACGCCACGGCCCTGCAGATGGCCATGGTGGCGGGCACCGTGGCCAACGGCGGTGTCGAGATGACGCCCCATCTGATGGCCTACATCGACGATTCCCAGGGCAATCGAGTGGTGACCTACCAGCCCAAGGAGTGGATGCAACCGATCTCCCCGCAGACGGCGGCCACACTCACCACATTCATGCAGGGCGTCGTCAAATCGGGCACCGCCGCCGACGTCTTCCCCCCGAGCTGGGATGTGGCGGCCAAGACAGGAACGGCGCAGTCGGGCTCGTTCGGGCCCAATCCCCCCTTCACCGACGACTGGCTGATCGCCTTCGCTCCTGCCGGCAACACCAAGGTGGCCATCGCGGTGGTGCTCCCCAACCGGCCGGGCAGTGCCACCGGCGCAAGCTACTCCGGGCCCATCGTCAGGCAGATCCTCGGCGATGTGTTGGCAGAGCAGTGAGCACTTCGGCATGTCATCGGCACGGCCGGTCACCGCACTGCCCGAAGGCCGCCACGAACCAGGATGAGAGACGATGAGAACCCGTGAACCGAGCGAATGCAGGCCTAGGCTTTGACCCACATGGATCCGACCCAGATGCCGCGCGTGTTCTCTGAGCGCTACGAGATCGATCATCTGATCGCCCGGGGCGGGATGGCCGAGGTCTACCGCGCCCACGATCGGCTGCTCGACCGGCCGGTGGCGCTCAAGGTCCTCTTCGCCGAGCTGTCGGTGGACCGGTCCTTCGTCGAGCGGTTCCGCCGGGAGGCTCAAGCGGCTGCCAACCTGTCCCATCCCAACATCGTCCCGGTCTTCGACTGGGGGGAGGACACCGGCACCTACTTCATCGTCATGGAGTTCATCGACGGGCGTCCGCTGTCTTCCATTCTCAAGACGGCCGGTCCCCTGTCGGCTGAGCGGACGGCAGACGTCGGTGCCCACGTGGCTGCTGCGCTGGGCTACGCCCACAAAAACAAGGTGATCCACCGCGACGTGAAGCCGGGCAACGTGCTCATCACCGACGAGGGACAGGTAAAGGTCACTGACTTCGGCATCGCCCGTGCCCTCAACACCGAAGAGAGCCTGACCCAGACCGGTGCGGTGATGGGAACCGCCACCTACTTCTCCCCCGAACAGGCCGAAGGCATCGGGGTCGACGCCCGGAGTGACATCTACTCGCTTGGTGTGGTGCTCTACGAGATGGTCACCGGCCGGCCTCCCTTCCTCGGTGAATCCCCGGTGGCGGTGGCATCCAAGCACGTCCGCGACCACCCGCCGGCTCCTCGGGAGCTCAACCCCTCGATCCCGCCGACCTTCGAAGCCATCATCCTCAAGTCGATGGCCAAGGACCCCGCCCACCGCTATGCCACCGCTGAGGACCTGAGAGCCGACCTCCTCCGGTTCAACGAGGGGCGTTCGGTTCTGGCCATGGACGACACCACCACGACGGTGGCAGCCATCGGGGCGACCCAGGTCGTGGGCGCGGTCGATGGAGCCGACACCACCCAGTCGGTCGCCGCCACCACCGCCGACCCGGAGGAGGACGAGGACGGCACCAACCGGACCCGGACCTACGCCATCATCCTGGCCGTCCTTCTGGTGCTGCTGTTGGTGGCCGGGTTCTTCTTGGCTCGCAACCTTGGCTATCTCGGGGGCAGTGCGTCGTTCAGCCTCCCCGACGTAACCGGACAACCGGTGGCCCAGGCCACCACCACCCTGAAGGGCGACGGGCTGGCCGTCAAGGTCTCCGATCAGGTCTCCACCGATGCCACGGGCACGGTGATCTCGACCGCCCCCGTGCCAAAATCGCTGGTCAAGAAGGGTGACACCGTCACGTTGAATGTCGCCGTGCCCACTCCCATCAGAAAGGTGAAAGTGCCGTCCGGTCTCACCGGGACGAGCCTGGCCAACGCCGAGTCGCTCCTCCAGGGGCAGGGCCTTCAGTACACGGTCACCAGACGGCCCAGCAGCACGGTCCCGAGCGGCATCGTGATCAGCTCCGACCCGACGTCGGGCACGAAGGTCGACCAGAACACCCCGGTCGCTCTGGTCGTCTCGTCCGGTCCTGCCAACGTGATCGTGCCCTCCCTGATCGGCCTGACCCAGCAGGCGGCCCAGCCCCTGCTCACTCAGTACGGACTGACCATAGGGAACATCTCCAACCAGGCGTCGGCACAGTTCGCGGCCGGTCAGATCATCCAGACCAACCCCGGGCCCGGGGCCTCCGTGCCGCCGTCGACCGCCGTCAACATCGACGTGTCGACCGGGCCCCCCCCGGTGACCACGCCCTCGTCGACCTCGACCACCTCGACCCCGCCAACCTCCACGTCGACGACATCGCCGAGCTCGTCCACCACCACAACTGGCCCGGGTGGGGGTGGGGGGGCGATCAAGCATCAGCATCAGGGTCCGGGGTTTGGTCAGGACCAGTCGTAGGAGCACCGGGCACCGAGGGTCCGTTTTCGGTGGGCACCAGGCCCAACAGACCGACCACCACCAGGATCGACAGACCCAAGCGAAGCTGGGCCAGGCCCTCGACGGTGTGCCGGGTGACCTCCTGCCCGTCGCCGTGCCAGGCCACCAGCATGGCCACCACGCCCAGGGCGGCCAGGATGAGCACGGCACGCCACGGTCGCTCCCGCCAGGCTTCCGACAGGATGCCGAGGTAGATGGCCAGGGCGGCCAGGGCCAGCAGTCCGATCAGTGGCGGCCACATGACGATGGTCAGGGGTGAAGCCATCCGATTGTTGGTGGCGGCGTAGAAGGTGAGGTTCCCCTGGGCGAAGTTGTAGGAGCGCTCGGGGCGGACCAGCGGCTCGAAGATCACGTAACCGGGATGAGTGAGCAGCCACAGGACGTAGGTGTGCGCGGCCTCGGTGGCCATCCACTGTCGGAGGGGGTCGAAGGTCGGGTTGCCGGCGGGGATGGCGACCACCTTGGCTGCGTTCGAAGGTGTGGGTGTCGCCTTGGCCAGCTCATCGATCTGATGCTGTTCGGGCATCCCGTGGGATGCGAACCACGCCACCCGGTCCGGGTAGGGGAAGATCCGGACGATGAGCACGTCCCGCACGTCCGACTCGGTCCGATGCGAGGTCAGGGTTCCCCACTCGGTGATCGCCGCCACCGCGAGAAGACTCATAGCCAGCACCCCGACCCGTCGAGCAAGGGGCGGGGAGCTTCGGAGACGGGTGATGGCGAAGACGCCGACCACCAGGCTTCCCGCCACCACCGCCCACACCTGGGCGTCTCGGGTTGCCGCGAAGCACGAGCAGGCCCCGGTGGTGGCGGCGATGCGCGGCCAGGTCACCGACCGCACCGTCCAGATGACCGCGGCGAAGACCAGGGCGAGCATGCTCATGGCCAGCGACTCCGACAGGAGGGAGCGGTTCCACAGGGTGATGGGTAGGGCGGTGCCGAAGGCCAGGATCCACCAGACGGCGACCACACGTGGCCACCCCCGGGCGACCAACCGACCGACGGTCCAGGCCAGGACACCCCAGGCGATGGCCCCGATCACCGCTTGCGCCACCAGGTAACCGGTGGACGACCCGACCAGCTTGATCAGGAGCGGTGCGAGAGGCGGGCGCTGTCCCGCCCAGAAGGCACGGCTGGCCAGCGGCTTGGACGCCACTGCGGCGTAGGCCTTCGAGTCGTTCCAGATGATCACCGGGCCCGCCGTGGCCTGGGCCACCAGGTACCAGGCGTAGGCGCACCAACCGAGGAAAGCCAGTGCCGGGGCGACGGCTTCTCTGCGGCTCGACCGTTCCCACCGGCGGCTCAGTGCGATCGCTCCACCGCCCGATGGCGGCGCGGAGGCAAGGTGTTGCCACCGCAGGCGGAGCGATCCGTGAACATGGTCCGGATCCGGGGGGACGAGCGGCTCAGTGTCCGTTGGCCGAAGTCAGGAAGTTGGACATCAGGCTCGGGCCGTTCGGCGTGAGGAACGACTCGGGGTGGAACTGGACGCCCTCGATCGGGTACGAGCGATGGCGGAGGCCCATGATGACCCCGTCCCCGGTGGCCGCGGTGACCTCGAGGTCGTCGGGCAGCGAGCGGGGCTCGACCACCAACGAGTGGTACCGGGTGGCGACGAACGGATCGGGAAGTCCGGCGAACACCCCTTGGCCCTCGTGGTGGACCGACGAGGTCTTGCCGTGCATGAGGACGGGGGCGGGGACGATCTCGCCCCCGAAGGCCTGTCCGATGGCCTGCAACCCGAGGCAGACCCCGAGGATCGGGATCTCGCCGGCCAGCGCGGCGACGACCTCCACGCTGATGCCGGCGTCTTCGGGTCGCCCCGGGCCGGGTGAGATCAGGATGCCGTCGGGTGAGGCCGCTCTGATGCCCTCGACGTCGATGGCGTCGTTGCGATACACGACGGGGTCCGCCCCCAGCTCCCCGAGCTGTTGCACCAGGTTGTAGACGAACGAGTCGTAGTTGTCGATGACCAGAACCCGGATCCCCATGGTTCAGTGATCGTACCGGCCGAGACGCCATCGGCCCGTCCGGCTCCGGGGCGGGACGGTAACTGGCTATCCTTCGGCCATGGCAACCAAGGCCAAAGCCGGACCAGGGAAAGCGCAGAAGAAGGGTCGCTCCTCAGGTCGCACCACCGAGGCTGCGAAATCGGTGCAGTCCAACCGGTACACGCCGCCCATCTCGAAGAAGGCCAAGTCCAGCCCACGATGGATGGGGCTGCTGATCATCGGCCTGTTCCTGCTCGGAGTCCTCGTCGTCATCCTCAACTACGCCGGACTTCTCCCCGGGGGCGTCAACAATCTGTGGCTGGTGGCGGCCATCGGCTCCATCTTCGGCGGCCTGATCCTGGCCACCCGCTACCACTAGGTTCTCCTCGGTTCTCGCCGGCGTCGTCCCCGCCACCGCCCGGCCCTCACCCGGTCGCGGCCGGGGCTGGGTGAGGAATGCGGGAATCAGCCCAAGCGCTCGATGATGGTGGCGTTGGCCATGCCGCCGCCCTCGCACATGGTGAGGAGCCCATAGCGGCCCTGGGTGCGCTCGAGCTCGTTGAGCAGGGTGGCCATCAACTTGGCCCCGGAGGCTCCGAGCGGGTGACCGAGGGCGATGGCCCCACCGTTGACATTGACCTTGTCGAGGTCGGCCCCGAACTCCTTCTGCCAAGCCAGCACCACCGAGGCGAAAGCCTCGTTGATCTCGATCACGTCCATGTCGTCCAGGGTCAGCTTGGCCTTCTCCAGCACCGACTTGGTGGCGGGGATCGGTCCGGTGAGCATGGTGATCGGATCACTCCCGGCCACGGCGAAACTGTGGAAACGGGCGCGGGGAGTGAGACCGAGGGACGAGGCCTTTTCCTCGCTCATGATGAGAACGCCAGAGGCTCCGTCGGTGATCTGCGACGAGTTGCCCGCGGTGACCTTGCCGTTCTCCTGCCGGAAGGCCGGCTTGAGATTGGCTAGCACTTCGACCGAGGAGTCCGGCCGGATGCCCTCGTCGGTGGTGATGAGCTCGTCGGTGTCGGCCCGATCATCGTCCTTGATGGCCACCGGAATGATCTCGCGGTCGAAGCGGCCTTCTTCGGTGGCCGTGGCGGCGCGGTGGTGGGAACGCACCGAGAATTCGTCGAGTTGCTCTCTCGTGATGCCCCATTGATCGGCGATCAGTTCGGCGCCCTCGCCCTGGCTGACCAGACCGCCACGTTCGGCATACCGGCTCATCATCCGGGGACCGAAGGGATAGCCGAGGTCGCGTACGACCGACGAACCCATGGGCGTGCGGGTCATGACCTCGACCCCACCCCCGATGACCACGTCGTAAGCGCCGGCGATGACCCCCTGGGCCCCGAAGTGGAGAGCCTGCTGGGATGATCCGCACTGGCGATCGATGGTGGTGGCGGGCACCGACTCGGGAAAGCCGGCGGCGAGCACCGCGTTGCGGCCCACGTTCAGGGACTGCTCACCGACCTGCATCACGCAGCCCATGATCACGTCGTCGACCAGGGCCGGGTCGAGGTCGTTGCGCTCCACCAGAGCCTTGAGGGGTTCCGAGGCCAGGTCAGCCGCGTGCCAGTTCCGGAGCTTTCCGTTCCGCTTGCCTCCGGGGGTGCGGACTGCGTCGACGATGACGGCGTCGGTCATGGTGCTCTCCTTCTGGTCCGGCGGAGCCAGGTGCCTGCCGGCCGTTCTCGGTGGATGGTGTGGTGCCCCCACCTGGGGCGGTCGAACCAAACTTGACCGTCCGGTCAATATTTCTGCTGAGCTCGATCGTACCCGCCCGGGCGCCACCGTCAAGCCCGACCGGGCCTCCGGACCGACGCCTCCCACGCCGTCCCAGCTCGGGCCGGCGAGGCCGGGGCTTCGACCGCGAAGCACCCCGGCACTACGGTCGGGGAGGTGACGGGTCGGGTCAAGGACATGGATCGCTGGCTGGGAACCGGCGGCATGGAGCTCATCGGGACGGTGGGCGGGTCCTTCGCCGACTACGGGGTCGAGGGCGAGGATCTGGGGTGGGTGACCGGATCGTTCGTGCCCACCCCGGCGGCCTGCAACCCCCACGGCGTGGTCCAATCCGGCGTGCACGGGCTTCTCCTCGACGCGGCCATGAACTTCTCCATCAACGCCGCCCTGCCGGGGCGCGACCGGACCCGGGCCACCCTCGAGATGAAGGTCGAGACCATGCGTCCGGCTCTGGCCGGCGAGAGTTACCGCCTGCGTGGCCAGGTGGTGAGGATGGCCCGTCAGGTTGCCTACGCCGAGGCCACGGTGATCGACGGCAAGGACCGCATGATCAGCCGGTCGACGGGGACGTTCTTGCTCCACCGGTCCAGCGACTCCGCTCCGGCATTGGAGGATCCGGCCGGGGCGACACCCGCCGGGGCCTGAGCCGCCGACGAGAACCCCGACCTCGTCACCCTCGCGCCGACGCCGATCTCCGGCGGCGGCGCCACCACCCGACGCCGGCCCAGCCGGATTCATCCCCTGAAGGCGAGTGTCCGTGAGCCTCCCCGTCGCCAAGCCGGCCTGCCGGGTGTGCGCCATGCCCGCCCGTCCGGGCTTTGCTCTCTGCTACTGCTGTGACACGCTGCTCCGCCAGCTGCGGTTGCCCCTCGCTCCCGTCGTGGTGGTGTCCAATTACCGGATCGGCGATCCGATGCATCGCCGGTTGCGCGGCTACAAGGACTCCCTGGTACCCGAAGCGAGACTCACCTACACCGCGTCTCTGGCCGGGTTGGTCACCCGATGGATGGCCACCAACCGGGACCGCCTCTCGCGGCGCTTCGGCACCGGGTGGGACCTGGTGACGGCGGTACCCTCTACGCACCGGCCGGCGACCGCCCCGGTCGACACGCTCATCGCGCTCGTTCCCGAACTGGCCCGGTGTCACGAGAGAGTATTGAGGCGCGGGCCCGAGACCGTCGATCACCTGCGCGCCGCCCGGAAGGGATTCGTGATCGACCGGTCCATCGAGCGGACCTGGCTGGCGCGGCGCAGTGTTCTGGTTCTCGACGACACCATCACCACCGGTGCCCGGGCCCAGAGCGCGGCGGCGGCTCTGTGGCTCGGCGGTGCCCGGGTGGCCGGTGTGGTCGCCGTGGGCCGTGCCGTCCGCGGGGCCGGACACGGCCGGCCAGACCCGATGGGGTTGGCCGTGGCCTGACCCTCGGCTAAACCGAAGAGCATGCTCCTCCGGATCTTTACCGAGCCCCAACAGGGCGCCTCCTACGACCAGTTGCTGGCGGTGGCCCAGGCCAGCGAATCACTGGGCTTCGACGCCTTCTTCCGCAGCGACCACTTCCTGGCCATGGGGGGCGACGGCCGGCCCGGCCCGACCGACTCGTGGGTCACCCTGGGCGGTCTGGCCCGCGAGACAACCCGTATCCGGCTGGGGACCCTGGTGACCTCGGCCACCTTCCGGCTGCCCGGCCCCTTGGCCGTCTCGGTGTCCGAGGTGGACGCCATGAGCGGCGGACGGATCGAGCTCGGGCTCGGCGCCGGTTGGTTCGAGGCCGAGCACACCGCCTACGGCATCCCGTTTCCGCCTCTCGGCGAGCGGTTCGAGCGGTTGGCCGAGCAGCTGGCCATCGTGACCGGACTGTGGGCGACGCCGATCGGTGAGACCTTCAATTTCGACGGCCAGCATTACCAGGTGAAGGACAGCCCGGCGTTGCCCAAGCCGATCCAGACGCCGGGTCCTCCGGTCATCATCGGCGGCGGTGGCCCCACCCGGACGCCCCGGCTGGCGGCACGCTACGCCTCCGAGTTCAATCTCGCCTTCCGATCTGTCGACGACACCGGCGACCAGTTCGAGAGGGTACGCGCCGCGTGCGACGCCGCCGGTCGTGATCCGGGGTCGATGGTCTTGTCCGCGGCCCAGGTGGTGTGCTGCGGACCCGACGACGCCACCATCGCCCGGCGAGCCGCGGCCATCGGGCGGGAGGTGGCCGAGCTTCGCCAGAACGGACTGTGCGGCACCCCGGACGAGGTGGTGGCCAAGTTGGCCACCTTTGCCAAGGTGGGAGCGGCCCGGGTCTACCTACAGGTCCTCGATCTCGACGACCTCGATCACCTCGCCCTCATCGGCCACGAGGTCCTGCCCCGCTGCGCCACCCTGTAAGGAGGGCCGGGCTGGTGGACCCCGATCCGGGATGTCAGGCGGCCGAGGTCGAAGTCGGCCTGTCGGCGCTTCCCATCGGCCACATCTGGGCGATCAGAGACAACGACTGTGCTCGGGCCTCGAAGGAATGGGCTCGGGTCGAAAGCATGATCTCGTCGGCGTGGGTACGGTTTTCGAGATCGATCAGACCCTGGCGGACAGTATCGGGATCGCCGATCAGGTGGCTGGCGGTGGCCGCCTCGACCACGGCCCTCCCTTCGACGGTGTAGCGGTAGGCGGCTGCCTCCTCCGGGGTGGCCAGAGGCCCGAGGCGCCCGCTTCGCAGTTGGAGGATGGCCAGGGCCGACGGCCCGGCCAACCAGGCGGCCTCCTCGTGGCTGGGCGCGCAGAGCACCGAGACCGCCACCATGGTGTGTGGACCCTCACACAGGACCGACGGCCGGAAGGTCGCCCGGTATTGGGCGAAGGCCTGGTCGACCTGGCCGGGGCTGAAGTGGTAGGCGAAGGAGAAGGGGAGGCCGAGATGGCCGGCCAGCTGGGCGCTGAAGGTGGACGATCCGAGCAGCCACATCTCCGGGAGGTAGCCCCGTCCGGGCACGGGAGCCGGGCGGGTCGGCGGCCCGTCGCTGTCGATGAGGTAGCTGATCAGCTCGACCACGTCTTCGGGGAAGGTGTCGGCGCTCAGATCGCCGGCCCGACGCAGGGCGCGCGCCGTGTGGGGATCGGTCCCGGGAGCGCGCCCGAGGCCGAGGTCGATTCTCCCGGGGTGCAACGCCTCGAGGGTGGCGAACTGCTCGGCGATGACCAGCGGGGAGTGGTTGGGCAGCATGACCCCGCCGGCGCCCACCCGCAGGGTGGTGGTGGCATCGGCCAGGTGGCCGATGAGGACGGCCGGGGCCGAGCTGGACACGGCCGGCATCCCGTGATGCTCCGCCACCCACATCCTCTGGAACCCCAGTTGCTCGACCAGGGCGGCCAGGCGGGTGGTGTCGGCCAGCGCGTCAGCCGGCGTGGAGCCGCTCCCCACCGTGGCCAGATCGAGGACAGACAGACGAACCATGCCTGGTCAACACCGCCCCTCTCGTCGACCTTCCCCGAACGACGCTGCACCGGGCGGCATGGGTCTTTCAGCCAGGCCGGAGTTGGGTTGGACGGCAGCCGGGTCGGAGTTGGGCTTTGACCCCCAGGCCCGGTGGGGACCATGCCCCGATCATCCGGTCAGAGCCCGGGACTGCTCTGCATGAGGCCCCCGTCGGCGAAGATGGTGGTGGCGGTGAGGTAGCTGGCCCCGTCCCCGGCCAGGAAGGCGACGATGCTGGCGATCTCCTCGGGCTCGGCCAGTCGACCGAGGGGGATGGCCTTGTCAAGGATGGCCAGCGCCTCCGGATCGGCCACGGTGGCCTTGTTGATCGGCGTGTCCACCGCACCGGGTCCGACCCCCACCACCAAGATGTTGTGGGGAGCGAGCTCCACGCCCGCCGTGCGGGTCAACATCCGCATCCCACCCTTGGACAGGCAGTAGGCGGTATTACCGGGCATGGGCCAGTCTTCGTGCACCGAGGTCATGTTGATGATCCGCCCCCCGTCACCCTGGATGATCATCTGTTGTGCCGCCAGTTGGGTCCCGAAGAAAGCGCTCTTCAGGTTGATGTCGAGCACCTTGGTGTACTGCTCCTCGGTGGTGTCGAGCACCGAGGTGCGGGTTTCGACGCCGGCGTTGTTGACCATGACGTCGAGCCGTCCGAAGTTGGTCACCGCCGCGGCGATCAGCGTCTTGAGGTCGTCCACTTTGCTCACGTCCGCCTTCACCCCGACGACCTGGTCGCCCAGCGCCCTGACCTTCTCTTCGACATCCAACTCGGCCTGCTCGTCGGAGATGTAGTCGATGACGATGTTGGCGCCGGCCCCGGCCAGCGCCAGTACGACCGCTTTCCCGATTCCGCTGTTGCCACCGGTGACGATCGCCACTTTGCCCTTGAGTGTCATCTCGCTCCCGTCGGGCGGAGGGCCAGCACTACGACCGACCGACCTCCGCCCTCGGAGCCGGTGGCTCGGCCGATCCTACGCGGTTGCGATCGGTGGACTCGTCGATGCGGGAGTGGCGCGCTGTCCGCCTCGGGCACCGGCGCGACGCATTCAGGCGACGGGCAGGTGTTCGGCGATCATCTGGGAGACTTCCTGTACCGCCGGCGAGTCCATCACCCCGGGTGCCTGGACTCTGAGTGCGACCAGCTTGGGCCACCCGACACTGACGTCGCTGATCTCGATGGCCGAGGCGAACCCCCAATCGGCTCGGGTCAGGCAGAGGATGGCGTAGACCGGCACTTCGGCTCCCCAGGTCGTTGTGTCCAGCGCCGCCCGCACGAGACCCCTCTGGGTGGCGACGCCCTCCACCAACGATGTGCAGTTTCGCCGGCCGATGTGCAATTCGTAGGGTCCGAGGTCCCAGATGGGACCGGCTCGTTTGGTGTGCACCAGGCCCTTGTAGCTCTTGGCGTCGATCACGAAGACGCCGGCCGACGAGACCGCGATCCATTTGATATTGGTCTGTGAGCCCGGGTCTCGCCGGTCGTTGAGGACGACGACGCCGTCACCCTCGATGATCCGGAGTCTGGTCCTGGACCGGCGATCGCCCTCGGCCCGCTGCACCCACCGTCGGGGCGATGGTCGACCATTCCGTGAGGAGGCCGAGCCGTTCGTGACCGTCTCCACCGACGGGAGATCACCGGGACGTGAGGTGCCTTTGGTCCTGCGTCTGTCGGGCGGTGGGTTGCCCGTGTGCTTGTCCGGTCCGGTAGCCAGATTCGCCGGTGGCTCGTCGAATTCCGCTGGCTCCCAGACCTCAGGCATCGGGGACATCGTAGAACTGGCGGTTGCCGAAACCGGGTATTGCCAGGCGCGACAACGATCCCGTCCCGTGGCAACCTGCCTCCACGCGGCCCCGGGGCCGAACAGAGCTGAAAGCCACCATGGCCCGATGAGGTGGCCGGGAGGTCACCGCCCGGCCGGCTCGTTATCGCCGGATGGGGTCTGTACTGCGACTTCATCGGAATCGGGAGACACGAAAGTCCCAGGATCCGGCGCCTGTCTTCGTCATCGGGGGCCACTTTCCGATCAACTTCGTTGCAAGTTGTGCGCCGCCGTTCCGTTCTGTTCCCACGGGCGCGATGATGGTTGGGTAGCCGCACCAGCGGCAACACCGGGGGGACGATGTCCAGAGGAGGCTCTGGAAGGGGGAAGTTCATGCTTGTCTCAGACCTGCTCGAAGCCAAGGGTTTCTCGATCGCCACCGTCACCGGAGAGGCCACGGTGGGTGAGGTCGTGGCCGATCTGGTACGTCACCGGGTCGGGGCGCTCGTCGTGTCGCCCGATGGGCGTCAGATCGAGGGGATCGTTTCGGAGCGGGACGTGGTGCAACGGTTGAGCGAACTCCGTATCGGACTCCTGGAGGAGAAGGTGGCTTCGATCATGTCGACCTCGGTTCGGGTGTGCACGCCCACCGATGACGTGGAATCGATCATGAACCTGATGACCGAGCAGCGGATTCGCCACGTCCCGGTGGTCGAGGGCGGTCTTCTGTGCGGCATCATCAGCATTGGTGACGTGGTGAAGAGCCGTATCGGGGAACTCGAGAAGGACCGCAACGAGCTGATGGAGTACATCAGCGCCCGCTGAGGCACTCCCTGAGTCATTCGCGGAGGCGCCCACCGCTGGGGAGGGCAGCGCCCATTAATCTGTCGGTGTGATCGATACGCGCCGCGCTCGGTTCCGGGTTGGTGCGGATGCCACCGGATCGTTCTCGTCAGGGACGTGAGCCCTCCACCCCCACCCGAACGCTCGAGCCGCGCCGCGGGTGGTGACGATGTGATCGGGATCGTGGTGATCGACCACGGCTCCCGCCGTCACGAAGCGAACCGACGCCACGAGGACTTCGTCCGGACGTGGCCCGGGCGGGGTAGGCACCGCATCGTCGAACCCGCTCATATGGAGCTGGCCGAGCCGTCCCTGGCCACGGCATTCGACGCCTGTGTGGCCGCTGGTGCCACCACGGTGGTCATCGCGCCGTTCTTTCTGGGGCCGGGGAGCCACTGGGATCGCGACATCCCCGCCCTGGCCGCCGAGGCTTCGAAGCGGCACCCCGGTGTGCGCTATCTCGTGGCCGCGCCTCTCGGGTCCCACCCGCTTCTCGCCGACGTCGTGGAGGAGCGCATCGCTCGCTGCCTCGCCCATGCTGGCGGCCAGGCACCCGAGTGCGAGTTGTGCGCGGGAAGTGGACGGTGCCGTCTGCGCTGACACAGGCCGCCGCAATGCCGGGCCATGAGACGGGCTCGCCGCGGTGGGGTGTTCGAGCGCGGCTCCACCGAACTCAGGTGCAGCGGTCTCCCAACCACGGCTGTTCGCCGTCGAGCGCGTAGAGGGCGACCGCCACGGTGTCCTGGTCCGCCTTGGACGCCAGGTTCGGAGGCACACCGACCAGACCCGGGAGGCCGGCGGCCTGGGCCGCCATGTTCCACGTGGCCTGGCTGAACTGGAAGGCTCCCATGTAGAGGCCGTTGGGGGAGACGGCTCCGTAGTTCCCTCCAGACTCCGCTTGCACGACGCATTGGAGGAACGGGTTGAGGGCGGGATCGGAGGTGGCTCCCGGGCCCGAACCCGCAGCGGGGGCCGCCGTTGCCGTCGCCGTCACCGGGCTCGACGGCACATTTGGTGTCGTTGTCGCGTGGGTCACGCTGAGCTTGACCGCGGCCGCCTGGGCGGCCCTGACCGCGGCCGCCGCCGCCGCGGCCTGGGATGCAGCCTGCTGGCTCACCGCCGCCGCCAGTTGCCCGGTCACCTGAGATTGCAGCTGCTCCATCTGGTGTTGTGTACTGGTCGCCCGACCCAGGTCAGTCGACTGACTGGCCTGATCGGACACGTCCTGGGCCTGTTGGGCCTGAAGGACGACCTGGTCGGATCGCAGGGCACTCTGGGCGGAGCGCAGTCTGTCCACCGCGGTGGTGATGTTTCCGACGGCGATGCCGGTGTATTCGCTCGCCTCTTGGATCTGCTCCTCATTCCCCGAGAAGAGGGACCCATCGGTGCTCGACGAGCCGGTTCCGTAGTTCATGTACGACCGGATCGCCTGTTGACGGACCTGGCCCGTACGAAGACCGATCTGGCGTTGGTCTTGGGCGATCTGCTGATCGAGCTGGGTGATGGCTGCCGCGTCCGCCGCCACCTTGGCCGAGGCGACCGAGTACTGCTGCTGGTAGGCGCCGACCTCCAATTGCTGTTGGACCAACTGCTGGGAGATGGTGGCGGCCTGGGCCCGGAGATCGGAAATCTGATCGGCGCCCGCGGCCCGTGACGGAACCACCGTCAAGGAGGTCGAGGCGACGAGAGCCGAGAGGAACACCACGGCGAGAACGATCCGATGGTGTCCTCGTGCGTTTAACTCCGCCATCGGTGAGAACCGGGCGCGAAACACAACGGACAGTTAACTTAGCCGTCGATCCCGGCCTCGGGCAAACCCGCACCCCGCCCGGGAGGGCCCACCTGACAACGAAAGACCAGGTGGGAGCCGTGCCCGGGGGAAAAGCAGGCCGAGCTACTCAATCTCGCCTTCGCCCTTGACGGAGGCCCCCAGCTCGGTCATCTCCCGGTAGTGCTCGGCCACGTCCTTGCGCTCGACTTCGTCGGTGGCCGAGTACTCCTCGTCGGCCGCCAGCTCTTCCTCGGCGCTCGGTTCGCGGCCGGCCTGATGGGCACTCTGTGCCTCGGCGCGTTCGGCCTTGCGGGTTGCCTTATCGGGTTGGGTGCGATCGTCCATGGCATCTCCTTGTCGTCGGCCCCTCCGGTGGGGTCCACCGGGGTGCATGCGGATCGAAGTCGACCAGCCCGACGATACCCCCGCGACCAGGGACAAAACCCGGCCACCTCTCCTCCCCCCGGCGCCGCCTCGACCGGTTGGGTACCTTTGGGCGCCGGAGCTCCGGGGTTTGGGGATGGAGCATCTGGCCCAATGGAGGTAGGAGCTGACATGGCACAGAACGGCGATGGCGTGGGCGATGACGTGAGCGGCGAGGAAACGAGAGAGGCACGGCGAGGGATCCCCCGGATCACCCGCCGCCAGCTTCTGGCTGCCGGGGCCATCTCGGGGGCCGGGCTGGTCGCCGGCTGCAGTCGGTCGGCGTCGCCCTCGACGGTGACGCGTTCGGCCGCGGTTGCGCCCGCCGGTTCCGACCTCGGCGCCGTCGAGCACGTCATCTTCCTCATGATGGAGAACCGGTCTTTCGACCACTACTACGGCACCTACCCGGGCGTGCGTGGGTTCGATGACCATCCCGCCGACGACCTCGGTCCCTTCTCCCAGAGCTTCCCGGCCAACACCTCGGGGTCACCGGTCGGACGGCTTCTCCCGTTCCACTTGGACACGGTGGGGACCGATCTCGCCGACTGCACCTTCGATCTGACCCACAACTGGGGACCCCAACACCAGTGCCGGAACGGCGGACGGATGGACTCGTTCGTCCGGGTGCACACCGAACCCCAGAACGAAGGACCCTCCCAGGGCCCACTGACCATGGGCTACTACACGAGGGCCGACCTCCCCTACTACTATGCGCTGGCCGACGCCTTCACCCTGGCCGACGGCTACCACTGCTCGGTCATGGGTCCCACCCACCCGAACCGGTTGATGCAGATGTCGGGGACCCTCGACCCGGCCGGCACCGCGGGAGGCCCCATCGTCGTCACCATCGGTTCGCCCTCCGCCGTTTTCAGCGTGCACTGGGACACCATGCCCGAGGTGTTGGAGGACGCCGGCGTGAGTTGGAAATGCTACGGCCCACCGGGACCTCTCTACAGCATCGCCTCCATGCAGAAGTTCGGCCTGACCACCGACAGCGTGCTGCCCTTCTTCTCCCAATACCAGGACCCCTCCTCGACCCTCTACCAAAAGGCGTTCCTGCCCACCTTCCCCGGCGAGTTCGCCGCCGACGTGGCGGCGGGAACCCTGCCCCAGGTGAGCTGGATCTTCACTCCCGCCGGCTATGACGAACATCCACCGGCGCCCTCCTTCCTGGGAGAGTGGTTCACCGATCAGGTCCTGTCGACCCTTGTGTCCAACACCGATGTGTGGTCGAAGACGGTCCTGTTCCACATGTACGACGAGAACGACGGCTTCTTCGACCACGTCGACCCGCCGGTGGCCCCGGCAGGCACCGAGGGGGAGTACCTCTCCGTCCAGCCGCTTCCGGCCGCCGCCAACGGCCTCGACGGACCAATCGGTCTCGGATTCCGGGTGCCCCTTCTGGTCATCTCCCCCTTCAGCCGCGGCGGTCACATCTGCTCGCAGACCTTCGACCACACCTCGCAATTACGCTTTCTCGAAGAGCGCTTCGGTGTGAAGGCCCCGAACATCTCGGCCTGGCGACGCGCCACCGTCGGGGACCTCTCCGCCACCCTGCTGATGGACCAAAAGGACACCACGGTCCCTGCTCTGCCCCCGACCCGCGACGACCCGGCCTATCTGGCCGCCAAGGGGTGCACCCAGGGCGACCTCCTCGAGATCTCCACCGACCAGCCCCCCTACCCGCTGCCGGCTGTCCAGCAGATGCCCACCCAGGAGACCAGCAGACCGCTCGCATTCTGACGACCTTCTCCTGCCGGCGATGGGGGCCGTGGTGCCGCCGAGCCGACATCGGTGGCTCACGATCTTTCTGCAACGTTCCGGCCGGCTCGGGCGTCTCAATTGATGATGGATAAACTGGGTAGCACCATCGACGCCAGGGCAGGGGGTCTCATGGGAGTTGCACGCGCCGGACGCGGAGCCGCAACCGCGCCGATGCTCGCCGGAATTCAGGTCGTCGCCCCGAGTACACCGAGTGAACCGAGGGCACCGGACGCCCCGGGCACAACGGGCGCCTGGACGGGCAGTGCGAGAACGTCATTCGGCGACTTCTACGCGCAGCACTATCCCGACCTGGTGCGCCTGGCCACTCTGCTCTGCGGTTCGCCTGACACCGCGCCGGACCTGGTGCAGGACTGTTTCGTCCGCATGCACGGGCGCTGGGCGTCGGTGCGCGAGCCGCTTCCCTATGCACGGCGGAGCATCGTCCATGCCTGCGCGTCACATCATCGCCGCATTGCCCGCACTCGCTGTCTGCCGGCGCCGATAGCCAGGGAAACCGAGCTCGGCGCGGACGAGCTCGAGGATGCTCTCGAGAAACTCCCGGCACGCCAACGCGCCGCTGTGGTGCTCCGTTACTACGGCGATCTTCCTGACGCCGACATCGCCCGCGCCCTGCGTTGCCGCCCCGGGACCGTCGGGTCCCTCATCCATCGGGCCTTGGCCGACCTGAGAAAGGTGATTGAGCCATGAGCGACCCCTTCGAGGACCAACTCCGCGCCCATCTCGCAGCCAAGGCGGCACACGTTGAGGTTGACGCCGCCCCGGAGACGCTTCTCGAGCTTTCGGTCCGGCCCTCCGGGCACCGACGGGCTCAGGTGATGGGAGCAGTGGCTGTGGCCATCGTCGTGGCCGGCTCCGGCGTGTTGACCGGCGCCGAGCTGGCTGGGGGCTCCTCCACCCCGACACGGTCCGACGCCCTGCCTACGGCGGGACCTGCGGATCGGGCTGGCGCCATGATCGCACCCGACCAACCAGGAGGATCGACCGGACCGTCTACCGCCGCGGCTCCGCTCTACACCCCGTTGTTCACCCGGACCACCTCGTCGGGGGTGACCATCCGCGTCTTCCAGACCGGGTCGGCGGAGACAGGGAATTGTGCGCAGGCTCCCATCTGTCTCCCACCGCGCACACCGACGCCGACCCCCTGCACCACCGGAACGATCTGCGCACAACCTCAGGTCGCCCCGGTATCGCCACCGGTCCAGGAGAAGGCAGGGGCCGAGACCGCGGTCAGTGGCGGTGGATCGGCGGTCCCTCCGACGGTAGAGCCCGGTGCCAACTCGGAATCGCACCCGGAGCTGGACACCCTCCCGGGAGATCCGCACTCGGAGCCGGCCTACCCCCCGGGAAGTCTGCAGCCAGTGCCGAGCACCCCCCCAGGAGGTCCGGTATCCACGACCTGCGGAACACTGATCGTCGAGCTCTCCACCAGCCAGGCGGTGGGGAGCGCCTCGGTGCCGCTGACGGCAACCGCGCCCTCGTCCTCCGACACGATCGAGGTGATCGGCCTGGGCTCGTTCGGAGTTGACGAAGGTGTACCGGTCGGCTGGGTGGTGGCGCGGGTTGGCTCAGGGGTTGCCGTGGCCCGCCTCGTCTCTGACGGAGCCACCGTCGATGTCATGGCCCCGAGCGCCGGCATCGCCGTGCTGGCGTTGCCAGGCGACGCCGATCTCAGTGGGACCTCCGTCGCCGGCGTCAACCAGACCGGCGCGGTGGTCGCCACCGTGCCTGCCGATCAGGCACCGGTACCCGCTACCACCAATGCGTGCTCGTCGGATCCCAGCGAACCAACGACCACCACCACTCCGGCACCCACGACGACGGCCCCTGTTCCGACCACGACCACGGTTGCTCCCACGACGACGGTCCCTGTTCCGACCACGACCACGGTTGCTCCCACGACGACGTCGACCACCACCACGACGAGGGTTCTGCCCACGCCGGCGGTGGTGCCGGCGAACGTTCGGACGGCCGTTCGGTCCCAGGGCTAACCGTCACAGAGTTTTCCAAGGGGAGATCGGTCCGGTTGGACCGGCGACGGACGGCGCTCTGACCGACCCCGACGCGGCTGTGTGTCACCCTGCCAAGGAGTGCCCATCCCAGGTATGTTGGCGAGCAAGCTCGGTCGTGGCCTCACGTCCTGCTCGGTCGACTATTCGGCGATGGGAGAACAATGCAGACACCGACGTGGGCACCGGCCTCGGTTCGTTCCGCCTACGGACACGGGGCGGCTGACGTCGCTGATCTGGTGACCGGTGGGGCGTGGGATCAGTTCCTCGACTCCTTGGCCCGTACCGGTTCGGTGCTCCACTCCGACCGGGTCCCGGCGGAGGAGACGGACCGGGCCGAGGGCTACCGGCACCTGCTCGTGTTGCTGGCGCTCGGCATCGACGAGGCTCTGCGGGGCTCGGATCCCTATCGCCCGCATTTCGCTCCGGCCAACGTGGACAACGTTCTCAAATGGGGAATGGACTGCCCTGACGCCGCCTACTCGGGGGTTGGGATCCGAGGCGACGCCACCTATCTGGTGCGGGGCCGCCGCAACTCCGTCCGTTATCTCGGGTTCCAGGCCATGGGCGGGATGGCGAACACCGGAAACGTGGTGGCTGACGATCTTGACATGGACGGTGAGGGGCGCTTCGAACTGGTCCTCTCGGCCACCGAGCATCCGGGCAACTGGATGCCGCTCACCGAGTCCAGCTCGTCACTGGTGGTGCGTCAATTCTTCTACGACTGGACCGGCGAGACTGCGGCCGACCTTTCCATCGAGTGCACCGCTCGTCCCCCCGGGGGAGCCGATCCGGTTTCGACTCCGCTCTCGGCTGCCGGCATGGCCGCACAGATCCGAGCGCTTGGCGAGTTCGTCGAGGCCAGTGTCGAGTTCTGGCTGGATGTGGAGGAGTCAGGTCGCAAACAGGGAGTCAACTGCTTCCGCGAGCCCGCCGCTCTCACCGGGATGGGGGCCGCGGCCGAGAACGTGAGCACGTGGGGCTCGTGGAGCCTCGCCGAGGACGACGCCCTGATCATCGAGGTTACGCCGCCCGAGGCCCTCTACTGGAGCGTGTCACTGGGCAACTACTGGTGGGAGAGCATCGATTACGCCCACCGCCAATCGAGCCTCAATGGGCATCAGGCCGTGCTCGACCCCGACAGGGTGTTCCGGGCCGTGGTGGCCCATGAAGACCCCGGTGTGGCCAACTGGCTGGACACTGGCGGCAACCACCACGGAGCCATGATCTTCCGATGGTTGCGTGCCGACGGTGCGCCGGTGCCCTCGACTCGCGTCGTTCCTCTGGGGGAGTTGGACCGCGAGCTTCCGCCGGCGACGGCCCGCATCGACGCCGCCGATCGGCAGCGGGTCCTCGAGGATCGCCGTGCCGGCGTCCAACGACGTTTCCCACGCTGAGGAGGAGTTATGGACCTTGGTCTGAAGGGAGCGACCGCGGTGGTCACCGGCGGCTCGAAGGGCATGGGCCGGGCAATCGCCGAGCGTCTGGCCGCCGAAGGGGCACAGGTGGCGATACTGGCCCGAGGCAGGCAGGCCCTCGACGACACCGTGGCCGCTCTGCACGGGGCCGGGAGCGCCGGATCGCTGGGACTGTCGGTCGACGTGACCGACAGCCAGCAGGTCGATGTCGCCTTTGCCGAGCTCGGGGAGCGATGGAGCTCGCTCAATGTGCTGGTGAATACTCTCGGCCCCGGGGCGGGACGCTTCGAGCACCTGGATGACGACGACTGGGAGTCCACCTTCGACGTCGGTGTGATGGCCGCGGTCCGCTGCGTGCGCGCCGGCCTCCCTCTTCTGCGCAAGGCGGAGTGGGCGAGGATCGTCAATGTGTCGGCCCACTCGACCCAGCGGCAGAGCCCCCTCATCGTGGCCTACACCGCGGCCAAGGCCGCCCTCACCAGCCTGTCGAAGAACCTGTCCAAGTCGTTGGCCCCCGAAGGGATTCTGGTGAATACGGTCAGCCCCGGATCGATCGTCACCGCCAGTTTCAGCGAGGGCCTCCACGATGTCTTCGAGCAGGAGGGGCTCGACGCCACTGACCCCTACGACGTCATGAAGTGGATCGACGACAATTTCCATCAGCCGGCCGACCTCGGGAGAGCCGGCCTCCCCGAGGAGGTGGCGTCCCTGACTGTCTACCTGGCCTCTCGGACCAACGGGTACGTGACCGGCGCCAACGTCAACGTCGACGGCGGTTCGGACTTCGTCTGATGCTCGATGCTGACACGCTGGTCGAAACCGCACTCGACGAGACCGGCCTCGATGACTTCGGTGGCACGAGCTGGCGGGAGGGCCTGGACCGCCTGATCGAGTCGCTCAACGACGAGGCGACCCTCACCGAAGGCGGCGAGCAGATCCTGGCGATGAGGTTCGGCATGCTGCTGGCCAACCGCCTGCGGGTGATCCGGGCTGTCGGCGACAACCCCGGCATCGCCGCCGAAGAGGTTGAGGGCCCTGTCGTCATCATCGGCCTGCCTCGGACCGGCACCACCGCGTTGAGCAACCTGATGGCCGCTGATCCCCAGATCCGCTCCGTTCGGTTGTGGGAGTCCTCCGATCCGGTCCCTCCGCCCGAGACGGCCAACGAGGCCTCCGACCCCCGCATCGAAGCGGCGCGTCGGGGGCTCGATGCCATGTACCAGGCCTTCCCGAGGATGCGGTCCCTGCACTTCCAGTCACCCACGGGCCCCACCGAGTGCCAGGACCTGCTGGGTATGGAATTCAGGACGGCCCACTTCGACGGGATGGCCAGGGTGCCGAGCTATGCCGCTTGGGTCATCGACTGCGACATGTCCAGCGCCTACGCGTTCCACCGTCAGATCCTCCAGCTCCTGCAGTGGCACTGTCCTCCTCGGTTGTGGCACCTGAAGACGCCCGTGCACATGCTGGCCCTGGACGACCTCCGCGCTGTCTATCCGGGAGCGAAGTTCGTTTGGACGCACCGCGATCCCGTCGCCGTACTCGGTTCTGTTTGCAGTCTCATCGCCTACACACGCAGTTGGGTGAGTGACCGGGACGATGCTGACGAGCTCGGTCGAGAGCAGCTGGCCCTGTGGGCCGAGGCGGTGAGACGGGCCATGGAGTTTCGAAGTCGCATCGGCGAGGGATCGTTCGCCGACGTGTCGTTCGACTCGCTGCAGTCCGATCCGGTGGCCGCGCTCTCCACCGCTTACGACAGTCTCGGAATCACACTCGGGAAGGGAGGCCAGCAGGTGGAGCAGTGGGCTCGGGCTCACCCCCCCAACGCCGCCGGCACCCACGAGTTCTCCCTCGGCGAGTTCGGTCTGGATGCCTCGGTCGTACGGGAGCGCTTCGGGTTCTATCTCGATCGTTTCCCGGTCGCCGATTGAACCCGCCGGCTCCACTCCGGTCGGCCACGGGGCTCGCTGGGTGGGTGCCGGCCGACGCCAGAGGTTGCCCCGATGCCAGAGGTTGCGCGGACGCCAGCGGGGTGGAACATTCCATCCGCGAGATTGCCCGAATTATCGACTGACTCGCATAAATCGGGCCAATTCGCGAATTAAACAAACGACACAGGGGCCGCCCGATCGAGGGAGTCTGGCGGTCGGACCGAGATCGCGCCTCCGCCCGGCACTCGACGACGTGGACGGCCAGCGGGACAGGACAGTCAGTGCTGTGCGCGATTACCTCGAGAAATGTGAATCACATCAGTGGTCTTGCCGTGCGACCTGTGAGACCGCTGCAGAATGCAATAGCTCAGCAGCGTCGGCGGGGAGGAGGAATCCATCGGTGCGGTCCCTTTGAACCGCACGAGTCCAGGCTGAGACGAACTGGCCGTGGTTCTTGTAAAGGCTGGCGAGGCGGTCGGCGCCGTACGGCACGGTGGTTCCGAAAAGAAAGCAGAAGCCTCCGCTGTTGCCTTGGCTGCCCAGAGCGGCGATCGGCGCGTCGACCTGTGGAGTTCGCACCCCTCCGATGGCGTTCCCGTTTGCGTCAAGCTTGTACACCACCGGAGAGACGTGGGTCGTGGCCAAAAAGGGGGCCGGGGGAGGCGGCGTTCCGTCTACGACCCACCTGTTGAGCCAATACACGGCGGCATCGAGTGCCCAGTGCGTTCCACCGGTGTTGATGGGAACGGCGCAGTTGAACCCACTCGTAGGAGTGCGCGTCGGGTTCTGCATGGCCGCCAGATTGTCGATGGCGCCCTGACCGTTGCCGGTGTCGTTGGGACCGATGGCGAGACCGTAGTAATCATAATGCGAGCTGCCAGCGACTTCCCAGAGTCGGAACCATTTTGGATTCCCATAGTGCAGCCGATCAGTCAGATTGCTGTTGTAGACGTCAGTTTCGGTCTCGAACTCGAGGACCGGAACGCCGAGGTCACTGCGGATCGTCGTCGGAGCCGGGGCTGGATAGCTGGTCTGCGGTGCTTGGGAGAGTGGAGCGCCGGTACCAAATTGGCTGTGCACAAGGAAGCCTTGGTAGGCGTGCGTAATCGGCTGGACCGCATCGATGTACGTCATCAGGTAGCCGGCCGACTGCGACTCACCGGCCGCAATCAGGGTGTGAGGGTGCAAGCCAGCCAGGATCTTGCCTGCATCATCGCGAACCGCTTGGCCGGCCTGCGAGAAGATGTCGTAAGAGAAGCTGTCGCCCGGGTGTGAGAGCGACGAGTACTCCGCAGGATCCGTTTTTTTGGCTGAGTCGACACCGACTTGCTGGGCGGAGACTCCCACCCAGGCGAAGCCGTCGCGGATCAATTCGTTATGGGACATCGTCCACTCGGGGGCGTCGTCCGTCCCGCCAGTCACGTTGAGCCACTCGACCACGACGGTCCCGTTGAACTTCTTCGGGTCGATCGGGCGATAGACGGCTATCCGTGTCTTGTACGGCGCGCTCACACCGGTGGTGAGCTTCCAATTCCCGTCGCTCGTGAGGGGACTCGCCGGCACGTAGGAGTGGGCGGTGCCCGAGAGGAAGAACTGGGACTTCTCGTAGCCGACCTTCGATAGATCGAAGTTTGATCCATAGAGAGTCCCGTTGAAGGTAGGAGACCCGACCGGTTCAGGCCCGGTGACGGTGACACCTGGCAAGCTGGGCGAGACGTTCGTCCGTACCGAATTCCCGGAGGAAGCGGACGAGGCCGAGGTTGCTGATCCTCCGCACGCGACGAGAACGACACTGAGGCTGAGAAGGGCCACGAATCCGCGTACCTTGCGCCAGTAACCACCCCTGCGATGAGCAACTGCGCAGGTGATCGCCTCTGCCATCATCGCTTCCCCTTGGTCGGAAGGAACCGCACTCGCAGGTCGGCGCTCTGTGCGGAGCTTGGCCTACCCTCCCACAGACGATATGTCTCCGTACCTGGGCTCGGTGGGACAAGTCCTGGTCGGCGACCTCGTCGATTGCTTGCTGACGGAAACGGTGCCCCGTGCTGAGATGCCAAGACGGAAGGCGAAGAGGGTGCATCTGCGAGCAGTCCCCCGGTTCGGCGGTGCATGCTGACCTCCCGGGCATAAGTTCGGTCAACGGCAGAGTCGGAGGTGAGGAGCATCAACGACGGGGGAGCGAGGCATTCTTCCCACGGAGAGAAGACAACCTCGTCGGTGACCGGTGGTGCGCGCCGCCATCCGGGTCGCCACAAGTCGGCGGGCCAGAGATGGCGACGCCGCATCGCCGTCTTGGCGCTCGCGGTCGTGGCCCTTGCCGGTCTGGTTTCCATACCGGGTGTTCCGGGCCATGATCTCGCCGCCCTGTCCACGGAGCTCTTGGTATCCAATGCAGCGTCCGCTGTTTCGAAGGTGACTTCCTCCCCAAATGACAGTTCGTCGCAACCCTGTGCCAGTTTGATCTCGACGTACGGCGTGGGCAATCGTCTGCTGAAGAACAGCGACTTTGGCTTCTATGCCAGCGTCTGGCCGAGCTACCAAGCACTCACCGCCATGGACGTCGCCTCTCTGTCCCTGGACCACTCGGCGTGCGCCCCGATCATCGAGCAGACCCTGAGCGCGATTGGCGACAACTATTGGGATAAGTCGCTGGCAGGATGGCCTGCAGCGTACGACCAAGGTCCCAGACCTTTTCACATCAGGTCCGACCTTCCTCGGGTGGACGACAGCCTCTGGATGGGTCTGGCAGTCATGCAGGAATACGCGAGAGCAAAGAACCCGGCCCTGCTCGATCGAGCCGAAGACGTATTCCAGCTGGCTGTAAGGAACTGGGATCCGCGCGGTGGCGGCATCTATTGGGAGGCGACCGGTGCGGGCAACTCCGAAAGGGCGGTTGTCTCGAACGCTCCGGCTGCCATCTTGGGCGTCGAGATCTTCGAACAGGTCCACCATTCTTGGTATCTCCAATGGAGCAAGACCATTGTCAGTTGGCTCACTCGTGACCTGCGTGACCCAACGACGGGTCTGTACGACGATCATGTCGGCGGCTCCAGCACTGCCAACAGCATCGATACCGCCAAGTACACGTACACACAGGGAACCATGGTGGGCGCCCTGGCCATTCTCTCCCAAGTCGATCCCACCGTGTATCCGCTCAGCGATGCGGTCGACCTTGCCGAAAGATCGATGACTTACTTCGCCTCTCACCACTCCTACGGCCAGCCGGGGTTCGACGACATCTGGGTGGAGAACGTCTTTTGGCTGGCCAGTCTCTACAAGAACTCCGCCTTCACCGCCAAGGCGCAAGCAACACTGGATCTCTCGCTCGCTGCTGAACCCAAGGCAGAAGGCGATCTCTTGACGACAAGCAGCGAGTTGGTGCTACGACAGCTGGCTGAGCTGCCCGTGAAAGCGTACGCCCGACTTCTCTATGCGAATCCGGACCACCGAGGCCTAGCCCCCGATTCAAATCCGCTGCGGCGGATTCCAGCCGCGTGAAAAGTGCATTGGAAACCTCTTGATCGGTAGCCGACGCCTATCGCGAAGAGCCGGATCCGCCTTCATCCTGCACCTCGTCTGTACAGTTGATTTCGCAAATCAACCTTGACACGGAAAGGGAGAGATGACGCGACGAGTGAGCGTGGTTCTCGGCATGGTGGGCATACTCGTAGCTGGCGGAACTCTGGGAACCCTGTTTCTGGCGGGAAATTCCACGACCGCGGCTGCGTCGAGTGTCACGGGGAAGTGCCATCCGGGGACTTCAGCTACCTGCGTTGGCGCAAATCTGGCAGGCGCCAACCTGTCGCACCTGAATCTCACGAATGCGGATCTCTCGTATGCCGACCTCAGTGGTGCGGACCTCAACTCGGCAGATCTGTCTGGGGCAAATCTCGCAAACGCAGACCTTGGTGATGCCGATCTTTCACGGGCGAACCTGGAGAGAACAAAGCTGTCCGGCGTGGATTTCATGGGAGCCGATCTCAGTGGGGCAACGAACTCCGATCTCAATGGTGCGTCCGCATCGTCGACGCAGTATGTGGTTTGCCACACGATTCTCCCTTCGGGTCAGCGCCCGGCGGACGACTGCTGACCGACTGACCAGGTGACGAAGGATTGCCACCTTCGCCAGCGTCGGAACGTGCGCCGCAAGGTTGGGCATCGGAAGTGATCTGACGCCGTTCGAACCCTCCGACAAACCTCCCCCATCTGTGAGGTCGCTTCCGGCGCGGCTCCCGGCAGCGAGAGAGAACACCCAGCCGACTGCTATTTGCCGGTACGCTCACGGTGCTTGCACCCTGGCCAACAGCACGGTCGACGCTGGCCTTCTTCCAGCTCCTCTTGGGTTCGGCGAATACGGCGCTCTCGAGTGACCTGCTGCTTGGCATCCTCGACCCAGCAGATGAACTCGTTGCGGGCCAAAGGGGTGATGTCCGTCCAGGCATCCAGTGCCGTGGGGTTGACGATCAGCGCCTTGCGCAGGTCTCCGGGGAGCTTGTGCACCACTCCACCGGGCACTTGCGGGCTGCTCATTGGCCCACGGTAGCGGTGTAGGGCGAACCCTCCCACCATCGAACACTAAGTCTGCGTGATGGCCCCGCCGTACGCGCCGACGCATCCGCATCGGTAAGGGTTTGCCCGTCCGCACCGAACAAGAGAGAAAGGGCACTTACTCTCCGCCATTCTGAATTCAGCGCGCTCCCGGCGCTTGCATCAAGGGCCCGGTTGATGTGCAGAATCTCCGGCCCGAACCAGAATCTATGGAAGAAGAGGGGTGCGTATGGCCAAGCATGAGGTGGTGATCGCCGGAGGCGGCCCGACGGGGATGATGCTGGCGGCCGAGTTGGCGTTGGCGAAGATCGACGTCGCGGTCGTCGAGCAGCGTCCCGATCACGTGCTGATCGGCTCACGGGCCGGTGGTTTCCACTCGCGCACGATCGAAGTCCTGGATCAGCGTGGGGTCGCTGACCGGTTCCTCGCGGAGGGCCAGGTGGCTCAGGCCGCGATGATCGGCTCGACCGTGTTGGACATGAGCGACTTCCCGACGCGCCATCCGTATTCGCTCGGGATCTGGCAGAACAAGATCGAGCGGATCATGGCCGCCTGGATCGCCGAGCTCCCGGTACGGATCTATTACGGATGTGCGGTGAAGGGCTTCGCTCAGGATGACGGCGGCGTGGACATCGAACTCTCCGACGGAGAATGTCTGCGGGCGCAGTATCTCGTCGGGTGCGACGGAGGGCGCAGCATCATCCGTAAAGAAGCGGGCATCGAGTTCCCGGGATGGGATCCGACGAAGAGCAACCTGATCGCCGAGGTAGAGGTGACCGAGGAACCGCCGCGGGGCGTTCGCCACGACGCAACGGGAATCCATGCCCTCCACCGGCTGGAGGACGGCAAGACATTCCGCGTGATCGTGACCGAGCAACAGCTCGGTCCGAGCAGCGAGCCCACCCTGGGCGATCTGAGCGAGGCGCTCACCGTGGTCTACGGCACCGATTTCGGGGTCCATAGTCCCAAGTGGCTTTCCCGGTTCACCGATATGACTCGGCAGGCGGCGGCCTATCGAGCCGGACGGGTGTTGCTGGCCGGCGACGCGGCCCACGTGCATTATCCGGCCGGTGGCCAGGGCCTAAGCCTTGGGGTGCAGGACGCGGTGAATCTGGGATGGAAGCTGGCTCAGGTGGTCAGGGGGACATCCCCGGACAGCCTTCTCGACACCTATCACACCGAGCGCCACCCGGTTGGCGCACGGGCCATGAAGCACACCATGGCTCAGGGGATGCTCCAGCGCCGTGACGAGCGCATGGATGCCCTGGTCGATGTGGTGTCGGAGCTGGCGAGCATGGACGAGCCTCGGAAACAGCTTGCCGGAGTCATCTCGTGCCTGGACATTCATTACGACCTCGGTGAAGGCCATCCACTTCTCGGACGTCGTATGCCCGATCTGGACCTGGTGACTGCCGACGGCCCGCTGCGCGTCTTCGAGCTTTTGCACGACGCCAAGGCGGTGCTGCTCAACCTCGGCGAGCCCGGTGGCTTTGACATCACTCCATGGGCTGACCGGGTCCAGATGATCGATGCCGCATATCGAGGGCTGTGGGAGCTTCCGGTACTGGGGACGGTGACCGCTCCCACTGCCGTGTTGATTAGGCCCGACGGATATGTCGCCTGGGTGGGGGACGGCACGGATGCCGGATTGGGTGACGCCCTGACCACCTGGTTGGGAACACCATGACGATGGGCGCTGTCCTGCAGCTTCGACAGACCGACTGACGGCAGGGACCCGACTCTCGCTCGTGTCCCCTTCTCGACCAACTGTCCGTGGCTTGCGCCAGGGCACTCGTTAGGCCTTCCTGCGTGGTGGATCCCTCATGTCCAGCGTTGACCTGCAGATATGGCTATCCGGCCATGATCTCCCTGCCTCTTCAAATCAAGCGTTCCTGGCACGATTGGGCAGGTTTGGCACGCCCTTGCCGCCGAACAACGGTGCGCTCTTTGGCCCAGATGATGACGAATCATCGGACTGGACCGGTACCGTCGAATCCATGACAGAACCGGAAACCACGGCACGAGCTTCATCGTTCGGATCGGTCGCCGAGATGTACGACCGCTTCAGGCCAGGACCACCGATGTCCGTTGTTGATTGGGTTTTGCAATCGGAGGGTGGGATTATCGCCGACATCGGTGCCGGGACTGGAGCGCTCACCCGACAGCTCAACAAGCGGGCGCGTGAGGTCATCGCCGTTGAGCCCGATATCCGGATGCTCGAGGTTCTGAAAAGCCGATCACCGGAAATATCGGCAATCCAGAGCTGGGCCGAAGAGCTTCCGATCCGAACAGGATCCCTCGATGCGGCGACCGTCTCGTCTGCGTGGCATTGGATGAATTCTGAGCAGACCATCGCCGAGATCGGTCGAGTGCTGCGCCCGGGGGGTGTGCTCGGAGTCATTTGGAGCGGAGCCGACCGATCAGTCGAATGGGTCGCCGAGCTGTTGGGAAAGAGGGACCCGTCTCCCCGAGACGCGGACCGGGGGACCCGTCACCGCTTCGAGCTACCTCCTCGATCACCGTTCGCCGGAACGGAGGGGAACGTCTTCCAGTGGTCGATGCCGATGAACCAGGAGCAGCTGGTTGGTCTGGCTGGGACCTACAGCTCCATGATCACGATGTCGTCGGACCAGAGGGAGCGCGAACTGGCACGGATCCAGGCCGCAGCGTCGTCCAAGGTTGCCTACGGCGAGGTCGAGATCCCGATGGGCTGTCGTTGCTGGCGAGCAGTACGTACGTAGCTCTGGCGACGAGCACCGTCGTCGTTGGCGGTCGGCATCCCTTCTCTATCGCAGAGCAGTGATTGCCTGCCGCCTCGGCGCAGCGAGAGCCGTGCGACAAGACAGGCCAACGCCTGGTAGGACGAGCTCAAGCGAGCGGACTTCCGGCGATCCTCGACGGGGAATTTCAAAAATCGCCTGGAGTTTGCTTCAACCCAGGCGGTAGAGCTTCTTCCCGTTCTCGGCGAGGATCTTGCGGCGCGACTCCGGCCGAAGCGTCGCCATGGCCTCGTGCACGTGCTCGAGTGGCTTGGGCCAGAGAGCCGTCGGGTGGGGAAAGTCGGTTTCGAACATGACATTGTCGTCGCCGACCTTGTCGACCAGTTCTTGAAGATGTCCGCAACCAGTCTCGAACCATATGGTCGCGTACCAGTTCGACTTGAAGTACTCCGAGGGCGCCTTGCCAAGCTCGGCCGCCTGTGCTGGAGCATTTTCTGGGAGTTCCCAGTCCATTGTCTCGAGGATGAAGGGCACCCAACCGATCCCGCTCTCCACCGAAACCATCTTGAGTTTTGGAAAGCGGTCGAAGACTCCCGAAAAGATGGTGTTGATGACCACTCGGGCGTTGCCGATGAAAAGCATCGCTCCACCGATGGCGGGCTTCACGTACTCGTCCTGGGATGGCCAGAAGTACTGGCCAAAGAAGTTCATTGCCGTGAGGCTCGCTCCGATGTGGAAGTGGATCGGAAGCTCAAGATCGGCGCAGACCTCCCACAGAGGGTCCCAAGCCACGTTGGCCAGGTCCGGAGAGCCGAGGTCCTGGGGATCTGAGGTCATGTTGATTCCCCGGAGACCCATTTCGGCGATCCGCTGCGCTTCGAGCACGCATCCCTCGATATCCCAGGCGGGCAGTATCGGCATGGGCAAGAGCCGGTTGTTCGTGCGGTTCTGTATCTCGGCCCGGGAGTCGTTGAAGATCTCAACGCACAGGCGACGCAACACGGGGTCCTTCACTTCGGCCAGTGCATGGCCCCCCAACCCCAGAGCGTTGGGGTAAGTGACCTGGTGTTGGATTCCCATGTCATCGAGAACGTCGAGACGGGCATCGACGTCCCACGCTGCCACATGGGCCCTTTCGAAATCCCACTCGAGCATCGACTCCATGAATGGGTGCTTCACGCCCGCCCTGTCAATAGTGCTGCCGCCGCCAGCCTTTCCAAGGGCCGTTCCCTCAATTACCCACGTGCGCTCTCCCTCGACCTCTTCAACGTGAAGAATCTCATCTTTGTAAGCAGCGGGGGCCCTCTTCGTCCAAAGGTCGTCGACATCGGTGAGATGGGAGTCAGCGTCGACAACGGCAAGTTGCTCAGGCACTGACGAGGTGAGAGTCATAAGGTTCATCCTCCAGGCTTGAAGACCAAGGCACAGACGCCCTACCGCTGAGGTTAGTGCTGGCGACGGCATAGCAGCCTGCGCGTGGTGACAGCCACGCGGTGGTCCAAAGTAACGCCCTCCTCATCCAGTTGCTCTGGTCATCCCGACCGGCGGCTGGGTGCTGCATTGGAGCGAATGAGCCACAGGTACCGGAGCCAGCGTGAGACACACCTACCGAACTCACACACATGGACTCAAGCCCATGGACTCAAGCCCACGATGGTGGAGATGACGGGACTCGAACCCGTGACCCCCTGCTTGCAAAGCAGGTGCTCTAGCCAACTGAGCTACATCCCCGAAGAGCGTGCTGGTTGAACTGCCTCAGCGAGGTTAGTTGTTCACCGATTCGAGTGTGGCTCTGGCCCGACGCACCAGGGCGTCGGAACACTCTCACGAGCGGAGCGGCGGAGACCGTTTCGAGAACGCCGGGGGACTCGTCTTCGAAGGCGTGATTTGGCAGAGGTCTCGACCACGGAGAAGGCTTGGCATTGGCGCTCCATCCCGCCACCCTCCGCTGTCACAGGTTGGATCTACCGTTCGATCCCACGGACGCGCTCTTGCAGTCCGGCCGGTGACGCCGCAGCTCCCACGGATGGAAGGGAGCGGGCAAGCGACACCGATCGCCCTTGGTTGGGGCCCACCCTGCTGTGTCACCTCCTGCGGTACCCATGCCCCGATGCGCCCGATGTGGTGATTCTCGCTCGGCTCCCATCGCCCGGAGGTCGCGGACCCCGTCAAACGCAGACCCCGTCAAACAAGGAAGGAATTCGAGAATGAGATCGACCGATCGTCGAACGGAGTTGCTCACCCAGCTGAGCGACGGGATTTCCTCGCTCACCACGTCTGATCAGTGGATCCGACATCTGGCGTGTCAGAGCCGGTTCCATCGCTACAGCTTCGGCAATGCCGTCCTCATCAACGCGCAGTTGCCGGAGGCGCGTCAGGTGGCCGGTTTCAGTACCTGGAAGAAGCTGGGCCGGTGTGTCCGAAAGGGAGAACAGGCCATCTGGATCGTGGCCCCGATGGTTGCCAGTAAGCCCGGCCCGGTCGGCGCCAGAGGCGATCGGGAGGTACGCGGTTTCAAACACGTGCCCGTCTTCGACGTCTCGCAGACTGAGGGGGAAGAGCTGCCGGCCGTCTGTCGCAATCTCTCGGGGGACGGGCCGGCGAACTGTCTCACCGGGCTGATCGATGTGGCCGAGTCCGTGGGCTACTCGGTCGAATTCGCACCGCTGCCTGGGGGGCTCAACGGCGACTGTGCCTTCAACCTCCGTCGCATCCGTGTCGAATCCTGCAATTCCACTGCTCAGCAGATCAAGACCTTGACTCATGAGATCGCCCATGCTCTGCTCCACCGGGATCAGACCGACCGACCTCTCGCCGAGTTGGAGGCCGAATCGACCGCCTACGTGGTGTGCCAGCACATCGGCTTGGACACGGGTAGTTATACCTTCGGTTATGTGGCCACCTGGGCTGGCGGTGGAGAACAGGCCGTGTCCGCCATCAAAGCGTCGGGTTCCCACATCCAAACTGCGTCCGCCACCATCCTCAGTCGCCTGGGTCTCAGCGGAAGGAGCGAGAACAGCGACGGCAGCGAGGTGGGCGAAGAAGGCGCGGACGAGGAGGAGGCGGCCTAGCGCGACAGACGGGCCAGATCGCTCCGTCGTTCTGCCCTGTCCGACGGACGGGCTCCGGCATCCCGGTCCGTCTGGATCGCCCTTTGGAACAACGACCTTTTCAGGTAGGGTGAGGAAAGGCGCCGGGGGTTCCGGCCCGTCGCCCACCGCTGTTTGCAACCGACGATTCCCGAAACACAAGTGGAGGATTCACCATGGCCGTGTCGACCGCTACCAGCGATGTTCTCCTGGGCGTCGCCCAGCATGACGCCAGCGCTCTCGAAGGATTGTTCAAGGCACGTCTTGACAATCTCGAAGCCTCCGGTCTCGATCCGAAGACCTATGCGCTGGCAAACATCGCAGCTCTGATCGCCGCGGACGCGGCGCCCGCCTCCTATGTGTTTCAGGTCGCCTTCGCCCTGGACGCCGGGGTGAGTCCTGAGGAGATTCTCGGTCTCCTCGTCGCCCTCAATCCGACCGTAGGCAACGTCCGGATCGTGTCCGCGGCGGCGGAGATTGCCTTTGCTCTCGGCATCGAACTCGATGCCGAAGAGGACTGAGGGGAGGTCAGATCATGCCTCTCGTGCGCAGACGCCCGCTTCTGAGGGCCGCCGCCGTCGGCGGTGTGGCCTATATGGGGGCCAAAGCCGGGACCAACCGGGCCATGCAGCAATCCGGGGCTGCCCCACAACCCGAACCTGCTCCGGCTCCGGCGCCGGCTCCCGCACCCGCGGCAGGGCCGCCGGATGCCTCGGACAGGATTGCCCAGCTACAGCAGTTGGCCACCTTGCACGACTCGGGTGCACTGACCGACCAAGAGTTCGCCGCGGCCAAAGCACAAGTACTCGCCTGATTCCCTCGTTCAGCATCTCCGGCGGGGGCTTCTCGCTGGAGGACGCTGGCTTCGCCACCCCGGGCTAAGGGCCGACTGATCGGGCCCGTTCGAAACAGCGGTCGATTTCTTCCCACGCGGCCTCCGGGCCGCGGAAGCCTCCCACTTCGGTCATCTTGTCCGGTTCGAGATCCTTGTAGACCTCGAAGAAATGGGGGATCTCCAGCCTCAGATTGGTAGGGAGCCCCTCGACGTCTCGCACTTCTGCCCACATCGGGTCGCCACAGGCCACGGCGATGATCTTGGCGTCGGGTCCCTTCTCGTCGGTCATCGAGAACACTCCCACCGGTCGGCACTCGACCAGGCACCCGGGGAATGTCGGTTCGTCCAGCAAGACCAGTGCATCGAGTGGATCGCCGTCCTCGGCCAACGTATCGGGGACGAACCCGTAGTCGGCCGGGTAGAACGTGGCGGTATACAGGCGCCGGTCGAGCCGGATGATGTGGCGGTCGTGGTCGTACTCGTACTTGTTGCGGCTCCCGCGGGGGATCTCCACAATGACCTCGATCGAGCTTTCGGTGCTCACGTCGTGTGCCTTTCGTCGACGAGCGCGTACCCATTGTTCTCTACTGACGGCTCGGTCCGCGCTCGAGGATGCGGATCCGGTGACCTGAGCCACCGCCGGCTTCACGAAGGGGGGCATGGTTGGCTGAATCGCCCCGGGTCGGAGATTCGGCTCGGTTGCTATCGTTAGCTGATGAGCATCGAAGCCCTGCGGGGCTCCCGGGACGGGGAGGAGGCGGCTTCATCTCCTCGCTTCTTCGCCCGCCAGCTCTCTGACCTCGACTTCAACGACCGGCTGCTCGATCTGGTGGCCGATCCGGACCTACCCCTGCTGGAAAGGGTCAAATTCCTGGTCCTCTTCAGCGAGCGGATCGACGAGTTCTTCCAGGTCCAGGTGGCGGGACTGAGGCGCCAGGTCGTTGCCGGCATCAAGTCTCTGGCTCTCAATGGCAGCACTCCGGACCAGCTCCTGCGAGATGTCCGAGCCTCGCTGGAGCGCATGGTCCGGAGGCAAGAGAGGCTGTTGCTGGATGAGCTGGCTCCCGCTCTCCGGACCGAGGGGATCGAGCTGAGTGACTGGGATGCCTTGGACGAGGTCGATCGGACCTACCTCCACGAGGTCTTCGATCGCCTGATCCTGCCGGTGGTTACCCCCCTGACCGTCGATCCGAGCCATCCGTTCCCGTACATCTCCAACCTCTCGCTCAACGTCGGTGTGGAAGTCCGCAACCGCAAAGACGGCACTTCTCGTTTTGCCCGGGTCAAGGTCCCGCCGAACGTGGCCCGACTGCTTCCCCTGGCCGGCGGTCAACGATTCATACCCCTCGAGCAAATCCTGGTGGCCTTCATCGACGAACTGTTCCCCGGCATGGACGTTGGTGCCCCCTGCATCTTCAGGGTGACCCGTGATGCCGACCTGGCCTTGGATGATGACGCCGCCGACGATCTTCTGCTGGCCCTCCAGGAGGAACTGCGCCGGCGCCGGTTCCTTCCCGTGGTTCGGTTGGAGATCGACTCGAGGACCTCTGAAGGCCCGGTCGAGCGCCTTACGGAAGAGCTTGGATTGAGCCCCGACGACGTCTACCGATTCGCCGGACCGTTGGGTCTCGAATGCCTGTGGGCTATTTACGCGCTCGACCGTCCCGAGCTTCACGACCCACCCTGGACCCCGCTCATCCCTCCGGCATTTGCCGCCGTGGAGCCGGACGAGGGCATCAACATCTTTGGAGTGCTCGATCGCCAGGATGTACTCGTCCATCACCCCTACGATTCATTTTCCGCGTCGGTGGAGGAACTGATCAACGAGGCTGCCGACGACGCCCACGTCCTGGCCATCAAACAGTGCCTCTATCGGACGTCGGGTGACAGCCCCGTTGTCGCTGCTCTGGTGCGGGCGGCAGAGCACGGCAAGCAGGTCGCCGTGTTGGTGGAGGTGACGGCCCGCTTCGACGAGGAGGCCAACATCGGTTGGGCCCGAGCTCTCGAAGAGGCGGGAGCCCACGTTATCTACGGGCTGATGGGACTCAAGACGCATGCGAAGACAACTCTGGTGGTCCGCCAAGAGGGTGATGCCGTCCGGCTGTATTGCCACGTCGGCACCGGAAACTACAACCCGAAGACGGCCCGCATGTACGAAGACCTGGGGGTGTTGTCATCGAGGCCGGCGCTGGGCGCGGACGTGACCCGCTTCTTCAACTACATCACCGGATTCAGCCAACCTCCTCACTACCAGGAATTGGTGACCTCGCCGGGGGGGATCCGCGATCGGGTCATCGAACTCGTCGACGAGGAGGCAAAGGCGGGTCCGGACGGGCGTATTGCCATCAAGGTGAATGGGTTGGACGACGTCGACGTGATGGACGCCCTCTACCGCGCCTCGCAGGCCGGGGTTCCCATCGATCTGATCATCCGCGGCATCTGCTGCCTCCGGCCGGGTGTGCCCGGACTGTCCGACACCATTCGGGTTCGATCGATCGTTGGGCGCTTTCTCGAGCATTCACGGATCCTCCGTTTCGGTGGGGTCGGGGGACGACCCGCCACCTACTACATCGGGTCGGCCGACCTGCGCCGGAGGAATCTGGACCGTCGGGTCGAAGCCATGATTCCGGTGGCCGATGCCGAGGCGGTGATGCAACTCGAGCAGATCCTGCAGCTGAACCTCGCCGACGACAAGCAGTCGTGGTCACTCGACGCCGATGGGCGGTGGCCTCGCGTGCCCACGATCGTGGGCATAGCCACCCAGGAAGCGCTCGAGGCCGCCGCCCTGGAACGCAGCCCGCTGGTCGATGACGGCCGCCGCAGCCGCGTCACGCCGTAACTCCGCGTTCACGGGACTTCCATTCACGGGTATTCGCGGTGCACCGGAATGAGCCTGTCGGGGTCCGGCTCTTGGACGAGATCAGATGTCGGGTCGCCTTGACCGTAGGATTTCCCGGGTGAGTGACGCCGTGCCCGATCCGCCGGAAGGGATTGGTCGCCTCAGGTCCTCCCCCGAGATCAGACGCCGGGCGCGCCGCACGGCGTGGTTGTATACAGCGGCAGCCGTCGTCCTGTTGCCCTGGATCGGCCTGTTGGCGGTGACCCTTCCCCGACGCCAATTCGACCTTCACTATCGGGCCGCCTGGGTCGGGTTCGATCTTCTGTTGGTCCTGGCCATCACCCGGACCGCCTACATGGCGTTCCGCATCGATCCGAGGGTGCAGATGCCGGCCACCGCCACCGCCACTTTGCTGTTCGTCGATGCCTGGTTCGACATGACGACGTCGGGCAGCCACGCCCAGTTTTTCGAGGCCTTCGTCCTTGCTGTCTTCGTCGAGATCCCGGCCGCAGTGTTCTCGCTCTACCTGGCTCGGCGGGTCAGCCGTCAGGTGCTCGAGCTGGCCAACCTCGATCCTGATGGCCAGGCTTGGTCCAATCCCAACCGCAAACCGAATCGGCGACGGGACGCCGGCTCGACGGAATAGCCAGCGACTCAGGCGGTGGTCTGGTCGATGCGAGCCATGACGTCGTCACTCAACCGGGACAGAACGTCGAGCGCACCCATGTTCTCGCGCACCTGCTCTACCCGGCTCGCCCCGGTGATCACCGACGACACATGTGGGTTCTTGGCGCACCAGGCAATGCCCAGCTGGGCCAGGCTGCAGTCGAGCTCCTTGGCGATCGACTGGAGGGCACGCACCTTGTCGTTGCGGACTGGGTCGGTGAGGAGGTTCCGCAGCCATTCGTAGCCGGGGAGCGTGGCCCGTGATCCTTCGGGAACTCCGTCGACATATTTGCCGGTGAGCAGGCCTGAGGAAAGTGGGCTCCAGGTCGTGAGCCCGAGGCCGATCCCCTCGTAGAGGGGGGCGTACTCCTTTTCGACCCGATCCCTCCAGAACAGGTTGTACTGAGGCTGCTCGACCACCGGCTTGTGCAGGTTGTGGCGATCGGCGATGTCCCACGCCTCCCGCAGGGCTTCTGCTGACCACTCCGACGTACCCCAGTAGAGGGCCTTGCCGCTGTCGATGATGTCCGACAGGGCCCTCACCGTTTCCTCGACGGGGGTCTCGGGGTCGGCGCGGTGACAGTAGACCAGGTCGACGAACTCGAGGCCGAACCGCTCCAGCGAGCCGTCGATGGCCTGCATGAGGTACTTCCGGTTGAGCGTGTTGCGCATGTTGACGTTGTTGTGGATCCCCCAGAAGAGCTTGGTCGACAACACATAGCTGTGGCGGGGCCAGCCCAGCGAGGCGATGGCCTCACCCATGATCCGTTCGGACTCACCGGCCGAGTACGCCTCGGCATTGTCGAAGAAGTTGACACCGGCGTCGTACGCCGCTGCCAGGCGGTCCTCAGCGGGGCTGCCGGAGAGCTGCGGACCGAAGGTCACCCACGAGCCGAAGGACAGCACGCTGACCTTCAGGCCCGACTTGCCCAGGCGTCGATATTCCATGTCCACTGTCGCTGCCTCCTTTGGTGATCTGACGGATCCTACGGTCTGCCGGAGCTCACCCGTCCGGCCACCCGGCCGTGATCCCATCACCTACCCTCCTTAGCCGGCGCGAACACCAGCCGGCAGCCGGGTTCGGCGGTGATCACAGGATCATCCGCACCTCGGCCATACTCACGCAGGTGCCTCCGAGCACGACCCGGTCGCCTTTCCGGTGCATGGTGATCGTGCCGCCCCGCGAAGAGGCTTGTCGGCCAACCAGATGGTCCGTAGCCAGGCGATCGCCCCAGTACGCGGCCAGGGTGCAATGGGCCGACCCGGTCGCCGGGTCCTCAGGAATGCCGGTGTTGGGAGCGAAGACCCGACTCACGCAGTCGATCCCCGGCTCGTCCCCGGCTGCGGTGACGATGACAGCCCGAGAGCCCAACGCCGCGAGCATCGGGAGATCAGGATGCAAGCTGCGGACCATGTCGGCGCTCTCCAGCTCGATGAGCACATCGAAACGACCGCGCCCGCACCAGCGGGCCCCGGCGACCGTCAAATCGGGCGGGATGTCGGTGGCGAGGGGTGGATCGGCGGGAAAGTCCATCTCGATCGGTCCCGATGCGTCCCCGGTGCAGGTGAGCACTCCGCTCCGGGTGTGGAATCGTGCCGACCCGCCGAGAACATGGGCCGAAGCCAGTGTGGCATGGCCGCACAGGTCGATCTCGACCACCGGACTGAACCATCTCAGGTCGTGGTCACCGTCGCTCCGCCGAACCACGAAGGCGGTCTCCGAGAGGTTCATCTCCGATGCGACAGCCTGCATGCGAACATCATCGGGGAAGACCTCCACCACAGCGACGGCGGCTGGGTTCCCCGAAAAGGGCTGATCGGTGAAGGCATCCACGACGGTCAGCTCGAGTGTCATTCCCCGAGTCTAGAAAGCCGTCCGTCCTACTCCGGAGCGCATGCCCCGGTGACCTACGAGCCGGGACGGGTCAGAAGAGGGGAGGACAGTCCTTCGGGCATGTGCTTCGGCTACGACGATCCACCCAACATCGCGGCCGTCAGCTTTTCTCGCGATGCGCCGCGGACAAGCAACGCCTCAGCGACGACGTCATGAACGTCGTGACGGTCGGCAAGGTCGATGATGACTCTGACGAAGCCGTTCGTGACTGGCGGCAACACGCTCTGGGCGAACACCGTCGCCGGTTACCGCGACCTTCGGCCCGCGACCCGGTCCATGGCCCGATCCACTGCGAGCGGTGCACACGAACGGCCAGGACTACGGGCGAGCCGACGTGGCAAGGGAGACCGACCGGTCCCGTCCCGAGCAGATCGACCACCTCCGCCAATTCACCTCGACCGTCTTCGAAACCGAGCACCCGGTCGTACGGGTCCATCCTGAGACGAAGGAACCGGCCCTTCTGCTCGGAGGGTTCGCCCAGCGGGTCGCCGGCCGGCCGGCCGAGTCGAGCGACATCCTCCGGACTCTGCAGGCCGCCGTCACTCGTCCGGAGAACACCGTGCGCTGGCATTGGCGGGAGGGCGACGTTGCCATCTGGGACAACCGATCGACGCAGCACTTTGCCATCTCTGACTACGGATCGCGCCACCGGAAGGTCCAGCGGGTGACGACGGCAGGGATCATTTCGGTGGGGCTCGACGACCGTCCGAGCGAGGCCCTCCAGGGAGACGCGACCGACTACTACTCGGCGAGCGCCTGAGCAGAAAGGGCCTCCTCCCAAGAGGCCCGGTATGCCAACCGGGAGGCGGGCCGACGGTGGGATTGACGCACCCCTGAGACGCCGATGACGGGAATGCTGTGGTCGGGCTGCCCGGATTTGAACCGGGGACCTCTGCGTCCCGAACGCAGCGCGCTAACCAAGCTGCGCCACAGCCCGTCGTGGTGGATCGGGAATGACGCCGATCCTGACCGGGTGATGCTACCCGACCGTGGTGCGATCGTTCCCCGCGTCGACGTCGGTTGACTCCGGCGGTGGCTCGAGCCTCTTGGCCACCACCTTGGCGATCCGCCGTTTGTCCATCTCGGTGACGCGGAGCTCCCAGCCGTCGACGACGGTGGACTCTCGTTCCTTGGGAATGTGCCCGAAGGCATCGAACAGGAACCCCCCAAGGGTCACGTACTCGCCCTCGGGCAGGTTGATGCCCAGCCTCTCGGCGACGTCGTCGACGCTGGCTCGACCATCCACCAGCCATCGGCTCGCGTCGACCCGCACCATCTCGGGCTCGTCATCGGGATCGAATTCGTCGGGCAGGTCACCGACCAGGGCGCCGAGTAGGTCCTTGACGGTGAGAACTCCCTCGACGCCACCGTGCTCGTCGACCACCACGGCGAACGCCCGCCGGTGCCGGCGCATCTCGGCCAGCACCTCGAGGACCAGACCGGATTCGGGGACCAGGAAAGGCTGTCGGAGGCGGCGGGAGATGTCGATGGGATCGGGCGTGGGTCGAGGTGGGCTGGTCACCAGGCGCGGGTCATTCGCCGTCGAGACCTCGGATCCGGATTCCCCGACCGCTCCCTCGGCCCCGACCGCCCCCTCGGCCCCGACCGCGGCCCCGCCATCTGCGCTGGCCCCACCATCGGTGCTGTCGCTTCCCGTCGGCGCCAGGTCCTCGCTGCCGCCCACCTTCCAGCCGGCCCGGAACAGGTCGTTGACGAACAGCACTCCGATCAGGTCGTCGAGATTGTCGCCGTACACCGGAAAACAGCTGTGGCCCGACTCGCGCACGGCGCGGGTGACCGCGTCGACGGTCAGGGGGATGCTGAGGGCCACCACGTCCACCCGGGGTGTCATCACCTCCCTCACCGGGGTCTCGTGCAGATCATTGAGGGCATCGATGATGAACTGCTCCTGGGCGTCGGCGCCGCTGTCGCTCCGCGACTCAGAACGCCGGCGGGCCATACGGCCCCCTTCCCGTGATGCTGATGCCTCCTGGTGGTGACGTCGGATCAGGGCCAAGGCGGTGAGGCTGCCGTTCGGTCGGGGCCGTCAGGCGCCGGCAGGGGCGGGCGTGGACACGACAGAGAGGGGTTGGTAGGACTCGTCGTAGTAGGTGCCGCCGTCGAGGATCGAGGTGATCGCTCGCCGGAGCCGGATCGGATCGAGCGGCTTGACCACCCACCCCTCCGCCCCCGATCTTCGGGCCAGGAACACGTCGGCCCGTCGGTCCAGCAACATCAGCACGGGCACGTGGCCGAGCTTGCCGTAGGACTCCTCGAGTCGGAGTTCGAGGCACACAGCCATGCCTCCCATGTTCCCCATCTGCAGATCGACCACGACCAGATCGGGGAGCGATTCGGCGACCTCAGTCATCACCGCCGGACCGGACCGGGCCTCGCTGATGGCGATGTCAGGGGTCTCGGCGATGGCGGTGATCTCGGCCCTCACCGATGGAGCGTCGCTGGCCACGAGCACGGTGCGCACTCGAGCCAGGTTAGCGCTCCGCAGCCGGCCCCCCTGCCTGGCTCGGCGACGCCGGGGCCGGCCGGTCGGAACCGACGAAGAGGAGGTCGGCGATGGTCTCCAAACCCTCCAGATCGTGCACGTCGGAGTTCAGGAGGGGGACCCGGTACACCGGGGCCGGGGCCACTTTCGCCACCAGGTCGGCATAGGCCTGCTCCTCGCGGTCCGAGGCCGCCGTGAAGCCGCCGAGGTTGTCGATGAGCTGGTCCAGAGCGGTGTCACCCTGGCTGTCGCCCGAGGTGGGTAGCGATGCCAGCTGGGCTTGGTCGGCGAAGCGAGGTTGGACCCGGTTGACCACCAGAGCGGTCACCACCATGTTCGACTCGGCGAGCTTGTCGGCGAAATGCACGGCTTCGTCGACCGAGTCGGGTCGGGGTGACGCCACCAGAATGAAGGCGGTGTCGTCCTGGACCAGCAATTCCCGCACCCTGGCGGCGCGAGTGCGGAAACCCTCCTCCATCCCCTCGAAGGCCTGGAAGAAGGCCACCGCGTCCCCGACGATGTCCGCGCCGGCCACTCGCGAGATGGTGCGGAGCAGGGCCTGGGCGGCCACGCCCATGAACCTGAGCCCGGCCCGGGTGGGCTTCATCAGCACCTGGAATATCCGGTTCTCCAGGAAGCTGGTGAGTCGCCGAGGTGCGTCGAGAAAGTCCAGGGCGTTGCGCGTCGGAGGGGTGTCCACCACCACCAGATCGAAGTCGTCCTCCTCCGCCAGCTCGTAGAGCTTCTCCATGGCCATGTACTCCTGGGTGCCGGAAAGGGTGCCGGCCAGGTTGGCGTAGATCCGGTTGACCTTGATGTCCTCGGCCTGCTCCTGGGTGTCCGAGTAGCGCTGGACCAGATCGTCGAAGGTGCCCTTCGGGTCGAGCATGAGGGCGGACAGATCACCGGCCCAGGGACCGTCGATGCGGGTGGGCTGGTTGCTGAGCGTGTCGAGTCCCAGGGCGTTGGCCAGTCGCCGAGCCGGATCGATGGTCACCACGCACACCGACCGACCGAGGCGTGCCGCCTGGACAGCGACAGCCGCCGCCGTCGTGGTCTTGCCCACCCCGCCCGAACCGCAACAGATGATGATGGAGCGCTCCCGCACGACCTCGTCGATGGTCGGCATCGCCTTCACGGGGACACCCGGGCCCGATCGGGGAGTGCCTCCACCCCAGCACCCAGGGCCCGGCTCAGGACATCGAGCTCGGTGGGACCGATGGTGGCGGCGAAGAGGAACGGCACCCGGAGTTGGGTGAGCGGCAGCTCGCGGGACAACCTGACCAGTTGTTCCTCCTGTAATTCCTGCCGCGTGAGGCGGAACAATCGAGCGGCATCGAGGGCGGACTCCGCCCCCGGGTCGAGTGACATCCCGGCAGCCTCGGCTGCAGCCCGGGCAGGAACGGCCAAGCCCGGTACCGGGGGGTAGCAGCCGTTGACGATCACCGGCCCGAGCATGATGCCGACTTTGTCCTCGAGCTGGTAGGCGGCCTCGATGACCTCGTTGATCGGCATCTCCTCGGGCAAGGTGACCAGGGCGACCTGGCACCGCGCCGGATCCGACAGCATGGCCACGACCTCGGCGGCCTGGGTGCGGATGGGCCCTCCGCGGGCGGCATCGAGCAGCCCGCCCGCCGACGAGAGGAACGTCATGGTGTGACCGGTGGCCGGCGCGTCCACCAGCACGAGGTCGGCGATGCCGCTCCGCTCGATCTGCTTGACCTTGCCGAGGACCAGGACGTCCCTGATCCCGGGGATGGCCCCGGCCACCAGGTCGATGATCCCCGAGGCCATTAGCCGCCTCGAGATCCGCCTCATGCCGTGATCGGCCAGGTACTCGAGGAGGGCGTCGTCGGGGGTGATCGTCCGGGCCCGGACAGTGCCCCCGGGGACGGCCGTACCCGCGTCCTGGTCGTCCTCCAAGACGGCCTCTGCTCCGGCCGCCTCGAGCACTGCCCCGTCATAGTCGAGGGCGACGTTGCTGCCGAAAGCGGTGGCCACTCCGGGCCGGCCCTCGAGCTCCACCACCAAGACGGAAAGGCCGGCGCGGGCGGCCAGACGGGCCAGGGCCGCCACCATGGTCGTCTTTCCCACGCCGCCCTTGCCGGCCACGATCAGGACCCGGCTCTGACGGTAGAAAGCGCTGACGTCCATGACGCCTAGGAGCGTAGTGTCCGCCTCCCCCGCCGCCGCCTCGGAGGGTGGGCGTCCCGTCCGGTTGGGTGCTCGCGGGCATCGTCTTGCTGACGGCGATCCCCACCCGAGAAGAATTCCCCGAGAAATCCTGGTCAGAGGCCTTGTTTCCGGCAACGGGGACGAGTACGTTCGCTTTCAGGAGGAACCCAATTGGGTTTGAAGGGGGAGTTGGGCTGTGGAGCAGGCGCTTGATACATGGCAGCTGAAGGCGTCATGTCGTGGACCGCAGGCGGAGATCTTCTTTCCGCCTGCGCACGCCGAACGCAAGGACGAGAAACTGCAGAGAGAGGATCGGGCCAAGGCGATCTGTCGATCGTGCGCGGTGCGGCTCGAGTGCCTCGATTACGCCATCCGGATCCACGAGCCGCACGGCATCTGGGGCGGCCTCAACGAGATGGAGCGCAAGCAGTTGGCCGACCGACGGGCCGGCTGAGCTCCCTGACCGCCGGCTGAACTTCTGGCCCGCTCAACTCCTGACCGTCCCCGGGCTCTCAGCTCGGGGACGAGCCGACTCCTATCCGATGAAATCAGCAGCCCGATGACGGCCGACCCGGGTCAGCTGAGTGCGAGGGCCACTCCGGCGGCACGTACCCCCTTGCTGGCGCAGACGGCCACCGGTTGCCCGTGGGTCACCGAGCAGATCCCGGCCGTGAGGTAGTTGGCCGAGGCCACGATGGCCTGGGTGATCGGGTTGCCGGCCTCGTCGAGGCCACCGGCGATGGCGGACTGTGACTGGCCGACGATGACCGCCGGGCTGTAACCCGAGGTGGACGTGACCAGGGTGTTGCCGATGTCGACGAAAGGGTAGGACCCGGAGCTGCCCTCGGTTGCGGTGACCGTGCCGTAGTGGTTCAGCGCCGACGACTGGGCGGAGCTGAGGGTGTCGATTCGGGTGAAGGCCCCCTGGGCATTGGCGACGTCGGAGTACAGCTCGACGCCGGTGAAGGTGATGAACGGACTGGAGTACGACGTCCCCACGAAGCTGAAGGTCTGGATGCTCGGGAACACCGAGAGCGAAGCCGACTGCATGTTGGTGAGGGTGATGAAGTGCCCGAACCGGGCCAGCGCCACGATGAGTGGCCAGCGCTCGGCCGCACAGAACGGACAGAACTCGGCCCCGACGAAGAGGACCTCGGGTTTCCCCCCCGAGGACAGCGGGGGCTGGGACTTGAGAACGGCGGGCGTCACCAGCGGAGTCATCGGAGCCGAGACGCCGACCGTGTTGAACACCGACGGGGGGATCCGGGACAGGTCGGCCACCACGCCGGCCGAGGTCGTCGCCCGCCGAACCACCCCCGGGGCATCGGAGCTGGTGAGGGCGTAGACCACCAGGGCGATGACGGCGATCAGGATGAGGGCGATGGCGCTCCAGGCGAAGCGGGCGGTGCGGTTGCGTGGATGATGTCCCGGCGGATCCCGTGGGGACGGGCCCTGCGGACTTGGACCCTGGGAATCAGGAGGACCGACGGGTGTCCCGGAATCGGCATCGCCGTTGGGATCGTGATCGGTCGCCGAGCGCGGCGGTGTGTCATCCGGGCTCGTCTCGGTCACCACTGGGTCCAGTCCTGAATACGACTAGCTCCCTGCGTAGGACTCTTCGTACTCCACGTCCTCGACGGCCTCTGGCGGCGTGAGCACCGCCGGCGACGCGGTCACGATGATCACGAAGAGGGCGAAGGTGACCAGGTGCACCGACGAACACCACAGGCAGATGGCCTTGATGATGAACAGCTCGGCGGTGATCAGGTAGATGATCGTCCCCACCCCGACGATCGACAGGAGGAGACGAGCCAGGTGGATGCGTCTGTCCCGCGATCGCCAGGCGACCGGCAGGCACAGGGCGATCATGGGGACGAAGTAGGCCAGTCCGAGCATGGCCACCGGAATCCCGAATACGTAGGACTGGGGACTGGTCGTGACCTTCTCGCAGTTGATGGCCCCGCTGTTCGAGCAGATCAGGGCGTGAGGGCTGAAGTGGGTGATGGTCAGATAGATCGACACCCCCAGCCCGAAAATGCTGAGGACAAGTGTGGCGATGGGCTGCCAACGCAGGGTGGGCATGGTCGGCTCGGTGGGCGTTCCGCTCAGCTCAACTTGAGTGCCTTGGCCGCGGCCTCGACTCCCGAGCTGTCACACACCGATGCCGGGGCTCCCTTGGAGGCGTTGCAGATGGCCGCGCTGATGTAGTTGGCGGTGGCCACGATGGCCTGGGTGGCGGGATTGGTGGGGTCACTGAGCCCGGAGGCGATCTCCTGCCAACTCTGGTTGGCCAGGATCTCGGGATCGTAACTGGCCCCCGAGATGATGGCCTTGTTGTTGATGTCGACGAACGGGAAGGAGATCCCCCCACTGGTGCTGGCGTTGGGGAGGAACTTCGAGCTGCTGTAGGTCTGCAGGATGGCCGCCTCCTGCTTGGTGGGGTTCTGCAGCGTGGTGTAGCCGGTGGCCGTAGGCACGTTGCTGTATTGCTCCACCCCCCGGAAGGTGATGTAAGGGCTGGTGAGGGTGGCGCCGTAGTAGCTAAACGTATGGGTCGCCGCGTCGACGTCGGTGTGGGACGAGGCGGTGATCTTGAGGTTGGACCAGGTACCGAACCGTGACAACGCCGCGGTCATTGCCCAGCGCTCCGCTGCGCAGTAGGGGCAGTATTCGGCTCCGTAATAGAGCATGGCCGGCGTGTTCCCGTCCAGGGTCATCGGGGGCTGACCGCTGGTGATGATGGGAGGGGTCACCGAAACGGTCGGCGAGTTGATCCCGATCGTGTTGTAGACCGAGGCGGGGATGTTGGTGACGTCGTGGACGACCGAGGCCGGCGCCGGGGTCACCGGTGTGTAGCCCGCGGCTTGCGGACTGGTGCTGCTTCCGGTCACCTTGACGATGACCAGCACGGCGATCACGACGATGACCAGGCCGACCGCGCTCCAGGCGATCAAGGTGCCCGATATCCGGCTGGGCTTGGGCAGGGCCGCCGGCTTGGCTCCCGGTCGCGGGGTGTTGCCCCCCTTCCCCCCTCCGGCGGCCGGCTGCTTGGTGTTCCCCCCAGGGGCCTTCCCGGTCACAGGCCGGCTCTGGGCCTTGCTCCGGTCCTTGGCCCCCTGGCCGCCGGCGCCCTTGCTCGGCGGGCCGCCCGCGGTGCTCGGCGGCTTGGGCTTGTTGCCCCCGGTGGTGACTTTGTTTTGCTCCTGTGGCATCTGTCCGCAGTCCCCGATTCGTGTCCGTTCCCGGACGAGCGTAACTGGTCAGCCGGTGCCCCGAGGTGTCGGCACTCCTCCCGGCATCAGGCCCCAGGCTGATAATGGTGCGTACACTGATCAGCCATGTCGGGCGAGGCCGTGTCGGAGGCAGCCGGTGATGGTGCCGGCCCACGCTGGCCCCGGCTTTCCGACCCCGCCGTGTCCGCCGCATCGGATGCGCCCAGACCCGCTGTGCCATCGTCACCCTCTCGCCCTCTCCGGGCGGGAATCACCTGGGACTCGGTCGATGTCGACGGTCACCGCGTCCGCTATGGGGTCGCCGGCAGCGGACCGGCCGCCATCTTCCTCCACGGATGGGGGCTGCGGCCCAACGCCTACCGGCGACCCATCGAGGCCATGGGGGCGGCTGGGTGTCGGGTCTACGCCCCCGCTCTCCCCGGATTCGGCGGGACCCGCGAGCTCGATCCGGCCCGACGGACGTTCGAGGGGTACGGGCGATGGGTCGGCCACTTCCTAGACGCAGTGGGCGAGCAGAAGGTGGCTCTGGTCGCCGGCCACTCCTTCGGTGGGGGAGTGGCCACCGCCTTCGTCCATGACCAGACCCGGCGGGTGTCGGCCCTGTTGTTGGTCAACGCCATCGGGAGTCCCACCTGGGCGCTGTTCCCCAACGAGGTCCGCACCATGATGCAGCGGCCAGTTTGGGACTGGGGCCGCAACATGGGCACCGATCTGCTGGGTTCGAACATGGTCAGGCTGCTGCCCACCCTGTTGGAGGACTTCATCCCCAACCTCCTGCACAATCCTCTGGGCATGTTCCGCACCGGCGAGTTCATCCGCCGGGCTGACCTGGTGCGCGAGGTGCAGAGGGTGGCCCGCCGCGGTATCCCGGTCACCGTGGCCTGGTCGGATCGCGATCGGCTAGTGCCTCGATCGGCCTTCGACGAGCTGCGACACGCGGCCGGAACCGACGGGGTCGTGGTCGAGGGGCACCACGCCTGGATGATCGCCGACCCCGTTCGTTTCGGCGAGCTGGCCATCAGTGCTCTGGTCGACTCGGGCGCGCTGATCTCGCGCTCCACGGCCCACGCCCACTGATCCGACCTCGGGGGCCGGCAGTAGCCTCTGTCCATGGGCGTGACCATCCGCGACGCCGCCACCGTGATGCTGATCCGTGATGCCCTCGGAGACGACAGCGAGCCGGCCATCGAGGTGTGCATGCTCCGGCGCAACCTGGCCTCGGCCTTCGTGGCCGGGGTCTACGTCTTTCCGGGTGGATCGGTCGATCCCGACGACCGGGGACCGGAGGCCGAGGCTTTGTGCCGGGGGCGCACCGACGCCGAGGCCAGCGCCATCCTGGGCGTCGAATCCGGGGGCCTGGCCTTCTGGGTGGCCGCACTGCGGGAGTGCTTCGAAGAGGCCGGTGTGCTGCTGGCCGAGCCTGCGGTCTCCGGTGCCGGGGGAGCCGATGCCCTGCTCGACACCACCGAGCCCGTGGTCGCCCGGCGGTTCGCTGCCTACCGCGACGCGGTCAACGACGGGAGCACCCGGCTCCTCGATGTCTGCCGCACCGAGGGATTGCGTCTGGTGGCTGACGCCGTGCACTACGTCAGCCACTGGATCACGCCGGAACTGGCTCCGCGCCGCTACGACACCCGCTTCTTCATCACCGTCGCACCCCCCGGCCAGGTGGCCAGTCACGACGATGGGGAGACAATCGCCGCCATCTGGGTCCGTCCCGGCGAGGCCCTGGCTCGAGAGGCGGCCGGCGAGATCGAACTGTTGCCGCCGACCATCGCCAACCTCGCCAGCATCGAGGGGTTCGGATCGACTGACGAGGTGATGGCGTGGGCCTGCCGGATCACCGAGGTGCCGACGGTCCTGCCCATCGTCGTTCTCGAGGACGGTCGGGCCCTCGTGCTGCGGCCCGGGGATGAGGGCTACGAGGAGGCGGCCGAGGCCCGCCGGGCTTCCGGATTCGGCGAGGACGACGCCGCGCTCGATGCGGCCCGCGAAGTCTGGGGGCGGGCGGGAACGCTTTGAGTCGGCAATGGGCCGGGAAGCGGACGGTGGGCCGCAGACCGAGAGGATCCTGAACAGCCGTTCAGGGTTCGGCGGTCGCCCCGGCCTGCACCGCCGCCTCCACCCGGTCGAGCAGCCGCACGCTGCAGCCGTCCATGGCCACGACCGGGGCGATGGTGGTCATCACCTCGTCGGCGATGCGATCGAACACCTCGGCCAAGGGGTGGCCCTCCTCCAGCGCCACCGGCGTGCCGGCATCACCGCCGGCGGCCACCGCCGGGTGCAAGGGGATCTGCCCGATCAAAGGGACGCCCACTTCGGCGGCCAGGCGGGCACCGCCGCCGGATCCGAACAGCGCGTAGGAGGTGCCGTGCTCACAGGTGAAGTCGCTCATGTTCTCGATCACCCCGGCCACCCGCAGGTAGCCCTTGCGGGCCATGTCGGCCGTCCTGGCCGCCACCTTCTGGGCCGCCACCGGGGGCGTGGTGACCACGATGACCTCGGTCCGGGGGACCATGCGGGCCAGGCCCATCTGGACGTCCCCGGTGCCCGGCGGCATGTCGATCAGAAGGTAATCGAGGTCACCCCAGTGGACGTCCTCGAGGAACTGCTGCACGGCCCGGGTGAGGATGAGGCCGCGCCACATGATGGCGCTGTCCTCGCCGGCCAGGAACCCCATGGAGAGAACCCGGAGGACCCCGTCGCCGATGCGCCGCTCGAGGGGGACCATCTTTTTGTCCCGGGCCTCCACATCGCCCTGCATCCCGAGCAGGCGGGGTACTGAGAAGCCCCAGATGTCGGCGTCGAGGACGCCCACCGTGAGGCCCCGTCGGGCCAGGGCCACCGCCAGGTTGACCGTGACCGAGCTCTTGCCCACCCCGCCCTTGCCGGAGGCCACCGCGATCACCCGGGCCGAGTCGGGGATGTCGGTCTTCGGCGCCGGGTCCCGGGCCAGCAATCGAGCCCGGGCCATGACTGCCTTGCGCTGTTCGGCGTCCATGACTCCGGTCGTCACCGTCACCTCCTCCACGCCGGGCACAGCGCGCAGGTGGGTCTCCACGTCGTTTCTGATCTGCGTGCGTAGCGGGCACCCGGCCACGGTGAGGGCCACCTCCACCTCGACGGCGCCGCGCTCGCCGATGTGCACCCCGGTGACCATGCCGAGCTCGACGATGTCGGCCCCCAGCTCGGGATCGACGACGGCGGCCAGGGCGGCGCGCAGCCGTTCCTCGGTCGGTTCCGTGCCCTCCGGTGACGCGACGGCGTCGGACTGGGGAGTTTCGGGCCTGGTCACTCCACAATTCTACCGGCCTGCCCCGGTCCCCCACCCGATGGCAGGGACGGCCGACTTCCTGTTCGCCGACTCTGGCGTGTACCACCGGTCCCACCCTCGGGGTACGCTTGGGGGGCCGGGAGTCGGGTCCGTCCTCGACAGAATGACTGTTCGGGCCCGTTTCGCCCACTGTGATGTCTCAGCTTCGTGACCAGGAGGAGCCCCGATGAGTGCCACCATGCAGAACGTCAGCATTGGCAAGAAGCCCAATCCGGTCACCCTCACCGACACTGCCTCGGCCAAGGTGGCTGAGCTGCTGGCCCAAGAGGACATCGACGGCCTGGCCCTGCGGGTGGCGGTACGGCCCGGCGGATGCTCGGGATTCAGCTACGAGATGTTCTTTGACGCCGACGTGGCCGAGGACGATGTGGTGCGCGAGTTCGGGGCGGTCACCGTGGTGGTCGACGCCACCAGTGCCGATCTGCTGCGGGGTTCGACCCTCGACTTCAGCGACGGACTGTCGGGTGCCGGGTTCCATGTGACCAACCCCAACGCCACCCGGACCTGCGGCTGCGGGTCCTCCTTCAGCTGAGCCGCTGATCCGCTGATCCAGCTGCGCGTCGACGGCGCCGACGTCGAGGCGGCCGATGACGGGTCGTCCCTCCTCGATCTGCTGCGCGACCAGCTCGGGATCCGTTCGGTCAAGGACGGTTGCAGCCCACAAGGCCAGTGCGGGTGTTGCACGGTGTGGGTGGACGGGAGCCCCCGAGTAGCCTGTGTGACGCCGGTGCGACGGCTGCAGGGACGGCAGGTGACCACCCTCGACGGGCTTCCCCCCGAGGTGCGGGACGCCTGGGCCGCGGCCCTGGTTGCCAGCGGCGGAAGCCAGTGCGGATTCTGCACGCCGGGGATCCTCATGCGGCTGGCTGCTCTGGCGCCGGCCCCGCAGACGCCGGCGCCAGTCCCACCGTCGACCCCTGAGAGCGTCCCACCCGGAGCCGGGCTGTCCGCCGCCCAGGTCGACCAGGCCCTGTTGGCCCACCTCTGCCGGTGCACCGGGTGGCAGACCATCCGCGAGGCCGCCGCGCTGTTCGACGACCCGCCGGCAGCGACCCCCTCGACCGTCGGCCCCTCGACCATCGGGTCCGCGGCCGATCGGGACCTGCGGGCGGCGTCGGTCCGGGCCGCCGTCGAGGGGGGGGTGCCCCAACAGGTCGGACCCGGCGTGGTCCTCGGGCGGGCCCCGTTCGCGGAGGACACCGCACCGCCCGACGCGCTGGTCGCCGTGCCCGACGGCGCCGGGGGGTACGTGGTGGCCGACTCGGTCAACGAGGCCCGGGCCCGGGCCGGCAAGGTCCAGGGTCGCAGCACCAGTCTCGAGCTCGGCCACCCGGTGGCGCTGCCCCCGGGCACCTGGGACCTCACCCTGCGCACCACCTGGGTCGAGCCGGGTTACGTGGAACCGGATGCCTCGTGGTGCCTACCCGGAGGGGAGCCGGCCTCGCCCTACGGGAATGGCGGCGCCTTCGGGGGGAAGTTGGAGTCGCCGGTGGGAGAGGACGCCCGGCGGCTGGCCGACCGTCACGGACGGCCGGTCCGGGTGCTCTGGTCGCGTGAGGACGTCGTGCGCCTCGGGGCCAAACGGCCCCCGGTAGCCGCGGGCATCGACTCCACGGGGGCCGGGGTGCTCCGGGTGGGGGTCCCACCCGGAAGCGTCCCCGACAATCGGTGGTCCTCGGTGGTGGCCGCGGTGGCGCAGGTGGCCCCCGGTCTCGTCCTCGAACCGGTGCCCCTGGCCGGACCGCCCATCTCCTTTGCCCTGCGTGGCGCGGTGTGGGCCGAGGCCGCCATCGTGGCCGCCTGCGCCGCTCTCGTCGACGCGGCGGCGTCGGGTCAGGACGGACCGGCCTGTTCGATCACCGCCCCAGGTGGGGGCCGGGCGGTGGCGCTGTGCCGGGGCGACGGCTCGGTCGCGGTGGAGGTGGACGCCGGACCGCCGGTCGACGAGGTGGTGCTGCGCTCCTACTGCATCGGGGCCACCCATCAGGCTCTGGGCTGGGTCCGCTCCGAGGGGATCGCGGTGGACGCCACCGGTGCCGTGCACGACCTCACCATCCGGTCCTTCGGGATCCTCCGGGCCCGGGACATGCCCCCGGTGTCGGTGACGGTACGGGTGGACGGTGACGGCCCGGTGGTCAACGGGTCCGACGCCGTCTTTGCCGCCGTCGCCGGGGCCCGCTGGCTGGCCGACGGGCTCCCGGGGACCTGGCCGGATGACCGGGGTGGAAAGATGAGCAGCCCATGAGCACGCCGATCGGTCCTTATTCTCCCGTCGTCGTCGCCGGCCCGTGGCTGATCTGTTCGGGCCAGCTCGGGCTGGCTCCACCGACGGCCGAGGGCGTCGGTGACACCACGGACGGCTCGGCTCCGGCATCAGGCTCGGCCCCGGCTTCTGCCCCGGTCCTGGTTGAGGGGGGAGCTGCGGCGCAACTGGCCCAGGCCCTGGCCAATGGCGAACGCCTGCTCACCGGGTGCGGGGCCACCATCGGCGACGTGGTGAAGACCACCGTGTTCGTCACCGACATGGACGCCTACGCCGACGTCAACCAGGCCTACGCCTCCTTCTTCGGCGAGCACCGCCCGGCCCGGTCGGTGGTGGGTGTGGCCGCACTCCCTCTGGGCGCCGCCGTCGAAGTCGAGCTGTGGGCCTACCTCGGCGGCCCACCGCCGATCGGATAACCGCAGGGCTCAGGGCGCCCAGCTGGTCTGGCCGAACCGGTAGCCCACCGAGCGCACGGTCTGGATCAGGTGGGCGTGCTCTTCCCCGAGCTTGGCCCGCAGCCGCCGCACGTGGACATCGACGGTGCGCGCTCCCCCGTAGTACTCGTAGCCCCACACCCGGCTGAGCAACGTCTCGCGGGTGAACACCTTGCCCGGTCGGGCGGCCAGGAACCGCAACAGCTCGTACTCCATGTAGGTGAGGTCGAGGACCTTGCCGGCCACCGCGGCCTGGTAGGTCTCCAGGTTGAGCACCAACGGGCCGTGCTCGAGCAGGTCGGGGCGCAACCCCCGGCCGGTGCGCCAGAAGAGGTGGGCCAGCCGGGCGCTGAGCTCGTCGGCGTTGACCGGCTCGAGGCAGATGTCGTCGAACAGGTCCTCGCGCAGCTCGAGCTCGGCCAGCTGGTCGGGGGGCACGATGACCATGACCGGGGCCAGCGGGACCTCCCGCTTGCGCAGGTGGCGGCACAGCAGGAAGGCCCCGAGGGGATCGGCGCCGCTGCAGATGACCGCCCCTGACCACCCGTCCTCGGGCTCGTCGGACTCCGACGCCTCGGCCTTGTCCACGCCCCGCCACGGGTACCCGGCGCGGTCGAGCACGGTGGTGATCGCGGCGGGCGGCGACTCGGGGAAGCACAGCAGTGGTTCGATGGTGCTCTTCCCTTTCGTGGTGTGGCCGTGGTCCGTGTTGCCTGATGAGAACAGACGCAATTACAGCAGGCGCAGGTCGCAGCCGCCTATCACAGCAGGGGCAGGTAGCGGTCGAGCTCGAACTGGGTGACGTGGGCTTTGTACTCGGCCCACTCGGCCCGCTTGTTCCGGATGAACCATTCGAAGACGTGTTCGCCCAGGGTGTCGGCCAGCAGTTCGGAGGACTCCATCAGGCCGAGAGCCTCGTTGAGGCTGCCGGGGAGGTGGAGGATCCCCTTGTTGGCCAGTTCCACGGGACTCAGGGCGAACAGGTTGGCGTCGGCCTCGGGGGGGAGCCCGTAGCCCTTCTCGATGCCCCGGAGGCCGGCGGCCAGGATCACGGCGAAGGCCAGGTAGGGATTGCAGGCGCTGTCGGGCGACCGGTACTCGACCCGGGTGGACTCGAACTTGCCCCGCTTGACCACCGGGACCCGTACCAGGGCGGAGCGGTTGTTGTGGGCCCACGACACGTGGATGGGGGCCTCGTAACCGGAAACCAGGCGCTTGTAGGAGTTGACCCACTGGTTGGTGACCGCGGTGATCTCGGGCGCGTGGCGCAGCAGGCCGGCGATGAAGCCCTCGGCCACCTCGGACAGCCCGCCGGGACGATCGAGGTCGACGAAGGCATTCTCGTCACCTTGGAACAGGGACATGTGGGTGTGCATGCCCGAGCCCTGCACCCCGGCCAGCGGCTTGGGCATGAAGCTGGCGAACACCCCCTGTTGGCGGGCCATCTCCTTGACCACCAACCGCACCGTCATCACGGTGTCGGCCATGGTCAGGGCGTCGGTGTAGCGCAGGTCGATCTCGTGCTGGCTGGGTGCGTCCTCGTGCTGGGCGTGCTCGACCGGTATGCCCATCTCCTCGAGGGTGAGGACGGTGCGCTGGCGGATGTCGCTGGCCCGGTCGGCCACCGTGAGCTCGAAGTACGACCCGCTGTCCAAGGCCTCCAGGGGGTGGGAGGGGTCCCCGGAGGCGAAGTAGAAGTACTCGATCTCCGGGGCGGCGAAGAAGGTGAAGCCGCGGTCGTGGGCCCGGTCGAGGGTCCGGCGCAGCACGTGCCGGGGACAGCCCTGGAAGGGCGAGCCGTCGAGGTTGACGATGTCGCAGAACACCCGGGCCACCTGGACCTCGGGCTGGTCGCTGTGGGAGCCGGGCTGGCCGTGGCCGTGCCAGGGGAGCAGCTGGAAGGTGTTGGCGTCGGGCCGGGCCAGCACGTCGCTCTCCTGGACCCGGCTGAAGCCGTCGATGGCCGACCCGTCGAAGGTCATCCCCTCGTCCAGGGCGTTCTCGAGCTCGGCCGGGGTGATGGAGAAGGTCTTCGGGGTGCCCAGCACATCGGTGAACCACAGCTGGACGAAGCGGATGCCCCGCTCCTCCACCGTCCGGAGGACGTACTCCTCTTGACTCCTCATCGGATCGGATACCTCCGAGGACGCTGGGATCGTCGACTGGGTCTTGTCTGGTTTGATGCTGACATTGTCGCAGGTCGGACCGAGGTCGGTCGACGGGGGAACGAACGGTGCGAACAGAGCCGGATCCCGAGGGACCCGGCTCTGTTCTTCTCAGCTGGTCGACAACGCGTGGTCGGGGAGCCCGCCGGGGGGGTCGGCTGGCTCCGGATCCGGTTGTCCCTCAGCCTCCCGCGGCGTCGCCGCACACAGTGTCGATGAGCACGGCGGTCACCTGGTAGGGATCCATGTTGGCGTTGGGGCGACGGTCCTCGAGCCATCCTTTCTTGGCCTTGGCCGTCGCCCAGGGGATGCGGATGGAGGCACCCCGATCGGAGGTGCCGTAGCTGAACTTGGAGAAGTGCTCGGTCTCGTGGGCCCCGGTCAGGCGGCCCTCGATGCCCACCCCGTACACGGCGATGTGCTCGTCGATCCTCTTCCCGATGGCCTCGCAACCGGCGATGATGGCGTCCCAACCACCGTCGGCCCGCATCGCCTTGGTGGAGAAGTTGGTGTGGGCACCGGCGCCGTTCCAGTCACCGAGGATCGGCTTGGGCTCGAGGGTGGCGTAGACCCCGAAATCCTCGGCGATCCGGAAGAGCAGCCAACGGGCCACCCACAGGTGGTCGGCCACGTCCAGCGGGGAGAGGACGCCGACTTGGAACTCCCACTGCCCCATCATCACTTCGGCGTTGGTGCCCTCGATACCAATGCCGGCGTCGATGCAGGCCGCCGTGTGCAATTCGACGATCTCGCGCCCGGGCATCTTGTCGCCGCCCACGCCGCAGTAGTAGGGGCCCTGCGGCGCCGGGTAGCCGATCTCCGGCCATCCGAGCGGCCGACCGTTCTTGAAGAAGGTGTACTCCTGTTCGATCCCGAACATCGGCTCCTGATCGGCGTACTTCTCGACCACCTCTCGCAGCTGGGCCCGGGTGTTGGTCGGGTGGGGGGTGAAGTCGGTGAGCTCCACCTCGCACATCACCAACCGGTCGTCGGGACCCCGTAGCGGATCGGGGACGATGAAGACCGGACGGAGCACGCAGTCGGAGTCGTGACCGAGCGCCTGGTTGGTGCTCGAACCGTCGAACCCCCAGATACCCGGCTCCTGGCCATCGGCGATGACTTTGGTCTTGCTCCGGAGGAGCGGTGATGGCTCGGTCCCGTCGATCCAGATGTACTCAGCTTGGTAAGGCACGTGCGCTCCTCTGTCCTCTGATGCTCGGTTGTTCTCCTGCTGGGATGCCAGGTGGCTACTGCTTGCCGGTCGACTGCTTCCCGGCGCGTGGCGCCGGCCGTACCGAACCGCGGGAGTCTACGGGTGGATGAGACCAAGTATCCCAGGAGGCCGTTTCTCCACCGTTACCCGGTTGTGAACAGAGCATGAACAGCGCGGGGTCGGGTGGCGGCGACCGGACCGGTCGCCAACGGCAACCGGGGGATGAAGCGACCGTCCAGGGACCGGCGAGCAGGAAAGGCCAGGCAGGTGCACCGGTAGGCTGACCCCATGGCTCGCGTGCGGGTGGCTCTGTGTCAGATCAACACGGTGGTGGGCGACCTCGAGGGGAACGCCGAGCGGATCCTCGGCGCGCTGGCCGAAGCCGAGAAGAGCAGAGCCGACCTGGCCGTCTTTCCGGAGCTGACCGTCACCGGCTACCCGCCTGAGGATCTGCTGTCGCGTCCGGCCTTCGTGGCCGACAACCTGGCGATGTTCGCCACGATCGCTGCGGCCAGCGGTGACTGCGCCGCCGTGGTGGGCTTCGTCGACATCGACGCCGACGGGAGCCTGGCCAACGCCGCCGCGGTGTGCGCCCACGGTCGGATCCTCGGCCGCTACCACAAGCGCCTGCTCCCCAACTACGGCGTCTTCGACGAGCAGCGGTGGTTCACCCCGGGAAGCGGGGCCGCCGGGCGGTACCAGGTGGCCGGGGTGCCGGTCGGCATCACCGTGTGCGAGGACATGTGGTTCGCCGCCGGGCCCATGGTCGAACAGGCCGCCAACGGGGCCCGGCTTCTGGTCAATCTCAATGCCTCCCCCTACTCGCAGGGCCGCCGTGACGAGCGGCTGGCCGTGCTGGCCGAGCGGGTGGCCGAGACCGGGTGCCCGATCGTCTATGTCAACCAGGTCGGCGGCCAGGACGAGCTGGTCTTCGACGGAGCCTCCCTGGTGATGGGGCCCGACGGAGGTGTGCTGGCCTCGGCCCGGCAGTTCGCCGAAGAGGTCATGGTGGTCGACGTGCCCGTCGGGGACGGCGCCCCGGCCGCCTCCGGGGACGGCACCGTGATGGTGAGCGCCGCCCCCCGCTCGTCGGATTCCGTTGTGCTGGCCCCGCCTCCGGCACCGATCCTCGACCCCGAGGCCGAGGTCTACCAGGCCCTGGTGCTGGGCACCCGCGACTACCTGGCCAAGAACGGATTCACCGATGCGGTGATCGGCCTGTCGGGCGGTATCGACTCGTCTTTGGTGGCGGCCATCGCCGTCGACGCCTTGGGCCCCGACCACGTGCACGGCGTGACCATGCCCTCCCGTTACTCGAGCGAGGGCTCGGTGGCCGACGCCGTCATGCTGGCCGCCAACCTGGGCATCGGCGTGGCCACGGTCAGCATCGAGGACGCCCACCGGGCCCTGTCCTCCACCCTGGCCCCACTGCTGTCGGGCGAGCCCGTCGGGTTGACCGACGAGAACCTGCAGTCGCGTGTCCGGGGGCTCCTTTTGATGGCCCTGTCCAACGCCAAGGATTGGATCGTGCTCACCACCGGAAACAAGAGCGAGATGGCCACCGGCTATTCCACTCTCTACGGCGACTCGGCCGGAGGGTTCGCGGTGATCAAGGACGTGGCCAAGACCCTGGTCTACGCGCTATGCCGTTACCGCAACCAACGAGCGGGCTTCGACCTCATCCCCGGTCCCGTCCTGACCAAGGCACCTTCGGCCGAGCTGCGCCCTGACCAGCGTGACGACGAGTCACTCCCGCCGTACGAGGTTCTCGACCCGGTGATGGCCGGCTACGTCGAGGGCGATCGATCGGTCGACGACCTGATCGCGGCCGGCTTCGATGCTCAGGTCGTCGCCACCATCGTCGGTTTGGTCGACCGGGCCGAGTACAAGCGCCGGCAGATGCCCCCCGGCGTCCGCATCTCGGGCAAGGCCTTCGGCAAGGATCGGCGCATGCCCATCACCAATCACTACCGCGGTGGCATCCCCTCCGCACCGCGGTCGGCGGGGGAGACACGCGGGGACGCGCGCGGGGAGACGCCGGCGGTTGTCTGAGACGCCGTTGACATCCGAGCCCGCCGAAGGCGCCGAGGACCTCTCGCTTCGCGCCCATCGGGACAGTGGAGAGTCGGGGCCGCGCCCGATGGGGCCGGACCCCCTCGGGCTCTCGGCCACGGCGACGATCGTGGGCGAGTACCGATGGATCGAGAACGCGCTCTACCGCATGCTCGGCGAGTGGGTCACCGACATGCCGGTGGCCGCGGTGCAGCTGCACCTCGACGCCCAGAGCCTCCGCCACGCCTGGCATGCCGAGCTGTGGGGTGACCGACTCCCGGTCCTGGCCGGATTGGATCCGGCCGAGGTGACGAGGGCCTCCGCCCCGGTGGCCGCCACCATTGCCGCCTTGAATGGTGACCTCCTCCCGACCACCGGCCCGGGATCCACCTGGCCGCCGGCCGGGGAGGAATCACCGGGTCGCCCCGGCGCCCTGCCCCGGCTGGCCGGTCTCTACCGGGTGGTCCTGCCCCGTCTGGTCACCAGCTACGAGCGCCACATCCGGGCCACCGATCCGGTGACGGACGCGCCGGTGGCCCGTGCCCTCCGGTTGGTGCTCAACGACGAGATCGAGGACTGGCACACCGGAGAGCGCCTGGTGCAGCGACTGGTGACCCGGCCCCACGACGTGGCCGCCGTCCACGAGTTCCTCCAGCGACTGGAAACGGCGGTGGTGACGGCCGGAGCCCGGTCCGGGCTGGTCACCCTGCCCGAGTCGGTTCCTGAGGGCTGAGCCCCGGAAACGTCCTGCCGGCAGCCCTTTTCGCATGAAGGGGTTGACGCGTCCGGTAAACTTCCGATGCAGCATTCGTTGCGCCCGAGAGTGCCAGACCCGAATGAGCGAGTACCGGTTGGACGGTGGCGCTTCACCCGGGTCGGCCGTCCCTCACGCTGGTGGGGAAAACGAAGGACCTGGTGAAGTTGGCAAAGGAGCGCCTCGAGCGAGACGACGAGGATCTTGTCCGATTGTATCTGACCGACATCGGTCAGTACCCGTTGTTGACCAAGGACGACGAGGTCCGTCTGGCTCAGGCCATCGAAGCCGGCCGCGAGGCTGACGCCGTGCTGGCCTCGACCCCCAAAGGTCTGACGCCGGCCAAGAAGCGGGAGCTGCGGCGGACAACCCTGCAGGGCGAAGGGGCCCAGCAGACCTTCGTCCAATCCAACCTGCGGCTGGTGGTGTCCATCGCCAAGAAGTACCAGGCGTCGGGTCTGCCTCTTCTCGATCTGATCCAGGAGGGCAACCTCGGTTTGATGCACGCGGTCGAGAAGTTCGACTGGCGTAAAGGGTTCAAGTTCTCTACCTACGCCACCTGGTGGATCCGCCAAGCCATCACCCGCGGTATCGCCAACACCGGCCGGACCATCCGACTCCCGGTGCACGCGGGCGACACCCTGGCTCGGGTGCAGAAGGCGCAGGCCCGTCTCGAGCTCAAGTACGGCCGCCCCGCCACTCTGGCCGAGTTGGGCGCCGAGGTCGAGATGCCCGAGGACAAGTTGGTCGAGGCGCTGCGCTTCCGAGCCGAGCCCCTCTCTTTGTCCGAGCCTCTGCGTGAGGACGGCGACGCCGAGCTCGGTGACGTGGTCGAGGACCGGTCGGCGGAATCACCCTTCGAGGTGGCCGCGGTCTCTCTCCTGCCCGAGGAGATCGGCCGCTTGTTGTCGCCGCTCGACGAACGAGAGCGCGAGATCCTCCGTCTGCGTTTCGGACTCGACCGGGGCGAGCCGCGCACCCTCGAAGAGGTGGGCGAGCACTTCAACCTGACCCGTGAGCGAATCCGGCAGATCGAGGCGCGGGCCATGTCCAAGCTGCGCCACCCCTCGTCGGACACCGGGCGCGGGATCTGCTGACCGTCTGACCGGTCCCGGTGGCGCCTCGGCGCCCGGTCGCCGGCAGGGTGGGGACGGGAGCGCGCCGGTGGCGGACCGGGTACCATTCCCCCCATGAAGAAGCTTCTCATCCTCGCCATCGTGATTGCCCTGGGTGTCGTCGCGGCCAAGCGGCTGCGCCCGACCTGAGCCAACTCTCGGCACTCCCGGCGGCTCGGTCCCACCCCGGCCTCCGGGTTGGTTAGACCGCCGGTCGTCGAGCCAGCCGCCAGGCCACCAATGCGCCCACCGAGGCGGCCGCGATGCCCCCGGCCGCCGCCGCGGTGATCGACCAGCGGGGAACGCTGACCCGGTCCCGCAGACGGACGGGCTTGGTGAACTGCATCACCTCCCAGTCGCGCTCGCGGGCCACCTTGGCCAGCACCCGATCGGGATTGACGGCCACCGGGTGACCGACCGCTTCGAGCATGGGTAGGTCGGTGTAGGAGTCCGAGTAGGCGGAGCACTCGGCCAGGTCCAGCCCCTCGACCTCGGCCAGCTCCCGCATGGCTTCGGCCTTGAACGGTCCGTAGGCATAGAACTCCATCTCCCCGGCGTAGCGGCCGTCGTCATCGACCACCACCCGGGAGGCGATGGCCCCGTCGACCCCCAGGTGCTCGGCCAGGGGGAGGACGATGTCCTCGGGTGAGGCCGACACCAGGTAGACCTTGTGGCCGGCGGCGCGGTGGGCCTCGATGAGGTCGAGGGCCTCGGCGTAGATGATCGGCTCGACCGTCTCCTCGAGCGCCTCGCGCACGATCTCCCGGATCTGCTCGCGGTCCCAGCCCTTGGTCAGGGTGAGCATGGACTCGCGGACCCGGGCCAGCTTCTGCTCACTGGCCCCCAGGTGCAGATAGATGATCTGGGACACGATGGCCCGGGCCACCAGCCGACGGGTGATCAGGCCGCCCTGGTACAGCGGTCGGCCGAAGGCCCCGATGGACGCCTTGGCGATCACCGTCTTGTCCAGGTCGAAGAAGGCGGCCCTCCTCATCTCAGCCTCCCACCAGCAATTGCTGCACCAGGTCTTCGGCGTCGGCGGTGACCAACACCAGCACCTCGTCCCCGGCGGCCAGACGGGTGTCACCCCGGGGCACGATCAGATGATCGCCCCGGACCACGGCCACCACGGTGGCGTCACGGGGCACACCCAGCTCGGCCAGGGTCAGGTCCCGGGCCGGGCTGTCCTCGGCCAGGGTCACCTCGACCAGGTGGGCGTTGCCCCCCTCGAAACGAAGCAGTCGGACCAGGCTTCCCACCGACACCGCCTCTTCGACCAGGGCGGTGAGCAGTTGGGGGGTGGAGACCGAGACGTCGACACCCCAGGACTCGGTGAACAGCCATTGGTTCTTCGGGTGGTTGACCCGCGCCACCACCCGGGGGACGGCGAACTCCTGTTTGGCCAGCAGGGAGACCACCAGGTTGTCCTCGTCGTCACCGGTGGCCGCCACCACCACGTCCACCGTCGACAGACCGGCGGCGTCCAAGGAGGCGACCTCGCAGGCGTCAGCCACCACCCAGGTGATGTCGAGTTCGTCGCGGATGCGGGCCACCAGGTCGGGGTCCTGCTCGATGACCAGGACATCGTGGCCACCGGCGTGCAGGTCCGAGGCGATGGCGGTGCCCACGCTCCCGGCTCCGGCGATGGCGACCTTCACGCCCGTCCCCCGGTCCCGTTGTCGATCGGGTCGTCCGGCCCGGCCTGGTCCAACCCGATCCCGCCTCCGGTCGGCGACAGCAACGACGGGGACAACGACGACCGCCCGCTGAGGCGGTCATGGAACCTGTCGAGGGCGACGTCGGTCACCATCAGGTGCAAGACGTCCCCGTCCTGGCCCACCAGGTCGGTGAAGTCGAGGCGGGCCACACCGGCCCGGGTCACCGCCACCAGGGTGACCTCCCCGGTGACCGACAAGTCGACCAGGCGCTTGCCCGCCCACCGTTCGGGGAGAGTCCGCTCCACCAGTGACAACGTCCCCGTCGAGTCCGACCATTCCGACTCCAACTCACCGGGGACCAGGCGCCGGCGCACCTGGTCGATGGTCCAGGACACGGTGGCCACGGTGGGGATGCCTAGTCGGAGGTAGATCTGGGCCCGCCGGGGGTCGTAGATCCGGGCCACCACGTTGGGGATCTCGTAGGTTTCGCGGGCGATGCGGGCGGTGAGGATGTTGGTGTTGTCGCCACTCGTGACCGCGGCCAGCGACGACGCCTCGGCGGCCCGGGCGCGGTCGAGGTCGTCGCGATCGAAACCCGAACCGACGATGGTGGTGCCCTGCCAGTCGGTGGGGAGCCGCCGGAAGGCCTTGGCGTTGCGGTCGATGATGGCCACGGTATGCCCCTGACCGATCAGCCCGACGCCCAGTCCCGACCCGACCCGACCGCACCCGACGACGATGATGTGCATCCGAACCATGCAACACGCATCACCGGATGATCACAACTCACCTCCCTCGTGTCGGTCCCGCCCGGGCCGGTCCGGAGGCGGTCGGCCGGGGACGTGAGTTGGGATTCAGTCCCGGGGTGGGCCGGCGCCCATGATTTACTGAGTGAGTGGAGCCAACGGTGACCGGAGGCGTCGATCCGGTCGGACCGGCGGAGGGGGACGCCGGGGCGGGCCGGTCAACGCCCCGACCGGGGCGAATGACCCCGACCGCTGCCGGGCTGGTCAAAGTCGACCTCCCCGAGACTCTCCGCTACCGCCTGAAGAACAGGCTGCTCGGGCCGCCGCTGGTCAACGAACAGCTGTCCGGCGAGCGGCTGGGGCGCCCGTCGGCGCTCGGCGTGCTCTCGCCCGACTGCATCTCGTCCTCGGCCTACGGCACCGAGGAGATGCTCACCCAGTTGGTCCCCTACGTGGGCCTGGCCGCTTTCGCCCTGGTGGTCCCCGTCACCATGGCCATCCTCGGGGTGTTGTTCTTCGTCACGCTTTCCTACCTCGAGGTCATCCAGCTCTACACCAAGGCCGGAGGTTCCTACGTGGTGGCCCGCGAAAACTTCGGTCCCAAGATCGCCCAGATCGCCGCGGTGGCCCTGCTCATCGACTACACGGTGACCGTCGCCGTCCAGACCTCAGCGGGGACGGCCGCCCTGACCAGCGCCTTCCCCACGCTCCTCCGCCTCAACCTCACAGTTCCCATCACCATCGCCGTGGTGCTCCTGCTCCTCTACGGCAACCTGCGGGGGATCCGCGAGGCGGGGAAGTTCTTCGCCTTCCCCACCTATTTCTTCATCGCCAGCCTGGGCCTGGTGGTGATCGCCGGCTATGTGAAGAAGGCGACGGGCACCCTGGCCACCCACGCCATCCCCGCGGCGACCGGGGCGAACCCCCCGGTGCACATCGGCCAACCGGGTTCGGGCTGGCTCTATGGGGCCTCGTTCATCATCATCCTGCGTTCGTTCGCCAACGGCGGGTCTTCCCTCACCGGGCTGGAGGCCATCTCCAACGGGGTGGGCGCCTTCCGCGAGCCCACTGCCAGAAACGCCCGCCAGACCCTGGTGGTGATGAGCAGTGTGCTGGCCTTTTTGGTGCTGGGGGTGACCCTCATCGCCCACTGGACCCACGCCGTGCCCTACATATCGGGCTCGCCGACCGTCGTCTCCCAGGAGGTCCGTTTCGTCCTGGGCACGGGCCCGATCGGCCAGTTCCTCTTCTACCTGGTCCAGTTCGCCACCGTGCTCATCCTCTACACCGGGGGCAACACCAGCTTCAACGGCTTCCCCTTTCTGGCCAGCTTCGTGGCCGAGGACGCCTACCTGCCCAAACAGCTCACCCGCCGGGGGCACCGGCTGGCCTTCTCCAACGGCATCATCGTGCTCACGGTGGTGGCCCTGGCCCTCATCGTGGCGACCGGGGCCGAGGTCTCCAGCCTGGTCGCCCTCTATGCCATCGGCGTGTTCACCGGGTTCGCCATGGCCGGGGCCGGGATGGTCAAGCACCACCTCGACGCCCGAGGCCCGCACTGGCGCCGCAGTGTCCTGATCAACGGGTTCTCCGCCTTCCTGACCGCTTTCATCGTCCTCATCTTCGCCACCGTCAAGTTCAAGGAAGGAGCCTGGGTGGTGGTGCTGGTCGGGCCGCTCATGTACTTCGGGCTCATCCGCCTGCACCGCCAGTACGTGGACGAGGACAAGCAGCTCGAAGAGGGCGCCGCCGAGGCCGCCGAAGCGCCCGTCCTCAATCGTCACGTGGTCATCGTGATGGTGGACCGGCTGGACATGGCCACCGCCCGCGCCCTCCAGTACGCCCGCACCCTCCACCCCGACGAGCTCCGTGCCGTGCACTTCGCCCTCGATCCCCGTGAGACCGAAGAGCTCGAGACCGAATGGCGACGACTCGGCCTCACCCAGCTCCCCCTGGACATCGAGGAGTGCGAGGACCGCCGACTCACCCGGGCCGCCCTCGAGCTGGCGGCCGAGACGGTGGCCGACGGTCAGACCGAGCTCACCATCCTCCTGCCCCGTCGCGGCTTCGCCGCCGGGTGGCAGCGGGTCCTGCACGACGCCACCGCCGACCACATCGCCGACGCGGTCGGACAGCTGGCCCACGTGAACGCCACCGTCATCCCCTACCAGCTGACCGGGGGCTGGCTCTCCCGTCGACGCGAATGGCGGAGGAAGCCACCGGTGGCCGGCACCGCCACCCGATCCGCTCGGGCCGCGGACCGGGCCGCCGACCGCGAGGCGGCCATGAAGGCGAGCTTCGACCGGGCCGCGTTCGGCGAGCGGGGACGGGGGACCATCCCGATCGGCGAGGCCCAGTGGCGGCATCGGGTCCGGGTGGCCGGCCGGGTCAAGTCGGTGCGGGTCCAGCCCCGGGCCGGCACCTCCAACCTCGAGTGCGTGCTGGCCGACGACAGCGGCAAGATCCTGCTCGTCTTCCAGGGCCGACGCCGCATCCCCGGGATCCAGCCCGGGGCCCGGCTGGTGGTCGAGGGGATGGTGGGTGACTGGGCCCGCAGGCAGGCCATTCTCAACCCTGACTACGAGCTCATCGCCGGCCCCGAGGCCGGCGTGCAGCCGGTCTGACCCGGTGTCCAGCCCTGGTCACGCAGGGTGCGCTCAGGGTGACGGTACGTGCTTCCTTGCTCACCACCCCCTTTTGTCGGTATCTTCTGCCCCCGTCGCCGGGTTCGGTGTGCCGTGAGGGCGCGCCCCGGCGAAGGGCCAACTGGCCGAGGCCTTGCCGCGGGGACTGTGGTTCCTGATCGCTGCGGTGGGTCGCGGCCAACCCGCCGACAGGTGTCCGATCGTGACCGTGCAATGCCCCATCCGTTCCGTCTCACCACCGTGCCGTGATAACCGTGCAGTACACCGAAGGGAGCCTCATCGATGACCCACCTCCTGGCTGAAGGGGGTTACCAGGTCTTCTCTCTCCACAACTCGGAGAAGACCTGGCTGTACTTCGCGTTGCTGTGCGCGGTCGCCTCCATCGTGACGGCGCTCTTCCTGGTGCGGGGGGTCCTGGCCGCCGACCAGGGCACCGCCTCGATGAAGGACATCGCCAAGGCCATCCAAGAGGGAGCGGAGGCCTTCCTGGCCCGCCAGTTCAAGACCATCGGGATCATCATCGTCCCGCTGGCCGTGCTCATCTTCTTCACCGCCACCAAGGTGACCCACACCGTGTACCTGTGTGTGGGAGGGACGACCAGTTCGTCGTTCCACATCGGCTGCATCGCCCACACGGTCACCGACTTCACCTTCGCCCAGGCCGGCCTCTACCGGGTCATCTGCTTTCTGGCCGGCGCCCTGTGCTCCGGACTGACCGGCTTCATCGGCATGAGCCTGGCTGTGCGGGGCAACGTCCGCACCGCCGCCGCCGCCCGGGAGGGGAAGATGGCCCCCGCCCTCAAGGTGGCCTACCGCACCGGGGCCATCACCGGCCTGCTCTGCGTGGGCCTGGGCCTGCTGGGCGCCACCGTGATCGTGCTGGTCTTCCAGAACACGGCCACCTCGGTGCTCATCGGCTTCGGGTTCGGGGCCTCGCTGCTGGCTCTGTTCATGCGGGTCGGCGGGGGCATCTTCACCAAGGCGGCCGACGTGGGGGCGGACCTGGTGGGCAAGGTGGAGGCGGGGATCCCTGAGGACGATCCCCGCAACGCGGCCACCATCGCCGACAACGTGGGCGACAACGTGGGCGACTGCGCCGGCATGGCCGCCGATCTCTTCGAGTCCTACGTCATCACCATCATCGCCGCCATCATCCTGGGGGTGACCGCCTTCAGCTCCATCGGTCGGAGCGCCGACGCGGCCAAGACGGTGATCTTCCCCATCGCCATCCCGGCCATCGGCATCCTGGCCACCATCATCGGGGTGTTCGTGGTGCGGGCCAGCCACCGGGACAAGAACGCCATGGCCCCCATCAACCGGGGGGTATGGACGGCGGCCGCGCTCACCATCGCCGGCTCGGCCGTGGTGGCCGGGGCCTATTTGCACTACTGGAAAGCGTTCTACGCTGTGCTCACCGGGGTGGTCCTCATGCTGGTGGCCAGCCAGATCACCGAGCACTTCACCTCCACCGAGCGGGGCCCGGTCAAAGAGGTGGCCGAGACGGCCCGCACCGGGCCGGCCACCCTCACCCTGGCCGGCCTGGCCCTCGGCCTCGAGTCGTCGGTCTGGGCCATCATGGCCATCGTCCTGGCCATCGCCGTGTCCATCGGCCTGGGGGGCGGGAACATCGAGCTGACCCTCTACCTGGTGGCCCTCACCGGCATCGGCCTGCTGTCGACGGCGGGCATGATCGTCTCGGAGGACAGCTTCGGCCCGGTGTCCGACAACGCCGCCGGGGTAGCCGAGATGTCGGGTGAGTTCACCGGTGAGGCCGAGCGGGTCATGGTCAGCCTCGACGCGGTGGGCAACACCACCAAGGCCGTGACCAAGGGGGTGGCCATCGGTTCGGCAGTGATCGCCTCGGTGGCCCTGTTCGCCTCCTTCATCGAGACCATCGGTCAGCAGCTCAAGCTGCCCCAGCTCGGCAACGCCCTCTTCAACCTGCCGCAGACATCGATCAACGTCTCCCATCCGACGACGTTCATCGGCATCCTCATCGGTGGCTCGATCGCCTTCATCTTCTCGGCCCTGGCCATCCGGGCCGTGGGCCGATCGGCCGGCACCGTGGTCCAAGAGGTGCGCCGTCAGTTCCGGGAGCACCCCGGGATCATGGATTACACGGAGAAACCGGAGTACGGGAAGGTCATTGCCATCTGCACGACGGCGGCCCAGCGGGAGCTGGCCACCCCGGCCCTGCTGGCCATCCTCAGCCCGGTCATCGTCGGTTTCGGCATCAACTACTTCGCCCTGGGGGCCTTTCTGGTGGGGGCCATTCTCACCGGCCAGTTGATGGCCAACTTCCTGTCCAACTCCGGAGGGGCCTGGGACAACGCCAAGAAGTACATCGAAGACGGCCACGAAGGGGGCAAAGGGTCCGAGGCCCACAAGGCGGCGGTCATCGGCGACACCATCGGCGACCCGTTCAAGGACACCGCCGGACCCGCTCTCAACCCCCTGATCAAGGTCATGAACCTGGTCAGCCTGCTCATCCTCCCGGCCATCATCAGCCTGCGCCACCACACGGGAGCCCGCCTGGCCATCGCCGGGGTGTCCCTGGTGGTGCTGCTCCTGGCCATCGCCTTCTCCAAGCGCAAAACGGGGTCCATGGACGCCGACCTCCCGGCGGCCGAGTCCGCCGCTCTCGACGAGGCCGCTACGGTGGCCATGAAGGCTTCGCACGACTGACGCGGCCGTCCGCCGAGGTCCAACCGGCGTGGGCGGCGGTCCTGCGGGGTTGACAATGCCTCGCCCCACCCGTCACCCTGAGGCCCACAGCCATGGCAACCACTGAAATGACCGAGACGCCCCCCGATCCCGGCACCGCCCCCGCCAACGGTGCCGCCGGCCGGCCGCGGGGCCGGGGCGGGGCCAAGCCCCTGGTCATCGTGGAGTCGCCGGCCAAGGCCAAGACCATCGCCGGACTGCTCGGATCGGACTACACGGTGGAGTCCTCGATCGGGCACATCCGTGATCTCCCCCGCCGGGCGGACGAGGTCCCGGCGGCCTACAAGGGCGAGGCGTGGTCCCGTCTGGGGGTGGACGTGGACAACGGGTTCAAACCGCTCTACGTGGTGTCCACCGAAAAGAAGTCACAGGTGGCCAAGCTCAAGCAGCTGGTCAAGCAGGCCAGTGAGGTCTATCTGGCCTCGGACGAGGACCGCGAGGGTGAGTCCATCGCCTGGCACCTGCTCGAAGTGCTGGCCCCCCGGGTACCGGTCAAGCGCATGGTCTTCCACGAGATCACCCGACCGGCCATCGAGCGGGCCGTGCGCGAGTGGCGTGACCTCGACCGGCGACTGGTGGACGCCCAAGAGGCGCGACGCATCCTCGACCGCCTCTACGGCTACGAGGTGTCGCCCGTCCTGTGGAAGAAGATCATGCCCCGCCTCTCGGCCGGACGGGTCCAGAGCGTGGCTACCCGGATGGTGGTGGAGCGCGAACGGGCCCGCATGGCGTTCCGGTCCGCCGGCTGGTGGGGCATCGACGCCACCTTTACCGCCCAGGGGGCCGCCCCGGTGGCCGACGGAACTCCCGGCTCGTTCACCGCGTCACTGGTGGCGGTGGACGGCGTGTCCCTCGCCTCGGGGCGCGACTTCGACGAGACGGGCACCCTCACCACAAGCGGGTCGGTGGTGGTCCTGGGCGAGGCCGAGGCCCGGTCGCTGGCCACCGGTTTGGCCGACGTGCCGTTCACCGTCAAGTCGATGACCCACAAGCCCTTCCGCCGGTCGCCGTCGGCCCCGTTCATGACCTCGACCCTCCAGCAGGAGGCCGGCCGCAAGCTCCGCTTCAGCTCCAAGCGGGCCATGCAGGTGGCCCAGCGCCTGTACGAGGACGGGTGGATCACCTACATGCGCACCGACTCGACCACGCTGTCGAGCCAGGCCCTCGACGCGGCCCGGGCCCAGGCCTCGGCGCTCTACGGGCCCGAGTACGTGCCGGCCCAACCGCGGCGCTACGAGCGCAAGGTCAAGAACGCCCAGGAGGCCCACGAGGCCATCCGCCCCGCCGGTGAGACGTTCCGGACGCCGGACGAGGCGTCCCGTTCGTTGTCGGGTGACGAGTTCCGTCTCTACGACCTCATCTGGAAGCGCACCGTCGCCTCGCAGATGGCCGATGCCACCGGGACCAGCGCCCAGGTCCGCCTGGCCGGGGTCGCCACCGGGCAACCGGGGGCGGACGGGGTCGCCGGGCAGGAGGCCGAGTTTTCGGCCTCGGGCAAGGTCATCCAGTTCCCCGGCTACCTGCGGGCCTATGTCGAGGGGGAGGACGACCCCGAAGCCGAGCTGGCCGATCGCGAGGTCCACCTCCCTCCGATGGACGAAGGGGACCCGATGCGGGTGGGCGACCTCGAGGTGGGGTCGCACGCCACCCAGCCGCCGGCCCGCTACACCGAGGCGTCACTGGTCAAGGCCATGGAGGAGCTGGGCGTGGGCCGGCCGTCCACCTACGCCAGTGTCATCGCCACAATCCTCGATCGGGGCTACGTCTGGAAGAAGGGGACGGCGCTGGTCCCGTCGTTCACCGCCTTCGCCGTGGTGGGCCTCCTCGAGCGGTACTTCGCCGACCTGGTGGACTACGGCTTCACCGCCTCGATGGAGGACGACCTCGACGCCATCGCCTCGGGGAACGAGGAGTCCCTCCCCTGGCTCACCCGGTTCTACTTCGGCGCGGGCGGGCCCCCGGGCGACGCGGTGACGCCCCGGCAACGGTCCAATGGCAGCGCCGCCGAGGGGGACAAAACCCCAGTGGCCGGTCAGGTGCGCGGGCTCGGGCTCAAGCGCGAGGTCAGCACCTACCTCGGTGAGATCGATGCCCGCGAGATCAATTCCATCCCCATCGGGGTGGGGAGCGACGGGGTGGACATCGTGGCCCGGGTCGGTCGCTACGGTCCTTACCTGCAACGGGGTGAGGACCGGGTCTCCATCCCCGACGACATGGCCCCCGACGAGCTCACCGTCGAGCGGGCCGAGTCACTGCTCGCCGCCCCGTCCTCTGACCGGGTCCTCGGCCAAGACCCCGAGACCGGCCTGCCGGTGCAGGTGCGAGCCGGACGGTTCGGTCCCTACGTGCAGTTGGGCGAGATGGTCGACGGTGGTCCGAAGCCCCGGACGTCCTCCCTGTTCGCCTCGATGTCGCCGGACTCCGTCACCTTCGAGGAGGCCCTCAACCTGCTGGGCATCCCGCGCACGGTGGGCATCGACCCCGAGTCGGGCGAAGAGATCGTCGCCCACAACGGACGGTTCGGCCCGTATGTGAAGAAAGGGCGGGACACCCGCAGCCTGCTCACCGAGGACCAGATCCTGTCGATCACCCTGGACCAGGCCCTGGCCTTGTTCGCCCAGCCCAAAGCGCGCGGTGGACGGAACGCCAAGGGACCGCTACGCGAGTTGGGAGACGACCCCGACACCGGGCTGCCCATGGTGGTCAAGGACGGCCGGTTCGGCCCCTATGTGACCGACGGGACCACCAACGCCTCGTTGCGGCAGGGCGACGACGTCGAAGCACTGACCGTCGAGCGGGCCTCGGAGTTGTTGTCCGAACGGCGGGCAGCGGGGCCTCCGAAGCGCAAGAAGGCAGCCAAGAGAGCGGCCAAGAAGGCGCCGACCAAAAAGAAGGCCGCCCCTGTCACCGCCAAAAAGAGGGCAGCGACCAAGGCCCCGGCCACGGCCGCGGCGAAGAGGGCGGCGGCGAAGAGGACCAGCAGCTCCGAGTGAGCGAGGGCAGACGGGGTCGTCTCATCGCTCTGGAGGGAATCGACGGATGCGGCAAGACCACCCAAGTCCGTCTGCTGGCGGCGCGACTGCACGCAGTGGCCACCTTCGAGCCGGGGGCGACCGCCCTCGGGCAGTCACTGCGTCGGCTGCTCCTCGACCGGGGTCACGGCCCGATCAGCCGACGGACCGAGGCCCTGTTGATGGCGGCCGACCGGGCTGAGCACGTCGCCGAGGTGGTGGAGCCCGCCCTGGCCGCGGGAACCTGGGTGGTGACCGACCGGTATTCGGCCTCCACCCTCGCCTACCAAGGATTCGGCCGCGGGCTCGACCAAGCCGAGCTGGAGAGCCTGATCGAGTGGGCCACCGGTGGGGTGAGCCCCGAACTCAACGTGCTCATCGACGTTCCCCTCGACGTGGCCGCGGCTCGGCGCGACAACGGCAACGGCGACCGTTTCGAGGACCAGGGCGACCGGTTCCTGCACCGGGTGGCCGACGGCTACCGCCTTCTGGCCGCCGGGTCGCCGGGCTCCTGGTTGGTGGTCGACGGCCGCGGGCCGGTGGAGGAGGTGGCCGAGACGGTGTGGTCGGGCGTGGTCGCCGCGCTGGGTCCGGTTCGCGGTGATGGATGAACGTGGCTCGGTGGGGATGACGGAGGGATCGACCGGGCCGCCCGGGTCGGCCGGCCCCGATCGGGTGCCGGTGCCCGCCCTGTTCGACGCGGTGGTGGGCCAACCGAGGGCAGTGGCCCAGTTGACGTCAGCAGCGCGCCGGCCGGTGCATGCCTACCTGCTGCATGGTCCGCCCGGGTCGGGCAAGCGGGCCGCCGCTCGCGGCCTGGCCGCCGCCCTGCTCTGCCCCCAGGGCGGGTGCGGTACCTGCACCACCTGCCTGCGGGCCCTGCGGGGGACCCACCCCGACCTGGTCGAGATGGAGCGATCAGGCGCCGCCCTCGAAGTCGACGAGGCCCGGGCCATCGTGGCCCGGGCCCAGCGCCGTCCTCTGGAGTCGTCCCGTCAGGTGCTGGTCATCGGCGATGTCCATCTGGCCGGAAAGGCAGTACCCGCCCTGCTCAAGACGGTGGAGGAGCCACCTCCCGCCACCGTGTTCGTCCTGGTGGCCGACAGCACCCCGCCCGCTCTGGCCACCATCGTGAGCCGGTGCGTGGAGGTCCCTTTTGACCCGGTCCCGGACCGCGCCGTGGCCGATTGGTTGATGGCGCGGGGGGTCGATGCCGACCATGCCGAGGTGGTGGCTCGGGCGGCCGGAGGCCGACTCGACCGTGCCAGGTTGCTGGTCAGCGACGCCGGCTTCGCGGCGCGCCAGGAGCAATGGCGATCGGTTCCCTCTCGCCTGGACGGCACCGGCGCGGTGGCTGCCCTGGTGTCCGACGAGCTGCTGGCCTCGGTGGAGGACGGTCTGGGTCCACTGCGCGAGCAGCACGCCCAGGAGCTGGCGGCGCTGGCCGAGCAGTCCGAAGCGATGGGGGCCAAAGGCATCGCCGGCCGCCGATCGATCGAGGACCGGCACCGGCGCGAGGAGAGGCGATGGCGGGCCGATGATCTCCTGTTCGGGCTGGCCACCCTCGCCGGGGAGTACCGCGACCGGCTGGTGGCGATCACCTCGGCGTCGACACCCGGTGGTGCTTCCGGGGGGGTGGTGCCGGGCAACGTCGCCATCGGCCAGCGGGCCGCGCGTCAGGTCGAGGCCATCGACCGGGCCGCGGTGGCCCTCGGGCGTAACGCCAACGAATCCCTGTTGATGGATGCCTTGATGGTCGAGCTGTCGGGCTTGGTGGTCTGAGAGGGTCATCGGTACCTGGGCATAGTTCCTCAGCGGGACCAGCATGAGCGCCGGCCGACCTCGTCGGAGCGGACGCGCTGTTCGGATAGCGTTGCTGACCTCGCCTGGGTAGCTCAGTCGGTAGAGCAACGCACTCGTAATGCGTAGGTCAGGAGTTCGATTCTCCTCCCAGGCTCCAGGTTTGTAGGAAGCTCTGCACGATTGGCCTACAAATGGCCTACAGTCTCCGTATGGCAGGCACCATGCGAGAACGCTCACCCGGGCACTGGCAGATTCGAGTCTTCGTTGGTCGTGACCCGGTCACTGGCAAGCCCAAGCAGATCAGCCAGTCATACGTTGCCCATCGAAAGGAACCAGGAGCTGGCAAGCGAGCGGCCGAAAGGAAACTTGCTTCATTGGTAGCAGCCGTCGAACGGGGCGAGTATGGAGGTAGTAAGGCGACATTGGGGGCTCTTCTCAGCGAATGGCTTGATCATTCGGTCCGGATGGGGAGGAGTCCAAAGACGCTCCACGAGTACAAGCGGAAAATCGACAAGGCGATCCGTCCCACCCTTGGCGCTGTACCGCTCGACAAGTTGACCGCCCACGACCTCGACCGGCTCTATGCCGACCAGTTGGCCAGCGGCCTGAGCCCGAGCACGGTTCTCTACCATCACCGGATCATTAGTGCTGCGCTCAAGCAGGGTCGGAAATGGGGTTGGCTTGATCGCAACGTCGCCGATGATGCAACGCCACCCTCGGCACGAAAGGTCGAAACCAGTGTCCCGTCGCCGGAGCAGGTGCGGGCGCTGATCGTGGAGGCCGGTCGCGGCGGAACTAGGAATCCTGCGCTGGCCACGATCGTCACGCTGGCGGCACTCACTGGTATGCGCCGAGGGGAACTCTGCGGGCTCCGTTGGAGCGACGTCGATTGGCAAGCCGCAGCGATCGACGTTCGCCGATCAATCTGGCAGACTCCCGATGGGATCGGAACGAAGGGTCCGAAGAGTCATCAGGCCCGGCGGCTCGTCCTAGGAGAGCAGGCGATGGCGGTTCTGCGAGGCAGATACGCTCGAGCGGAGATCGACGCCACAGGCGCAAATGTGGGTCTTTCTCCAGAGGGGTACGTGTTCAGCGCAGATCCCGACGGGGCCCGGCCCCTGCATCCGGATTCCGTGACTCAATCGTTCGAGCGCCTATGTCGCCGAATGGAGCAACCGGCCCTCAGCGAGCTACGCAAGACGAAACCGACGGCCATGTCAAAGGATCTGCCATCGGAAGAGCGCTGGTCATTCCGGCTACATGATCTTCGGCACTACACGGCAACACAGCTATTCGCCGACGGGATGAACCCGAAAACGGTCGCGGACCGTCTCGGTCACGCTGATCCGGCGATCACACTCCGGGTCTACACGGCGAACACAAACGCTCAGGCCCAGGCGGCGGCCGACTCGCTTGAGGCTGGTCTCAATCTCCCTGAGACCACTCTCAACCTCACCTCCTGAGAGCAGCGGATCGGCAGTTGGGCGATGGCAACGATCCGTGCAGTCCCTAGAAATGATCTCAGGCGGTAATCGACACTTTTGAGTCGCCGCCACGGCCGACGGGTTCAATCCTGTAGGGAACCCCTAACTGGTCGAGAAGGCGGGCCACAGGGATCCGGTGATGGGCACCACTGCCAGGGGCCCGTGGCAGGGTCGGAATGCGCCCGGCAACGCAATCGTTCCTCACGCCGTGATCGGACTTCCCGAGGAGTGGAGCCACTGCCGCTGGTGATGCGACCAAGGGGAGTTCCCATCCGGAGTCCGTTCGGACGATGAGGTGTCTCTCGACAGTCAGCACGTCTTGCAGTTCCTCGACTGCCTTGACCACATGCAAGCTCTTCTCAAGGGCGGCTGGGGCAGAGGTTGAATCGGAAGTGGCTCTCGCCGGTTCCACGGGGGTAGGCGCAGCGGCCCTACGGGATCTGCTCACCGGTCACCAACCGACGCAGGGCCTCGAGCTCCTTCTGCAGCCGACGAACCTCACTCCGGCTTGGTCGACCCTTGGGCTGTTCGGAGCGTTCCTCGAACCGGGCGAACCACTGGGCGCAATTGCGAACGTCATTTGAACCGTACGGATCCGCTCGGCTCATGTTTCTGGACCGACGACCTCCCTGGCTACGGTCCCACCGTCGATTGGCAGACCCAGCTCCATTCACGACGCCTTACCTCCACGGATCGTGCCTCGTCGAACTACGACTCGCACTCGACTGAGCACCTGATCGGTGCGAACCGGGAGAGGTCGCCGGTCGGCTATCCCGGGGCTCGGCAAGAGTCCGTCGCGGTCAACGCCGGCGGCCATTTCCGAGACACTCTCCAGGAGTCGGGTTACCTGAGCGGGCGATGCGACCAGCGGCAGCTCCAGACCACCTTCCGTGACAAGAACCACCTGAACGTCGGGTGAAGGCTGGTCACATTGATCCCGGCTGCCGGTTCCTCGGATCAATCGACGGCGCCCTTCATGAGCTCGTTTGGCTGGCACCGGCGAACCTCGCCCAGCTCTTGGGCAAGTCGAACCGTCCGGTCTTCTTTCTGCGGCTGACGATGGTCCGGGCATCGTGTCTCCCAGGGTCATTGCCGGGCGTCGTGCTCCGACAACACTCATCATCCGGAGGGGCGTCACCCCCAACGTCACCCCCAAGCGTCACCTGCCCGAAATCCGCCCTGACCCGGGCCAAGCGAGATCTATGGTCGTCACCCTCAGCGATCCAACGCGGCTGGCCGAGCGGGAGCGTCGTCACCTTCCCAACTCGGCCCAGCCCTTGGTGCCGAATATTGACCGCGTGAATCTCGGAAGTCGCTGGACTTTCAGTGGCCGGTCGACCCGAGAGGCAACCGTCAATACAGCAAGACAGGAAGCTATACAGATGTACAGTCATCGGTGATAGGAGGTGGGCGTGGGAACCGCCGCCATACGCACAGAGGGCCTGACCAAACGCTACGAGGATGTCGCCGCTCTCGATGACCTGGACCTCGAAATCGCTCAAGGCGAGGTGGTCGGTTTTTTGGGTCCCAACGGAGCGGGAAAGACGACCACCATCCGACTGCTGCTGGGTCTCATCCAGCCCACGGGGGGACGTGGCTCGATCTTCGGGTTCGACTGTCAGCGTCAGCCCATCGAAGCCCACCGCCATCTGGCGTTCGTGGCCGGAGAGGCGAACCTCTGGCCATCATTGACCGGGGCTGAGACCCTCCATGTGCTCGGACGCATCCAGGGTCAGTTGGACACGGCCTATCGGGACGAACTGATCGATCGATTCGATCTCGATCCCAGCAAGAAGGTCCGCGCCTACTCCAAGGGGAACCGGCAAAAGGTCATCCTCATCGGCGCGTTGATGGTTCGGCCTGCCCTTCTGTTGCTTGACGAACCGACCAGTGGGCTCGATCCACTCATGGAGCAGGCGTTTCGCCGTTGCATCCATGAGGCGCGTGATCGTGGCCAGACGGTCTTTCTCTCGTCCCACATCATGAGCGAGGTGGAGGCACTCTGCGACCGCGTGGGCATACTCAGGCAGGGCAAACTCATCGAGATGGGCACGCTGGCCCAGATGCGACACCTCAGCGCGCTGAGCGTGGAGGTGACATTCGCCGGTGCGATCCCCGACCTGTCCGGCGTGTCCGGAGTGACCGCGGCGGAGACGGACGGCCAGGTGGTCCGGTGCCAGGTTCGAGGATCGATCGAGCCACTCTTGAAGGCTCTGGTGGGCGCCGACGTCACCCGACTCGTGAGTCGCGAGCCGTCCCTGGAGGAACTCTTTCTCGCTCAGTACGGTGACGCTGACCGGCCCGATGAATTCGACCCGGTTGCCCGCTGACCCGGGCGTCCGGCGGCAACGTCGGTCGTCGGTGAGTCGTTCGCCTCGCACCGTTGTAGTCGGCCAAACTGCCCGGAGGGCCATCCGTTCCGGAGTCATCTGGGGCTATATCTTCGGCATTGCCGCCGCCTCGTCAGCCATCAGCTACACCACCATCTACAAGACCCAGGCGCAACGGAATGCTCTGGCCGCCGCCTACGGCTCCAACAAGGCCACGAGCGCTTTGTTCGGACCGGCCCCGGACCTCCAGACCGTCGCCGGCTTCACCGTGTTCAAGATATCGATGACCCTCATGATCCTCGGTGCGGTATGGGGACTACTGACCAGCACCAGGCTGCTACGAGGCGAGGAGGAGAGCGGACGTTGGGAGCTTCTGCTCGCCGGCCAGATCACTCGCCGGGGTGCCGCGGTCCAAGCACTCGCCGGTTTGGGTTCCGGCGTCGTCGTGCTGTGGGCGTTGGCGGCAGTGATCACGATCCTTGTCGGCCTGGACTCGAAGGTGGACATCGCCGCCGGCCCGTCCCTCTACTTCGCCCTGGCCATGGTGGCCACGGCGGTCATGTTTCTGGCTGTCGGCGTGCTGACCAGCCAGCTCGGTGCGACCCGACGCCAGGCCGCCTCCTACGCTGCCGTGTTCCTCGGCCTCGCCTATGCCGTGCGGATGATCGCCGACGCGGGTGTGGGCGTCCATGGTCTGATCTGGGCGTCACCATTGGGTTGGGTGGAGGAGCTCCAGCCGCTCACCGCACCCCAACCCTTGGCGCTTGTACCGATCGTCGGCTTCGCCGCGGTGCTGGCCATTGTCGCCGTGCATCTGGCCGGCCGGCGGGACGTGGGGGCGAGCGTCATAGCGGACCGGGCTACCCGTCCACCGCATCTTCGCCTCCTCACCGGGCCAACAGGTCTGGCCATTCGGATGGTCCGACCGACGGTCATCGGCTGGTGGGCGGCCATCGCCGTATCGGGTTTGCTCTACGGGCTGATTGCCAAGTCGGCAGGGAGCACGATTTCGGGTTCTTCGGTTCACAAGGTGTTCTCCAAGCTCGGAGCTCCGGGAACCGGCGCCGATGCTGTGCTGGGCGTGTGCTTCCTCGTCCTGGCCGTCCTGGTCGCCTTCGTCGGCGCCGGGCAGCTCACTGCGGCACGTTCGGAGGAGGCCGGCGGCAGGCTCGACCACGTCCTGGTCCGACCGGTATTCCGTACATCGTGGCTCGGTGGCCGGCTTGTCGTTGCCTTTGCCGTTCTCGTCGTGAGCGGCGTAGGTGCGGGAGTATTCGCATGGCTCGGCGCGGCCAGCCAGCACGCGGGGGTGAGCTTCCCGAGGCTCCTGGAAGCGGGAGTGAACCTGGTTCCGCCGGCGGTAGCGATCTTGGGCATCGGAGTGCTGGCATTCGGGATACGCCCTCGAATGGTGTCGGTGGTCGTCTATACCGTGCTGGGCTGGTCGCTACTCATCGTGATCGTCGGTGGTATCGGCGCCGTCGGCCATTGGGTCCTCGACACATCGGTATTCCACCAGATGGCCTCGTCCCCTGCCGTGTCACCGCACTGGGAGGCGAACGGAGTCATGGTGGCCATCGGTTGTGCCGGCGCAGTCATTGGTGGAGCGGCGTTCAGGCGACGGGACCTCCAGGGCGAGTGACCCCCGAACCGAAAGACGAGGGCGCCGCGGCGGTCCACCCCTACGACGGAGCCGTGGCCTTCGAGGACCTCACAGCGCGTGCCCGTATCCGCGAAGCGGCGCTGAACCATTTTGCCGAGGATGGCTACGAGCGGTCGACGATCCGCCGGATCGCTCAATCCGCAGGTGTCTCACCTGGCCTGTTGCGCCACCACTACGGCTCCAAGGAAGGGTTGCGCAAAGCGTGCGATGACCATGTGGTCGAGATGCTGCATGGGCTCAACGCGCAGATCCTTGCGGATCCGAACAGTTCGGTCGTCGATCCGCCGGCGTCACAGATTGTCGGCCGGTACGTGACTCGTGCTCTTGCGGACGGATCTGTCACCGTAGGTGTGATCTTCGACGAGATGGTGACCATGACCGAGCAATGGCTTTCCCGTGCGGACGAAGTTCGTCCAGATCCACCTACCATCGACTCAAGGACCCGAGCCGCACTGATCACGGCCATGAAGGTAGGCATCCCGCTGCTTCATGACCACGTGTCCCGAGCACTTGGCACCGACATGTTCGAAGCAGAAGGCGAGCGACGTGTCGCCTTAGCGCTGATCGACATCTATTCCCACAAGCTCCTCGACGACAGAGACATTTCTGTTGCCAAGGCTAGGTTCGGTGCCGGAGGGGCTTAGTCGTGATGTCGTGAAATCGCAGGCACGACAGCAGCACCTCATGGCGCTATGCGAGAGGGGCGGCCAAGGTCAGGGGCTCACTCTCTTGCACAATGGTGCCGTCCCGCATGTCGATGATGCGCTGGGCATGTGCGGCAACGTCCGATGCGTGGGTAACCATCACAATCGTCACGCCCGAGGACCCCAAGCGATCGAGTAGCTCCAAAAATCGAGTGGTCGACACGGAGTCGAGACTTCCAGTGGGCTCATCCGCAAGGAGGATCTTGGGCTCGTTGGCTAGGGCTCGTGCGATCGCCACACGTTGACGTTCGCCGCCCGAGAGTTCCGTCGGGAGACGATGTTCGCAGCCACTGAGGTCGACCTCCGCCAGAAGCTCGCGGGCGCGACTCTTCCTTTGGCGGGCCGACATGCGGAGGCCGAACATCGGGAGCTCCACGTTGGAGAGGGCGGACAGTTGAGGTAGAAGGTTGTGGAACTGAAACACCAGCCCGACTTCCGTCCGGCGGTAGCCGCTCAGATCGTGCATGTGGGCCAGGTCATGTCCCGCCACCGTCACCGAACCCGAGGTGGGGGAGTCAATGGCAGCCAGAAGATGCAAGAGCGTCGACTTACCGCAGCCCGAAGGACCGGTGATGGCCACCGTCTCCCCGTAGGCCACGGATAGATCTACGCCGGCGAGAGCGTTGACCTGGCCCGGATAGACGCGTGTCACTCCCTTCACGTCGACGGCGAGGAGCTTGTCACTCATAGCTGAGGGCTCTTAGGGGGGAGAGGAGCGCGGCACGGATGGTCGGATAGAGGGCGCCGATGAGGGTCATGACGAGGGCGGTAAAGAGCGCTCTCCAAAACGCGCCCTCGGTGAAATTAGGATGCAGGATACCTTTGAGGGCGGGAAGTTGGGATAGCCCTGCGGCCACCATAAAGGACAACCCAACACCGATGGCGGCACCGAAGACGGCGAGCAGCAAGCTCTCACCTAAGAGAAGAGAAACCGTCCGGCACCGTGTCCATCCGATGGCCCGCAGCAGCCCGAACTCACGAGTCCGCTCGAACAACGATAGGAGCATGGTGTTGCCCACGATGACGGCGCCAATCAGGATGGCGAGCACCGTGCTTCCGTTCACTGCGGCCTGGAGATACACCAGGTTTTGATCGGCTCTCCCGAACTGAGCAGCCGTGCGAATGGTTGTGAGCTGCGGTTGGTCGTAGGCGACGCGAGCTGCCACGCTGGCAACTGACGCACCTGGAGTGACCTTGACAAAGGCCAGGGTCACGATGCCGGAGAGCCGGTTGTATCCCTGGACGGCCGAGAGCGGGAACATTGCTCCTGCGTCCCCAAACGAATTCCCCGTCGAGTAGATCCCTACGACCGTGTTGGACGTACCGTTCGCGCTGAAGTGATCGCCGACGTGCAGGCCGAAGTTGGCCGCCGCCCGCCATCCGAGCATGACCTGGTTGGTTGCGACGGCCGAGTACGGCTGTCCGGCTACGAGTTTGACGCCGAATGCGGTCAGATCGCCCGGATTGATACCGATCTCGATGAAGACCGGGTTGTCGGGGTTGAGGTTCTGGGTCTCCACCAGAACGCCGACGGCGCTGGCCACCCCCGGCGTCTGAGCGATCCGAGCCAGCTCCTGCTTATCGATGGTGCTTGACAAGGTGTCGGATGCCCCTTTTTGCGCCACCGTGAAATCAGCCTTGCCCACCGAGATGATCGACGCGGCCGACTGCTCGAGTCCGCTGCTGGTGACATCGAGGGTCACCACCGCCATCACCGCGATAGCGACGGCGAATGCCAGCCCAATTGAACGCGCCTTCTTTTTCCACAGGTTGCGGAAGATGAGGCCGAAGAAGGTCATCGGGCACCTTCGATCGGGCTTTGGTTGCTGTAATGCACGGGATCTTGCCGCTACCTTCGCTCGGGACGACCCCTTCTCCGGTCGTCGCTTGCCATTGTCCTCTGAGCGAACGCAAGGCCCTAGGGGCTTTTGGCCCCAATTTCGGGTGTGGCCACGCCCGGTGACGGTGGCCCGCAGCTGGCCAACGCTGGTGGCAAGTTCATACGGTTCAGTTTGTGTCCGTTAGGCGACGGAAGCACGGTGCCCACTGAGCCTGACGTGCTCTTTTGGCCCCTTTTTTCCGCTCAGAGCGTCAACTGCCGGCGGTCGCCAGGCGACAGCTCGACGACATCACCATCCAAGCCTACGCGCACCGTACCTTCGCTCGAATGCCGGAGTTCCACCGTGAACTGACCGTGGGCAACGGTCAAATGCATCCAGCGCTGGCGATAATAGATGTCGAGCGCAAGGCTCCGTACCTCTGTGGGGAGGACTGGATTGAACCAGATCACGTCGTTGCTGGTCTCGATACCCAGGTAGCAGCGCTGTACGACGTCCACCGAGCCGGCCATGGCACCCAGATGGATGCCCTCACCGGTGGTGCCACCCTGAGTGTCGTCCAGGTCGCATCGCAAGGCATCTTCGAAGAACTCCCACGAGCATTGCCGGTTGGACCGAGCCAGGACCCAGCTGTGTACCACTCGACTGAGCGTCGACCCATGCGAGGTCCGTTGCAAGTAGTACTCGATGGATCGGGGAATGGCGTCGGACTCGAAGGCATAACCCAGCCTCTCGAAGATCGAGCTCAGCGCATCGGTCGAGAGCAGGTAGAACAGCATGAGCACATCGGCCTGTTTGGACGTCTTGTAGGCATTCGGGGTGTCGCCCTCGTCCTCCAAGATTCGGTCGAGCCGGGAGATGTCACCGTATCGGTCCCGGTACGTGCTCCAGTCCAGCTCCGCCAGTTCTTCGTAGCCCTCGAACTGGCTGATGACACCATCTTCATGAAACACAACCCGCATCTTTCGGCTGACATCATCCCAATGCTTGAGTTCACCTTCGTCTAGAGACAAGCGGGTGAGGAGCTCGCTTCTTCGGGGCTCTGGCAGGAAATCGACCAGTTCGAGTCCACGACACAGAACCCAGACAGCCATCACGTTGGTATAGGCGTTGTTGGCCAGACCCGGTGTCGCGGCTCCGACATAGCCATCGTGGTACTCGTCGGGACCCATCACGCCCACAATCTCGTAACGATCGAGTACTGGATCGAATCGGGCCATGCTGGCCCAGAAGCGGCTGATCTCGAAGATCATCTCTGCCCCGTAGTTCGATAGGAACTCGATATCGCCTGTCACCTGGTAGTACTGCCAGACGTTGTAGGCGATGGCCACGTTGATATGTCGTTGGAGGTGCGATGAGTCGGGCAGCCAACGGCCCGACAGGGGGTTCAGATGCACGACCTGTGCCTCCTCCCGTCCATTGCTGCCGCTTTGCCACGGAAACATGGCCCCGCAGAAGCCGGCATCGTGAGCGGCCCAGCGAGCCTCTGGCAATCGTCGGTATCGGTACAGGAGCAGTGATCGAACCAGTTCCGGGAGATGCAGGTTGAGGTAAGGGAAGATAAAGAGCTCATCCCAAAAGACGTGACCTCGATAGGCCTCGCCATGGAGACCGCGGGCGGGTACGCCGACGTCGAGATCAACGGTATTGCGGGACGTGGTCTGAAGCAGATGGAAGATGTGGAGATGAAGGGCCAGCCTCGTCCTGCTGCCATCGCCCTCGATTTCGAGGGAGAAGCGCTTCCATAGGCTTTCCCATTCGCGGATGTGGGCGTCAAGATGCACGGTGAAGGTGCTGAGGCGACGGTTCGATGAACATGCCTCAGCCAGCGGATCACTGATCGATCGATCTCTCGACGTGAACAGGGTGGCGATCTTCTCGATGGTGATCGTCTCGAGAGCCTCGACATGGATCGATGTCTGGTGAGCGATAAAACCGGGCCCTTCAACTACTTCGAGATGAGGGTGGATTTGACTCCCATCTCGCATGACTCGGAGTTTCGTCACTTCCGCGATGCGTGCAGCCGACTGACTGGTCCGAGCGGTCAGGGCGATGGCACCGTTGACCGTGCAGGTCTTCACATCGACAAGGTGATTCTCGTCGAACTGGCTGTAGCGGGCGACACCGGCATTGGAAATCCTCCCATCGATTCCTGAGCGGACCGTGAGGGATCCCGACCAGTTCTCTGCTCGGAGCGACGTTTCGAGCCCAGCAACATGCGGGTCGGTCATGCTTACGAAGCGGCGTTGCTCGACGCAGGTCACGCGCCCCGTAGTGTCTTGCATCCGCAGTGATCGGGTCACGGTGGCCTGACGAAGGTTCAGTTCCTGCCAGTAGTCGAGAATCTCGACGTCGCCGACGTCGAACCAAGGGCCGCCATCGATCCGGAAGCTGAGTGAGAGCCAGTTGGGAAGGTTGACAATGCTCTCGTTCTCGACCGTCCGTTCGGCGATCCGCGAGACGCGCCGGTTGTACAGACCGGCTACGTAGGTGCCGGGGTAGTGGATATCGTCGGCGACCGCCTCGGGAGCCGCGCCCCGAGTGGCGAAGTAGCCGTTACCGAGCGTGCACAGTGCTTCGCGTAGTCGTTCGGATGCGGGATCGAATCCGTCGTACCGGAGCACCCATTCATCCACGGCCGCAGGCTCCGATTTCGAACTGTCTGTTGGCGATGCGCTCACCGCGGCTCCTTGGCGGCATCGGGTTCCAGTTCGAATTCAGACAGGTCCGCGACCACAACGCTGGCGCCGTGGTCAAGGAGCTCATCGGCATGAGAGCCGACGCCGATACCGATGACGAAGCCAAAGCCTCCTCGGTGGCCTGCCTCGACGCCTGCCAGGGCATCTTCCACCACCGCGGCTCGGGCGGGAGCAACATTGAGTCGGCGCGCCGCTGCAACGAAGATGGCCGGATCGGGCTTGCCCGGCAACTCAAGGGCCTCGGCGTCTATTCCATCGACGATGGTATCGAAGAGAGTCGTGATGCGAGCCGTCTCGAGTATCGCCCGGGCGTGTCGGCTCGACGAGATGAGGGCCGTCGGGATGCCGTGTCCACGCAGGAGTCGTAGAAAGATAATCGTCGGGTCGAAGAGACTCACTCCGTCCTTCGCCACTGCCTGTTCGAAATCGCGATCCTTGAGGTTCCCGAGGGCGCACACGGTGTCGTCTCCGGGAGCATCCGATGGAGCGCCGCGTGCGAGTGAAATGTTGCGCGAGGCAAGGAAGCTCTCCGCGCCGTCGTAGCGGGGTTTACCGTCGACGTAACGGACGTAATCCTCATCATCAAACGGACGTAGGGCCTCGCCGGTGCGCGCCGAGCAACGGCGCAGGTAGTCATCGAAGACGAGCTTCCAGCAACGTTGGTGGACGCGGGCAGTGTCACTGACGACACCGTCCATGTCGAAGATGACGGCGTCGAGTCGATCCGAAGGGAACGGAATCATCCGTGTCGTATCACCGTCGCCTCGGTGGGCCATGGCCGTCCAGGGCTGAGACTTGGGAGAACGGCCGGTGCGCAACCGCCGCTCGTCGGTGGCCAGGTCAGACGAAGGATCTCAGCCCCATGACACATGTCCATATGCCAACACTCTTCCCTGTTGCGACACAAGGCCAGGGCCGTTGGTCATAGAAGTCCGGGACATTGTTACGCTATCCGGACACGCTACTCCTCCATGTCGGTGCCAGTCGGTGTCGGTCTTGCCCAGGTGCACCGACGTGGTCAGTGAGGTCTGACGGCGCGGGCCACGGCTGTGCTTTGCTGAAACGTCGCTCGAACCCAGACGTGTATCCGATGAATCACCCCCGTCGGCTCGTGACTTTCGGCCCTGTTCCCTGGCGGAATGACGGTGGATGGTGATCACATGCGGTTCGGCAAACGGAAATCCGGTCAACCCGATGTGAACCAGCCCGGTGCGGGTGGGACGTCAGCCCGTGTCGTTGAGACGCATATTTCGACGGTCTTCTTTGTGGGCGAGCGGGTCTACAAGATGCGCAAGCCGGTGCAGTTCGATTTCCTCGACTTCCGTCGTCGGATCAACCGTCGGACAGATTGTGAGCGTGAGGTGGCGCTCAACCGGAGGCTGGCTCCCGACGTCTACCTCGGGGTCGCCGATCTCGTCCTGGATGGGAAGCCGATCGACCATATGGTGGTGATGCGACGCTTGTCCGAGAACAGGTGCCTCGCTGCGCTGGCCCGACGTGGGGATGCCCTCGAACCTTGGGTGCAGCGAGTGGCGGAGGCGCTGGTGTCATTTCACCAGGAGGCCGAACGCTCACCAGCGATCTCGGCGGACGCAAGCGGGGAAGCGTTGCGCAGCATATGGCGGGACAGCTTCGCTGAAACCTCGTCGTACGTGGGGACGATCCTCGATGGCGCCAGAGAAGCTGAGATCCGCCACCTTGTTACTCGCTGGCTCGACGGACGCGATCCGTTGCTCGACGACCGGATTGCCTCAGGGCGCGTGTGCGACGGGCACGGCGACCTCCAGGCAGAGGACATCTTCTGTCTCGACGACGGAGTCCGTATCCTCGACTGCCTCGAGTTTTCCGATCGTCTCCGCCATTGCGATGTTTGCGCCGATGTGACCTTCCTGGCCATGGACCTCGAGCGGTTGGACCGTGCCGACGCGGCGAACCGACTCCTCAGCGACTACCAAGAACTGACCGATGACCGGTTTCCCCAGACACTGATCCATTTCTACCTCGCGTGCCACGCCTACGTCCGCGCCAAGGTGGCCTGCCTTCGCTCCGCCCAGGGAGCTGACGATGCCAACGTTGAAGCGAATGCGCTCCAGGCTCTCACCCTCGATCACCTACGGAGCGCTCGGGTAAGGATGGTGCTGGTCGGCGGGCTTCCCGGCTGCGGCAAATCCACTCTTGCCGCTGGGGTGGCGGCGGCAGCCGATCTGACTGTCCTTCGCTCCGATGCGATCCGTCAGGGGGTCGGGGAACCGATGTCAGCAGCGATCACCACCCACGACGGTCCATCGGGCTACGGCGAGGGTCTCTACCAGCCGGCGGTGACCGCAACGGTGTATGGGGAGCTGCTCCGCCAAGCTGAGCACCACCTCGGAAAGGGTGAATCGGTCGTCCTTGACGCATCCTGGATCGCTGCCTCCTGGCGGGATGCAGCGAGGCTGGTGGCCGATCGTACCTCGAGCGACTTCATCGAAGTACGCTGCGACGCCAACCCCGGAGATGCAGCCGCCCGAGTTGCTCGACGGCTTTCCGAACATACAGACGTCTCCGAAGCAACTCCAGAAATAGGTGTGGCGATGGGACGATCGATGGACCCGTGGTCGTCAGCGGTGGTCATCAACACTTCATTGTTGGGGCCAGGGGAAGCGGTGGCGCGGGCACTGGATGTACTTGAGCGCTAAGGCCAGATATGTAGAGCGTCGAGCAGGTCTTCGGCCCTGCTCATCGTTGCTTCCTTTCGTTCCACCTATTGAAGCGAGGATATGTGTTGAGCTCCCTCGGAGATCCGCTTCCTGCCGTAGTCGAACAATTGGCGAGTGGGAGGACGGAGGGTCCTCCGAGGTCATCTGCAAAGCCGGTTGCCTGTTGTATGTCGATCGTCTGGGGCAGATGTTCGCCCATGTCATGAGAGGATCGACCGGTGCTTTTCGTGGTGGTGATCCTTGCTGCGACCTATTGCGTGGTGAACGGTGTACACGACGCGGGCAATGCCATTGCTGCGCCGATCGTGACCGGTGCCATGCGGCCGGCTCCGGCGGTGATCGTCGCCGCTGTCTTCCACGTTGTCGGTGCCCTGGCTGTAGGTACTGCCGTGGCTGCCACCATCGCTGGCATCGCCATTGTCCCGGCCGATCGCATGCTGGAGGTCTTGGGCGCCGCAGTCCTCGGAGCTCTGGTGTGGAGTGTGATCACGCTTGTCTGGGGTCTCCCCTGCAGCTCAGGCCACTGTCTGGTTGGAGCCTTGGCCGGCGCGGCACTGGCCGAAGGCGGCACCGGCGCCGTGCATTGGGGTGGCCTCGATGGTCTGCGTCCGGAAGGGGTCTTCGGCTCCCTCTTGTGGCTCCTCTTCTCCTCGGCGATCGCTTTGCCATTGGCCATGGTGGGGATCCGCCTGGCCCGGCGCTCGCTCCGCCGAGCCCGGCGGAGAGTCGAATCACCGGTGCGCTACGGCGAGGTGGTGGCCTCCGCTGGCCTGGCCTTTGCGCATGGCTCAAATGATGCTCAGAAAACAATGGGGCTGATCACCGCAGCACTGGTAGCCGGAGGGAACCTTTCGCGCTTCGCTGTCCCCTTCTGGGTGGCCCTTTCGTCGGCATTGCTCTTGACCTTCGGCACCCTGCTCGGCGGCTGGAAGGTGGTTCGCACCCTCGGCAAGCGCATCTACCGAATCCGGTCCCTCGACGGAATGGTCAGTCAGGGCTCGTCGGGTGTCATTGTTCTGGCCGCCTCGCTCGCTGGCGCTCCAGTCAGCACCACCGACGTTGTCGCACCTGCCGTGGTGGGCGTTGGGTCTGGGGAACGATGGCGCCACGTACGCTGGGCCGTGGCGGGCGAAATCGGACTGGCCTGGTTGGTTACGCTTCCCGTAAGTGGAGGGTTGGCCGCTCTGTTCTTCGTCGTGTGGAGGTGGTTGGGATGAGACGGTGGTTCCTGCCAAAGACCCCCGACCTCCTTGGGATGTTGGCGCACCAAGGGGAAATCACGATCAGGGGCATGGACGCGTTCAGCGCATGGTCGAAGGGGGATCGCTCCCAGGCCGCAATTGTTCACGCCGTCGACCATGAAGGTGACCTGGCCAGCCGTGAGGTGTTGACCCAGGTGCGGGTCGCCTTCGTGACGCCAATCAGCGCTGAGGACATCTACGAGCTCTCCGAGCGCCTGGACGCGGTCCTCAACGCAGCCAAGAACCTGATCCGTGAATCAGAGCTCGTGAACATGGACCCCGATGCGCCCATGGCCGAGATGGCTGACCTCATCGCACTCGGTGTTCGAGACTTGGTGGGGGCGTTTTCCGTACTCTCGTCCCACCCGGATCGGGCTACCGGGTGCGCCGATGCAGCAGTAGGCCGGCAACGGTCTATCGAGCACGTGTATCGCCTGGCCATGTCGGCGCTACTCGAGGTCTCCGACATCCGGGAAGTGACTGGACGCCGTGAGCTCTATCGGCGCTGTGCTCGGATGGGAGATGGGCTCGAGGGGGTGGCCCATCGGATCTGGTACGCGGTGGTGAAGGAGGGATAGGAGGACCGTGGTCCCACGCACCGGACGGCCCGAGAGGGTTCGCTACAAAGGAGGGGCGTCAGGAAGCTCTATGGAGGGCCCCTCACCGGCGATTCGGAAGCTACGTCCGCTGACAATGGTCGCTTCGATCCGCACCATGTGTAGCTTTCGGTGCAAGTCCGGTCGAGGTTCCAACGGTATGGCTCGCTCCTGGGCATCCCCTGGCACGTCGCCGACCGACGAGGCAATCCCCTGGAGTAGCACGCTCCAGTAGTCTCCGCCGAGGGTCTCCTGGGCGTCGGCCTGAAAGGCGATGACGGTGCCAGTGGTGGCGGCATCGAATTTCGAACCGGTAACGGTAGGGAAGAGCACCGACTCGTCGGAGAGCACGAAGTGAACCGGAAGGATCACCGGCAGCGCATCGATGCTTACGGCGATCCGACCGAGTGATACCTGGCTCAAGCGTTCGAAGCACTCCGATTCGGTGAGGGCCGTAGCGGCGGAGAATTCGTTTGCCCACATGGTGGCAGGATGCCCTATCCATCGAAGACCATCCAGGGCCAAAGGTCCCAAATATGACCCTGGCGACCGACCGGGGTGGCTCATCAAATCACGTCGATGAGCTGATCGGCGCCGTGCCCGCCTCATTAGGCAGGTGGCGGGCGGCTTCTTCCTCGGCTCTCGCGCCCATGAGCACGAAGAGACCGATCAGGATCAGCCAGAAGTCGTAGAGGAACCCGATGACGATCATGGCCAACCCAAGGTACCGAGCCAGCCGTCCGGCCAAAATGGTCGCCTCCAGATTGCTTCGATGTCGAGCCAATGCGGCGCGAAGCACCCTTCCGCCATCCATGGGGAGAGCGGGTAGGAGATTGAATGCCCCGAGAAGCACGTTGAGCCAGCCCAGTCGCGCCCACCAGCTGCCGGCGAACAGGGTCGGTGGCCGGACGCGGGAACCGATCAGGAGTCCACCCGTGAGGAGGATCACTCCGATGCCAAGACTGGACAGAGGTCCGACAACGGCCACGGCCAGCTCGTCAGCGGGCGCCTCTGGCATGGCGTCAACCTGTGACAAGCCCCCAAGGGGAAAGAGGACGATCCCGAGCACATGGGCGCCCCGTCGACGAGCGACGACGCAGTGAGCCACCTCGTGGGCCACGACCGATGCGAAGAGGGCGACGATCCAGACGAGTCCCGTCTCTACGGTATGCTCGCCTTCACTCCACTCGACTGCCACCGCAAAGGCGATCAGCAGGAAGAAGGTCCAGTGGAGGCGAAGGGGGATCCCAGCAACCCGACCGACCGGGAGACTATGCCCGTGGCCGGCGACTGGGGTGTGCGGACCCTTCCGCCTCGGCCTGCCTTCCACTCCCTGGCGATCGTTGCCATCGGCCACCGGTCCAGGTTGTTCGACCGGCTCGCCACGGACCAGGGCCGAAGGTCACGAGTTCGGGCTGTCAGCCGACGTCACGCCGGTCCTTACCGATGACAATTCTGTACTGGTTGGCATTCCGTCATCAGCCGGAACGGTTGATCAGCACGGCAGCTCCATTCACCCGGTCGTGGGCCAAGTCGTCGAGCGCCTGGTCGGCCTGCTCCAGTCCATAGGCCACAGTGGATACCCGCAATGGAATACGGGCAGCGATCTCGAGGAACTGATGTCCATCGTGCCGGGTGTTCGCGGTCACGCTGCAGAGCGACCGCTCCTCGAAGAGATGGTTCTCGTAGCTGAGCACGGGGACATCCGTTAGATGGATTCCGGCAATCGCCAGGGTTCCGCCCCGATCGAGGGCTTCGAGGGCAGGGGGTACCAACGATCCCACCGGCGCGAAGAGGATGGCGGCATCGAGAGGTTCGGGTGGCGGGTCGGCGGCGCCTCCGGCACTGGCGACACCGAGTTCGAGAGCGAGCTCGCGAGCCTCCGGTGCCCGGGTCATGACATGGACGCGAGCTCCTTCGGCAATGGCGATCTGAGCGGTGAGGTGGGCAGATCCACCAAACCCGTAGATCCCGAGCCGGCCGCCCGGCGGAAGTTGGGAACGCCGAAGGGCCCGGTAGCCGATGATGCCTGCGCAGAGGAGCGGCGCCGCTTCCTCGTCGCTGAACGATTCGGGGATGGGATAGGCGAATCCCTCGTCCGCGACTGCATACTCGGCATAACCTCCGTCCACATTCCATCCGGTGAACCGAGGCGCAAGACACAGATTCTCCCGACCATCGACACAGAACCGACAGGTTCCACAGGAACTGGCCAACCAGGGAATCCCGATGCGATCTCCCAGGTTGAACCGCACGCAGCCGGTCCCCAGTTCATCGACGAGACCAACCACCTCGTGGCCCGGGATGACCTGAGGGTGCTTGGGTGTGAGGTCACCTTCGGCGAGGTGGAGATCAGTGCGGCACACTCCGCAAACCCGTACGTGTACCCGCACCTGCCCGGGACCTGCGGCGGGGACGGATCGCTCTGTCTGCCTCAGGGGTCGGGTGTCAATGGGGCCGGGCCGATCCACCGTCCATGCCTGCATAGTCTGGGCCGTCATGAGCGATCGCGTAGCACCAGGACTGGGCAGTGGGCATTGGTGACACAGTGCTCACTGACCGATCCCAGCAACATGCCGGCAAACTCACCGTGGCCTCGACTGCCGACCACGAGGAGGTCCGCTCCTTCCGACGCCTTTACCAGTAAGGGGGCGGGATGCCCCTCGATGACCTTGGATTGGATGGTGATGCCCGGGTGTCCTTCTCGCACTGGCTTGAGGGTTTCACCCAGCGCCCTCTCGCTGTCATGTTCCGGGTCGTATCCGGTGGGGATGGGAATCGACCATCCGTAGCTCGCTGGCCATTCCCACGTCATTAGGACGTCGAGGGTAGCGCCGGTGAGCCCAGCGTGATTGGCAGCCCATTCCAATGCGGCCATCGACGATGGCGATCCGTCGACTCCGACGACGATTCGGTGGGTGGATTCTGGCTGTGAACTCATGGTGTTCTCTCCTTTAGTGCTGCTGGTTTGGTTCAGAGCAGATCGAGCCCTTAGATCCTCATACCCGTTCCGTATCGGTGGTGGGAGGTGGTATCTAGTTGATCGACAAAGGGGGTGCTAGATCTGGCCGGATAG